>KZ478059.1 GCA_002837195.1 Enterobacterales bacterium CwR94
TGAAGAATCAGAAGGCGCAACAGTAATTCGGGAAGGCGTCGGGGTTTATCGCATTAAAAACGTGTTTGGGCTTAATTCGGACGCAGCCTGGGGTGGGATAGATGGCGGTTTTGACATTCCGCAAGACCGTAACAAACAGCCGCTCATATGGCTGGACTACAGTGTTGATGCAGATGGCTCAGTAATAGTTGAAACTTTCCATCGCACACACCCAAATGCGCCTGCATTTGCCCGAAACATCATTGACGGTATCGATGAGGGGAAGCCAATTGATATCCCTGCCGATCAGTTCGTTTCCGTCCGCGTTCAGATGCCAGAAGACAGTATTTGGAACATCAAGCAGAGAGAAATTTTAGAGGAACTCGAACAATAGCCATCTTCCTGACATGTGACCAGCATGGATGCTGGTTAACGGCGTCACCTTTGGTAAACAGTTTGCCATTGGTGATACCGGGATCGGGGTGGTGACCAAACTGCTAAAAATAGCCTCTTTTCATAGGCTTTTCATAGTGTTGGGGTGGTGCCCAAATGGCGATCGTAAAAGGCTGAAGATCCGCGAGGGGATTAAAAAAACATAGCATCAATACCGGGCGTCACCGCAAATCACCTAGCAACTGTCTGAATCATAAAACATCCTGTCAAGACCTCGTTTTACCGTTTTTGTCGCGCCAGTTTTCATGCAGTCAGTAAGCATAGATATAATTTCTGATGACCTGTTAAACTCTGTTTCTTCCATACTTTCGCTTAGCTTTTCTGTTAGTTACTGGCTTAGGCTCACGGTTGTTATCAACTTGTTCATGAATGTCCATGTTGAACCATGACGCGTGCGACACTTCGCTAAG
Organism: Enterobacterales bacterium CwR94; assembly: GCA_002837195.1. Classification (GTDB taxonomy): domain Bacteria; phylum Pseudomonadota; class Gammaproteobacteria; order Enterobacterales; family Enterobacteriaceae; genus 1-19. Next base: position 843 of record KZ478059.1, read on the forward strand.
TGGAAAAATCACGCTGGTATCAACCTCTTCAAGGTCATTATAATCGTTAGAAAAAAGCACTCTAAGTGTATCTTTATCCCGATAGCCCGACATAATTGGACTTATTGAAATTTCGAGGTTTGGGCCTTGCTTTTCGTTAGGTTCGCTTATCATATTTACTGTGCCAACATAGACCTTTCTACATTTTAGGCTCACCAGTACAAGCCTGTCTTCGGTCGCGGAATCGAAAAAAAGCTGACCAAGCGAACCATCAGAGAGAAGTCTTCCAAGCTCATTTAGCCTAATAACTTGCTTGGAAAAGTTGATGCTTTCTTCATCTTTTGTTTCGTGGGTGATCAACCATGCGGCAATGTAGAGACGAAGCCGACAGTATTGCAACCATAGCCATGCAAGACCTACGGTCGTCACCGAAAGAAGTATTAGCCAAGAGGTAATACGGTTTTCTTTTGGATCTGAGCTGCCATCGATGAGGTGAGATAGCCATGTAGCGAAAGTTAAGCTGGGGCAGATAAATTTGATTGTGTAGGCTGCTACGATAGCAGCAAGGCATGAATAAAAGCCATACGTGGCCACCTTCATGTAAAGAAGTTGACCATCGTATCGGTGCAAGCGGAAAAAAAGTCTAATGTTATGAGGTGATGAAACTAACAGTGAACCACTGACGAGCAACGGTATGATTAGTAATGCAAACATTAGTTATTCGTCGCTATCCTTTGAGTTGGCTTTTGCATCTGCTACGGCTTTTGCATCCTGTTCGATAAATTTCCGTGCGGCCTTTCTCAGTCGCTCTATTTTTTCAGGATCCGCAGCAGAATCAACAACTACAGCACCACGACCAACAACTTTTATGTTCTTCACACCGGACTTGTTTAAGCGATCTGCCATGGCTTGTCCGCCCTTAACAAAACCACTTAAACCAAACATCTTCATGACTAATTCTGACATAAAGACCTCCTTTTGTAGACCTCAAAAGTTCCCTTTGAGATTCTTTAACCCCACATTAATGAGGGCGCGGGATTCTAGCATAATCTATATCGCAGATAAAAGTAGTCAGATTATGTAACTTTGACCTTACGCGAATAGTCAAGTTCACTTCTACCATAGTTGCCCACCATGTAGGTTGGCAACACAAAAAGTGCGACCCGAGAGTTCAGTATCGGCTATCTCCCAAGTGAAGATTGTGAATTTTAAGTGATCTGAATTTCCTGAGTGGATATTTTTTCATACTTTTCAGTAGATTACTGTGGTTTCCAAATGGCTGTTTACTGGAGTTTTTACTGAGTACATAAATTAGTACAAAAGTGAAGTTGATGATTAAATTTGTACTTTAATATCAATGTATTAAATCTCGAGTTTCGAAGTCGTAAAACAAATATGTGGGCTGGGCTTTTTCTTTCACCGCAAGTCATCCTGATACGTTACCGATTTATCTTGCGTACAGGGTACACCGAACCGCCAAACCAGCAAAATCGTGCCAGGCTTCTATACTTATTCTTTCCGCAACCAAACAGGAGTTCATGATGGCGATTCACAACAAAGGATCAGCACACTGGAAAGGGGACATCAAAGGCGAGGGGACCGTTTCAACAGGCAGTGGTGCGTTGCGCGAACAGCCCTATGGCTTTGGCACCCGCTTTGAGGGCAAGCCTGGTACCAATCCTGAAGAATTGATTGGCGCGGCACACGCAGCCTGCTTTTCCATGGCGCTGTCGCTGTTTTTGAAAGAGCAGGGCGGGTACACGGCCGACAGTATTGCTACCACGGCAGATGTCCTGCTGGAGAAAAAAGGTGACGGCTTTGCGATTACCCGTATCGCGCTCACCAGTGACGTCACGGTGCCGGGTGCGGATAAACAGAAGTTTGATGGCATCATTCAGGCCGCGAAAGCCAATTGTCCGGTCTCACAGGTGCTCAATGCTGAAATAACCCTCGCTTACACGCTACACACCTGATGTTCTGCGGTGCGCCAACCCGGCGCACCTTACACATTTCCTTGCAATTCGCTCATACACTGACGCGCACATTTCCGTACAACAATGGCTGATTTTTCAATGTATTGAGGATATAGCCTTGCAACAGCGTCAGCGTTTATGCCTTTCTGTTCTGTTTCTGAGTCTCGCGGCCACCGCCGATCCCGTTAATCTCACTTATCCTCTGAACCCGCCCGTTATTGATGCGGCTTCCTGGGTCTTAATGGACGCGACGACAGGACAAATTCTCACGCAAGGCAATGCTGATGCACGCCGCAATCCTGCCAGTCTGACCAAGCTAATGACCGGCTACGTGGTCGATCGCGCCATCGATCATGGCAAAATCACACGCGATGATGTCGTGACCGTCGGGCGTGATGCCTGGGGGGCGGGCGATCCGGTTTTCAAAGGCTCTTCGCTGATGTTTCTCAAGCCTGGGGATAAGGTCACCGTGCGCGACCTCAGTCGGGGTGTGATTATTGATTCAGGCAATGATGCCTGTGTTGCGTTGGCGGATTATGTGGCGGGCAGCCAGGCCAACTTTGTGGGATTAATGAATGACTATGTGCAAAAGCTGGGGCTGAAAAACACCCATTTTGAAACCGTGCATGGTCTTGATGCGCCGGGCCAGTACACGACCGCACGCGATTTGGCCATGCTGTCGCGCGCCATTATCGCCGGGGAGCCCGATTTCTATCAGATGTACAGTGAAAAAAGCCTGACGTGGAACGGCATCACGCAGCAAAATCGTAACGGATTGTTGTGGGACAAAACCTTAAAGATTGATGGATTAAAGACCGGTCATACGGAAAGCGCAGGATTTAACATTATTGCCTCCAGCCTCGATGGTCAGCGTCGCTTAATCGCGGTGATCATGGGCGGCAAAAGCAGCAAGGGACGCGAAGTGGAAGCGCGTAAGCTGCTGGTGTGGGGACAGGCACATTTTGATACTGTGCAGTTGCTCCACAAAGGCAAAGCCATTGGTCAGGAAACCGTGTGGTACGGCAACCCCCATCAGGTGGACGTGGGGGCAAGTGAAGATATTACCCTCGCGATCCCAAAAGATGAGATGCAGAAGATCAAAGCTAAGTACGTCATCGACCGTCCTATCCTGCAAGCACCGCTGGCGGCCCATCAGCCGGTGGGCAAAATCGAGCTCTATGACAATGACCAACCGCTGGCAACCTATCCGCTTGTCACCCTCAAGGCGGTGGAACAGGGCGGTATTGTCACGCGTATCAAAGACTATCTACACTTAACACTGTAATTCACCTGATGAGGAGCAAGGATGAGCATCACAATCGAACAGCGTAAAGCGCGCCAGTTAGTGGGGTTTCGTCTGACTGGGCCCTGGGAAAACACCGTTGCAGAAGGGTTCACTCAGCTGGTGGCCTGGACGCAGAAGCACGAGATTTCCGGTGACTGGATGGCGGTATACTACGGCAATCCCAATGTGACACCGGCCAACGAGTTAATGGTTGAAACGGTGATTGGCGTGCCGGATGGCTTCGTGCTGCCCGCAGAGAGCAGTGAGGCACAGTTATTCACGTTGCCCGCGGGCCACTATGCGGTGCAGCAGGTACATGTATCGGGAACGGATTTTGCGAAACCCTGGATTGATTTTTTCCAGCAATTACCGGCAACGGGCTATGTGCCGACAGGTGGGCCCTGTTTTGATCACTATTTAAATGACGGTACCGAGACGCAGGAGTGGGATATTCTCATGGCGGTACAGGTACAAAAAGCCTGATAAAAGGCCCCTCGCCGTCATACGCGAGGGGCTAACGGTTATTTACGTAACGTTTCGTGCATCTCTTTCACATCACTGGCACTGACCGGTGATGCGGCATTACCCCAGCTGTTGCGAATATAGGTCAGCACATCTGCAATCTCATCGTCGCTTAGCGTCCCTGCAAAAGCGGGCATGGCGGGGGCGGTTGGACGCGCATCCGTATCGACACCGCGACTGCCGGCTAACACCACATGCATCAATGAGCTGGCGTTGGGCGCATTGACCAGCGGATTATTGGCTAACTGTGGGAAAATCGCCTGCTCGCCCTGGCCTTTTGAGACATGACAAGCGGAACAGCGCGCTTCGTAGATTTGACTGCCGATCTTCATGCGCCGGTCTTCTGCCGCCAGTGCCGCAGGCCTGTCATCATTGGCCGGTTCACTCTGCTTCAGATAGGTCGCAACGGCTTTCAAATCGGCATCCGTCCAGTGCTGGGTCGAGTGTTTAACCGCATCAGCCATCGGCCCGGAGGCGATATCAAAGCGATTTACGCCGGTGCGCAGATAGGCAACGATATCGGCTTCACTCCATTTACCCAGTCCGGTGTGCTCGGCATGAGTAAGATTCGGCGCCCACCACTCCTCAACCACGGCGCCCTGCAGGAACTGGCCACTTTTATCGCCGCCCAGCACATTTTTCGGGGTGTGACAGGTACCGCAGTGCCCAAGTCCTTCCACCAGATACGCACCGCGATTCCAGTCGGCAGATTTGCTGCTATCGGGCACATATTCCCCTTTATCGAAGTTCAACCAGTTCCAGGCCAGCAGGCTGGTGCGAACATTGAACGGGAAGGGCAGTTGATTGCTATTGATTTCCTGATGTACCGGTTGCAGCGTTTGCAGATATGCCCACAGATCCTGATTATCTTTGCGCGATACCTTGGTATAAGCGGTAAATGGCATGGCGCCATACAGCCGCTTGCCATCGTGCCCAACACCCTCTGTCATGGCGCGTTGGAAATCATCAAATGTCCAGCGGCCAATCCCTGTTTCCCTGTCGGGGGTAATATTTGCCCCGACCAGGGTGCCAAAGGGGGTGTTGATTTTTATGCCACCGGCGAAAGGTTTCGCCGGATCTGCCGTATGACAGGCGGTGCAGTCACCCAGCGTGGCGATGTAACGGCCACGCGCGATTTGGTCATATTCCGGCTGGGCTTGCGCCTGGGAAAGGCCGATTGCCGTCAACGCCAGCGCGCTTAATACAAAACTCTTTAGCGTCTTCATGCGGTAATCATCTCCCCAGGGCGTTTCAGATAGTGGGTACGGATGGCATAGGCCGCTTTATAGGCCAGAGCACCTACCGTGCCGGTTGGGTTATAGCCGGGGTTCTGTGGAAACGCGGAGGCACCTACCACAAACAGGTTCGGCATATCCCACACTTGCAGGTGCTTATTGACGGAACTGGTGGCAGGGCTGGCGCCCATCACAAAGCCGCCAACCACGTGCGAAGACTGATAACTGTTATTGTTCCAGTGTCCGGTTCGCGGGCTTTTCACCATCTGCGCGGGATTCATGGCTTTCGCAATTTCGGCCACTTTGTCGGTGCAATATTGCGCCATGCGCAGATCGTTCTGTGCAAAATCAAACGTAATACGCAGCAGTGGGCGGCCCAGTGGATCTTTGTAATTAGGATCTAACGACAAATAGTTGGTACGCGTGGTATAGCTGCTGGCCTCACAGCCAATCGACATCGTGCTGAGGTAGTGTTTTTTGGTGGCGTGTTTCCACTCACTGCCCCATTTTGGGGTGCCTGGCGGTACAGGACGGCTGTTGATGGGCGCGGCCCCGATGGGGGTCACGCGAATGCTGCCGCCGCCGAAAAAGCCCAGCCCGGAGTGGTCAAAATTGTCATTGTTGAACTCATCAATCCCCATGCCCACGGCACCGGCGCCGATAAAGGGATTGAAGTTTTTGTCATCAAAGAACAATTGCACGTTATTGGCGGTTTGGTAGGCGTAATTGCGCCCCGTGGTTCCCTGATTGGTGAGAGGATCGTAAGGGATTCCCACGCCAGAAAGCAGCATCAGGCGAACGTTTTCGAAGGTGAACGCGGCGACAATCACCAGGTCAGCGGGTTGTTCCCAGGTATCGCCAGAGGAGTCGATATAGGTCACGCCAGTGGCACGCTTGCCGGTACTGTCTTTCAGCACCTCTAACACTTCACAACTGGTGTGTGCAGTGAAGTTCTCTTTCCGCATCAAAGCAGGCAACACGGTGGTGATGGCACTGGCCTTCGAGTAGTTTGCACAGCCGTAATTGGTACAATACCCGCAGAAGGTGCAGGGGCCCATCGTGACACCCAGTGGGTTAGTGTAGGCTTCTGACACCAGTGAGGAGGGGACGGCAAACGGCTTATAGCCCATGTTTTTAGCCGCTTCGGCGAACAGCGTGGGGCCATAAGGCTGACGCAGCGGTGCAGTCGGGTACTCACCCGAGCGTGCACCTTCAAAAGGGTTGCCACCCTCTTGCAGCGTCCCGTGCAAATTACCGGCTTTGCCCGAGGTGCCCGCCAGCCGCTCAAACGCCATATAGTGCGGTTCCATCTCTTCCCAGCTGGTGCCCCAGTCCTGGAGCACCAGTTCTTCTGGCATGGCGGCTTTGCCATATTTTTCCGTCAGATGGGTTTTTAGCTTAAATTCTTCCGGCTGAAAGCGGAAGGTGATGCCAGCCCAGTGGTTGCCCGCGCCACCTATGCCATTACCGGGGTGAAAGGAGCCCCAGGTGCGCATCGGTAACGCCGTTTCGGACGGGTTGTTACGCATGGTGCAGGTGTTTTGTCGCGTGCGTAGCATCAGTTCCTGGCGCTGGTTATAGCGCAACTCATCGGTCACGGTAGCCACGTTGAAATCGCGTGCGGTGTCACGCCACGGACCACGCTCAATGCCCACCACATTCAGGCCTTCTTGCGCCAGCTCCCACGCAATAATGGAACCCGCCCAGCCGAGGCCCACGACCACGACGTCTGTTTTTGGAAGTTTCTTCGTCATGATTACGCCTTGGTTTTCCATTGTGGCGAGCCATTAATGCTGATCGGCTCCAAATTCAACGTTTCGTTATGGCGTTCGATATAGTCGCGATAGTCATAACGTGCGCCGGGAAAACCCAGCATCTTCCACGAGACCATGTCACGGTTGCCGCCATAAATCGGATCGGCGAAAAAGCCTTCCATGGTATTGGCGAGGATCTGATCAAAGAACAGTTTGGAATCGATTCCATCAAGGGCAATTTTTCCGCCTTCCAGATCTTTCAGCAGCAGATCCTGTTGTTCAGCGGTCAGCTGTGCAAAATTTTTATGCTCACGTTGTTGTACAAAAGCATTCAGCGCGGCAATCCCGAGACGGTAACGTTGGCGGGGCACCAGAGGAGACTGATCGCCTTGCGCAGGTGTGCCTTTTTCAAAAGGCCCTTCCATGTACAGACGCTCATAGGTGCCGTAAAAACCCTCCAGTTGACGGTCAATAAAGACGGCACAGCCAGCCTCTTTGCCGCCTACGCTCAAGTCATCGGCGGGGATCAGGCGATCAACAATCGCTTCAACCGTCGCGGCTTCGGCATCGGTAAAAAACAGCCAGCCCTGATTTTCAACGGTTTCAGGAGGATTGTCGGAGAAGGGGGACCATCCGGGGGGGCCTTTCAGCGTCACTGCGTTAGCGACACCGCCAATGCTTGCAGCAAGGGCGGCAGTCGACCAGGTCAATACCTGACGGCGGCTGACGCCGGGCAGGGTTTTCGGTCTTTGGCGCATAATGCTTCCTTAAGATTATTTTATGAACGCAAAGCGTGCCTGAAACCCCAAACGGGGCTGCTCTGTCAGACGGCTACGCGCGGTTGTCACTTGAGGTTAGGGTGCAGAACAAAACGTTCCAGAATGGACAACAATCTCTTAACAGGATAACGGTCTTTTACTTCTTCATAAAATGACAAGATATGTAAATCAGGGTTAAGAATGTTAGGAAATGTATATTTGGGTCAAAAAGTGCTGGGTGAAGTACGGTATAGTTTCCCCCGTGTTTTATTGTTGGAGTTACCCTTTGCGTCCTGATCAGCCGCTGTCTGCGGTAGCCTTTCGCGTTTACCGCCACTATCGCTTAGTGCACGGTATTCGCATTGCGCTGGCCTTTATGCTCACCTTTTTACTGGTTCGTCACCTGGCTATCCCGGAGGGGACCTGGCCCTTAATCACGCTGGTGGTGGTGATGGGGCCCATTTCATTCTGGGGGAATGTCTTACCGCGTGCGCTGGAGCGTATCAGCGGCACCTTATGCGGTTCGCTTTCCGGGTTGATTGCGCTAAAACTGGAGCTTATTTCACTGCCGGCGATGCTGATATGGTGCCTGTTGGTGATGTTTATCAGCGGATATTTGACGCTGGGCAAGCAGCCCTATTTGGCGTTACTGATTGGTATCACGCTGGGCGTGGTGGTCGGGGCACCGGCCGGGGAAATTGAAATTGCGCTGTGGCGCGTCGGCGATGTGATTTTAGGTTCGCTGCTGGCACTGCTGTTTAGTAGTATCTGGCCCCAAAAGGCCTGGACGCACTGGCGTATTCAACTGGCGGAAACGCTGCGCGGGATGGCACGTGTCTGGCAGGCGGGGTTTTCGCCCAATCTGGTAGAGCAGCCGCGACTGAATAAACCGTTGCAGCGTTTGCTCTCTGATGTGGTGAAAATGCGTGCATTATTGGCCCCGGCCAGTAAGGAAACGCGCATTCCCAAATCGGTGCTGGAAGCCATACAAACCTTGATTCGCAATATCCTCTGTACGCTGGAGCTGCAAACCAATGCCTGGTGGTCATCACGGGAAAGCCACCTGATTATGCTTAAAGCGCCCGCACTGCGTCGCGCACAGCAGATGACAGGACAAACCTTTCATGCGCTCGCGGAGGCACTTCTCAGTGGCAACACGGACAATATCGCGGCGAACAATGCGGAGCTTTCGGCGATTGTCAGCGAATTGCGCCACCTGATCGCTGAGGCCAACAGTGATGCGTTGGTAGAAACGCCGATTCACGGCTACGTTTGGCTGAGTCTGGAACAGGCGCGGCAGTTGGAAAGATTATCGGATTTGATTCGTCTGGCATTGCGGCGTTAGGGGTGAGATCAAAAATATCCTGATAATTCAGCCGATCCCGCTGTCTCCGATGGGCAAATGATCTGCTTCGTCGTATGATGAGCGCCAATCTGAATTTCGCTGTGAAAATTGCCATTGGCGTAACAGACCCGTTAAGCTGAAGGCTACGATTAGTTTGCCTGATGACTCAGGCTTTGATGAAAGGTATCAACATGGAAAATGCAAAGCAGTCATTCCAGGACGTTCTGGAGTTCGTGCGTATGTTCCGTCGGAAGAACAAACTGCAGCGTGAGATCGTCGATAACGAAAAGAAAATCCGCGATAACCAGAAGCGTGTTCTGCTGCTCGACAACCTGAGTGAGTACATTAAACCGGGCATGAGCATCGAAGCGATTCAGGAAATCATTGCCAGTATGCGCAGTGACTACGAAGACCGTGTTGATGACTACATCATCAAAAATGCCGACCTGTCGAAAGAGCGTCGTGAGCTGTCGAAAAAGATCAAAGCGATGGGCGAGCCCAAAGCGCAGTAAGCAATATAACGGAGGCGTCAGCCTCCGTTTTACTTTCTACGTTCTCACCGGCGCAGCATTACTGTGATACGTAACGCAAGGTGGCCGTCACAGCCAGATGCCGGTTCTGCGCCACCAGTTCGCGATCTTGCGCGTTGTCACCAAACAGCGTGTTAAAGGTGTAACGGTTAGAGACGTGGTGAAAGCAGATGCTGCTGATCAAGCGGTGCACATCGACAGTGGCGACGTCATCCCGAAAGCAACCCGCATCGCGTCCGCGCTGCAAAATGTCATCCAGCAATTCCAGTGCGCTTTGGTTCACACTGCGAATGCGGGCAGATTGACGAATATAGCGACCGCGTAACAAGTTTTCACTGCAAATCACCCGCATATAATCCGGATGCGTGGCGTGATAATCAAAACTGGCTTCTACCAGCTTCGCCATCGCCTCTTCGGGCGACAGGACGGCCAAATTCAGTGCGACTTCGTGCTCACGAATGTGCTGATACACATCCTCTAACACGGCGATATACAGGCTCTCTTTGTTACCAAAGTGATAGACCACCATGCGTTTGGTGGTGTCTGCCAGCTCAGCAATTTGCTCCAGCCTGGCGCCTTGCATACCTGACTCAGCAAAGGCCTGTACGGCACTTTCCAGGATACGGCGTTTCAGTCCTTGCGGATCGTTTTTACGTTTATTTTGCACAGCCATAAATTAATCTTTAACAGTGTTCACACCGCACAGAATAGCCTATTTCACACCCTTGCTAAACCCTTAGCTGAAATCAGCATTAGACGAAAAAAAACGCTGTGCTAATTTGGCGTTTCTGACTTTATTTCCGGGGATTTGCACTATGGCATTCACTGCGTCAACGCGCGTTAAAAGAAATAAAACCTATAAAAAATGGTTCACCTTATTATTCACCGCATCGACACTTTTTTTCAGCTCGCTTAATACGGCATTCAGTGCCGAAGAAAATATACCTTCTCTGGCAGGGAAGCGGATTGGAATCACGGTTGCGGGAACCGATCACTATTGGGATCTCAAAGCCTATCAGGGCCAAATTGATGAGGTGAAACGCCTCGGCGGGATCCCGATAGCACTTGACGGTGGGCGTAAAGAGAGTCAGCAAATCGCGCAGATTCAAACGCTTATTGCGCAAAAGCCGGATGCGATTATTGAAACCCTGGGCACGGCTTCCGTCCTGGAGCCCTGGCTGAAAAAAATACGTGAAGCAGATATTCCACTGTTTACCGTCGATACCGCCAGCCCATCGAGTATTAACGTTACCACCTCAGATAATTTTTTTATTGGCGAACAACTCGCCTTAAAAATGGTGAATGACTTACGTGGCGAGGGAAATATATTGGTCTTTAATGGTTTTTACGGTGTGCCCGTGGTGGCCATGCGTTATGACCAATTAAAAGCGGTATTAAAGTGGTATCCAAAAATTAAGATTATTCAGCCGGAATTACGGGATGTTATCCCAAATACGGTACAGGATGCCTATGCACAAATCAGCCAGTTACTAAATAAATACCCGAAGGGGTCGGTGCAAGCGATTTGGGCGGCGTGGGACGTACCGCAGATTGGTGCAACGCAGGCGGTGGATGCCGCAGGGCGCAGTGAAATAAAAACCTATGCGGTTGACGGTAGCCCGGATGTGGTGACGCTGGTGAAAGATCCGCAATCCAGTGCGACCGCCGTGGTTGCGCAGCAGCCCTACCTGATTGGACAAACGGCGGTGCGTAACGTGGCGAAATATCTGGCAGGCGACCGCCATCTCCCGCCTGCGACCTATGTGCCTGCGATTGTGGTGACCAAAGAAAACGCGGCGGACGCGCAAAAAACATTGGGACAAACCGATGCGCAGTGATCCCATTCCCCGACTGCAACTGCTGGGTCTGAGCAAAGCGTTTGACGGCGTACCTGCGCTGCGAGAGGTCTCCCTGACTCTGCACGCCGGGGAGGTACTCGGCCTGATTGGTCACAATGGCGCAGGGAAATCGACGTTAATCAATATCCTGGCGGGCATTCACGCGGCAGACAGCGGCGAAATTATCCTTGATGGCAAGCCGGTGCAGGTCACAACGCCTGCCCAGGCCCAGCAGCATGGGATTGTGATTGTGCATCAGGAGCGTCTTTTGCCACCCACACTGACGGTGGCAGAGGCATTGTTTCTGGGCAACGAACCGCGCTATCGCGGTACGCCTTTGATCAACCGACGCAAGATGCGCCGCGATGCACGTGCATTGCTGGTGCGTTATTTCGATGTGCAGCTGGATATCGATACGTTGGTGGTCAACCTTAGCGTCGCCGAGCAGCAACTGGTGCAAATTTGCCGTGCGCTGCACAGCGAACCGCGCATCCTGGTACTGGATGAACCCACCGCCGCCCTGGCTCGCCATGAGGTGCGGGCGCTGTTTCGGGTGATTGCGCGCCTGCGGCAGCAGGGCATTGCGCTGATCTACGTATCGCACTATCTCGACGAAATACAGGAAATTTGCCAGCGGGTAACGGTGTTGCGCGATGGGCGCGATGTTGCCCGTTTTGATCAACAGACGCTGACCTCCACCAAACTGATCACTGCAATGATCGGCAATGAGCATCCTGAACTGGCTGCTTCAGCGCAACGCCCGCCCGGTGAGGTGGTGCTAACGCTGGAAAATTTCAGCGCTGCGGGGCGGTTTTACGACGTCAATCTGCAGGCCCGACGCGGCGAGATCATTGGCATCACGGGTTTGCTCGGATCGGGCGGCAAAGCCTTGATTCGTGCGCTGTTCGGCCTGGAATCTCAGGTCAGTGGTGCGTTGGTGCTTAACGGTAAACCGGGTATCCCGGTGTCACCTTACGCGGCGGTGAAACGCGGAGTGGCCTTTGTCCCTGAAGATCGCCGTGCGAATGGCATAGCCCTCGATCTCAGTCTGCGAGAAAACATTTCGCTAACGACACTGCATCGATATCTGCGTTGGGGCAGGGTGGCGTTATCCCGTGAGCGCGTGCGCGTGGCAGACAATATTCAGCAACTGGCGATACGTACGCCGGGGCAGGAAGCCCATCTGCGCCAACTTTCAGGGGGCAATCAGCAGAAGGCGGTGTTAGCGAAATGGCTGAACACGCAGGCCAGTATTTATCTGCTTGATGAGCCAACGGTCGGTGTGGATATTGCTGCGAAAGCCGCGATTTATCGCACATTGCAGCAACTGGCTGACAGCGGTGCACTGGTGATGGTGTTTTCCACCGATCTGCTGGAGCTGCAAACCCTGACCGATCGTGTGCTGGTGATGGCACGGGGTCGCCTTGCGACGACACTGACCGCTCGTGAAACGAACCATCAGGAAATGCTCGCCTGGGCTTCGGGTGCAGGGCCACTGCAGGAGGCATCATAATGCGCGAAGTCCTTTCCGTTAGCGCTCCAGGCGCGAACACGACGACGCATCGCCGCGGCTGGCTACAAAGCAGCGCGTTGTTGATCATTGTGGCTGTGCTGGCAGTATTTGCCTGGCTGTCACCGCTCTTTCTGACATTAATGAATCTAGGCAATGTCCTGCAACAAACAGCGGTGGTAGGCACCCTGGCACTGGGACTCACCCTGGTATTGAGCAGCGGGGGCGCGCAAACCCTGACCGGAGGAATTGATCTCTCGGTCGCTTCAACCATGGGGTTATGTGCGGCCATTTTTGCCACCCAGGTCAGCCAGGGAAGCAGCGTGGGTGTGGCAATCGTGCTCACGTTACTGACCGGTGGTGCCGTCGGTGTGTTCAACGCCCTGGCCATCGTGTGGGGCGGCATTCTGCCGCTGCTTGCGACGCTCACCAGCATGAATATTGCCGTCGGGCTGGAGATGGTGGTCACCGGGAATGCCTCTGTCCCAGTCAGTACACCCCTGCAAGACCTGCTGATCAGCAGTGGCCCACTGGGGATCTCTTGGCTGGCCTGGGCCTTTTTACTGTTGGCTTTGGGCGTAATATTCAGCGCCCAGCAAACGGTGTTGGGCGCGCGATTGCAGGCCGTGGGCAGTCATCCACAAGCGGCACGGGCGGCGGGAATTGCCGTTGCGCACTACCGCGCAGGGAGTTACATCCTGTGCGGCGTCAGTGCGGCTATCGCGGCCATCGCCTCGGTGTCGTTATTAAGCGGCAGTTCACCCGGCGCCAATGAGCATTTACTGATGGTGATTGCCGCCGTGCTGCTGGGTGTGGTGTTTTCACGACGTCTGGTACCGACGCTGGCCGGATCCTTAGTGGCGGCGCTTTTTCTCAGCCTGATTGCCAATGGTTTTCAACTGATTAATGTTTCCAGTTATTGGATTAATGGCGTGGAAGGCGTCCTGATTTTACTGGTGGTCTCGCTCACAGCGCTGCTGCGTCGCCGTCAGTCGCGGAGAACACTTCATGTCTGAACTCGCAACACCCGCTGTGCAACCCGTGCTGCGTCCTTTGCTGCTGCCTGCGGTGATGGCATCCACCTTTGTACTGCTGCTCCTGGCCTTTGTTCTCTGGGCACCTGGCTTTGCCAGCGTGTCGAATGTTCGCAGCGTCTTGCTGAATAACGTTGCTCCGCTGGCGATTGTGGCACTGGCCATGACGCTGGTGACGCGTATCGGTGCCATTGATCTGTCGACCGGCACGGCGATTGATATCGCCTGTTTAGTGCTGGTCGTGTTGATGTTGCACCAGGTCAGTCTGCCGGTGGCCATCACGCTGGCGCTGACGGCAGCCCTGCTGGTGGGCGCCTTCAATGCGTTGCTGGTGACGGTACTCGGCGTTGAACCTTTTCTTGCCACGTTGGGCACCCTGTTTATTGGTCAAAGTGTGCAACAGCTCTCTTCCAATGGGGGCCAACCGGAGTATCTGCTCAGCCAGAAACTGCCAGAGGGATTTTCTGCCATTGGGCACGGCACCTTGCTCGATGTGCCGGTGCCGTTATGGCTGGTTTTGGTGGTGGCACTGGGGCTGTATCACTGGTTGCACCGCAGCGCCAGCGGCCGGGCGCTGAATATGATGGGGGTTCAGCACAGTGTTGCCTATTACTCCGGCGTGCCGGTGAAACGTCTGACGGCGCTGGCCTTTTTACTGTGCGCGCTGATCTCCGGTCTGGTGGGATTAATTTTGGCCGCCAACGTTAAAGCATGGGTGCCACTCTCGGGTAATGCCTATCTGCTGAATGCCATCGGGGCCAGTTTTATTGGTGCCACGTTTTCAAGGTCACGTCGTCCTAATGTGCCGGGCACGCTGCTCGGCGTGTTGCTGCTGGGTTTTATTGCTAACGGTTTGCTGCTGGTTGGCTGGAATTTTTACTGGCAGCAGGTGGCGACGGGCGTATTGATTTTCATTGTGCTGGCGGTGGGCGCCCTGCGCGCCCGACGTCGGGGATAAGGATCAAAAATGAGTAGAAAACCGTTGTTATTGTTTGGCTTTATGATGAACGTGCCGGGCCATATCTCAGCAGGCTTATGGCGGCATCCTGACTGCCAGGCATATCGCTATACCGAGTTAAGCTACTGGACGGATATCGCCGTTAAGCTGGATCGCGCGGGTTTTGATGCGCTGTTTATTGCCGATGCATTGGGACAGTTGGATGTGTATCAACAAAAGCCCGACACGGCGCTGCGGCTGGCAGCACAGATGCCGGTCAATGATCCACTGCTATTGGTCTCCGCGATGGCGGCTGCTACCACCCATTTGGGGTTTGGCATTACCGTTTCGACTACCTATGAACAACCCTATTTGCTGGCGCGTAAGTTCACCACGCTAGACCACCTGACCAATGGCCGCATCGCCTGGAATTTAGTGACCTCGATGCTGGACTCCGCGGCACGTAATTTAGGACTGACGCAACAAATTGCTCATGATGAGCGCTACGATCGGGCGCAGGAGTTTCTGGATGTCGCCTGCAAACTGTGGGAAGGCTCGTGGGAAGAGGAGGCGGTGCAACGTGACAAGGCCAACAGCCTGTATAGCGATCCGGCGAAAGTCCACAATATCAACCATGCAGGGCGTTGGTATCAGGTGCCGGGGGCGCATTTAAGTGAACCCAGCCCACAGCGCACGCCGGTTATCTTCCAGGCGGGCACCTCTTCGCGGGGTTCACGCTTTGCGGCACACAACGCAGAAGTGGTGTTTTTAGGCGGCGTGACGGCGCAGGCCATTGCCGAGGACATTGCACACATTCGCCAACTGGCGCAAGAAGAGGGGCGCGGTCCCGATGCGCTGCGTTTTATCACTGCCATCACAGTCGTCACGGCGGCAACCGACGACGAGGCCAGGCAGAAGTATGCAGATTACCAGCGTTATATCAGTGAAGAGGCGGCACTGGCGCTGTTCTCGGCCTGGACCGGCGTGGACTGGTCGCAGGAGGATTTGGATACGCCACTGGCGTTTCGTGAAACGGATGCCTGCCGGTCAGCGTTAGCGAGCCTGACGCGGATTGATGCAGAGAAGCCGTGGACGCTGCGGGATGCAGCGCGCTACATCGGCATAGGCGGATTACATCCGGTGATGGTGGGTGGCCCGGAAAGCGTTGCCGATCAACTGGACGCCTTTGCGACCGCATCGGGCGTGGATGGGTTTAATCTGGCCTGGGCTATCAGTCCGGGCAGCTTTGATGATTTTATCGAACATGTGATTCCGGTGCTGCGCGCGCGCGGAGTCGTGCGCGAATTGCCCGCCAACCCACTCAGCTTACGTGAGCGGTTATCGGGCCAGCCGCGGCTGGCCGCTGACCACCCTGCGACACAGTTCCGCCGTCATTAGCGCCAGCTCAGGCGCGGTAGTGGGCGTACGACTGATTCCCATTCACCTTGCCGACATGCCACAGGCAAAAAAAAGCCGATATCCTGGGATATCGGCTTTCTCGAATTTGGCTCCTCTGACTGGACTCGAACCAGTGACATACGGATTAACAGTCCGCCGTTCTACCGACTGAACTACAGAGGAATTGTTGGAACGGGGCGCATAATAACGACGGGCAGAGATGATGTCAAAGGGTGTTTGACAGTTTTTTTTCGACTGCGTGACAAATCACCGTTTTGTCTGCAATTTCATCTTGTTAAGGTGTTTTCGGTGTCAGTCGGCGGCGATTGCTTTTCAGCGTACGGGTTAAGGACGCGTCACCTTCATTTTGTGATGTTGGATAACAATTGATGTACGCGGAATGTAAGTCAGTGCGGCGTTTTACGATCTCTGTGGGCGATGATCACGAATGTTTCATTTCCTGATTGTGAGGCATAAAAATGAAATATAGATTTCATCCATCGTCTCTCCTCGCCTCAAGGACTTCCCATGAAACAGGTTCGCATTGGTTTAATCGGTACAGGTTATATCGGGCGCTGCCACGCGATTGCCTACGCGCAGGCGCCGACAGTATTTGCTTTAAAAGGTGAGATCGTGCGCGAAATGGTGGCAGAGGTGAATGCCGATGTCGCCGCTGCGCAAGCCAAAGCGCTGGGTTTTGCGCGGTCGACCGGTGACTGGCGTGAATTGGTGCGCGATCCAGCTATCGATGTGGTGGATATCTGCGCGCCGAATTTCTTGCATAAAGAGATGGCACTGGAAGCCATTCGCCACGGTAAGCACGTGTACTCCGAAAAACCACTGGCGTTAACGGTGGCCGATGCCGAAGAGATGACGCAAGCCGCACAGGCCGCTGGCGTTAAAACGCTGGTGGGATTCAACTATATGAAAAATCCCACCAGTCAGTTGGCGCGTGAAATCATTGCCCGTGGTGAGATAGGTGACGTGATCCATTTTTATGGCACCCACAATGAAGATTACCTGGCGCGCCCTGACACGCCGCGTGACTGGCACTGCCAAAAAGCGCTGGCGGGATTGGGGGCGTTAGGGGATTTGGCAGCGCATATCGTCAACATGGCACACTATCTGGTCGGAGGCATTACGGAAGTCAGCGGCGATATGCTGACGGTGATTAAGACGCGTCCCGATCCGCGTGATCTTTCACAGCAACTGCCGGTTGAAAATGAAGATCAGGCCAGTGCTTTGTTGCGTTTTGAGAACGGAGCGCAGGGGGTGATTGAAACCTCGCGTATTGCCTGCGGTGCGAAAATGGGATTGACCTATGTGGTGACCGGCACCAAAGGGGCGATTCGTTATACCCAGGAGCGCATGGCAGAACTGGAGCTGTATATTCACGACGATCCGGCCGGGCGGCAGGGGTTTAAAACGATTCTCACCGGTCCCGCGCACCCCGACTATGCGGCATTTTGCATCTCAGCGGGCCACGGTATTGGTTTTAACGACCAAAAGACGGTGGAGATCCGCGATTTGATTAACGGTATCGCCGCGGACGACCCGATGTGGCCTGATTTCCCGGAAGGTTTGCGCGTGTCTAAAGTGCTGGAAGCCATTGCGGTTTCGGCCATTGAGCGCAAGTGGATAAAAGTGGCGTGACGCCGGGATGGGCGGCCTGTGCCGCCCAATGTTTAAGACTGATTACTGCGCCGCTTGGCAACATTCGCCAGCGCCGCCCACTCTAAATCCCCTTCACCGTGGGCCAGTGCATCGATGCTGTTGTCTTTGATGACGCTGGCAAACGGCAGCGGCACGTTTTTTCCTTCGGCTGCGGCCTGCGCAAGGCGAATATCTTTTAATCCCAGGCGAAGTGTGAATCCCGGTGGTGTGTATTTTTCATGCGCAATCAGCTCACCGTAGCCTTTGTAGGCGGGCGCGTTAAACAGTGTGGCGGTGATCATCGCGAGAAAGTCAGCCGCAGGCACCTGGTAGCCACGGACTAACGCAGAGGCTTCGGCCATGGCCTCAATGGCGCAGCCCAACATAAAGTTTGCCGAGAGTTTAACCACCGCCGCCTGCTCGGGTTGAGGGCCAAAATACCAGGTTTTCTGACCGAGCACATCAAACAGCGGTTGCGCGCGGGCGATGAGCTGCGGATCGCCTGCAGTGAGAATATTCAGTTGCCCGGCGGCAGCCACATTATTTCGGCCCAGCACCGGCGCGGCAAGATAGTGAAAACCTTTGGCAGCAGCGAGGGCCACCATTTGTTGGGTGAAGGCGATGGAAACGGTGGCCATATTGATCCACAGGGCGTTGCTTTCTAACGCTGCCAATGCGCCGCTGTCGACCACCACCTGTTGGGTCACGCTGTCGTCGGCCAGCATTGAGATCAACACGTCGCACTGCGCCGCGTCAGCCGGATGCTGACAGTGCAGGGCACCTAGTTCAACCAGCGGCGGAATGGCCGACGTTGAACGGTTCCAAATGTTTACTTGATAGCCCGCGCGCAGCAAGTTAGCTGCCATTGGCGCGCCCATACTGCCTAAGCCTAAAAATCCAATTCGCATGGTGTGCCCTTATTGTCATTGTTGTCATTGTTGTCATTGTTGTCATTAATTGTCATTGATGCTGCGCATCACCTTATCCTGTCAGTGTGGCAGAGTAACCAGCAGGAAATGCGGATTGACTTATTTTGTATTTTTACCATTATTACTGCCATGCATACATTTCTGATTATCGCCCCGGAAGGGGGCATGTTGCTGGAAGCCACCGGCATCGCCGATATCTTGACGCAGGCCAACCGCCTGTACGCTGGCGCATCGGTACAGCCGTTGTATCAGCTACAATTGGCGACCACGCAACCACATCATGTGATAACGGGGGCGTCGGGCCTGCGTGTGTTGGCGGATTGCCTACTGGGTGACCTCAACCCTAAGCAGCCCCGCGATACCATTATGGTAGTCGGGCGCGGCCTGACGGAAGCCGAAGGCGAGAGCATTGCCAACTGGTTAACGCTGGCTGCGCCTCATGCGCGTCGCGTGGTATCCGTCTGCGGCGGCGCATTGCTGCTGGCGCAGGCCGGATTGTTAGAAGGCCGCCGTGCCACCACACACTGGCGTTTGCTGGATACGCTGGCCACACGCTTTCCGCAGGTGACCGTCGAGCGCGGGCCGATCTGGGTTCAGGATGCGCAATACTGGACGTCAGCAGGCGTCAGTGCCGGGTTTGACTTAACCCTGGCCTTAGTTGAAGCGGATTACGGTTTTGAGCTGGCGCGCGCAGTGGCGCAGGACATGGTGATGTTTCTGCGCCGTCCTGGTGGACAGAGCCAGTTTAGTCGTTATCTCCTTACGCAGGCGAAATCGCCGGGGCCGATCCGCGACCTGCAAGCCTGGATGCTGGAGCACTTAGCCAGTGACCTGTCGGTTGAACGCCTTGCCGAACGCGTGGCAATGAGTCCGCGCAACTTCACCCGGGTGTTTACCCGCGAAACGGGCACCACACCGGCACGATACGTAGAAGAACTGCGTCTGGATATGGCCCGCCAACATCTGGAGCAAAGCAGCGAGAATGTCGAGCGTATCGCGGAACTCAGCGGCTTTGGCAGCGGCCTTAATTTACGTCGCGTTTTTGAGCGCGCCCTGCACCTCACCCCGCGCGAGTACCGGCAACGTTTCCATGCTCGTCATTTGGCGTAAATTGATTGTTTTTCGTCATTTAAGCCATTGTGGTTGTCGTCTATGCTGAGGGCAGTTAAATCAAGACAGGAGACAGTCCATGGTTAAGGTCGGTATTAACGGTTTTGGACGTATTGGTCGTAATGTGCTGCGTGCCGCATTGGGGCGTGATGATTTTCAGGTGGTCGCCATTAACGATCTCACTGACAGTAAGACGCTGGCCCATCTGCTGAAATATGACACGCTGCTGGGGACATTGCCGGCTAGCGTTGAGGCCGCCGCAGGTGAGATCCGCGTTGATGGCAAGGCCATACGCGTTTTTTCGGAACGTGATCCTGCGAAGATTGCCTGGCAGCAGGCAGGTGTCGAGTTGGTGATTGAAGCCACCGGCTTTTTTACCGACAAGGAGCAAGCCGAGGTCCACATTACACAGGGTGGCGCCAAACGGGTGATCATTTCAGCCCCGGCCAAAGGTGACGATTTGACCGTGGTGCTGGGGGTCAATGATGCGCTTTACGATCCTGCAAAACACCGCGTAGTCAGTAACGGCAGTTGTACGACCAACGGTCTGGCTCCCGCCGCGCATGTCCTGCACGACGCCTTTGGGATTGAGTATGGTTTGATGAATACCACGCATGCCTATACCAATAGCCAGGCGCTGCACGATCAGCCTGAGAAAGATCTGCGCGGCGCACGTGCGGCGGCTGAATCTATCGTGCCTTACTCCAGTGGAGCGGCGAAAGCGATTGGCAAAGTGATCCCCTCACTGGAAGGGCGCTTAACGGGCTACTCATTGCGTGTGCCGGTACCGGTGGTGTCAATTGTTGACCTGTCGGTGACGTTAAAGCGTGATGTTACGGTAGAAGAGGTCAATGCGGCTTTCCAGCGCGCAGCAGCAGAAGGGCCGTTAAAAGGCATTTTGGGCTACAGCGAAGAGCCGCTGGTGTCCAGTGACTACCGCGGCGACCCACGCTCATCCATTATTGATGGTCTGTCGACGTTAGTGATAGGCGGTAAATTAGTTAAAGTGCTGGCCTGGTATGACAATGAGTGGGGTTTCTCTAACCGCTTGATTGATCTTGCCGTGCTGATGGATAAACGCGGTTTATAACCGATACCGGGGCGAAAGCCCCGGTGTGCGTGCCGCTATCTCTATTTCAGTTTGGCCTGTGAGAAATCACTGCCGTTGACGTCAACGCGGTAACCGCTCAGGTTATTGCGCGTGGCGTAGAAGATATTACCGTTAGACAGCGGGATCCACGGGGCATCTGCCACGAAACGCGTCTGTGCTTGCTGATACAGTTTGGCACGTTGTTGGCGATCGCTGGTCTGCACGGCCTGAGTAACGAGTCGGTCATAAGGTTTGTCACACCAGCGGGCGATGTTTGAACCCCCCTCCGCTTTATCGCAGCTCAGCAGGGTACGGGCGAAGTTATCGGGATCGCCATTATCAGAAATCCAGCCATACAGCGCGGTACTGTGTTCGCCTTTGCGCAATCCAGTCAGGTACTGCCCAAATTCCCAGGTCACGATATTGGCTTTGACGCCCACCTTCGCCCAGTCACTCTGGATCATTTCAGCAATGCGGCGCGAGTTCGGGTTGTAAGGACGTTGAACCGGCAATGACCAGATATCAGTGGTAAACCCCTGGCTCAAGCCTGCCTCTTTTAATAAGGCGCGGGCTTTTTCTGGATTGTAGTCATAGTGTTGCAGCGCGTCGTTATAGCCGAGTAGCCCCGGTGGCAGCAGTGAATCGGCGACGCTGCCGCTCTCTTTAAATACCGCTTTTACAATGGCTTGTTTGTCGACGGCATAATTTAATGCCTGACGTACGCGCACGTCATCGAAAGGCTTTTTCTGGGTATTGAAGGCCAGATAGCCAACGTTCAGGCCAGGAAAGCGGTGCAGTGTAAGATTATGGTCGGCTTTAATGGCGTCAAATTGTTCCGGCACCGGCGTTGGAATGATTTGGCACTCGTTGGTTTTCAGCTTCGCCAGACGCGTTTGTGCATCCGGTGTAATGGAAAAAATAAGATGCTTTGTGGCGACCGGATTCTGCCAATAGTGCGGGTTGGCGATATAGCGGATCAGCGCATCGGGTTTGTACTGCTGTAAGGCGTAAGGGCCGGTGCCGATTGGCCAGTTATCGACGTTTTCAGGTGTGCCTTTTTTCAGCATGGCATCTGCGTATTCCGCTGACAGGATCGAGGCAAAGTCCATCGCCCAGTCGGCGAGAAAGGCCGCGTTGGGTTCACTGAGCGTAAATTGCACATGATAATCATCGACCTTCTTGACCTCGGTAATCAGTTTGCCGAGTCCCATATCTTCAAAATATTCATAGTTGCCCCCTGACACCTTGTGATAGGCGTTTTGAGCATCTTTTTGCCGCATCACGGTAAAGATGACGTCGTCAGCATTGTAATCACGCGTGGGGGTGAAAAATTTGTTGCTGTTGAACTTAACCCCCTGGCGCAGCGTAAAGGTATAGGTTTTTCCATCCGGGCTGATTGTCCACTGAGTTGCCAGTGAGGGCGCCGGGGTTTTGTCGCTGTCGCGCAGAGTGACCAGCCGGTTGTACAACACCTGGGAGGTGGCAACAAATGTCGGGCCAGAGGTGGAGAGTTGTGGATTAAAAGATTCGGGAGACGCCACGGTGCAGTAAATCAGTGTATCGTCGGCAGCCACAGCTGCGCTGGTGGACAGGGCGCTGAACAGCACTGCCACGAGGGTTTTCCTTGCAAACATAGTGGAACCTTTTGTTTTTTGACTTTTCGGCGCGATAACACCACAGCAAGGTAGAGGGGACAAATAACAAAAGGGTATGAGGTTATGCCTTTTTCTTTCTGCAAAGCACAATTCTGCACAAGGTCATAATAATTCCCTGTTTCACATAACGCGAAATCTGCGTTGTAGTAACGATATCCCCAGAGAAAGCGAGACAGACTGATGAAAAATTGGCTGAAGAAATGGCTACTGCCACAGGCAGATGATGCCCGGATTAGCGAAAGCCTGATGCACGCAGCGGCCATCTATGGCATTGCCTTTGATAAGCGGGAATGTGAGAATTTTATGTCGCAGCGTTAAGTAATGCCTGTGCGGTGAGCTCATCGGTGATCAGGCCGCGGAGTAAACCACTGGCTAATACGGCGCGAATCGCATCCACTTTGCCGGGGCCGCCGACAATGGCCACGATATTATCGCGACGCCCGGCATCGAGTGGCACAGCCATGGTGCGGGCAGTTAATCCGTTATCAATCCGCTGGCCGCGAGCATCAAAGAAGTGCCCCAGCAGTTCGCCTACGGCTCCCGACGCGGAAATATCGTTAATTTCTGGCGCTTCGATCATCCCGGCTTCCACCAGTTGGGCGGCAGGCTCCACGGTGCCAATACCCACCAGTTTCAATGCGCTGTTGGCGGCCATCTCAAACACCTGGCTTACGCCTCGTTGCGACAACAACACTTCTCTGTCTTCCACGGTATTAGCAAAAAAGGGTACCGGCATCATATACGCCTGCGCACCGGTTTTTTCTGCCACGCGGTGCATAACATCGTGGGGATTCAACGCGTAGTTGCGGGTTAAGCACCCGAGCAGTGAGACAAAGCGAACATGGTGTGCGTCGAGCCGGGGAAGCTGATGAATGGCGGCAGACAGGGTGCGACCATGTCCCAAACCGATGGTGATCTGCGGATCGTTAGTCAGCACGGTGCGTAAATAGTCGGCTCCGGCAATCCCCAGCGTGCGCACCGGTAAACCCTCTTCGCCAACGTCCGGGGCCACGCGACAGAAGTCGAGGCCATAACGCTGCCGCAGTTGTGCTTCTTGCTCCACGCAGGCCACGATATCGCCATCAATGGAGACTTTCACTGCCCCTTCCGCCACAACACGCGCAATTAAACGGTGCGTTTTCACTGACGGCAGACCGAGGCGTTTAGCCACTTCGGCCTGGGTCAAGCCCCCAACGTAATGCAGCCAGGCGGCACGCAGTCCGAGAGATTCATCACTGTCAGTGGGGAGGGGCAGTTTCATTTCTTCAGGCTTTTGGCAGTGCCAGGCTGTGGATCTGCTTCACAGCACGCGCCGCTTCTTTGCCTTTCTTCACGAAATGCGCAGTATAGAAATCAACGAATTCTGCAGCCGGTTGGAAATTATGCGGAGTCAGTGACACAGAGAAGACCGGCACGTCGGTTGCCAGCTGTGCTTGCATCAAGCCACTCACCACGGCTTGCGCGACAAAATCGTGACGATAAATGCCGCCATCCACCACCAGGGCTGCGCAGACGATCGCGTCATACTGGCCGGTTTTTGCCAGGCGTTGTGCCAGTAAAGGCATTTCGAACGCGCCAGGCACATCCCAGATGGTGATCTGGTGTTCGGTCTGCGTGCTTTCCATCTCTTGCTGAAAACCCACCAGGGTTTGAGAAACAATGTCACTGTGCCAGTTAGCTTTGATAAAGGCGACGTTCAACGACGGCATGACTCACTCCAGTTACAGAGACAGCGCCGGGGCGCTGTCAGATAGGGTTAGATAGTTAAGTCCTGTTCCCCCGTGTCGATATGGGGGGCCCAGAAGGCAACGCTTTCGGCGATATCGGCGACCACCTGTTTATCAGTGGGCTCGCGCTCCTTAAAGCTCAGTTCCAGGCAAATCTCGTTATTTTGCGCGCCACCGCGAGCAAATGCCGCAAGCAGGGGCGTCGGCTGGATCCGACCGTTGGCATTATACTGTAATGTAAAGGGTCTGTGTCCGCCTTTATCTAACATACTTTGCTTAATATGGATGATAGGTGAATAAGGCGGGACGGCTTCGGCCCAGGCATAGGGGTCAAAATCACGCGGATCGCTGGAGGTGACATCGCCGTGATCGATATCGGCCATCATCCACATCGGAATCGCCATCGGGGTAGCGCTAAGTCGCGCCTGCAATGCCAGGCACGCTGGAATCGTTTCGCCAAATTCGCGACCGACGCTCATGGGTTCCCAAAACAGGTATTTCAGACCCGCTGCTTTCGCGTGTTCCGCCACTTCCGCCCAGCAATCAATCGCAATGGCTGTCAAGTTTTCACGGCGGGTCGGGTCGTCATAATCTTTGTGGGTGAAAATGGCAAACTGAGAGCCTACTGACTCGCCGCCCAATTCGGCAGTGATGTCGGCAAAGGTTTTAAACCAGTCGATATAGTAGCGACGCACGCTGGCATCCGGGTGACCAAAGTGATTCAGGCGACCATAAGGCCCGGTCATGCCGGAGGTCACGCGCACACCGGTCGCCTGCTGCGCTTTTTTCATCCGCCGTGTGAGCTGCATAATGGTCGATGCTGGCCAACTGGGATTAATAAACTCATGCGTAAGTTGCAGGTCGCGGATGCGGATCTCGCGCGCGACGGTATAAATCATATCTTCTGGCTCAGCAAAGCGGTTCACCAACGGATTGGTATTGAGTGATAACGTGAGCGGCATGCTGTTCTCCT
The DNA here is from genome assembly GCA_002837195.1 of Enterobacterales bacterium CwR94. Taxonomy (GTDB): domain Bacteria; phylum Pseudomonadota; class Gammaproteobacteria; order Enterobacterales; family Enterobacteriaceae; genus 1-19. Next base: position 26,078 of record KZ478059.1, read on the forward strand.
TAACCGGCCTGCACGTGCAGCGGTGTCGGCTGTTGTGCATAGTGGGTGCTAAACCAGCGGGCAAAGGCCTGCTGTTCGGCCTCGCTCAGGTGCAAACGGTGCTTGGTGCGCCGCCACAGAATATCCTCAGCCTGCAGCGCCCATTCGTTTTCAACCAGATAGCGCGCTTCCGCCTCATACAACAGGCCGCCGAAGTGTTGGCCAAGATCTTCCAGGCGTTGTGCGGTGCCAATCACGCGTGTGAGACGCGCGCCATACAGACGAGCGTAGTGCTTGCGCAGCGGCTGTGGCAGCCAGGGATACTGCGTTTTCAGCGTTTGCAGGAAAGTATCAAAATCGGCATTGTCGATTTCTCCGCCGGGCAATGTCGCTTCACGCGTCCAGTCTGGGCCCATTTGCGGAAAGAACGGGGCCAGTTTTTGCAGTGCATGCTCAGCCAGTTTACGGAACGTCGTGATTTTGCCGCCAAACACATGCAGTAACGGGGCTTGCTGTTGTTCATCGAGATCGAACACATAGTCACGGGTGACGGCAGAAGGATTCCCTTTGCCATCATCAAACAGCGGACGCACGCCTGAGAAACGCGTGATGACATCGTCGGCGCGCAATTTCACTTTAAAGTACCGATTCACCGCGTCGATTAAATACTGCTGCTCGCGATCGTCGGCGGTCACGGAATCCGCGTCGCCTTCCCACGGAATATCGGTGGTTCCGATCAACGCTTTATCGCCTTCATACGGGTTAATAAAGATCACGCGTTTGTCGTGGTTTTGCACCAAATAGGCCTGCTGTCCTTCCCAGAATTTCGGCACAATAATGTGCGATCCTTTTACCAGGCGCACGCTGCGGTTACTGCGCGTGTGGGTAACCTGATTGACAATATCCAGCACCCACGGGCCTGCGGCATTGACCAGCACTTTGGCACGCACGGTGCGTTCGGCACCGCTTTGCGTGTCTTGCAGGGTGATTTCCCAACTGCCTGCGCTGCGTTTAGCCGCCACACAGCGTGTGCGGGTCAGGATCGTCGCCCCGCGTTCAGCGGCATCCAACGCATTCAGTGACACCAGGCGGGCATCGTCGACCCAGCAATCCGAGTATTCAAAACCCCGTTGATACTGATCGAGAATCGGTGCACCTTCCGGATCGCGATGCAGGTTTAACGTGCGCGTACCGGGCAGTTTTTTACGCCCCCCGAGGTTGTCATACAAAAACAGGCCTAAACGCACCAGCCAGGCAGGGCGATCGGTCGGGCTGTGCGGTAATACAAAGCGCATTGGCCAGATAATATGTGGCGCGGCATTCAGCAACACTTCGCGCTCAATCAGCGCTTCACGCACCAGACGAAATTCATAATATTCCAGGTAACGCAATCCGCCATGCACCAGCTTGCCGGAGCGGGAAGAGGTGCCCTGCGCCAGGTCATCTTTTTCACACATCATGACGGATAAGCCACGACCTGCGGCATCGCGAGCAATGCCCGCGCCGTTGATGCCCCCACCGATAACAAACAGGTCCAGGGTATGTTCACTCATGTTCGACTCCATAATGTTATTAACGGCCAGCGTCAGGCTGTTTTAATTGATGCCAGACGGGTGGCAAGGCGCTGCGGATCTGCTGATAGCTGCCAAACAGATGCTGATAACGTTGCACCAGTGCCGTGGGCGGGTTTTCCGGGGCATCCAACAGCGGGGTGACCCAGGTATCGACACAGCGCGCCATTGAGGGATAAGCGCCAATGGCGACGGCGGCCATCATGGCGGCACCGGCAGCGCCAGCCTCTTCACGCTGGCTGCTGCGCACCGGCACACCAACGCAGGCCGACAGAATTTGACGCAATTGCGGCGAACGAATAGCGCCTCCCGTCAGGCGCAGTTCGCCAGGCAATGTGCTGCCCATCGCCTGATAGCAGTCGCGTGCGGCAAAGCCAATGCCTTCAATCACCGCGCGAACCATCTCAGCGAAGCCGTGGCTGTAACTGAGGCCGGTAAAACTGGCACGGGCTTCGGCATTCACAAACGGGCCACGCTCGCCGGCTTCGGAAATATAAGGGTGATACAGCAAGCTGCCGGGTTTCGCGGCGTTCAGCCACTGATCAATATGGGTGACCAGGCGGGCGTGATCGGCCTCGTAGCCAAAACTGTTCAGTAATTCGCTGGCGACATTCAGTAACCAGTCGAGATTTAACGTAGAGGCCATATTGGTCTGCACCTGCGTCACATAACCGGGCCACGGCAGGGCAATCACATAACCCGTTTGTTGCGGGTTTAACCAGACATCTTCAGTGGCAACGGCACGCAAATGCACGCCGGTCGAACCAACGATAGAGCAGGCCGTATTGCTCTCCCCGGTATGCACACCAGCGCCCAATGCGGTCATCGCCATATCGACATACCCCAGGCTTACCGGGGTGCCTGCGCGTAAACCGGTGATTGCAGCGGCGTCAGCGGTGAGGGGGTGGGTGGTCTGTGTGCCATCAATGATCTCAGGTAACAAGTGACGACGATGTTCAAGCTCCAGCGCGGCAATAACCTGATCGTCGTAACGCTGATGGCGAAAATTGCCAAACGTGAAGCTGGCTTCCGAAGGATCGGTTGCGCGGACGCCCGTCAGGTTCAGATACAGCCAGTCTTTGCAGTGCAAGGCGACTTCACTGTTATCCAACAGCTCTGGATGCAAGCGGTCCATATGCGCCATCTGCGCACTTTGTTGACAGGTGTTCAATCCGGTGCCGGTGGCTTCGAAACGCGCCCGCGCTAACGCAGAGCGTTCAAGCCGTTCAACGGTTAGTGCGGCCCGGGCGTCTAACCAGATCCAGGCATCCCCGACGGGCTGATTGTTCGCGCCGACCAGCCAGGTGCCATCGCCCTGAGCGGTGACCGCAACGGCCACCACGCGAGCGGCCAGATTATCAATGCGCTCAGACAATTTACGAATAGCGTCGACCGCGTCTTGCCAGGTTTGCGTCATCGATTGTTGCGCTGCGCCGCCTTCTCCCCGCGAGTAGCGATTACGCACTGAAGCACTGCCTAGCTGCACACCTTCCAGATCAAAGGCCACGGCTTTCACCACCGAGGTTCCTGAATCTAATCCCAGAATGATGTCGCGATTATCCATCGATGCCTCCACTGACGTGCGCATGACTGATGAGGGTAAGAGAAAGTTTGTTCATGACCTGATCACCGGTGTGTTAATGACGTGTGATTATTTTGATAAATAATGTCATACACCATATCTCACATAGTTAACACTGTGAGTGTATTATTTTTCCATGAAAGGAATAAATTTCATCTGAGAAAGAGAGAACGATCACGAATTTGGACGATAAAACAGCAGGTGAGAGCAACCTGTTAACGTGACAGGTGCCTTTATTGCTGGGCTATTGCGGTTTTTCTTCATTCTCTGGCGCATTATTCGATCCAGATCTCGCTCTGAACAAAAATAGCAAACCACTGTTGACAATTTAGTCACAAACACACAATTCTCATCACACGAGTTATCATATTTATAACATCAAGGCGGAGCGAAACCGCCCTTTATCGCCTGTGAGGTCAACATTATGTCCGGTGTTTCCGCACTCTCTACTCAACACCAACGTCGTCGTACCCGGCGCTATACCCTGATTGCTGTTGCGGTGCTCGCCATCGTGGCCGGGATGGCATTGGATACCAAAGTGGTTAAGAAAGGCTCCGTTGAAGAGGCCCAACAGGGCTTTTCTGCGGCGACCTACGGGGACAAAACGTTTCCAGAAATTAAAAGTGATGTGGAATCGCGGGCGGTAGACGCCAGCGAACTGGCCGCTGCGCTTGCCGCTAACAAGCAGGAAGCGGTGCAGAAATATGGCGTAGGGACGCCAATGCCCGTTTTCCCGGTTCGTTTCCAGGGCATCGTGGGAGAAGGAAAATCGGGCATGTTTGCCGTTCAGGTGGCTGGGCTGCCTGAAAACGTAAAAGTGCGTTTGCAAACCGGGCCGATTTTAACCGGCACAGAGTTGCGCGACGCCACAGGCAAAATTCAGTTCGGCAGTTTTACCAACCAAATTGAATACCAGAATGCCGGGACGGCCATTAACCAGACCTTGAAAACACAGTTGTTAGATAAGCTGGATCGCAATGCCTTTACCGGGAAGCAAGTGGATGTGGTGGGGGTTTTTCGCATGATAAACCCGACTAACTGGCTGGTGACGCCGGTCAGTTTGGAGGTCAAATGAGCCAACCCAAGGTGAATCCTGCGCTGTTGAAAGGAGAAGTGATCCTGTCAGCGCGTAATGTCAGCAAAGTTTATGGTTCAACCCATGCCCTCAAAGGGGTGAATTTTGATATTCGTCGCGGTGAAGTCACCACTCTGTTTGGTGAGAACGGTGCCGGAAAATCGACGCTGATGAAGATTCTCTCAGGCGTGGTGACACCCAGCAGTGGCGAAATTGTGCTGAACGGTGAAGTGAAAGTGTTCAGCTCCGCCACTGACGCCCGCGATCAGGGGATTTCGATTATCCATCAGGAACTGAACCTGGCGCCGAATATGAATGTGCGTGACAACATTTTCATTGGCCGCGAAATCATGAAGCCTGGCGGCGTCGATTTTGCTGAAGAAGCACGCCTGACTGCCCACCTGATGGAAGCCCTGGAAGAGGATATTGACCCACTGACGCCGGTGGAGAATTTACGCCTCGGCCAGCAGCAAATTGTGGAGATTGCCCGGGCGCTGTCCGTCAATTCGCAAATCTTGATTATGGATGAACCCACGTCGGCGCTGAGTGCGGCAGAGGTGGAAGTGCTGTTCCAGGTGATCCGCGATTTGACCAGCCAGGGCGTGGCCATCGTCTACATCTCTCACCATCTGGAAGAGGCGCTGGAAATTACCGATCGGGCAGTGGTCCTGCGCGATGGCGCGATGACCGCCTACGCACACCGTGATGAGATCGACCTGGAATGGATCGTTCGCAACATGGTCGGTGAGAATTTCGACCTCGGTTCTCCGCCCACGGGCTATGCGTTCGGGGAGACGGCGCTGGCCGTAAAAGATCTCACCGTGAAGGGCAAAACCGGCATCAAGCTGGTGGATAACCTGTCGCTGGAGGTGCGGGCGGGTGAGATTGTTTGTATCTATGGGCTGATGGGCGCTGGACGCACTGAGCTGATGGAGTGTGTCGCCGGACGCATGCCGCAGTCGGCCGGCACGATTGAACTGGAAGGCCATGAAGTTTCCAAACTGAGTATTTCACAGCGTATTGCCAGTGGTTTGGCGTTAGTGCCCGAAGACCGGCAGCGCGATGGGTTAGTGCAAACCATGTCGGTAGGCGAAAACCTGACTCTGGCGAGCATTGGGGAGTTTGTGCGCGGTTTAGTGCTGTCACCCCGTAAAGAAAAGCAGTTGGTGAATGACAGTATTCGCAACGTCACGGTGAAAACCGCCGGAGGAGAAGCGGCCATCGGTTCGTTGTCGGGGGGAAATCAACAGAAAGTGGTGATTGGCAAAATGCTGGCCACCAAGCCAAAAGTGATTTTGCTCGATGAACCCAGCCGCGGAATCGATATCGGCGCGAAAGCAGAGGTGTTTCGCCTGCTGGCGGAGAATGCCAAACAGGGACTGGCGGTTATTTACTCCACTTCAGAAGTGGGGGAGTGCCTGAGTATTGCACACCGCATTGTGGTGATGAGCAAGGGCCGCATCTCGGCGGTGTTTGATTCCAGCGTAAGCAAAGAACGCATTATGGCCGCCTCTGGCGAGTCTCTGGTGGCATAACGATGAAAAGTGGAGCAAAAACCATGACTGACAGAACCCAGTCGCTGAATGTGACCGCTAAACCTGCAGCACAAGCAGGCGCAAGCAAAGGGACCAATCTGGCGCGTCTCTTACTGGAAGGCCGGGCCTTTATCGCCTTGTTGGTGATTATCGCCGTCTTCTCTTTCCTGTCACCGAACTACTTTAGTGGTTCTAACTTTCTCACCATGGCGTCACACGTGGCCATCTTTGGCTTGCCGGCGATTGGCATGTTGCTGGTGATTCTCAACGGCGGCATTGATCTTTCGGTCGGCTCGACGCTTGGCCTGGCAGGGGTCTGTGCCGGGTTTATGATGCAGGGCATCAATCTGGAAGCCCTGGGCGTCGTGCTGTATCTGCCGGTGTGGGCGGTGGCGATTCTGACATTGGTGGTGGGTGCGCTGGTGGGATTGGTCAACGGCGTGCTGATTGCCTGGTTCCGCGTACCGGCGTTTGTTGCCACCCTCGGCACCATGTATGTCGCGCGCGGTATCGCGCTGCTGATGACCAATGGCCTGACCTATAACAAGCTGTCGGGCAGTGAAACCTTAGGCAACACCGGTTTCGACTGGTTAGGTTTTAATCGCCTGTTCAATGTGCCTATCGGCGTGGTGGTGTTGCTGGCTGTGGCTTTGCTGTGTGGTTTCCTGCTGAGCCGTACCGCATTTGGCCGCTGGTTATATGCCTCTGGTGGCAACGAGCGTGCAGCCGACCTTTCAGGTGTGCCGGTGAAGCGCGTCAAAATCAGTGTCTATGTGTTATCCGGTGTTTGTGCCGCCATGGCGGGTCTGGTGCTGGCATCACAGCTCACCTCCGCTGGGCCGACGGCAGGGACGACCTATGAGCTGACCGCCATTGCGGCGGTAGTGATTGGTGGTGCGGCATTGACCGGAGGGCGCGGCAATGTACGCGGCACGCTGTTGGGCGCATTTGTTATCGGCTTTTTGTCTGACGGACTGGTGATTATCGGTGTTTCTGCTTACTGGCAGACGGTATTTACCGGTGCGGTGATAGTACTGGCGGTCCTGCTCAATACTCTGCAGTACGGACGGCGAGGGCGTTAATGTTATCTCGTCAGCGTTGAGCTTATCGGCTTCGCGCTGACGTTAATCCGTACCCTGTACCCCAATAATAACGGAGCATCAAACCTATGTTTCATAACAGCAAACGTTTCATCCTGACCGCTACCGTCGCTGCCATGACGGCGTTCTCTACACCGACCTGGGCTGACGGTTTGATCAGTATCATCGTCAACGATCCGGCTAACCCCTACTGGTTAACTGAAGGCAATATTGCCAAGAAAACGGCGGAAGACTTGGGCTATAGCGCGGTGGTGGGTTCACACAAAGGCGATACCAATGCCGAAAGTCAGTTGATTGATACCGCCATTACCAACAAATCCAAAGCGATTATTCTCGACCCCGCCAACGCAGATGGTTCGATCGGCGCGGTGAAAAAAGCGAATGCGGCAGGGATCCCGGTGTTTGTGGTCAATGCGGAGTTAAACGAGGCGGGTCTGGCCAAAGCACAACTGGTCTCCAATAACGCACAGGGTGCCGCAGCCGGGGCGCAAGCATGGGTGGAAGCGGTTGGTGATAAGGGCAGTTACGTTGAATTGAAAGGTCCGCCGTCAGATAACAATGCGGCAACGCGTGGCAACGGTTTCGAGACGGTACTGTCACAATACCCTGATCTGAAAAAGGTGGGCGTTGAAGTGGCGGACTGGGACCGTGCCAAAGGCAATAACAAAATGCAATCGCTGCTGCAGTCACACAAAGATATCAAAGGCGTGATCAGTGGCAACGATGAAATGGCGTTAGGCGCTATCGCCGCGCTGAAGCAGGCAGGCAAATTACAAGGCGTGGTCGTCGGTGGGTTTGATGGTTCACCGGATGCAGTGGATGCAGTGAAAAGTGGCGAGCTGGCTTACACCGTATTGCAACCGGTCGCCGTCTTTGCGAAAGAGGCGGTAACTCAGGCTGATTACTTCCTGAAAAATGGCAAAACGCAGGTTGCCGAAGAAAAACAACTGTTTGATTGCATCGTTATCACTAAAGATAATGCCAATCAAATCACGGAGCCGTTTGTTTTTGAGCAGTAATTGTGCGAACGACGTTATTGGGCGCTACGGCGCCCTTTTTTGTACGACATCCCGGATTGCTAAAAAAGCCTTTCGGCGGTGTAATTGGCGACGTGACGGCTTTTTTTAATTTTTGTAGGGAAGCACTATGGCGCAAACTCCTCATGAAAGCTCTGTCCACGTTTTTATGGCAGAGACTTTACCCAGTGACAGTCGTCAGGCGCGGCAACTGGCGCGTCGCCAACTGATTGTTGAAGCGGTGATGGCGGAAGGCGCGATTCGCATCGAAGACATTACCGATCGTTATGGCATCAGCCTGATGACGGCGCATCGGGATATTGATGAGCTGGTGGAGCGCGGCTTACTGCATAAATCACGCGGTGTGGTGTCGGCGACGCCGACCAGCCTGGTGGAGTCCAGCGATATCTACCGTGCCACGCGGCAACTGGAAGAGAAACAAGCGATTGCTGAAGTGGCTGCCAGCTATCTGGAAACTGGGCAGGCCATTTTTCTGGATGATTCCACCACGGTTTTTCAAATGGCGCGTTTGCTGCCTGCGAAAGCGCCCCTGACGGTGATTACCAATTCGCTCACACTGATGAGTGAGCTGAAAAATGTCCGTGACATTACTTTAATGGGACTCGGCGGACAGTTTCATAACTGGTGTAATGCGTTTATGGGCAGCATGACACGCAATGAAATTGCGCGGCTGCGGGCGGACATGTTTTTTGTCAGTATGTCAGCCATTATCGACGATACGGTGTTTCATCAGTCTGCAGAAACGGTGGAAACCAAACGCGCCATGTTTGAGGCGGCGTCACAACGTATCTTATTAATGGATCACACCAAATTTGAGCGCAGAGCACTGCACAGCTTTGCCCATCTCAGTGAATTTGACGTGGTGATTGTGAATCAGGGGACACCGGTACCCTTGCTGCGGCGCATGCAGGATTTGGGTGTCAATGTGGTGGTTGCACCAATGAAACCTGCGCGTTAATGCACGGAGCGAAGCGGTACCGTGTTATTTATTTTCGTATTATTTATTATTCATTTAATAAAATCATTGTCATTGTAATAAACCTTTCATATTTATTGTTGTCCCGTCGGATTTTTCCCTCCTGAAACCTTTTTCTTAACGTTAAATTAAGGTTTATTACCTACCATTCAGTATCGGTTTAATTATTTAACTAACCGACATGACACAATTCTCGCTTCGATTTATTGCATGCTCACGCAATGTCTATTGTTTTAAGGAACGCAAGATGCCTGAATTTCTTCCTTTTTCCCGCCCTGCGCTCGGGGATGAAGAAATAAACGCGGTTGCCGAAGTATTTCGCAGTGGTTGGATAACCACCGGCCCACGTAATCAACAACTCGAACAAACACTTATCGATTATACCGGCAATCAACACGCCATTGCCGTGAGTTCCGCCACCGCAGGAATGCACGTGACGTTATTAGCGCTGGGCATTGGCCCCGGCGACGAAGTCATTACTCCCTCCATGACCTGGGTCTCCACCGCCAATATGATTTGCCTGGTGGGCGCGACGCCTGTGATGGTCGATGTCGATCGCGATACGCTAATGGTCACCGCTGAGCAGATTGAAGCGGCGATTACACCACGCACGAAAGCCATTATTCCGGTGCATTATGCGGGTGCTCCCGCAGAGATGCAGGCGATTCGCGCCCTCGGTGAACGCTATCGCCTGCCGGTGATTGAAGACGCGGCGCACGCTATCGGCACTGAGTACTGCGGGCAGCCTGTGGGCGCACAAGGCACGGCCATTTTCTCCTTTCATGCCATCAAGAATGTGACCTGTGCTGAGGGTGGCCTTATCGTAACTGAGGATGCTGAGCTGGCAGCACGCATACGTAGCCTGAAGTTCCACGGGTTGGGCGTTGACGCTTTTGACCGTCAGACGCTGGGACGGGCACCGCAGGCGGAAGTTATCGCACCGGGGTTTAAGTACAACTTACCCGATATTAATGCGGCAATTGCCCAAGTGCAGTTTCAACGATTGCCTGCTTTTATTCAGCGCCGTGCGGAAATTGCCCAGCAATATCGCGAAGCCTTTAGCCAGACCGCTGTGCAACCACTGGCATTACCTGCCTGGCCACACCATCACGCATGGCATCTGTTTATTGTTCGCATCGACGAAGCGCAATGCGGTATTCATCGTGATGCCTTTATGGACGCGCTCAAACAGCGGGGTATTGGTACCGGTCTGCATTTTCGTGCGGTGCACACGCAACGGTATTACCGCGAGCGTTTCCCTGATTTACACCTGGAGAATACCGAGTGGAATTCTGAACGTATTTGCTCGCTGCCCTTATTCCCATTGATGAGTGATGCGGACGTTTCGCGCGTTATTTCAGAAGTGATATCGATAGTTCGGAAATAAAGTCATGAATGAACCCATAAATAAGGTCTCGGTTGTTATTCCGGTATATAACGAACAAGACAGTTTACCCGCTTTAATCAACAGAACCGTCACGGCTTGCGAGTCGTTGTCGTTGGCATACGAAATATTACTGGTGGATGACGGCAGCACCGACGAGTCAGCGGATTTACTCCAACAGGCCGCGGAAGCACCCGGTAGCCACATTGTTGCTGTCATACTGAACCGTAATTATGGTCAGCATTCCGCAATTATGGCGGGCTTTAGCCACGTCAGCGGTGATTTGATTATTACACTGGACGCCGATCTCCAAAATCCGCCAGAAGAGATCCCGCGCCTGGTGGCAACGGCCCAGCAAAATTATGATGTGGTGGGCACCGTTCGCCAAAATCGCCAGGACAGCGGATTCCGCAAAATTGCCTCGCGTATTCTGAACCACTTAATCCAGCGGGCCACCGGGAAGCCGATGGGCGATTACGGCTGTATGCTGCGTGCCTATCGCCGTCCGGTGATTGAAGCCATCCTCAACTGCCATGAGCGCAGCACCTTTATTCCCATTCTGGCGAATACCTTTGCGCGTCGCACCATCGATATTCCCGTCCTGCACGCCGAGCGTGAGTTTGGTGATTCCAAATACAGCCTGATGCGCCTGGTGAATTTGATGTTTGACCTGGTGACCTGCCTGACAACCACGCCACTGCGCATGCTGAGTGTGTTCGGTTGCGTCACTGCAGTGTGCGGATTTGCGCTGGCATTGCTATTGGTGACATTACGCCTGTTTCTGGGGCCTGAGTGGTCTGCGGATGGCGTGTTTATGTTGTTTGCCGTGCTGTTTATGTTTATTGGGGCGCAATTTGTCGGTATGGGGCTCTTGGGTGAATACATCGGCCGCATTTATACCGATGTTCGCGCCAGACCCCGTTATTTCATTCAACGCGTCGTTAAATCTTCAACCCCGTCGATGACACAGGGAGAAAAAGTATGAAAACAGTAGTGTTTGCCTATCATGATATGGGCTGTGTCGGCATTAATGCCCTCATCCGCGCGGGTTATCAAATTGAAGCCATTTTTACCCACGCCGATAGCGCCGGGGAAAACACCTTTTATGGCTCCGTAGCGCGTTTAGCCGCTGAGCAGGGCATCCCGGTGTATGCCCCGGATAATGTCAACCATCCGCTGTGGGTCGATCGCATTAAGGCGATGGCACCGGCAATGATCTTCTCTTTCTATTACCGCCAACTGCTGTGTGCTGACATCCTGGATACCGCGTCGCAGGGCGCATTTAATCTGCACGGTTCGCTGTTGCCTAAATACCGCGGGCGCGCGCCACTGAATTGGGCGTTGGTGAATGGCGAAACGCTGACCGGCGTGACGCTGCACCGTATGGTACCGCGTGCCGACGCCGGGGCCATTGTGGCGCAAGCGACGGTTGAAATTCATCCTGATGATACGGCGCTGACCCTGCACCATAAACTGACCGATTGCGCGGCGGGGTTACTGGGTGAGAATTTGTCTGCGTTGCAAAACGGACGCCTGGTAGATCGCGAACAAAATGAAGCCGACGCCACGACCTTTGGGCGGCGCACGGCGGAAGATGGCCGCATTGACTGGCAACAAAGTGCGCAGCAAAACCATAATCTGGTCCGTGCGGTCACCGATCCCTGGCCGGGCGCGTACAGCTATGTAGGCTCCACTCGCTTTATCATCTGGAAAAGCCGCGTAGTGGATATCGCACACCAGCAACGTCCGGGAACTGTGTTATCCGTTGAGCCACTGCGCATTGCCTGTGCTGACGGCGCGTTAGATATTGTGGCTGGTCAAAGCGAGAACGGGATCTGGATGCAGGGCCATCAATTGGCGCAAACGCTGGGTCTGGTTAACGGTGCGCTGCTCCACAGTCAGCCCGTCTCTGCCGTGAAGTGCCGGACACGCGTCCTGATTTTAGGGGTGAACGGTTTTATCGGTAACCACCTGACAGAGCGCTTACTGCGTGATGACAACTATGAAGTGTATGGACTGGATATCGGTTCCGATGCAATCAGCCGTTTCCTTGGACATCCTCAATTTCATTTTGTCGAAGGGGATATCAGCATTCACTCTGAGTGGATTGAGTATCACATCAAAAAATGTGATGTGGTGCTGCCGCTGGTGGCGATTGCAACGCCTATCGAATATACGCGTAACCCACTGCGGGTGTTTGAGCTGGATTTCGAAGAAAACCTGAAAATTATCCGCGACTGTGTGAAGTATCAAAAGCGCATTATTTTCCCGTCCACATCCGAAGTGTACGGCATGTGTACCGATGCCCATTTCAATGAAGATACCTCTAATCTGGTGGTGGGCCCGATCAATAAACAGCGCTGGATCTACTCGGTCTCAAAACAACTGCTGGATCGGGTGATTTGGGCCTATGGCGACAAACACGGGCTGCGTTTTACGCTGTTCCGCCCCTTTAACTGGATGGGACCGCGTTTGGATAACCTCAATGCGGCACGTATTGGCAGCTCCAGAGCGATAACCCAGTTAATCCTCAATCTGGTGGAAGGTTCACCGATCAAACTGGTGGATGGCGGACAGCAAAAACGCTGCTTTACCGATATCCGTGATGGTATCGAGGCGTTGTTCCGCATTATCGAAAACAAAGATCAAAAATGTGATGGTCAGATCATCAACATTGGTAATCCCGATAATGAAGCCAGTATTCGTGAACTGGCTGAACAACTGTTGGCGTGCTTTGAGCGTCATCCTCTGCGTCACTGTTTCCCTCCGTTTGCCGGTTTCCGTGATGTGGAAAGCAGCAGCTACTACGGCAAAGGGTATCAGGATGTGGAACACCGCAAACCCGCCATTCACAACGCGAAACGCTTGTTGGACTGGACGCCGGGCATTGAAATGGGACACACCATTGAAACCACGCTGGACTACTTCTTGCGTACCGTTGAGGGTGTGGACGGCAACGCATGAAGCAGGTCGGACTGCGGATTGACGTAGACACCTGGCGCGGCACCGTTCAGGGTGTGCCGCGTTTGCTGGCGCTGCTGCGCAAGCATCAGGTGCGCGCCACCTTTTTCTTCAGTCTGGGCCCGGACAACATGGGCCGCCATCTTTGGCGGCTGCTGAAGCCGCGCTTTTTCTGGAAGATGCTGCGTTCAAACGCGCCAGCACTGTATGGCTGGGATATTTTGCTGGCCGGAACCGCCTGGCCAGGACGCAAAATAGGGCAGGGCAATGCGGCCATCATCCGTGCAGCCGCGCAGGAACATGAAATTGGTCTGCACGCCTGGGACCATCATGCCTGGCAAGCCTGGGCGGGCGTCTGGTCAGCGGAGAAATTGGCTGAACAAATAGCACTGGCAGAGCAGGCGCTGCAGGCCATTACCGGGCAACCTGTGCACTGTTCTGCGGTGGCGGGTTGGCGTGCCGATCAACGCGTTGTGCAGGCCAAGCAGTCGTTTGGTTTTCGCTACAACAGTGATTGCCGCGGCAGCGAACTGTTTCGCCCGCTGTTGGCGGATGGCAGCCTGGGCTGCGTACAAATTCCGGTGACCTTACCCACCTGGGATGAAGTGGTTGGCAGCACGGTGAGCGAAGCCCACTTCGCTGACTGGATTATTGAGCGCATGCTGGCGCAGTCACACACATCGGTCTACACCATCCACGCGGAAGTTGAAGGCATTGCTATGCATCAGCAGTTTGATGAATTACTGACGCACGCGAAACAGCAAGGCATCCAGTTCTGCGCGCTCGAAACGCTGTTGCCAGAGGATGTTTCCGCATTGCCGGCAGGCGAGGTTGTGCGCGGAGAGATTGCGGGCCGTGAAGGATGGTTGGGGTGTCAGAAAATTGTTAGGTAAATCAATGAATACACAGCGTACAGCGCTATTAATCGCAGCTCTTTATGTTTTGTACTATCTGTTGCCACTGGAATTTCGTTTGCAATGGCAGCCTGATGAAACGCGCTATGCAGAAATCAGTCGCGAAATGCTGGCGAGCGGTAACTGGATAGTGCCGCACTTTTTTGACATCCGCTATTTTGAAAAGCCGGTAGCGGGTTATTGGATCAACAACCTCAGTCAGTTGATTTTTGGTCACAACAATTTTGCCGTGCGTTTTGGTGTGGTGTTTTCGACCACGCTGTCGGCGCTGATTGTCTATGTCCTGACGCTGCGGATGTGGTCGTCAAAACGTACGGCGTTGCTGGCCAGTGTTATCTTCCTGACCTCACTGCTGGTGTACGGCGTTGGAACCTATGCGGTGCTGGACCCGATGATAAGCCTCTGGCTGGTGTTGGTGATGGCGCTAGGCTGGCAGGCGTTCCAGGTGCCGACGCGCACCGCGAAAATCGGACTGTGGCTACTGGTGGGGCTGGCCTGCGGTATGGGCTTTATGACCAAAGGGTTTTTGGCCCTCGCCGTGCCGGTGATTGCCGTTTTGCCCTGGGCAATCCTGCAAGGCCGCATGCGTGAATTGCTGTGCTACGGCCCATTAGCCATCGTTGGCGCGGTCGCGATCAGCGCACCCTGGGCGATTGCTATTGCGCAACGCGAACCTGATTTTTGGCACTATTTCTTCTGGGTGGAGCATATTCAGCGTTTTGCCCAGGACGATGCGCAACACAAAGCGCCATTTTGGTATTACGTGCCGATTGTGATGGCGGGCAGTTTGCCCTGGCTGGGTTTATTACCCGGTGCGCTACGCATGGGATGGCAGCAGCGCAAGCAGGAGAGCAGCGTCCTGTGGTTGTTGCTGTGGGTAGTGATGCCGATTCTGTTTTTCAGCATCGCGAAAGGGAAGCTACTGACCTATATTTTGCCCTGTTTCGCTCCGCTGGCGATGCTGCTGGCACGCTATGCTGAACAGGCAGTGACGGCGGGGGGCAAAGCCCTGCGCATCAATGGTTGGATTAACCTGATCTTTGGCAGTGTCACGGTGCTGGCCGCGCTGGTGGTGTTTGCGCCCTGGGGACTGGCATCACGCCCTGTCTGGCAGCCAACGGAAATGTTGGGTTTCATGGCGGCGGTGCTGATTTTTGCCTGGTGGGCGGCGGTGGGATTTTGGACACTGCGTGATCCGCGCAAATGCTGGTACTGGGCGGCGCTCTGCCCATTGATGCTGGCGCTGGCGGTAGGCCAGGCGATCCCGGAGCAGGTCCGTGACTCGAAACAGCCGCAGTATGTGGTTCGCAGTGAACTGCCTGCGCTGCAGGAGAGCCGCTATGTGTTAGCAAACCATCCGGGCATTGCTGCCGCGCTGGCCTGGGAGTTGCAACGCAGCGACATTTTACTGTTTAAAGATAAAGGCGAACTGACGTGGGGGCTAAACTTTGCCGATGCTGAGGGGCGCTATATTTCTGAACAGGACTTTCCTGCCTGGCTGTTGCAACACCGGCGCGAAGGGGCGGTTTCCCTGTTGCTTAGGTTGTCGGCAGATGAACGCGACCTGCTGGAGACGTTACCTACGCCAGATAATATTCGCCATCAGGGCCGCATGACATTGATTGAGTATCGCCCCTTACCATGAATGTGTTGCTCATCATTTTGGTGTGCCTGCTGACGTGCAGCGGGCAACTGTGCCAAAAACATGCGATGCGTCCGCAGGCAACCACTAAGTGGCGCTGGTTGTTGTTGTCGCTGGCTCTGTTAGGGATGGCGATGCTGCTGTGGTTGCGTGTGTTACAGCAGGTTCCCGTTAGCGTGGCCTACCCGATGTTGAGCTTTAACGTCATCCTGGTGATGGCTGCCGCGCGGTGGTTGTGGAATGAGCGCATTTCTCTGCGGCACTGGAGCGGGGCAGCACTGCTGCTGCTGGGTGTCATCGTAATGAGCGGGTTTACGGGATGAAAGGTGTTTGGCTGCTTTTAAGTGTCGCGCTAACCAGTGCGGCGCAATTGTTGTTTCGTCATGGGATGGTCTCACTGCCCGATCTGGCCTCGATAGACTTTCTGACCACCCTGTGGGCCGACCCTTTGCGTGCAGCCCCGGTGTTTGCGGGGATACTCGCTTACGGTCTTTCGATGCTGTTCTGGTGTCTGGCGCTGCGGACGATTGCGTTGAGCAAGGCCTATCCGGTACTGAGCCTGAGCTATGCCATTGTCTGGGTATTGGGCATGCTGTTGCCGGGCATCGCAGAAGTTTTTCATTGGGGAAAATTGTTAGGCGTGACGCTGATTTTAGGGGGACTGGCACTGATTTATTGGCCGACACCTCGCGATCCCTCCACTTAACTTCCCTGTTTGAGCGTGTTACCGGACACTCACATCCCTGTTTTTTGATCGCAAAGCGGCCTGGTGCCGCTTTTCCGCGTTATGATCGGCTGCGTTTTCGTTAAAAGGATATCAACGATGTCGAAATCTCCCCCTTTGTTGGATGTACAGCACGTCAGCTTTTCACAGGATGCAAAAACCTATTTGGCCCCCACGTCGTTGCAGCTTTCAGCGGGGGAAATCGTGATCCTGACCGGCCCTTCAGGCAGCGGCAAAAGCACTTTGCTAAAAGTGATCGCTGAACTCTTAACGCCGACTGGCGGGCAAATTTTACTGGAAGGCCAACCGCAGGCCAGCATGCAGCCGGAGCGCTGGCGACAAGAAGTCTCATATTGTTTTCAAACACCGCAACTGTTTGGTGAAACCGTATGGGACAATCTGGCGTTTCCCTGGTTGATCCGCCATCAAACGCCAGAGCGTGCGGTATTGGCAACCTGGATGAACCGCGTTCACCTTACCGCAGAGCAGTTAGACAGCCCAATTGATGCACTGTCGGGCGGTGAAAAACAACGCGTTGCGTTGCTGCGCAATCTGCAATTTATGCCGAAAGTCCTGTTACTGGATGAAATTACCAGTGCGCTGGATGAAGAGAACAAAACCAATATTCGCCAGCTCATCGCCGGACTGGCAGAAAAGCAGGGCGTTGCGGTGCTGTGGGTCAGTCACGATCGCACGGAAATCGATCAGGCCCAACGCGTTGTGACACTGCAGCAAGGAGCACACCATGAGTGAACACGACATTTCCACGACCTCGCTGCTGCTGGCGCTCTCGCTGGTGGTGATTGCGTTACTGGTCAGTAACAGGGAAAAGCTGGGGCTGGAGAAAGAGATTATCTGGAGCATTACGCGCGCCATTGTCCAGTTAGTGATTGTTGGCTACGTATTGAAATACCTGTTCCAAATTAATGACCGTGGATTAACTGTTTTAATGGTGGCTTTTATCTGCGTCAATGCCGCACTGAATGCGCGCAAACGCAGTCGTCACATCGACCGGGCCTTTATTATCTCGTTGACGGCCATTACGCTGAGCACCACGCTGACACTGGCTATTCTGGTATGGAGTGGCGCGATCCGCTTTATGCCGATGCAGGTGATCCCGATTACCGGCATGATTGCGGGCAATGCGATGGTGGCAGTCGGCCTCTGCTTTAATCAACTTAACCAGCGCTTTACTGACAATCAGCAGAAAATACAGGAAATGTTGAGCCTGGGCGCACCGGTGCGTGTGGCGTCGAAACGCCTGATGCGCGACAGCATCCGCGCCGCCATGATCCCCACTATCGACGCTGCAAAAACCGTGGGACTGGTCAGTTTACCCGGAATGATGTCCGGTCTTATTTTTGCGGGTGTTGATCCTGTGCAGGCCATCAAGTACCAAATTATGGTGACCTTTATGCTGCTTGGCACCGCCAGTCTGTCGACAATTATTGCCTGCTATCTGGCCTATCAACGTTTCTATACGCCGCGAGGGCAGTTGCGCACCTTTTAAACATGGCTGCCGTGTTGCTTTAGCGGTACGGCAGCTGATAGGCGCGCAACATATCCTGCACTTTTTGTTGGATGGTTTTTTTCACCTCATTGCGCAGCCACATCGCGCCCATTTTTGCCAGCCACAGCTTGATACCGCCCAGTTTGGTCATATTGAATCCCGCTTGCGTTGCATTGCCCAGACGGGCATTGGCCTTTTCCACCAGTTCCGTCACATTGACGGGGGTTGTCGGCATCGCCGGCAGAGGTTCGGTGAGCGTTAACGCCGCGACCAGCGGGATAATCGGGACTTCGTCTTTTTCAGCGCTGCGTTGATTGCGGGTATCAAAATTGCCTGCGGTCTGGAACAAGGGATTGCTGGCGGGCAGCGAGAAGTAACGGCGCAAGAATTGCTGGCAATTACGCCGTCCCAGCAGATAGTCATGACGGCGATACTCTTCACTGAGAAAGCCGCCAAAGCCACCTAATACACCGCTGGCGATGGTCATCGGGCCGTCGGCAGTGTGCTTGCCATCTTCCACGCGCACTGGCGCAATCAGAAAACGGCTGTAGACATTGCCATCATTGGCGAGCGCCAAATCCACGGGATTAAAGCGCGACTGATTTTTCCAGGCGTTCATCAAGCCTGCCGCCGCGTCGATAATATCCATTTTCTTATCTTCCGGGTCGGTGAGCGAGAACACATCTGGAAACGGATCTATCATGATGGTGGCCCGCCGCGCTAACTCGCCACTGCGTTCATTGTTACCAATCAGACCGGCTGTCTCGATGCGCGCTAGATCCAGCGGTTCATTATCCATCACGCCACCGTCAACAATGTAATCTGACGTGAGTGCCGTTGGGGCCGGTGGATTACCCGCACTCAGCCAGGCGGGATAGATGCGTTTGGTGACCACTTGATCTGAACCCGATGCTGGCACCACTACATAGCGATAGAAGAGGTCGGTCACCGGACGCGTGTCTTTGCGCGGTGCCAGCCCGATAGGGAAGGCACCGGAGCCTAACGCGGCATTGCCTAATTGCTGCCAGTTAGCGTCCTGCGATTTCTTCACAACCGCGGCGTCCAGCGCTAAATCATCCGGGCGGCGCAGTGTGGCACCGCCGGTGTAGTTTACTGAAAAGCTGCGATAGGTTTTATGCAGTGTCATCGCCAGACCACCGTCAAACGGGCCTTGCATCGGCAGATAATAAGGGGTGCCTGTGAGTCCGCACTGGGTAAAAATAAAGCGCACGCGGCCGTCCAGATAGGGGCGCTCACGCTGCTGACGGTATTGTTCGCCCGCATCCAGCGCATCATTACAGATGGCCGCCAACTCAGTGGAGTCGAGCAGGGACACCAGGGTGGGATCGGCTTGTAAATCCTTATCGCCCAGCAGCAGGTTGATATCAATCCGCTTGACCCAGGATTCGTAAAAAGGGTTGGTGTAACCGGTGACGGGAGAGTTTGAGCGGATATGCGGAAAGTCATAACGCAGCGCGGCGGCGGCGATTGCCGAGGTCATGCTGCCCGCTGATGCCCCGGCAAACACGCGAATTTTAACCTGATGCTGTGGCACATTGGGGTTGACCTTTTTCTCTGCTTCCCAGGCATCCAGCGCCTCAATCAGATAATCCAGCACACCGGCACTGTAACAGCCCGCGCTAATGGCCCCCGCCAGCACCAAACCAATTTCAAATACCCCATCTTCAGGCTGCGGCTCTTTATCTTGATAATGGATAACGTCATTGCCTAAACGCTTATCCAAATCCTCGATATATTTTTTTAGCTCTTCATGAGTCATGGCCAGTCCCCATTTAATGATGGTCTTAAATGTTTGCCCGCATGCCAACCCACTTTCTCTTTTAAATAAGAGAAACCCTTGCTGAGTCAGGCTTGCAGCCGGATGAGCGAACGCAGTCTGAACACGATGGGAATAAAAAAACATTAAAAAGAAGATGTGATGCTGTGGTCATTAGGTTGTGGTTCTCTTACTTTCGGTTTAATTACTGCAGCTTGCAATATCTTTCTTATAAGGCGATCGGGGCGGGGGGAGAAAGTGACATTTCCTTCATGCCAGCATAAATAAATATTATTAGGCGCCGGGAAGCCCAGTTATTTATCCGGCATCGTCGTCAGCACTTTAACTTTAGCAATAAGTGGTTCGAAGTGTGTCACGTAGTTTGGTGAGATAAAAAAGAAACAATAAAAAAGCCGATATCCTGGGATATCGGCTTTCTCGAATTTGGCTCCTCTGACTGGACTCGAACCAGTGACATACGGATTAACAGTCCGCCGTTCTACCGACTGAACTACAGAGGAATCGTGTGAACGGGGCGCATAGTACTGTGGGGCCGTTGTGATGTCAAAGCCTGAAAGTAAATTCTCTGACTGTTTGCCGGGATTTTCGACGATTCGCGGAAAATTTCCCCGCTCTTGCGGCTTCGAATGGCATCTTCTGCGCAAGATCTCACTTTTAAGCGATTTCGCATCAGATGTTAGACGCATGTCAAAGTTTTGTTGTTTGACGATTTTAAAACGCGCGTTTCAATGCTTTCATTATGAAAATTTCAAATCACAAAATTATGAAACAAATGAACTGGATTTTGTGATCGCGGTTACGAAATGAAAGCATTGAATGTAAACGTGGAAATTATCACGTTGTTAATCAGGCGGTTTCTTTATTTCAGGAGTGCGAAAAAACAGACACAGATTGCCGACAGTATTCGTTACACCTGTACCTACAAAGCCGTGGTGCCGTTGAGTGAATGTAAAAAAAATTTTTCATTCGTTGTCCAGCCCGCCATCGCATACTCACAGAGAATAAGGGTTAATCATGAAACTCAAGAAAACGATTATAGCGTCACTGTTAGTGTGTATGTTACCGATGTCCAGCTTTGCGAAAGATAAAACCATTGGCGTATCGATGGCGCTGTTTGATGACAACTTCCTGACTATTTTACGCAACGCCATTAACGCCGAAGCGAAAAAAGACGGTGATAAGCTCACCATGATGGATGCGAAAGGTGACGTTGCTCAGCAAATTCAGCAGGTACAAGAGTTTATCGGCAACGGTGTCGACGTCATTATCGTTAACCCTGTGGATACCGCCGCGGTAGGACCGGTGATGAAAGCCGCGTCTGATGCAAAAATTCCTCTCGTGTTTGTAAACCGTAAACCGGATGCCGAATTGCAAGACAACATGGCGTATGTCGGCTCAGACTCTGAGCTGGCTGGACGCTTGCAAATGGAAGCGCTGGCGAAATCCATGAACGGTAAAGGGAATATCGCCATTCTGATGGGCGACCTGGCGAATGAATCCACCCGCTTACGCACCAAAGGGGTTGAGCAGGTGGTTGCCAAGTATCCCGATATCAAAGTGACGCAGAAACAAACCGCCAAATTTATGCGCAACGATGCGGTAGATGTGGTCAGTAACTGGATGACTGCGGGTAATGACATTCAGGCGATTGCGTCAAATAACGATGAAATGGCGATTGGTGCTCTACAAGCGCTGGGTAAAAACGATAAAAAGATCCTTATTGCGGGGGTTGATGGCACCCCCGATGCGTTGCAGATGATTAAAAACGGCAAGATGGTTGCCAGCGTGTTCCAGGACGCCGCAGGCCAAGGGCAAGGCGCCGTCCAAACCGCAGTGAAAATGGCCAATGGTGAGAAGGTGCAAAAGGTCGTTGATATCCCTTTCCAACTGATTACCAAAGACAATCTCGATAAATTCACCAGTAAAAACCAAAAATAACCGTTGCCGACTCGTTGTACGGAGGTGAAGTATGACCGCTTATGCGCTTGAAGCCGAAGGCATCAGTAAGTTCTTTCCTGGTGTGAAAGCACTCGACAAAGTGTCACTGCGTATCAAACCAGGCTCAGTTCATGCCCTGATGGGCGAAAATGGCGCGGGCAAATCCACCTTAATGAAATGCCTCATCGGGATTTACCGTCCCGATGACGGCGTGATCCGCATTAAAGGGGAGCCAGTCCAGTTTACTGACACCATGGACGCCTTGCGTTCAGGTATTTCCATGATTCACCAGGAGCTGAATCTGGTGCCTTACATGACCGTGGCAGAAAACATCTGGCTGGGACGTGAGCCGATGAAATTGGGCTTTGTTGATCACGGCAAGCTCAACAATATGACACGGGAATTGCTGAAAAAACTGAACATCCCGATTAAACCGGATCGTCTGGTGGGTGAATTAAGTATCGCTAACCAGCAAATGGTGGAAATTGCCAAAGCGGTTTCCTGGAACTCGGATGTGGTCATCATGGATGAACCGACCTCTGCATTGACAGAAACGGAAGTGGCGCACCTGTTTGCCATTATCCGTGACCTGCGCGCTCAGGGAAAAGCCATCATCTATATCAGCCACAAAATGGATGAAATTTTCACCATCACCGATGAAATTAGCGTTTTTCGTGATGGGACCTGGGTGGCCAGTAATGACACCAGCTACTACACGCGCCAGTCGTTGATCACGCAAATGGTGGGGCGCGAATTGACCCATATGTTCCCGAAATTCAATAACGCCATCGGTGAAGATGTGTTAACCGTGCGTAACCTGAAACGGGAAGGGGTGTTTGATGAAATCAATTTTAGCGTGCGTCGCGGTGAAATATTAGGTGTGGCTGGCTTGGTTGGGGCCGGACGCAGCGAAGTGATGGAAGCGATTTTTGGCATGACCCACTTAGACGGTGGCGAAGTGCTGATTGACGGTGTGCCCACCCACATTGACTCACCGGCCACCGCCATCGAGCAAGGGCTGGCCTTTTTAACCGAAGATCGCAAAAAGTCAGGCTTGTTTCTGGTGCTGTCGGTGATGGAAAACATGAGCATCGTGAAGATGCCCAATTACACCGGTAAGAACGGCTTTGTTAGCCATGTTGAAATGGCGAAAGACTGTATGGATCAAATTCGTCGTCTGAACATCAAAACGCCCACCATGGATCAAATCATCAATAACCTGAGCGGCGGTAATCAACAGAAAGTGCTGATTGCACGCTGGCTGCTGGCACAACCGAAAATCCTGATTTTGGATGAACCCACGCGTGGGATTGATGTGGGGGCCAAAGCAGAAATCTATCGCTTGATTAGTGAGCTGGCGAACCGCGGCGTTGCCATCATTATGGTGTCCTCAGAACTGCCAGAAATTCTTGGCATGAGCGATCGCGTGATGGTGATGCACGGCGGACGTATTACCGGGATCCTGAACAAAGAGGATGCCGACCAGGAAACCATTTTGTCTTTGGCATCTGAGTAAGGTGAGGTCCCGATGAGTAACGTTAAATTAAGTGCTGAGCAGCCGAGCGCGTCACCTTCGCTGTTCGGGAGTTTGAAACAAAAATTACCGAAAGATACCGGTATTTTTATTGTGATGGTGGGTATCGCGCTGATTTTCGAAATTATCGGTTGGTATGTGCGCGGACAATCGTTTTTGGCTAACCCAAATCGGCTGGTGCTGATTGTCTTGCAGGTGGCGATTATCGGCATCATCGCCGTCGGGGTCACGCAAGTCATTATTACCACCGGGATTGACCTCTCATCCGGCTCGGTCATTGCGTTAGCCGCCGTGGTTGCCGCCAGTCTGGCGCAAACCTCTGACAGCCTGTCACCCATGTTTCCCTCGTTGGTCAATATGCCGGCGGTGATTCCCATCGGGGCGGGCATTGTGGTCGGGCTACTCTGTGGATTAATGAATGGCTTCTTAATCACCAAAACCGGGATCCCGCCTTTTATCGCCACTTTGGGCATGATGGTGTCGGCGCGTGGTCTGGCACAGTATTATACGCAGGGTAACCCAATCAGTTTCCTGTCTGATGGCTTTACCGCCATTGGGCAGGGCGCGATGCCGGTGATTATCTTTCTGGTGGTCGCCTTTGTCTTCCATATCGCGTTAAAGCACACCCGTTACGGGAAATATGTCTACGCGATTGGCGGCAACATGACCTCCGCACGCGTATCCGGTATCAACGTGAATAAGTATCTGGTCATCGTTTATACCATTGCCGGTGGCCTGGCCGGTTTAGCCGGTGTGGTGCTGGCGGCGCGTGTGAGTTCGGGCCAGTCAAGCATGGGTATGGCCTACGAGCTGGATGCGATTGCCGCGGCGGTTATTGGTGGTAGCTCACTGATGGGCGGTGTAGGGCGCATCACCGGAACGCTGATTGGTGCGGTGATCCTCGGCCTCATAAAAAGCGGGTTTACCTTTATTGGTGTCGATGCCTACATTCAGGACATTATCAAAGGCATGATTATCGTGGCGGCGGTGTCGATCGATATGTACCGCAACCGCAGTAAGCGCTAAGTTTACACGCGATCCCCTTCAATTCACCTCCTCGCACCACGAGGAGGTTTTTTTATGCCTCACTGCACCGAGCTGGTGCGTCATCATTCTGATAGGACGTTCACTTGTTGGGCAGGGTCTTCGGCTGCGGTAATCACATTCACTTATTTTATCGGGGCTTAGCGCGGGTTTTCTTATGACCTGCGACTTCTTTTTCAGGGCTGGCCCGCATCTTGCAAAGTTTATTGCACGGTATGAAATCGAATATTGACTGGCATTGGGGGTAGCGATGAACTTAAGAAGGCTCAAATATTTCGTGAAAATCGTGGATATTGGCAGTCTCACTCAGGCGGCTGAAGTCCTGCATATCGCGCAGCCCGCGCTCAGTCAGCAGGTGGCGACGCTAGAAGGCGAACTGGATCAACAGTTGTTGATCCGCACCAAACGTGGCGTGACGCCAACCGAAGCCGGGAAAATCCTGTATGCCCATGCGCGAACTATTTTGCGCCAGTGCGAGCAGGCCCAACTGGCGGTGGTGAATGCCGGACAAACCTTGAGTGGGCAAGTCTCGATTGGTTTAGCGCCGGGCACTGCGGCTTCAACTCTGACCATGCCTCTGCTGCAAACCGTGCGTGAGCAGTATCCCGATGTATTGGTGTACTTACATGAAAACAGCGGCTCGTTGCTAAACGAAAAAGTGATGACTGGGCAACTGGATATGGCGGTACTGTATGACCGCTCACCGGCGGCAGGTATCACCAGCCTGCCGTTGATGAAAGAGGAGCTCTATCTGGTGGGAACCGGGGGAAGCCCAGGGCACAGTGTGGATTTAGCAACGGTGGCGCAGATGAATCTTTTTCTGCCGCGCGATTACAGCGCAGTGCGAAAACGCGTTGATGAGGCTTTTTCATTGCGCCGCCTCAGCGCGCGGATTATTGGCGAGATTGAATCGCTCTCCACGCTCACGGCAGCGGTTGCCAGTGGCATGGGTGTTACCGTGTTGCCGGAATCCGCAGCCCGTTCACTGGTCAGTACCAGCAATGCGTGGATGTCGCATATCACCAGCCCCAGCCTGAATCTACCACTGTCCTTGAATGTTTCAGCGCGCGCGCCGCTGTCCCCTTCGGCACAAGCGGTGAAAAACATTTTATTGTCACTCTTGAGTCAACCGACGACGGAGCAGCGTGAGTTGATGATGGTCAGTTAAACAACAGGCAGTCTGGAGCGGGGCTGGGGTTGCGCATAACAGGGTTATACGCAGCACCAGCCCCGTTTCTTTTTGGCGCAGTTAACCGACGTTATATTTCCTAATTGCATAAGAATTCTTTTTTTATTATTTGTGGCTATCAATAACGCTCCCTAACATATCTTTACTTATGCCGAATCAGGGAGTCGCGAACCATGAATTTTCAACAACTTAAAATTATCCGTGAAGCGTCCCGCTGCGAGTTTAATCTGACCGAAGTGGCAAACAATCTTTATACCTCGCAATCGGGTGTTAGCCGCCATATTCGTGACTTAGAAGACGAGTTAGGCGTTGAAATTTTTATTCGCCGTGGCAAACGTTTATTGGGGATGACGGAGCCTGGTAAAGCGCTGCTCACCATTGCTGAACGCATTCTCGATGAAGCGGGGAAGGTGCGCCGACTGGCCGATGTGTTTACCAATGAGACCAGTGGCGTATTGACCATCGCCACGACGCACACGCAGGCGCGTTATAGTTTGCCGCGGGTGATCAAGGCTTTTCGTCAATTGTGGCCCGCCGTGCGCCTTGAATTGCATCAGGGTTCACCGCAGGAAATCGTGGCCATGCTGCTTGCCGGGGAAGCCGATATCGGGATCGCCAGTGAGCAAGTCATGAGCCACCCCGGCCTGGCGGCCTTCCCCTGGTTTAGCTGGTATCACGCCTTACTGGTCCCGCAAGGCCATGAACTGGAGCAGCAGGCCATTACGCTGGAAAATGTATCGCGCTATCCGCTGATCACCTACCGGCAAGGGATTACCGGGCGCTCGCGGGTTGATCGTGCCTTTCAGGCGGCCAATCTGAAATCCGATATTGTGCTCAGTGCTCAGGACTCTGATGTGGTGAAAACCTACGTGGAGTTAGGGTTGGGCGTTGGCATTCTGGCCGAGCAGGCGGCGCAACAGGACGCGGATTCTGGACTGACACGTCTGGATGCGCGCCATCTGTTTGAGCCCAGCACGGTATGGCTGGGATTAAAACGCGGTCAGCTACAACGCAATTATGTTTGGCAGTTCCTTGAACTGTGCAATGCCAATTTGTCACTGGAAGAGATCAAGCGTCAGGCGCTGCTGCCGGAAGGCAGTGAGAGCGAAGAGGTGGTTCTCGACTTTCAGATTTAAGCGCGCAGTGGCTTTAACCGCCAGCATTGGCCGGTTTGGTTGAAGCCATCAATCCCATTGGGCATAATAGCGAAAAGAAATCAGAATAATTCTCATTAATATCATGCCTGATGTTGTGTCCTCTCCCGGTCGACGGGATTTTTTACGTGCGCTGGCGCTCACGCCGCTGTTATCACCCGCGCTTGCTTTTGCGAATCCCCAGCCAGATCGCGTTATCGCATTGGAATGGCGACCGGTAGAGCTGTTGATGGCATTAGGCATCACGCCGCTGGCGGTGGCGGATATCCCTAACTATCGACGCTGGGTGGTCGAGCCGCCTTTGCCGGACAGCGTGCTGGATGTTGGGTTACGTAATGAACCCAACCGGGAACTGATCCAACGTCTGAACCCCTCTTTATTGCTGCTCTCTGAAGGTTTTGGCCCTTCGGTGGGCTCGCTGCGCACTCTGGCACCTTCGTGGATAAGCCGCTTCAGCGACGGGCAACATGCACCGTTAACCCTTTTACATCGCGATGTGCTGGCGCTTGGCGATCAATTGGGTCGGGCGCCACAAGCACAACAGCACCTGGAGGCCATGGAAGCGCAGTTTGTGACCCTGGGCCGAACCGTTACCGGGTTTCGCCAACGGCCGTTACTGTTATTTAGCTTTCTCGACAGTCGCCGCATGATGGTCTTTGGCCGCAATAGTTTGTTGGCGGATGTGCTGGCGCGAATGGGACTGCAAAGCGGTTGGCAAGGTGCCACCAATTACTGGGGCAGTATGATCGTGGGCATCGAAACGCTGGCGCAGGTGCGCGATGTGCATGCTATTGGTCTGTTACAGGAGGATGCCGCCTCGACTCAGCAGGTACTGAACTCCGATCTCTGGCGCAGCATTCCGTTTGTGCGAGAAGGGCGTTTGCACTTTATGCCAGCAGTCTGGTTCTTTGGTGGGGGTTTTTCAGCCCAGCGGTTTGCGCGTTTGCTGTCTGCCACGCTGGAGCAGGCATGAGAGCGCTGGGCTGTGTGTGCACCTTGCTGCTGGTGATTGTGCTGCTGGTCAGCAATATGACTGCGCAGTTAGAGACTGCGCTTTGGTGGCAGTCACTCACTGCGCCGCTGGAAACCGACGTGCAACAGATGTTGATGCACTACAGCTTGCTCCCGCGTATCGGCGTGGCGTTGCTGGCCGGAGCGGGTCTGGGCATTGCCGGTGTGTTGTTCCAGCAAATATTGCGTAACCCACTGGCGGAGCCGGGGACGCTGGGGATTGCGGCAGGCGCGCAACTGGGCATTACTCTGGCCACGCTGCTGGTGGCGGCAGCCAGCGAAACCCTGCTGCAACTGGCGGCGTTACTGGGCGGATTACTGGCTGGCGGCGTGGTACTGCTGGTTTCCTGGGGACGACGTTTGTCGCCGGTGACGCTGATTCTTTCCGGCTTAGTGGTGGGCTTGTATGCCAGCTCAGTGAAGACCTTACTGGCGCTGTTTAATCATGAGCGTCTGCAAAGTTTGTTCCTGTGGAGCAGCGGCATGCTGAACCAATATGACTGGAGCCAGGTGCAATTTTTATGGCCTCGTCTGTTGCTGGTGCTTTTAGCGGTGCTGTTGATGTTACGCCCGCTGGGATTGCTGGCGCTGGAGGACTCCGTGGTGCGCCAGTTGGGCATGCGTATCGTGCTGGTGCGCATCGGTGGGCTGTTTCTCGCCGTCGCCCTGACGGCGATGGTGGTGTCTTGTGTCGGCGTCATTGGCTTTATTGGGCTGTTTGCACCGCTGGTGGCGCGATTGCTGGGCGCGCGTCGTCTGTTGCCGCGTATTTTGATGGCGGCGGGGGCGGGGGCCGTGCTGCTGCTGTTAAGCGATCAAGCAGTACTCTGGCTGGCACGCGTGTGGGTGGAAGTGCCGACTGGCGTGCTGGTTGCTGTGATTGGTGCGCCCGTGCTGCTGCTGTTGCTGCCACGTTTGCGTCATCAGCAGGTCGCCACTGATGAGGGCGGCGTCGTGCGTGCGGAGCGTCAGTTAACGCCATCGCGGTGGGCACTGCTGCTGGTGGCACTGGCTGGCATGGTGCTGTTGGCGCTGTGGTTGGGGGAACCTGGTCACTGGTTAACAGAACCTCAGATTGTCGCGCAATGGCGTTGGCCGCGCGTGCTGTCCGCCACGGCGGCGGGAGCGCTGTTAGCCACCGCCGGTGTGGTTATCCAGCGCATGACCGGGAATCCCATGGCCAGCCCTGAAGTGCTGGGGATAAGCGCAGGTGCCGCCTGTGGCACGGTGTTGCTGTATGTTTTCTTGCCCGGTGAGTTAGGGGCCTGGCGCTTTCCGGCCGGTGTTGCCGGGGCCGCGTTGACGCTCGCGACCATGATGTTACTGGCGCGCCGCGGCGGCTATCACGCCAGCCGATTATTGTTAGTCGGCATGACCCTGAGCACACTGTATGGCACGGTACTGACGTTGTTTCTGGTCAGCGGCGATCCCCGTATCAGTGGGGTATTGAGTTGGCTGTCAGGCTCGACCTATCAAGTCACGCGGGCGCAAACCTGGTGGACGGTGGCGCTGGCCCTGCTGGCCGTCTGTGTGACGCCGCTGTTTACACGTTGGTTAACGCTGTTGCCGCTGGGGGCGGTCACGGCACAGAGCGTCGGCGTACCGCTGAGCAAAGCGCGTATTTTGATGTTGCTGTGGTCTGCCATGTTGATTGCCGCTGCCACCTTGTGCGTCGGGCCACTGAGCTTTGTCGGGCTTATTGCGCCGCACCTGGCACGGTTGGCCGGTTTTCGGCGGGCGCTGCCGCAATGGATCGTGGCGACGGTTGCCGGAGCGGCCATTATGCTGTTGGCCGATGCAGTTGGGCGGATAATCCTCTTTCCCTATCAGATCCCGGCAGGATTATTAGCGACGCTGTTAGGTGCCCCCTGGTTTATCTGGTTAGTCCGCCAGGCCCGCTAAGCGCGGGCTATAGGCAGAAAGCGACACGCGTTTGTTGCATTCGTTCCCTGATTCAGCATAATCGCAACCTCAATAAGAATCATTCTTACTATTAATTGTGTTCCGGGGATTGTGCATGTCATCTGTTCGTTCCGTCTGGCCGTTTCGGCCTACGCTTATCGCACTGGCGATCGGCTCCTCCAGCTTTACGGCGACCGCCGCTGAAACCCAGCCAACCGCAGAAGAGACGCTGACCGTCGTGGCAGAGCCTGCGTCTGGCTTCACGCCAGGCGGTGATCAACTTGTTCCCGCCTATTTGGATGGGCAAGTGGCTAACGGTGGGCGTCTGGGGATGTTGGGCGAGCAGGATGCACACAATGTTCCCTTTAATGTCATCAGTTTTACCAACAAGTTGATTCAGGATCAGCAGGCCAAAACCGTGGCCGATGTGGTGCGCAATGATGCCGCCGTGCAGAGTGGACAGGGGTTTGGTAATTTTGCCGAAACCTACCGGATTCGCGGTTTTGATCTCAGTGGCGACGACATGACCTTTGGTGGGCTGTCTCGCGTGATGCCGCGTCAGGTGGTGTCCACGCAAATGGTGGATCGCGTCGAAATTTTTAAGGGCGCGAATGCGCTATTAAATGGCGCGGGCAGTACCGGCGTGGGAGGCATGATCAATCTGGAACCTAAACATGCCGAAGATCTGCCGCTCACGCGCGTGGGACTGGACTACACCTCTTCTTCACAAGTCGGCGTCACGGCCGATGTTGGACGCCGCTTCGGTGACGATAATCAATTTGGTGTGCGTGCGAATCTATTGCGCCGTGAAGGGGACACCGCCATTGATAATGAAGTACGCCGTACCACACTGGCGTCGTTAGGTCTGGATTATCGGGGTGAGGATCTGCGAACGTCACTGGATGTTGGCTACCAGGACCAGGCGTATCACGGTAGCCGCATTGGCGTGAATATTTCTGGCGTGGATTTTGTGCCCGAGGTGCCGGGCAATTCGACCAATTTCTCGCAACCCTGGGTCTACAGCAACATGGAAAGCGTATTTGGTATGGCCCGCGCCGAATACGATGTTGCAGACAACTGGACGCTGTATAGCGGAATCGGGGCGCAGCACGCGCACGAAGAGGGCAATTACTCTTCGCCCAAGCTGCTCAGCGCCGATGGCACCGCCAGCTTGACCAGCATGCCCACCAATAAATATCTCGAAACCTTCAGCGGACAGTTTGGGGTACGTGGCAACTTTGATACCGGGTTTGTACGCCACACGGTGAACGTGGGCTACTCCGCGACGGTGCAGCGCGATAAAACGGCCTGGACCTTTGGCTCTGCAACCGACCGCACCAATATTTATCACCCTAAACCGATTCCTGATCCGCAGAAAACCTCCGGCAAGGGCGATTATGACGATCCGCACACCACGGCTCGCACGCGTCTGCAAAGCTACCTGATCACCGATACGCTCAGCCTGTTGGATGACAAAGTGCTGCTCACCGCAGGCGTGCGTCACCAAAAAGTGGTGGTCAAGGGCTACGATTATGATACGCAGGCAGAAAGCAGCAGCTTTGAAGGTACGCGCTGGACGCCGGCTTACGGGATTGTCGTGAAACCCTGGCAATCCGTCTCACTGTACGCCAACCATATTGAAGGCTTGATGCCGGGCGAAACGGCACCCAAAACGGCGGCGAACTACGGCCAGAGCACGGGAATTGCCCATACCAAACAAAACGAAGTGGGGATGAAACTCGATTTCGGACGCATTGGCGGTAGCGTGGCGCTGTATGAAATTAAAAAACCCTTTGCGATCAGTTCTACCAGCGACGGCACAGGGTTCTACGCGCTATCCGGTGAGCAGCGCCACCGTGGCGTGGAAGTCAACGTGTTTGGAGAGCCAGTGTTGGGTGTGCGCCTGAACGCCAGTACGTCGTGGATCGATCCGAAAATGACCAAAACGCAGGGCGGTGTGAATCAGGGCAATGATCCGGTCGGGGTGCCCCATTTCACCAGCGTACTCAGTGGCGAGTATGACATTCCCGGCGTGGAAGGGCTGACGGCCACCGCGATGGTCAATCATACCGGCACGCAATACGCGGACAAAGCGAACACTAAAAAGCTGGATAGCTACACTACGCTGGATTTAGGTGTACGTTATCGTATGAAAGTGCAGGACAATGATTTGGTGTGGCGCGCAGGCGTTGATAACGTGACCAACGAGCAATACTGGTCGAGCGTGGAAAGTTTTGGCACCTATATTTATCAGGGTGACGGGCGCACGCTGAAGGTGTCGATGTCCTACGACTTCTGATGCATGAAGGGGGATGCGTCCCCCTTTCTACAGCAGTGTGGCAATTTTGTCGGCGCTGACTGCGCGAGAGAATAACCAACCCTGAAAACGGTGGCAGCCCATTTCGGACAAAGCACTGAATTGCTCTGGCTTCTCCACCCCTTCGGCCACAATATCGATGCCCAGTGCCTGACACATCGCTACAATCGCCCGGATAGTCAGCAGGTTATCGGGGTTACGGGCCATATCCAGTACAAAAGAGCGATCGATTTTCACTTCGCCAATCGCCAATTTACGTAACCCGGAAAGCGACGCATTGCCGGTACCAAAGTTATCGAGGGCCACCTGCACTTGCATCTCTTTCAGCGCACTGAGTTTGCGCTGCGCATCGGGCATATCGGCGGTGAGTGAGCTTTCCAGCATTTCCATACTCAGCAGGCCCGGCTGCAACCCGTGGCGGCTGATCGCCTGTTCCACACTTTTAATAAAGTCATTGCGTTTTAGCTGGCGGGGGCTGATGTTCATGGAAACCCGTAAGCCCGCCAACGCTGGCTGGCTTTGCCAGTGATGCAGTTGCTGACAGACTTGATCCATCACCCACTGGCTAATATTCAGCATCAAACCAGAATGCTCCGCCACCGGGATAAAGGTCGAGGGAGGAATCAGCCTGCCACTGGGCGTCCGCCAGCGTAACAGGGCTTCGACGCCGTTGACCTCACCTTGTCGCGAGTATTGCGGCTGATAGAGCATAAACAGTTCGTTGTTATCCAGGGCGCGGCGCAACCCGGTTTCGATACTGTCACGTTGTGTCTGTTCTTCGCCCAATCGCGGTGACCACAGCATCCATTTACGCTGATTACGTTTGGAGTAGTACTGTGCGGTATCCGCCTTGTGCAGCATTTCACTGACGGGTTCATCTTCGGACTGGAACAGATAGATACCAATGCTGGTGGTAATACTGACCACCGCGCCTTCCAGTGCGATATCTTGCTCAATGGCTTCAATCAGGCGGTTAGCCAGAATCACCAATCGTCCATGCGCATTAAGATATTCCGTGCTGAGCGGGTGAATGAGAATGGCGAACTCATCGCCGCCAATACGGGCAATGGTATCGCCCGCACGCAAGGTGTTACGCAAGCGGCGCGCCACTTCAATCAGCAGCCGGTCACCTGCTGCATGGCCCAGCGTATCATTCACTT
Organism: Enterobacterales bacterium CwR94; assembly: GCA_002837195.1. GTDB lineage: Bacteria > Pseudomonadota > Gammaproteobacteria > Enterobacterales > Enterobacteriaceae > 1-19. The sequence goes on from KZ478059.1 coordinate 59,115, forward strand.
CTTTAAAACGGTTTAAATCCAGGTACAGCAGGGCGGCGTATTGCCCACTGACGCGCGTTTGTTGGCGTAAGTTATCAACCTTGACGTAGAAGCGTGAACGGTTGTCCAACTGGGTCAGATGGTCGTGCCAGGCCAACTGATGCATCTCTAATTCGCGCGCTTTAACGTCGGTAATGTCCGTGGCTTTACCGAGCATTTCCAGTGCCACACCTTCATTGTCATAACGCACGGCTTTACCGGTGTTGCGGATCCACAGGGTGTTGCCGCAGGCATTGACGACCCGGTAATCACAGCGGAATACCGCCGTTTCGCCGCGCAAGTGTGCTGCGACGCTCTCGCGTACCCGCTGGGCATCTTCAGGATGGATTTGGCTGAAGATCTCTTTTTCATGGTGGCGCAGGATGGATTCATCAAAACCAAACAGGCGGCTCCAGCAATGGTTATGTGAGACCCAGCCTTTCTCGATGTCCCACAGCCAGAACCCTTCCTCGGTGATTTCCATGGTCTGTTCTAACCGGCGGCGCAGGCGCCGCTCTTCACGCTGCGCCAGCAGCTCCGCACTGATGTCGGTACCAATAAACAGATACTCCGCTGCGGCGGGAGCGGCCTGGGTCAATACCACATGGGGTTTGATGTAGTGAGGGGCGCAACCGTCGCTCATTTTCAACACCGGCGTTTTTTGGGTCAACGCTGCATGTAACTGCCCTGTGTTATTCAGTCGGTGCCAAAGTCGCTCGCCTGCCTGATTGGCGAACAGCAGCGTTTCCTCGCCAGCGACAATGAAAATAGCATTACTGCTGTGTTCGATAATCTGTTCAAACAAGGAGATTTTTTCTTCGGGTAAGCGATCGCGATGCATAGTCACAAAGTAGAAAAAGGGGCGAGAAACCCAGGATTATTCTTATAGCAGAGGATTATCGACGTATTTTTAGGCTAAGTCTATTTAATTTCCAATACAAATCAGACACTTTGTTGTGTTAAAAGTATCAGATTAGCTAATTTATTACCTTGCGTGGAGAGGGCGTTAAACTGTGGTATTCTGTGGATATAATTAAATTAGACCATTCGACTTAATATTAATTGATTAGTGTCGCTAATTAACACGCGGTTTAAGGCTTTTAGTTCATTTGCTGTTACCGTAGTTGAGTTTCCAATACTTACCTAAACGGCTTCGCCCTTTGGCACAGCAATGCGGATTACATGATTACCTCAGAAAAAAAATCACCCAAGTCAGCACCGCGTGAACCGCTGAATGATGCGCAATTCGCCATTGTCGTGCTGGCTGTGACCTCATTTACGTTAATAGTCTTTGTGCTCCTTATAACTTTATGGCTATCCTAGCGTCAGTTTAGGAATAATCTCGGCAATGAGGTGAGAAACTGATGGAAAGTCGTGACGATAAAATGGTGGCGTTGGTGGGATTGCTCGCGGCGGCGCTCATTGGCGTAACGATCTTATTCACCGTGACATGGTTTAGTGGCTTGCGCCATAACGCGGAGCCACTGATCGATAATCAAACCTGCCTGCAGCCAACGGCCAACAGTCATTCTTTACCCCCTTTCCCCTAGCGTCTCACCGCATTCTTCTGTCTGGTCTACGCTTGAACAGTATCCCGCAGCGGAGAATGCCATGAAAAACCGAATTCGTGTGATGCACGGCGATATTACGCGCCTGCAAGTGGATGCGATTGTTAACGCGGCAAACCCTTCATTGCTCGGCGGCGGCGGTGTGGACGGTGCTATTCACCGCGCAGCGGGTCCGTCACTGCTGGCTGCCTGCCAGCAACTGCACGCGCAGCAGGGCGACTGCCCGACGGGGCATGCGGTTATCACACAAGGGTATAAATTGCCTGCCAAATGGGTGATTCACACTGTCGGCCCGGTCTGGCAGGGCGGGGAACATCAGGAAGCGCAAGGGCTGGCTGCGGCGTACCGGAGCAGCTTGCAATTGGCCCAGCAGTATCAGGCCGCAAGCCTGGCGATCCCGGCGATCAGCACGGGCGCATACGGTTTTCCAAAAGCGCAAGCGGCGACCATCGCCGTGCAGAGCATCAGTGCCTTTTTACAACACAATGCGTTACCGCAGCAGGTTTGGTTAATCTGTTTTGATGAAGAGAGCTTTACCATCAATCAGCAGGCGCTAGGGCGCTGGCTTGCTCAGCAAGCGACAGCGCCTGAATAGCGGATTAGGTTCTTTGCGGCTTGCCAGAAAACAGAAAGCGCAATAGGGGAACGCGCAGATGCATTTCGTAGAGCGCGAAAGCGGCGCCAAATACCATGAACAGCCCGATAAAAAAGCCCAGCGTATTGTTGCTAATGAGTGGCGTCACCAGAAAGCCATACAGCAGGGTCAGCGGGTGGTGCACCAGATAGATAAACAACGACGCATTCACCAGGTAGGTGACGCGGGGTGAATGGCTGTTTAGAAAACGGTGTCCAAAAGAAAACACCACATTCACCATCCACAATCCCATCAGCATGCTGATCATGGCGTCGATTTCATACAGCCACCCTTCACCAGAGCTGAAACGTTGGTTAGCCAGATAGGCCAGAAAGGCCAACAGGGCACCCACAAAAGTCCAGGGGCGCGGTTTCAAAAACAGGGCTTTCAGCGCCGGGCGCTGCAGTGCTAAGCCGCCTAACATAAAAAACGGCAGATAAAACAGGGTCTGCATAACGACAAAGTTAAACAGCCCATTTCCCAGTAACCAGGGTTGGGTGTTTAAGATTGTCAGACGAATGGCCCCCCAAAACAGCGACCAGCCAAAAATAAACAGCGTTAATTTCAGCCAACTAAACTCGGAATGCTCTGTTTTTTCCGCAAAGCGTTTTAGCGTTTTAAAGAAGTAAAAACCAATCACCGTGAACAGAATCAGCACCAATAAAAACCACAAGTGCGAAATTAAATCCCAGCTCAGGGCATTAAATTTTTGGTACAGCGACATGCTGTCCCAACTGACGGCTTTTGGGCTGAAGGCGCGCAGTAAAAAAAACTGCGGCAGCGTCAGCAAGGGAATGGCCGCCAGCATAGGAATCCCCACGCGTTCAACGCGCACCTTCAGCCACTGAGTTTGCTGATAGCGCTGCCACAACATATAGGAAAAATAACCTGAAATAACAAAGAACACCTGCATTCTGAAGGCGTGAATAAAATCATTAAATACGGTGAGCCACAGCGTCGGTTGTGCACTGTTTACCGACCAGCCATGACTGGAATAAATCAAAGACAGATGAAAAGGCACACCCAGTAACATGAGCCAGGCGCGAATAGAATCAAAAAAGTATTCTCGTTGTGGTGTTTTTGTCGTCATAGCATTCCGCAATTCAAGGCTAAACAACACGCTCCCCCTGAGCATGCTTTGTACGGCATGCATAAGTTTGAAGGATAACGGAGGTGAAAGCTATCGGGAGATTCTGGAAGCCTAAATGGCTTGCTTTACGGGCGCTTGCGCTGAACAAAATCACGGGCAGGCTGTCGGAAACCTGAATAATCCATTAAGATGGATCGGATTGATTTAAGCACACGAAAGGGGGGGTTGTGCTGATTAAAATGAAAAATAAACCTGAGCTGAAAAAATTGCGCTGTCTTAGCGCGGCAGTTTTGCTGTCAATGTATGCCAGCGGAAGCTGGGCTTTCACCATTGACGATGTGGCAAAACAGGCGAAGGAAATGGCAGGGAAGGGCTTCGAAGCGCCGAAGAGTAATTTACCCTCTCAATTCCGTGATATGAAATTTGCTGATTATCAGCAGATCCAGTTCAACCACGATAAAGCCTATTGGGGCAAACTGCGCACGCCTTTCAAACTTGAGTTTTATCATCAGGGCATGTACTTCGATACCCCGGTAAAAATCAATGAAGTGACCGCCACAGCGGTGCGCGAGATCAAATACAATCCTGATTACTTTAATTTTGGTAAAGTCCAGCACGATGCGGATACCGTGAAAAACCTCGGTTTTGCGGGGTTCAAGGTACTGTATCCAATCAACAGCAAAGGCAAGTCAGATGAAATCGCCAGTTGGTTGGGCGCCAGCTATTTCCGTGTGATTGGCTCGGGTCAAGTGTATGGCTTGTCCGCCCGCGGTCTGGCTATTGATACCGCATTGCCTTCTGGCGAAGAGTTTCCGCGCTTCAAAGAGTACTGGATTGAACGGCCAAAGCCGCAGGATAAGCATTTAGTTATCTATGCGCTGCTCGATTCTCCACGCGCGACAGGCGCCTATCGCTTTGTGCTCTATCCTGGCAAAGACAGCAATGTTGATGTGCAGGCGAAAGTCTATCTGCGCGATAAAGTCGGCAAGCTCGGTGTGGCACCGCTGACCAGTATGTTCCTGTTTGGTTCGCATCAGCCTTCACCCGTAGTGAACTACCGTCCTGCGCTGCACGACTCCAACGGGCTGTCGATCCATGCGGGCAACGGTGAATGGATTTGGCGTCCGTTAAACAATCCTCGCCATTTGGCGGTCAGCACCTTCACCATTGAGAATCCGCAAGGCTTTGGTCTGTTACAGCGTGGCCGCGATTTTGGTCAGTACCAGGATCTGGACGATCGCTATGACTTACGCCCCAGCGGCTGGATTGAGCCCATCGGCAAATGGGGTAAAGGCCGTGTTGAGCTGGTGGAGATTCCCACCGGAGATGAAACCAACGACAACATCGTGGCCTTCTGGTCGCCAGAAACGCTGCCAGAGCCTGGCAAAGAGATGAATTTTAAATATCGCCTGCACTTCACGCGCGATGAAGACAAACTTCACTCGGCGGACATGGCGTATGTTAAACAGACGCTGCGTTCAACAGGCGATGTGAAACAAGCAAACCTGGTACGTCAGCCTGATGGCACCATCGCCTTTATTGTCGATTATGTTGGTGGTGCGATGAGCAAATTGCCAGAAACCACCGCACTCACTTCGCAGGTGAGCGTCGCTAAAAACGGCGAATTGGTAGAAAACACGGTGCGCTATAACCCAGTGACCAAAGGCTGGCGTTTGATCTTGCGCGTGCGTGTGAAAGACACCAAACAACCTGTAGAAATGCGTGCTGCGCTGGCAAACGGCGACAAAACAGTGACAGAAACCTGGAGCTATCAGTTACCTGCCAATGAATAAGTCAACAGTAAAGGCCGCCGACTATATTGAGATGCTGCCGCTGCCCGCAGAGCGGAAAGCGGCGCTGACAAACGCGTTGCCGGTGGACGATGCCGACGCGTTAAGCCGTGTTCATCAGGCCTTGTCGCAAGACGGGCCTGTTGAATGCCGTCCAGAGGACTCCCCGTTGGAGTCCGTCAAATCCCGTATTGAGCAACAGTGGCCCGATGCCACCGATAACGGGAAGCAGTTCGATAAAGACCCGCTGGATCGCACCATCCTGAAAGCGATGCCGGAGCACCATCGTGCCTCGATGTATCCGGAAGCCTGGCGCACCAACCCCATGGCACGTTTCTGGGACTCCTTGCGTGGTAAGAAGTCAACGCACCGCTATGCCACTAAAGAAGAGCAAGAGTCGGAAGATAAATGGCGTCACGTCGGTTCGTTTCGTCGTTATATCCTGCTGATTCTGACGTTGTTCCAAACGGCGGTTGCCACCTGGTACATGAAAACGATCCTGCCTTATCAGGGCTGGGCGTTAATTGATCCGATGGAAATGATCAATCAAGACTGGCAACAGTCGGTGATGCAGATCCTGCCTTATGTGCTGCAAACCGGTATTTTGTTCCTGTTCGCTATCTTGTTCTGTTGGGTGTCGGCCGGTTTCTGGACGGCACTGATGGGCTTTTTGCAACTGCTGATTGGGCGCGATAAGTACAGCATATCCTACGGTCTGCAAGGTGATGAGCCAATTAACCCCGAGCATCGCACTGCGCTGATTATGCCCATCTGTAACGAAGATGTGGAACGCGTCTATGCGGGGCTACGTGCCACCTGGGAATCCGTGGTACGCAGCGGGCAGTCCGATCACTTTGACGTGTACATTCTGAGCGACAGTTACAATCCCGATATCGCCATGGCTGAGCAAAAAGCCTGGATGGATTTGGTGAAGGAAGTGGGTGGCGCAGGGCGCATCTTCTATCGCCGCCGCCGTCGTCGTGTGAAGCGTAAAAGCGGCAACATTGACGATTTTTGCCGTCGCTGGGGCAGTCAGTACAGCTACATGGTGGTACTGGATGCGGACAGTGTGATGAGCGGTGAGTGTCTGACTGGACTGGTGCGTTTGATGGAAGCCAATCCAAACGCCGGGATCATTCAGTCCTCTCCAAAAGCCTCAGGTATGGACACGCTGTATGCGCGCTGCCAGCAGTTTGCCACGCGCGTGTACGGGCCGCTGTTCACTGCCGGCCTGCATTTCTGGCAGCTAGGCGAATCGCACTATTGGGGCCATAACGCCATTATCCGCATCAAACCTTTTATCGAGCACTGTGCGTTAGCGCCGTTGCCGGGTGAAGGCTCCTTTGCGGGCTCCATTTTGTCGCATGACTTTGTGGAAGCCGCACTGATGCGTCGTGCAGGCTGGGGCGTCTGGATTGCCTATGATTTACCGGGTTCCTATGAAGAACTGCCGCCAAACCTGCTGGATGAGTTAAAACGCGACCGTCGCTGGTGCCACGGTAACCTGATGAACTTCCGTTTGTTCCTGGTGAAAGGCATGCACCCGGTACACCGCGCGGTGTTTCTGACGGGCGTGATGTCCTATCTCTCGGCCCCTTTGTGGTTTATGTTCCTTGCGCTGTCAACCGCCTTGCAGGTGGTGCATACGCTGATGGAGCCGACCTACTTCTTGCAACCACGCCAGCTGTTTCCGGTGTGGCCGCAATGGCGTCCTGAACTGGCGATTGCGCTCTTCTCCACCACGTTAACCCTGTTGTTCCTGCCAAAACTGCTGAGTGTGGTGCTGGTGTGGTGTAAAGGTGCGAAGCCTTACGGCGGCGCTATTCGGGTCTTTATTTCGCTGTTCCTGGAAATGCTGTTCTCGGTGCTATTGGCGCCCGTGCGTATGCTGTTCCATACCGTGTTTGTGGTCAGCGCATTTCTGGGCTGGGAAGTGGTGTGGAATTCGCCGCAGCGTGATGATGATGCAACGCCGTGGGGCGAAGCCTTCCGCCGTCATGGGTCGCAAATGCTGCTGGGTCTGGTCTGGGCAATCGGCATGGGATGGTTAGATCTTAACTTCCTGTGGTGGTTGTCGCCTATTGTGTTCTCGCTGATCCTGTCGCCGTTTGTCTCGGTGATGTCGAGTCGTTCAACGATGGGAATCAAGAGTAAAAAGGCCAAACTGTTCCTGATCCCGGAAGAGTATGACGTGCCAAAAGAACTGGCCGATACCGATCACTATGTGCAGGTGAATCGCGAACGCGCCCTGGAAAATGGCTTTATGCACGCGGTTTTCCATCCGTCGTTTAATGCGTTAGCCAGTGCGATGGCGACCTCACGCCATCTGAAAAGTGATGTACTGGAGTATGCCCGCGATCGTCGCGTTGAGCAGGCACTCAGTGAATCGCCAGAGAAATTGAATCGTGACCAGCGTTTATTGCTGCTGAGCGATCCGGTGACTCTGGCCCGTTTGCACTACCGTCTGTGGCGTCATACCGACAAGTATCACGACTGGTTTGACAGCTACCACAAGGTTCCGCTTAATCCACTGGCGTTACCTGAACCGCGATAAAAAAACAAAGAGCCGGGATTTTCCCGGCTCTTTTTTGTATGCTAATCCCCTCCGGCGGTGACATCCCGTTACCCGAATCGATGACTGCTTACACTATGCTTTTAACACGCATGCTGACGCGTTTCCTTCTGCCTGGATTGTGCATACTGTTGCTCAGTGGATGCGGCAGCATTATCAGTCGTACCATTCCAGGACAGGGCCACGGTAACCAATATTATCCCGGTGTTCAGTGGGATGTGCGCGATACGCGGTGGCGCTTTTTAACCCTGTTAGATGTCCCGCTTTCTGCGATGCTGGATACCTTGCTGCTGCCGATTGACGCCAATCATGGCCCGTATGAGTAGTCACATACGGTTATCCGCATCGGTATTGTCATCCTCCCACTCTTCAGCGGCGGCTTGCGCTTCTTCGCTATCGAACGTGGGCTCATAAAGATATTCATCTTCATCATGCTCATACAGTGTCTGATCTTCGGGCCAGTCACGACGTAAGTCTACCGCATCGAAATCGTTATCAAACACCGCCTGAGCAGCCTCACCGGAGGCGATGGGATAGCCGGGCACCTCATCTTCTTCCTCTTCCGTAAATGTGGCTTGCCACATGATGTCACCATCTTGCATGACGTAGCGCTGCAACGAGAATTGCGACACGCTGGCATCAGCATCACTGATGTCATTCTCTTCAAGAAAGAGTTCTCGTGCGGCCTCTATCGCCTCTTCAAGGGTGGAATACAGTTCCATGACATTCTCCTTTAACGTAATGGGGGGAATTAACCACTGACTAAGTGTTGACGCCATACTCGAAGATGCAAGGCAGAGGCAAAAAAAAAGGGCCATATTGGCCCCAGAGATTAATACAGTGAAGGTTCACCTTCTGGTCGGGTCTTAAACCGTCGATGCAACCACATGTATTGGGTCGGTGCCATCAGCACACCGTGTTCCACGACTTTATTCATATAGGTGGCCGTGGTGACTTCATCATCCAACGGCATCTCGTCACTGATATCTGGCAGCATCACCAGTTCGTAGCCTTTGCCTTCTGGCAAACGACGCGGGACAAAAGGCACCACCGACGGTTTTGCCATCCGGGTGAGCATCCAGGTTCCACGGGTGGTAGCGGCATTTTCAACGGCGAAAAAAGGCGCGAACACGCTGGCGCGTGGACCATAGTCATGATCGGGGGCATACCAAATAATGTCGTTATTCTTCATGGCGCGGATCATGCCTTTAATATCACTGCGATCCAGCATGCTTTTGTTGGAGCGCATGCGCCCGCGCGTCTGTAACCAGTCAATCAGCTTATTATCATTTGGACGATAGACGCCAATGCCAGGGTTGTGGATGCCAAAAATACGCGCGCCCAGTTCCAGCGTTAAGAAATGCATGCCAATCAGTAGCACGCCCCGCTTTTTGACTTCTAAGGCGGTTTTGATGTGTTCCAGGCCGCTGACGGTAAACCAGCGCTCAATACGCCAGTTGGGCCAGAACCAGGCCATTCCGGTTTCAATTAACCCCATGCCAACAGATTCAAAATTCTTTTTTACCATCGCCTCACGTTCGGCCACCGGCATCGTGGGAAAACAGAGTTCCAAATTACGCTGCGCGATAGCAACGCGGCGTTTCATAAAGCGCATTGCTACTCGGCCCAAACCACAGCCGATGTAATATAAGACGGGAAAAGGCAGCAGCACGAGAAGATATATAATGGCGATACCTAACCAGGTAGGCCAATAACGTGGATGAAGCAGGGCTCGGGTAAACTGTGGCAACTGAGTCATTTTCTTCCAGTCATCTGAAAAATGGGGCGCTATTATGGTGCGCGATTCTTTGTAAATAATGACCTATTGTGCCATTTTTTACCGCTTGAGTTAAATAATGGCACCCTTGTCGGAGGTCAGATCACTTTTTTATCGGCGCACTACGGTTTTCGCTACCTATGTGTGGCAAGCCATTCCCGTCTCTTCGCTGTCATTTGTGTGGAAATCAGGTATCATGCGCGGCAAATTTTACGCTCATTGCTACAGGAAACGTACACCATGCCAGTGTTACACAACCTTGTCTCCAATAAAGAGCTGAAGGCACGTATGCTCGCAGAAACCGAGCCGCGTACCACGGTCTCTTTCTATAAATATTTCCATATTCAGGATCCCAAAGCCTTTCGTGATGCACTGTATGTCGCGTTCAAGCAACTTAATGTGTTTGGTCGTATTTACGTGGCGAAAGAGGGGATTAACGCACAGGTCAGTGTGCCTGCCAGCCAGTTTGAACAGATGAAAGCAACGCTGTATGGGCTGGATCCCGCCTTAGATCACCTGCGCATGAACATTGCGCTGGAAGACGACGGGAAATCATTTTGGGTGCTGCGTCTGAAGGTTCGCGATCGCATTGTGGCTGATGGTATTACGGACGACAGTTTCGATGCCAGCGACGTAGGTGAGTATCTGAAAGCGGCTGAAGTGAATGCGATGCTGGATGATCCTCAGGCCGTGTTTGTCGATATGCGTAACCACTATGAGTATGAAGTGGGGCGTTTCGACAATGCACTGGAGATCCCGGCCGATACATTCCGCGATCAACTGCCGATGGCTGTGGAGATGTTGCAGGAGCAAAAAGACAAGAAAATTGTCATGTACTGCACCGGCGGTATTCGCTGCGAAAAAGCCAGCGCCTATATGAAGCACAATGGTTTTGAAAACATTTATCATATTGAAGGCGGGATCATTGAATATACGCGCCGCGCTCGTGAGCAGGGGATCCCACTGCGTTTCAAAGGCAAAAACTTTGTGTTTGATGAGCGAATGGGTGAGCGTATTTCCGATGATATTTTATCGCAGTGCCATCAATGCGGCGCGCCCTGCGATTCGCACACGAATTGTGTGAACGATGGGTGTCATCTGCTATTTATTCAGTGCCCAAGCTGTGCAGAGAAATACCATCACTGCTGTAGCCCGCAATGTATGGAAGAGAGTGCGTTGCCAGAAGAAGAGCAACGTGCACGTCGCGCAGGGCGTGAAACCAGCAATAAGATTTTTAATAAATCGCGCGGTTTACTCACCATGACGATGAATATTCCGGCACCTGATAAAGACTAAAACACACCGCCGCCCGCAATAAAACGGGCGGCGTTTAAGTGATTTACTGACGTACACCCTCAACGGAGATAATCAGCTCAACTTTCTGTGAAGCGGGACCTAAATCCTTATCAATACCAAACTCTTTCAGGGCAAATTCCCCTTTTGCTTCAAACCCGGCACGGTAGCCGCCCCACGGATCTTTCCCTTCACCGATTTTGTCGGCTTCTAATGTCACTGGCTTGGTCACGCCGTTGAGTGTTAAGTCACCGGTAATTTTCAGATCATCACCGTCTTTTTCGACCTTAGTCGAAACGAATGTGGCCTGTGGATGCTTACTCACGTTTAAAAAGTCTGCGCTACGAATGTGTTTGTCACGCTCAGCATGGTTGGTGTCCACACTGTTGGTGTTGATGGTCACATTGACTTTGTCGGCCGCGGGATTCTCTGCATCAAATGAGAACGTGCCATCAAAGTCTTTAAAGGTACCGTACAGCCAGCTGTAACCCAGATGCTGAATGCGGAAATTCACGAAAGCATGTTGGCCTTCTTTATCGATTTTATAATCAGCAGCAACGGCCTGGCCTGCAGACAGCAACAGGGCACCTGCAAACATGCCTGTCAGGGTTTTCTTTAACATCATGCGCTTCTTCCTTTTCCAGAGTTAATCAATACGATGACCCAGCATCCGCTTCAGCGTGATATCTCGGTCGATAAAATGATGTTTTAGCGCTGCCAAACCGTGCAACACAGAGAGGATAACCACCGACCAGGCAAGCCATAAATGTACGTCACCGGCTAAATCTGCCTGAGAGCCTGCTCCCGTTAAGGTGGCTGGCACGGTAAACAACCCAAACACACTGATCCCTTCGCCATCGGCTGTTGAAATCAGGTACCCGGTAATCAAAATGGCAAACAGGACGCCATACAGCAGCCAGTGCGCGATAATCGCGCTGTATCGCACGGCAGGGGAATAGCTGCTTAATGGCTTGGGCGGGGGAGAAACAAAGCGCCACACCAGGCGAATCACCATCACCGCAAACAGCGTGATACCAATGCTTTTATGCAGTTCAGGTGCCTGATGGTACCAGTTATCGTAATAACCCAGCCCCACCATCCATAAACCCAGTGCAAACATGCCATACACCGCCAGCGCAACCAGCCAGTGCAGCAGGATGCTGAAATGCCCAAAGCGCCTAGAACTATTTTTCCACATCATGATTTCGATCCTTAAAAACACGTTTTGCAGAAGATAGGCGTGGGGCAGGCGGGAAAGCAACTGATAAATTCAGGTAATGAAAAATAATGATTTTAAATCAAAATATTTGAAAAGAATTGGCGATTATGTTCAGGGTGATAGTGCGGGAAAGCGCGATGGGATAGGTAAAACGAACAAAAATGCTGGTTGCGTGTGCGTTCAAGACAGTGATGAATGTCATTTTATTTGATTGAAAATAATCAAACTGTCAGCTTTCTGTCAAGATGTGTAAATGGTACGCGCGGAAAACACGCTTTAAATCCGTGCGTACCTTTTGGTTCACTCTGCCGGGATAAAACGTGACAATGAAAAAGGGGCAAGATTGAATGCTGAAGGTTTATTTTGCGCGAAGTCTGCGGCGATTTCACCCAGCACGCTGGCAAATTTAAACCCGTGGCCACTTAGTCCACTAATAATAAGTCTGTCGGGATCACCGGGTTGGGTATCAATGATGAAATCTTCATCAACGGTATTATCGTAGGTGCAGGATTTGCCGTGCAAACAGACGCCGGTGCCGGGCAGAAACTGACGTAAAAAACCAAAACACTCACTGCCATCTTCAATCAATGCGCCGAAAGGCTTACGTTGTTCCGGGCTATTAATCACTTGCCCCCCATTGTGTTTACCCACTTTGAGCGCATTGTTATCAGCGGGGAAGCCATAGTAATGATCGCCATTGGGCATCTGCATGGTAAAAGCCGGGAAGTGGTTACTTTCACTAAAACGGGTGTCGGCCTGATGCCAGGCAAAGATTTTCCGCACCGGGGTGACAGGCAGTTCAGGTAACAATTTGGTGACCCAGGTCCCGGCACTGAACAGCACTTTGCGGCCTTGATACAGGCCATCGGCCGTCTCAACGTGTTGTAATTCACCCACGCGTGTCACGCTGTAAACCGGGCAATTAAAGAGCTGCCCGCAGCCCGCCTCCTGCGCCAGACGTATCCAGTGACCAACGGCGACTTCACTTTTCAAAAAGCCCGATTGCTTTTCAAACACCCCCACATAGTCCTCGGGGACATTAATGTGTGGCCAACGCTGCATTACCGCCTCGGGCGTCATTTGCTCAACCGGGAGATCGTACTGACGCGCGCTGTCGATAACATTTTGAATAAATTCAGACGTTTCCGGTGCCAGATTCAGCACTCCGCAGCGGTGCATGATTTTCTCACCGACCTGTTTTTCCAGCTCATCCCACAGTTGTTGCGCGCGCAAGACCATCGGCACATAACGTTCACCCTCGCCGTAGGCATGGCGAATCAGGCGCGACTCTCCGTGATGGCTACCCTGATCGTGGGGAGGATGCGCACTGTCTATCATTAATACATTCAGCCCAGCCTGTGTGGCATACCAACCGGCAGCGGCACCAACAGAGCCACTACCGACCACAATCAGATCGTAAATCATTCCACTTCCTCACTTTTTGCTTTGCGGCAGCATAACAAATCCGCCCCATAACAAAAAGGCACCCTAAAGGGTGCCTGTTTTGTCTGAAGAGGTGCTAATGCTTTTTGTTGTCACGTAACTGATATTGCGACTCTTCGATATGAGCGATGCCAGCTTCTAAGATCGAAATGAACTGCCTCGCGACGTCGGTGGTGATCCAGTAAGTTTGCCCGACATCGGCATCTTCTTCTTTCTGCTGTTGCGACGATAAGGAGTGTAGACGAATCATCATTGCATCATAGCTGTCTACAGTACTGATATCCCATCCGACTAACGGATACGTCTGGATAATCTCTTTTTCTCGGTCCATTACAACCCCCTTATTACTTGCAAACACGAAGTGATGTATTGAGGTTCAATGTAGCTTTATTACCAGAGCAGAATGATTATAACACGCATGTAACATAATGCAGGTAAGAACGCATTTTGGGAAATGAAAAAACAACGGAAAAAAGAAATTGAGCAATTAACCAACAATAAATCCCTCCAGAACGAAGGGATTTAACGTTATTCAGGGAGAGGCGGAGAAACGGTGGGATTACCCAGTCGCTTTTCCATTTCACTGGCGAGCTGCGCGAAATGATGTTGCGTTGTTTCATCGCGTTGCTGGTTTTGTGATTCCAATTTTAAATTATGGATCAGCAATTGACCGGCCTTGTCGTCCAGGCAAAAAGTGAGATAACTGAAAGCATTTTCCAACACCTGTAAGCGGTGCTGCTGATCGCGGATCAGCTCAAGTAACTCGCCAAATGTCATCGCCTCTTGCGGCTTGTCTGCGGTCATGATGGGTCACTTCTCCGTAATCCTGCCGAATGGGGATGCTCCCCGATTTCGACAAGTGTATTAACATCACTGACAATCGTCCAGCGTGAGCGGGGTTCATGGGTGAAAAAATAAAAAAAGGCCGGAGACGAAATCCGGCAAACGCACAGCTTGGGAGGGTGTTAAGGCTATATCAGTCGGTTATAAACCAGTCGTCAGCGCTTTCCCACGTCTCCTGCAGGATTTCAGTAATTCGATCTTTATCTTCTTTGGCACCGCCCAGCACACTCAGGTTGTTGCCACCCGCGTAACGCACTTGCACATGATGCTGGCCCTCAGGAAAGGCGTGTTGGATGCGGTGGCTGAGTTCATGGCTCAGCGCTTCAATCGCCCCTGCAGGCAAGGGCGACGTTTTGGCAACAGTGACTTCGATACGCATAAAAAAGCCTCCGGAATAATATACTGTTTATTTATACAGTTAAATTATCGCAGAGGCAAGATGTGAGAAGGGAAATTAACGCAGGACTTCCACCGACCAATTCAGGATTTCACCGGCCAGGAAGGGAACCAGTACATCATCATGGGCTGGGACGCTTTCCGGCACCGTCCACGGCTGGCGGGTCAATTTGATTTTGCCTTCATTTAGCGGCAGGCCATAGAAGCGCGGGCCGTTCTCAGAGCAGAAGGCTTCCAGGTGTTGCAACGCGCCCAATTCTTCAAACACGGTGGCATAGGCCGCTAACGCGGTAGGGGCGTTAAAGACACCGGCACAGCCGCAACTGGCTTCTTTACGATGGCGCGCATGCGGTGCGGTATCCGTGCCGAGGAAAAAGCGGGGATGGCCACTGGCCACCACGGCGCGCAGCGCATCCTGGTGCACATTGCGCTTGAGAATAGGCAAACAGTACAAATGAGGACGCACGCCACCCACTAACATATGATTGCGGTTGAACATCAGGTGCTGAGGAGTAATGGTCGCACCCAGCAGATCATTACCGCCTGCCACATAGTCGGCCGCTTCACGCGTCGTGATGTGTTCAAACACCACTTTCAGAGCAGGGAAACGCTGACGCAAAGGCTCCATCACCGTTTCAATAAAGCGCGCTTCGCGATCAAAAATATCAATGTGGGCATCAGTGACTTCACCGTGAATCAGCAATGGCATGCCGATTTCTTGCATTTTTTCCAGCACACCGCTAATGCTGTCAATGCTGGTCACACCGTGGCTGGAATTGGTGGTGGCATGTGCCGGATACAATTTTGCGGCGGTAAACACGCCTTCAAGGAAACCCTGTTCGACTTCGGCAGGGGCCAGCGAGTCGGTCAGATAACACACCATCAGCGGTGTGAAATCATGTCCTGCAGGTTTAGCCGCAAGAATACGATCGCGATAAGCGCGTGCAGCGGCAACCGTCGTCACCGGTGGCACCAGATTGGGCATTACAATTGCGCGTCCACACACCTCGCTGGTAAACGGCAACACAGCGTGCATCATTTGCTCATCACGCAAATGAATATGCCAGTCGTCTGGGCGGCGTAGGATAATTTCCTGAGGTAATGCAGTCATTGTATGCTCCGGCAGAAGGGGGAATCAGTCAAAGGGCTGGATTCAAGCCGGGGAGTAAGGATATGCAGAAATGGCGCTGATTGCACCTAAATTATGCGCGCCTGAGAAAAACAGGCGCGCTGTCGTATCATTCAGTAAACGGGATCACCATTTCGCCGGGTTTCACTTCCAAACCTTTGGCAAATTTCTTCGCCAGTGACTCTGCTTTGCTGCGGTCGCTGCTCAACACGTACGCCGGATTCTGGTTAAACCAGCTTTTCAGGGATTCGTTGAGATAAGGCGTCAGGGCTTTCAGAACGGTCTGCATTTTTTCCGGCTGCACCGTGGTATCCACCAGCTCCAGATCGCGCAGGAAAATGGCGCCTTTTTCACGATCAAATACCGGCTGCGCCTTCATTTTTAGCGCCATCTCGGCTTGCTGCGGACCAAACAGCGAAGTGACATTCACTTTCGCATTGCCCATCAGCGTCACCTTGTTCGGCTCTTCACGACCAATCTGGCTGCTTAACTCCGTCAACACGATATGGGCGTTGACCAGGCCATTAACGCCGATCTCTTTTTCATAGTTGTTACGCTTTTGCAGGGCCTGATTAATGTCCTGCTCGCTGATGGTGTAACTGGTCAGTTGATTACAACCTGCAAGCAACAGGACGACAGCCAGGGCGAACACCCCTTGCAACGCCTTCTTCATTACGTCTCCTCACGTTGTCATGGTTTTCCTGCGGGAATTTTGCCACAACTTTGCCGGAGAGTGTGAGCCGCGTCACCAGGAGAAGGATGAAAGGCCCGATGCGTACCACCGGGCCGCAAGGGTTATTTCGCCCAGCCGCTTAACAGGGTGATTTGCGTCTGCTTCGCCATATTGTCGCGATAATCCGTTACGCGAGAAGGGTACTCAACGCCTTTGACTAACGTGAGTGAACGCAGCAATGGGAAGAGGTGAATGTCATCTTCGGACAGTTCGCCGTTTACCGCGTTGGGCTGCTCAATCAACGGGTCCAACGCACGCAGGTCATCATTGATTTTTTTTACCAGCCCGGGGGAGTGTTTTTTTAACGCGTCAAAATCGCCGTAAGAGGCCTGTTTTTTGTTCACAAAATACTGCCGGGCCTCCGGGGTCTCAAACTCGTCAAACGGAGATTCTGCAATGCGCCAAATCAGCAGGTCGTTAACGTAGTGGTGAACACGGCGTAGCCATTCGCCAATCTCAGGTTTTTGGGCACCGGTGAGCAGCGGTTTGCTATCACACTTATCGACATGGCGCACGATATCCATGCTTTCAGGCATATAACTGCCGTTCTCTTTGCATAAAATGGGAGCCATTTTTTTACCAATCATATCGACGGGCGTCTTTTCATCATCGCTGCGCAGGATGAGTAGTTTCACCGGCAGATTTTTCAAACCAAAAATCATGCGCGCTTTTACACAAAATGGGCAATGGTCATAAATATAGAGTTTCACTGCGTTACCTCCTCCTGGGTGCCAGCATCCATCACACTGACAATCAATTGAATGTAATGAAAAAGTATGGAAGAGAAACGCAGGCTGAGCAAACCCGATTAGCCGCCGCTCAGTACCACTGGGGTGTCGCGGCGCGGTGAGAAT
The DNA here is from genome assembly GCA_002837195.1 of Enterobacterales bacterium CwR94. Lineage (GTDB taxonomy): Bacteria > Pseudomonadota > Gammaproteobacteria > Enterobacterales > Enterobacteriaceae > 1-19. Next base: position 76,474 of record KZ478059.1, read on the forward strand.
TGCCGCCACAGCGCGAGAAGCGTCAGAAATCCAATGGTCGCCAGTAATAGCCAGGGCAGTTCTGGCTGGCCGGTTTCCCGACCAATGTCCAACATAAATCCGCCCCCGGCGTACCCCAATGCGCCACCCAGTGCCAGTCCCAAACGGCTGAATCCCATATAACTGCCTCGGGCATGGGGACTGGCCATCGAGGCACCCAGTGTCTCACGCGCCGGTTCAGCGATGATTAATCCCAGATAAAAGGTACAAATCAGCAGGAAAATCGCCGGTAGGGTTTGAGCCAAACCCACAGGCAACAGGCTTAGGGTCATCAGCAGCAATCCCGCCATCAAACGCTGCTCCAGGCGAAAATGCCGCTCGCTCCAGCGGGCCAGGGGATACAGCAGCGTCAATGACAACAAGGCCTCTAACGCATACATCCATTTCACCACTGAGGGTTCACCCGCGATGTGGCTGACCACGATGGGCAGCATGAGCATCACCTGGACGCTCAGCGTGTAGTAGCCCGCCAGGGTTAACACATAGGTGCAAAATTTTTTGTCGCGCATCACGCGGCCTAGCCCCTCACGCACGGGCACGCGCTTGGTGGATAACTTCCAGGCCGGTAGCAGCAAGGCATTACACAGCGCGCAAATCACAAACACTGCGGCACCGACCCAGCAGACCAGACGAAAATCCACGCTGAGCAACCAGGAGCCCAACAAGGCGCCCATGACGGCACCGGCACTGTCTTGCATCATCAGCAGTGAAAAGAAGCGTCCGCGTTCATGGGGGCGCACCAGTTTGATCACCAGTGAGGTACGCGGAGGATCGAACAACGTGCCACCTAAGCCGGATAACACACAGGCCGTCCACAGTATCCAGGGTGCATCGGCTACCGCCATGGTGGCAAATCCGGCTGCCCGCAGTAGCATGCCCGTCACAATGGTGGGCTTGGCGCCCAGATAATCGGCGATGGCACCGCCAAAAATCCCCAAACCCTGTTGCACCAATTGACGCAAGCCCAGCGCGATCCCCACCAACAAGGCGACCCAGCCGAGTTGCTCCACAAAGCGAATGGAAATTAAAGGAAAAACTACAAAGAAACCGAGCACCACCAACATATTATCGAGCAGTAAAAAGGCCTTACCGAGGCGTCGTGCCTGTGAAACGCGAGACATGTGAATTCCTGAAAGTGGGGATCATCCATTGCGCTATTCTCTGCCTGTTCGCAGGGTTTTTACAGCCAACGGCGGACATTATTTTTTCATCGACCTGGCTTGATTTTTGTTGAATACTTTGAGTGATTTAGACGTTATCAGAGGCAAGGTGGTTACCTGTTCTGTTGACGGCGTTTATAGTGGAATGCAACGCTGCCTGTCTCTTATTTTTATATCGGCCATCCGCTTTAAGGAGTCATGATGTTTGGCTACCGCACCAATACACTGAAAGTGCGTCTGCCCACCGACCGTTTGGTGGTGAGATTACTGCACGAACGTGATGCCTGGCGCATAGCGGATTACTACGCGGAAAACCGCGCGTTTTTGAAACCCTGGGAACCCACGCGCGACGAAAGCCATTGCTATCCCTCTGGCTGGCAAGCGCGATTAGGGCTGATCACGGAAATGCACAAACAGGGCAGTGCCTATTATTTTGTTGTCATGGATCCCGATGAAAATGAAATCCGCGGTGTCGCGAATTTCAGCAATGTGCTGCGAGGATCATTCCATGCCTGCTATCTCGGTTATTCGCTGGGTGAAAAATGGCAGGGGCAGGGCATGATGTTTGAAGCGCTCCAGGCGGCGATACGCTACATGCAGCGCCACCAGCGCATGCACCGCATTATGGCCAACTATATGCCGCACAATCAGCGCAGTGGCGATCTTTTACAGCGTCTTGGTTTTGAAAAAGAGGGTTATGCCAAAGATTACTTGCTGATTGATGGTCAGTGGCAAGACCATGTATTGACGGCTTTGACTTCTAACGACTGGACGCCGGTGCGAAGCGGTGTCTGAACAGGATCTGAGACATGAAAATTGAGTTTTCCGCCCAGGAAGCGCGCGTGATTGGCGCTTTGCTTGAAAAGCAAATTACGACGCCCGATCAATATCCCATGTCGCTAAATGGTGTGGTGACCGCCTGTAACCAGAAATCCAACCGTGAGCCGGTGATGGCGCTCAGCGAGGCAAAGGTTCAACAAACGCTGGATGCGCTGGTGAAAAAACACCATGTCAGCACCCATTCGGGTTTTGGCAGTCGCGTGGCTAAATATGAACAGCGTTTTTGTAATTCGGCCTTTGGCCATCTCCAGTTGAGCAGCGGCGAAGTCGCGATTATCACCACCTTGCTGTTGCGGGGGGCGCAAACGCCTGGTGAATTACGTACTCGCTGTCAGCGCATGCATGAATTTGGCGATATGGCGGAAACCGAAGCCTGTCTGGAGGGGCTCGCCAGTCGGGAAGCGGGGGCGATGGTACTGAGGCTGGCGCGCGAGCCGGGTAAACGGGAAAGCCGTTATCAGCACCTGTTGGGCGGTGAGATTATCGAGTCAGTCGCTGCGATGGCTGGAGAAGATCAGGCGTCTCTGGCTGAGCGGGTTGCACAGTTGGAAGCGGAGATGAGCGTGCTCAAAGCGCAGCTGGCCACCCTGTTGCAGCAACAGGAGTCTGCAGATGAGTAAGCTCAAAATTGGTGTGGTGGGTTTAGGCGGCATCGCGCAAAAAGCCTGGTTGCCGGTGTTAGCGCACAGCCAAAGCTGGACGCTGGTGGGCGCGTTCTCGCCTAACCAGGAGAAAGGGCAAGTAGTGTGTGACAGTTGGCGGATACCCTATTTCAGTCAACTGGATAGTCTGGCAAAGGCGTGTGACGCGGTTTTTGTCCACAGCAGCACGGCCAGTCATTTCAGTGTGGTCAGCAGCTTGTTACGCGCAGGCGTGGATGTTTGTGTGGATAAACCGCTGGCGGCAACGTTAAACGAAGCCGAGCAATTGGTGGCACTGGCGGAAAAATCAGGCCGCAAATTAATGGTCGCCTTTAACCGCCGTTTTGCCCCCCGTTATTTACAACTGAAAGCTGCGCTAAGCGATCCTGCCTCACTGCGCATGGACAAACACCGTGCTGACAGTGTGGGGAACGATCTGCAATTCACGTTGCTGGATGATTATTTGCACGTGGTCGATACTGCGTTGTGGCTGGCCGGAGAGAAAGCGTCCCTTAAGCAGGGGCGGATCCGCACTACCGAGCGGGGGGAATTGCTGTATGCCGAACACCAGTTTGTGACGCCGGGCTGTGTGATCACCACCAGCATGCATCGTCGCGCAGGTACGCAACGCGAATGTGTTTCAGCGATTTGCGACAGTGCCAGTTTGCAGGTAACGGATATGCGCGACTGGCAAATGGAAACGGCGCAGGGGCTGCGTATTGATCCGATTCCCGGTTGGCAGACCACGCTTGAGCAGCGCGGTTTTGTCGGCGCGGCTCACCATTTTATTCACTGCGTTGAAAATCAGACCACGCCGCAAATCAGTGGGGAAGAGGCCCTGATGGCGCAGCGTGTCATTGATCGCATCTGGCGTGAGGCTAGTCAGGAATAACGCGTTGTAACATCTGCCTATGGTGATTTTTCGCAGTATCAGTAGACTACAGCCACTTTTTTCTCTGAAAACACTGCCGACATGAATTTGTTGAAATCACTGGCTGCGGTCAGTTCGATGACCCTGTTCTCCCGCGTGCTGGGCTTTGCGCGTGACGCCATCGTCGCGCGCATCTTTGGTGCCGGTATGGCAACCGACGCCTTTTTTGTTGCCTTCAAACTGCCAAATTTATTGCGGCGTATTTTTGCTGAAGGGGCATTCTCGCAGGCTTTTGTGCCGATTCTGGCCGAATACAAAAGTCAGCAGGGCGAAGAAGCCACCCGAATTTTCGTCGCCTATGTGTCGGGATTACTGACGCTGATTCTGGCGTTAGTGACCTTTATTGGCATGCTGGCCGCGCCCTGGGTCATTATGGTAACGGCACCGGGCTTCGCCGACTCCCCCGATAAATTTGCGCTGACCTCGTCGCTGCTGCGCATTACCTTTCCCTATATTTTACTGATTTCGTTGGCCTCGCTGGTCGGCGCGATTTTGAATACCTGGAACCGTTTTTCGGTGCCGGCTTTTGCGCCGACGCTGCTGAACGTGAGCATGATTGGTTTTGCAGTTTTCGCCGCGCCGCATTTTAATCCACCGGTTCTTGCACTGGCGTGGGCCGTGGTGGTGGGCGGGATCTTACAGTTGGGCTATCAACTGCCGCACCTGAAGAAAATTGGCATGTTGGTGCTGCCGCGCCTCAACCTGAAAGATGCCGGTGTTTGGCGCGTGATGCGTCAGATGGGGCCTGCAATTCTTGGGGTGTCGGTGGCGCAGATTTCCCTGATCATTAACACTATTTTTGCCTCCTTTCTCACCTCTGGCTCGGTTTCCTGGATGTATTACGCCGATCGCCTGATGGAGTTTCCCTCCGGTGTGTTGGGCGTGGCGCTCGGCACGATCTTATTGCCGTCCCTGGCGAAGAGTTTTTCTACCGGTAATCACGATGAGTACAACCGCCTGATGGACTGGGGCCTGCGGCTCTGTTTCTTGCTGGCGCTGCCCTCTGCCGTGGCGCTGGGTATCCTGGCAAAGCCGTTGACGGTCTCCCTGTTCCAGTACGGTAAATTCACGGCATTTGATGCCTTAATGACCCAGCGAGCGTTGATTGCCTATTCGGTAGGATTGATGGGCCTGATTGTGGTGAAAGTACTGGCACCCGGTTTTTATTCCCGTCAGGACATCAAAACGCCGGTGCGCATCGCCATCTGCACACTGATCCTGACCCAACTAATGAACCTGGCGTTTATTGGGCCGCTGAAACATGCGGGTCTGGCGCTCTCCATTGGTCTGGCTGCCTGCTTCAATGCGGCGTTACTGTACTGGCAACTGCGTAAACAGAAGATTTATCAGCCGCTGGCGGGCTGGGCGAGTTTCTTGCTGCGTTTATTGATTGCGGTGTTGGTGATGGCCGGGGCGCTGGTGGGGATACTGATGGTGATGCCCGACTGGGAAAGTGGCAACATGGCATGGCGTCTGCTGCGTTTAACCGCGGTCTGTGCGGCGGGCGGCGGTGCTTACTTCCTGGCGCTGGGCGTGATGGGATTCCGTCCACGCGATTTTGCGCGACGCACCGTGGTGTAAAAATAAGTCCCCTGTACGCAGGGGATTAGGCTTTACGTGACAGGCTGGGCGCGCCAAGTGCGCGTCCATCAGGGCCGTAGAACTTCTGACTTTGATGGGGTTTCAGCACGGCAAGGGCATGGTTGTTATGCGCCAGTTGCTGTTCGAGCAGCATGCCGTTGTGCACATTGGTATCGCGCAACTGCAACGTGGCGTGCTGGATGGCCTGCCACAGGGTGGCATAGGCGGAGTGCTGACCATAGGGCGCGGCGATACGGGCAGCCGTTTCTGCTTCACGACGTTGAGCATCGAAATAATTGAGCGTACTGAGCAGCGATTGTTTATCTTCTGTAATACGCTGCAGCAGACTACTGTTCAGATTTCCGGCGGAAAGTTGTTGTTGTTCCGCTGCCATCACTTCCTGCAATGCCGCTAACACTTCCTGCATTTTGCTCAACGATGTTAACAGGTTGTCCATCTCTTACTGACCTTTCAAATAGTCCTGTGTGTCCTGAATCAGAGCATCGGCGATTTTGCCCGCATCCATCTTCAGTTCACCGTTACGAATGGCGGTTTTCAGTTGCTCAACGCGGGCTGCGTTGATGTCCTGAGCGCCGGGTTTCATCAGTTGCGCCTGCGCGTCGCTCAATTTGACTTGCGTGCCGGCTTCTGGCGCGCTGCTGGTCGTCTGGCGCACTTTAGCCGTTTGAGGTTCGCTTTGTTCGCGTGGCTGAACGGTACTGGCCGGTTTCAAAGGTTGTGTTCTGTCGATGCTCATGCTAATTCTCCCGTTAAAGCAGAAAGGTCATCACCCTCCTGCATACTATTCTACTTGTTGCGTTAATAGCACTATCGGCAGAACAGCACCCTTCTTTAGCGCTTTACAGCGTTATCAGAATATTCCCATCTTTGTCCGCGCGACCACTGACGATCTGGCCTGACGCCATACGCACGCGTACCGGCTGAGTGGCGGTGGCATTATTCATGGCGCGACCTTCGCTTACCGCACTAAAGCCCTCGCCCTGGGCAATCACCTGCACGTTTTGGCCCGCTTTAATGCGCCAGGGCTGACGCACCATACTCAAGGTCACAGGTTGACCGGGGACCAGGTCACGCAGCGCGATGGCATCAACAAGGGTGGTTTCATCGGTGACGGCGCGAGCGGGCAGGGTATCCAGACGGCCCTGCACGCGTTTCATGTCACTGATCGCGACGCTTTCACCGCGTAACACGGCCCGGGTCGCCACGACGTACTCACCCGTGGCCTGCACTTGCACCTGGATAAAGCGTCGGTCTTGTCCACACAGGGTTTGCACACTGAGGTTTCCCCATGGACGCGCATTAGCGGGCAATGAAAATCGCGGCTGGTCACAGGTTGGCCACTGCGCCTTTGGCGTTCTTACCACCACGGCAACATTGGTACTGCTTTGCGCATAGCGAGCCTGGAAAAACTGATTCAGTTGGTCACTCAGCGTTGCCGCCTGAGAAGCCAGCGGAAACAGCATGAACAGGGCGAACCCAGCGGCGTACACACCTTGCATTGCGTCTCTCTCCGGTTGATTTACGCCACTGATTCTACCTGGATAATGGCGAGGTCAAGGCGCAAATTAGCGTCGAGTTTGCACGCTATTCAGACGATGGCCCATTGACGGCCAGGATTATTCTGAGAGCTCTGGAAATCCCTTTTTTTGGAGTGCGTATGCTCGACAAACTGGATGCGTCATTGCGATTCAATACCGAAGCCCTGAATCTGCGCGCGCAGCGTCAGGAGATTTTGGCCTCGAATATCGCCAACGCCGATACACCCGGTTATCAGGCTCGCGATATCGATTTTGCCAGTGAACTGCAAAAAGTGATGGATAAAGGTCGCGCAGAAGGGAGCGGTATCGCTCTGTCTCTGACCTCATCTCGCCACATTCCCGCGCAAAATGTGCAGCCACCGTCCATGGATCTGCTGTATCGCATCCCTGATCAACCTGCAATGGATGGCAATACGGTCGATATGGATCGTGAGCGTACGGCCTTCGCAGATAACAGCCTGAAATATCAATCCGACCTTTCTCTGATCAGCAGCCAGATCAAGGGAATGATGAACGTACTACAGGGGCAATAATCAATGGCGCTACTGAGTATTTTTGACATCGCGGGTTCCGCGATGACGGCGCAGTCTCAGCGTATGAACGTTGCGGCCAGCAACCTGGCCAATGCCGACAGCGTGACGGGGCCGGACGGTCAACCTTATCGTGCCAAGCAAGTGGTGTTTCAGGTGAATGCAGCACCCGGCCAGGCCACGGGTGGGGTACGCGTTTCGCAAGTGGTTGAAGATCCGTCACCGGACAAACTGGTGTACGAACCGGGTAATCCACTGGCCGATGCCAAAGGGTATGTGCGGATGCCGAACGTGGATGTAGTTGGAGAAACGGTTAACAGCATGGCGGCGTCACGGAGTTATCAGGCGAACGTTGAGGTGCTGAATACCGTGAAAACGCTAATGATGAAAACCCTGACCATCGGTCAGTAAGGATACCGCGTGGGCATTGCTGTTAACGTAAATGAATCCCTTAACACCTCGACATTGCAAACCAAAAGCAGCGATGGCAACAGCGCTGCAGATTTACAGGGTAACTTTCTGACGCTGCTGGTCACGCAGTTAAAGAACCAGGACCCGACCAACCCGATGGAAAACAATGAGTTGACCACCCAGTTGGCGCAAATCAACACCCTGAGTGGCATTGAGAAGCTCAATACCACACTGGGTGCGATCTCCGGGCAAATCAGCAGCAACGAATCACTGCAAGCCAGTACGCTTATCGGTCACGGCGTGATGATCCCCGGTAGCCAAATTCTGGTGGGCAAAGGCGATACCACACCGTTCGGCGTTGAGTTGGAGCGCGCAGCGGAAAAAGTCACCGCTACCGTGACCGATGCGTCAGGCAAAGTGGTACGCACTATTGATATTGGTGGATTAACTGCTGGCGTTCATACCTTCACATGGGACGGCAGCATGACCGATGGCACCACCGCGCCAGACGGTAAATACAGCGTCTCCATTGCGGCCAGCAACGCGGGCGAACCGATGGTTGCGCAGGCTCTGAATTTTGCTTTGGTTAACGGTGTGACCAAATCGGCTGATGGCGCCCGACTCGATCTCGGCACCATGGGCTCCACGACGCTCGACAACATTCGTCAAATCATTTAACGCACACAGGCTAAACAGGAGTGACTCATGTCATTTTCACAAGCGGTCAGCGGATTAAGCGCTGCGTCCAGCAACCTTGATGTCATTGGTAACAACATTGCCAACTCCGCGACGGCGGGCTACAAATCCAGCACCATTGCGTTTGCCGATATGTTCGCCGGTTCAAAAATCGGTATGGGCGTAAAAGTGGCGGGTGTGATTCAAAACTTTGCTGATGGCACACCGACCAACACCAGCCGTGGGCTGGATGTGGCGATTAGCCAGCAGGGCTTTTTTCGTATGACGGACACCAGCGGCGCGGTGTACTACTCGCGCAATGGTCAGTTTACGCTGGATTCCAACCGCAATATCGTCAATATGCAAGGCATGCAACTGACAGGCTATCCGGTTGCAGGCACACCGCCTACCGTTCAAACCGGTGCCAACCCGGTGCCGCTGAATGTGCCGAGTACAGCAATGGGCGCGCGCGCCACCGAAACCGGTGCGGTGATTGCTAACCTGAACTCCTCTGATAATGTTCCGGCGACCACACCGTTCTCCACCGCGGATTCCACCAGCTACAACGGCAAAACCTCGATCAGTACCTTTGACAGCCTGGGTAATGAGCACAAAGTGGATTTGTACTTTGTGAAAACCAGTGATGCCAACACCTGGGAAGTGCATCCGGTAGACAGCAGCACCTCGCCTGTTACCACAACCGATACCTTCCGTATGCAGTTCAACAGCAACGGCCAACTGACCAACTATCAAACGTTTGATGCCGCAGCATTGCCAGCGCCAGGCGCCTGGGTAAATCAAGCCACCACCACGCCAATGGCGATTGATATGGGGGCGTTGAACGGCTCCAACGCGCAGACGTTCAACCTGAATCTGGTGGGCAGTATGCAACAGAACAACGGCGGCAATACCTTTGGTAACCCGTCGCAGGATGGCTATGCCCCGGGCGAACTGGTGAGCTACCAGATTAACGATGACGGTACGGTCGTGGGGACATACTCCAACGAACGCTCTCAAGTACTAGGACAGATCGTTTTGGCGAACTTCGCCAACCCGGAAGGCCTGGCGTCGCAGGGCGATAACGTGTGGGCCGCCTCGAATGCTTCAGGCCAGCCGTTGATCGGCCTGGCAGGAACCGGCAACCTGGGCACGCTCACTGCGGGTGCGCTGGAGTCGTCAAACGTGGACTTGAGTAAAGAACTGGTCAACATGATTGTCGCGCAGCGTAACTATCAGTCGAATGCGCAGACCATCAAGACGCAGGATCAGATCCTCAATACCCTGGTTAACCTGCGCTAAGGCGCATAACGGGAAGACGAGATGGATCACGCAATCTATACCGCGATGGGGGCCGCCAGTCAGACCCTCAATCAACAAGCGGTGATCGCCAGCAACCTGGCGAATGCGTCGACCCCGGGGTTTCGCGCGCAGCTTAACGCATTGCGCGCGGTGCCGGTGGAAGGCTTGACGCTGCCAACGCGCACCCTGGTGGTGGCTTCCACGCCGGGTGCCGATATGTCAGCGGGGACGTTGGATTACACCTCACGTAATTTGGACGTCGCAGTGCAAGGCAATGGCTGGTTAGCAGTGCAAACAGCCGATGGTGCGGAGGCCTATACCCGTAACGGTAACCTGCAAATCAGTCCCGCCGGGCAACTGACGGTTCAGGGCAACCTGGTCATGGGCGATGGCGGGCCGATTGCCATTCCGCAAGGCGCTGAAATCACGATTGCTGCTGACGGTACCCTGACGGCACTCAATCCTGGCGATCCGCCAAATGCCACCGTGCAGTTGGGGCGGCTGAAGCTGATTCGTGCGGAAGGCAATGAGCTCACGCGCGGCGATGACGGTATGTTTCGCCTCTCGGCTGCCGCCCAGCAGCAGCGGGGCGCAGCGCCAGCGAACGACCCAACAGTGCAAGTCATGCCTGGGGTGTTAGAAGGCAGTAACGTCAAACCCGTCGAAACCATGGTCGATATGATAGCCAACGCCCGCCGCTTTGAGATGCAGATGAAAATCATCTCCAGCGTCGATGAAAACGAACAGCGCGCGAATAGCATTCTGTCTATCAGCTAAGCGCAGAGGAAACCGTCATGATTCGCTCTTTATGGATTGCGAAAACCGGTCTGGATGCACAGCAGACCAATATGGACGTTATCGCCAACAACCTGGCCAACGTCAGCACCAATGGCTTTAAGCGCCAGCGTGCGGTGTTTGAAGATTTGATGTATCAGACCTTGCGCCAGCCTGGCGCACAGTCCTCTGAGCAAACCACACTGCCGTCTGGATTGCAGATCGGTACCGGTACGCGTCCGGTCGCCACCGAGCGTTTACACAGCCAGGGCAACCTGAACAAAACCGACGCCTCAAAAGACGTGGCGATCAGCGGACAGGGCTTTTTCCAGGTACAGATGCCGGATGGCAACCTGGCCTATACCCGCGATGGTTCGTTCCAGGTGGATCAAAACGGTCAGTTAGTGACAAACAGTGGTTTTCCAGTACAGCCGGCGATTACCGTGCCACCGAATGCGCTGAGCATCACCATTGCGCGTGATGGTGTGGTCAGTGTGACGCAGCAGGGCCAAACCCAGCCAGTGCAAGTCGGGCAATTAACCCTGAGTACATTTATCAACGATGCTGGGCTCGATAGTATCGGCGAAAACCTGTATCAGGAGACGCAGGCTTCCGGCGCGCCGACCGACAGCAACCCAGGCCAAAATGGCGCGGGCTTGCTGTATCAAGGCTATGTCGAAACCTCAAACGTTAACGTTGCAGAAGAGCTGGTGACCATGATCCAGACGCAACGCGCGTATGAGATCAACAGCAAGGCGATTACCACTGCCGATCAGATGCTGCAGAAGCTGACGCAGGTTTAACATTAAAAAATCCGGCGGGCATGGGCGCAGGCGCATGACCCGTCAGAAACAAAAGGTGTTTATCCATGGCAATGCAACGTTTTTCGATGCCTGGAGTTGGGTTAGTGCTGCTTGTGGCACTTACCGTCAACGGTTGTGCGCTGGTGCCACGCACGCCACTGGTTAAAGGTTCGACAACGGCGCAGCCGCTGCCCGCGCAACCCCCGGTGGTCAATGGCTCTATTTTCCAGGGGGTGATGCCCATGAATTATGGCTATCAGCCGCTGTTTGAAGATCGTCGACCGCGCAATATCGGCGATACGCTGACCATTGTGTTGCAGGAAAACGTTAGCGCCAGCAAAAGCTCTTCTGCGAATGCCACGCGCGATGGCAGCACCAGCTTTGGGTTGAGCGCCACGCCACGTTATCTGCAAGGCTTGATGGGCGGTGACCGGGCGACCCTCGCCGGAGAAGGCAAAAACGACTTCGCAGGGAAAGGCGGCGCCAGTGCCAATAACACCTTTACCGGCACCATTACCGTCACCGTCAACGAAGTGCTGCCCAACGGCAACCTGCGTGTGGTGGGGGAGAAACAGATTGAGATTAACCAGGGCACCGAATTTATTCGTTTCTCCGGCATCGTCAATCCACGCACCATCAGCGGTGCAAACAGCGTGGTGTCCACACAGGTGGCGGATGCGCGTATCGAATATGTCGGCAACGGCTATATCAACGAAGCGCAGACCATGGGTTGGCTGCAACGGTTCTTCCTGAACCTGTCACCGATGTAAGAGGATGCTATGGCAAACACCTTATTCACGCGATTTATGCTGCTGTTCACGCTGTTGCTGAGCTTTACCGCAACCGCCGAACGCATTCGTGATTTAACCACCGTTCTGGGCGTTCGCGATAACTCACTGCTGGGCTATGGCCTGGTGGTGGGCCTCGATGGCACGGGCGACCAGACCATGCAAACCCCTTTTACCACGCAAAGTTTGAACAATATGTTGTCGCAGTTGGGTATCACGGTACCGGCAGGCACCAACATGCAGTTGAAAAACGTGGCGGCGGTGATGGTGACCGCTAAGCTGCCGCCGTTTTCCCGTCAGGGGCAGGCGGTGGATGTGGTGGTGTCTTCGATGGGTAACGCCAAGAGCCTGCGTGGCGGTACGCTGTTGATGACGCCGCTGAAAGGGGTCGATAACCAGGTTTACGCGCTGGCACAGGGCAATATCTTAGTCGGCGGCGCAGGGGCACAGGCCGGTGGCAGCAGCGTGCAAGTTAACCAGCTCAACGGGGGGCGCATCACAGGCGGCGCTACCGTGGAGCGCGAGCTGCCCAGTAACTTTGGCAGCAGCAACGTGATTATGCTGCAGTTGAACGAAGACGATTTCACCATGGCACAGCGCATTACCGATGCGATTAACCGCAGCAGCGGTTACGGTGCCGCACAGGCGTTAGATGGTCGCACGGTACAAATCAGCGTCTCTGCAAACGGCACTTCGCAGGTGCGCTTGCTGGCCGACATTCAGAACATCGACGTTTCTGTGCCGCTGCAGGATGCGAAGGTCATCGTCAACAGCCGCACCGGCTCGGTGGTGATGAACCGCGAAGTGACGCTCAGCCAGTGTGCGATTGCCCAGGGCAACTTGTCGGTCACCGTGAATCAATCGCAAAACGTCAGCCAGCCGGATACGCCTTTTGGCGGTGGGCAAACCGTGGTCACGCCGCAAACGCAGATCGATCTTCGTCAGGAAGGGGGTGCGCTACAGAGCGTTAATGCCAGCGCCAATCTGAATAACGTTGTGCGTGCCTTGAATGCGCTGGGTGCTACGCCAATGGAGCTGATGTCGATTCTGCAATCGATGCAGAGTGCAGGGTGTCTGCGGGCCAAACTGGAAATCATCTGATGAACGATACCCAGTCATTATCCAACGCGGCGTACGACAGCCAGTCACTGAACAACCTCAAGCGCCTGGCGGGAAACGATCCGCAGGCGCATGCCAAAGAAGTGGCGAAGCAGGTCGAGGGCATGTTTGTTCAGATGATGATGAAAAGCATGCGGGATGCGCTGCCCAAAGACGGGCTGTTTAATACAGAACAGAGCCGGATGTTTACCTCGATGTACGATCAGCAAATGGCCCAGCAAATCGCCCAGCGCGGGCTGGGTTTGGCAGATACCATCGTTAAGCAGATGTTGGGTGCGCAGCCACCAGATGAATCGGCCGGCACGGTGCCCATGCTGTTGGATAAAAACACCCTCAATACGTTGCCGCCGCTGGCGATGGAGCAGATGGTGCGCCGGGCGGTGCCTAAAATGCCGCAGCCCAGTGCGAGTATGAGCGGTGGCAGCCGGGATTTCATTGCCCAACTGACGCAACCGGCACAGGCGGCCAGTGCCGCCAGCGGTATTCCGCATCACCTGATTATGGCGCAGGCCGCCCTGGAATCCGGCTGGGGACAGCGACAGATCATGACCGCCGATGGCCGCCCCAGTTTCAATATTTTCGGTATCAAAGCCACGGGGAACTGGCAGGGCGATACGACTGAAATTACCACCACTGAATTTGAAAATGGCGTGGCGAAAAAGGTGAAAGCCAGTTTCCGCGTCTATGGCTCCTATTTTGAAGCGCTATCGGACTACGTAAAACTGATCAGCAACAATCCGCGCTATGCGGCGGTTGCCAATGCCAGCAGTGCCGAGCAGGGCGCGCACGCGTTGCAAAAAGCGGGCTACGCGACAGATCCTAAATATGCCGAAAAGCTGGTGAGTATGATCCAGCAATTCAAAGGCATGGGTGACAAAGTTGCTAAGGCCTACAGCACCGATTTAAGTCAACTTTTCTAATTTTCGGCCTCAAGTTTTCTGTCGCGAGGCCGATAAAAAAGACAATCACACAGCACAACACTCGCCGCCTGGCGGGCTGTTACTAAGGAACGGACATGTCGAGCTTAATTAACTCTGCGATGAGCGGACTGAGCGCTGCTCAGGCGGCACTGAACACGGTGAGTAACAACATCAGTAATTACAATGTTGCGGGCTACACGCGTCAGAACATCATTTTGAATCAGGCGCAGAGCACCTTGTCCGGCGGTGCCTGGTACGGTAATGGCGCGACGGTGACGGGTGTGCACCGTGAATATAATGAATTCATTACGACACAACTGCGTAATGCGCAGAGCCAGGCCAGCGGATTGACCACGCAATACCAACAGGTCTCCGGTATTGATGATCTGCTGTCCAGTTCCAGTAACAGCCTCTCCAGCACGCTGCAGGATTTCTTCACCAACGTACAAAACCTGGTGAGTAATGCTGACGATCCCTCTGCGCGTCAGACGCTGCTGGGCAAAGCGGAAGGTCTGGTCAATCAATTCAAAGTCAGTGACCAGTATCTGCGCAATATGGAAGCCAGCGTGAATAGCGATATCAGTTCGAATGTGTCACAAATCAACAACTACGCGAAGCAGATTGCGAATCTCAATCAGCAAATTGGCAAGCTGACGGCAACCGGCGCGGGTGCAGAACCTAATAACTTGCTGGATCAGCGCGACCAGTTGGTCAGTGAGCTGAACAAACTGGTGGGTGTACAGGTGTCGAAGCAAGATGGCGCGAGCTATAACGTCACCTTCGCCAATGGTATTTCCCTCGTGCAGGGGTCTAATTACAACCAACTGGCGGCGGTGCCATCCAGCGCCGACCCAACGCGCACGACCATTGCACTGGTGGATAAAACCGCGGGGAATCAGCCGATCCCGGAATCCAGTATTACGTCGGGTGCCTTAGGGGGCTTATTTACGTTTCGCACCGATGACCTTGATGGCGCGCGTAACCGTCTCGGGCAGTTAGCCATGGCCTTTACGGACAGTTTCAATACGCAACACAAAGCCGGTGTGGATAGCGAAGGCAATGCGGGCACCGATTTCTTCACCATCGGCAAACCGGAAGTCCTGAGCAACACGAAAAATCAGGGCGATGCGACACTGACGGCGAAATGGGATAACACCAGCCAGGTGCAGGCCTCAAACTACTCAGTCAGCTACGTCGATGGTGCCTGGCAGGTGACTCGCTTATCCGATAACGCGAAATTCACACCCGCTATGGGCACCGATGCCGGTAAAGACACATTGAGTTTTGACGGACTGACATTAACCGTCGATGGCTCGCCGTCTAATCAGGACAGCTTTGTGGTGAAACCGGTGGCGAACGTGGTGGTGAACATGGGCGTTGCCATCAAAGATGAAGCCAAAATTGCCGCGGCAGCAGAGGCGGGCGGGGCCAGTGACAACCGTAACGCGCAAAAGCTGCTCGATCTGCAAACCAAAAATTTGGTCAATGGCAACGCAACCCTGAGTCAGTCCTATGCCAGCCTGGTCAGTGAGATCGGCAACAAAACCAGCACGCTGAAAACCACCGTGACCACCCAAACCAATGTGGTGACGCAGTTGAACAATCAGCAGCAATCTATTTCTGGCGTTAACCTGGATGAAGAGTACGGCGAGTTACAGCGCTATCAGCAATATTACATGGCGAACGCGCAGGTTATTCAGGCAGCGCAAACCATCTTTAACGCGTTAATTAATATTCGTTAAGCAAGGATACTCGCATGCGTCTCAGCACCAGCATGATGTACCAACAAAATATGAATGGCGTTTCCAACGCACAGTCGCTGTGGATGGAAGCAGGTCAGCACCTGTCGACCGGCAAAAAAGTCATTAATCCCTCCGATGACCCGATCGCGGCTTCACGTGCGGTGGTGTTGTCTCAATCGCAGGCGGAAAACGATCAATACTCTCTGGCGCGCACCTTCGCGAAACAGAACCTGTCGCTGGAAGAAGATACGCTAAGTCAGGTGACGCTGGTGATGCAGGGCGCGATGGAGAAAGTGGTGAATGCCGGTAACGGCACGCTGAGTGATGAAGACCGCCTTTCGCTCTCTAAAGAGTTGCAAGGCCTGCGCGATCAACTGCTCAACCTGGCCAATACCCAGGACGGTAACGGCCGCTATATCTTTGCGGGATACGCCAGCGACAGCGCACCTTTTAGTCCAGACGCGCTGACCAATGAGATAGTATATGGCGGCGGTGAAATTCCTATCACGCAAAAAGTGGACAGCCAGCGTGAAATGACCATCAACCATACCGGTACTCAGGTCTTTATGTCGCTGACCAGCAGCGCAAAGCCCGAGCCTGACGGCACCACGCCGAGTGAAAAGAATGTGTTTGCTACGTTGGATGCGGTGATTGGTGCCTTAAAAGTGCCGGTTGATGCTGCCGATGCAACAGCCAAAGATACGCTGACCGCTGCAGTGGATAAAGCGAACCGCGGCCTTAATAACTCTTATAACAATGTGCTGAGCGTGCGTTCTGAACTGGGTGTACAGCTCAAAGAGATCGATAATTTGGATGCCTTAGGCGACCAGCGTGCATTGACACAGAAACAGCAAATGAGCGAATTGGTAGACGTAGACTACAACGCGGCGATCTCCGCGTATGTCATGCAACAAGCAGCCTTACAGGCCTCTTACAAAACCTTCAGTGATATGTCGCAGATGTCTCTGTTCCAGATGAACAGATAACCTTTCTGACCTCTTTAAGCGTACTTTAACCGGGTGCGCTTAGTTTCTCCCGCTACCGTTTATACGCTGGCGGGATTTTTTTTATCTCAGATTACGGGCATAAAAAACCCCGCACTGGGCGGGGTTTTCATCTCACAGCGGAGATTACATCGGTGGGCGTGTGGCTGGAGCTGTGGCCTGATGCGTTGCCGCATGACCGCCTGCTGAACCCCGGCCATCAAAGGCAAACGTCGGGCGAACCCAGTCACTGTGACGAGCGGGCTCTGGCGTATAGTCCGGTGCCGGTGCTTTGGTCATCGGTGCTGTGGCATGGTGTTTCGCTCTGCCTAACACTTCTGCTACAACCGGCTCATCACGTGCGGGGACCGGTTCGCGCGGTTCACTAATGACGGGCGCTGTAGCAGCCGCTTCTTCAGGGGTTTCGATCGCCTGCAGTGCTTCAACCAGAGGTTGGTCTACGTCGGCCGCTTCATCACGGGCAACGGCGACGGCTGCATCAACCTGAGTTTCATCAACAGCAGGGCTGGTTTCAGCGGCTTTTGCTGATTCAACGATCTCTTCCACCTGTGCAACAAAGGCTTCGACGGCAGGTTTTGTCCCTTCCGCGGGCAGCGCTTCTGCCGCAACTGCATTCGCTGCAGGCACGTCTTGCGGTGCAATAACCTCAGGCGTTTGTTCAACAGGTACGTCAATCGGTGCTGTGTTATCCGTGTTGACCACTTCAAACGCCGAATCATCACGGGTTTCAACCGGTTCAGATTGCAGTACAGACTGCGTGGATTCCTGCGCAACAACCTCATGGCTTGGTGCTTCGTTCGGCGTCTGCTCTTCCTGAGCGGCAGGCAGTGTCGACCAGGAGACCCACACTTTACCGGACGCCATTTCTGGCGACGCAGCGGCGGTGATCAGTGGCATCGGTGACTGCGTTGGGTAACGCTCGTCACGATAGCGACGACGACGCTGGCCACTCACGCGCAGATGGCGAGGTGAACGACGAGAACGGCGTGGCATGTTGTTGCCCTCGCGGTTTTCATTGTCATCTTGCGTTGCGGCCTCTGCGGCTACTGGTGCAGCCGTCTGGCTTTCCTCTTCAACTGGCGTCGCGGCATCGCTGGCAAAGGTCTGACGGGCAGCCGTTTGCTCTGCGGTTTCGATACGCACTTTCTGCGACAGCTGGCGTGGCTTACGGCGTGGCAGGGTTTGAACAACCTCCTGCTCTTCCGTTACCGCGACGGCGTCTTCAACTTGCTGAGCCGGTTTCGGCTCTTGCTGCTGACGCTTATCATCCTGACGACGACGCTGGCGATCGCCACGCGGTTCACGACGCTGTTGCTGCTGTTCATCACGCTGCTCGTTGCGATCGTCTTGCGGCGCCTGAGTCGGCTGTTGGCGATCGTCACGCGGTTCATTTTGACCATTGCGGCGGTTACGGCGGTTGTCGTTACGTTCTTCGCGATTGTCGCGAGAATCATTACGGCCATCGCGTTCCTGACGCGCAGAACGGTCATTACGGTCATTGCGGTCATTTGAACGATCGTTGCGGTCATTACGATCGCCGTTGCGGTCGCGACGATTGTTGTTGCGACGGTTATTACGGCGATCGCCGCCGCGCGACTCTTTATCTGTCGCTGGGGCTTCTTTTTCAGGCTTCGCGGTTTCTACCTGCGGTTGAGGCTCTCCGGCGAACATTTTTTTCAGCCCGGAAAGGAAACGACCAAACAGGCCCGCGGCAGGTTGCGCAGCACTGCCCGTTGCCGCAGGTTGCGACGGCGCTGGAGTGACCGGTGTCGGTGCTGCGGCAGATTCTGCTGGCGGTGGCGGCGCATCAGGCATGACAAACGTAGCCAGTGCCGGCTGCTCAGGACGGCGACGCTCAGCATGTTCTTCTTCAGAAGGCAGTGCCATCTCTGCTTCATGCAGTTTTGGCAGCAGATAGCTCAGCGTCTGGGTCTCTTCGCCTTTGCGTACGCGCAGCACGGAGTAGTGCGGGGTTTCCATACGGTCATCAGGCACGATAATCGCACGAACGCCACCCTGACGTTTCTCGATGGCACTGACCGCATCACGTTTTTCGTTCAGCAGGTAAGAGGCCACCTGAACCGGCACAATAGCATGCACTTCTTTGGTGTTCTCTTTCAGCGCTTCTTCTTCAATCAAACGCAAGATAGAGAGTGACAGTGATTCATTATCACGGATGGTGCCGGTGCCGCTACAGCGTGGGCAAACGTGATGGCTGGATTCACCCAGTGAAGGGCTCAGGCGTTGGCGCGACATCTCCAACAAGCCAAAGCGGGAAATATGGCTGATCTGAATACGCGCGCGGTCTTGACGCACGGCTTCACGCAGACGGTTTTCAACGGCACGCTGATGGCGAACCGGCGTCATATCGATAAAGTCGATAACAATCAAACCACCGAGGTCACGCAAGCGAAGCTGGCGCGCAATTTCATCTGCGGCTTCCAGGTTGGTGTTGAACGCTGTTTCTTCGATATCTCCCCCGCGGGTTGCGCGTGCGGAGTTGATGTCGATTGCGGTCAGGGCTTCGGTGCTGTCGATAACAATCGAACCGCCGGAAGGCAGGCGCACTTCACGCTGGAAGGCTGACTCAATTTGCGATTCAATTTGATAGTGGCTGAACAGCGGGATTTCACCGGTGTACAGTTTGATTTTGCTGCTGAAATCAGGACGCCCCAGGGCGGCAATGTGCTGACGCGCCAGTTCAAGAATTTTGGGGTTGTCGATCAGGATTTCACCAATGTCCTGACGCAGATAGTCGCGGAAAGCGCGCACAATCACGTTACTTTCCTGGTGAATCAGGAACGGAGCAGGGCGACTGTCAGCGGCTTTCTTAATGGCTTCCCAGTGCTGCAGACGGAATTTCAGGTCCCATTGCAGCGCATCAGCAGACTTACCTACGCCTGCGGTACGCACAATCAGTCCCATGCCATCTGGCAATTCCAGTGAAGAAAGGGCTTCTTTCAGCTCAGTACGATCATCGCCTTCGATACGACGGGAGATCCCACCTGCGCGCGGATTATTTGGCATTAAAACCAGGTAGCTGCCAGCCAGACTAATAAAGGTTGTTAGCGCCGCCCCTTTGTTGCCACGCTCTTCTTTATCAATCTGAACAATAACTTCTTGCCCTTCGCGCAGGACGTCTTTGATATTTGGACGGCCATGAGCGTTGTAATGGGAAGGGAAGTTTTCGCGAGAAATTTCTTTCAGAGGAAGGAAACCGTGTCTTTCAGCGCCGTAATCAACAAAGGCGGCTTCAAGGCTGGGTTCAATGCGGGTAATCTTGCCTTTATAAATATTGGCCTTCTTTTGCTCATGTCCTGGACTTTCAATATCCAGATCATAGAGACGTTGTCCATCCACAAGGGCCACACGCAACTCTTCCTGTTGAGTTGCGTTGATCAACATTCTTTTCATCGTAACTTACTCATTATTCTTACATTAGTGACAAAGCTACGGGCATGGTAACGCTGGACGTGGTCAACACCGACGGCCCCGTGTCTTCTTGCAATATCGTCAACCTCCCGGATGTCGACTGCTAAAGGGGCGCAAATTATCGGTCGCCTGTTTTTCATCGGGAAAAACAGCGCGCAAAAAGGGAGCTGACTCAAAAATGATCGAGTGACTCAAACCCTTTCGTCGTCCAGGCTGCAACCCGCAGCCCGCTAAATGCCTGATTATTCATTACGTCTTACGCCATTGCTGCGTGTCTGAACGATCGAGCAAAATTCATCTGCTATTTTCTTGTTTTAACAAGATCAGCACGAAAAGCATTATTCCATTGCTGCCCTTGTTATAGCAAGGCGACTTTTAACACCGTGCGAAGTTTCTCGCGCTTTATTGTGACATGCGCACAAAACGCGGAAAAAAGCGGCTAATAAGGCGTGCATTTTTCCGTTTTTGCTCGGTGAAAGTGCTAAGTATAGACAGAGAAAAAGAGGTGGCGTGACGCGCATGCACTCTTTAGAATCGCCACCCATGAATACAAATACTCCGTCCGTCCGAATCGTTGTCATTTCTGCTGATGAAGCAGGGCAGCGTATTGATAATTTTTTGCGCACTCAGCTCAAAGGTGTGCCAAAAAGCATGATTTACCGCATCTTGCGTAAAGGCGAGGTGCGGGTGAACAAAAAACGCATCAAGCCTGAGTACAAGTTGGAAGCCGGTGATGAACTGCGTATCCCTCCCGTGCGCGTTGCGGAACGCGAAGATGCGGCTGTGTCGCCCAAACTGGCGAAAGTGGCTTCTCTGGAAGGGGCGATCATCTATGAAGATGATGCTTTGCTGGTTATGAATAAACCCTCAGGCACCGCAGTACACGGCGGCAGCGGACTGAGTTTTGGTGTGATAGAAGGGTTGCGTGCCCTGCGCCCGGATGCGCGCTTTCTGGAACTGGTGCATCGTTTAGACCGTGACACATCGGGCATTTTACTGGTGGCTAAAAAACGTTCGGCATTGCGTTCGCTGCATGAGCAACTGCGTGATAAAGGCATGCAAAAAGATTATTTAGCCTTAGTGCGCGGTAATTGGCCGTCGCATCAAAAGCGGGTGCAGGCACCGCTGCTGAAAAATATTTTGCAAAGTGGCGAGCGAGTGGTTCGCGTCAGCGCTGAGGGTAAGCCATCCGAAACCACCTTCAAAGTTGAAGAGCGCTTCTCCCATGCTACCTTAGTGAAAGCCAGTCCGGTCACTGGACGTACGCACCAAATCCGTGTGCATACGTTACACGCAGGGCATCCTATCGCTTTTGATGATCGCTATGGCGACCGCGATTTTGACAGCGAGCTGAACGGTACGGGCTTACAGCGACTGTTCTTGCACGCGGCAGCATTGACGTTTACGCATCCGGTCACCGGCGAGAAAATGCGTGTAGAAGCGCCGCTGGATGAGCAGTTGCAGCGCTGTCTGAAAGTCTTGCGCCAGCGTGAACAGCAGCGCCCAGTTTAATCCCCTTGTAATAAAGGATCCACACCGGCTTGTCGCAGCATGTCGCACAGGGCTATCAGCGGCAAGCCAATTAAGGTGTTGGGATCCCGTCCCTCCAGGCGTTCGAACAGCGTGATACCCAATCCTTCACACATAAAGCTGCCCGCACAGTGGAGCGGTTGTTCACGTTCGATATAACGTCGAATCTCCGGTTCTGAAAGGGTGCGAAAGTGGACAGTGAAGGTTTCATTGATGACCTGATACGCCCCTGATGCGCTATCGAGTACCGCGAGTCCGGTTGAAAACACCACGGATTGCCCGCTGGCGGCACGCAGTTGCGCGCAGGCCTTGTCAACCGTATGGGGTTTGCCGACGATATTGCCGTTAATGACGCATACCTGATCGGAGCCGATAATCAGGCTGTCTGGCCAGCTTGCGGCCAGCGCGTGCGCTTTAGCCAACGCTAATCGTTGCACCAGCTCATGCGCAGATTCACCCGCGCGCGGGCTTTCATCGATATCGGGCGCCGCCGTTGAGAAGGGCAGTCCGAGTTTCGCTAACAGGCTTTTTCGCCAGGGGGAAGTGGAGGCTAACAATAGGGGCTTCATAATTTTTTGCGTAATCTCTGGCGTAATAATGACGCACATTTTAAACTATGCGCCGCACTGGATGCGAATAATGGCTGAAAAGGGCTTTCAACGGCCTTTTTCTTTGACTCTATGTCGTTACAAAGTTAATATGCGCGCCCTATGCAAAAGGTAAAACTACCCCTGACCCTCGATCCGGTCCGCACCGCAAATAAGCGCCTTGATTATCAAGGTATCTTTACTGCTGAGCAGGTGGAGCGTGTTGCAGAATCGGTGGTCAGTGTGGACAGTGATGTAGAATGCTCGATGTCATTTGCAATCGACAATCAACGTCTTGCAGTCATGAAAGGGACTGCAGATGTTCAGGTCACCCTGAGTTGTCAGCGATGTAATCAGCCATTCCAACAGGCTTTCCACGTAAGCTATTGTTTCAGTCCGGTCGTCAATGACGAACAGGCTGATGCACTGCCGGAAGCGTACGAGCCGATCAACGTCAACGAATTTGGTGAAATTGATCTGCTGGCAACTATCGAAGATGAAATCATTCTCGCGTTGCCTGTCGTTCCGGTTCATGAATCTGAACACTGTGAAGTGTCCGAGGCGGACATGGTGTTTGGTAAACTGCCTGCAGAGGCGGAGAAACCAAATCCCTTTGCCGTATTAGCCAGTTTAAAGCGTAAGTAATAGGAGTAAGGTCCATGGCCGTACAACAGAATAAACCAACCCGTTCTAAGCGTGGCATGCGTCGTTCTCACGATGCGCTGACCACCGCGACTCTTTCCGTAGATAAAGTTTCTGGTGAAACTCATCTGCGTCACCACATCACTGCGGATGGTTACTACCGCGGTCGCAAGGTCATCGTTAAGTAATTCTTGCGGCGACGCAAGGCGATACTTTGACACGTTTGACCCTGGCGATAGATGCCATGGGCGGGGACTTCGGCCCCTGCGTGACGGTGCCTGCTGCATTGCAGGCACTGGAATCTAACCCATCATTGTATCTTCTTCTGGTCGGATATCCCGACACACTCTCGTCATTAGTTGCAAAAGCGGATTCTGCGCTCGTCGCGCGTCTGCAGATTATTCCTGCGGAATCGGTTATTGCAAATGATGCCAAACCGGCGCTGGCCATTCGCAACAGTCGTCATTCGTCGATGCGGATTGCTTTAGAACTGGTGAAGGAAGGCAAAGCTCAGGCTTGCATCAGCGCGGGGAACACCGGCGCGCTAATGGGATTAGCAAAACTGTTACTGAAACCGCTGGACGGCATTGACCGCCCGGCGTTAATGACGGTGTTACCGCACCAGCAGAAAGGCAAAACGGTGGTACTGGATCTCGGTGCTAACGTGGAGTCGGATAGTGCGATGTTGGTGCAATTCGCGGTGATGGGCGCGGTGATGGCAGAATCGGTATTAGGCATTGCGCGCCCGCGCGTGGCGTTACTGAATATCGGTCAGGAAGAGACGAAAGGTCTTGAAACCATTCGTGAAGCCGCGAAGATATTACGCGATACCCCTGAAATTAACTATATTGGTTACGTTGAAGGTAACGACCTGTTAACAGGCAAAACGGATGTACTGGTTTGTGACGGTTTCGTGGGCAATGTCACGCTGAAAACAATGGAAGGCGTGGTAAGAATGTTCCTTTCGTTGTTGAAATCATCTGGCGATGGGCAAAAAAGCGTGTGGTGGGTGAAGTGGCTGGGACGTTTGTTACAAAAACGCCTGGCGAAGCGCTTCGGTCATCTCAACCCCGACCAGTACAATGGTGCCTGTCTGTTAGGATTACGTGGCACAGTGATTAAAAGCCACGGCGCGGCAAATCTTCGCGCGTTCGCTGTTGCGATTGAACAGGCAGAGCAGGCGGTGCAACGGCAGGTCTCTCAGCAGATCGCCCTGCGCCTGGAAGCTGTATTACCAAAAAGTGACTGAGCGTACATGCATACAAAAATTATTGGTACAGGCAGCCATTTGCCTGAACACGTGCGTACTAACGCCGATCTTGAAAAATTGGTCGAGACCTCTGATGAGTGGATTGTCACTCGCACAGGAATCCGTGAGCGTCGTATTGCCGCCCCACATGAAACGGTCGCCACTTTAGGCCATCAGGCTGCGCTCAATGCGTTGGAGATGGCAGGCGTCGACAAAAACGATATCGGTCTGATCATCGTTGCTACTACCTCCTCAAGCCATGCGTTCCCAAGTTCTGCTTGCATGATCCAACAAATGTTGGAGATTGATGACTGCGCCGCCTTTGATTTGGCCGCAGCCTGTGCGGGCTTTACCTATGCACTCAGCGTGGCTGATCAATACATCAAAAATGGTGCGGTAAAACACGCGTTAGTGATTGGCGCCGATGTTTTGGCACGTACGTTAGATCCCAATGACCGTGGCACCATCATTCTCTTTGGTGACGGGGCGGGTGCCGTGGTATTAGGCGCCAGCGAAGAGCCGGGTATCATCTCGACTCACCTGCATGCCGACGGTCGCTATGGCCAGCTACTGACGCTGCCGTATCAAGACCGTGAGAATCAGGACACGCCGTCTTACCTCACCATGGCCGGTAATGAAGTGTTCAAAGTGGCGGTCACAGAGTTAGCGCACATCGTTGATGAGACGCTGGCGGCCAATAATCTGGATCGCAGTGAACTCGACTGGTTGGTGCCGCATCAGGCTAATCTGCGCATTATCGCGGCCACCGCGAGGAAACTCGGCATGGGGATGGAAAAAGTGGTCGTGACGCTGGACCGTCACGGTAACACCTCTGCGGCCTCCGTACCGACAGCACTGGATGAAGCGGTGCGCGATGGACGTATTCAACCGGGTCAACTGATTTTGCTGGAAGCCTTCGGCGGTGGATTCACCTGGGGTTCCGCACTGGTTCGTTTTTGATTACAGGAAATAGAGATGACGCAATTTGCACTGGTTTTCCCTGGACAGGGTTCGCAGACTGTCGGCATGCTGGCCGATTTAGCAAGTGAAAACCCAATTGTTGAGCAGACTTTCCGTGAAGCATCAGACGCCCTGGGTTATGACTTATGGGCACTGGTTCAAAATGGGCCCGCAGAAGAATTAAATAAAACCTGGCAGACGCAACCTGCGTTGCTGGCGGCATCCGTAGCGATTTGGCGCGTTTGGCAAGAAAAAGGCGGCAAACTGCCCACCATGATGGCGGGACACAGCTTAGGTGAATATTCCGCGCTGGTGTGTGCTGGCGTGATGGCTTTCACGGACGCCGTGAAGCTGGTGGAATTGCGCGGCAAACTGATGCAAGAAGCAGTGCCTGCGGGCACTGGCGCAATGCAAGCCATTATCGGCTTGGATGATGCGGCGATCCGCAAAGCCTGTGAAGAATCTGCGCAAGGACAAGTGGTGGCACCGGTGAATTTCAACTCGCCAGGCCAGGTGGTGATTGCGGGCAACAAAGAAGCCGTTGAACGTGCGGGTGCCGCTTGCAAAGCTGCAGGTGCTAAACGTGCCTTGCCTCTGCCCGTCAGTGTTCCTTCACATTGCGCCTTGATGAAACCCGCAGCAGACAAACTGGCTGTCGCGTTGGAAAATATCACTTTTAACGCGCCGACATTGCCGGTAGTGAACAATGTGGATGTGAAGTGCGAAACCCGTGCAGAGGCGATTCGCAGCGCGCTGGTGCGCCAACTTTACAGCCCTGTTCGCTGGACGGAATCGGTAGAATTTATGGCAGCAGAGGGTGTGACATCTCTGCTGGAAGCCGGGCCGGGCAAAGTGCTGACAGGTCTGACGAAACGTATTGTCGACACCCTGACGGCCGCTGCGATCAATGATCCGGCTTCGCTGCAAGCGGCGATTGAACAATAAAAACGAGGAAAACCATGAATTTCGAAGGTAAAATTGCGCTGGTAACCGGCGCAAGCCGCGGTATTGGCCGAGCCATTGCGGAAACGCTGGTCGCGCGCGGTGCGAAAGTGATCGGTACAGCCACCAGCGAAAGCGGTGCTGAGGCGATCAGTGCTTATCTGGGCAATAATGGCAAAGGTCTGGCGTTAAATGTGACCGACGCCGCGTCCATTGATAGCGTGCTGGAAAAAATTCGCGCTGAATTTGGCGAAGTGGACATTTTAGTCAATAATGCAGGCATTACGCGCGACAATCTGCTGATGCGTATGAAGGACGAAGAGTGGGAGGATATCCTCAACACGAATCTGACCTCCGTGTTCCGCCTTTCCAAGGCGGTAATGCGCGCAATGATGAAAAAGCGTAATGGCCGAATCATTACCATCGGTTCCGTTGTGGGAACGATGGGCAATGCGGGTCAGGCAAACTATGCAGCAGCAAAAGCAGGTTTGATTGGCTTTAGCAAATCACTGGCGCGAGAAATTGCGTCACGCGGTATTACCGTCAACGTTGTGGCTCCTGGTTTTATCGAAACCGACATGACGCGTGCACTGAGCGATGATCAGCGCACCGGTATTCTGGCGGAAGTGCCTGCGGGTCGTCTTGGTGACGCGCAGGAAATCGCCAACGCTGTGGCATTTTTAGCCTCTGACGAAGCAGCCTACATCACGGGTGAGACACTGCACGTCAATGGCGGAATGTACATGGTCTAATTACACTGAAAAAGGTTGCGCTTACGGGAATGAAACCCCAAAATAGCGCCAAATCGTGGTTTGACCAGCCGGGATTTAGTTGCATCTTTTTCAACATTATTTACACTACGAAAACCATCGCGTAAGCGAGTTTTGATAGGAAATTGAATAGTATGAGCGACATCGAAGCACGTGTTAAGAAAATCATTGGTGAGCAGCTGGGCGTGAAAGAAGAAGAAGTTGTTAACTCCGCTTCTTTCGTAGAAGATCTGGGCGCTGATTCTCTTGATACCGTCGAGCTGGTTATGGCTCTGGAAGAAGAGTTTGATACCGAGATCCCGGATGAAGAAGCCGAGAAGATCACAACCGTTCAGGCTGCAATTGACTACATCAATAGCCACAGTGCTTAAGTGAAGTCATCAGGCGGTCGCTCGACCGCCTGAATTTTATTTATCTACTCATAGCATTAGTTTCTTTTCTTTCCTCTCCCTGGAGGACGAACGTGTCGAAGCGTCGTGTAGTTGTGACTGGTCTTGGCATGTTGTCTCCTGTCGGCAATACCGTAGAGTCTACCTGGAGTGCTCTCCTTGCCGGTCAGAGTGGCATCAGCCTGATCGACCATTTTGATACCAGTGCATACGCCACGCGTTTTGCTGGCCTGGTAAAAGATTTTGATTGTGATGAAATCATCTCGCGCAAAGAACAACGCAAAATGGATGCTTTCATTCAATATGGCATTGTTGCCGGTGTACAAGCTATGGCTGATTCTGGCCTGGTGGTCACTGAAGAGAATGCTGAGCGTATTGGTGCGGCTATCGGTTCCGGCATTGGCGGACTCGGCCTGATTGAAGAAAACCACTCTTCTCTGGTGAATGGCGGCCCGCGCAAAATTAGTCCCTTCTTTGTGCCTTCAACCATTGTGAATATGGTCGCGGGTCACCTGACTATTATGTTTGGCCTGAAAGGCCCGAGCATCTCCATTGCTACTGCTTGTACCTCTGGCGTGCATAACATCGGCCATGCCGCGCGTATGATTGCGTACAATGATGCTGATGCGATGTTGGCAGGCGGCGCGGAAAAAGCCAGTTCCCCATTGGGCGTTGGTGGCTTTGGTGCAGCACGTGCACTCTCAACCCGTAACGATAATCCGCAGGCGGCAAGCCGTCCCTGGGATAAAGATCGTGACGGTTTCGTCCTCGGTGACGGTGCCGGCATTGTCATGCTGGAAGAGTACGAGCACGCCAAAAAGCGTGGTGCAAAAATCTATGCTGAAATCGTCGGTTTTGGCATGAGCAGCGATGCGTATCATATGACTTCGCCACCGGAAAACGGTGCAGGCGCTGCTCAGGCGATGAAAAATGCGCTGCGTGATGCTCAACTGAATGCCGAGCAAATCGGTTATATCAACGCACACGGCACCTCGACGCCAGCGGGTGATAAAGCTGAAGCACAAGCGGTGAAGAGCATCTTTGGTGCCAGTGCAAATTCTGTGATGGTGAGTTCAACCAAATCGATGACCGGCCACTTGCTTGGTGCGGCGGGCGCAGTTGAATCAATCTATACCATCCTTGCCTTGCGCGATCAGGCTGTTCCTCCGACCATTAACCTGGATAATCCCGATGAAGGCTGTGATTTGGACTTTGTGCCACACACTGCACGTCAGGTGTCAGGTCTGGAGTACACGCTGTGTAACTCCTTTGGTTTTGGTGGCACCAACGGCTCACTGATTTTCCGTAAAGTGTAATGCGCTAAAACGGATGTGATTCGTGAAAGACCTGCTCAGGCAGGTCTTTTTTTTCGCGTAAAGAAATGCAGTTTCACGTGCCCTCTGTGTGCGTGATCGCTAAGCTGGTGCGAGTCAAGACAGGAGGCGGCAATGATTTGGGTGAATGGCGAAGCGCAAGCGGAAGTGGCAGCCAATGACCGCGGCGTACAATTCGGCGATGGTTGTTTTACGACGGCGCATCTTTGGCAGGGAGAGGTTGCCCTGCTACCAGCACATATCCAGCGCCTGCGCGATGCATGTGCGCGACTGCTGATAACCGGCGTCGATTTCGAGCAGCTTGAACAGGAAATGCAACGCCTTGCTGAGCAACACCAAAATGCGGTGATGAAAGTAATCCTGACGCGCGGACAAGGCGGGCGAGGGTACAGTGCAGCAGGCTGTGCTTCCCCCACGCGGATTATTTCTATTGCACCTTATCCTGCTCTGTATCCCACTCTACAACACTCCGGCGCCACGCTGACTTTAAGCCCGATTGCATTGAGTCGAAATCCGCTATTGGCGGGACTTAAACACCTTAATCGTCTGGAGCAGGTCTTGATACGCACACACCTTGAGCAGACTGAAGCACATGAAGCGGTGGTGCTTGACACTGATGGGGCGCTGGTGGAATGCTGTGCGGCTAATTTGTTCTGGCGCAAAGGAAAAACGGTGTTTACGCCCGATCTTTCCTTTGCGGGTGTCGCAGGATTGATGCGTGCACGGGTCATGCAGCAACTTCCGGCGTTGGGCTATCAGGTTGAACAAACCTCGGCCGCCTTTGGGGAACTGGCGTCGGCGGATGAGGTCTTTATCACCAATGCGCTGATGCCGCTTATTTCGGTCAATCGTATCGACGCGTGGTGCTATCACTCGCGTGAGGCGGCAGAACGATTACGCCCCCATTGTTAACCTAGAGAGTATCGATGACAAAAGTAAAAAAAGGGTTGATAACCCTTCTCCTTTTACTGCTTATAGCCGCGGCGTTTTGCTATTGGCAGGTTCGTCAGTTTGCGGCGTCGCCACTGCTGATAGACCGGGAAACCATTTATACGTTGCCTGCGGGCAGTGGGCGAGTGGTGCTGGAAGCACAACTTGAGTCGCAAGAAATTGTGCCCGCTTCTCCCTGGTTTGGCCTGCTATTGAAAATGGAGCCTGACCTGGCGAAATTTAAAGCCGGTACCTATCGTTTGACACCCAATATGACGGTGCGCCAAGTGTTGGCGCTGTTATCCAGTGGTAAAGAAGCGCAATTTCCTATCCGCTTTATCGAAGGCACCCGTTTAAGTGAGTGGTTAAAGGCGTTGCGGGCCGCGCCTTATGTAAAACACACGCTCAGCGATGACGCATTGGAGACCTTGGCGACGGCGTTGAATTTGGACGACAGCGCACTGTTAGAGGGCGGCTTTTATCCGGACACGTACTCCTACACGGCAAACACGACCGATGTAGCGATCCTCAAGCGTGCGCATGCGCGCATGTCGACGCTGATTGATGAAGTCTGGCAAGCACGTATGGCGGATTTACCCTATAAAGATGCACGCCAACTGGTGACCATGGCATCAATTATTGAAAAAGAGACGGCGGTGAATGCGGAGCGTGGGAAAGTGGCATCCGTCTTTATCAACCGTTTACGTCTGGGGATGCGATTGCAAACCGACCCCACCGTTATCTATGGTATGGGCGACAGCTATACGGGCACCCTGACGCGTAAGGCGCTGGACACACCGACCGAGTACAATACCTATACCATTAACGGCCTACCTCCGGGGCCGATCGCCATGCCTGGCAAGGCATCGCTTGACGCGGCTGCGCATCCACTGAAAACCAACTATCTCTATTTTGTGGCTGATGGCAAAGGCGGGCATACGTTTACCACCAACCTGGCGAGCCATAATCGGGCAGTACAAGCCTGGCGCAATGCCGTAAAGGAAAAGCAATGAGCGGTAAATTTATCGTTATTGAAGGATTGGAAGGCGCGGGCAAAACCACCGCGCGCGATACCCTGGTGGCGGCGTTAAAAGCGCACGGCGTCAGTGATATTGTCTTTACCCGCGAGCCCGGCGGCACCCCCTTAGCTGAAACCCTGCGCACGCTGATCAAGCAGGGCGCAGGTGAGGAACACCTTACGGATAAAGCGGAATTGCTGATGCTGTACGCCGCCCGCGTGCAACTGGTTGAAAACGTCATCAAACCGGCGTTATTGCGAGGGGCATGGGTGGTAGGAGACCGGCATGATCTCTCTTCGCAGGCGTATCAGGGCGGCGGACGCGGGGTTGATGCCCACCTGATGCAGACGTTGCGAGACGCTGTGTTAGGGGATTTTGCCCCCGATTTAACGCTGTATCTGGATGTCACGCCCGAGATCGGTCTTGCGCGCGCGCGGGCACGTGGCGAGCTAGACCGCATCGAGCAAGAATCACTGAATTTCTTTATCCGCACGCGCGAGCGTTATCTTGCGCTTGCCGCCGCCGATCCGCGTATCAAAACGGTTGACGCGACCCGGTCCCTGGACGACGTGACAGCGTCACTCAAACAGGTGTTGCAGCAGTGGCTGCAGGAGCAGGCTGCATGAGTTGGTATCCCTGGCTAAATGCGCCTTACCGCCAAATTATTGGTCAGCACCAGCAGGGGCGGGCACACCATGCGCTCTTACTGCATGCGCTGCCGGGAATGGGCGAGGAGCGATTGAGCTGGGGGATTGGCCGCTGGTTGCTCTGTCAGCGCCGGGACGGTCTGAAAAGCTGCGGTGAGTGCCACGGTTGTCAGTTGATGCAGGCAGGAAATCATCCTGACTGGCACAATGTTGTCGCGGAAAAGGGCAAGAGCAGCATTGGTGTCGATGCCGTACGTACACTGAGTGAAACCTTGTGGCAACATGCACAGCAAGGGGGCGCGCGCGTTGCCTGTATCCCCGATGCTGCACAACTTACCGATGCGGCGGCCAATGCCCTGCTGAAAACGCTGGAAGAGCCGCCTGCGAACTGTTGGTTCTTGCTGGGATGCCGTGAGCCGGGGCAACTGCTGCCAACGCTGCGTAGCCGCTGCCTGCTTTGGCATCTCGCGCCGCCGCCGGAAGCCAGCAGCTTGCAGTGGATAATGAAACAAGGCATCACCGAAGAGGCGGAAGCGATGACCGCGCTGCGTTTATGCAGTGGTGCGCCAGCGGCAGCGTTGGCACTGCTGGAACCCGCCGTCTGGCAGCAACGGCAGGCGGTTTGTGCAGCGTTAACCACGCTGGCGGGCGGAGGCGATGTGCTGGCGCTGTTGGACAGTTTCAACAAAGAGGATGCGCCGCAACGTATCAGTTGGCTCACATCTATCCTGCTGGATGCGCTGAAATACGCGCAGGCGGGCGGTGCGCAGGTACAAAATGTGGATCAGCAGCGCCTGGCGCAGCAGTTTGCGGCCACGCTGCCCGTGTCTGTTTTACTGGCCAGCGTGCACTTATGGTTACGCTGCCGCGACGCATTGCTTAACGTCGTCGCGGTTAACCGTGAACTGTTATTAACCGAATATTTGTTAACCTGGGAGCGTGAATTAGCGCGCGCCCCGGTCTGATTAAAGTGAGTAGAAGATGTTTATCGTCGATTCCCATTGCCACCTGGATGGTCTGAACTACGAAACCCTGCATCAGGACATTGATGATGTACTGACCAAAGCGGCTGCCCGAGACGTTAAGTTTATGCTGGCCGTGGCGACAACCCTGCCAGGCTACCGCGCCATGGTCGAGCAGATAGGCGATCGGCCCAACGTGGCGTACTCTTGCGGCGTGCATCCTCTCAATCAAAATGAAGCGCCGTGGACATTCGAGCAATTACATGAGTATGCCGCAGATGAGCGGGTGATTGCGCTGGGTGAAACGGGGCTGGATTATTTCTATCAGCAGGAAACCAAAGCGCAGCAGCAGGCTTCATTTCGTGAGCACATTCGCGTAGGGCGCAAGCTCAATAAGCCCGTCATCGTGCATACCCGAGAAGCGCGTGAGGACACGTTGGCCATTCTGCGCGAGGAGCAAGCGGAACTTTGTGGCGGCGTTTTGCACTGCTTCACGGAAGATACGCAAACGGCCACGCGGTTGCTGGACAGAGGGTTTTATATCTCTTTCTCAGGCATTCTGACCTTTCGTAATGCAGAACAGATTCGTGAAGCCGCGCGGCATGTCCCTCTGGATCGCATGTTAGTGGAAACCGACTCGCCTTATCTGGCGCCGGTTCCACACCGCGGCAAAGAGAATCAACCGGCTTACACGCGCGATGTTGCCGAGTATCTGGCGGTGGTGAAGGGGGTGACGCTGGAGCAGATGGCGCAGGCCACCACTGAGAACTTCTCTCGTCTGTTCCATGTGCCGCTTGCACGCTTGCAGGGTTAGCCTCAATCTTTATTTTATAGCTCGTAATTAATCGCTAAAACACGTAGAGTGCGCCGCCATAGGATGGGCGGCGTTGTCTTATTTTGCGTAAAAAACGGGCGAGATCCCGTGATTTGTCCTAAAAGTAACCGGCGCGTTCAGGGAAACGTGATTGCCATCAAACAAAAACCCTGTGATTTATTTTACTCTTCGTAATAAATCATCAGAGCGCATAGACGCTCATCTGGCGAACGGATCCTCCCCCGTTTGCCACGCGCATGTCGCGTAAAGAAAGCACTCATACTCAGGAGCTTCTAAAAAATGTTTAAAAATGCGTTTGCGAACCTGCAAAAGGTCGGTAAATCGCTGATGTTGCCGGTATCGGTTTTACCGATTGCCGGGATTTTGCTGGGCGTTGGTTCAGCAAACTTCAGTTGGTTACCTGCAGTGGTCTCTCATGTGATGGCGGAAGCCGGTGGTTCGGTGTTTGCGAACATGCCGTTGATTTTCGCCATTGGTGTTGCACTGGGTTTCACCAATAACGACGGCGTTGCGGCGCTGGCGGCAGTGGTTGCCTATGGCATCATGGTTAAAACCATGGCGGTTGTTGCTCCGCTGGTTCTGCATATGCAGCCAGAAGAGATTGCCGCCAAGCACCTGGCCGATACGGGTGTCTTGGGTGGCATCATTGCGGGCTCGATTGCCGCTTACATGTTTAACCGCTTCTATCGCATCAAGTTGCCTGAATATCTGGGCTTCTTTGCGGGCAAACGCTTTGTACCGATTATTTCCGGGCTGACGGCGATTGCGCTGGGCGTATTGCTCTCCTTTATCTGGCCACCGGTGGGGACCTGGATTCAGGAGTTCTCCCAGTGGGCAGCTTACCAGAACCCGGTCGTCGCATTTGGTATCTACGGTGTGGTTGAACGTTCACTGGTGCCTTTTGGTTTACACCATATTTGGAACGTGCCGTTCCAGATGCAAATTGGTGAGTTCACCAATGCGGCTGGACAGGTTTTCCACGGTGATATTCCACGCTATATGGCGGGTGACCCAACCGCAGGTAAACTGTCGGGTGGCTTCCTGTTTAAAATGTATGGATTGCCTGCTGCAGCGATTGCTATCTGGCATTCGGCAAAACCAGAGAACCGCGCCAAAGTCGGCGGCATCATGATCTCTGCTGCATTGACCTCTTTCCTGACCGGTATCACCGAACCGATCGAATTCTCCTTCATGTTCGTTGCACCGATTCTGTATGCGATTCACGCCATTTTGGCCGGTCTGGCATTCCCTATTGCGATTCTGCTGGGCATGCGTGATGGCACCAGCTTCTCGCACGGTCTGATTGACTTCATCGTGTTGAGTGGCAACGGCAGCAAACTGTGGTTGTTCCCGATTGTCGGCCTGGGTTACGCGCTGGTGTACTACACCATCTTCCGCGTCCTGATCGCAAAATTGGATCTCAAAACGCCTGGCCGTGAAGAGGCCAGCGGAGAGCAAGCGGCGACCGACAGCAACGAAGTGGCAAAAAACCTGGTTGCTGCGTTTGGGGGCAAAGAGAACATCACTAACCTTGATGCCTGTATTACCCGTTTGCGTGTCAGCGTTGCGGATGTCGCGAAAGTGGACCAGGCGGGTCTGAAACAGTTGGGCGCGGCAGGTGTGGTGGTCGCGGGTTCCGGCGTGCAGGCCATCTTTGGTACCAAATCTGACAACCTGAAAACAGAAATGGACGATTACATCCGTAATCACTGATCCATGTTAACGGGAGTGACAAAAGGGGGCCCAGGGCTCCCTTTTTTTATGTGCGAGTGCCTGAAATGCCGCAAAGCCACGCAATCGGAACAGGATTCTGTGCACAGAGGTTGAACAGCATGCCGGACATCACTCATACTGCCAGCAGAAAATACTATTGCTGAAAGGGAACCGTTATGGCTGAAGAGACTATTTTTAGTAAAATTATTCGTCGTGAAATACCCGCCGACATCGTGTATCAGGATGAACTGGTGACGGCATTTCGCGATATTTCCCCGCAGGCACCCACGCACATTCTGATTATTCCCAACGTATTGATTCCAACGGTGAATGACATCGACGTGGCCCATGAACAGGCGCTGGGACGCTTATTTACCGTTGCGGCAAAAATTGCCCGTGAAGAAGGTATTGCTACCGATGGCTACCGTCTGATCATGAATTGCAATCAGCACGGTGGACAAGAAGTTTACCATATTCACATGCATCTGGTGGGCGGTCGCCCGCTGGGTCGTATGTTGGCGCAACCCTGATGATGCGCTGTTACTGGCTGGCCGCGTGCGCTGCCATACTGCTTATCAGCGGATGCAGCAGCGAAAAACCGGGCATTAATACCTCACAATCGCTGGTGATGGATTCTGCCGTGTTATCGGCGGGTATCCTCACCGACGAACCTACGATTGGCGAGGTTGATGGTCAACAACGTGCGACAGCCTGGTTGTTCAATCAGCAGGAAAAACCCGTCACCGTGCACTATCGTTTCTACTGGTATGATGACAAAGGGCTTGAGCTGCTGCCGTTTGAACGCGAACGCGCCGTGGTTGTTCCTGCGCATCAGCGAGTGCAAATTTTTACGCAAACTGGAAACCTGAGCGCGAGTAAAGTGCGGCTCTGGTTGTATCTCTGAGGAAGTGAGTGTGGGTATTAAAAAACTGTCCGGCGTTGTCTTGTTGGCAATGATTATGATTGGCTGTGTGCCGAAACAGCAGCCACCCGCAACGGTTGAGCCTGTGCCTCCCACGCAACCGACACCGCCACCGGAGCCTGAGCCTGAACCGGGTCAGACGGTGCCCCAACCGCCGAAGCTGGTGACCCTGGACTGGCCCGCCACGGTACAACCGTTGGTAGCGCAAATGGTGCAGGCCGATGGCGTTAGCGCAGGCAGCGTATTGTTGGTGGATAACGTAAAAAACAGCACCAATGGCAGTTTGCAAAGCGCGAAGGCGACATCGGCCATCGTTCAATCTCTTGCCAGCAATAAAACCTTTACGCTGGTCTCCTCGCAACAGTTGAGCGTAGCGAAACAGACGCTGGGCTTATCGGCAGAAGACAGTCTGGGCTCTCGCAGCAAAGCGATTGGCATTGCACGTTACGTCGGTGCGCAGTATGTGTTGTACAGCAATGCAGAAGGCGATGTGAAAGCCCCTGAATTGCAGATGCAACTGATGTTGGTGCAAACCGGTGAGATTATCTGGTCAGGTAATGCAAACGTCGCACATTGATAACCGTTTAATTCAGATACTTGCACAACACCAACCGGCGGCTTTAGCCGCCGGTTCTTTTTTGCCACAGCAAGGGCTATCCGGGCAAACGTTGATTGTGGGCGAAGGACATGCCAAAGCGGTGGCCCGTGCAGAACCACATTTGTCGATGCCCTGGGTTTCCCGTCGCCGCGAATATGCGATTTTAAAACAGCTACAAGGGCAGGGACTGGGGCCAACGCCCGTTGTCTGGGCGTCGCCGTGGTTAGTCGTCGAGCATCTGCCGGGCAACGCATTAAGTGCAGCCGAAACCGGCGAACACATTGCAGAGGTTGCAGATTTACTGGCGCGTCTCCATCATCAGCCGTTGTGTGGACAACGGATTAGCATGACGGATTTACTTGCGCAGTATTGGCAACGCTGCCAAACACATTCACCGCAGTGGCTGCGGCGCTGGCGACGTTTGCAACGTCAGGGCGAACCTAAGCCGCTCAGGCTGGCACTTTTGCATATGGATGTCCACGGCGGCAATGTGATTGCTACCGCGCAAGGTTTACGGCTGATTGACTGGGAATATGCAGGCGATGGCGATATTGCACTTGAGCTGGCCGCTGCCAGTTTAATGACGCCGCTTAGGCCAGCTCAGCAACAACGTCTGATTGAACGTTACGCCCAGTGCTGCGCATTGTCCCCGGAGAGACTGGCGCGGCAGGTACAACGCTGGAAGCCGTGGCTGAGATTATTAATGGCCTGCTGGTATCAGTTACGGGCAGAGCAAACACAGGATGCCGAGCTGCAAGCGCTGGCGGCGCGAGCCTGGCTATCCCGCAGTGATTAACAGAGGACAAACAAAGATGGACAGTCAGTTACCTGGCCCAGTGATGCTGGATGTTGAAGGCTATGAACTGGATGCGGAAGAGCGTGAGATTTTGCATCATCCGCTGGTGGGTGGCGTAATTCTGTTTACGCGCAACTATCATGATCCTGCGCAGTTGCGCGAGCTGGTGCGTCAAATTCGTGCCGCTTCGCGGCATAAGTTGGTGGTGGCGGTTGATCAAGAAGGCGGCCGCGTGCAGCGGTTTCGTGAGGGCTTTACCCGCCTGCCTTCCATGCAGGCATTTGCCGCACTGAATCCGCCAGCAGAAGCGCATCGTCTGGCTGAAGAGGCCGGTTGGGTTATCGCCAGCGAAATGATTGCCATGGATATTGATATAAGTTTTGCACCCGTGCTGGATTTGGGGCATGGCAGTGCGGCTATCGGCGAACGATCGTTTCACAGCGATGCCGATCAGGCATTGAGTCTGGCGCGCCGCTTTATTGCCGGGATGCACAACGGCGGCATGAAAACCACCGGCAAGCACTTTCCGGGCCACGGTGCCGTCGCGGCAGATTCGCATAAAGAAACCCCGCGTGACGATCGCGCACCGCAGGTGATTCGTCAGCACGACATGCGTCTGTTCGCTGAATTGATCAAAGAGCAGGCGCTGGATGCCATTATGCCTGCGCACGTTATCTATACTCAGTCTGATGCGCGTCCCGCCAGCGGATCGCCGTACTGGCTGCAGCAAGTGTTACGCGGTGAGTTAGGCTTTGAAGGGGTCATCTTCTCTGACGACTTATCGATGGAAGGGGCCGCCATCATGGGGAGCTATGCCGAACGCGGGCAGGCGTCGCTGGATGCGGGCTGTGACATGATTCTGGTGTGTAATAACCGTCAGGGTGCCGTGAGCGTGCTCGACAACCTGACCCCGATCAAAGCGCCGCGCGTCACCGGGCTTTACCATCAGGGACAGTTCACGCGTGAAGAACTTCAGCAATCAACCCGCTGGCGGGAAAGCAGTAAGGCCTTGAGCGCCTTACAAGACCGCTGGTTGGCCCATAAGGAAGCGGCGGGGCGCTAACGGAAACCCGGCGCGATTCAGAGGTGGCAAGCATGATTATTTATTTGCACGGTTTTGATTCAAACAGTCCGGGTAACCACGAAAAAGTGTTGCAGTTGCAGTTTATTGACAGGGATGTGCGCTTGCTGAGCTACAGCACGCGGCATCCTAAGCATGATATGCAATTTCTCCTCAATGAATGCAGTAAGTTACTGCAGCAAAGCAGCGATCCCCAGCCCTTAATTTGCGGGGTGGGATTGGGGGGCTATTGGGCCGAACGCATCGGTTTTTTGTGCGGAATGCGGCAAGCCATTTTTAATCCCAACCTGTTCCCGCAAGAAAATATGGTCGGCAAAATTGACCGTCCAGAAGAGTATGTCGACATCACCACGAAGTGCGTGGCGGATTTTCGCGAAAAAAATCGCCATCAATGCCGGGTCTTTCTGTCTCGTCATGATGATGCGCTGGATGTTCAGCGCTCAGCGGACACCTTACAGCCCTGGTATCCCATCACCTGGGATGAACAGCAGGGACATAAGTTTCCGGTCATCTCTCATCATCTACCGCAATTAAAAATGTTCAAAGACGCGGCGCTGCCCTGATGCACAGGCGTGAAGTGCGTCATTGTCTGAGTTTTTCTGGCAATAATTGATCTGTGTCAATTTTATGTCGCCCTTTGAGTGGACCGTGTTATTCTGGCGCTAATTGCGATTTAGCTTCGCCAACCCTATGTTAACTAAGGTTATTTTATTAACTTTTAGTTAACGATTGGTTCACACTTCGAGGGGGTCATTGTTGACTACATCTATGAAAAAAATCGTTATCGTCGGCGGCGGCGCGGGCGGGCTTGAGCTGGCAACCCAGCTAGGGCGCAAGCTCGGCCGCAAGAAAAAGGCAGAGATTACGCTGGTGGATCGCAACCACAGCCACCTCTGGAAGCCGCTTTTGCATGAAGTGGCCACCGGCTCGTTAGATGAGGGAATTGATGCCCTGAGCTATCTCGCCCATGCGCGTAATCATCATTTCCAGTTCCAACTGGGCACGCTAGTCAATATCGATCGCGAAAGCAAAAGTCTGCAGTTGGCCGAGATCCGCGACAAGCAAGGTGAACTTTTAGTCCCCGAGCGTGCGCTACCGTATGACACGCTGATCATGGCATTAGGCAGCACGTCTAATGACTTCGGCACACCGGGCGTCAAAGATCACTGCATCTATCTGGATAACCCGCACCAGGCGCGTCGCTTCCATAACGAAATGCTTGATCTGTTTCTGAAATTCTCCTCCAGCAATGGCGAACGTGAAAAAGTGAATATCGCGATTGTTGGCGGCGGGGCGACGGGTGTTGAACTTTCCGCCGAGCTGCATAATGCCGTGAAAGAGCTGCACAGCTACGGGTACAAGGGGCTGGACAACAATGCGCTCAACGTCACCCTGGTAGAAGCGGGTGAACGTATTCTGCCTGCTTTGCCACCGCGCATCTCTGCGGCTGCCCATCAGGAACTGACCAAGTTAGGCGTCAGCGTCCTGACACAAACTATGGTGACCAGCGCCGATAAAAACGGGTTGAACACCAAGTCGGGCGAGTTTATTGACGCCGACCTGATGGTGTGGGCGGCAGGCATTAAAGCGCCCGACTTTATGAAAGAAATTGCGGGGCTGGAAACCAATCGTATCAATCAGTTAGTGGTACTTCCCACGCTGCAAACCACGCGTGATGCGGATATCTACGCCATTGGCGACTGTGCTTCTTGTGCCCGTCCGGAAGGTGGATTTGTGCCACCGCGCGCCCAGTCAGCACACCAAATGGCTTCACAGGTGTTAGCCAATATTTTGGCGCAGATGAAAGGCAATGAACCCAAGGCCTATGTCTACAAAGACCATGGCTCGTTAGTTTCTCTGTCGCGCTTCAGCACGGTCGGCAGCCTGATGGGGAACCTGACACGCGGCTCGATGATGGTTGAGGGGCGCATTGCGCGTTTCGTCTATATCTCGTTGTACCGTATGCACCAGATTGCACTGCACGGCTACTTCAAGACCGGGTTGATGATGTTGGTGGGCAGTATAAACCGCGTGATCCGTCCGCGTTTGAAATTGCACTGATCCTCTGGGTGGCCGGTATCGCCGGTCACCGTTTCCAGCCCGTGGCCTTTTCAGCGCTGTTGGCAGATCCAGGCGTTATTTTCGTTTCTTCCTCTTCGTCTCACTGCATTCGGACTGTTCTGAAAAAACCTTTACTTATGGCTGGTTCAGTCATTTCTTCCTTTTTTCTTATTGTTGCAACTCGCAGCATTTCGCAAACTTATTGCTAATGACCCCGGCGCGTCGCGCACACCGGGTATGCCTGATACTGCAACAGGATGTGTAGAGGCGGAATTGCGCGGTAACACCTTCAGGAGGATTTCCTGTGAATAAATCAATGTTAGCGGGTATCGGTATCGGCGTTGCAGCGGCACTGGGTGTCGCCGCCGTGGCCAGCAATGTGTTTGACACGTCACCTCAGTATGCGCAGGTGTTGTCAGCCACCCCGATTAAAGAGACCACCAAAAACCCGCGTCAGGAGTGCCGCAATGTCACGGTCACGCACCGTCGCGCAGTACAAGATGAAAACCGCATTGCCGGCTCGGTACTGGGCGCGGTGGCCGGGGGTGTTTTAGGTCATCAGTTTGGTGGCGGTCGCGGGAAAGATGTGGCGACGGTTGCGGGCGCGCTGGCAGGCGGTTACGCCGGTAATCAGGTACAAGGCGGTATGCAAGATCGCGATACCTACACCACCACACAGCAACGTTGTAAAACCGTCTATGACAAGCAAGAAAAAATGCTCGGTT
The DNA here is from genome assembly GCA_002837195.1 of Enterobacterales bacterium CwR94. Taxonomy (GTDB): domain Bacteria; phylum Pseudomonadota; class Gammaproteobacteria; order Enterobacterales; family Enterobacteriaceae; genus 1-19. The sequence goes on from KZ478059.1 coordinate 117,414, forward strand.
ACGACGTTACCTATAAAATTGGCGACCAGCAGGGAAAGGTGCGGATGGATAACGATCCCGGCACCCGTATCCAACTGGACAAAAAGGGGCAACTTATCCTGAATAATCAGGCATAAGCGGCCAGTAAAAAGGGCGGACCATACGATGGCCCGCCCTTTTTTATGCCGCAGCGTTATCGCGCATTTGCTGCATAAAGGTTTTTACCCACTCCATGCGTGTTTTACGATCGTCCAGTTCGCGCATAAATTTCAGGCGCGTGGGCCCATCTAATCGCCAGTGCTGCGGTGCCGATTGCAGCAGGCCGATCAACCAGCCCGGATCCACGCGGTTTTTCTCCGCAAACTCAATAAATCCGCCTTTTTCACTGGCTTCCAGACGCTTCACGCCCAACACTTGCGCAGCCAGTCGCAGTCCCGCGATTTCCAACAGATTACGCGCGGCATCCGGCAAAGTGCCAAACCTGTCGATAAGTTCGACCTTTAAGTCGTTTAGCTCACCTTCATCACTGGCACTGGCTATCCGTTTGTAAAACGACAAACGGGTGTTCACATCGGGAATAAAATCGTCAGGCAGCAGGGAAGGCATGCGCATTTCGATTTCCGTTTGATTGCTGGTGAGATCTTCCAGTGAAGGTTCACGGCCTTCTTTTAAGGCATCAACGGCATTTTCCAACAGTTCCATATACAGCGTGAAACCAATGGATTCCATTTGCCCACTTTGGTCGTCACCCAGTAATTCCCCGGCTCCACGGATTTCCAAATCGTGTGTGGCAAGGGCAAAACCGGCGCCTAAATCTTCCAGTGAGGCGATCGCCTCTAAGCGTTTGTGCGCGTCGGTGGTCATGGCTTTTGGATGAGGGGTCAACAGCCAGGCATACGCCTGATGGTGAGAGCGGCCAACGCGACCACGTAACTGGTGTAACTGCGCCAAACCAAAATGGTCAGCGCGCTCAATAATAATGGTATTGGCCGTGGGGATATCGATCCCGGTTTCAATAATGGTGGTGCATACCAGCACATTAAAACGCTGATGGTGAAAATCATTCATCACGCGTTCCAGTTCACGTTCGCGCATTTGGCCATGCCCGATGGCGATGCGTGCTTCCGGTACCAGTTCCGCCAGACGCTGCGCTGCTTTTTCAATATTCTCAACGTCGTTGTAGAGATAATACACCTGCCCGCCGCGAAGGATTTCGCGCAGCATGGCCTCGCGGACGACCAGATTGTCGTATTCACGAACAAAGGTTTTAACGGCCAATCGGCGCGCGGGCGGGGTGGCGATAATCGACAGATCGCGCATCCCACTCATCGCCATATTCAGGGTTCGCGGGATAGGCGTTGCGGTCAGCGTCAGAATATCCACGTCGGCACGCATCGCTTTAATACGTTCTTTATGGCGAACACCAAACCGGTGCTCTTCATCGACGATCAGCAGGCCCAAATCGCGCCATTTCACATCGCTTTGTAGCAGCTTATGGGTACCGATCAGAATATCGATTTTTCCTTCAGCGGCCTGTGCCAGGATTTGCGTTTGTTCTTTGGCACTGCGAAAACGTGACAATACTTCAATACGTACCGGCCAGTTGGCAAAACGGTCGCGGAAGTTGTCGTAATGCTGTTGCGCCAACAGGGTGGTGGGCACTAAAACCGCAACCTGTTTACTGTTCTCAATAGCAAGAAACGCGGCGCGCATCGCCACTTCGGTTTTACCAAAACCAACGTCACCGCAGACCAGGCGATCCATGGCCAGCGGCTGGCACATATCGCTGAGTACTGCGTTAATCGCCTGTGCCTGGTCAGGGGTGGTTTCAAAGGGGAAGGCTTCGCAAAACAGTTGGTACTGCTCTTTATTGTGCTTGAAGGCAAAACCGGCTTTGGCTGCACGTTGCGCGTAGATATCCAGCAGCTCTGCTGCCACATCACGTACTTTTTCTGCCGCTTTCTGCCGCGCGCGTGACCAGGCATCACTGCCCAATTTATGCAGTGGGGCATTATCATCGGCCCCTCCCGCATAGCGGCTGATCAGGTGCAGTGAGGAGACGGGGACGTACAATTTGGCGTCGTTGGCGTACGACAGCATCAGGTATTCTGCTTTAATGCCACCGGCCTCAAGCGTCGTCAAACCGACATAGCGACCCACACCGTGTTCCAGATGCACCACCGGCTGGCCTGGGTGCAGCTCCGCCAGGTTGCGAATTAACACATCCGGGTTGATGGTGCGGCGGCTGTCCTGACTGCGGCGGCTGACGCGTTCACCCAGCAAATCCCCTTCACAAATCAGCGCTAGCTGGCGTTCACTGTCAACAAAACCGCGTTCACTGGCACCGGTAAAGAGCGACGGCGTACCCGGTTGTGCATCACTGAGCTGGGTAATGGTTTTGGGCGCGACTTTAATGCGTCCCAACAGCTCCTGTAGCGCTTCGCGGCGGCCTTCACTTTCCACGGAAAACACCACTGCGCCGCTAAAACTTTCAAGAAAACGGCGCAAATTATCCAGCGGCGCTTTAGCCTGGGCCTGCACGCTAAGGTCGGGCAGGGGCTGGTAACCCAGATTGGTGTTGGCGGCTTTCTCTGGCAGCACTTCCGCTTTTAGTTGAATACGCGGCCATCGTTTGAACTCGGCAAACAGCTCATCATTGCGCAACCACAAGGTCGCCGGCGGCAGCAGCGGTCGCATCGGGTCGACGCGTCGGTTTTCAAAACGCGCTTCGACATCCTGCCAAAAGCGGTCAGCGCTGGCTTCGGTATCACCCAGCATCACCAACAGGGTGGACGCTGGCAGGTAGCTGAACAAACTGGGTAACGGCGCCTGGAAGAACAGCGGTTGCCAGTATTCGATACCTGCAGGCAGGGTGCCTTTGCTCACTTGCTGATAGATATGTTCAGGCTCACGGCGTACATCAAAATGTTCGCGCCATTGGCTACGGAACAATTCGATAGCGGCTTTGTCGGCCGGGAATTCATGGGCTGGCAACAAATTGATGGCGTCAACTTCTTCCAGCGTGCGCTGCGAGTCGACATCAAACAGGCGCAGACTGTCAATTTCATCATCGAAGAAATCAAGGCGATAGGGCTGTTCGCTGCCCATCGGGAACAGGTCGAGCAGCGCACCACGGGTGGCGTATTCGCCGTGTTCCATCACCTGATCAACGTGTCGATAGCCTGCACTGTCTAATTGACTGCGCAGGGTATCACGAGAAAGTTGCTCGCCTTTACGCATCACCAGCGCATGGCCGTGCAGGAAGGCGTGTGGGCACACGCGCTGCATCAGGGTGTTGACCGGCAACACAAGCGCGCCGCGCTGTCGTGTCGGTAAATGGTAAAGGGTAGAGAGGCGCGCGGAGATAATATCCTGATGCGGTGAAAAACTGTCAAAAGGCAGCGTCTCCCAATCCGCCAACGCCTCGACAGGCTGCGCGGTGAACTGTTGCATTTCATCTTGCAGTCGCAGTGCGCTTTGCATATCAGCGGCAATAAACACCACGGGGCCGGGATGGCGCTCAAGAATATCTGCGCACTCTACTGCGCTGGCAGCCCCGGTTAACTGACCTAACTGCCGCTGATCCCCAGCCTTCACGGGCAGGGTGTAACGATACTGTTGTGACATAAACCGTCTGAATTCCCATTAAGAGCAGGACAAGAAGTATACCCTTATTTTACTGATGGATGCGTGTAACCTGAGGTTAGTCGGTCAATATTTCCCCACTCCAACTCGGCGTGCTGATGATAGCTATGGGTTCCGTCATCCCAACGAACAAAATACCCCGTAGCGGCGGTGCTGCTCGCCAGCACATTGAGCACGGTACCTTTGATATCACCAGAGCGGTGTTTCACTATGCTGCCAATCGGAAAGTGGACCATCGACATACCTCACTCCTCACAGGCCATTAAATCAGCTTATGCCTTGGCTGCACTGCCTGCTGACAAATCACTGCACACATTGTGTTCGTTTACTGTCATTTGCAGTAAATGTCTGGTTTTGCAGCGCTGTTTGACAGGGGGGCGGTGGCATCAGCCGCCTATAACCTTTATCATGCGGACTTCACTGTGACTTTGACCTAAGACAGAGACTATGTATCAACCCGTCACTCTTTTTATTGGTCTGCGCTACATGCGTGGCCGCGCAGCAGACCGCTTTGGACGCTTTGTCTCCTGGCTTTCCACCATTGGGATTACGCTTGGCGTGATGGCGCTGGTGACGGTGCTTTCAGTGATGAATGGCTTTGAACGCCAGCTACAAGACAGCATTTTGGGATTGATGCCTCAGGTGACCCTCACCACGCCGCAAGGCTCTTTAAAGCCCAGCCAATTTCCCGCCGACAGCCTGAAGTTACAGGGTGTCACGCGTATTGCGCCCCTCACCACCGGTGATGTGGTGCTGCAAAGCCCCAAAAACATCTCCGTTGGCGTGATGTTAGGGGTGCAACCTGATGAAGCCGACCCGTTAACGCCCTATCTGGTGAATACGCAGCAAAGTGTTTTACAGCCGGGCCAGTACAACATGATTCTGGGCGAGCAACTGGCGGCGCAATTAGGGGTAAAACGCGGCGATCAACTGCGTTTAATGGTGCCTTCTGCGAGCCAGTTTACCCCGATGGGACGCTTGCCGAGCCAGCGTCTGTTCATCGTGGCCGGCACCTTCGCCGCTGGCAGTGAAGTGGATGAGTATCAAATTCTGGTTAATCAGCAAGATGCTTCACGGCTGATGCGTTATCCCGCAGGTAATATCACCGGCTGGCGTTTATGGCTGGATAAACCCCTCGCGGTTGATGAACTGAGTGAGCAAACGCTGCCGCAGGGATTGGTCTGGAAAGACTGGCGCGAACGGAAAGGTGAGCTGTTCCAGGCCGTGCGCATGGAAAAAAACATGATGGGTTTATTATTGAGCCTGATTGTGGCCGTCGCTGCATTTAATATTATTACCTCGCTGGGTCTGTTGATCATGGAAAAACAGGGTGAGGTTGCCATATTGCAAACACTGGGTTTAAACCGTCGGCAAATCATGATGGTGTTTATGGTTCAGGGCGCCAGTGCGGGCATTATCGGCGCGCTGCTTGGGGCGCTGCTGGGCGTTCTGCTGGCCAGTCAGTTAAATAATTTGATGCCGGTGATTGGTGCGTTGCTGGATGGCGCGGCCTTGCCGGTGGCGATTTCGCCGCTGCAAGTGGTGTTTATTGCGATCACGGCCATGGTCGTGGCGTTGCTTTCGACGTTATATCCTTCCTGGCGCGCTGCCGCCGTTCATCCCGCTGAGGCTTTACGCTATGAGTAATACCCACTTGTTGCAGTGTCACCAACTGACGAAACGTTACCAGGAAGGCAGCGTGCAAACCAGCGTGTTGCATGACGTCAACTTCACCGTGGCGGCGGGTGACATGATGGCGATTGTTGGCAGTTCGGGATCGGGCAAAAGCACGCTGTTACACTTGTTGGGCGGCCTGGATTCGCCGACCTCGGGCGATGTGGTGTTCAACGGGCAGTCACTCAACGCGATGAGCGCGTCTGCGAAAGCAGAATTGCGCAATCGTGAGCTGGGCTTCATCTATCAGTTTCACCACCTGCTACCTGATTTCAGCGCATTAGAAAATGTGGCGATGCCACTGATGATAGGGCGTCAATCCCCGAAAGCAGCACAGGCGAAAGCCTTAGCGATGTTAACGGCAGTCGGCCTGGCGCATCGTGCCGCACACCGTCCTGCCGAGTTGTCGGGGGGTGAGCGTCAACGCGTGGCGATTGCCCGTGCGCTGGTCAATAATCCGCGCCTGGTGCTGGCAGATGAGCCGACGGGAAATTTGGATGCGCGCAATGCCGATGCCATTTTTGATTTATTAGGCGAGTTAAATCAGCAACAGGGCACGGCCTTTCTGGTGGTCACCCACGATTTACACCTCGCAAAACGTCTGAATCGTCAGTTGGAAATGCGCGATGGTCGCTTAAGTGACCGCGTCACTCTGGAGGCGTTGCCATGACGCCTTCTCTGTCCCTGCTGTTAGGGATGCGTTTTAGCCGTGGCCGTCGTCGTGGCGGCATGGTGTCACTGATTTCCATTATTTCTACTGCGGGCATTGCGCTCGGTGTTGCCGTATTGATTATCGGCCTGAGCGCCATGAACGGCTTTCAGCGCGAATTAAACGACCGCGTGCTGGCAGTGGTGCCACACGGTGAAATCTCGCCGGTAAAACCGCCGTTTAATGACTGGCATGCTGTACAACAGCGTGTTGATCAGGTGCCGGGGATCGTTGCCACCGCGCCCTACATCAGCTTTACCGGGTTGATTGAAAGCGGGGCCAAACTGCAGGCAATGCAGCTTAAAGGCGTGGATCCACAGCAAGAATTAAAACTCAGCGCGCTGCCGCAATATGTCAAAGACAATGCCTGGTCAACCTTTGCGGCCGGTAAAAATCAGGTCATTATCGGCCAGGGGGCGGCAACAACGCTGGGCATCAAGCAGGGTGACTGGATTTCAGTCATGATCCCGAATAACGATAGCGGCAATAAATTACTGCAACCCAAGCGCGTGCGTTTGCAGGTCAGCGGCATTTTACAACTCAGCGGCATGCTGGATCACAAGCTGGCATTAGTCCCTTTGCAAGATGCACAGCAGTACCTGGATATGGGCAATGATGTTGGCGGCATCGCCATCAAAGTCAACGATGTCTTCAATGCTAATCAACTGGTACGTGATGCCGGACAAGTGACCAATGCCTGGGTGTATGTCAAAAGCTGGATTGGCACTTACGGTTATATGTATCGCGACATTCAGATGATCCGCGCCATTATGTATCTGGCGATGATCCTGGTGATTGGCGTTGCCTGTTTTAACATTGTCTCAACGTTGGTGATGGCGGTGAAAGACAAAAGCAGTGATATCGCGGTTTTGCGTACGCTGGGGGCGAAAGACCGTCTTATTCGCGCCATCTTCATCTGGTACGGTTTGATGGCCGGTTTCGTTGGGAGTCTGATCGGGGCGATTATCGGTGTGCTGGTGGCGTTAAATTTAACCCCCATCATGCGCGGCATTGAAAAAGTGACCGGGCATCATTTTTTGTCGGGCGATATCTATTTTATCGACTTTTTGCCCACTGAGCTGCACTGGCTGGACGTGGTGTCGGTACTGGCAACGGCATTCGTGTTGAGCCTGTTGGCCAGTTGGTATCCTGCACGTCGCGCCAGCCGCATCGATCCGGCCCGCGTGCTGAGCGGTCAGTAGGGAACATCATGTACTACGGTTTTGATGTCGGTGGCAGCAAAATTGCGTTGGGCGTCTACGATGCGCAACGTCAACTGTGCTGGCAGACACGGGTGCCCACGCCGCGCGAAGATTATCAGCAATTGTTGCAGGTTATCACTGACCTCACCGCGCAAGCCGATGCCTTTTGCGGCATGCCAGGCAGCGTAGGCGTAGGGATACCGGGCTTACCTGTGCCGGATGATGGCACGGTGTTTACGGCCAATTTGCCCGCGGCACGCGGGAGAACCTTCGCGGCGGATTTGAGTGCACGTTTACAGCGTGAGGTGCGCATCGATAACGATGCCAACTGTTTTGCACTGTCGGAAGCCTGGGACGACGAGTTTCAACACTATCCTGTAGTGCTGGGGCTGATTCTCGGGACGGGCGTTGGTGGCGGGGTGATCATTAATGGTTCGCCGCTCACCGGGCGCAATTATATTGCCGGAGAGTTTGGGCATATGCGCTTGCCGGTGGATGCGCTGGCGGCGGTGGGAGGCAATGTCCCGCTGCGTCAGTGTGGCTGCGGACAGACAGGCTGTGTTGAAACCTGGCTGTCAGGAGAGGGCTTTGCCTGGCTGTGGCAGCACGAGTATCAGTCTGCACTTAGCGCGCCGCAAATTATAGCGCGCTACGCGCAGCAGGATGCACAGGCTGTTGCGCATGTCGCCCGTTATCAGGCGCTGTTGGCCGTGTGTCTTGGCAATCTGCTCACCCTGTTTGATCCACATTTAGTGGTGTTAGGCGGAGGATTATCGCAGTTTGCCGCGTTATATGAAGGACTCGGCGAGCGGGTTGCGCCACATTTATTGCCTGTGGCCCGCTTGCCACGATTTGAGCCCGCGCGGCACGGTGATGCAGGAGGCATGCGCGGTGCGGCGTTTTTACACCTGAAAAAGTAACAAACGGCTGGGAGAGATATGCGAGCATTACGCGGACGTCTACGATTAGCGCGCTTTAGAAAGAATAAGCGTCTGATACATCAACGCTTTCGTCAGCGCATCTTTGAGCGTGACCGTAGCGAGGAACTGGCTGCCCATCCCTTGCCACACGTGGTGGTGCTGACCGGTGCAGGGATCTCTGCCGAATCCGGCATTCGGACATTCCGCGCGGCTGATGGCCTGTGGGAAGAGCACAGCATTGAAGATGTGGCCACTCCGGAAGGGTTTCAGCGTGACCCGGAGCGCGTGCAGGCATTTTATAATGCGCGACGCCAGCAACTGCAACAGCCAGAAATTCAACCGAATGCAGCGCACAATGCGCTGGCGGAACTGGAAGCGGTGTTGGGCGACAATCTGCTGCTGGTGACGCAAAATATCGACAATCTGCATGAACGCGCGGGCAACAGCCAGGTGCTGCACATGCACGGTGAGTTGCTGAAAGTGCGTTGCGAGAGCAGTGGGCAGGTTTTTCACTGGCAGGAAGAGGTAAAGGCGGATGACCGTTGCCACTGTTGTCAGTTCCCTGCGCGTTTGCGCCCACATGTGGTGTGGTTTGGCGAAATGCCACTGGGCATGGACAAAATTTACGAAGCACTCGCCAATGCGGATTACTTTGTGGCTATCGGCACATCGGGACATGTCTATCCCGCGGCGGGCTTTGTCCACGAAGCCAAATTGCACGGTGCACACACGGTTGAACTGAATTTGGAACCCAGCCAGGTCGGCAGCGAGTTCGAAGAGAAACATTACGGACTGGCCAGCGACGTTGTGCCGCAATGGGTGAATGGCTTTCTACAGCGAGTGAAACAGGCTTGACAGGCTCCCCGTCCCGCGCACGGGACGGCGGTCAGTCTTTAGCGGCCGGCTTTCAGTTTCTGAAACAGGGTTTCGTACTGTTGGCTGGCGGCACCCACATCATCTTGCCACTCGCCTTTACGGATCACCTCTTCAGGCGGGTACAGTGAAGGATCGTTGGCAACCTCTGGCGGGAGCTGTTTTTTCGCCGTCAAATTCGGTGTGGGATAGCCAATGGTCTCAGCCACTTGCGCGGCAATTTCCGGACGCAGCAAAAAGTTAATCAGTTTTAATGCGCCATCAACGTTTTTGGCATTCGCAGGAATCGACAAGCTGTCCATCCAGAAGATCCCTCCTTCCTCAGGCCACACCACACTCAGCGGCGTTCCCGCCTGACGGGCAACGTAGGCGGAACCATTCCAAATCATTCCCAAATTGACTTCACCTTCCATATACGGATTACCCGGATTATCGGAGTTAAACGCCAGCACATTAGGCATCAGCTTGCGCAGTTCTTCATAGGCGGCGGTGATCTCTTGCGGATGGGTGCTGTTGCCCGAGTATCCCAGTTTGCGCAGCGCCATTTGGAACACTTCCCGCGCGTCATCCGTTAACAGCAGGCTGGATTTGTACTCAGGTTTCCAGAGATCGGCCCAGCGGGTAACTGTTTTGGGGTCGATAACGTCGCTGTTAATGCCAATTGCGGTTGCTCCCCAAATGTAGGGAATCGAGTAGTCATTGTTGGGGTCAAACGGCTTATTCAGCAGATTAGGATCAAGGTTTGCAAAGTGTGTCAGTTGGCTTTTATCGATCTTTTGCAGCATGCCTTCGTTACGCATTTTTGCCACAAAGTAAGTGGAGGGCACCACCAAATCATAAGCCCCGTCTTTATAGGTTTTGAGCTTCGCGTACATGCTTTCATTCGACTCGTAAGTCGAATAGATAACTTTGATGCCGGTTTCTTTGGTGAACTGTTCGAGCAGGCCGGGCGGCACATACTCGGTCCAGTTATAAAAATAGAGGGTTTTATTATCTGCGTGGGCACTTTGCATACCTAACAGCAGTGCACCCGTTGCTAACCAACGTGACCAGGATTTCATTACAGCTCCTTTTTCTTGTAACTGCGTTGTGTTTTGTCGCGCAACAGCCACTGGCTGAGGGCGACAAGAACCAGAGAAAGTAACATCAAGATGGTAGCCAGCGCGTTAACCTCTGGTGAGACACCCACTTTCACCATGGAATAGATTTTCAAGGGCAGAATTTCAAAGTCTGGCCCGGTGACAAAAGAGGATACCACCACATCGTCCATCGACAGGGTAAAGCTCAGTAGCCAGCCTGCCGCCACGGCGGGCAGGGCGAGCGGTAACAGGATTTTGCGTAAAATGGTGATTTCACTGGCACCCAGATCGCGGGCCGCCTCCAGCATACGCACATCAAAGCCTTTCAGGCGCGACCAAACCGTAATCACCACGAAGGGCAGGCAAAACGTAATATGGGAAAACAGCAGTGACCAAAAACCCAGTGAAATGCCCAGCAGCATAAACAAGACCAGCAGTGAAATGGCCATGACGATGTCCGGCGACATCATCACCACAAACAGCATGCCACCGACAAAGGGTTTGCCACGAAACTGATAGCGGTACAAGGCGACGGCCGTCAGAGAGCCAATTACCGTGGCAAAGGTGGCAGACACCACACCCATCATCACCGAGTGCTGAGCGGCTTGCAGCAGGCTGTCGTTGTTCGCCAGCAGCCTATACCACTTGGTGCTGAAACCCTGCCAGTTGATGCCAAAGCGCGAAGCATTAAAGGAGTTGATAATCAGAATCAGAATCGGAATATACAGCCAGGCATAAATGATAAACATAAAGCCATGGCGGCAAAAACGGCCAATCATATCAGCGCCTCCTTGCCTTTCAGCGAGCGCGCAGCGCGCCAGTATATGAGCAGCAAGACACCCATAATCAGCGTCAGCATAATGCTGGTTGCGGCACCAAAGGGCCAGTCGCGGATATTGAGGAATTGGCTTTTAATCACATTACCAATCAGCAAGTTTTTCGCGCCGCCAAGTAGGTCGGCGACAAAAAATAATCCCATTGCTGGCAGCAATACCAACAAACAACCGGCAACAATGCCCGGCATCGTCAGGGGCAGCACAATGCGCATAAAGGTCTGCAGTTTGCTGGCCCCTAAATCACGCGCCGCCTCCAGCAGCGGACGGTCGAGTTTTTCCAGGCTGGAGTAGAGGGGTAACACCATAAAGGGCAGCAAGATATACACCAGCCCGAGGATCACCGCTTCCTGGGTATACATAATACGAAAGGGCTTATCGATAACGCCCAGCGTCAGCAGGAACTCATTTAACCAGCCACGGGTGCTGAGAAAAATTTTCAGGCCATAGATGCGGATCAATGAATTAGTCCAGAACGGTACAATCAACAGAAACAGCATCAAGGGGCGCAGACGTTCAGGCAGGCGGGTCAGGCACCAGGCAAAAGGGTAGCCGAGCAGCAGACAACACAGTGTGGCAATCAGCGCCATGGAGAGTGAGTGCAACAACACTGCGCCATACAGGGGATCAAACAGGCGTTGGTAATTGTCCAGCGTAAAGACCATCTGCACAAAATGCGCGTCATCGCGCGTCAGAAAGCTGGTGATGATAATCATCAGATTGGGCAAAAACACGAACAGTGATAGCCAACTGACAATCACCAAAATAACCAGCGATTGGAAACGTTTAGAGCTCTTTTTCATCGGCGAGCACCACCTCCCAACTGGGCACCCAATGGAGGGCCATGCGCTGATTCAGTGAGTGGTCGAAATCGGGGTCATCTTCGTTAAAAAACTCGCTCACAGTGACCAGTTTGCCGCTTTCCAGCTCGACGGTGGATTCCAGCGTCATACCTTTGTAGTTTCTTTCACGAATACGCCCGACCAGCCCCTCAACCGCATGATTGTCGTCAATTTCCTCAACCCGTAAGTCTTCGGGACGCAGTAATACATGCAGACGCTGGCCTTTTTTGACCGCAAACGGGACATGAATTTGGCAGGCGCGGCCCTCAACCTGGGCCAACACCTGTTCGGTGTCGGCGTCTTCCAGCACCTCGGCATCAAAGACATTGATTTCGCCGATAAAGTGCGCGACAAACAAGCTGTTGGGCTCTTCATAGATTTCACGCGGCGTACCGTCTTGTACGATACGGCCCTCGCGCATAACCACAATGCGGTCTGACATGGTCAGCGCTTCTTCTTGATCGTGGGTGACAAATACAAAAGTGATACCGAGTTTACGCTGCAGGGCTTTTAACTCATTTTGCATCTGCCTGCGTAATTTGTAATCAAGGGCGGACAGCGATTCATCCAGCAAGAGGACTTTGGGTTGATTCACCACGGCGCGGGCGATGGCGACACGTTGCTGCTGACCACCGGAAAGTTGGTGTGGGCGGCGATCGGCATAGGCTTCTAATTGCACCATCGCCAGCGCTTCTTCAACGCGACGAGTGATGTCGTCGTGGGCGGTTTTCTGCATGCGCAGGCCAAAGGCGACGTTTTCAAAGACCGACATATGCGGGAACAGTGCGTAGCTTTGAAAAACGGTATTCACATGGCGGTGTTCAGCGGGAATGGCGGTGACATCGTGTTGGTCGAGATGAATGGTGCCAGCATCAGCGGCCTCAAGACCGGCAATCAGGCGCAATATGGTGGTTTTACCGCATCCAGAGGGGCCGAGCAGGGTGATGAATTCGCCGTGATTAATGGTGAGATTAAAATCGGCAATGATCGTTTTGCCATCAAACGCTTTCTCAATGCCTGACAGCTGGACTAACGCTGGGCGAACATCGTTTTCTTTCATTATTTTCACTCAGTCTTGTGAACAACTCGCTCTATTGCAAAGCGCGTATTATCACCTCGGTGATTCAGGACGTTAGAGGGCAGGCATTTTACGGGAATCACTTAAACGCGCCAATAATAACGCTAAAAAATTGCAATCCAGTGGCGATTATCAGGCATTAGCCGACTGGGTATGACCTGGCGCAAGGCCTGAGAGATTTATCAGGGTAATAATGAAGGTCGGATAAAGGGAGGATACGAATGAATCAGCTAATCGAGCGCTTCTTTAACTATACCTTTTATCAGACGCCTACACGTCGTGGCCGCAGATTGAGTCACAACCGTGCCCGAGAGCAGTTGCTGGCACAACAACTGCAACGGGATTTGCAGGCGCTGGGATTACGAGAGGTCACATTTGACAGCTACGGTGCCGTTAGCGCCTGGCTGCCGGGTAATGAAGGGGTCAGCGCTCCGGTATTGGGTTTTATTGCTCCCCTCAGCGCTGACGACCATGCGGCGGACACGGCGGTGCATCCGCAACTGGTTGAGTGCTATCGTGGCGGCGACATTGCGCTTGGGCAAGGTGACGCGGTGATTTCACCGGTTCGCGTGCCTGAGTTGCATGCATTAATTGGGCAAACCCTGATAACCGGCGATGGTACCCGTGCGATGGGGTGCGAAGCCACGGCGGGCATCACCGTTATCATGTCGCTGCTGGAACAACTGCAAACGCAACCTCATGGTGATGTGCATGTGGCATTTGTGCCAGCCGGTGAACGGGGGCGGGATGCACTGGTGGCGCTAAGCCAGAAGGCGTTGCGGGTCGATTATGCCTGGTGCCTCTCCGGTGGTGTGCCTGGAGAGTTGGCGTGGGAAAACCGTCATCAATCCACAGTGGAAATTAAAATTGCGGGCAGTGCGCAACACAGTGCGCTGGCGGCGGCCTTTGCATTGCATCAGACTTGGTTACAGCACGGTGGAGTGGCCACCGACGTGCTAAAAATGCGCGGTGATGGACTGCATACGGAGCTGACATTTCAGTTATGTGAGCGAGAGCAAGTTGTACTGGACCAGCGGCTGAGTGCACTGGCGCAATGTTGCCAACAGCAACATCAGCATGGCCTGCAATTTCAGTTTGAAAGCCGGTATACCGCGCGCAACATGGCGGCTGTCAATACGGCACATAACGCGGTGATTGAACTGGCGCGTCAGGCGATAGATGAGCAGCAGTTAACGCTCACCACACCCTTAGCACGTGACGACAGTTTAAGCATTGCCCTTGTCACCGCAGGCACACCCTGCGCGCAACTGTTCAGCGGCGGTTATCTGCAACGCACGCCACAGGAGTTTGTGACTCTGGAAGGTTTACAACACAGTGTGCAGGTGGTGATGGGGATTTGTCGGCAAGCATTGGGTCTGTCGCAAGAGTCAGCGGCATAAAAAAATCAGGCAGCCGACTGGCTGCCTGGTGTTTACTGCTGATCGTTGAAGTACCAGTAGCCGCTGTTAATCAAGGCGGCTAACTGCGCGAGGAACGAGGGATCGTCCAGCGCATCGCCAAAATCATCCTGGGTTAACGCGGTTTTATTCGCGAGCTGGCGCAGCACAGCAGGGTGCTCGCAACTGATTGCCTCACCGTTCACATAGACGTTCCCAGCCAGCGTTAACACGCGCAACCCGCCTAAACGGTGCAGGCTATCACCCTGCGTCAGCGCGTCATAAATCTCATCAGGCTGATACGGGGGTTCTGGCGGTGCAATATCCAGTTCATGGCGCGATTGTGAAATAAATTCGCCAAACCACTGATTAAAATGCGCAGGCTGCTGAATCAGATCCAGCATCATCTGGCGGATGCCTTCGGCCTCCTGCGGCAGAATCACCGAGGGTTCATCGCGAGCGGGGACATCAGGATCGGTAAAGCGCTGGCTGCCCAGTTCATTCGCCAAAACGTAATCGGCAAAGCCACTGATCAGTTCACGGCCGCTCGGAGCACGGAAACCCACGGAATAGTTCAGCGAGGCTTCCAGTGAGAAGCCTTCGTGCGGGAAGCCCGGTGGGATATACAGAATATCGCCGGCTTCCGTTTCTTCATCAATGATGGCTTCAAAAGGGTCAACCTGCAGCAAGTCAGGATGTGGGCAGTGTTGCTTCATGGGGATTTTTTCCCCCACGCGCCAGCGTCGGCGGCCGGTGCCCTGAATGATGAACACGTCGTACTGGTCAAGATGAGGGCCAACGCCGCCACCCGGCACGGAGAAGGAGATCATCAGGTCATCGGTACGCCAGTCGGGCAGAGCGCGAAAAGGCTGCATCAGTGCCGCGCTGGCAGGATGCCAGTGATCCACCGCCTGCACCAGCAAAGACCAGTTATGTTCACCTAAGTGATCATAGCTTTCAAACGGGCCATGGCTGACTTGCCATTTATCGGCCTGATGGCTCACCAGGCGACTGTCGACCTCGTTTTCCATTGCCAGTCCCGCCAGCTCATCGGGAGACAAGGGGTCGATAAAGTTTTTAATGCCGCGTTTGATCAATACCGGGCGTTTTTGCCAATATTTCTCAATAAATTCGGGCCAGTTCAGTTCGAGCTGATAGTCCATAGCCTGTCCTGAGGATAAACAAAAGGTGGCTGGAGTATAACAGCCCGCAGCAGGTTCTGTCAGATGTCCTGATGGCGGAACACCACCGACATTCTTGCGCCACCCAGCGCGCTATCGGCAATCAAAATATCGCCTTTGTACTGTTCCAGGATCTCGCGTGCAACAGACAGACCAATGCCCTGGCCAGGGCGTAAGGTATCAGCCCGTTGACCGCGCTGGAAAATGAGCACGCGTTTGCTCTCAGGAATGCCTGGGCCGTCGTCGTCCACATACAAGGTAAGACTTTCGTCGTTTTGGCTGACGCTGATTTCCACAAATTCCAGGCAATACTTGCAGGCGTTATCCAGCACATTGCCCATGACTTCCATAAAATCGTTTTGATCGCCAATAAAGGTCACTTCAGGCGAGATATCCAGCGACAGCGAAACCCCTTTGCGCTGATAGACTTTATTCAGCGCAGAACACAAGCCATCCAGTAACGCGGGAACCGAATGGATATCGCGTTTTAGCGAATGATGTTCTGCCTGCATGCTGGCACGGTGCAGGTAATAGCCGGTTTGTTGTGAAATACGGCTAATTTGTTCCAGCATGACCGGTTCGGCCTCTTCAAGCGTCAATGACTTTCCACTGCGCAGTGAGCGCAAGGTGCTTTGCAAGACTGCCAACGGGGTTTTTAAGCTGTGGGTTAAATCAGACAGCGTGGTGCGATAGCGCGTGAGGCGTTGACGCTCATTATCCAGCAGCATGTTCAGGTTGCGCACCAGGCTTTTCAGTTCTTGCGGCGGGTGGGGATGGAGGATATCCCGCTTACCCTGTTCCAGTTCACGGATTTGCGCGGCAAGCTCGCCGATAGGACGTAAGCTCCAGTGCGCCGCCATCCACAGCAACGGGACAACCAGCAGTAAGTTGACCAGTAACACATAACTGAACCATGACCAGACAACATCGGAGTGCTGTAATTCCTGCGGAATAGAGTCAATAACGACAATGGTCAAGGCCGGGAGTGTAGAGGTTGCTTCATAACGGTTAACGGCAACCGAGTGCGTAAAAGCGTCATTGTCGTCATCGTCATAGCGCGTCAGTTTATCCAGAGCGACGGGGTTATTGCTGCCCATCACCTCGCGACTAATGCTTTTACTGGTATCTATTTCATAAAAGTCGGATTTGCTTAACCACTGCGGGCGGATTTTAGCGCGCAGCTCCGGGACATCGCGTTGTTGCCAAAGCAGTTTTCCCTCATCGTTATAGATAAACACCAGCGTTGGAAAGTTGAGTGACATGCGCTCGGGTAATGCGATAGAAAGACGGTTGTTCTGCCACTGCGCCAGGGTAAAAAACAGATTACTTTCACCGCGCATTTCACGGTAGGTGTTCTTGTCGAAACTGACCATATAACCAATGACAGCAACCATGCCGTAGGCCAGTGACATCACCAGCACTACGGCAGCCGTTGCCATAAGAAAACGTGCGCGGAGAGAGAATGGGCGTAACCGACGCAGAAAACTCAACTTCATCCGATGTCGAACCGGTAGCCTTGCCCACGCACTGTTGTAATCACTTCATGGGAATATTCAGATTGGATTTTTTTACGCAAGCGTCCCATCAGAACATCAATGGTGTGGCTTTCGCGTAATTCGGCATCCGGATACAGCTGTAACATCAGGGAGTCTTTGCTGACGACTTTGCCTGCGTTACGGATCAGGGTTTCGATAATGGTGTATTCGAAGGCGGTTAATTTGACTGGGTAGTCGTTGATCATCAGTTCACGACGAGACAAGTCAATTTGGAACGGCGGCAGGGTAATAATTTGCGAAGCCAGTCCACAATTACGGCGCATCAAGGCCTGTAAGCGGGCCGCCACTTCTTCAATATGAAAAGGTTTCGTTACATAATCGTCGGCGCCGGCTTCCAATGCCTCGACCTTGGCTTGCCAACCTTCGCGTGCTGTCAGCACCAGGATAGGCTGATTGACCTGTTCACTGCGCCAGCGGCGGATCATGCTCATGCCATCTTCATCAGGTAAGCCTAAATCCACCAATGCAATATCCGGTACGTGTTCGCGCAGGAAGTAATCCGCTTCCCTTGCGCCCTCGGCGGCATCGACCTGATGGCCCATTTCTCGCAGTTGCACCGCCAGATGGTGGCGTAGCAATACATTATCTTCAACTACCAGAACGCGCATCGTGAATTCCCTCTATTATTGAGCGAGTCATTATTATGAATGTAATGAAGAGTATAAATGAAAGCGAGTAAACAGAGGATGAATAAGGCAGGGCGAATTGCTCGCCCTGTCGGATAATTACTTTAATTCATCAACCATTTGGATAGCACGACCCAAATAATTCGCCGGCGTCATCTGTTTTAAGCGTGTTTTTTCATGCTCCGGCAGTGCCAGACCATCGATAAAGGCCGTCATGCCTGCTGCATCAACGCGTTTACCGCGGGTCAGTTCTTTCAGCTTCTCGTAAGGTTTTTCAATACCATAACGGCGCATCACCGTTTGAATCGGCTCGGCTAAAACTTCCCAGTTCTGATCAAGCTCCGCCAGCAGACGACCGCGGTTAACTTCCAGTTTGGAGATCCCCTTCAACGTGGCCTGATAGGCAATTAACGCATAACCCACACCCACGCCCAGGTTACGCAGCACGGTGGAATCTGTCAGGTCGCGCTGCCAGCGTGAAACCGGCAGTTTGCTTGCCAAATGCTGCATGACAGCATTCGCCAGGCCCAGATTGCCTTCGGAGTTTTCGAAGTCAATAGGATTCACTTTGTGTGGCATGGTCGAGGAGCCAATTTCACCGGCAATGGTGCGCTGTTTAAAGTGATTCAGAGCGATGTAACCCCAGATATCACGATCGAAATCGATCAGGATAGTGTTAAAGCGCGCAATACAGTCGAACAGTTCCGCGATGTAATCGTGTGGCTCGATTTGTGTGGTGTAGGGGTTCCAGGTAATCCCCAATGATGTGACAAAACTTTCGCTCAGTGCATGCCAGTCGACTTCCGGGTAAGCCGCAATGTGGGCGTTGTAGTTGCCGACGGCGCCGTTGATTTTACCGAGTATTTCAACGCGCTCCAGTTGACGCAGTTGGCGTTCCATACGGTAAGCCACGTTTGCCATCTCTTTACCCATGGTAGAGGGCGTTGCTGGCTGGCCGTGAGTACGGGATAACAGCGGAATATCGCGGTATTCTGCTGCCAGGCCTTTCACTGCGCTGACAACCTGCTGCCAAAATGGCAACAGAACGTCGCGACGCGCCGTTTCAAGCATCAAGGCGTGGGACAGATTATTAATGTCCTCAGAAGTACAGGCAAAGTGGATAAATTCAGAAACGGCATGTAAGGCCGGCACCTGCTCTACTTTTTCTTTCAGGAAATACTCAACCGCTTTCACATCATGGTTGGTGGTGCGTTCAATGGTTTTGATGCGCGCGGCATCTTCTTCACTGAAATTGGCGACAATAGCATCAAGGTAAGCGTTTGCGTCCGCATCAAATGCAGGAACTTCCTTGATCTCTGCGCACATGGCCAGTTTTTGCAACCAGCGAACTTCCACCTCAACGCGGAATTTCAGCAGGCCGAATTCACTAAAAATGGCGCGCAGTGGGCTGACTTTGTCGCCATAACGACCATCGACAGGTGATACAGCGGTCAGAGAGGATAATTCCATCGGTCTTACTCCTGGGGCATTTAGAGATTGTCGAGAATGGTTTTTGCCTGGTTAACCAGACGCGAGCGCGAGAACATCAGCTGCCAGCGACTGCCGCCGACCTGATGCCAAAGTACCGCTGCGCGGATACCCGCCAGCAATGTCGCACGGACCTTGCTTTGAATTTGGCTATTTTGCAGAACGGCAGGCGAACCTGTGACCTGGATCCGCGGCCCGATAGGGCTGATAACATCAACGTAAATTCCCGCCATGGCACTGACCAGCGGTTCGGACTCCAGGTCATAGTGGGCCAATTGACGATCGAGTTGACTGATGCGGCGGCCCAATTCATCCAGTGTCTGCGAACTTTTATTCAATTTACGCTCAAGCATCATCATGCTGAGGGTATAACGCGTCAGCTCAGCGCCGACGCCCTGGCGTTGATTGGTGTTGAAAATACCCAACAATGTTTCCAATCCAAGGCGCAGGTTTTCTTCATCATTGCCATAGACGGCAAGGGTTGATGCAGGGCTGAGATCCAGCAGACTGCGCAATGACACTTTTAATTTGTCGCTGTCGCAATGGCCTTGGTGCGCCAACTGTTGAACCAGATGCGCTGACTGGCAAACGCCCGCCAGGGCCAGCGTGATATCGTAATAATTTTTCGCCACATCAACTCCTGTGAAAGCATCAGGTTAAACCTGAAACTAGGATTGTACCCAAGGTAAACGCGATTCAATAACCCCGCCGCCCAGGCACACTTCTCCATCATAAAAGACAGCCGATTGGCCTGGCGTCACCGCAGCAACCGGCGCATCAAAGCGGACTTCAACACGCCCATTATCCAGTGGAATCACCTGGCAGGGAATATCCTGCTGACGATAACGCGTTTTTACCGTACAGGTTTTTGGCGCGGTGAATGTTTGGCGATCAACCCAGTCCAGTTGCTGGGCAATCAGGCCCACGGACATTAGGCGTGGATGCTCACCGCCCTGTGCCACGATCAGCGTATTATTCGCCACATCTTTGTCCACCACATACCAGGGCTCTTCGCTGGTGCTCTCTTTCAGACCACCAATGCCCAGTCCCTTGCGCTGGCCCAGCGTGTGGTACATCAAACCCTGATGTTCACCGACAAGATTGCCGTCGACATCGAGGATGGCGCCGGGTTGGGCGGGCAGGTAGCGACCAAGGAAATCACGGAATTTACGTTCACCGATAAAACAGATCCCGGTTGAATCTTTCTTTTTCGCGGTGATCAAATCGAGTTCTTCCGCAATGCGGCGCACTTCCGGCTTTTCTAACTCACCGACCGGAAACAGGCTTTGTGCGATTTGCTCATGGCTCAGGGTATACAGGAAGTAGCTTTGATCTTTATTGCCATCTAACCCACGCAACAACTGACTGGTGCCGTTGCTGTCCTGGCGGCGCACATAGTGACCGGTCGCGATATAATCAGCACCCAAATCTTCCGCGGCAAATTCTAAAAAGGCTTTGAATTTGATCTCTTTGTTACACAGGATATCCGGATTTGGCGTACGACCCGCTTTGTACTCTTCCAGGAAGTGTTCAAAAACGTTATCCCAATACTCGGCCGCAAAATTAATGGTGTGCAGATAGATACCCAGCTTGTCACAGACCGCTTGGGCATCAGCCAGATCCGTGGCGGCGGTACAATACTCCTCGCCGTCGTCCTCTTCCCAGTTCTTCATGAACAGGCCTTCCACCTGATAGCCTTGCTGTTGCAGTAACCAGGCGGAAACGGAAGAATCGACACCGCCGGACATCCCGACGATCACTTTTTTCTGGCTGTTATCAGACATGTTAGAAGGCTACTCACTTAGGGGAGCCGTGCGCATCGCGGCCCCGTAAAAAACAGGCGGCATAGTTTAACACGGCCCAGACACGGGCGCATCACTGAAAGGCCAGTTGAACGGGGCAATCAGTGCCAGCGGTAAGCGCTCACCGTGCTGATAAACTCGTATGCTTTCCGCAACCAGTGGCGAACGCAAATGTTGGGCCTGCAAAATCTGGTCGGCAGTCACCCAACGGCAGCTTTCGATATCGCTGTCTTGCGGGTCTGTCGCAACACATTCTGCGAGATCGAGACAAAACAGAAAGCGGATAAACGGGGTGTTGTCAGGGGCTATCCACTGATGAATGCGCAGCAAATACTGCGGCTCAGCATCAATGCCCGTTTCTTCATACAGTTCACGCGTTGCCGCCTGCACCAGCGTTTCATCGGCTTCGAGATGACCTGCGGGTTGGTTCCAGGTCAACAGGCCGTGAATACGCTCTTCAACTACCAGAAAGTGACCCTGTGCTTGTACCACGCAGGCGACCGTGACGTGAGGCTTAAACATGCTGTGTTCTCCTAGGTCATTTCGCGCCATGCGCCTTGAGCAAGACCATCCAGCGTAAACCCGCCCATGGCATAGCGAATTAAGCGTAAGGTGGGATGACCGACATGCGCGGTCATACGCCGCACTTGTCGGTTGCGTCCTTCGTAGAGGGTCACCTTAAGCCATTGGGTTGGAATGGCTTTGCGCTCGCGAATCGGTGGATTGCGTGCCCATAGCCATGCGGGTTCGGCAACGCATTCGACTTCTGCAGGTAACGTGGGGCCATCGTTGAGGGTAATGCCGCTGCGCAGGGCGTGCAGCGCCTGCGAATCGGGCACGCCTTCAACCTGCACATAATAAATTTTACCTGTACGTTTGCCCGGCTGTGTCAGTTGGGCCTGCAAGGCACCGTCATTGGTGAGCACCATCAGGCCTTCGCTGTCGCGGTCGAGGCGACCTGCTGCGTAGATATCTGAAATTGGCACATAATCTTTTAGCGTTGCGCGACCCGCCTCATCGGTGAATTGCGGCAGCACATCGAAAGGCTTGTTAAACAGTACGACGCGGCGTGGCCCCTTGTGCGCGGCTGGGCGCACGGGCTTTCGACGTAATGTTCGTTGACGAGAAACAGGGGGGGCTTTTTTCTGCATACGCTTTGCACTTGTGAACAATGGGCGCATTATAGCGCGATTCCGAGGTGATTGGCGCGGAGGCAATATTCAAGTAGTATTGTCGCGCATCTTACAAGTCATTAACAAAAAGCGCTCGAAGGAGAGGTTAATGGAAAGCAAAGTAGTAGTTCCGGCGGAAGGTCAGAAGATCACCCTTACTTCAGGTAAACTGAATGTCCCCAATAACCCTGTCATTCCCTACATTGAAGGTGATGGTATTGGTGTTGACGTTTCACCTGTGATGTTGAAAGTGGTGGATGCCGCTGTGAAAAAGGCCTACAACGGCGAGCGTAAAATTTCCTGGATGGAAATTTACACCGGTGAGAAGTCTGTAGAACTATATGGCCAGGATGTTTGGCTGCCGCAAGAAACCCTCGATTTAATTAAAGAATACCGCGTTGCCATTAAAGGCCCGTTGACCACGCCAGTGGGTGGCGGTATTCGTTCCCTGAACGTTGCTCTGCGCCAGGAACTGGATCTCTATGTGTGCCTGCGTCCTGTACGCTATTACAAAGGCACGCCAAGCCCGGTAAAACGCCCTGAAGAGACCGATATGGTTATCTTCCGCGAGAACTCCGAAGATATCTATGCGGGTATCGAGTGGAAAGCGGGCACGCCGGAAGCGGATAAAGTCATTAAATTCCTGCGTGAAGAGATGGGCGTGAAGAAAATTCGCTTCCCACAACAGTGCGGTATCGGCGTGAAGCCGTGCTCAGAAGAGGGCACTAAGCGTCTGGTCCGTGCCGCGGTGGAATACACCATTACCAACGACCGTGATTCTCTGACGCTGGTTCACAAAGGCAACATCATGAAATTCACCGAAGGCTCTTTCAAAGACTGGGGATACCAGTTGGTGAAAGAAGAATTTGGCGGTGAGCTGATTGATGGCGGCCCATGGATGAAGTTCAAGAACCCGAACACCGGCAAAGAGATCATCGTTAAAGATGTGATCGCCGATGCGTTCTTGCAACAGATCCTGCTGCGTCCTGCTGAGTATGACGTGATTGCCTGTATGAACCTGAACGGTGACTACATCTCTGATGCCCTGGCGGCGCAGGTTGGCGGTATCGGTATTGCGCCGGGTGCTAACATCGGCGACGAGTGCGCGTTGTTTGAAGCCACCCATGGTACAGCACCAAAATATGCGGGCCAGGACAAAGTGAACCCAGGTTCTGTCATCCTGTCTGCTGAAATGATGTTGCGTCACCTGGAATGGTTCGAAGCGGCTGATTTGATCGTGAAAGGCGTTGAAGGTGCGATCGCGAACAAGACCGTAACTTACGATTTCGAACGCCTGATGGAAGGCGCTAAGCTGCTGAAATGTTCAGAGTTTGGCGACGCTATCATCGCAAACATGTAATTTGTTTGTGTGGCGTTAAGTAGAACGGGAGCCTACAGGCTCCCGTTTTTTAATGTATTTGCAGAACTCAATCAATTTTACACTGTTTTAGATTATAAAAACGGCAATGCACCCACGGAATAAATCGTCTCAGGTAGAGCGACTCAGAATTAATCTTGTATTATCTCTGCAGGTATTTGAAAATCACCGTAAAGATGGATATTTTCTTATAAATAGATTCCACTCACAATAACACAGGCAGTATTTAGATTTGGTCAGCTTTGATTGATCTTCCTGTGCGCTTCTTAAAATATTAATGAGAGTGTAAAAATAAGTCTACCGAGATTCAGTAATAATTAATGGTGTACATCATGGTCGCATTCGCCACACCAGGTTTCACTTTTGCCTCAGTTTGATAATACCGCGCAAAGAGGGGGATTGAAACGGAAGTGTTTGCATTGTTAACCATAATATATTTCTTTTCCGCATTAAAAACAGCAAGTTCAGGTGACGCATTCGTATTATAAGCAATTTGAATACCCACCCCAGTTGCTTTATCAGGGCTATTTTGTAATGCAATGATACTTTTTGCTGAATCAATGATTGTGGTATTAGGTCTCAGTATAAGAGCCAAGGTGTTAGCCTGCGGTGTACCTACTCCGCCTGGATCGGTTGGCGAATCAGAACCATAGTTATTTTGGCCTGAATCCATCTTGCCATAAAAACGCGGGCAGTTTGTCAGATTAATGCTGGCATTACGCCAGTCTGAGGTAGAGCCTGCGCCTTTAAATTGAAGGTCTGCATTCCAGCTACCCAGAGCAACGACGGGATTCGGTGTCGTGCACGTTCTCGCGACGACATTAAGTGTACCGCTAAAGCTAACCGTCGAAGTGCGAATGGCAGTACCGATCTGCGGCGTAAATTCGAAGGCAACGGTTGGTAAATCCTGGCCGCGGATCGTTCCCGGACTGATAGGTCCAATTTTAATAAATGACATATCAAATTGTACATCTGTGCCATATGACGCGTTGGGTGCATTAAAGGAGCCTGATGCTCTGTCGAAGGGCACCGCATTGCCACTGTACCATACAGCGACACCTAATCCAGGGATACCGGTTTCATACACCTTGCCAGCCCAACTGCCTGTATTCCATAGGCTCAGTGGCTTTGGATTGGCAATGTATCGAGCATTCGATTTAAAACTCCACGGCACGACCGTTGAATGGCATTGCACTGATGGTGAGCGGGAGGGTTTGAAATATTGTCTGAACAAAATTGTACCATTGGGAACATCTTCTCCAGCGGTGATATTACCCCCTTGTAAAGCGACAGTAGTATTAATCGCGGGTGATGCTGGATTCAGGGTGCATGTTACCGTCGCGTGCGCTGACGGTATTAAAATACCTAATGCTAATAATAAAAGAATACTATGCTTCTTTTTCATTTCTCTTGATCCTTTTCGACTCACGCTGAGTGTTATCATTGGGTGAACGATATTAATGGGGCGATTTATGTTTTTTTGCAGGTGTCTGACAACGCAATATTATTGATGCTGCTTCTTTATTCTTATTGGGATGTTGCCATTCAGCATGCAGAGTTAACAGTTGGTTATTAAAACTGTTGCCATCGCCTCTCTTATAATCAGAGCGTTGAAGATGATTGAATGGTGGACTCTGTGACGATAATCGCACCGTAATCGTTAACCCATTCGAATGCTAAGATTTTACCCGCGGCGGCCCCTGCGATCGTTAGTTGTTTTACACTGCCCGGAGTGAGCATCTCGCCATTTGTCGGTTTTCGATTGTCACCCTTGATAGCCACCGTCACTAAAGAGACGTGAAATGCAGAGGCGTTACTCACCATTACTTTGCTGCCCTCCATGCTCCAACGCAGTGAGGCCGCCGCTTCAGAAGCTGTGCCTTGTAAACCAGAAGGGCGGAAAAACATTTTTATGCGTGAGCGAAATGCCATTTGCAATAAGTTTTCACCCGCCCCCTCTGCCTTAGAAGGAATCTCAAGCATATTGAGCCAGAACACGCTTTCTTTGTTCTGCGGTAATGCTTTGCCGGTATAGCTAATGCGTAGCGCTTGTCCTTTTTTAGGTTCCACACGGTTAATCGGCGGTGTTAATACAAAGGGCACCCGAATGTGTTGGGGGGGCGCTTGCTCATCACCATCATCAATCCAACTCTGTGCCAGCACAGGTTCAGTGCCCTCATTCGTCAGTTGAACGGTGATGCTCTTTTCTTTTTGTTCATAGATAACTCGCGTGCCGTTAATCACGATGCCAGCGTGGCTGCTGGTTGAATAAAAAGAGAAATGCACTGCGCTCAGCGCTAAAAATAGCACGTGGCGGGATGGGGCAGTACGAGTGAAAAACATAATGACTCCAGAAAATAACGCTGACTTATTCAAATATTGTTGGTATTGAATTTACGTAAGCGACACTGATCATACGTACAATGATTGCTGCTGCCAGAAATCGTGTTTACTGAGTATCAGAGGATGACAAATGCCTGATATTTACACGAAATGAACGTTTCAGGCATTTTTCTGATAATGTAAAGCCATTATACCGAGACCTGTCTTGTTTTTGAGTAAGAGTGAAGGTGTAACCTGGTGGGATATAGATTACATAACCAGAACAATCTGAATGAGGTGAGAGGGTAACTGTAAGTTATTTTAATGTTTTCGTCCGCTGGGTAACGCATTTGAAATATTAATAGCAACGCTATAGTCGTGATTAATAAATACAGGCTGCCACTTATTGCCAGAAGTAGTTGATAACCTCCAGTAAAAGAGTGTTGTGCTTAAAAGAGAATGCTTTATTGGAGGTTGATTCCTAATTAACGCCAGCATTAAACGTAGAATATTTGAGTCCTGCATCGAATGGCTGATACTGCTCAGGTTCGTTGATCTTGACCTGTTCCCAAAACCTCAAATTTTTGTGATAAATCAATCCACAGCCGTTTTTTTGCTATTGTTAGCAATGTTGCTAACAACACAAAAGGATGTGTTATGAAATTCATGTTACCTGTGCTTTTTTCCGCCGCCGTGAGTATGTCAGCGCTGGCAGCGCCTGCGCACACGAATCCTATTAGCGTGCATATCTTAAACCAGCAAACCGGGTTGCCTTCACCCGATGTGACCGTCGATATTGAACAACAGCAGGGCACGCAATGGTTGCCTGTGGCGCAAGGTAAAACAAATCACGATGGACGCATTGGTGCGTTGTGGCCCGAAGGCAAGACGTTGGAAAAGGGGATTTACCGCGTGACATTTCACACGGGAGACTATTTCAAGTCTCAGCAGCAAAAGAGTTTCTTCCCTGAAATTCCGGTCATTTTTGAAGTCACCGAAACGAATCAAAAACTTCACATTCCTTTGCTGTTAAGCCAATACGGTTATTCAACCTATCGCGGCAGTTAACAAAATAGCCCCTGTGTGCAGGGGCTATCTTCATCAACCAATCACAATTTCCCCAGTGTGTTGGGACACGTCCATGTCACCATCCGGTCCTGCTGTGCGCTGGCCAGACGAAAAATATTATTGGAAACGCGCTGCGCGAGAAATCCCTCTTGCGTCACACTGGCAGGGATGTAGACATAGCGGTCGGCGGATTGCAGCGTGCCACTGTCAACGGCCAGTTGATCACTCTTAACATAAAAAGAGCTGACGCGGTCGGTGATCAATGCCTGTGATGTCCCCAACGGTTGCCCAGCAAGAGAGGCAACTTCTCCCTGGCACGTTCTGTCCGCAGAGTGACTGCCGCAACCAACCACTATCAGCGCCATGATAAGCGAGAGAATCATTCGCATGTTAACGGCGCTCCTGTCGCGCGAAGAAAGGCGTGGAAAGAATGTAGACCCTTTCTCTGGAATTGTCTGCCCGATAACAGTCGTCGATACAAAATTCTGGGTTTTCAGTCATTGCGACGATTCCTAAGGATAAATAGCGATTATTGACTAGGATTAATGCTGTTATTTGTGCGGAATGTGCCGTATTTAACTAAAAGGATAACGACATGAGCGAGATCGAACAGAAGGCTAAACCGGATTATCTTCGTGATGTGACCTCACAGTTAAAAGAGATGCGTCACTATGCTCAAACCAACACGGAAACCCTGTCTGGCCACTGGCTGGCTTTTGACGCGGGTGAGTATAAAGATCATGCGCTGGCGGGCCGATTTGATGCACTGCTTAATCAGCAA
Source organism: Enterobacterales bacterium CwR94 (assembly GCA_002837195.1). Taxonomy (GTDB): domain Bacteria; phylum Pseudomonadota; class Gammaproteobacteria; order Enterobacterales; family Enterobacteriaceae; genus 1-19. The sequence goes on from KZ478059.1 coordinate 145,019, forward strand.
GGGCAGTTGCTCGATGAAATTGATGCAGTGGTTCAGGATATCGAGATACAAATTAATCAGGAAACAGCATAACGACGAGGGAGCCAATTGGCTCCCTTTTTTAGCGGTGAACTTCTCCACACATCAGTACCGCTTGCGGGCGAACTTTACGAATACGTTCAGCCATGGTTTGGCAGGCCGTTTCAGTGGGATAAATACGCTCGGATACCGGCAATGCATCACAAGCATCATGACCACAAGCGCTGACGAGCAAAACGAAGCCAATTAACATACGTCACTCCTTTGCGTCATTGTTGTTTTGATCTCAGTTTAGGTGTTTTTTCCTCAGTCGACGAGTCAGAGTGTGCGATGAGTATCTGAAAACTAAGCAAAGTCGCAGATGATGTCGTCAAAAGTTATACTGCCAGTGATTTATCAAGGAGAAAACCAATGAGTCAAAATATTTATGACGACAACGACTTTTTTGCGGGCTATGCCCAGTTGCCTCGCTCACAACATGGCTTACAAGGCGCGCCAGAATGGCAAGCCATCGCGGCTCAACTTCCCGACCTGCAACAGGCTTGCGTAGTAGATCTAGGCTGCGGCTACGGCTGGTTTAGCCGTTATGCAGCCAGTCAGGGCGCACGGCATGTGCTGGGATTAGATCTCTCGGTAAAAATGCTGGAGCAGGCGCGGGCGATGACGGATGACCCCTGCATTGACTACCAACGTGCGGATATGGCGGACTTGACGTTAGCGACAGCGCAGTATGATGTGATCTACAGTTCACTGGCGCTGCACTATATTGAAAACCTGACGCCGTTAATGGCGACACTGTTCGCGGCGTTAAAACCGGGTGGCACCCTGTTGTTCACGGCAGAACACCCCATTTTCATGGCGGCCAGTGCGCCGGATTGGGTGACAGCTGGCGACGGCCAGCGCAGTTGGCCAGTGAATCATTATCAACAGGAAGGTCAGCGCATTACCCATTGGTTTGCCGAAGGTGTGGTGAAATACCATCGCACACTGGGCACCTGGGTTAATACGCTGATTGCTGCCGGTTTCTGGATACAGCATCTGGAAGAGTGGGGGCCCAGCGCAGAGCAAATCGCGGCGCATCCGGCGTTGGCAGAAGAACAGATGCGCCCAATGATGTTTATCTTACGCGCCAGTCGGCCGTAACCACGGATAGCCTGAGAGGTGCAACAGGGCTTTGCCCTGCTGGACGCTAAGTTGTCCTTTCGCGCCCAGCGGCAGTGTCACGGTATCGCTATCATGGCCAAATGCCAGTCCGGGGATCACCGGCACACCCGTTAATGCTGTGATCATCTCCCACACCTCACCGAGGTGATAACCATTGTCATACTCACTCAACTCAGCGCCGGTGAAGCTGCCGGCCACAATCGCCTTTTGCTGCGCAAGTAGGCCCGCGTGATGCAGTTGCAGCAGCATGCGCTCAATGCGGAAGGGGTGTTCATTGACATCTTCAATTACCAGAATGCCATCTTTAATTGCGGGCAACCAGGTTGTCCCCACCAACGACGTCAGCATGGCGATATTGCCACCCCACAGGGTTCCATCACCCTGAAAATCAGCGGCCGGGGTAGACCATGTCAGCTCATATTCAGGCTGCGTAATCAGGTTCCAAAAATGCTGGCAAGTGAACGATGAGACCGTTTGCGCACCAAAATTGCCCGCCAACATCGGGCCACTGAATGAAACCAAATCGCAATGCCGTAACAGCGCCATTTGCAGCGCGGTAAAATCGCTGTGGCCACAGAGGACAAAAGGGCGTTGCTGCAAATGTGCTTTTAAGGCAGGGTAATCAATCTGTGGTAATAAACGGGTGGCACCGTAACCGCCACGAACCGCGAGGGCAATATCGGGTAACGGTCCGTGTGCTAACTGATTGATATCGGCAAGGCGGCTGGCGTCATCGCCGGCGAAACGTTGCCAGCGGCGCTGAATCACTTCGGTGCATTGAATGTTGTGCCCGGCGGCGCGCAGGCGGGCCACGCCTCGTGCGGCGGCTTCCTGATTGTGACAGTAGCCGGAGGGCGCAAGCAGACGCAGTGTCAGCGGAAAACCGGCAGTAAACAGCGAGTGAGGCATAGTTTGTCCTTACGCATATCGGCGTAGCGCGACATATTTTGCGAGAGAGGTCGCGTTTCAGATGCAACGTTTAGTGCGTATTTTACATTTTTAGGGTCAAATCCCGCTGATAATGACGAAAAGTCGCGGCGCTGTCACTTCAACTTCAGCATTTTCAGTAATTAGGAATTTAGGTAATTCCAGATTGACGCGCCCTCCCGTTAAGATGCTCCGGCTGGCATGACCCGAGGACAGGCATAAGTGAAAAAACGATCGTTAATAGTGTGCGCATTATTGCTGGCCGGTTGCGCCAGTGAACCCCCGGCAACCAAAGTCACACAACGTGATACGCCCTTGATTCAGGCACCACCTACACAAATTCAGCAAGCCTGGTCTCTTTTCACCGAAACCGCCTCTCGTCAGTACGGCGTCGATGAAAAGCTGATCAATGCGATTATCAATGTGGAGTCGGGTGGCGATCCCCTGGCCGTCAGTAAATCCAATGCGATTGGCTTAATGCAGATTAAAGCCTCTACCGCAGGGCGTGAGGTGTATCGTTCGATAGGGCGTTCAGGGCAACCCAGTAATAAAGAGCTGCGCGATCCGGCACGTAATATTGATATCGGCACCGCCTATATTCGCATTCTGCAGGAAAAGCAGTTGGCCGGTATTCGCGATCCTCGCACCCTGCAATACGCCACCATTGTGGCCTACGCTAATGGTGCCGGGGCGTTACTGCGTACCTTCTCATCGAATCGCGATCGCGCCATTGCACAAATCAATACCATGACGCCGGAAGACTTTATTCAACATGTGAATAAAAAGCATCCGGCGGCACAGGCGCCTCGCTACTTGTGGAAAGTCACCACGGCTTATCGCACTATCTAACCCTGCGCGCTAGCCTTGGCGGCTGGTGGCCGCATTGTCAGCCGCCTCATTTGAGGCGGTACCGGCAACATTGATCTGCGGGAATTTTCCTCCGGTAAACTCAACCCGCCGCGTTGGGAAGGCAAAACGAATACCTTTTTCAGCCAGACGCTCCATCAGTTGCAGGTTGATGTCTTGCTGGATATCCATATAGCGGTTGTAATCCGCCACGGTAACGAAATAGACCACCTCAAAGGTGAGCTGATTTTCGTCAAACGCGAAGAAATGTCCGCGATCAAAACGGGTTTCTGGCTGTCCTTCAATAATCTCACGAATAATCCCGCCCACCTGACGCACTTTTGCGGCGGGGGTGTCATAGGTCACACCGAACTTAAACACGATACGCCGCTGCTGCATACGCTTGTAGTTATGGATAGTCTGCTGCAAAAGAATGGTGTTTGAGCAGACGATTTGTTCTCCACTCAGGCTACGCAAACGGGTGGTTTTCAAACCAATATGTTCAATGGTGCCAGCGATATCACCGAACACAATAAAATCGCCGTGCTCAAAAGGCTTATCAAAGCCAATTGCCAGCGAGGCAAAGACATCGCTGAGCACCGTTTGTATGGCCAGCGCAATCGCGATACCGCCGACCCCCAAACTGGCGACGAGGGCGGTGATATTCACCCCCATATTGGACAAGATGGCCAGGAACATCATGACCCAAATGACCATTCTCAGCATAATACCGAGAATCACCGTGGTCACCGGATTACGCCGATGGCCCGGTGCCGTCAGTAAATTCTGCAGCCATAAGCGAACACCACAGTCTACCCACATGGCGATTTGCAGCATCAGGGCAACAAACCACCCCTGTGAAATGGTGCCTTGCCAGCGTGTCGGCAGTTCAACAAACCGCAACGCGATAAGCAGAGAAAAGATCAGCAGCAAGAGGTTACTGGTGCTGGCGAGCATCTCGCCGGCAATGCTGTAGGCTTTGCCAACGCGGCCTTCGCTCATGCGTGAGACCCGCCGCGAAGCAAAGCCAATGATGGCGCGCAGTAGCCAGAAAATGGCCAAGGTCGCGACGGCGACGATCAGGCTGTTTAGCCAAAAGGTTTGATCAAAGAAGTGACTGAATACATGCGTTCGTAGCCAGTTTTCCATAGAGGGTATGCTCCTTTCTGGTCAACGGAGGGACGAAATGTCGAAAGCATTAAGCCTGGCGCAAAAGAGCCAACCTTGCCAACAGAACTGAGCGAGGGGAAGATGCCCTCCTGGCGGAGGGCAGGATGATGGCGTGGGTGTTACTGAAAACGACGCTCTTTGTCACGTGCCTCACGCTCAAGCGAAAAGATCGCTTGCTGCAACTGACGCTCTTGCGCGTTATTGAGCCCATGATAGCGAAAGCTCAAACGCGGCGTTGTCCGTGTTTCATTTTTACTGCCAATCACGCTGTGCTGACCAAGATGCACTAATTCGGCATCTAATTCGAACAGGCCGAGTTCGCCAAGATCCATCTGGAGCTTGCGAAAAATCATACCGGTGGTGAGCTCAACCGGGATCGCTTCATCACACAAGGTACCGATTCCACCCAGGGAGATATCTTGCAGCCGTAAGCGGCAGACTTCGCCATTGGGCCAGGTGCAGGTACACCAATACACCGGATTCAGCGGGGCGGATACACGAAAGAATTCGCGGCGTTGAATCGCCCACAGTAATTCAGGCAATGGAGAGCTGAAGGCGGGTAAGCCGTCATAATGCATGGTGTTGAGTGCTGGCAGGGCAAATTCAATTTTCGCCCCGCGCGTTTCCGCCGAAATGTGGATACTGTCTGAGGTGGTGACCCACTGATTGTCTTGCTGTTGACTGCTGTGATCGATGATCAACTGGTCGCTGTCAGCAAACAATAAACGACTGATAAATTGCCCGCGCGAGTAGTTGACCATAACAGGCACGCCTTCGCGCTCTATATCACGTAGGACATTCAGGACGGCCAGCGTTCCCCGCTTTAAATACTGCTCTTTTTCTTCTCGTTTCACAGCGCGCTCCGGTGCGATAGCAAGCTTTATTGGCTTTTAAGGCATTATCGGCGGCCAGCCTGCAGACTTTAGTGCTGTAAGTGATGCAGAAAAAATGTCCGCTGAAATCGCACTGTTAAAAACTTCTCCTATACTTACCCCCGTGACGCATTAAATGCTATGTCCATGATAAAGGAGACATTGCCATGTTTTCAAAACGCGATGAGCGGGGCACTATAGCGCGCTACAGTCGAGATTGTCCGCTAACCGCTTCACTGTGTAACGAGTGGAGCAAAGTGGCCGGGGAATCTTGTCAGTACATTAAACGCCATCCCACGGCAGCGGTCGCTGCGGGAGCAGCAGTGGGATTGCTGATTGGATTGTTGTTAAATAAAAAATAAGGAGATAAGTAATGGGTATCCTGTCCTGGATTGTTTTTGGTTTGATTGCCGGTATCATCGCGAAATGGATTATGCCCGGTAAAGATGGCGGCGGGTTTATCATGACTGTCGTGTTAGGGGTGATTGGTGCGGTCGTGGGCGGCTGGATCAGTACACTTTTTGGCTTCGGTAAAGTTGACGGTTTCAACTTTGGCAGTTTCGTGGTGGCGGTTATCGGTGCGATTGTCGTACTGGCCATCTACCGTAAAGTGAAAAGCTAGTTTTGAAAAGCAAAGGGCGGGATCCCGCCCTTTGTCGATTTAGAAGTCATATCCCAGCGTTGCCACCACGGAACGTTCTGCTCCCCAATAGCAATATCCGGTGCCATAACAGGCCGCCACGTAATCGCGGTCGGTGAGATTGTTGGCACTCACCTGTAGCCACGCACCTTTCAAACGTGAATTCCACTCGCCAACATCGGCGCGTACCGAAGCATCAAACAGCGTTGCTGACGGCAAGCGTGTTGTGTTTTCGTTATCCGCCCACTGCTTACCGATATAGCGCACGCCTGCGCCCGCACTGAGGCCATAGTCAAATTTATAATTGACCCAGGCATTTGCCATGCTGTTTGGCGTGACATAAGGGGTATGGCCGTCATTGCCATCAACCGCATCTTTAAAGCGCACGCGATTCAGTGTCACACTGGCCACCGTGCTCAGTCTGTCGGTGAGTTGGTTTCGCGCCTCTAACTCCAGCCCTTGTGCATGGACTTTGCCTGCGGGTTCGAAATAGGACTCTTTCACCACGCGATTGCCGACATCTTTCTGCGTCAAGTCATACACGGCAAGACTGTAGAGATCGCTGGTGCCTGGCGGTTGATATTTCACCCCCGCCTCGTACTGCTCGGAGGTTGTGGGTTTCAGGAGCTGCCCGTCTTTATCTGATAAAGACTGTGGCGTAATCGCCTGGCTGTAACTCAGGTAAGGTGAAACACCATTTTCAAAGGCATACAGCAGTGCGGCTCGTCCTCCCACATGATCGTCCTGGCGGCGATTCTTGGTATTGGAGGTATAGGCCAGTGTCTCCGACACAATGCGATCATAACGCCCGGAAAGATCCAGATGCCATTTATCCCACTGCATCTCATCTTGCAGGTAAACACCTGTCTGATAGTAATGACGGTTGTTATGCGCAAAGACATAGCTCTGACGTGGGCCAACGGGCTGCCCGGTACGGACATTCAGTTGATTCGCCGCGCCACCCGCATCCCAGGTATTGTTCTGATATTGATGATATTCGCCCCCTAAAACCACTTTATGGCTCAGTGCGCCGGTATCAAAATTCGCTTCCAACTGATTATCAATCGCAAACGCATTCAGCGACGAGCGTGAGCCGGAGTACCAGCGATTGAGCAGGTCGGGGTTGGCCGCATCCCAGCCGATTTGATACACCTGATCGAGATCCACGTTGGAGTGAGAGTAGCTGGCATTGGTGCGCCAGGCCCAGGTGTCGTCAAAGCGGTGCGAAAACGCGAGGCTATAAATCTGCTCGTTACGCTTGAACTGATCCAGTGCGCTGTCACCGTCGTAGAATCCTGTGCTCAGCTTGTAGCCATTATGAGCGACGATGCTGCCTTCGCCGGGTACTGCGCTGTGATAACCGCCAGAGGGATCTTTCTGCAAGTAGGCCTTTAGCAACAGCGTGGTATTTTCGTCTGGCGCCCACAGTAGGGAAGGTGAAATCGCATACTTTTCTTCCCGGGTATGGTCATACTGCGTATCGCTGTTACGCGTCAGGCCGGTTAACCGGAAAGCCCACTGGTCGTTGATTTTATTGGTGTAATCAAAGGCTGCGCCCGTTGTATTGTTGTTCCCGGCGTAGAGACGAAAATGGCCTTGCTCGCTAAACAGGGGATTTTTGGAGGTTTCCATCACTAATCCGCCTGGCACAGTCTGCCCATACAGCGCAGAAGAGGGGCCTTTAATCACGTCGATGCGTTCAAGGAACCACGGATCGACCTGCAGCACGTTGTAGCTGCCGGGATCGCTCATCAGGCGCAATCCGTCGAGGAAAATATTATCGACATCGCCACCGTGGAAGCCTCGCAGTGCGACCGTGTCATAACGTGTGGCCGCCCCACCAAAATTAGTAAACGCCCCTGCGGTATAGTTCAGCGCTTGATTCACTGACATCGCACCCTGATCTTCCATTAACTGGCGGGTGACCACGGAAACGGCCTGCGGCGTGGTAATCAAGGGTTGATCGGTTTTTAACGCGCCTTTGCTGCTGGTGGCGGTGTAGCCCGTGGTGGGGGCATCCGCCGTGTCGGTTGGCGTGGCAGTAACAACCACGGTCTCTTCCGCCAGTGCGCTGAAAGGTAAGGCTAAAGCCAGGGAGCAAAGCAGAGCGGAGCGTTTGAGGGGGAAAGCCATACGCATTTATGTTCCTGTTGCGATATCGTAGGGAAGTCGCGCAAAATCATTAAAGAAAATAATGGAATATGCGCGGTAATAATGATGATAACTTTAATGAGAATTATTATCTTTTCGTAAATTTGATTCAAGCACTGATTTTGTTATGTAAATACGCGGAGTGGTGCGGGAGAGAGGAGAGCGTGGAAAACCACGCCCGAAAGCGGAGTTAAGACTTCGGCATTAAATCCTTCACGTTGTTGCAAGTGACGTCTTTGGGGCAATATTTGTCCATCAGTTTGAGTGTGACACCGTTGGTCCAGCCAAAACCATCCTGCAGTGGATATTCACCGCCACCGCCGCCGCCAAGCCCATCTCCTTCAACCACGTATTTCTCCACCAATTTATGCTCTTTGTCATAGGTGGCTTGCACATTGTTCAGGAAGCGCAATGCTACCTCTTTGGCTAACGTTTGCTGTCCGTAACTGTCGAGACCTTCGACGGCCACCCACTGTAAGGGGGCCCAGCCATTGGGTGCATCCCACTGCTGTCCCGTATTTTGGGTGGTGGTGACGACGCCACCTTCTTTCACCAATTGCGCTTGCACAGCTTGCGCTGTCCGTTCTGCCTGTGATTTCTCAGCGACACGCAAATACAACGGGAACAGTGCCGCTGCGGTTAACGCAGGGCGTGTGGCACGTTTTTCCCAGTCATAATCCACGTACCATCCCGATTTATCGTCCCACAGCCACTTGTTAATGGCGGCTTGCCGCTGTTTTGCGCGCTGGGCAAAGCGTTCTGCACCCTGTTTATCCCCCGTGACTTCGCTGGCCTTTGCGATAACGCGCTCCAGCTTAAACAGCAGCGCATTCAGATCGACGGGGATAATTTTCGTGGTGCGAATGGTGCCTAATGCCTTGGGATCGGTAAACCAACGGGAGCTGAAATCCCATCCAGAAGCGGCGCCCGCGCGCAGGTCGCGATAGAGTTCTGCTTTATCACGCGTAGGGGCTTGTTGCGCGGTGCTAATGTCATCCATCCAGGATTCCGTGCGCGGTACATCGCGTGCATCCCAGTAACGGTTTAACAATGTGCCATCAGACAATCTGACCACGCGTCTGTCAGCGGCGCCAGATTTAACCTCGGCCGCGCCAGCCATCCAGTAGTCATGCTCTTTTATCAGCTGCGGAAGATATCGGCGATAAGCCTCATCACCGTCGTGAGTGGCGATTAACTCCACCATCAAGCTAAAGAAAGGGGGTTGCGAACGGCTGAGGTAATAGCTGCGATTGCCATTAGGAATATGGCCGTAGCGATCCAGTTCGCTGGCAAAGTTATCCACCATATCGCGCACTTTGTCCCAGTGCCCGCTTTCAGCCAGGCCGAGCATCGTAAAATAGCTGTCCCAGTAATACACCTCACGAAAACGTCCACCGGGTACGACGTAAGATTTTGGCAGCGGCAGCAGGGAATCCCATTCGCCGGTTTTATCCGTTGTCCGTGTGAGTACGGGCCACAAACCATTAATGTGCTCACGCAGGCTTTGCCCGGCGGGAGGCACATACTTTTCGCCCTCGCCAGGCAAAATAAAGTTGGTGCTAACAAAACGTTTCAGGTCGAAATTGTTCTGCGACTTTTGCATTTGCCAGTCCGCCAAAATGGAAGCGGGATTTGACCGGGGGAGGGCATCGGCAAAGGTTTTTTGATCGGGAAACAGTTTGGCCGCCTGTACAGCATCAAACAAGGGGCCAAAACGCACATCGGGCGGTGGCGGCTGTTGGCTGAGCATGCGCGCATTATCTTGTGCCCACACCGGCGTCAGCAATGCCGTCAGACTCACAATCAATGCGGTGTTCGCCACTTTCCTGTTAATTATCTGCATCAGTTATCTCCTCACGCTAAACACCAATCGGCGAATCTAAAAAGAAAACTTTAGTTCATGTTCAGCCATTTAGGGGAGCCAGCGACGCGTAACGTGAAGAGGGCGTGGTTTTCAGGAACGGTCTGGCAGGCAAAAATCGGTAAGCAATAATTGTCGAAACGCCTGAACTGCCGGGCTTTCATGGCGTTGTTTATCGGTAAGTAACACCGCCGTGCGGGTGGGAAGCACCTGACGAAGAGAGACAGCATGCAAACCGGCCTGCAGGGCAATTTGTTGCGGAAGCAGGGTTGCGAGCGAGGAATGGTGAACAATTTCAAGTGCTGCTTGCACAGAGTTCACGGCGATGGCGACCGGAGGTGCAATAGCATGCCGTGCGAATGCGGCATCGATAGCAAGGCGACTGGCAAAGGTTTGATTGAGTAACACCAGCGGAGTGGTCTGCAGCGTGGATAGGTCAACCGTGCTCTCGCGAGACAGGGGATGTGCCTTGCCAACCAGCAAAGACAAGGTTTCCTCATAAAACGCGGTTTGGGTTAACGCGGAGTCGTTACAGTGATCAAAAGCAATGCCCACATCAGCCTGCTGCATTCGCAAGGATTGGTGTACTTCCTCTTGGGTCATTTCGTCAATTGACAGGGTGATGTTAGGCCAGCAGCGGTGCCACTGTGCAATCAGCGGGCCAGTAAGCCAGGCGTTAAAAGTGGGGGTAAGCGCAATACGCAAATGACCACGGCTCAGGTCGGCAATTTCATTCAGGGCTTGTTTGCCTCGTTGTAACGCTTGAACGGCTTGCTGGGCGTGTTCAAAAAATGTCTCTCCCGCCTCTGTCAGGCGCGTATGTTTGCCACTGCGATCGAAAAGTGCCGCACCCAGCTGTGCTTCCAGCGCGCGAATCTGTTGTGACAGCGCAGGTTGTGAAACAAACAGTGCTCGCGCGGCGAGGGTAAAGCTGCGGTGTTCTGCAATGGCGAGAAAATAACGCAGTGAACGTGCCAGCATAATCACTTACCTATAAGATTTTCTGATTCCTTTGATAATTAATCAGACTTTTATCTTATGAAAGCGTTCAACTAGCCTTAAACAGACTGATTGAATGACTGATAGACAGAGGAGAGGAACAACCATGGATCCGATTAAGCGAACAATTGAACTGGCAATGCGCAATGTGGAAGAGGGAGGACGTCCCTTTGCCACGGTGATTATGCGCGGGGGCGACGTGTTAGCTGAAAGCCCGAACCGTGTTGCACAAACACAAGATCCCACGGCACATGCAGAGATATTGGCGATCAGGCAAGCGTGTGAGGCACAGGGTAGCGAGGATCTGTCCGACTGCGAGATCTACATTCTCGCCAGCCCTTGCCCCATGTGCCTTGGGGCACTCTATTACTGCAGCCCAAAAGTCGTCACTTACATCACGACGCGTGAGGAATACGTGCAGTATTATCGCGATGACCGAAAGTACTTCGAACTGGAAAACTTTTACGCTGAGTTTTCCAAACCCGTTTCACAGCGTCGGCTGCCGATGATCCACCATGCACACAGCGACGCCATCAAAGTCTATCAACGCTGGCAGGTACTTAATCAATCCTGATGTGCTGATGCGCGTATCACTGACACCAGGCGAAAGGTTTGGAACACCAATTCCATCTCTTCACTCCAGTGGCCTTCGCGAGAAAAAAACGCGCGATGATGCTGCCGCCAGGTGTCCAGTGACAAATCACCTTCTCCTTCCATCGCCGCCAAGGCTTCAGATACATCGCAAAAGCGAATCAATCCCAGCGAATGCAAACGTATCACGCAAACCGGTAACTGGCGGCTATTCAGTACGATGTGATAACTGCCGGGTAAGGCGGGGCAGGAGGCGTGCTGAAAAGAAGCCAAAGAAGAGGTGGTGGCCGTTTTTTTACCCTGAATAACCAACGTTGCGAGTTCATCGGCCAGTGCTGCATTGTCGCCAAAGGCCCAAACGCTGGCGCCTGGATACTGCTGAAGTAGTTCATCAACGCTTTGTGTCACCTGCATTTCCTTCATCATTGAGAAAGCCAATAACTATTGTGTCATTCACCCGTTTCTTTGACTACCGTCAACGCGATCATTCCGATGTGAGGCAAAATCCCCTATGCGCTAATTTAACCATAAAGAGGTATTTGTGTTCATCCACTGGCACCGATGGAAGGTTGTCACAGTAAAGTCTATTACTGCTGTGGCGCCCAATACGCGCCAATATCCCTCAATCTATATCCATGCGGTATGTCGATGTGGAGTGGAATTACATAAAGTGTTTTATGATTGCGACGATCCAAAATTGGCTCGCCGGTGGTTAGGTTAGAAATAACGAGCCCGGCAGAACACCGGGCTGAATTAATTATGAGGCTTGATAATAGCGAGTTTGTTCTTGCCACGCCGACTCAGAGAGATACCAACGTAATGTATTACTCATGAGGGACGGGGTGACCTGTGCTTTTCCCTGGTCAACAAGTTTCAGTAAGGTGTTACGTGTTTGATAGATACCAAGACCACTGTCTTCTGCCAACGTACGTGTTGATATCCACAAACAATAATCGTCATTTGGAAATGCTTCACAGCGTTGTTTTAATGCATCAAATACGCGTTCAGCAATTAACACGCGCTTTCCCTTCGGTTTAGATTTCTCCTTTATCAATTGTAATGGTTCATTCTGGTGCCCTTCGCATTGTTGAATGAAAAGGGTGTCTGCATGATTAATGGACGTTCCAAATACGCGATGTAATAGAGGAAGACTTTTATATGTCATTAACTAACTCCTTCAGTTCTCTTAATTGACTCGCGAAGTCAAATAAATCCTTTTGATACATGTGCTTATGATTGTTTTGCGCAGGTGGGTAGCGAGTAGGCACGGAGTGTAATCTGTCATTAAAATCGGTTTTTTTCAAGAAAAACAAACAATCATCCTGAGTCTTGTTTATGTTTTAGTTTATTATTCTATTTTGTTTTATTGAGCGAGTTCTTGTGTCGCAAAAATATAAGTAACGAATCTTCTTAAGATGAAAGTTTTGAATTGTCGTTTTTAGTAAATAAAAACTTTTCAGGATGCTACCAACTTTGTAAGAATGTTTGGGCCGGTTAAATCAGATAGCAATAATCTGTGTGGAAAACCTTTTTGACGTACATGATTGCGGCTTATCAAGGCTAAGTGTGTCTGCTCATATTTAATTGGTATTACGAAAATGGCATCTTCGCCATTAAGTTAAATTGGAAAACGATAGGGAAACATTCGCGATAGCGGTGGGCTCTCTACATATAAATCAGGATGAGAAAAATGAAACTGAACAAAATCATGATGGCAGCAATGCTGGCTTTCGGCGCAACTTCAATGGCTCACGCTGCAGAAGGTGATCCTTCTAAAGATCAAGGACATGGTCAAATCCACTTCAAAGGCCATATCGTTGATGCACCTTGCTCCATCAAACCAGGTGAAGATGGCGACGGCCAGACTGTGTACTTGGGTCAGATTTCAAACGCAGTATTAGCAGCGAATGGCAACACCGGTACTTCTTCACCACGTCCATTCCAGATCACTCTGGAAAACTGCGCGATGGGCACGCTGAAAAGTGTTAAAACCAAGTTCACTGGCCCAACCTCTAAATGGGATCAGAACAACCTGGGCATGACCGGTACTGCTGATGGCGCAAGCATTGTGCTCACCGATGGTACTGGCAAGAAAACCAAACTGGGCGAAGCCTCAGCAGCTCAGCAGCTGCAAAATGGTAACAACACGCTGAGCTTCTCTGCATACCTGCAGGGTGGCGGTAAAGACGCAGTTATCGTCCCTGGTGAGTTCAGCAGCATCGCTGACTTTACTCTGGCATACGAATAATGCGTAAACGGTATGCCGCATTTGCGGCATACCGTTTTTTGCTGGGAAAAGGATGCCCGAAATGAAGCCCATATTTCTTAGTGCGATAATGCTTTTATCATTGCCTTCCGCTTATGCGGAAGTGTTTGCGAACAGTGAACATATTGATGTCGCCAGAGTCGGCCTTAAAGGTTCCATTCTTAATGCCGCATGCTCTATTGATGCCGGCAGCCAGCATCAAACCATCAGTTTAGGTATCACCCCGGTAGAATCATTATTAAAAAATGTTCAGGTGACGCCTTTTTCAATACGATTAATTAACTGTGCGAGACTTGCCAGCCAAGGGCGAAATTTCAAAATAACCTTTGAAGGGGTTCAGCACCAGACGACATTTTTACTCATGGGTAAAGCATCTGGTGTGGGTGTTGAAATAGCAGACAGCTATGGAAATATTGCTTACTCGGGGCAAGGACTGTCCGAGCGCCAAATCGATAAAGAGAATATGGAACTTAAGTTCCAGTCACGTCTAATGGCCAATAAAGAGTCCATACGTGCAGGGGATCTTCGGGCGAGCGTGCGTTTTAGAATGGATTACTTTTAGGGAAGAAAGCGATGCGTCATTCACTTAAGAGACGAGTGAAATTTCGTCTCTCAGTTATCAGCTTATCCATTACACTCTCTTTATACTTCCCGTATGAAGCGTTTGCTAATGATGATATTCAATTTAATACTGATGTAATGGATGTCAGTGATAAGAAAAATATCGACATATCCCAATTTTCCCAGAAAGGATTTATTCTCCCTGGCGCTTACTCGTTTACCGTATTAATTAACCAGCAATCTTTGGTTGATGAAGACATCATTTTTTACCCACCCGATAATTCCACCACCGGCAGTGAAGCCTGTCTGTCGAAAAATATCGTTGAGCAGTTTGGTTTGAAACCAGACATGCGTGAGGTGTTAACCTGGTGGCATCAGAATGAATGCCTGAATATTGCCAGTATTCCCGGGATGACGGTCAGACCCGATCTGGGTGCAAACCGCCTGGCAATCACAGTACCCCAAGCCTATTTGGAATATCAGTCATCAGATTGGGATCCACCTTCTCGCTGGGATAATGGTATCCCCGGCATTTTTGCTGATTACAGTGCCTCTTTTCAGTCAACGCATCCTTCGAAAAGAAAGAGCAGTTACAGTGTATCGGGGAACGGCGTGACAGGGTTAAACCTTGGTGCATGGCGTTTTCGTGCAGAGTGGCAAGGGCAATATCAGCATACCACGGGGAGTGATGAACAGACCAAAAGCAAACTGGACTGGAGCCGCTACTATGTCATGCGTGCGATACCTCGCTGGCAAGCCCGCCTGATTGCCGGTGAGAACTACACCAAGTCAGCACTGTTTGATAATTTCCGTTTTGCTGGCGTCAGTTTGGCCACCGATGAAGCTATGTTGCCACCTGTCCTGCGTGGCTACGCACCCGAAATAACAGGAATAGCGCGCACCAATGCCAAAGTTATCGTCAGCCAGCAGGGGCGCGTCATCTATGAAACACAAGTGCCAACGGGGCCGTTTCGTATTCAGGAGCTCAATGAGGCCGTATTTGGCCAACTTGATGTGCGCATTGAAGAACAAGATGGCACGGTGCAAACCTATCAAGTTGACACAGCGAGTATCCCTTATTTAACACGTCCAGGACGTGTTCAATATTATCTCGCGGCAGGTAAACCTTCTGCGGTAGGGCACAGCGCGAATGGGCCAATGTTTGCCACAGGAGAGTTTTCCTGGGGCGTAAACAATGGTTGGTCGCTTTATGGGGGAAGCGTGCTGAGTGGCGATTACCTTGCCATGACTGCCGGTATCGGACGCGATCTCATGGTCTTAGGGGCACTCTCTTTTGATGCCACCTACGCACGGGCAGTGATCAACAAATATGGCACTTATGCTGGCGGCTCTTACCGTGTCAGTTACGCCAAACGTTTTGAATCCACTGACAGCCAGATTACGTTTGCCGGTTATCGCTTCTCAGAGCGTGACTTTATGTCGATGAACGACTTCTTGTCAGCGCGTACTCGTGGTGTACTGAATAACAACAGTAAACAACTTTATACCATTACGTTTAATAAAAGTTTCAGAGACTTAGGAATGAGCTTCTTCCTGAGTTGGGCACACCAAACGTATTGGAACCGCCATGCGAATAACCGCTATGACGCCAGCCTCGCTAAGTACTTTAATTTCGGTGACTGGAAAAACGTCAACGTGCAACTGTCGGCTTACCGTAATCAGTTCAACAATAAAACGGACGACGGGATTTATCTTTCTCTTAGCATGCCGTTAGGTGCTCAGGCATCCATGTCATCCAGCTCATCGGTAATTAATGGCAAGCTGTCACAACAGGCAAGTTATTCCCAACGCATAGATGACCGAAATAATCTTCAATTCAGTACCAGCATGTCAGAGTCAGGCGGAGGAGTGTATGGCTATCTCAATCATCTTGGGGATAACGCACAAATTACCGCCAATATAAACTATCAGCACAACCGCTTTACCTCCTTTGGCTTAAATGCGCAGGGGGGATTACGGTGACACCAGAAGGAGGCGCATTCCATCGTGTCAGCCAGATGGGAAGCACTCGTATGCTCATTGACACCGGCGGGGTGGCTGATGTGCCCGTTCGCAGCTTTGGTGCACCTGTGCGCACCAATTATTGGGGCAAAGCGGTGGCAACGGATATTAATAGCTATTATCGGACACGGGCCAAGATCGACCTCGATAAACTCAATAATAACGTTGACGCGAATAAATCAGTGGTACAAGCAACATTTACTGATGGTGCCATTGGCTATCGTAAGTTTTCAGTTGTCGCGGGTTTGAAAGCCATGGCGATATTACGTCTTGCAGATGGCACGTTCCCCCCCTTTGGCGCCATTGTTAAAAACAGCAAAAAACAGCAAACGGGTATTGTCTCTGATGAAGGTAATGTTTATTTAAGCGGTATTGTTGCAGGCGAGATCATGGACATTGAATGGAATGGTAAAAAGCAGTGTAGTGTTAAGTTACCAATAAAAATAGATTTGAATAATCTGGACTACCTGTTGTTGCCTTGTGCTTAACCATAAGTGTTTTAGTGAAAATTAAGGAATTTTAAAATGAGAAAAAAAACATCACGTGCTTTATGTGTATTGGCCTGTCTTGCCCTTCAGCCAATGTCACATGCTGCGATATCACTGGACCGTACGCGGATTATTTATGATGAACAACAAAAATCAGTGAGTCTGGCATTAAGTAACGAGAATGCTAAGTTGCCCTATCTGGCACAAGGATGGCTGGAAAATGAAAAAGGGGAGAAACTTAAATTACCTTTTACAGTATTACCCCCTGTTCAGCGCATAGAGCCTGGTGAGAAAAGCCAGTTAAAGGTACAGGCATTGCTTTCCGCTAAGCAGCTGCCAGCCGATCGTGAAAGTGTTTATTACTTTAATTTGCGGGAAATTCCACCTCGCAGTGAAGAGTCAAATACGCTACAAATCGCACTGCAGACGCGAATTAAAATGTTCTATCGACCAAAATCACTTTTTGTCGAACGCCCCGATTTAGTAAAACCTTGGCAGGAAAGTATCACCTTGACCAGAGAGGGCGATAAGTATCGTGTGCATAACCCTACGGGATATTTTGTCACCCTGGTGGATGCCAGCCAGAAATATAAAGGGCAAACAGTGTCAGGATTTGAGGCAGTAATGATAGAACCTAAGGGAAATACACTGCTGAATGTCAGTGCTACACAATTGGGTAGTGCCCCTGCTCTCACTTATGTTAACGATTTTGGTGCGCGCCCGGTGATGATTTTTAATTGTCAAGGAAGTGAATGCAGATTTTCAGAGAGTAAAATGTGAGGATATTCTGATGAAGAGAGTGCTTTTGGCGGGAGTACTGCTCTTTTCTGCCCAATATGCTCTGGGGGGAATTGGCAGTGGTGAAAAAAGTAAGGTCAAAACAGTGCCTATTTATGTCACTGTTCTTTCTCCGAGTTGTACAGTTAACGGTGTCAATGATGCCACAGTCGACATTTCCTTTAACGGGATGCAGTCAGATGCGATCAATGGGAAAAATTACGCCAGAAGGGTAGATTATAACATTCATTGTGAAGAACCCAATGGTACCCAGTTGCGTATGCTTTTTATGGGTGCAGGTGCATCATTTGATTCTGCATTGGTCGCCACATCTCACCCAGATTTGGGCTTTAGAATTAAAACCTCAACGGGTGGTGTGGAAAACATTGACTTACACAAATGGCACTCGTTTGTTTATCCCGGCCAAATTCCTGAATTGTTTGTCGTTCCGGTTAAAAAAGCGGGTTCAACGATCAATCCTGGCGTATTTACGGGCACTACAGTGATGGTGTTGGCATATTTATGAAAAAAAATTTTCCATTGATGCTATTGATTGCCAGCAGCTATTCTCAGGCAGGTTCATTGACTCTGGGGTTAAAGGCGGAGGTTTTGGAGCCTGTCAATTGTACCGTTAAAGCAACACCGGTTCATTTTGGTGACCGTTTAGCTACCACGAAAATAGATGGTGTTTATAATAAGCAAAAAGTGACATACACCGCAGAGTGTGATTCGGTGCCGCCTGAGCTTTTATTGACGCTTTCGGTGATTGGAAAGGCGACGTCATTTGAAAAAAGTGCCTTGCAGACCAGTAAAGAGAATCTGGGAGTGAGGCTTATCGTGGATGGTAAAAAATTAGTTCTTAACGAGAGTATAAAAATAAAAGGGTTTAATAATCTTCCTGTCATGGAAGCGGTGTTAGTTAAAGGAGCAGATGCAACATTGACGGAAGGGGAATTTAGCGCCTCAGCAGCATTACAGGTGGCATATGAATAAAATACATTGTCGAGCAGTGAAATGCTCACTGCTATTAACCATGATGTTCTCCACGGTTGTATTTTCTAAAGATAATCTTATGTTTAGCGGAACATTGGTGAAATTACCCTGTATCGTTAAACCGGGTAAAGAGGTGGTAAATGTTGATTTCAAATCGATTACCACAAAAAATATTTATCGCTATGAAAGAACCAAATCCTATCCTTTCTCATTAGAGTTTACGGAGTGTGATACCAATATTGGCGATAAAATGAAAATCACCTTTACCGGGCAAGAAAGCAGTGTTCTTCCGGGCCTGCTTGAAACCAGCAATATTGATGGGCAGCCATCTGGTTTGGCGGTAGGTATCGAGCTGGAAAATAAAGAACCTTTAATGCTCAATAAAGGAATGATTCATAAAGTCACAACGGGTGACAGTACGGCTCAGTTCTATGCCTATGTTAAAGGTGAGCCAAAAGCCATTGCGGATAAAAAAATCTTTCCAGGCACATTTACCGCAACTTCAACCGTAATCGTTGAGTACGATTGATAGATAGGGGATGTAAATTGAAAATAACCAATGTCGTCAAGCAAGTGATTGCTTTAGCATTTATGTTTTACGCCTCCTCGGCATTTTCTCTGATAGAGATTGATGGAGACTTGGGGACAGATGATGGATATACTCGAATTATAATGTGGGAGTGGGAAGAAACTAAGGATGCTCCAAATCCCTGCTATGGTGCGCCAGTATGCTATGTCATGCCTGATATATTAGGTCATATATACAGACCAACTCTATGGCGAAATTATCAGCAGGGGCAGTATATTGAGGCGCAAATGTATGAAAAAGCCTCTCAGGTGAGAGATGCTTGGGTAAAAAAATATCCCTTAACCACCTATCTGTCGGGATATTACCGTTTTAAACAGGATTCGCCAAAATGTGCAAAGATGTGGTACTCAACAAAAACGCCGACCGCTGAAGACGACATATCGCCGCAGGAATTTCCAGGAACCACTTGCTATGATGTTGTTCCGACCAAGCAGATATGTATGTTTGAATTAGAAGACCGCGAAGTACAATTTGGCCAGATTAATTTGGCTGAGATTAATGGCAAAAAGAAATACGTTAAAATTGTTATTGCTTGTATGTATGGAACTAACATTCATATTTATGCAATGTCAGACACTAATGAGGAGAAGGTCTATCTTAGCAAGGACAGTAAATTCTACGCAAAATTAAGCATGGATGGTCAGAATTTATTTAAGGGTGTCTCGGAGCCTATATATAAGTGGTTTCAAATGCATAGTTATTATATCGAAGTCGAGCTTGGGGTTGATGGGTATTCAGTGCCGTCAGGAAACTATACAGGCAATATGATTATCTATTTTGTTCATGACTAGCTCGCCTTTCTTTTTGTCAAGAAAATAGATTGTTGCAAAGGCATTATAATTTAATGCCTTTGTCTCTTTTTAAATGAAATTCTGTCGCCATTGGGAAGAACGAATATGCGCCGCATTGCATGGTTAGTTTTCGGGCTGACTCTCTCTAACGCTTGGGCACGCAACGATGGAGTACCCGAATTACTCCAGTTTGTCGAAAGCGCACAACTTCCTGCTGTAGGTCTAACGGCAGGCCAAAAGAAGAACGCGGCTTTCGAGCAAGATCTGAATAAAGCACGCACGCTGGAAAAACAGTTACAACGGTTGAAAAGCGAAAATCTGTTGCTGGAAAGAGAAAATACGTTATTGCGGCAGCAGCCTATTGTAAATCAACAAAACACCGCAGTTGCGGAAATGCAAACGCCAAAGCCATTACCCCCGTTACCTGAACTTTCTCAGATCGTCAAAAACGTCCGCCAGGCCTTTGCGCTAACGCCTGAA
Organism: Enterobacterales bacterium CwR94; assembly: GCA_002837195.1. Classification (GTDB taxonomy): domain Bacteria; phylum Pseudomonadota; class Gammaproteobacteria; order Enterobacterales; family Enterobacteriaceae; genus 1-19. The sequence continues at coordinate 165,225 of KZ478059.1, forward strand.
GAAGCCAAATTGCAACAGCGCCTTGCGCTACAAAAGCAGGCAATGGAGAAGACGCAGGCTGATAAAACAGCGCTGGAATCGGAAGCATTTTGGTTGCAGACGAAAAGCGATCTCAACAGCGAGATGACGAAAGAGCTCTATGCTTTAGGCATTTCGATGGGAGAAAATATCCGTGCAATTCAGAATGAGCGTAAGACGTGGGGCCTGGAAACCGATCAAAATACCTTAGTGAAAGGTTTGCTGGACACGTTGACCAATAAAAGCCAGTTAACCCCCGAACAGTATCAACTTGCACTGCGCAACACTGAAAAACGGATCGACGAGGCGCGTGTTAAGGTGGCTGCTAACCAACAGCAAGCGGGGCAGAAAGCGTTACAGGCTTTCAAAGCCAAAGCGGGCGTGAAGAAAGACCCAACCGGGTTTTGGTATCACATTGGTTATGCCGGTGATGAGGAAATTAAAGCCGGAGCTAAGATTGCCATTGTCGTGACGGAAAAGTTAACCAACGGTACCGTTGTGCAGGACATGGAATCGAATGGCAAGATGCTGTCGCAAACGTTGGAGTCATATCCGCCGTTGTTTCGTCGGGCGATCAGTTTGCTAAAAACCACGGCACCATGACATTAATGGTACCGCCTGAGTTAGCCTATGGCGATGAGGGTTTTGCCCCCTTAATCCCACCGGGCGCCACAATGGTTTATACATTGCGCATCGACCACGTCTCTTCTTGATTGACACCACAGCAGTGAGCAGGATATTTTGCTCACTGCTATGGACAGCTTATTTTAAAGTTTTGGTAACACTCATTAACATCCTCTCTTTTTGAACCGCATTGATGTCCTGATAACCGAATACTTTTGTCGCTATTTATCTGACTAGATGACAACAGGCCTTGTTACATCCCCCTTCATGCTAATTGCCGCAACTTTTGTCGGCTTATTGCTTTATAACTCTTCCTTGTTTCTCTTTTACACTGTGCGCGAAATTATTCTGTGTTGGCAGTGTGCTCGCGTTACGTCGCCTAAATACCCGCTGTAACTTCCTGAGAATAGAGAAGCATCAGCAGAGCGTTACAGCATATACAGCACTTCTTTTAGGACGGCGCAGTTCCGCGCAAAGGGATAACATGTTTAAAAAACTCAAAATATCAACGGCCATTACGGGCATAGTGGTGTTATTTACACTGATTCAGGTCGGTGTGATTGCCTTTAGCCTGATGAATGCGGTTGCCAATAATAAAAACTTCCAACGCATCCAGGTCTCCGTGGTGAATAATAACGCCATGCAAGATGCGATGTTCAACGTCAACGGTGCTCTGGTACAACTGAATGGCATGCTGCTGCAAAGCAGCCTGAACCGTCCATTGGACCCTTCCATGATGGAAGCGGCAAAGATACGCATTGAATTAGCACGCCACGGAATGAGTTCCTTTCTGGAAACGCCTTTTAACAGCACAGAAGAGCAGGCTGCAGCAGAAGCGTTAAGTAAAAAATTCGACGTGGTGATGGGCATCGTGCAGGGTAAATTTAGTTACCTCAACGACCCAACACAACTGCCAGACACCATTCATGCTGAAGGTGAGGCTCGTGATGAAATGCGTAGCCAGTTACAGCACTTTAGCGAAGTGAATAGCCGTCTTAATGATAGCTATCGCCAGCAAGCGGAGTCGGATTATGACACCATGGTAATGATGTCGATTGCCGCTTTAGTGTTTGCTCTGGTCTTCTTAGTGTTGGTGCGTATCTGGGTGCAGCGCGTATTGGTGTCACGAATGGCGATGACCACGCAATCTATCCAGCGTATTGCGCAGGGTGATTTAAGCCATCACATTGACGCCGGCAGTGAAAACGAATTGGGTCAGATGCTGGCGGAACTGGAAAAAATGCGCCTGGCGCTGACCAGCACGGTTGCCGGTATTCGCGATGGTGTAGGGCGTATCTATTCAAATGCGCAGGAAATTGCCAACGGTAACAACGATCTTTCGTCACGCACAGAAGAGCAGGCTTCCGCACTGCAAGAAACTGCCGCCAGCATGGAGCAAATTAAAACTACCGTGCGTCAAAATGCTGATAACGCACACAGCGCTCGCCAACTGGCTAAAAATGCCAGTGATAATGCCAGCAATGGTGGCAAAGTGATGAGCAATCTGGAAAGCATCATGCAGCAGATTAGCCAAAGCTCGCGTCAGATTGCGGATATTAACGGGGTGATTGATAGCATCGCCAATCAAACGAATATTCTTTCTCTTAATGCGGCGGTAGAGGCGGCACGCGCAGGCGAACAGGGCAGAGGTTTTGCGGTGGTGGCGGAAGAAGTGCGCAGCCTCGCTAAACGCAGTGCTGATGCAGCGAAAGAGATTAAAGAATTGATCACAACCTGCGTGGCTATTATGGATACCGGTACGCAACAGGTTGGCAATGCCAGCATCGTGATGAATGAAATCGTCTCTTCTGTTAGCCAGGTCACCGAAATCATGGGGGAAATCACCCTGGCGTCTGATGAACAGAGCGCAGGCATTAACCAAATTGCGCAGGCGGTCAATGAGATGGATCTTGTCACGCAGCAAAACGCAACCTTAGTCGAAGAAGCCGCTGCGGCAGCCAGTAATTTAGAAAAACAGTCGGAAACGCTGGAGAACATTGTGGGGAAATTTACGCTTCAATCCTCCGAATATGTCAGCAATTCTGCGATGGATTCAGTAATGCCACGAAACAATCGCCGTCTGGCTATTAAGCATCATCATGAGGGGCAATGGGAATCCTTTTAGTCGGTAAGAGATTTCTGCGTTCGATGACGATGTGCTGAACGTGAGAGCAACCTGACCAACCGTCTGAGATGTCCCATTTTTCAGACGGTTGAAAAATGCGCTAAGAATCATCCTAATCGCAAATGGGCCTGCTTTATTAATTCGATTAATCTTTTAATAATTTTTAATCACTGAGGTGTTATTGATAATTCGTTTGTGAATCAATGCGATGAGTGAACTCGTTAAGCGGTCTCGTTAATTTTTCATCAACAACGCGATCGGTTACTATGACTTTCGAAAACACATTAAGACGCGTTGCAGCTATCCGCTGATTGAGAGGATGTTTCGGGATAAGATTCCTGGATTCAGCAACTTCGCCGCGTCATTCGATAATTCAGGTAACAAGTTTTATATTCAGCCAGCGTCACATTTCTCAGGGTAAAAGGGAGAGGGTGATTGTCACAATAACGTTATAGATAACGTAAAGTGTCGCCTGAATGATAAATTAAACTTAACGATGAGCAGCGCTGGCTTTTTTGGGCCGCATTGTCTCAGGAGTGGACGCATGACTCTCGACGATGAACACCTTCAAAACATTCATGACATCAATTTGTCATACTTATTATTAGCGCAACAACTCATTCGTCAGGATCGCTATGCCGCAGGATTTCGCTTAGGGCTAAGTCATGAAACGATAGAAACCCTAAAAGGTTTATCACTGCCGCAATTGGTAAAGCTAGCGTCGACCAGTCAATTGATTTGCCAGTTACGTATTGATGATCAGACGTTAATTAATCATCTGACGAAAGACTCACGCATAGAGGCATTGCAAAAGATTCACACAGGAATTGTGTTATCCACCAATTTGAATAATTCGCTTTCAGAACCGGGTGTGATATCCGCTTAGAGGGCGCGCTATGTGTGAAAAAAGTATTCTTAATGAGGTGCGTGAAGTCAATATTGCCATGGAATTGATTTCCTTAGGCGCCCGCATGCAGGTTTTAGAAAGTGAAACACAGTTGAGTCGCCGACGTCTTTTAAAACTTTATAAAGAGTTGCGTGGCTGCCCACCACCGAAAGGGATGCTGCCATTCTCAGAAGACTGGTTTATGGCGTGGGAGCAGAATATACATTCGTCGATGTTCTATAACATCTACCTGTATCTGCAAAAAACAGAACAAAACCGTTCCATTGAGGCAACATTAAAAGCGTATCGACTTTATTTAGAACAATGCCCTGTGGTACCCAATGAAAAACAAGTGCTAGGCCTGACTCGCGCCTGGACATTACTGCGCTTTATTGAGTGCGGCTTGATTGAATATAAGCAGTGTAGTTGTTGTGGAGGCGGCTTTGTGGTCACCCAGGAGTATGCCAAAAATCCCTTTATTTGCAGTTTATGTAATCCGCCTTCACGTGCGGTAAAACGCAACGCGAAGTCGGCAAATAGCGCTTTAGGGTTTACTACGCTGCAACAAATCGCCGTGTGATTCGCCGTTAACCTCAGCGGGCAGAGAAACTGCCTTGCCTTACGGTGAGAGGCAATGTCTGCCTGGCAACACCCCTGATTTTTTAATAACGATGCCGATCGACTGAATATAACAAGGCCCGAGAGTATGGACGTCAGTGATTTTTACCAAACCTTCTTTGAAGAAGCCGATGAACTGCTGGCGGATATGGAGCAGCATCTTTTAAATCTGGATTGTCAGACGCCAGATAAAGAAATGATGAACGCGATTTTCCGCGCCGCGCACTCCATTAAAGGGGGAGCTGGAACCTTTGGTTTTACCGTGTTGCAGGAAACAACGCACCTGATGGAGAACTTATTGGATGAAGCGCGCCAGGGCGAGCTACAACTGAACAGTGACATCATTAATCTGTTTCTGAAAAGCAAAGACATTATGCAAACGCAATTGGATGCCTATAAGGCTTCGGAAGAACCCGATCAGGCCAGTTTTGTCTGGATTTGCGACGCTTTACGCAACATTGCCCTGGAAGAGCAGGGTGAACAACCTGACAACGCTGCAGTGGCTGAGCCCGAAGCTGAAGAAGAGGTTGTGGCAGAAGAAGTCATCGAATACGAAGAGAACGAAGATGGCTCGGTGACCCTGATTGTGACGCTGAAGGATGTGCCTGAAGCAGAGCATGAAATTCTGGTGGAAGAGCTGGAAAGTTTAGGTGAGGTCATCACCAAACAGAGCACCGGTGAAACGCTGTGCGTGGAAATGAGCACCTCGACCTCCGCCGAAGACATCATTGCCGTGCTCTGTTTTGTGGTGGAAGAGTCTCAGGTGAATGTCGCACGCAAAGCTGTGGTTCGCGCGGCTGCGCCTGCAGCACCCAGCGAAGCGACTACTGAAGTCGAGACTTCTTCCGTCGAGATTGAACCTGAACCTGCTGTTGCTAAGGCACCAGAGGAAATCGAAGCCCCTGCGGCGACGTCGCCTGCCATGCCGGCAATCCCCGCGAAAGCCGCCCCGCGTGGTAACGGTGCAGAATCGAGCAGCATTCGCGTTGCCGTTGAGAAAGTGGATCAGATAATCAATCAGGTGGGCGAACTCATCATCACGCAAGCGATGTTGACGCAGCTCTCTGCAGAACTCGATCCGGCACGCCATCATGCACTGTTGAGCAGTATTAGCCAGCTGGAGCGCAATGCGCGTGACCTGCAAGAGTCTGTAATGTCGGTGCGCATGATGCCGATGGAATACGTGTTCAGCCGCTTCCCGCGCTTAGTTCACGATTTAGGCACACGACTGAATAAAGAAATTGAACTGACGCTGCGCGGGGGTTCTGCAGAGCTGGATAAGAGCTTAATCGAGCGCATTATCGATCCCCTCACTCACCTGGTGCGTAACAGTCTTGACCACGGCATTGAGCCAGTTGAGGCGCGCTTACAAAAAGGCAAACCGGCGAAAGGCAATCTGATCCTGTCAGCAGAGCACCACGGTGGCAACATCGTTATCGAAGTGATTGATGACGGTGCGGGCCTCAACCGTGAGAAAATTTTGGCTCGCGCGCGCAGTCAAGGCATGACGGTCAGTGAAAACTGGAGCGATGACGAGATCTGGATGCTTATTTTTGCCGCTGGCTTCTCCACGGCAGAGAAAGTCACTGATGTTTCAGGGCGTGGCGTCGGGATGGATGTTGTGCGTCGAAATATCATGGCCATGGGTGGACATGTTGAAGTTCATTCCGAAGAGAACAAAGGCACGACGATTCGTATCATCCTGCCTCTGACGCTGGCCATTTTGGACGGTATGTCCGTCATGGTCGGCGATGAGGTCTATGTCTTGCCGTTGAGCAGCGTAATGGAGTCACTGCGTCCTTCGAGCAGCATGCTGTATCACCTGGCCGGTGATGAACAAATGCTGCAGGTGCGCGGCGAATATCTGCCTTTAGTTGAACTGAATCATGCCTTCAACATCCCTTCTCAGCATCGGGAAACGGACGAAAAAATCGCGGTCATTCTGCAAAGTGCAGGTTGTCGTTATGCACTACTGGTTGATCAATTAATTGGTCAGCACCAGGTGGTGGTGAAAAACCTTGAACATAACTACCGCAAAGTGGCTGGCGTGTCTGCCGCGACCATTCTTGGCGACGGTAGTGTGGCATTGATATTGGATGTGGTGGGTCTGCCAACGTTGTCGAAAAACAAGAAGTTGAAAGGCAAATCATTAAATGAAAAAGAATGCGGGAGCACGCAATGAGTTTGATTAGTGCGGATAAACTCGGTGGCGATGAAAATCTGGGCCAGGAATATCTGATTTTTACTCTGGGCAATGAAGAATATGGAATCGAAATCCTGAAGGTTCAGGAAATTCGTGGATACGATCGTGTCACCCGCATTCCAAATGCTCCAGACTTTATTACCGGTGTTACCAATCTGCGCGGTGTGATTGTGCCGATTGTTGATCTGCGTGTGAAATTCAATCTCGGTACCCATGAGATTGATTCTGATACGGTGATCATTGTGCTGAACCTCAATGATCGCGTGGTCGGCATTGTGGTGGATGGCGTATCGGATGTGGTTTCATTGAACGTTGATCAGATTAAGCCCGCGCCCGATTTCTCAGCGACGCTGTCTACCAAATACTTATTGGGTCTGGGTCTGTTGAATGAACGGATGTTAATTCTGGTGGATATCGAAAAACTGTTAAACAGTGAAGAGATGGAATTACTGGAAAAACTGACCGAAGTGGCTTACGCCTAAGCCGTCGGGAAAACGCTGTTAATAAGGCCGCCATTCGTCAGAGTGGCGGCCTTTTTGCGCGATGTAAAAGAGCAGGGCGGCACAGATTATTTTTTGCGTAGCAGGGCGGTCGCTGCCGCGATAAGAACACCGATAAGTGGCATGGCACCCGCACCGGCTAAAAAGTTATGTTTATCGATTTGCGCACTTTTATGAATATCCCTGTAACGAGCCAGCGCATGATTTTCATCTGCCGCGCTCACCGCTTCAAATTGCTTTGCATACCCCTGCTGTATCAATCGTAGCGCGCCCTCGGTATCTGACTTGTTGAGAGCAGTGATATGTTGACCCTTTCTATAAAAGCAGTAATGCGGCATCTGATATTCCTTATCAGGGGCACAGTGGGATTAAGCAGTCTAACGGAACGTGGCTGAAATTATCCCAAAAAAAAACACCGGCTGATAAAGCCAGTGTTTTGAGGGTAACGCCGAATCCTTTGCTGAACGGTCTCAAAAACCCAGAGACTCCAGCAAATCGTCGACTTGATCTTGCGAGGCCACCACATCGGCGGCGGTAGGATCAATCTGTGGTCCGTTTTTTAACCCTTCGGTTTTCAGCAGGCGCGCCGCTTCGGGAACGCACAGCGTATCACGGAGAATATGCACTAACTCGCGCTCAACTTTCTCAATCATGGCCAGCATTTGCTGCATAACCTGGCCGGTTAAGTCCTGAAAGTCTTGTGCCAGCATAATGGCCGTCAGTTGTTCTTGCGTCAGGGTAGAGAGTGCCGGGGTATCACGCAGAAACGTGCGGGTATCACGGACCAACTGACGGGCTTCATCCATCTCTAATGGGCCAACAAACCAGGTGTCCCAGCGCGAGGTTAATGTCTCCGCCTGTTCGCCCAGCACGCGTTGCAGAGGGCGAACCATCTCCACGCTGCTCAGGACCTGACTGGCGGCCTGCGCCGTTTTGCCTGCCACATACTCCAGACGTTGGCGCGTATCAGGAATGGCTTCTGCAACACCTTGCATGGCCTGACCCAGTCCCAGACGCGCAACGTCATCGTGTAACTCGCGAGCGAGTTGACCTAACCGGAAAAACGTTGCGCTAAGGGAATCCGCAGCCTCATTGGCCTGGGGCGTCTCCATCCTTACCACCCCAACTTCTCAAAAATCTTATTCAGCTTTTCATGCAAGACCGCGCCGGTAAAAGGCTTCACGACGTAGCCATTGGCACCTGCGCGCGCGGCAGCAATGATATTCTCTTTTTTGGCTTCCGCAGTCACCATCAACACCGGCAGGCTACGCATCCCTTCATCCTGACGGATAGTGGTCAGCAACTCCAGACCATCCAGATTGGGCATGTTCCAGTCGGTGATCACGAAATCGAAAGGCTTATCCTGCAATTTTTGCCAGGCAACCTGACCGTCTTCCGCTTCATCGATATTGTTAAAGCCTTGTTCCTGCAATAAACCGCGCACGATGCGGCGCATGGTGGTGAAATCGTCCACCACTAAAAAGCGTAAATTTTTATCTGCCATCTCACTCTCCTTGGAACGGGGCGTGCAGGACTTAACGTGGGCGAGCCTTCAGGCCAGTGAGCATACTTTGCGTAATAGAGTCGAGATCGACCACTTCGCTGGCCGCGCCCAGTTCAATCGCTTCACGCGGCATGCCAAACACCACACAGGTTTTCTCGCTTTGTGCAATGGTCCACGCGCCCGCCGTGTGCATTTTCAACAGGCCTGCTGCACCGTCGCTGCCCATGCCCGTCAGCAGGGCGCCGACCGCGTGTTTACCCGCAACGCGGGCGACAGAATCAAACAGCACATCCACCGAAGGGCGATGGCGGTTAACGGGATCGCTCTGATTAAGGGCAATTTTGTAGTGATCGCCGCTGCGCACGATGGTCATGTGAAAATCACCCGGTGCGATGTAGGCGTGGCCAGGCTGGATCTGATCGCCATCTTCCGCTTCTTTCACATTGATTTTGCACAGGGCATTCATACGATCGGCAAAGGAGCGGGTAAAACCCGGTGGCATATGCTGTGCAATCACGATACCCGGACAGGATTCAGGCATTGGCACCAACAGGCGACGCAGGGCTTCAGTACCGCCGGTCGAAGAACCGATGGCAAACAACGCATCGTTGCTGGCACGCGTGGTGGGCGCGATAACCTGCTGTGCCGGCGCATTTTTTTCCTGACGACGCATCTGCGCCTGCGCGGCACCACGAATTTTGTCGGCCACTTCCAGTGAGTAGTTGGCGAGGCTGTCTGCATGGCGCAGTTCAGGTTTGGCAACGAAATCCACCGCGCCCAGTTCCAGCGCATTAAGGGTGGTTTCAGACCCTTTGGTGGTCAGAGTGGAAATCATGATCACAGGCATCGGGCGCAAACGCATCAGGCGCTCCAAAAATTCCAGCCCGGTCATGTTTGGCATCTCAACATCCAGTGTTAACACATCCGGGTTGAACTGCTTAATCATGTCGCGTGCGACCAGCGGATCTGGCGCTGTCGCAATCATTTCCATATCCGGTTGTGAGTTCACAATCTGCGACATCACTTTGCGGATCAGCGGGGAATCATCCACGCACAGTACTTTAATCTTTTTCATCGTAATTCCTTAGCGAGGCAATAAACCGACTGACCGCGAAGACGGAACGGCCCGTTTGCATGGTTAAAATGTTCAGAATGGCCCGCGAATAAAATGCCGCCAGGTTTAAGCATTTTGGCGAAGCGGTGCATCAACTTTTCCTGCGTTTTTTGATCGAAATAGATCATCACGTTGCGACAAAAAATGGCGTCGAAAGGCGCAGGGATCTCCCATTTGTCATCCAGGAGATTCAGTTGTTGGTAGTTAATTTGGCTCAGCAGATCAGGGCGCACTTTGACGCTTTCTGCGTGCGGGCCCGTACCGCGCAGAAAATAGAGTTTCTTCTGTTCAGCGGTCAGCGTTTGGGTGTCCGACAGGCGATAAATGCCCGCCTGGGCTTTACGCAATACATCGGTATCAATATCGGTGGCCCAAATGCGTGGACCGGCAACACTTTTGCCGATCACAGAATCGAGCGTCATGGCAATGGAGCAGGGCTCTTCACCGGTAGAGGCTGCCGTACACCAGACCGAATAATTGTTCGGGCGGCTTTGGGCGTGCTCAGCCAGCAGCGGAAACTGATAGGCTTCGCGAAAGAAGGAGGTCAAATTGGTGGTGAGTGCGTTAACAAACGCTTGCCATTCATCGCTGTGCGGATTGGCTTCCAGAGCCGCGATGTAATCCGTAAAGCTATTAAGGCGTAAATCGCGCAGGCGACGAGACAGGCGGTTATACACCATATCGCGTTTTTGCTGCGTTAAAACAATCCCGGCGCGTTGATAAATCAGGGCGCTAATTTTAGTCAGATCCCGTTCTGTCAGTTCTGCCTGGATACGCTGTTGAGTAAAACTAGATTTGAAATTATTTGTATAAGTCATCGAAAGCATACCCGCGCAGATAATGGCTTTAGCCATCACGCTGTCGCGCAAAAGTTGGATGGTGTAACGAGATGGTTATTGAGCGGTTCAGCGGTCAATCAACGCGACGTTCGGATTATGAAAACGACCATCTAGTCCTTTTCTTAAATGTCCGACCAGTAAAAGGTCTAAAATGACGCAATTCTGGCCAAAACCTGTTCCGTCAACGCGCATGGTTGGAAATGAAAACGGCAACGCTATCAAGTATCTCTAACGCGACGATCGTAACACCCACTGCCTTTCCCAGAAAAATCCAATAAGCCGCCACAAGTTTCAGCATTTCGCACATTAGATTGCCTGCCGGCTTCTCTCGCTCACTTTGTGATCGCGGGCACCGTTTGCTGGTAAACAGAATGTTAATCTCTCGCCATTGTTACGAACGAAAGTGATTATGTTTCGTTTGAAGTTTTCCACCCTTGAGGATTGTGCCATGACGACAGCAACGACTTCCCCCTTACTGCCAACCGATCCACAGCAGAGTATTCGTCAACTTAAACAGGCATTAAGAGCGCAGATTGGTGACGTAGAAGGGCTGTTTGCCCAGGTCACGGCGAAAATTGAGCGAGAAATCGCCGCCGCGAAGCAAGAAGCCGCAGAGCAGGGTTCTGCATGGCCAGAGTTAGACATGGCCGATATTGCTGCGGGGCGTGTCAGCGAAGCGATGCGTGAAAAAATCCGCCGTCGCGGCTGCGTGGTCGTGCGTCAGAACTTCCCTCGTGAGCAGGCGCTGGCGTGGGATCAATCCATGATGGATTATCTGGACAGCAACCGCTTTGATGAGGTGTACCGCGGGCCGGGGGATAACTTCTTTGGCAGTTTAGAGGCCTCTCGACCGGAAATTTACCCCATTTACTGGTCGCACGCGCAAATGGAAGCGCGTCAAAGTGATGCCATGGCGCAGGTACAATCGTTCCTCAATCGCCTGTGGAAATTCGAATCTGCCGGTAAAACCTGGTTTGATCCTGATACCAGTATTTTGTATCCCGATCGCATCCGCCGCCGTCTGCCTGGCACGACGTCAAAAGGGTTGGGCGCACATACCGATTCTGGCGCCCTTGAGCGCTGGTTATTACCGGCTTATCAGCAGGTGTTCGGCAAGATTTTCAACAACGACTTTGCACATTACGATGCCTGGGATGCGGCGCATCGCCCGGATGTGCATGAGTACGACGTGGCAGATACCACGAAATGCTCGGCTTTCCGAACCTTCCAGGGCTGGACTGCGTTGTCCGATATGCAAATCGGACAAGGTTTGTTGCATGTGGTGCCGGTGCCGGAAGCGATGGCCTATATTCTGCTGCGCCCTTTGCTGGATGATGTTCCGGATGATGAACTCTGCGGTGTTGCGCCGGGGCGTGTCTTGCCCATTTCCGAAAAATGGCATCCCCATCTGATGGCGGGATTGTGCAGTATCCCAGCGGTGCAGGCGGGGGATTCCGTGTGGTGGCATTGTGATGTTATCCACTCGGTTGCACCGGTGGAAAATCAGCAGGGATGGGGCAACGTGATGTATATCCCGGCTGCGCCGTTGTGTGAAAAGAATCTCGCCTATGCGCGTAAAGTGGCACAGGCCTTTGCCGAGGGCAACTCACCAGGCGACTTCCCGCCTGAGCATTATGAGCGTGAGTGGACACGCTTTATGACCAGCGATCTCAATGCCTATGGTCGTCGCAGCCTCGGTATGGAGTAACGGCGACAGAAAACAGGGCCGCAGCACAGTGGCCCTGTTTTTGTTAAGCTGAGCCAAACTGCCTTGTGAAGTGTGGATATGAACAGCAGACATCAGCAAATTGTGCATTGGGTCAATGAGCGCGGCCACGTCAGCGTCAGCGAATTATCGCAGCTCACTGGCGTGTCGGAAGTCACCGTTCGACAGGATCTGAATGCGCTGGAAAAAGCCGACTACCTGAAGCGCGTGCACGGTTCTGCCGTGGCGCTGGAAAGTGACAATGTTGGCGCCCGTATGCGCACCCGCTACCCGCTAAAAAAGCGCCTGGCGGAACACGCGGCTACCTTGATTGCGGACGGGGAAGCGGTGTTTATCGAAGGCGGCAGTACCAATGCCCTGCTGGCAAGGACGTTAGCCGAGCAGCGTCGTTCAGTCACTATCATTACTGTGAGCCACTACATCGCAAACTTGTTGAAAGAAACCGATATCGACGTGGTGATGCTGGGCGGTTTATACCAAAAAAGTAGCGAGTCCGTCGTCGGGCCGCTAACGCGCTTTTGTATTCAGCAAACCCATTTCCAGAAGGCATTTATTGGCGTCGACGGCTGGCATCCGCAAACCGGTTTCACCGGCCGCGATATGCTGCGTTGCGATGTCGCCAATGCCGTGATGGCCAAGCAGGTTGAAACCATCGCGCTCACCGATGCGTCTAAATTTGGTCAGGTCTTGCCCTACACCCTCACCGGGCCCGATTACGTCTTGAGTCGGGTGATCACCGATGACACGCTTGCGGTGGAATATCAAACCGCTCTGCGTGCCGCCAGGATTGCGCTGGATCTGATTAACAGTGATGAGACGAAACAGACGTCGTCGGTGGCGAGTGCCTGATTTAGGCACCGCGCCGTAAGCCAACCACCGCCGTTATTTCCCGCCAGCCTCTCTGCGACAAGCCCCAACAGCCTGTGACGGGGCTGGCTTCACGCGTGGCGAGAACCCCCCCGTCACCCGTGTTAAACCTGCGCGATGCAGCGCCACGTAAAACCTCACCACGCGCTGCCTGCCAGCATCCCTATCTGAACCGTGCATATTCACTGCCGGTATTCGCATTTGTCCTGCTTCCCTTGTGTGTTTTAGTCATTAGCGTTTTCAACAATAACAACATGGGCTAATCGCCTGATTTCATCCTGCTTTTAAGCGGGATGGACTTTACCAAGGGACATTTCATTCAACGATGACAACGATGCGAAAAGCAGGTGCGCTGGCCGCCTTGCTGATCAGCCCCTGGCTGTTAACGACCGCCCCCCGTGCGCAAACTGAGACGCCGACGCGCAGTGATGACACGCTGGTCTATCTGCATGAGCAAGAACCGCCTTGCTTATGGGGCGGCTGGGTGCAACAGGCCTATACCGCCCGCCAGGTGTTTGATTATCTGGTCAGCTACGATAACGGAAATATCCGCCCCTGGTTGGCAACACACTGGCAGACATCGGCAGACCGCAAAACCATTACCTTCACGCTACGCCGTGACGTGACCTTTACCGATGGTGACACCTTCAACGCGGATGCCGTGGTGGCGAATTTTCCCGTCTGGCAAAAAGGGATTGGCTGGCATGGCTTTACCTATATGACAGGCATCACCAAAGTGGATGACTACACCGTGCAGTTGCACCTGTCAGAGCCCAACCCGGAAATCTACAACATCCTCGCCAACGGACACTACGGCTTTCAATCTCCCCGCTCTCTTCTGCACAACAGTGCCGAGCAGAAGTGCCAGCAACCCGTGGGGACGGGGCCGTGGAAAGTGGAAAAATGGGTGCGCGGCGAAGGTATCCGCTTTGTGCGTAATGAGGATTACCGCTGGGCACCGCCAAATGCACACCACAATGGGCCCGCCTATGTGAAGTATCTGCAATGGCAGTTTGTCCCGGATGCCACCACGCGCTGGGGGGCGCTGGTCAGCGGCGGGGCGGATGTTATCTATCAGCCACCGTCAGCCCAGTGGCAGGCGCTCCAGCGCGATTATCCCACGTTTTCTTATGTGGCAACCGGGCGTCCGCAAGCCTTCTCCTTTAATGTCCAGCGCGGACCGTTTACCGATCTGCGTGTGCGCCAGGCCTTTGCCTGGGCGTTGGATCGCAAACAAATAGTCAAAACGGTATTCAAAGGCGCGGTGCCCTATGAGGGCAACGGATCGCTCAGCAAAAGCACGCCGCTGTATCTGAATGTGGATGATCGTTACGCCTATGATCCGGCGAAGGCCAATCAGTTATTGGATGATGCCGGTTGGACGGGGCGCGATGCGCAGGGATATCGCACCAAAGACGGACAGCCCCTGCTGGCCCGCTTGCCCTTTATCCAGGCAATTATCGACCAGGAAGGTGCATTGATGCTCCAGGCCGTGCAGGCGCAAGTGCGGCAAGTGGGTATCAAACTGGTGTTGATTCCGCTCACGCAAACCGAAGGGTTTGCCGGTGCCTATTCGCGCCCGGCAGACAAAGAGATCAGCTTTGGTTACTGGGTGTGGCCTTCGCCTAACATCCTCGACATCGTCTACAACGCTACGCTGAATGGCGCTTTTAATGGCAACAACACCAGTTTCTTTAATAACCCGCAGATTGAAGCGCAGATCATCGCCGCGCAGCGCGAGCCCGATGCGGCTGTGCGCCAGCAGAAATTTGCGGTGTTGCAGCAGTGGTTTGATGACCAGGCGATCGCGGTGGGAGGGTACAACTTCACCTATAACGTCGCCACGGCCAACAACCTGAGGGGCGTGTGGCAGGACCAGGGTAATGGGCTGCTGAATTTCAATGACGCGTATTTTGTGCAGGAGAGGCCATGAGTGACGTGACCAACCAACCGGATACACCCGTGCTAGCGGGCGCGCAGGGCCAGCGCTCGCGGGTTCGCCGTGTGATTTCCCGCATCGGTGCAGCGCTATTTGTGTTGTGGGGCACCATTACCGTGACCTTCCTGGTGCTTGCGGTATTGCCCGGCGATCGGGCCACCATTTTACTGAATATCACCTCTGGGCAAGTGATTGAACGCACGGCAGAAGAGCTTGCCCCGATCAATGCGCTGTACGGTTTCGATAAGCCGATCCTTGAGCAATATGGCCGCTATTTTTGGCAGTTGGCGCAAGGCGACATGGGCTTCTCTTTTGAATTACAGCGACCGGTCAGCCATATCATAGCTGAACAACTGACACCCACTTTCACGCTGGCGATTGCCGCTTTGTTACTGGCCTGGCTGATTGCGCTGCCCTGGACGCTGCTCACGGCCGGAAAATCACGGCGTCTCAGTGCGTTCGGTTCGGCGATGGAAACCATTATGGCAGGGCTTCCGCAGTACTGGATTGGCATTTTACTGCTGATTGTTTTTGCCATTGGACTGCGTTGGTTCCCGGTGGTCGGCGGCTCCTCATGGGCGGGCACCTTGCTGCCTGCGATTACGCTGGCTATCCCACTGGCCGGTTTTATTGGCCATACCCTGCGCGATGAATTTGAACGCAGTCTGCAAGAGCCGTTTGTTCTGTCTGCCAGAGCCCGTGGCATGAGCCTGGGCAGCGTGCGTCGACAACACGTGATTCGCCATGCCTTGATTCCCGCGATCACCTTAAGCGGTTGGGCCATTGGCAATTTGTTATCAGGCGCGGTGCTGGTAGAAGCCGTGTTTGCGCGGCCAGGGCTGGGCAACGTGCTGGTCAATGCGGTCAGTAACAAGGACTTTGCGCTGGTCTCTGGCATCGTGGTGCTGATCAGCTTCCTCTATATCCTGATTAACCTGGTGGTGGATACGATTTCGTTGCTCGTTGACCCCAGAATGCGAGGTCAACAATGACAACTCAACTGACGGATCTCTCGCCTGCGGTCAGTAAACCCGCTGGCTGGGTAACGCTGTGGCAGCGGGCAACCGAGGTGCCCGTCGCGGTGCTGCTGGCGCTGGCGGTGGCGCTGTTTTTTATTCTGGCCGCCGTCGCCCCGGCGGTGTTGGCAACACACGATCCCTACGCCATCGATCTGTATAACGCACTACAACCGCCGTCACTGCAGCACTGGCTGGGGACGGATGATATTGGTCGCGACCTGTATAGCCGCATTATTTGGGGCACGCGGCAATCGCTGCTGATCGGTCTGGGGGCGATGGCGATTGCGCTGACGGGGGCGGTGATATTGGGGTTCTCTGCCGCACTGGCACCGCGTGCGATCGCGGAGCCGGTGAACCGTCTGCTGGAGGTGTTGCTGGCGTTTCCTACCTTATTGCTGGCGCTGTTGTTTGTGGCACTGCTTGGCCCCTCGGCGGCCAGCCTGTTGATTGCCGTGGGCATTGGCACTGCGCCCGGTTATGCCCGTCTGGTACGCGCACAAACTTTAAAAGTGCGTAGCTCTGGCTATGTCGAAGCCGCGCGGGCGCTGGGGCATCCCTGGCACCGGCTGTTTGTGCAACACATTGCGCCGAATGTCTTTCGCCCACTGTCGTCGCTGGTGGCGCTGGGTATCGGCCAGTCCGTGGTGTGGGCCTCCGGGCTCTCCTTTCTGGGATTAGGCGTGGTACCGCCATCACCGGAATGGGGAGCGCTACTGGGAGCCGGCAAGATGAATGTCACCGTGGCCTGGTGGCTGGAGGTCTTGCCAGGCATTGCGATTGTGCTGGTGGCACTCTCCTTCACCCAAATTGGCCGCTACCTGCAACAACGTTCAGAAAGGGGATTACGCTGATGGCTGCTGTAAACGAGGCGGGGCCGGTGATTGACGTGCGCGGGCTGAATGTCTGGTATCAAGGCGAGCAGGGCCAGCACCGTCATATTGTGAAAGACGTTAACTTTACGCTGCCGCGCGGGCAGTGCGTAGCGCTGGTGGGGGAATCGGGTTCAGGAAAAAGCGTCACGGCGCGCGCGCTGGTCGGACTGGCGGGGGAAGCGCTGCGCGTGGACGCCGAGACGTTGACCTTGAACGGCGAGAGTTTGCTGCAACGTAATGACGCCTGGTGGCAACGGGTGCGCGGTGCCAAAGTGGGTTTTATCTTGCAGGATGCGTTGGTCTCGCTTGATCCCCTGCGTCCGGTCGGCAAAGAGATCGCCGAAGCCCTGGCGGTGCATCAGTGGGGCGATCGCGACCGCCGTGCAACGAAAGTGCAGGCGCTGCTGACAGAAGTGGGGGTACCCGAAGCGGCACTGCGGGCCCAGCAACGCCCCGGCGAACTCTCTGGCGGCTTGCGTCAGCGCGCCCTGATTGCCTCGGCCATTGCACTGCATCCCGAGGTGATTATCGCCGATGAGCCGACCACGGCATTGGATGTCACCGTGCAGGCGCAGGTGCTGGAGGTGCTGCGCCAGATGTTAGACCGCGGCACCAGCGTGATCCTGATCAGCCACGACCTGGCGGTGGTGGCCACACTGGCCGATCACATTCTGGTGATGCAGGGCGGAGCCATCGTGGAGGCGGGCACCGCCCAACAGGTACTGCAACAGCCAGGCCATGCTTACACGCAGGGATTGATCCGGGCCATCCCCAGTGAACACACCAAAGGGCAGCGCCTCTCTGCGCGAGAAACCCCAGCGGCGGATACCCTTGCGCCACCGCGTGGGGATGCGGAGTGTTTATTAGAAGCCCGCCAGATTGTGAAACATTTTCGCGGCCCGGATAACCAGCGGCGAACGGTGGTAAATCAGGTTTCTTTTCAACTGCGTAAGGGCGAAACCCTCGGCATTGTGGGGGAGTCGGGTTCAGGTAAAACCACGCTCTCGCGTATCGCGCTGGCCCTGGAACACCCCGATGGCGGTGAAGTGCTGTTTCGCGGCCAGCCGTGGAGCAGCGCCTCCGCAGCGGCACAGCGTGAGATTCGACGCCAAATTTCTGTGGTTTATCAGGATCCACTCTCCTCCTTTGACCCACGCTGGCGCGTGTCGCGCATTTTAGCGGATGCCATCGCGCTGGGTCAGCCTGCGGCGACAACCTCCGTGCGCGATCGCGCGGTGGAGTTACTGGAAGCCGTGGGGCTGGGCGCGGCGCATTTAGAACAGTGGCCTGCGCGGATGTCTGGCGGGCAGCGGCAGCGTGTCGCCATTGCGCGCGCCATCGCAACCCACCCGCAAGTGATCGTACTGGACGAAGCGGTATCAGCACTGGATGTCACCGTGCAGGCGCAGATCCTGGATTTGTTAGCGGACTTGCAGGCACGTCTGGGCGTCAGCTACCTGTTTATTTCCCACGATCTTGGGGTTATCCACCATATGAGCGATCGCGTGCTGGTGATGCAAAACGGCATCGCCGTGGAACAAGGGGCCGCCGACGATATTTTCTATCGCCCGCAGCATGCCTACACCCAAAAATTACTGACCGCGCTGCCGCGATTGAATGCGGTGAAGGTCGCTTAATAATTCGACGAGGTAAAAATGTCCCGTGAACTGATTTACAACGGCTTTCTGCATTTAACGCCCAATCACCACAGCCATGGCTATTGGCGGACGCCGGAAGGCCAGGTGCAATATGGCTACAACAAATTGCAGCCCTACATTGATACGGTCAAAACCCTGGAGAAAGGGCTGTTTGATACGCTGTTTATTGCCGATGTGGTCGGGGTCTATGACATCGACTATGGCGAGGGGAAAACCACTATACAGGCGGGAACCCAGTTCCCAGCGCCCGATCCAATAACCATTACCTCTGCACTGGGGCTGGCGACAGAGCACTTAGGGATTGTGGTCACCAGTAATGTGATTCAGTCGCATCCGTTTTCGTTTGCCCGCCAGATCTCCTCGCTGGATGAATTCACCCAGGGGCGTGTGGGCTGGAACATTGTGACGTCTTACCTTTCCAACGGTTTTCGCAACTACGGTTTTGATGAAATTGTGCCGCATGACGAGCGTTATGCCTGGGCACAGGAGTATCTGGATGTCGCGTACAAGCTGTGGGAGCTGTCGTGGGAAGAGGGCGCCGTGCTGCACGATCCGGCCACGAACCGCTTTTTTGACGCCGATAAAATCCACAAAATAAACCATCAGGGGCAACGCTATCGCGTGGAAGGGCCACACATCGTGGAGCCTTCACCGCAGCGCAGCCCGGTATTTTTTCAGGCTGGGAATTCAGATGCGGGACGCCGCTTTGCGGCCCGCAATGCCGAAGTCACGTTTCTGCCTTCGCAAACGCCGGAGACCGCGCGGAAAGATATCGCGATTTTAAACCAGGAGATGGTGGATTTTGGCCGCCAGCCAGAGGATTTAAAGAAACTGGTGATGCTCTCCACGGTCATCGGCTCAACGGAAGAAGAAGCCAAACGTAAACAGCAGCATCTCTTCGATAATATCGACATTCAGGCGCTGCAGGGATTTTACAGTGGCGGCTCAGGCATCGACTTATCGAGCATTGACCCGGACACGCCGCTCACCGAACTAAGCCGTCAGGAGCAATTTAGCCAGCATATGCGTTCAAAATTTCGCATTGCTGTTGATGCCGACTACGGTCAGGGACGTGTGCTGACCTGGCGAGAATACCTGCTCCAGCATGCGCTGTTGCCAGGACGCTTTGCCGGCACACCCGAGCAAATTGCCGACCGCGTGCAGCAGTTTGCCGATGCCGGTGTGGATGGGTTTAATGTGGTGCCGGTGACGACGTTAGGCTGGTGGGAAGAGTGGGTCGAACACGTGGTGCCGGTTTTGCAAAAGCGCGGATTAGCGCAGCAGGCCTACCGACCGGGTACACTGCGTGAGAAAATTTTCCACAAAGGCAATCACCTGCCAGCAAGCCATCCCCAGCGCACGCTGACGCTGGATGCGGCGACCAGGAAGCGATAAAAGCCCCCACCGCGCGCAACGCCTTTACGGTCTCTCTTCCTGGAGACGTTCGCGAATGTCGGGGGGCAAGTGATCGCGCCAGGCGATCTGCTGGGTGACGGGATCGTAATGCAGCAGGATAACCGGCGCGTCTAACGCCCCAGAGGATTGATAGCCGATGGCATTTTCGGTGATCAGGCCTGAATGGTAATTTTCCAGAAACAGGAGAAAGGCGTGGGTTATCTGCGTGTAATCCTGCGTTGGCGTATATTTGGGCAGCAGCAGGGTAAAGCGGCGTCCCTGATGCCCATCGGCACTCAGGGACAGTGCGCGCGAATACGGATTATTGGCGCTCACATCCTGACCTGCCGCGTAAATTACCGGCTCAATACGCGGCTTTTTCATGGTGTTGGCTGTCAGGGCGGCCAGTTTCTCTTTGGCCGCCTGATACACCTCTTTGCCCATTTGATTAAAAAAGCCAGCAGAGAGATGGGCGATGATCGCCGTGGGGATCAGCCACTCCAGCCCGGCAGTGGGGCCCTGGTCAGGAACGGACTGCACAGTGGTGGCGATACCCAACCGATTTAACGCAGCGGCAAAATCAGCGAAATCGGGATCGTGAAACTGGTTGGCGTGGATAAGCGTGATGTGGGTTGCCATACGGCGGCCTGCGCAAAGGAATCAACGTTGATCTCACTGTAGACCAACGTTGATTAACTGCCATCAGGTCTCTTCGCTGCTGGCACTTTGCAGCGGCCAGGAGTCAAACAGATAACCGTCAAAATCAATATCATCGACGTCAGAAAACTCCAGCAGGCGCTGTTTGACGTTTTCCAGATGCTGCCACATCGCTAATTTCGCGCCGCGCGCATCTTTTTTAATCAGACTGGCGAGGATCTTTTTATGATCGCCCAGCCACTGTTTGCGGTAATCCGTATTAACCAGATGACGGTGCAATTGGCCCCACATCACATTGTCTTCACGCCACTGCCACGACTGTTTAAACAACTCGACCAGCATGCTGTTATGTGTGGCTTCGGCGATCGCCAGGTGGAAGTTACGGTCACCGTTTTCACTCTCATTAACCGCACCGGACGCCAGCTCTTTCTCTTCCAAATCCAGAGCCTGGCGCATTTTGAGAATGTCTTCCCGCGTGGCCTGCAGCGCCGCAAATTCAGCAATATTACTTTCCAGTAGCTGACGGGCCTGCAACAGCTCAAAAGGGCCAGCGGCGTTGCTGGCGCTGGGCGCCGGGGGCTGAACCGTGCTGTCGTTAATCACGTAAATTCCCGCACCGCGTCGGACCTCAATCAGGCCTTCCAGCTCCAGCATGATCAGGGCTTCGCGCACCAGCGTGCGCGTCACATTCAGCATGTCGGCAATTTCGCGTTCAGGCGGCAGACGATCACCCACCGCATACTGTTTTTGCGTAATCATATTACGCAGCATTTCCCCCACTTCCTGATAGGGACGCTGCGGCGAAACCTGTGTTTTCATAACGCTCGTTCTACGGATGATGTGAGTGAAAGCCTCTGATAGCCCGCGCTTCAGAGGCCGATACTATAACATACTGAAATCACGCTGTAAGAATAGTCCTGGTACACACAAGTGCGAAGCGCGCCCTTATGCTGAGGGTAGCCTGAAAAAGCGCTCAGCGTTGTGAAAACAGATATCCTGCACCATGCGGCCTAACAGCTTTTCATCGTCGGGGACGATGCCTTCTTTCACCCATTGTCCAAGCAGATTGCACAGGATACGGCGGAAATATTCATGACGGGTGTAGGATAAAAAGCTGCGTGAATCTGTCAGCATACCGACAAACTGGCTCAACAGACCCAACTGCGACACTTGTTCTAACTGGCGTAACATGCCATCACGCTGATCGTTAAACCACCAACCTGAACCCAACTGCACTTTGCCAGCGATACCCGCGCCCGAGAAATTCCCGGCCAGGGTAGCCAGCACTTCGTTATCGCGCGGATTCAGGCAATACAGGATAGTTTTAGGCAATTGATCGTGACAGTCCATGCTATCGAGCAGGCGCGACAGCGGCCAGGCGATGTTGTTATCACCGATGGAATCGAATCCGCTGTCGGCACCCAGTTGCTGGAACATGCGCGTGTTGTTATTGCGAATGGCGCCAATATGCAACTGCATCACCCAGCCACGTTGCGCGTACTGGCGGCCCAGCCACACCAGCACGGCGGTGGTGAACTGCGCTATCTCTTGTTCGTGCAGGGTTTCGCCACGGCGGCGTCTCAGTAATAAGGCGTCCAGCACGCTGTCGTCGGGCACTGGCGCATAGCGCAGTGTTTCAATGCCGTGATCGGCAGCACGGCAACCGTGCGCCGCGAAGTGATCAAGACGCAGGGCCAGGGCGCGCCGCAAGGCGTCAAAACTGTCAATCGCCACATCGGTTGCGGCTTCCAGACGGGTCAGATAGGGGGCAAATCCTGCCAGCTCAATTTTAAACACGCGATCGGGACGCCAACTGGGGGCGACTTCAATATCGATACTGCTGTCATTGGCTATCTGCCGATGATATTGCAGGCTGTCCACCGGATCATCGGTCGTGCCCACCATACGGACGTTCATTTGCCGCATAATGCCGCGCGCAGAAAACAGCGGTGTGGATAGCTGCTCGGCGCACTGGGTCCAAATGGCGGGAGCGGTTTCCGGGCCAAACAGGGTGTTGGTTATCCCAAACGGGCGACGCAATTCCAGGTGTGTCCAGTGATACAGAGGATTGCCCAACGTCTTTGGCACGGTGTGTGCCCAGGCCATGTACTTATCGTAATCCGCGGTGTGTTTACCGGTGATCAGTGACTCCTCGACCCCCGCCGCCCGCAGGGCACGCCATTTGTAGTGATCGCCTTCCAGCCAAATCTGCCCCAGATTGTCGAAACGGCGATCGACGGCGATATCTTGCGGATTCAAGTGACAGTGATAATCGTAAATCGGCATCGATGCCGCGTAGTCATGATACAAACGGCGAGCCGTCTCCGTTTGCAGCAAGAAATCGTCGTCCATAAAGTGGTGCATCAGCGTACTCCCTGATTAAGTGACTCGACTGCCGCACGGGCACCCCGTTGGCAAAGTTGTTGATAGGTGTGCTGCAGCGTGGCAACAAACGCAGGATTGGCGGGCAAGTCGGTGCCGAAAATAGCCTCAATCGCTAACAACGCCGTGACGCGTGCGTCGCCTTCCGGTGCACGCGCATTGATCGCTGTAAAGGTGGCCGATAATGGGTCAACCACATCAATGGCCGCGCCGTGCTCATCGCGCGCCAGCACATAACGCATCCAGCCTGCGATACCCAATGCCAGATGGCGATAGTCTGTCCCGACATTCAGATGGTGGCGCAGTGAATCCAGTAAGCGCTGTGGCAGTTTTTGGCTGCCGTCCATGGCGATTTGCCAGGTGCGATGCTGCAGCGAAGGATTGCTGAATCGGGTGATCAGTTGTTCGGCATACTGTTGCAGGTTAATTTCCGCTGGCAGAGACAGGGTGGGGGCCTGCTCGGCCATCATCAGGGCCAGGGCTGCCTTGCGATAGGCGGGATGCTGCATAGTGTCTGCGATGGTGTGAAAGCCGCCGAGATAGCCCAGATAGGCCAGAAACGAGTGGCTGCCATTCAGCATTCGCAATTTCATCAATTCGAACGGGGCAACGTCAGTGACAAACTGAGCACCCACGCGATCCCACTCGGGGCGACCGCTGACAAAATTATCTTCGATAACCCACTGGCGAAAGGGCTCACAAGCCAGCGCGCAGGGATCCTCTACCCCGAGCAGTGCGGCGATCTCTTGCTGAGATTCCGCTGTCACGGCGGGCACGATGCGGTCCACCATGGTGCAG
The DNA here is from genome assembly GCA_002837195.1 of Enterobacterales bacterium CwR94. Classification (GTDB taxonomy): domain Bacteria; phylum Pseudomonadota; class Gammaproteobacteria; order Enterobacterales; family Enterobacteriaceae; genus 1-19. Next base: position 188,969 of record KZ478059.1, read on the forward strand.
GGAAAACTGACATGCTGTTTAATCCATGCGGCCAGCGCCGGATCGATCGCGTCGGCAAACCCGAGTACCGCCGTGCGTGCCACGTGCCCGTTTTCCCGCAGGTTGTCACATGACAAGACGGTAAACGGCGGCAACTGCTGTTCACGGCGCTGGCGCAGCGCTTCAACCAGATAGCCGATAGCGGATTTGGGCGTAGTGGGGTGCGCCAGATCGTGTTCAATCAGCGGGTGTGTCAGATCGAGTTCACCGGTGGCAGCCTGCGTGCAGTAGCCTTTTTCGGTGATGGTCAGTGAGACAATCGCCGCTTGTGGCCGCGTCAGGGCGCGCAAAATCCCCGCGCAACCATCCAGTGCAGGGTGCAGCGCCTCTTTCACGGCGGCGATAATCTGCAACGTCGTGCTGTCAGCCCCTTTTTCTGCCACGCAGTACTGCAACTGCTGTTGGCGCAAGTTCTCGACCAACAATTGGCCGCTGGCAGACATCAGATTGACTTCGCAAATGCCCCAGTCGCAATCACTGCTCGCCAATAAGTGGTGCTGGTACAGTGCCTGATGCGCACGGTGAAACGCCCCGCAGCCCAGATGCACAATGCGCGGTTGCAGGCGCGCGCTGTCCCAGGCGGGAGGCGCAATTTTCAGGGCAGGGTGAGTAAAAATGCTATCCATGAACACTCCGGTGACAAAACGCAAAGGCAGCCTGCGCTGCCCCGAGAAGCGTGCGATCAGAAACAGGCGCGATGGATCGCCATTTCAACACCGCGAATTTCCGCTAATCCTTTCAATCGACCGATGGCCGAGTAGCCAGGGTTGGTTTTTTTATGCAGATCGTCGAGCATCTGATGCCCGTGATCCGGGCGCATCGGAATCAAGTCCTCCTGACCGGTCGCGCGGCGGCGCTGCTCTTCCTCGGCGATGGCTTTAATCACGGCAAACATGTCGACGTCACCGCCCAGATGGGCGGCTTCGTGAAAGGTATGCGGGTGTGCTTCACGTTTTGTCGAGCGCAGATGGGCAAAGTAGATGCGCGGTCCAAAGCGTTTGACCATGCCTGGCAGATCGTTTTCAGCCAGCACGCCGTAGGAGCCGGTACACAGCGTAAAACCATTGGCCGGGCTGTCTATAGTATCAATCATCCATTGCAGGTCATCCGCGTTCGACACAATGCGTGGCAGGCCAAGGATTGGGCGCGGCGGATCATCGGGGTGAACCGCCATGCGCACGCCAACCTCTTCGGCAACCGGAATGATGGCACGCAGGAAGGCGGCAAAATTCTCACGCAACTCCGGTTTTCCAATACCGGCGTAACGGGCTAACTGTGCACGGAACTGATCCAGCGTATAACCCTCTTCAGCCCCCGGTAAACCCGCAATAATATTGCGCGTCAGGCGGTTTTTACTGTCGTCACTCATGCTCGCAAAACGCGCGGCGGCCTGGGCGATGTCCTCTGCCGTATAGTCACGTTCCGCGTCTGGGCGTTGCAGAATATGCAATTCAAAGACGGCAAACTCGATGTGATCAAAGCGCAATGCTTTGGCACCATCGGGCAGCAGATACTCAAGGTCGGTGCGCGTCCAATCGAGGATCGGCATAAAGTTGTAGCACACGGTCTTAATGCCACACTGCGCCAGATTTCTCACTGACTGCTGGTAGTGGGCAATCCATTTCTCACACTCACCGCTCTGGGTTTTGATCTCTTCATGAATCGGGATGCTCTCAACCACTGACCAGACAAGTCCGGCGGCTTCCACCGTGGCTTTGCGCGTCAGGATCTCTTCGACGGTCCACACCTCGCCATTGGGAATGTGATGCAGGGCGGTCACAATGCCGGTGGCACCCGCCTGGCGTGCATCGGACAGGGAAACGGGGTCATTCGGGCCATACCAGCGCCAGGTCTGCTTCATTGTGAGTTTCTCCAGAATGTCGAATCAAATGTCACTTACGTGTCCTGCAAGTGAATTAAATTGGTTGACCAAAATAGCCGATTAAGGATTTTCTTGTTTTTTGGTTCACCGTTAATGGCCTAAAAATCGACTTTTACGCGGTTGATGTCAACCTTTAAGGTGATTTTGGTTAACCAGATCACAATTGCAGGATCGGAGTGACGACCGGTGTAATTAACTGTGTTTCACTCCTGGCGGAGGGTCAGAGACAACGCATGGACGTCACTCCTTCAAAAAGACATGACAACTTCACGTGCGAAGGCGGGCGTGCCTGCTGCGGCTAACACGTTGATTTAACGCCACTCACGCCCGAATTTGTTAACCCGTAATGTCAATAAAAAGTGGAGAACCCGATGAACCGCAGTTTGAATCCAGGGATAGCGGCAACCGGCAGTCGGCGCATCATGCGCAACTTACGCTGGTGGGTATTGGTGCTGTTTTTAGCCGGTGTAACGGTCAACTACATCACGCGTAATTCGCTCGGCTTGCTGGCCCCCGAACTGAAAAGCAGCCTGGGCATCACCACGGAACAGTACTCGTGGATTGTCGGGGCATTCCAACTGGCTTACACCTTCTTCCAGCCGATCTGCGGCTGGCTCATCGACGTGATTGGCCTGAAAATGGGCTTCTTTATTTGTGCCGCCATTTGGGCCGTCGCCTGTCTGTTTCATGCGGGTGCAGGCAGTTGGTTGCATCTGGCCATTTTGCGCTTTGTGATGGGCGGCGCGGAAGCGGCTGCCACACCGGCCAATGCCAAAGTGATTGGTGAATGGTTCCCAAAAAAAGAGCGTCCGATTGCTGCCGGTTGGGCGGGTGTTGGCTTCTCGATTGGTGCGATGCTGGCGCCGCCAATTATCTATTTTGCCCACAGCTCCTTTGGCTGGCAGGGGGCGTTCTTATTTACCGGTGGCCTGGCATTGGCGTGGGTGGTGCTGTGGTGGTTTTTGTATCGTGACCCGGAGCAGCACCCAAACCTGGATGCCAAAGAGTTGGCGTTTATTCGCCAGGATAACGAACCGGCGGCGGTGATACTGCCATTTTTCACCGCCCTGAAAACCGTCTCCAAAAACAAACGCTTTTACGGTATCGCTATTCCCGCGTTTATGGCTGAGCCCGCATGGGGTGTGCTGAGCTTTTGGGTGCCGTTGTATCTGGCAAAAGATCTCGGGATGGATTTGAAACAGATTGCGATGTTTGCCTGGTTGCCTTTCCTGGCGGCCGATCTCGGTAGCGCCGCCAGCGGCTATCTGACCCGTCTCTATACCCGGTTATTTGGATTTACCCAGGTGAATTCGGTGGTCGCCAGTTCCGTCACCGGGGCTTTTCTGATGCTGTCACTGGCGCTGGTCGCCATGACGAAAGATCCCTATGTGGCGATTGCGTTGATTTCAATTGGCGGTTTTGGCCACCAAATCATCTCCTGCATGCTCAGTGCGCTGGTGGTCGAGAAATTCGATAAGGGACAAATGGCCACCGTCAACGGTATGCGGGGTTCCTTTGCCTGGATCTCCAGCTTCTTGTTCTCACTGCTGATTGGCGTCACGGCAGACACCATTGGCTTTAATCCTTTATTTATCGCCATGGGCTTTTTTGACCTGATCGGCGCAGTGTTCCTGATTGCTTTTATTGCTGAACGTCGCGCACAACGCGCCTGAAAATAGAGTAGCTAACAATGAAAACGTTAAAGAATTGGTCCCTGGTGGGCTCAGACAATCAGCAAGTGATGCTCAAGGTGGACGGGCAGCATGTGTTATGCCTGTACGTACTGGAGCCGACCCTGTTTCGGGTGGCCCTTAAACGTCAGGGCCAGTTTTCGCTGGACCGCACCTGGAGTATCGCACCGGACAGCGATGTTCCCTGGGAAGGGCGTCAACGCGATGACCTGAGCGGATTTTCGCTGCCGGGCTTTACGTTGCGTGAAGAGGGGGATGCGCTGATCGTTGCCACCGAACAACTGCGGGTCACGGTGCGTCAACCCCTGGCGCTGGAGTGGCACTATCGCAATGCACAAGGTGAATGGCAACTGCTGGCCGCTGACCGTGCGACCAGTGCCTATTTGTTGAATGCGCACGGTGACGGCGTTGCGCACTACCAGTGCCGTCAGCCCGACGATCGCTACTACGGTTTAGGTGAAAAAGCCGGTGATTTGCAGCGTAATGGCAAGCGTTATGAAATGCGTAATCTGGATGCCATGGGGTATAACGCCCATTCGACCGATCCACTCTATAAACATGTTCCCTTTACCATCACACGCCGCAATGAGGTGAGTTTTGGTCTGTATTACGACAACCTGAGCAGCAGTTGGTTTGATTTAGGCAATGAGCTGGATAACTACCACAAACCCTATCGCCGCTGGCAGGCCGAAAGCGGAGACATCGATTACTACCTGTTTACCGGCAAGCAGGTGTTGGATGTGACCAAGGCGTTTGTGCGGCTTACCGGCAAGACGCTGTTTGGTCCCAAGTGGAGTCTTGGCTACAGCGGCTCTACCATGCATTACACCGATGCGCCGGATGCTCAGCATCAACTGATGAATTTTATTCGTCTGTGTGAAGAGCATGCGATCCCCTGTGATTCGTTCCAGCTGTCATCTGGCTATACCTCCATTAACAATAAGCGTTACGTCTTTAACTGGAACACCGACAAGGTGCCCCAGCCAAAGGTGATGAGTCAGGCGTTTCTGGATGCAGGTATGCGTTTGGCGGCTAACATCAAGCCGTGCCTGCTGCAAGACCACCCGCGCTATGCGGAAGTGGCTGAGCAGGGGCTGTTTATCCGTGATTCCGAGCAGGATCAGCCAGAGCGCTCCGTGTTTTGGGATGATGAAGGTTCTCACCTCGATTTTACCCATCCGCAGACCGTGAATTGGTGGAAACAGAATGTCACCCAGCAACTGCTGGAGAAGGGCATTGGCTCCACCTGGAATGACAACAACGAATATGAAGTGTGGGATGGAGAGGCGCGTTGTCACGGGTTTGGACAACCGATCGCCATCAAGCATATTCGCCCGGTGATGCCGCTGTTAATGATGCGTGCCTCAATGGAAGCACAGCAGGCCTTCGCACCCGAAAAGCGCCCGTTCTTGATCTCGCGTTCCGGTTGCGCCGGTATGCAACGTTATGTGCAAACCTGGAGCGGGGATAACCGCACCAACTGGACCACGTTGCGCTATAACATCCGCATGGGATTGGGGATGAGTCTGTCGGGTCTGTACAATGTGGGACACGATGTTGGCGGCTTCTCGGGTGATAAACCGGATGCTGAACTCTTTGTGCGTTGGGTACAAAACGGTGTGATGCATCCGCGTTTCACTATCCACTCGTGGAATGACGATCACACGGTGAATGAGCCCTGGATGTACCCATCAGCGACGCCTGCGGTGCGTGCGGCAATTGAGCTGCGCTATCGCTTGCTGCCTTATTTGTACACCTTGCTGTGGCAGGCACATGCCGATGATGAACCTATGCTGCGCCCCACATTCCTGGATCATGAGCAGGATGCACAAACGTTTGCGGAGTGTGATGAGTTTATGCTGGGTCGCGATTTGCTGGTGGCCAGTGTGGTGGAAGCCGGACAGCGCACACGCCGCCTGTGGCTGCCCGATAACACCACGGGATGGTATGACTTTGCAACGCAGCAGTGGTACAGCGGTGGGCAATGGGTCACGCTGGATGCCCCGCTTGAGCAGCAGCCGATGCTGGTGCGTGCAGGTGCCGGTTTACCGCTGAGCCAGCGTTTACGCCATGTTGATGCGGCGGCAGACGATCGGCGCGAGCTGCAACTGTATCCGCTGAAAGGCAACGGTGTCTGCAAGGGGATGCTGTTTGAAGATGACGGTGAGTCCTGGCGTTATCAGCAAGGGAATGCGCTGTGGCTACAGTGGGAACTGGCTTGCGATGCGGATACACTACGCATCACCTTTACGCGAGAAGGGCATTTCCAACCGGCCTGGCAAGCATTGAACATCTCACTGCCTGCCAATGAGCACCGCCAACTCTACATTAATGGCTTGGCCGTCAGCCGCGATAACGCGATCTTTACGTTGTCATCGTAGCAGCGTGCAGTGAGCGCGCAGGCAGAGATAAAACGCAGTAAGTGGATAACACTTACTGCGTTGTTTTTTATTTTTGCGCGGTTTTGATGTCTTTGATGTAGGCCTTTAACACATCGTAGACGTAATCCTGACAGGCAATACCGGTTTGCGCGTCATATTTGCCATTGTTGGTAATGTTGTTAGATAACACGCGGATACCGACAAAAGGAATGGCAAACTGCGCGGCAATTTGCGCCGCAGAGGCGGTTTCCATCTCTTCCACCGAGGTGTTGAATTGCTGATGGAAGAAGCGAATGCGGTCAAGCTCGCTGTTCCAGACATCAGCGGAGCCAATCACCCCAGACACCACTTTGCCTTTCTGATAGCCAGCAACGGCCTGATCGGCGGCTTTCAGCAGTTGCGGGTCGGCGGCAAACTGGCGAATGCTATGGGCGTTTTTATCTTCACCTGCGCTGCCTTTGGAGGCTAGCAGATCCATGGGTTTCCACTCCACCGAGTTACTGCCTTCGCCGGGTTGCTTATGCGGCGTTTTGAACGCGCCCAGGTTTACCGAGTATTTTCCGACCACGATGTCATACACATTCAGTGCTGGATCGTGCCCACCTGCGGTGCCCTGATTAATAATGGCTTTCGGCTTGAATTCCAGTGCCGCAATGGAGGTGGCTGCCGCCACATTCGACATCCCTTTTAATGTCTCAGAGACCACCACCGGGTAGCCGTCCACGGTCCCTTTCCAGAAGCGCCACCCGCCAATATGCTCTTCTTTAACATTATCGAGCTTCGCGGCAAAATGCTCCGCTTCTACAGGCATAGCACCCTGAATAATGATTGGCGCACCAGAATTATCTGTATTTGCCTGAGTCGGTAGGGCCACGGAAATAAGTAAGCCGCTGACCAGTGAAAGCGTAAATGTAAAGCGTGAGTGAGACATAAAAATATTCCGATGCGATGAAAAAATGTATTATGCGTGAGTCTACTCGCCATTAAAAGTTATTAAAATGTAACCGTAAAGCGTAAACGCCGCGGTGATTTTTCTGGCTTATCGTGAGAACGCGAAACAGATCAGATGGGGCGGCGAGAGTATCGCGATAGCATTAGCAGGCTGAATGTTTCAGTAAGATTCTTATCCGCTGGCAGATGCCTGGTTTTTTTAATGTTGACGCTGTACAACAAAAAAACGGCGCTGATAGTCATCTGATTGTTGATGTGCATAATGAAAACGCACATCGCTTCGACAAATTAAAAAGAAGGATACCGCCACAAATGGAAAGAATGGATACGTTAATCAGTATTCTGGGAAAGTGCGTACCTGAATTAAATACCGCGCCGTTATATGCCAATCTTCCTGCTGCAACCGATCAAATCAGTATCGTGGACTGGATGTATGAGCACCTCAGTGAGCAAGGCTTGATGGTCTATGAGGAGTGGAAGGAATATTTTGGGCATGTGCCTGAACTCAAAGTGTTATCAGAGATAACCTTTTCGGAAGAACCTGCAGATTTTATTTATTCATTAATTGAAAAAATAGACTGGTCTAAAGTAACCATTGAACCGATTGAAATAACCTATTCCGTTCCCTGGTTTGAATATATTAATCATTTTCTCGCACCAGAAAAATTAAGAATAGTGGACCTCTGGCCATTTGAAAATGCGTTTATATTCTGCGTGCATGACGATGTGGCATTATTAGAACAATTGGATGCCTGCCTGAAAACCTTCGAGATGGGCATTGACTGGCGGCCCGCGCTGGACAAACAGCAGGTTATCGAGAAAATGAACGCCTTCGTCACGCAATAAACCCGTGCGCTGACCTGAAACAGGATTTCGGGTCAGCCGCTGGAGTGTGAGTCCACAGCATTTCAATCTAAAAGGGAATTTTACGTGCACAACCGTTTTGACAACTTTCTGATGCATCCTCCGGCGTTAAGGGTGCAGGGGCCACGCCGCTGGGGAATCGAATTCTTATGGTTTGGCATTAAAGAGGCGCGCGCGTGCCTGTTTGCCGGGGTGTTTTTTATCGCCATGTTTTGCATCCCACGCGCGGGCATACTGGGGGTTGCCCGTTACGATATTCTGCTGATTATCGCACTCTCCATTCAACTGGTTATGGTGGTTTCACGGCTGGAAAGTTGGGATGAGCTAAAAGCCATTACGCTGTTTCATGTGCTGGGTTTTGCGCTGGAGCTTTTCAAAACATCCTCAGCAATAGGTTCATGGCACTATCCCGAAGCCGGATGGAGCAAACTGGGCGGTGTCCCCCTGTTTAGTGGATTTATGTATGCGGCGGTCGGCAGTTATATCATTCAGTGTTGGCGGCTCATGGATCTGAAAATCCGCCATCATCCCCCGATACTTTATGCGGTCTTGCTCTCTATTGCGCTCTACGCCAACTTCTTCACCCATCACTATATCGGTGACTATCGTTGGTATATTGCCTGTGTTGCGCTCGGGTTGTACGGGCGTTCAGTGGTGGTGTTTACGCCGTATGACAGGCCGTTTCGCATGCCCTTGCTGGTGGCGTTTTTACTGATAGGTTTCTTTATTTGGCTGGCCGAGAATCTGGGCACATTTTTTGGTGTCTGGCGCTATCCCAACCAGTTGGGTGCCTGGGCCACGGTCCATGTCGGGAAGTGGGGGGCATGGTCTCTGTTGGTGATGATGACATTCACCATCACGCTGTTTCTCAAGGATATTAAAAAGCGCGTGCATATCGCTGCCTAAAGGCTATCTGTGCCCGTCAATTCAGGTTTTGATGCTCAAGCCTAAGCGGTAATTGCCAGACGCTGGCTAATGAAATGGCCAGCGTATGCAATTGAATATCGGCTTTCGTCGTATGATCAATAAACTTATCTAAGTAGATCAACTGGGCGGGGGTTTCAAGCGCGAGACGATACATTTCGTTTCCGCGCAGGCTCAGTTCAATAATCCGTATCGCACACAATACTTCACTCTTGAAATAAACGCTGATGTCATGGCATTGAAAGCCTTTAATGTCCTGTTCGCGGTCATAAAAAGCATATAGGGTTGCAGGGAAAGGGTGTCGGATATGCGCTTCACTGATCATCGCGTGACTAAGTTGGCTAATTGCCTCGGTTTTTATCTGCAGTTTTATAATAAAAGCCTTATTCCAGCTTAAGGGCGCGATATGGGCTGGCGGAGCCAGTTGAGTAATGTGCGTATACATTCCCTGCGGATATTTTATATTCATACCAAGAGGGGAAATATCACCTGTGGTAATCTCGGCCTTAATATCGGCAATATCAGACAACTCCGGATCGGCAGCATGGGAAGATAAGGTGGGCGCAGGGGGCACATCTAATTTGTTGGTTGCCGGTGTCGCAAGAATAATAAGGCCAGCGCTGACGATGAAAGCCACGATGCTCATCGGTAATCCATATGTCTGGTAACTTAGTACCACGACGCCAAAAGACCCGCTGAGTTGGAGCATATAAAAAAAGGCGTGGTATTTTAGTTTAAAAAATTTAATCGTTAGGGTAATAACCACCAGCAGGGCAACGGAAACCACAGCGTGCTTTATCGGCAGGTGAAAGAAAGGAACTGATAAAAATGCTAACAGAGAAAGATAAAGTGCCATAACGTCTCATCCATGAGGGGTATTCCAGACGCCGTATTATACGTCATCACCCCGTTAACGAGTAAAAACGTTTTCTCTCACGCAGGGCGTATGCGCTGTAAGCGGCAGGATAGCGTTGGCAACGGTATCCTGCTGATAGCCACAATGGATGCGCAGGTTCAGGCAATAATCACTGTTTTGCCCATTTTCCGCAGTCGGCTTACGTCAACCGCAGGTGCCTCACTGTCAGTAATGATCACATCGATTTTTTCAATCGGCAGCACCACATTAAACCCTTTGCGACTGAACTTTGATGCGTCGGTTAATACCACTACTTTTTGCGCTGCTGCCGCCATTGCACCACTGATGGCATAGCCCTCATTAAAGGTGGTAATGCCGGTCTCACAGTCCAGACCATCAACCCCGACAAACATAATGTCAGCGGAAACCCCTTTCAGTGCAAATTCCGCAATGCTGCCGTGAAGTGAAACGGTTTTATGGCGCAACGTGCCGCCACACACCACCAAAGTGATATCCGCATTGGTCGCCAGCACGCCCGCGGCGGGGAGGCTGTTGGTGATCACCGTGATGTTGCGCATCACGGCCAGTTCTTCGGCCAGCAGCTTAGTGGTGCTGCCGCTGTCTAAAATCAGGGTATCGCCTTCACGCACCATGGCAGCCGCCTGAATAGCGATGCGTCTTTTCGGATCAGCGGCCAACGCATATCTGTCGGTCAAACTGACTTCTTCGGTCTGGGCTTCAGCTGGCGTATGCCCCGGTGAAACGGCTATTCGCGCAGCACCGCCATGAAAGCGAGCCAAAAGCTGCTGCTCTTCCAGCAAACGAAGGTCGGCACGCACGGTGACTTCAGTCACGCCGAGCTGAGCAGCAATATCATTTACCAGTTGGCTACCCGTCTCATTCACCATCTCAACAATTTTCTTTCTGCGCTCGAACGTATTCATCCGCCCTCCTTAGGCTCAGGAGGGCGATCCTAAAACGTAAACAAAAGAAAGTAAAACAATATAAGCCGAAATGTGACGTCAATGCGGCTTACGCAACCGTGCTTTCCGCGCGTCTGGTGATTTAAATCAATAAAAACAGCGGGATGATTGCACGTTGTTGTGCTGTTATTCAGAAAAGGCAAGGGAAAGGATTCGAAAGGATATGGGTTAATTCATAAATATAAGGATCGCGATCACATTCTAAAAAGAAAGCATTTGTACTAAATACGAAAAAGATCGATGTTTTACGCAGACATCGGAGGACGTTATGAAAAACATCATTCAACAACACAAACAGGGGCAAGACAGTGGCATCTGTTCCGTCTGTTCTGCTCATCCACTGGTTATTGAAGCTGCGTTACGTTTTGATCTGCACAGTCGCCGCAAGGTGCTGATTGAAGCCACCTCGAATCAGGTCAATCAATTCGGCGGCTATACCGGTATGCGCCCGGCGGCTTTTCGTGACTATGTGCAGGCCATCGCACAGCAAATGGGTTTCCCAACGGAGCGGCTGATTTTAGGGGGCGATCATCTGGGCCCAAATTGCTGGCAACAGGAAACTGCCGCCGAGGCGATGGCGAAATCACGCGTACTGATCGCTGAATATGTGCAGGCCGGTTTTAGCAAGATCCATCTTGATACCTCAATGTCCTGTGCAGATGACCCGGTGCCGTTAGCGCCCGAGGTGGTGGCTGCGCGCGCCGCAGATCTGTGCAGCGTTGCAGAGCAAACGGCCACGGCGCAGCAGAAAGCGCAGTTAACCTACGTCATTGGTACCGAGGTGCCCGTACCCGGCGGTGAGGCTGCCGCCATTCATGTCGTGCATGTCACGCGACCAGAAGATGCCGCTCACACGCTGAACATTCATTATGCGGCGTTTCGCGCGGCCGGACTGGATGCGGCAATTGAACGCATTATCGGTCTGGTGGTGCAACCGGGCGTGGAATTCGACCACAGCAGTGTTATTCACTATCAGCCTGCGGCAGCACGTGAACTCAGTGCGTTTATCGAAACAACGCCGGTGGTCTATGAAGCACACTCAACGGATTATCAAACGCGCTCGGCCTATCGCGCGCTGGTAAAAGACCATTTCGCCATTCTCAAAGTCGGCCCGGCGCTGACATTTGCGCTGCGGGAAGCCATTTTTGCGCTAGCGGAAATCGAAAACGTGCTGGTGGCACCTGAAAAGAGGAGCCACATTCTGGCCGTTATCGACCAGGTCATGCTGGATGAGCCCGGTTACTGGAAAAAATATTACCGGCCCACGTTTTCTCAGTCGCAGGTGGATATCCACTACAGCTTGTCAGATCGCATTCGCTACTACTGGCCGCATGAACGGATAAACAGCGCGTTTACCACGCTAATGAGCAACTTTCAGCACGTTCAAATTCCGCTGGGCTTGTTGAGTCAGTATCTGCCTAAGCAGTTTGATCGCGTGCTAAGCAACCAACTGCCCGCACAGGCGCAGGCGCTGATTATCGACAAAATTCAGGATGTGCTGCGCGATTACGCCTATGGCTGTGAACCCGAACACGCCCTACATGAAGAGGTGGACCATGCATAACACCCGTCTTATGGTTTCAACCGGCCAGCACTTTAACAGCGCCCATGAAGTGCTACAGCACATTGGCGCGCGCATGGTCGAGGAGGGGATTTGTCACGCCTCTTATCCTGCCGCGTTGCTGGCCCGTGAGGCGACGTATCCCACCGGGATTGCACTGGAGGGGCACGCGGTTGCCATTCCTCATTGCGAAGCGCAACACGCTATCGAACCGGCTATCTATCTGATTCGTCCTGAAAAAGCGGTTAAATTTCAGCAGGCTGACGACGATGAGCAGGTTGCAGCAGAACTGATCATTGCCCTGGTGGTGACCCACCCGCAGCAGCAAATCACCCTGTTGCGCACGCTGTTCAGTCAATTACAGCAACCAGAATGCATCGAGAGTTTGCTCAGTGCGCCTGCCGGTGCGTTGGCGGCGTGTTTTAACCAGCGGCTCTACGCGCCTGCTGCCTGATCGCAACAGACATCTGTCCCTACACGCGGAGATAAAAAAATGAAATGCAAAGTAATTGTTGCCTGTGGCGGCGCGGTGGCGACCTCCACCATGGCGGCGGAAGAAATCAAAGAGCTGTGTGATGAAAACCATATCACGGTGGAACTGGTGCAATGCCGGGTCAATGAAATCGAGACCTATATGGACGGTGTTGACCTGATTTGTACCACGGCACGGGTTGATCGCCCGTTTGGTGATATTCCGGTGGTGCACGGTATGCCCTTTATTTCTGGCGTAGGCGCCGATGCCCTGCGCGAGAAGATCCTGACCATTCTTCAGGGGTAAAACAATGTTTACTGAAGTGATGCGCTACATCCTTGATCTCGGCCCTACCGTTATGCTGCCGATGGTGATCATCCTTTTTTCAGTGTGCCTTGGCATGAAAATCGGTGATGCGTTTAAATCGGGCTTGCACATCGGTATTGGCTTTGTCGGCATTGGGTTGGTGATTGGCCTGATGCTGGAATCGATTGGGCCAGCCGCGAAGGCGATGGCTGAAAACTTTCAAATCGGCCTGGAAGTGGTCGATGTTGGCTGGCCGGGCTCTTCTCCCATGACCTGGGCGTCCCAGATGGCACTGGTCGCCATTCCGGTGGCGATTGGCGTCAATATTTTGATGTTGATTGCCCGCCTGACGCGCGTGGTCAATGTCGATATCTGGAACATCTGGCACATGACGTTTACCGGTGCCTTTGTACACATTGCCACCGGCTCTTACTGGCTGGGCATTCTGGGTGTGATGATCCACGCGGCCTTTGTCTACAAGTTGGGGGATTGGTTTTCCCGCGATACCCGCAATTTCTTTCAGCTTGAGGGTATTGCGGTGCCGCATGGAACCTCAGCCTATATGGGGCCGATTGCGGTACTGGTCGACACCCTGATTGAAAAAACACCCGGTCTGCGGCGGATCCATTTCAGTGCTGATGACGTACAGAAACGCTTTGGCGCGTTCGGGGAACCGGTGACGGTTGGCTTTATCATGGGCATTGTGATCGGCTTGCTGGCGCACTATGACCTGAAAGGCGTGCTGCAACTGGGGGTCAAAACCGGTGCCGTGATGCTGCTGATGCCGCGCGTGATCAAGCCGATTATGGATGGTCTGAATCCTATCGCGAAACATGCGCGTAAACGGCTGCAGGCGAAGTTTGGCGGACAAGAGTTTCTGATTGGCCTTGATCCTGCCCTGTTACTGGGACAGACCTCGGTGGTTTCTGCCAGCCTGCTGTTTATCCCGCTGACTCTGCTGGTAGCCGTACTGCTGCCGGGCAACAAAGTGCTGCCGTTTGGCGATTTGGCGACCATCGGCTTCTTTGTGGCGATGGCGGTGGCGGTGCACCAGGGCAATCTGTTCCGCACGCTGATTTCCGGCATCCTTATCATGAGCATCACGCTGTGGATTGCGACGCAAACCATCGGTTTGCATACCCAACTGGCGGCCAACGCTGGCGCACTCAAGGCCGGGGGCCAGGTGGCGTCAATGGACCAGGGCGGCTCGCCGCTTACCTATCTGCTTATCCAACTGCTGACGTGGCAAAACGTGACGGCGCTGGTGGTTATTGGTGCCGTGTATGGACTGGGTGTGGTACTGACCTGGCGACGTGCGCGCCAACCGGATGCCGCCCAGCCTGACGCGAACGTTCCGTTATCTGAAAGTCCTTCCATAACCAAATAAAGCGGGGGGAGCCATCCCCCTGGCCAGGAGTGTAGTCAATGAAATCTGTCGTGATCCACGCTGGAGGCCGCGTGACGGTTGAAGAAAGGCCTGTGCCTGCGCTGAACGCTGCTGATGATGTGCGGGTAAAGGTGGTTTGTTCGGGACTCTGTGGTTCCGATATCCCACGGATCTTCCATCAAGGCGCGCACTTTTATCCGATTACTCTAGGACATGAGTTCTGCGGGCAGGTGGAGAGTATCGGTACAGATATCACCGATCTGCAACCGGGTGACTGGGTGGCCTGTGTGCCGTTGCAACCCTGTTTCACCTGCGCCGCCTGCCAACGGCAGTTGTGGTCGCAGTGCCCGCATTATCAATTTATCGGCTCGCGCAGCGACGGTGGCAACCGCGAATTTATCACGCTGCCACGTCGCAACCTGTTTCGCCTGCCGTCGGGAATGTCTGCCGTTGAAGGGGCGTTTTTGGAGCCTGTCACCGTGAGTCTGCATACCCTTGAGTTGGCGGGAGGTTGCCGCGATAAAACCGTGATGGTTGTCGGTGCGGGCACCATTGGTTTGCTAGCCATGCAGTGCGCCAAGGCGCTGGGTGCGCGATCGGTGATCGCTATCGACATCAACCCACAGCGCCTGCAACTGGCACAGCAGCTGGGCGCCGACCGCATCTTTAACAGCGCCGAATGCACGGCGGACGACATCCGCGAGGCGCTCAGCGCACAGTGCTTTGACCAACTGATTCTGGAAACCGCAGGCAGCCCGCAAACGGTTGAACTCTGTATTCAGCTTGCCGGGCCACGCGCACAGATTGGCCTGATTGGCACGCTGCACCGCGATCTCTCGCTCAGCAGTGCCACTTTTGGACTGATCTTGCGTAAAGAATTACAGGTGTTAGGCAGTTGGATGAACTACTCCGGCGCGTGGCCGGGCGTGGAGTGGCAACAGGCCACGCACCTGTTTGAGCAGGGAAAAATCAACTTGTCGGCCTTAATTGCGCACCAGGGCGATGCAGCGTGCTATGCAAAGGCGGTCAGCGCACTGCAAGGTCAGCCGATGAACGGTAAGATTATGCTGGATTTCTCCGGCACCGAAGGAGGTAACAATGTATCTGGTCTCTAATCACGCCATGCTACGTAAAGCACAGCGGGGCGGCTATGCCGTGCCAGCGTTTAATATTCACAACCTGGAAACGGTGCAGGTGATTGCCGAAACGGCGGCGGAAATGGGCTCACCGGTGATTATGGCCGGTACCACGGGCACCTATAACTATGCGGGCCTGCACTATTTGGTGGCGATTTGCCAACAGGCGGCCCGTAAATACGATCTGCCGATTGCCCTGCACCTCGATCATCATGAAGTGATTGGTGACATTGAAGCCAAAGTACAGGCGGGCGTGCGCTCGGTAATGATTGATGCTTCGCACTGTGCCTTCGAGCAAAACATCGCGAAAGTCACCGAGGTCGTCAACCTGTGCCACCGCTACGATGCCAGTGTGGAAGCCGAGTTAGGTCGCCTGGGCGGTCAGGAAGACAACATTGTGGTTGAGGAGAAAGACAGCTTTTTTACCGATCCCGACAAAGCCGCAGAGTATGTTCGACGCACCGGGATTGACTCATTGGCGGTGGCGATTGGTTCGGCGCACGGTTTGTATCAGGGGGAGCCCAAACTCGACTTTACCCGGCTGGCGCAAATCCGCGAGCGCGTGGATATTCCGCTGGTGCTGCACGGTGCATCAGGTATTCCCGAAGCGATGCTGCGACAAGCGATTGAGCTGGGCATTTGCAAAGTGAATGTCGCCACCGAGCTAAAAATTGCTTTTTCTGATGCGGTAAAAGCCTTCTTCAGTGAACATCCACGTGCTAACGATCCACGCGAATATATGGAGCCAGGTAAGCAGGCGATGAAGCGGATTGTGGCGGAAAAAATCAGAATGTGTGGCAGCAGCGACCAGCGCTGATCGCGATAAAACAGTGCCGCCCGGCCCGTTAAAGGGCAGGGCGGCACAGATCAGAAGCGCGGTATGACTAAGCCGGGATGTGCGGGTTACTCATTGCCCCAGCGATTCAGAAATTCAGCGATATCATCAATACGCTGTGCGTCGATATTGGCCTCGGCTGCCATCTCATGTTGCGCCGCTTCGCTGATTTCTTCGTTATTCATCAGGCGCGTCAGCAGCAGTTCAAAGTAGTGTGCCAGCGGCGTGCGCTCTGCCTCGCTAACAGGCTTGGCGGACTCGGTGGCATATTCATCCGCGATATCAAAATATTTCAGCGCAGGTTCATGACTCATTGTGTATCTCCAGAGCAGGGTCGACTTCAGACCTTCAGCATTTTCACCGTGGCATCCACGTCAATTTCATCTTCCGAAAAGATCAAGGTAGTTCCCTGAAAGGTGGTAATCGCCAGCTTTTTCAGTGAACGCACTTCATCCTTTTTCACCTCAGACTTCGGGCGAATACTGTTCATCAGAATGCCGACGGACAGCACGGTATTTTCTTTATCAATACGGCTTTCCACCGGCACTTCCTCGCTGTAAACCAGATAGGATTTGATGGAGGTGAGTTTCAGACGCTCGCCGGCGATATACAGGTATTTGCTTTCGGCCGCCACTTTCACGGCATAGGCGGATAAGCCTTTATTATTGGTGGTGGGTTCGAACGTCACCGCCGCATCTTTCTTGATCAACTCCGGATTGGCGACCTTAATCACATGAAAATAGCGGTTATCGCCGTTTTCATCTTTGATAAATCCAAAACCTTTGTCTTTAAACCAGGTTGTGATTGTTCCGTTCATCGCCATTGCTGTCTACCTAATCGTTGATCTACTCAGTTTTTGCAGCGCGCAGTGTAAAACACAATGCCTGCACAGACTACGCCTTTGACTTAAGTCTGGACGATAAATTTCTCCCCGGCGAGTCACAAGCGCCATATCGCCGTATCCGGCCCTGCCGTTGATTCGCCAGCGCGCGTGGAATGGGGTATTATCCGCCTCCTTTTTCCTGCGGGCAGTCGTATGTCTGGGCTTATCGATACCTTTATTGCTCCACCTTGTTATGAGCAGATAGACATCCTCTATCAGGACGCGTATTTGCTGTTGATTAACAAACCGAGCGGACTGTTGAGCCTGTCAGGTAAGGATCCACAAAATCGCGATTCGGTACACTATCGGCTGGTGCAGCAATTTCCCGGCTGCGCGCTGGTGCATCGCCTTGATTTTGGCACCTCGGGCTTGATGGTGGTGGCGCGTGATAAAGCCACTAACGCCGCGCTTTGTAAACAGTTCAGCCAGCGTGTGGTGACCAAAGGGTATAGCGCATTGCTGTGTGGACATGTGCTGGAGGACAGCGGGGTGATTGATGCGCCGATTGCCAAAGATCCGGCGCTGTTTCCGCTGATGTCGATTTGCGCCGAACGCGGTAAACCTGCACGTTCTCACTATCGGGTGGTTGAGCGGTTTTATCAGCAGACGGAAATGCAGGCACCGCTGCCGTTAACGCGGGTGGAACTGACACCGGAAACCGGACGCACCCATCAATTACGCCTGCATTGCCAGCAACTGGGGCACCCGATTGTAGGTTGTGATCTCTATGGTGGGCGCCTGTGGCCAGGCACCGAGCAAACGCCACGCTTAATGCTGCATGCCTGCGCGCTGGATTTTCGTCATCCCGTCAGCGGCGAACCGATCGCCGCCCGGCATGCCAGTGCGTTTTAAGGCCTTTACCACATCAAATCATCAGGCACTTTGAAATCCGCATAAGGATCGTCTTCATCCTGCTCTTCCTGACTTAACGCGCTGTTTAAAACAATGCTCTGGGCATCACGCTGCGCGATTTTGTCTGCGACGACAGCAGGAATAATGGCGTACTGGCTCTCACCGCTACTATCCAGCATCAGGCGCGCAATGGCGAGGCGGCCGTTGATCAGCTGCGTTTGCGTCAGCTTATCCACGGTGATCTTTTTAATCAGATTGTTGTCGGTGAAGTTAAAACTGATATCGCCTTTGGCTGGCGTGATCTTATTCATCTCAATCAGTTGTTTAACCTGCGCTTTGTACTCTTTCGACAAAACGGCTTGTTTCTGCTCTTCGCTAAGCTGTTTATCGCGCTCAAGCTGGGCTTTTTTGTTCTCTTCTACGGCCTCACGCGCTTCACGCGCCTGAACGCGGGATTTCTTGGCGGTGCGCTGCACTTTCGCCATCTTTTTGCTGGTGACTAAGCCCGCTTTCAGCATCTGCTCTTGTAAGGTGAGTTTTGTCATTGTCGTTACTAAACCGGTTGAAAATTTGGGGAAGTATACCTGTAAACGAAAGGGCGATCGCGCCTATTTTAAATGCGCGACGCGTGCAGAAAGGGCATGAATAGGGCCCGTTGCATCGCAATGATTGCGATTAAATACAGGCGTTAGCGATGCTTTAAGCGGATGAAATAGTGCTCATCCTCTTCGTCATGATAAGCGGGTGAGGTAGACGATGCATGGCGGAACTGCTCAGCCTCATCGGTTTCCACCGTGTTTTCAAACAGCGATGCGAAATAATAATGTCGTGGGTTGCTGGATTGCATATAAAAGAACAGCAGGTCATCAATCACCAACTGCTTATTCATCAGCCCGAAGATTGAAGAGACAAGGTCGACACTGAATCGCAACTCCTGCTTGAGTTCATCTTCATTTTGATAGGGCGTAATAAGGGTGATTTTCTTATGTTGGTCTTTAAACAGATAGAGAAAGTTAGTGCTCTTAATCACCCTGCTCAAAGTACACATGCGGTTGATATCATTTAACGCCGTTCGTACTTCAATATAGCCGGATGCTATCTCAAAAGGTGAAGGGGAACCGGTTCTGATGGCGGATAACGAGGCGGTAATCGCGCGTAATCCATCTTGAATTTCCTGCAATTTTTCAGCGGTATCGTTAAAATCGACACCTGTTTCGTAGGAGGCATTTTCAAAAAGATTATTATAGAGCTTATAAGGATCGGTGATCTTTTTCTCAATATTCCCCGTATGGCCAGGCAATACATAGGTGGGGAATTTGGAAAGCGCTTCAGTGATGTATTTGTGATGAGAGAAAAAACTGTCAGAGGTATTTTTCCGCCGGGTAATGTCGAGCTGTGAGGCTGTTTGCAACGTTCTGTGCATATGCGCCACGATGGCAACCAAAGGAATGGACAGCGACCAAACGCCAATCGGCAGTTTAAAGCTGTTGAGAAAATCATCGTAGCCCGCGGGGGTAAAGCGCAGTCTGACATCTGCATTGAACCACAGCGGCAGACATAACAGCAGTGCCAAGGCAAGTGGGCCAAGCATCACCAGCCAAAAAAGAGGTTGTTTAGACAGGCTCTCATCGGTCAATGCCAGACGACGCAATACACGCTTACTCACGATTAGGTTACCTCGGATAAAGAGACTGTTCGTACGTTGGTCAGTAGCCAGTACAGGCAAGTATGCCACTGATTGCGCTGAATGTACTGCGCCACCGGGAAAACCGTGGCGCAAACAGAGGGAGTGAAAAGCGGGAAGGCTGTAGGAGTAAGGCGTTACGCTGACTGCAGTCGCGGCTTACGTGCCGTAAGGCAGGCCAATGTAATAATGTCGGAAGTTATCCAAACCGAACCACAACTTCCCGTCAAACCTGTCTGTTGGGGTTGCAACTAAGCCGCCACCGAATTGTTTACGCACTTTATTTGAGTGAATAGCAAACTCTGCCCGGCTGCCATCTTCATACAGAACAATAACGGTAAACGGCGACAAAGGTTCGGTATGCAGAATCATCATGTCGCGCGAATCATCGCTGTAGGTCATGTGGGGCGTAGCGAAGGTGGCGCCTTTAATCTTTCCTTTGTATTCAAAAGCGAACCCTATCGTCGGCTTATTGATGATACCCACACGTGCAAAGTCTTCAGGACGGCGTAATCCAACCATCAACGCATTGCGGGTAAATCCTTTGGTACTCAGGGAAAGATCAGCATTAATGGTTGCCACAAAAAAGTCGGCTTGTTGTTTATCTGTGGCGAGAGTATCCAGTGACCCCAGCGACGCCAGACTCACTTCTTTTCCATTCACATCGCGGATTTCCTGCGCTTCTTTTAGCGCTGTCACGACCAGTTCGTTGGTAGGACGAGGTTGTACCCAGCGGACATTGGGCCCGCACCCGGCGATGAAAAACAGCGCCAACATCAGCAGAAATGATTTTCCGTACAATGGCATACTTATCCTTAAGTTTTGTCGATAGCGTCACTGCACCGTTTATAACATCAGTGGGGTGAGCGGATATTGCGTTTTGTCATTAAAATCAGGCCAGTCACCTTCCGCCAGATAACCGCCCTGAGAACCAATTTTCCACGAGCCATCATGATCGGTCAACGTAGCATTCGCGGGCGTTGGATTCTCAAACCAGCCAGATGCTTACAAAGCTGGCGCCATCAGAGTGTTTTATGGGTTCTGCAGGCGAATCCTTTTTTTTACTTCCAGTTTTATGATGTCGGTGCGTGAAGTCGTTGGACGGAAGAAGTGACATCTCCTGAATATATTCAAGTGTTATTTTGCAAAAATATTGCATTTTAAAATCCCTTTAACTTATTGAAATGTAATGGTGTGTGTGAATTGTAGTCCCTGGCTTACATGTGGCTTAGGATTGTCTGATGTTTAGGTCTTAAATTGCATGGGAAAATTCCTCTCAAGCTGACAGGAACCCCCTGTCGCCATAAGTATCAGGCCCGGAAAAAACATTTACTTATTCAGTAATCGTTTACTGACACCAAATGTACGCGTTGTGTTTTATTCATAGCGCCGGGCCTCTGCATCCTTTTTTAAGAGAGCCTGACTATGAATAAGATCTTCCGCGTGAAGTGGAATAGCTTTTTAAACCGTTTCGACGTGACGTCTGAATTAACCAAAGGGAAAACTAAAAGCAGCAGCGGTGATAAATCGACTGCGGTTTCGGCTGTGCGTAATGCAGGGATGATGACGCTGGGCAGCTTACTGATGGCGCTGGGTGGCGGAGCCAATGCTGCGGATATAAGCCTGGATATTTTTGATTCAAAAGATGGTGGTTTCAGCAAAGTAATCACCGGACAGGACACACTGATTTCCTCCGACTGGAGCAATATCCATTCTGGTGATAGTGCCAGAGTCCGGAAAACCTTTGCTGAGGCTTTAAGCGATGGCGATATTACCGGAGATGGAACCTCTTTCATTAAAGATGGCTATTTCAAAACTGGCCAGCTGATTGGCGTTGAGTATACCGATCCAGACACAGGGAATACTGCGACGTTTAAAGCTTACGACAATGCACAGCTTGATATGCAGCCAATTAAAGACCAGACATTGCAAATTAACTATGCTGTACAGCCTGATGGGCAATATGTTGATCGTAATCTGATACAGGTACAGTCTGGTGGTGCTCTGGATGTGGATGTTGGAGACAAAAGCGATCCTTCCTGGTTTAATAATGTTGCTAACCGCCTGACCGCCTATCTGAAGGGCGCTGTTGGTACCTCCGTTACGTCTTCAATATTCAAAGCTGAATCATCGAGTGCTGTTAATCCAGCGACTATTAATTACAACAGTAAAACAGCTATCCATCTTGGCAACTTCAGTAATCAAGCAAAGCCTGAAGAACAAATACCCGCGAATGCCCTGGCGAGTTTCTCAAATAAGTTTACGGGTCAATTCAACAGTGCTATTGGCCAGCAAAATGTTAGTAATATTGATGAATTACGCACTTATAACAGCGCGCTCATTGCTGCGGTGAAAAATCACATTATTACACCCGAGCAGTATACAAAGGAGTTTCAGAAAGCTTACGGCACGACGACTTATTATATTTATCAGGACTACAAAAGTAAGCCAATTGCTGCCGATGATGCCGCCCGTCAGGAAATTAACTACCAGCGGGTAGCCTATTTGCTGGGACAGGGGCAGGGTGCGGTAATCAACGTTGCAAATGGCGCTTCTATACAGGGGGTCAACAGCGATATTTCAATTGTTCGCCTTGTCGATGGAGCCACGCTGAATAATGATGGTGAGTTAGGGCACATTGCCAGTAGTAGTTTTGGCACTGCGGTTATTTCGGCTAATAATAGATCGGTGATTAATAACAACGGTGTGATTGACGCAGGAACCAATACAGGACTGACCGGTTACACATACGTAACTGACAGTGGTTACACCGATACAATGCCTGTATTTTCGGGGCATAACATGGCTATTATTGCAAGTGATTCCATTATTAATAATGACGGAGTGATCAATATCGCACCGAATGGAAGTTATGCCACAAATACGGGTGTAGGTCTCTCTGGTAACAGTGTAATGGTAAATAGCGGGAATATTAACGTTGCCGCTATTCCTCGCGTTGGTAATGCTATTTATGCCGGAAAGTACACCATTGGTGTGCGCGCTATGGATACTTCCAGCTTTATCAACGATGGAACGATGTATTTGGGACGAGAGGCACAGCGCAAAACTGACTCACCTTCAAATGATATCGATGCCAGTAGTCCGGACAGCAGGTTAGTGGAAGCCATTGCAAAAGGATCGTTTACCAACAACGGTTCAATGGTGATTGGCAGCAAGACTGAAGGGGGAATTGCCATTGTTGCCAATGGTGTAGGAACGTCTGTTGAGAATAAAGGCACCATCAATATCGAAGGACGTGTCGTTAAACCAGCACCATTGCAAAATGCAGGCATGATTGCACTGGGCGGAGCCAGTCATGTGATTAATGCGGGTGGGAATATTAATCTGAACGGCATTAATGCTGTCGGGATGATGGCGATTTCCAATGTCACTGATACTGCTGACACGATTGTTGATAACAATGGTTCAATTACTGTTAGCCAGGGCGTTGACCCAGTGACCAAAACCGCCAATTACGGACTCTGGGCTCATGGCAATAAAGCCACGGCGAATAATAATGGAGTAATTAATCTGGCTGGCGATGGTGCCATCGGTGCCCATGCCCGCGCGGGCGGTACCCTGGTGATCGACACCAATGGTCAGATGAACTTTACCGGTGGTAAAAAACAGACGGGCTACTACGTGGCGGGTGCGGGTTCCAAAGTGGTGGATAAAAGCACAACCGCTCAGGATGCTTCAACGGAAGATTCCACCCTCTACCGTATTGACCAGGGCGCCAGCTTCAACGGTGATGACAGCAATTCGAAAGTGATTGCCAGCGGTAAAAACGCCACCGGAGTGCTGGTCACCAGCGCAGCCGGTCCAGCCAGTACGCTGGGTACCGGCAATATGCAAATTGATGTGAGCGGTGCGGGTGCGACCGGCGTGAAGGTGTCCGGATCGGCGCAGGGCACGCTTTCTGATAAAACCGTGTTGAACCTTTCTGGTGCAGGCAGCACCGCTGGGATTGTCGACGGCGATTACAGCGATATCGTGGGCAGCGCGCCGGTTAAAGTGGGCACCGCGGTGCTGACCAGCCACGCGAAGCTCGACAGCACCAACGCTGCCGCAGGGGCGATTGGCTACATTGCTCGTAATGGCGGCACCCTTGATCATCAAGGCACCATCGATTTTACAGCGGCTAACACCACCGGCGTGCTGGTGGACGGCGGCACGCTGAAAAACGGCGGCAGCATTAAAGTCAACGGAACCGGCGTGAACATCCTCGGTGCCAACTCCACCGTCACCAACACCAGCAATATTGAAGCCACCGACGGCCTGGCGGCTATCCGTGTGGGCAGCGGTGCAAGCCTGGCGCTTGATGGGAAAGGCAAGGTGATGGCCTCTGGCACGGCGCACGGCATCCTGCTGGATACCGGTGCGGCTGGTCTGACGGTGAAGGACGCCACCATTGAGATGGATCCGGTTGCCACCGGCAATGCCATCGAGAACAAAGCGGAGCTCGCCGGAATCAAGCTGGATAACACGCATATCTCCGTCGATCGCGGCGCGGGCGTGCGCACCGCGGCCAGCATGGCAGCGGTTAACTCCGGTCAGATTGACGTAGGCGGCACCGGCACCGGGCTGCTGTTCCAGAACGCGGACGGCAGCACAGCAACTAACAGTCTGGATATGTCCGGCTCGAAAGATCTGGTGATCAACGTCAGCAGCGCATCCGGTAAAGGGATCGTCACCAACCTGACCGGCGATGTGAAGTCCGGTGCCAGCGTGAACGTGAAGGACGCTGCGGGCGGCGCTGCGCTGGTGGTGGGCGGTACCACAGAGAAAGTGGAGCAGAGCGGCGTGCTAACTTCGAAGTCCGGCACCCACGCGGTGGTGGATTTGGCGAATGGCCACGTTACCGAGTTTATCAACAGCGGTACCATCCAGACGGCGGATAAAGATAGCCAGGCTATCAACGTAACGACAGGCAGCAACCTGGCGTTCACTAATGCAGCGGGCGGCCATATCACCGGCAACGTGAGCCTGAGCGACGGTAACAATACCGTACGCCTGAAGAGCGGCAGCACTGCGAACGACATCAACAGCGGCACAGGCAACGACAACTACTACCTCGACGACATCAAGGCGACCGAGACCGACCTGTTCACTTCGCTGAACGCAGGTGCGGGCAGCGACACCTTGAACCTGAACAACTCGGTGCTGAAGGTGGCGAGCCAGGCGATGCTGACCGGCTTTGAGAAGATCGCGCTGTCTCACGGCTCAACCCTGACGCTGGACAACATTCTTCTGCCGCTCGGCGATGCACAGGATGACGGCACCGGTACCGGCTTTAATATCGACGCGACCAGCACTCTGGTGCTGGCGGAGCACGCGGACACGGCGTTCGCCAGCCACCTCAGCGGCGCGGGCACCCTGGCGGCCAGCACCGGCGGCAACGCGTTTGATTTCACGGCGAACAACGCGAACAACGCCTTTACCGGTACTTTGGCGCTGAGCGACGCGACTTTTGGCCTGGACGGAGTGAACACCCAGGCGCTGACGAACGCCACCCTGCTGGCGGGCAAGGACAGCCATGTGAACGTGGCGGATGGCGTGCAGCATATTGGCGGTCTGAAGTTTGACGGCGGCACTGTGGCGTTTAATACCGGCACGCCGGGCGAGACATCGGCGAAGAGCAGCATCCTGACTCACGGTCAGTTAGATCTGAACGGTGCGGGTACTGTGCAAGTGAACGCTGGCACCGTGAAGAATGATCCCGTGCTGCCGCCGGGTACGCTGTCGTTGCTGGAGCAGGACGACGCCAGCACCGGCCTGAAGCTGGCAGGCAGCACCGGCACCGTAACAGGTGCGGGCGGCAACTTGCTCCTCAAAGATCAAAACGGCAACCTCATCACTGATGCGCTGCACACGCAGATCACCCAGGGCGGTCTAACGGTGGCGAATGCCACCTACGACTACCGCCTGAGCAGCGGCGCTGAGATGGACGGCCTGTACGTCAACTACGGTCTGACGGAGCTTGAGCTACTGACCCGCGACGCGGACGCCCTGGTGCTGAGCGCCTTTGGCAAAACCGGCAATGCGGCGGACATGAGTGCGAAGCTGACCGGCGCAGGTGACCTGGCGATTGATGCCGGTTCAACCAGCGGTGCGAGCGACGGGGGAGGCGGTGGCGTACCGGCACCGACCAGCGTGGGTGAGATCGTGTCACTGTCAAACCTCAACAACGACTATACCGGCAAAACCGACGTGCGCAGCGGTGGCCTGCTAATGAACAACGACAACGTGCTGGGTCAGACCTCTGAACTGGCGCTGGCGGCGGGCACAGGCTTTGACATGAACGGTCACCGCCAGACCGTGGGCAAGCTGAACACCGCCGCTGGCTCGCTGGTTAACCTCAACGGCGGCGCGCTGGACATCACGAACGGTGGTTCCGTGGACGGCGGCCTGCACGGCGCGGGCGCTATGAACGTGAACGGCGGCACCTTGACGGTGAGCGGCGACAATGCCGGTCTGTCGGCTACCACCACTATCGCCTCCAGTGCGGACGTGCAACTGAACAGCACCCTTGGCCTCGGCACGGGTAGCATTGTGAATAATGGCTTGCTGGCACTGAAAGATGCAGTGGGCAACCTCTACAACAGCCTGAGCGGTGCGGGTGAAACGAGCGTAGCGCAGGCCAGCGACGTCATCCTGCTAGGCGACAACAACGGCTTTGATGGACAGTTTGCGGTTGAGAGCGGCTCATCCCTGACGGCGGTGGGCCAGCAGAGCCTGGGCAAGGCGGCCATTGGCAATGAGGGCACCCTGAACCTGGCGGGCGCGGGGAACTGGCAGTTGGACAACGCCATCACCGGCGGTGGCGTGCTGAACCAAAACGGTGGCGGCGTAGTGTCCCTGAGCCAGCGTGCGGCGCAGTACACTGGCGACACCAACGTCAACAGCGGCGGCCTGCAGCTGGGCAGCGCGGGCAGTAATGTGACACTGGCTTCCAGTCAGGTGAACGTAGCGTCCGGTGCGATCTTCGGCGGCTATGGCGGCACTGCGGGCAGCGTGAGCAACAGCGGCACCCTGCTGCTGGGCAGCCTGAGCCCGACGGCGCGAGCGGTAGCGGACGCGGTGGCCTTTACTGTGGGCGGCAGTCTGGCCAACGGCGGCGAGTTGGCGGTGGGCCGCAGCGGCGGCGCGGCGGGCAATACCCTGCACGTGGCGGGTGACTACGTGGGCAACAACGGCCACCTGACGCTGAATACCGCGCTGGGCGGCGACGGCTCGGTCACTGACAAACTGATAGTGGACGGCAATACCAGCGGCAGCACAAAAGTGAGCGTGAATAACGCGGGCGGTAGCGGCGCGAAGACGATTAACGGTATCGAGGTGATTACCGTTGGTGGGAAGTCGGACGGCAACTTTGTGCAGGATGGACGCATCGTGGCGGGTGCGTATGACTACCGCCTGACGCGCGGCAAGGGGGCGAAAGCGGCCAACTGGTACCTGACCAACACCCTGACCGGCCCGGTAGGCCCGGGCACAGGCGAGGGCGGCGGCAAGGAAGAGATTATAAAAGTCTATCGTCCTGAATCCGGCGCATACGCCTCAAACATGGCGGCGGCGAACAACTTGTTCACCAACCGTCTGCACGACCGTCTCGGCGAGACCCACTATGTGGACGCGCTGACCGGCGAGGATAAGGTGACCAGCATGTGGCTGCGTAATATTGGTGGGCATCAACGCTCGAGCGACAGCAGCGGCCAGCTTAAGACTCAGGCCAACCGCTACGTAATGCAACTGGGTGGCGACCTTGCTCAGTGGAGCCGCGACGGTGCGGATCGCTTCCACTTCGGCGTAATGGCGGGCTATGGCAACCAGCAGAGCAATAGCCGCAACCATCTGACGGGCCAGAAGGCGGACGCGAGCATCAACGGTTACAGTACCGGCGTCTACGCGACTTGGCTACAGGACAATGAGGAGAAGAGCGGCGCGTATGTCGACACCTGGGCGCAGTACAGCTGGTTCAATAACACTGTGAAAGGTGACTCGCTGGCGGCAGAAAGCTACAAGTCCAAGGGTATTACCGCCTCCGTTGAGAGCGGCTACACCTGGAAGGTGGGCGAGAAGAACGCACGCGAGAGCTACTACGTGCAACCGCAGGCGCAGGTTATCTGGATGGGCGTGAAGTCGGACGACATCAGCGAGGCCAACGGCACACGCGTGAAAGGCGTAGGTGATGGCAATATCCAGACCCGTTTAGGCGCGCGCGCCTTCATTAAAGGCCACAACATGATCGATGATGGAAAGCAGCGCGAGTTCGAGCCCTTTGTGGAGGCCAACTGGATCCACAATACAAAGGAGTTTGGCAGCCAGCTTAACGGCGTGACGGTGACGCAGAAAGGCACGCGCAACATCGGCGAGCTGAAAGTAGGCGTGGAGGGGCAGATCACCCCGAGCGTAAACCTGTGGGGCAACGTCGGCCAGCAAATCGGCGACAAAGCCTACTCAGATACCCAGGCTATTGTTGGTGTGAAGGTAAACTTCTAACGCGTTGGGCCGCACCATAACCGGTGCGGTGGGCCTGAAAATTACTCTACAGGCTCTTTTTAATCTGGTAGTACGACTGGGGAGGCGAAAGCCTCCCTTTTTTATCGTCTGTAATAGAGATTGTGTTATGCGTGTTTTTGGAATGTTCCCGAACTCACGGAAACAGGTAGTCTCAAATGGCTGAACTAAAGCTCAAAGCCCTAGCTGGCCATGAGCTTTCAAAGCCGGAACTGATCTCAATCAGATTCTACACAGGCTGACCAGGCGTAAGTGTCACACTCAGACCGTTCTCCATTTCTGTCCGAATTTCTTACCCCGACCAACGTCACGCCCAAAGCGCTCAGGCGCATCGGTGAGTTGTATGCCGTCTAAGCGGAGATACGCGGCAGCCCGGCAGATGAAGGTGCTGTCCCGCCAATCGGATACGTCAAAAGCTATCGCGTACTTGCTGAAGTGATGGGACGCGCTGAACCTGTACTGTGGTAATGCTGGGCTGAAATAGATAACAATATCGTGGAGAATGTACTTCGGGGTGTGGTTGTAGGCCGGAAGAACTGGCTGTTCGCTGGCCTCGACAGCGCTGGTGAGCGTGCTGCTGTGCTCTATTCACTGATTGGTACCTTTCGGCTGAACGGCGTTGGCCCTGAAGAGTGGTTAGGTTACGCCATCGGGGGTATTCAGGGCTGGCCTGCGAAGCAGGTGAGTAATTTGTTACCCTGGAGAGGGTAAACAAATCTCTGAATGAAACTGAGGATGAGGCGCGGCTTTAAGATAAAGCTTCGGCTACATAGTTTAAAAAACATCTTCTAGATTAAGCCTGATAATGCCGGATGGTATTTAACAGGTGTGAATTCGACGATATGATAGTTTGCCAGCCCGTACTGATGAAAGGGATCTTCAGCAAGCAGAACATCAAGCTCTGCACGACTGAGTGATCCACTTGCCAGAATGACCCCTCCCTCGCGTGGTACTCATCGGCTAATTAACATTACGTCATTTATTAGGACGTTTTTTCATTCCATATCCCATACGCGCCAGGCGTGAAGGTAATTCTACTGAAGTTTGGCAGTTCAACTTACGCATTATGTTTTTCTTATGATAACTTACCGTTTTAACACTGAGGTCAAGCAGATGCCCGATATCGGTTAGGCTTGAGTTTGATGCCAGAAAACGCAGCAAGCGGAACTCTCGGGCGGTGAGTGCGTCTTTGGGTGGTTTGAGGTTAAAACTTAACGGCTTACTATCATCCTGAGCAGCACAGCTAAAGACTTCACTGGCAAGGCGATGAATGTCACAGCGTTTAGACAGTATTCGTGCACGGGGTAATAAGGAAGAGATATAATTGATGACAGCTGATTCATCGAGGTCGGTCAGGATAATTAAGCGTGTTGCGGGTGAAACTAATTGAAGTTTAATAAAAATTTCTGTAATAGCTTGCACGTCCCATCCGAATACACTCAGCTCACTTATAACAATATCTGATTTAGCAGCAAAACTAACGGCATCTCTTGCCTGGGCATTTGTCATCACTCTAACGTTAATCTGCCTGTCTTTAAAATATTGAGCGATCCCCGAGGAAATACATTTGTCGTTATCCATAACTGCCAGTGTAAACATAGCTCCCCCTGTCTTGGTAACAACATTAAACGAGATCTGCTATTAAAGTGAAATCAGACGGCATCGGCCTGACTGTAGGCTTTATCCTAATTGCGATAACGGTTATAGGATGATTGAACTTGGCGTTATCCTTTAGATTAAGGGGGGGGGCTATATAATAATCAGTGACTTAGGGTGTAATCAGGGTTTCAGGAAATATTGTTCCGTCGCGTAAATTCCAGCAAGTCACGCTGGTTTTTCAGACCCAGTTTTTCCATCAGACGAGCCTTGTAAGTGCTAATGGTTTTATTGCTGAGTTGCATAAGTGATGCAATGCTACTAATTTCGCGTCCGTCAGCCAGATGCTTGAGCACTTCAAATTCGCGCCGCGATAACAACCCTAGTCTCTCTGAGTCAGAGTCAGACGGCTCATCAGAATGATGCATGCGCAGGGGGAAATATCCGTAACCTGAAAAAACGGCGTTCACCGCATGGGTAAGATAAGAGAGATCCTTCTGTTTACTGATAAAGCCGTTGGCTCCGGCTTTTATGCTGAGTTGCGTGTAATAGTCGGGATTTTTGCCGCTCATGACCACAACGGGAATCTTTATGCCCGCTGAGCGCAGCAGGGTAGTTGCTTCAATACCATCGATGCCGGGGAGGTCAATATCCATGACCAGCACATCCGCTCGGTGTTGCTTAACCAGAGCCATCACCGCTGAACCATCATCTGTTTCAGCGACAACCCGGTGACCCTCTTTCTCAAGAAGCATACGAATAGCTAACCTCGCCAGAGGATGGTCGTCGACAATAATGAAAGTAGCCATGCGGATTCCGAATGAATCAGTAGCGAAAGACATTGATAAATAGTATGTTCCCTTAACTTAATGTGCAAAATTTATTTTAGAGTCCGAAGACCAGACTTCCAAAGCTGAACGGGTGTTTCATAAAAAGTTAACACAGCAAGAGAAAAATAACTAAATGTAGTCCATGGCTTACAGTGCCGCGCACTCCCTCTGATTCTTACCTTTAAAAAAAAATGACAGACTTAATGTCAGAAGTACTCACGTCTGCACTGGGCCACGAGTACAGCGAGATAATCATGAGTGTTTGTTGTTTCAAGGAATTCTGAGCCGAATTAGATGACCTTTAAAAGGTGATTGATTATGAGTCTGAAAGGCGTTGATAATTAAAAATCGTAACGTTTTTCTCTCAGGATGGTTTTTGTGCAGTGTAACCGTCTTTATCAATCTAACCTTCAAATATTCAAACTAGACATTTGAAATTTTATTGCGCGATCTTTCAATGCAGATACTATGATTATTTTGGTGCGCAGAATTATTTTGGGAAAATGATGGCAAACTTTTTGGTTGTTGATGATCATCCTTTGGCCGTTGTTGCCATTAGAATGTTGCTTGAAAATAGCGGGCATAAAGTCATTGCAGAAACGGGTGATGCATATAAAGTGCTGAGTCTAATTGAAAAGCATGGTCCTGATGCGCTGGTGTTGGATATTGATTTGCCGGGTAAAGATGGTATACAAATACTAAAATCGATGCGTGATAAAAAAATAATGCTGCCCGTTATAATTATGAACGGTAAAAATGCTGATTATTACGCGATGCAGAGTATGCGTTATGGTGCCAATGGTTATATTAGTAAAAATAGTCATCTGGATAATCTGAATTACGCGATACACGCAGTCTTGTCCGGCTATAGCTATTTCCCTCAACGTACTAGTGAATGCGTGCCAACGATCTCAACGGCGACTGACAGCGACAAAATTCGCGCCCTCTCTTCTCGCGAATTTCAGGTATTGAGATATTTGGCAGCTGGAACTGAAATCATTGATATAGCAGAACATTTGGGGATCAGCCATAAAACGGTTAGCACCTATAAAGCGCGTTTGATGGATAAATTAGGCCTGCGTAACCAGAAAGATATGCTGGATTTCACCCGCCGCAATGAGATCAGTTAAGCATGATAGCGCGCACACTTACCTTACTACTGTTATTGGTTGCGATCGCGGTGCCGGCAGCGGAAGAGAAAATCAAAGTCATCACAACAAGCCCGTTAACGTTCAATGTTAAAGGGCTTTCTGAGCATGAATGGAGCTGGTTGGGGATGAAGGGTGATGTAGTGGTCGGCATTTATGGTCCAATTCGTCCGCCAGTGATTCGCCTCGATCCCAATGGAAACCTCAGTGGCTATATGCCAAATTTGTTGCAGGCACTCATGCACAATCTCGGGCTACGCGTGCAGGCTGAATATTACCCCGACCTCGACAGCGCAGCAGTGGCGTTAAAGAAAAAAAAGATCGATATGATCTTTCAGGCTCCGGGTCTCAGTCGTACTCCACCTGATACCATCAGCGTGAATGTGTATCAGGCGCAATTTGTAGAAATCACCCGCGCCAAGCCAGA
Source organism: Enterobacterales bacterium CwR94 (assembly GCA_002837195.1). Classification (GTDB taxonomy): domain Bacteria; phylum Pseudomonadota; class Gammaproteobacteria; order Enterobacterales; family Enterobacteriaceae; genus 1-19. The sequence goes on from KZ478059.1 coordinate 221,174, forward strand.
CGATGCCAGGGTTCCTCACCCCAGTACAACACCTGTCACGGCGATATTGCGTAACGATCTGATCGATGTACATCCGGATACGAAAACGCGCTGGTTTAATTCGCCGCAACAAATGCTGGTTTCGGTGGCGCTCGGTGAAAGCGATCGCGCGGTACTGCCCGCCAGTGAAGCGGACTATCTGATTGAACACAACTATATCAATATGCTAAAAATCAGCGCAAATGTGGATGCACCCGCTGAGTATTACCGCTTCTTTGTGCGTCAACATGATCCTGAGCTGGCCGCCGCGTTGCGTGCCGCGCTGCAAAGCTTTTCCTCGCTTGCCACCAGTGATCAGGTCTCTTCACAGTGGCAGAAAGATGATATGGAGCATTTTCTGGCTGCCAAATTGTCGTTCTCAGCCGCTGAGCAAGAGTGGCTGAAACAACATCACAGTATTGGCGTGATCGTTTCGCCCCTGAATGCGCCATTTATGGTCGAGAATCGCGATAATCCGTTTCTTGGTATCGCACCGGACGTGCTCAATCTGATCAGTATTAAAACCGGTTTGCACTTTTATCCAGTGGTCGAAGATCGTCTATCTTCCATAACCGATCACTTCAAGTCCGGTGAGGCGATGATGGCCGGGCCGATGATTGTTAGCCGAGAACGACGTGAAACCTATTTGTTTACGCCGCCTTTTACCTGGTCACCTCATGTATTGGTAACGCGCACAGAAACCGACAAATTGCCCAATGACGCGCGCATTGCCATCAATCCAGGTCAGGAAATTAATGCCTGGCTACACGAGCACTTTCCTCACTATCAACTGGTGCCGGTACGCAATTTTGCCATCGGCATGGATTGGGTTAAGGAAGGAAAAGTCGATGCCTCTGTCAATACGCTGCTCAGTGGTCAATACATCATACAGGGATTAAATGCCGAACAATTAAAGATTTTTAGTGTACTGAAAGCAAACGATGCAGCTATTGCCTTTGGTATTCGCCGCGATCAGCCTGAGCTTCAAGGCATTCTTACTAAGGTGATGAACACCATTCCAGCCGGGCTCTATACCCGGACACTAACGCGATGGCAAGGCACGCCAGCGGCGGAATTCAGCACCTGGAATTTCTATCAGCGGGAATTTGTTATTGGTGTGATCGCCGCCGTCGCCTTGCTGGCGGCCGCAGTGCTATGTGCACTAATTCTCTGGCGCCAAATTCGCCGCAACAAACGCACCAGCGAGCAGTTGAATGAACAGCTACGTTTTCGCGACTTTTTGATCAACAGCCCGCCGCGTCCAGTTTATGTCGCGGATAATAATGGCACCATTATTCATTCCAATAAGGCCTTCGAGCATTACTTCACCCCAGCGCTGCGCGAGCGACTCACCTTGTCGTTGTTTGATCGCCGTCATCCTCTGGCTGACATCTGGTTAGCCTGCCAGCCAGGCAAAGAGGGCGTGCATGAAACGAAAGATGAGCGTTTCGCGCTGATGAATGGTGAATCAGTGCGCAACGTGCAGCACTGGATGATGCCGTATATCAACACCCAAGGCGAAGAGGATGGTGTGCTGGCGGGCTGGCAGGACGTCACGGAATACCTGACCTTGCTCGATGAACTTTCGCAGGCGCGTGAAAGTGCTGAAGCGGCCAACCTCAGTAAAAGTCAGTTTCTCGCCACCATGAGCCACGAAATTCGCACACCGCTCAGTGCCATCATTGGTCTACTGGAGTTGCAGGACTCAAATCCTGACGGACGCAACGATCGTGAGCTGACGCGCACCGCGCGAGAAGCATCGCGTAATCTGATGGATCTGATTGGTGACATTTTGGATATGTCCAAAATCGAAGCGGGTCATATGGCGCTCAGCCCGGGTTGGATAGCGCTGGAGAAAGTAATCAATCCGGTCACAAGGGTGTTTACCAGCCTTGCAAGGCAAAAGGGATTAAAGCTGAATAGTGTCTTAGCTGGCGGTGAGCTTGAGATCCTGGTGGACGATGTCCGCCTGCGGCAGGTGATAACGAATCTGGTGGGCAATGCCATTAAATTTACCGACAAGGGTGAGATTAGCATCCGTGCAGAATTAATCGTCACAGCGGAGGCAGCGGGTGAGTTGCAGATTACCGTGGCGGATACTGGGCGCGGAATGAGTCGTGAGGCACAGGAGCGTGTGTTTAATCCGTTTGAGCAGGCGGAAAACAGTGGCCGATCCGGCACCGGACTGGGTCTGTCGATTAGCCGTGAAATGGTGGAGTTGATGCAGGGCAGTATCTCGCTGAAAAGTGTCCCGGATATTGGCACGACGCTGCGTCTCCGTATTCCGGTACAGACGCGTCAGGCTGTAAACAGCGATGGGTCTGAGCCGCACACTTTAATCATGGGCACAGTAGAGCCGATGACAGTGCTGATTGTGGATGATCATCCGACCAATCGGCTGTTGTTATCACGTCAGCTGGCCTTGCTTAATCACCGCACGCTGGAAGCGGAGAACGGCGAAGCGGGCTTGCTGGCATGGCGTACACATCACCCGGATGTGATTATTACCGACTGCAGCATGCCGGTGATGGATGGCCCGGAAATGACCTCTCGCATTCGAGCTGAGCAGCAGCAAGCAGTGATAATCATCGGATTGACCGCCAACGCGCAGGCGTCAGAGCGCGAGCGTTGTCTGGCTGTCGGGATGAATGAATGCCTGTTCCGTCCACTTGAATTAGAAAACTTAGCACGTGCACTGGAAGCGGCACGTGCACCAACAGAGATTAAGCCACTGATCACGCAGGTGCCCAAAGATTGGGTGGATATGGCGATACTTAATCGTGTGATACCAAATAATGTCCTGAGCCAACGGCAGTTGGTCACCGAAGCTCTCACGCAGACGGCGAAGGATTTGGCCGCATTACAACACTTTTGGCAGGAAGGGAATGGCGAGCAACTTCGGCGTTTACTACATCGTCTGGCAGGGACTTTAGGTGGACTGGGGATTGTCACACTGAGTGAACAATTCCGTTTTCTTGAGGAACTGGTGGATATGGATGAAGATAATGCAGTGATCGGACGGCATATCGAAAAAACGGTAGATATGTTGGATGCTTTTCGTCTGGCGTGTTATGCGAATGATAAATTGTAGCGCTGAAAATGCGGGAACGTGATGGCGTAAAGCCAGTCAGTTAAACAACTGACTGGCTTTTATTAATTAACTCTGTTGCCTTTAGGTTCAGCAAAAACCCATAAGGCTACAGACGCTACTTTAGACGTTAAACAAGAAGTTCATTACATCGCCATCTTTCACGATGTACTCTTTACCTTCTGAACGCATCTTGCCAGCTTCTTTCGCGCCTTGTTCACCTTTGTAGGTGATGTAATCGTCATAGGCGATGGTTTGTGCGCGGATAAAGCCTTTTTCAAAGTCGGTATGGATCTTACCGGCAGCCTGCGGTGCGGTGGCGCCGACGGGGATGGTCCATGCACGCACTTCTTTTACACCGGCGGTGAAATAGGTTTGCAGGTTGAGTAGGGCATAACCGGCGCGGATCACGCGGTTCAGACCCGGCTCTTCAATGCCCAGCTCTGCCATAAACTCGTCGCGATCGGCATCGTCTAACTCAGCGATATCCGATTCCACCGCCGCGCAGACGGCAACCACAACTGAGCCTTCTGCTTCAGCGATAGCACGCACTTTGTCTAAATACGGGTTGTTCTCGAAACCGTCTTCATTGACGTTAGCAATGTACATGGTCGGTTTCAGGGTCAGGAAGCTCAGGTAGCGAATTGCGGCTTTCTCTTCAGCATCCAGATTCAGCGCACGCAGCATTTTAGCGTCAGACAGGTGTGGCAGACATTTTTCCAGCGCAGAAAGCTCGATTTTCGCGTCTTTATCGCCGCCTTTGGCTTTCTTTTGGATACGTTGAATCGCACGTTCACAGGTGTCGAGATCGGAAAGCGCCAGCTCGGTATTGATAACATCAATGTCTTCTGCCGGATCAACTTTACCTGCGACGTGAATGATGTTGTCGTTTTCAAAGCAGCGAACCACGTGACCAATGGCTTCCGTTTCGCGGATATTGGTCAGGAATTGGTTACCCAGGCCTTCACCTTTGGATGCGCCTTTCACCAGACCGGCAATGTCGACGAATTCCATGGTGGTGGGCAGAATGCGTTGTGGCTTAACGATCTCCGCCAGCTTATCAAGACGCGGATCAGGCATCGGTACCACACCGGTGTTTGGCTCAATGGTACAGAACGGGAAGTTAGCCGCTTCAATACCTGCCTTGGTCAGTGCGTTGAACAGGGTAGATTTGCCGACGTTTGGCAGGCCGACGATACCGCATTTAAATCCCATGACTAAATCACCTTAATCGCTTGTAAATCAGAGAATTAAAACATCCTCTGATGAAGATACAGAAAATATTGGCGCATTATACACGACATTGCCGCCGCATTGGCGCGGATTTATCGGTGGTCACTGCCTGACGCGCTTGAGATCTGGCACGCAATTCCCGATACTGTGCATCCTAAAGAATTGACGGAGACTGCCGCAGATGTTGCACATCTTGCTTACGCCGCCCTGAGTTTCATCCTTCCTCAGCAACGTCCGTTGCTTTGCGTCTCTCTGACGCCGTCTGACTGTGCCCGAAGAACGGTGCAGCACGCTTAATTTTAAAACAAGATGGAAAAACTATGTTCAACCTGAGCAATCTCAGGGCTCGCGACGTCAAAAATGACGTACTCGCCGGGGCCGTGGTGTCTGTTGCGCTGATCCCAGAAGCAACCGCTTTCTCTTTACTCGCGGGTTTATCGCCTACGATTGGTCTGCACACTGCTTTTATTATAGGTATTGTCACCGCGATGCTGGGCGGTAAACCGGGCATGATCTCCGGTGCAGCAGGATCGATAATCGTGGTGCTGATCAGTTTGATTACCCAGCACGGCTATGAGTATGTGCTGGTGGCGACCATTTTGGCGGGCTTGTTACAGTTAGCGATTGGCTTGCTGCGGCTGGGGAAATTTATTCGACTGGTGCCGCAACCGGCGATTTACGGCTTCGTTAACGGTTTGGCGATCGTCATCATGTTGGCGCAAATCCCGATGATCAAAGACCAGGGGCCAACCATGTATGCGCTGGTTGTGCTGGCGATGGCGGTGGTGTGGATTTTCCCGCGCTTTAGCAAAGTCATACCGGGTTCACTGGCCGCCTTGTTGCTGATCAGCGCAATCGCCATTGGGTTTGGTCTGGATACCAAACGGGTGGGGGACCTGGCGGATATTTCAGGAACCTTGCCGAGTTTTCATCTGCCCGCTGTTCCTCTGACGCTGGAAACCCTGAAAATTGTCCTGCCGTACTCGGTGATCATTGCGCTGGTGGGGCTTATCGAATCGTTGCTGACGCTGGCCGTACTGGATGAAATGGGCAGTAAAAAAGGCAAGGGTAATCAGGAATGTATCGCGCAGGGGGTGGGGAATACCTTGTGTGGCTTCTTTGGCAGCTTTGCAGGTTGTGCCATGATCGGTCAGTCGATTATCAACTTTACCTCCGGTGGGCGTGGCCGCATCTCCAATTTAGTCGGGGCGGTGTTGCTGATCCTGTTTGTGATCAGTCTGTCAGAATATATTGCGCTGCTGCCGGTGGCGGCATTAGCGGGCATCATGTTTGTGGTCTGTATTCGTACCTTTGAGTGGAGTTCTCTCAGCCGCCTGAAGCATATGCCGAAATCCGATGCTGTCATTATGATTGCCGTCACGCTGGTGACCATTTTTACCGACCTGGCGATGGCGGTGATTATCGGCGTCATCATCTCCGCGTTGGTGTTCGCCTGGCAGCATGCGCATATTTCCGTGGTACGCACGCGAGAGGATGAAGGTGTAAAAACCTATGAGCTGGAAGGGCCGCTGTTTTTTGGTTCCACCAGTGCCTTTGCTGAACTGTTCAATCCGCAGAACGATCCCCAATCCGTGGTGATTGATTTTGCTCGCACGCGGGTGATGGATTCCAGCGGCGTTGAGGCGATTGATAAATTAAGCAGTCGCTACCAGGAAGCCGGGAAAACCCTGCGCTTGCGCCACTTAAGTGAAGATTGCATTGGCCTGTTAAAAAAGGCCGGGCCGTTCTGCACCCATGAACTGGATGCGCCGAACTACAAAGTCGCCACTGACGAGTAAACCAGAGGCGGCCGAACCGAGGTTCGGCCGCTGGGTTTCAGGACGCTTTGTAGGCGTGCAAGCGGTTCATGGCTTTGATTTTGTCTTCTTTTAACCACACTTCGGTGCAGCGCGCGGCTTCATCAACCGCATTGTCGATCAGCGTTTGCTCGCTGGCCGGCGGTTTGCCGAGCACAAATCCCACCACTTTATTCCGATCGCCAGGATGGCCGATACCAATACGCAGACGGTGGAAATTGGCGTTGTTACCGAGTTTGCTGATGATGTCTTTCAGACCATTGTGACCGCCGTGTCCGCCGCCTTGTTTGAATTTCGCCACGCCCGGCGGTAAATCCAGTTCATCGTGTGCCACCAAAATCTCTTCTGGCGCAATGCGATAAAACGTGGCCATCGCGCCGACCGCTTTCCCGCTGAGGTTCATAAAGGTGGTGGGCACCAGCAAGCGCACATCCTGGCCTGCCACATTGAGCCGAGCCGTATAGCCAAAAAACTTGCTCTCTTCTTTAAGCGATTGATTATGGCGTTCGGCAAGCAAATCCAGATACCAGGCACCCGCGTTGTGGCGCGTAGCGGCATATTCAGCGCCTGGATTCGCCAGACCCACAATCAGCTTAATTTCACTCACGGTAATATCCTGAAACTGCAAAAGAATGCGCTAGTTTACTGTGCCGGGCAGCACAATTCAAAGTTGTCCTGTAGCTCGCAAAATAGTCACGCTAAGCAATCATATAAAAGCTATATAATCAGCCCGTTACGCGTAAAGTTATGTCAGGTTTTTAGCCATAAATGTGATCGCCACCGCAACGTAATGCAGGGACATTTCCTACACTCAATGTCAAAGCGGTTCTGTTTTCCGCATGGTGAGGCTTACGGGAGGTGAGTGATGAAACGTAAAAACGCACTGATATCGGGTAATATTCTCATGGGGCTGGGATTAGTCACCATGATTGGTGGCGTCGCGTATTCTATTTTGAATCAATTGCCGCAACTGCAGTTGCCACAATTTCTCGCCCACGGCGCCATGATGAGCATTTTTATCGGTGCCATGCTGTGGCTGGCCGGTGCACGTATTAGCGGGCGTGAAAAAGTGTGTGACCGTTACTACTGGTTACGCCACTACGGCAGCCCGCGTTGCCGTCAGGGTAATCACGACAAAACGTCACACCACAGCCATTAGTTCTCGGTCACAGTGCGCAGAGCCGACTCTGCGCTCTTGGGTTGGCGATATTCGACACGATTACGACCGCTCGCTTTGGCAAGGTACAGCGCATTGTCCGCGGTCATCATCAACTCTTCCAACGTGTAGACGTTGGCCAGTTGACTGCTGGCGACGCCAATACTCACCGAGTAATAAACATTGTCTGGCAGCGATTCGGGCACGCTGCTGCGAATATTCTCCGCCACCTGATGTGCCAGCCTCTCATCGCCGCTGATAACGGCAGCAAACTCCTCACCGCCCAGGCGCGCAAAACAACTTCTGACCGGCAATTTCGTTTCTACCAGACGGCAAAAATCCTGTAACACACGGTCGCCCTGATCGTGTCCAAAACGGTCGTTGATGCTTTTGAAATGATCGAGGTCGCACAGCAACACGCTAAAGGCTTCATTGCGTCGATGCGCATCCAGGCGCATCTTTTCAGCCTGCTCATACAAGGCCCGACGGTTATAAACACCGGTCAGCGGATCGAGCCAGGAGGCGCGTTTGTATTCGATTTGCGTGCGTTCATTGACCATCGCCAGCACGGTAAACGCGATGCCGATGACAAACAGGATAGATTCTAAAATCACATAGATAGAGAAGTTAGAGCCGCCAATCGCGCCGTGCAGGCGAGTGGGGATCGCGGAATCCAAAAAAATACGCGCTAAGTGAAACAACAGGTGGATCCACAGCAACAGTTGCGCAGGGAGCCAGGTGGTTTGTAACACGCTGCGCATGCGCCACAACTCGCGCAGCAGGGCGGAAGTATAGATGATGCACAGCAGGCAACTGACCAGCACGCGATAAGGTAGCGAGTAGTAGAAGGTGGGCCACAGGCAGAGCAGGCCCCAGATGCCCGCGCCGATCAAACCGAAGTAGCCCGCAGGGCGACCGGTGAAAGCACGAAAGGCGTTATACAGCAGCCCATACGACAGCATCACCAACATATTTGCCAGCGCGATCGGGAGAAACTGTAAACCATAGCTGCGCAGACTGCTGAAAAATACTGAGAAGATGGTTATTACCAGTGCGGCGGACAGATAACCCAATGTGCGATCGTAGTGGGCACCCTTCCAGGCAAAGAACATGATAATACTCAGAAAAATCAGTACGTAGAGCTCGCAGACGAATAGTGTATAAACGTCGAGCATAATGCTGAGACAATTCCTAAATAATAATGCGAGCAACATACCATTAAAGCTACTGGCTCAAAAGGGGGAATTCACGGCATTTCCCCCTTGTTTCTACCATTAAGAGCAGGTCAGGGCCGCAGAGGGCTGCGGTTTTTCCTGCAGCCAACGCGCAGTAATCACCGCGGCTAACAGGGTGACGGCAGATAAAATCCATAACAGTATTTGGAAAGCCTGCTGATAAATAGTGATCAGCGTCGCTTCACTGAATGCGGGCAATTGGCGCTGCGCCAGTTGCAGATCGCCGGTTGCCAGCGCCATGGCAGCGCTGGAAAGCGGCAGATGAAGATGCATAAGCCCCGATAGCAGCGTCATCACAATGGCCAACATCACGCCTTCACTGGCGACGCGCACGGTACTGAAAATCCCCACCGCCATACCGGCGTGATCGCGGGGCACCACACTGACAGACAAATTATCCATCAAGCCCCAGGGCAACGCGCTGCCAGTGCCAATGACGGCCAGCGCCGCGAGGGTAGCGAGCGGTGATACGTGGGGATTGACAAAACTCAGCCCCACTAAACCCAGAGTGGCAATCAGTAAGCCTGCCGCACACAGGCTGGCGGCCGATACGCGCTGATTCAGTTTGACCGCGATGGTGGGGACCACCAATAAGGGGGCCGAAAGCGCCAGCAGTAACAAAGCGGCTTGCAAGGGGGAATAGCCGTCGATACGCATCAGGCGCAGCGGCATCAGTACCAGCAACATCACAAAACTGCAGCAGGTGGCAATCGGCAACAGTTGCACGCCCAGAAAGCGGCGATGGCGTAACAGGGCCAGCGCGAAAAGAGGGGACGCTGCGCGCCGTTCACGCCAGATGAAGCCCACGGTCAGCGCTGCACTGCACGCCAACAGCAGGATAACCCACGGTGATTGCCAGCCCTGTTGTCCCGCCAACATCACCGCCGGGATCAGGGTGCCAAGCAGTGAACAAAACAGCAGCATGCCAGGATAATCGACCGCACCGGGTGCTGGGTGGCGGCTCTCCGGTAAAAAACGTCTGCCTGTTATCGCCGCCACCAGCGCTAACAGAGCGATCAGCAAAAAAATGCCTCGCCAGCCGAGGGTATCGAGCAAGCTACCGCTGAGCAGTGGGCCGAGCGCAAGGCCAATGCCAAAACAACTGCCCAGCAGGGCAAACGCCCGTAACCGTTGTGGCTCTGCGAGGGCGCTGGCGAGCGATGCGCTGCCCCCGGCTAATACCGCCGCCGCCGCACAGCCCTGCACGGCACGCGCAATATTGAGCCACAGCAGCGTAGGAACCAGCAGGCACGCAAGGGCGCTGATAAAAAACAGTATCAACCCCGCCATAAACAGACGCTTGCGGCCAAAGTGATCGGCCAGCGAGCCAGCCGCCAGCAACAAACTGCCAAACAGCAACATAAAGCCATTGGTGACGCCGTTAAGCAGCAGCGGAGAACCCGGCAGTGCCTGCGCAATGGCGGGAAGGGCGGTGACGCCGGCGGTAAAACTGAGCGGCAAAATCAACGCCGCCAGACAAACGGTAAAGGTGATGCCGCGTTCACGCGGGGTAAAAGAAAAAGGCATGCTGGCACTCCAGATAAGGGAACGCTGGACAGGATAAAAAGCCATGAATATGCTTTAAAGACCCTGTAACGCCATTCAGAGATGATAGTATGTCACGAATCAACCGTGTCGATAGCCTTGCCGGTTTAACCGCCTTTACGCATGCCGTACAAACCGGCAGTTTTGTCACCGCCGCCGATCAACTGGGGCTGTCCGCGTCGGCAGTGAGTAAAAGCATTAGCCGCCTGGAGAGCGCACTGGGCGTGACGTTATTTAATCGCAGTACGCGCAGCCTGAGTCTGACGGTGGAAGGGGAACTGTTTTATGCGCGCAGCCGACGCATTCTTGATGAGCTGGAGCAGGCTGAACAAGAGTTATCCCGGCAGATGGAGAGCCCGCGCGGCAAATTACGCGCCAGTTTTCCGGCCATCGGCTATCGTATGATCCTGCCGCTGTTGCCGGATTTTCGTCAGCGTTATCCTGATATTGAGTTGGATCTTGATTTTAACGATCGTCTGGTGGACATGGTCGGCGAAGGCATTGATATCGTGGTGCGCAGCGGCGAGTTCGCCGATTCTCGCTTACGGGCGCGGCGTCTTGGCAGTTACCGCTATCGCCTGGTGGCGTCGCCACAGTATTTGCGCGACGTCGGCACGCCCGAACAGGTGAGCAGCCTGCGCCAGCATCACTGCTTGTTCTACCGCTTTACCAACACCCATCAGCTGAAACCCTGGGCGCTCAGTGAGCCGTTGCCTTCTGAGATCATGCTGACCAGCAAAATGGCGTTTAACAATATGGAAGCCTTGATTTCCGCAGCCTTGCGCGGGATGGGCATTATCTATGTTCCCGACTTTGCCGTTCGTCAGGAGATTGCCGAGGGAACCTTACAGCCCGTGTTGGACGCCTTTATGACAGAGCGCGGACAGTTTTCATTACTGTGGCCTGATAACCGGCATGTGTTGCCTAAACTGCGGGTGTTTATTGATTATGTGGTGGCGAAGATTGATTTGGGCAGGGAATAACGGCGGGCAGAGCGCCCGCCGCAGGCGATTAATGTTCGAACATCGCCGAGATAGACTCTTCGTTGCTGATGCGACGAATAGCCTCAGCCAGCATGCCAGACAGCGTTAAGGTACGCACGTTTGGCAGGGCTTTAATTTCATCAGACAGCGGGATGGTGTCACAAACTACCACTTCATCGATAACCGAATTGCGCAGGTTTTCCACTGCGTTACCGGAGAAGATCGCGTGTGTGGCATAGGCAAACACGCGTTTCGCGCCGCGCTCTTTTAACGCTTCTGCCGCTTTGCACAGTGTGCCACCGGTGTCGATCATGTCATCCACCAGCACGCAGTCGCGACCGGCAACGTCACCGATGATATGCATCACCTGGGAAACGTTAGCGCGCGGACGACGTTTGTCGATGATCGCCATGTCGGTGTCATTCAGCAGTTTGGCAATCGCACGCGCACGCACCACACCGCCGATATCAGGAGAAACCACAATCGGGTTTTCCAGGCCAATCTGCAGCATGTCTTCCAGCAGGATTGGGCTACCAAATACGTTATCTACCGGGACATCAAAGAAGCCCTGAATCTGCTCGGCGTGCAGATCCACCGTCAACACACGGTCAACACCCACGCTGGAGAGGAAATCCGCTACCACTTTCGCGGTGATTGGCACACGAGCAGAACGCACACGGCGATCCTGGCGCGCATAACCAAAGTAGGGGATGACCGCCGTGATACGGCCAGCGGAAGCGCGACGCAACGCATCAACCATCACAACCAGCTCCATCAGGTTGTCATTGGTTGGCGCACAGGTGGACTGGATGATGAAAATATCACCACCGCGTACATTTTCATTGATTTGTACGCTCACTTCACCATCGCTAAAGCGGCCGACAGCGGCGTCGCCCAGGCTGGTGTAAAGGCGGTTGGCAATACGTTGTGCTAGTTCCGGGGTGGCGTTACCAGCAAAAAGCTTCATATCAGGCACGAGTAGAACCTCAGGCTTGCGTCCAGAGAATGAACACTGTTGTTACGGCTACGGGCGTCACCGGGAACAGCGTTCATACGGGTGTATAAAAAGTGAGTCACGTGCAACGTCTGGAACAGGGTGACGTTGTCACGCAAACTCAGGATGCCCTTGCAAAGTGCGATGGAGTGGCGAGACGTTAACGCCTTGCGCCACAAAACCATGCATCCCTTGCGGGGCTTGCTCAAACACATGACGGGCAGCAGACTCGGTGTCAAATTCGGCAAACACACAAGCCCCTGTGCCAGTCAGGCGTGACGGCGCGTATTCTAACAGCCAGGAAACGAGCGCATCAACCTCGCGAAAACGTTTTCTTACGACTGACTCACAATCATTGCTGAAAGGCGTGGTCATCAGCGTGCTGAAATCGCGCACCGGAGTGTGCCGTGGCAAGGCCGGATCGCCAAATACCGCGGGCGTACTGATCGACACGCCAGGGTGCAGCACCAGATACCACTTTTCGGCGGGACTGGCGGGCACCAGCTCTTCACCCACGCCTTCGGCAAAGGCGGCATACCCTTGTACAAACACCGGCACATCCGCGCCCAGCGTTAAGCCCCAGTCTGCCAGCTCCATCAGCGCAAAACCGGTTTGCCACAGGTGGTTCAGCGCCACCAGAACGGTTGCCGCGTTGGAGGAACCGCCGCCCAGCCCACCGCCCATCGGCAGAATTTTATTGATGCGGATATCCGCACCGGACCAGGCCGGTTTAACGCCAGCTTGCTGCGCTTTTTGCTTGAGCAACTGGGCGGCGCGCACGATGAGATTATCCGCATCCGCCACGCCTGCCACCGGCGTTAGTAAGCGAATCTCGCCGTGCTGCTGTGGCTCAATGGTCAGCGTGTCACCGTAGTTGAGAAACTGGAACAGCGTCTGCAAATTATGGTAGCCGTCAGGACGACGGCCAGTGATATACAGAAACAGGTTGAGCTTTGCCGGAGAGGGCCAGGTGGTGATCATTTCAGTGTCCAGCTGTCCATTTTCAGTTTGATGCGCTGGTCGCCCTGTTTCAGTTCCAGATTAGCAGGTAACGCAGGCTGCTGTTTTTGATCATAGCCCTGATAGCTCACCTGCCACTGCTGGTCGTCACGGCGATAATTGACGTGGGTCAGGCGATACTGGCTGTCGAGTTGATAATCGGTCGCATCACCTGGCAGGCCCAGCATCCACTGACGTAGGTTCTGCAAGGGGATATCCATGCCGGTCAGTTGGCTTATCATCTTCTCCGCGTCATTACTGGTATAACGCTTGCCTTTGTTATCCACTAACTGCACCACATTACCTTGCGCATCGAGCTGTAACTCGGTACTGCCCAGTGGATTGGTGAGCAGCAGGCGGTAGCGGTCAGGCGCGGTTTGTTGCCAGTTAAAGCGGGCGTAGACCTTTTGCTTGTCAGAGAGATAAGCAAAAGCACCGCGAGTCTGAAACTGGGTAATTTTACTGACTTCTTGCTGATGCGCTTGCCACTGAGGGGAATCCGGGCTTTTACCCGGCGCAGTCGGTTGATGAATGCTACAGGCGGCGAGCACCAGGCTTGCCAGCGGCAGCAGTTTTAAAGCCAGACGGCGAGGGGCGAAAGTCATGCTATTCAATGGAAGAACTCCCTTTTTTACGGCGTAACCGCTCACGCTAACCAACCCTGATTGCCGGGTCAATGCGCAAATCCTCTTAAATTTGCGCCATAATAGCACTAGCCTGTTGCAACCATAAGTGCGGTGTGGCTTTTCTTGGTCAGTCGCATCTTGTAGAATGCGCGACAAAACCCTGGCAACATTGGGACAACTAGATCAAATCACCATGACGCTTCTGGCACTCGGAATCAATCACAAAACGGCCCCTGTCGCGTTACGCGAACGCGTGACGTTCTCGCCGGACACGCTCGACCAGGCGCTCAACAGTCTGCTTTCACAGCCGACTGTGCAGAGCGGCGTGGTGCTGTCCACCTGCAACCGCACCGAGCTGTATCTCAGCGTGGGTGAGCAAGAAGACATCCGCGAACAGCTCGTGACCTGGCTGTGTGATTACCATCAGCTCAGCGCTGATGACGTACGTAAAAGCCTGTACTGGCATCACGATAACGATGCGGTGAGCCACCTGATGCGCGTGGCCAGCGGATTGGATTCACTGGTGTTGGGTGAGCCACAAATTCTCGGTCAGGTCAAAAAAGCCTTTGTCGATTCCCAGCGTGAACATGCATTAAGCAGCGAACTGGAGCGTATGTTCCAGAAATCCTTCTCTGTCGCCAAACGTGTGCGTACCGAGACGGAAATCGGCGCTAACGCGGTTTCCGTGGCTTTTGCCGCCTGTTCACTGGCCCGTCAAATCTTCGAATCGCTCTCTACCGTCAATGTGCTGCTGGTTGGCGCGGGTGAAACCATTGAACTGGTGGCACGGCATCTGCGCGAGCACAAAGTGAAAAGCCTGATGATTGCCAACCGTACCCGCGAGCGGGCGCAAGCATTGGCGGCAGAGGTGGGTGCCGAAGTGATTGGTCTTGGCGACATCGACGAACGTCTGGCGGAAGCCGATATCATTATCAGTTCTACCGCCAGCCCCCTGCCGATTATTGGCAAAGGCATGGTAGAACGCGCACTGAAACGCCGTCGTAATCAGCCCATGCTGCTGGTGGACATTGCCGTACCGCGCGATGTTGAACCGGAAGTCGGCAAACTGGCGAATGCCTATCTGTACAGCGTTGATGACTTACAAAGTATCATCGAGCAAAACCTCGCGCAGCGTAAAGCCGCCGCGGTGCAGGCGGAAACCATCGTGGTGCAGGAAAGCGGTGAGTTTATGGGATGGCTGCGCGCTCAGGCCGCGGCAGAAACGATCCGTGAATACCGTTCGCAGGCCAATGACGTGCGTGTCGATTTAGAGAGTCGTGCCCTGGCCGCGTTGCAAAACGGTGCGGATGCCGAAGCCGTTGTACGCGAGCTGGCGCATAAGCTCACCAACCGTTTGATTCATGCACCAACCAAATCTTTGCAGCAAGCCGCCCGCGATGGCGATGATGAACGCCTGCAACTTCTGCGTGACAGCCTGGGCCTTGAGTAGCCCAGGTTTTCCCACCTTCTCTGATAACAAGGTAAAACAAGCCGAATGAAGTCTTCTATTGTTGCCAAGCTGGAAGCCTTACAGGATCGCCACGAAGAAGTGGAAGCGATGCTGGGGGACGCCACCGTGATCGCCGATCAGGATCGTTTCCGGGCGTTATCGCGTGAGTATGCGCAGCTTGCCGACGTCACAAAATGTTTTCGTCAGTGGCAGCAGGTGCAAGAAGATATTGAAACCGCCCAAATGCTGCTCGACGATCCTGAAATGCGCGATATGGCGCAGGAAGAGTTAAAAGAGGCGCGCGGGCAAGAGGACGCGCTGGAGCAGCAACTGCAAGTGCTGCTGTTGCCCCGAGACCCGGATGACGAGCGGAACTGCTTTATTGAAGTGCGAGCGGGCACCGGTGGCGACGAAGCGGCAATCTTTGCCGGCGATCTGTTCCGCATGTACAGCCGTTATGCTGAGACTCGCCGCTGGCGCGTGGAAATTGTCAGTGCCAACGACGGTGAGCACGGTGGATACAAAGAGGTGATTGCGCGCGTTACGGGTGAGGGTGCCTACGGCCGTCTGAAGTTTGAGTCCGGTGGCCACCGCGTTCAACGCGTGCCTGAAACCGAATCGCAGGGGCGTATTCATACTTCTGCCTGTACGGTCGCAGCCATGCCTGAGCTGCCCGAGGCCGACATGCCGGACATCAATCCTGCTGACCTGAAAGTGGATACCTTCCGCTCTTCCGGTGCGGGGGGCCAGCACGTCAACACCACCGATTCCGCGATTCGTATTACCCACTTGCCGACCGGGATTGTGGTGGAGTGCCAGGATGAGCGTTCGCAGCACAAAAACCGTGCTAAAGCGATGGCGGTATTGGGCGCGCGCATTCACGCCGCCGAAACCGCGAAACGCCAACAGGCAGAGGCTTCTACACGACGTAACCTGCTGGGGTCCGGCGATCGCTCCGACCGCAACCGGACCTACAATTTCCCGCAGGGCCGCGTCACCGATCACCGTATCAATCTGACCTTATACCGTCTGGATGAGGTGATGGAAGGCAAGTTGGATATGCTGATCGAGCCGATTGTGCAGGAACACCAGGCCGACCAGTTGGCCGCACTCTCCGGACAAGATTAATGGAGATCCGTCAGTGGCTGAAGTTGGCCACTGCCGCTTTGTCGGCCAGTGACAGTCCCAAACGCGATGCGGAAATTTTGCTTGGCGTGGTAACCGGCAAAAGCCGGGCGCAACTGATTGCTTTTGATGACCATGTGCTTTCTGCCGCGCAGTTAGCCCAGTTGGACGCACTGCTCACTCGCCGTCAACGGGGAGAACCTGTTGCGCATATTACCGGTCAACGCGAGTTTTGGTCACTGCCGCTGGCGGTGTCACCCGCAACGCTTATTCCACGCCCCGATACCGAAATCCTTGTTGAACAGGCGCTGGCCTTGCTACCTGCGACTGCGCTCAACGTGCTGGATTTAGGCACGGGAACCGGGGCTATCGCACTGGCACTCGCCAGTGAACGTCCACAGTTGACGGTGCACGCGGTGGATCGCATCGCAGACGCCGTGGCGCTGGCGCAACGCAACGCAGCGGCCTTGTCGCTGTCGAACGTCAGGGTGTCGCAAAGTGACTGGTTTACCGCCTTAGCCCCGCAGCGTTTCGACATGATTGTCAGTAATCCTCCCTATATCGATGCCGATGACACGCATTTATCGCAAGGTGATGTGCGTTTTGAGCCGCTCAGTGCGTTGGTGGCGCAAGAGGCCGGTCTCAGTGATTTACGCCATATCATCAACAGCGCCGCTGACTGGCTCACCGCCGACGGCTGGTTAGTGCTGGAACACGGTTGGCAGCAGGCGAGTGCGGTGCGCGAGTTATTGGCAGAGGCCGGTTATCAGCATATCGCGACCCGCGCCGATTACGGTGGCAACGATCGTGTGACCTTTGGTCGCCGTGCTTAACATTTTAGGAGCAGTAACCGATGGCATCATGGTATCCGGCGATTAAGCATTTCCACTTACTAACAGTATTTATCACGGTGTCGCTGTTCGTTTTACGTTTTATCTGGCAACAGCGCGGCTCGGCAATGTTACAACAGCGCTGGGTACGTATTGTGCCGCACATCAATGACACCCTATTGTTATTATCGGGCGCGGCGTTGGTGAGCATTACGCACTTCTATCCTTTTTCAGTGCAGGGCGCCTGGTTAACGGAAAAACTGGCCGGGGTTATTCTGTACATTCTAATAGGCGGTGTGGTATTAAGTCGTCGCCCGCGTACAACCAAAGTGCGCTGGATCGGTTTTATTTTGGCGCTCGTTGTGTTGAGTCTGATTGTTCGGCTGGCACTGACGAAAATGCCTTTTCTGGGGATTGTATGACCGCCGTATCAGAATTTGATTTCGAGCAAGTATCACTGTGTGAAGCCGTTATTGAAGCGATGAGCATCGTTCGCCAGGACTTTCCGGCCGATGATCTTCGCCAGCAACTGAACGCATTAGTCGAAGAAGCCCAACGCGTCATCGATCCCAACGCCGACCAGGATCTGCGTCTGGAGCAATTACTGGCGTTGTTTTATGGCGAGTGGGGCTTTGGCGGCTCGTCCGGCGTCTACCATCTGTCTGATGCGCTGTGGCTGGATAACGTGCTGCAAAGCCGCCAGGGCACCGCAGTATCACTGGGCACGGTGTTTTTACATGTGGCGAAGGCCGTTGGCATTCCTTTGGAGCCGGTGATTTTCCCGACCCAACTGATCCTGCGCGCAGACTGGTTAGACGGCGAAATGTGGTTAATCAATCCGTTTAACGGCGACACCCTCGATGAGCACACGCTGGAAGCCTGGTTAAAAGGCAACGTGGGTCTGTTATCCGAGCTGTATGCCGAAGATCTGGAGCCCACCGATGCCGAAGTGGTGATGCGCAAATTGCTCGACACCCTTAAAGCGGCGTTGATGGAAGAAAAGCAGATGGAAACCGCGCTGCGCGTCAGCGAGCTGCTGCTGCAATTTGATCCCGAAGACCCGTATGAAATCCGCGATCGTGGGCTGATCTACGCACAATTAGAGTGCGAACATGTGGCGCTTCACGATCTGAACTACTTTATTGAGCAGTGCCCTGAAGATCCTATCAGTGAGATGATTAAACTTCAGATCCACTCGATTGAACACAAACAGATTACCCTGCATTAATCTGTGCGGCCCTAAGGCAAAAGGCGAAAGTATGAAACAGAAAGTGGTGAATATTGGCGACATCAAGGTCGCAAACGATCTGCCGTTTGTGCTGTTCGGTGGTATGAACGTGCTGGAATCTCGTGACCTGGCAATGCGCATCTGCGAACACTACGTGACCGTGACCGACAAGCTCGGCATTCCTTATGTCTTTAAAGCGTCGTTCGATAAAGCGAACCGCTCCTCGATCCACTCATATCGGGGGCCAGGACTGGAAGAGGGCATGAAGATTTTCCAGGAGCTGAAGCAAACCTTCGGCGTGAAAATCATCACTGACGTCCATGAAGCGGCACAGGCGCAGCCGGTGGCGGATGTGGTTGATGTCATCCAGTTACCTGCGTTTCTGGCGCGTCAGACCGACCTGGTCGAAGCCATGGCGAAAACCGGCGCGGTAATTAACGTTAAGAAGCCGCAGTTCGTCAGCCCCGGCCAAATGGGCAATATCGTGGATAAGTTTGCAGAAGGCGGCAACGATAAAGTTATTCTGTGCGACCGCGGCAGCAACTTCGGTTATGACAACCTGGTTGTCGATATGCTGGGCTTCAACGTGATGAAAAAAGCCAGCAACAACAGCCCGGTGATTTTTGACGTGACGCACTCGCTGCAGTGTCGTGACCCGTTTGGTTCTGCATCCGGCGGACGCCGCGATCAGGTAACGGAGTTAGCGCGTTCCGGTATGGCCGTCGGCATTGCTGGCCTGTTTATTGAGGCGCACCCGGATCCCGCCAATGCGAAATGTGATGGCCCGTCTGCGCTGCCATTGGCCAAGCTGGAGCCGTTCCTGGTCCAAATGAAAGCGATTGACGATCTGGTGAAGAGCTTCCCGGATCTGGATACCAGTAACTGATGTGAAAAGCGCCTGCGGGCGCTTTTTTTTGCCACAAGGAAGGAGAGAACAATGAAAGCGATACTCACCGGCGCACTGGCTGCGCTGTTACTGGGAGGATGCAGTATGTCGACCTCTAAGACCGTCGATTTCACGGCACTGAGCGCCAAAACCTTTGTCCTGACAGCGGTAGACAACCAGCCTGTCACGTCGGCAGAAGGCCGTCAGGCTGAGATCGCCTTTACGCCAGAAGGGCGTGTGACCGGCGCGATGTGCAACCGCTTCTTTGGACAGGGCACGTTAAACGACAACACGTTGACGGTGGCGCAAATCGGCATGACCCGCATGTTGTGCAGTGATCCGCAGCAGAACCAATGGGATCAATTGATCGGCGAGATGTTGCCAAAAGGCGTAGTGGTGACCTTGCAGGGTGAGGCCCTGACGCTGAGCGGTCAGCAGCACCAGTTGGTGTATCAGCAAAAGTAAGCGCAGCAGGGCCATCGTGGCGATGGCCCTGAGAAAGAGCGATCAATATTTCTCTGGCACTAACATATTTTCTGGAATCGGCGAACGGCGATAGGTTTCATGGCGCTCACGGTTGGGCAATGAAATCGATTTCTGTTCCACTTCTTCATACGGAATTTGTTGCAGCAGATGCGTCATGCAGTTCAGGCGCGCGCGTTTTTTATCCACGCCCTGGACGACCCACCACGGCGCTTCGGGAATATTTGTCCGCTCCAGCATCTCTTCTTTGGCTTCGGTGTAATCTTCCCAACGGCGACGGCTTTCTAAATCCATCGGGCTTAACTTCCACTGTTTTAGCGGATCGTGGATGCGACTCAGAAAGCGCATCTCCTGCTCTTCATCCGTAATGGAAAACCAGTACTTCACAATTTGGATGCCGCTGCGCGTCAGCATTTTTTCAAACTCGGGCACGCTGCGATAAAACTCTTCCACTTCTTCATCGTTACAAAAGCCCATCACCCGCTCAACGCCAGCACGGTTGTACCAGCTACGGTCAAACAGCACCATTTCGCCCGCGGCGGGCAGGTGAGCAATATAGCGTTGGAAATACCACTGGGTTCGCTCGCGATCGTTTGGCGCGGGCAGTGCCGCAACCCGGCAGGTGCGCGGGTTTAGTCGCTGGGTAATACGCTTAATAACGCCGCCTTTACCGGCCGCATCGCGTCCTTCAAACAGGATCACTACCCGATGGCCGGTACGCATTACCCAGTCCTGCATTTTGACCAGTTCGCCCTGTAAGTGCAGCAGCTCGCGGAAATAGCGACGGCGCCAGGCTTTTTCACTGTCTTCCAGCGGCTGATCGGCGCCAAAACGCAGATCATCCAGTTCCATTTCCAGCTCTTCATCGTAGCTGTCATAAAATTCCTGCAACAGACGCCTATTAAAGGTCTCAGTGTGCAGGCCGTTGTCGTGTGTCGCCATGGCGGTTCCCCTCAAGGTGGCTGCTCCGCCCGCAAGGTGGCGGGCAGAAATGGTCGTTCGCGGCGTGAAGCGCGCGCTGGCACTGTGATACCGCCTTTGCATGACAGAATGATGATAATACTAAGGCGGAATAATTTTTCTGTAACATGGCTGTAGCAGTCTGTGGATCTGACTGTTTTGTTGATTGATGGCTATGGCGCGAGATGCGGTTCCCCTTGTAACTCCTCCCGATTTTAATGACGAAGTGGCCGGATTGATTTACGGCTACCGCCTGTCAGCACAGCATGCGCCCCAGCGTCTGAATGCCAGCGAAGTCACGCAATTGGCCAGCGATGCCTTGCCTGAGGGGGATTACCTTTGGCTGCACATCAACTTAAATCATGCGCGGGCAGAAAGCTGGGTGCGCAGCCATTTTGCGGTGGAAGGGGACTTCTTTGATGAAATCCATTCGGCTTCACCGCGTACCCGACTGGCGCAGCAAAACCAGGCGCTGCTGGCGGTGCTCAACGATGTCACCTTTAGCGCCGAAGAGCGCAGCGTGCAAAATGCCACGCTGTGGGTATGGTGCCGTCCACGTTTGATTGTCACCGCGCGCTATCGTCCTACGGCCATGATTGAGCGTATGCATCAGCAACTGGACCAACTGACGCTGGAGAGTGCCGAGGGCATGTTGCTGTGGCTGCTGGGCGAGCAGGAGGCGCAACTGGAGAGCGTGGTGCGCCGCACCAGTCTGGCAATCGATGCCGTGGAGGAGCGCTTACTGAGTCCGGCGATCAAAGCCAACCGCAGTGAATTGGGGCGCTTTCGGCGCATGCTGTTACGCGTGCAGCGTTTGCTGGCCCCGGAACCGGCGGCGCTGTTTCGCTTATTGAATCGTCCTTCAGGCTGGTTGCAGCGGGAGACGATCAATGAGCTGCGTGCCTTTACAGAAGAATTCAGCGTCGTTCTCAATGATTTGGCGAGCCTGATGGAACGGATCCGCTTGCTGCAGGAGGAGATTCAGGCACGCTTAATGGAGCAAAGCAATCGTACGCTGTTTTTGCTGACGGTGATCACGGTGCTGGC
Source organism: Enterobacterales bacterium CwR94 (assembly GCA_002837195.1). Lineage (GTDB taxonomy): Bacteria > Pseudomonadota > Gammaproteobacteria > Enterobacterales > Enterobacteriaceae > 1-19. The sequence goes on from KZ478059.1 coordinate 242,877, forward strand.
GTTGCCGATAAACATTGTTGCTGGGTTCTTTGGCATGAATGTGGGTGGCGTGCCGCTGTCGAGCAATCCTCATGGATTTTTGCTGCTGGTGCTGCTGGTGTTAGCGTTTACGCTGGTGGCGGGTTGGCTGGCGCTACGTCAGCCGAAGGGATAAGGGGCGAGCGCAGGCTCGCCCCCGTTGATTACCCGATCGTCATTAAGCTGGCATTACCGCCTGCGGCGGCGGTATTGACGCTCAATGAACGTTCAATCAACAAACGCTCCAGCAGCAAATTGGTCTCTCCGTGGGCAAAGCCCTGCACAGAAACAATCTCACCGTCGCGCGCCGCAACCTGCTCGCACAAATCGCGCAATTGATCGGCGTTGCCGTGGTAAATCACCGCATTGTAATGCGTGTCACCTTGCACGGCATTTGCCGCGATATCGATACGCGCTTGCACCGCTTCCGGTAACTGGGCATACAAGGCGGTATAGCGTGCCTCTTTCGGCCACAGAACGCGGCTGCCAACGCTGGTCACGGCGGCCAGTTGCGTGAGCGCATCGGTGTCGTTATCCGCCAGACACAACACACGTTCACGCGGCAGCAGGGCAAACGTATTACGCTCGCCGGTCGGCCCAGGCAGGGTGCGCAGGGTGCCGCTTTGTGCCAGTTCACCAAAGCGTTGGCAAACCGCCAGCAGCTCAGGCTTCTCTTTCGCCCACTCCAGCAGTGATTGATGCGGTGCCTGTAAGGCTGGGCGCAGTGTGGCATCCACGGCGTAGTCCGCATCCTGACGCGCAAAGGTGACGTTCAGCGCATCATCCGGTCGGCTGGCCAGCAGGCGATACAGATACAGCGGTCCGCCGGCTTTCGGTCCGGTGCCAGAGAGACCTTCGCCGCCAAACGGCTGCACGCCAACAACGGCGCCTACCATGTTGCGGTTAACGTACAAGTTGCCGACCTGGGCGCTGGCGGTGACTTGCGCGATGGTTTCATCGATACGCGTGTGGACGCCCATCGTGAGGCCATAACCCGAGGCGTTGATCTGTTTCACCAGCTCAGGTAGCTGTGCGCGGCTAAAACGCACCACGTGCAGCACCGGGCCAAACACCTCTTTTTGCAGCTCATCGACGCTGTTCAACTCAATCAGGGTGGGCGGAATATAGGTACCGTTTTGCCACTCTTGACGATCCTGCGCCGTTTCGCGCACCGCCTGGAACACGCTCAGGCCTTTATTGCGCAGTCCCTGAATGTGGCGTTCGATATTTTGTTTAGCTTCCGCATCGATAACCGGGCCGATATCTGTTGCCAGACGGCCAGGATTGCCCATGCGGTATTCCGCCATTGCGCCGCGCAGCATTTTCAAGGTGTGCTCAGCCACGTCTTCCTGGATACACAGCAAACGCAAGGCCGAGCAGCGTTGTCCGGCACTGTCGTAGGCCGAGGCGACGATGTCCATGACCACTTGTTCCGTCAGCGCGGAGGAATCGACGATCATCGCGTTAAGGCCACCGGTTTCGGCCACCAGTGGCGTTGGGCGGCCTTGCGGATCCAGACGCGTCGCCACATTGCGTTGCAACAGGCGGGCAACCTCGGTGGAGCCTGTAAACATCACGCCGCGTACACGCTCGTCGCCGGTCAGTTGTGCGCCTACCGTTTCACCGCGTCCAGGCAGCAGTTGCACAACACCTGGCGGAACGCCGGCATCCAGTAAAATTTGAATGGCCTGCGCGGCAATCAGTGGCGTTTGCTCTGCCGGTTTTGCCAGCACACTGTTGCCCGCCGCCAGGGCGGCAGCGACCTGTCCGCTGAAGATCGCCAGCGGGAAGTTCCACGGGCTGATACACACCACGGGGCCGAGCGGGCGGTGCGTGTCGTTATCAAAGTCGTCGCGAACCTGTCCGGCGTAGTAATAGAGGAAATCCACGGCTTCACGCACTTCCGCAATGGCGTTGTTAAAGGTTTTCCCTGCTTCCCGCACCAACAGACCGATCAGTTGTTGCAGTTGTGCGTCCATCATCTGCGCCGCGCGCTCCAGAATAGCAGCACGTTCAGCGGCAGGGGTGGCAAACCAAATCGCCCCAGATGTGACGGCGGCATCCAGCGCCTGTGAAACCTCCTGCTCGCTGGCTTCTCGCACCTGACCGACAATGTCGCTGGCATCCGCGGGGTTGATCACCGGCAACCAGGCGCCTTCGGCGAGGTCACCCTCAATCATCGGCCCGGCACGCCAGTCCTGAGTGACGCTGTTAAGCAGGGCGCTGGACAGCGAGGCGAGGCGATGCTCGTTAGCCATATCCAGACCGGTGGAGTTGGCACGCTTGCTGCCATACAAATCACGCGGCAGAGGGATTTTGGGATGCGGTAGTCCAACGACACCTTCTTGCATACCGAGTTTCTCGACTGCGCTGACCGGATCGGCCACCAGGTCGTCGATAGGCAGGGTGGCATCGGCAATGCGGTTCACAAAAGAGGTATTGGCACCGTTCTCCAGCAGGCGACGCACCAGATAGGCCAGCAGCGTTTCATGGGTGCCCACCGGCGCGTAAATACGACAAGGGCGATTCAGTTTGCCATCCGCAATTTTACCCACCACTTGCTCATACAGGGGTTCACCCATGCCGTGCAGGCACTGAAATTCATACTGCCCAGGATAGTAGTTGTTGCCAGCCAACTGATAAATGGCGGCCAGCGTATGGGCATTGTGCGTTGCGAATTGCGGGTAAATCAGATTCGGTACCGCCAGCAACTTGCGGGCGCAGGCCAGGTAGGAGATATCGGTATACACTTTGCGAGTGTAGACCGGATAGCCTTCCAGACCTTCCACTTGTGCGCGCTTGATTTCGCTGTCCCAGTATGCGCCTTTCACCAGGCGGATCATCAGACGACGGCGGCTACGCTGCGCCAGCTCAATCAATTCATCGATCACAAACGGGCAGCGCTTCATATAGGCCTGAATAACAAAACCGATGCCGTTCCAGCCTTCTAACTCAGGTTCAAAGCAGAGTTTTTCCAGCAAATCGAGCGAAATCTCCAGTCGGTCTGCTTCTTCCGCATCAATATTAATACCGATGTCATAACTGCGTGCCAGCAGCGTCAGGGATTTCAGGATCGGGTACAGCTCTTCCATCACGCGGTCATACTGCGCGCGACTGTAGCGCGGGTGCAGCGCCGAGAGTTTGATGGAAATCCCCGGCCCTTCATAAATGCCACGTCCGTTAGAGGCTTTGCCAATTGCGTGAATCGCTTGCTGATAGGAGAGCAGATAGGCTTTGGCGTCCTGCGCGGTCAATGCCGCTTCGCCCAGCATGTCATAGGAGTAGCGGAAGCCTTTGCTTTCCATTTTGCGCGCATTGGCCAGCGCTTCCGCAATGGTTTCACCGGTAACAAACTGCTCACCCATCAAACGCATCGCCATATCGACGCCTTTACGGATCAGCGGTTCACCGCTTTTACCGATAATACGGTTCAGCGAGTGCGACAGGCTGGCTTCGTTATGCGTCGACACCAGTTTGCCCGTAAACAGCAAACCCCAGGTGGCGGCATTCACAAACACCGAGGCGCTGCGCCCAAGATGCGATTGCCAATTTCCATTGCTTATTTTGTCGCGAATTAACGCATCGCGCGTGGATTTGTCGGGAATACGTAACAGCGCCTCGGCCAGGCACATCAGCGCCACACCTTCTTGCGAAGAGAGCGAGAACTCTTGCAGCAGACTTTGCACCATACCGGCGCGGCCGCCTGCACTTTTCTGGTGCCTGAGCTTCTCGGCAAGCTGGGTGGCAAGTTGATGCGTTTTGTCAGCCAGAGGCGCAGGTAAGCGCGCTTGCTCCAGCAGCATGGGCACCGCATCGGTCTCGGGACGGCGCCAGGCGGCAGTAATGGTCGCGCGCGTCACCGATTGCGGCAGGATCTGTTCAGCAAACTCCAAAAAAGGCTGGTCGGTGTCTTCCACCTGGCCTTCTTCGCTGTCCTGGGCGGCGAGGGCGTTAACGCTCTCCGGCAAGCCCGTACCGGATTCCAGTTGCGACAGGTAATTGAAAATCGCCTGTTTGATGAGCCAGTGCGGTGTGCGGTCAATCTGTTGTGCGGCGTTTTTAATGCGCTCACGCGTGGCTTCATCCAGTTTTACACCCATTGTGGTGGTGCCCATCTGTTACAACTCCTTAATACGCTGTTAACGACTAATCTGCCCGCACTATCACTGATGTTGCAACTTAGTGCAACCCGATAAATGTGACGTGAATAGCATTCTTTTAAGCAGGCCTGATCCGCTGTTTCGCACAGCGGCATGGTTCTTGCTGCAACAACTGCGCCACCTGTGAACGCGACAGCGTGCGGTGGTTAGGCAGAAGGTGTTACAGGTGCAACTCAAACTGTGAGCCAGTGCAACCTTTAGTGATTCAACTAACAACCTGAGTGAACTTAAGGTGACAGATGTGTTAAATCGTTTGTGCGCCGAGTGGGTTTTACGGCAGGATACCGCGCCTTGGGAAATCAGGATAAGCCACCACCGCCACGTTCCAGCGGGGTTTAACACTATTTTCCGGTGTAAATGACAACAATAATGGAGAAACGGGATGACAGTAAGCACCCCTATGCTGGTCACCTTTCTGGTGTATATCTTTGGGATGATCTTGATCGGTTTCATCGCCTGGCGATCAACGAAAAACTTTGATGATTATATTTTGGGCGGCCGCAGCCTGGGCAGTGTGGTAACCGCATTGTCCGCCGGGGCTTCAGACATGAGCGGCTGGTTATTAATGGGCTTACCCGGCGCGATTTTCATCGCCGGTATCTCCGAGAGTTGGATTGCCATCGGCCTGACCATTGGTGCCTACCTGAACTGGAAGCTGGTGGCCGGGCGTTTGCGTGTTCAAACCGAGCACAACAATAACGCGCTAACGCTGCCAGACTATTTCACCAGCCGTTTTGAAGATAACAGCAAAATCTTGCGCGTGATTTCAGCGGTAGTGATTCTGGTGTTCTTCACCATCTACTGTGCATCTGGCGTGGTAGCAGGTGCGCGTTTGTTTGAAAGCACCTTTGGTATGAGCTACGAAACCGCGCTGTGGGCCGGTGCGGCGGCGACCATCATCTACACCTTTGTCGGCGGATTCCTGGCGGTGAGCTGGACGGATACCGTGCAGGCCAGCCTGATGATTTTTGCGCTGATCCTGACGCCGGTGTTTGTGATTTTGGCGGTCGGCGGTTGGGAGGAGTCTGTTCAGGTGATCAGCGCCAAAAGCGCCGAAAATCTGGATATGCTGAAAGGCTTAAACTTTGTTGCCGTGGTATCGCTGCTGGGCTGGGGTCTGGGCTATTTTGGTCAGCCGCACATTCTGGCGCGTTTTATGGCTGCCGATTCCCATCGCACCATCCGCGCTGCGCGTCGCATCAGTATGATCTGGATGATTCTCTGTCTGGGCGGCGCTGTTGCCGTTGGTTTCTTTGGGATTGCCTATTTCCAAAACAACCCATTGCAAGCCGGTAGCGTGACGGAAAACGGCGAGCGCGTCTTTATCGAGCTGGCGCGTATTCTGTTTAACCCGTGGATTGCAGGCGTGCTGCTGTCAGCGATTCTGGCTGCCGTGATGTCGACGTTGAGCTGCCAGTTGCTGGTGTGTTCCAGCGCGCTGACGGAGGACTTGTATAAGGCGTTTCTGCGCAAAAAAGCCAGCCAACGTGAGTTGGTCTGGGTAGGGCGCTTGATGGTACTGGTGGTCGCTGCGGTGGCGATTGCCCTGGCTGCTAACCCGGAGAACCGGGTGTTAGGTCTGGTGAGCTACGCCTGGGCTGGCTTTGGTGCCGCCTTTGGCCCGGTGGTATTACTGTCCGTAGTCTGGTCGAAGATGACCCGCAATGGCGCGCTGGCGGGCATGATTGTGGGTGCAGCAACCGTGCTGATTTGGAAACAATATGGCTGGTTGGGTCTGTACGAAATCATTCCAGGTTTCCTGTTTGCTACCCTTGCTATCGTGGTGTTTAGTCTGACAGGCAGCAAGCCTTCGGCCTCGCAGCACGCGCGATTCCAACGTGCGGAAGAAGAGTACAACAGTTAATTTTTGCTCGACGCGACACTCAGCCCGCCACTGCGCGGGCTTTTTTACGCCCGATCACATCGTTACAAAAAATACCCGCTTTCCCATCTTGCTATTTTCGACGCGATAATGATAATCGCTATCGTTTGTATTTTACTTTTCTTTACGCGTTACTGACCCATCTTTCCGCTTGAGGTGTTCCACGATGTTTGTTCCCTTTCTGATTATGCTCCGTGAAGGGTTGGAAGCTGCACTGATCGTCAGCTTGATTGCCAGCTATCTCAAACGCACCGGGCGCGAGCAATGGTTTATGGCGATGTGGGCGGGTGTGGTCATTGCCGCTGGCCTGTGTCTCGGGTTGGGGCTGTTTATCAATGTCACTACCGGTGAATTTCCGCAAAAACAGCAAGAGTTGTTTGAGGGGATTGTGGCGGTGATCGCGGTGTTCATTCTGACCTGGATGGTGTTCTGGATGCGCAAGGTGTCACGCAACGTGAAAGCGCAACTTGAGGGCGCCGTCGATGCGGCACTGGCGCGTGGCAACAATAGCGGTCTGGCGTTAGTGATGATGGTCTTCCTGGCCGTTGCGCGCGAGGGATTGGAATCCGTGTTCTTCCTACTGGCGGCTTTTCAGCAAGACGTCGGAATGGCACCGCCGATTGGCGCGCTGTTGGGACTGGCGACGGCGGTTGCACTGGGGATGCTGATTTATTGGGGCGGCGTGCGCTTAAATCTGGCGTCGTTCTTTCGCTGGACGAGCCTGTTTATCATTTTTGTGGCCGCGGGCCTTGCCGCAGGCGCCATCCGCGCATTTCACGAAGCCGGACTGTGGAATCATCTGCAGGAGGTGGCTTTTGATCTCAGCAATACACTCTCTACGCACACACTGTTTGGCACATTGCTGGAAGGCATTCTTGGCTACCAGGAATCACCGAGCATTTCCGAGGTGGCCGTTTGGCTGCTGTATCTGATCCCGGCATTGCTGCTGTATCTGATGCCACCGCGTTCGTCTGCGCCTGCAGCGGCACGCTAATTTGGCCCGCGCGGTGCGCGAGCAACGACCTTTTGACAGGGAATTATCATGAAGAAAACCTTGCAACGTCAGACGCTGAACCTGCTGTTATCGTCCCTGATGGGCGTGGGGGCCGCACAGGCTGCGGATATCCCACAAGTCACCGTCAGCGTCACGGATAAGCAGTGTGAGCCGAAGTCGATTACGGTGAAGGCCGGTAAAACGCAGTTTGTCATCCACAACAACAGCCAGAAGGCGCTGGAGTGGGAGATCCTGAAAGGGGTTATGGTGGTGGAAGAGCGTGAAAATATCGCGCCAGGTTTCACCCAAAAAATGACCGCCAATCTTGAAGCGGGCGAATACGATATGACGTGTGGATTGCTGAGCAATCCCAAGGGCAAATTGATTGTTGAGGGCAGCGGTGGGCAGGCGGAGAACGGCAAGCCAGATGTGTTACTGCTGGTGGGCCCGATCGCGGAATACAAAGTGTATGTGATCAAAGAAGTTGAGCAACTGGTCGCGCAAACCAAAGCCTTTACCGATGCGGTGAAAGCAGGGGACATTGAGAAAGCCAAAGGGCTGTTTGCACCGACACGTCAACACTATGAGCGCATCGAACCGATTGCTGAATTGTTCTCCGACCTGGACGGCAGCATTGACGCGCGCGAAGATGATTTCGAGAAAAAAGCGCAAGACCCGAACTTCACGGGCTTCCACCGTCTGGAAAAAGCGCTGTTTGGTGACAACACGACACAGGATATGACGCCTTTCGCGGACAAGCTGTATCAGGATACCCTCGAACTGCAAACGCGCATTAATGCATTGGCTTTCCCGCCAGGCAAAGTGGTCGGCGGGGCGGCGGGATTGATTGAAGAGGTTGCCGCCAGCAAAATCAGTGGTGAAGAAGATCGCTACAGTCGCACTGATCTGTGGGATTTCCAGGCCAATGTGGAAGGCGCACAGAAAATTGTTAATTTGCTGCGTCCATTACTGGAAAAAGCCGATCCTGCGTTGTTGCACAAGGTCGATGGTAACTTTAAGAAAGTGGATACCATTCTGGCGAAATACCGTAAAGGCGAAGGGTTCGAATCCTACGATAAGCTGACCACCGCTGACCGTAATGGATTAAAAGGCCCGATCACCGCATTAGCCGAAGATTTAGCGCTGCTGCGTGGCGTATTAGGTTTGGATTAATTGCATGGGCCAGCGTAATACGAAGGCGATGCAACCTGCGCGTCGCCGTTTGCTAAAGGGACTGGGCATGTTAGGAGGGGCGCTGGCCGTCAGCGGAGGCTGTCCAGTGACGGCCGCTGCGCAATCCGCAGCCTCTTCACCGGGCACGCTGCCGCCGGGCAGCCGCCATGAACAACAACCTTTCTATGGTCAGCATCAGGCGGGGATCACCACGCCACAACAAGCCGCGATGATGCTGATTGCGTTTGACGTGTTGGCGAGCGACGCCGCCGAGTTAAAGCGCTTGTTTCAACTGCTGACGGAACGTCTCGCTTTTCTGACCGTTGGCGGGCCAGCCCCCGCGGTCACCAACCCGCAGCTACCACCACTGGATTCGGGTATTTTAGGCGAGGACATTGCGCCCGATAATCTGACCATCACGGTGTCTGTGGGCGACAGCCTGTTTGATGAACGTTATGGCTTACAGACGAAAAAACCGCGTAAATTGCAAGCGATGAGCCGTTTTCCCAACGACGCGCTTGATGCCGGACTTTGCCACGGCGACCTGCTATTACAAATCTGTGCCAATACCAATGACACAGTGATCCACGCGGTACGCGATATCATCAAGCAAACGCCGGATCTGCTCAGTGTGCGTTGGCGGCGCGAAGGTTTTATTTCCGATCATGCGGCCCGCAGTCGAGGGAAAGAAACCCCGATTAATCTGCTGGGATTTAAAGATGGCACGGCCAATCCCGATACCACAGATACGCCGCTGATGTCCTCTGTGCTGTGGGTGTCTGCTGACCAACAGGAGCCCGCCTGGACGTTGGGTGGCAGTTACCAGGCGATACGTATCATTCAATTCCGCGTTGAGTTTTGGGACAGAACGCCGCTGAAAGAACAGCAGATGATCTTTGGTCGCGAAAAACTCAGCGGTGCGCCGTTGGGGATGACCCACGAACATGATGTTCCGGATTATGCGGCGGACCCGCAGGGCAATGTCATTCCTCTGGATGCGCATATTCGTTTGGCCAATCCCCGAACGCGCGAGACGCAATCTGGCTTGATGTTACGGCGCGGGTACAGTTATTCCGCCGGGATAACCGGTTCCGGGCAATTAGATATGGGATTATTGTTCGTCTGTTATCAACACGACTTAGAAAAAGGCTTTCTCGCGGTGCAACAGCGTTTGAATGGGGAAGCATTAGAGGAGTATATAAAGCCGATTGGCGGCGGTTACTTTTTTGCTGTGCCGGGGGTGAGTACCCCTGAGCATTATCTTGGGCAGTCGCTTCTCGAAAGTTGATTATTATTTAGCCAGTGACGTGAAGCGTAACGGAGCTGGCTTTTCATTCTTTTTAACGCCTTTCGTAATAATTTGATGCGAAATATCTGAAAAAAATTCAAATAATCGGCGTCAGACAACCCTTTGATTTTCCACCAGACACCCGTTACAGCCCGCGCAGGTACGTGAAGTGGCCCGCAATAATGTTAACGAATCGCTAAAAATGATGTTGCATTTCCTCGACGATCTGTTGCACTTTACTCATCAGGACTCTCTGTTGTTTTACGACATTACGGAGTAGGTGAATGAGAAAGTCCGTAGCGGACACATCACAAGCAGTCACCCAAACATCGCAGTATTTCGCGAGGGAGTTTCTCCCACTCAACTTTTCCTCTCTTTCTTTCATGCTAAATAGGCTTATCTCGAATCCGACACGTCTGACAGGCGCATTTGTCGTTCGTGTTTGTTTTAACACCCATGGCTTACAAGGAAGCCAACAACCTCTAAAGCGTTCACTAATCGCATAGCCTGCTGGTATGCGCGAAATGAAACCAACTGTAAGGTGCCACTATGGGAAGACAGAAAGCAGTGATCAAAGCGCGTCGTGAAGCTCGTCGTGTGCTTCGTAGCGATTCACGCAGTCATCGTCAGCGTGAAGAAGAATCGGTCACATCGCTTGTGCAGATGAGTGGATTAGATGCAATCGGCATGGCGCGTGACACGCGCGATCATGCACCTATCGTTGCCCGAAATGACGCTCAGGCGCACTATCTTAACGCCATAGAAAAGAAACAACTGGTCTTTGCTACCGGAGAAGCAGGGTGTGGTAAGACCTGGATAAGTGCAGCGAAAGCTGCAGAGGCCCTGATACATAAGGATGTTGACAGGATTATCGTTACGCGTCCGGTGCTGCAAGCGGACGAAGATCTTGGTTTTCTCCCCGGAGATGTGACTGAGAAATTCGCGCCGTATTTCCGTCCGGTCTACGACGTTCTGGTTAAACGTCTTGGTTCATCGTTTATGCAATACTGCTTGCGACCTGAAATTGGCAAAGTCGAAATTGCGCCTTTTGCCTATATGCGCGGGCGGACGTTTGAGAATGCGTTTGTCATCCTTGATGAAGCGCAGAATGTGACCGCAGCGCAGATGAAAATGTTTCTGACGCGCTTAGGTGAAAATGTCACCGTGGTGGTTAACGGTGATATCACGCAGTGCGATCTCCCCGCCAGTGTGCAATCGGGTCTCAGCGATGCGCTCGCGCGTTTCACTGAAGATGAGATGGTCGGTGTGGTGAGATTCGGTATCGACGACTGCGTGCGTTCAACGCTGTGTCAGCGCTCTCTCGAAGCCTATAGCGAGTAAACGCTCAACAACACTCAACAGTGCAAAAGCCCGGATTCTCCGGGCTTTTTTCTGCGCGTCACAGGCGCTGTGGTGAGTAAAAACGGTGCAGCGTCCAGACCGGCTACTGTGGGTTATCTTTCACCGCGCGTGCCGCCGGTTTGATGGTCGGATGCGCCGCCATTTTCCTTAACCGCTTCAACCACAACACCGCCTGATAACCTTGTTTTATGCCCCGGCACTCTTTTAATAACATCCGGTGTAGTTGATGTTCAAAAAAATCCATGGCGATTTGCCGTTGGGCGTTCACGCAGGGCTCTCTGCGGGCGCTGTGGCAGATGCTCAGCAATTCACGGGCGATTTGCCAGTGAAAACCGGGTCGCGTTTCGCGAAACTCGTCGTTACATGCGCGTAGCATCTGCGCAATTTTTATATAGTGCCGTTGATACAACACATTCTCCCAGCCGGTTCTTTTCATATGGCTGATGGAGGTGTCATGCATGTTTTGAACATACAGTGGCGTATTGATGTATTTCACGCGTGCAGCGAGAAGCATAAACCTTGTGGTCCAGGGAATATCCTGATGGTGTAGACCCGGCTCAAAAAACAGTTGATGCTGCTGAATGAACTGGACTCTATAAACCGCCAGCCAGACGACGTGAATAAAACGTCGGGAGCGCAGGGCGCGGGCGAGCCAGTCACTGCCGCGTACCACACCGGTGGACGGCATCCGCTCAAAGGGAAACAGGACTTTATACTGCTGCGAACCCGCGTAGTAACGCTTTGCATTGCACTGCGCGGCATCCAAATCCTGCGACAGCGCTTCCTGCATCAGTTGCGTATACAGGTCAGGATGCAAAATATCATCTGCATCAGGAAAGGCGACATAGGCGCCACGCGCATGCGCCAGCCCGGTATTCCTTGCGACGGACACGCCCTGGTTACATTGAGTGATGACGCGAAATGCCCGGTGTTGGCTGGCATAGTCATTGGCAATCTCTCTGGAGCCATCGGTTGAGCCGTCATCAACAATAATGATTTCCAGTGCGTGGTAGCTCTGTGACAGCAGGGAGTCTAAAAAAGGGATCAGCCTTTTACCTGGGTTGTACATAGGCACAATAATACTTAACGCGATTTCCATTGTGCGACTCCTGAGTCAGCGCATTATCCAGTGCGCGCCAAAAATTGAATCATAACTGGCAGGCTGAAAAGGCATCTTGCCGGCGCGCGGTGTTAGCGTGAACTCACTGAACAAGATATCGTCGTTGTGGATAAACCAGTCAACGCGGCAATAATCGAGATGATTGACAGTAATTTCTGAGAGCATCAGCATTTTTTTTAATACATTAATACTGGGCAGCCGGGCATCGGGATTATTAGGATGGCCGAGCGTGACATTTTGCAAATGCCAGTGATGGTTATAAACATTGACGCTTTCATGGCCATCTTCATCCGTAAAATCCACTTCAATAAACTTGGCTTTTCCCGCGAAGCAGTGCACGCGGTATAATTCCGGCGTGGTTTTTTTGTCATTATCATGAAATAAATCAATATATTCTTCACACAGGATCCGCGGTTGAATATGTCGATAATGCCGCTCGCGGGTGGTGTGATACATATTTCTTGTCAGACAAAAAGCCAGTTTTTCTTTCGCACTGTGGGGAGAAAACTCCTGCTTGTTGGTGCAAATAATGGCGCTGCCGCTATCATGGCTGCACTTGATAACGAATTTCTCGGGTAAGGCGGTGAAGTCAATCTCTTCAACGCGGTTGTAGATACCGATGAGCGGCACAAGAAAGCCGCGGCCAATGCGCTCTTCAACCAGGGTGCGTGCCGTAATTTTATCCGCCATTGTTGCATGCAGGGGATCACTTTCAGAAATCATTCTGTAGGTGACTTTTTCATTAAAGGTCTGCGGCGTTTTTAGGTTGAGTACCGTATTGAATTCTTTTTTGTATTTTCTTTTAAGATAGCTAGCATCGCTGACAAAAAAATTCCTGACCTTCTTAAACTGATATTCCAGCCGTTTCGTAACCCATTGGCTCACTTTCATCTATTCCTTTCATACTCATATAAAAAGCGTTACCCCGCAGAGACAACGGGAAGGTATTCATCTGCGGGCTATTTTACAAGTTGTGCTTAAACGTTAAATAAATAGCGGTGGGTCGTGGTCTGTTTTTTAATAGAGTTATTAACTTGTTTATGATTGGTTTTGATAATCGGTGATTTCTAAATGAACGGTAACGCAGGGAATAAAAAGTTATGTAAATAATAGTCTGGTAATGGAACTTGTGGAGGGGAATGATGACGGCAGTAGAGAATTTTCTGATGCGCGTCATTAACGCCCGGTGTGTTACCGGGCGTTAATGCGGATAAAAAACAGCGTGTCAGCGACTTATAACGCCGGGGTGATATCTAGCGCAAGGGTTGTTTCTTCCGCAAAGGCACCGCCCTCGGTGCTTTTGTCAGCACTGGCTAATTGGGTCAACGTAATGTCCCCCTCCACCTGCGTGGCGTCTGCCATATAGCGCGCATGGCGAATTTGTGTGATGGGATACCCAAGGCCCAGGGTAAAGGTCACAATCAGTGCATTGGTCGCCTGCAATGCCATATAACTGCCCACTTTCATCGTGGAGCGGAGCTGGATCCCGTCACCCAATTTGGTGCTGTTGAACATATAGTTGCGCAGGGCAACCACCTGCCAACAACCGGCAATAAAGGCACCCACCAGAATCAGCACAACGGCCAGATACATGGTGGTCAGGATATCGGGTTTAAACATCATATAACGCAGCAGGTCGTTAGCATCGCCGCCGCGCGTTTGGTTCATAAACAGAGCGAGCAGTAAATCTGACAGCAGATAGCCAGCAACCAAAATGAAAGGCATAACCAGGATGGCGGATTTCAGGAAAATCACCGCCATCTCGCGCTTGCTGCATGAGGTGCTAAAGGCCTTCTCACCCAGTACCGTATTGCCTGCGTACAGATCCCAAAGTTGCGCATGATAAATACCGTTGACGATGCTAATGCCCACGATAACGGCCACCCAGATTAAAGCCAACATCCAGACAATATCCGAACCTGACATCATCATGTTGTAGGTCACGACGCCGAGCACGCCCAGCACGGCATACACGGCACAAGCGCAGAGGGCAGGAAACACGAACATGACTAAATAGGCGCGCCCGATACGCATGTGATAATCAAATTGAATGCCCCCAAAGCGCGTGGTTCTGGCGGCATAGCGCCAGCCATGCAGCACAATGCGTGGGATCATCACCATGAAAACCAACATCATAATTACCGCACCCAGTGGGGCGAAGTAGATCGCCAGGAAAAACATCGCGATAAAAATTAGGATTGCCGCTCTGGCCAGTAATATATCAATGGCACGTCCGTGAAAACTGAAGTGTCCCTCACCAATATGCGTATTGCCGTAAAAATATTGATGTTTACGCACATCGGCCCAGGCAGAATAAATGCCGCCAGTGATGGAGATAAGCAGTACGTTGATAATCCAGATTTTAAAGTATTGTCCCGACATCCCGAGAAATTTAACCGGGTGTGAAGGGGGTGCACCTGATACTGATGTTTTCAAAACAGTTCCTTCTAATGACTCGACGAGTATTAACGTTAATAAAAGCCCGCTTACGCGGTTGTTATAATCCGAACCCCGCATACCGTTTTAACGGTGTGCGCAGACCGGTGGTTCCTGTGGCATTGGTCAGCCACTCATCACGCGCTGACTGGAATATCGCGCTCATTTCATATGCCTTATCCACACGTGAATACAGCTCGGAGACAAAGGCGCAATAGTGGGCCAGCGTTCGCTGTTTGGTAACGGTTTTCATATTTCCTACGTGGCTGTAAACCGTTTTCATATCTAACTGAAGATGTTTGGAGATCGCCGGTATAAACCTGCCTTTGGCCAGAGACTCCGTGATCCTCAGATCAATAGGTTTGAGAATATGTGCCCGGCAGTGGCGATGAAGGTCAAAAAATAAATTTGAATCGTATTGCACGTTTCGATTAATGCCGTCCAGTTGCTCAGCAATCTCACCGCACGATCCGGTCAAATTAATAAAATAGCTATCCATGCCTGGCAGATTCAATAACGTGGTATTGCGCGTTGTCAGCACGATGCGATAGTGCATCAACTTATAGCGATTCTGCAGCCGTGAGATAAGCGCTGGCAGCAGATAAAATTCTGCGGGATCAGCAATATCAATAAACACGGAATTATCAAACTGCTGCTGGCGAATTTTGCATACTTGCGCAGACAGTGCCTGCATGCCCATTCTCAGCATCTCATTGGCGGTAATGATCAACGTATTCTGTTCCTGCTTAAACGATTTTTTGCAATGTTGCGGGTAACCCTTGTCGCACGGAGGCCCCCGTCACCCAGTCGAGCCAGGGGCCGGGCACCTTACGTGTCGGATCTTGAAAGCCCAAATCATTGAGGTTTATGCCAGAGGCTACCTGTGGTCGGTGGGGCAAAGGCTGGCCGTCCAGCCAGTGCTGCCGTGCGCCCATCTCGGTGTGTCCATAGCCATGCTCGACGGCAATGATGCCGGGCATCACGCCAGGTAACAGAGACACATGAGCTTCCAGGCTGCCACCGGGGGTCGTGATTTTGACCTTGTCGCCATGGGAAAGGTGAAAGCGCTCGCCATCCTGCGGGTTGATAGCCACTAAATTGGTGGGCTTAACGTGATGTAAGCGCGTGATAACCGTCGTGATACTGCTCATCACGTTCGATTTGAATGACATCAACTGCATCGGCCACTCGGCGGCAGGGAACACCTCTTCCACAGCGCGACCATCGGATAAACGGGCGGGATACCAGGTTGGACAGCCGCTAAAACGCTCCCCAGTGATGGCGTGGCGGTGCATCGCGACATCGCTGTTCCAGAGTTGTAGCGGACGCGTCCAGGCGCTGCCCGTGACGTTATTTTTGCGTCCGGAGGCTTCCGAAGCAAAGCGTCCGCCGCGCGTGAACATAAACGCCACGCGCTGGGCTTCATCGACTTTCAGGGTGCGGTTGATGGCCGGCATAATGCGATCGACGCCCGAGAGGCTGATTTCATCTTCGCTGGCCGGGGGTAACGGCGACGGGCCGGTGAACGCGATGTTCGCTGCCATGCGCAAATAGTAATCTTCAGCCCGATGGAGCGGGCAGGCATTGCCTTGCGCATCGGATAACCCCTGTTCACCAAAGCCGGGCAACTGCAGGCGTTTGGCGACGGCAATACAGAATGCCTCCATGGAAATCGCTTCACCGCTGGCGGTTTTCTCCGTGATGGGTTCCACAATCGGCCAGCGCGCCGTGGTGGTTTTACTGGCAACGCCAGCCCAGGGTGTGGTGAAACCCCAACTTTCAAAGTTGTGGGTATCGGGAATGATATAGTCGGCCAGCGCCGTGGTTTCGTTCATAAAAGCGTCAATGGCAATGAACAACGGCAGACGCTGCGGATCTTTCAGGCGTTCCTCAATGATGTTGCGCAGCCCGGGCACGCCATACAGAGGATTGGTCATATTCGAAATCCACGCCTTAAGCGGATAGGGATAGCCCGCTAATGCCGAGGGCAGTAACTCGGTCAACTGGCCCGCCGCAAAGGGGTACCAGGGCGCTTTAGCGGGCCAGGGGGAAACCCCCACCGCGACTTTCTGCTGATACTCTTCGGAGGTTTCAAAGGCGGTTTTGCTGCGCGCAATCGACAAACCTTTTGGCGACACTTTGCCGGCAAACTGGACAAGGTTGTAGCACGGGCCGTCGGTCAGACCGTTAAATTTGCCGCCGCCAACGAAAACGCCGCCTTGTTCACTCAGGTTGCCGAGCAGCACATTGAGCATCATCACGGACCAGGCGTTGTAAAAACCGTTGCCTGACATCATCCCGCCGTGTGAAATGACCGCGGCTTTGCGTCCATGGGCGGTTAGCTTACGCGCCAGCGCTATCAGGGTATCCTCAGCAATACCGCACTGCTGGCTGTACTCGGCGTAAGTCAGTCGCTGTGCGGCCTGCTTGAGACAGGCAAATCCACTCTGTACCGTGACGTCGCGACCATCCAGCAGCGTGACTTTTTGGGTAACGTCGAGTTCTGCTTGCGTGCACTGGTTGGCGGCCACCATATTCCCTGCCGGGGAGACCACCAGCGCTTCACCTGCCTGTTCAGGGTTGGCGAACAGATGCTCGGTGCGCAGATGTTGACCAGTCAGCGGATGGTTTTCGGTTGTCACTACCAGCCAGCACGCATTGGTCCAACTTTTTTCTCCGTGCTGTTGCATCGCGCCCGCGTGGGGCATACGCAAATACGCCGCAGGATAACGCTGGTTTTCAATGATCCAGCGGATCATGGCCATGGTCAGGGCGGAATCGGTGCCCGGTCGAATCGGTAACCAGTGGCCACGATCATTGGCCATGACGGTGGTGAGCGGCAGGGCGGGCGCTACGACAGCGTATTCGAAATCCTCACGCAGGCGAGCGCTGGCAAGTTGCCGCGCCTGACGTTTAAACGGATTACCCGATTGTGCCGGTGAGGTGCCAATAAAAACGGCAAACTCAACGTGCTCCCAGTCGGGCTTCACGTGGGCGTTTTTTTCAAGATCGCCCATAGCAGCACCTGAGCCTGCCCGCCACGACAGCCCACAATAGGAACCGTGTGCGGCAAAATTCTTGGTGCCAAAACTGTTGAGGGCAAAGCGGCGCAAAAAGCCATCCCGACCCTCATCGCTGGTGTTGGTGACCAGTAGCTGATTGGCTTTCGGTCCATAGCCCGGATGATGAGGATCAAGAGGGTGTTCAACATCGCGGATCGCACGCAATCCATCGACGTGACCCTCGCCAAACAGGTTGCCCCCCTCAACGACTTCACTGATCAATTGCTCGAAACTGATGCGTTGCCACTGACCTTCTCCGCGTTTGCCTGCGCGTTTCATTGGCGTCAGCAACCGCAGTGGGCTGTACAAACTGTCGAGCAGCGTCGCACCGCGTGCGCAAGCCGTCGAGCGATCTTCCAACCCACTTTCACCTGCCAACTTATCCATGGCCTGGCGAAAGGGCAGATGGAGATCAAAATGGTGCTCGTGAGATAACGGATGCCAGGGATTCCCGGCAATTCGCAGTGCGGTATTGCTGGCTTTATCAACGCGTACGCGAATACCGCACTGCGTCCAGCAGCCAAAACACTGGGTCATGGCGATACTTTGCTGTGGATTCGCCTGCCACTCTCCCTGTGCTGTGCCTTCGGGTACCAGCGCATTGCCGAAGATTCTGTCACGCGTGACGCGGCCAGATGTTCCATTACGTAAGCCATCCAGCGCACGTTTGGCGATGTCACGGTAGCTGAGACCAAACGCGGCAAAGCCGCCCACGGCCACGCCGATTTTAAGCCATTGACGGCGAGATAACTTAGTCATGTTGGATCCTTGCGGTCAGCCAGTTCAGGCCCGCGTGGAGGGAAATCATCAACGCCAGCCACAGGCCAAAGGTCCCCACAATGGCCATCACGCCATCGGTGCCCCAGGGCAGGGTATAGGGATTAAATAAGGCGTTGTATTTGGGCAGGGTTTGCCCGCCAATCAGTAGCGCCCAGCGCAGCAGCCAGCACAAAGCCATCGCGGCAACGATGTGCAGCAGCCCCAGCGGCAGATTCACTGTGCGCAGGCTGGCATAGGCGGCGAAACCGCTCGCTGTGAGCCATAACGCTACGGCGGCCAGCATCAGGAACCGGGCGTCTGCGCTCAGTTGCCACCACTCTCGCAAACTGTGCCCGGAAAGGGTGTCGCCCATAAACCAGTACACCAGCACAGCAGCCAACCACAGCAGCACCAGTAGTTGTGCACGCGCCAACAAGCGTGAGAGGCGAGTATCGTTACGCATGGCCAGTGTGAGCAGGGCGAAGAGCGTTTGCAGCGCACTAAAAAACAGCCCCAGCAGCAGCCAGTAGCTAAACCATACCGGGCGTGCACGCACCACAGAGACTTCTCTGCCGGTGTAGATCAGCAAACCCACGGCGGCTAATGCGGTTGTCAGCGCAAGCGCAAACCGCAATTTTCGGTAACGATGGGTGTAAACATCCAGATGAAAAGCGCAAAACCACAGGCCTAAAAAGCCAATAAACACCGGAATAAACAGCGCTCCCCACGGCATCCATGACCAGGGCGTGGGCCAGGCATAGAAGTGCCAAAAGCGGGCGACCTGATGCAAGTCTGCCGCAAGTGCCAACGGGGCGGTTATCGCGCAGGTGATAGCGATAAACAGACAGATGCGTTCAAGGTGGCGACTGCGCCGGGTGCGACCATTGCTGGCAATAAAAGCCACCAGCGCTGCACAGGCCGCAATCCCAATAAAAAAGAAATACTGAACCGCCCAGGGCAGCCAGGTGATTTCTTGCGGCTGCGCCACGACTTCATAAAGGGCTACGGGTGCCATTGCTGCACCTCCTGCCACAGTGAAGGCTGCGCTTGCGAAGCCAGTGGAGAGACAAAATGCGCATCCAGACCCAGATAAAAGACGTGAGGGTGCGTGTTATTTTCTGGCTTCAGGACTTTCACCTCATCCTGATGTTCGGCGAGCATACGGCTCAACTGACTGTGCGGATCTTTCATGTCACCAATGATTCTGGCACCGCCAACACAGGACTCGACGCAGGCGGGCAGTAAACCGGCTTCCAGGCGATGGGTACAAAAGGTGCATTTGTCAGCCGTTTGCGTCTCATGATTGATAAATCGTGCATCATAAGGGCAGGCTTGCACGCAGTAGGCACAACCTACGCAGCGCTTATTGTCGATTACCACGATGCCGTCTTTGCGCTGAAAGGTGGCCTGCACCGGGCAAACAGGGACGCAAGGGGGCGAGTCGCAGTGGTTGCACAGACGCGGTAACAGCACATTCGTGACCGCATCACTTCCCTGCACGGCGACCTGATACTGGTTCACGGTGGTGCGGAATGCGCCCTCTGGTGTGGCATTTTCGATGGTGCAACTGACCGTGCAGGACTGACAACCAATGCAGCGGCGTAAGTCGATCAGCATCGCATAGCGGTGCTGCTCCGATCCTTCGCGGCGCTGTGGCTTCAGGGCGATCTCCGCCTGAGAAAAGGGGATGACGGTTGCACCGGCGGTCAGGATCCCCAGTTTGCCAATGAAATGTCGTTTGCTGATGTCCATCAGAGCCTCGGTTAGAAACACGGTAAAAAGTCGGCTACAGGGCGATAGCTGACTTTTAGCAGAGGCGAAGTGTAAGAATTTTCCTGGAAGGGTCTCTATTGTGGTTAACCACATATCCCCACTAAAATTGATCTACATCAATTTTTTTAGCACCTTGTTTGCTATCAATACGCCATGAAAAAAAGTCTCTTGTTGGCAATATGCCTCCTTATTTCTCCTCTGCTGCATGCGACTGACTGGCACATTGGCGTACTCCTGATGCGCGGAGAGGCGCAAACACGTGACCAGTGGCAACCGCTGGTGGATGCCCTTAATCAGGCATTGCCTGGCGAACGCTTTTATTTAATGCCGCTTGATTTGGATGGCATGCGCGAGGCGGTGACGCAACAGCGTATACAGTTTGTGTTAACCAATCCTGCGCAATTTGTACGGCTGAATGGCAACCACTATTTGCGCTGGCTGGCGTCGCTGCGCTCATCAAAAGATGCCCGAGGCACACATCACTCTACCGGCAGTGCGATATTGGTTCGTGCTGACAGCACGGTGCGACAGCCGAAAGATTTAATCGGCAGCACGATAGGGGCGGTCGATCCCCTGGCGTTTGGTGGTTACATGCTGGGTTATAAATACCTCAACGAGGCGGGAATACGACCAGGCAAAGACCTGCAAATCCACTTCAGCGGTTTTCCGGCTGACGCACTGATCTATCTGCTACGTGCCAGTGCCGTGCAAGCGGCGATCGTGCCGGTTTGCCTGCTCGAAAGCATGGATAAAGAGGGGCTGATTGATAAACGCGAATTTCGTGCTTTGCCCGGCCCGGATGCCACACAGCCTTGCCTCAGCAGCACGCCGCTTTACCCGGACTGGTCTTTTGGCGCGCTGGCCGGTGTCAGCGATGAAATTACCGATGCCGTTGCCCGCACGCTGATTAATGCCAGTACAAAAGATATCTTTCGCTGGGGGGCTCCTGCCTCATCGAAAGATGTGGATGCACTACTACGTGAATTTAACCAACATCCTGAGCAGCAGCGGTTGGGCTTAAGCGTTCGCAACTGGTTGATTCAAAACAGATACATGCTGACCGCACTGATAACATTACTGCTGCTGGCGGTGGGGAATTATGTTTGGGTCATGATCCTGGTGAAGCGACGGGGATTATCGTTAGAGCGGGCGAATGAAACGCTGCTGGCGCAGCAACAGGCACTGGAACAGGCCAGTCGCATGAGTATTCTGGGTGAGATGGCATCCGGTTTTGCCCATGAACTCAATCAGCCACTCTCGGCCATTCGGATGTATGCGCAAGGTAGCCTGATGCGGCTGCCGCCGTTACCCGAACATCGGGAAGTGCGTGAGGCGATTGCCCACATCGACAGCCAGGCCGCAAGGGGCGGAAATATTATCAACAATTTGCGTGACTGGGCTTCAGGCCCCAACGTTGCCCCACAGGCGACGCTGCACTGGCGAGCCGTGAGCGTGGTTGATACGCTCGAACACGTGTGGGAGATGTTGCGCATCAGCAAGCATTACCCGGAAACGCAGTTGGTCATCAGCGGTGAGGCGGATCCCCAACTGGTTTTGCCACCGGTGTTGCTGGAGCAAGTACTGGCAAATCTCGTGCTCAACGCGGTGCAGGCCGGGGCGAGAGTCATCGAGGTGACATTGCAGTGTGAGTCTGACAGCATCACGGTGCGTATAAAAGACGATGCTGGTGGCATTGCCCCACAGCGGTTGGTCGAGATGTTCACGCCTTTTACCGGTTTGCGCCCCGGCGGTATGGGACTCGGATTGGCAATCAGTCAGCGGCTATTACGCAGCGTAGGCGGCGAAATCAAACTGGATAACTATCTGTTAACGGGCGATCGTAAAGGGCTGATGGTCACACTGACGCTGCCACTCCAGCCTGAGGTAATCACATGATCTTTTTAGTTGATGATGACACGGCGGTGACCAGTGCATGCCAGTTTTTATTATCGGGCATGGGGTACGCGGCTCAAAGCTGGAATTCCAGTGCGCAGTTTTTGGCAGAAGCACAGTTACAACAAGAAGGCGTGGTACTGCTGGATATGAGCATGCCTTCACCCGATGGTCATGAAACCTTCCGTATCATGCGCCAGCGTGAGACCACCCTGGCCGTGGTATTTTTAACCGGGCATGGGGATATCCAAATGGCGGTGCGCGAGGTTCGGCGCGGCGCCGTGGATTTTTTACAAAAGCCGGTATCCAACAACCCGCTGAAAACGGCGATTGAAAGAGGGTATCACTGCTCGCGGCAGTTAAATGAACTGCTTATCGTCAAACAGCGATATCAATTGTTAACGGTAAAGGAAAAGCAGATTGCCGAATGCGTGATGGCCGGTGCCATTAACAAAGACATTGCCGATCAACTCTATATCTCCGTGCGCACAGTAGAAGTTCACCGCGCGAAAGTGATGGAAAAAATGGCGGCCACCAGCCTGGCGGGATTAGTGTCGGATTTGAACAGGATCAAGGGGTAGGGTGTTTCTACGCTGATGGCTCGATGAGATTAACGCAAAAGCCTGAACGCAAGTTCAGGCTTTTTTTATGCAACTGTCGTACTGACGTGAGGTGTTTTCTCGGTGATCAACAGGGTCATGATCGCCTGATGTCATGCTGCGCTTGAAGCACTCAGAGAAAGGGAGACAAGATAGTAAAGTGAGGGATAGTTTACCCTGTCAAATGGTAAATTTAATTTCTTTTTAAGTCTCGGTCGGGCAGCAATGCAGATGTAATCTATTGTTTTTGAATGGATGTTTTAGGAAATGTTCTGTTCGAAATAAATTCTATCCTTGTAATGCCAGGATACGTTTACCGAGAAATATCTCATATTAATCAACTTGCTATCAGGTAATTGTTCTGTTGTCATTCCTGTACGACCTCATATATATTGGCGGATAATCACACAGGAAAAGTGTGCTTAAAGCGGGCTAGCCACGCAATCAGCTGGAGTATTTATGAGTAATTCTTATCAAAAAGGAATCTCCAGACCGTGTATCAGTCTCCGACGTGACAGGGATTCGGGCTCTGTAGTCCGTAAAACGGAGTTGGCGCTTAAATTTTGACCTTATCCCAGACGTGAACGGGCCATCTTTTAGGCGATGGCGAGTGGCACCCGTCCGCCTTTTCAACCGAACGTCCTGACGAGGGAGAAGGTGACAACTGAAGCTAATACCTGATGGGCATGGGTTAACGGTCAGGGGCGGTAGCGTGCCTGAATACCTGAAATGACCTACAACCAAAGGAATGAAACATTGAGAGATAGCTATCATGCTCTTTTTCGGCAGCGAAAACTCAGCGCACTTTAAATAGAGTGCATTCGTTACTCAATGACTAAATAGTAATGCATAAATATTACATTGCTCTATTTTTTATATTTTATTTAAGCGCATGTTCTAATCGTGTTGTATTTTCACCTGTTGATTTACCCGATGCTTATATCAATAGGGATTACACTGTTCCCGTTACAATTACGGGTGGGCATGGGCCGGTAGTAGACTTAACGTATGATATTTTCCCTCCGGATGCGGGCCTTCAACTACTTTATGAAGAGAAAAGTTATTATACTACCTATATCTATAATTCATTCATGATAGTGGGGAAACCTAAAAGGGCGGGTGTTATTAAAATTAATATCAAAGGCGGTATTGTAGCGAGTGCAGGAAAAATGTTTGAAAAGAATTATGAAATAAATGTGATGGAGTAATTTATAGCGATGTCGGCCGTAAATTTAAAAGATCACTTTTCTCAGTCTTAAAAGAAGAGCTGGCGAAGTATTTAGCGATGAGAAAGTGGGATAGTGCTGGGCGTACTTGCTTTGAAGCGACGAAGCCATGGGCAAAAACTTCGATTTGACATAGAAAAGGCAATGGCACTGAAGCCATCATCCAGCAAGGAAATCACCATGAAAGGACAACCGGTTATTACCCTCTTTAGTCACAGTCACCACCAGCTCAGTGTCGATGCGGTGCGCGCTCCACTTGACGTACTGAACTTTACTGGCAGTGAGTCACTGAGCCAGCCCTTTAGTTGGCACATCACGTTTACCAGTAGCGACAAGGCCCTCAGCCGCGAAACGATGCTGCTGAAAGCGGCCTCGCTGACTCTGCAATCTGCTGTACCCAAAGAAACCTGGCAGCCAGCCACGGAACCGCTGCGTGTGGTGCAGGGTACAGTAACCGCTTTTGATGCGCTGAGTGTGTCGGCGGATGAGGCACGTTATGCCATTACCCTGCAACCGCGTATGGCGTTGCTTGAGCGTCATCACCAGAACGCTATCTGGCAAGATATGTCAGTGCCGCAGATTGTTGAGGCCATTCTGCGCGATCGCCATGGTCTGCGTGGACAGGATTTCCTGTTTAATCTCATTCGCGAATATCCGCGCCGTGAACAGGTCATGCAATACGGTGAAAACGATTTACGCTTTGTTACGCGGTTACTGGCTGAGGTGGGCATCTGGTTTCGTTTCACCACTGACACGCGTCTCGGAATTGACGTGGCGGAATTTTATGATGGCCCGCAGGGCTACATTAGCGGGCGGGTGCTGCCTGCGGTACCGCCTTCGGGTATGCATGACAGCGGTACCGAATCTGTCTGGGGACTGGAAAGTCGCTTTCGCGTAGTAGAGAAAAGCGTCAGTACCCGGGACTACAACTATCGCGATGCTACTGCCGACATGAACGCGCAGGTGGACGTTACAGGGGGCGACGAAACGACCTACGGTGAGGCCTACCATTGGGCGGATAACTACCTGCAGGCCGGGGCAGATAATGCCAGCGCACAGAGTGAAACTGGGGTGTTTTATGCCCGTCTGCGCCATGAGCGCTGCCTGAATGGGCAGACACAGCTGTCCGGGTTTTCCAGTTGTGCAGCGCTGATGGCCGGCTCGGTGATAAAAGTCACCGGTGGCACTGAGATCTCCGATATTTTCCGCAACGGTGTGGTCATTACGGGGCTGAGCTGTCATGCGGCACGCGATCGGAGTATGGAAACCACTTTTCACGGTATTCCGGTGGCAGGGCGCTACAGCTTCCGCCCGCAGCCAGAAGCGCGCCCGGTGATGGCAGGGACGCTGCCGGCACGCATTACCAGCACTACTGCGAAGGACACATACAGCCATATCGATCGTGATGGCCGCTATCGGGTCAATATGCTGTTCGACCGCGCAGGATGGGAGGCGGGTTTTGAAAGTCTGTGGGTGCGTCAGGCGCGTCCGTTCGCGGGTGACACCTATGGGCTGCATCTGCCGCTACTGGCCGGGACCGAAGTGGCTATTGCCTTTGAACACGGTAATCCTGACAGGCCCTATATCGCAGGTGTGCTACATGACTCGGCGCACAGCGACCACGTCACTATCCGCAACTATAAGCGCAATGTTCTGCGCACGCCGGCTAATAACAAACTGCGGCTTGACGACACGCGCGGACAAGAGCACATCAAGCTCAGCACCGAGTACGGTGGCAAGAGCCAACTGAACCTCGGCCATCTGGTCGATGGTGAACGGCAGGTGCGCGGAGAGGGTTTTGAGCTACGTACCGACTATTGGGGCGCTATCCGGGCACAAAAAGGACTGTTCATCAGTGCTGACGGACAACCGGGAGCACAGGGGCAGCAGAAAGAGATGCAGGCAGCATTGAGTAATCTCAACAGTGCGCGAGAGCAAATGGTGGACCTGTCCGGTGACGCCGTCAAGGCGCACGCAGATCCGGCAGATCTGCAGGCGCAGGTGTCGCTATTGGAAAAGCAGCTGCAGGAGCTTAAAAAATCGGTGCTGCTGATGAGCGCACCGGACGGTATAGCGCTGAGCAGTGGTGAACATCTGCAGGTGTCTGCCGGGCAGAATCTGGTCGCCACCGCGGGTAAGAACGCTGATATTGGCGTGGTGAAAAACCTGTTTATTGGGGTAGGTAACGCACTGAGCGTGTTTGTCAGAAAACTGGGTATTCAGTTTATCGCTAATCAGGGCGCAGTACAGATACAGGCGCAGAATGACCTGATGGAGCTACTGGCACGTAAGGAAATCAGCATCGTCAGCACGGAAGATGAAATCCGTATAGTGGCGAAAAAGAAAATTACCTTAAATGGCGGGGGGAGCTATATCACGCTGGATGCGAATGCGCTTGAGTTTGCAACATCAGGTGAACTGCGCACCAAGGCAGGGCATTACGCACGACAGGATCAGGCAAATAAAACTGAAGATTTTCCAGTCGTTGAGCCAGAAATTAAGTCGCCATCCGGGCGCTTTTTCTTTTCCTGACCGTGAGGCGATGAGGATTATCCGCCTTCCATACCTCCGGGCTCGAAATGCAGACGAAACTGAACCGGTAGGGATTACACGCATGGTGCAGTCAGATAACCTGCAAACAGAAGATCAAAGCAATTGTGGCATGTAAAAGCTTCATGTTGAAGACTCGCCTGCAGCACGTTGAGAGTTACAACACCCACAAATCTCAGCGGGATAACGGCTATTGGCTATTTTCATGAAAGTATGGAACCAAAATGACGCGATTAATGACTCTGGTCAGGAAAAACGGTCAGCCGCGCCCAAAGCAGACCGATAGAGCGTTGCAGACAAGAGCAATTGCAACAACAAAGATAAAGGAATAATCAAATGATGAGACCCGTTAACGTTCTACTTTTTATAATGTTAGCTTTCCATATAAGTGTACATGCCGCCTCTGATGAAGTGGTTTCATTACGCGGCTTCGATATTAGGCTGAATAAAGATATTGCAGGGGAAATTATCGTTGAAAACCGAAACGAAAATAAGGTTACGCGATGCAGAATTAAGGATTGGGGCAATAGGCTTGCAAAGGGAGGAGGGTTGATCAATCTGACAAGTGACAATATTGGTCTTATTATCAATCCTGTCAGTGGATATGTTCCTGTTGACCAATTGCTACAATGCAGTAATGGTGAAATTGAAATAAGTAAAATAAAATATTACGACAGTGATATGGCTATGCTGATAGATATTAACTTTAAAGAAAAGATTGTATTAGGGCTTGTCGTTATTGATGCTAACTTGGGACAGTATCAAGCAATAATATCTAAAATTGATGGTGTACAAAATCTGATTAATTCAGACGGGTTCTGGGGCGGGGTGACTGCGCCATTGCGTAGCGAGGATGATTACTTTTCTAAAGGGGAAAGTGAATATCTTGGAAAAATTTCCCCCGATGGAAGATATGTTGCACCTAATGATATGGATTGCTCATTAGATTCTTTTCCAGGGGTCTGGGATATGAAAGAGAAGAAAAAAGTCGTATTTGAAAATAATGGATCGTTAAGTGTTGATGAACAGTGCAAAATGTTGTTTCAGATGAAAAACGTTGATTGATCTAAAGGATGAACTGATTTGTTGATTTCTTATGGCCGTGAAGAAATGAATCACTCAAAATTTTTAACGTGAAATGCACTGTGCTGTAGTGGTTTTTGAAATTTATGCTCAACGACATTTAGAATGTCTAATGGTGTTTATTCTGGAAGTAACTGAAATTAACTTTAGGGAATTACATTTATTTTTCAGAGAAAACACTGTGTTAAAGACTTTTCAAGAATGCTTTATTGGTTCTTGTTAGAACAATAAAGTGGGTATCTCATTTTACGAGTAGCATTTAGGTTGCCATCCCGGCACCGCTTCTTTTGCTGACAGGGAGTCAGATTATGATTATCAGCCCCCCATACCTCCAGGCCCGTAATGCTGGAGAGGCAGAGTCTGCCTGGATTACGCGTATGCTGCAACCCGATGACCAGCGTGGCTACCCAGTGAGCCGTGCCGGCAGTTGGCACGGTGGTATACATATTAACAGTCGTAACACTGCCGCCCGTGCTGAGAAGGTTAGAGCCATAGCGGATGGAAAAGTTGTTTCGTTTAGGACACCAGCCAGCCATGCTTTGAGGGATACAGCCCCCCTAAATCTTAATGGGGCAACGGATAATGGCTATGTTTTATTAAAGCATGAAATTGAGATCGGTAGCGGTGAAAATGCGAAAGTAGTGTTCTATTCGCTATATATGCACCTGGAAGCATTGGAAGCCAGAGTGGTAGCGGATGCAAAAATTAATCGGAAAGAAATGTTGGGTACACCCGGCCGCGTTGATGGCACGAATGCTTTTCATTTCCAAATTTTCTGCGATGACACTAATATCACTCGGCTTACAGGCCGCAAGACAAGGGAACTCGATATCACTCAGGATGGACGTACTGATGTTGTGTATGGAGATATCCATTTCTACCTGCCGCCTAAAACTGATTTCTATGATAAAGCGCCGGAGGGGAATTCACTTTCAACCACAGGACTGACCAAGGTGCATACGAGTACTGATGCGTTATATGTCAGTATGACACTCGGCCTGGGATCCTGCACGATGACAACAAGGCTGGAAGTTAAAGATAAAAAAGGGACGTTTGAGGCAACAGGGGAAGCGCTTAAAAATACTGATGGCGAGAATTATGAATATAACTTGTATAAAAATTCGCTGTCGAAATATAAGCAAAGCCCCAGTGCTGGTTATGAGTTAATGCGCTTTGGCAGAGTTATTAATACTGATCATGAAAAACTTGTACCCAATGACGCACCATTATGGATGACAGTTAATTATCCCGGTGGAAAAGGTGTCGTTAATTTGGCGCTACCAACAGTGAAGAAATTCAGTGATGCGGATTTTCCTCACTGGATGGGATGGTATTTAGTCAGTGATGATGAAGATACTAACAGCCAATGCAATTCCGCTTTCATCAAAAAAATGCAAGATGATGAACTTTATGAGTCTTCAAAAGATTATCTCATTGCCTGTTTTCCATTTGAGTGGGACAGCGCAACGCTTGAGTCCAGATTCTCATGGCTGAAAAACAAACGGGATGATTTTGAAGCTATGTCAGATGATGAATACGACACTTTTATCAAGCACGTTGAATCGCTGAGTTTTGGACCCGGCGACTACCCTGCAGGAAAAGTGTGGAACTTTAATCCGGCAAGTTTCATAACGCATTTCAGAAAAAACATGTGGCTTGAAAGTGATGTGATTAGTGGTGTGATGTGTGCGAATACGAGTCCCAAAAACATAACCACTATTAATAACATCTCGGATAAAAGTAAAGTCTTTCAGAAGGCTATAAATACAGTATTGAACAAATATAACTTGGTAACTTTTGGTAGAGTTTCTCATTTTCTGGGGCAAGGAGCGATTGAATCAGGTTATCTCATGTCGATGCAAGAAGTTAGTCAGGAGCAGATTGAAAAAAAAGTAAATGTAAACGGAGTTGAAAAAACCATCACTGTTGGTGGATCAATTGTCAAAGATTCTAAGAAAGATGAAAGTAGTGAGTTAGGCCATTGGTATGGGTCCTTAGCGTCAGAGGTGGATAATTATTTTTCCGGTAATAAATATAATTCAAAAGGTAGTCTTATTGCGGGTTCTTACAGCTGGAAAAATGGTAACTGTGGTGACGTTGATGCTCAAAAATTTCGTGGTAGAGGGTTTAAAATGCTTACCGGATTAGATACCTATTCAGGCTACTGGCTGTATAGAGGTTGGCTTAAAAAAGAGGACTTTGATGCATCTTGGTGGACAGATGCGGAATATAAGAAGAAAAATGCCAGTAAAATGAAGAAAAGAGCCCCTTCAATATCTGAACCACATAAAATCACTGAAAATGAATATAACTGTATTGATACAGGTGGCTACTTTATCACTGGTTTTAGAACTAAAACGCTACAGGTTATGGATTCTGATAAGAGCACAACTGATGATGAGAAAGTGAAAGAGGTGACTGAGAAGATTAACGGTGCAGACTTAGGCCTTGATCAACGGAAAAAGGCCACGAAAAAGGCGAAAGAATTATTAAATGATGAGATTTAGTATTTGTTTTTTTATTTTAATTATGTTCTGTGGCGAGGTGAGAGCAGAATATTATAATACGGTTTCGATTGATAACTTTACTTTCAAATTAAGTAAGGAATCTAAAGGGAGAATTATCGTTGAAAACACGAAGGATAATCAGCTTGTCACTTGTAAGATTACCGGCTGGAATGATGAACTGTCTACAAATGGTGGGGTGATCAGTTTAACCAGTGATAATTTAGGTGTTATCATTAATTCTGCAAGCGGATATGTTAGTGTTGAAGATTTAATGAAGTGCAAAGGTGAGAGCGTTAAATTAACACGAATTCAATTCTATCATAGTGATTTTGCTAAATTGATTGATGTGAATTTTAAACATAAGCTTGCCCTGGCAATAATAGTAATAGATGCGCGTCTTGATGAGTATCAGGCAATTGTATCCAGTTTCAACGGAAAGAAAAATCTCATAACCGCAAAGGGGTTTTGGAATGACAATCCTGCTGGTGAGGTGAGCGAAGACGATACTTTTTATGTAGGCGATAATTATTATAAGGGCAAGATATCATCAGACGGTAACTATGTTTCACCCGTTGAACTTGATTGTTCATCAGAGGCTTTCCCCGGCGTATGGGATATCAAAGAGGAAAAAAGAGTTGTGTTTGATGATCGTGAAGGGCCTCTAAGTATTGATGAAAAGTGTAAAAACCTTTTTACATTAAAGAACTAGCTCTAGAAAATCCTCGTGGTAGGTTAGTACAGTAATGCATACGAAATATGTAGTTTACTGATAGTGATTGATCAGTTTTAAAGTATAACCACAATTGATTTTTTGATGGATGTTGTGTCTAATCTTGAGATAAAAAGATGATTAATATGAAACTTAAGAAGAGTAACCTAGCATTTTTAATATTTATTTTAGTGTCTGGTAAAGTAAATGCTCAGCCTTATAATATTATTGAATATGAAAATAATTTCATTTCACTGAACAAAAATGGGAAAGGAGAGATCGACATTAAGAAGGGGGTAGGGAAACAAATAGCCTGCAAAATTAATGATTGGAGTAAGGTTTTTTATAATGGTGGCGGAAGGATTTCTTTAACAACTGATAAAAAAGCAGTGCTGGTGTATCCTGGGAATTATTATATGGAATTGAATAGTATGTTATCATGCGATAAAAATGGCCTGGAAATGCATAAAATTAATTATTACAAAGATAATATTTCTTCGCTTGTAGATGTTAACTTTGAGAATAGGCTTGCATTGGCTTTAATTGTTGTTGACGCTCAGGCAGGGACTTGTCAAGCGATTTTATCTAAATTTGATGAAGATAAGAATATTCTTTCTGGTAAAGGGTTCTGGAAGGAATCATTAGTTGGAAACCAAACAGAGATTGATGCATTTGGACTTGGTGATAATTTTTATGTAGGAAAAATTTCAGCGAACGGTAATTATGTATCACCTAATGATCTTGATTGTTCATCAGATGCTTTCCCCGGCGTATGGGATATCAAAGAGAAAAAAAGGGTTGTGTTTAATGATCGTCATGGGCCTCTTAGTATTGATAAAAAGTGCAAAATTCTTATGTCTGGTAAAAAAACGTTGCGTGAATTGCAGGGTGAATTAATTGAGTAAGCATCTTACTGGTCATGTATTGTAATAATGGTGTTTTTTTCGAAAGCTATAACCTTCTACGTCGCAATGCTGTCTGAATGGATTGCTGTGGATCCAGTCTTTCCAGTGGCACAACGCTGATATCAGACTCGATGATAGGCTTAAGCAGAAGTAGGGCTCTTAGTGGTAGATTGAAGTTTAAAATAACCAACCATCTTCATGCTTCAATGCTGAATAAATGGAAAAGAACATCAATGGCTGGTAACAAATGAGATCTTGGTTGGGATGATTTATCATGAGTGAAAAATGCACAGACAGAATCTGCAAATAAAAAAGCCTGAACGTGAGTTCAGGCTTTTTTATGGAATTAATGGCGGTGAGGGGGGGATTCGAACCCCCGATACGTTGCCGTATACACACTTTCCAGGCGTGCTCCTTCAGCCACTCGGACACCTCACCACTTTGTTGTGTTACCGCCTTACAGGGGGCAACGGGGCGCTACTATAGGGAGTCAGGCCGGAACGGTCAAGAAGATTTTTTCCCTTTTGTTATACCCGGTTAAGGGTTAATCGATTTGGTTTTGACACCAACAGATTTGTGCCATCAGAGAGGCTGTAGTGCGCTGTTCCTGCGGCGGGCGTTTTCAATGCATAGTCGGAATTGATGTTCAGACGCTTGGAGCAGAATCTGCAAATAAAAAAGCCTGAACGTAAGTTCAGGCTTTTTCATGGAATTAATGGCGGTGAGGGGGATTTACTCGGTACATCCCTGTGCCTCGCCCTTTGGGTTGGTCTGCGGCCATACAAAACGGCTATCCTGCCGTTTTGTGATTCGGCACTGCGTGCCTCACCCTGTGGGCAGCGTCGCGGGCTCCGCTGTCCAACTGGCTGACGCCAGTTGTCGAACCCAGTCGGGGCTTCTCATCCCCCCTTTGTCAGGCAGGATATATAAATAAAAAAGCCTGAACGTAAGTTCAGGCTTTTTCATGGAATTAATGGCGGTGAGGGGGGGATTCGAACCCCCGATACGTTGCCGTATACACACTTTCCAGGCGTGCTCCTTCAGCCACTCGGACACCTCACCACTTTGTCGCCAACAGCAGGCTGTCGACGGGCGCTAATGTAGGGGATGAGAGGCAGGGGGTCAATGATGATTTCTCTACTTTTGATGCGTTTAGCCATTAATTCAGCACAGTGCTGGTGAAATCACCATTTTCGACTCACCCTTTAACCAGTTACGCAGTAGTTGCTGGCGAAATTATTTGTCTGCCAGGAAATTCTGCTTGCCTCTATCCGCATTTTCCCTGAGCCTTGAGAAAAAAAGGAGGCAATGTGGATATCATCTATTATCACCCGTCTTTTAAAAACGACACCTGGTTTACAGGGATCCAGGCGCGCTTGCCGCAAGCGCGTATGCGTGTGTGGGAACCTGGCGATACGGCACCGGCTGATTACGCGCTGGTACGGACGCCACCGGTTGAGATGCTACAGGGACGCAGTGCATTGAAGGGCGTGTTCGCCTTGGGGGCGGGCGTCGATGATATTCTCGATCAGCTTCGTGCTCACCCCGATATGTTGGCAGCCGGTGTGCCCCTGTTTCGTCTCGAAGATACCGGCATGAGCCTGCAGATGCAGGAGTATGCGGTCTATACCGTGTTGGGCTGGTTCCGCCGGTTTAATGAGTATCAGCAACTTCAGGCGCAGGGGCAGTGGACCTATCTTAAAAATCACGTCCGCCGCGATTTTACCGTAGGCGTGTTAGGCGCAGGTGTGTTAGGCCTTGCCGTTGCCGAGAGTCTAAAAGCCTGGGGATTCCCGGTGCGTTGTTGGAGCCGCTCGCCGAAACAACGTGAGGGCATCACCTTTTATCACGGGAATGATCAACTCAGCGACTTTCTGGCCGATACTCACGTATTGATTAATCTCTTGCCCAGTACAGCGGAAACCAATGGCATTATTAATCTTGCCATGCTGAATCAACTCAAGCCGGGTGCCTACGTGCTGAATTTGGCGCGCGGGGCGCACCTTGTGGATGCGGATTTATTGGCAGCACTGGAGAGCGGTCAGGTGAAAGCTGCCGCATTGGATGTGTTCGCTGTGGAGCCACTGCCGGAGGGGCACGCATTTTGGCGTCATCCTAATGTCGCGATAACACCGCATAATGCTGCGGTGACACTCCCGGAAGAAGCGATGGATTACATTGCGCGCGCGATTATGCAGCGTGAGGCGGGGGAGATGCCCACAGGACAAGTTGACCTGGCGCGCGGTTATTAATGATAAAAAGGTGACGGCCGACGAGCAGAGAGGCCGTCCACGTGGAGAAGAGTATGTATCCTGTTGATCTACATATGCACACCGTTGCCAGCACCCACGCTTACAGCACGCTGCGCGATTATGTTTTGCAGGCGCAAACCTGCGGTATCAAGCTACTGGCCATTACCGATCACGGTCCGGATATGGCCGATGCGCCGCACTATTGGCACTTTGTGAATATGCGCGTCTGGCCACGGCTGGTGGATGGGATTGGGATTTTACGGGGTATTGAAGCCAATATTAAAAATATCGACGGCGATATCGATTGCACTGGGCCAATGATGGATGCCATGGATATTGTGGTCGCGGGATTTCATGAACCCGTGTTTCCACCTCAGGATGAGGCAACGCACACTCGCGCAATGATTGCAGCGATGGCCAGTGGCAATGTGCATATTATTAGCCACCCTGGCAACCCGCGTTATCCGGTCGATATCCCGGCGATTGCTGAAGCGGCCGCGAAGTATGATGTTGCGCTTGAGCTTAATAATTCGTCTTTTGAACATTCGCGTAAAGGCAGTGAGCCAAATTGCCGTAAAATTGCCGCCGCCGTTCGTGATGCTGGTGGGCGGGTCGCGTTAGGATCGGATTCCCACACCGCCTTTACGCTGGGAAATTTTGAACACTGTCTGCGAATTATGCAGGAAGTGGATTTTCCACAAGATCGCGTGTTAAATGTCACGCCGCGTCGGCTGCTGGATTTCCTTGAGCAGCGTACCGGAAAAAAAATTGATGAATTTGCGGGGCTGTAAGCGGCCCTTTAATGACGGACTAAGTGTATGAATGAATTTTCCATTCTCTGCCGCGTGCTGGGATCGCTCTATAATCGCCAACCTCAAGATCAGGTGTTGGTGCCTTTATTCACGTTAATACGCGATGGAAAACTGCGTGAGCAGTGGCCGCTTGAGCAAGACGATCATCTGAAACGACTGGAAAGTAGCTGCGATACCGAAGCACTGGCCACGGATTATAACGCGTTGTTTGTAGGGCCAGAATGCAAGGTGTCGCCCTATGCGTCGCACTGGGAGGGCGGGCCGCAGGAGGCTGACGTTCGCGCCTTTTTAACCTCACGCGGTATGCCAGTGGGCGATGCCGCGACCGATCATTTTGGACAATTACTGCTGGCTGCTTCCTGGCTGGAAGATCAATCTGCGGAAGACGAGTTGGCCGCGCAGGTTGCGCTGTTTGACGAGTATTTACTGCCGTGGTGCGGTCCGTTTCTCGGGAAAGTGGAAGCCCATGCGATAACGCCTTTTTACCGCACGCTGGCAATTATCAGCCGCGAAGCGCTGCAAGCGATGCGCGATGAGTTAGCGGAATTAGAAGCGGAATCCGGCGAAGAATAATCGCCGCAACAGATGCGTGGCACAGAGCGTCAGCCACGCATCCGTTGCTTATTTTACCCACAGCCGACCAAATTTCTTTATCTGCACCAGAGCCTGCCGCACGCTAAATACCGAAACAAAAGTGCCAAACACCACCAGCGAGGCGCCCGTGACTTTAAACAGATTTAAACCGTCACCCAGTACCAGCACACCAAAAATCACAGCCAGTACCGGTGTTAATAACGACCAGGGCATCAGCAGATTGACGTTATATTTTCGAATTAAGCCATACCACAATGAATACGCCAGCACGGAAGAGGCCAGCGCGCTGTAGAAAATCCCAAACCAGCCACGCCAACTGGCTTGTTGCAGAGAAAGTAGTTGATGGTGTTCAAGCGCCAGTGAACTCAGGCCAATCAGCGGCAGTGCCAAAAATGAAACCCAGGCCGTCATGGTCAGAGGTTTAATGGGCGGTGATTTTTTGACAATCAGATTACTGATCGCCCACCCAGCGGCACTGGTGAGAAGCAGGCACAGTACCCACCAATGCGGGATCGTAGGGCTGCCGGTCAGCACAGCAACGCCCGCCAGTGACAACGTAATGCCCACCACCTGCTGCAATGAAAGACGTTCTTGCAGGAAGATCATCGCTAATATCATCGAAAACGGTGTGCCAAGCTGAACCAGAATGGCACTGGTGCCCGCGTCGGTATAATGCGTGCCAAGAAATAATAATGAAAAATGCATAAAGCCAAAGGTGAATGCCAGAGGCATTAAATAGCGCAATTGCTCACGGCGAATACGGCAAAAAGGGATCAGCAGCAAGGAAACGACGGTAAAACGCATCAGTGTCATAAACAGTGGCGGCAGATCTTGTAATCCCCATTTAATTGCCACGGAATTAAATGCCCACAATGAAACAATAAGAATAACCAATAGCTGGTGACGAGGTGCCAAAGCAACGTCCTTAAAACCGCAGTCTGCCTGAGCGTCAGGCAACACTAAAAAAGTAGAGTGAATACTATCGCACTCCATTGGGGAATTTTCACGAGGTATTTTTACCGCCAGGAAAGAGATATTCAGATAATTTCGTTAAGCAACGAAATAAAGTTGTCGATAATATCTAAGGCTATGATATAAAAATTTAACAGTACGTTAATAACTCTTTCTCATTTCATCAGGAGTGAGCGATGCGAACAACCTCCAACGCGCCATTGGCCATTATTCAATTGCAAACACCGCCGGACGCCGTGCGTGAACGCGTCGGTGAACAACACCACTGGTTTATTCGTGCATTAAATCTTCAGCCGCAAGAGTATGTGGTCTGCCGTCCCGACCTGGGACAACCGCTGCCGGCGATTGATTCCGTGTCCGGTGCGGTGTTGTCGGGCTCGTGGGCGATGGTGACGGATTTGGCCGACTGGAGTGAACGCACGGCGGCGTGGATCCGCGAGGCAATGGCCGCAGCGTTGCCTTTGCTGGGCGTTTGCTACGGGCACCAGTTAATGGCGCATGCGCTAGGCGGTGTAGTCGCGGATAATCCGCACGGTTGGGAGCGTGGGTTGCAGCAACTGACGATGTCAGCCGCCATCAAGCAGGACGCTTTGCTGGGGCAGTTTCCGCAACAATTCCCGGCCTGGTTGTCCCACCGGCAATCGGTGATCACGCCGCCGCCAGGCAGTGAAGTGCTGGCGACCTCCGCACTGGATGCGTGTCAGATTTTACGTTACGGCCCACATGCACTTTCGGTGCAGTTTCATCCCGAATTTACGGGGGACATCATGACGGCTTGTTTGCAAAACGTAAAGCAGGAGGGCGTAAGCAGTTTAATGGCGCGACAGGTCGAGCCAGAATGGGCACGACGCGTATTGACCACCTTTTGGCAGCATGTGGGGCAACGGGAACAGGGTGTGATACGTCAGAGCAGATAAGAAAGGGCCGCGATGCGGCCCTTTCTTTGGTTACAGCATAATGGTCATCAGATAGGCGATGAACAGCGCCAGGTGGGCGGCACCGTTTAACACGTTAGTTCTGCCCGTTGAGAACGAGATATGGCACAACACTAACGCCGAGGACATCACCACCATGTGTGGCAACTCCAGACCAAAAATCAGCTCCTGATTGGTCAGAGACGCAATAATGGTTACGGCAGGCACGGTCAGGGAGATAGTGGCCAACACCGAACCAAAGAACAAGTTCATCGCGCGCTGAACCTGATTGGCCAGCACTGCGCGTAATGCCCCCAGGCCTTCCGGAGAGAGGATCAACAGCGCAACCAGGAAACCGGTGAATTGCTTCGGCGCATCGAGTTCAGTCAGTAAGCCTTCCAGTGGATTCGCGTTCATCTTGGTGACCACGATAACCGCAATCAAATGCACGACCAACCACATGGCATGCCAGCCACTGCTATGGGCAGAAGGTTTACCATGATGCGGGTCGCCGTCATCATCCTCATGCTCGTAGACAAACAGGCTTTGGTGCGTTTTGGTTTGAATTAATAAAAAGACGCCGTACATCGACGCAGAGATAGCGGCAGCAATTAACGCCTGCACCGGCGTAAAATTACCGCCCGGTAAGGCAATGGGGAACACCAGCACGATGATAGCCAGTGGAAAAATGGCAATCATATACTGCTTGATACCCGCCAGATTCACGTATTGCGTGGCGAACTTACGCCCCCCCAGCAATAAAGAGAAGCCCACCAGGCCGGTGGTGACGATCATAATGATGGAGTACAGGGTATCGCGCATTAGTGCGGGTGCTGCGCTTCCCGTCGCCATTAAGGCTGAAATCAGGCTGACTTCTAAAATGACAACTGACAGGCTCAAAATCAGTGAACCGTAGGGTTCACCTAAGCGGTGGGCCAATACATCGGCATGACGCACCACACTGAAGGCACTGGCGAGGATCCCGACCAGTGCCAACAAATTAATGCCGATAAGCGCAGAAAACTGTGTGGTTGAACCAAAGAACCACAATACGCCCAGGGCAATGAGAGGTAAAAACAGCGAGTACTCGGTATGGCGGGTTTTGGTGGTGCTGTCTGCGGCACTCATAGGCAATATCTCCTTACACCTGAATTCCTGAAGAAAAGGTAGCAGAAACTGCAAAGGGCAGTTCCTAAATAGCCATCGGTTGTTGCAAATTTTTGCGCTGTAAGTTTAGCCAAAATTCCGTTTTTTTTCAGTTTTTTTACTTTTTTTTACTGAATAGTGAACATTTAGGTTAAATGTCGCATTTGGCGGTGATATTTCGCTAAAGTCACGTTTTTTTAGTGGGTTAACAACGCCATCTTTTATGAATTCTTCAGAATATTTTTGATATTTAGGTATTAATTCTGCTTTCTATTGCAGGTTGGTTATAAAAACAATCGATAATGCACAAAAGGAACGGCATTGAAATACTGTCAGCCTGCTTAATACCTGGTGCACAACCCGTTGAGGCGCATCAGCGCCTGGCAGCCATACCGCGAACAGGGCGATCGGCGGGACTAAGGCGTCGCAAGAGGACGTGGCGCACAACGTTGCCTGGGCTGTGGTTAAACACGCATATGGAAAGGGTGACGATGACCTGTGGCATAAGAAAAAACGGTAATCTCGGCGCGAATGAAAAAAAGATGCGCTTTGCCGTTCGCTGACTTGATCCCCTGCAGCGAAAACCCTAAGGTCTAAACGTATCAGGAGAATATGTACGCGAGGATGGCGGTTAGCGTTGGTAAGGGGAGACGGGTGTTAACACGAGATTTTTTAGAGCAGGCAGATTGTCAAACCGCTTTTGGCACCATAGAAGCGTCACTGTTATGGAGCGCAGAGCAACGTGCGGCCTCACTGGCTGCTACGTTGGCGAATCGGCCCGATGCCAGTCCGGTATGGATTTTTGGCTACGGTTCATTGATGTGGAATCCGGTGTTTGAAGCGGATGAAGTGGCGGAAAGCACCCTTGATGGCTGGCATCGTGCATTTTGTTTGCGCCTGACCGCGGGACGAGGCACCGCCTGCCAACCCGGGCGCATGCTGGCGCTACGCGAAGGCGGCGCGACCACCGGCTTAGCTTTTCGCTTACCCGAAGCGAAACTGCAGGATGAATTACGCTTGCTGTGGAAACGTGAAATGATCACCGGGTGCTACTTGCCGACCTGGTGCGCGCTGACGCTGGCAGATGAACGCCGCGTCACAGCACTGGCATTTGTGATGGATCCGCGCCACCCGCTGTATGAAGCCGATGTGGCTGTCCACGCCATTGCGCCACTGATCGCCACCGCCAGCGGTCCGCTGGGCAGCAACGCGCAGTATCTGTTTTCTCTGGAGCAAGAGTTGGCGAAACGCGGCATGGAAGATGCTGCGCTACGCGAGCTGGCGGACAAAGTGCGTGATATTCAGCAACGCCATCATCAACTGCAGGGATAATGCCCTGGCGCAGGCCGTACTTGCCTGCGCAGCGGAACATTAACTGCCCGGATTAATCAGCCAGGTGCCGGGCTTATCGACGTTGAGCTGATGTGCGTGGATCTCACTACCGCGTTGGACTTCAACCCTGTACTCCCCGGCGGCCAGATTCAATGAAGCATAACCGCTGTTATTGGGTTTCACGTCCATCACCTCACCATTGAGTTTCAGCACTTCTCCCGCCTGCAATTTCAAGTAAACCGTCGCTACCACGGGATCGCTGGACACGGGTTTGGCCGCAGTGGTTGTGGGGGCTGCGGGAGTCGGTGTGTGACTCACCGCACTTTGCGGTTGCGGGCTAACCTGCTCTGGTGAGGCGTCATCGCGGTTAAGCCAGGTTGTGAGCGCGATAACGGCCACCAGTGCCAGACTGCTCATCACCACTAAAGGGCGTGAAAGGCGGCGCTGGCTGCGAGGGGCAACCTGTTCCGCAGTCCCTGCCGCGTGGTTAACCGCCAGCATCACGCTCTCTTCCACAACGATAGCGGGTTCTTCGGGCTCCACAGTTGGCGCAACCAGCGCTGTGCTGCGTACCCACTCTTCGACTTCACTGACCGGTAACGCCAGCAGAGCGGCAAAAGCATCAATGCTTTGTGGACGGGCATCCGGCTTCATCGCCAGCGCGCGATCAATCGCATTCAGCAGCGGCAGCGAGAAGCCTTCAGGTCGACGCTCGGTGAGCGGTTGATAGCTGTCTTCTATACAGCGCACCACGCTGGCAGTCGGGGGTGAACCGGTGACCAGCGTGTGCAACACGGCACCTAATGCATACACATCGGTCCACGGGCCCTGATTGCTGTCACCTTCCTCGCTGTATTGCTCAATCGGCGCATAACCCGGTTTGAGCATGATTTCGGTTTCGTCTGACAGGTTGCCAATCTCTTTGCGTGCAGAGCCAAAATCCAACAGCACAGGCAACTGGTTGTCCTGAATCTGAATGTTATCCAGCGAGATATCGCGGTGCAGATAGCCAGCGCGATGCAGGGTCGAGATGGCACCAAACAGCGGAGGTAACAATTCGCGGATCCAGGCTTCATTGATCACCTCTGGCCGCGACTGCTGCCAGGCTTTTAATGTCATGCCGCTGTAGAACTGCGTACCCATATAGGCCGTGCCGTTCTCTTCCCAAAAGCGCAAGACATGCAGCAGGCCAGGATGATTAAAACGCGCCAGCAGGCGCGCTTCCTGAATAAAGCTGCTCAGACCGGCATTGAACATTTTTTGAAAACGTTCGCCACGTAATACCACCTGCTGGTCTTCCCCACGCGTTGCCAGTGAGGCAGGTAAAAACTCTTTAATCGCGATGGTGCGTTCTAACTGATGATCCCACGCACGATAGACAATGCCGAAACCGCCACCGCCAATCACTTCATTAATTTCGAACTCGTTAAAGCGATAGCCTGCAGGAAGCGCGTCTGTCACGGGTTTATCTGACATGTTGATATCCTTAAGTTGACAGGGCGGTTAGGGTGCCGGACTGACGGTACGCCAGGCACCAATTGCCGGATCGGCTAGTTCGGTGTGCAGCGCATCCACCAGCAAGACATTGACCGGCGTATTCGCGCCAAGCTGCGACTGCCAGGCCTCGCGGACGGCATCAACCCGGCTCTTAATGGCCGCGGCATCTTGCGCCTGATTTTTATCCATCTGTACCAGCAAGGTGCCGTTAAAACTCCAGATATGATGACCGGCATCGAATGGCAGCAGCAGCCAACTCTGCGGCGCATCCTCTTTTGCCAGCACCATGCGCTGATTATTGACGGTAACAACCTCGACTTCGCCGACTTTGGGTTGCAGATTGCGCAGCGGATAGCCTTCAAAGAAGCTGACATCCAACTGCTCAGACTGATTATTCCGCGTCATGACCAGTGAGGTGTCACCTTGCAACCAGCCTTCGGTGGAGCAGCGCAGACTGGCATCATCAGGAATAAACAGCGACTGGCCATTGTTGTCCCACCAGGTGCGGAAGTGACAGCCACCGGGAAGATCAAAGTGCTGTAGCGGTTCATCATTCGCCGGACGAGAGAGGTCTAACGGCGCGGCATTGCCTTCACTGGCATCGACAGTGGCATCCGCAGTGACGATGGGCTTCCAGCTTTGTATGCGGAGCGCGGTGCCGGTTGCCAGCACCGAGCCTTGCTTATCGGTGAGGGCCCAGGGCAACTCATTGAGCGTGCCGCACTGATTTTGCAGCAGCGTACCCACGCGCGGCAGGAACGTCTCTAACACGGTGGATTTTTTGCTCTCACCGGAGACGATACGCAGCGGGAGCGTCTCTTTACACCAGCTATCAGGCGCATTATCCACCACATTGTCGATCCACACCTCCAGCTCAAGGCTGGGTGAGTAAACCGCACGGTAGTCCGCTGCATGAACGGCACCAGCCATGACAAGCATCACTACGCCGGGCAACCAAAATTTCATAAATGTCCCTGGTTCAATCGTGTGGTGGAATAAAACGGGCGGTATCCGCCAGTGAGTGCAGCAGGGTAATATCCTGCGGTGCGCCAACCCAGACCGCGACGGCGCTGAGATTATCTCTTTTTTCGCGACGATTAATAGCCATTTGCATCAGCGCCAGCCACTCTTTCGGAGAATTGACCATATGCAGCGACTGCTCCATCTCTTCGGCCGTTAGAGTCTGCCAAAAGCCATCGGTACACAGCAGAAAGGCATCGCCATCTTCCAGTGGCATCATCTCGCTGTAGCTGGCTTCACGCGGCGGCTGGGCACCCAATGCATTGAGCAGCAGATTGCTGTTAATCCCGGTGTGTTCCATCCCGGCATCGCGCAGTTGCTGCACCAGACTGTGATCGCGGGTGACCTCATGAATATAGCCGCGGCGAAAATGATACAAGCGGCTGTCCCCGGCGTGTGCCCACCAGGCAAGCAGGCGTTCACGATCGATAAACAACGCCGCCAGAGTGGTGCTCATGCGCGCCAGCGCCGGTGAGGTTTGTTGCTGCGTACGCAATAATTGATCGGCCTTTTCAATCACCAGCCGCGTTTCCAGCGCCGTGAGAGGATGGCGATCTGTCAGCTCATTCAGGAGCGTATCACGGACTAACTGAGCCGCGACGTCGCCTCCCGCATTGCCTGCCACACCGTCACAGACCAGAAAACACCCGGCGTTGTTGTTCAAATGCGCGCCCGTCACATCCTCATTGCTGTCACGTTCACCTTGCTGGCTGGTGGTCGACCAGGTAATTTTCATGGCTCATCCGCTTTGCTTTGTGAGTCTTTATATTGGTTCACTTCCAAATCGTAGGCGTGCAAAAAGGCCTCACCGAACAGCGTATGAAAATCATCCTCGATTTCGCCTGCGGTGTGCTGGTAGTGACGATTAAAATAGTCCCACAGCGCCGCTTTTTTGCCGTTGGGCAGGGCAAAGCGCGGTGCGACGCCATCACGCTGCGCCATCTCTTCCAGGCGCTGCGGATTAAAGGTTTGTAGCATTGCCGCGATAATTGCGCGGATCCCGGCAATCATGCCTAACTGATGCGCTTGTAAATCGACCAGACCATCACGCACGGCGTGCTCAGGGGCCATAAAACCGGGCATCTGGCTCT
Organism: Enterobacterales bacterium CwR94; assembly: GCA_002837195.1. Taxonomy (GTDB): domain Bacteria; phylum Pseudomonadota; class Gammaproteobacteria; order Enterobacterales; family Enterobacteriaceae; genus 1-19. Next base: position 286,006 of record KZ478059.1, read on the forward strand.
GATACATCTGCATCAATACTGTTTTGCCGGACGGCAGGATTTTAAACGGATTGTTGGCTTCGTTGAGGATCATGGTCATCTCAGCCTTCACGCCGCGCTTCAGAATGGAGCGCGAAGAGAGCAATGCCACGGTGCCTTGCGAAAACAGGCTTAACATCCTGCCCGTCATGCGCATTTGTTCTTCGGTCAGGGCAGCACTGTTCGCGTGTAAATCCAACCCCATGCCTTCCATCAACGCCCGAATCAGCCGGGTTTCGTCGAGCGGGGCTGCTTCACTGGCATCGGCGCGTTCATGGCCGCTGACAGGATCGATACGCAGGCGTGGTTCATGGTGATGGGCGGAGCGCGCGGGTTCAAGGGGCTGCTCAACCTCGGGGGCATCCGGCGGGGCGAACAGATCCCAGGGATCGTCCTGTTGCTCAGGGGCGTCCTCGCCGGGTGCGTTCTCCCGTGCAGGGTCGCTGACACCAATCTGATACGGCCCAATCACCAGGCTGTCACCATGTTGTAAGTCAACCTGATGGCCGCGCGCGAGCGCCACACCGTTCAATTCCACCAGGGTCACGCTGCTGTGATTGGTGAGGCGACATTCGCCGCTGGCGGTCAGATGCACTAAGGCTTGCAGGCGCGAAATAGTCCGCTCTTCATCGGGCAGCACCATATCGTTTTCGAGACTGCGCCCAATGGTTCCACCAGGAGGCTGGAAATCCACAAATGTCAAGTCAGTGTCGGGCGGAGGATTTAGCAGGGTAAATCGCATGTAGAGTCCTGAGTCAGCATGGGTGATTATTCAAACATCGGCGGATAGAGTCCGTGCTGCCCGGAGCGAGAACCGAGGGCCGGATTAAACAAGGTGGAGAAGAGTTGCGCCGTCAACTTACCGCTGTGCTTATGGGTGCTGTGCGGATAGCCATCACCCTGATTGGTCCACCAGTAACTGGCATACTGCTCGGGGGCAAAACGCGCCGCCACTTCTTCCCAGCGCAGGCTGGTGGGCAGCGCATGCCAGCCCAGCACCTCTAAAATCGCCGATGGCTGGCCCGTCGGCACCGTCAGTGGCGGCAGCGTCATTAAGCGTTTATCCAGCGCCTCCGCATCCAGTTTTTCAATCACTGCCTGCTTTAAGGTGATACCCAGTTGATCAAACCAGTCACCCGCTAAGGTTAACTGCGCCGGATGCCAGTGAGCCGGTGAAAAACTGCTTAATGCCAACAGAGGCCAGGCGCGTCCGACGCGATCGCGCGAGGGGAGCAGGCAGCCAATTTGCACGCGCTGCACGCCGAGTGTGGCTGGCAAGGCAAAATTCCACACCGGCGCGGCATCATAGTCAGTGCTCGTAGCCGTATGCTGTTCATGCCAAAGACTAAGGCCCGATTCGAACCAGTTTGACCAGTGCGCCACCGTCTCATTCGATACGCGACGCAACAGAAAATCCCCCGCGCCTGGCAGCTTGCCATACCATCCCAAACTGTAACGTTCAGCCATGCAATAGCCCTTTTATGGTGGCGTAAAGACCGCGCTGTGTGCAGGCGGTGGGGCGACACTGGCCTGATCGGGAAGCGGGAGGCCTGCCTCTTCGAGCCTGGCAGCGAGCTTACGCATCATCAGTGTGTTATCACGCAGATAGGGTGACGACTGAATCTGTTTATCCAGCAGCTGGCTGAGATGCCAGTCAAGCTGCTGCAAATCGCGTGGCGTCACCCCGCTGGGCAGATTACGTTGAATATTCTGCATCACCCAGCCGCGCAAAAACTCACCGTCGTAGGTGCGCGGTTGATACAGCATTTGATAGGCGCGCAGCGCATTGCGGCTAAAATCATTGTCATCCCCTTTGTCGTTACGCAGCGTCAGGGTAATAGACTGGGCAACGCGCGGTAACAACACAGTACGCAACGCATACTGATACAGCGCCCAACTGGCGTCGGTAACCTGGCCGCCGCGCCACAGTCCCATCGCTTGCGTGGCGGGAGGGCTGGTCATGGAAGCGTGCGTATTTTGCGGTAAGGCAATCAGACTGTTTAAGAATGGCACAACGGCCATCACATTGCCGTTGGCAGGGCCTTCTAAAGGTTGCAATTGTTGCTTAATCGCAGGCAGGCGCTGGGCGACTTCCTGCAAATAGGTGCGATTATTGAAATAACTGACGGTCCACAGCGTACCCACAATCAACAGTGTGCAGGCCAGTGCGCCGTAACCTAACCAGTGAAACAGGCGATGGCGATACTCCCAGCGGCGGTCGCTGCCCGCCAGACCTTTTTCGCGGAAAATACGCTGGCGCAGTAAATCATGAATAAAGAAACTTTGCCCTTTAGTGGCGGGCACTGGTGCCTGACGGCTCACGCTGTCCCAACTGGCCAGCGTTTGACTGCGAGGAACGGGGAGTTGCAACTTGCGCGTTAACTCACCCATCACGCGGTCAAACGGCAGTCCCTCTTGCGTGCCGCTGCTAAAGAACAAGCCGCGCGGAGACCACGGCATTCGCTCATTATCCGGCGAGAAAATAACATCGAGATATTCGGCCAGCAGCGGGCGTAAAGAGGCAAACTCTTGCGGAAACAAGAACGCATCAGCCCGCGCCCGTAAATCGCGTTGTTGCGTCATGCTGGTGCTGAGATTCACCATCAATTGCTGATGCAGATGATGGAAACGTTGCTCAAAGCGGGTACTTAAGTCTTCACGGCTTTGCGGCGTATTTTCCCATGGAAAGGTAAAGCCCCAATCTTGTTGGCGGCCCGCTTTATCCAGATGGGCAAAATAGCTCATAAACCCTTTCAGTAAATCGGTTTTCGTGACCATCACGTAGACGGGAAAATCGATGTCAGTTTGCTGATGCAGCTCTTGCAGGCGCTGGCGCAAGGCAACGGCTTGCGCGTGGCGCATCTCAGATGTGTCACTCAGCAAATCCGCCACTGACAGGGTCACAATCACGCCATTGATCGGCTGGCGCGCGCGATAGCGTTTAAGCAGGCCAATGAACGCCTGCCATTCGCTGGCGTCGCGTGCTCGCATACTCTCTTGCAGGGTGTAGCGTCCGGCGGTGTCCAGTAACACAGCATCTTGCGTAAACCACCAGTCGCAGTGTCGCGTTCCGCCAATGCCGCGTACCGCGCTCTTACCCAGCGTATCACCCAGTGGGAACTCGAGACCTGAATTGACCAGTGCTGTGGTTTTGCCCGCACCCGGCGCACCGATGATCATGTACCACGGCAATTCATACAGATATTGCGTGTTAAAGCGCGAAAACCAATTTCCCTTCGCATGACTTGGCTGGAACTGCGTACGCTTTAAGAGCTGTAACGCATCGCTAAAACGCTGGTTGAGCAACGCCTGAGTTTCGAGATGATTGCTGTTGGCCGAATTATCCTGTTGCAGGCGTACCAACAGCTTACTGTTAAACCACGCGCTGTACAGACGGGGAATCAGTTGGAAAAGTATCCAGCCAAAAACACACAAACCGATGGCAATTTGACGATGCAATGCCGGTTCAAGCGGCTGTAATTGTTGGATAACCAGGCGGGGGCCGAGTAACCAAATCAGCAAAGAGAGCGCGGAGGTGCCCAACACGCCCCACAGCAGAGGATGTCCAATCAGCAAACGCAGTTTAGGGGGCATGCTTCACCTCGCGGGATGCGTCAACGGCAGGCGTGGGAGCAGCGAACAGGATTATTTCAATGCGGCGATTGCGTTGGCGGTTTTCACTGCTGTCATTGGGCAGTAGATCGTTGCTGTCACCGCGGCCTTCCGCTTTTACCGGATGGTAGTGATCGCCCGTCAATTGTTGCATTAACACCGCCGCGACGCTGCGCGACTGGGCTTGAGTGTACTCATAGCTGGAAGCAAAACGGCTGTTATTCATGGGTCTGTCATCACTGTAGGCGCTGACCAGCAGCGTGCCGGGCTGGGGCGCTATCACGGTGGCAACGCGCTCCAGTAACTGACGGCCTTCCGGTTTGAGCAGCGTGCTGCCTGAACGGAACAGGGTATCAGCCTGAATAATGATTTTACTGGCGGCCGAACCGTCATTGACTTGCAGTACACCACGATGACGTTCCTCACTCAGTGCCTGGCGCAGGTTGAGAAGGGGTGTGGTGGTGGCTGGGCGACGGTTAGCATCGGGTAGAGGCACCTGATAAATGGCGCGCAATAACGGCGCGGTCAGGGTGCCGAGTCGCCAGTTCAGGGTAGTGTAAAACAGGGCAGCAATCAGGGCGGCCACGGCAGCGGCAGCCCACAAGGGGACCAGTGGCCGCCACAGGGTTGATGCTACCGGTAATTCAACGTTTTCCTGCACAGGTGTCAGGGCTGTCTGACTGCGGGTATCGGCAATCAATTTCCCCAGTCGTTGCAATGTCGCGTCACGCTGGGCGCGTCCGTTTTCCATGGCGCGATAGCGTCCTTCATAGCCCAGCAGCAGGCAGTACTGAATCACTTCCAGCAACCATAAGTGCTGGGTGGCGGCTTGCGAAATACGCGCCAGTAATTGATAAAATTTTTCGCCGCCCCACGTCTCGTTGTGAAATGTCACCAGTAAACCATTACCAGACCACACCCCGCGGCTGCCCCAGGGCGTGCGTGAGGCCGCTTCATCTATGGCACTGCACAGGCAATAGCGGCAGCCAATCAGCAGATCAAACGGCAATCCCGCTAATTTGCAGCGGTTTTCAAAATGGCGAACTTCATCGACGAGCTGCTGACGCAAGCCCGCGGGATCATCATGCGTTGCCGCTTGCCGAATCTGAACAATGGCATTCAGTAAGGGCGTTGCAGCGCTAAGTAGAGGGTTATCAATGCCTCCGGTCACTATCCCGGCAGCAGGGCGTTCCGGCATCATCACACTGTGCGTTTCCATACCAACACGCGAAGCGCCATCAAGGCGCTCGCGAAGAATGTAAAAGGTTTAGGCCGTCCAGGGCAGTTCTCGGCAGAGAGAAAACGCAGGATGTAGGGGCGATACGCCATCTCCTGCAATCATTCAAGGATCCATGTTGCCGTATTGTTGTTTCGACAGGCTTTACTTTTTCCGCCGACGTCCACACACACCTTTTTGGTGGCCTTACGCGGACGTGGGCGGTCGCCACGCAAAGTGGCATCGTAACGTTCACTTGGCACCACCGCCTTTTGCGGTACGTAGCCTAATAACTGCTCGCTGTTTTCATCGGCAATGGCAAACCATTGGTTCTCTACCTGACCAAGCAGGTTATAGGTTTTGCCGTTTTCGAGATGCTGAACAATTTTACCGCTGTACGCTGGCTGGGTCATGATCGACGCGGCATAGAGTGCCCGGTAAGGGGCATTGATCGGTGTGAATTCCGCTGGCGGTTGCACCGCGTAGCGATGCGTCAAGGTTACGCCGTTAACTTCGCTGGTAATCAGCGTATCGTCACCCGGTGGTGGTGGAGCCGTTTTACAGCTCGCCAGTACCAACGCGGAAAGCAGAATGAGCGCGACGCGAATTTTCACGATGATCCTCAAAACAGTAGATGGTCATGTTAGTCGGTGGGGTTACTCGCCACCAGGCCAGACAAGCAAATTCAACCAGAAAACCTGTCGTTGCCAGCCTGAAAATTGCTTCATTTTACAGAAAGATAAAAACTGCTCACAGTCTACCTGAGCCTTTTGGGAATTCAAACTATTGCACAGGGGGAATTGTTGTGCCAGGGATTGTTTACTTAATCATCAGAATGATCTGGTCTTAGGGGGTTATTAAGTCTTTAATCAAGGGGTTGCGCGAATGCTATAGGAGTCATCCAGGTTAATTGCATGGTTAAAATTTAGGATTATCCGCGCACGGCTTTCAGCCATATCCCATCAGTGGTTACGCAGTGCCTTCTGCGGCGGCGGCACTTGCCTGGCTGCTGTTATTAGGAATTTTAGCAAGCCTGAATCTGATTCTGTCTTAGTCTGTCGGGACTCGGTTGTGACACAAACTTGTGTTGGCTATCCTCTGGCGCTTGAAACAGTGTGGACAGGAGAGCGCCGGTGGCAGTCAAGGAAAAAAGGTTAGGGATTATGACCTACCTCGATAACAACGAACGTATGGTCGAGGAATTCGGTTGGCTGCATAAAAGTTGGATCCACAGTGGGTGCTGGCAGACAGCGGATCTGGTGGTGGTACATCATCCGGCATTAACGGCAATTTTACCCAAAGAGCCTGGGATTATTTTGATTCCTCAGATGCCCTTTTCTGAGCAAGATGAGGACTTCAATGGTTATCCCTACATCAACTCCATTGCTTGTCTCAGCGGTCCACACATTGACTCCCTCATACAACGTTATGCAATGGTTATGCGCACCGATGCCGATGTGTTTTTAACGGCGCATTTGGCCAATTTCGAGACACTCTATCCGGTGCACGGTCGGGGTAATTACTACTTTATGGCCGACTTTCGCGAAAAAATGCTCGATTTCTGCAAGCGTCACGGTGTGAAGCATCACCATCGTTTTGGTTGTGGTCACTCAATCATGGCGTCACCCGCGTTAATGATTCCTTTTCTGCAACGTCAGGTGTACTGGGCGCGCGAACTGGTGAAAGATTTTGGTACCGATACCGCTAATTGGGGAGCCTGGCCTGGCTGGTATCGCGGCGTCATTTCCATGTATGCGGCTGAAATTGCGGCGAATGAACGCTGGCATGAGTTTTTACAAAATGGCCGTGAGCGTATTTTAGATATGGAGAGTTCGCAAAGTGGCTTTATCGATTCGTTAACGCTGCATATCCACGCCACACAGCAGCGTGTGCCCTTTGCCAAAATTTGTTTGCGTGAGGGCGCGTACGACAATATTGATCCTGACACGCTGGATACGCGTCGTATTGACCATTACTGCCAATGGATTGTGCTTACGCCGTTGGACGATATTAAAAAAATGCATCGCTATCCCTGGTGATGTCAGCGCGGGGCCGCCTGGCCCCGTGCGTGTTTGTAGCAAGAAAATCCTCACGATCCCTCCCTTAATTCCCGCTTTTTACCCGAAAACCCTTGCACAGCAATGGGTTAACTATTTGTTCTGATTTTGTTCGAATTTTGATCTGCTCCACAACAGCTATTTTTTACTTATCGTATATTTTTATTCGACACTGATTATATATTCAAGGTAACCCCAAAGGAGCTCCCGGCGATGAGTCACGAATACGATGTCAACTTGCGTTATGGCGTAAATACCGACCTGCGATTAGATGGAAAAGTGGCGGTGATTACTGGCGGTTTGGGGGGCATCGCTATGGCAAGCAATCAAATGCTGCTGGAGAAGGGCGCGCGTCTCGCACTGCTGTATCCCCCGTTTGAACAGGCACGCGTGGCAGAGGTGGCCCAACAGTTCGATAACGACAGCGTGCTGTTTGTGTCTTGTGATGTCACCGATCCGGCCTCGGTTGAGCAAGCCTTTACGCAATTGATGGCGCACTACGGTCAGGTTGACGTGCTGGTGAACTGCGCCGGTTACGTGATGCTGCAACCGGTGTTGGAAACCGAGTTCGCCGAATGGCAGAAGCAAATTGCCGTTAACCTGACAGGCCCGTTCCTCTGCGCGCAGGCGGCCGCCAAACACATGATTGCCGGTGGCCGCGGCGGAAAAATTATCAATATCGCCTCACAAGCCGCGTCAATCGCCCTGGACAACCACGTTGCCTATACCTCGGCAAAAGCCGGTTTACTCGGCATGACCAAAGTTATGGCGAAAGAATTTGCTCCGCATCACATAAACGTCAATACGCTCTCACCTACGGTGGTGTTAACGCCGATGGGTGAAAAGGCGTGGCGCGGTGAAAAGGGGGAAGCAATGAAAAAACTGATCCCACTGGGACGCTTTGCCTATACCGATGAAATCGCAGCGGCGGTGCTGTTCTTTGCCAGCAATGGCAGCGACATGATTACCGGCGCGGATTTGATGATCGATGGTGGTTTCACCATCTGGTAATCCTGCACCACACCAGAGAAAACCCTATATAACAACGAGAGAGCCTCTTATGAAAATCCGTACCCTGTTTTTGGCGGTAACCGCCGCTTGCACTTTCTCACACGCAGCACTGGCGGCAGAGAAAGGCACCATCATGATTTTAGTGAACTCGCTGGATAACCCGTATTACGCCTCTGAAGCCAAGGGTGCCAACCTGAAAGCGCAAGAGCTCGGTTACAAAACATCGGTGCTGTCGCACGGTGAAGATGTGAAGAAACAAAGCGAACTGATCGATGCGGCGATTGGTAAAAAAGTGCAGGGCATCGTACTGGATAACGCCGACTCGACCGCCAGCGTCGCCGCGATTAAAAAAGCCAAAGACGCGGGTATTCCGGTGGTGCTGATCAACCGTGAAATCCCGGTTGATGATGTAGCACTGGTACAAATCACCCATAACAACCTGCAGGCAGGTAGCGATGTTGCCAACGTATTTGTTGAAAAGATGGGCGAGAAGGGCAAGTACGCTCAATTGGCGTGCAACCTGGCAGACAATAACTGTGTGACGCGCTCGAAGTCGTTTGAGGATGTTTTAACACAGTATCCTGATATGCAGCAGGTTGCGAAGCAAGATGCTAAAGGCACCTTGATCGACGGCAAACGCATTATGGACAGCATTCTGCAAGCGCATCCGGATATCAAAGGTGTGATTTGTGGTAATGGCCCGGTGGCCCTGGGGGCGATTGCGGCACTGAAAGCAGCGGGTCGCTCTGATGTGGTGGTCGTGGGTATTGACGGCAGCAATGATGAACGTGATGCGGTGAAAAGCGGCACTTTACAAGCCACCGCGATGTTGCAGGCACAAGCCATTGCCGCGCAAGGTGTGACAGATCTCGATAACTTCATTCAAAAAGGCCAGCAGCCTGCGAAGCAACGCGTGATGTTCAACGGTATTTTGATCAACAAAGACAATGCCGACAAAGTTCAAGACTTCAACTTTAAATCCTGATGTCAAGGGCGCGCCTTCCGGGCGCGCCCTGGAGGAATCTTATGAAGTATGTTCATAGCCTGATGCTGATGACCTTGCTGCTGGGCGGTTGCCGTCTGGTTTCACAGCAGGAACTCGCCGATCTTAAAAATCCCCCCAATCCCCACATGGGCGATATTTCGGCCACCTGGCAGCAAAAAATCGTGCCGCAGTATCAGAGTCAGGCCCGCCCGCTGGCAGAATTAAAGCAATCTCTGAGCAGCAGTAAAGATTTTGACAGTGCCTGTCAGCAGTTCGGTTATCGCGCAGCAACGGAAAACCCCTGTGTATTTACCGTCAAAATTTCGGGCACCGTGGAGAGTGTGAACACCACGTCACGCAATGGAAAGATGCAAGTCAAAGATGTATCGGGTGACACTGTCACTGTGCAGGTTGGGCCGATCATTCGTGGCACGCTGCTACGTGACGGGTATCGCGGCGTGAGCTATCAAGACTTTAACGACCAGGTACTGTTTGGTGATTTTGGACGTGGCATCAATGAGCAAGCCATCGCCATGATGAAGACTTTTCAACCCAAAGTGGGTGACAACGTCACTTTAGAGGGTGTATTTAGCAGTTGGGACATTCCTTCTACCGTGCCGGATATCACGCCCGCGCACATCGTGCGGCAATAAGGAGCAAGCATGAGTCAAGATGCTGAAGTCATTATTGAAACCCGCAATGTTTCCCGACTGTATCCCGGTGTTACCGCGTTAGATCAGGTGAATTACCGCGTATATCGCAACAAAGTGAATGTGCTGATCGGGGAAAACGGCGCGGGCAAATCGACCATGATGAAGCTGCTGGCCGGGGTGGAAACGCCTTCGATTGGTGAAATTCTGTTGGACGGTGAGCCGGTGTCGTTGCACTCCACGCATGATGCGGAGAAACACGGTATCAGCATTATTTTTCAGGAGCTGAACCTGTTTCCCAACATGAATGTGATGGACAACATCTTTATGGCCAATGAGTTCTTTCAGCGCGGCCGCATCAATGAAAAATACCAGTATGAACTGGCGAAATCGTTGCTGGAAAGGCTGGAGCTAGATGTTGATCCCTACTCATCGTTAGGCGAACTCGGTATTGGTCATCAGCAGTTAGTGGAAATCGCCCGTGCGCTGTCGAAAGATACGCGCGTGTTGATTATGGACGAACCGACATCGGCGCTGAGCCAGTCGGAAGTCAAAGTCTTGTTCAATGTGATTGAGCAGCTTAAGCGTCGTGGCGTCACCATTATCTACATTTCCCACCGCCTCGAAGAGCTGATGGAAATCGGCGATCACATCACCATTTTTCGTGACGGTAAGTTTATCAGCGAGCGTGAAGTGCGTGATGCCAGTGTGCCGTGGATCATTGCGCAAATGGTCGGTGATAAGAAAAAGCAATTTGATTACAGCCCGGCCATTCAAGGGAAAGAAGTGCTGGCGGTACAGGGGCTCACGGCACTGCACCAAAACGGCGGATACAAACTCAACGATGTGAGTTTTCGTTTGCGTAAAGGAGAAGTGATTGGTGTGTATGGCTTGTTAGGCGCGGGACGCACCGAATTGTTTAAAGGGCTGATTGGCTTAATGGGCTGCCAGTCTGGCGAGGTTACGCTTAATGGCGAGCCACTGGCGAAACGCGATTTCCAGTATCGCTTGAAAAAGGGCATTGCGCTGGTACCTGAAGACCGCCAGGCCGAAGGCATGGTGCAGATGATGTCCATCGCCAGCAACATGACACTCAGTGATTTCAGTCTGAAAGGTTTTCGTCGCGCGTTGGGAAAAATCGATGAAAGCCGGGAAACGCACAGCGTGAGCGACATGATCCAACGGTTGGCGATCAAAGTCAGTGATGCGGAGTTACCGATTACCTCATTGAGTGGCGGTAACCAGCAGAAAGTGGTGTTGGGCAAAGCGTTGATGACCGGGCCGCAGGTGGTGCTGTTGGATGAGCCTACGCGTGGCATCGATGTCGGGGCGAAAACCGATGTGTATCACCTGGTGGGGGCTTTGGCGCATGAAGGGCTGGCGGTGATGTTCTCCTCGTCAGAACTGGACGAAGTCATGGCGTTAGCCGACCGGGTATTAGTGATGGCTGATGGCAAAATTACTGCCGATCTGCCGCGCAGTGAACTGACGCGGGAAAAACTCATCTCCGCCTCAACACCGCAAGATTAAGGGTGAGGACGTTAAAATGAATCAGAAATACCGGTTGTACATGACGCTGCTCAAGGCGCGTACCTTTATCGCCTTGTTGATCGTGGTGGGCTTTTTTAGCTTTATGGTGCCTAACTTTCTCACCGTTTCTAACCTGTTAATCATGACGCAGCACGTGGCGATCACCGGCCTGTTGGCGATCGGCATGACGCTGGTTATTTTGACGGGGGGTATCGATTTATCCGTGGGGGCGGTGGCCGGGTTCTGCGGCATGATCGCCGGTGCTTTATTGACCTCGGGGATCCCGCTTTGGGGCGATACACTGCTGTTTCTGAATGTGCCCGAGGTGATTATCGTGGTGGCCGTGCTGGGCATCGTGATGGGGTTCATTAACGGTACGGTGATTACGCGCCTCGGCGTTGCGCCCTTTATTTGTACGCTGGGGCTGATGTATGTCGCACGGGGTGCTGCACTGCTGTTTAACGATGGCAGCACCTATGCCAACCTGGTGGGCATGCCCGAGCTGGGCAATACCGGCTTCGCCACGCTGGGTTCCGGCACGCTGCTCGGCATCTATATCCCCATCTGGTTAATGGTCGGCTTTTTGCTGATCGGTCTGTATATCACGCGCAAAACCCCACTGGGACGTTACATCTACGCTGCGGGCGGCAATGAATCCGCAGCGCGTCTGGCGGGTGTGCCGGTAATTAAGGTGAAAGTATTTGTCTATGCCTTTTCCGGTCTCTGCGCTGCGCTGGTTGGGCTGATTGTGGCGTCGCAACTGCAAACGGCGCACCCGATGACCGGTAACATGTTTGAAATGGACGCTATCGGTGCCACGGTGTTGGGCGGCACGGCGCTGGCGGGTGGGCGCGGTCGCGTCTCCGGCTCGATCATTGGTGCCTTCGTGATCGTCTTCCTCGCCGATGGCATGGTGATGATGGGCGTCAGTGATTTCTGGCAAATGGTAATTAAAGGGCTGGTGATCGTCACGGCAGTGGTCGTTGATCAGTTCCAACAACGTTTACAAAGCAAAGTGACGCTGCTGCGTCGTCATGAACTCAAACAGGCGGCGAGCGCATTGCCCGAAGCGCCAGCCCGATAACAGGAGAACAGCATGCAACGTAATTTTAGTGGAAAAACCGTGGTGATTACGGGTGCCTGTCGCGGCATTGGTGCCGGTATTGCAGAGCGCTTTGCTGAGGATGGCGCACGGTTGGTGATGGTTTCAAATGATGCGCGCGTCTTTGCCACCGCGGAAACCCTGCAGGGCAAATACGGCAGTGAAATCCTGGCGCTGCAAGTGGATGTCACTGACGAAACACAGGTGCAATCCCTGTACCAGCAGGCCGCAGAGCGCTTTGACAGCATTGATGTCTCCATCCAAAACGCCGGAGTCATTACTATCGACTACTTCGATAAAATGCCCAAAGCCGATTTTGAAAAGATTCTGGCGGTGAACACCACCGGCGTGTGGTTGTGCTGTCGTGAAGCGGCGAAATACATGGTGAAGCAGGGCAGCGGCAGCCTGATCAATACTTCGTCCGGGCAAGGGCGCCAGGGCTTTATCTACACGCCTCACTACGCCGCCAGTAAAATGGGCGTGATTGGCATTACTCAAAGCCTGGCCCACGAGCTGGCACCCTGCGGGATTACCGTCAATGCGTTATGTCCGGGGATCATTGAGAGCGAAATGTGGGACTACAACGACCGCGTCTGGGGTGAGATCCTGAGTACCGATGAGAAGCGCTACGGTAAAGGGGAGCTGATGGCAGAGTGGGTCGGAAATATTCCCATGAAACGGGCGGGCAAACCGCAAGACGTGGCAGGATTAGTGGCCTTTCTGGCGTCTGACGATGCGCGTTATATCACCGGCCAGGCCATCAATGTCGATGGCGGATTGATTATGTCTTAACCGGCCAACGCCCTCTTCGCCGTAGCGGGAAGGGGGCAATCATCAGGCAAGCCTTGCCAGTAAGCCTTTTCGTACCCGCACCACAAACCGCTCCTGAAACTGCAAACAAATCCACACGGTTGCCACCAGAAACAGCACATAACCGGTCACGGTCAGTGGCGTATTGGCGGCATTGTCGACGCAGACTTGCCAGTCCTGCCAGCACTCCCGTGTTTGACTGGTGATCAGCGGCTCAAAGGTGCGCCACAACCAAAACATCGGTACATGCAGCGCAAAAATCGTGAGAGACGTCGCGCCGAGTCGCGGCAGCCAGCGCTGCAGCCAGGGTGTTTTCGGCGCCGGAATCAACGCCGATAAATAGACCAGCGTTAACTGTGCGGGCAACAATAATCCGTTATGCAGCAAGTAGTACCAATGCTTGCCGCCGCTGCGGGTAAACAGCCAGGTGGCGGTAAGAAAGCTGGCCACGATAAACAGAATCAAACACCCCAACAGCACGCCTTGTGGACGGAACTGGATCTGCTGATGCTGGCGGAACAGCGAATAGGCCAGGATACCCGCCAGAAATTCCGGTAAACGCAACAGCGGCCCGCGCTGTAACAATCCTGTCCACGGCATTCCCCAACCCTGAAACGCGATCACCAAAATGGGCGGCAGCAAGTAAATCAGGAAAATAACGCTTATCGCCAGTTTACGATGCTGAATTCTCAACAGGCGGGGTGCCAGCAGTGGAAAGGTGAGATAGAAGAAAAACAGCGTCGACAGAGACCACAAGGGGGCGTTGAAGGTCAGATACAGCGGATTCCACGCCTGTAGCATGGTGAGTTGTAAAAAGGCGTTCAGCAGCAGTTCTTTATTGGTCATATAGTGCTGCAGAAGTTCCCGACTGACATTGGCTTCATTGGTATCAAAAACCACAAATCGAGGACTGGCGGCGGGGCCATCGGGTGGAATGGATAACCATTGCGCCAGCAGAACCACGGCAACGGTGCTGACCAGTGCAACGATATGCAACGGATACAGGTTACAAAAGCGCTTTAGCCAAAAGGTTTTTGCCGGTTCACGCAGCGTATTATTGTTGAAATAGACATGGGTGAGCAGAAAGCCCGAGAGCACAAAGAAGGTGCTGGTGGCAAAAAAGCCCATGCTGGTTAATTCGCGTAGCCAGGGAATGCGATTGACTTGCGGATAGACGTGCAGGGTGTGATAGATCATCACATAAATGCCCAGCAGAAATCTGAGCCATTCAAGACCCATAAAGCGGGTTTTCTTTTCCATGGTGTGAGGATCCTTTCTTAAAATTATCTGGAAATTTTAAGAGACCTGCGTGCCATGAACGTAAACAAAACCTAAACGAGCGCTGGAAGTCGGCTAATTCTCATGCGCCAGGCGTTAAGCGCATCACAAAACTGAACCATAGTGGGTCGTGTAACACGCCAGCTAATCCGAAAAGTCCTGGTTTCTCTGCGCTGGCCTGAATCCCGGTGGCCGTTATGTTAGGGTAAGGCTTCTGTTTAGTGAGAGAGACACCCGTTTTCTCCATTTTATTCATGAGATTCAACACGACACAGACTGGTGATGACGCGATTTTTAACGTATAGCCCGCTCTATATTGCCGCCGCGGTATCGGCGATGCCTTTGCTGCCTTCCGTTTGGGCTCTCCAATCCGACAATGCACTTTCTGCCACGCCGTTTTCTGACCCGGCGCGCTTCCAACATATGCAGCAGCAATTACCGACGTTAGGCGACAGCGGCAGTGATGACGCGTGGGCAAAGCGCCTGGCGACCATGGCCAAAGCGATTGGCGAGGCCAGTTTGCAGGCCAGCGACAGCTTCTCGTTGGGCGATCAGGCGGGTATTTGGGCCTTTAACCGCTTTCGTGATGAAGTGTCGACGCGTGCTACGCGCAGCGGAGAGGATTTATTGTCTCCCTACGGCAATGCGACGCTGAATATTGCGTTTGACCGGGACGGTAATTTTAACGGCACGGGCGGCCAACTGTTCACGCCCTGGCAAGATCGTTACGATTATCTGACATTTACCCAGCTCGGGGTAAAGGAGCAAAATGACAGGATGATCGCCAATCTGGGCATCGGTCAACGCTGGATTGCTGATGACTGGTTGCTGGGTTACAACGCGTTCATCGATCAGAGCGTTCAGGATAATGCGCAACGCGCTTCATTAGGCGCAGAGGCTTGGGGCAATTTCTTGCGTTTCTCCGCTAACTACTACCATCCATTGTCGGGGTGGCACGCATCCACCCCCACACAGCAGCAACGCATGGCGCGCGGTTATGACATCACCACGCAAAGCTATCTGCCTTTTTATCGGCAACTCGGGGTATCGTTCAGTTACGAGCAATACCTTGGAGACAACGTCGATTTGTTCAACAGCGGCAACCGTTATCGCAATCCCAGTGCCGTTAAAGTCGGCCTGAGTTACACGCCTGTGCCATTGGTCACCTTCACGGCCAGTCATAAAGAGGCGGAAGGCGGCGAATCACAAGAGCAACTGGGCTTAAAGCTAAATTACCGACTGGGTGTTGCGCTGTCACAACAGTTGTCCGCTGACAACGTCGCGGTCGCAAGGTCGCTGCGCGGAAGCCGCTACGATACCGTCGAGCGCAATACTACGCCGGTGATGGCTTTTCGTCAGCGTAAAGCGTTATCGGTATTTTTAGCGACGCCGCCGTGGCAGTTGCAGCCCGGCGAGACGTTACCGCTTAAACTGCAAATCAGAAACAGTGCGCAAATTGTGAAGGTGAGCTGGCAGGGGGATACTCAGGCATTGAGCCTGACACCGCCCGCGAATAATGACGATCCACAAGGCTGGACGGTGATTATGCCACCGTGGGATAACGCCTCTGACGCCAGTAATACCTATCGCTTATCCGTCACTCTGGAAGATAACCAACAGCGCCGCGTGACCTCAAACTGGATCACGCTAAAACTGGCCGCGCCGGTTAGCGTTGAAGATACCCGCTATGAGCAGTTCGATGTGATGGCACCTTAACGCATTGCACCCTTTTACGGCACTGATGCACACATAAGGTGCAGTTCACTGCCCAAAATAAAACCAAATCCCGCCAACGATCACATCTCTATCATTTTGTTTTCTCATTGCATATTTCTGCTAAACGATGTGCCTGAAATGGGTTTCATTCACAGATTTATTCACTTTATATGCATTAAGTGTGAATAAGGGCGGTGCGTAACTCGTTGATCTTACGTTGTGAGAAAGGTTTTATGCATTTTTTCTGCTGGATGGCACGAACGCTGCAATCTACATTAGAACCGTGGTTAATCATTTCATTAACATTATAAGTACTTCTAATTAACGTAAGCAGCGAGGCTACCATGCAAAATTCAATGTCACGTTCCGATTTCGATCGCCTGATGGTCCCCACATATGCGCCTGCCGCCTTTGTGCCGGAACGGGCTGAAGGCTCACGCCTGTGGGATCAGCAAGGCAAAGAGTACATTGATTTTGCAGGAGGCATTGCGGTCAATGCGCTGGGCCATGCACACCCTGACTTGCAACAGGCCTTGATGGAGCAAGCCGCGAAGTTATGGCATACCGGTAATGGCTACACCAATGCGCCGATTTTGCGACTGGCACAGGCGCTGACCGAGGCCACCTTTGCCGATCGGGTCTTTTTCTGCAACTCAGGGGCGGAGGCGAATGAAGCTGCGCTGAAGCTGGCGCGCAAAGTGGCACATGACAACGTCGGTGAGCACAAGAGTGGCATCGTGGCGTTTAAAAATGCTTTCCACGGTCGCACGTTGTTTACTGTATCGGCAGGCGGACAACCGGCTTACTCAAAAGACTTTGCCCCGTTACCGGGTGCCATTAGCCATGCTACCTACAACGATTTGGCTTCCGCGGCGGCATTAATCGATGACAGCACCTGTGCGGTCATTGTCGAGCCCGTGCAAGGGGAAGGAGGCGTGCTCCCCGCGCGGCAGGATTTTTTACAAGGGTTGCGGGAGTTGTGTGACCGTCACGGCGCAGCACTGATTTTTGATGAAGTGCAAACTGGCGTTGGGCGTACCGGTTATCTGTATGCCTATCAACATTATGGCGTCACACCTGACATTCTCACCACCGCGAAGGCGCTGGGCGGTGGCTTCCCGATTGGTGCCATGCTCACCACCGACACGCTGGCCGCCGCCATGACGGTGGGCACGCACGGCACCACGTATGGCGGTAATCCGCTGGCGGGGGCGGTGGCGGGCAAAGTGTTATCCCTGATCAACCAACCTGCAATGTTAGACGGGGTGAAACAGCGCAATGCCTGGTTTGCCGAAGGATTGCAGGCGATGAATCAGCGTCTGAATGTGTTTAGCGAAGTGCGCGGGCTGGGCTTGTTAATCGGCTGTGTGCTGAATGAATCCTGGGCGGGTAAAGCCAAACTGTTTAATCAGGCCGCAGCAGAGCAGGGCTTAATGGTGCTGATTGCCGGGGCTAACGTGGTGCGTTTTGCTCCGGCGCTCAACATCAGCGAGCAGGATGTGGCAGAGGGCCTGCGCCGATTTGAACGGGCCTGTGAAGCCGTGCTACAAGGTTCGCCATCATGATGATCATCCGTCCGGTGGCCCATGACGATCTGCCACAGTTAATGGCGATGGCAGAAAAAACCGGTGGCGGGCTCACGTCTTTGCCCGCCGACAAGCAAACGTTGCACGACCGTATCGAGCGTTCGGTGCAAACCTGGCAAGGTAATTTGCCGCGTGCCGATCAGGGCTATGTGTTTGTGATGGTGGATGCCGCTGAAAACCGCGCCGTGGGCATTTGTGCTATTGAAGTGGCGGTAGGACTGCAAGATCCCTGGTACAACTTTCATGTCGGTAATCAGGTGCATGCCTCCAAAGAGCTGAATGTCTACAACGCCATGCCGACGCTGTCATTAAGCAACGATCACACTGGCAGCAGTGAACTCTGCACGCTGTTTCTCGACCCGGATCACCGGGTGGGTAAAAACGGCTATCTGCTGTCAAAATCGCGTTTTTTATTTATCGCGGCGTTTCGCGAACGGTTCGCCGACAAGATGGTGGCTGAGATGCGCGGCGTTAGCGATGAAAAGGGATTTTCTCCGTTCTGGGCCGATGTCGGCCAGCGTTTTTTCTCGATGGCGTTTAGCGACGCGGATAAGCTGTCAGGCACCGGGCGCAAAGCCTTTATTGCTGAATTAATGCCGAAGCACCCCTTGTACATTGATTATCTGTCTGCACCCGCGCAGGCGGTGATTGGTGAAACCCACCCACAAACGGCACCTGCCCGTGCGGTACTGGAGGCGGAGGGGTTCCGTTATCACAACTACATCGACATATTTGACGGTGGGCCGACCCTGGAGTGCGACACCTCGCGCATTCGCGCGGTGCGTAAAAGTCGGCTGCAAACGGCCGTCATCGTAGAACAACACGACCCTGCGCTACCGCTGTGTTTGGTCGCCAATGAAAATTATCACCATTACCGCGCCACCTTGCTGCGCGCCGATCCTGACAGCGACAGTCTGGCACTGGAGTCGCGTGCGGCGCAGGCCCTGTTGTGCCAACCCGGCGATCGTCTGCGCGTGGTCAAACTTTGCCTTGAGGAGAAAAAAGCATGACGCATGTAATCAATGGACAATGGCAGGCGGGGGCGGGCGCGCCGTTTGAAAAGTGTGATCCTTTTTTTGGTGAGCGGTTATGGCACGGGCAGGCGGCCAGCAGCGATCAGGTTACCGAGGCCGTGGAGGCTGCGCGCATGGCTTTCTGTCACTGGGCGCGGCAACCTTTTGCCGCGCGACAAGCGTTAGTTGAAGCATTTGCGGCAGAATTGGAAACCCATAAAACCCAACTGGCAGACACCATTGCCCAGGAGACCGGCAAGCCGCGTTGGGAAGCCCTGACAGAAGTGCAGGCGATGATCAATAAAGTGGCGATTTCCGTCCAGGCCTACCAGCAACGTACCGGCACCACCACCACTGCGGAGGGTGCATTGCGCCACCGACCACACGGTGTCATGGCGGTGTTTGGTCCCTATAACTTTCCCGGCCATCTGCCGAATGGGCACATTGTCCCGGCGCTGTTGGCAGGTAATACCGTGGTGTTTAAACCCAGCGAGTTGACGCCGGCTACGGCGGCGTTGACCCTGCAATGCTGGTTGCAGGCTGGGCTGCCTGCAGGAGTCATCAATATGGTGCAGGGCGCACGGGAGACCGGCCAGGCGCTGGTGGCGCACCCGCAAATCGATGGCGTGCTGTTCACGGGAAGTGCGGCAACGGGGTATCACTTACACCGGCAGTTGGCCGGTCAGCCAGAGAAAATGCTGGCACTGGAGATGGGCGGCAACAACGCCCTGATCGTAGAGGATATCAGCGATATCGATGCTGCCGTCCACCTGACGCTGCAATCGGCATTTATTACGGCAGGCCAACGATGCACTTGCGCACGCCGTTTGCTGGTCAAGCGAGGCGCGCAAGGCGACGCTTTCCTGGCGCGTCTGGTGACGGTTGCTGGCCGCTTACAACCCGGCGCCTGGAATGCCGATCCCCAGCCCTTTATGGGCACGGTTATTTCACCGCAGGCGGCAGAACAGATTTATGCCGCCTATCAGGCGCGGGTGGCACTTGGCGCAGAGGTGCTGTTGCCGCTGCAGTGGCCAGACAGACAGAATGCGTTGCTGATGCCAGGCATTATCGACGTCACTAATGTGCGTGAAATCCCGGACGAAGAGGTGTTTGGCCCGCTGCTTTCGGTGGTGCGTTATGACCATTACGACGATGCCATTATGCTGGCGAACAACACCCGCTACGGGTTGTCCTGCGGCCTGGTGTCTGCGCAACGCGAAAAATTTGACCAACTGCTGCTGGAAGCGCGAGCCGGGATTGTGAACTGGAATAAACCGCTGACGGGGGCTGCCAGTACGGCACCTTTTGGCGGCATTGGTGCATCGGGCAATCATCGCGCCAGTGCATGGTATGCGGCCGACTATTGCGCCTGGCCCTTAGCGTCTCTGGAAAGCACGACGCTCACCTTGCCTGCGACTTTATCGCCTGGCCTCAACTTTGCCGCAGGAGAAACCCATGATCGCACGTGAAGCTAACTTCGATGGGCTGGTGGGGCTGACGCACCATTATGCGGGGCTCTCCTTTGGTAACGAGGCCTCGATGCGCCATCAGCATCAGGTGGCGAACCCGCGTCTGGCCGCAAAGCAGGGGCTGATGAAGATGAAAGCGCTGGCGGATGCCGGTTATCTGCAAGGGGTTATCCCGCCGCATGAGCGCCCGCACCTTGCGGTTTTGCGTCAGTTGGGTTTTACCGGTAGCGACCAACAGGTACTGGCCGCCGCCATGAAACAAGCACCCGCGCTGCTCAGTGCCGCCAGCTCGGCGTCCTCGATGTGGGTGGCCAATGCGGCCACGGTGTCTCCTTCTGCGGACAGTGCCGATCGCAAGGTCCACTTCACGGTGGCGAACCTGAACAATAAATTCCATCGTGCGATGGAAGCCCCCGGCACGGAGGCTATCTTGCGGGCCATTTTTCGCGACCCTAAGTATTTTCAGGTGCATGCGGCGCTGCCGCAGGTCGCAATGTTGGGTGATGAAGGGGCTGCGAATCACAACCGGTTCGGGGCGCGATACGATGAACCGGGCGTACAGATGTTTGTCTGGGGCCGCGACGAGTGCAGTGATGTTGCGCCTGGCCGCTATCCTGCACGTCAGACGCGGCAAGCCAGCGAAGCGGTGGCCAGATTGCATCAACTTTCCGACAGTCACACGCTGTTTGTGCAACAGAACCCGACGGTTATCGATGCGGGCGTGTTTCATAACGATGTGATTGCCGTCAGTAATCAACAATTGCTGTTTTGCCATCAACAGGCATTTGTTAATCAACCGGCCGTGCTGGACGAGTTACAGCGCCGGGTTGCGGATTTTCAAGTGATTGAAGTCCCGGACAATCGCGTATCGGTTGCTGATGCCGTCAGTACCTACCTGTTTAATAGCCAGTTGCTCAGCAAGCCCAATGGCAAGATGTTGCTGGTGTTACCGGAAGAGGCGCGTCGGCATGAAGGCGTCTGGCAATGGCTGACTGAAATGCTGGCGAGCCAGTCAACCATTGATGAAATCAAGGTGTTTGATTTACGTGAAAGTATGCGCAACGGCGGTGGCCCGGCTTGCCTGCGTTTACGCGTTGTCATGACGGATGACGAATTGGCGGCGGTTAATCCTGCAGTAATGATGAGCGAACGCCTGTTTGCCTCCTTGAATGTGTGGATCGATAAATTCTATCGCGACCGTCTGACCCAGGCTGATTTAGCGGACCCGTTATTGCTGCGCGAAGGGCGTGAAGCCCTTGATGAATTAACAAGACTGCTAGACTTAGGGAATATCTATGCCTTCCAGCAGTAAGGCCGACAGCGACGTTGAGTGAGGTGAACATGCAGCCATTTTTAACCACTGTCCTGAGCGGGCAGACCCCCCTTCATCCGTGTGGAGAAACCACCGGATTGCAGTGGCAATGGCGTGATGAAGGGATTTTACATCTGGAGCCGAAGCACCGCGTGCAGCAGGCGCTGGTGCTGTCGTGCGGTATCCATGGCAATGAAACGGCACCGGTTGAGATCGTTGCGCAGTTAGTCGACAAACTGCTTCAGGGCGCGCTCGCGCTCGAGGTACGTTTGTTGGTTATCACTGGCAATCCGGCCGCCTTGCGGGCAGGTAAACGTTATAAAGAATATGACATTAATCGTATGTTCAGTGGCCGTTGGCAACGTTTTCAGGATTGCGCGGAAGCGCGGCGGGCCTGGCAATTAGAGCAGGCCGTGGAGCGTTTTTTTATGGCAGGTGAGGCGGGTGAATCGCGCTGGCATCTGGATTTGCACACCGCTATCCGTGGCTCCTGGCATCCCCGTTTCGGCGTCCTGCCGTTTACCACCCGCCCGTGGCCAGAGGATTTTATGCACTGGCTGGCGGCAGCAGGTATGGAGGCGCTGGTGTTTCATCGGGCGCCAGCGGGTACGTTTGCGCATTTCAGCAGTGATAAGCTGGCTGCCGCCAGTTGCACGCTGGAACTGGGCAAGGCGCTGCCCTTTGGTGAAAATGACCTCAGCCAGTTTCAAGCCACTGAACAGGCCCTGGTGGCGTTACTCACACAAGGTACGCTGCCGGAGGTGACACAGGCTCCACTGCGTTATCGTGTGGCCCAGCAGTTGACGCGCGAAAGTGAGCGTTTTGTCCTGCACATGAGCGCGGATACGTTGAACTTTACGGCTTTCCCGCAGGGCACGTTATTAGCGGAAGAGGGCGACAAGCAATATTTCGTTCGTCAGGCGCGGGAGTATGTGCTGTTTCCCAACCCCAATGTGGCACCGGGACTGCGTGCGGGACTGATGCTGGTGGAAGATAACAGCCATAATTCATCGTTAGGCATGCTGTAGAATAAGTGATGAAACGGGCCGAACTGCGGGGCAATATTTTGCTTTCGGTCCGTACGCTTTTTCATTACACTCCTGCTTAATTTCTGCATAAAGTCGCCTTTCTACATATTCCGTTGCAATTCCTCACGCGAAAATTCGCATTTCCTCCACGATTGATTGATTCATGTCTTTTATGCTTTCAGGGCTTTACCGTTGCTCTGATATGTTGACGTTCATCGCCGTAAACTTGCTTTCGAACTCACGACAACGGTGTCGTCATACTTCTGAAAAGTAAGGACAATATTATGCGTAAATTAACTTCCCTGGTTGTTGCTCTGTCTCTGGCTGTGGGCGCAGCAAATATCGTTCATGCTGCTGCGGACAACTTGACTCCACCGCCAGCAGGCAGCGAAAAAAGCATGCACAAGTCAGGCCCACGTCATCATGGCCCGATGGAGATGTTTAAAAATCTTAATTTGACGGATGCGCAGAAACAACAAATGCGCGCAGTGATGAAAGAGGGCCGTACGGCGTTAAAACGTCCTTCTGCGGATGAGATGCGTCAGAATCACGCCATCATTGCTGCCGACAGCTTTGATAAAACCAAAGCCGACGCGCAGGCGGTAAAAATGACGGCTAACGCAAAAGACAATGCTGTCGCCATGATGGCAACACAAAACAAACTCTACAATCTGCTGACTGCCGATCAGAAAAAGCAATACAACGCCAATTTCGAGAAGCACCTGACAGACATGGCGAACAAGAAAGGTAAAATGCTGACTCCGGCAGAGTAATTTCTGCGCCAG
Organism: Enterobacterales bacterium CwR94; assembly: GCA_002837195.1. Taxonomy (GTDB): domain Bacteria; phylum Pseudomonadota; class Gammaproteobacteria; order Enterobacterales; family Enterobacteriaceae; genus 1-19. Next base: position 309,184 of record KZ478059.1, read on the forward strand.
CTTGAGACTTGAAACCGTCGGCGTTGCTCACGAGACCCAGCAGGGTGTGGGCAGCGTCGACGGTTTTGCTTTTCAGGTTAGAAGGTGCCGGTACCGCCGTCAGAACACCAGACCTGGCCAGAGGTAAAACTGCTTTCATGGCTGGCTAACAGCACATAGATGGCGGCAATTTCTGCCGGTTGCCCTGGACGGCCCAGCGGCGCACTCTCACCAAACTGCTGCACTTTTTCCTGCGGTTGCCCACCGCTGGATTGCAAGGGCGTCCAGTACGGCCCTGGCGCAACGGCATTCACACGGATACCCTGCGGTGCAAGTTGCTTGGCTAAGCCTTTTGTGAAGGCAGAGATAGCGGCCTTGGTCGACGCGTAATCGAGTAAGATTTCGCTGGGTTTTCCGGCTTGTACTGACGAGGTATTGATAATCGCGGCACCGGGCTTCAGCCAGCGCATAGCCGCTTTTGTAATCCAAAACATGGCATAGACATTGGTTTTAAATGTCTTATCAAATGCTTCGGTCGACAGCTCGCTGATGCTGTTAGCAAATTGCTGGCATCCAGCGTTATTAACCAGAATATCCAATCCGCCCAGCTTTTCGGCAGCGCGGTCAACGAGCGACGTGCAAAAGTTTTCCTGAGTAATATCGCCTGGCAGTGCAACGGCCTGACGTCCTTCAGCTTTAATCAGCGCAATGACTTCCTGCGCATCCGCTTCCTCATCCGGCAAGTAGTTGATGGCAACATCTGCTCCTTCGCGCGCATAGGCGATTGCCGCTGCACGCCCAATACCGGAGTCACCACCGGTAATCAGCGCCTTACGCCCCTGTAGCCGACCACTGCCGCGATAGCTCTGTTCACCGTGATCGGGGCGGGGTTGCATCTCACTGGCCAGCCCTGGCGGCTGCTGAGGTTGAGCAGGAAAGGGGGGAACAGAATAGGCGTTACGGGGATCCTGTTTGTTGCGTGTGGACTCTGGATTGGTATCACGCATAGATAACCTCCTTGCGAGTGAATGTTGCGTATGGCCTACGCCATGCATCGACATGTCACTCTAAGGGTAGTTAAAAAGTGTGAAGTAGATCGACTTTAATGATAGAAATTACCGATTAATCAAGTTCGATAATGGGATATTTACCGCTCATCAACGGCTTACACAAGATTTTATAACCATCATTATCAAAGGTGGCTGCTGTTTTACTGAGCGCGGCAGCCTGATCAATCTGATTAACCGCACCGAGCCACAGCCAGTGATGAATAACGTGAATTTGCGTCATTTCTGGGCCCTCCTCAACCAAACCCACTGCACCTCGCCAGGGCCAACACACCAGCCGGACACGTTCCAGCGCGGCGCGTAAGCGTTGATGATGCGCTTCAACCGGCTCTTTTCCACAGCAGGCACCCGCGCAGCGCTTTAATGCCGTACGAAAACACGGGCGGCCACGGGTATCTGGCTCTAAACCCAGCAGGCTGTAGCAGAGTTGATGTTCATCGGCTAAGGATTTTAAGGTTTCTAACGCGCTGCGCCGACTACTGTACAAGCCGTACAGGTTCGGGGTGATAGCAAAATCGACATCCTTCGCATAGACCACACGCGGAGGTGCGCTATTTTCCAGTAGCAGCGCGCAAAGCTGACGGTTTTTGCGCAAGCGCTTATTGAATAACGGCTGTTGCTGCTTGATCAGTTGGGCTTCCAGCAGCAGCGCACCGAGTTCTCCGGCGGTCGGGATCGCGGTAATACGCTGCGTTTGCCGTAGCATGCGGGCCTCTGCCACGGTGCGAAAATGAGACATCACGCGGCTGCGGATATTGACGCTTTTGCCAATGTACAACGGCAGCGTTTCACTCTCGCCGTGAAACAGATAAACGCCAGGTGTACGGGGTAAGTCGGTCAATTGCGCGCGCAAATGCTCCGGGTACTGATAGATTTCAGCGTCATTAGGGGGGGCGGCATAAGGGGTATAGCGGTTGACCACGTCAGCTCCTGTTACTGGTTATAAAACCAGTATAGCAGCAATCTGTTTCGATGAGGCGCATTGGTACACCATGTTGCGCCGCACGACGGGCGGCACAACGCCGTAAGACGGGGCCGAGTATCCCGGCCCGTCGCATTACTTTTTCCAGAAATCGTCAAACACAGTAATGGGAGTGCGCCGCTTGTGTTCGGTTTTTAGATACCAGTTCTCAATTTTTTGTGCCGCCTCTGCCTGTACGGTTTTGCCTTCCAGATAGTCATCAATTTGTGCATAGGTAACACCCAGTGCCACTTCATCTTGCAGACCTGGGCGATCGTCTTCTAAATCGGCCGTCGGGTGTTTTAAATACAGATGCTCAGGACAACCTAACTGCTTCAGCAACTGTTTACCCTGGCCTTTATGCAGACGGAAGATAGGGTTGATATCGGTGCCGCCATCGCCGTACTTAGTAAAAAAGCCGGTCACCGCTTCGGCAGCGTGATCGGTGCCGACCACCACGCCGCGCGTCATGCCAGCAATGCTGTATTGCGTTTTCATACGCTCGCGCGCTTTTTCATTACCGCGCACGAAATCGGAGAGCGTGATGCCTGCAGCAGACAGCGCCTGTTCGCTGGCGAGCACCGCCGCTTTAATATTGACGGTCAGCACGCGATCAGGCTGGATAAAGGCAATCGCATCCTGACAATCTTGTTCATCTGCCTGCACGCCATACGGCAAACGCACGGCGATAAACTGGTATTCCGCTTCACCCGTCTCATCACGCAATTCCGCAATGGCTAACTGGCAAAGTTTGCCGGTTAAGGTCGAGTCCTGCCCACCACTGATCCCCAGCACTAACGTACGCAGAAAAGGATGGGTGGTCAGGTAGGATTTCAGAAAATCGACGCTGCGACGGATTTCTTCCTGCGCATCGATCGTGGGTTTCACGCCCAGTGCGCTGATAATCTCCTGCTGTAATGCCATAGTCACTCCCCGTAAATGAATAAGGCCGCGATAACGGCCTGATACTGTAAAACTACCGCTACCGGCCTCAAACAACAAGATTGAATCGTGATGATAGCTGACCGAATGCTGTAAAATCAGCTGTTTTCAGGACGTCGCGCAACACAAAAGAACATCGTGGTGGCCAGTAAATAACAGCCCAACAGGGTCAGTGTCATGCTCAGCAGCGACGTGCCCCCCAGACTGGTCACGGGGACGGCGATACCACCGAGCGTAAAGCCTGTCACTCCAATCACGGCAGAGGCGCTGCCCGCACGGTGTCCCTGGCTTTGCATCGCCAGAGAGGACGCATTCACGGTAATGACACCAATACTGGCAATCGAAAACCACAGTCCCAACAGCACCCACGGCAGAGCGAGTTGCGCCAGCCCGGTGATGACCAAACCACTGGCAGCGATGACCGCTATCAGTAACCCGCCTCGCAGCACGCGGTATTCTCCCCAGCGTCCGCTCAGTCGGGCACCGGTTTGTGAACCCAGAATGAGTCCGAGGCCATTCGCCGCAAAGCAGAGACTAAACGCCTGCGGAGATAACCCGTACACCAGTTGCAACACAAAGGGGGACGCGCCGATATAGGCAAACATCCCGGCCATCATAAATCCCTGCGTCAGGCAAAACCCCATAAAGGGGCGGTGGGCGATGACCTGTCCAAGTCCGGCCCAGGCTGACCACAGCGAACCCTGACTGCGACGGGTGCTCACCAGACTCTCTTGCAGTGTGACGCGGGTCATCAAGAGCAAGGCAAGGGCAATCACGGCCAGGGCCAGGAACAGCCCGCGCCAGTTCATTAGGGTGAGCAACAGACCGCCGAGGATCGGCGCGAAAATGGGGGCCAAGCCATTTACCAGCATCAGCAAGGCGAAAAACTTCGTCAGCTCGTGTCCGCTGTACCGATCGCGGGCCATGGCGCGCGATAGCACGGAGCCGCCAGCACCAAAGATGCCTTGCAACAGGCGAGCGATCAGTAACTGATCAATGGTTTGTGCCAGCGCACAGGCGATGGACGCCGCAAAGAAAAGAAACAGTGAAATCATCAGCGGCCGCAGGCGACCATATTTATCGCTGAGGGGGCCAAACAGTAATTGACCCAGGCCAATCCCCGCAAGGCCAGCGGTCAGGCTGAGTTGCGCTGTTGCTGTCGGCGTTGCTAAATCGGCTGCCAGTGACGGCAGGGCGGGAAGATACAGGTCGATGCACAACGGGCCTAATCCCGCGAGCAGTCCCAGTGCCACGGCATAGCCCAGCCGTTGTGATGATGCAGATGCCATTCGTCCTCAGTCTCAATAAAAGTGTGCGGTGAAGAGGTTAAAAGGGTGTCAGCTTACGTAGATATTTCGACGGTGCGCGTCACTGACCGGTTAAGAGAGTGAATTAAAACATAGGGATAAATTTGTAAAGTGCCGGATCATGCGCCAGGCTTAATAACGACACGGAAAAACATTATGAGGAATAATAATGAAGAAATTAACGGGATTTTTAGGTGCAGCGGTAGCACTGGCGGTGTTAGCAGGCTGTTCTACGTACGATAAAGCCGAGAGTTTTGTTACCCAGCCGGTAGTAAAAGATGTGAAAAAAGGCATGTCGCGTGACCAGGTCCGCCAAATCGCGGGCGCGCCTTCCACTGAGATAACGATGGTACACGCACGCGGGACGTGTCAGACCTATGTGCTTGGACAGCGCGACGGGAAAGCGCAAACTTATTTCGTTAGTTACAGCGATACGGGACACGTAATGAACTACGGTTTCCAGAGCTGCGCAGAGTATGATACCGACCCACAAGCACCTCAGAAGTAAGTCTTAACGCTAAAAAAAAGCCACTGCGAGTGGCTTTTTTTATGTCTACAGCCCGGGTGGGCGCGGCACTTCCCGGTACTCACCATTAATCGTGCGTCGGTAATAGTGACCGTCCTGCACGTAATATCGCTCGCCATTATAGTCCAGCGCACGGCGTACACCAGTGGGCGCATCCAGTGGCGAAGGCACCAGGACATAGCTGCTATCCGGCTGGCGGCGGTAGTAGTTATTATTAAGAAAATAGTACGTTATGCCGCCAATAAAAACGGCGGAGGCAATACCGGGCAGTACACGCATGACGGGGCGTGGGTTGCGGTAGTAGCCTCCCGGTCCGGGCCTAAAACCAGGGCGCTGCCAGCCAGTACCTGGTCCATGATGAGACCAGCCTGGGCCTACAGGATGACCGGGGCCGCCGGGTGGACGCGCTGTGGCAACGATGGGCGTAAGCAGGGTGCTGATGAGCACGGCGCCAAGTAACTTTTTCATACACCAAACTCCTGTGATAATGCGGGCTAGCATCCTGCTAAAACCCGATTAACACAAGGGATGTTGCGCGTAATTTGCGCATCATTACGCCGCTTAGCTTTTTCCCGACAAACCCTGCACAGTGTGCAGAGAAAGTGGAGACATCATGCGGGCACGCTTTGCGCTTTTTGACTGCGAGACCAGATGCGATGGTTCGCTAAGGCGCTAAGAAACTCGCTCATCAGTACGCCTTCGGCTTTGCTCTCTTCAATTACACCCTCTTCAATTTCATCATCGGCCAAACCAAATTGGCCTTTAAAGCGGCGGGCGCTACCACTCAGCCCGATCACTTTCAGATGTTTATAGGCTTCCAGCAGGTAGTAACGTGCTTCCCCGCTGAGCAGTAAAGCATCGATGTTGCCATCGGGAACCAGCACTGCATCAAAGCAGACCGAGGGAAGCCCGGTGAACGTGGCGTCTATCGGCAACACAGAGCCATCGTCTGCGCGCACTTGCCCCATATGGTGACACAGGAGACGGGCATGGACGCCTTGTTGCTGCAAGGTGAGTAAGATGGCCAACAGATCAGCCGCGTTTACGCCATCGCTGACCAAAATGGCCACCTGACGGCCTTTAATAGAGCCGCTGGGAACGGCATACAGGCTCAGGCTGGCATCTTTCTTGATGCCATTGACGTCTTTGGGCGGGGCGGTGTGCAACTGCTCATCGGAAAGGCCAATCCCTAACTTTTCGGCGACCGCATGGGCAAGGCCAACATCGATGTGGACGAGCTCTGACACCACGCGTTCACGGATGTAGCCGCGTACCACTTTGCTCAGCTCAAAGGCGAAAGCGTCCACGATATGCTGTTGCTCAATCGGCGTCTGGCTAAGCCAAAATAAACGCGGCTGTGAGTAGTATTCGCCAAACGACGGGCTGCGTTCACGAATTTTGTGGCCTTCGATACGCTCCTGGTAACTTTCAAACCCTCCGCGAATGGGCCCTGAGGGCGTCTCGCGTGGCCAGTTATCGTTAATCGAGTTGGGTTCATAGTTGGCAGGGTTCGTATCGATGTCCATCCGATGCATGCCGCCGCGCTGAAAATTATGGTACGGGCAGGTCGGACGATTAATCGGGATTTCGTGGAAATTAGGGCCACCCAGCCGGCTGATTTGCGTATCCGTATAGGAAAACAGACGCCCTTGCAGCAGGGGATCGTTGGTGAAATCAAGGCCGGGCACAATATGCCCCGGATGAAACGCCACTTGCTCGGTTTCAGCAAAAAAGTTGTCTGGATTTCGGTTCAGCACCATCTTGCCGATAAGCTCCACCGGCACCAATTCTTCAGGGATTAATTTGGTGGCATCCAGCAGGTCAAAATCAAAGGTAAATTCATCTTCTTCCGGCACCAACTGAACACCTAGCTCGTATTCCGGGTAGTCACCTGCTTCAATGGCATCCCATAAATCGCGGCGGTGGTAATCGGGATCGCGTCCAGTGAGCTTTTGCGACTCATCCCACAGCAACGAGGCTTTGCCCGCGACCGGTTTCCAGTGAAAGCGCACAAAGGTGGCTTTTCCTGCGGCGTTAACGAAACGAAAGGTATGGATACCGAAGCCTTCCATGGTGCGATAACTGCGCGGGATACCCCGGTCGGACATGGCCCACATGACATTGTGCAAGGTTTCAGGCTGTAGCGAGACATAATCCCAAAAGGTGTCGTGTGCACTTTGACCCTGCGGAATTTCATTGTGCGGTTCGGGCTTCACGGCATGCACAAAATCCGGGAACTTATGTGCGTCCTGAATAAAGAATACCGGTGTGTTATTGCCCACCAGATCAAACACACCCTCCTGGGTATAAAACTTAGTGGCAAAGCCGCGAATATCACGCACGGTATCTGCGGAGCCTGTGCCGCCTTGCACGGTAGAGAAACGCACAAACACCGGCGTGACGGTGTCAGGCAGGCGCAAAAAATCCGCTTTGGTGATGGCTTCCATCGATTTATAAGGCTGGAAGAAACCGTGTGCCGCCGAGCCACGCGCATGGACAATGCGTTCAGGAATACGCTCATGATCGAAGTGAGTGATTTTCTCGCGCAGAATAAAGTCTTCCAGCAGCGTCGATCCGCGCGTACCTGCTCGCAGTGAGTTTTGGTCATTCGCAATGCGCGTGCCTTGATTGGTCGTCAGAGGACGATCCTGACTGCCTTTGCGAAAGGCCATAAGGGCATCGAGTTTTTCATTGTGCGTGTCAGGGGCTTTGAGACTTCCCGGTGCGGTAGGGTGTTTACCTGGTGCTGTGGGTTTGGCATCGGGATGGTGAGACCCATCTTCAGGGGCGAGTGAATCAAGACCGGGATTTGCTGATTCAGGACCTGTGGCGGGGGCCTGGTGATTCAGGGCCTTGAACTCGGTATCTTTCGACATGGCATCATGCTCCTGTTGATGTCGTATTTAAAACACCTGTTAACTATAGAACATCACACCTGGCCCAAATAAAAAGGGCGCCCGAAGGCGCCCTGAGATAAGCGGAGTGGCTTAGCGATGGGCCAGCTCAACCTCATCATTGGCATCGGTGTTTAACACCGTTTTGTCTGTCAGTTTCAGCCATTGGCTGGTCAGGGTACCGGCTGTCATAGAGCCGTTCACATTTAGCGCGGTGCGACCCATATCAATCAGCGGCTCAATGGAGATCAGTAACGCCACCAGAGTGACCGGCAAACCCATGGCAGGCAGGATAATCAGCGCGGCGAACGTTGCGCCACCGCCAACACCTGCCACACCGGCAGAGCTCAGGGTCACAATACCAATCAGGGTTGCCATCCACAGAGGATCAAATGGGTTGATGCCCACGGTTGGCGCAACCATCACGGCCAGCATGGTGGGATACAAGCCTGCACAACCGTTCTGGCCGATAGTGGCACCAAAAGAGGCGGCAAAACTGGCAATCGATTCAGGCACACCCAGACGGCGCGTCTGTGCTTCAACGCTTAATGGAATGGTTGCAGCACTGGAACGGCTGGTGAAAGCAAAGGTCAGTACCGGCCATACTTTCCGGAAGAAGCGCAGTGGGCTGACGCCATTAACCGAGAGCAGCAGGGCGTGAACCGCAAACATAATGGCCAGACCCAGGTAAGAAGCCAGTACAAAGCTGCCCAGTTTAATGATGTCACTCATGTTGGAGCTGGCCACCACTTTGGTCATCAGCGCCATCACACCATAAGGAGTCAGTTTCATCACCAGGCGCACTAACTTCATGACCCAGGCTTGCAGGGTGTCGATAGCTTTCAGAACGCGCTGGCCTTTCTCAACATCGTCTTTCAGCAGTTGCAGGGCAGCGACACCCAGGAAAGCGGCGAAAATCACTACGCTGATGATGGAGGTCGGATTGGCACCGGTCAGATCAGCAAACGGATTTTTGGGAATGAAGGAGAGCAGCAGTTGCGGCGTGGTGAGATCGGCCACTTTCCCAACATAGTTGGTTTGTATCGCGGCGAGGCGTGCCGTTTCTTGCACCCCTTGCACCAGACCGTTGGCATTCAGTCCGAATAACCAGGTCACAAAAATACCGACCGCGGCGGCAATCGCCGTGGTGAACAGTAAAACGCCGATCGTCAGAACGCTGATTTTACCCAGTGAGGAGGCATTGTGCAGACGTGCCACGGCGCTAAGAATCGAAGCGAAGACCAGCGGCATAATGATCATTTGCAGCAACTGCACATAACCATTACCGACAATATTAAACCAGCTAATGGAGTCTTTCAGGATTGGGCTGTCGGCACCGTAAATCGTATGCAGACCCAGGCCAAAGACCACACCCACTACCAGACCCAGCAACACTTTTTTTGCCAGGCTCCAGTTCGCTTTCCCAACGCGGGATAGCAGTATCAGCAGTGCAACAAACACCACCACATTTAGAATCAACGGTAGATTCATCCCCAATTCTCCTTCAAACCTGAATCTTTGATTGCGGCCCTGTCTTTCGGCAGGCTCAACAACGGTTTATTTTTATGACGTGACAAAATCAACAATTGGCGCATGTTATCAGCATTGATTGGCGTGACTTATATTCAAAAGGAATGGGTTATAACCAAAGTGATTATATTGCGCGTTTATTGTGCGCTGTGGCGATCAATTAATCGAATCCAGGTGTTATGCAGGGTGCTGAGGGCATTTTGTGGCCAGGCGGTTGCACCAAACGGGGGATCGCCCGGGCTGAACCACAGCGAAAAAATCACCAAACCGGTGCACAAAACGCGCTCAAGTTGATTGCCTTTCTGGCTGTGTAAAATCGGCAGGCAAAACCGCCAGCGACAAGGCCACAACAGCGGCACACCCGCAGGGGTCAGCATGTCTGCAATAATATGGCTGAGATAACCAATCACCATGCCTTGCAGCGCATCGGGCGGGATCCAGGTATCGGCAGGCAGTTTGACCTTCAATAAAAACAGGCCAGCCATCACCGCCAGCAAACTGTGGGTAAAGCCACGGTGACCAAACGCGCGGGCAATCGGTTTTGACAGCCATTTTAAGCGTTGACCTAATACCGATTTAGGATGATCAATATCGGGCAATAAACAGGTGAGTAGCGCTGCTGGAATAATATGCCACCAGTCACCCTGGGCCAGTTCTGGCGTCAGCTCGGCCCGGCCGGCAAAAATAGCGGCTGCTACAGCAAAAATGACATGGCCTTCAGCAGTCACGCGCGCGTCCTGGATGGGTATGGGGATACATCCAGTATAGGGAATTTATCCAGTGGTTAGAAGTGATTAGCGTGGGTTACAGTGTAACTAAAGTTAACGACGTGCTTTTTGACTAAAAAGTGGGCCGTTTGGGTAGCGGCCCGTGTAAGTTATGCGTTGTGAAGGTGTTCTGCGCGCAGTTCTGTCAATGAGGCCAGTTTAACGTTGGCGACGGACCACCGCGGGTCGGCAAAATCGGCAGCGCAAGGAACCACAATCGAACGCATGCGCGCGGCTTTGGTGGCCACCATGCCATTCACTGAATCTTCCAGCGTGACACAGTTCAGCGGATCAACGCCCAGCTGTGCTGCCGCATCAAGGTAAACCTGCGGATGGGGTTTGCTGTAAGGCAGCGCTTCGGCAGAAACCACAACATCGAAATAGTCGCGCAGATCAAACAACGCCAGCACGCGCTCCAGCATATGTTTGGGAGAGGCTGAGGCCAGTCCAATTTTCATGCCTTCGGCACGGCACAACGCCAGGGCCTGCTGGACGCCAGGCAACAGCGGGCGTTTTTCTTCTACTAACGACAGTGCGCGTGCTATCACACGTTGTGTGACCTCTTCCTGTGAAGGGCCATTCCACGGCAGCGTTTCGAACCACATGCGCACGACCTGGTCGATACGCAATCCCAGCGTATCGGGCAGTTCGCTGCGGCGTGATAAATCGACGTTGAGGGTGCCAAAAATATCCAGTTCAGCCTGATCCCATAAAGGCTCAGAATCCACTAACAGGCCATCCATATCAAAAATAGCGGCAAGTACCGGGCGGGAGTAAGACATTGTGAGACTCCAATAGCATCATTTGCGCACACCTTAGCATGAAGCCGTGACAGGGAGCCATGCTACCCAGGTAAAGTCTGCATCTTACTGTCTGTGCGCGGATTTTTAGGCAGAAATGAAAAACAGCAGGTAGACTTACAGCCAAATGATGAGTGGCAAGGAGAAAACATGACTTATCAACAGGCGAGTAAGCTCGCCGTGATAAAGCGGATAGCGGGATGGGTAATCTTTATTGTGGCGTTAATCTCTACGCTGGTGTCATTTCTGGGGTTTCTCTACAGCAACAGTGAGAAACAACCCGGCATTGATGCTGTGCTGATGGATTTTATTCATGTCATGATTGATATGATTAAATTTAATACGCCATTTCTAGGGTTTTTCTGGCAAAACTCGCCGGTTCCTGACTTCAATCGCGGCTTGAATATCGCTTTTTGGATTATCTATTTCTTGATATTCGTTGGGTTGGCGTTAACGGCATCGGGGGCACGCATGAGTCGCCAGGCACGCCACATTCGGGAAGGTATCGAAGATCAGTTGATCCTCGAAAAAGCGAAAGGCAGTGAAGGGCGCTCCCGACTCGAATTAGAAGAGCGGATTCAGGTACCGCGCCACACCATTTTATTGCAGTTCTTTCCGCTGTATATTTTCCCCATCATCATTGCGGTTGCCGGTTATTTCGTGCTGCGGCTGCTCGGCTTTATTCATTAATCGTTATCGTCAGGCGTGACGCGCCTGACGAACATTGATATCGACATCATCTAACAGCTTACCCACTGCGCACTGCGCATGGCCCAGCCATTCGCCGCCAAAAACATTGGCCCGGTTCAATAAATAATAGAGCTGGTAGACTGCCTGACGCCGCTGAAAGCCTTCCGGCAGCGTCGAGACGGATTGATAACCGGCCATAATAGCCTCGGCGGGAAGGCTATTGAACCAGGGTAGCATGGCGAGATCGCACTCCCTGTCCCCCCAATAGCAAGCCGGATCGAAAACCCAGGGGCCTTGTGCACCGCCTGCGCAATTCGCGGGCCACAAATCGCCATGCAATAACGAAGGTTGCGGATGGTGATTGGCTAAAACAGTGTGCACGCAGTGAACAATCAGGTCAGGATTGCCATAAAGAATGCCTTTTTCTTGCGCCAGTTGCAGTTGCCAGCCAATGCGCTGTTCTGAAAAAAAAGCCGACCAGCGTTTCAGCCAACTGTTGGGCTGCGGTGTCGTCGTAATATTGTTATCAAAATCCAGACCAAAATGGGGCTGCTCACTCCAGTCATGGAGCCGTGCTAATTGTTGTCCCAACTGCCGGGCGGCATCATCACTCAGGGGGGTGACAGGTTGATATTCTAACAGCAGAAAGCTGTGTTCTTTGTCTTCACCGACGCCGTAAACGTCAGGCACACGCAGCGTTTGGGTTCGCGCCAGCAGCGTTAATTGATCGGCTTCCCAACTGAAAAGGTGGCGCATTTCTCGCTGGTTGCTTTTCACAAACACCTCGCGCTCACCGTACCGAAGATACCAGGTAGGGTGCACATCTCCGCCCGCCAGTTTACGACGGTCTGTGATGTCATGAGGGCCGAATTGCTCACTTAACAGCTGATTGATGGTTGACCACATAGGGGTTCCTCTCTTTTCGCATAAAGCGCAATGGCGGTGCGTTAAGACGATATCAACCTGATTCCTTACACAGATAAGCGCAACTTCTCATGAGATACAACTTTATTTTGATTGATTTTTGTACATGGCGGGGTCCCACTCTTTTACCTCAACCTGCGGAATACGATCCTTACCCAGTGCAATCTCACCCAAACCTTTGGCCTGATGCAGCACCTCTTCCTCGCTCAGTGCGGTGACGTAACCGAAACTGTTCGTGCCTAATTCGTGGGCATGGCCCTCATCATCCAGTAGCGTTGTACGGTAGCCCGCTTCTGTCAGCGTGCTATTCAGCTTACCCAAGTCCGCCAAACTCTTTTCATCATAAAGAAATGAGACAACGTAACAGGTTGTCGATGTCGCGCTCATAATTCACCTCATTGTTATTTCGGCAAAAAAAGCATAGTCCAGATTCGCGGTTTACGGACGGCCTATACGGAGCTTTACATCCTCTTCAACACCCTGATTCACGGCCGTGAGCAAAGCGAAAATATTCTTTGTGCATGTGATGTATTTCATTTTCGTACTCACTATAATGCGCCGCGTTAATCAGAACATTCCCAATCCTGACGCGGCTTAACGGACCGTTGTGGTAAAAAAAGTGTTTTCATATTTTGTTACCAAACTTACCGTAAATGACGTTGATCGGAAGAGGATTCTCTCCAAGACTCACCCCTTTTAAATCTGTTGCATGGGTCATAATTAATGAAAGCGCTAAATAAGTTGTCTGCAGTACTGTTGCTCTCTGCCGGAGCGTTTTGCCACCAGGCACTGGCTGATAATAATGTTTTTACCGTCATGGATGACCCGTCAACGGCGAAGAAGCCTTTTGAAGGCAATGCGGCTGCCGGTTACATGGCGCAGTCAGGTAACACCAATAGCTCTTCAGCGACCGCTAATTTAAACGCCACCTGGTACCATAATCAGATGGCCTATAGTCTGTGGGGCAATGCGGCCAATACCTCTTCAAATGATGAGCGTTCTTCTGAAACCTATCAGGTGGGCGGACGTTCTCGCTACAACATGGATGACCGCAATTACCTGTTTGGTCAGGCGAGCTGGTTGAGCGATCGCTTTAATGGCTACGATGGCCGTACCTATGTCGCCGCGGGTTATGGTCGCCAGGTGTTGAATGGGCCTGTGCACTCACTGCGTGTGGAAGCCGGTCCTGGCGTGCGTTACGATGATTTCCACGATGGTGGCCATCAGACGCAAGCGTTGGGCTATGGTGCTTTGAGCTATCAGTGGCAGTTGACCGACAACACCAAATTTATTCAGGGTGTTTCTGTGCTGGGTGCGGAAGACACGACCGTTAACTCCGAGACCGGCTTGCAGGTCGGGATCAACGATCACTTCTCTTTAAAAGTGGCGTACAACGTGACTTATAACACCAAGCCACCGGCTTCTGCGCCAGATCATACCGATACCAAAACCACGTTGCTGCTGTCCTACGCAATGTAAGTGTGTTGACAGAGCCGCCTGTCGGCTCTGTTGCTTTTCCCACCGGTTTATTGCTGCCTGCATTCCCCTCAATGACCGTCTCGCATTTATCATTGCCCCCGTTTTGTGTAAGATATTGGTCTTTCAGAGGTTGTCAGCCAGCTAACGCAGGCTTTAGGCGTGCGCTACACTGTCTACCAAACTGGCAATTGTGGGCCAGATTTGAAATGCAACGCACTGAAAAATAAACGTAAATTTAACAATGTATGTAGCCTTTCGTGTGGGTTACCACTGCAACTAAGGATGTATCATGCCAGTAATTACTCTTCCTGATGGAAGTCAGCGTCAGTTTCCCGGCCCGGTTTCCGTGATGGAAATTGCGCAAGATATCGGTCCCGGCCTGGCGAAAGCCTGTATCGCCGGTCGTGTAAACGGTGAGTTGGTTGATGCGGTTGATCCCATCACCGAAGACGCACACGTTGCGATTATCACTGCTAAAGATGAAGCCGGTCTGGAAATCATTCGTCACTCCTGTGCGCACCTGTTGGGTCACGCCATCAAGCAGCTGTGGCCTGACACCAAAATGGCGATTGGCCCGACTATCGACAACGGCTTTTATTACGATATCGATCTCGACCGTCCATTGACGCAGGAAGACCTTGATCTGCTGGAAAAGCGGATGCATGCGTTGGCTGAGAAAAACTACGACGTCGTGAAGAAGAAAGTGAGCTGGCAGGAAGCGCGTGATGTGTTTGCTTCACGGGGTGAATCCTACAAGATCACGATTCTTGATGAAAACATCAGCCACGATGATCGTCCTGGTTTGTATCATCACGAAGAATACATTGATATGTGCCGCGGCCCGCACGTACCTAATATGCGCTTCTGCCATCACTTCAAATTGCAGAAAGTGGCGGGTGCTTACTGGCGCGGTAACAGTGATAACAAAATGCTCCAGCGCGTGTATGGCACCGCCTGGGCAGATAAAAAGCAGCTTAGCGCTTATCTGCAACGCCTTGAAGAGGCTGCAAAGCGTGACCACCGTAAAATCGGTAAGCAGCTAGACTTGTATCATATGCAAGAAGAAGCGCCGGGTATGGTGTTCTGGCATAACGACGGCTGGACCATTTTCCGCGAACTGGAAGTGTTCGTGCGCACCAAGCTAAAAGAATACGATTATCAGGAAGTGAAAGGCCCCTTCATGATGGATCGCGTGATGTGGGAAAAAACCGGTCACTGGGAAAACTACAAAGATGCCATGTTCACCACCTCTTCGGAGAACCGTGAGTATTGCATTAAGCCCATGAACTGCCCGGGTCACGTACAGATCTTTAATCAAGGCCTGAAATCCTACCGCGATCTGCCGCTGCGTATGGCGGAGTTCGGCAGTTGCCACCGTAACGAGCCGTCAGGCGCGCTGCATGGCCTGATGCGCGTGCGTGGTTTCACTCAGGATGATGCGCATATTTTCTGTACCGAAGACCAGGTTCGCGATGAGGTCAATAGCTGCATTAAGATGGTGTACGACATGTACAGCACCTTTGGCTTTGAAAAAATCGTCGTGAAACTCTCTACGCGCCCAGAAAAACGCATTGGTACCGATGAAGCCTGGGACCGCGCGGAAGCGGACCTGGCAGAAGCCCTGAAAGAAAATAACCTGGAGTTTGAATATCAGCCGGGTGAAGGGGCGTTCTACGGTCCGAAAATTGAATTTACTTTGCACGATTGTCTCGATCGCGCATGGCAGTGCGGTACCGTCCAACTGGACTTCTCGCTGCCAAAACGTCTGGACGCCACCTATGTTGGCGAAAACAACGACCGCGTCACACCGGTGATGATTCACCGCGCGATCCTCGGTTCCGTTGAGCGTTTCATTGGTATCTTGACAGAAGAGTATGCTGGTTTCTTCCCAACATGGTTGGCACCGGTACAAGTTGTGGTGATGAATATCACCGATGGGCAGTCCGAATATGTCACCGAATTGGTCCGCAAACTGCAAAAAGCGGGCATTCGTGTAAAAGCGGACTTGAGAAATGAGAAGATTGGCTTTAAAATTCGCGAGCACACATTACGTCGCGTCCCTTACATGCTGGTTTGCGGTGATAAAGAGGTGGAAGCAGGCAAAGTTGCCGTGCGCACCCGCCGTGGTAAAGACCTCGGGAGCCTGGACGTTAATGATGTAATCGAGAAGCTGCAGCAAGAGATTCGCAGCCGCAATCTTCATCAATTGGAGGAATAAGGTATTAAAGGCGGAAAACGAGTTCAACCAACACGTCCTAACCGAATCAACGGCGAAATTCGTGCAACAGAGGTTCGCTTGACCGGCATCGATGGTGAAGCCATTGGCATTGTCAGCCTGCGTGAAGCCATTGAAAAAGCTGAAGAAGCGGGTGTAGACCTGGTCGAGATCAGCCCGAATGCCGAACCGCCGGTTTGCCGCATAATGGATTACGGCAAATTCCTCTATGAAAAGAGTAAGTCTTCTAAGGAACAGAAGAAGAAACAAAAAGTTATCCAGGTTAAGGAAATCAAATTCCGTCCTGGTACCGACGATGGCGACTATCAGGTAAAACTCCGCAGCCTGATTCGCTTTCTGGAAGAGGGTGATAAAGCCAAAATCACACTGCGTTTTCGCGGTCGTGAGATGGCGCACCAGCAGATCGGCGTTGAAGTGTTAAACCGCGTCAAAGAAGATCTGGCTGAACTGGCAGTGGTCGAATCCTTCCCATCGAAGATCGAAGGCCGCCAGATGATCATGGTGCTAGCCCCGAAGAAGAAGTCATAGGCCATCAAGTAATAATAAATCCGCGCAACGCATGCGTTGTGCGGTTTTTTATTCGCCTGTTTCTTCATTTTATTAACAATGCGAAGTGGATATTTTTAAAATGCCAAAGATTAAAACTGTACGTGGTGCAGCAAAGCGCTTTAAAAAAACCGGTGGCGGTGGATTTAAGCGTAAGCACGCCAACCTGCGTCATATTCTGACCAAAAAATCTACCAAGCGTAAACGTCACCTTCGTCCGAAAGGCATGGTGTCTAAAGGCGATCTGGGCCTGGTTATTGCCTGCCTGCCGTACGCGTAAGTAATTTTTTAATCAACGAATCTGAAACAGGAGAGCTCACATGGCTCGCGTAAAACGTGGTGTAATTGCTCGCGCACGTCACAAAAAAATCTTAAAACAAGCTAAAGGCTACTACGGTGCACGTTCACGTGTTTACCGCGTTGCTTTCCAGGCTGTTATCAAAGCTGGTCAGTATGCTTACCGTGACCGTCGTCAACGTAAGCGTCAGTTCCGTCAGCTGTGGATCGCGCGTATTAACGCAGCGGCTCGTCAGAACGGCATGTCTTACAGCCGTTTCATCAATGGCCTGAAAAAAGCGTCCATTGAAATCGACCGTAAGATCCTGGCCGATATCGCCGTATTCGACAAAGTGGCATTTACTGCACTGGTAGAAAAAGCGAAATCAGCTCTGGCGTAAGTCAGTTGAAAGAGGGAGCTTGCTCCCTCTTTTGCTTTTTCAGCGGCTAACTCCAGCAAAAGATTGACATTATTGCGTTGGCGCTTTCAAATATGCACTCGACTTCACAACACAACAAGGTAACTGCAAGCGTGAATGCTGCTATTTTCCGTTTCTTTTTTTACTTTAGCACCTGATCTTCGGGAGCTTCTGCGCACAAGAAAAGAAACGAAAAATCGCGCTGAAAGCCTCCCTGATGGAGGCTTTTTTCGTTTTTAGCGTCTCAATATCATTCGTTTAACGAAACAGACTGGCCCAGTGGTCAGAAGAAGGGGAAACAATGTCACAACTCGCAGAACTGGTTGCTCGTGCCAGAGCGGCCGTCGAAGAGGCGCAGGACGTCACGGCGTTAGACGCCGTACGCGTTGAGTATCTGGGTAAAAAAGGGTACTTAACCCTACAGATGACCACCTTGCGCGAACTTCCGGCGGAAGATCGTCCTGCCGCAGGCGCTGTAATCAATGAAGCGAAGCAGCAGGTGCAAGATACCCTGAATACGCGTAAGCACTTGCTGGAATCCGCAGCGATGAATGCACGTTTGGCCGAGGAAAAGATTGATGTTTCTCTGCCGGGGCGCCGCATTGAAAACGGCGGTCTGCATCCTGTCACCCGCACCATTGATCGTATTGAGCAATTCTTTGGCGAGTTAGGTTTTGCAGTGGTCACCGGGCCCGAGATCGAAGATGACTATCATAACTTTGATGCCTTAAATATCCCAGGCCACCACCCAGCACGTGCCGATCACGATACCTTCTGGTTTGATGCCACGCGCCTGTTGCGTACGCAAACTTCCGGCGTGCAGATCCGCACGATGAAGAACCAGCAGCCGCCTATTCGCATTATCGCGCCGGGCCGTGTTTATCGTAACGATTACGACCAAACGCACACGCCAATGTTCCACCAGATGGAAGGTCTGATTGTTGATAAAAACATCAGCTTCACCAATCTGAAAGGCACCTTGCATGATTTCCTGAACAACTTCTTTGAAGCCGATCTGCAGATCCGTTTCCGTCCATCCTACTTCCCGTTTACTGAGCCTTCCGCCGAAGTGGACGTGATGGGTAAAAATGGTAAGTGGCTGGAAGTGTTAGGCTGCGGCATGGTGCATCCCAACGTTCTGCGCAATGTGGGCATTGACCCGGAAATTTACTCTGGTTTTGCGTTCGGAATGGGGATGGAGCGTCTGACGATGTTGCGCTATGGCGTGAACGATCTGCGTGCTTTCTTCGAAAATGATTTACGTTTCCTCAAACAGTTTAAGTAAGGACGGGATAACCAATGAAATTCAGTGAATTTTGGCTACGTGAATGGGTTAACCCGGCCATTGACAGCAATGCATTGTCTGAA
This sequence comes from Enterobacterales bacterium CwR94, assembly GCA_002837195.1. Classification (GTDB taxonomy): domain Bacteria; phylum Pseudomonadota; class Gammaproteobacteria; order Enterobacterales; family Enterobacteriaceae; genus 1-19. Next base: position 327,895 of record KZ478059.1, read on the forward strand.
CAAATCACTATGGCAGGTCTGGAAGTGGATGGTGTTGATGCCGTTGCTGGCGCATTTAACGGCGTTGTAGTGGGCGAAGTTGTCGAATGCGGACAACATCCGAACGCTGACAAACTGCGGGTGACCAAAATCAATGTGGGCGGCGATCGCCTGTTGGATATTGTTTGTGGCGCACCTAACTGTCGCCAGGGCTTAAAAGTGGCAGTGGCGACCGTCGGCGCCGTGTTACCTGGTGATTTTAAAATTAAAGCCGCAAAACTGCGTGGCGAGCCATCTGAAGGCATGCTGTGTTCATTCTCTGAGCTCGGTATTTCCGACGACCACAATGGCATTATTGAATTGCCCTTAGAGGCGCCGGTAGGCACTGATCTGCGCGATTACTTGCAGCTTAATGACAACACGATTGAAATTAGCGTGACGCCTAACCGCGCCGATTGCCTGAGCATTCTGGGTGTTGCACGTGATGTGGCTGTGGTCAGCAAAATGCCTTTGGTTGAGCCTGCCTGTGAACCTGTTGTCGCTACTCTGGCAGACAGCTTCCCGATCCGTGTGGATGCGCCAGAGGCTTGCCCACGCTACCTGGGGCGCGTTGTAAAAGGCATTAATGTGCAGGCAGCCACGCCACTGTGGATGAAAGAAAAGCTGCGTCGCTGCGGCATTCGCTCAATCGATCCCGTCGTGGATGTGACGAACTATGTTCTGCTTGAGCTGGGCCAGCCGATGCACGCATTCGACCTGGATCGTCTGGAAGGCGGCATTGTGGTACGTCAGGCGAAAGAGGGCGAGAAGCTCACACTGCTTGACGGAAGCGAAGCCACACTGGCAGCGGATACGCTGGTTATCGCCGACGAGAAAAAAGCGCTGGCGATGGGCGGGATTTTTGGCGGTGAGCAATCCGGTGTGAATGAAGAGACACGCAATGTGCTGTTCGAGTGTGCCTTCTTTAATCCGTTGAGTATTGTCGGACGTGCACGCCGCCACGGTCTCCACACCGATGCTTCTCATCGCTATGAGCGTGGTGTTGATCCGACGCTGCAATTCAAAGCCATGGAGCGCGCTACGCGTTTGCTGCTGGACATCTGTGGTGGAGAAGCGGGTCCGGTCATTGATGTGACCAGCGAAGCGCACTTGCCACGTCCTGCCACCATCACTTTAACGCGCGCTAAATTAGACCGACTGATTGGCCATCCTATTTCGGATGTGGATGTCACCGATATCCTGACCCGTCTGGGTTGCCAGCTCACCGTGGGTGAAGGGCAGTGGACGGCGGTTGCGCCGGGTTGGCGTTTCGATATGGCTATCGAAGAAGATTTGGTTGAAGAAGTCGCTCGCGTCTACGGTTACAACAATATTCCTGATGTACCGGTGCAGGCCAGTTTGGTGATGACCAAACACCGCGAAGCCAATCTGTCGCTCAAGCGCGTGAAGAATATGCTGGTTGATAAAGGCTATCAGGAAGCCATTACCTACAGCTTCGTCGATCCCAAAATTCAATCCATGTTGCATCCCGGTGCTGAAAATCTGGTGCTCCCCAGCCCAATTTCGGTTGAAATGTCAGCGATGCGTCTCTCTCTTTGGAGCGGTTTGTTGACGGCGGTGGTGAACAATCAGAACCGCCAACAGCATCGTGTGCGCCTGTTTGAGAGTGGGCTGCGCTTTGTTCCTGATACACAGGCAAACTTAGGTATTCGTCAGGATCTTATGCTGGCAGGTGTGATCAGCGGCACCCGAAGTGAAGAACATTGGGATCTGGCGCGCAGCGCGGTTGACTTCTATGATTTAAAAGGCGATTTAGAGTCGGTGCTTGAACTGACCGGTAAACTTGACCGCATTGAATTCCGTGCTGAAACGCACTCCGCGTTACATCCGGGACAAAGTGCTGCTATTTATCTGGATGGGGAAGCGATTGGTTTTATAGGGGTTGTTCACCCTGAACTGGAAGGCCGACTGGATTTAAACGGTCGTACGGTAGTGTTCGAGTTACTGTGGGATCGCCTTGCAGACCGCGTCCTGCCTGATGCGCGCGAGATTTCTCGCTTCCCGGCAAACCGCCGAGACATTGCTGTAGTGGTCGCTGAATCGGTTCCCGCAGCAGATATCATTGCAGAGATTAAGAAAGTTGGCGTAAATCAGGTAGTTGGCGTAAACTTGTTTGACGTGTACCGTGGTAAGGGTGTGACGGAGGGTGAAAAGAGCCTGGCGATCAGCCTGATTTTGCAAGATACCAGCCGGACACTTGAAGAAGATGAGATTGCCGCAACCGTCGCCAAATGTGTTGCGGTGTTAAAAGAGCGATTCCAGGCAACCTTGAGGGATTGAACCTATGGCGCTTACAAAAGCTGAAATGTCAGAGTACCTGTTTGAGAAACTGGGCTTGAGCAAACGGGATGCCAAAGATTTAGTTGAACTGTTTTTTGAAGAAGTTCGACGCGCTTTGGAAAATGGCGAACAGGTAAAACTGTCTGGTTTTGGCAACTTTGACCTTCGCGATAAGAATCAACGCCCGGGCCGTAACCCGAAAACAGGCGAGGATATTCCCATTACGGCACGCCGTGTGGTGACATTCCGCCCAGGGCAAAAGCTTAAAAGCCGGGTTGAGAACGCGTCGCCTAAAAGCGAGTAATTTCAGCCAACAAAAGGCCCGCAGATGCGGGCCTTTTTTTTGCCACCGGGAAACGGTCTTGCCGGGAGATTATCATTGCCGCGGTGACAGTTCGAAAAGCACTCAACCACGGTCAAAACGCACAGGCGACGCGGCTGATGGCGTCGAAAGCGAAGGGGACTTCGCTTTCTTTTTTTTACTTACTCCGTACAATCAATCTGTTAGTCAATACCGATACGAGGAAGGTCTTGCTTACTCATTTTCAACGTCAGTCACACCTTCGCGCATGCCGCTGGCTGACGGCGTTAACGCTGGCCACGCTGGTGCTGATGGTCATTAGTCTCAGTGCCGGTGAGATTTGGTTATCTCCCTGGCATTGGGGGGAGGCGCAGGCAAAACTGTATATCTGGCAACTGCGACTGCCGCGGACGTTGGCCGTTATTTTGGTGGGGGCCGCGCTTGCTGTTACAGGAGCCGTCATGCAGGCACTGTTTGATAATCCGCTGGCAGAGCCCGGTTTACTGGGCGTATCCAACGGGGCGGGCGTCGGCGTTGTGGCGAGTGTGTTGATTGGTCACGGCAGTGGTTGGTCGGTCAGCGTGAGCGCCATTGTCGGTGCGCTGCTGGTCACAGTGCTGCTGTTACGGTTTGCCCGCCAACATCTTTCCAGTACGCGTCTGCTGTTGGCCGGCGTCGCCTTAGGGATTATCTGTAGCGCATTAATGACCTGGGCCGTTTATTTCAGCACCAGTGTCGATCTACGCCAACTATTGTATTGGATGATGGGCGGTTTCAGTGGTACCGACTGGCAATACAGTGGATTAATGCTTGTGATGCTACCCGTACTTGTCTGGCTGGTGCTGCAATGGCGCCCACTTGATTTACTGGCGCTGGGTGAAACCTCTGCGCGTCAGTTGGGCTTATCACTGACGCGCTGGCGCTGGCTCTTGGTGTTGACCATGGGCTTATTGATAGGGATCAGCGTAGCGCTGGCGGGGGCGATTGGCTTTGTGGGGCTGGTCATACCGCATCTGTTGCGGCTCTGCGGATTACGGGAACATCGCGCATTACTGCCCTGTTGTGCGTTAGCCGGGGCAGCCGTGTTGCTGGCCGCTGATATTATTTCGCGGCTGGCGTTAAGCGCGGCGGAATTGCCAATTGGCGTAGTGACAGCGACGCTGGGGGCTCCGGTTTTTATCTGGCTGCTGGTGAATCGTCACCGGTAAATATTGTGCTATCAAAAAAGGTGTTCTATGTCTTTGTTCACAACCGAAGTGACTACCCTGGAAGGGGAAAAAACCACGCTGGCAACCTGGAAAGGAAATGTGTTGTTAGTGGTCAACGTGGCTTCTCAATGCGGTCTGACACCGCAGTATGCGCAGCTGGAAGCATTGCAAAGCCAATATGCGGCACAAGGATTTAGCGTATTAGGTTTTCCCTGCAACCAATTTCTTGAGCAAGAGCCGGGTTCAGCAGAAGAGATCAGAACCTTTTGTAGCACCACCTACGGTATTACTTTCCCGATGTTCAGTAAAATCGAGGTCAATGGCCCACAGCGGCATCCCCTTTACCAGGCGCTGATTGCTGCACAACCAGAGGCGCAAGTTCCCGCAGGTAGCGGTTTTATGCAACGGCGTATCGACAAAGGTCAGGGGCCTGCTGCGAAAGGGGATATCTTATGGAATTTCGAAAAGTTTCTGATTGACCGTCAAGGCAAGATCATTGCGCGCTTTGCACCGGATATGACGCCTGACGATGCCATACTGGTTAAACAACTGGAGCAGGTATTGGCTTGACGCTGCTCAGCCTGAATCAGGCAGGCGTTTCCCCGCGCCTGCTGCCCGTCACCACCTGCGTCGAACAAGGGCAAATGATCCATATACTGGGGCCAAATGGCTCCGGTAAAAGTACCTTGCTGACGATGCTGGCCGGTTTAATACCTTATCAAGGTGATATCGACTACCTGCAACGCCCGCTGGCTGGCTGGGCACTGCCCGCGTTGGCCCGCAGTCGCGCCTGGCTGCACCAGCAGCAATTACCCTCCGGACAACTGTCGGTGTGGCACTTCCTGGCACAACATCGGGTAGGGGAAACCGATGTTGAAACGGTGGTGGCCGACGTCTGTCGCTGTCTGGCGCTCACCGACAAACTGGGCAAAAGCGTGAATCAACTTTCCGGTGGTGAGTGGCAACGTGTGCGACTGGCAGGGGTCTTAATACAAATTGATCCCGCAGTGAACAGGGATGCCCGAATGTTGTTACTGGATGAACCCTTAACCGGGTTGGACGTTGCCCAACAACATGCGCTGGAAAAGCAGTTAAAGACGTTGTGTGAGAAGGGCATCAGTGTCGTGATGAGTAGCCACGATCTCAATCACAGCTTACAACAGGCCGACAAGGTTTGGTTATTGCAGTCTGGCAGACTGGTCGCGCAAGGTTCAGCGCAGGAAATACTGCAACCCGCACAACTGGCGGCAACCTTTGGCGTCACTTTTCAACGCTTTTCACTCCCGGAAGGGGATTTTTTATTGCGAAAAAACTAACAGAGTTGCCAAAAGTCTGTTTTTCGCTACCTTATTACGTCAATGGATTCTCTTTCAGGATGCTCTGATGCGCATTGCGACACTCTTCTTCATTATGCTGTTGGTCGGTTGTAGTAGCCATCGGGCCCCCGCGCCAAATGGGCGTCTTTCTGACTCGATTACGGTGATCGCGCAATTGAATGAACAGCTTTCGCAATGGCACGGAACACCCTATCGTTATGGCGGCATGAGCCCGCGCGGTGTTGACTGCTCTGGTTTTGTCTACCTCACTTTCCGTGACCGTTTTGATCTGCAATTGCCACGCACCACCGTGGCCCAAACCGATATTGGCACGCGAATTGAGAAAGAGGATTTGTTACCCGGTGACCTGGTTTTTTTCAAAACGGGTAGCGGTGAAAATGGCCTGCATGTCGGCATCTACGACACCGATAATCAATTTATTCATGCCTCTACCAGCAGAGGGGTTATACGTTCATCGCTGGATAATGTGTATTGGCGCAAGGCTTTCTGGCAAGCCAGAAGGATATAAGGTCGTTAATGCATTGCGTGAGTAAAAAGGGTTTCAATCGCAAGAAGGGATATTTTCATCCTGTTGGTTAAATGTAATCCATTTCATTTGGCTTAGGTTTCATAGCGCACCTCTGTTCTCCTGATATCCCCTGTTTCGCCTTAAATTCTGCTTTACAACATGGCATATCGTTGTCATATTTCGGAAACTTTAGAACAGGATATGCGCCAAATATCGGCCAGAACGAAAATGAAAATCCAACTGGAAGCGGATTATAAAAGCCATACCCGCTACGTGCCCATTTATCGTTTAAACGGGCAACTGATTGCTGTGTCAATGTCGACCTATTTTATTCATGCAACGGCAAACGTGGTGGCACCGCAAGAGATTGTCCGGCCCCAACTCTCCCTTGAGCAGCGGGCAGGTTTGCTCATGTCGCAATTAACCCAGTTAGAAAGTTTGCAGCACTTTTTTATTCAGCATCGCGTTCAAGTGGGTATTAATATTGATGCGGATACAGCGGATATTATTTTATCCAATGATATTATCTGGAAAAAAATGTGTGCGTTGTCATTTATTGAATTGGAAATCCGTGAAGATTATCCAAACCTGCAATTAGGTAGGGCGCATCCCCAATTAGGAAAATTAAGTGAAATTTTCACTCTGAGCCTGGGGAATTTTGGTGCAGGAAAAACGTCTCCCACCTCTATTTATGAGGGGCTTTATAGTCGCATTAAACTCGACCCTGTGTTTGTCCAGCGATTACGCCAACGGCCCGCATTACTCCCGTTTATGCGGGCGATTATTGAAAATATCGCACCTTATTGCCATGAGATGGTTATCCCCGCCATTGATGAGCCTGTGCACCTGGAACAAATTCGGCATTTAGCCATCGATGGCATATGCGGCGACTTATTTCCCAGCGCCAGCAGTGAAACGTTATCAGAACTGATCCCGCCGCCCAGAATATTAACGCAGGATGCCTAACCTCTGTCAGTCTTGCGCGCTGGCCATTACACTAAACAAAACAGCACGAAACCCGATCTGAGGAAGGTAGGCTATGCAGCCCACATTTGACAACACCTGGTGCGAGGAATTGCCCGCGTTTTATACACGCTTATCGCCACAACCGCTGGAGGGCGCGGCACTGTTCTACCACAGTGCGCCGCTGGCAGCGACGTTAGAACTGTCCCCTGACTGGTTTACCGCAGAGAACAGTGCACTGTGGTCGGGTGAACAGCTTATGCCCGGCATGGCACCCCTGGCACAGGTGTATAGCGGGCATCAATTTGGTGCCTGGGCAGGACAGTTGGGCGACGGGCGCGGTATGTTACTGGGCGAGCAAAGAGCCTCTGATGGTCGCAAATGGGACTGGCACCTGAAAGGGGCGGGTCTCACGCCATACTCACGGATGGGCGATGGCAGGGCAGTGATCCGTTCCACGGTGCGTGAGTTTCTGGCTTCTGAAGCCCTGCATCATCTTGGGGTGCCCACGACCCGCGCACTCACCATTGTCACCAGCCAACAGCCGGTGTATCGCGAAACGGCAGAGCGCGGTGCCATGCTACTCCGTGTTGCAGAAAGCCATGTCCGATTTGGACACTTTGAGCACTTCTATTACCGACAGCAACCTGAGCAGGTGCAACAACTGGCTGATTATGTGATTCGTCACCACTGGCCACATCTGCAACAGGAAGCTGAGCGCTATGCGCTGTGGTTTACCGATGTTGTCAAACGTACCGCACGACTGATTGCCCAGTGGCAAAGTATTGGTTTCGCGCATGGCGTGATGAACACCGATAATATGTCGATTCTCGGCCTGACGCTGGATTTTGGTCCTTATGGGTTTATGGATGACTATCAGCCTGATTTGATCTGTAACCACTCCGATTATCAGGGACGCTACGCTTTCGATAATCAGCCTGTTGTCGGCCTTTGGAACCTTAACCGGTTGGCACAGGCGTTGTCAGGGCTGATGGATGCAACGGTGCTGAAAGCGGCACTGGCTGAATACGAGCCAGAATTGATGCGCTGTTGGGGCGAGAAAATGCGCGCGAAACTGGGCTTTATGCAGGCGCAAAAAGAGGACAATGCGCTACTGACTGAACTGTTGGCGTTAATGACGCAGGAAGGCAGTGATTACACGCGTACCTTTCGGATGCTTAGCCTGGCAGGACAGCAGGAGGCGTTATCTCCTCTACGTGATGAGTTTATTGACCGTGCGGCGTTTGACAGTTGGTATCAGCGCTATCGCGCGCGCCTGTTGACGGAGGGCATCAGTGACGATATCCGCCATCAACAGATGAATCAGGCTAATCCAGCCATCGTACTGCGTAACTATTTGGCGCAAGCCGCGATAGAGGGCGCAGAGCGGGACGATCCTGCACCTCTGGCACGGCTTCATCAGGCACTCTGCCAGCCTTACCAGTTGGCAGCCGACAATGCTGATTTTGCCCGTCGTCCCCCGGACTGGGGAAAGGCATTGGAAGTCAGTTGTTCAAGCTAAAACAAGGCCTCACTCACCGGTGAGGCCGACGTTTAGAAACGGGTATCCACGGCACTGGCAAGCAGCGCAAGGACGGCTTCGCTGTCGTCCCAGCCGAGGCAAGGATCGGTGATGGATTGCCCGTAAGTCAGTGGCTGACCACTGACCACTTTTTGTGTCCCTTCCTGCAGAAAACTTTCCACCATCACTCCGGCAATCGCCGTGGAACCATCGCGGATTTGTTGTGCGATGGATTCCGCCACGTCTTTTTGCCGACGGTGTTGCTTCAGGCAGTTGCCATGGCTGAAATCCACCACCAACTGCTCGGGCAGATCGAATTGACGCAGGCTGTCAGCGGCCGCGGCAATATCTTGCGGATGGTAATTCGGCTCTTTACCGCCACGCATAATGATATGGCCAGACGGGTTGCCGCTGGTTTGATAGATGGTCATTTGCCCCGACTTATCCGGGGACAGGAACATGTGGCTCACGCGAGAGGCGCGAATGGCATCAACGGCGATGCGTGTGTTGCCGTCGGTGCCATTTTTGAAACCTACAGGACAGGAGAGGGCGGAAGCCATTTCGCGGTGAATTTGACTTTCCGTGGTGCGGGCACCAATCGCGCCCCAACTGATTAAATCAGCAATATACTGGCCGATCACCATATCCAGGAACTCTGTGGCGGTAGGCAGGCCTAAGGCATTCACGTCAATAAGCAACTGCCGCGCAATGCCTAAACCTTCGTTGATTCGATAGCTGCCATTCAGGTCGGGATCGGAAATCAGCCCTTTCCAGCCCACCACGGTACGCGGCTTCTCGAAATAGGTGCGCATCACGATTTCCAGCCGATCCTGATAGCGATCACGCAGCACATTCAGTTTGGTTGCGTAGTCTAAGGCGGCCTGGGGATCGTGGATCGAGCAGGGACCAATAACCACTAAAAGGCGTTTATCATCGCCGTTTAAAATACGGGCAATTCGCTGGCGGGCTGCCGTCACACTGTCAACGATCGCCGGGGTAATCGGATGATGTGACGCCAGCGCTGCGGGCGTTATCAGGCTATCGATACGCGCGGTCCGCAGTTCATCAGTTTTGTTCATGATGTTCTCTAAAATTTGTGTCTTCGCAGCGGCCGTATGCCGGGAAGTGATGGCGTTCACGATAGCGGAATTGACGATGAATTCAACCCGGCAGCGGAGAATCATCGTCAATATTCACCTCAACCTAATACATTCGGCGCGTGAGACCCATAATATCGAGGATTTTGGTGGCGATTTCTTCCACGGAGTAGTTGGTACTGTTCAAATAGCGGATCTGATGTGTACGAAACAGCGCTTCTACCTCGCCCACTTCCAGACGACACTGGCGCATCGAGGCATAACGGGTATTTTCTGCCCGCTCTTGTCGAATAGCCGCCAACCGCTCCGGATCAATCGTCAGGCCAAACAGCTTGTTTTGATAGGGGCGCAGCGCGGCAGGCAGTTTTAAATTATCCATATCATCGGCAATAAAAGGGTAGTTTGCCGCGCGAATACCAAACTGCATAGCCAGATAGAGGCTGGTGGGCGTTTTACCGCAGCGCGAAACGCCGAGCAGGATAACCTGCGCTTCATCAAGTCCCCGCAGCGAAATGCCGTCGTCATGTGCCAGCGTGTAATCAATGGCGGCAATTCGCGCATCGTATTTTCCCAAATTATTGGCGGTCAGTCCGTGGGTGCGGTGTGCCACTGGAACGGGGGCCTGACCCAGTTCCTGCTGCAGGGGCGCCACTAGACTCTGCACAATATCCTGACAAAAACCTTCGCTTTGCAAAATAATCTCGCGCACTTCAGGCAGCACAATGGAGAAAAAAACCAATGGACGCACACCACTGTTCTGATACAGGGCATTGATTTGGGCTTTAACGGCTTGTGCCCGCTGCTCGTTTTCGACAAAAGGCAGGGTCACGCTGTTGGTGCCCACGGGAAACTGCGACAGTACCGCATGGCCGACCACTTCGGCGGTGATCGCGGTTCCGTCAGAGATATAGAAAACACTGCGCTCCGTAATGACGTCCATCTTTTAACTCTCTCTTTGAAGTAGGCGGCGAAAATGCGCGATAACGAAACTGAGAATAGTGCGGCCTTTCAATAAAATAAATTATCCATATCCTTAAATAATGAATTATTTATTTTCCAGATATTGGTTCTCCAGCGTAACGTTAATCCGCTTTGATTATCAATAATAAACCGATGCCTGAAATGCTGTACAAGGCAGCCATTTCGCGTTGCGCAACGACTGTTCAGGAAATGCTTATATTTTCAGCAACGCAATGAATCTTAAGTCATTGTGCAAATTCGCATGTTGCGCAACATAATTAATCTTCATCGGGGAACGCGTATTAATCTTATTTTCTCCGCTTGAACGATTCACCACTTTAACTTTTAGGTCAGTGTATGCCAGGCTGAAATTGCTGATTTTGTTTTCAGCGAATTTTTTGTGCCCATCATTAATTCTAAAAGGATAGCTTCAATGTCCAATCAAGGCGATTTACCGCTCGTGCTCTGGTACAACCAACTTGGCATGAATGACGTTGATCGAGTGGGAGGCAAAAATGCCTCTCTGGGTGAAATGATTACTAATCTGGCATCATTGGGTGTGTCCGTGCCAAACGGTTTCGCAACCACTTCCGATGCCTTCAACCAGTTCCTTGATCAAAGCGGAGTAAATCAGCGCATCTACGATCTGTTGGATAAAACCGATGTAGATGACGTGGACGAGCTGGCGAAAGCCGGTAAGCAAATCCGTCAGTGGATTGTTGATACGCCTTTCCAGCCCGCGCTGGAAACTGCGATCCACGACGCTTACGCGCAACTCTCAGCCGATGATGCGGAGGCCTCGTTTGCCGTCCGATCGTCGGCGACGGCCGAAGATATGCCCGATGCCTCTTTTGCTGGCCAGCAGGAAACCTTCCTGAATGTGCAAGGCATTGATGCCGTCATGGTGGCCATCAAGCATGTGTACGCCTCGCTGTTTAACGATCGTGCCATCTCCTATCGTGTGCATCAGGGATATGACCACCGCGGTGTGGCATTATCCGCGGGTGTGCAACGCATGGTGCGTTCTGATTTAGCCGCCGCGGGCGTGATGTTTACAATTGATACCGAATCCGGCTTTGATCAGGTGGTCTTTATCACCTCGGCCTACGGTTTGGGCGAAATGGTGGTCCAGGGGGCAGTTAACCCCGATGAATTCTATGTGCATAAACCCACGCTGGATGCCGGGCGTCCTGCCATTGTGCGGCGCAACATGGGATCTAAAAAGATCCGCATGGTGTATGCCGACTCCCAGGAGCACGGTAAACAGGTGGCGATTGAAGATGTTCCGGTCGAACAACGTGACCGTTTCAGTCTGAGCACCGAAGAGATTGAGGCGCTGGCGAAACAGGCGATGCTGATTGAAAAGCACTATCAACGTCCGATGGACATTGAATGGGCGAAAGACGGTCACACAGGCAAACTGTTTATCGTGCAGGCGCGTCCGGAAACCGTGCGTTCGAATGGTCAGGTGATGGAGCGCTACACGCTGCAGGGTCAGGGCAAAGTCGTGGTTGAAGGACGGGCCATCGGCCATCGCATCGGTGCTGGCGTGGTGAAAGTGATTCACGACATCAGTGAAATGAACCGCATTGAGAAAGGTGATGTGCTGGTCACTGACATGACCGATCCCGATTGGGAGCCGATCATGAAAAAAGCGGCGGCCATCGTGACCAATCGTGGGGGGCGCACCTGCCATGCGGCAATTATTGCGCGTGAGTTAGGGATCCCGGCGGTGGTCGGGTGTGGTGACGCAACAGAACACCTGAAAGATGGGCACAAAGTCACGGTCTCCTGCGCCGAAGGGGATACAGGCTATGTCTATGACGCCTTGCTTGATTTTGAAGTGACCAGCTCACAGGTGGATGAACTTCCCACCTTGCCACTGAAAATCATGATGAACGTGGGTAATCCTGACCGGGCATTTGATTTTGCCTGCCTGCCAAATGAAGGTGTCGGGCTGGCGCGTCTGGAATTTATTATTAACCGCATGATTGGCGTACACCCGAAGGCGCTGTTGGAATTTGATCAGCAAACGCCGGAAATCAAGGCGCAAATTCGTGAACAGATGAAAGGGTTTGACGATCCGGTCGAGTTCTATGTGGCACGCCTGACCGAAGGGATTGCAACACTGGGTGCTGCCTTTGCACCGAAACGCGTGATCGTACGTTTGTCCGATTTTAAATCTAACGAGTATGCCAATCTGGTGGGTGGCGAGCGCTACGAGCCAGAGGAAGAGAACCCTATGTTGGGCTTCCGCGGTGCAGGTCGCTATGTCGCCGACAGCTTCCGCGATTGTTTTGCCCTGGAGTGCGAAGCGGTGAAACGCGTACGCAACGTGATGGGACTGACCAACGTGGAGATCATGGTGCCGTTTGTACGCACCGTGGCGCAGGCGAAGGCCGTTGTAGACGAGTTGGCGCGTCAGGGACTCAAGCGCGGTGAAAACGGGCTGAAAGTCATTATGATGTGCGAAATTCCCTCCAATGCCCTGTTGGCTGAGCAGTTCTTAGAGCATTTCGATGGATTCTCCATCGGCTCCAATGACATGACGCAGCTTGCTTTGGGTCTGGATCGTGACTCGGGTGTGGTTTCAGAGTTGTTCGATGAACGTAATGATGCGGTCAAAGCCCTGCTGTCGATGGCGATCCGTGCTGCCAAAAAACAGGGCAAATACGTCGGCATTTGCGGGCAGGGGCCGTCCGACCATGAAGACTTTGCCGCCTGGCTGATGGAAGAGGGCATTGACAGCTTGTCACTGAACCCAGACACCGTGGTGCAAACCTGGGTCGGGTTAGCGGCGTTAGATAAGTAATGCAACGATAAGCGAGCAGACTGGGGAGCGCGTTAAGCACTTCCCACCGTGCTGGCGGTAGTGCAGAATCATCGCGATATTCTGTACCACACGGGCGGAAAGTGTCTTAAGGCGCTCTCCGCCCGTTTTTTTTGGTGCTAACGTGTCACCCACTGGCTCACGGATTGCAGGCAAAAAAAAGCCCATCTCAGAGGATGGGCAAAGACTACACACAGCAATTCTTGACTCTACTCAGGGGATTAGAGGAGTGGGGTTACCATCCTCTTCAACATGGGTTTTATACTATTGGCACGCCGTTTAGCCGTCTCTAAGAATCCTCTTATTAGTTAAATGAAGGTAAACTTTTACCGACTGAAACCTGTTCATTGAGTGGGGAAACTGTCTCATTGGTAATCAATTATGGGCGTTGTAGCGCATAAATGGCCTGAAACCGGCGAATTGATTAAAATTTGCTAATCAAATATGCAACAGTATTCAGAATAAATCGCAGAGTGCGGGCAGATTGCTTAGGGCGTCTGATATGACGCCCAGGAAGAGGGACTACGGTTGGCGGGTGTCGGGTGTGTGTTCTGTTACTTCAACGGTTATCTCTAATTCGCTAAGGGCTTCAGCGGCCTCCAGCGGATTCTCCTCCGGAGGAGGACTTTCATGCATCCACACCGACAGCAATCGATAGGAGACCGCCAGCACCACGGGGCCAATAAACAGACCTATCATGCCAAAAGCGAACAACCCGCCGATAACGCCAGAGAGAATCAAAATCATCGGTAAATCTGCGCCCATCCGAATCAGCATCGGACGTAGCACGTTATCCAGCGTACCTACCACGCAACTCCACACCAGTAGCACGGTGCCCCAGGTGGTATCTCCGCTCCAGTACAACCAGATGATGGCGGGCACCAGCACCAGCAGCGGGCCTAGCTGGATCAGGCAGCAGAGAAACATCAGCACCGTCAGCAGTGTGGCATAGGGGATACCGGCAATCGCCAGGCCAAGCCCCCCCAGCACGCCCTGCACCAGCGCGGTGACCACGACACCCAGCGCCACGGCGCGAATAGCTTGCCCGGCGAGCAACACCGCAGCGTCACCCCGGCGTCCCGCTAAGCGGAATGCAAAGTGTCGAATACCTTGTGCAACTTGTTCACCGCGCCAGTAAAGCAGCATGGAAAACACCAACATCAGGCCAAGATGCAACAGAAAGCGGCCAAAATGTCCCGCCTGTGCAACAAAGAATCCGGTAGTGCGTCCAATATAGGGCTGAACTTTTGCCAGTAAGGCACTGCCGCCACCGGTCACCAACGTTTGCCATGCTGACAGCAATTTGTCGCCGATCAGCGGAACACTGGAGAGCCAGGAAAATTCAGGTAACCGAAAATGCCCACGGGTAGCCCACTGAATCAAGGGCGCGCTGTTATCAATCAGGCTACTGACCAGCAGCGCCACGGGAATAATAAACAGCAGTAATAGCAGCAGCGTCATCACCGTGACGGCCAGTGCGCGTTTTCCCCACAGCCAGCCCTGAATACGGATCATTAACGGCCAGGTGGCGATCACCACCATGCTGGCCCAGGCGAAGCCCAGAATGAAGGGTTGCACCACCCAAAAGCTGGCGACGATCATCAGGGTGATAAACAGCAGGGAGAAGATGATTTGCACAAAATCCCTTTCCTGCGTCACGTTGTTCATGAATCCCTCTCTCCTTCAAATAAAGGTTTTATTGTCCTGAGTGTGGCTTGCTGCGAGGAAATCGCTGGCGAGTCAGATTTAATAATGCGGTATTTCTTGAAAATGTGACAGCGGGCAGTGGCTTGTTCTGATCGAGAAGCCGGGAAAGTGCAACAGTCAGCGAAAAAATATGATAAAACAATTTGCCTGTTGCAGGTGTTAAGCAAACGATTCACACAACATTTTGGTCGCCCGATAATGATCCCACAGATTTCCCAGGCACCCGGTCTGATTCAACGGGTGCTCGATTTTTTAGCTGCCTTAAAACAGAACGGTTTCACCGGCGATACTGCCACCAACTATGCCGACAGACTCTCGTTGTCTACCGACAACAGCATTTATCAGTTGCTCCCCGATGCCGTGGTTTTCCCGCGCTCGACGGCGGATGTCGCCTTAATCGGCCGATTAGCGGCCGAGGAGCGCTTTGCTGCGCTGACGTTTGCGCCGCGCGGTGGCGGAACCGGAACCAACGGGCAATCCCTGAACCAGGGCATTGTGGTGGATATGTCTCGCCACATGAATCGCATTCTGGAAGTCAATCCCGAAGAGGGATGGGTGCGTGTAGAAGCCGGTGTGGTTAAAGATCAGTTGAATGCCTATTTGAAACCGCTGGGCTATTTCTTTTCGCCTGAACTGTCTACCAGTAACCGTGCCACGTTGGGCGGGATGATCAACACCGATGCCTCCGGGCAGGGATCAATGGTGTATGGCAAAACCTCCGACCACGTTCTGGGTCTGCGTGCGATATTACTGGGGGGCGATATTCTGGACACGCGAGCCGTGCCGGTCACGCTGGCCGAAACGCTGGCGCAGGAGTCCACCGCTGAAGGGGCCATTTACCGTACGATACTGGAAAGCTGTCGCGATCAGCGGGCGCTGATTATTGAAAAATTCCCCAAACTGAATCGCTTCTTAACCGGCTACGATTTGCGTCACGTGCTGAGCGATGACCTGCAAACGGTCGATTTAACCCGCATTCTGTGTGGTGCCGAGGGCACGCTGGCGTTTATCGCTGAAGCGCGGCTCGATATCACGCCGCTGCCGAAAGTGCGCCGCGTGGTCAATATCAAATACGATTCATTTGATTCCGCGCTGCGTAACGCACCGTTTTTGGTGCAAGCAAAGGCGTTATCGGTTGAAACCGTGGATTCGAAGGTATTGAATCTGGCACGTGAAGATATTGTCTGGCATTCGGTCAGTGAATTGATTACTGATATCCCTGATAAAGAGATGCTCGGCCTCAACATTGTAGAGTTTGCTGGCGACGATGACGCCCTGATTGACACTCAGCTAACGGGCCTCTGTGAACGCCTGGATGCGTTAATGTCGGCAGGGGAAGCGGGCGTTATTGGCTATCAGTTGTGTAACGATTTGGCGGGCATTGAGCGTATCTACAATATGCGCAAAAAAGCCGTCGGTTTATTGGGTAATGCCAAAGGGCGAGCCAAACCGATTCCCTTTGTGGAAGACACCTGCGTTCCCCCTGAGAATCTGGCGGATTACATCGTTGATTTCCGCGCGTTACTGGACAGTCATGGCTTGAGTTACGGCATGTTTGGTCACGTGGATGCAGGGGTGTTGCATGTGCGCCCGGCACTGGATATGTGCGATCCGCAGCAAGAAATGCTGATGAAGCAGATTTCCGATGAGGTCGTGGCGCTGACCGCACGCTATGGCGGTCTGCTGTGGGGCGAACACGGCAAAGGTTTTCGCGCTGAATACAGTCCGGCTTTCTTTGGCGAGGCGTTGTATAACGAACTGCGTCGTATTAAGGCAGCGTTTGATCCCAACAACCGCTTAAATCCTGGCAAAATCTGCCAGCCATGGGGCATCGATGCGGAGATGAAGCAGGTTGATGATGTCAAACGCGGGACCTGGGATCGTCAAATTCCGCTGGCCGTGCGCAGCGACTGGCGCGGTGCCATGGAGTGTAATGGCAATGGCCTGTGCTTCAATTTTGATGCCCGCAGCCCGATGTGTCCTTCGATGAAAATCACCCGTAATCGCATACACTCGCCGAAAGGGCGTGCCACCCTGGTACGTGAATGGCTGCGCTTACTGGCGGAGCAGGGCGTTGATCCGCTGGCATTGGAAAAAGCGTTGCCGGAGACGCGCGTTAGTCTGCGTACGCTGATTACCCGAACGCGAAACAGCTGGCACGCCAAACGCGGCGAGTATGATTTTTCGCATGAAGTGAAAGAAGCGATGTCAGGCTGCCTGGCCTGTAAAGCCTGCTCTACGCAGTGCCCAATTAAAATCGATGTGCCAGGCTTCCGCTCACGCTTTTTACAGCTTTACCACACGCGCTATTTGCGTCCGGCCAGTGATTACATGGTGGCCAGTGTGGAGAGCTATGCGCCTCTGATGGCCAAAGCGCCGAAGGTGTTTAACTTCTTTTTGCAGCAAAACTGGGTCAAAACACTGAGCCGTCAGCAGATTGGCATGATTGACCTGCCGCTGCTCTCTTCTCCGACCCTGAAGCAGCAACTGGTGGGCCATCGCAGCGCAGGGACAACTCTCGAACAGCTGGAAGCCATGACACCACAGGCGCGTGAGAAGACCGTGCTGGTGGTGCAAGATCCCTTTACCAGCTACTACGAAGCGCAGTTAATCAGTGATTTTGTGCGCTTAATAGAAAAGCTGGGATATACCCCTGTGGTGCTGCCGTTCTCACCCAATGGTAAAGCGCAGCACGTTAAAGGGTTTTTAACCCGCTTTGCCAAAACCGCACGTAAAACCGCCGATTTTCTGAATCGCGTGGCAAAACTGGATTTACCACTGGTGGGTGTCGATCCGGCATTGGTGCTGTGCTACCGCGATGAATATCATCAGGCGCTGGGCGATCAGCGGGGAGATTTCCATGTGATGCTGGTGCATGAGTGGCTCCAGCAGGCGCTGCCCGCCGGTACGCAGATTGGCGTCAGTGGTGAATCCTGGTATCTGTTTGGACATTGTACCGAATCCACCGCGCTGCCCTCTGCCCCGCAGCAGTGGCAGGCGATTTTTGCCCGCTTTGGCGTGAAATTAGAAAATGTCAGCGTGGGATGTTGCGGTATGGCGGGGACTTACGGGCATGAAGCGGCCAATCTGGAGAACTCACTGGGCATCTATGCGCTCTCGTGGCATCAGGCGCTGCAAAAACTGCCGCGTAAACGTTGTCTGGCCACCGGCTACTCCTGTCGTAGCCAGGTGAAACGTGTCGAAGGCAATGGCATGCGTCATCCTTTGCAGGCTCTGCTGGAGATTGTCTGATGGCTATCTGGAAACGAGAAGCAACACTGGCGGCACTCAATGCCAGTGGCGAAAACTGTATGGTGGCTCACTGCGGCATCCAGTTTACACGCCTCACGGAAGATACGCTGGAAGCTACAATGCCCGTTGATGCGCGCACCCGCCAGCCGTTTGGCTTGCTGCATGGTGGTGCATCCGTGGTATTAGCAGAAACCCTGGGTTCAATGGCCGGGTATTTATGTACCGAAGGGGACGCGCAGATTGTTGGCGTGGAAGTTAACGCGAATCATCTGCGGGCAGTCACTGAGGGTGAGGTACGCGGTTGTTGTCGTGCCGTTCATCTGGGGCGGACGCAGCAAGTGTGGCAAATTGATATTTTTGACGCACAGGGGCGCATGAGTTGCACCTCTCGACTGACGACTCGCATACAGTTAGCACGGTAATCAGGTTAGAATATCCAGCCTGCATGTTTGACAAAATCACTCTGCAGGCTGGTGGCTTTGTCCCAGTCACCGCTCAAAGCTAACTGGTGGCATAAACGCGTCAATGAATGGCGTGCGAGCTGATAGGCCTGGACGCGAAAGAGTTGTTCGCGATCGGGATTGCTCATCTCTTGCACCAGGCGCGTGTGCAGTTTGGACATGGCATGCAGATAGCTCTGATCATCGCCGTTTTGTTGGCAAATGTCGGCCATATCCAGGCAGGTATCGTTGTACTTGCGTAACTGGGTAATGCTGCATTCGGGGCGGTTGAGACGCGCCTGTGCCATATAGAAATCAACGGTGATGTCGCGGACAGAAAATTTGTACTCATCGATCTTGTGTTGCAACCAGGCGTTGAGAGAAACGTTCATGAAAAGTCCGATTTCGCTAATGAGAATCATTATCATATTATATTCATTCAGCGATGCAAGAGGGGACAGCGATTAAATGCTGAACGATAAATGCTTTCTCTCGCTGAAATCGGTGAATTCAATCGATGCCTGTGTCAGGCTGTATGCTCGACAGCATCGCGTTAAGGCTTTGGGTAATAAACCCGGAAAACTCCCATTAAATGAGTGGGTTGAAACACTTTTTTAACACTATCCCAGACCCCCTTAATAGGGTCTAAACTTAAATAGCGAACCGATTTACAGCATCTGCGGCTATATCCCTGTAAAACAAGAGGTTGAAGTGATAACGGTTATCACTAACATAAGGGGGCCGGCCGCGGGCCGATCGCGAGGAAACCATTATGACAACCACAAATCCTGCCTCATTTTCACCCGATGAATATGTCTGGCGCGGGCTTACTCTTACCGACAGTGCTGCAAAGCAAATTTTAGCGCTGGTGGCGGCAGATCCAGCGGTAAAAGGGCTAAAACTGGGCGTGAAACCTTCAGGTTGCGCAGGTTTTGGCTACACCATGGATTTGGTCAAAGAGACAGCAGAGGATGACCTGCTATTTAGCCATCACGGCGCGAACCTGTATGTGCCGCTCCAGGCCATGCCCGTTATCGACGGTACCGAAGTGGATTATGTCCGCGAGGGCCTCAACCAGTTGTTCAAATTTAACAACCCCAAAGCGCAACATGCCTGCGGTTGTGGTGAAAGCTTTGGCGTAGAGTGAAAATTATGTCTCGTAACAACGATGCATCCGATGATGTACAAATCTGGGAAGGTAGCCGTCAGAATTATAAAGAGGGCTTCTTTACCCAACTGCAAACCGATGAGCTGGCACACGGCATCAATGAAGAGGTTGTGCGGGCCATTTCGGCCAAACGCAATGAGCCTGAGTGGATGCTGGAGTTCCGTCTGCAGGCGTTTCGTGCCTGGCTGGAAATGGAAGAGCCACACTGGTTAAAAGCGCATTACGACAAGCTGGATTATCAGGATTACAGCTACTACTCCGCTCCTTCCTGTGGCAACTGTGATGACAGCTGTGCTTCTGAGCCCGGTGCCGTGCAGGCGTCTGGTGGTGAACCGGCCAGTGAATACCTGACCGCAGAAGTGGAAAAAGCCTTTAACCAGCTTGGTGTGCCAGTACGTGAAGGGCGCGAAGTGGCGGTAGATGCGATTTTTGACTCCGTGTCGGTGGCCACAACCTATCGCAGCAAGCTGGCTGAACAGGGCATTATTTTCTGTTCATTTGGCGAAGCGATTCACGATCACCCTGAACTGGTGCAGAAATATCTGGGTACTGTGGTACCGCACAATGATAATTTCTTTGCGGCCCTCAACTCGGCGGTGGCCTCAGACGGCACCTTTGTCTATATCCCGAAAGGGGTGCGCTGCCCGATGGAGCTTTCTACCTATTTTCGCATTAATGCCGCGAAAACCGGGCAATTTGAACGCACCATCTTAGTGGCGGATGAAGACAGCTATGTCAGCTACATTGAAGGCTGCTCGGCACCGGTGCGTGACACCTACCAACTGCACGCTGCGGTGGTGGAAGTCATCATCCACAAAAATGCAGAAGTAAAATACTCCACCGTGCAAAACTGGTTCCCTGGCGGTGAAGGCGAGGGCGGGATCCTCAACTTTGTGACCAAGCGTGCGCTGTGTGAAGGTGAAAACAGCAAAATGTCCTGGACTCAGTCTGAGACAGGCTCTGCCATTACCTGGAAATACCCAAGCTGTATTCTGCGCGGCGACAATTCCGTCGGTGAATTCTATTCCGTGGCGTTGACCAGCGGTCGTCAGCAGGCCGATACCGGCACCAAAATGATCCACATCGGTAAAAACACCAAATCAACGATTATCTCTAAAGGGATCTCGGCCGGTAAAAGCCAGAATACCTATCGTGGTTTAGTGAAAATCATGCCGACCGCCACCAACGCGCGTAATTTTACCCAATGCGATTCGATGCTGATCGGTGCTGAGTGTGGGGCACACACTTTCCCGTATGTGGAAACACGCAATAACACGGCGCAGTTGGAGCACGAAGCGACAACATCCCGTATTGGTGAAGATCAATTGTTCTACTGCTTGCAGCGCGGTATCAGTGAAGAAGATGCGATCTCGATGATCGTTAACGGCTTTTGTAAAGACGTCTTCTCTGAGCTGCCCTTGGAATTTGCAGTGGAAGCACAAAAATTGTTGGCTATCAGTCTCGAGCACAGCGTGGGATAACGCGCTGGCATCAAGGATTAAACATGTTAAGCATTAAAGACTTACACGTCAGTATCGAAGATAAACAAATTCTGCGCGGGTTGAATCTCGACATCAAACCGGGTGAAGTGCATGCCATTATGGGGCCAAATGGTTCCGGGAAAAGTACCCTTTCTGCCACGCTTGCTGGTCGTGAAGAGTATGAAATCACCGCGGGCGACGTGCAATTCAAAGGCAAAGATCTGCTGGAAATGGAGCCTAACGAGCGTGCCGGCGAAGGCATCTTTATGGCATTCCAGTACCCGGTTGAGATCCCGGGCGTCAGCAACCAATTTTTCCTGCAAACGGCGGTGAATGCCGTGCGCAAATACCGTGAGCAGGAAGAACTGGACCGTTTTGATTTCCAGGACTTTATTGAAGACAAAATTCAGTTGCTAAAAATGCCTGAAGATTTGCTGACCCGTTCAGTGAACGTCGGCTTCTCAGGCGGTGAGAAAAAGCGTAACGATATTCTGCAAATGGCAGCGTTAGAGCCTGATCTCTGCATCCTTGATGAGACCGACTCCGGTTTAGATATCGATGCATTGAAGATCGTCGCTAACGGTGTTAACTCGCTACGCGATGGAAAGCGCGCATTTATTATTGTGACCCACTATCAGCGCATCCTTGATTACATCCAGCCTGATTATGTCCACGTCCTGTATCAGGGCAAAATTGTGAAATCCGGCGATTTTACGCTGGTCAAACAGCTGGAGGAGCAAGGTTATGGCTGGCTTACCGACGAAGAGTGATAACGCGTTACAACGCTGGCATCACCTGTTTGAAAGTCGCGGTGAGCAGCGTTCTTTGCAAGCGCAGCAACACTGGCAGCAATTGATGCGCGTCGGCTTGCCGACCCGCAAGCACGAAAATTGGAAATACACCCCGCTGGATCAGCTGTTCAGCGAGCACTTTATTGCCCCGGATGCCGCTCAGGTGGATGCCGCGCAGCGTGACGCTTTCTCGCTCTCACTGGATGCTGTACGTCTGGTGTTTGTGGATGGGCGCTTCAACGCCGCGTTAAGTGATTCGCAGCATGACCTGTTTCAGATTGAAGTCATTAACGCTGCCGAACGTCGCACATTGAGTGAACCGGTGCAGGCTGAGGTATTTCTGCATCTGACCGAAAGTCTGGCCGAAGAAGTGGTCAACGTGCGTGTGCCGCGTGGCAAATCTGCGGCGCGCCCGTTGTATTTGTTGCACATCAGCAGCAGTGCGCAGGAAGGTCTCAGCACGCGCCACTATCGCCATCATGTGGAATTGGACGCGGGTGCAGAGGCGACGGTGATTGAGCACTATGTCTCGTTGGGAGACCTGGCGCACTTCACCGGGGCACGTACCACCATGGTGGTGGGGGATAACGCGCAGCTGACGCATTACAAACTGGCGTTTGAGCGTAGCGAAAGTTATCACTTTGCCCACAATGATATCGTCGTGGGACGCGATGCACGCGCCAGCAGCCACAGCTTCCTGTTAGGCGCCGGTTTAACGCGCCATCACACCAGCTCCCAGTTGCAGGGTGAAGGCTCCGAATTGTCAATGAACAGCCTCTCGCTGCCCGTGGACAAAGAAGTGTGCGATACCCGTACCTATCTTGAGCACAACAAGGGCTACTGCCAGAGCCGTCAGTTGCATAAAACCATCGTGCGCGATAAAGCCCGTGCGGTGTTTAACGGCATGATTAAAGTGGCGAAGCACGCGTTGAAAACGGACGGGCAGATGACCAACAACAATCTGCTGTTAGGACGTTTGGCTGAGGTGGATACCAAGCCGCAGTTAGAAATCTACGCGGATGACGTTAAGTGCAGTCACGGCGCAACCATTGGCCGTATTGATGACGAACAGATGTTTTATCTGCGCTCGCGCGGCATCGATGAAGATGCGGCTCAGCGTATGATTATCTATGCGTTTGCCGCTGAACTGACGGAAGCCATTTCCGATGAAACGATGAAGCAAGCTGTCCTCGATCGCATTGCAGCCCGTTTCCCAGGAGGTGTGAATGGCGTTCAATCTTGAACGACTGCGTGATGAATTCCCCATCCTGACGCGTGAAGTCAACGGCCAGCGCCTGGCGTACCTTGACAGCGCCGCCAGCGCGCAAAAACCGCTGGCCGTTATAAAAGCCGAAAGCGACTTTTATCAGCATGGTTATGCCGCGGTTCACCGCGGCATTCACACCTTAAGTGCTGAAGCGACCACGGCAATGGAAAACGTCCGCACGCAGGCGGCCCGTTTTCTTAACGCCGCCTCTCCCGAAGAGATCGTCTTTGTGCGCGGTACCACTGAAGGCATCAACTTGGTGGCCAACAGCTTTGGTTCCGCCAACGTCGGGCCCGGCGATAACATTGTGATCAGCGAGATGGAGCACCACGCCAATATTGTGCCGTGGCAGATGCTGGCACAACGCGTGGGTGCGGAAATCCGGGTTATTCCGCTGACTGCGGCGGGTACGCTCGATGTGAGCAGCCTGACGACGCTGATTGATGCGCGCACGCGTCTGCTGGCGGTGACCCACGTTTCAAATGTGCTGGGCACGGTCAATCCGGTGGCCGACATCATTGCGCAGGCGAAAGCCGCGGGGGTTGTCACCGTAGTGGACGGGGCGCAGGCCGTGATGCATGAGCCGGTGGATGTGCAGGCTCTCGGCTGTGATTTCTATTTATTCTCAGGCCATAAACTGTATGGGCCGACGGGGATTGGTGTCTTGTGGGGCCGTAAGGCGCTGCTGGATGTGATGCCGCCCTGGGAAGGCGGCGGTTCCATGATTGGTACCGTGAGCCTGCCACAAGGCACGACGTGGGCTGCGGCGCCGTGGCGCTTTGAAGCGGGAACACCGAACACCGGTGGCATTATTGCCCTGGGTGCGGCATTAAGTTGGTTTGAAGCACTTGGTTGGGAAGCTATCCAACAACGTGAAGAAGTGCTGATGCGCTATGCCTTAACGCAACTGGCGACGGTACCGGATCTTAGGTTGTACGGCCCGCAGACGCGCGTCGGTGTGATTGCCTTTAACCTCGGCAAGCATCACGCGTATGATGTCGGCAGCTTCCTCGATCAATACGGCATTGCCATTCGTACAGGCCATCACTGTGCGATGCCCCTGATGGCCCATTATCAGGTGCCAGCGATGTGCCGCGCGTCACTGGCGTTGTATAACACCGAGGAAGAAGTTGACCGGCTGGTGGCTGGATTGATTCGTATACATCGCCTGCTGGGTGCGTAACCGGCAGGCCTGGAGGCATTAATGGCAACCCTGCCAGATAAAGAAAAACTGGTGCGCAATTTTAACCGTTGCGCAAACTGGGAAGAGAAGTATCTGTACATCATTGAACTGGGCGGCAAACTTCCAGATTTATCTGAGTCGGCGCATCAGGATGAAAATAAGATTTCTGGCTGTCAAAGCCAGGTGTGGATTGTGATGTCGCTGGATGAAGAAGGGCGTGTTCAACTGCAAGGGGATAGCGATGCTGCTATTGTTAAGGGGTTGATTGCCGTCGTCTTTAGTCTTTATCAAGGGATGACGCCCGCGGACATTGTGGCGTTGGACGTCCGTCCCTGGTTTGCCGAATTAGCCCTCACTCAGCACCTCACCCCCTCACGATCGCAAGGCCTTGAAGCTATGATTCGTGCCATTCGTCTTAAAGCCGAATCCATGCGCTAAGGTTACAATCAGACAGGCCTGTCGCTGTTGGCAGGCTTATCCCTGTACCTATAAGAGAGCGCTCATGAAATTACGTAGACTGACCGGAATTTTGCTGGTCACTCTGGTCGCTGGGACGCGAATGGCGTTTGCTACCTCGTATCCACTTCCACCTGAAAATAGCCGCCTGATTGGTGAAAACGTCAGTTATCAGGTGCCAGATGACAAGCGCCCGCTGGAAGACGTTGCTGCACAGTTTAAAGTGGGGTTACTTGGCATGCTGGAGGCGAATCCCGGCACCGATCCCTGGTTACCCAAAGCCGGCACGACACTTACTATCCCCACGCAAATGCTGTTACCGGATACCAAACGTGAAGGCATTGTGGTCAACCTCGCAGAGCTGCGCCTCTACTATTACCCGCAAGGGGAAGATCGCGTAATTGTTTATCCGATCGGTATTGGTCAGCTCGGTGCGATAACGCCCTCAATGGTCACCAGCGTCAGTCAAAAAATCCCCAACCCGACCTGGACGCCTACGCCCAACATACGCAAGCGCTACGCACAAGAGGGGGTCACCCTACCGGTAACGGTTCCGGCGGGCCCAGAGAACCCAATGGGGCAGTTTGCCATGCGTTTAGCTTATGGGAAGGGGCATTACCTGATTCATGGCACCAATGCTAACTTTGGCATCGGTATGCGCGTCAGTTCTGGCTGCATTCGTTTACGCCCTGATGACATCGAAGCACTGTTCAACGCGGTACCAAAAGGGACACGCGTACAGGTGATCAATCAGCCGGTGAAAGTGGCGATAGAACCTGATGGCAAGCGTTATATCGAAGTGCATCAGCCGTTATCACGTAACGAAAAAGACGATCCGCAAACCATGCGCTTACCATTAACGAGTGATGCCAAAAAATTTATTAACAGTAAACAGAGTGATGAGGTGATGATTAAAGAGGCACTGGAGCGTCGTTCAGGAATGCCAATAATCGTCAGTGACAGTGAAAAAGTGTCGGGCTAAATAATTGTGGCAGGGAATTATTGAAAGGGAATTCAGGATAAAAAAAATGGCGCACAGATGTGCGCCATTTTTATAACCAGAACTCTTACTTACGGTAAGAGTGAGCCTGGTTGTCCAGACGCTGGTTAGCACGTGCTGCGTCGTCTTTAGCAGCCTGAACGTCGGAACGGATTGCGTTCACGTCGTTGCTCAGTTGGTCAACTTTCGCGTTCAGAGTAGAAACGTCGGTAGACAGCTGATCGATTTTTGCATTGCTGGAGCAACCAGCCAGCAGAGTTGAACCCAGGATTACCGCGCCCAGTACCAGTTTAGTACGATTCATTATTAATACCCTCTAGATTGAGTTAATCTCCATGTAGCGTTACAAGTATTACACAAAGTTTTTTGCAATGAGAATAAATTTTTGATGAGAAGATGCTTAAACATGATCGTTCGCTCAAAGAAGCATCTGTCTGCACCAAAATGGGAAAAAAATAAAAGAAAACAGAGGATTTTAATCGGGCTAATCTTAATCTATTGCAAAATCTTATCGTTATTTCCGATTGGATTTTTGCGATTATCCCGTAATGAAGTTGTAAAAAAAGCGCCTCTAAGGCGCTTTTTAGGTTTAACCGGGTGAACCCGAATTAAAGGACGTGTACAGAAGAGGTATTGGTGGTTCCGCTCGGGACTAATGCACCAGAAACCATGACCACGATTTCACCTTTATTGGCAAAACCACTTTCCAGTGCGGCTTCTTTACCAATGCGATAGAAATCATCCGTTGAGGCGATTTCTTTCACGATGTGTGCAACGATACCTTTGCTCAGTACCAATTGGCGAGCGGTGGTTTCATTGGTGGTCAGCGCCAGAATGGTGGCATTAGGGAAGTATTTACGCACAGATTTCGCTGATTTTCCACCTTCAGTGGCAACTACGATCAGTGGCGCTTCCAGCTTCTCAGACGTTTCTACCGCGCCACGGCATACGGCTTCTGTGATGCGCATTTTGCGATTGTCATTCAGCGTGTCGATGCGCGGTTTCATCACGCGATCGGTGCGCTCACAAATGGTGGCCATGATGGTCACGGATTCCAGCGGATATTTTCCTTTCGCGCTCTCACCTGACAGCATTACGGCATCGGTACCATCCAGAATGGCGTTAGCGACGTCGCCGGCTTCTGCGCGGGTAGGGCGTGGGTTCTTGATCATGGAATCCAGCATCTGCGTAGCGGTAATGACCACTTTGCGAGACTGATTACATTTTTTGATCATCATCTTCTGCGCGAAGATCACTTCTTCAACCGGGATTTCAACGCCAAGGTCACCACGTGCAACCATGATGCCGTCAGAGGCATCGAGGATTTCGTCGAAGTTGTTCAGGCCTTCCTGGTTTTCAATTTTAGAGATGATTTGAATATGCTCACCGCCGTGTGCTTTCAGGTGCTCACGGATTTCCAGCACATCAGAACGCTTACGGATAAAGGAAGCCGCAACGAAATCGACGCCTTGCTCGCAGCCAAAAATCAGGTCGCGTTTATCTTTTTCCGCCAGAGCAGGCAATTGAATGGAAACACCTGGCAGATTAACGCCTTTATTCTCACCCAGATCACCGTTGTTCAGCACTTTACATACCACGGTGCTTTCAGTGACTTCAGTGACTTCCAGTCCAATCAAACCATCGTCAACCAGAACGGTGTTACCCATTTTCAGGTCGGCGGCGAAGCCTGGATAAGTCACGGCAACACGTTCGCTATTACCAATCACGCTCTGATCGGTAGTAAAGGTAAAGGTCTGGCCCGCTTTCAGCGTAACGTCGTTGCCACCTTCCAGCTTCATGGTACGGATTTCTGGACCTTTGGTGTCCAGCAGGATAGCGGCTTTATGGCCGGTTTTATCCATAACGGCGCGCAGGTTAGCGATACGCTGACCATGCTCGGCGTAATCACCATGGGAAAAATTCAGACGCATAACGTTCATGCCAGCATTCAGCAGGTTGGTCAGCATCTCTTCGGATTCAGTTTTTGGTCCGATAGTACAAACGATCTTGGTTTTTTTCATGACGGGTTATCTGTAAGTTGTGATGGATGTTTAAAGTGAGACCTGCTGGAGAGTCCAACAGGAGAGGATTCGATTCGGTGTTGGTGTAAGCGTACGGATAAAGAATAGGTGATGAATAACAAGCGTGCAGGGTAAGTTTTCAATGGGTTCGGCGGCGTGCCCACGGAGTGGCGTTGCGCAAATAATTGAGATTGTAGATAGCGGCACGTCAATTGGCTGAAACCATTCAAGGTGAGTGACGGCGCCTAGTATAATCACACCGGGCATGAAAACCAACGAAAAACCGTTGTTGCGCAACGAGATGCCTATTCTGGGTCTGGCCACCAGACCGCATCACAGATTTGAATGGTTTTTGGAATCAATCCGCGCGCGTAAAAACGGTCAGCAATTGCCTGTTGGCTGCGGACAATCTGCGTATTCATGGGAAACACCTGATGATGGCGGCGTGCAAGGGCTTGCCGCAGCGCCGGCTCCGGGAGCATCAACTCTTCAGCCAGACAGTGTGCCGCCGCCTGTTGACTGACATCAATTTGTTCACCGGTATGTTGCAACTGTTGCAGGATCTGTTTCAGCAGAGCGGGCGATTGCTCCACGAAACGGCGTCGGGCGAGATAGAACTGGTAATTATCAACGCGATGGGTGCCATCAGCGAGCACGCGTAACTGGCCTTCCTGCTCGGCTGCACTCAGCAGGGGATCCCATAACATCCAGGCATCTGCCGCCGTGTAATCACTGGGCGTCAGGGGAAAGCGCGGTGGCGTATAAACAATGCGTACATCCTGCGCATGCAAACCTGCCTCATCCAGCAGTTGCAACAGCAGATTATGCACATTCGAGCCTTTATTGACGGCAATGCGCTTACCACGCAGATCCGCTAAGGTCTGAATCGCACTGTGCATCGGCACCATCATGGCAACACTTTTGGGCGCCGCAGGTTCCCAGCCGATATAACACAGGTCGGTGCCGCTGGCCTGCGCTAAAACGGGCGGTACATCACCGGTGGTGCCAAAATCGATCTCGTTATTTTGCAAAGCCAACAACAATTGCGGCCCAGCCGGGTACTCACTCCACTGCAGGGTAACGGGCTCAGTGGCCCACTGTTGTTCAAGCTGCTGCTGCGCTTTGAGCATCCCCAAATTGCCGTATTTTTGGTAACCGATGCGGATAACCTGCTCGTGGGACACCCTGTGCTGTGCGCCATTGCGGCGAGCGCGTATTTTCCCCTGATGCGCGAGTTGTGTACGCAGGGTGTAACGACTGATGCCCAAACGCTCTGCCGCTTTTATTTGATTCCCTTCACTGTGAGCCATGGCTTCATTGACCATCAATTGCGTTAACTGCGCCCACAGCTCAGGTGTGCCTGCGACAAGATGCTGGCGCACACAATCCGCCAGGTCACGGCTGGCGGCGGGAGAAGAGAGCTGCGCAGACGGCAGGTTCAGGTGCTCAACCTCAATTTGATCCCCGGTATGCAGTAATAAGGTGCGATGCAACGTATTTTCAAGTTCACGGATGTTGCCAGGCCAGCGATAGCGACAAAGCGCTGTCAGTGCAGCCGCGCTCAGCGCGGGCGGCTTGCGCTGTAGCGTGCCAGCATAGTGCGCGAGGAAATGCTGTGCCAGGGTGGGAATGGCCTCAGGGCGCGCCCGCAACGGGGGCAACGTGATACTGGCCACATTCAGGCGATACCATAAATCCTCACGAAAGCGTTTTTCCCGCATGGCCTGCACCAAATCCCGGTGAGTCGCAGCAATCACGCGCACATTGACCGGGCGAGTCAGGCGAGCGCCGATCCGCGTGACTTCCCGCTCTTGCAACACGCGCAGTAGTTTCACCTGTAGCGCTGCGGATAACTCACCAATCTCATCCAGTAACAGCGTGCCACCGTTTGCCGCTTCGAACCATCCCGCATGGGCCTGGTTCGCGCCGGTAAAGGCCCCTTTTTCATGGCCGAATAACTCTGCTTCTGCCAGCGATTCACTTAATGCGCCACAGTTAATGGCGAGAAAAGGGCCGTTGCGGCGAGCACTGTTGTTATGCAACCAGCGCGCTGTGCGCTCCTTTCCCGTCCCGGTTTCACCGGTCAGTAATACGGTCGCCTCGGTGGGGGCCAACTGAGCAAGCTGCTGTTGTAACAAGGAGTGCGGATCAAAAGGGGTGTCAACGGCATTCATGGTGGCAAACTCGTGAGAAAGGAAAGCGCATCTTAGCGTGCGGATGAAGGGCTGAGGAGGGGCTGGTCGTGTGGCAAATGCAACCCGCTGTGGAGCATGTTGTGTCATTTGACACAGTGGGCCGTTGTAAAATTTTCTCCAACGCACTGAATAGTAAGCATTATTGATAAAGTATTATCTGGCATGATTTTCGCTAGTAGCTATATAACCAAAGGAAAAATTCACTTCGACATTCTACTCATAAGGTTATATAGGAAGCGCATAATGAGCACGCAGGAGAAGATCAACGTATTCTGGTTTTTACCTACTCATGGCGATGGCCGCTATCTGGGTGCCACACAGGGCGGCCGTCCTGTTGATTTGGCTTATCTGCAACAGGTGGCACTGGCCGCTGATAATTTGGGGTTTTACGGCGTGTTAATCCCCACAGGCAAAAGTTGTGAAGATGCCTGGTTAGTGGCATCCGCATTGGCGCCGCTGACGCGTCGTTTACGCTATCTGGTTGCTGTACGCCCTGGCCTGCAGCCGCCGACGCTGGCCGCGCGGATGGCAACCACACTGGACCGCTTATCGCAGGGGCGTTTGCTGATTAATGTCGTCACCGGAGGCGATCCGGTTGAAAACAAAGGTGACGGTATTTTCTTGAATCACAGTGAGCGCTATGCCGTGACGCGTGAGTTTCTTGAGATCTATTCGCGGCTGATGCGAGGTGAAAAAGTCGACTATCAGGGGGAACACCTACAGGTTGAAGGCGCTGAAGTACTGTTTCCAACGGCTCAGGCCGGTGGCCCGCCGCTCTATTTTGGTGGCTCATCGGAGGCGGCGACCGATGTCGCTGCGCAGCAGGTCGATACCTACTTAACCTGGGGAGAGCCGCCTGAGCAGGTGGCCGAAAAAATTGCTGCGGTGCGCAAAAAAGCCGATGCCGCAGGGCGCAAGCTCGAGTATGGCATTCGACTGCATGTCATTGTGCGTGAGACGGAAGCTGAAGCCTGGGCTGCCGCAGACCGTTTGATCGCCCACCTGGATGATGAAACCATTGCCAGCGCGCAGAAAATCTTTGCCCGCATGGATTCTGCCGGTCAGGCCAGGATGCAGGCGCTGCACCAGGGATCGCGCGACAACTTGCGCATTGGGCCTAACTTGTGGGCAGGTGTGGGACTGGTGCGCGGCGGAGCAGGCACCGCGCTGGTGGGGGATCCCCAGCAAGTTGCAGAACGTATTAAAGAGTATCAGGCATTGGGCATCACGAATTTCATCTTCTCTGGCTATCCTCATTTAGAAGAAGCCCATCGCTTTGCTGAGCTGGTGATGCCGTTATTACCGCTTGGCAGTGACGTCTTGACGCGCGAGACCCGTTTGAATACCGGACCTTTCGGTGAAACCATTGGTGGCGATCGCCGCCCCAGCCAACAGTCTGCTACCCGTTAAGGAGAAGGCATTGAAGAAAGTCGTGATTATTGGCGGTGGATTCAGTGGCACTGCGGTGGCGATTCACCTTGTTCAACTGAGCGCAGCACCTCTGGATATCACGGTGCTGGAGCCGCGCGCAGCAATCGGCGGCGGCGTAGCCTACAGCAGCAGCGATCCGGTGCACCGGATCAATGTCCCCGCGACACGCATGCAACTGGCGGGAGAGGAAGAGGGCGCGTTTGAGCGTTGGTATCGCCAGCAGCCCGATTTTTGCAGCGATCCACAGGCGCAGTGGGGAGAGGCTATCTATCCACAACGCGGGGCGTTTGGACGTTATCTGGCACAGCGTTTTCATCAGGCAGCCCGCCATCCACGACACCGTTTGCGGCAGGTCACAGAGCGAGCCGTGGCCTGTGAGGAAAAGTGCGTGATAACCGAACAGGGAAAGGCATTTGCTGCCGATCTCATCGTGCTGGCGGTAAGCCATCCTCCGCCCGCAGTTCCTGAGAGGTTGAAAGGCAAAATACCCACCGGCAAGCTGCTGGAGAATCCCTGGCAGACAGCGGCCTTAGCGGATATTGCAGTTCATGAACGCATTGCCATTATGGGCACTGGGCTCACCATGGCAGACGTCGTCGCGTCGCTCAAGCAGCGCGGGCATCAGGGGCCGATACTGGCATTTTCACGTCACGGCATGCTGTCACGTACTGATGCACAAGGTACTAAACCTGAATGGCAGCAGTGTTTTGATGTGACGTTGTCACTAAAGCAGCAACTGGCAGCGATACGGCTGGCGGTGCGTCAGGCCACGGCGCAGCAACTGCCCTGGCAATCCGTACTGGATGCGGTACGCAGCCAGGCACAGGGCCTGTGGCAGCACTGGAGCCTTGCCGACAAACACCGTTTTCTGCGCCATCTGCGAACCTGCTGGGATGTACACCGGTACCGCGTTGCACCGCAGGTTTATGCGCAGGTGGACCAGCTCAGGCAGCAGGGCACGCTCAAGGTGCTGGCTGCGCGCCTGCATGACATTGAATATCGAGATAATGTGCTGCATCTTCATTTGCAACAACGCAATGGGCAACGTGATCATGCGCTGGCTGACCGACTGATTTTGACAACCGGCCCGGCGCATCAGGCGCTCATTCAACAACAGCCGCTACTCAAGCAATGGGCAGACGCAGGCCAATTGCAGTCTGATCCTTTGGGGCTGGGCATTCACGTCAATACACGCAGTGAAGTGCTGGATGCACAGATGCGCCCCAATCCTTTTCTACTGGTCGCAGGCCCCGCCGCCAGAGGCACCTTCGGTGAATTAATGGGGCTGCCGCAAGTGGCCGATCATGCGCTTAAGGTGGCCAGACAAACGCTGGCGACGCTGGATATTCCCTGCGTCACGGAGCGATGTTGCCCCTAATCTGACACGCCTTTCACTTCACGTTTTTGTCTAACACCCATTGTTCAGGTGCGCACGCGGCTGCGCGCAGCACTGAGGAGATATTGCATGTCAAAACAACGAGAAATACGACTGAATGCATTTGATATGAACTGTGTAGGCCATCAGTCCCCCGGACTGTGGGCACATCCCCGCGATCGCGCCTGGCAGTATAAAGACCTGCACTACTGGACAGAATTGGCCCAACTGTTAGAGCGCGGCTTGTTTGACGGCCTGTTTATTGCCGATGTGTTGGGGATTTACGATGTCTATAACGGCAATGGCGATGCGGCTATTCGGCAGGCGACCCAGGTGCCTGTGAATGATCCGCTGGCACTGATTACCCCGATGGCCATGGTCACTCAGCACCTGGGCTTTGGGTTGACGGCTTCGCTCTCCTTTGAACATCCGTACCCGTTTGCTCGCCGTCTCAGCACCCTCGATCATTTAACGCAAGGGCGCATTGGCTGGAATATCGTGACCTCTTATCTGGAAAGTGGTGCAAAAAATATCGGGCAGCAAACGCAAACCGCGCATGACGTTCGCTATGACTATGCTGAGGAGTATCTGCAAGTGATCTACAAATTACTGGAAGGCAGTTGGGAAGAGGGCGCGGTGCTTCGCGACAGAGCGCAGCGGCGTTTTAGCGATCCCAGCAAAATTCACCCCATCAACCACAAGGGAACGTTTTTTAACGTTCCGGGCATGCATCTCTGTGAACCCTCGCCGCAGCGAACCCCTGTTCTGTATCAGGCCGGGGCATCCAGCCGCGGTAGACAATTTGCCGCCGAACATGCCGAATGCGTATTTGTGGCCTTGCCGTCAAAAAGCCTGTTAAAGAACACCGTGGCCGATATTCGTCGCCGTGCGGAAGAAGCCGGGCGCGATCCCCACGGCATAAAAGTCTTTAATCTGCATACCGCGATTGTGGACGAAACCGATAAGGCGGCGCAGGCCAAATGGCGTGATTATCGCAACTATGTCAGTTATGAAGGTGCTTTAGCGTTGATTTCCGGTTGGACGGGCATCGATTTTGCTCAGTATCAACCGGATCAAGTCCTCAAACATCTACATACCAACGCTATCCAGTCGGCAGTAGAGACTTTTTCAACGGCCGATCCTCACCGTGAATGGACCGTGCAAGCGCTGGCGGATTGGGTGGGCATTGGTGGATTTGGGCCACTGAGCGTAGGCAGTGCGCAAACGGTGGCGGATGAGCTGCAAAGTTGGGTGGAAGAGACCGATGTTGATGGTTTCAACCTGGCTTATGCCGTCACGCATGAGACCTTTGCCGATGTGGTGACATGGCTGGTGCCCGAGTTACAACAGCGAGGCGTCTACAAACAGGCCTATCGCGAAGGCACACTGCGCGAGAAACTCTTTGGCGAGGGCGATCGATTGACGGTACCGCATCCCGGTACCGGTTACCGCTGGCCTGACGATCCCCAGCGCGTGGCTTCATAAAGTGCGTCTGTTAATATGGTTTCGACGCGGTGTCTAAGCTGATGGTGTGAAAACGGGCCAGCGAAGCTGGCCCGTCGTTACATTACTGATCTTGAGACCAGGTGGCGGTAGAGACATCGATTTTGACCGGCAACAGACCGACGCGGGTAAAGGTATCGGCAAGCTGTTGTTGTTCAGCAAAGACGGCTTTAGACATACGTGAAGCACCATAGGGCAAACGCGCCAGCGCTTTCTCCCAGATAGCGGCATCTAAGCCGGTGGACGTGGAGAGAATGGCTGCCGCCTCTGGATGATGGGTATTTGCCCACTCACTCAGCTCGGCTAATTCTGTCAACACGGCTTCAGCGGTGTCAGGATGCTGTTGGGCAAATTTACGGCTGGCGAGATAAAAGGTGTAATGGGGGACCAGGCCTTCCGCATTTTTAATTTGTCGCGCGTTGGCATGGGTTTCGACTTCGGCCAGGAACGGATCCCAAATCACCCAGGCATCAACGGCACCGCGCTGGAATGCGGCGCGTGCATCGCTGGGCGGTAAATAAACAGGGGTAATGTCTTTATAGGTCAGACCCGCCTGTTCCAGCGCCGCGACCAGCAGATAGTTCACATCAGAGCCTTTGTTTAAAGCCACGCGCTTGCCCTTCAAATCCGCCACTGTCTTAATGGCAGAGTGTTCGGGCACCACAATCGCTTCTGTCTTCGGGTTGGCGGGTGAGTGGCCGAGATACACCAGATCCGCCTGAGCAGCCTGAGCGAAAGTCGGCGGCGCATCGCCGGTGGCAGCAAGATCGATGCTACCGACGTTCAGCCCTTCCAGCATTTGTGGTCCGGCAGGAAATTCAATCCATTTCACGGCGACGCCGGCGGGTTTCAGTTTCTCTTCCAGCGTGCCGCGATATTTCAGCAGGGCAAAGATATTCGCTTTCTGATAACCAATGTTCAGTGTTTCCGGCGCGGCCAGCGCGCTGGTAGTGAGTAGCGCTGAGGTCAGCGCTGCCGTAATCAAAGTCTTTAATCGCATGAATTTCCCTTGTTAAAAAAGTGCAAAACACAGGCCGATATCAGCGGCTGTTTGCTATGGTGCTTAAGGCGTTCGCAAAGAGAAAAGTGTTTGTTTTTATAAGTTATTCGAAACGAGTAAATGCTTTTTAACGCAATGCTTGCCCAAAAAATCACTATGGGAAAACTGAAGAAAAAAAGGCCCGCAGAGAGGGGCCAAAGGGGAAAACGCAGTGTGGTTAATGCAGGCGTGAGGTTGTTGGTGGCGGGTGAGACGCCAGCAAATTGCTGGTCATTTCCGGCATATGCATCAGCGCCCATCCCGCCATTTTCAAATCTTGTCGGATAAAGCCATTGAGCAAATGCATGCCCTCACGATCGCCCATGCATTCTGCCGCCGACTGCACTGTCGTCAGGCAGCCAATCTCATAGTTCTCTAACAGATAGCAGCCCAAAAAATGCTGCGCAGGCGCGGGTGCCATGATCAAACTATCAATCCCCTCGATGTTAGGCTGGAAAAGGGGCGTTGATCTATTTTGCGCGCTGGACCCACTGACATTGTTGTGTTGCATAAATCTTTCAAGATTAACAATGTTATCCTGTGTTTCCTCGGCATGAACGAGCACATGCAACTGTAGGGCGGGCCACGGCTGCAGGTGATGAATAAACGCCTGCAACAGGCTGTCCGAGTGCTTCTCAAGCGCATAAACGGCGCGGATCCAGCTATGATATTGCGCTTCCTGATCCATCTTTTTCCTTTAGTACAGGGTGTGGAAAAGGTGAGGGGCACTAAGCATCAGGTTTCTTTTGCTCCGTGGTGTCTCTTTTACGCTGGCCACCTTTACGGCCCGCTTCAGCAGCGCGCTCAGGATTATTTTTAAAGTTACCGCCGCTGTTCTGCCCGCCTTTCTGGCCGGCAGCGGCAGCACGCGCCGGATCATTTTTAAAATTACCGCCACTGCTTTGTCCGCCTTTACGGCCCGCTTCTGCTGCGCGCTCTGGGTTGTTTTTAAAATTACCGCCACTGTTCTGACCTCCCTTTTTGCCAGCCTCTGACGCTTTCTCTTTGTTTTCAGCAAAGTTACCTGAGTCGCGAGATTGCTCAGTCATCCTATTCTCCTCTTCATGTTTCTAAATGAAAATAAAACGGGTTGTTCTTTTTTTATTTATTTTTTCTATTAATAATTTTATGGCGCATTACGAGATCACGCAAATGATTATAAGAATTTCTAATGCCGTTAATATTGGTTTGAGACAGGGGCTTACTCACGTTATCACGCTCCAAAAACAAAGCCTTTCGTTAGCAAAAATGGCAACTGGCAATAAGTAATCTTAGTGTGTTGCAGAGTGCATGCAACTTATACCAAACAAATAATTTTGTACAGATGATCGCTATCCTATTGATAATGATCGATTTGATTGTGATGATGCCTACGGCGTGGCGTTTTTTTTGATCCAAAAAAGGAATGTATTCTCTTGAGCCTAGAATTGGCGCGGCAAATAGAGATTTCAATCTGAATTTTTATTTTCGTCTCGCTTCGCTTGATAAGATGCTTCGCTACGCTTATAAAAAATCCCGTTGGTTGTGTTAATTTTTTTTCGAGAGCGCTTTTTTTTCTTACACTGATCAGATTTTCACCAGATAATGCGTGCTGTTCCGAGCGTTTACTGTTGGATGCAACATCGTTGTAAACGTTCTCTTTTTACGCAAAGAATATAAAACAGTATGAAATAGTAATTTCTTTCTCATCGTAATAGCGCATTATTTTAAATTCGCGAGTTGTAAAATAGAGGTTAATAATTAGCGGGGCTTTTCGCACAATATTTTTTAATTACCGCCCTCTGAATGCTGAGTGGTAATTAAAGCAAGCTGTGTGCACACCTGTGCGTTGTCGAAGCGCCGTTGACGGCAATGTACGAAGAGAATGTACGAAGAGGTTGAGGGGACGTTGGCAGACTCACACAGGAAGATCAGGCGGCGTAACAGAATACAAAGGCAAAAGAGACGAAAGAGGGGGGATTAACAGGATGATGGTGCGTTCTAGAGGACTCGAACCTCCGACCCCCACCATGTCAAGGTGGTGCTCTAACCAACTGAGCTAAGAACGCAAAGCACTACGCGATAAAGCAAGAAATGGTGCGTCCGAGTGGACTCGAACCACCGACCCCCACCATGTCAAGGTGGTGCTCTAACCAACTGAGCTACGGACGCACAATGGTGCGTTCTAGAGGACTCGAACCTCCGACCCCCACCATGTCAAGGTGGTGCTCTAACCAACTGAGCTAAGAACGCACTGGGTTGCTGCAGTGACAGCGGGGACGAATATTAGCGGCAGGCTTCACGGCTGGCAAGCAGAAACACACAATTTTGTGCTCAA
This sequence comes from Enterobacterales bacterium CwR94, assembly GCA_002837195.1. Taxonomy (GTDB): domain Bacteria; phylum Pseudomonadota; class Gammaproteobacteria; order Enterobacterales; family Enterobacteriaceae; genus 1-19. Next base: position 365,566 of record KZ478059.1, read on the forward strand.
CCGCTGACGGAGTGTGCGGGCTGGCGAAAAAACAGACTCACCCGCCCGCAAAGTGATGATAATTAATGCGCAGCGCGCTGTAAAATGACGTCTGCAGGCAGTCGCTGTAAACGTCGTATCCGCCAGATCATCATCACCGCAGCCGACGTCAGACCAATAATAAATCCGGTCCAGAATCCGGCAGGGCCCATGGCTGGAACCAGCCAGTCGGTGAGTCCAAGGATATAACCGCTCGGTAATCCCAATACCCAATAAGCGATAAAGGTGATAAAGAAAATTGAGCGCGTATCTTTATAGCCCCGTAGCACACCACTGCCAATCACCTGTACCGAATCACTGAGCTGATAAATAGCCGCTAACATCATTAACTGCGCGGCAAGTGCCACAACCGCCGGGCTGTCGTTGTATAACAGCGCAATGTGTTCGCGGAAGACAACGGTGAACACCGCTGTGCAACAGGCCAGCATGATACCTACACCTTGCGCAGTCCAGGCCGCCACTCGCGCGGCATCAGCGGAGCCTTCACCCAGTCGGTAGCCGACACGGATAGTGGCGGCGACGCCAAGCGACAACGGTAATACGAACATCAGGGAGCTGAAATTCAGTGCAATTTGGTGGCCCGCGACGTTAACAATACCCAGCGGGGACACCAGCAGTGCAACAACCGCAAACAGCGTGACTTCAAAGAACAGCGCAAGGGCCACCGGTAAGCCCAGCGTAAACAAGCGCCACATGGCTTTTTTATCCGGTGCGCTAAACCCTGCATGATGACGCACATCGCGCAGGTTGCCTGCACGTCGTGTCCAGGCGCGCATCAACAGAAACATCACCCAGTACACGGAGGCGGTGGCGACACCGCACCCGACGCCCCCTAAAGCGGGCATGCCTAATTTGCCGTGAATAAAGACATAGTTAACCGGAATATTCACCAGCAGGCCGATAAAACCAACCACCATGCCGGGTTTGGTCTTCGATAAGCCTTCGCATTGGCTACGCAGTACCTGGAAGAACAAGTAGCCAGGCGCACCCCACAGCAGTGCCTGCAAATAGCGCGTTGCTTTGTCTGCCAGAGCCGGATCGATGTTATGCATCGAACCAATCAGCAACCCGGCATTGTGCAGCAGTACCATAATCACAATCGATACGATGCCCGCCAGCCAAAATGCCTGGCGCACCTGGTGTGCGACGCGGTCACGGCGTCCTGAACCGTTTAATTGCGCGACGACAGGCGTCAACGCCATAAGTAACCCATGCCCAAATAAAATGGCGGGGAGCCAAATGGAGGTACCGACAGCCACGGCGGCCATATCCGTGGCGCTCACAGCACCGGCCATTATCGTGTCAACAAAGCCCATTGAGGTTTGCGCGACCTGGGCGAGGATCACCGGGATCGCGAGAGCAAGCAGTTGACGCGCTTCTGTCACATACTTCTGCACGTAAACACCTTTTTTCATTATGTTAGTAAGACGAGATGACATCCGCAGGAAAGAACGGGCTTCATGCCCGTTTGCAGGAGAAATCGCCAGTCAGTGTATCCTGAGTGGCGAATGAAGCCAATAAGTAGACAGGATGAGTTGCACGCTGCTAAACCATTGCACGCTGCGTGCTCTACCCTCAGCGCAGGCTCGGTACCCTGTGCTATGATGGCTGGAAATTGAAGGAGATAGCCTTATGTTTACCGGAATCGTGCAAGCCACAGCAGAAGTGTTGACCATTGAAGAAAAAGCAAATTTCAGAACCCATACCATCAAGATGCCTGAGGCGTTGTTAGCGGGACTCGAACTGGGTGCCTCTGTTGCTCACAACGGCTGTTGCCTGACGGTGACGGCAGTTGAGGGCGATCGCGTTAGCTTTGATTTAATCAAAGAGACCTTGCGCATTACTAATTTGGGCGATATTCAAGTCGGCGATCAGGTCAATATTGAGCGGGCGGCAAAATTCAGCGATGAAATTGGCGGGCATCTGATGTCCGGTCATATTATGACCACGGCAGAAATTGTCAAAATCATTCAATCGGAGAATAACCGGGAAATTTGGTTTAAGCCGCTCGATCAGACGCAAATGAAATACATTTTACACAAAGGATTTGTCGGCATTGATGGTATTAGCCTGACGGTGGGCGATGTGACCAAAAGCAAATTTTGTGTGCATCTGATCCCTGAAACCCTGGCGCGTACCACCCTGGGCACCAAAAAATTCGGACAGCGCGTGAATATCGAAATCGACCCTCACACGCAGGCGATTGTTGAAACCGTTGAGCGTGTGTTAGCACAGCGTGAAGCCAGCGTATTGGCCGCAGCGGCACAAGAGCTCGCGAAAGACAGCGATAGCTAACGCTGAAAAGGGCAGCTAAATAACGCTGCCCGTCTAAGTTATTCGTGAGGCACCCGTAACCCTCCCTCCTTGCCACGACTGAACACCACTTGCCACAGTTGAATTTCCCGTGCCCGGAATGCCCCCGCGCAGGCGTGCAGATAGTAGCTAAACATGCGGCGGAAACGGTCTGAATAGTGACTGGCTATCTCCGGCCACACCGTATGAAACCGTGTGTGCCACGCCATTAATGTGGTGTCGTAATCCGCGCCAAAGTTGTGCCAATCCTCCATTACAAAATGGGGCTCACTGGCATTCGCAATGTGTTTCACGGACGGCAAACAGCCATTGGGGAAGATGTATTTGTTGATCCAGGCATCAATCTTCTCATCGGTCTTATTGGTGCCGATGGTATGCAGCAAGAACAGACCATCGGATTTCAGGTTGCGATCCACCACGTTGAAATAGGTTTCGTAGTTTTTAGGGCCAACATGCTCAAACATGCCGACGGAGACAATGCGGTCAAATTGCGCATTCAGATCGCGGTAATCCTGCAATAAGATCGTGACATCCAGGCCGGCTACCCGTTGCTGTGCCAGCTTCTGTTGTTCAGCAGAAATGGTCACGCCGGTCACGTGTACGCCGTAATGCCGTGCGGCATATTCCGCCAGACCGCCCCATCCGCAACCAATATCCAGCAAATGCATACCCGGTGTGAGCTGCAACTTTTCACAAATCATGTGCAGCTTATGTTGCTGGGCCTGTTCCAGACTTTGCGCGTCTTTCCAGTATCCACAGGAATATTGCATATGGGTGTCAAGCATGCGGCTAAACAGATCGTTACCCAGATCGTAGTGCTCTTTGCCTACAATCCAGGCACGACGTTTTGATTGCAAATTGGTGAGTCGGGAGACGGCAACGCGCAGTGTGTCGCGTAAGTGGTGGGGCAGTTGCTCCTGAACGTGATGTTTCAGTACGTGATGGAAGAAGGTGTCTAGCTGTTCGCATTCCCACCAGCCATCCATATAGCTTTCGCCGAGGCCGAGCGATCCTTCCTGTATGACGCGTTTAAAAAAGTCAGGGTTTTTGACCTGTATATCCCACGGGCGGGTGCCATTGATCACGACATCTGCACTCGCCAGCATCTCCTGCGCAATGCGATACCACTGATTATCGGTCAGGCCTATATCTTCTACACACGATGAACTCATAGTTTCTCCATCACGCTGTCACCTGGACTTGAAAAAAGAATAGCCGACTTTCTCAAGTTGGTGAGAAAACCCACGGAAACGCCGTGTCCTGGATAGTGTTAACAGAGGTATGAAAGCTAAAAACAACCGATCGATGCGCTGCCCGCAAGGTGCGCAATGTCAGTAATTGTAAAGGAAATGTTGTTTTTTGTAGCCTGCCACCAGTATAGGAGCGTGGCAGGCGTAATTCAATGCATGATAGTTAGTGCGCTAAGCAATTAGTGCTCTGCGGCAGGCTGTGTCACAGGTTGTGACGCCGTGCGCTGAAAGTAGTAGCCTGCGAGGGCCAAAAACGCAGTCAGCAACATGACAGACGTGGTTGCCACCAACGCAAAATGAATCAAAGCAGAGACTAAAGCGCTGGCAACAAAGCATAAGCCCAGTTGCAGGGTATTTTGCAGCGCTGCGGCTTTGCCGGTCGCCTGAGGGAAAGGCAGTAGCGCGTTTGACACCACAATCGGATAAATGGCGCCATTCACCAATGCCATGCCACAGAAGGGCACTAATAAGGTCGTTAACGTGGGTTGCGTCAGTATCGACACGGCAAACAGCACCGCTAAGCTCAGCGTATAGCCCGCAAGCAGCTTCGGCAGCATGGTTTCCCCGTTCGTGCGTTTAAGCAGTGCACGACAGCCGAACCCGCCGATCAGAAAGGCGATAGTCTGCGGGACATAGCTTAAGCCAATGTCTGCGGGAGAGAGCCCCAGATTGCCCAGAATAAAAGGCGAACCGGTCAACCAGGCAAAAAAGCCCGCAGAGCAGGCGGCGTAGATCAACACATTGCCACTGTATTGCCGGCTGCGTAATAAATCGGTGAAGCGGAAGGGGGATTTGGCACTATTATCCGTCGTTTTCACATTTTTAAGCATCAGGGTGGCGGCAATCAACGCCAGCGTAATCAGCAGCAGCGCGATAAAAATGGACTGCCAGTTAAAATGCGACAGTAGCCAGGCTCCCAGCAGCGGTGCCAGCGCCGGTGATAAGGCCACCAGGGGCATAATGGTCGCAAAAATTTTATTGGCTTCTGCGCCACGATAGCGATCAACCACCAGCGCTTGCCAGCTTACGGTTGCAGAACACACGCCGATCGCCTGTAAGAAACGCAATACCAACATCCAGTGTGCATCGCTGACCCATACCATGCCGAGGCTGGCCAGTGCGAACAGGCTTAATCCCATCAGTAACACCGGTTTACGGCCAATTCTGTCTGAAAGCGGGCCCCAAAAAATTTGCGCACAGGCAAATCCGGCCAGAAACAGGCTCAGGCTGGCGCTGATTAAACTGGCTGACGTATTGAGATCGTGCTGCATCGCACTGAATGCGGGCAGATACATATCCGTGGCAAGAAAGCCCAGCATGCTGAGGCCAGCCAGATAAACGATAAATCCTTTTGCAGGCATATTTTTATACTCTTTTAGTGATATTTCAGGCGGTGCAGAGTGTAACTGGCTGCAAAGGGGCCTGTGAAACGCTAATATTTGCAAGTTGCAGTGAAAAAAATTGAAGGCTAATGATGTGGTCTGAACATGCTCTGGAAGTTATTGATGCCGTAGCGCGTACCGGCAGTTTTACTGGTGCGGCGGCAGAGTTGCACCGCGTTCCCTCGGCGGTGAGTTATACGGTGCGCCAACTGGAATCCTGGCTTGCGGTCCCTTTGTTTGAGCGACGCCATCGCGATGTTGCGTTAACGGATGCTGGCAAAGTGTTCCTTGAGGAAGGGCGACAGGTTGTGAAGAAAATGTCTGCCGTCAGGCTGCGCTGCCAGCAAGTGGCGAACGGTTGGCAGGGACAGCTCAACATTGCTGTTGACCAGATTGTTAAAGCCAGCCGCATACGTCAGATGATTATCGATTTTTATCGTCATCATCCTGATACTGAACTACACATCACGCTGGAAGTGTTTAATGGCGTGTGGGATGCCCTGGCGGATGGTCGCGTGGATTTGGCGATCGGCGCGACCCGCGCGATTCCGGTGGGTGGGCGCTATGCTTTCCGCGATATGGGATCTTTGCACTGGAATTGTGTGATGACCCCGGATCATCCGCTGGCACAACTGACGGGCCCGCTCAATGATGATCAACTCCGCCTGTGGCCAACCCTGGTGTTGGAAGACACAGCGCGCAGTTTGCCCAAACGTACGACCTGGGCGCTGGACAACCAGCGCCGCCTGGTGGTACCAGATTGGGCGGCGGGGCTGGCCTGTTTGCGGCAGGGATTGTGTGTCGGCATGATCCCTGCTCATCTGGCACAGCCTTTACTGGTAAAAGGGGCGTTGGTAAAAGTGCAACTTGATGCGCCTTTCCCAGATAGTCCCTGCTGTGTCACCTGGGAGGCGCAGCGCACATCGCCCGCGTTAAGCTGGTTACTGGAATACCTGGGGGATACAGCCACTCTGCATGCCGAGTGGCTGAGTGAACACGTCGATTAACGGCGGTAATCGAGGAACGGGCCATCAGCCACCGAGCGGCGCTCGATAAGCGTGGGATGGACTTCGATAGTCTGGGATTGTTCGCGTTTGTTGATTATACGATCAAGCAGCATATCAAACGCGGTTTCCCCCAGTTGCTCTTTGGGCTGATGAACGGTGGTTAGCGCAGGGGTAAAATAGCGGGCGTTGCGCACATTGTCATAGCCAATGATCGAAATATCCTGCGGGACGCGCAGGCCCATCTCATCAGCGGCACAAATGGCTCCCATCGCCATGATATCCCCACCGCAGAATACCGCGGTCGGACGCTGTTTCTGCGCGAGAATTTGTTGCATTGCGCGGTAACCGGATTCAGGCTCAAAATCGCCTTGCACCATCCATTCATCGCGCACCGGGATGTTGGCTTCCTGTAGCGCTTTGATGAACCCGGCATGGCGTCCACCGCCGGTATTGCGCTCCATTTGGCCAGGAATGGCACCAATATCGCGATGACCGCGCTCAATCAGGTAACGGCCGACCAGATAACCGCCTTCAAACGCGTTATCCAGCACGGTGTCGGTGAAATCCCCACGCGACTCACCCCAGTCCATCACCACCATTGGAATGTTGCGGTTGTCTTCCAGCAGCTGGATGAGCTCTTCCGGGTACTCTGAGCACATCACCAATAGCCCATCGACACGTTTTTGCGCCATCATCGACAAATAAGCCTGCTGTTTCTGGCGGTCGTTATGCGCATTGCCCAAAATCAGGGTATAGCCTTTTGCAAAGCAGCGATTTTCAATAGCTTCAATAATTTCAGCAAAGTAGGGCGCTTCTGAAGAGGTGGCTAACAAACCAATGGTTTTGGTGTGGTTCACTTTCAGGCTGCGGGCCACCGCGCTCGGCGAGTAGTGTAATTCTTTGATTGCTGCCCAGACGGCTTCGCGCGTTTCTTCGGCGACAAAGCGCGTTTTATTGATGACATGCGAAACCGTGGTGGTGGAGACACCCGCGCGTTTTGCCACATCTTTAATTGTTGCCATTAAAACCGTACTCCTGACCGGGCTATCTTATTGATAACACGATTGTTAATCGTTTGCCTTTTGTGGCACAAAACCCCCTGAATTTGCGTCAGATAGGGGGCGGAAAGCGAACATGAGGGTGGGATATACACGTTCGAAACGCTGCGTTTGCGCGATAAAGAGGACGTGTTGCGCAACGGAAAACGCGAATTCTATCAAGGCCGTGAGGAGAAAACGAGATTTTTACCCTAAACTGTGGGAAAATTTTATCCCTACATTAAACAGGGTTAGTTGAGGAGAAACACCGTGAATACCGATCTTAAGTTGGCGCTGTTAACCACTGTGGGTGCATTGGTGATGATTATTGCCTTTAGTTTCACCGCTATCATGCACTAAGCAAAAAAGACGGGATTTCCCGTCTTTTTCTTTTACAGCGCGCTTTTTACATTTTGTGGCGTCATGACGCGACGCGCACCCACATAATGTTTTTGCCAATAGTTATCTGCAAGCTGGCTAATCTGAATGTCTTTTCCGGTGCGGGGAGACTGGATGAACTTGCCGTTCCCCAAATAGACACCGACATGATCGGCCGCGCCGCGGCCATTAATACGGAAGAACACTAAATCACCGCGCTCTAACTTCTCCTTGCGCACAGGTGCGGCATCGCGGAACTGAAACTGTTCATTGGCGGTGCGTGGCATACGGCTTTTCAAGAGATCTTTATACGCGTACCACACCAGCCCACTGCAATCAAAACCGGTGTCAGGCGAGGAGCCTCCCCACAAATAAGGCTTGCCCAACTGGCCCATGAGCTTGTTCATGGCCGTTTGACGCGCTTTTTGATACCGCGCATGGTGAGCTGGGTTCATGCGAATGGGGGCGCTGCGCTCGGCAATGTCCATCTCCAGCGCTTTATTACCCGAACGGCCAAGACGTTTGCGCAAGGAGGCTTTTTCAATCTGCTTGCGGGTCAGGGTGATGGACTTATTTTTTTTCGTGCTGCGTAAAGAGGTGAGGCGCATGCGCTCAGAGGTATTACCGGCGGTTTTTTTAAGTCTTTGCTTTTGCAGTGCGGCGATAGCGCTTTTGCTGGGTGCTTTCTTTTTTGCCTGGGTGGTGGTTTTGGTTTTTTTAATTGTTTTCGTGGTGGCCGTTCGGCGTTTTCGACGATCGTCATCACGCACCACACGTTTTTCAACTTTGTGCTGCTTAGGCTTGGCTGCGGTCTGTGGCGATGCGACGGCCACATTGAAACACAGCGATAAACTCGCCAGCATAATAATTGAGATGAGTGAACGCATAATCCAGTACAAGTTAGGCTCTTGAGGAGCGGTTAAATAGAAAAGTCCCTTGTCAGGGGTTCGATGATTCTAACCGACGCAGTTGACGAAAGTGTAATCACTTTTGTTATTAATGCGTTAAGTACGATTATTAATCTTTTAACCCTGCTATTTCAGATGCTTAAGTTATCAAATTGTGCGGACAAAGCCACTACTAAACCGCGTCTAAACCGGGAGAAAATGTTATTTTGTATGTCAAAAATCCGCCGGGTGACACGCCGATTGGTGGCCACTGCACAAAATGTCGTTTTCAGTCAGGGGCCGGAGTCGTTACAATGGCCAGACTGCGGTGCCGAATAATATTGAGGAAGGCAAGATGAGTACGATTGAAAAGATTCAGAACCAGATCCAGGAAAACCCGATCCTGCTGTATATGAAAGGCTCTCCTAAACTGCCAAGCTGTGGTTTCTCTGCACAAGCTGTGCAGGCGCTTTCTGCCTGCGGCGAGCGTTTTGCTTACGTTGATATTCTGCAGAACCCGGACATTCGCGCTGAACTGCCGAAATACGCTAACTGGCCAACCTTCCCGCAATTGTGGGTAGACGGCGAGCTGGTCGGTGGCTGCGATATCATCATTCAGATGTTTCAAGCCGGTGAATTGCAGCCGTTAATTAAAGAAACGGCTGAAAAATACAAAGCAGCAGAATAAGAAAAAAGGCCCAACAGGGCCTTTTTTCATAATGGGTCATCGCCGCCTGGCGTGTCTTCAGGCGCGGCGGACGGCAATGGCCACCCGCCGAGGCGTTTCCAGCGATTAACGATTTCACAAAACAGATCGGCAGTTTGCTCGGTGTCATACAACGCGGAGTGGGCCTGGCTGTTATCAAACGCCATGCCGGCGGTGGCGCACGCCTTGGCTAACACCGTTTGCCCTAGCACCAACCCGCTGAGAGCGGCAGTGTCAAAGGTGACAAAGGGATGGAACGGATTGCGTTTCAGACTGGCACGCTCTGCTGCCGCCATCAGAAAACTGTGATCGAAGGTCGCATTGTGGGCCACCACAATGGCGCGATTACAGCCACTCTCTTTCAAACCCTTACGTACCGCCTTAAAAATCGCATGCAGCACGTCATATTCTTTTTCTGCTCCCCGCAACGGGTTGTAAGGATCGATGCCATTAAACGCCAGCGCTTCTGGTTGTAAGGTGGCGCCTTCGAACGGTTCAACATGAAAATGCAACGTCTCGTCTTTTTCCAGCCAGCCCTCTGGGCTCATCTTCAGCGTAATCGCTGCGATTTCCAGTAAGGCATCACTTTTGGCGTTAAATCCGGCAGTTTCAACGTCAATAACCACAGGATAGTAACCGCGAAAACGCGCGCTTAACGTGTTCAGGTCGTTCGATTCAGACATTAGTGACTCATTGCAGATAAAAGGGCAGGCATTATGGCAAATTTTTCACGGGGAAAGTAGGGCAGGATAGGGTTCCTGCCCTGTGCTGTGGCTTAGTTGCCTAAACCATGGCCTGCGTGCTTGTTTTCAATCAGCTCAATCTTATAGCCATCGGGATCTTCAACAAACGCGATAATGGTGCTGCCGCCTTTTACCGGGCCCGCTTCACGTGTCACGTTGCCACCATCGTTGCGAATTCGCTCACAGGTCGCCGCGACGTCATCAACGCCCAGCGCAATGTGGCCATAGGCATTGCCTAAATCGTAGCTGTCGACGTCCCAGTTGTAGGTCAGCTCAATCACCGCACCTTCGCTCTCTTCGGTGTAGCCGACGAACGCCAGCGTATATTTATACACGGGATTTTCACTTTTACGCAGCAGGCGCATGCCTAGCACGCGGGTGTAGAAATCGATAGATCGTTGCAGGTCGCCCACGCGCAGCATGGTATGGAGTAAGCGCATAATATCCTCTTACGTTGATGGTTAGCCAAATGCTTGTAAAGCATAACAGAATTGCGCGGCGATTGTGCCGCGCAGCGCAGGAGATTACAGCGTGGGGTAGTCTGTGTAGCCTTCCGCGCCACCACCGTAGAAGGTTTCGGGACGCGGTGGATTCAATGGCGCATCTTGCTGAATGCGAGCAGCGAGATCGGGATTCGCGATATAGCTACGGCCAAAGGCCACGGCATCAATCAATCCGCGTTGGATAAGATCGGCTGCTTTTTCCGCGGTGTAGCCGCCAGCGCCAATGATGACGCCGGGATAAGCCGCACGGATCTGTTGACGGAAGGCATCGGTGTAAGGTTTCCCGCCCGCCCAATCGGGCTCGGAGATATGCAGGAACGCTAAATTACGCTTCGCCAGTTCACGCAGATAATAGATCGCTGCCGCTTCCTGATCTTCACCGTTGTCCAGACCATTAAAAGGCCCCAGCGGCGAAATACGAATGCCGATACGATCGGCCTGCCAGCCATCAATAGCCGCATCAATCACTTCCAGAGCAAATCGGGTGCGGTTTTCAACGCTGCCGCCGTACTCATCGTCACGCTGGTTTGATGCCGGTGATAAAAACTGGTGAATCAGATAGCCGTGAGCGGAATGCAGTTCAACCAGATCAAAGTCTGCTTCACGGGCATTAATTACCGCCTGGCGGAAATCCTGCACGACGGCGGCGATATCGGCTTTGGATAGCGCACGCGGTGTTGACGTGGCTTCCCGGATTGCGTTACCGCTTTCATCACGTAAGGAGGTGCGCGTTTCAGCATTGATGGCGGAGGGCGCCACGGGGGCCAGTCCACCAGGCTGTAAAGAAGCGTGAGAAATACGCCCGGTGTGCCACAGCTGCACAGCAGTATGGCCGCCATCAGCATGTACGCCTGCATTAATGGCTTTCCATGCGGCAATTTGCTCTGCTGAATGCAGGCCGGGAGCGCCCGCGTAGCCTTTCGCCTGGAAAGACACTTGCGTCGCCTCGGTGATAATTAAGCCAGCACTGGCGCGCTGGCGATAGTATTCGCCCATCAACGGCGTCGGGACATCGCCCGGCTCAATGCTACGCAGACGGGTCAGGGGAGCCATGAAAATACGGTTTTTAACCTGTACCGCGCCAAGTTGTAGCGGTGTAAACAGTGATTCGGTAGACATGAAAAAGCTCCTGCATCGTGATGTCAAAGGGGAACAGCTTACTGAATGTGGCACTGTTCCCCATTAGCATCACATGCTCTGACCGTGAAGCGTCACAGCAGGTGAGTATTACAGTGGGCGACAAGTATGCAGGATATCCATCTTCGCCTGATACTCGGTAGTTTGAATATTCATCATCCCGAGCAAAGTTGAAAACAGGTTATCCTGAGACACCGCATTGGTGGCTGCCTGTTGGCGCAGACAGGTTTCATCCAGCTTAAACGCCTGTTTATATTGGGGTGAAAACCACATCAGGAACGGAATGTGCGTTTGTTGTGAAGGGGCGAACACATAGGGTGCGCCGTGCAAATACATGCCACTTTCTCCCAGCGATTCACCGTGATCGGACAGATAAATCAGTGCAACGTTGAATTTATCGCCATAGGTTTTCAACAGATTAATGGTGTCATCCAGCATGCTATCGGTGGCGAGCACGGTATTGTCGTAGGTGTTAACCAGCGCCTGATGGTCACAATTTTGAATCTGATTGGTGTCGCAAGTCGGCGTAAATTGGCGCATGGCTTGCGGATAACGCTGATAATAGGCCGGGCCGTGGCTGCCCATCTGGTGTAGCACAATCACGCCGTCGTCATGCAAGCCGTCAATGTAGTGATTCAGTCGCCACAGCAGTGCATCGTCAAAGCAGGTATCACTGCGACAGACGCTGGACGGTAATTTCCACTGCGTCATGTCGGTGTGTGGGATGCGATCGCAGGCGCCTTTACAGCCACCGTCGTTTTCACGCCACAGCACCTGTACCCCGGCATGGGCCATCACGTCTAACAGGCCTTCCTGATGGCGAGCCAGTTTCGCATCGTATGCCGTACGCGGCATATTGGAGAACATACAGGGCACCGAAACAGCCGTTTCTGTTCCACAGGATGTAGCCTGCGGATAATAGACGACATGTTGCTGTTTAAGTTTGGGATTCGTTTCGCGGGCATACCCGCCGAGGGAAAAGTTTTCAGCCCGCGCGGTTTCACCCAACACAAACACCACCAGCGTCTTCCTCGGTTCGGCCTGTAACTGCGGCCCTTTTTTCGCATCCAGACCAATCCGTACCAGCTCCTGACTGCCTGCAAACCAGCGATCCTGAACATAGTGACCCATACCGCTGACGGCATTAGCGGGCGTGACCAGTTTGACCACGGATTTATTGTTGCGAATCAGCGACGCGTAATCTTTATAAAAGAACAGCGCCACTAACAAAATAACCATCACGCTGGCCAGCGCCGTCGCTGAACGCACCGCGATGCGCATCCACCAGGGGCGATTAGGCACAATGCGGACAGCGCACATCAGGGCAATGGGGATGATCCCAGCCACAAACAGCCAGATGAGATAGCGCGGAGTGATCAGCGCCAACGTCTCTTGTTGCGTCGTTTCGAAGACGTTTTGCAGCATATTGGTATCGATGACCGTACCAAAGGTGAACATAAAATAGTTTACCGCCGCACTAACAATGATAAGAACCGCTATTAAGGGTTTGCGGATCCAGGGCAGGGCAAAGACGCTGAAAATCAGCATAAACGCGCTAAACAGCACCAGCGGAATCGAGGCGGCAAACAGATAGTCAAGAGGGTGTTTAAATTCAATCAGCTGCCATGCGCGCCAGATAAACAGGCCATTGGCGACAACCGTAAAGAACAAAGCAACAGCCAAATTAAACAGGGTTGAGTGACAGCGTAACTTTTTGAGCGCGTTCATAAGATCCAGAATGATTAACAGTACTGCTAATCATCTTAGGACGGTACGCTTAATAAAACCTTAACCTGCATAGCGTAAAATACGCCCGCCACGCGGGCGTGCTGGTTATCAGTAACCTACGGTAAATTGTTGATGAATATGCTGTGATTGCTCCAGCTCATCGACAATCGCCACGGCCAGGTCCGCCACGGACACCGAAGCAGGCTGCTCGCCCGCCATTAACAAATCAACGCCGCCAACGCGGAAATGGCCGGTACGTTCACCCTCGACCAAAAAAGCCGCCGGGCTAAGATACGTCCATTGCAATCCCTGCTCATGTTGCTGCAAGTCATTACGCCAGTCACGAACGGCCAGTGCGCCAGGTTTAATGGCGGCAGGGAATTCTGCTGTATCGACCAGCTCAACGCCAGGTGCAACCTGCAAACTGCCCGCGCCCCCGACCACCAGCAGACGTTTTACACCGCTGCTTTTAACGGCCTGCATAATCAGGTGACGACCCGCGGTGGTTTTTTCATACAAATCGGCTTCGCCCCAGCCTGGATTGAACGCACTGACCACGGCATCTTGCTCGCGCAGCACGGCAGACAGCCAGGCCGTATCCGCGATATCACCCGCCTGAATATCCAGATGTTCTGCGGGGGTCACTTTACTGGTGTTACGCGCAATAGCGGTTACCTGATGTCCGCGGGATAAGGCCTCTTGCACAATGTGTGGGCCGACAAAACCGGTTGCGCCAATGACTGCAATTTTCATTTCTCTGTCCTGTATGCGAGTTGATGAAGACAGTGTCTCACTTAACAATGCCGCGGATAAGTGGCATATTCTTGACTTCACTATGAAGTAGGGCTTACGAATAATGGAAAACTTACAGCGCATGGCGATTTTTGCCTGCGTGGTTGAACAGGGATCATTAGCGGCGGCTGCGCGCGTATTAGGCATGTCGCCTTCGGCCGTAAGTCAACATTTACGGGCGCTGGAAGCCTCGGTCGGCGTTCCTTTACTGCATCGTTCAACGCGTAAGCTCACGCTGACCGATGCTGGTGCTGCCTACTTTCCGGGGTGTGCTGCTATGGTGCGGGAAGCGCAAGGTGCGATTCAACGTCTGGCGGAGCAACGCGATACGCTGGTGGGCGAGTTGCGCATTACCGCGACCGTGGGCGCGGCAGGCGCGATCAGCGAAGCGTTGTCGCCACTGCTGCTACAGCATCCACAATTGCAGCTACGTGTGCTGGCGAGCGATAACTTGTTAGATATGATTGAGCAGCGTATTGATATCTCATTGCGTTTCAATCGCCAGCTTGCGGACTCCACGCTGATTGCCCATCCTTTAACGCAGTGGCCGATGATCCTGTGTGCCACGCCGCGATATCTTTCACGCCATGGCGTTCCAGAAACACCGCAGGCGTTACTGACGCATCGTTGGATCAGTGGTATACCCAATGGCCCTCTCAACAGCCGCCAGTTTACCTTGCACCATCCGCATCTGGCGCCTGTGACGTTACGCATTGCTGATGGGCAAGTGGTCAGTGACAGCATGTCAGTGGTGCGTGCTTTTACCCTGGCAGGCATGGGCATCTCTTTGCAGCCACTGTATGAAGTGCGTGAATCTCTGGCGCGCGGCGAACTGATTCAACTGATACCCGAATGGCAGCCCGAACCGTTGAACCTGACGGCGCTAACCTTAGAGAGGGTGCTGCCGGAGAAAACGCGGCAAGCGATCGTCGCGTTACGTCACTATTTTCAACAAAGTGTGAGTGGATAACTTGAGCCAAAGGCTGTCTCAGGTTTCAATGAGTCACATCAACGTGAACAGGAGGCGCAGTGGCAGAACAACTTGAGTTTTTCCCGGTGCCCAGTCCCTGTCGCGGCATCTGTCAGTCAGATGAGCGCGGCTACTGCCGCGGCTGTTTTCGCAGTCGCGATGAGCGCTTTAACTGGCTGAAATTTTCAGATGCGCAGAAACGCGAAGTGATTCGCCTGTGCCGCCAACGCCATTTGCGTTTGCTGCGAGCAGGAAAAGCAGCGGACGAGAGCGATCCAGACCAACCCACATTGTTTTGATCACGCCCCAGCCTTCGTTGTACTGAAAACGATATACTCAATTTTAATCATACTGTGTCACGTTACAGGAGTAGATATGACCGAACGCGTACGCCTTTCCCCGCAAGGCCCTGAATTTTCACGCATGGTAATGGGATATTGGCGGCTGATGGAGTGGGGCATGACGCCCGCAACGCTCAGCCGCTTTATAGAGCAGCATTTGGAATTGGGGATTACCACGGTTGATCACGCCGATATTTATGGTGGCTATCAGTGTGAAGCGGCATTTGGCGAAGCGCTCAAGCAGACGCCAGGGCTGCGCGAGAAGTTAGAAATCGTGACGAAATGCGGCATTGCCACCACCGCTAAACCTGAACACGCGCTGGGACATTATGTCACTGACGCCGCACATATTATCAGCAGCGCCGAACAATCGCTGCGCCACTTTGGTACCGACTACCTTGATCTGTTGCTGATACACCGCCCGGATCCCTTGATGTCAGCGGATGAGGTGGCTGAGGGGTTCATGGCGCTGCATAAGAGTGGCAAAGTGCGCCATTTTGGGGTGTCTAATTTTACCCCCGCGCAATTCTCGCTGCTGCAATCACGTTTGCCCTTCACGCTGGCCACCAATCAGGTCGAAATTTCACCGGTTTTCCAACCCCTGTTGCTGGATGGCACTTTGGATCAATGCCAGCAGATGCGTATTCGCCCAATGGCCTGGTCTTGTCTGGGCGGCGGCGCTATCTTCTATGAGGCGCAGTACCAACCTTTACGCGATGAGTTGGAGCAGGTGCGCAGCGAAATCGGTGCTGAAAATATTGAGCAGGTGATTTATGCCTGGATTATGCGCCTGCCGTCCGAACCTTTACCTATCATCGGCTCTGGCAAAATAGACCGGGTACGGTCAGCGGCTGCAGCACGGAGTTTCACCCTCACGCGTCAGCAGTGGTTCCGCATCCGTAAAGCGGCGCTGGGCTACGATGTGCCGTAAAGATTCGAAAATTCGCGCAATAATGACATCACATTGAGTTAAAACGTCCAGACTATAAGTTCTGGACGTTTTTTTTCAGGAGATAATCATGAAGCGTATCACCACAAGTTTACTGCTGTTGGCGCTGACCAGTGCCAGTTGGGCCGCCAGTGAAACCGTCACGCTGCATCAGGTGACGGGTGAAGGCATCGGCGATGCAGCGGGGAGTGTAAAAATTGAAGAAACCCCTTACGGTTTGCAATTTACGCCGGACCTGAAAGGGCAGACTCCCGGCATTCATGGCTTCCATGTGCACGCCATCGGCAGTTGCGAACCGGCCATGAAAGACGGTAAAGCGGTCGCCGCAGGTGCGGCAGGTGGACACTTTGACCCGGATAATACGGGTAAACACCTGGGACCGTGGGCAGAAGGGCATTTAGGTGATCTGCCTGCGCTGTATGTCACGGAGGAAGGCCTGGCAAACTATCCCGTGCTGGCACCGCGCCTGAAGCAGCTCTCCACGATTAAGGGAAAAGCACTGATGGTGCATGTGGGCGGCGATAATCACGCCGATCACCCTAAACCACTGGGCGGCGGAGGCGATCGCTGGCTTTGTGGCGTTATCAAACCCTAGTTAACATCCTCTGGGTGCCTGAGGGAGCATTTCTTGCCCTGGGGCATCCCTCTCTTCCTGCTGCAATCACTATTTTCAACGCCTGAAGATACCCTAAAGGAACATATTTATCTCTTTAGTATATATTCCGCCGTTTAAGTCTCTCTGAATTGTAATTTCTGCTACAAACTCGCAAAATGGTCTAAAATGACGCTTGATACGTAGCAAGCTAATTATAAGGAGATGAAATGGATACGCCTCTTGGAACGGATTTGGCCCGCTTGGTACGAGTCTGGCGCGCTTTGATCGATCAGCGCTTAAAGCCGCTGGCACTCACGCAGACGCATTGGGTCACGCTGCATAATATTCATCAGTTGCCGCCTGAGCAGTCGCAGATTCAGTTAGCTAAAGCCATTGGTATTGAGCAGCCCTCACTGGTGCGCACACTGGATCAGCTAGAAGAAAAAGGGTTAATTACGCGCACCACCTGCGCCAGCGACCGCCGCGCAAAACGCATTAAGTTGACGGAAAGCGCTGCCCCCATCATTGATGAAGTTGAAAAAGTGATTGATGAAACGCGAGACGACATTTTGGCGGGGATTTCCAGGCAAGAGGTGGATCAGTTGGTCACCCTGATTGCCCGGTTGGAAAAAAACATACTGGAATTACATCATAAGACATAAAAAAACCGGCCTGCAGGCCGGTTTTTTACTTTTAGCGTGGCGAAACGGTGATTTGGCTGCCGTTCGAGGCCATGGCGACGCGCTGTCCAACCGCAAAGCGACTCGCAGCCTGTTTCTGCACCACCATAATGGTATTGCCATCATCGCGACGAATTTCCAGCTCAACCCCACTGGTTTTGTTGATCGCGCCTTGCACTCCCTGACCCGCCACACCCCCCAGCACCGCACCGCCTGCGGTTGCAAGACTGCGTCCTGCGCCACCGCCAATGGTATTCCCCAGGAAGCCGCCAAGGACTGCGCCACCAATAGCACCGATAACATTGCTTTCGTCACCGCCCTGAATTTGCACGGGGCGCACAGAGACCACGGTGCCGTAATTCACGCTTTGAACTTGCTTCGCTTCCGATGCACTGTAGACGTCACCAGAAAGGGTGTCAGTATTGGTACAACCTGCCAGCGATATGCCCGCCAGCGCTACGATTAATGCACGCCTGATCATTGTATAACTCCTTTATTCTCGAGAGACCGCGCGCAAGTCCCGCCCGCCATACGTGATGTATACGCAGAACGCAGGTCATACTCCTTCGACTTACGCAAAAAAATAGGGCACAGCGTAGACCACAAGCTATCAACAATAATTCAATGCCAGGAAGAAAAATGTATCGCCGTGAATAACCGCCCAATTTATTTAAAAAATCACTCTTAATCATAGAATTAGTTGGGGGTTTTTGCCAGGCTGTTAGCCATATCAGTCACTGGCATCGGCAAGAGGAAGGTAAGGTATGAAATCAGGACGTTATATCGGTGTGATGTCGGGTACCAGCTTAGATGGCGTGGATGTCGTGCTTGCGGCGATCAGTCCAGAGATGGTGGCGCAACAGGCCAGTTACTCTCATCCCATTCCCATGGCGATCAAACAAGCGGTCTTAGACGTGTGTCAGGGACAACCTCTCACGTTGTCACAGTTAGTCCAGCTCGATACCCGGCTCGGACGCCTGTTTGCCGAGGCGGTGACCACCCTGATGCAGCGGGAAGGGCTGGGCGCAGAAGATATCACGGCGATTGGTTGCCACGGTCAAACGGTATGGCATGAGCCCCAGGGAGAAGCGCCCGGTACGCTGCAAATTGGCGATAATAACCAGATTGCTGCCAGCACGGGCGTCACTGTGGTGGGGGATTTCCGTCGGCGAGATATGGCATTAGGAGGGCAAGGCGCGCCTCTGGTGCCCGCCTTCCATCATGCGCTGCTGATGCATGCAACGGAACGTCGCATGGTGCTGAATATTGGTGGCATTGCCAACTTATCACTGCTGCTGCCGGGCAAGCCGGTCGGCGGATATGACACCGGGCCGGGAAATATGCTGATGGATGCGTGGATCTGGCGTCAACGCGGAGAGGCGTTCGACCGTGATGCCCGCTGGGCCACTTCCGGGCAGGTCATTCCGGCGTTGTTACAGCAAATGCGTGCTGAACCCTGGTTTGCACTGCCGGCCCCCAAAAGCACCGGACGTGAACATTTTAATCTGGGATGGATAGAAAAACAGCTTGCTGTTTTCCCGGGTATTGCGCCGCAGGACGTACAAGCCACCCTGGCGGAACTCACGGTTACCACCATTGCCGATCAAATTCTGCTCAGTGGGGGATGCGATCGCCTGTTGGTGTGCGGCGGTGGCAGCCGCAATCCTTTATTAATGCAGCGTTTGGCTGCCATGCTACCTGGCACCGAAGTTTCTGACACGGATAAAGCCGGTATCAGTGGCGATGACATGGAAGCACTGGCTTTTGCCTGGCTGGCCTTTCGTACGCTGTCGGGGTTACCGGGGAACTTACCTTCTGTGACCGGCGCGCGTGCAGATACGGTGCTGGGCGCCATTTATCCGGCCAATCCACGCTTTCAGAGCACGCCGAGAGTCTGAGCGACTGCAATCTGCCAGGCTACAGGAAAACCAACGACAATGAGGTCAAAATGAAAAAATGTTTAGTGGCAGGCATTATCCTGCTTTCCGGTTGCAGCTACTTTCAACCCCACGAACAGAGTGCAGAGGTGCTGCATTACCAATGCGGCACCATGCCACTGACGGTGACGTTAGATAATGCAAAAGAAGAGGTGGGTTTCATTATTGACGGTAAATCGGTGACGCTGAAAGAGCAGGTTTCTGGCTCGGGTGCGCGTTACGCTGATGACACCTACACCTTTTGGTCAAAAGGTGACACGGCGTTTATCGAACGTAACGACAAGGTGATCGTCGATGATTGTCAATTGAAGCCCGCTAACTGATTGAACTGCGGTGGCGTGGCGAGCACAATAGGGCCATTCCCCTTTCAAGGAGTGACTGGCTATGCATGACAGTGACCATCTGCAGCAGATCGCACATCTGCGCCGTGAATATACCCGAGGAGGATTGCGTCGCAGCGATCTTCCTGCTTCTCCTCTGACGCTGTTTGAACACTGGCTGCGTCAGGCGTGCGACGCCCAGTTGCACGATCCAACCGCGATGTGTGTTGCAACCGTCGATGACCAGGGGCAACCCTGGCAGCGTATCGTTTTGCTCAAGCATTACGATGAACAAGGCCTGGTGTTCTACACCAATATGGGCAGCCGTAAGGCGCAGCAACTGGCGAATAATCCCCGCATCAGTGTGTTGTTTCCCTGGCACATGCTTGAGCGACAGGTGATGGTCAGCGGTCGGGTTGAAAAACTGTCGATGCTGGAGGTAGCCCGTTATTTCCATAGCCGCCCACGTGACAGCCAAATCGGTGCCTGGGTGTCACGCCAGTCCAGCCGTATCTCGGCGCGTTCAGTACTGGAAGGGAAGTTTCTCGAACTCAAACAGAAATTCCAACAAGGTGAGATCCCGTTACCCAGTTTTTGGGGCGGATTTCGGATTAAAGCGGAAACCTTTGAGTTTTGGCAGGGCGGAGAACACCGCTTACATGACAGATTTTTCTGGCAGCGCGAAGGCGATGGCTGGAAAGTTGAACGACTCGCCCCCTAAACCGCAATTTTGACCGTATAAGCGCTGGCACGAAGTCGGCTGGCGCTTTATTCTATACCCCTCGTTTTTTCCGCGTAAGGCGGAGCGCTGTGTACCAGCTTAGGTGCAGTTCATTGTTGATGGAGTCATTGATGTCCAGCAGTAACCTGATTAAACAATTGCAAGAGCGTGGGCTGATTGCCCAGGTGACGGATGAGGACGCGTTAGCGGAGCGGCTGGCGCAAGGGCCAATCGCCCTCTATTGCGGGTTTGATCCCACCGCAGACAGCTTGCACTTGGGGCATCTGGTGCCGCTGCTCTGCCTTAAGCGCTTCCAGAATGCAGGCCATAAGCCTGTGGCCCTGGTGGGTGGAGCAACAGGGTTAATTGGCGATCCGAGCTTTAAAGCGGCCGAACGTAAGCTGAATACCACCGATACTGTCCAAACGTGGGTGGAAAAAATTCGTCGGCAAGTGGCCCCGTTCCTTGATTTCGATTGTGGTGACAACAGCGCGATTGCGGCAAATAACTACGACTGGTTTGGCGGCATGAACGTGTTGACCTTCCTGCGTGATATCGGCAAGCACTTCTCCGTGAACCAGATGATCAACAAAGAAGCGGTTAAGCAGCGCCTGAACCGTGACGATCAGGGGATTTCCTACACCGAGTTCTCCTACAATCTGCTGCAGGGTTATGACTTTGCTGAGCTCAACAGCCGCTATGGCGTTGCGCTGCAAATTGGTGGCTCTGATCAATGGGGCAATATCACCTCCGGGATTGATTTGACCCGCCGTCTGCATCAAAACCAGGTGTTTGGTCTGACCGTGCCCTTGATCACCAAATCGGATGGCACCAAATTCGGCAAAACCGAAGGTGGCGCAGTCTGGCTTGATGCCAGCAAAACCAGCCCGTACAAGTTTTATCAGTTCTGGATCAACACGGCCGATGCGGACGTTTACCGCTTCCTGAAATTCTTCACCTTTATGAGCCTTGACGAGATCAATGCGCTGGAAGAGGAAGATAAAAACAGCGGTAAAGCGCCACGCGCACAATATGTGCTGGCTGAACAAGTGACGTCTTTAGTGCACGGTGAAGCGGGTCTGGCAGCCGCCAAACGTATCACCGAGAGCCTGTTCTCCGGCGCGTTGAGTGCGATGACCGAAGATGACTTCGCTCAGTTGGCGCAGGACGGTATGCCGACCATCGAACTGGATAGCGAAGCCGATCTGCAACAGGCGCTGGTGACCGCTGAACTGGTCCCTTCACGCGGCCAGGCGCGCACGATGATCACCTCGAACGCCGTCACGGTGAACGGTGAGAAAAATGCGGATGCAGAGTATCGCTTTACGCAGGGAGATAAACTCTTCAACCGCTACACCTTGTTGCGCCGCGGTAAAAAACATTACTGTTTGGTGTGCTGGAAATAAACAACGTAGTGCGGGGCCGGTGAAAACCGGCCCCGAATGTTTTGGCAGGGTAAAGCAGGACAACATAATGAAAAATATTCTCGCGATACAATCGCACGTGGTTTATGGACACGCAGGCAATGGTGCGGCCGAATTCCCTATGCGTCGAATGGGGGTTAACGTCTGGCCATTAAACACGGTGCAGTTCTCTAATCATACTCAATATGGTCACTGGACGGGCACTGTGATGCCTGCCAGCCACTTAACGGAAATCGTGAAAGGGATTGCGGATATCGATCGCCTGAAAACCTGCGATGCCGTACTCAGTGGGTATTTGGGCTCTGCCGAGCAGGGCGAACAAATTTTAGCCATTGTGCAGCAGGTGAAAGCCGCTAATCCCAATGCCTGGTACTTCTGTGATCCGGTGATGGGCCATCCTGAGAAGGGCTGTATTGTGGCACCTGGCGTTGCAGAGTTTCACTGCAAACACGCGCTACCCGCCAGTGATATGGTGGCCCCCAATTTGCTGGAATTAGAAATGCTCAGCGAGCAGACGGTCAGCAATATTGAAGAGGCCGTGACGGCGGCGCGCGCTCTGATTGCACGTGGTCCTCGCGTCGTGCTGGTGAAACACCTGTCACGTGCCGGTGAGCGTAGCGATCGCTTTGAAATGCTGTTAGTGACCGCCGATGAAGCCTGGCACATCAGCCGTCCGCTGGTGGATTTCGGCGTCCGTCAACCGGTTGGCGTCGGCGATCTCACCAGTGGGTTGCTGCTGGTAGATTTGTTGCAGGGTAAATCCCTGAAAGATGCGCTGGAGCACGTTACCGCAGCAGTTTATGAGGTGATGGTGACGACCCACGAAATGGGTGAGTATGAATTGCAATTGGTGGCCGCGCAGGATCGCATCGCCAAACCAGAACAGCACTTCACAGCAGTCAAACTGTAATTAAAACAGGGGCGGTTCACCGCCCCTGCAATGCTGTTAGCTTAGACCTTCCGCCTCCAACGCATCTTTTACGGCTTGTCGCTCACCGACGCGCTGCATATAGGCGGTCAGGTTAGCCAATCCATCGATATTGAGCTTTAGGGCCTGCGCCCAGCGCGTTACCGTAAACAAATAGGCATCCGCAATGCTAAAACGCGGGCCCGCAATCCACTCTTTGTCAGCCAGTTCGTCATCCACATACTGAAATTTCTTCTCCAGCGCTTCGCGGGCAATCGGCTTCATGGCTTCGGGGGTATCGGGGCGAAACAGCGGCGTAAAGCCCTTGTGCAGTTCAGTACCCACATAATTCAACCATGACAGCGTTTGATAGCGCGCCACACTATTGACCGGGGCGAGCAGTTGTCTGTCGGCTTTCTTATCTGCCAGATACTGCACAATCGCCACGCCTTCAGTCAGCAGCGTGCCATCATCCAGTAACAGTGCCGGGACCTGACCTTTCGGGTTGATCTGTAAATAATCTTCCCCTTGTTCAGTTTGCTTGGTTTTCAGGTCGACGGTCACCAGCGTGAAATCAAGGCCAGCCTCACGCAGAATAATGTGAGGGGAGAGAGAACAGGCACCGGGCTTGGCAAACAGTTTCATAGCAGGCTCCTTTAGCTGCGTTATGCACAATCTCAGCATAGTACTGCTGTCATGCAGGAAAGTCAGTGAGGTGATGCGTGAAACTGCGAGGCAGGCATGAACAAAAAAAGCCATTCTTTCGAATGGCTTTTATCGGTGTTGTTGATAAGGGCTTAGGCTTTCGCGTCTTTTAACGCCTGCAGCTCCGTATCGCTCATTGTCATACGGTTCAAACGAGACGCGGTCAGCAGCATCAGCACGGCAATAATACCGGTGGCGATACCAATCTGCATAAACACCGTGCCGTACACATGCAGGGATTGCAGCGGATCGGTGACATTTTCAGGCACGGCCATCAAGCCTGCGACTTTACCAGCAATCACTGCCGCACCCGCGGTGGTCAGGAACCAGGAGCCCATAATAAAGCCCATCAGACGCTGGGGAACCAGTTGTGCAATCATGGCGAGGCCCAAACCTGAAATCATCAGTTCGCCGATGCTTTGTAATCCGTAGCTGGCGATCAACCAGTTTACGGACACGATACCCTGCTCGTTGGCCATCTTGGCACCCAGTTGCAGGATAAGAAACGCAGCAGAGCAGAGCACCATACCAATCGCGAACTTATGCGGCATCGGCAGGCGATCACCCAACTTGTTATACACCGCCGCCAGCATCGGGCTGGCCAGCATAATCCAGAACGGGTTGAGTGCCTGGAACTGTTCAGGTTCAAAGGTAATGCCCAGAATCGTGTGCTCAACGTTACGAATGGCGAAAAAGTTCAGTGATGTTGGCATCTGCATATACAGCACGAAGAACACAATCGCTTCCAGCATCAGGATAAAGGCAACAATCATTTTACGACGTGCTGCGCCTTTCAGCTTTAACGTCTCTTTGCCAAACAGCAGCACGATACCCAGAGCGACCACGCCCAAGGCGATACGCGCGATTTCCTGGTTATGCAGCAACCAGGCGGCAATGGCCACGAGCACGACGACGCCTACCAGGGTTGCCAGCAGTTTGCCGAAGTGGACAGGTTTGAAATCAGGCGGGGAGCCGAAATCTTTCACCATACGTTTGCAGAAGATGAAGTTCAGCAGGGTAATCACCAGACCCACGACGGATAAGGAGAAGGCAACGCTCCAACCGTATTTTGCGGCTAACCACGGGGTCAGCATCATGGAGAACAGCGAACCGATGTTGATCGACATATAGAACATGGTGAATGCGCCGTCGATACGCGGATCGTCTTTCTCATAGCATTTAGACAGCAGAGAAGAGGGGTTGGCTTTAAACAAACCGCTACCCACAGCGATGGTTGCCATCCCGATATACACGATGTCGGTGTTGTGGCCGGAAAACGCCACTAGCGCATAGCCCAGCGCCAGCACGATAACACCAAGAATAATTACGCGCTTGGTGCCCAAAACTTTATCACCCAGCCAACCACCTACGGCAACCAGGCCATAGACCAGCGCACTGAAGGAAGAGAACAGGGTAATGGAGGCAGCTTCAGACATACCCAGTTGTTTAACCAGGTACACCGCCATGATGGCTTGCAGTCCGTAGAAGCCAAAACGTTCCCATAACTCGATCGAAAAGATCAGATAGAACGCTTTCGGTTGTTTGAACGCGTTAAGGCTAACAGCCTCTTTGTTGTGTTGGTTTGCAGTAGACACTAGGACCTCTGTGTTTCGCTTCCTAATTCGCATCAGGAATTAAGCGTCGGTCATTGGCGACAATGCGCGACGTTCTTGGAGTGAATGAATAAAACGGCGGTTAATTTCGCTGATTATCGCTATGCGATCAAGCCTTTTTTCATCTTCTGTTAATGGCAATAATGGCAATGTTAATTTCAGTAACAAAGGGTGATTTGCGAAATGATAAGTCGCAACATATTAATGAATATAGATAATTATCCTATATCCGCGGATCTATATCCTTAAAAAGAGAATATCTCTGTGGTGTGAGTGTTATGCGGATGAAGTGGCTATAACTGCATTAAAAATGGGCGATTAACGCCTTTTATTGCCTTTAATCCAGCGAAGTATCCAGTAATGGCGGGGAATGGTGGCGATAAATAGCGGGGGAAAACGCAGAAGGTGATGGCGATCACGCTTTAACAGATTAATTTCTAAGGAAAAAGAAGAGTGCATCTTTTTTAGACGCCGGGTTGCCTTAAAATGCTGTAAAAGCATACTCATTCAACATAATTAAATAAAAAAGCGGCCAGGGCCGCTTTTTTCTCAATGCGTGTTCAGTCAAATTTCAACTTTCTCTTTAAACTCGCAAAGATCTTCAATAATGCACGCGCCACAGCGCGGCTTGCGGGCTACACAAGTATAACGTCCGTGGAGAATAAGCCAGTGGTGACAGTCGACTTTAAACTCACGCGGTACCACTTTAAGTAACTTCTCTTCGACTTGTTCAACGTTCTTACCGGGCGCCAGATTGGTCCGATTGCTGACGCGGAAAATATGGGTGTCAACGGCGATGGTTGGCCAGCCAAAGGCGGTATTCAGCACCACATTGGCCGTTTTCCGTCCCACACCGGGCAAGGCTTCCAGCGCTTCACGATTTTCTGGTACTTCACCCTGATGCTTTTCCAGCAATATTCGACACGTTTTAATCACGTTTTCGGCTTTGCTGTTGAACAGGCCAATGGTCTTGATATAGGTTTTGACACCCTCGACACCCAATGCCAGCAGCGCGGCTGGCGTATTGGCGACGGGATAGAGCTTGGCCGTGGCTTTGTTCACGCTAACGTCTGTGGCTTGCGCAGACAGCAACACGGCAATCAACAACTCAAAGGGTGACGTGAAAGCCAACTCGGTGGTGGGATGGGGATTGTTGTCGCGCAAACGCGATAATATCGCTATGCGCTTTTCCTTGTTCATACCGTTCCTGTTTTTCCGTCAGGCAGGTGCTCCTGCGCCTTGCGCTTCTCTGCGCGCGTCTTTAGTTTTTGATCCAGCACGTATTTTGCCGCCAGCAATAAACCAAGTCCAATAAACGCACCTGGGGGCAGCATCGCCAGCAGCATCGGCGCATCGAAATGCACCACTTCAATACGCAGTGCTTTAGCCCACGAACCCAGCAGCTGATCGGCACCGTTAAACAGCGTTCCGTTACCGATAATTTCACGAATCGAACCCAGCACGAACATCACGCTGGTGGCACCGAGGCCAATGGCCATTCCATCGAGCGCGGAGAGCGGAACGCTGCTGCGGGATGCTACCGCTTCAGCACGACCGACAACGATGCAATTGGTGACAATCAGGGGAATAAAGATACCCAGTGATTGATAGAGACCGTAGGCGTAGGCGTTGATCAGCATCTGCACGCAGCTCACCACAGACGCAATAATCATGACGTAAATCGGGATGCGGATTTCAGACGGCACCCAACGGCGCGAGGCGGAAATCGCGCTGTTGGTGATGGTCAACACCAGCGTGGTAGCAAGGCCCAGTCCCAACGCATTGGTCGCAGTGGACGTAACGGCCAGCAGGGGACACAGGCCCAGTAGCTGTACCAGTGCCGAGTTATTTTTCCACAGGCCGCCAATTAGCAGCGTTTTCGCTTCACTCATTTGATTCTCCACACGCCGGTAGCGAAGTGAGTTTATTGGGTAAGGTTTCAACCAACAGCGTGGTGCGTTTAACAGCATTAACCACGGCGCGAGGCGTGATAGTGGCACCCGTAAACTGGTCAATATTGCCACCGTCTTTCTTCACTGCAAAGGACTTGTCATCTGCACCGGTTAGCTGGCGGTTGGATAAGCTAAAAATCCAGTCGGAAATACGCGGTTCGATTTTATCCCCCAAACCGGGGGTTTCATGATGTTCGGTCACGCGGGTTCCCAATACTTTACCTTGAAAATCCGCGCCGACCAGCAGTTGAATATTGCCGGAATAACCGTCAGGTGCCGTGCTTTCAATCACCACTGCCACTGGTTTATCTTGCTTGCGCGCGACCCACACCTGATGCGGTTGCGCATTGCCTAGCGCGGGATCGGTGAGCAGATAACACTCTTGCTGCAAATTGTTATCGTACAACTCGCTGGGAATCACCTGATCAAACAACACTTGCTGTTGTAGCAGTGTTTGATGATGAATGGTCGGTTTCGTCACGGTATTCACCACTGCCGTCACGCCGGTGGTGATGGCGGCAAACACCGCCAGTCGCAATCCGTTTTTACGCATAACGTCCAGCATCACTACTCCTTACGGTGGCCGTACACGCGCGGTTGCGTGTAATAATCAATCAACGGGACGCAAATATTGGCCAGTAACACGGCAAAGGCAATACCATCGGGATAGCCACCAAAACTGCGGATTAACCACACCAGAAGACCGATCAAAACGCCATACAGAATACGACCTTTGTTGGTGGTGGATGCCGTCACCGGATCGGTGGCAATAAAAAAGGCACCCAGCATGGTCGCGCCAGAAAAGAGATGGATCATGGGCGACGCTAAACTGTCCGGGGAGGCAAGCCAGCCCAGAGTCGCGCAGACGGCGAGGGAGGCGATCATCGCCGCAGGAATATGCCAACGAATAGCGCGATACCACAGTAAAAAAACGCCCCCAGCCAGATAGCAGACGTTCACCCACTGCCAACCCAACCCCGCCAGCACGCCGGTATACATTGGGCCTGCCAGCAACGCCTCAGCAGTGTGACCGGCGCGCAGGCCCGTTTTAAAGCCGTCTAACGGCGTGGCCTGTGTAATGCCATCGACGCCTTGCTGTAACTGCTGCAGGGTTAATCCCCCCGCCGTGTGTTGGGTAAACACCATGCTCAGTGAATCAAGGAGCCCAGGCTGCACCGCCTGTAAGGCATCGGGCGGCATCCAACTGGTCATCTGGACGGGAAAAGAAATCAGCAAAACAACATAGCCGACCATCGCGGGGTTGAAGGGGTTTTGCCCCAAACCACCGTATAACTGCTTGGCAATAATGATGGCAAATGCGGTACCGATGGCGATTAACCACCACGGCCCCAGAGGCGGCAAACTGACACCCAACAGCAGGGCCGTTAGCAGCGCAGAGTTGTCTGCCAGATTGGCCTTGATGGGCATATTGCGCAGCATCAAGATAATGGCTTCCAGTGCCAATGCCACGGCACTGGCGATAGCCACTTGAATCAACACACCCCAGCCGAAGAAATACCACTGCGCGAAGATGCCGGGGACGGCCGCTAACACCACCACCAGCATAATATTGCTGGTGCTGCGGTGATTGTGGGTATAAGGAGAACTTGCGATACGAAAAGCCATTTATTCCTCTTGTGCCTCAGTTTGCTGTGCCTTGCGGGCTTTGGCCCGAGCAATCGCCGCAGCAATAGCGGCCTTACGGGGATCGAGCTCCTCTGCTGTGGCAGTTGCATCAGAGGGGGCGTCAGGTTCAGGGTTATTTTCTGATTGCAGTGCCGCTTTTTTGGCTTTCGCACGGGCAATCGCTGCTTCCACCGCCGCTTTACGCGGATCAACCGGCTCGGCATCAGGGGTTGCCGCTGCGGAGTCCGCCTGCTGTTCAGCTTTTTTGGCTTTCGCACGGGCAATCGCCGCTTCGACGGCCGCTTTACGCGGATCAACCGGCTCGGCATCAGGGGTTGCCGCTGCGGCGCCCGGTTGCTGCTCAGCTTTTTTGGCTTTCGCACGGGCAATCGCCGCTTCGACGGCCGCTTTACGCGGATCAACCGGCTCGGCATCAGGGGTTGCCGCTGCGGCGCCCGGTTGCTGCTCAGCTTTTTTGGCTTTCGCGCGGGCAATCGCCGCTTCGACTGCCGCTTTACGCGGGTCAACCGGTTCAGCATCGGGTGTTACGGCGGCGGTGTCCGGCTGCTGCTCAGCCTTTTTGGCTTTCGCGCGGGCAATGGCCGCTTCGACTGCTGCTTTACGCGGATCAACCGGTTCAGCATCAGGAGTTGCCGCTGCGGCGTCCGGTTTCTGCTCAGCTTTTTTGGCTTTCGCGCGGGCAATCGCGGCTTCCACCGCCGCTTTGCGTGGATCATCAATCTGACGCGTGACAGGCTGCGTTTCTGCTTGTTGTTCAGCCTGGCGCGCTCGCGCTTCAGCTTTACGGGCGGCGCGCTGCGCAATAATCGCGGCGTTATCGGGCTCAGCGCCAGCCTGCACGACAATCTCTTCGCCTGCAGCGGCCTGTTTGGCTTTCACGCGCGCCAGGGCGGCTTGAATCGCATCGCTGTTTTGCGCGCTTACCGCGCGTTTTGCCTGCTGATGTTTGGCTTCTCGCGCGAGTTTTTCTTTTTCCAGGCGCTGCTGGCGCGCCTCGAAACGCGCTTTCGCTTCCGCCGTTCGCGCCGCTTCAATATCAATAGCGCGGATCTCGGCTTTTTCCTGCCGGTAGTACTGCACTAAAGGGATATTGCTGGGGCAGACCCAGGCGCAGGCACCGCATTCGATACAGTCATCGATGTGATAAGCGCGGGCCTTGTCGTGGTCGCCCCCCTGGCTGAACCAGTAGAGTTGCTGCGGCAGCAAACCCGCCGGGCAGGCATCGGCACAAGCACTGCAACGGATACAGCCTTTCTCTTCTTCTTCCTGCCCCATTTCGCTAAGGGAAGGGGCCAGCAAGCAGTTGGTGATTTTAACCATCGGGACATCAAGATTGGGCAGGGTAAAGCCCATCAAAGGGCCACCCATAATCACCATCTGTTTAGGGCTGGGCGAAAAGCCTGCGTGACTGAGCAGATGGCTAACGGGCGTGCCCAAACGTCCCCAGACATTTCCCGGCTGTGAGACCGCATCGCCCGTCAGGGTGACCACGCGTTCAGTGAGGGGTTCGCCATCCATCACCGCACGTTTAACGGCATAGGCGGTGCCGACGTTTTGCATTAACACGCCAATATCCGCTGAGCGCCCGCCGTGAGGGACTTCTTTCCCGGTGAGAATTTTAGTCAGTTGCTTCGCGCCACCAGAAGGGTATTTGGTGGGGATCACTCGCAGCGTGATATCCCTGGCATCCCCCAGCGCCTGGCGTAGTGCGGCAATGGCTTCCGGTTTATTGTCTTCAATACCGAGCAGAATGGTTTCCGATTGCAAAATCCAGCCTAAAATGCGGCTCCCTTCCAATACCTCGGCAGCGCAGTCCTGCATCAGGCGATCATCGGCGGTAATATAGGGCTCGCATTCGGCAGCATTGATAATCAGCGTTTTAACGCCCCGCAATCCACCACGCAGTTTAGTGGCGGTCGGAAAACCAGCGCCACCCAGTCCGGCAATACCGGCATCAAACACTTTACGTACCAGTTCACTGCGTTCAACGCTGCGATAGTCAGCCAGCGTTTCACGTTCGCACCAGCGATCCTCACCGTCTGGGGTAATAAACACCGCCATTTCAGCGAGACCAGACGGATGCGCGGTCATGTGAGGCGCAATCGCATAGACGGTGCCGGAGGTCGGCGCATGGACAGGCAGCATGCGCCCTGAACCAAAGGTCAGCGGCTCGCCGCGCAATACGTGATCGCCAACGCTGACGCGGATTTCGCCCTCGTGGCCAATATGTTGTTTAAGCGGAATAATAAAACGGGGTGGCAGCGGCAAGGCGCGTAAGGGCGACCCATTGGACTGGGTTTTATTTTCGGGCGGATGAATGCCGCCTGCAAAATCCCATAACGGTGATTTTTTGAATAAATTTAACAGATTACGCATGGTTTTCCGCGGTGATCACCCGAACCGGGATGGTGTTTAAATCCCACTTCCAGCTTGCCGTTGTCGTGGCAACTGGACGCATCTCGATACAATCGGTTGGGCAGGGCGCAACACAGAGGTCGCAACCGGTACAGACGTCGCTTAAAACGGTGTGCATCGCGCGCGTGGCGCCAACGATGGCATCAACCGGACAAGCCTGAATACATTTGGTACAACCAATACAATTGCTTTCATCAATCCAGGCAACGGTACGCACGGGTGCCTGCGCGGTTTCATCGCCATCAATGGGTTGTGGCTCAACGTTAAGCATGGTGGCCAGTTTCAGCATTACCTGCTCGCCACCGGGCGCGCATTTGTTGATCGCATCGCCGTTCAGCCCCACGGCTTCAGCATAGGGCCGACAGCCGGGATAGCCGCACTGACCGCACTGACTCTGAGGCAGGATCGCGTCGATTTGTTCGACAATCGGATCGTCTTCAACTTTAAAACGGCGGGAGGCGTAGCCCAGCAGTGCGCCGAACATCAGGCTGATAGCGCTTAATACCGCTATCGCAATCCAAATCGCACTCATCAGAATTTCACCAATCCGGTAAAGCCCATAAACGCCAGTGCCATCAGGCCTGCGGTGATCAGTGCAATCGAGTTGCCTTTAAAAGGGGCGGGCACGTTGGCCAATACCAGGCGTTCACGCATACCGGCAAATAACACCATCACCAGTGAAAAGCCGACAGAGGCGGCAAAACCGAACCAGGCGGCTTGCATAAAGGTGTGGTTTAAATTGACGCTCAGCAGCGGTACGCCAAGAACGGCACAGTTGGTGGTGATCAGTGGCAGGAAAATGCCTAGCAGGCGATACAATTCCGGGCTGGTTTTGCGTACCACCATTTCGGTGAATTGCACCACCACGGCGATCACTAAAATGTACGCCAGCGTGCGCAGATACACCATATCCAGCGGCAGCAGGATCAGATGGTTGACCAACCAGGCGCAAATCGCGGCCAGGGTGATAACAAAAGTGGTGGCGAGTCCCATGCCAATTGCCGTTTCCAGTTTTTTGGAAACGCCCATAAAGGGACAGAGGCCGAGAAACTTCACTAACACGAAGTTATTCACCAGCACTGTGCCAACAAAAAGAAGCAGGTATTCGGTCATTTTTTCGCCTGAATTTCAAAAAAGCCGCTCATTATCAGCTATTGAAAGCCAGACCACAACCACTGTGGGGGGCGGTTTCAGACGAAACCGCACTCAGGATTAAATTACTGCGTTGCTTTTGAACATCAGCGCGCCACAAAAGTGTTTTTGACGCGTTGTGAACGCTTGAAATAAGGGACAATAAGGGCCGCGGCGGCGAGGGTCATCAGCAAGTTTTGCACAGCGATACCGTCAGTAACGGGATTGAACATAAAGCTGCGCAGAGAAAAGAGAATGCTCACCAATAACCACAGAATATAGAAGCGTGGCAGACGCTGCGAACGCAGGCAAAACAGCCAGGTCACCCAGCAGGTGAAACACCACATGGCGATTGCCAGCACCAGTGACAGCAGAAAGCCCCAGGCGAAAGATTCGGTCAACGAGAAAATGGCGTCTCGCAGCGCAGGGTGAAGCAGGGCGGCAACGTAGTTCGCCACCGCCAGCGTGCTGGCAAGAAACGACAGAATTAACCAGGCAAGAGGCAGCAGCAGCCAGCCACCGAGACGGGGTGTAGAACCAGCAACAGGGGAAACAGACATAAACTCTCTCACAGCAGAAAGGGCGTTTAATCATTGTCCAAACAGGTCACGCCCAATATGGACAAAAGTATAGGTACTGCCAGTCGTCAGTGAAAGACGCGATCAGAGCACATAGTGCCAGACCGTTTTGGGAACGCAGCCAATATCATACAGACGTCCACCCGAAGCCAG
Organism: Enterobacterales bacterium CwR94; assembly: GCA_002837195.1. GTDB lineage: Bacteria > Pseudomonadota > Gammaproteobacteria > Enterobacterales > Enterobacteriaceae > 1-19. Next base: position 398,506 of record KZ478059.1, read on the forward strand.
TTCAGCACGGCGATGGTCGGCAGCCCGATACATATTGATGATTTCAAGCGTATCGTTAAGAGAATAGTTAAGATGATCAAAGAGTTTTTCCAGACTCTCACTGCTATTCACTTTGCGGAATTTTAATAAATAATCCTGGGCAGTCATGATTTCCATTGCAATAAAAAGAAGAAAGGTTAAACGCGGAAATGAGTCTAACTGAAAACAGTGCAATTTCAGAATAGAGTTTAATTAATTTGCTTAAAACTGTCAGATTTAGGGGTTTCTCTTTATCTTATTTAGGTCTTTTCTGATGCTTCGCTGCGTTATAACGATGTGCGGGCTCTCACAAAATGAAACATTCCCCTCGTAGCCTGTCCGATCCGTCGTTATGACAGAAGTTCACGCAGTGTTGTAATCGCTTCCAAAGAAAACGCACATAACCAATTATGTTTATTACCTTTATTGAAACCACTGTTTCCGACATCCAGCTATTTTGTCCCTGGCGTGTGGAGAAATAAGCCCGCGGCGATTTTCGTAACTCCTTATGATTTTTAGGATTTTGTGAAGTATGTCGAAAACGTTTCCGCCAAGTTGCGCCAGGCTGTAAGGGCTTTTGTACCTGAACAACAAACTCCCATCAGAGGAACGACATCATGTGGAAGCGTTTACTTTTAGCCTCGCTGATCGGCGCGGCTGTCTCCGGCAGTGCGCTGGCGGCAGATATGACCGTAGGTTTTTCGCAAGTAGGGTCTGAATCAGGTTGGCGTGCGGCGGAAACCACCGTCGCCAAAGAGGAAGCCAAAAAGCGGGGGATTAACCTGAAAATCGCCGATGGACAGCAGAAACAAGAGAACCAAATCAAAGCGGTGCGCTCGTTTATTGCGCAAGGCGTTGATGCGATTTTTATCGCGCCGGTGGTGCAAACGGGATGGGAGCCCGTGCTGGAAGAGGCGAAGGATGCCAAAATCCCCGTATTCCTGCTGGACCGTGCCATCACGGTAAAAGACAAGTCGCTGTATGAAGCGGTTGTCACCGCCGACAACGTGCTCGAAGGCAAGCTCATTGGTGACTGGCTGGTGAAAGAAGTCGGTGATAAGCAATGTAACGTTGTTGAATTGCAAGGCACCGTAGGGGCCAGTGTGGCAATTGACCGTAAGAAAGGGTTCGCTGACGCCATTGCCGGACATCAAAACATTAAAGTCATTCGTTCTCAGTCAGGAGACTTTACCCGCTCGAAAGGTAAAGAGGTCATGGAGAGTTTTATTAAAGCCGAAAACAACGGCAAAAATATCTGCATGGTTTACGCCCACAATGACGACATGGCTATTGGTGCCATTCAGGCAATTAAAGAGGCCGGTTTAAAACCCGGGAAAGATATTCTGACCGGTTCAATCGATGGTGTACCGGATATTTATAAAGCCATGATCAATGGCGAAGCCAATGCCAACGTGGAATTAACACCCAATATGGCTGGGCCAGCCTTTGATGCCCTTGAAAAGCTGAAAAAAGACGGCACCCACCCAGAAAAAATCATTCAGACCAAATCCAGCCTCTGGTTACCTGCTGACGCCCAGGCGCAGTTGGATACCAAGAAAGACATGGGCTACTAACTGCCCGCGCTTTATCGGGGGCAAACACGGCAGGACGGACGTCAGTTCGTCCTGCTTTTCCATGATTTGGTAAGGGTGTATCCCAATGACTACGCAGACCGCTACACCGCAGCCGCTGTTACGTATTCAGGGCGTCAGTAAATATTTTCCCGGCGTTAAAGCGCTGGATAACGTGTCTTTTGACATCCAACCCGGCGAAATCATGGCGCTGCTCGGCGAAAACGGTGCCGGTAAATCAACCTTAATTAAAGTATTAACCGGCGTTTATCAGCGTGACGCGGGCACCGTGACGCTGGAAGGGCAAGCCATACATCCGCGTAACACCGGCCAGGCCCAGGAGATGGGCATTGGTACGGTGTATCAGGAGGTCAACCTGCTGCCGAATATGTCGGTTGCCGATAATGTCTATATTGGCCGTGAGCCCCGGCGTTTTGGCTTGCTGGACCGCCGCACGATGAATAAAAACGCAGAAGCCTTGTTGGCCGCCTATGGTTTCTCCCTCGATGTCACTCGGCCACTGGGCCAGTATTCGGTGGCGATGCAGCAAATTATCGCGATTTGCCGCGCAGTCGACCTCTCGGCCAAAGTGTTAATTCTTGATGAGCCCACTGCCAGCCTGGATGCCAGCGAAGTCGAAATGCTGTTTACGCTGATGAACCAGTTGAAGGCGCGGGGTATGAGCCTGATTTTCGTGACGCATTTTCTCGACCAGGTCTACCGCATCACCGATCGCATTACCGTGCTGCGTAACGGTACCTATATTGCCACCCGTGACACCGCCTCGTTACCGCGAATTGAGCTCATCAAACTCATGCTCGGCCGTGAGTTGATGGAAACGGCGCTGCAGCGCGCAGGCAGTACGCTAAAAAGTGACAACCCGGTGGTGTCCTTTAAAGGCTATGGCAAAAAAGGTACCCTGGCACCCTTTGATTTAGAGGTCCGTCCGGGAGAAGCCGTGGGGCTGGCGGGTCTGCTGGGGTCTGGGCGAACAGAAACGGCGGAACTGCTGTTTGGTATTCGCCGGACTGACAAAGGCACAGCGAAAATCAAAGGTAAACCGCAAACCATCCGCACCCCCGCGCAGGCATCCCGACTGGGGATGGGATTTTGTCCCGAAGACCGCAAAACCGATGGCATCATCGGTGCGGCTTCGGTGCGTGAAAACATAATCCTGGCGCTGCAAGCACAGCGCGGCTGGCTACGCCCGCTTAAGCGCCGTGAGCAGGCGGATATTGCAGAGCGTTTTATTCGACAATTGGGCATCCGCACCCCGGATGCCGAACAACCGGTTGAACTGCTCTCCGGTGGCAATCAGCAAAAAGTATTACTGTCGCGCTGGCTGGTCACGAAACCGCAATTTCTGATCCTTGATGAACCCACCCGGGGAATTGATGTGGGGGCGCACGCAGAGATCATTCGCCTGATTGAGCAACTCTGTGCCGACGGCCTGGCGTTACTGGTTATCTCCTCTGAACTGGAAGAGTTAGTGGGGTACGCCGACCGCGTCATTATTTTGCGCGACCGTCAGCAGGTCGCGGAAATTCCACTGGAGAAGCTGTCTGTCCACGCGATTGTGGAAGCCATCGCGGAAGGAGGGGAAGCCCATGCTTGAAACAACATCCGGAAAACCGCCACGGCCAAAACGTAAACTGCCACCGGGTGTGCCACAAATTGCGGCACTGGTGCTGGTGTTGCTGGTGGATAGCCTGGTGGCGAACAACTTTTTCGCCATTCACATTCAGGACGGGCGCTTATTTGGCAGCCCGATCGATATCTTAAACCGTGCGGCGCCTGTCGCCTTGCTGGCCATTGGTATGACACTGGTGATCGCCACCGGGGGGATTGATCTCTCTGTCGGCGCGGTGATGGCCATTGCCGGTGCCACGGCGGCGACACTCACCGTGGCGGGACACAGTTTACCCTTCATTATTCTGGCAACGCTGGGCAGCGGTTTAATGTGCGGATTGTGGAACGGCATTCTGGTGGCCTTGCTAAAAATTCAGCCGTTTGTCGCGACGCTCATTTTAATGGTCGCAGGCCGTGGGATTGCGCAGTTGATCACCGAAGGTCAAATCGTGACCTTTGACAGTGACGCTCTTGCGCGCCTGGGCAGCGGCAGTTTTCTGCTGTTTCCCGTGCCGGTGTGGATCACTCTGCTGGTGGCCTTGATCGTATGGTTATTGACCCGCAAAACGGCACTGGGTCTGTTTATTGAAGCGGTCGGCATTAACCTGCGTGCCGCCCGCAATGCAGGCGTTAATAGCTGGCTGGTGGTGATGTCAACCTACGTCATTAGCGGACTTTGTGCCGCAGTGGCAGGGCTTATCGTCGCGGCTGACATCCGTGGCGCGGATGCTAACAATGCCGGATTGTGGTTAGAGTTGGATGCGATTCTCGCTGTCGTGATTGGCGGGGCGTCGCTGATGGGAGGGCGCTTTAGTTTACTGCTCTCGCTAATCGGCGCATTAATCATTCAGGCCATGAATACCGGGATTTTACTGTCGGGCTTCCCGCCACAACTCAATCAAGTGGTGAAAGCCGTAGTGGTGATGTGTGTGTTGTTGTTGCAATCACCGCGTTTTATGCAGCTGTTTAAGCGGAGAGTACGCCATGATTAAGCGCCATCTGCCGTTAATGATCACCTTGCTGGTGTTCGTTGCTGGGTATCTGTTTTGTCTGAGTCAGTTTCCCGGTTTTGCTTCAACGCGGGTTATCTGCAATATCCTGACGGACAACGCCTTTTTGGGCATTATCGCTGTCGGCATGACCTTTGTGATTCTTTCTGGCGGTATTGACCTGTCGGTTGGGGCGGTGATTGCCTTTAGTGGTGTGTTTCTGGCGCGCGTGATCGGCGATTACGGGTTGGATCCATGGCTCGCCTTTGCACTGGTGATGGTCATGGGATCGGCGTTTGGTGCCTTTATGGGGTTTTTGATCGATGCGCTGAAAATCCCGGCTTTTATTATTACCCTTGCGGGCATGTTCTTTCTGCGCGGTTGCAGCTACCTGGTATCAGAAAGCGCCATTCCGATTGATCACCCGCTGTATGCCACCTTATCCAGTCTGGCGTGGAAAATTCCCGGTGGTGGGCGTCTTAGCCTGCTGGCCGTTATCATGCTGCTGGTGGTTCTCGGCGGTATTTTATTAGCGCACCGCAGCCGATTTGGTAATCAGGTGTATGCGCTGGGCGGGAACACCACCTCGGCACAGTTAATGGGCATCTCAACCCGCAGCACCACGGTGCGGATCTATATGCTCTCCTCGGCGCTGGCAACCCTGGCGGGCATCGTGTTCTCCATTTATACCTCCGCAGGTTATGCGCTGGCCGGAATGGGTGTCGAGCTGGATGCGATCGCCTCGGTGGTGATCGGCGGCACCTTACTGTCCGGCGGTGTCGGTACCGTATTGGGCACGCTGTTTGGTGTCTTGATCCAGGGTCTGATTCAGACCTGGATTAACTTTGATGGCACCTTAAGCTCGTGGTGGACGAAAATTGCGATTGGCGTGCTGCTGTTTGCTTTTATTGCGTTGCAACGTCTGCTGACGGTGATGTGGGATCGTCAACAAAATGCGCCGGTAAAACGCATCAGCATATAATCAGGCTTAGAGAGAGAAACCTCCATCCAGAACGGATGGAGGTGATAACAAGGCAATTAACGCTGATTCAAACGGTAATAGGCTTCATTCCAGCGCAGTGCATTCTTAAAATCAGGCAAAGTGGTTTGATTATCAATCACCACCATCTCAATGTTGTGCATCTCAGCATACAGCGACATCTCTTCCAACGTTAAGGCTTGGCTGAATACCGTATGGTGCGCACCGCCACCTAAAATCCATGCTTCAGACGCAACGGGCAGACTGGGCTGGGCACGCCAGATGGCACGGGCCACCGGCAGTTTAGGTAACGGATGCGGCTGCTCAATGGTATCAACGACATTGACCAGCAGGCGGAAGCGATCGCCCATATCAATCACGCTGGCATTAATGGCAGGCCCGGCGGGAGCGGAGAATATCAGACGCGCCGGATCGGCTTTACCGCCAATGCCTAATGCTTGCACATCAAGCAGCGGTTTGGCTTCTTGCGCAATCGAGGGGCAAACTTCCAGCATATGCGAGCCCAACACCAAATCGTTGCCGGGTTCGAAATGGTAAGTGTAATCCTCCATAAACGAGGTGCCGCCGGGCTGATTGCCCGCCATCACTTTGAAAATGTGCAACAGGGCGGCGGTTTTCCAGTCGCCTTCACCGGCAAAACCGTAGCCCTGCGCCATTAAACGCTGTACGGCCAGCCCGGGCAGCTGCGCCATACCGTGCAGCGTTTGAAAGTTGGTCGTGAACGCGTGACACCCTTCATCTTGCAGAAAGCGTTTCATGCCCAACTCGATGCGCGCGGCATCCAGCACGTTTTGACGCTTATCGCCCTGTGCCGCTGCGCTGAAGACGTATTGGCTGGCGTATTCATCGAGCAGGGCATTGACGTCACCGTCGCTGACTTGCTGAATGACATCCACCAGGTCGCCCACGCCCCAGCCATTGACCGAATAGCCAAATTGAATTTGTGCGGCAACTTTGTCACCCTCCGTGACCGCCACTTCGCGCATGTTGTCGCCAAAGCGTGCGACTTTCAGATGCTGGCTGGCGTGTTTAGCAGCCGCCACGCGCATCCAGCGCGCAATCCGCTGTTGGGTGCCCGTATCCTGCCAGTGTCCCGTCACCACGGCGTGCTGCTGGCGCATCCGCGCACCAATAAAGCCGAATTCACGGCCGCCGTGCGCCGTCTGGTTGAGATTCATAAAGTCCATGTCCATGCTGTCCCACGGAATGGCGGCGTTAAATTGGGTGTGCAGTTGCAGTAAAGGCTTGGTCAACTGATTCAGACCGTTGATCCACATTTTGGCGGGCGAGAAAGTATGCAGCCAGGTAATCACCCCCAGACACTGTGGATCAAAGCTGGCCTGACGGCATAAGGTGGTGGCTTCGTCCGGGCTTTTTACCAGCGGCTTGAGCAGCAGTGTAAAAGGCAATTCGCCGCTTTTATTCAATGCACTGACCACGCGTTGCGCGTGCGCATCCACTTGCTGCAGCGTTTCCGGCCCGTATAAGTGCTGCGTACCAATCACAAACCAAACAGACTGCGATAACGATTCCATACTGCGCTCCTTACTGTGAAAGGGGGCTGTGGGCGGCGTATTGCGGCTCGGCAAGGGCACACCACTGCTGATAACGTTCATAAAGCTGTTGATAGCGCGCGACGCGATGCGCATCGGGTTGCAGCGTTAACTCCACCGGGCTTGCCATTTTATGCTGTGCCGTGGCGATATCAGGATGCACACCGGCAGCCACGGCGGCAAAAATGGCAGCGCCCAACGCACAACACTCGTCGGAGGCAACAATGTGTAGGGGGCGATTCATCACATCGCAACACACTTGCATAATGGCGGGAGATTTGCGCGCAATGCCGCCTAACGCTACCACTTTTTCAACCGGAATATCCTGTTCTTCAAAGCAATTCATGATCGCGCGCGCACCAAATGCGGTGGCGGCAATAAACGCACCAAACAACACCGGCGCGCTGGTGCCCAGGTGCAAATCCGTAATTACACCCTGCAAGCGCTGATTCGCCCACGGCGTGCGGCGACCATTGAACCAATCCAATACCACCGGCAGGTGTTCGAGTTGTGGGTCAGCCACCCAGGCATCAGTCAGTTGCTTTAACAATTGCTGTTGGTGTGCGGCTAGGACATCGGCAAGATCGGGGCGCTGTGCGGCGAGGCTTTCTAGTGGCCAGCCCAGCAAACGGCCAAACCAGGCATACATATCGCCGAACGCCGATTGTCCGGCTTCCAGACCCACCCAACCCGGCACCACGCTGCCATCGACCTGGCCACAGATCCCACCAATCGCGCGGTTGCCGACGCGTTGTGGATCGGCAATTAAGATATCGCAGGTTGAGGTGCCGATGACTTTCACCAGCGTCCAGGGCTCTGCGCCCGCGCCAACGGCACCCATATGACAGTCAAAGGCGCCACCGCAGATAACCACATCGGTGGTCAGACCTAGACGATCTGCCCATTCGGCGGTGAGATTGCCGACCGGCACATCGGCGGTCCAACTGTCGGTAAACAGCGGGCTGTCCAAATCTCGGGTCAGCAGGGGATCAAGCGCATTGAGAAAATCCACGTCGGGCAATCCCTGCCAGTCGGGATGCCACAGTGATTTATGGCCCGCGGCACAGCGGCCGCGTCGTATGTCTGCTGGCGCGGTGGTGCCACTCAGCAAGGCGGGAACCCAGTCACAGAGCTCAATCCATGACACTGCCGCTTCACGCACCGCGGCATCTTCACGGCTGACATGCAGGATTTTGGCCCAGAACCACTCCGAAGAGTAGATACCGCCGATGTAGCGGGAATAGTCCGGGAAGCGTCCACTGTGGCACAGGCGACTGATCTCTTCTGCTTCTTCGATTGCCGTATGATCCTTCCACAACACAAACATCGCGTTAGGGTTCTCACTGAACTCGGGACGCAGGGCGAGCACGCGACCTTCACGATCGATAGGCGCGGGCGTGGAACCGGTAGAATCGACACCGATGCCGATGACGTTTTTCTTTTGTTCAGGTGAGAGTTGAGTGACAACGTCACGAACAGCCTGTTCAAACGCATCGATATAATCCTGCGGATGATGGCGAAAGCGGTGCGCATTAGGATCGCAATAGCGACCCGCTTTCCAGCGCGGGTACCAGACTACCTGTTTGTACAGCTCCTGCCCGGTGTCACAATCCACCGCGAGGGCTCGTACTGAGTCACTGCCAAAATCAAGGCCGAGGGTGATAGCTCCAGCACGCATGTGCGCTCTCCTGTCAATGTCGGTTTCGACTCTATCCTGAGATCCGCCGCGTAACGCAGTGAGGAGAGACAGGCTAAGAATATGCACTTTTCTGCCATCACTGTGCTTTCTGTGAAATACATCAAATGCCGGCTGACGACGATTTTCGCTATATGCATGGATATTTTTGCTGTTGTCTTACAGTGTGATAACGCTCTCTATTTTTCTGCGGCCTTAACGTTAAAAATTGCGTCGTCCTTGTCTGCCTTCGGCGTCAACTGCGCCAGTGACATGTTTTTGAGACGTTTGCACGCGTGTTACCGATGACATCACGCCGCGGTTAAGCGGCATCAAATTGATCAGTGAGCCGGAGAGCATCATGTACAAATTCACTCAACTGCTGGCAGCCACGGCCTTGGCCGCGGTTATGTCACAATCCGCTATCGCCGAAAACATCAAAATTGGTTTTCTGGTTAAACAACCGGAAGAGCCCTGGTTCCAAACCGAATGGGCCTTTGCCGATAAAGCCGGTAAAGACATGGGCTTTGATGTGATTAAAATTGCTATTCCTGACGGTGAAAAAACCCTTAATGCCATCGACAGCCTCGCCGCCAGCGGGGCCAAAGGGTTTGTTATCTGTACGCCTGACCCCAAACTCGGTTCTGCCATTATGGCGAAAGCGCGCAGTTATGACCTGAAAGTGATTGCCGTGGACGATCAATTCGTCACCGCGAAAGGCAAGCCGATGGAGACAGTACCGCTGGTGATGATGGCGGCCACCAAGATTGGCGAGCGTCAGGGACAGTCACTGTATCAAGAGATGCAAAAACGCGGCTGGGATATCAAAGACGCCGCGGTGATGGCCATCACCGCGGATGAACTGGATACCGCACGTCGCCGCACCGGCGGGTCGATGGCGGCGTTAAAAGCCGCGGGCTTCCCGGAACAGCAGATTTATCAAGTGCCGACCAAATCCAATGATATTCCTGGTGCGCTGGATGCCGCGAACGCATTGCTGGTCCAGCATCCGGCAGTGAAACACTGGCTGATTGTGGGCATGAATGACAACACCGTGCTGGGCGGCGTACGCGCCACCGAAGGGCAAGGCTTTAAAGCGGCGGATGTTATCGGGATTGGTATCAACGGCGTGGATGCCGTGAATGAGCTTTCGAAGAAGAATGCCACCGGCTTTTATGGCTCGCTGTTGCCAAGCCCGGATGTACATGGCTACAAGAGCAGCCAGATGCTGTTCAACTGGATAACCAAAGGCGAAGAGCCGCCGAAATTCACGGAAGTGACGGACGTGGTACTGATTACCCGCGACAACTTTAAAGAAGAGCTGGCGAAAAAAGGCCTGAACTAATGACCGGCACGGGCGACGCCGGTCGCCCGTGGCACTGGACACAGGATGCGCACAATGAATACGCAAGCGGCTTTATCCTTTCACAGTATTGGAAAAACCTTTCCCGGCGTAACGGCACTGCAAGACATTAGCTTCGCCTGCTATCCCGGTCAGGTACATGCGCTGATGGGCGAAAACGGTGCGGGCAAGTCAACGCTGCTCAAAATCCTCAGCGGGAATTACCTGCCGACCCAGGGCGAAATCCACTTGCAGGGACAACCGGTGCATTTCGCCAACACGCAAGAAGCCCTGGATGCGGGCATTGCCATTATTTATCAAGAGCTGCATCTGGTCGCGGAAATGAGCGTGGCGGAAAATATCTGGTTGGGGCAATTACCGCAGCGCGCCGGGCTGGTGAATCGCAAATTACTGCATCAAGAAACGCAAATGCAACTGGACTATTTGGGGCTGGATATCGACCCCAAAACGCCGGTGAAGTATTTATCGCTGGGCCAACGCCAGATGGTGGAAATCGCCAAGGCGCTGGCGCGCAATGCCAAAATTATCGCGTTTGACGAGCCGACCAGTTCGCTTTCTGCCCGCGAAATTGAGCAGTTGTTCCGTGTGATCCGTGAATTAAAAGCCAACGGGCGCGTCGTGTTGTATGTCTCGCATCGCATGGAAGAGATTTTTGCGCTCAGTGATGCGATCACCGTGTTCAAGGATGGTCGCTATGTGCGTACTTTCACGGAGATGGCCACGACGCAGCAGGATGATTTGGTGGCGGCGATGGTGGGCAGACAACTCGGGGATATCTACGGCTGGCAACCGCGCCCGACAGGCGAGGTGCGGCTCCAGCTTGATGCTGTGCACGCCCAGGGCGTCCGTCACCCTGTGTCGTTACAGGTGCGTGCCGGTGAAATCGTTGGCCTGTTTGGGCTGGTGGGCGCGGGGCGCAGTGAACTGCTGAAAGGGATTTTTGGTGCCAGCAAACTGGTGTCAGGACGGGTGTTACTGGATGGCAAACCCTTGCGCTTACGTGAGCCAGCCGATGCCATTCGCGCGGGCATTATGCTGTGCCCGGAGGATCGCAAAGCAGAAGGAATTATTCCGGTGCACTCGGTGCGCGATAACATCAATATCAGTGCCCGGCGGCACAATGTCAGCGCGGGTTGCCTGATCAATAACGTCTGGGAGCGCCAAAACGCACAACATCATATCCAGTCGCTGCGCATCAAAACCCCGTCGGCTGAACAGCTGATCATGAATCTTTCCGGTGGTAACCAACAAAAGGCCATTCTGGGACGTTGGCTGTCGGAAGAGATGAACGTCATTTTGTTGGATGAACCGACGCGTGGCATTGATGTGGGAGCAAAAAACGAAATTTATCATCTGATCTACAAACTGGCTGAGCAGGGAATTGCAGTGCTGTTCGCCTCCAGTGATCTGCCCGAAGTGATGGGGCTTGCCGATCGCATTCTTGTGATGCGCGAGGGCGCGCTGGCCGGTGAATTAAGCCATGCCGAGGCCAGCGAAGCGAAAACCCTCAGTTTGGCAATGCCAAAAACCCCTCAGCAGGCGGTAGCCTGAAAGCGCAGGAGAGAATTATGTCCTCATCCACAACGTCCCCAACCTCCGTCACTGCGCGTCAGCGCATTACGGTGGCTCGCGTATGGGACAATTTCGGCATGCTGGTGGTGTTCGCTGTGCTGTTCCTGGCCTGCATGCTGTTTATTCCTAATTTTGGCTCATTTATCAATATGAAAGGCCTTGGGCTGGCGATGTCGATGTCGGGCATGGTGGCCTGTGGCATGCTGTTTTGCCTCGCGTCTGGCGATTTTGATCTCTCGGTGGCGTCGGTGATTGCCTGCGCGGGGGTGACGACGGCGGTAGTGATTAACCTGTTCGAGAGTTTGTGGCTCGGCATTGGTGCCGGTCTGCTGCTGGGAATGGTCTGCGGATTCGTGAATGGGTTTGTGATTGCCAAACTCAAAATTAATGCGCTGATCACCACATTAGCCACCATGCAAATTGTGCGCGGACTGGCCTATATTTTCTCTGATGGCAAAGCCGTGGGGATTGAGGATGAACGCTTCTTTGCGCTCGGTTATGCCAACTGGCTGGGTATTCCGGCTCCTATCTGGTTAACGGTGGCGACCATGGTGGTTTTTGGTTTTCTGCTCAATAAAACCACCTTTGGCCGCAATACGCTGGCGATCGGCGGCAATGAAGAGGCGGCGCGCCTGGCGGGTGTGCCCGTTGTCCGCACGCGCATTATCATCTTTGTGCTCTCAGGGCTGGTCTCGGCTGCGGCTGGCATTATTTTGGCTTCGCGGATGACCAGTGGACAGCCAATGACGTCGTTGGGATACGAACTGATTGTTATCTCTGCCTGTGTGTTAGGCGGCGTGTCGCTGAAGGGCGGTATCGGCAAAATTTCGTATGTGGTGGCCGGTGTGCTTATTCTCGGCACCGTTGAGAATGCGATGAATTTATTGAATATCTCGCCTTTCTCACAGTACGTCGTGCGCGGTCTGATACTGTTAGCCGCAGTGATATTTGACCGCTATAAACAAAAAGCGCAGCGTGTGGCCTGAAACGAGGATGTTCGATATGTATCACCGACCTTTACCCGTTCATCAACCCAATCCTTTGCTGCCGGGCTATCCGTTTAACGCCTGGCTGGTGGCGGGCTTAACGCCGATAGAACTGGGCGGCGGGCTGGATTTCTTTATCGATCGACCGCATGGCATGAAAGGCTACATTCTCAATTTGACCATTCGCGGTAAAGGCCGTATTTGCGACGGTGAAGAGGCGTTTGATTGCGAGCCGGGCGACCTGCTGCTGTTTCAACCCAAAACTCCGCATTTTTATGGGCGGGCGCCTGACAGCGAATGCTGGTATCACCGCTGGATCTATTTTCGCCCACGCGCTTACTGGCAGGACTGGCTGCAGTGGCAGGATTTGCAATCCGGGGTGGGGCGTCTCAGTTTGCCGGAAACGCTGCACGCTGAATTTGAACGGTTGTTTAGCCGTATCGAGCAGACTCACAGCTCAGGACGGCGCTTTGCGGAAGAGCTGGCGATGAATCTGCTGGAGCGCTTGCTGCTGCGGGCCGTAGAAGAAGATCCGCGTAGCCATCAACGGGTGCGGGACGCGCGCATTGTGGAAGCCTGCCAGTATGTCACACACCATTTAGCCGCCGAGGTGAAGATAGAAGAGGTGGCGCGCCATGTCTGCTTATCGCCATCACGACTGGCACACCTGTTCCGAGAGCAGATGGGCGTCAATTTGTTGCGCTGGCGCGAGGATCAACGCGTGATCCGCGCCAAGTTGCTGCTGCAAACGACTCAGGAACCGATCGCCAGTATTGGCCGTGAAGTGGGCTACGACGATCAACTCTATTTCTCGCGTGTTTTTCGCAAGCGGGTGGGTGTCAGTCCCACTGATTTTCGCCGTCGAAGTCAGGACGCGCATGATGCGTTGGTCGCGCAAGAAACCTGGCATATTCCCCGCAAAATTCACAGGCCATGAGCATAAATGGCCTTTTTCTCTTGTCGACGGTGCGCTCTCAGGCTTAAATCAGAGTAATTACTCGTATTTCTATTTTGTAATCGATTACAATTAGCGGGTGATCAGCCAAATGTGAACAAGAGGACAGAAGATGAGTGGAAAAGTACGCGTCGGATTAATCGGTTATGGCTACGCCAGTAAAACCTTCCATGCGCCGCTGATTGCCGGTACGCCGGAAATGGAGCTGGCCGTGGTGTCCAGTAGCGACGCTGGCAAAGTTCACGCCGACTGGCCATCAGTTAGCGTGGTAGACAGTCCTGAAGCCCTGTTTGCCGATGACAGTCTGGATCTGATCGTCATTCCCACCCCTAACGATACCCACTTTCCGCTCGCGAAAAAGGCACTGGAAGCGGGCAAACACGTCGTGGTGGATAAGCCGTTTACCGTGACGTTGTCACAAGCGCGCGAGCTGGATCAACTGGCGAAACAGCACAAGCGTATCCTGTCTGTGTTTCATAACCGCCGCTGGGACAGTGATTTCCTGACCTTAAAAACCCTGTTGAATGAGGGCACGCTCGGTGATGTGCGCTATTTCGAATCGCATTTCGACCGCTTCCGTCCGGAAGTGCGCCAACGCTGGCGTGAGATGGCCGGCGCAGGCAGCGGCATTTGGTACGATTTAGGACCGCATTTGATTGACCAGGCGTTACAACTGTTTGGACCGCCGGTGGCGATCAATGTTGATCTGGCAGAGCTGCGCCCCGGCGCGCAAACCACCGATTATTTTCATGCGGTACTGACCTATCCGCAGCGTCGTGTAGTGCTGCATGCCAGTATGCTGGTGGCGGCAGAATCGGCACGTTATGTGGTGCACGGTACGCGTGGCAGCTTTGTGAAGTATGGGCTCGACCCGCAGGAGGATGCGCTGAAAGCCGGTGTGCGTCCGCCGCAGGCTGAATGGGGTTATGACATGCGCGACGGCACGTTAACGTTAGCCGAAGGGGATGTCATGGCCGAAAAATCCCTGCTGACCGTACCAGGCAATTATCCCGCCTATTATGCTGCCGTACGCGATGCGATTACCGGTGCCGGTAAAAATCCGGTCAGTGCGGAAGAAGCGATTCAGGTGATGGAACTGATTGAGCTTGGTCTGCAATCGGCCGAGAAGAAACAAACCCTGTCGTTAAAGTAAGGGAGAAGACGGGCACCAAAGCGGTGCCCGTATGATCTGCTTATCCTTGTAGCGCCTGATACAACGCGTTGCGTTCAGCATCGCTAATAAAGGCCATCGCAAGACCGTTTTCCTGCGCCTGACGAATTTGCGCGGGGGATAATCCTGCTTGCGGTGCCGCAACCTGATACTCATGGGCAATCTCAATCCCCTGGACCGCCGGATCGTCGGTATTCAGGCTGGCAATAATGCCCTGTGCCAGAAAGTTTTTTAACGGATGTTTTGCCAGTGAGGCGACGGTGCTGGTCTGAATGTTGGACGTCAGGCACGACTCAATGCCAATACCTTGCTCAGCAAGAAACGCCATCAGTGCAGGATCTTCCACGGCTTTCACGCCATGACCAATGCGTTCAGCCCCTAACTCGCGAATCGCCTGCCAGATACTTTCCGGGCCAGCGGCTTCTCCCGCATGCACCGTAATACGAAAGCCCGCGTCGCGTGCGCGATTAAAGTGGCTGAGAAATTCGCTGCCTGGAAAGCCTAACTCATCACCGGCCAGGTCAACCGCCACGATGCCGTCGCGGTGTGCCAGCAATCCCTCAAGCTCACGCAGGCAGGCTTCTTCACCAAAGGTGCGGCTCATAATGCCAATCAGATTCGCTTTGACGCCAAACGCTGTTGCGCCAGCACGTACGCCGTCAATCACCGCTTCCACCACACCTGCCACCGGCAGGTTATGGTGCATCGCCATGTAGCCGGGGGAGAAGCGGAGTTCCGTGTAATGCAATCCAGCGCGGGCGGCGTCCTGCATGTTTTCGTAGGCTACCCGGCGACAGGCTTCCAGTGAGCCCAGAACCTTGACACCCCAATCCAGTTTATTAAGGAAACTGACTAAATCGGGGGCGTTGCTGGTCACTTGCACGTGCGGACGCAGGGCATCCAGGCTGTCCGCTGGCAGGGCGAGATTGAATTCGCGGCCCAGCTCAAGAATGGTTTGCGCACGGATATTGCCATCAAGATGGCGATGAATGTCGGTAAGGGGGATTTGAGAATCAATCATGGCGCACTCCAAAATTCTTTAGGTAAAGTGCAATCCATTATAAAAAAAAGTTGCGCAATAAGACCAGCGAATTGCGCAACCAGGGCATCAGGTGATGTGATTATGCGCAGCGTATTCCATTAATCAACCGCTGCAGGCCATCCTCCAGTTTGACGCGTGGGCAACCGCAGTTGAGCCGTAAAAACTGTTGGCTCTGCGGCCCGTAGGTGCCACCGGGCATAATGGCCACTTTTTCATGCTCAATCAGCTGTGTTTGCAGGCGAACGGCATCAATATTTAACGGTGATAAATCCAGCCACGCCAGATAGGTTGCGGCGGGCGGCTGCCACTGAAGTTGAGGAAAGGCCGCGTTGAGCGTGTCTGCCACACAGTGAAGATTATCTTGCAGATAGGCGCGCAGTGCATCCAGCCACGGGGCACCTTGCTGATAGGCGGTGATATGCGCGGCGACAGACAAAATGGCCGGCGATGAGAGACCATCGGCATTCTTCAGCGCCTGAAACCATGCCTGACGATCGCTCTCCTCGGCAATAAACCCATAAGCGCCGGTCAGCGCGGGAATGTTGAAACTCTTCGAGGCTGAGGTAAACAGTGCCCAGTGGCCTCTGGCCACCTGTATCCAGGGAATATGCACCCGATCACCGAAAACCATATCCATATGGATTTCATCGCTGATCACCCGTACCTGATGCCGCTCGCACAGTGCTGCCATCTGCTGCAATTCACTTAGCGTCCAGACTTTGCCTGTCGGGTTGTGTGGGCTACAGAGTAACAACACCTTGCAGTGGGGCTGCGCCAGCAGTTGCTCTAAAGCCTGCATATCACATAGCCAGTCGTTACCGTGCTTTTGCAGGGGCAGCGCCATCACTTGGCGTTGATTACCAGTGATGGTTTTTGTAAAGGCATCGTACGCCGGTGTATGGATAACCACACCTTCGCCTGGTGCACTCCACAGGCGAATCAATTGCGCCACCATGTAAATCACGGAAGGGCCATACACGACCTGGTGCTTATCGACGGAGGTTGCAAAGCGTTGCTGATACCAGTGCGCGATAGCATTGATGAAATCATCATGCTGCCAGCGGCTGTAACCGAGCACGCCATGGGCGACCCGCCGGTGTAATTCTTCAATCACAACCGGCGCGGTAGGGAAATCCATATCGGAGATGGTGAACGGAAGCAAATCGGGCTGACCAAAACGGTCAGCCACGAAATCCCACTGTGTGCACCATGAACCCCGTCGGTCGACGGGGGTATCAAAGTTAAAGGTCATTGCTTACCTCAGGCAGGTGCGCTGTTCATCAGCAGTGCCATCTCATCTTTTACCGATTGTACCTGGGGTCCAATCACCACTTGCAAACTGTGCTGGTTGAGATGCACAACACCGATCACCCGATTGGCTTTTAACGCCGCATCATCGACCAACGTCATGTCTTTGACGGTCAGGCGTAAGCGCGTCAGGCAGTTATCCAGTGACGTGATGTTTTCAACGCCACCGAGCGCCGCCAGAATTGCCGGGGTGTTATAGCCTGATTTCCCCGCCGTCGCATTAACCAGTGTTTTTTCAACGCTGCTGGAATCCTGCTCACGGCCCGGTGTTTTGATGTTGAAACGGGTAATGGCAAAGCGGAAGATAGCGTAGTAACCCGCAAACCAAATCGCCGCCACAACCGGCACGAAATACCACTTGGTAGACAGCCCGTGCAAAATACCAAACACCACGAAGTCGATCACGTTGCCGTCGGTATTACCAATGGTGACGCCCAGTACCGCCATTACGGTGAAGCCCAGACCGGTCAGCACGGCGTGAATGAGATACAGCACCGGGGCAACAAACAAGAACAGGAATTCAATCGGTTCGGTTGTGCCGCCGACCACACAGGCGACCACGCCGGAAATCAGTAACCCTTTAATCTTATGGCGATTCTCCGGGCGCGCGCAGTGGTACATGGCCAGCGCAGCACCAGGTAAGCCGCCGAGGAAAGCCGGCATTTTACCTTGCGACAGGAAGCGCGTTGCACTCTCAGCAAAGCCTGAGGTGGAAGGGCAAGAGAGCTGGGCCTGGAAAATCGTGAGTGCGCCACTCACCGAGTGACCACAGACATCCATGGTACCGCCTGCATCCGTGAAGCGGATAATTGCCACCAGAATATGCTGCAAACCAAACGGCAGTAACAGTCGTTCACCGGTACCAAAGATCATGGGGCCGAAATCACCCGCACTGTTAATCACCCAGCCCAGGCCACGAATACCGGCGGCAAACACGGGCCAGATCAGCGGAACGACCAGTCCAACAATCCCCAGCACCACCGCCGTGATAATCGGGACAAAGCGCGTGCCACCGAAAAATGCCAGCGCATCGGGCAGACGAATGGTGTGAAAGCGTTCGTGCAAGTAGAACACGATGATACCCACAATCACGGCACCCAGGATGCCGGTATCGATGGACTGGATACCAATGATGTTGGAAATGTTATTGGCTTTCAGCACCGCCGCATCCGTGCTCGGTAAAATCCCCTTCGCCGTAAGCCAGAAGTTCACGGCCAGATTCATTACCGCGAAACCAACGAAACCGGCAAAAGCCGCAACGCCTTTATTCTCACGTGCCATACCCAGCGGAATGGCGATCGCAAACATCACGGGTAAATAGCTAAACGCAAATGAACCGACTTTGCTCATCCACGTAAAAATCAATTGTAGAACGGGCGCCCCTAGCCAGGGGAGCAGAGTGACAACATCGTGACTGCTCAGTGAGCTGCCGATTCCCAGCATAATGCCGCAGAACGACAACAGCGCGACAGGCAACATAAAGGTCTTTCCAAGACTCTGGAAAAACTCCCAGACGGAAATTTTCGGTTTGGTGGACATGGTTTTCTCCCGGCATTAACAAAGCTCAGTCTGCGCTGAGGTAAAAATATGATAAAACGTTTTATCAGCGATGAATGCGCGGCAGCTCACAGATTAAATGGGTACCTTACTTTTCATTAAGGCGAAAGAGGTGTAACGTTTTATCTACTTGTTTTTGTTGATGTCGCGACGACCGGCGTGTACAGGCGTATCCACTTTGAAAAAAATCACCATTAATGACGTTGCTGAAAGCGCAGGCGTTTCCGTGACCACGGTTTCGTTGGTGCTGTCGGGAAAAGGGCGCATTTCTTCCGATACGGCGCAACGTGTCAATCAAGCCATCGAACATCTGGGCTACGTTCGTAATCGTTCAGCAGCCAGCCTGCGTTCACGAGAGAGCGGTGTGATTGGCGTGGTGGTCCGCGATCTCACGGATGCGTTTTATGCCGAAGTGATTGCCGGATTAGGGGATACGCTGGAAAAACACGACAAATTGCTTTTTCTGACGCAAAGCGGCCGTTCGGGCCAACATCTGCGCCGCTGTTTTGAATCCCTGTTAGCGCAGGGGGTTGATGGCATTGTGCTGGCGGGTGGGGCTGAGCATGCGGCAACGCTGATTGAACAGGCGCAGGAGCAGGGCGTGCCGCTGATTAGCGCGACGCGTGCCAGCAGCACGGAAGGCATTGATGCGGTTCGCCCGGATAATATGCAAGCGGCCAGACTTGCCACTGAGTATTTAATCCGTCGTGGTCATCACACTATCGCCTGGCTTGGCGGCAATGGTGCGTCGCTGACCCGAGCTGAACGCATTGGTGGCTACTGCACAACCTTGATGCAGTATAGCTTGCCATTTCGCAGTGACTGGATTCTGGAATGCGACAGCGATCCGCAACAGGCCGCAGAGTATACCGAAACACTGATTCATCAACATCCCAATATCAGCGCCATTCTTTGCCATAACGCTTCCATTGCGCTGGGCTGTTATTTTGGTTTGATGCGCAGCGGGCGGGGACCGGGTAAAGAAGCCATGGAAAACTATTTTGAACGCAAAATTGCGTTGGTGGGATTTGGTGATGGGCCAGAGGCTAATCTTACCGATCCACCACTGACGGTGGTGAATAGCTCGGCGCGGGAAATCGGTGTATTGGCGGCCCGACGTCTGCTGCAGCGTTTACAAGAGCCAACGTCGCCTTCACAAAGTATTATTGTGCCACCTGAAATGATTGTTAGGGGATCGGCGTAGTTCTCTGGCTGGCGACATGAATCGCCTGTACGACACTGGATAGAAAAGTATTCTATGCACAGTGCTCACCGCACCGAAAGAGAATAAAAAGGGCAGATAAACTCTGCCCCTGCATACTGTACGCTTTCACGCTAAAAGCGGGCTACACCGTTACGGAGCCATATCCGTATCGCCTGCGCCACCGCCTAACATAAAGCGGGTCAGGAATTGTGCCAGTGACATCTTCTCGCCATTCATGGTCACCTGGCCTGCGTTATACTGCAGACTGGTCACAATATTATTATCTTGCTGCGTCGTCAGGCGGAACATCTGCCCCATGGCGGCCATTCCTTTAACTTGTTGCTCGGCCAGTTTACCCGCTTGTTCTTCCGGATTACCTTCTGCGATAGCAACTTGCTTCATGGTTTCGGTCGCCATCTCTTGCGAAATGGTCAGTTTGCCATCCAGTGAACTCAACACGCGATCAACCACCTGATCGATGGATTGCGCATCACCCTGGGCCGTGGCCGGATCGCGGAACTTCACATCGAGGTTAAAGCTGCTTTCGCCTTTGTCATTTTTCCAACTGAGCGGGGCAATGGTCAGTGTAGGGCCGCCTTTCAGCAACAGTGGGAAATTCTCAGCAAACACCTGGTCAACGGCTTGTTGATAAAGCTCTGGGTTCTCTTGAATACCCGGTTGTTCCAGTACTTTTTGCATCTGGGCCTGATAATTCTCAGAGAAGGTTTTCATCGCCTGCGCATCCAGCTGGCTCAGCTTCAGCGCCAGTTTGGCCTGACCAAAGGACTTATTGTCGACATTGATACTGTCCACGCTGTAATCAACGTTACCGGCAATTTTTTGCTCACTGTTGGCGTCAAATTTCGACTGACCCTTGATGCCTTGTAGCACCAACGCCTCTTTGCCATCAACGTGGGTGGCAAATTTATCCAGAGAGACGTTCTGTTCGCCGATACGCACTCCGGCGTCGGTCAGATGGGTGTTCGCCGAAGCTTCAACGTTATTAAAAATAAACTGGATAGGCTGCTCAAGCTGATTTTTGCGAGTGACCGCCAGTGAACCGACGTCACCTTTGAAAGCCACTTGATCGCCTTTGCTATCCGCGTCCAGTGTCAGGTTGGCACCGTTAAACGCATAACGTTCGCCGGTTTGACTGTTTTGATAGTCGAGCGGTAACAGGGTGATATCAGAAGCCGTAGCGCCGCTATAACTGACGCGGGTTTCTGCCTGCAACGGCGATTTGCCCTCGGTTAACGCAAACAGATTTTTCACCGTATCGTTATTGGCCAGTTCGGTGTGCACCGAAGCCATACTGGGCACCAGGTTAAATTTCTTTAATTGCGCCAGTGGGAACGGGCCGTGAGAGATGGACTCACTAAGCTCGATACTTTGGCCAGGCTTGAGGAACGGATTATCCTGAGTCTGCGACTGGGCCTGCAGGACAAAGCGGGCAGTACTGGAAAACACGCCGCGTTTGAAATCCTGATAGCTGAGTTTTAAAGGGAGATCGGGAGACAGGTTAGCTAACTGCGCGTTGGCGTTCTGCACCAGTTGATCCATGTTTTTTTCCAACTGCTTACCGGTGTACCAGGCACCCCCCGTCCAAATCAGACCGAGTGCCACTACGATGCCAACGGCAATTTTGGTTTTTTTCATCTGTTCGTCCTTTACTGTGACTGTGCAACTACGCCGACACTATCCGGCCAACAACATCAGGAAAAAACGCCCGCAGGCGTTTTGAGTTAATCACTTGAATAATAATAGCATTCTTCAGGTGTCTTGCTGCATTATTGCACATCATTCCAGACGCGCGCCAGTTTCCCCACGCCACTGACCGCGACAGGAAAGCTGTTCGCAGCAACAAAGCAGGATTCACCCGGCAGCAAGGTCAATGAGGCCTCGGCCTGGGTTACCACCGCCTGACCCTCCACGCAAAACAAGATAGCCGCGCTGTGTTGGTTTATTTCTGTGGGATTTCCGGTCAGGTGATGCAAGGTGAACGCGAAATCATCCACCGGAATCGGATAACGCAGGCTGTGCGCTTCTTCAATCGGTTGGGTCAGTAACTCAGTCGCCGGTTTCGCGACAAACTGCACGTTGGCTAACAGCTCAGGGATATCGATATATTTCGGGGTCAAACCGGCGCGCAACACGTTATCGGAGTTGGCCATCACCTCCAGCGCGCTACCCTGCAAATAGGCATGCGGTGTTTCGGCAAACAGAAACATGGCTTCACCGGGCTGTAGCGTAATGACATTCAGTAACAGCGGTGAAAAAAGCCCGCTGTCTTCTGGCCATACTTGAGCAATGTCGCGGATAGTATCCCAGGGTTGGCCTTGCTGATTATTCAGGGCTGCTTTCAATACGCCCAATGCGCGCGACTTTACGTCACCCTCCATCGACAGCAAATTAGCAAACAGGTGGGCGAGGCGTTCGCTGTCGGGTTTCGCGAGGTAGTGTGCGATAGCATGGTGCGCGCCCGCCACAGGCTCTAACAGAGCAATCAGTTCGGCGGTTTCACGAAAGCCGTTCATGGCCTGGAAGGGGGTTAATGCGTAAACCAACTCGGGTTTGTGATTGGCATCTTTATAGTTACGTTCCGCGGCATCCAGCGGGATCCCTCGCGCATTCTCTTGCGCAAAGCCGCGTTCAGCAGCCTTTTTACTTGGGTGAACCTGGATAGACAGCGGCTCTGCGGCGCACAAGACTTTAAATAAAAAAGGCAGCTCGCCAAACCGTTTGGCTACGGACTCACCGAGCATGGCTGTCTGGTCAGCGTCTATTTCATCACGCAGTGACACCTGTTGCCCCGATGGCAGCGTGACCCGGGAAGGGCTCTTAGGATGGGCACCCATCCACAATTCTGCCATCGGAAGATTGTCAGCATTGGTGATGCCGTACAGTTCGGTCAGCGCCGTCTTGCTCCCCCATGCATAATTTTGCACCGAGTTGATTAATTTTTGCATGATTAAACCCTATTTTTAAGCCGGACATTGCGTGTATTAAACCAGAAAGCGGCACAAAAAGACCATCAGAACTGCAATAAACGCGATTGAGTCGCATTATACTTTACCTGTTTGTGCCACGCTAAGGCGTTACCTTAAGGCAGACGCCTCACTTATATCATCTGTGAACAGGAGAAAGTCATGGCTGTTAATCGTGTTGAGAAAGATTCGATGGGATCGATCGATGTCCCCGCGGACAAATTGTGGGGGGCGCAAACTCAGCGCTCTCTCGAACACTTTCGCATTTCAACAGAAAAAATGCCTACAGCACTGGTCCACGCCCTGGCGCTAACAAAACGTGCTGCAGCGAAGGTCAACAGCGACCTCGGTTTGCTGCCGGCAGAGCGAGCCAACGCGATTTTGGCGGCGGCCGATGAGGTGCTGGCGGAGAAACACAGCGATGAGTTTCCGTTAGCCATTTGGCAAACCGGATCCGGCACACAAACCAATATGAACATGAATGAGGTGCTGGCTAACCGGGCCAGTGAAATTCTTGGCGGTGAACGTGGGATGTCGCGTCTGGTGCACCCGAATGACGATGTCAATAAAAGCCAAAGTTCCAATGACGTGTTCCCCACCGCAATGCATGTGGCCGCCGTTATTGCGCTGAAAACGCATTTAATTCCCGAGCTGCAAGTGCTAACCAAAACGCTGGCGAAGAAGGCAGACGATTTTAAAGACATCGTGAAAATAGGGCGCACCCACTTGCAAGATGCGACGCCGTTAACGCTGGGGCAAGAGATCTCGGGCTGGATCGCTATGCTGGAGCATAATCTTAAGCACGTTGAACAGAGTATCCCCCATGTGGCTGAGTTGGCACTGGGCGGCACGGCGGTGGGTACCGGACTCAATACCCATCCAGAATATGCCGTCCGCGTGGCCAAGGAGTTGGCTGCGCTGACCCAACAGCCGTTTGTCACCGCACCGAATAAATTTGAGGCGCTGGCGACCTGCGATTCTCTGGTGCACGCACATGGCGCGCTGAAAGGACTGGCGGCATCGCTAATGAAAATTGCCAACGATGTGCGCTGGCTGGCATCGGGGCCCCGTTGCGGTATCGGTGAACTGGCGATCCCGGAAAATGAACCCGGCAGCTCAATTATGCCCGGTAAAGTGAACCCTACGCAGTGTGAAGCCTTAACGATGCTGTGCTGTCAGGTGATGGGCAACGACGTGGCCATTAACATAGGCGGTGCGTCGGGGAATTTTGAACTGAATGTCTTCCGACCGATGGTGATCCACAATTTTCTGCAATCTGTACGCTTGCTGGCGGACGGTATGGACAGTTTCAACCACCATTGCGCGGTAGGGATCGAACCCAATCGCGACCGCATTACGCAATTGCTTAATGAATCACTGATGCTGGTGACCGCGCTGAATACGCATATTGGCTATGACAAAGCCGCCGAAATCGCCAAACAAGCGCATAAGCAAGGTCTCACACTGAAAGCCTCCGCTTTGCAGCTCGGCTATCTGACGGAAGAGGAGTTTGATGCCTGGGTTCGCCCGGAAGCGATGGTTGGCAGTATGAAGTCCTGACTGGCGGTGAGGTTTAACCTGACATATTCTAAAGCGGGCACGATGCCCGCTTTTGATATGAGGGAAATTGTTTGAAAAATCGTTTATTTAGCTGGCTCTCGTCACCGTGGTTTTGGGCTATTTTGTGTTGGGCATTGCTGAATCGCCACCTGGTGTCGAGTGTGCCAATCTATATCGACTTGCAGCAGCAAGATGCTGATTTGCCCTGGTCGCAGATAGTTCTGGATGGCCTGATCACCCAGTTACCGGCTTTAATCACCAGCTTATTGATTGTGCCATTGGCTCTGCGTCAGTCGACCTGGCGTGTCAGCCTGTGGTGCGCAATACTTTTCGCGCTGCTGACCTGCCTGGTCGTGGGGATCATGTTTATGCTGCGGGGCGACCCGAGCTTCACCTTTGGTGATTGGGCGCGCAACTGGTTTAGCGATCGCTATACGCTACAAGCCTTAATTATCATTGCCTGTTGCAGTGGGGCCTTATTCTTTAGCCGTGCTCAGGCGTATCGCTAAACAAATGCAAGCGCGGTATCACGGGATACAGTGTTTGTGCGGCGGGTTTATGCCGATGGCGAATGTTGTCGGCATCGTAGGCGGGAAGCTCGCCGATATCCGGTATCGCGGTGTGAGGCGGGCATAAAATCAACAGCGGAGAAGGGCAAGCCAGTTGGGTTTGTTTACGCTGCTCGCTGTTCCACACCCGTGCGACGGGTTGTACTTTGACCGGGCGTTTAATCTTTAATTTGGCGTGTTGAGGCCATTGCTCAAGGCGTACCAACTCCTCTTGCACTTTCTCAGCCCACTGCTCCCGCGTCCAGGGGGCGACAGCACGGCCCGCTTTCAAGCTACGGTGCAACTGCTCAATGATCTCTTTCGCACTCACGTTCTTGATAATGTTCTTATTGGCCCAGCCAAAACGCACCGTATCAATCATTTCGTGCAGGGGGATCGAGCGATAGGCATTCAGAGTGATTAACCCTGGCAAGTGGGTATGCACGAATTCAAAACGGGCTTCGCTGGGAAGGCCTGATTCCACAGTAATCAGGGTTTCCAGATGTGATTTCAGGCGGTTTATTTCGGCAACGTGCTGGTGGATAGCCGCTTGTTGCTGCTGATCCACTTCCAGGCACAGCGCGCCGGGCAGACGTACGGCCGCTTTGGTGCTTAATTTTTCTGATTGATGTTGCATAAACAGCCGGCAGTAATGCTCCAGCGTTTTTTCACGCGCGTCTTCCGCTAACCACTGTGTCACGGCTATTTGCGCAATCGCCTGATGTTCGTGGCCTTTATCGATGGCAGGCAGTGTGAAGACGCGGCCGACCAGCAGGCGGCAAGCCTGAATATGTTGGCGCAGCGTATGGAGTGCAGATTCCAGCGCATTGATGGTGGTGTGCAGTTCAGGAATAACCGTGTTTTTGGACACAACAGACCTTCCTTTAGTTACAACATACTAGTGAGGGGTTAACTATAGCAGGTTTGTGAGTCATCAGCAGCAAGTGGTTGCGCAGAAGAGAAGCCCGGCACTGCTGGCCGGGCATTTTTTAGAGGTGTTTACTGACTAAACGCCAGCCGGTGAGCAGGGCAAGGATCAGCAGGGCGGCAATAAATGCGGTGATCCCTGTCCAGCCATAGCTGTGCCAGAAAATACCGCCTGCCGTACCTGCTACGCTGGAGCCCGCATAATAGCTGAACAGATACAGTGATGAGGCTTGTCCCCGCGCGCGGCGAGCGCGAGGGCCAATCCAGCCGCTGGCAACGGAATGGGCCGCGAAAAATCCCGCAGTAAACAGCATCATGCCTGCCAGAATGAGCCAGACATTGCTGCTCAGAGTAACCAACAGCCCCGCTAACATCATGGCAATAGCCCCCAGCATCACGGGACCACGACCATAGCGGGCGGTCATTGCGCCGGCCTTTGGCGAACTCCATGAACCGGTCAGATACACCACGGAAATCAGACCGACTACGGCCTGGCTGAGGTGCCAGGGGGCACTCATTAAGCGATAGCCGATATAGTTGAACAGGGTGACAAAAGCCCCCATTAACAGAAACCCTTCGGCGAACAGCAGGGGTAAACCGGCATCGCGCCAGTGCAAACGAAAGTTAATCATGAGAGAGCGGGGTTTCAACGATGCAGGACGAAAATGCCGTGAATCAGGCAGGATTTTCCAGAACAACAGCGCTGAAGCCAGAGCAAAACAGCCGATCAGGGCAATCGCGATGCGCCAACTGCTGACATCCGTTATCACACCGCTGAGCAGACGACCGCTCATACCGCCAATCGAATTACCGCTGATATACAGCCCCATCGAAAATGCCACCATTGAAGGATGGATCTCTTCACTGAGCCAGGTCATACCTACCGCAGCTACGCCACTGAGTGCGAGTCCGGTCAGTGCGCGCATGAGCAGAATGCCATGCCAACTGGTCATTGCCGCAGACAGCAGAGTACAGACTGCCGCCAGCAGCAGCGCGGTGACCATCACCGATTTACGCCCAATCGCATCCGACAGCGGCCCCGTAATTAACAGACCCAGCGCCATTAATCCGGTGGAAATAGAGAGTGAAACACTGCTTTGTGCCGGTGTCAGGCCAAATTCCTGTGACAAGACCGGCAGGATAGGTTGCACACAGTACAGCAAGGCAAAGGTGGCGAGTCCGGCAGAAAAAAGGGCCAACGTCGCCTGAATAAAGGGCGGCGTTCCGCGTTTGATATAGGCCGTTTGTCGGGTCTGGTAAGGCGTGTCAGTCAGTGTCTCAGCCGATGTGAGGGCGGCAGTGGGGGCAGAGCGATTCACAAAAAATCCTTAGTCATGCAGGTGTTAACAGCGTGGTATCAGACTAAGTCACTGTGATTATGTTGTATAATATATTAATAATCTCAAATGATATGTTTAAAGTATGAATATAGAGTTAAGACACCTGCGTTACTTTATCGCGGTGGCGGAGGAGTTGCATTTTGGTCGCGCGGCCGCCCGATTAAATATCTCTCAGCCGCCGCTGAGCCAACAAATTCAGGCACTGGAAGAGCTGTTGGGCGTGCGATTACTGGCGCGCACCAACCGCAGCGTCAGCCTCACTGCGGCGGGAGAACAGTTTTTACTGGATGCCCGCCAAATACTGCAAAACGTCGCTCAGGCTGCTGACAAAGCGGCACGCTTACACCACGGTGTGGAGGGAGAGCTGCGCATCGGTTTTACCTCTTCAGCACCCTTTATTGCGGCGGTATCCGATGCACTCTTTACCTTTCGTCAGCGTTATCCCGCCGTACATCTGGTGATGCAGGAACTGAATACGCGCCAACAACTGGCACCCTTGCAAGACGGCCGGTTAGACCTTAGCGTAATGCGCAATACGTCACTGCCCGAGACGCTGGACTATCAGTTATTGCGGCAGGAGCCGATGTTGGCACTGATGCATCCCGCCCATCCGTTAGCGCACCGCGCGCGCATCTCCGTCACCGAATTGGCCAATGAACCTTTTGTGTTTTTCGATCCGGCTGTCGGCACAGGGTTATACAGCGATATTCTTGCACTCTTACAACGCTACGACGTCACCCCGTATGTGACGCAGGAAGTGGGGGAAGCGATGACCATTCTTGGACTGGTTTCCACGGGATTGGGTGTTTCCATTTTGCCGTCCGCTTTTCGTCGCGCCCGACTGGATAACATCGTGTGGATACCGCTGGAAGAGGAGGATGCGCTTTCAGAAGTGTGGCTGGTGTGGTCGAAACGTCATGCGCAAAGCGCGCCACTTAATCACATGCGAGATTTATTGCTCAGCAAACTGCGTTAAAACTGACCGTTGACATGAGTTTTCTGTGCGATAAATCACATACCGAATCAAATATTTGACGCCTTTAACGAACTGTTCCACCATAGCCCAATGGCTTTATTTTGAAGCGCGAAAATAACCGGAGTTGGGCAGTGATAACGGAGAATCAGCCGGGGCATATTGACCAGATTAAGCAGACGAACGCGGGTGTCGTTTATCGTCTGATTGATCAGCACGGCCCGGTTTCGCGTATTGAGTTATCAAAACTGGCGCAACTCGCGCCTGCCAGTATCACCAAAATCGTGCGTGAAATGCTGGAAGCACACCTGGTGCAGGAAACCGAGTTTCAGGATGTGGGCAGCCGTGGACGTCCGGCCGTCGGCTTGATTCTGGACACCGTGGCCTGGCATTACCTCTCTGTGCGCATTGGGCAGGGTGATATTACGTTGGCCCTGCGCGATCTCAGCAGCAAACTGGTGACCGAAGAGTGCCTCCCGCTGCCGCCACAGGGCGAACAACCGTTGTTGACGCGCATCGTCCATGAAATCGACCAATTTTTTATTCGCCATCAACAGATACTGGAAAGATTAACGGCCATTGCCATTACGCTGCCCGGCATTGTGGACAGCGCAGCGGGCATTGTGCACCGTATGCCGTGGTATCAGGCAGATGAAATGCCGCTGGGGCCAGAACTGAGCAAGCGCACAGGGCTGCCCGTCTTTGTGCAACATGATGTCGCCGCCTGGACGCTGGCAGAATCCTTGTTTGGTGCCGCACGTGGCAACACCGATGTGATTCAACTGGTGATTGATCATCACGTGGGCGCTGGCGTCATCACCGGTGGGCGTTTATTGCATGCAGGCAGTCGCAGTATGGTTGAGATTGGTCATGTGCAGGTCGATCCCTACGGTAAGCAGTGTTATTGCGGCAATCGCGGTTGTCTGGAAACGCTGGTCAGCACCAACAGCATGTTGGAATTGGCCACGCAGCGCATGCAGCTCTCAATGAGTTCAGTGCTGCACGCGCAGCCGCTTACCGTGGAAAGCCTGTGTGATGCGGCAGGGCGCGGAGATGCATTAGCCCGCGACATTATTCAGGACGTTGGTCGTAACGTTGGCCGCATTCTGGCTATTATGGTGAACTTATTTAATCCGAATAAACTGTTGATTGGTTCACCGTTGAATCGACAGGCGGCGATTTTGCACCCGATTATCCTTGACGCAATTCAGCAGCAGGCGCTGCCAACCTACACGCAGCACCTGGTGATCGAACCTACCCATTTCCTGAATGCAGGCACCATTCCCGGCGCGGCATTAGTTAAGGAAGCCTTGTATAATGGTTCGTTGTTAATACGTTTACTGCAGGGATAATTCTCTCACTAAAGCACACAAACCTTGCGCTATCGCAACTCCTCCCGTTTTGCACTTCTCTACAATCTCCGCCAATCCATAACAAAACATCATCAATTGCACACAGGTAGGAGAGAAGGCATGACAAAATGCTTCTTTGTCACAGGTACTGATACCGAAGTTGGAAAAACCGTGGTGTCACTGGCTTTGCTGCAAAAATTCGCCGAGGCTGGACAGCGCGTGGCGGGGTATAAGCCCGTTGCCAAAGGCAGCCGTATGACAGAGCACGGGCCGCGCAATCAGGATGCCTTGCTGCTGCAGGCACACAGCAGTGCAGAATGGACTTATGCGCAGATCAATCCGGTTACGCTGGTAGAAGATGAAATCAGTTTGAACCGCGATACTTGCATCGATCACCAGGCACTTCAGTCAGGGCTGGTAACCCTTGCCGAGCAGAGTGATTGCGTGATTGTTGAAGGCAGCGGGGGATGGCGTACCTTACTCAACGACGGTAAGCCATTAAGCGACTGGGCAATTGCGCAGCAGCTTCCCGTGATCCTGGTGGTGGGTATTAAACCGGGCTGCGTCAGCCATGCATTACTCACCGCAGAAACCGTAATTGCAGATGGATTAAAACTGGCCGGTTGGGTGGCAAACCGTATTAATCCTGGCCTGCCGCACTACGCTGAAATCATTCATGCGTTGCAAGAGAAAATCCCGGCCCCGTTATTAGGGGAATTACCCTATTTGCCACGGGCAGCCGAACGTGACTTGCGCGGCTACATCGATATCAGCGCCCTGTAAATAGGGCGGCATCCTTGCCGCAGGGGTTACGCGCCTAATTTACGGCGCGTACGCCCCGAGCTGAGATAATCGGCAATATAATCCTGTGATATCTCACCGCTGTAGCGGCCGTCTTCATCAACAATCGGCATCCATACCGTATTGTGCTCATAGAGTTTTGACAGCACGATGCGCAGATTCTCTTCCGCTTTACCGGTGACCTTGAAGGTGTGCAACTTATCGGCACAGACACCGGTTGTCCCCCGCGCTTCCCGACGTTTCACAAAGCCGAGCGGTTTGCCGTCATCGTCAACCACCGTAACGGAGCGCATATCGTTATCATCCATGGTGGCGAAGGCGTCTTCCAGCGGCGTGCTTTTTTGAACCGTGATGGTGGGTTGTTGATCGGTAACATCACCAGCCTGCACCAGCAGCAGACGTTTTAGGGTGCGGTCCTGGCCGACAAACGAGCCAACAAAGTCATTGCGCGGCGTCGCCAACAGCTCATCGGGGCTGGCACACTGCACGATTTTACCTTGTCCAAATACGGCGATGCGATCGCCCAGTTTGAGTGCTTCATCGATATCATGGCTGACCAGCATAACCGTCTTTTTCAACTGCCGCTGCATCAGTAAAAACTCATTCTGAATCACTTCACGGTTAATGGGGTCAACGGCACCAAAGGGTTCATCCATTAACAGCACCGGTGGATCCGCCGCCAGCGCGCGAATAACGCCAATACGTTGCTGCTGTCCGCCGGATAACTCTTTCGGATAACGGTTCAGGTATTTTCCCGGCTCCAGCGCCACCATGCTCATCAACTCTGTCGCGCGTTCCTTACAGCGCTTTTTGTCCCAACCCAGCATGCGGGGCACCACCGTGATGTTCTCTTCGATGGTCATATTCGGGAACAGGCCGATTTGCTGGATCACATAGCCAATATTGCGGCGCAGCGAAACCGTATCCATTTGGTCGGTATCTTCACCGTTAATCCAAATCTTGCCGCTACTGCGGTCGATTAAGCGGTTAATCATTTTCAATGTGGTGGTTTTGCCGCAGCCAGAAGGGCCGAGCAGAATACACATTTCACCTTCTGGCACATTTAGGCTGACGTTATCGACAGCATTAAACGTCTGGCCGTTTTTCTGTTTAAACGTTTTGGTCAGATTTTCCAGTTTAATCATTATCGAATCCCCTTGGGCGTCAGTGCTAACTGCAAACGGTGCAGCAACCAATCCAAAATGATGGCCAATACGCAAATCATCAGCGCGCCAGCAATCAACATACGAATATCACTGCCGCCGATACCATCCAGCAGCAGCAGACCCAGTCCGCCAGCGCCAATCACGGCGGCAATCGCCATCACGCCAACGTTCATCACCACAGCAGTACGAATGCCGCCAAAAATCACCGGCAACGCCACCGGGATTTCCACCCAGCGCAGGCGCTGCCAGAAGGTCATCCCAATGCCACGACCCGCTTCACGCAGCCCGCCCGGCAGATTCTCCAACGCGGTATGCGTATTGCGAATAATGGGCAACAGTGAATACAGAAACACGGCGGTGATAGCAGGCACCACGCCAATCCCCTGACCAATCAGGGAAAACAGCGGGATCATCAAGCCAAACAGCGCGATAGAGGGAATGGTGAGCACAATGGTTGCCAGGCCCAGAACCGGCGTCGCCAACCATTTGAAACGCACGATCAGGATGCCAATCGGCACACCCACGGCAATCGCAAGACCAACAGCGACCATCACCAACCACAGATGTTGCAAGGTCAGATTCATCAGATGCGGCCAGTTGTCGATCATATAGTGAACGGTATCCATGTGGTCGCCTCCTTAAAGCATGCCTTTAGATTGCAGGAAATCACGCGCCACCTGCTGCGGTGACTGATGATCGATATCCACACGCTTGTTCAGTTCGGTTATCGCATCATCGGTAATCAGGGGAGAGAGCGCATTCAGCGCCTCCGCCAGACCCGAATGGGCTTTCAGCGTGTCCGCACGGACTACCGGCGTCACCGCATAGCTTGGGAAGAAGTGTTTATCGTCCTGTAAGACTTTCAGATCAAAGCCTTTTACACGGCCATCCGTGGTATAGATAAGGCCAGCATCGACAAAGCCGTCACGCACGGCGTTGTACACCAGACCCGGGTCCATCTGGCGAATCTGCGGGCGATCCAGGACCATGTTGTAGGTTTTCTGCAACGGTTTCATGCCGTCTGAGCGCCCGGAAAATTCTAAATCGAGGCCCAGCATCCAGTTATTATCCGGATCGTTTTGACGCACTTGCTCAATCTTGGCCACTAACTGCGACATGGTCTCAATGCCTTCTGCTTCGGCGCGTTTACGCTGCATGGCAAAGGCATAGGTATTGTTCATTGGCGCGGGATCTAACCAGACCAATCCCAGTTTGGCGTCCAACTTCTTCACCGTCTGGTAGCCTTCTTCGGTCGACATCGGCTTATCAATGTGATTGAAAATAATCAGTGATGTCCCGGTGTACTCCCAGGTCATATCAATCTGTTTGTTGATCATGGCATTGCGGCCAATGGTGGTCGCAATATTGGTTTTGGGTTCGACCTCAAAGCCTTTCTTACGTAGCCATTGCACCGTGATGGCAGAAAGAATGTGCTGTTCGGTAAAACTCTTGGTGGCCAGCGTAATGGGGGCAGCAGAGGTAAAGCCTGAGAGCGCCAGACTCGCCATCACCACGGCCGCCGTACGCGTCATCCATTTTGCTAAAGACATGGTTATCTCCGTCAGTTAAGCGGCGGTATGTGGGCTAACAATGCGTCCAAGGCCAGCCAGTAACATATCGAGAATCAACGCAAACAGCGCGGTCGCTGCGGCGCCCAGAATCAGCGTGGGGAAGTCGTTCAGATAAATACCAGGGAAAATGAGCTCGCCGTAGCTACTGGCACCAATCAGGAACGCCAGCGGGGCCGTACCCACATTGATGGCCGTGGCGATGCGAATACCGGATAAAATCACCGGCCAGGCATTGGGAATTTCCACCTGGCGTAAACGTTGGCCTTTGGTCATGCCAATGCCGTTTGCCGCTTCGATCAGTGAAGCGGGCACCGCACACAGTCCCGAGTAAGTATTGCGAACGATAGGCAACAGTGAAGCAAGGAAGAGGGCAACAATCGCGGGGCGATCGCCGATGCCGATAACCACCATGGCCAGCGCCAGCACCGCGAG
The DNA here is from genome assembly GCA_002837195.1 of Enterobacterales bacterium CwR94. Lineage (GTDB taxonomy): Bacteria > Pseudomonadota > Gammaproteobacteria > Enterobacterales > Enterobacteriaceae > 1-19. Next base: position 431,753 of record KZ478059.1, read on the forward strand.
TGGCGGTAAGGTGTTGCCAACGTTAAAGATTTGCATGACATACTCTGCCCAGCGGCGGGCAAAAGGGCGGCTGAGTAAGATGCCGCTGGGAATGCCTACCGCAAGCGCAAACAACATTGACCAGAAGACCAGTGTCAGATGTTGCTGTCCTAAATAGAGTAAATCGACCTGGCGGGCTTTAATGGTATCAATCCCCAAACCCCACACCAGTAAGGCGAGTACGGCGACGATAAACAGCGCGGCTAAGCCTGCGCGTTTCAGTAACGTCGAATCCTGCATTGGACATTCTCCCTGAATGACAGTTAAGTGGGACGTCCGCAGACGTCTGTTTTTCTACGGTATTTACAGGGTTAATCCGTTATAAAACGGATGAAATGACCATTTATCGAACAGTGCTATCAACCCGGGTGTGAAAGCGGAAAAAAGCGAAGCTGGCCTCCATAACTTGCTGTAAATGTTGAAAACGCGTTTTAAAGCTATAGCAATGATCTTTTCAAACAGGCAACTTTTACCCGCAAAAAGAGGCGTTTAAAAATCAAGCAAACAGAGAGGCAGCCCAGTGATGAAGGGGGCTAACGCGAAGTGAGAAAATATTGGCAAGATTAAGTGACACCGTCACAATGACGGTGTCGACAGGATGAAGGGTAAGACTAGGGCGAAGGGGAATCTTCAGAGGTGCCGGCATCAGAGGGCAATGTCTGTGTCTCGGAGGTGATGCGTTTATAAACAATTTTTTGCGAGTCGTTTTCACAATGGCCCACCACTTGTCCGCCGGCACTGTCCACTTCATCATTGGGGACAATAGTCAGCGTGAAACCCGAAGCGGGGACGCCATTATGAATGATTTTTTGTTCGATATCGGCTTTCACACTGTCGCACGACGCGTGTGCGATGACCGGCAAGCTGAACAGCGCAGCGGTGATAATCCACAGAGGCTTTTTCATCACATCATCCTTTTGTTTACGAGCCAGTCATTATCATAGCAATCAAGGTGCCACAGGGCGACCCGTGCGGCGATCAAGGCAGCGCAACGTATTGGATTCCCAGTAGGCGTTGACGTTCAGGCTTTGGTCACAGGCATCGCGGCGGTCGACAGCATGATCGGCTTTATCAAAATCTTTCTCCGCGCGTGTGTTAACTTTATTGCGCAGACGATGTGTATCATCCCACTGCTCTTTATTCTGACGGGCCTGCTCGTTAGACAGCGCGTTGCTGCCATTTTCAATAATCACGCGATCGGTGCGGGCATGCGCCGAGTGTGAGAAAGCAAAAGCCCCAATCAGCATCACCGGCAATACCGTGAGCATAAGATGGCGGCGAAGAGTCTGTTGCATAATGGATTCCTTGAAACAAAGAGTACAGGCTGTATCACAGCGTGAAGTATATCACTCGCGCACATTTCATGACCAGATTGAGAAATGTCGCTGTTTAACTAAATGAGAGTAAATATCCCATGGTGAAAACCACTTTGTTGTTCTTTTTAACTGCGCTGGCCGAAATTATCGGATGTTTTTTACCCTGGCTGTGGTTAAAGAAAGGGGCAACGATCTGGCTGCTGGTTCCTGCTGCGCTCAGTCTGGCGGCATTTGTTTGGTTGCTCACCCTGCACCCGGTGGCATCGGGGCGTGTGTATGCGGCTTACGGTGGTGTTTATGTGCTTACCGCGTTGCTGTGGCTGCGCATTGTCGACGGGGTAAAACTGACAACATTTGACTGGGTCGGGGCGCTGGTTGCGCTGAGTGGCATGCTGATTATTGTCGCAGGTTGGGGACGCTAGCGGGAACAACGCCCTCTGTCAGCGATGAACAGAGGGCACAGACTTAGCCGCGATGAATGCTCAATCCTGCCAGCGCCTGACTGACCGGCATCATTTCCAGCGTATTGATATTCACATGGGCAGGTAACGTGGCCACCCACCACACGGCTTCGGTCACATCTTCTGCGCTCAATGCCTGGGTGTTTTCATAGACTTTATCGGCTTTGCTGTCATCGCCTTTAAATCGAACGTTGGAAAACTCAGTTCCCCCGACCAAACCCGGTTCAATATCGGTCACGCGCAGCGCCGTGCCGTGCAAATCGCTACGCAGGTTGAGGCTGAACTGGCGCACAAAGGCCTTGGTCGCCCCGTACACGTTACCGCCTGCGTACGGCCAGCTTCCTGCGATCGAACCCATATTGATAATATGCCCGCGATTGCGCTCCACCATATGCGGCAGCAGTGCCCGTGTCATATAGACCAACCCTTTATTATTGGTATCGATCATCTCTTCCCAGTCCTCGATGCTGGCGCGATGAGCCGGTTCGATTCCTAATGCCAGTCCGGCATTGTTTACCAGCACATCGATATTGCGCCACTCGGCTGGCAAATTGGCCACGGCCTCATCGATTGCCTGACGGTCGCGCACATCCAGTTGCAGCGTCAGCAGACGTTCTCCCAGCTCATCGCGTAAGGCCTGTAAGCGCGTCTGCCGACGGCCAGTTGCAATCACCTGGTGACCTTCTGCAATAAAACGACGCGTGATGCTCTCACCAAAACCTGCCGTGGCGCCCGTTACAAAAATAATCATCTGGCTGTTCCTTAAGGATTTATCAACATGCGATTACCTTAGCACAGCGCTACTGCTGTGTGACAAGCCTCACACGAACGCTTACAGATTTGTGTGCACGGAATTTGTGCGTCATTGCGCATCTAAGGTGCAAGAGTTGGGGATCAAATAATAGAAACAACGGTGGGAAATTAATAATGACTGGCATTGCAATCGGTTGCTATTAATGGCAACCGATTGCGCACACGATTAACTTTTATTTTTGACGGAAAAAGAGAAATTTATACAACAGTATGAATATTCTGGTTTTTTGTATATTTGTGCGTTGGCACAACCTTTGCAATTTGTCATAACGGCCATCACCTGTAATAAACAGTAGGGTGGAACATTCACTTAGGGAAATCGTTATGTCAGCTCATACACAGTGCGTCATACGTGGCACATTTTTCGATTTTACGCAGACGGTTAATGACGTTGATGCATTACCTGGTGTCACCCGCATTATTGAGGATGGTGTCATGGTCATTAAAGAAGGGCGTATTAGCCGCCTGCTGCCTTGGGAAACAGGGCATCACCTGTGGGATGACTGTGTTGAGCAACATGACTTGAGTGGCAAATTGATCGTGCCGGGCTTTATCGACTGTCATATTCACTATCCGCAAACCGAAATGATAGGGGCATTTGGGGAGCAACTGCTGAGTTGGCTGGAAAACTACACATTTCCCACCGAGCGCCAGTTTGACTGCCCAGACTATGCTGCGCGGATAGCGGCCTTCTTCCTTGAACAGTTGCTGAGTAATGGAACCACCAGTGCGCTGGTCTTTGGTACGGTACATGCCGCATCAGTGAATGCACTGTTTGCTGAAGCCCTGCGGCGCGATATGCGTTTGATCGCCGGTAAGGTGATGATGGATCGCAATGCCCCCGATTACCTGCTTGAAACTCCGGAACAGAGTGACCAACAAACGCGAGAGTTAATTGAACGCTGGCATCGACGAGGCCGTCTGGGCTATGCCTTGACACCGCGTTTTGCACCGACCTCTTCACCAGCGCTGTTAGAGAAAGTGTATGCGCTCAAGCAGGCCTGGCCCGATGTCTGGATACATACGCATCTGAGTGAAAATCGCGATGAAGTCAACTGGGTAAAAACGCTATTTCCAGACAGCCAAAACTATCTGGATGTCTATCATCAACGCGGTTTAACCGGGCGCCGCAGCGTTTTTGCGCACGGCATTCACCTTGAAGAGAGCGAATGGTGTTGTCTGCACAAAACGCAGTCGGCAGTGGCTTTCTGCCCCACGTCGAATTTGTTCTTAGGCAGCGGTCTGTTTGATTTGCACAGTAAATGGCGACATCAGGTCTCTATAGGAATGGGGACCGATGTCGGTGCAGGTACCACCTTTAATATGCTGCAAACGTTGGGAGAAGCCTACAAAGTAGGTCAGTTACAGCAGTACCGTTTGACGGCGGCAGAAGCGCTGTATCACGCGACATTGGGGGCTGCGCAGGCACTCGATCTCGACAGCTTCATTGGCAATTTTACCGAGGGCAAAGAAGCCGATTTTGTGGTGTTGGATCCCGCCGTCTCCGCATTACAAAAATTGCGTCTGCAACGCTGCACAACGGTTGAGGAACAGTTGTTTATGCTGATGACATTAGGCGATGACCGTAACATCGCGCAAACGTGGGTTCACGGGCGTTGTGCATGGCAGCGTTCAACACAGGAGCAAGCTGCATGATTCAATTTCTGTATCACGACAGGTTAATGACTGAAACGCAGTGTGATCCTAATATGACGGTGCTGCACTGGTTGCGCCGCCGCCAGCAGCAGACCGGCACAAAAGAGGGGTGCGCTTCGGGGGATTGTGGCGCCTGCACTGTCGCTTTAGGGCGTGTGGTGGCGGGGCGCATACGTTATGAGTCCGCGAACAGTTGTTTACTGCCGATAAGCCAGTTACAAGGCTGTCAGTTACTCAGCGTCGATTCGCTAAAACAGTCCTCGCAACTGCACCCCGTTCAACAATCACTGGCAGATTGCCACGCTTCCCAGTGCGGCTTCTGTACACCGGGTTTTGTGATGTCTGTCTTCACCCTGGCGAAACAGGAGATCGCACCTGACCGCCATGCCATCAATGAGGCACTTGGCGGCAACCTTTGTCGCTGTACGGGCTATCGCCCCCTCGTTGAGGCGGCAATAAAAGTCTGCGCGGTGCCGTTAAACGACACTTTTCTGCGCAATGAACAGCAGACGGTGCAGCAATTGCAGGCGCTGGCAAACCCAGACGTGCAGTCGCTCAACGAGGCAGGACATCAGCTCTGGCTGCCAAAAACGGTATCACAACTGGCAGCGCTGTATCAGGCTAATCCGCAGGCCCAGCTTATTGCCGGTGGCACCGATTTAATGCTGCAGGTCACGCAACAGTTCCGCGCCTTGCCTGCGCTGATCGCTCTACATCAGATAGCCGAGCTTCAGCAGTGTTCGCAATCAGATGACCATTACATTATTGGTGCTGCCGCCCCGATAACCGACGTGGCGCATTTTCTGCAACCGATGTTGCCAGCGTTTGGTCGTCTGTTGCAGCGCTTTGCTTCGCAGCAAATTCGTAATCTAGGCACCTGCGGCGGAAACATTGCCAATGCCTCGCCGATTGGGGATATCCCTCCGCTGTTGCTGGCGCTGGACGCCTGGCTACTTGTGCAACAAGGCGAGCAGTTACGGCGCGTTGCGTTAGCGGATTTCTTCCTGGATTATCGTAAAACCCAACTGCGGCCAGGCGAATTTATTCGTACGATCCATATCCCCAAACCGGCAGCGATGACACAGCTTCGCGCCTGGAAAGTCTCCAAACGGCAGGATGACGATATTTCAACCGTTTGTGGCACTTTCAATGCTCAGTTTACCGAAGGTGTTCTGCGTGCGCCGCGTGTTGCATTTGGTGGTATGGCCGCGATCCCCAAACGTGCCGCCGGGTGCGAAGCAGCCCTGAACGGACAACCACTCAATGAACAGACGCTCGAGGTAGCTTGCGCAGCGTTAACGCAGGATTTTCAACCGCTCTCCGATTTTCGTGGCAGCAGTGCGTATCGGCTGGCGGTCGCGCAAAATCTGCTGCGGCGTTATTTCGCTGCTTTGCAAGACCACAGCCAGCCATTAGAGGTATCTGACGATGTCGCATAATCGCCCAACAATCGATACCGATGCGCTTAAACAGCGCTTCCAGCAAGGCCTGGCCAGCGGCGTTGGTCGTCACCAAAAGCACGACAGCGCGGATAAACATGTCAGCGGTGAAGCCCTCTATATTGACGATCGCCTGGAATATCCCGGCATGCTGCATTTGGCACCACGCTTAAGCGAGCATGCTCATGCGCGGATCTTAAGTATCGATACCGCCCCCTGCTATGCGGTTCCCGGTGTTGTCCAGGTTATAAGCTGGCAAGAGGTGCCCGGTGAGTTGGATATCGGCCCACTGGCACCTGGAGATCCGCTGCTGGCGAAAGAGTGTGTCCACTATGTGGGGCAGATGGTGTTGGCGGTGGCAGCCAATACCCCGGAAGCCGCCAGGGCGGGGGCGCAGGCGGCGCGCATCACTTACCACCCTCTGCCTGCGCAATTGGATGTGAAACAGGCTCTTGCCGAGCAGGATTTTCTGCAAGAACCTCACGTCCATCAAAAGGGTGACGCTGAGGCAGCACTGGCACGGGCGGCGCACCGTCTACAAGGAGAGTTTTATATCGGCGGACAAGAGCACTTCTATCTGGAAACACAGATTGCCTGCGTGATCCCAGGTGAAGATGACGCGTTAACCGTTTATGCCTCCACGCAAAATCCCACTGAGGTCCAAAAGTTGGTGGCCTCGGTGATGGGAATTACCCTGAACCGCGTCACCATTGATATGCGGCGCATGGGCGGCGGTTTTGGCGGTAAAGAGACTCAGGCCGCGGGTATCGCTTGCTTGTGTGCCGTCGTGGCAAGATTGACGGGCAAGCCAGTGAAAATGCGCCTTGCGCGGCGTGATGACATGCAACTGACAGGTAAACGCCATCCATTTTTCGTGCGTTATGACGTCGGTGTGGACAGTGAAGGCCGCTTTTGTGGCGTACTGATTGAGCTGGCAGGAAATGGCGGCTATTCGCTGGATCTCTCTGGTTCGATTGTGGATCGCGCCATGTTTCATGCGGATAACGCCTATTATTTAGGCGATGCGCGTATCACGGGCTATCGTTGCCGTACAAATACGGCCTCGAACACCGCTTTTCGCGGTTTTGGCGGGCCGCAGGGCATGGTCGCTATTGAACAAATTATGGATGCTATTGCGCGTCGGCTGGCGTTAGACCCGCTGGAGGTCAGACGGCGCAATTACTACGATAAACACACGCGAAATATCACCCATTATCACCAGCGTATTGAAGATAACGCACTTCATGAGATGACCGAGGATTTGATGGCCTCTTGTGACTATCTGCAACGACGCGAAGCGATAACACAATGGAACGCGCGTAATACTGTGCGAAAACGAGGACTGGCGCTGACACCGGTGAAATTTGGTATCTCTTTTACCTCCAGCTTTCTGAATCAGGCCGGCGCACTGTTGCTGATTTATACCGATGGCACCGTGCAGTTAAATCACGGCGGTACAGAAATGGGCCAGGGCTTAAATATCAAAGTGGCGCAAATTGTGGCGGAAGTGCTACAAATCGACGTCAACACCATTCAGATTACCGCCACCGACACAGGAAAAGTCCCCAATACGTCACCCACGGCTGCCTCCAGCGGGGCGGATCTCAATGGGAAAGCCGCACAGCATGCGGCTGAAACCTTACGTGAACGCCTGGTGCACCTGCTCTCGCAACAGTGCGACTGTTTGCCGGAAGAGGTGGTATTTCGTAATGGGGTCGTGCGCGCGGGCGAACAGTGGTTTAGCTTTGCCGATGTTGCCCATATGGCCTGGTTGCATCAGGTACCTCTATCGGCAACCGGTTTCTATAACGTGCCAGGTATCCACTACGATCGCGCGGCCGGACGCGGAAACCCTTTTTATTACTTCGCCTACGGTATGGCCTGCGCAGAGGTCATCATCGACACGCTGACCGGAGAGTATCGGTTGTTACGCGCCGATATTCTGCATGACGTTGGCGCGTCGTTAAACCCGGCTATTGATATCGGCCAGATAGAAGGCGGTTTTGTTCAAGGCATGGGCTGGCTGACCAGTGAGGAGCTCGTGTGGAATCAAGAAGGGCGGTTAATGACGGATGGCCCCGCCAGTTACAAGATCCCTGCTATTGCTGATGTGCCAGAGGATTTACGGGTGCGGCTGGTTGAAAACCGCAAAAATCCGCAGCAAACCGTGTTTCATTCTAAAGCGGTGGGCGAACCGCCGTTTATGCTGGGGATATCGGTGTGGTGCGCGCTGCAAGATGCTGTGGCCAGCGTAGGCGATTATCAACGGCATCCTCATCTGGATGCGCCGGCAACGCCAGAGCGCGTATTTTGGGGTATAGAACAACAGCGAGGGCAGCGCTATGCAAAGCGATAACTGGATCGGTGTCCTGGCAGCGCTACAGGCGCAGCGCGAGCCCTGTATATTGCTTACGGTGATGCATCATCGTGGTTCCGTACCACGCGGTGCGGGGACGAAAATGGTGGTCACTGAGCAGGCACAATATCTCACGATTGGCGGCGGGCATCTCGAATACCAAAGTATTGCACAGGCGCGGGCGATGTTAGCGGCGCAGGCAACAGAACCGCACACTGAAACCTTTCCACTGGGTGCCCGTCTTGGGCAGTGCTGTGGCGGAATGGCTCAGGTACTGTTTGAGCCAGTGATTCAGCAGCAACCCCGCATTGCCGTATTTGGTGCCGGACACGTTGGCAAAGCGTTGGTGACGGTATTGAGTTCGTTACCCTGTCACGTCTATTGGGTGGACGAGCGTGCTGAGTTGTTGCAAGAGGCACCGCCTGGCGTGACGCTGTGCAAAGTGGACGATCCCACTGAGCAGGTGGTGAATATGCCCGCCGACAGCTATTACGTAGTGATGACGCACGATCACGCGCAGGATCTTCTGTTAACGGAGGCGATTTTAAAGCGCTGTGATGCGCGTTATGTGGGGCTGATCGGCTCCATGACCAAATGGCAACGTTTTGCCTATCGGCTGGCGGGAAAAGGTTTTTCTACAGCACAGCTTGATAGGGTGCGTTGTCCGGTTGGTCTGCCGGATGTGAAGGGCAAATTGCCCGCAGAAATCGCCATTGCCATCGCTGCCGAAATCATCACCGTCTATCAACAGCAAAATAGGCCGCAGTCGGCAGCGATGACGTCTGACGTCTGACTGCATAATGGGTTATCCCTCCCACAGCCTTAGCACGCAGAACCGGGCTTTATATTTGTTCTGCGTGCCTGCGTGGCGGGTCGGAGCGTTACCTAACCCAATGGCCCACCTAAAATTGTTTCACACATACCGTTGATTACGCGCTCACCGGTTTCGGTTTTTAACTCCTGGTACCAGGCTGCGGTTAATACGCTGTCGAAGCCGTGCGTAATATCGCAGCGCTTGCGCGCTTTTAACACCAGATCGGTTACCCGTTCCACGCGTTTGTTCTGGTAACGCAACAAGGCATCTTCGATACCCAGTGAATGGGTTTGCAACACCTGGGCAAGCACCACCGCGTCTTCCATCGCCGCGCAACCGCCTTGACCAATGTCCGGTGTGGTGCTGTGTGCGGCATCGCCGAGCAGGGCGACTCGCCCCTTGACCAGAGTTTGGAACGGTTCAATATCGTGGATCTCCACACGATTAGTGGTGTCAGGATTGAGTTGTGCAATAAGTGCCTGCACGGGGGGAGCCCAGCCAGAAAAATAGCGGCGTAAATCGGCTTGCGCAGTGCTGCGATCTTCGGCAAGTCCTTTATCCAGGGGGACATCAAAGAAGAAGTAGAAGCGATTTCCCGCAACGGGCATCAAAGAAACACGCTTACCTTCGCCCACCCATGTCGTCCACTGTGTGCTGGGGGCCAATGCGCTGTCGATATCAACCAAACCATTCCAGTTAACATAGCCTGCATAGCGCCGCTCGCGGGTTTCACCGGTTACCCATGGGCGGATCACCGAGTGGGTACCGTCAGCCGCCACCAGAAAATCGCCCAGGGCCTGGCTGCCATCGTCAAAATAGGCGATGATGCCTTGCTCGGTGGCTTCAACCTGGCTCACGCGTTTACCGAAGGTTATCTGCTCACTGTCCCAGGCGTTGAGCAACAGGTTTTGTAATTCTGCACGGGCGACCGGATACGGCCTTTCTCCTACCGCATTGACCAATGGCTCAAGGCTGAATTCCGTCAGGGTGACATCACTGAGATGGTCACGGTATGCCATGCTGTTTAAGGGACCGCCAATCCGTTGTATAGCAGCGTTGAGTCCCAGCCAGTTCAAGCATTTCACACCGTTGGGCCAGATAGAGATGGCCGCACCCACCGGTTTAATTTCTGTCACGGCTTCGTAGACATGGGCCTCAATCCCGACGCGTTTCAGCGCCAATGCTGCACTTAATCCACCAATGCCCCCGCCAATAACAATCGCTTTCATGATGTTCTCCTTCTGCAATACACAGAAGACTGCAACATTCGTACCAGGCTAACGGCGGGCTGTTGCAACGAAAGTTTCTATTTTCGCGCTGTATTGGGATTATGCAGGGCGCGAAAAGTGTGCGTTTGCCCAATTTTGGTGCGCGAGATACAGTGAAAAAACAGAAGCAATCTGCGGCATGAATCTTTACTCTGTAAATTCATTGTAAATTTTTGGACTGTGGATGTGATGCCTTTTGATCTGACGCTCGTAATTTTACTGATACTCACCGCGCTGAGTTTTTTCAGCCACAACATCACCGTGGCGATTGCGCTACTGGTCCTGATCGTCATCCGCATGACGCCGCTGAATCAGGCTTTCCCGTGGATTGAAAAGCAGGGCATTACCATCGGTATCATTGTATTGACGGTTGGGGTGATGGCACCGATTGCCAGTGGTTCGCTGCCCAGCAGCACCTTACTGCATTCGTTTTTGCACTGGAAATCACTGTTAGCCATCGCAATAGGGATTTTTGTCTCCTGGGTGGGAGGGCGCGGAGTGTCTTTAATGAGCAGTCAGCCGACCATTGTGGGGGGCTTACTGATTGGCACGATTATCGGTGTGTCGCTGTTTCGTGGCGTGCCGGTTGGGCCGTTGATTGCCGCCGGGCTGATTTCATTGTTCATTGGAAAAAGCTAGCCAATAAAAAGGCGAGCATTGCGCTCGCCTTGGTCAGTTAGCTTACGTTACTCGTTAATGCGGGGATGTTGATCCACCAAATTACGGCGTTTCGCTTCCAGCTCTTTAATCTGCTCATCAATATCTTCAATTTTGCTTTCGATATTGTCGTGGTGTTCACGCAGAATTTCGCGGGCTTCCTGCATATCCGATGCCGCAGGGGTTGCGCCGCGCAACGGTTTATTGGCCGTTTCACGCATGGTAACCGCGGTAATAAAGCCAATAACCGCAATCACCATCAAATAGTAAGCGGGCATATACAGGTCTTGCGTATATTCCACCAGCCAGGCTGCTGCGGTTGGCGTTAAACCGGCAATCAGCACCGAAATATTGAAGGCACTGGCCAACGCGCTATAACGGATGTGCGTAGGGAACAAGGCGGGCAGTGTTGAAGCCATCACACCCGTAAAGGCGTTCAGGATCACGGCCAGCAGCAGTAAACCGGCAAAAATCAGCCCCAGCGAGCCGCTGTTGATTAACCAGAACGCCGGTATGGCCAGGAAGAACAGCGCAATGCTGCCAATCAACACAAACGGACGACGGCCAAAGCGGTCACTCAGCAAGCCCATCACTGGTTGCACAAACAGCATACCCAGCATGATAGCGATAATAATCAGTACGCCGTGATCTTCTGAGTAGTGCAGGTTATGTGACAAATAACTGGGCATATAAGTGAGCAGCATGTAATAGGTCACGTTGGTGGCAATCACCAGACCAATACAGGTCAGCAGGCTTTTCCAGTGCTTAGTGGCAATCTCTTTAAACGAGACTTGCGGCCCCTGGCTGAGACCTTCACGGTCACCTTGTTCCAGTTTTTCAACATGCTGTTGGAACGCCGGCGTTTCTTCCAGCGCATGGCGCAGATACAAACCGATCAGACCCAACGGCAGAGCAAGGAAGAAGGGAATACGCCAGCCCCATGCCAGGAAGCTCTCTTCACCGACCACCGACGAAATAAGTACTACCACGCCAGCGCCCAGCACGAAGCCTGCAATAGAACCAAAGTCCAGCCAACTGCCCATAAAGCCGCGTTTACGGTCGGGCGAATACTCCGCTACAAAGATGGAGGCGCCAGTATACTCACCGCCCACCGAGAACCCTTGCGCCATCTTACACAGCAAAAGCAGAATCGGTGCCCAGATGCCGATTGAGGCATAGGAGGGAATCAGTCCTATGGCAAAGGTACTGAGAGACATGATGACGATGGTAATCGCCAGGATCCGCTGGCGGCCATACTTGTCGCCCAGCATCCCAAAGAACAAGCCGCCTAATGGGCGAATCAGAAAGGGGACCGAGAAGGTGGCGAGTGCCGCAATCATCTGAACGCCGGGATCGGCACCAGGGAAAAACACCTTACCTAAAGCATAAGCAACGAAGCCATACACCCCGAAATCAAACCATTCCATCGCATTGCCCAGTGACGCTGCGGTAATGGCTTTTTTCAATCTGGCATCATCAATGATGGTTACGTCCTTCAAACCAATTGGTTTTACACGCTTCCTACGTAGTTTCATATAGAACACCCTGTAATCTGTTTTTATATACTGTTTTCGACTGCCACTAAGCGTAGCAGCGGTAAATGAAAACATGATGATCGACACGATCATCACGACACATGCATCCGGATTCCTTGATGGTGTCGGTTTGAAAGTATACCCGTTGTTAACGTTTCAGCCTAATTTGGGATCGCCATCACACTGAAATGCGGCGTTTTTGCGCATTTATCATCCAGCATTGCTTGATAAATAATCTGCTAATAATTCGTTATCTGGGAATTATTGTTCAAATAAAAAACAAAAATTGCCAATACAAGACAGGTCTTGTCTGCGTTTTATTCGGTCTGTGGGAAAATTCTTGTCATGCAAAGAGAGGCCCGTCAGTCCGCATCTGTTATGTGATTCCGCGGTAATGACCGGCATAAAGACAAGCGAAACAATGACAGGAAATCTAATGAGCACATTAATGTTGAATCTGAAAAACACCGTCCAAATTCGTCTGAAAACTGTCGGCTGGCTTGCGGTCCTCGCTTACAGCCTGGTGTGCTGGGTATGGCTGCTGGAGGCCGTGCTGTAATCGTTATTTATTATCCTTGAAGCTATGCGTCATGTTTGTTTTTGGCGAGACAGTTGTTCACCTGTCTCGCTTTTTTTTATGCTTTTTAGCGGCTAAGCCACCTGGAAGCGACGCAGTGACTGCGCAAGCTGCACTGATTGCTCCTGCATGGATTGTGCCGCCGCCGCCGACTGATGCACCAGGGCGGCATTTTGTTGGGTGACCAAATCCATTTGCGTAATCGCGCTGTTGATCTCATTGATTCCACTGCTTTGTTCTGCACTGGCGGTGGAGATTTCAGCCATTAAGGTGGTCACATTCTGCACGCTGCTCAACACCTCATCCATGGTACTGCCTGCCCGCGCAACTTGTCGGGTGCCTTCTTCCACGCTGCCTACGGATTCCTCAATCAATTGCGCAATCTCTTTCGCCGCTGCCGCAGAGCGCTGTGCCAGATTGCGGACTTCCGTTGCCACCACGGCAAAACCGCGCCCTTGTTCGCCTGCTCGCGCTGCTTCCACTGCGGCATTCAGTGCCAGTATATTGGTCTGGAAGGCGATGCCATCAATAACGCTGATAATGTCCTCAATCTTTTTTGAAGAGGACTGAATACGTTCCATGGTGGTCACCACATGGCGTACCGCTTCGCCGCTTTGCACGGCTATTTCTGATGCGCTGGCCGCGAGTTGATTGGCCTGACGCGCATTTTCAGCATTCTGACGTACGGTAGCCGTCATCTCTTCCATCGCCGACGCGGTTTCCTCCAGCGAACTGGCTTGCTGCTCTGTGCGTGAGGAGAGATCCATATTCCCGGCAGATATCTGACCGGAAGCCGTTGCAATTAACTCGGTGCCACCCCGCACCTCAGAAATCATGCCCAGCAAGTTATCGTTCATGTGCTTCAACGCTAACATGAGCTGGCCGGTTTCATCTTTTGAACGCACGATAATCTGCGTGCGTAAGTCACCCGCGGCCACGTTCTCGGCAATATCCACGGCAATGCGTAAAGGCCGGACAATCGAACGGGTTAAAAAGAAGCCCAGCACCAGCGCTGCAATTATTGCCAGAATGGAAAAAATCAGCGTGACCTGAATCGCGGTAGTGCCCTCGGCGACGGCGCGCGCGCCTTCCGCTTGTAACTGAGTGGACTGCGAATCGGCAAACGCGACGGCGGCGTCTAAAAAGGCATTCTGCGCGGGGGTGATTTTACGCAACACATATTCTGATGCCGCACTTTCATCACCGGCTTTAATCAGTGTTAACAGCGCCTGTTTTGCCTGAGCAAACTGTTCACCCACTTCGCGTAACGCATGAATTTTTTGCTGTCCCGCCGCCGTGGTTTGTAATTTCGCGATGGCCTCGATGGCGAGATCCGTTTTACGGGTAGCGTCGTCCAGTTGACCATAACGCTTGGTGTTGTAAGCGGGCCGATCGGCATCAATCACCATGCCACGTAGGTATTTAATTTGATCGTTGACACCGTCACGCACATCAAAGGCCAGTCTGACTTTGACATAGCGATCATTCACGATGCGATCGACGGCATCGTTAATGCTGCTGGTTTTACGTATTGCCGTGGCACCCACCACAAACAGCAATAAAATCACCAATCCAAAGGCGGCGCCAAGACGCACGCCGACTCTCAAATTCCTCACAGATGCCATAGCGTATTTCCTCAATAAAGTTAAACAACGCTGCGGGCTGGCTTATTTTTCCCGGCGCGTAACGCCGTGCCGTCCGTTCAGCGCTAACGTGATCGGCATCAAGACCTAAAACTTGATGAAAATTGTGATTGTGTTCACAAAATAAACTGCTGGATTGCGTTTGTTACAATCAAGTTAAAACCGGGCAGGCCGATAGAAAGGGAGCAGGGCAACTGCATTGCACCATTTTGAAGTCAGAGGACAACGCCAGGAGAGTCTTCATGAACCGCTCGATCCCCAAAAGAACCATGAGTACCCGCGCGCAAATGCTGCTAACGGGCGCATTAACCATCACGTTGGGCTTTGTCGTCACTATTGGTGTGCTGAGTTGGCAATCCAGCCAGGCACAGAAGTCACTGGCGATGGAGTATTTACAACAAATTGCCCAATCGAAAGCGCTGGAAGTTGAACAGACCTTTAATCATGCCCGCGATGTTGCCCGTAATTTGGGGCAGGGACTCATCGCACTGCCGGCAGCCAATATTCGCGATCGGCAAGTGGTGGATAAAATGACCGAGTACGCCTTGCGTGCTAATCCTCACTTTCTCTCGGTATCGGTGATCTTCGAGAAGAACGTGTTTGATGGTCGTGATGAGGAGTTCGCCACCCAGCCTGGGCAAGCGCCAGGCGGGCGCTACGCCTGGTATGTGGATGCCGATAAAAGCGGCAATTATCGCATGCATCCCTTGATGACCTATTTGACTCCGGGTCAGGGCGATTACTATTTGGTCCCGCAAAAAACACACAAAGATCTGGCGACAGAGCCTTACAGCTATGTCTCTAATGGCGTGCCGACGCTGGTCACCTCGGTCGCGACGCCGATTATCGACAGAAATAAATTATGGGGTGTGGTCACGGCGGATATCTCACTCAATGCGTTGCAGAACAACGTCAACCAGATTAAGCCATGGCAGGGCGGCGGTTACGCTGTGCTGCTGTCCAGCGCGGGTAAGGTCATATCATCACCGGACAGTGAGCAAAACAATAAGCCGTGGCCGGTTCCGGTCAGTGAGCTTCGCCAACAGGTTGTGGAGCAATCTGATGCGTTTTTAGGTGAAGACAGTCTGGTCACCTGGCAGCCGATACATATCGGTAACAGTCCTGACGTGTGGTATCTGGGCGTGGCGGCCCCGGTTAGCCAGGTCATGGCGGCGGCTAACCGTCAGTTGGTTAACGCAATTGTGTTGATGGTCCTAAGCATCCTGATCGTCAGTGCGTTATTGGGCATTGTCTTTAGCCGCATTGTCCTTAAACCCTTAGGCGGTGAGCCACGTGCCGCAGCAGACATCGCACTGGCGGTAGCGCAAGGACGACTGGACAATGCGATTGCGCTGAAAGCGCACGATCGCCACAGCCTGTTTTATGCTCTGCATACCATGCAGCAGCAGCTTCAGGCGATGGTGAGTCAGATTCAAAGCGCCAGCTTGTCAGTACGTCAGGGGGCCGGAGAGATTGCCAGCGGCAACCTCAATCTGGCTTCGCGCACCGAACAGCAAGCGGCGGCGCTGGAGGAAACGGCAGCCAGTATGGAGCAGATTACCGCGACCGTGAAACATAACGCAGAAAATGCCCATCAGGCGACGCGCCTGACCGACAACGCAACGCAAATTGCGGGGCGGGGTGAAACCCTAGTCAGTGAAGTGGTGCAAACCATGGCGCAAATCGATGACAGTGCGAAAAAGATCGGTGACATCACCGCCATTATTAATGGCATTGCCTTCCAAACCAATATCCTGGCGCTGAATGCCGCCGTAGAAGCCGCGCGTGCGGGTGAACAAGGCCGTGGTTTTGCGGTAGTGGCAGCAGAAGTGCGTAACCTGGCCCAACGCAGTGCCAGCGCGGTGAAAGACATTGCGACGTTGATCGCCGAATCCAGCCAGCGGGTTGACAGTGGCGTGCTGTTGGTACGTGATGCGGGTAAAACCATGGGCGAGATGACCGAAGCGGTCAATGCCGTGCGCACCATCATCGGCGAGATTGTCACCGCCTCAGATGAACAGGCGCGCGGTATCAGCCAGGTCACGGTTGCCGTCAATGAAATGGATGGCGTTACCCAACAAAATGCTGCACTGGTTCAGGAGATGTCAGCGGCGGCCAATTCTCTGGAAGATCAAGCCTCGCAGATGGCGCAGACCGCGGCGCAGTTCCGCCTGGCAGAGCAGCGAGGATAATCCTTACGACCCAGTCTCCGTTGCTGGCGGCTGGGTTAAGGGGGGCGAAAGAGGTTAAGACAGGTATCGGCCTGTTGCATGACATTACTGCAACGGGCTGAACGCGTTAACGCAGCGGCATCTGATATTCAATCATGCCACTTTTCTTTGCCACCCAGTCATAAAGACGCTGGCCACGCAGATTTGTTTCATGGGTGTGCCAGTAAAGACGTGAAGCATGTCGTTTTCGGGCCTGCTGTTGCACATACTCAATAAGCTGTCTGCCAATCTGTTTGCCCCGGACATCTGGGTTAACGTAGAGATCTTCAAGATAACAGTAATCCATTTCCTGCCAGGTTGAACGATGAAACAGGTAATGAACCAGACCGATAATTTTTCCCTCATATTTAGCCACTGCGCAATAAATCGGCTCATGCGGTGTGAAGAAGCGTGTCCAGGTGGTCCGTGTTGTGTTGTCAGGAATATCTACACGATAGAATTCCTGATAACGCTTCCACAGTGGCAGCCACTGCGCGTAGTCGCTCTCTGTAGCGGGCTGAATGCTTATTTTTGCTGATTCAGCATTTGTGAATTCATTGCTCATCCGTTTTCCATCCTTAATCATAGAAACCACATTTTCTCGGTTAACAATATTCTATCCACCACAATGGTTCCCTGTAAGGGGCACTTTTTGTATATTTATAGGGTCCACTTTTTTTGCTGAGCTTCTAAGTTGCCCATGAA
Source organism: Enterobacterales bacterium CwR94 (assembly GCA_002837195.1). Taxonomy (GTDB): domain Bacteria; phylum Pseudomonadota; class Gammaproteobacteria; order Enterobacterales; family Enterobacteriaceae; genus 1-19. The sequence continues at coordinate 449,242 of KZ478059.1, forward strand.
GAGAACCATTGCACCGCTGTTTAACGACATGTTACTCCCTAAAGGCGTGATAAAAGATGCGCTTTACAGTGTGCTCCGTGATGCCATTCTGGAAGGCCGCCTTGCCGCAGATTCACGGGTCCCCTCAAGTCGGGCGCTGGCTGAGATGATGTCCATTTCCCGCAACTCCGTTATCGCTGCTTTTGATCGCCTAATGGCTGAGGGTTATCTGGAAACGCGTAAAGGTGCCGGAACCTTCGTGTCAACAAGTGCTCCCGAAGGGCCGCTGAGTGGAACCAGGCCTCTGACGCATGTAACTAAATCTCAGTCTGTCGACGGCCAAATCAATCCTGACATTGCTGCACTACTTCCGCTGTGGAATGAAAGTCATAAAGAGGCCAGCATTAATCGCCTGTTTACCGTAGGCGTTGGATGTATCGACCTCTTTCCTCATGAACTTTGGGGGCGGTTGCTTGGTCGTACTTGGCGACAATCCAGACGTGAACTTGGACTGCACACCCACGTCGCTGGCTATGCGCCACTCCGGCGCGCTGTCAGTAAGTATATTCAGGCAACCCGTGGGGTGAACTGTGATGAAAGCCAGGTGATCATTGTTAATGGTATCCAGCAGGCTCTCAATATCACCTCGCGAGCGTTGCTCTCGCCCGGGAATGAGGTGTGGCTGGATGACCCTGGCTATAACGGCGCCAGAGGCGCTTTCAGCTCAGTTGGCGCGAATGTCAGACCGGTACGGGTGGACGACAACGGGATGGATATACACGACGGTATACTGCATTATCCCGATGCTAAACTGGTCTACACTGCCCCGTCCCATCAGTTTCCTCTGGGGGGAACGCTTAGTCTGTCACGAAGGCTGGCACTACTGGAATGGGCTCAGGAAAATCAGGCGTGGATTTTCGAAGATGATTATAACAGTGAGTTTCGCTATGCCTCGCGCTCACTGCAGGCGTTACAGGGGCTCGATAAGCACCACCGGGTTATCTATGCAGGCAGTTTTTCCAAGATGATGTATCCGGAATTTCGCGTGGGCTTTCTGGTGATACCCCCTGCCTTACGCGAACAATTTATGATTACCCGATATTTTTCCGATCTCTGTAACGGCTATCTGGAGCAGGCGGTTTTAGCGCATTTCATTGAAGAGGGGCACTATGCCAGCCATGTTAGACGTATCCGCAAAGCCTGTTTTGAGCGAAAAGCTTCTCTCACGGCAGCGATTGAGGAGTTCTTAGGGGGAAAGATGACTGTTCATCCGTCTGACTCTGGCATTCATCTGGTTTGCTGGTTACATAACGGTCTTCAGGGTAAAGAAGTGGAAGCAAAAGCCGCCCAGCTAGGAATGGGGATACAATCCTTTGCACGTTATTGCCAGCGTCCTCTCCCTCGCGAAGGTATCCTGCTTGGCTTTGCCAGTCATCCGCCAGAGGTTCTGCGGGAAGGTATTCGCCGACTTGCCGCTGCTATGTGAGGGGGGATACCCGTTGGGATCATCAGGGGCTTATCAAGCTCTATTATCATGATTTTGGTGATTTCCCCCGGACGTTCAGACTGAAGCGTTTGCTTTAAACTCGTGCCAGGCTTAGCAATGAGCGCCCAGGCCTGCTGTTTGATTTTGCTACCGCATAATGGGGGCAACGGGTTGGCGGGTTTTGACTTTGAAATAAAAGTGATTGCGCGCATCCCTGCGCAACACTTCCTCAGCCGCCCACGGAGACCCTGTGGGCGGCTTTCTGTTAGGTTTTATCAGACTGATTTTCGGCGTGCGCTTTGGCTTCTTCAAAAAACGCATCATCAATCTCTTCAACGTTATCGCGGTTGTCACGTCCGGACAGTAAATTCCAGCAGGCGATAAACAGGGCGGCGATCAGTGGGCCAATAACGAATCCATTGATACCGTAAATTTCCATTCCGCCCAACGTGGTGATCAGAATCAGGTAATCCGGCATTTTGGTGTCTTTGCCCACCAATAAAGGGCGCAAAATATTGTCCACCAGGCCAATGACCACCACAAAGAAAACCACAATAAAGAGGGCTTGCCACAGTGCGTTAGTGGCGAAGAAGAAAATAGCGGCGGGCACCCAGATAATGGCGGAACCTACGGCCGGGATCAGAGATAAGAACGCCATTAATGTGCCCCATAACAAGCTGCCATCAATGCCGACAAACCAGAACGCCAATCCGCCCAATGTCCCTTGCACCACCGCAACCACCACCGTGCCTTTCACGGTCGCCCGCGAAACGGCGGCAAACTTCATAAACAGGTGATGTTTAACGTAATTCGACAGTGGCAGGGTTTCCAGAATTTGATGCACCAGCCATGAACCGTCTTTCAATAAGAAAAACAGCAGGTACAGCATCACACCAAAGCCGACGGTAAAGGTGAACGTCCCTTTACTGATTAAAAACACGCTACCGGCAAGGTATTGGCCGCCTTTGAGCGCAAATTCAGACAGTTTTTGCTGAATGGCATTGGCGTTGTCTAAATCGTGTCCGGCTAAAAATTCGCGCGCCCATCCGGGTAAGTGTTCAAGGACTTGTGACAACACCACGGGAAACTGCGCACCGCTGTCCTGCAGCTTGGTGTAAACCGTGTTGATTTCGATCGCCATCGAAGAAGCAATAATGGCAAGCGGGGTGAACACAATCAGGCAGATAATGAGCAACGTCACCAGTGCCGCCAGGCCGTTGCGATCGTTGAATTTAGCGCGCAACCAGCCTTTGAGGGGATGGAAAATCACCGCCAAAATAGCAGCCCATAAAATGGGTGAAAAGTAGGGCTTTAACACATCGAAAAAGGCCACGGTGACCGCCGCCAAAATCAGAAGGAAAAATCCCATTGTCAGACCTTTGAATCGCATTAATGACCTCTTGTTCCATTGTGACCTGATGGCTCAGGCTGACATGTCCTGTAAATCGCACGATGATGTATAGCACAACACTGTGAGCAGCGTCAGATTTTGCTGGTTGAATGTTTTGGTGCGTCAATTCGGAACAACCTGATGAATTCACCGTTACAAGGTTGGCGACACTGGCGTAAAATGGGCGTTCATTTACCAGGAGGAAGTGCTGTTACTATGTTGTATCGTCGTTCTGTCTTTGCCTTGATCGCGCTCGCCCTTGCGGGATGCTCTGTGCTGAAAAAACCTGTCGACACACAAGCACAATCTGAGCCTGTTGCACCGCAGACTGAAGAAACGGAAGTGACCTTCAGCGGGCCAACGGTAATTGATGTGTCCCACATCGTGACGGCCAGTGATGATGGTTCCAAAATCTTTTTGACCATTGACGGTAAGGAAGCCGGTCCTTTAGTAAAAGGGGAGAACAGACAATTTCAGGTGTCCGAAGGCAAACACCAAATCGCGGGTTATGTCCCCACACTGTTTGGTTTTGGCCGTGTCACCATCCCAGCACTGGATATCACTACAGAAACGGATGAAGTGACCAAGGTCGCTTATCTGGTCACCAAAAATAAGCCTGCCTTCGTGGCCACGGAGGCGGAGAAGGGCTAAATCCGAAAAACGGTTGATGCGCGTATTCTGGCCGCTGTTGCTTGTGGTCGGTGCGCGCCTTTCACTTCCTGCTTCATGCAGGATTTACTGAATATCGATTGGCCCGCTTTTTAATCGAAAAGTAACACTGTCTTCCCGTCTTTCGGTATTCATTAAAAAAATAACAGCGCCATTATTTCACAGAGAAAAAGAGGCGCGTTTTTACACCCTCCTTTTTCTTGCGACTTTACGACTTTTTACCTGCATAGCATCATTCCTAAAAAAGAATCTGGCCCAGACGGGGCAATTGCTAACGCCTGTTGCACCTGTTAATAATAGCAGGGAACATTCTACCTTTATTCTTGTTTAGAATGGTACGGCAAAAGCGGTCATTAAAAAGATAAAAATATAAATCATTTCACCACAATAGTGTTGCCTTTATTTCTTTGCAGCATCCCTGTGGTTTATACACATAAAAGTATGCCAGCAAACATTTTTGCGCGTTCGTTTACTGCATATAACACGGCAAATTTATTGATTGAAGGAAACGCTATGCATCAGCATCAGCTGAATTTGTCAGAAAAAAGCATTGATATTATTTGCCCTGTTTATAACAAACAGGATTATATCGAAGCCTTTATCAAGAGTGTTTCACTGTTGCCTGCCCATCATTTCAACATTATTTTGATTAATGATGGATCGACGGACAATACTCTGCAGGTGTGTGAAAGGGTACTCAGCGAGCGGGTGCTGCCCAACGTCTACATCGTGACTCAGCCCAATGGCGGTGTATCCGCCGCCCGTAACACCGGTTTAGATCTTGCGTGCTCTCGTTATGTTTGGTTCTGCGATCCCGATGATGAAGTGTTGCCGGAAGCCGCAACGCTGCCCGATTTTATCGAAAATAAACCGGGATTGGTCTTTTCATTCTCCCATGACCGCTTTTATGTGGGCACACAACGCCGGGTAAAGGTCATGCATGAAACCGATGAGTGTTTAAGTGGTGAAGCGTACCTTAAAAACTACAACAGTTTCGGCAGAAAAAATGACATCACCTATTTATGGAATAAAATCTATAGCCGCGAGGCGATAGGGCAGTTGCGTTTCCAAAACGGGATGACTTACGGAGAAGATAACGTTTTTAACGTACATTTCATTAAGCGAAATCTATTAAAGAATGACAGCTTTTACATCTCCACAATGCCGATTTATCTTTATAATAAGTATGCGGAAGGCACGTTAAGCACCAGTTTGGATGAGAATAAAATTGCAGATTTGATTGAAGCCGAATTTGCAATGTTGTTACTGATTGCGATAGTGAAGAAAAACATTATTCCCGAGAAAAAACGCTCTATCTATAAAGTCACCAAAGTGATTGGCAATAAAAATCAGCGTGCGGCAAAAAAATACTATTTCCAGGCGCACAAAGAGTTGAACCTTCGCCTGTTCCCGTTCACCGGGTTGGCAGAAGCGGTCTATTTTGTTTGTATGCTCACGATGACGGTGCCTCTAATGAACAAAGCATTAAAATCGGCAGGAAAACTGTAACCTGAAACGGGCTTTATCCTGGCCTGTCTTCATCAGCGGAGCGAGCCGTTTCACGCTCCGCTGCGTTACAAGCCCACTTTCAGGTTGCTGCCACGCTTCGCTGTCTGATACACAAATGCCAGCATGGGCTCATGATCCACATCGTAGCCTGCGCGAATGATTTTATCCCGCAGCCACTCAATTTCGCTGTTAATGTCGGCAGCAAACAGGTTATTGCGCTGTGCATTGCGTAGCCACTTCAGCAAGAAATTATTCTTTCCGCGCACACCGCCCGCCTGCCGGGACAAACCATGCATCTTTAACGCGACCAGAATGCAATAGTAGAAATGAACACGCTGGTTGTAGTTTTGGTACATGTCTTCGGTTCTCAATCTTAGCGGATGATACGGTGGAGGAGACAGACGGAGTGTAACCTTTCTGAGCCGCGATGTAATGCATCCTGACCACGATGAACGATGATTCGGACAACCGCTTATTTTTCTGCTGCTGTCTACCCATTAACACCTGTGTACCAGGAAGATTCTGTCCGGCAATATTCGGCTGCAGACGTTGATCGCCACGCGCATTATTTTATTATCAGGCTAATCATTGCCTTCGTTATTTCATGTCGGCTATTTTTCTGTTCCTTAAACTGCGGATAAACGGAAAGGATATTCTGTAGCAATATGATTAACTTATAGATAATGAATTATAAAACTATCACATTGATTGAATTGAAATAATTCATGTTGTATAGCATTTTATTTTCCCCGCACAGGCGTTGTAGATTCTTAGATACCGCGTTAAATTACGCCCCTAATAGAAAAACAGTGTAAAATTTATTTGTTGCCTGCAGTGATTTAGGGAAAAAATGACTACCAATGCCAAGCTGAAAAAGCTGTGCTTACGTATGGAATGGGCGATCTTGCCGTGTCTCATCTTACTGCCACTGATTGATATTTTTGTGATTACCTTTGGTGAGTATCCGGCCTATCGTGACCTTACACGCCTGGACCTGGCAGGGAAAATTCTCCTGAATGACCTGCTAATTTGTTACATTTTGCTAATGATGTATTTTTTCTTCCGCGATATCCGCAAATATAAGTTGTTTACCTTACAGCAAAGCAAGTATTTGTTGATGTGTTCACTGGGGTGCTTTTCTTTAAGCTTGTTCACGATTTTGTCGAATATTCAGATCTTCCACAATTGCTTTGATATTGACTTTCAATCGTGGATTTTACTGCCACTCTATGCTGGATTAGCCGGGCTCTTACTGAGTCGCTATGTTAAAAATGCATCACGTTAATCCCCGTATTAACGCATTAGGGGAAAAGACTATGCACCTGTTATCTGTTTTGGCGTTGCTGCTATTGTCGATGGCCGCTCAGGCCAGCGTTCAATGTGACAAATCAACACAATCGCTGCTGCACCACAGTAATGAAGATCACTTTGTGTCCCGCAATCTGGATTGTTATTACCTGCCGGATGAAAGCCTGCCAGGTCTTGCACTCACCTATCAGAAGAGCACAGGAGAGAGCCAGGCACGGGATGGGGATGTTTACTTCCATAACAGCGCTTCATACAGTTACATCGCCGTTGGACCCACTTTCCAACTGCAAAAGCAACTGTACGTATTTGGCGCACTCGGGGAGAGCCGCATTCATGTGGTATTTAATGACCTGAGTAATACGGCGAATCCGCAGTATCAATCCAGTGATAAAGGCACTTTCACACGGTTTGGCGTGCGATCGACGTTTGCGACCAGTGGGTATGTACTGTTCTATCACCAGTACGAAAATTACCGTAGCCACCCCAATCGCACCCTGGTGTTTTCAGTCGGCATCGGGTTCTAAGGTCGGCGTTTCTCTAAACGGATATCACCGTCACCGATATCCGTTTCATTCTCCCAACCAAGATGACGATAAAATCCGGCGGCGCGCGTGTTTTTACCGGTCTCCAGCCAAATCATGGCGTGCTGAGTAAACAGTGCCTGCTCAGCGGCGGCCACCAGACGTTTGCCCAATCCCATACCTTCGGCTTCGGGCAGAATAAAGGCGGCAAACAAACAGCCATCGGCAGGCAAAATCATAGAAAAGCCAATGATGTCACGGCCTCGTGCCGCGACCCAGGCACAAACGTCCGCAGTGATCATCTCGACTATCGCCGCTTCAGTGATACCGAGTTCCGCAAGCTCTGCATGGGTCATCTTGTTTTCAGTAACCGAGGTGCGTACGTGAAACAAGCCGGGGATGTCGGCAACGATGGCGGGGCGAATCTGTACATCCATTTTTTCTTTTTCCTTCGGTGCTATTGGCACCCTAAGTGAGTAAATAGCCTAAGCCAGCATACGCCACCATGCCTGCCAGTACCGTAGCAAACAGGCTACGGCTGACAATACCCACCAGCGCGGCCAGGGCGGCGGCAAGCAGCGAGAGGCTGATCCCGCTGCTGGTCAGTGCCGGTTTTTCCAGTAACTCGACGGTGACAATCGCGGCCATAATGGCGCAGGGAATAAAACTTAACCACTGTTGCGCCAAAGGAGCAAGCCGAAAGCGTGACAGCAGCAGAATAGGCGCAACGCGCATAACGGCGGTGACAAGGGCAGCGGCGGCCAACGTAATATAGATATTGCGTTCCATCTTAATTTCCCTCTTTGCGCGTCAGTTGTAATCCCAGCGTGGCGATTGCGGCGGCAATTGATGCTGCAATAATCACGACCACGCTCACATCCATATGCGGTGTGGTAACCAGCGTCACGGCGACAGCAATCAGGATCGAGACCGTTTCCAACGTTTTGCGGCGGCTGGCAAACCAGGTCATCAGGATCAGGCCAATAAACATCGAAATCAGACTGAAACTCAATCCTGCCATCAGCGAAGGCGGCAGTGCTGAGGCAAAGCCAGCGCCCACCAGACACGCAATAATCCAATTCAGCCAGGCCGTGACATTGAGGCCGAACATCCAGGCGAAGGGGATTTTCCCCTGCTGCGCAGCGCGTTGTACGGCAACGCCAAAGGTTTCATCTGTTAGCAATAAGCCACTGATGACCTTTTGGCGCGTTGTTTGCTCGCGGAAAAAAACACTCATTGAAGAGCTCATCAACAGGTAGCGCAAGTTGACCAGTAAAATGCTCAATACCACGGAGATGCCTTCCGCACCGGCCGCCCAGAGTGAATAAAACAGAAATTGCGCGGAGCCGGCATACAGGGCTGCCGCCAGCAAGGCAATTTGCATCATGCTAAAGCCTGACAGGGTGCCAATCGCGCCTGCGGCAAATCCAATGCTCCAGTAACCGGCAATGGTCGGCAAACAGGCGATGGCACCTTCCCGAAATTGTGCGGCCGCGCTGGGGATTTCTACGGTACTGCTTTCTGACGACATCTTAAATTTCCATAAACGTCACAATCTAACCATGCATATTAACCAGATGCCGACAGAAGCATAAGAAAAATCGTGGTTTGCCGCACAACTTGCTGGCACATCGCTGACCTGCATGAAAATTTCATAACTCATAAAAACGAAATATTCTATGCAAAAACTTACCTGCGGGTGAGTAAAGTCATCTATGCTGATGAACATTTCCCCCTCAATGAGAGCACACCATGCGCATAGGATTAGTTGGATACGGTTCCGGTGGTAAACATTTTCACGCCCCGTTTATTGTCGCCGCCAAAGGCTTGACGTTGGCAGGGATCGTGGCGCGAGCACCGGACACCATCGCTCGGGCAAAAGCCGATTTTCCGCAGGTTCCAGTCTATCCCAGCCTGACGGCGATGCTTGCCGGAGGTGTTGATATTGTCACCATTACCACGCCTCCGCAGACGCGTCGTGATTTGGTGTTGGAAGCCATCGCCGCCGGTGTGGCGGTGGTGGCGGATAAACCCTTTGCGCCGGATGCTGCTACTGGCAGGGAGCTGGCGGCAGCGGCGAAAGCTCGGGGCGTGCTATTAAGCGTGTATCACAACCGCCGCTACGACGCGGATATCCTCACACTGCGAGATGTGCTGGCAGCGCAGCGGGTGGGCAAGTTATGGCAATTCCATAACCGTATGGACCTGAATGATCCCCACACGCTGGAAGCGGGGGAAACCGGCGGGCTATTGCGTGATATTGGCAGCCATCTGGTTGATCAAACGGTGTGGCTACTGGGGCCTGTGGCTGCGGTTTTTGCACAAACCGATGTGGTTGAGCGTGCTGAAGGGGTGACCGACGCCAGTTTCGTGATCACGCTGATCCACACCAGCGGTGTGCATTCCCACTTATCTTCCAGCAAGATTAACTATTTGACCGCCCGTGAAATGCGCGTCTACGGCGAAGCAGGCAGTTATGTTTCCAACGGGACGGATGTGCAGGCACAAGCCATCTTTGCCGGTATGAAACCGGCCGATGACTTAACACAGTGGGGATATGAGCAGCCAGCGTTTTGGGGAACCTTACGGACTGCGCACGGGGAAGAACGCATCCCGTCGGCACAGGGATGTTATCACGCCTATTATGAGGCGATTGCCAAAGCCGTAGAAACAGGGACCGAGCCTCCAGTGACCGCGGCGCAAGCCATTCGCACACTGGAAGTGTTAGATGCAGCACTGCTCAGTGCCAAAGAGGGAAGGTTAGTCACGCTGGGGTGATACGCTACGGGGCCGATAGGTATCGGCCCCGATTGCTTAACCGCGGGCGAATGCCCAGGTTATTTTTCCGGTGGCGGAAACCAGTTTCCGCAACGCCTTTTTATTCACCTGCTTAAGTGCACCCATCTGCTGCGCATCAATTGGTCCGTTGTCCGTGGTCGCGACAACCGTTTCGGCAGGGAGTTCCGTCATTTTTTCTGCAACCTCCTTTACCGCTTCGGCGTAGCCGTCCCGGCTTTGCAGATCAAAGGTGGAGAGCGGCAGTTGTTTCTCTAACCATTTTCCCCAGTAGAACTCCAGAAACGGTGGGGCATTTTGGCGTTTAACAAAGCCCACATCGCGGGCGAAGTAGACCAGTGAGCGGTACTCATCGTTTTGCATCAGCGTGCGGCCCAGCGTTTTGGGTAACGCGGCGGGTTGAATCTCACCTTTTGGCGTATCCAGCCAGACCTGGTGTGCCGTTTTCATCTTGTCCCAAAATGCTGACATGGTTTTTAACGGACGGAAATCGTCGGTAATGCGGATCTGTACGGCCGTATTGAGCCCACCGATTTCGGCAAAGTTGGTAAAGGTGTGATGGCCATCGGTGAGATACAGGGTGTTATCCGGTGCAATCACGGCGGTTTTCATCGCGCTGACATCGCTGCCCACCGCCGCTTTACAGGTAAAGCTGTCAGTGTCGGTGATACGCGACTGAGCGTTATAGTTAGCCACGCCTTTCTGACCCGCGCTTTCGCAATAGTCATCAAACAGCTTTTCCGCATCGCCTTTGTAGCGCTGGAGTTTGTAGTCCAACTGGCGGTAACCTATCGCGCCTTGCGTCGGGTGTAACTGCGAAATGTCAACCTTCACAATCTCACCGGCCTTTAGGTTTGCGGGCAGTGCTGCTGCGCCCTGGCCTGCCAGCGCCCAGAGTGCGAACAGGGTAAGTGTTCTTTTCATTCTGCTTCCTTAAAAGGCGTACTGCAGACGTGCCACAATGGCGTTGCTGTCGTCTTTCACCGTACGTCCATCAATATCCTGTGAAGTATCAATATTGCTGATTTTATAGGTGATGTAATTCAGAGAGGCACGAATATTTTTATTCGGGAAGTAGTTTACCCCCAGCGTAAAGGCGTCCACATCGTGCTTATCACCACGGTTGACCGCTAAAATACCATCGATATTGTCGTTGATGTTCTTTTTCGTCGCGGCTTTATTTGCATCAATCACCGTGTTTTCATAACGTGCAAACACTTCCCAGGAATCGAATTCACGTGGACTCTTCCACTTGCCTTCGCCTGCATCGTACCCGCGAGAGGTGCCAAACAGATAGGAGATTTGGGCATAATAGCCATTCACATCGGCTTTCGCTTCTTCTCCATCATTATCACCGCGTACCTGACGGGCAAAATATTCGCTTTGTAATCTGACGCTGCCTAACTGATAAGCGGCTTCCAGTGCATATTCATAATCTTTAGTGGTGTTGGTAATTTCAGCAAATCGCATTCTGTCATCGGCATCGGTGCGAATACCAAAACGAGATCGCAATTTGGTCTCATTGTTATCGGGATTGGCGTCGTGGAAATCGACACCTAAATGCAAAATCTGGTCGGGTTGTAATATCGGTGCCCAGGTTGCACGCAGCGTGTAACCATAAATATCGCTGTTACTGTCTGTGGGTTTATCGCCCGTTGTCGCGACCTGTGCCATCAGGCTGTAATTATCACCGGCATGTGCGAGATTAATACCAAAATCAGGATCGTCGCTACCCGCAAGGAAATCATACATTGCCGGACGTTCCATCGCGGTAATCCAGGAGGAACTGGTGGCATTATCAATGCCGTAGTTAACTTTATATTTACCCACCGTCAATTTGGCAAAATCGAAAATATTATCACGTGCAATCCACACGCGATCAATATCCGTATTGCCTTCCGTGCCGTCATAGCTCAGACGAATACCGTACAGCCAGTCGGTAAAGGCGGCGCCTTCCAGCGATAACTGACCACGGCGTACAAAGGTATCGGTGCTGGAGGCGAAGGGCTTATTCTGACTGGCGGCAGCCAGGCCGCGAAAAGAGGTGGCGTCATACTGAATCTTACCGCCCAGTTCAAATTTGAAGGCGTCATCAACGGTTTTAATTTCCAGGCCGCCGTTGGTATTAATGATTAAATCTTCACCTTCGGTACTCACGGTTCCCGCCCAAGCCTGAGTGGTGGTGGCAGCGACGAAAATAGCCAGCAACCGAATGCCAGCGTTGAAATTTACAGACATAGCGTATCCTCTGAATCAATATTATCAGTGTGTAGAAATAAGTGGTTCTAAAATTGGCGAGGGGAAATTTGGCATGATTTTGTTAACGTTTTATTACAATGGGTAATAAAGTAATACTCGGGTGGTTAGATGCGAATAAATAATCCGCAACGCGCTGTTGATTATTTCATCTAACTGATTTTAATTACGTGTTAATTTAGCGGGGTGACTTTTAGTTTATGTTATCTTTTTTCAGGCAAAGGAAAGGCCAGTGGGCGGGGATTCAACCTTGTGGTTATTCAGCACCTTACTCAATCACGGAGATAAAATAATAAGATTAATTAATTGATGGCCGCAAGTGCCGGGATTTTTGCAATTATTGACAGCAGCCAGCGAAAGACTGGCTGCTGAACGGGCATAGCCCGGTGTGTAAACAACCAGTGCAGAAAGGCAGACAGGGCGATTGATACCGGGAGCGTTAATACCCAGGCGATGCGTAAATGTCCCTGTCTTGTAAGAGCGCTTTTTGCATGACTGTCATACCATGATGAAATAAAAGTGATTTAATAGAGTGATTAGTCTTTGAAACAGTGAGGCACACATATCAGAAGGTTTTCCAGTGCTCAGGAGTATAAGTTGTTAGATATCAAGAAAGTACAGGTCTTCACAAATCGCCTTCAAGACGTTATTATTGGTAGCGCATTGGCATAAAAACAGGGAAGTAGATGGATACCGTAGAGGAACTTAACGGGACATACTTTTTTAATGGCTTGTCCAATCTTTCAGCTACTGAGTTGTATTTTTGGGTTTTACTGGATGAATCAGCTAAGCATTTAGGTGTAGATGACCTTGTTACATTAGCATTAATCATCTTGGGACAACCCATCAAAGGAACCAGAGCTAAACCTATCGGAGCAACAAAAGGAACTTCATATCTCAGCAGCTACTTACGGAAGTGGATAAGAATTGAAGTAAAAAGCTGGCCAACCCTCACAACAGGCAGCATTAAGCGCCGTAAGTTTACGTACGTGAATAACTTGGGTGCATTTGTAGGTCGATGGATACCAATCTTGGGTATCATGATTTTAGCTTATGATGTATCAGCAATCTCCTACAAAACAACCGCCAGATATAACCTTATTGCCCGTGGTAATGACAAATTATGGAGCTAATCCAAATAGAAGAACTCATCGTTGAGTGGTATAAAAACCGTTGGAATGGTAGAGCATTTTTTTCTAAGAAAGCATGGCCTGTTAGCCTGGATACGAGCCTCTCAACGGGTAATCATCCATGGGCAGTCGAAACTGGGGAAGAAATTATGAATGATTACTTTCTGAGATTTAACGTATTCCCCCTACACTTTGATTTACTAAAATATTGGCCCGTGGAGCCTGGCTGGATACCAAATATTTTTCTGCCGAAATTTATGCAAGTCAGGTATGTAGAACCTCAAAAATTAACGCTAAGAATGTTAGCGGAATCAGCCAAAGCTGGACGCTGGTTGTACGATTAACTCAAGCAAGGAGCATAGAAATGGCTGTACCCGTTCACTTATTTTTGACTGATGATGGTGGAGCAATAATCCGTGGCTCTTCCGATGTGCAAGAGCGTGAAGGAAGTATCGAGCTTAGAGGGTTGCACCATAGTTTGACAATTCCTACTGATACTATGACAGGGAAAATTACGGGCACTCGTCAGCATTCACCTTTTCAATTTACCAAGGAACTTGACTGTTCGTCTCCGTATCTCTTTAAGGCTGTTGCGACAGGGCAGACATTAGAATCCGCTGAGTTTCGCTTCTATCATATTAACGATGCTGGACAGGAAGTAGAGTATTACCGGATCACTCTGGAAAAGGTGAAAATCATTTCTGCCAGCCCAATCATGCACGACACGCGTGGATGTCTGGGCACGGGTCATATGGAAGAAATAGCGATGAATTACGAGAAGATTACCCACCTGTTCAAAGACGGTAATTTACTTGCTCATGATGCATGGAATGAACGGCCTACAGCATAGGAAAAATTGCCTTCTATTTCATCAATCACAACTCTAAATTTTCTGAAAAAAGATAGCACTCAGACGCCAAAGGGTCTTGCATAGACTCTTTTGCGCTGTGCTATGTTCGAGATAATTACTTTATATTTATTCATTAACAACATCGTTTGCTGGCTGACTCACTGTTGCTCAATCTTGCCCTACAGGATCCGTATTCATAAGAATACGGTTGTGTCAGGCCTCGCGCCTCACGAACGCATGGGATAATTTTAAGGCGTGATATCTCGCATTCTGCGCGGGGTAATAAGAGGTTTCCTGATTCGCTGGCAAGGCTCTTAAAAGCGGGGTGCAAGCCGGGATAGCGTTGCACTTTATGCTGCCGTGCGTCATATTTTTCCGGTATTGAGGACGGTTAAAGTAACCAAAAATCAAAGGACTATGACGACATGTCAGACGTATATCAAAAAAGAATGGATATCTATCCCTGTGATGGATTGGGGTATTTTCTCACGGATGGCCCTGACTTAATCAGTCAGTATCTACGTGAAGGTCAGACTTGGGACAGTTGTTGCCTGACGGTGTCAAAAGCGCTGATTAAGGATGTGCAGAACCCGGTATTGGTGGACATCGGCGCTAATTTAGGGGCCTGGACACTGCCAATGGGGGCACACATTAAAGCCGCTGGCGGTGTGGTACACGCATTTGAACCGCAGCGTCCGGTTTTTTATCAGCTCTGTGCCAATATCCTCAACAATGACTTAATGCACTGTCATGCACATCATTTAGCGATTGGTGACTTCACTGGGCATTTGGATATTCCTTTTCTGGATGTGTTTAGCTGCACTAATTTGGGAGCCTTGTCGCTGTCTGAAGATATTCGCACACAGCAGGGATGGAATTTTCAGAATGAAATAAAAGAGCAAGTGCGCATTAGCACGCTCGATGATCTCCAACTGCCACGGGCCGATTTAATTAAAATCGATGTTGAAGGGCTGGAGCTTGAGGTACTCAAAGGCGGTAAAAACTGGCTCAAACAATCCGGTAATCCACCCATTTTACTTGAAGTATGGGGCGACTATATGACCGGAATGGTGGAAAAAAGAGACCGTTTGCTGCACTTACTGGAACAGGATTTGGAATACGCTTTAACCTTTCATGGTGAGCTTTGCGTGGCGCAACACCGCGACAGAAAGGGGTTATCGACCGTCGGCTAAAGCGGATAGGGCGCAGTCCGCGCCCGCTCCGGATATCCAAAAACAGCGTTTGTGTTCCCATATCTGCATCATTTCTCTTTCAATACAAATTCAAAATGTGATCTGCGCAATCCGGCGTTCTGTCTGAGTCGGGCGCGTTCTCACACATCTGGAAATATCTTACCTGACATGACAGATAGCATCATGTTTACCTCCAGTAGAGACAGAGGTGTTCACTATGAGTCGCTGAGTTTATCGTTATGGAAAACCTGCACAATGTTAATAAAACTGCTTTCCCGCCGTGGCATCGTTGTTGCCGCATTATTACTCGTTGTACTTACCCTCGCTTTATTGTTCATCCTGCGCAGTCCCCCCGCCGCGGAAGAGGTCACTGCGCCTGTACGCACGGGAGACATTGAAAGTGCAGTGCTGGCAACCGGCCGCATCGATGCGATAGAGCGTGTTAACGTCGGGGCTCAGGTTTCAGGTCAGGTGAAGTCGTTAAAAGTGAAGCTCGGCGATCGCGTCACCAAAGGGCAGCCGATTGCGGATATTGACGATGTGCCACAGCGTAACGATTTACGTAATGCCGAAGCTGCGCTCAACGTGGTTGAAGCCGACCTGCAAGCCAAACAAGCGCAGTTAAAACAGGCGGAACGGCGTTTTACCCGACAACGCAAAATGCTGCGTGAGGATGCCAGTTCGCGCGAAGACTTTGAGGCCGCGGAGGCAACGCTTGCCAGCACCCGAGCGGAATTGCTGTCGCTGAAGTCGCGCATCATTCAGGCACAAATTGAAGTCGACAAGAAAAAAGTCGATCTCGGCTATACGCGCGTCGTGGCACCGATGGACGGCATCGTTATTGCTATTGTCACGCAGCAAGGGCAGACGGTGAATGCCAGCCAGAGCGCGCCCACCATCATCAAACTGGCGCAGTTGGATGTGATGACCATCAAAGCACAGATTTCTGAGGCCGACATTACCCGTATTTCCGTGGGGCAAAAAGCGCGTTTTACCATTTTCTCGGAGCCGGACAGACACTATGACGCAACGCTCAGTACCGTGGAACTGGCACCGGAATCCGTCATGAAAGACGACGCGCTTACCAATAATAATTCGTCATCAGGTTCTGGGACGTCGAATGCTTCGGTTTACTACAACGCCCTGCTGGAAGTGCCTAATCCAGAGAATCGCCTGCGTATTGCCATGACAGCGCAGGTTACGTTGCTGGCCGGGGAAGCAAAAAATGCGCTGCTGGTGCCGATTCAGGCGGTGCAGAAGGTCGACGGCAATAAGCAACAGGTACAGGTTCTGCTGGCTAACGGCAAGCGGGAAACGCGCGAGGTCACAACGGGCATTACCAACAATGTCGATATTCAAATTCTTACCGGCGTCAGCGTCGGGGAGAGCGTGGTGTTGTCGCAGCCGGATGACAAAGCGCCAGGGATAGGGTTTGTGCTGTGAGAAAAATCATTGAGCTAAAGGGCATCAGTCGCACCTACACCAACGGTGGACAGACGTTGACCGTATTAAAAGAGGTGAGCCTGACGATTGCTGCCGGTGAAATGGTGGCGATTATCGGCGCGTCAGGTTCTGGTAAATCAACGTTAATGAACATCATGGGGTGCCTGGATGTTCCCGATCGCGGGGATTATTACATCAGCGGGCAAAACGCTGCGCTGCTGGCACCGGATGAGCTGGCACGTGTGCGGCGAGAGCATATCGGTTTTATCTTCCAGCGTTACCATTTGATGCCTGACATGAGCGCATTGGCCAATGTTGAGATCCCGGCCATTTATGCCAACAGCGGGCGAGATGCGCGGCGGCTGCGAGCGGCTGCGCTACTCGGCAGACTGGGTTTGGAAGGCCGGGAGCATCACAAACCGGGCGAGCTGTCTGGCGGCCAGCAACAGCGCGTCAGTATTGCCCGTTCGCTGATCAACGGCGGGGAAATCATTTTGGCTGACGAACCCACCGGTGCGTTAGATTCCCAGTCCGGGCAGGAAGTGCTGGCTATCCTCAGTGAACTCAACCAGCGCGGCCATACGGTGGTGATGGTGACCCATGACATGAAGGTTGCCCAGCATGCACAGCGCATTATCGAACTGCGCGACGGCGAAATCCTCTCTGACAGCGGCAGTCGCGTCACCGCAACGGAAACGCTGCCGCCGCCCAATCGCGTTCGACAAAGCCGCTGGCAGAGCTTGCTTGATCGCACGCGTGAATCGCTGCAAATGGCGCTCAAAGCAATGAACGCACACCGTTTGCGTACAACCTTAACCATGACCGGGATTATTTTTGGCATTGCTGCCGTGGTCACGGTTGTGGCACTGGGTGAGGGCGCGAAGCAGCGCACGCTGGAGGACATCAAGGAGCTGGGTACCAATGTGGTGAGTATTTACCCCGGACGAGGCTACTTCGATGACAGCGGCGAAAACATTCGTACGCTGGTGCCATCGGATGCTGAAGCGCTGGCAAAGCAGAGTTTTGTCGATAGCGTAAGCCCGGAGGTTGACGCCTCAGACAGCATTCGTTTTCTCGGTAAATCTGCGACCGCCACCATCAATGGCGTCGGCCGCGATCACTTCCATGTGAATGGCATTAAGATTTTGCAGGGTGCCACTTTCCGTGAGGATCGTACCGCACTGCAGGAAGTGATCATTGATGAGAATGCCCGCAAGGCCCTGTTTGACGAGGCGGGATTACCGGCGCTGGGGCAAATTGTTTTCCTTGGTTCTATTCCTGCGCGGGTGGTCGGTGTCGCTGAAAGCAACAATCGGATGTATGCGCCAAACCGCATCAAGGTGTGGATGCCCTACAGTACAGTGATGTATCGCATGGTAGGCAAACCCATCCTGACCGGCATCAGTGTCCGGCTTAAAGACAATGTGGCGAACGAAGCGGCGGTCAGTGCGATCGCCCAACTGTTGACGCAACGTCATGGTGTCAAGGACTTCCAAATATTCAACTATGAGCAAATCAGAAAGTCTATCGAACGCACCTCGATGACTTTCAGTATTTTGATTCTGATAGTGGCCTGTATCTCACTGATGATTGGCAGTATTGGGGTCATGAATATTATGTTGGTCTCGGTAACCGAGCGCACGCATGAAATCGGCGTTCGCATGGCCGTTGGCGCACGCCGTAGCGATATCATGCAGCAATTTATGATTGAAGCCGTGTTGGTGTGCCTGATTGGCGGTGCGGTGGGTATCGCTTTGTCGTATGCAGCGGGCATGCTGTTTACCGCCTTGGCCAGCAATATGTTTACCGCGATCTATTCCTGGCAGGCGGCGGCGGTGGCCTTTTTCTGCTCCACTTTCATCGGCATGATTTTCGGCTATCTCCCTGCCCGCAAGGCGGCAAGGATGGACCCGGTCGTTTCACTGGCCAGCGAGTAACCTATGAAAATTTTATCACCTTTGTGTGTATGCCTGGCTGCTGCGCTCAGTGCGGGCTGTGCATCCACCTTAAAAAGCGACTATCACGCACCTGTCGTGAATTACCCGGCGAGTTGGTATCAGGGAGATAGCGCGGCAGAGCGGGCCCCCTTTGACTGGGAAGCGTTCAACGATCCTCAGCTAGCGCGCTGGATACGTGAGGTCATGGCCAGCAATAACGATGTGGCGATTGCCGTGCTACGGGTCTATCGCGCACGGCTTGATGCCGAGAAGGTCGGTATTGACAGCGAACCAAGGCTCAGCGGCACACTGAATGCGCGAAGCAGCACGCCTTTGCAAGGTGCCACCGACTGGACCCAAAGTAGCGGCGCCACGTTAAGTACGTCGTATGAGTTGGATCTGTGGGGCAAAATGGCACGTCAGCGCGATGTCGCCGCCTGGACAGCGCAAGCCACAGAAGATGACCTACGCGCTGCACGGCTGACGCTACTGTCAGAAGCCAGCAACAACTACTGGCAGATTGGGTTCGTTAACCAACAGATTGCGGTGCTGCAACAGAGTATTGGCTATGCACAGGAGACGCTTCGCCTGGCGAATGCACGTTACCGCGCGGGCGGAGCTTCTGCGCTGGATGTGGTGGATGCACAGCAAAGTGTGCTGAATCAGCAAAACCGGCTGACTGCGTTACAGCGTGAACGCCTGCAGGCGCTGAATCAACAGGCGGTGCTGCTGGGCCGCGCGCCGGGCAATATGCCGTTCGAACCGACGAGGTTGCCACAGGGGCCACTGCCACAGGTCAATGACAATATTCCGGTCAGTGTGCTCAGGTTGCGCCCCGATATCAGCGCGGAAGAGTGGAAGGTGCGCCAGGCGCTGGCCACCATCGATATCCGGCGCAGCGAATACTATCCCGCCTTCAGCCTGACCGGTTCTCTTGGCACCAGCAGCAGTGCATTACTGACGCTGCTGCAAAACCCGGTTGGCGCGGTGGGTGCCAGTATAACCTTGCCGTTTCTGGAGTGGCGACAGCGCGGCGTAGAGGTAAAAATTGCCCGCAATGATTACGAGCAGCGCGTACTGAAGTTTAAACAGTTGTTATATAAAGCGATGAGCAGTATTGAAGATACGCTGTCGCTGCGTGATCAGCTGTTGGCCCAGCAGACAAGGCTGCAGGAAGGACTGGAACTGGCGAAAACGTCAGAGCGGCTCAATGAGGTGCGCTACCGGCAGGGGGCCACGCGTATTTCATTCTGGCTGGACGCTCAGGAGAAGCGCCGCCAGGCTGAGCTGGCACTGGCGGAAAATCGCTACAGGCAATTGCAAAATTTGGCAAAAATCTATCTGGAGTTTGGCGGTTCCGCGACGTTTCCCTGAAACCCGTTGATGTCTGTCATCGCACCCGGTACTGGTGTAGCAGCGGCGAGCGGCCGGTCAGAAGGGGTAAGGGGAGAGAGCTAACTGACCCGGAATGGGTCAGTCAGCGCAAGGGCGATCAACGCCCTTTCTTTTTACGGCCGGGTTGAGCAAAACGCTTTCGTGCGCCCGAGCGCTCATCCTGCTTTTCATTACTCTTTGGCACGTTAACCACTGGCCGTTTGATTCCCGCGCTTTTAACCGGTGCCTTTTTCTTGGGTTTATCTTCAGAAGAGGAGGTTTCCAGCAGCTTAAAAAGGTCGATTAACTCGTCGTCCGTCAGGTCGCGCCATTCGCCCAACGGAATGCCTTTCAAATTCACATTCATGATGCGTGTACGTTCTAACTTTGTGACTTCAAAGCCAAAATGGGTACACATCCGGCGTATCTGACGGTTGAGTCCTTGTACCAGCGTAATGCGGAACACAAAAGTGGACTCTTTTATGACTTTGCATTTTTTGGTGACGGTGCCCAGCATGGGCACGCCGCCCGCCAGACCACTGATAAAGGCATCCGTGATCGGTTTATCGACCGTGACCACGTACTCTTTTTCATGGTTGTTGCCAGCGCGCAGGATTTTATTCACCAGATCGCCATGGTTGGTGAGAAAAATCAGTCCCTGCGAGTCTTTATCAAGACGGCCAATCGGGAACACGCGCTTGCTGTGATTAACAAAATCACCAATGTTGTCGCGTTCACCTTCTTCCATGGTGGTGATAATACCCACCGGCTTATTCAGGGCGATCAGCACCAGATCGTCCTCATCACGGGGCTCAATCAACTGACCGTTCACTTTAACCACATCACCCGCAAACACCTGAGCACCCACAGCAGCACGTTTGCCATTGATAAAAACATTGCCCTGTTCGATAAAACGGTCGGCATCACGGCGCGAGCAAATGCCGCTTTCGCTGATGTATTTGTTAAGGCGGGTGGATGAGTTGGTCAGCATAGTTCCTCCAAAAAAAACGCACTATACGGCGTTTAAAAGCGAATGGAAAAAAAATGTTGTTTTGGCGATTGCTTGCTGTCATTAGCCTGATGCGCATCGGGTGACAGCAAAGCAAAATGCCCCCATCAAAAGGGGACATTTCCCGTGTCATCGGCCCCCATAAAGAGAGGCCGTACGGCTTTGATCGGGATCACTCGGATAAATTCCATTGTTCAACGACATTTTGTTCATTAAAAGAAAAGGACAACGTATTGCCCGTCAGCGCTGTATTACCCGCCACCTTATTGGAGGCACTGCTAATTTGATTGGCGCTGCTGGCAGCAATACCTACGCTGGTCATGACACTTTCGGCTCCGGGGATGTAACCTGACAGCGTGGTGAGAGACTTTAAGCGGTCATTTTTACGGTATGTCCAGGCAGCGCCTTTACCAGAACCCGTGCTTTGCTCATCAGGGGCGCCATAAATTGACTGAATTTCTGCTTTTGTGGTTTTATTTTCAATAACATGGGCCCTGATGTATTTTTCACTGTATTTATCTTCCCCAACAGAGGCGCAAGATACCAGGGCAGTAGCCATGACGGCTGACAGGATGATTTTTTTAATCACTTTATTCTCTCATTCCATAAGTTGTTGTTAGCTATAGGGCTATTATGTCGCTTCCGTGCTATTAAGACCGCATAAGCCGCCATCAAGAATCCTAATGGTGCGGTTAAGGTGGTTGCCTGGATCGATTGAATAACAGAAGGCCACATAAAGTTTCACCCGCAATCATATATAGGATTAGGTAATTTTCAATAACAAAAAAATAATACTGTGAAATATCTTAAAGAATTCCGCTGCATTTTTAGTATTTTCTGAATAATAAGAAAGAGAATGGGTTGAGATTATTCTGGTATTCGTTTGGTGGGGAATGGCCACTGCAGCTTTAAATAAGATATTTCTTGCGAAATTTGTCGTGACGCTGTCACTTATTTAATGCCGCTAACACGTGAATAACTGGAGGTGAACGGCCAGATCCGATGAAAAAAACACTGAGAAAGGGCGGTGCAAGGGCTATTTCACTTATCAGGCATTACTAAAACAAAAAACATCGTTGTCGGTCATCGAACGGGCGGGTAGCGTGAAGGGGAACAATAAAAACAATCGAAATACCCTCGCACCAGCGGAGAACTATGTTAACGAATCCTTTGCTTATCAGGGAAATGCACCCTGATGACTTTGACCAGGGCTTGGCATTACTGCAATCCAGTTTTCATTTTACGGCACCCTCAGAAGACCGGGCATTATTACGTGAATTCTTTCAACGTGAACAGCGCTTCGGTGTTTTTGCGGAACAAGGGTTGCAGTCACAGCTGGGTATTCTGCCTCTTGATTATGCCTATAACGATCATGCTATCCCGGCAGCCGCGATTTCACGTGTCAGTTCCTGGCCGGAATACCGCGGTCAGGGAAATATCCGCCATTTGATTACGCATGCGCTGCAAAGGTTGTCACAGCAGAATAAAGGGCTGGTATTGCTGTCACCCTTTGATATCGGTTTTTACCGCCGCTATGGCTGGGAACTGATTTCTGACTACCATGCGCTGCACTTTTCTCCCCGCGCGATCCCGCATCGTCAGTTAACGACAGGACGCATGGTGAAGGGGGCGCCTGAACCGGCCATCGCGTTGGCCTTATTCAATGCCAGCGCGCAAGATTTTGGCGCGGCGATTGTGCGCGATGAGGCCTGGTGGCGCTATCTGGTGATACCGCGCAAATCCGGGCAAGCGGCACATTGGGTGGATGCGCAAGGCCATGTGGCAGGCTACGTATTATACGATGTGCAGGACGTTACCACCCCGTCGGCCTACCAACAGCTGCGTGGCCAGCGACAACTGGTGATCCACGAGCTGGTCTATCAACATGAACAGGCCCGCCGTCAATTATGGGCGTTTATTGCCGGCTTCGCATCGGGGGTTGATGCTATTCACTTCACCACCTTTGCCGATGATCCGCTCTATTTTGAATTATCCGATCGATTATTCAGCGCGACGCGCCATCCGCATTTAATGGCGAGGATTGTGTGTCTGGAAACCTTTGTTGCGCATTATCCCTTTGTGGTTTCCCAACAGCCACTGCGCGTTGTCTTGCAGGTCACCGATGCTGATGTCGACGGCAATCAGGGATTATGGGCATTAGATATTCAGTCCACAGGGGCGCGTGCAACGAGAATATCTGACGACGCCGACAACCGGCACTGTATTGCGCTGGATATTGCCAGCTTAACCACCGTATTACTGGGCTATCAACGCCCAACCCGGCTGGCAGCGATGGGCAAAATAGCGGCTGCAGAACATGACATCGCTTTACTGGAATCGGTGATTCCACAAAGCCGCAGTTATTATCCAGAATTCTTTTAAAGGTGGCGGTATGTCGATTATCCGATTAGACGGCATTACAAAACACTACGTCGCGAAAGGCGAAACCTGCCAGGCGTTACATGACATTCAGCTCACCATTAAGCAGGGGACGATTCAGGGCATCATTGGCTTTAGCGGTGCAGGAAAATCCACCTTGTTGCGCACCATTAATCTGTTGGAACGTCCTGATAGCGGTAAGGTGTGGGTCAACGGCGTCGAGTTAACGGCACTGACCGCACGGGCGCTACGCCAACAGCGACAGTCGATTGGCATGATCTTTCAGCATTTTAATTTGGTGCAGAACGCCACTGTTGAGCAGAACATTGGTTTGCCGTTGGAAATCGCCGGCATTCGGGCCGCGGAACGTCGCCAGCGTATTGCCGAGGTTCTGGCAATGGTGGGCTTAGAGGCGAAGGCAAAAGCCTATCCTGCCCAGCTCAGCGGAGGGCAGAAACAGCGGGTTGGCATCGCGCGGGCGTTGGTCACACGACCGACAATTTTACTCTGCGATGAACCGACGTCAGCACTCGATCCCCGCACGCGCGATACGATCCTTGATTTTCTCCAGCAGCTTAACCGCACCATGAACCTGACACTGGTGTTAGTGACGCACGAAATGGCCGTGGTCAATGCGATTTGTCATCAGGTGGCGGTGATGGACCAGGGGCAGATCGTCGAACACTTTGATTTCTCTGCGCCCGCCCGTCGACCGACGTCCGATATTGGCCGCTATCTGTTTGGCCAACCGATCAGAGAGCAACGTTATGGTTGAACGTTTACTGGGCTTGCTGCCTGATATCGCGACCGCCTTTTGGCAAACCTTAACCATGCTGGGTTTCACCTTGCTGTTTGCGGTGGTGTTGGGAGGCGCGTTGGGAATCGTGCTGTATCTGATTCGTCCCGAAGGCCACGCTCCCCGTGTGGCGCTGTATCGCACGCTGGATGTGCTGGTCAACGTGGTTCGCTCATTGCCGTTTCTGATTTTAATGGTGGCGGTCATACCGTTAACGCGCCTGATTGTCGGCACCTCCATCGGTACGGCCGCCGTGATTGTACCCCTGACGATTGCGGCGATCCCCGATTTTGCGCGCCTGGTGGAACAGAGCCTGCGCGAAGTGAGCCGTGGGGTGCTGGAGGCCGGTGAGGCAATGGGCGCCACCACGGGACAGATCGTGCGTAAAATTTTGCTGCGTGAAGCACGGGCAGGATTAGCCGGTGCGCTGACGTTACTGACCGTCAATTACATCTCATTCACCACGGTTGCCGGTTTGGTGGGCGGCGGTGGCATCGGCGATTTTGCCGTCCGTTACGGCTATTACCGCTATCAACCCGACGTGATGATTTTCACAGTGATGCTGCTCATCCTTTGGGTGCAACTCCTGCAGGCCATCGGCCATTACTGTGTAAGACGTCTCGATAAACGATAATTCATTTCACCAGGAGTTATGATGAAGAAGGCACTTGTTTCACTGCTGATTGGCGGTGCGCTGGCGGTCGCGTCATTGCCAGCCTTTAGCCAATCCGATGACAAAACAATTCATTTACTGATTGAAGGGCTAAAGGTCTATGAGGATTCCGCAAAGGTGCTCGGCCAGGAGTTACAAAAAGCCGGTTACACCTTAGAAGTACAGGCGTTCACCAACGGGGTACAGGCCTCACTGGCGGTGGAAAAAGGGGAGGCGGATGCTGGCTATCACCGCCATCAGGCCTCATTAAATGCCTTTAACGCACAGTACGGCACACACCTGGTGGCGGCGTTTAAATGCTTCACGGATCCCGCCGGATTGTTTTCTAAAAAATACCCCTCGCTGCAGGATCTGCCTGACGGCGCAACCATCGCGGTTCACGTGGAGCCTGCCAATTACTGGCGACCCTTCTTGATCCTGCAAAAAGCGGGCTTGATCAGGCTACGCGATGGGGTGAAACCCACCGATGTGACGGAAAAAGACATTATTGATAATCCTAAACATTTAAAGTTTGTCGCGCTGGATTACGCCTTGTTGATTCCTGCCTTGCAGGATGTGGATGCCAGCTTCTTGTATTCCACGCAGGCGGCAGAAATTGGGTTGAGCTATCAGGATGCGATTGGGTTAGAGGACCCGCAATATCAATCCCCGGATGTGATTTATGTTCAAAACGGCCAGCAGCAGTCCGCTAAAATTCAGGCGCTGGAAAAGGCGTATCACAGCGCGGCAGTGAAACAGTCGTTACTGGACAGTTATGGCGGCAAACCGGTACTAATTCCGGCCTGGTAATGCCAACGCGACACTGCACTGGCGACAGGCACAAAAAAGGGGGGAACGCATGTTCCCCCCTGACAGTGTGACGACAGACTAAGGTAGATTAAAAGTTTACTTTCACACCCAGCAGTGCGCTGGTGTCTGAATACCCTTTATCACCCATCTGCTGGCCGATGTTGCCCCACAGGTTCACGTTTTTATTGATTTGGCCTTCTACACCCACTTTCAACTCACCTAAATTGCGCGCACCTTTCTGCGTCACCTTCACGCCATTCAGCTCGCTGCCAAACTCTTTGGTGTTGTGGATCCAGTTGGCTTCAATAAACGGCTGGAACACGCGGTCTTTACCTTCATCCAGCAGGCTGTGGCCTTTGATAAAGGCACGTGCGCCGAGACGTGCCTGCAGGTTGCCATCGCCGACACCGGTCACGCGGGTACCATTCTGCTCGCGAATTTCATCGGCTTTCACACCCATCCAGGTCAATTGCGCCTGAGGTTGAATGTAATAGCTTTCACGCGCATTTTTCTCACCGATTTTCCAGGTGTAGCCGGTTTCCACAGACGCGGTGATCCCTTTTGACTTATAGGATTCAGCCGACAAGGTGTCGCCTTTTACGGTGTTGTCAAACCAGCTGTATTGCGCCCAACTGTCAACGTATGCCCCCGATTTTTCCTCATTGTCTTGCAACCAGGTGGCGTAAACGCCCGTGCTATAACCGTTGATGTTGCCATCCGCTTTCTGTCCTGTCAGCTGGTTACGGCTGTTGCTCTGCTGGTTAGCATAGCCTGCCATGACGCCGAGGTGATAACGGTTGGCACCGTCGGTGGTCCACTGCGCGATATCGCCACCCATTTGCATCACATAACGGTTGGCCTGAGTTTTCAACTGACCACTGCTGTCGGTTGAACGCGTATGACCACCGATGTTACGTAACCACATGCTGGTAACTTTTTCTTCACCGGTCAGCGCATCAACGTAGTGGGTTTCACCCAAACGATCGTGCAGTCGGGTGTTAAACAGGTTATTGGCCGCTGCCATATTGGCGGCATAAGCACCGGATTCTGGGCGATAGATTTTGACAACTTCTTTGCCGCCACCATCACCTGGATCAACCACACCGCCTGCCAGGTTAGTCAGATACCAGTTTCCGTTATTACTGCCTTCACCGCGCACCAGCTTGTAATCAAAGGCGCCAGCCACGATGCGACCATCTTGCTCAAATTCGCCCTCTGATTTACCGCCGACGCGGATCACTTCAATCCCGCTCACGGTTTTCGCACCGCTGCCGCCTGCGTTGTTGACGCTGACTTTCGTCGTTCCGCTGGTATCGCCATCGACAACCAGCTTATCGGTCGCTGAGTTATCACCGCCAAGCGCAGTATTCAGCGTCAGATGGCCGTTGTTGCCTGCATAGTTGCCCGTCACGTGCAATTGATTGCCGGCTGCAGCACCGGTACGGCCAACGCCAATCTCTCCGCTATTGGCAAGATCGCCGCCCACGGTAAAGACCGTCGGGGAGGCAACCGCAGCGGCTGTCGCCACCGGGTTCAGACCACCGACTAACAGCGTGCCCTGGTTATCAACGTTACCCGCCGTGCCACCGAAGCCACCGGCCGTCGCACCCGCAGCAATATTCAGATTGCCGGAAGCCAACTCAACCGCGCTGTCAGCGGTACCCAACTGCAGACCACCTGAGTTAACGTGGGTATCGCCAGTAAACTGCGCTGCCGCTTGACTCAGAGTGACAATGCCGCTGCCATTCTGGTTGAGTGAGCCCGTCCCCGTGATGCTGTTGTTGAGCAACCAGTTGTCGGTACTCGCCAGCGTCAGCTCCCCTTCATTGGCAAGGGTTGCTGTTCCTAAACCAGACTGACCGGTAGTGGTCAGGGCTGCGCCGTTTTCAATGCTGAATTGTCCAGAGAAGCCGCTGTTATCGCCACGCAGAATAACATCGCTGTTCTGCGCAATCTCGGTGACACCATTGCCACTCAGGCTATTGAGCAGATTGCCTGTCGCGTCGTTAAGTGTCAGCACGCCGAGGTTTTCAATGTTGCCGCTGCCCAGTCCCTGGGTGTTATTCAGTTCTACGTTGGCGCTGGCTGCGATCGCGGTGTTGGCGGTGAGGGCGGCATTGCTGCCGTTAACCTGCAGCGTGCCACCGGCTACGTTGAGTGCGCCATTGCCTTGCAGATTACCGTTAACCACGCCACCATTGCTGATGCTCAGTTCACCGCCATTGATGTCAACCTGCGATCCGGCTGCGGTATTCAGTTCGCCAATTGTCTGACTGTGACCGTTCATATCGAATCCGGTCGCCGCCGCCAGGGCTAATTCTGAGGTTTTGCCCAGCACGTTATCGTTATTCATCAGCAAGTTGCCGCTGCGAACATCGGTTTTGCCGGTGTAGTCGTTATCCAGGTCGGAAAGGGAAACGGTTTGGCCTGCACCCGTATCAATCGCCAGGTCACCGACACCGGTCAGTTTGGCACTCATATCGGCCGCACTACCGGTTTTACCAAAGGCATTCAGCACCAGTGCATCGGCACCGCTGGTCAGCAGATCCAGCTCGGTCAGACCATAGGTGACATACAAACCATCGGCGTCTTTACCATTGGTCAGGTGATAGTCATAGGTGGCATTGGCGACGATATTGCCATCTTGCAACACGTTGGTACTGATGCTTGCCGTGATCAGTTTACCGGTGGTATCACGCAGTTCCAGGTTGCTGCCGGATCCGGTTACAGGCATATCACTGCTCGCCAGTTTAATGCCTTGATCGCCTTCATCCTGTTCCAACAGGGAGACTGTCTGTGGCGGCAGAACGTGGAAATTGGTAACGGAGCCCGGATTAATTTGCACGATACCGCGACCACTGACATCCATTTGGCCTGAGGTGTGTACTGTGCCCTTGGCTTCGGTTTCCCCCGGCGTGCCAGTGTCAAAAGCCACGGTGCCGCCGTCAAACGTCAGACCACCAATACGTTGTGTGCCGGTTGCCACGGTAGTGATGCTGCCATCTCCAGCCAGCAGGGTCGCATTCGTGAGCGCCTGGGTATTCAGACCATCGAGGTCAAAGGTGCTGTCAGTCAGAGCCAGCGTACCGGTAAAGGCATTGGTTGCATTGTTTGCGGTGAAATCAAAGGCATTACCGCCGGTGCTGGCCGCAAGGGTACCGGCACCGCTGATGTGACTGGCAAACTGCGTATCGGTGCTCTGCTTGAGGGTCAGAATACTGTCTGCATCGATTGCAAAACCTGTGCCTGCGGCATCGTCGCGAGCATCACCCAGCGGCAGCAAAATGTTATCCAGCGTCAGGTTGGAGCCTTTCGTCAGATTCACGTGTTCGAAGCCACTGACGGTTTTGCCGGTCAGACTCAGCGTCAACTGTGCATTGTCGAGATTTAATGTGTCGTTATTGCCGCTGCCCGCATTCAGTGAGGTAAACAGATTGCTGTCAGTGTCATCAATATCAACAAGATTGAAGGTATCGTTGCCACTTGAGGTTGTAATATCAGTAGCAGTACTGCCTTTGTGGAGATCGACCTGGTGATCACCCGTGGCAGAGAGATTGACCTGGCCCACAATGTTCCCGCCCTGGGCGTTGGTAAAGTGAACACCCGTCGTGCCCGTCGTCACTTCCAGTGCTACCTGAGCCGCTGAATTAGCAATGATATCACCACGGTTAGTAAAGCTCTGCAGCGCACCATTGTTGACATCAATAACCGGATTCAGGGTAGATTTAGAGACCAGACGTCCGCTCTGTTCAACGGTAGACGTGCTGCCACCCACTTGCAGTGCCGGGCCGCCTGCCGCGTCGTTCACGTTGACGCTGGCTCCCGAGTTAACGGCACCGGTCACGTTGGTGACGATCCCGCTGCCATTGGCACTGTTAACATCGATAACCAAGTTGCGCGAGTCGGACATATCGACACTGGCATTCGCCGTAGAACCGTCAGCGTTTTGCAACAGCAGGCCTGTACCTGTGCCATTAACGGCGATGGTGCCGCTGTTGGTTTTATCCATGCTGGCGGCGGTGCGCACACCTGCGCCGTTATCAACGGTGATATGGGTGTTATCCAGTTTGATACCGGCAATTTCTGCACGGTTTTCAATGGCGTTACCGTTGCCAACAGGCACCATTTCAATGGTCGCATCTTTGACCGTTAAGCCCACCGCGCCGCTGTCTAACAGAATACCGTGTGCACTACCGCTGGCTTTTACAACGCCATTGCCATCCAAATTCAGCTGTGCGCCGCTGCCGACTTTAATGGCGGCTTCGCCATCCGTTGCGTTGATGGTGCCGGTGTTTGTTACGGTAGAATTGGCACCCTGAATGCTAACGCCAGTGCCGTTAACTTGAATATCGCCACTGTTGTCGAGTTTGCCACCATCAACCAGAACCCCGGTTTTGTTGCCGGCGGTGAACAGGATAGATCCTTGATGATCGAGCGTGCCGCCGTTACGCGCAATGTAGCCTGTCGCACTGGCACCTGTGGCAATGCTGTCATCAATCGTGGCATGGCTGGTCAACTTCGCATTGCCGCGATAGGCCGCATCACTACCGCCGGTGATATCCGTATAAGTGCCATCAACAATACCGGCGGTGCTGTTAGTACCGCTCAGTTTGAGCGTGGTGTCGCTGGACAAAACGCCTTGTGCATTACCCATGACTTTAATCGCCGTCGCACCTTCGCCACTGGCCGTAATGGTCATGTTGCCGGTATTCAGTTCGCTGGCCTGGTTGTTACTGGTCACCAACAGCGAAGTGGCATTCTTGCCGCTGCTCTCTACGGTAGAAGTGCTGCCGGTGCCATCGAATTTGGCGCCGCCGTCAATACGGTATAGCGTAGAGTCTTCAGCATTAACTTCCTGATGGGTTGTCGAACGGTCAATTAAACGAGAGCCGGCACCATAGACGTAATAACCGGTCTGATTCACACCATTAAAAACAACTTCGCCGCTGCTTTCGACTTCAACCGCGCCACCATTACGTGCGTGCGCGCCAATAGCACCGTCGCCATTCAGTTCAAGGGTTCCTGCGTTAACCGCATGTGCACGCGCGCCATCGGCCCACAAACCGTAGTTGGCGGTTTTGGTTGCGGCATCGATGCCTTCTTCAATGGTGATTTTACCTTCGTTGCGTACCGCTGTGTCGAAGGTATCGGTGGCGGCAGAATTCGCCATCATGGCCACCGCGTTGATGCCATCAAGGGTAATATTGCCCGTGGCAGCATTCACCACGTCTTTTGCACCGGAATAGGCCATCATACCGACGTTTTGCAGCGGAGCAGCACCGCCAGCACCGGGGGCTTTACCTTTAATCA
This sequence comes from Enterobacterales bacterium CwR94, assembly GCA_002837195.1. Classification (GTDB taxonomy): domain Bacteria; phylum Pseudomonadota; class Gammaproteobacteria; order Enterobacterales; family Enterobacteriaceae; genus 1-19. The sequence continues at coordinate 480,039 of KZ478059.1, forward strand.
GAATATTACCGGCATTGGTGGCTTTCGCCGCGGCGCCCTGGACCGTTACCGCATAGGCGCCCTGGGTCAGCTCACCCAGCACCATATTCCCGGCAGGTGTGCCGGCGCCCGCGTCAGCCGCTTGGTTAACAAACTCAGAAGCGTCGCGCATTTCGATCAGGCGGTTGCCCGCAGAGTTCGCCACAATGTCTGGCGTCACTTCACTGACATTACGCTGAGCATCACGACCCAGATACAGGGTACCGGTGTTGTTAACCTTGGTAGTACTACGGGCTAAAACACCAAAGGTGAAAGTAGGGTAGAGTGGGTTCCCGGTGCGCGCGATGGCCGAGACGTTAATATTGCCACTGTTATTCAAAACAGAGGCGGCGCCTAAATCAAGACCCACGTTCGAAATGTAGCTGCCACTCGGGGAGACGTTGATCACGCCACTGTTATTAATGGTCGAGCCATTGGAGGTAATGGCGTTGTTATGACCGCTGAAAACAATACCCAGAGGATTGCCTGGTGAGGTTTCGTAGCGTGCCATCTCTTTATTGGTACCGGCGTCAATCACACCGTAGTTGTTAATGGTGGCGTTACGCGCCGTAATCACGGCAGCGCCTGCGCTGGAGGTCGCAAAAAGACCCAGTGAACCGTAGTTATTGAGTACCGGACCATTTAGCAGCCGCACCACGGAAATATCGGTATTGAGTGCCTGAATAGAGGCATTGGCGTCGATATTAATCACTGACCCCACACCCTGGCCTAAAATGTAGGCAACACGACCCGAGTCGATTAATTTACGCGTCGCATCGTCTTCAGGAATTTTGTCATCAATATAGACAGTGCGGCGCACCTGCGAATAGGCTTTTTCAAACTCCGACTGGTATTGATCCGGGCGCAGCGTACCGGCCTTAATCGCGTCAATCAACGCGCTGTTATAGGTTTTAAGATCGTCCAGGGAATCAACGTGTTGTTGACCAATCAGACTGGTAAACGAGCCTGAATAGCCCGATGCAAAGGCTTGTACAGGATCGCTGACTTTCCGCGAGACATTCAGGTGATTGCCAAGCTGTACCACGGTTTTACTGTTGTAGTTCAGGGTCGCTGGTGTCACTAAGCTGTTTGAGTCCACGGAGAAGACGGATGAGGTAATATTCGGATCCGCCTTCATAATCAATCGTACACGGTTGCCAAGATCGTTGAACCAATCTGCGCCAGTATTGCCACCGACATTCATATCCAACGTGCCGCCTGCAGTCACCTGCACCAGATTGCGATTAACATATTGTCCATCGACACCCACCGGGCGGAAGGTGTTAATGCGAATGGAATCACCGATAGACTGGCCTGCAAGGTTACTGTTGCTGTATGCCTCAAAGGTACTGGTATTTCCTGTGGTGGGGTCATAAATTTCATAACCCACTTTTGGACCAAACGTCAGATAGTCGCTATCGATGTAATTGACACCATCGCCGGTCAGCAGTCCAGCATCGCGCGCCTGTCTGAGGGTCATTGTTGTGAAGCCTGCTTCACCGGGTTTAATTTTACTCCAGCCTGTTCCCACCAGCGTATCTGTGCCGGTTATCACCTGGGCTGTTCCACCGTCTCTCGAATCGAAATCGGCTAAATCAATGTTGGCTGCATAGGTGGGCGCACTCAGAGCAAGCATTAATGCACTGAATGAGAATACATTGCTGGAAAGTGCTACGCGTTGAGACCCTTTTTTACTGCCACGGGTCGATTTTGTTTTCCCGGTGGATAATTCAGAGGTCACATCAAAGCGCCCCAGCGTGCTGTTCCATTTCACACGGAATATTTTATTCATGATTAAACCTGGTTAATTTAAATTTCAACGATGTATGCCTCCAATGCAGCAAGCAGAAGGCTGTTTTACTTCACAAAGGGCAATGTGCTTGTGCTGAATCAAGCGACAATGCAACACACCAAAAATCTTCACGCCTTATTCATGCGAGAGGAGCGAAACAGTAAGGGAATTTTTTATAATATTATTATGGTGCTTTTGCAGGGTTTATCTCTTCCTTTAGCCCTATAAGATCAGAATTATCTCGTAATAATTTCCAATAAAAAATGAGACGGACCGACACCCTATGTAGGACAAGGATGACAACGTAAGGTTTTTAATCCTGGTTTCGTAATGCTCAAAATATATAGTTGAAGAAATAAGGGAAGTAAAGTAAGGCGCTGGCGTTTAAATTTACGCTCACATCATTATCAAAGGTAAGATTCTTAATGGTGATATTGATTATAAAATTACACTGGCCCTGTTTTTTATTCTGAATATCTAATTAATCAGGACCAGATAAAATGATACCTTGGCTTATAATTATAAGCCGGGTAATTAAATGCGTGAAGGATGTTATACTGTGCCATCTATCATGAGGATCGACCGATGAGCACCGCTAAAAAAGCCGACTAACAGGCCGCAACAACCGTGAATTTTCGTTGTTGCGGCGTTGAAACAAGAGGGTTAACTCACCTCAAGCGCCGCGTTATCCTTTTACAGGAGGCATAGCTATGCGCTTACCCACACTTTATTGGCCCCATTCGCTCACCGTTACCTTACTGCTGCTTTCCCCCTTTGATCTGCTTGCGTCGCTGGCGATGGATATGTATTTACCCGTGGTACCCCATATGCAAACGGCATTAGGGGCCAGCGAGTCCACGCTGCAATTAACACTGACACTCTACCTGGTGTTATTAGGCGCGGGACAATTACTGTTTGGGCCACTTTCTGATCACCTGGGCAGGCGACCGGTATTGTTGAGCGGTGGCGTCGTGTTTAGCCTCTCATCGGCCGGTATCGCGCTGACTACCAGCACGGATTGGCTGCTGATCCTACGGGTGGTGCAGGCTTGCGGCGCGTCGGCATGCCTGGTCGCGACCTTTGCCACCGTGCGTGATATTTACGCTGGTCGACCTGAGAGCCACGTTGTCTATGGCTTGATGGGATCGATGCTGGCGTTGGTGCCCGCTATTGGGCCACTGGCGGGTGCGATCATCGACACGCTATTTGGCTGGCGGGCCATCTTTGGCTTACTCAGTGGATGGATGTTACTGGCCGTATTACTGGCCGGGCGCTACTGGCCTGAAACACGTCAGCCGCGAAACAACGCTGTGACGTGGCAGCACGGGTTGCGGCCCTTACGGCACCTGCACTTTTGGCTGTACACCTGCGGCTACAGTGCTGGAATGGGGTGCTTCTTTGTCTTTTTTTCCACGGCGCCCTGGGTGCTGATTGAAAGACACGGCTTGTCACAACTGCATTTCAGTGTGTGGTTTGCCAGCGTGGCTGTGGTGATGGCCATCACCGCAAAATGCATGGGTAAAGTGATTCCGCGCTGGGGCAAGTTAAAGACACTCTGTATTGCAATGGGGTGCATTATCGCCGGTGCGCTCATGCTGGCGCTGGGTGAACGCTTGCAACCCAATGAGGTCGCCGGATTTATTGTGCCGATGTGGGTGGTGGCGGTCGGCATTGCCGCTGCGGTTTCCGTCGCGCCCAATGGCGCCCTGGCGGGATTTGATGCCATTGCCGGGACGGCCACCGCGGTCTACTTCTGTCTGGGAAGTCTGTTGCTGGGTCTGGTGGGCACTTTCGCTACCGCGTTGTTGCCCGTCAATACGGCCTGGCCAGTCGTGGGCAGTGGTCTGTTTTTTGCCGCCGTGGTTCTCACGTTGGCCAGCATCCAGCGGCTGATTTCACGCCATCACCAGGACGGCGAATAAAGACTCAGCCCGCTCTGGCTCTGGCCAGAGCGGGTATGCTTGTGCCGGACACCGCCATACAGAATAACGCCTGAAACGTGGGCAAAACTCCTGAATTAAGGCCTTATTCTTCTCAAGCCTGGTGGCAAAACATACACTGTAAATCTGCAGTCTATTCTCCGGCGTCGCGGCCTGTAGTCATTCGTCAATGCCGTGCAGATGGCGGGTTTTGCTCTTGATGCTGCAGAGGCTTACCCCGATGTTCGCGTAAGGAAAGGCGAGCGGATTTTTGAGGATATGAGAAGCACATGGACGCGCACAGGCAGAACACGTTAACTGAGCCAGGATTGCATTACTCCTTCAGAACCTCTCTGAGTAAAGGCGAATACTATGCCATTGAGCCCCTGTACAGCCCACCTCATGGCGCACAGCCGATAGTCGATGATCAAACGGGGATCTGTATTGGCTATTCTGTCGCTCAGGCACCGGGACTGTGGCGAATTTATGATGCCGATGGCCGTTTTGCGGCCATGGAAATGTCACCGTTAGAATCCACCTTAATTGAGCCTTTAGATATTGCACTTTTTACCTACGGCGTCTTTCGTCTGCTGCGCACAGGCCGCACATTGTATGAGACAAGAGCCCTGCAGCGGCTCAAAATTGCACTCAGTGAAGCCACGCAGAACGTGCTCAGAGGGCGTTTCAAGTCAGGACTCACGGCAATATGTCTGAAATTTACGCCCACCGCCGCAGCCTGTATGAACGAACCGGATCGCTACATCCCGCAGCTAATTCTGAAAAAAGCCATCTACTACGGATCGCGAACAGACAATGAAGCCGTCATTGGGCAATCTGAATATCAGATTGCCATTAGCCGCTTAAGTCGGAGAAATATTGGTCACGCCGTGGTCTTTGCGCCGAAAAAATACACATTACATCTGTTTGTCCGTAATAAAGACTGGACCGTCATGCATTTTGAGATCAAAGAATTCAAATGATGCCATGTGCAATTTGATGGTTAACCCGCGACAAATTGTCATAAAAATCCCATCAACGCATGTTATCGATAATCGCCAATACCACTTCTCAAGATGGGATGTTTATATGCTCTTTATCGATGACGCAGAATTAGGCTATCGTGCAGCGGCCAAAGCATTTTCAGCAGGGGACACACTGGAATTTGACGAGGCGTACCGACGTGCCCATCTGCCATTACTTGATCCGCACCATCCCAAAGTTATTCAATCTTCGGCAGATTACGTGATGGGCCGCTATCCAACGCGTCGCTATTCATTGGTGATCCCGGTGAATGCAGGCGTATTGGCGCAAAGTCGGGCATTTCAACAGATGGATTTGGCGATTCGGCAAAGCCACTTTTCCGGTGCCATTGCCTGGCAAAAGATGGCCCGCCGACGACCACTGCTCCACATCACCCTCTGTGGTGGATTCGCAGAGTCTGCACTGCCCGAAGTTATCCAGTCCGTGGAGAGCTGGACGCAACAACAGATCAAACCGCGTTTCCAATTGCGCGGAATTTTCGCCGGAGGCATCAACACCGGCAGACTTTATTTAAAAGCCTATCCTGAACGGCGCGAAGGGCGGAATCCCTTTCAGGAAATACAGCAGGCGGTCGGCAAGCCTGCGACTGAACTGTGGCTGGCAGGCTATTATAATTTTTACGATGAATTGGATGTTGCTCAAACTGCACAGCTCGCCGCCATCATCGAAAAATACCAGCAGCATTTGCTACTGGAACTGACCTGTAATGAGCTGTGGTTGCTGGGGACACATGACGACCTGGTCTTGTCGGGTGAAAAAGTGCAGCGTTTTAAACTCAATTAAATATAAGAAGGCCGCGCGCTGTGCACTCCCGCCCACACCGCGCGCACCCGTTTACTCGTTATCCAAAATACGCTGGCGCGCTAACCTGATGAAGAGGGCGCTTAGCTTTTGATTTGCCGCGCCAGCCAGAATTTCTTGTAACGTGCCGGGGGAAACCCCACCAGATTGTGGAAGATGCGGTGGAAGTTATTCACGTTATCATAGCCTACCGCATTGGCGACTTCGGTAACGCCAAGGTCGGTGCTGAGCAAGATATTTTGCGCTTCACCGATGCGCCGCCGCGTTTGATACTGTTTTGGCGAGTAGCCGGAATACGCCTTAAACACATGCGCCAGATAAAATTGATTCATATTCAGAGCGGCAGTGATGGAGCTTAATGCCATTTCATCTTTGTAATGGTCATCGATGTAATCCTTAATTCGCTGACCAAGGATCACGTCCTGCGTCGCGGATGCCGGTTTATTTTCCAGCCACAGTCCGTGCGTAATCAGCAGTAAGGCGTTAAGCAGGTGGTTGCAAATCTCGGCGCTGTAAACTCTCTTACTGGATACATGCGACCACATCTGATCAAAAAGTTGGCTGATTTCATCAGCATGTTCGCCACTCGACATCATCGCCGTTTGCGCACGGGTGGTGAGGACATTCATCGGCAGGCCATCGACTTTGAGATTTTCCACGCCGCAACTGTAAATCAGCAAATCATCTGAGGCGGTGGGGACTTCATCGTGGAGCACATTGGCATTAAACAGCATCAGATCGCCTTGTTTTACCTGATAGCTGCGACCGTCAATGTTATAGATACCCTGACCTGAGCGAATAAACATCAGTTCAAAGCGGTCATCATGTTTGTGCATCACGCGGGGAATGGCGGCTTCCACGCCTTCTGCGCGGCAAATAAATAATAACCGCGGGCGTAAACTGTTATCAAAACCTCGCACTGCAGGTTTCCCGTTAAGGCAGAGTGTCAGCATAGCGTCTCCCATGAGTCGTTTGATTATTCTTGCACTGGATAGCTTGCCAGTCATCATCATTATTGCGAAAAGTGCATCGCTAACACTTTGAAAGAGAATGAGTCTGCAACCCGCCTTTCTTCTAAACTCGCTATTCTTGTTATTGCATTCACAGCGCGGCATGCCACATGTGCAAAAGACTGGCGCTTTGCCTCGTGGGAAGTGGGAAATCAGCCCAACGAAACGCCCTGTCATTGATAGGGACTTTAGGCGCCGATGGCGAGAAATGAATAAGAATCATCATTTATACAGATAACGATGGGCTATTTCCCAGTGGGTCATATTATTCAATTTAGAGAAGTCTCTCTTCTTGCTATGTCAATCGATGCGTTCTGTAGCGTGATTATTGTCACGTGTAATACGTCAATTCGTGTGAATTTTATGATCGCCAGCACACTGCAAAATCGCCGTTTTATCCCTCAGTGGCTTTTGTATTTCACTTTGATATAACGTTGTTGCAACAGGATTTAACAGTGCATTTTTCATTCCAGTAAAAATATTTCCACCGTGGTGGGCGGGATTTCAACGCACAAAAAAAGGTTGAGTCTCCCCATCATTATTTGTGAATACGGATTGCTGCAGTATGACCTGACAACCAGACGGAATAATTATGTATAACAAAACGCACCTGCAAAATCCTCAACGCATGAGGTTAATCACGCTGGTCTCAACCATCGGTGGATTATGTTTTGGCTATGATACGGGCGTCATCTCCGGCGCGCTGATTTTTATGAAGTACGATCTTAATTTAACCCCGGCGCAGGAAGGTTTTATTACGTCCTTTTTATTATTTGGGGCAGCATTAGGTTCGCTGTGTGGGGGATATTTATCCGATAAACAGGGGCGTCGAAAAAATCTGTTATGGGTGGCGGCTATTTTTATGTTTGGCGCACTGGGTACGGCATTCGCGTGGGATGTTCCTTCGATGATTGTTGCCCGCTTTATTTTGGGGCTGGCGGTCGGCTGTGCCTCCGTCACCGTGCCGATTTATATTTCTGAGTTGGCGCGTGCACATCAACGTGAACGCATGGTGACGGTCAACGAATTAATGATTGTGACCGGGCAATTTCTGGCTTACTCCGTTAACGCGACACTGGTCAATCTGTATCCCGATATGTCGCACAATTGGCGTGTGATGTTAGCCATTCCCGCCTTGCCTGGCGCCTTGTTATGGGTAGGGATGTTACTGATGCCCGAGTCACCCCGTTTCTATATTCGCCGAGGTGAAACAGATAAAGCGATTAAAGTGTTGAAAACCATTCGTTTACCTGAAGAGGTGGATAAAGAGGTCAGGGAGATCCAGCAGATTGTTAAAGCCGATACGGTGAAATTTAATCTGTTTGCTGAGCTGAAAAATCGTTGGGTTATTCAACTGGTGCTTATTGGTCTAATGATTGTACTCGCAACGCGCGTCACGGGTGTCAACACCATTATGTACTATGCCCCCACGGTGCTGAAATCAACCGGGCTTGGCGACGCGGCGGCCATCACCGGTGCCGTGGCTAACGGTGTGGTATCCATTCTGGCGACGCTGCTTGGCATGGTACTGATTGGCAAACATTCGCGGCGCAAGATGTTTTTTACCGGACAAGTAGGCGTGACCCTGAGCCTTATTTTAATCGGTTTAGCGTTTAAATTCTTTTTCCATACTGAAACGGTGAATGGCGTTGAAAGCCTGCACGCTAATTTTGACGGTGCCAGCTACGTTATTCTGGGATTGATGCTGGTCTTTCTGGTCTTTATGCAAGGGTGGATTGCCCCGGTATTTTGGCTGATGCTGGCTGAAATCTATCCATTACGCATTCGAGGGGTGGGCATGGGCTTTGCCGTATTTGGTTTATGGATGTTCGACTTTTTAATTCAATCTCTCTTCCCCTTATTGTTAAGCCATTACGGCGGGGGGGTGACATTTGGGTTCTTTGCGGCCACAAACGTGATCATGCTTATTTTGATGGTGAAATACCTGCCAGAAACGCAGGGGCTCACGCTTGAACAAATTGAACGTAAATTCCGTTTTTAACGCTACTGCTGAGGATATGTAAATGACCGTTAAAATTGGCGTTATTGGTCTGGGCATGATTGGCCGGGATCACCTGAAACGTTTTCACACTGTTATTTCTGGCGCACAGATTAGCGCGGTGTGCGATATACATCATGCGGCTGCCGATGCGGTGGCTAAAGAATATGGCGCAACGGCTTTTTACGATGCGGAAGAGATGATTTATTCCGATGTAGTGGATGCTGTTTTTATTTGCTCGATTGGTCCGGCGCATCAGGCGCAAATTCTTGCCGCCTTTAAGGCCGGGAAACCGGTTTTTTGTGAGAAACCCTTGACGCCGACCGCCGAGGAGTCGCAGGCGATCATTAATGCGGAAGTGAAAGCCGGCAAGCGTCTACTGCAACTGGGCTTTATGCGGCGTTTTGATCCCGGTTACCAGGCATTAAAGCAGGCTATTGCGGCAGGCGAACTGGGTGACATTATGCTGATTCACTGCGCACACCGTAATCCCTCAGTGCCTGAGAGTTACACCCTGGAGATGGCGATTAATGACTCCGCAACGCATGAAATCGACATCATTCGCTATCTGCTCAATGAAAACATCAGCACGGTACGCGTCGATATACCGCGTAAGAAAACACGCCGCGCCTTGCCGCATCTGCAAGATCCGTTAATGGTTATTTTTGAAACCGAATCCGGCGTGCGTATTGATGATGAATTGTTCGTTAATTGCCACTACGGCTACGACATCCGCTGTGAGGTGATTGGCGAAAATGCCATTGCTGCGCTCACGGAGCAGGCGCTAATTAACACCCGTTCCGTCCACGGTAATGCGCAGCATATTACCCAATCCTGCATGGAACGCTTTGCCACGGCTTATGACCGCGAAGTGCAGCATTTTGTTGACAATGTGGCCGCCGGACGCGATATGAGCGGTCCCTCCAGTTGGGATGGTTATGTGGTGGCTTTGGTGTGCGATGCCGGATTGGCCTCATTGAAGGACGGCGAAACACACGCGGTTGTGATCCCAGAACAGCCAGCGCTGTACCGCTGAGCGCCACTCGCGAAATAAGGGAGGCATTTATGACGTGGCAATTAACCGAAGATGCGCTGTTTCTGCAATGCCAGGTAGCCAATAAAACGCAGGCGATCCAGCTAGCCGCCGCCTCGCTGGAACAGGCGGGGTATGTGAGCAGCGGTTTTTTAGCGGGCATGCTGGCCCGTGAGAAAGAGGTGTCGACCTATATCGGTGCCGGTATCGCCTTTCCACACTGCAGTCAAGCGAGCAGGGAGACGGTGCTGCGTTCCGGGTTCCAGGTGTTTCAATTTCCCCGCGGTGTCAGTTGGGGAGCGGGGAAGGTGGCTTTTGTCGTGGTGGCCGTGGCGGCAACCGACAATGCACATATTGCGCTGCTGGCCACGCTTGCCGACCTGTTGGGTGATGAAGTCAAAACCACACTGCTGGCCAATGCCAAAACGAAACAAGAATTTATCGACTATTTTGTGAAGGAATCAATATGAAACTGGCCTTATGTACCGATGTACTCGCTGATCTGCCATTCACCGCAATGTTAGATAAAGTGAAAAGTTACGGCATTGACGGCGTTGAAATGACCGCCGGTGGTTGGTCACCGTGCCCGCATGTGGATACGGAGGCATTGCTGGGTTCAGTGGAGAAACGGGCACAGTTCACACAGGCACTGGCACAGCGAGAAATGCGCATTGTGGCGCTGAATTGTTCTGGCAATCCACTGGCTCCGGGGGCGCTGGGTGAGCAACACACCTACAGCAGTTACCGCACCCTGGAGCTGGCGGGCAAGTTGGGGGTTAAGAAAATCGTCATGATGAGTGGCTTGCCCGGCGGTAGCCCGCAAGACAGCATCCCCAACTGGATAACGTCCACCGTTTCCTGGCCCGATTACATGCCCGGAGTCATTGATTATCAGTGGAATGATGTCGCGATCCCCTGGTGGAAAAAGTTTGTGCAACACGCTAAACAACATGGCGTTGAGCAGATAGCGATTGAAGCCTTTCCCAGCCAACTGGTTTATAACGCTTCAACGCTGCTGCGCCTGCGCGACGCTGTCGACGAAATGATTGGCATCAATCTTGATCCATCGCACCTGATTGCGATGGGGGCCGACCCGATTGCTGCCGCGCGCAAACTGGAAGGCGCGGTATTTCATGTCCATGGAAAAGATGCCCGCATTGAACAGGGACTGGCAGAGATTGATGGCCTGCTGGACTATCAACCGGTCACGCAGACCCGTACGCGGACATGGAACTATGTGGCAGTTGGCTGCGGTCAGGATTTGCAGTGGTGGAAAACGTTTTTCTCGGTGTTGCGGATGACCGGTTATAACGGTGATGTCTCGCTGGAAATGGAAGATCTCACCATGAGTGTGGAAACCGGGCTGCAAACATCAATTGATGCGTTAAACGCAACCCTAAGCCGCTAAACCGGTGGCGCGTGCCGGTTAACATCCGGCACGCAAGGATTACAAGCTATCCGCATTGACCCGCTGGCCGATATCCCGGAGTTTGGAATATTGTTCCGCCAGGCCGGGCGCATCATCGAGGCTCATTACAAACATCCATAAGTAGGTCATCACCGAATAGATATGTCCTGCCTGCAGATGCTGGCGTCCGGTCATCAAAGTGATGGCCACTGCGAAAAGGGCGGCACTGGCAAGGCCGATAGCCATATAACTCAGGGCTTCACGATCGGAAAGCCGAATGCGCAGGCGTGCCATCATGGCGTAATGCCGCGTCAGCGTCTGCTCTCTGGCGATACCAACAAATCCCACTTCCTTTTCAAGCCGATTATTTAATCGGTAATAAAGTACGTTATTGACCCGCGTAAAACCCGGCAGGCACAGCGCAAACAGCCCCATCATCAGCAGCGCACCCACGCCAACTGTGGGTTCCAGCACCAATAACATAAAGGCGGCACCGATAATGGAGATAACAGAGGTCACCAGCACCGGCAGGTGTATTTCAAAGAAATCGACAAATTCACGTGACAACGTCACTCTCGCCGCAATGGTGGAATGCGCTTGCTGGGTCGTACGTTGCGCCAAAATCACCGGCACCGCCAGTTGCGCATAAATACGGGCGAAAGTGCGCGTATCGACGCTACGCCGTGCTGCACCCACCGCCCACATGCCCAGCACAACGAAGGCGTATAACAGGGCGGTCATTAATTCCCCTTGTGTCATCGCGTTGATGGCAAAACCTGCAAAAAGCGGGTAGGTGATCAGCAGAATATTTTCAGCCAATACCAGCGAAAACGTCCAGACCAACTTTCTTTGATGCCGTGAGCCGAGTTGGCGGAGCATAGTCCAGGCACTGCTCATTGATTTTTGCGTCATAGCAATCTCTGTGTAAAATAGAATTTTGAGCAGTTGCTCAATTTTTTGCGAAAATCTACTTGAGCAACTGCTCAAAGTCAATGAGGATACGATGGCACGCCAATCTACCCAACAACGCCGGGATGACATTCTTGATGCTGCGATTGCGCTGTTTCGCACAAAGGGGCTGATGCAGACGGCCACGCGGGATCTCACGGAAACCATGGGCATTTCACGTAGCCATATTTATCACTATTTTCCGAACTGGCAGGCGTTGACGTTGGCAGCGCTTGAGAAGTATATGCGCGAGGATCTGCAGGCGGTGCGGGCGACCTTACAGGGAGAAGCGCCTGCTATTGCTTTACTCAAACTCGCCGACAATATTTTGCCGCACCAAATAGATTCTGAGTGGCTTATCTATTCTGATACCTGGCAGGCGAGCGCGCGAATAGCTTCTTATCAGGCGCTGGCCAGTCAGGTGACTGCCGCGTGGAATCAGCTTATTTTGGAGATTATTGAAGCGGGTTGCACCGCTAAACACTTTACGCCCGTTGATGCCGGACAAGTGGCCAGGCAAATCAGCGCGGTGATCAATGGCTATGCGGATGTGTTGGCGTTGAATCCCACACTGGCCGTTCGCCAGCAAGCGCTAAACGATATTTCGTCACTGATGAATGCCCTGTTGCAACCGGTATCGCCGCTGGAGCCAACAGCGCTGAACGCGCCAGAATTGCGCTGATAAAGGAGAACGTATGCAGGAACAGGTTATTGCTATTGCCGCGCACCGCAGTGAATATCCAGAACCGATCACCTTTACCGCAGGCACCACCTTGCAGGTAGGGGAACACTATGCAGAAAATGCCCAGTGGAAAAACTGGTATTTTTGCACCACCGCAGAGGGTGCTGGCGGCTGGGTGCCTGAGCAAGTGTTTCAGAGAGCGAGCGATCCCGCGCTGGCCGTCGCCTTACAGGATTATACAGCCAGAGAACTCGACATCGATGTCGGCGAACGCCTGATTGCCACCCGCGAGATGAACGGCTGGAAATGGTGTCAGAAACAATCAGATGGTGAATGGGGTTGGTTGCCCACGGCGGTGCTTGCTGCGGTGGAACCCTCGCTGGCGCCCGCGCGCAGTCATCATGCAGTACATATCCGCCTGATGCAGGCCGAAGACATTGCACAATGGGCCAGGATGAGAGAACAACTGTGGCAGAGTCAGTCATTACGTGAGCATACTGATGAAATAACCCATTCACTGAGTGATGCAAAAAGCCGTAATTATATCGCCATCGCTGATAAGACGCTGGCGGTGGGCTTTGCCGAAGTGCATCTCCGCGATTACGCCAACGGCTGTACTCAGCAACCGGTTCCTTTTTTAGAGGGTATTTGGGTCGCGCCAGACTATCAACAGCAGGGGATTGGCAAGGCAATGATTGAAATGATCGCGGCTGATTTAGGGCGGGCGGGATATCAGGAACTCTGTTCTGATGCAGATATCGCACATGTCCATTCTCACACCGCTCACCGGCAGTGGGGCTTTGTCGAAACGGAACGCGTAGTCTATTTTCGTAAGCCATTGCAGGCCTGAAGGCTGCGCTGACAACGCGCTTGATTAACCCTTTCATATTCATCGAGGCTATCCGCCATGCTAACCCCGACTATTACCTACGGCCCATTAACCGCCCCGACGCAATTTACCAATGTAGATCCCGTTGTATTAACCGATGACACCCTCCAGCAACGCAAAGCCCGTGTGTTAGCAGGCATGAAAGCAGAGGGCTTTGACGCCGTCGTTATCTATGCGGATAAAGAGCATGGTGGAAATTTTGAATACCTGACAGGATTTATTCCGCGCTTTGAAGAAGCGTTATTGATCCTCGACGCTGATGGCACCAGTCACGTGATACTGGGCAATGAGAACCTCAAACTGGCGCAGTTTTCTCGTATTGCGGTTAACCTGCTGCACAGTCCCTATTTCTCACTGCCCAATCAGCCAATGGAAAATGAAGCCACGCTGGAAACGCTTTTTGCTCAGGCCGGTCTCGACCGTAAAAAACGGGTAGGGCTGGTTGGCTGGAAGATGTTTAAACCGGCTGCTGGCCAGGGCAAAACGTTTTTTGATTTGCCGTATTTTATCGTTGAGGCGATTAAAAACGCGGTCCAGCAGGGAGCCGCGATCGAGAATGCAACGCATCTGTTTATTGGTGGTGAGGCCGGTGCCAGAACGGTTAACAATGCCAATGAAATTGCGCATTATGAATACGGCGCTAATCTCGCCTCTAACTGCATACGCAATGCATTGGATGCGGTGGATGTCGGGGTTCGTGAGGTTGAGGTTGGCGCACAGTTGTCCGCGGCAGGTCAGCCCAACAGCGTGATTGCTATCGCAGCAACGGGACGTCGCTTTGAGCACGCCAATCTCTATCCCACGCACAAGAAAATCAGGCAGGGTGATCCCCTGTCATTGACCACCGGTTTTAAAGGCGGTTTATCCAGTAGAACCGGATTTGTTATCCGTGAGCAGAGTGAATTACCTGACGGCCAACAAGACTGGCTCGACCGACTTGCCAAACCTTATTTTGCCGCAGTGGTGACGTGGCTGGAAAAAATCCAGATTGGGATGACCGGCGGCGCGCTTTACGCTTTAGTCGAAACGGTGCTTCCCAAAGCGCGTTATGGCTGGCACTTGAATCCAGGCCATCTGGTCGCTGATGAAGAGTGGATGTCATCTCCGATCTACGCAGGCTCTACGGAAGCGCTGAAAAGTGGAATGATGCTGCAGATTGATATCATTCCATCAGTGCCAGGCTACACCGGCGTCAGTGCTGAAGAGTGCGTTGCGCTGGCTGATGCCTCGCTGCAGCAGGCCATCCAGTCCCACTATCCCGCATTGTGGGCGCGCATTGCCACTCGCCGCCAGTATCTGCGCGAAGAAATTGGGATTCAGCTCAGCGATGACATCTTACCTTTATCCAATACGGTGGCTTATTTAAGGCCTTTTCTGCTGGCAAAAGGATCTGCGCTGCGTGTCTTACGGTGAAGATAGGGGAATAAGAAAACACCCCAAAATGCGGGCATTTGCCTGAGAGTAGTCTCAATAAAAGTAAACAATGGTAACTGTATCCTGGTGTTATTGTTGCCATTAATAACTACTGATACTTTCCCTGCGAGAAATCCATCACGTACAGAAGGGAATATCATGAAGAAAATCTCAGGATGTATCAGTGCCATGTTGCTTATTTCAGGAACGGCATCGGCGGCCACCACGCCAGTATCACACTGTGTGAAAGCGGGCATTACGGATATTGAAACACTTTTTGATCGCTGGAATGCTTCACTGAAAACCGGTGATGCGCATAAGGTTGCAGAGACTTATCTGGCAGATGCCGTCCTGTTGCCCACGGTGTCAAACCAGGTGCGTCTGACCGATGCCGAGCGGGTGGATTACTTTCAACATTTTCTGGCAAAGAAGCCGGTGGGTAAAATAGATTCGCGAACCATTCGGATTGGTTGCAATAAAGCCATTGATACCGGCACTTACACCTTCACGTTTGCGGATAAAACGGCAGTTTCTGCACGTTATACCTTTACCTACGCGTGGAATGGCAGCGACTGGAAAATATCCTCCCATCACTCATCGGCCATGCCGGAGTCATAAGAGGAAAGGGCGGCGACAGCGGGTCGCTGCCATGTTGCTTGGTTTGGATAGGAGGCTGAGGTCCAATGATGTAAAAAACACGTTAAGAAAATAATTTATTGTTTAAATTGAAATTTAATAACTTCAACTCTCTTTGGTAGCGCCTCACATTCTCTCGACAGTTCATCCAGTGCACCGTAATGAGCATTTTTGTCTCCATTTCCGGCTGAAACGACGGTTGTTTACAGCTGAATATAAAGGGGTATTATCGGCGATGTAATATACAGGGAGAACAAAAATGGATGCTGCATTACTTGATATGATGCGCTCAGGCAGGAATAAAAACTGGGCAGAAACAATGGTTAATCTTGAGGCCAGAAAGCTGATTAATACAGCGAATACGCTGTCTGCTTTCCACCTCAGAGACGGCCTCACACGGATGAACTTTGTTCAGGAAATAAAAGAGGTTATTGAACAGCAGTTTGCAGCCGCACAGGTGACTTTTACAGGAAAGTAAATTCCATAAGTAAACCAAAGCTAACCATGAAGATAGCCGGATATGGGGTTAAGGCCAAAGTGATATTTGACCTTATCAGCACAGATAATAACTAACTTTTATTTATCCGACAAAACCGCCAGCATTTAAATGAAATGATTGGCGGTTGAGAAAATCCAATTATAAATACAGCAACAAGTAACGATATACCACCACCAAAAATATATCCGACGTCATCAACCTTCGAATAAATAAGAAACAAAAAACAGGCGACACAACAACAAAAAACCCACAGAAAAATTTTAAACCTTTTGGCTAATTCTCTGATAACTTCCTCAAACGTCCCGCCATAGTTATCGATATTATTCTGAAGTTTCTGTAATTCCCTCACCGTAAAACCCGATGCCAGGAGACTGTCTTTACTGAAATCCACACTCATTTCATCAACTTCCTTATCTAATCAACCTTACATACACGCTATTTGAGGCGCTTATACTCAGTAAGTACTTTCTTCTCATCAAATACAAATAGAGATTGTTGGCCCATACCGTTTTCGCATACCACTGCATCTGTCCCCGTAGAATCCGTTACGCCTTGGCAGGCCATGTTCGATACCGCCTTAGCCGCCTGACATTTCAACGTTTTTCCTCTCCGAATGATGAGGTGTCCGTCAGACGAAATGTCTTCAGGGGAGACGCTTGGGCAGTTGGCTGCTCCCCAGTCAACGCCTTGGTGAAGTGGTGGTGTGATTGCACATCCATGTAAGGCAATTACGCCGAAAAGCACGGGTAAGTATCGTCTCATTGAGGCTCTTTAAGGGGGCTATTTGGATATAAGAAATATTGTACAGTAAGTCTGTACAGTTTCGTACGGTTGGGCTTCAAACCCCGAATGGCAGCGACTGAAAATATCTTCCCATCACTCATCGGTCATACCTGAGTCATAAGAGAAAAGGGCGGCGACAGCGGGTCGCTGCCATATCACTGCCGAGAGGTAACCGGATAAACTCAAGCCACTTATTCAGTCAGACGTTCAATTTGCATAGCTGTCATTTCGGTCTGGCATCGATATATTTTTGTCTTTTCAGTCAATGAGATATCTGCAGTTGCCAGTAATTCCACTTTGCCACATTTTCTGTCTTTTTGTTTTATCCAGTTTCGCATCTCACCTCTTAGATTATGTTGAATCAGTTCAGGGAGAGCACTGTATAGGGTGTTAATGTTGTCATCTGCTCGCGTAAAGTCTTCTTTTGCCTCAGAAAAGGCATTTTTAATCATCTCATTTTTAATGATTTTGGCGTTTTCATTGAACCAGGCAATGCCATAAATGGCATAAGAACTTCGGTCATGTGCATCAAAATCAACCTCTTTAAGAGTGCCATCATCGTTGGCAAAGACATCATATTGGAATCCCGCAAAGGAGAGAGAATCCTCGTTATTCTCTGTGAGATTCACGGCACTGGAAGGGAGATAATCGGCCACTATCTGCTGCGCGACCAGTGAATATTTCAAATTCTCACTGGATAATAGCTGTGTGACATTAGGATCCACTTTCAATGCAGCAGATGCCCAGCATGTAAGACTTTTGTCTTGTCTCATAACGGAGTTGGAAACTTTAGAAAAGCTCACAGAAACATCTAAAATGCTTTTCTCTTTTAATGTGGTGTTTCTTACCAGTGCGTTTTTATGAAGCCTGGCATTAACAGCGTCGAGCACCACGGGTGAGGCACATGTGATTTCCTGGGCCAGTGAGGGTGCTGAAGGCGTGATTAACAGTAAGAATAAAACCATATTTTTTTTCTTGATGTTCCGTTATCAAAACAAATCCATGCGTCATGATGGGATAGACAGCGCAACGCTTTTTACACGGATAGCGCCGGGATTGCAATCGGCATCAAGCGTGCGGGCTGCGGAAGGCAGTGCTGATTTATTTGAGGAAAGAGAACTTGGGGAGGCGCTTTCAGAAGCTATCAGTAACCAGGCTAACGATGCCCACAAAACCCCAGATTTCACGTAGCGTTACTTAGGTGCGCATAATGTATATTATGTTAAATTGAATCTCAACATAGACCAGACCGCGTTTTCCGCCCCAATCCGTTCACTGAGCTCTCGATTCCCCCTGTTGATTGATGAATCATGTTCATAATGCTTATCCTCCCTGTGCTCATTATCATCATGCCGTGATCCCTTAACATGGTGTGATTCCTTTCCGGTTTATGGATAACCATGCTCAATCTCAATGCGCAATCGCAGTCCTCAATCGCCAAAAAAGGCAGTCTGACGTTTATTCTTATCCTCAGCGCTCTGATGGCTGTGACTTCTCTATCAACTGATATCTATCTTCCGGCTATGCCGGTTATGGCAAAAGATTTACAAGGTGATGCGGAGCTGACAATCACAGGGTTTCTTATCGGCTTTTGTATTGCACAACTGATTTGGGGACCGATTAGCGATCGCTATGGTCGTCGCCTTCCGCTATTTATCGGTTTAGGTCTGTTCGTCATCGGCTCCATCGGTTGCGCTTTATCAACAGATATTGTGCACATTGTCTTCTGGCGAGTGTTTCAGGCCTTGGGTGCCTGTACGGGGCCGATGCTGGCGCGCGCAATGATCCGCGACCTGTTTACCCGCACCCGTGCAGCACAAATGCTTTCGACGTTGATGATCATTATGGCCATTGCGCCAATCGCGGGCCCACTGATTGGCGGGCAAATGATAAAGATCACCTCCTGGCATGCTATTTTCTGGCTGCTGGCGATGATTGGCACCTTGATGTTCATCGCTTTATTCTGGCTATCTGAAACATTGCCTGCTGAAAAACGATCGCAACCCTCTGTTATCAAAGCCTTTCACAACTACTATGCTTTGCTCACCAACGCCAACTACATGCGTTTTACACTCTGTCTGGCGTTCTATTACGTCGCGGCTTACGCCTTTATCACGGGCTCCCCGTTTGTTTACATCACGTACTTTGGCGTTGATCCGCAGCATTACGGCTGGCTGTTTGCAGTCAACATTGTGGAATTAATGGCGGTGAGTTTGATCAACAGACGTTTGGTACACCGCTATCCACTGGAAGCGCTGCTCAAGTATGTCGTATTCACCGCCGCTGTTGCCGCAATAGTGCTGGCGGTCACCACCGGCCTTGGCGTAGGTGGAATGTCCGTCATTGTCGGCACTGTATTCGTGTTCTTCTCAATGAATGGCATTATCGCAGCAACATCCACAGCGTGCGCACTTGACGCCGTCCCTCATGTTGCAGGTTCAGCATCAGCGCTAATGGGCGCATTACAATACGGCAGTGGCATCATCTCTTCACTGCTTCTCGCCCTGTTTAGTGATGGCACGCCCTGGACAATGGGCTGGATAATTGCATTGTTTACGGCAGCCAGCGCCTTAATGGCACTGACTGTTCAGCTAAAAAAATAAAACGCCGTTACTGATGCCAGACCACACTTTTGTCTAGAGATCCCTGCCCTTCCCTGCTCTGTAACGCGGGAAGGGATGCGTTTTATCTGGGATCCCAAGTCTATGAATTCCATTCATAGCGCCTATATAAGCAGCGTAATTATCTTCAACCGAAACTTCGTTAATCTGGGGCTATCGTGTGAACACGCAAGCGGAAAATAACTACAGCTGATGGACACACCCCAGCCTGCGCGGCTGGGGCATCATCGGAGGCTAACTAAATATTCTTATTGAAAAAGACGCCTAACTTTTGCATTGCCTGGTCAACGTATTTTGGCACCCAGTACGTCTCGATATGAGTAGCCCCCTCGATCAGGAAGCGTTCTTTGTCCTTAGTACCGGTGGCTTTCGCGAACGCATCTTCAGTCATATAGAGCGTATCGGCTTTTGTACCAGCAATCATCAGCAGTGGTTTATTGATGAGATTGATATGGTCCGTTACGTCAAAGCTCATCAAATCCAGCAGACTGCTGGTGGTGTATTTAAACGTAGAGTTCGGGTGTGCGTGGGTTTTCCTAGCGTTGCAGATATCTCACGCTACGAGACCCTGTATTTAGGCTTTCCGATCTGGGGGACCAGCGTGCCGCCTGTAGTGCAAGCATTTCTCAGCAGCCACAACCTTGCGGGCAAATTACTCATCCCCTTCATTACTCACGGGGGCTACGGTAAAGGAGACAGCGACGACATTCTTGCAAAGCTTGCTCCAGCCGCCCGCCGGGAAAAACCGCTGGTCATTGAATGCGATCAGGAGCGAAGAACAACTGAAACGGTCACCAGCTGGTTAGAGACAATACGCAGTTAATCGTCCGCATTCATGAGTCTGCCAAATAAGGGCAATCAGGGGTGCTAAATAACTAACGCTGCCAACTCAGATATGACCGAACGACAAACATAACAGAGGATGTAATCTTGAAGACAATCTTAAAAACGCTGGCCATCTGCGTCATGGCGGGTGGTCTGGTGGCGCAGTCGGTATACGCCGAGCCGCTGGTCATTCAGGAACAGGGAAGCTTTTCTGCTGGTGGCACCATCATCACCGCGCCAGGAACATTTGATGCGAAAAAGCCGCTGGATTCTGCTGGCCAAACCTACCATGGCGATCATGCGTCTGTGTTCTACCAAATCCCGGAGAATCCGCATAAATATCCTATCGTCATGCTGCACGGCGCTGGTCAGTTCTCTCGAACCTGGAAAAGCACGCCGGATGGTCGCGAAGGTTTCCAAAACATATTCCTGCGTCGCGGGTTTTCAACCTATCTTGTCGATCAGCCGCGTCGGGGCAGCGCCGGGCGCACGACGGTAGAAGGGACTATTACGCCTAAACCGGATGAACAAATGTGGTTCAACCAGTTCCGCGTTGGCGTGTGGCCAGAGTATTTTAAAGGCGTTCAGTTCTCTCACGACAAAGAAGCGTTGAACCAGTATTTCCGCCAGATGACCCCAAATACCGGGCCGTTTGATATCAATGTTATCTCTGATGCGATGTCCGCCGTCGTGGATAAATCCGGCCCGGCAATCCTCTTCACCCACTCTCAAGGTGGCGGAGCGGGCTGGTACACGGCGATGAAAAACAACAAGGTCAAAGCCATTGTCGCTTTCGAGCCTGGCAGCAGCTTTGTCTTCCCGGAAAAAGAACTCCCTGCCCCTATGCCAAGCGCGTTCGACACGCTGAAAGGTGAGCCTGTGCCAATGGAGCAGTTTATGGCACTGACCAAAATCCCGATTCTGATTATTTACGGCGATAACATACCGGATAAGCCCGTCGCCATGCCCGCGCAGGACAGCTGGCGCGTACGTCTGGCGATGGCCCGCGAGTGGCGTGACGTGGTGAACAAGCATGGTGGAGATGTGACGGTGACGCATCTGCCTGAAGTGGGAATCAAAGGGAATACCCACTTCCCGTTCTCTGATTTAAATAATGTGCAGATTGCTGATTTGGTCAGTCAGTTCCTTAAAGAAAAAAAACTACAATAGGACGAGATAATAGCGAGCCTTCATTATTGAAGGCTCAATACAAACATCATCTTTATAGAAAAGTGGCCAAATCCTGGCGGAAAAGCGTTGAATGTGACGGTCTGCTTCGCGCACAAAGCAGACCGCGAGATCGCAAATTAATGAGTAAAACTAATAAACCCTAGCTGATTACCCCATCTAATCGAATAAATCACTTTGCGGTATCCTTTTCGTACTCAACAGCCAAAGGATAACGTCATGCAAACTGTGAAATTGAATAACGGTATTGAAATGCCCCTGCTGGGCTTTGGTGTCTTCCAGATGACGGATGCCGCTGAATGCGAAAGAGCCGTTATTGATGCGATCGATACGGGATACCGCCTGATCGATACCGCAGCGTCTTACCAGAATGAAACCCAGGTCGGGAACGCTCTGAAACAAACCGGTATCGCCCGCAACGAACTCTTTGTAACGACCAAACTTTGGTTACAGGATACCCATTACGAAGGCGCTAAAGCCCAGTTCGAACGGTCCCTGAATCGACTGCAACTTGATTACGTTGACCTGTACCTGATTCACCAGCCTTACGGCGATGTCCATGGGGCCTGGCGCGCCATGGAAGAACTGCAGCAGGCAGGCAAAATTCGCGCCATTGGCGTCAGCAATTTCCATCCTGACAGACTGGCTGACCTTATCGCCTTCAACAAAATAGCCCCTGCGGTGAACCAGATTGAAGTTAACCCTTTCAACCAGCAATTGCATGCTGTTCCATGGAATCAAAGCCGTGGCATTCAGCCGGAAGCCTGGGCACCGTTCGCTGAGGGTAAAAATGGCCTGTTCCAGCATCCCGTGTTAACGGCAATTGGCCAGAAGTACGGTAAAAGCGTGGGTCAGGTTGTGCTGCGTTGGATCTTCCAGCGAGGCATCGTTTCGCTGGCGAAATCGGTGCGCAAAGAACGCATGGAAGAGAACATCAACATTCTCGATTTTGAACTCAGCTCCGAAGATATGCTGCAGATTGCCGCCCTCGACACCGCAACCAGCGCCTTCTTCTCTCACCGTGACCCGGCAATGGTGGAATGGCTGACTGGCCGCAAACTTGATGTTTAAGTCGCGATAAAAGAGGTATTCATTCAATGCAAAACCGTTATCTGGGTCAATCCCGACTCGAAGTCTCCGCACTTGGGCTCGGCTGCATGGGCTTAAGCCACGGCTATGGCCCGGCGACCGATACGCGTCAGGCTATCGCGCTCATTCGCGCAGCGGTTGAACGTGGCGTCACCTTCTTCGATACCGCTGAAGTGTATGGCCCTTTCCTTAATGAAGAGGTGGTAGGCGAAGCCTTAAAACCGTTTCGTGACCGTGTGGTCATCGCCACCAAGTTTGGTTTTACTTTTGGCGACGACAACAAGCAGCAGATTTTAAACAGCCGTCCGGAGCATATCCGTGAAGCGGTGGAAGGATCATTACGCCGTCTCAAGACTGATGTTATTGATCTGCTGTATCAACATCGTGTCGATCCGGATGTTCCGATTGAAGATGTTGCGGGAACGGTGAAAGACCTGATCGCTGAAGGCAAAGTTAAACATTTCGGTCTGTCCGAAGCGGGTGCGCAAACCATTCGTCGTGCGCATGCCGTACAACCTGTTACGGCGCTGCAGAGCGAATACTCCATGTGGTGGCGCGAGCCTGAGCAGGAGATCCTGTCGTTACTGGAGGAACTGGGCATTGGTTTCGTTCCCTTCAGCCCATTAGGCAAAGGCTTCCTGACGGGCTCGATTAAGCCAGGAACCACTTTTGGCAAAGATGATTACCGCAGCACGGTGCCGCGTTTCGCCGAGCAGGCGATTGAAGCCAATGAAAAGCTGGTCTCATTGCTGGGTGAACTGGCGGCAGAGAAAGGTGTGACGTCTGCACAAATCGCGCTAGCATGGCTGCTGGCACAAAAGCCGTGGATTGTTCCTATCCCTGGTACCACCAAAATGCACCGGCTGGAGGAAAATCTGGGGGCTGCCGACATCATTCTTTCACAGGATGACTCACGGCAGATAACCCAGGCGCTTGAAACGATTAAAATCGTCGGCGAGCGTTACTCTCCTGAGCATCAGGCTCGCGTAGGCCGTTAACATCTGGACGGGTCCGCAGCGAATGGCGGCCCGTTATTTCGCGTACCAACACTCATAACTCGCCGCAGAATCTCACTACGCCTCTGCCCCGCCTTTTCTGGTTTTCCGTGATGACGTCGCTACGTGAAATCTGGATTTTTTCGCAGGGTTTTCCTCGCGATTTTTTGCGCTACGCAACGAACACAGAAAGACCCGGCTGTATGCCGGGCCCGCGTGACGTATTGAACTCCGCTTGGGTAACGGAAATTATTTTTTTGGATTTTAAATCAACAATATACACTCTACCCGTTGCCAGACTGGCTCATCTTCCACAGTCAACTTCTGATATTGCGAGAATTTTATCTACACATTCTGTTGCTGATAACGTGGCCGTATCAAGTTGCAGACGCTCCCTGTTCCAGGGTTCATACTGACGGGCTTGTACTTGTTCCCAGTCAGGGACAATTAAGCCAGGGATGTCTGATATTCTGTTCTCCACACGATAACGATGTTGCTTTTTATCTGAACAGAAAATTTCGACTTCCAGGAAGGGAACATTCAACGCGGTTGCTATATTACAAAAAGTATCACGCACCAGATTAATATCATTAACTGAATCGGTAACTACCGTAGAGCCCAATTTAAGATTTTCACGCGCCAGTTCATAAAGGACAAAATATCCCTCTGGCCCAATCTTTATACCAGTTTCATAAGCCGAACGAAGGGCCTGTTCAACGGTATCAACCCGCAGATATACGGCACGTAACCGTTCAGATAATATTTTTGCCACCGTACTTTTTCCGCTGCCGGGTAGCCCACTGAATATAAATAACATATCTATCCTTTTGATAAAGCGCTAAAAAACCACCTTTCGAGAGGCGCCCAGCACATTAGCTGCCGCTATTTATCTCCTCCTCTATTTTCGTGTATGAATATTCAGTGTAGCCATCTCCACACAGTAAATCGTCCATGGTCATTTTTCTGGGACGGGTTAAAAAATCATAGTGTTCGTCGCGTGCCGTCTCTGATTCAAACCATTTTTCGTATTTGTCCGTGCTTCTACAGCCAGGCGTTTCATCACGTTCGATTGTAAGAATTCCATATTTTTTCACTTATTACGTCCTTTTTTTGGTTTGTCTTGAGTGTTTCCTCAAAGAGACAGAACATTCCCCGGCCAGGCCGGGGAATCAGTGGATTTATACGGTTAGCCGTATGACTTGTCTATTTTCAAATATCAGAAACGCCAGGTGGCTGAAAGATTGCCGGCGATCGCGTTATAGCCAGGTCGAAATAATTCGCTTTCAAGCCCAATGCCGACTTCAACATCAGTGTTGATGTTATAGCGCATTCCCGCCTTTACGCCCAGTGCATCTCGGCCTGTTACCTGATTTCGGGTACTAAACCCTGCACTGCGATAATTGGCAAAAGAGGCTTGTTGCACGACATTGCCATCCAGCAGTTCATGATCCCAGGTAAGCTGCAACTCAGCGGCGACCGACGCCGCTGAAGCAAGCGGCATGTTCCAGTTACCATTCACCCCGATACGGGATTGCAGCGAATTGAAGGTCGCTGAGGCTGGCAGCAGTCGGCTGCCGTCATTGCCATTCTCTTTCACACCAGGGCGATGCAATGTGGTGTAATTTAATGACGCGATCGGTCCAACATTCACCTGATCATTCAACGCCCAATGATAGCCGCCGCCCGCCGTCACAGAGCCTGATAATCCCGTCCAACTGGCATGGTGGCTTGCGGCGTAACTTTCGATTTGAATGCTGCGATCCAGCCAGCTGTCTTCAATACCGAATCGACCATTGCCGAACAAATACATCCCTGCCGACCTTTCAACGCCGTAACTTGCATGTACACCCAAATCGAAGGCAGTGGTTTTTCCTTTTGCGGTTTCTGGCGATCGCACCGTCACCGACTGGCCACTGACCGCACCATGAAAGCCATACATCCAGTTGCGATCCTGATCGTTTTGCGTTTCGGCACCGAACACGATGCCGTAACTGCTGGCGTCATACCCTACACTGCCACCCTGCCGCTGCTGCCAGAAACCGCCGCCAAAGGGTATTGCAAAGCTGCGCCATTCCCCTTCAGCCAGGGGTTTCGGCGCAACGGCAGCGTGAGGCCCGCTGATGATCCGCGTTATCTGCTGTTCACGATGAAGGGAACTTGCAAACATGGCGCTGTAGGCTTGTGCAGAAAGTTGCTGCAAGGCGTTGCTGATACTGCTGCCATCCGCGGCGGAGAAATCCAGAGAGCGGTACAACGGTTGTAGATCAGCGTTGGCTTTCGACACGATTTTATCGAGTGCCTGCCCCACCTGCCGCGCGTTACCATCCTGCGCATACTGGCTGTACGCATTGGCGGCGCGTAGCATTGAGAGTTGCCAGCTATTTTCGCCCTGAGGCGTAGTCTGCAGTCCCAGCGTGGGCGAGCGGAGCAAGCTGTTTACCGCACTGAATCCACCACTATACGAATCTGCTGTTAGCAAGTTTTTTGAATCCAGCCGCCAGTCTGGCGCATACCAGTCCGGTTGCGGTACAAACGTCAGTTGACCGTTATATTGTGCATGACCGTTAACGCGCAACGTATCATGCCTACCGCGTCCGTCGACGTCCAATCGCAACTCTCCGCTAGCACCCTGTTGATAGGCGCCTGTGATAGTGATTTGCCCAATTGAATTGCCTGGCGCGAGGATGCCGTTATTCACAAAGCGTCCTTCCTGATTCAGGGTGTAGTTGCCATTGCCGGATAATGTGGCACCCGATGCGACAGCCATGCTGTAAATCTGAACGTCGCCATTAAGTGAGGTGTTCCCGCCGTACGCCTTCAATTGCAGATTATTGATACCTTCGATGTTTCCACGGTAAGCAAAGTTGAAATCAGCATCAGCCCCCTCCACTGCCTGCCCATACGGATTGGTCTTCCGACCGAAGGTAAGCTGCGTCAAGCGCTGTTGGCCATAGGCATCTCGCTGGTCGTAGTCCGAGTAAATATTACCTTCCAACTGGGCGCCCTTTACTATATTGATATTGCCGACCAGCGCATTTGGCGAAATATAGATCGCCGCACCTTTCCCGGCCACCCGTCCGCTAATATCGGCATTATCTACCAGGGCTCCCTGCAACTCGGGTAATACGGTGTCGTAATACCCGTCCACGATATGCAGCCAGGATCCACGATAGTCCGCGTCGTTACCCAGAAGATTATTGCCAAAATCAAAGCTGATCGCGACGCCATTGGTGCCCAGCGCTTGCACGTCGCCGCGCTGAATCAGGTTATGTTGTTTACCGTAAGCAAACATGACCCCGCGGCCATTCAGACCATCGGCGTAAACCCGTACGCCGGGTTCGATGCTCAGCGTGTTATGTTGACCATCAACACGGATACCCGCGCCCCCCGCTCCTTGCGTTAACAAATCCGCTTGCTGAAAGAGACGGTTTTGACTGCCATACACATGCAGGCCAACGCCCAGCGTTGCGGTGTTATAGTGCCCTACCAGATAGCCATCACCCTGCTGATTACGCAGAAAATAGCCGTTGCGGTTAACCAGGGTTTGCCCATTGCCGTATAACGAAAAACCGAAAAAATTGCGCCGGTCAATCTGATACCCCATGTCCTGCAGCAACGCCAGTTCCGCCTCCATAAAGGTGGTGTAATTGCGATAGTTTTGATGGCTCATCATGCTGTTTTTCAGCTCGATATGGCTCATATAGTTATCATCAACTGAACCGTCGTCGCCCAGCATTTTCACCGGCACGCCAGGCATGGCACCTGCAAGCACCTCATCTACGTGACTGCCAGTGAAATAGCCTTTGTCGAGCCGTACATCAAAGCCCTGCGGATCCCATCGGTTATTGCAGCCATTACACAGTATGACTTGCCCTGGTCGGGCCGGATTGCCATGATCGTCGCGCAGATGGCGGGTCCAGGAACCAAAAGGCACCGTATCGAACGCGGGCGTGAATGTGTCAGGTCCTTGTAGATCGGTCACCATAGTGGCTATTCCCAGGCCATGGGCCAACTCATGAACAGCGACGCTGAACAGGTCTGTCTTACCGGTGCGCGGCAGTTGCGCAGGCACATAGGGAATGACGTCGAAATCCATTTTGCCCATGATGAATTGGCCATGAGAGCCGAAGGTCAACTCTCCGGTATCAATACCGTTTAACGCCCCCTGTAGTTGCGTCAGACTGATAATACCGTTGTGGACGGAGTCACTGGATCCCGCAGCATTACTCACATCAAACGTACCGACATTGATAATCGCGGGCAATTGCCCTGCTCTCGGCGTGATAATTTCGGCCCAATAACGCATGGCATCGAGTATTTTTTCTTTCTGCGACTGTCCCAGATTCCAGCTTGACTCAGAAGCGGTCGGCCAATTCGGCATAAAGGGGCCGTCGCCAACATCAAAGAAGCGTACTTCAAATACCGCAATATTTTGCGGGCTATAGACCAGATAGCTTTCACCTGCAGATGAATATTGACTGGTTAATAAACCCGTTAATGCAGCTGTTAAAAAAAATTTTTTCATATCAACCCTCCTTGTGTGAAAACGTCATGTTCTACGTCCGTAGATATATCTTCACAAGCAGGTTCAATAAATCACAAACAAATAGAGTAACTATCGATATGAATTGATGATTAATAACAATGCGTGGTCTTATTCTGCGATAGTTTCATCTTCCAGTATTTTATAAACGGTGCAGATGGGGTGATATTTTCTATCGACCCCTGGATTATTTAGGAATTAAGCGGTTTTTATAGGAAATGGACTATTTGGATATCAGCGATGATTTTAACGTCTCCATAAATGTGCTGACCCGGAGAGGAAGATAACGCGTTGTCGGTAGCAGGGCCCAGACAGATAAAGCCTGCGGCCCGACGTTAGATAAATTAATTTCGATCAATTTCCCTTCCCTGATTTCCGTCATAACATCCCAGCGCGTAAGTTGTGCTATTCCTAATCCTTGCAGGCACATTTCTCTCACGCCTTCCACGTTGTCGGAGCTGAAACGCCCTTCAACACTGATTCTGATCGTCTCGCCTTCGCGTTCAAAAATCCATTGAGGGACGCTGCTGAGCTTGAGGCAATGATGCTGGATTAAATCTTCAACCACCTCAGGTGTACCTTGTGCTTGCAGGTAGTCGGGTGAGGCGCAGATCACCCGTGGGTTATCAGTCATTTTTCTCGCTATCAGTGTGGAGTCTTTTAATGGCGCAATACGAATGGCGACATCAAAACCTCGTCCGACAATATCAACCACATCTTCGCTGAGCTGAAGATCGATACTGAGCTCCGGATTAGCCTCTAATAGCTCAGGTACCAGAGGCAAAATATTACGCCGACCGAATCCCGATGGCGCAGTAATTCTCAGTAATCCGGTAGCCCCTCGTGTAGCCGAGGAAAATAACGTCCTCGCGCCCTTCTCTGTTTCAACAAGCGCCTGGGCATAAGGTAAGAACTCCATACCTTCCTGCGTTAATGAAACCGACCGTGTGGTTCGCTGCAACAGGCGTGTACCCAGTTCCTTTTCCAGCGCCGCAAGACGTCTTGAAACCGCCATCGCTGAAGTGTTTTGTCGTTTCGCCGCCTGGGTAAGGCTGTGCGTTTCGGAGATAACCAGAAACAGTGATACGTCTTGTAGATTCATGGCGGCACCTGGCTCTCAATGATTTCGAACATTATTTTAAAGGAAATACACCACTGGATTATAACGAAAATCGTTATATAGGCTTATCAAATTGCGCTATTTATTGCTCATATAACAATGATTATAGTGTCTTTATGATTTAATTACACAGGAACACCCATGAAGACATCATCCCTTTTTATGCCAGGAAAAATCGGCAACGTTTTGTTGAAAAACCGTCTGGTGGTCGCCCCAATGACACGTGTCACTGCCTCGGAGGATGGGATAGCCAGCGATCGAATGAAGACGTATTACGAAGATTTCGCCCGCGGGGGATTTGCTCTGGTCATTTCAGAAGGTATTTATATCGATACCGCCTACTCACAGACCTACGCTTTCCAGTCTGGGTTAACCTGTCCGGAACAGATTGCGGGATGGAGAAAGACGACTCACGCCATACATCAACAGGATGGTCGTATTTTTGCGCAAATTCAGCACGCTGGATCACTGTCGCAGGGAAACGCTTTTCGGGATGAGACCGTCGCACCCAGCGCAGTTCGTCCCGTGGGCAGCCAGATGACGTTTTATCGTGGAGAAGGGAAATATCCCCTGCCTCGTGAACTCCGTGAAGATGAAATTCAGGATATTATCTGCAGTTTTGCCGAAGCCGCGGCGCATGCGGTTTTCGACGCGGGTTTTGATGGCGTCGAAATCCATGGCGCCAATGGATATCTGCTCGATCAATTTTTCACGGATTACACCAACTTGCGGACTGACCGCTGGGGGGGAGATATCGCCGCGCGTCTTACACTTAGTCTGGCAGTGATTCAGTCGGTCAGACAAAAAGTGGGCCAGGCTGTTCCAGTGGGCATTCGAATCTCTCAAGGGAAAGTGAATGACTTTTTCCATAAGTGGGCCAACGGGGAAGACGATGCCCGGATTGTGTTTACGCTGCTGGCGGAGTCCGGTATCGATTACCTGCATGTGACCGAATATGAAGCCTGGCAACCGGCATTTCCTGACTGCCCGCTCTCACTGATCGAACTGGCGCGTAAGTATGCGCCGGGGCTGACTATTATGGCGAATGGTAGCCTGCATCAGGCTTCGCGCGCCCAGCAAGTGATGGCGATGGGTGCCGACTTTATTGCACTTGGCCGTGGCGCACTGGCTAATCATAATTGGCCTCAACGGCTTGTGGCGGATGAAGCCTTTAATGAATTTGACAGCGCGATCCTGGGCCCTATTGCCAATATTAAAGATAGTGAACTTCCTGTCTAATCGACCTTCCCCGGAAGCATGGTCCGGGGTTGCTGATTTATGTAGTCCCTGCTTTCAGCTGCAACATCGAGCGTCAATGATCTCGGTAATGCTCTCGGTATCGTAGAAATAAGAAGTTTATTTGATTCTGATAATGCCTGGTGAAGAGTCTATTAACTCAGCTAGACTAACGTAGAGGACTTTCCCCGCCTTGCGCATCTGTTCTAGCCGCCAGAAAAGAAAAGTATCGGAAACCACGGTATGATACTCGCCCATTAATTGTCCTACTGCCCAGGCTGCGGGACGAGGTTGAGTGAAAGAGAACCGATTAAGCAAGTTCTCATCGAAATGTTCTACCGGATAGTCATTCAGGACGCCATGCCGATCGGTTTCTCGCCAACCCTGCGCATTGTCTTTCCAATAACGCCAGAAGAGACGTAGCTCATCGCGTTGCTGTTCAGAAAGTAATTGGGGTGTTACAGCGAGTAATTGCGCGGGTGGGCACATGCCAACACTTCGGTTTAGGCGACTTAATATTGAGACGTTGACAACTGAAACCGGTATGTTTCGCGGTAGGCGCGCAACAACCAACGCCAGCATTAAACGGTCGTGGGCATTTTCACCTATCCAGATAACCACTGGGTGAGCCTGAGAACGGAGTGCATGGAGAGCTTTTTGCTCCTCTTCAAGCCGTTTTATAGTGTTGGCTTCCGTGCTTGCATCATACCACCACTGTGCCTGCAACAGTCGACGATTAAGATCGATGCGCATCGCTCCTGAATTATCCATATCCTGAAGAGCACCAATGCTGAAGTCATCAATGATCGCTAAGATAGCGTGCTGCTCTCCCCGTAACTCATTGACAACACGTAATATGCCCGCCGCACTGTCTCCCCCAACGATATATGTCTGCTGCATACATGCCCCTTAGTGTTGAGTCTGTGACGGCATCTCATCCCCGTATTCGCGGATCACTTGCGCGATGCGGATGGTATGCTTCTGGAACCAGGTTTCCTTGCCCAATTGCTGAATAATCTTATGTTCTTCGTTATTTCTAAAAGCACGGATAGCATCGAGATCTTTCCAGTAACTCATGAGGATGATAAAGCCTTTCTCATCCTCCAACCCTTCGGCACCCAGGTAGCCCGGTGTCGATGAGGCTAATTCCATCATCCGCGCATCGGCTTTTGCTAATGCATCCGTTTCTTTACCCGATGTTTGAATAGTAAACATCACTGCATAATACGGCGGTGCCGGTGTTTTCGCAAAACGCTGCTGATAGTCAGTATTTGACATGGCGACATTCTCCTTCGGAAGCTGACTTTCCACGGTGGTGGCATTGGCAAACAGGGGGAATAAAACAAATGCACAACAAACGATAAATATTTTGTTATATCTCATTTTCTTTCCGCATGGATAACCGGTCACATTAAAAATAAGAATACTGTTAACTCGAATGATTTATATCATGCACAAAGTAAACGCAATCTTAACCGTTTTTGTAATTATGCCGTGAAAGTTAATCTCCAGATTGTTAAAGAAAGTATAAAATTTAATTTATAAATAATTTTTAAATTTTTACTTATCAACAACGATGATCTTAAAAACAGGTATTGGCTATTAGCCTCTCACAGCACGAATTATGCGGGTAATGATGAAAAGTAAACAGCCAAAAACCGGGGAAGTGAGTTATTGGCATATCCACATAACTCACTTCCCCGGTTGTATTTACTTAATGGTTTGAAACAGAGTTACCAGTTAGCAATAATTGAAGCACCAATTTCAGCGATAATGCGATTTTGCTCATCAATATCCGTCTTGCTGTTGGTGATATAAATGACAACAATGCGCGACGGTTGGTTGTCTGGACCCAGCATGGCGATGATGCCACGTGACCCATGTCTACCTGCCCCCGTTTTATCGGCGATAAACCATCCTGAAGGCAGCACGGAACGAATGAGTGCGCCAGCCACTTCATCCCCAATCATCCACTGCGTTAACAAATCGCGAGACTCTGCCGTAAGCGTATCGCCCTTTAATAACTTACGCAGGGTATTGGCCATGGCCAGCGGGCTGGTGGTATCGCGCTCATCGCCGGGTACTGCATCATTCAAATCAGGCTCATAACGATCAAGTCGTGTAACCGGATCATTTATTCCCCTTAAAAAATGCGTTAGCGCCTGAGGGCCCTGAATGATATTCAAGAGTAAATTAGCCGCAGTATTGTCACTCACTGAGACGGTGGCTCGGCATAACTCCTCTATCGTCATACCGCTTTCAATATTTTTTTCTGTAACCGGAGAATACGTGATCAAGTCACTCTGTTGATAATTTATGCGGCGAGATAAGTGCTCTTTCCCCTGATCGACGCGTTCCAGTACGGCGCCACAGACCAAGGTTTTAAATGTACTCATCATAGGAAAACGCTCATCAGTGCGATATCCATCAATGAGTTTTCCACTCGCCAGGTCTATTTCCGCATATCCTATTCGGCCCGAGATTTTATTTTCAAGCGTTTTAACTTTGTCAACCGTGTTATGCGATGAACAACCCGCCAATGAAAATAAAAGCACTAAAGAAAAACACCAGGGACGCAAAAAAGGCATAGGAATACTCCATTATATAATTAAACCATTACGTTGAAATGATTGTTAATGTCTTAGCGGGTGATTAATTTTAACCGCATAATAAGAATTATTAAAAAGCAGATGTTTTAAAAACGCTCATTTTCAGAGGCTAGTGTGCGGGCCGCGGCCGTGGAGAACAAACGATAAGATTTAACAGTAGCTGTAAGTTTATCTATCAAAGAGATTGTTAGGCGTTTGATGGCCGCTATGACATCCGACCACTTCAGACGACATCTGATCGCGTAAGACAACAATGACACAAGTAGAGCCCTGGATTACAGAACCCTACAGCCCGTCTCAATGCTCATTTCTAAGAATGCCTTCATGATGTGCATCATCAAACGGGGAAACCTCAAGATATTAACCTGAGCGAATATGGCATTTGAGTCATGTGCCCAGGAAAGAAACACTGCTTACCGGTCTGCGGTAAGTGGTTGCAATGACTTAACCAATATGGAATTAACATGAAAAAGAATATCGCGGCTCTCGCAATCATCACGGCATTATTCGCAACGACCGCTCAGGCTGCTGACGGCACCATCAACTTCACTGGTAACATCACTGATGATACTTGTGATGTTTCTGCTGCATCATCTGCACAGAACGTGAATTTGGGCACCATTGGTAGCGACTCCTTCGCTGCAGGTGCAGGCACCACTTCTGCTGCAACCGGTTTTAGCGTTGTACTGAGCAGCTGCCCAGCATCACACACTAACGTTGCTGTGAAATTTGACGGTCTGCCAGATGGCGGTAACCCAGCGGTATTGGCGCTGACAAATACCGGTACTAACGCTCAAGGCGTGGGTATCCAGTTACGTGACAATGATGGCACCCCGCTGTCTCTGTTCGCTGATTCAAAACCTGTGGCAATTAACGCGGGTAACGCTACGCTTAACTTCAGCGCGGCATACGTTGCTACCGCTGCAACCGTATCTGCGGGTGATGCAAACTCTACTGCAAACTTCACCGTAGTATACAACTAATTGTTGAACGAGCTGCGCTATGTAAATAGCGCAGCTCTACTTCTTTATCTTTCTTAAACCGGTGGATACCATGAATAAATTATCTACAGTCCTGCTGTCATCGCTGATGTTAAGCACATCAATAAACGCATTTGCAGGGGTACAGATTGGTGGAACACGTGTTATCTATAATGAAAAAGATAAAGAAGTATCGGTTCAATTACGTAATCCAGACGATAAAGCCTTTCTGGTTCAATCCTGGACCGAAACTGAATCAGGTGCTGCTGATAAAACCTTTGCGGTAACCCCTCCTCTTTTCAGACTGGATGCGAAACAGAACAACGCACTGCGTATTTTATTTCGTGGCGCGCCTTTAGCGGCTGACCGCGAATCGCTGTATTGGTTAAATGTTAAGGCGATTGCCGCAAGCAACAGTCCTGAAATCAAAAACCAATTGCAGTTATCCGTGAAGACGCGCATTAAGCTGATTTACCGCCCCAGTGCTTTAGGCAAGAGTGGCCCGGTTGAATCCGCCAGCGGATTAAAATGGCGCCGTTCGGGCAATAGCTTACAAGTCACCAATGACTCACCGTATTACATGAATTTTTCCGCACTGACCGTCAATGGCAAGCCATTAGAGAATGTGACCTATGTTGCGCCACACGCAAGTAAACTCTTTGCGCTTGGGTCCGCGCAGTCCTCGGGTAAGGTTGAATGGAAAGTGTTTAATGATTACGGCGTTGCCAGTCAGGCTTTCCAAACCAATTTTTAATGCAGTCACCTGGATAATCTAATGAAGCGTTTCACGTTATCTACTGCTGCACGGCCTAAATTAAAACCCCGCGCATTGGTACTTTTCTTAACGTCATTTATCTCAAGCGTATACGCCACAGATTACTTTAATCCGGCAATGTTAGAACGCATCGGTGATGCGGGCGATACGCCTGACTTAAAACATTTTCAGACCGGCGGCCAGGCCGCAGGCTCCTATTACGTCGATGTATACATCAATGGTGATTATGTCGATGCAACCGATGTTGTCTTTTCAATGCAACGTGTTGCAGGTAGCGAGGTTTTACAACCCTGCCTGAGCGTCGCTCAGCTTAAAAACTATGGTGTTCGCGTCGAGGCCTTTGCGGGCTTGAAGGACGACGATCAACAATGTGTTGATATGAGTACGGTGCCTGATGCGACCGCTGTGTTTGATTTTAAGGCACAGGCCTTACGCTTAAGTATTCCGCAGGCTGCACTTATTAGTGCGGTGCGCGGCTATGTCGCGCCGGAAAAATGGGATGACGGACTGACGGCCGCCATTATCGACTACAGCTTGTCCTCCAGTTATACATTGGCCCGCAATAACGGCGCCAGTGATACGCATTCACAGTATGCCAGCTTGCGCCCAGGCATTAATGTCGGTGCATGGCGTTTTCGCAATTACTCCACTTACATTAAAAACGCCGGTGAAAGCAGCCAGTGGGAAAGTGCCTATACCTATGCACAGCGCGGCATTACGTCGCTCAAAGGGCAACTGACCTTAGGTGATACGAATACCCCCGGTGAAATTTTTGACAGCGTCTCTATTCGTGGAACACAACTGGCTTCCGACGATGAAATGCTGCCTGAAAGCCAGCGCGGGTTTGCGCCTACCGTGCGCGGTATTGCACGTGGTGATAATGCCGAAGTGGTGATTCGCCAGAACGGTTTTGTGATTTACCAGGCTTATGTGCCTGCGGGCCCGTTTGAGATAGCCGATTTGTATCCGACGGGCGGCAACGGTGATTTATATATCACGGTCAGAGAGAGTGATGGCAGCGAACAGTACCAGGTGGTGCCCTTCGCTTCCCTGCCAATATTGCAACGTGTAGGCAATATGCGCTACGCGCTGAGCGCAGGTCAGTACAGAAACATCGAAAAACGGGTCGAAGAAAGTTGGCTGGTCCAGAGCTCGCTGATTTATGGTTTGCCAGCGGGTTACACGGCGTATGGCGGGCTGCAAGTCGCTGAACACTATAATGCGCAGTCACTGGGTATCGGTAAAAACTTAGGTGATTTAGGGGCGTTATCCGCTGATATCACGCGCTCTGAAAATACGCTGAAAAACGATGAAACCACTAAAGGGCAATCGTTGCGCCTGAGATACAGCAAAAGCATGGCCAACTCGGGGACCAATTTGTCCATCGCCGGTTACCGCTACTCTACGTCAGGTTTCTACACCCTCAATGAGGCGTTTGATCTGCGCTACAGTGGTTATGACTTTATTGCGCAAGAACGCCGCCGTAACCGGGCAGAATTAACCTTGACTCAAAGTTTAGGGGATTATGCCGGGTATATTTCAGCCACCGTAATCCGCCAGGACTACTGGGGAACCGATCGTAAAACGGACTCCTGGTCTGCAGGCTACAGCAACAGTTTTAAAGGCGTTGGCTACAGCATTAACTATGCCTACAACAAAGATGTTTCCGGCTCTCGTGATAATCATTCGGATCGCTTGATCGCCTTTACCCTAAGCGTGCCGCTCACGCTGTTCTCAGGCAGCACGTATGCCGGCTATAACTTTAGTAACAGCAAAGAAGGCGGGACCAATCAGAATATATCACTGAGCGGTAGCGCACTTGAGGCCAATAGCCTGAGTTGGTCGGTCGCACAAGGATACGGCAGCAGAGGACAAGGCACCTCAGGTTACGGACGCGCAAACTATAAAGGCACCTACGGCGAAGTGAATGGTGCCTACAGCTACAATAAAGCCAGCCAGAACGTTAACTATGGTGCACAAGGTACGCTGGTGATCCATGAGGATGGAATCACGGCCGGTCAATCGTCTGGAGAGACCATTGCCCTGGTTAAAGTCCCCGGCGCCTCAGGATTGCGTGTTAATAATCAGTCGGGTGTGAAAACCGATTATCGTGGTTATGCTTTAGTGCCTTTTATCAGCCCTTACCGTAATAACGAGTTGATGATCAGTACAGAAAGCATGCCTGACGATGTTGATGTTGAAGTGACCAGCCGGAATGTGGTGCCGACCCGTGGTGCTGTCGTGCGGGCCACCTATGCCGCCAGGGTGGGGCAACGTGCGCTGATTACGCTGCGTCGAGCTGACGGTAAATATGTCCCCTTTGGTGCCACAGCCAGTTATGGCGACGATAAGAACGGTGCCGGTATTGTTGGCGATCAAGGTGAAGTCTATCTGAGCGGTTTGGCAGATAAAGGCACATTGAAAGTCAAATGGGGTAATACGTCTGCGCAACAGTGCAATGCAGAATATCAATTACCGCAGGAAAAACAGGCGCTGGTCAATTTAGCCGCCGTTTGTCGCTAATCAAAGCGGATACTTATTTATGAAAAACGTTAAGCTTAAGCTGGCTTCTAAAATTTCAATCGGATTATTATCGCTTATTAGCTTTAATGCATTCGCTTTAGTGAATTGTCAATATGTGGGCTCTGTACGTGAAGGGTCGGAGTCCGTGAGCTTTGGCGATATTATCGTTCAACGTGACGCCCCCGTTGGGACCGTATTGGCCTCCATCAACATGTGGCAGCGCTTTCAGAGCCGCGGCAACATTGCAGATTGTCCGCGCACCGGCGGCTATGCGGCCTTACTGGATGTGGGGGCCGAATTTACTCGCGTGACCTATAGTGGCCAAGAGCTCTTTGAGAGCGGCGTGGCCGGTGTGGCCATTCGCGTCAGAGCGATTAATACCAACCGCATGCCACGTACTAGTGGTACATGGTGCTCCGTGGCCACAACCACCAGTCGTTATTGTGCGCGCAGTTCCTGGGGGAATGGCGCGGGCAGTAACACCATTGAACTGGTTAAAATTGGCAGAACCGACAGTGGGCTTATTCAGGCGGGTGAGGTCATGATCAGGGGGTTTACCAACGGTGAAGGACGCGTTTTTACCTCTAATTTGACGCCGTCGAAAATCACTACCGTGGCCTGCTCGGTGAGCAATCCTAATATTCACGTGAATATGAACGAGGCCAGAGCCACCGATTTCAGAAAAAGCGGCGGTACCGCAGGCAAAACTGATTTTCAAATTGATTTGGATTGCGATGCCTCAACCAATGTCAATGTGACGATCGACCCCGGTGCTTCAGGTGCGGAAAATGCGGCATCCGGGATCTTGAAACTCGACCCTACCTCGGGTCAATCCGCAGCCGGCATCGGCCTGCAAATTTTATCGCATGATGTTCCCGTACACTTGGGGCAGAGAATGCGTATTGGTACCACCAGTGTGGATGGTAATTACACCATTCCCCTGCAAGCACAATACATACAGACCGGCACAGATATCACAGCCGGCGATGCCAACGCCAGTGCAACATTTACGATGACCTATCAGTAATATGTACTGCCTTGCCGGCCCTCCTGGGCCGGCTTTTTTTATTTCATTCCCCCAGATATAAAAAACCCGGCAAGATTGCCGGGTAAAATTCTGCACAGATTAACTCTATTACCGATAGTTAATCGTAAACACCGTACTGCTATTGGCTAGTCCCGGCTTCAACGGGTCACTACCGGCCTGAATATAACGTGCTTTCATCGGGATAGCGAAACTGCCCGGCATACTGGTACTGACATTTTGCCTAAAACCCGCCGAGAAACTGAATAGCACAGGATCAACGGCCCCGGTATCCTGTGCCAGTTGAATACCCACGCCCGTTGCGCTGTTCGCCACCGACTGTAAGCGCATAATGCCCTTCGCATCATCAATCACGCCGTTTACCGGTGCAAAAGTGGTCTGTAAATAGTTTGTTTGACGTACACCGTAGGTCACATCACCATCAAATACTCCCGCGTTGGTTGAACCGGTGTAATTGCCGTTAAAAATTGCACAACCACTGAGCGTAATGGAAAACGGCACCCAGGGCGTATTATTCGGCTTGCCACTGCCAAAATAATTTTCAATAGCGTACTTGCCCATGGGCACGTTGGGGCTGCTGGTAACGTTACAGGTACTGTTAATCACCTGAATATCGCCGGAAAATTGAATGGTCCACGGGGTGGTGTCTAGCCCGGTGACGGGAATGGTTCCCGCTGCCGTTAGCCGCACGGTCGGCAGCGTTGCCGCGGAAATGGTCCCTGTGGATATGGGGCCCGTTTTCACCAACACCAAAGACAAAGCATTACCATA
Organism: Enterobacterales bacterium CwR94; assembly: GCA_002837195.1. Classification (GTDB taxonomy): domain Bacteria; phylum Pseudomonadota; class Gammaproteobacteria; order Enterobacterales; family Enterobacteriaceae; genus 1-19. Next base: position 519,230 of record KZ478059.1, read on the forward strand.
GTAAAAATTGAAAATGGTTGCTGCAATGGGCGTTTGCCACTTTAACGTAGGCGTAGGGGTGACAGCCTGGCCTGACGTTGTGCCGTCCCGATTAACAATCGCAAACCCAATCCCACTCACGCCTGATTGGTATAAAGCCCCGGCATATTGACCTGTCCAGCCCGGTACCAGAGCGGGAGGTGCACTGAGTGCCAAATATTGAGCAATATTATAAGTAGAACCATCACTGGATGGACGGCAACTGATCCAGGGGGAGGCTGCGGCATTGCGCGTAAAATTGACCTGATGCAGTACTGTACCAATTGGCGTGTCGGCACCGATGGAAATTGTCGTCGCTCCTAATCTGGGCGTTTGATTAACATTGGTAGGCCGGCCAAGGTATGAGTCACATACGGCGGTTGCGGCAAATGCTCCTCCGCTAAACAGCGTAGATGACAGTAAGAAAATTTTGAAAATGGGCTTTATCGTCACGGTGGTTTCCTGCATCACGGACTTGTTAAATCAATGCAAGCAGTACTGGTGAGAGGTCACTCGCATTTATTAGGGGAACTGGCATGGAATTGCCAATCTCAGCTTGAGATAATTCTTGCAGGAAAGGGCTCTGAGTTAAATCAGACATCCTTCATACCCTGGTAGGCGATAGATTACAGACTAAGAACTTTCTGGTTATTGTGAATGGGAAAGTGTGTGACGTTAAAACGATATCAGGAGATAGTTAAAAAAAGCCTGGCTTTAGCCAGGCTATAGAGAGAAGCAAGTGGTACTACCGGTAGTTGACTGTAAATACCGTTCTGCTGTTCGCCAAACCCGGTCGAACAGGGTCTGTTCCGTTGCGGATATAACGCGCTTTCATTGGGATCGCGATACTGCCGGGCACGTTTGTGCGAATATCCTGCCTTAAGCCCGTTGAAAAGCTAAATGCCACCGGATCAACGGCGCCAGTATCCTGCGCAATCTGAATACCTACGCCAGTAGCACTGCCTGTGACAGGTTGCAGACGCATAATGGCTTGCGCATCATCAATAACCCCATACACAGGAACAAAAGTGGTTTGCAGATAGTTCGTTTGCCAGTTGCTGTAGGTTGCTGACGACGTTGTTAATAATTCAACTGTTCCTGTTGCATTGGTTCCCAAAAATTGCGTACAGCCGCTAAGTAAGACGCTAAACGGAACCCATGGCGTACTGTTTTGTCTGCCTGAGCCAAAATAGGTCTCAATATTATGTTTCCCCAATGAAACAGTTGGACTGCTTGCCACATTACAGGTGCTGACGGTAACAGGGATGCTGCCGGTAAATTGTGTTATCCATGGTGTCGTTTCTAATCCTGTCGTGGTAATTGAGCTTGAGGCGCTCAATACAACACGTGTTAAGGAGGCTCCTGAAATAACACCTGGCGAAATCGGACCGGTTTTAATAAACACAACGCTAATTCTATTACCGTAGTAAAAAGAAAAACCCGGTGGTGAAATGGGGGTTGTCCATTTCAGTACGGGTGTGGCGTTCTGTATTGCCTGACCTGCTGTCGTACCATCTCTGTTGACAATAGCAAAGCCGATACCACTGACATCCGTCTGATATAAGGCCCCGGCATACTGTCCCGTCCAGCCAGCGACAGGCCTTGCCACACCAAACAGCCTTAAATACTGATTAATATTATACGTTGACCCATCACTTGCTGGAGCACAAGTTATCGAGGGCAGACTGTTTGCTTGAGCGGTATTATTGGCATTGATTGTCAGCAGTACCGTACCCACAGGCACGTCCGCGCCGATGCTAATTGCCTGTGATGTGATCGTGGGCGTTTCATTTACCCGCGTAGGGCGACCCATATATTGGGAACAGACAGGCGTCGCCCCCCATGCCCCTCCGCTAATAACGGCGGCCAACATCACCAGTATCCGAGAATATTTATTTTTGCTCATCATTATTATCCTGCTACGCGCGGGGCGCTCTGATTACTGGCATATAAGGTGCCTTTCTGCGTTTTTGGCGCAGATTTCTGGCAATCTAATGTCATTTCACTCAGTGTGGTGCTGGTTTTCTTCTCGCCGTCAGGGATGGCATAATTCAGTGCACATTGCTGATTAGCAGCATTGCCCCAACGGACCGTCAATTCACCACTGGTTTGCTGAACGCGCGCATACACCTGGCCAGCCTGCCCTACGCTGCCCACGGTGGCACCGCTGGCATCCACTACTTCTGCGGCAAACGGCAGTGGCTCGCCGTTAAAGCGACCATTAATCAGAACCGGTAAGCTACGCTGGCTATTGAAGCTCACTTTTACCATTGCGCCATCCCAGGGCACCACGCGTTGTTGGGTGTTAGCCAACTCGATATCCTCTGGCGCGTTTTTCGGATCAATAGTGATTTCGTTATACTGATACGCATGCATGTATGGCACAGCAGCGTAGCCTGCGCGATCAATCGTGATTCCCGGATAACCTGTCACACTTGCGCCCTTCGCCCCTTTTGCTTCAACAATGGCAAAGGTCTCACCGTTATAAGGCGTCAATGTAATGCCGCCTGAGTGCGCAAGCACTGTGCCCGTTAAACCTAAAGAGGTGCTGCGATAGCCTTCACCCTGGGAAATACTGCCGCTCACACTGCTGACCGGAGAACGGTATTGACCACTTAATGACCCGCTGTCGCCATTACGGACATCATGGCTGGCGGTCGCACTGTAGCCGAACTGGTTATCACTGCCCAGATCGCCAGATACTGTGGCCTGCTGGCTATTGCCGCCATTACTGTCTTTATTCCAATCCATACGCACATAAGGGCGATGCAAGTTGTCATTGCTCCCAAGTGGGAAGCTCAGTGATAATAAATAGGTTGTCTGCTGCGTGTTTAAATTGCTGCGCGAGCGACCGGCACTCACACCCCATGTCACTGATTTATACTGCGAGTTATAGCCCAGTTGGTATTGCACATCACTACCATCACTATTCCAGTAATTCTGCACGGAACCATTCACCCAAAACTGCCCCCAATTGCCAGGCAGGGTTTGCGAGGCGGCCAGCGTGGCACGGTTTTTAATGCGAGAGATTGCACTGGAATCCAGACCTTGCTCAAGATACTGACGTGAGGTTGCTGCCGTCAGGAAATCCATATAGCCACCCGTTGAAAAACGGTAAGTCGCTAATGAAAGATTACTGCCGGTTTCCGTAATGGTTTTGTTCCAGCTGACGCGGTAACTCTGGCCACTCATGCTGTCACCTTTATTATTCAGGTGTGCTCGCGCCTGAGTAACGTCGGCAGCAACAGCACCGATTGGCGTGGAGACTGCGCCTCCTAACTGCAACGCATAGTAGTCCTGGCTAAGCTGCAATCCGCTATAAGTGGTCAGGCTATTATTGATACCGTGCTGCACTGTTCCCTGATAAAGCGCGGGATTGTCTTTGAGAAACTCACTGCGCAACTGGCCTGCCGTCACAGCATAACGGGTGGTACCCGGTCGTAATAACTGTGCGACCGAGGCATAAGGTACCGCGAAATTTTGTGTGCTGCCGTCAGCCTCCGTGACCGTGACCTGCAAATCCCCGCCGTAGCCCGTTGGGTACAGATCATTGATCAGGAATTCACCCGGAGACACGGTGGTTTCATAGATAACCTGCCCGCTCTGACGCACGGTGACACGCGCGTTAGTGCGCGCAATACCGCGGATATCCGGTGCATAGCCACGCTGTGATGACGGCAACATGCGTTCATCTGTGCTCAACGTCACGCCGGTATAGGGCAAGGTATCAAACAAGACGCCACTGGTGTTTGACTGACCGGCAAGCAAACGGCTGCGCAGCGGCGTAATATCACGCTGCACGTAAGAGTTCATCGTCGTGTACTTACTGTCGACATTATCGCCGTAAGTCCAGTTGCCATTGTGACGAAAGAACCAACCGTCAATATTGATGCCCGTATTCAGGTTAGTAAACAAGAGGTTATTGGTGTCTGTGCGGTTTTTGTTCTGCCAGCCATTGACGCTATAACCCAGGAAGCCGCCATTAATGCCGCGATCCCACTGTGCAGGATTCACATCACCGCGTGCACGCTGCGCGAGGAAACGCTGGGGAATCGAGATATCCAGGCGTTGCTCGCTGCTGTCAAAATTAAAGCTGGCATCGGGTAACACCTCTGCCAAATTGGTGCAGGCTTGCGGATGCATTAGCGCAGCGCTTGCCTCACCAGAGAGTTGGCTTTTATTAAAGCCAATACTGGTAATTAAGTCGGCGGGCAGGCAAGGTTCAACAGTACCGTTATGCTCTTTAAATTCGATTTCACGAACATCGAGCACTTCATTATTCAGTACAACGGAAACTTGGTAACGCCCAGGTGCGGCACTGGCGCCATTCGCAAAACGTGAAAGGTCAAAAGACTCAACGCCACCATTAATAAAATCAGCGTTAAACTCAACGTTTTTTGCGATAACCTGATCGTTCGCATAAGCCCCGGCAGAAAGGAGGATCGCATTACCCAGCAGTACCGTCTGAATAGCAAGAGTCAGAGAACTCAATTTGGCAGTGACTGTTTCTATACGCATAATTTTATATCTTTCAGACCCGAGCTTAATCAGAATTATTTAATGGTGGATTCGGTCGACACAATGGCGCCGTAATCATTGACCCACTCGAATTTAACGGTTTTACCCGCGGCCGCACCCGCCACATTTAGCTGCTGCGAACCACCTGGCGTCAGCATATCGCCGTCGGCAGGTTTACGGTTATCACCCTTAATGGACACATTCACTAAAGAGACATGGTATGCAGAAGCATTACTTACTTTTACTTGCGTCCCAGCCATACTCCAGCTCAGTGACGTAGCCGCCTCACCTGGTGAGCCTTTCAGACCGCTTGGGCGAAAGAACAGCTTGATGCGTGAACGAAATGCCATCTGCAACAGGTTTTCACCTGCCCCTTCCGCCTTGGAGGGAATTTCCAGTACGTTGAGCCAGAACACGCTCTCTTTGTCCTGCGGCAGTGGCTGTCCGGTATAATTGATACGCAGCGCCTGTCCTTTCTTTGGTTCAACGCGGTTAATCGGCGGTGTCAGAATAAAAGGAACACGAATATCCTGGGGTTTAGCATTAACATCACCATTGTCGATCCAACTTTGTGCCAATACAGGTTCATCACCCTGATTGGTTAATTGCACGGTAATGCTCTTTTCTTTTTGTTCATAAATAACACGCGTGCCGCTAATAATGATGCCGGCTTGACTCGTGGCTGAATACAAAGAAAATAGCGCTACGGTAAAGGTTAAAAATAACGATTTACATGGTTGAGCAGAACGAATGGAAAACATAATAACTCCAGATAAAAAAGGGGGCCGTTGCCCCCTCAATAATTATTTGTACTGAATTGAGTAAACAACGCTGCTCACAACAGTACCAGGGCCAGTTGCATCAGTAGCGTAATATGCAACACTGTAAGGCAGTACAGCAGTGCCGCTTGCAACATCCAGGTAAGTGGTGTTAGCGATCTGGCTTGCATCACCCACTTTGATCACGCCTTGTGCGCCGGAACCATCAGACAGTTGCAACTGAACATTGCTCGCAGAACCGGTGGTGTTTTTTAGACGGCCAGATGCTGAATCAACAGTAGAGCCTGCTTCATAGTAGGCAGATGCGGTTTTCAGAACACCGGCACAGTTGCTCAGGTTGATGTTATAAAAGGTTTCGCCTTTAACTACACCTGCAGCATTCAGCAGAGAGGTGCTCAGAATAGGCAACTGAACGGTTGCGCTTGGACCTTTACCATCAACAGACGCATCACAAGTGGTTGCAGTCAGTTCACCGTTAAAGGTGATGGTGCCAGAGGAAGCAGCGTGAGCAGCAGAAGTTGCCATCATTGCAGCTAATGCAGAAAGTGCGATAATCTTTTTCATTTAATTGGTCCTAGAGTAGTGTCATGTTTCGGCGTAGTCCTTTATCTTTTTAAGACCATTTTCGAAACTATTGCATCAGCCAGTGAATCTGGCTTCGTTACATATAAACAGAGGTAAATTTCCCCGCTTATACAAAATAAGTTTGCTTAAAGGTGTTCCTTAGCAAGTGAGATTATTCTGTCACTAAAAAGAAATTGTCTAAATGGGAATCAAACTACGCGTTGGTAGGGAGTGGACTACGCACTCAGAACTTTCTGCCTAAAAAGTGCTATTTTTGATTAAAAACAGGAGTTTGAAAGGATGGGGTGATTGCTCTGATAGGCAAAATGTATCAAGGCAGATAACAGAATACCGCGCTATTCGATGTCTGAATGTTAATTTTTATAAAAATATTGCTGAATAAAAATAAAAAACGTATTCACTGCACGGTAATTGTCTCTGCTTAATATATTTAACTTATTAAAACGCAAAGCATTAATACCGTAATGGCCGACAATACCGAGGGTATAAAAACGTCCTACAAATCCATTTATTCGCTTAATGACGTAGCGGTTCCCTGATGAAAGCGCATCTGTCAGCCTCTTTTCTATTGAACATCGCCGCCAGAGGAACGCAGAGATGCACTCTATCCCCGCATCTCCCTTTACTGTCGCCGCCCTTTAGTGACCGATACCGACCAGTTGAAATCGTTAACTTCACTTGCCGTCATGGCCTCAGGTTTTTTCTTTTTCACAGGCCGCTTTGCCTTCTCAGCCTTTGCCTTTTCCCGCGCTAATTTTGCGACCATCACCGTTTGTCGTGCCTCTGCGGTAAACGCCTTCTGTTTTTTACTGTCGGGTTCTGCGCCCGTACGTTGCCGGTATTTTTCCATTAAGGCGTTAACGGCTTCATCTACAGCCAGACGTTCACCGGCATCAAACTGATCGATGGAGATCATCTTTTTATCGTTCATTGTCGCTGTCCCTTTTTGCCTCTGATGTCATGAGTGTACCTCATTACGGCAACACTTATCGTTGCTGTAGCGATTAGGCCCTCGCTGTCGCCGCGTTTTTCGCCCTCTGCGCGCCTTGCATCCCTCCTTATTGCTCAGTATGGTGAGCAAAATTTTTCAGGAATATCGCAATGACTGCCCATTCTTCAAAAGATCCTTTGCACGGCGTGACGCTTGAAATGCAAGTCAATGCCTTAGTGGCCCGTCTCGGCTGGGCTGAGCTAAGCCAACACATCAATATCAATTGTTTTAAGAATGACCCCAGTGTGAAATCCAGCCTCAAATTTTTGCGCCGTACGCCGTGGGCGCGCGCAGAAGTTGAAGCGCTGTATCTTGATACATTGAATACGCCTCTGGAAGTAAAACCTGCACAGGCGGCTGCCAACCCGTGGGCGAACAGCCGTATAAAGAAACCGTGATCAGAAAGACGCGCTGACAGAAATCGCACCGCTCAGGTTCGTCTGGTGGCTTTTATCCCACTGACGCCCCACTTCTGCACCGACAGACCAGTTTTCATTTAACTGATAACGCCCACCGGTTTTCAGTGTGAAAACGCGTTGCCCCTCATTTTGCACTTCACTGCTAAAGGTCTGTCGTGTGCTAAAGCTAAAGCGTGCTTGTTCATGTAGGTTTTTGGCTTTGAACTCTCGCTCTTGAAGGAGTTGTAGCCAGGTGTGCAGCGATTGTTTGTCGGTCAATGCCCATTGGGCTTGCCATTCGGCTCCCACCTGACCACGCAAAGAGGTCACCCCCCGCTGGCCCATGATAAAAGCACCGGCCTCTCCCTGTTCTTTAATGGCATTGCGCGTTAAGCGGGTATATTGCATACCCACCACCGGGCCAAGGCTGGAATGTTCAGTGAGCGCCCAGCGATACCCACCAGCCAGAGTCAATGCTTTGGAATAGCCTTTCCACTCCGCACGATAAAGCACCTCTTCTTCTCGCGTTGCCTGCGCGGCTTCTCGCCCCACACGCAGACTGCTGGAAACCCAGCCTCCGCGTCTGCTATCGGGCATATAGCGCATTTGTAATCCGGCGCTAACGCTATTGGCATCGCCTTTATCTGTTGGTGTAGCGCGGATTTTTACCGTTTGACGCCCGATCACGGCGTGCCAGCCTACAGACAGGCCCTCTATGGCGCTCAGCGGCAGATCAGCCCCCAGCAATAAACCATAACTGGCCATGTTGTAATGCGTCTCTGGGGTGCTGCCTGAACGCTGCCGATTTTCGCCATACAACAGTGCAAAGGCACCTTTTGCCGGGCGTATCTCTAATGCTGCAGTTAACTGTTTTTCATGCTGCAAGCTGCTTAGCAGCATCAGGTTATAAATGGCAGGATTGTGCGCAAAGAGTCCGGGTAAATTAATCCCTTCGCCCTCATCGCGTTCATCGTCTCCCACCAAGCCGATATACATGCGGCGGATGTTCAAGCGGGTGCGATCGACCAACCGATCTAAGGCTCTGCTGGCCGGTGATTCTTCTTCCTTTTGGATCAATGCCTCTCTTGAGCGTGTTGGGCAGCTGTATTCAGGAATAAAATCGCATTGGCGAAAATCGTAGGATGAGAGGTCTGGATTTTCAACGGGGGCGGCGGGAAGTTCATGTCCCAATGCCATAGAGGGGAGAAAAACGAGCACAAACGGTACGTAGTAACTTCCCTGATACATTCGATCCCTCACATATTTTCAATGTGTTAAATTGAAACTGGCATCCTGCACAAGATTCTGCATCACTGTCACAGTGAACGGTTTACATTACCGGTTATATTAACATAAATTTTACTTTAAGATGATAACCATAGCGCCACAGGGTTTTAGGAGAGCAAAACACTGAACGCGCGCCTTTCTCAGTCTTTCATTTGAGAGCAGATACCAAAGCCAGTATAAAATCCGCCTTTTATACCGCCAATTTCGTCAGGATATTTTTTTTTTTGCAAAGAATTATTGTCATGCACAACATATTGCTTCATCCTCTGCCTTATCGGTGACCTTGTCACCTTTCTGTTCACGACAGTAATTCCCCCTAAACGCCCTTTCATCCCCTGTCATTGCTCGCTTTCTTGCTACACTTCAGATACATCTGAGTCTCATGTAGTCCATTTCCTACTTATTGCTAATATTGATCCTGCTATCTGATTGGATTTTTGAGGAAACATCCTAAAATTGTCGAATAATTTCTAATACAAGCCATTTTGGAGAACCTCGCATGGCAGACATTTTGATTATTGACGATCATCCCGTCGCTCGTCTCGCTGTGAGAATGCTGCTTGAGAAGGATGGTCACAACATCGTTGCGGAAGCAGGAGAAGGTTACCAGGCCCTGCGACTGGCGAACGAGCATCGGCCAGAACTGATCATTGTCGACCTCGATATTCCCGGTATCAGCGGAATTGAATTGATTGAGAAACTGCGTGCTGCAGAGTTCCAGTGCGGCATTTTAGTCCTCACCGCCCGTGATGATGACCACTATCTCAGTCGTTGCATGAGCATTGGTGCGGATGGCTTTGTCGGCAAACGTAACAACCTGGAAGAGCTGGGCGACGCGGTACGCGCCGTGATGCGCGGCTACGCCTATTTTCCACTCAAGCGCAAAGACACGCCGACCAGCAAAATTCCAGAAGTTGAAATTGTTGCCATTAAAAACCTTTCCAGCCGCGAGCTGCAGGTGCTGCGTTACCTGGCTCGTGGTGAAAAACTGATTGATATTTCAGATAAAATGCACATTAGCAATAAGACGGTAAGCACCTATAAAACCCGCATCTTATCGAAACTCGAATTGCACACGACCCTTGAACTGATTGATTTTGCTCGCCGCCATCAACTGGACTAACCCTGTGAAAAAACTCCTGTTACTTTTGCTTGTTTTTTGGATTGGTGGTGCGCTGGCTCAAAACTCGGGAGAACCCTCGAAGCTGCGCGTCGTCAGCCGTGAAAGTTACGAACCGGTTGAGTTAAACCTGGATGATGCTGACTGGCGTTGGCTGGGCCAAAAACGCCTGATGAAGGTCGCCGTATGGCGCCCGGAGATCCCGCCGTTAGATCTTTATACCCAGGAAGGTCAATACGAGGGGATGACGGCCGATTATCTGTACCTGATCTCGCAATCTTTAGGCGTGCGTATGGAAGTATTAGAATACCCTGCGCGAGAAAGAGCATTGATGGCGCTCAATAACCATGAAGTCGATTTGATGGTTGATACGTCCGGTAAAATACTGCCTCAACAAAGTGACTTACGGCTGTCAAAGAGCTTTATCAGCGATCATCCGGTGCTGGTACACCGCAAGCGCATTCCCGGCGAACTGTTTAAATATACTCCCGGCATGCGTATGGCGATTGCGCGCTGGTATGTGGACGATGCCTGGTTAGAAGAGAACTTCCCCGGCGTGCGTATTATGCACTTCGACACCGATGCAGAAGCCATGGCCTCCGTGGCCTTCAATGACAACGACTTCTTTATCGGCAATCTGGTCACCTCCTCTTTCCTGCTGGATCGCAACTACACCAATCTGCTGGAGTTCCAAACCGTGTATCCAGAACGCGATACCGGCAGTCGCTTTGTCATGCGCAAGGGAGAAGAAGCCCTGTTACGCACGGTAAACATCGCGCTCAGTTCGATTTCAGGCTCCCAGAAACAGGTCATCATGCAGCAGTGGAGCGAAGGTGCCGATATGTGGCGCTTACGTAAGCAGATTGAGTTCAGCCGCATTGAACAAAACTGGATTACCAACCATCCTGAGGTCAAAGTCTCCGTCAATCCGTTTTATGCCCCTTTCACTATGACCGACTCGCAAGGGCATTTTTACGGGGTCACCGCCGATATTTTGCGACTGATTCGCCAGCGCACGGGCATTCATTTCGAGCCGGTTTCCGCTGAATCACTTCCCGATATGCAAGACCAGGTGATTTCTGGCGAAACGTTGTTTATTGGTGCGTTGAGTCACAGTGAAGAACGAAATTCGTCGATGTTGTTTACCCGTCCCTACTTTGAATCCCCGTTTGTCACGGTGGTGCGTGAAGATGCGCCACGGACAGAAGAGTTGCCGACCGGCGCTCGCGTGGCACTGGTGAAAGACAATTCACTGATTCCTGTGCTATTGGCGTCGCATCCGGGTATTAAAATTATCGAAACCCCGAATGCCAGTATTGCCATGCAATATGTAATTGAAAATAAAGCGGATGTCGCGGTGCACACCCTCTTCGGCGCCAATTACATGGTTGACCGCTATTTTAAAGGACAACTGAAAATTGCCGGTCGTATTGGCAATCGCAGCGCTGCCATCAGTTTTGCCGTTGCCCGTAATCAGCCTGAACTCCTTAGTATCCTGAACAAGGCGCTGGAGAACATCTCGCCTTCGGACATCAATAACATCATTAAAAAGTGGCAAATTCGCCCGGATGTTCGCCTGGACACCTGGGAGATTTACCGCAAGCAGTTTTGGCTGGTCTCCGGTATCGCCGCCATCCTGATGCTGATTTCACTGTTGTGGATTTTGTCACTGCGCCGTGAAATCAAAGCACGTAAACGCGCGGAAGGCAGTCTCCATGCGCAGCTAAAATTTAATGAAACCCTGATTAACACCTTACCGGTGCCGGTGTTTGTCACCGATGACAAAGGTGAAATCAGGCTTTTCAACCAGTCATTACGCGACTTTTTTAAAGACTCCTCTCCTTCGTTGTGTGCCAGCTTGCTGGATGATGAATCCCATCCGCTGCATTCCGTCTGGCAGGAAGCCAAAGAGAACAGCGCAGAGACGGGAACAGAAGAGACAGATAACCAGACTCAGACGCGGTATACGCAGTTGGATAATGGCCAGCAACAGCGCAGTGTGATTCTGCATGCCGTTTCCTATACCGACGATCCCGAGATGCCCGGTGGCATGATCTGCACATGGATCGATGTGACCGAGCATGAAGAGCTAAACAGCGCACTGTCAGAAGCGCGCGAACGCGCCGAGCAAGCGAACCGCGCGAAGAGTACCTTCCTGGCGACCATGAGTCATGAAATCCGCACGCCGGTCAGCGCGATCATTGGCTTGCTGGAACTGGCGGTGAAAACGTCGCAACCGCAGGTGGAAAAGGAAGAAAGCATTCGCGTTGCCTGGGAGTCCGCACGCAGTTTAATGGGGCTGATTGGCGACATTTTAGATATGGCGCGCATTGAATCGGGCCGCCTGGAATTAGCGCCGGAATGGGTGCGCACCACCGATTTACTCCCCCCGGTCATTCGTGTGTTTGAAGGTTTGGCACGCCAAAAAAGTTTGCGCTTAAACAGCACACTGCCGCCCTTCTTACCTTATGAAGTGTTTATTGACCCCTTGCGTTTCCGTCAGGTGCTGTCAAACCTGGTGAGTAATGCGATCAAGTTCAGTGAAAAAGGCGGCATCACCGTTGATTTAGATATTCTGAATGGGCAAACCGCAGAACAAGGCCAGTTGCGTATTAGTGTGCAAGACTCTGGCCGCGGCATTGCACAAGATGACCTGGTGGATATCTTTGACCCTTGGGTGCAAACCCGTGCAGGAAAAACGCAGAGTGGTTCGGGTCTGGGTCTCGCGATTTGTGCGCAACTGGTGCATATGATGAGCGGACATATAGAGATGAAGAGTCAGTTGGGCAAAGGCACGCAGGTGATCTTCACCATTCCAGTGGAAATTCACTCGGAACGTAGCGAGCCACAGCCAGAACTGCCTACGGTCGATATCTCGCATGAGCACATTCCGTTGCGCATTCTGGCGGTGGATGACTATCCTGCTAACCGCATGTTACTGCGTAGCCAGTTATTGCATCTGGGCCACAGCGTGACTGAAGCCGAGGACGGCGAAGAAGGCTGGGCCAAATGGCAGGAAGGTGAATTTGATGTGGTGATTACAGATTGCAGCATGCCTGGCATGGATGGTCTGGCGCTCACGCGCATGATCCGCCAACATCAAACCCGACCGGTGATTATTATGGGACTCACGGCCAACGCCTGGCCTGAAGAGCGCAGCCGCTGTTTGGCTGCCGGGATGGATGAGTGCTTGTTTAAGCCGCTTCAGCTTCCGCAACTCGAAGCCCTGTTAGATGAGGCCGCCCGGTTACGCAATCCCGCTCTGCCGAACTCCCCTTTGCTGGGTGAACTGCTGAGCTTTGAAGACCTGGCGACCCTCACGCACCACGATGAAAAGATGCGTTATGAATTGCTGGTCATGACCTTGAATAGCAATCGGGAAGATTTACAGCAGGCTGCAGATTTGTTTGAACTGGAGGACTGGCCAGAGCTGGCGAAATGTATTCACCGCATCTCGGGTGCGGCACAAATTATCGGTGCGCGGAGAGCGGAAACCAGTTGCCACTTGCTGGAGAAAACCTGTTTACAGATGGCGGCAGAGTCGATAAGCAAGGATATTTTAACCGAACAGTGGCAGGAAGCGCGCTATGCCGTGGTTGAACTCAACACGGGCATTGAACACTGGCTGAGTATGCAGCTCCCTTCCCAACAGTAACACTTTGTACTTTGCAGCGAGAGGTCACTCTCGCTGCAGAATCCATGGTCACTCATGTCGCCTCAGTGCGCAGAAAAACCCAGTTTACGTAGTTTACCTGCGAACTCGGCTTCAGACGTACAACCCAGCTTATTGATGATTGCGCGACGGTGAAAGCTCACGGTCTTCGGGCTGATTGATGCGCGCTGGCCGATATCATGCAAAGACATGCCTGCACCAAACCACTTCATCAATTTGAACTCACTCTGCGTAATGATTTTCGCCACCGCAGGGACTTTCCGATTCATCCAGCAATCCAGCAGATCCGCGCGGTAACTTTCATCCTGGCGCAGTGTTGCCTGGATCAGTTCGACACTGTCTGTCTTGCGTAACAGGGTGACCGACGGCATGGCTTTAGCAAGAAAGTTAAGGACGGCGGGATCGGCAATTTTTGTCAGAATCGCAAGCTTGAGATGTGGATAGCGCAGACGGAAACGTTGCAGGTAACTGACGGTAGATTCAATATTGTCGCAGTCTGACGTCAGTTCAGTGATGAACAGCGCAACACCTCCCGCTTTCAACACTTGCTCTGCACTTTCGAGGTTAACAACCTGAGTAATGCTCTTGGTTTTGTCACAGAAAATGGAATGGACACCTATTGCCACCATCGCATCCCTGTCATTGAGTAGAATTTTCATCTTTATCGTGCCCAAAAATTACATATTAGCGGCACCAAACAGAAGAAAATATCGGACTGACTGCGTGACCATGAAGGCTTTTTTAACAAATCACGTGAGAGGTTTCTTACAAAGCAAGATCTGTCCGAACTCGCGCTTACTGCTCTCTGCACAGCATCCGCGGCACACTTTCTGGCCCTGCGGCCATCACCTTATCTTCCAGTAAGAACAAGGTAGAGTTATTCACTTCACCGGGTTCACTAATTGGAAAGATAAGCTGCTTCACTAATGCATCATCGCTATGATCGCCTAAGCGTTTCGATGCGCTGACCAAAACCCAGTGCAGCTTATTGTCGCGAATACTCAGTTTCCACTCCATTTCGCGGCTGACAGGCATCTGTTTTGTTACCAATCCCGCTGCATTGCGAAATTCAATGGTGCCGGCATAGGTCGTTCGCCCTTTGAGATGGAACATCCCTTCAGGAAAGATTGCATACTCACCCGCCACTGCCACCACTGAACCTTGCGGGGCAATTTCAAATAACTCGAAATTAGAGCGACAGGTTGCCGCCTTAATGCTGTCTCCCATTTGCCAGCGAAAAATCAGCACAAAGCAGGCAAGGAAAACCCCCAGTGGGAGCAGCACTCGGCGATTAATCAAACCGGAAAAAAAAGGATTTACAGTCACTGTTCTCATCCACTAGTGGTTTTCTACAGGCAAACAACCCCATAAATTCAGGTTTGTAAATGGCATTGATATACAGGTAACGATAGCTATCGGCTTCTGGCGTGTAGCGCCGCCAGGCGGTGATTAGATTTGCCGCCTGCTCAGTGGTTACGGGGCGTTTTGTCTCGGTAAACACCTGCTGGTTAGCCGCGATGCCCTGCCGCACATCGGTGAACGTAAGCGGCTGATAATAAATACGTGTTGGCGCGCCGCCAACAAATCGAGTTGCCCACCATGCCATTGCACTCCCCAATACCGCTGCCAGCAGAAGAGAAATTATCAGTGTTGTGGTGCTTTTTTTCGGCGCAGTAACGGCTTTACTCAGCGGCGATATCGGTGCGCTGTGTTCGGGAGCGGCAGCAGTATCTGCCGCGAGAGTGCTTGCGGCCTCTTGATGTTCAATCGCCTCGGACTCTTCATTGAGCAGCAATCGATAGCCCATACGCGGCACCGTGACGATCATCACTTCTTTATCGACTTGCAGTGACAACAGCGCACGCCGTAGCTGATTGATGGTGACACGCACGCTGCTGGCTGTCACTTCCAGACCGATGTTACGCCATCCAGATTCAATGAGGCTCTCTTGCGAGACCACCTCACCCTCCGCTTCCTTCATTTTGGTCAGGCATAAACTGGCGGAGACACTCAGTGTGACCTTGCGACCATCAGTGGCGCGTGAGAGTTCGCGCGTTTGCAGGTTTAAGCAAAGCCGGTTGCCTATCGAGAAAATGTCCATCACGGCCTTTTAAGAGACTTTTTGCGAGTATAGCGGTACGCGTAAAAGAATCCCAATAACACCTTAATCTTTATTAAAACAGCAGGCTAAACGTACGTTGCGGAAACGACAGGAAGAGGACGGGAGTGATGCTGAAAGCATCGATTTGGGCCTGACAGGTTAGTGACATTCAGTGGCAATAAAACAGACGTATGACCGGGCGAGTACCAATTTTTATTATCAAAGGCCAGAAGAGAGATAATAAAGAAAAATGTATTTCCTAAGAGAAATAACTGACACCCTCTGCAATTTAAAAATGGCCAATAATAAAACCCTTCTGACAGAACGATGATGAATATGCGCTCCTCTCCTCGCTCAGTAATAATAACAACCTTTTGTGAATTGCTTTTCATTACTTTCGAAAAATATGTATGCGCAGCCTCCAGATGTGAGAGATTTTATTTGATTTATTTACTTTAAGAAATAAGAAACCGCGCCAAATTCTGTAACCTTATGACTACATGATCAGAACATTCTTATTACTATTTTAATTTTACGTTAAAAATTATGACTGTAATGGTCCGTTGATAATGACCTCTAATATTTTAAATTCCCGTCTCCCGCTGATGAAAAACGCTTTCTTGCAATAAAGTAGAATGTTAATAATCTCAATTAAAAATCCTATCTCATTGAATTTAAAGTAAACATATTCAACATTGTTAACGATTATTAAACTACACCCCCGTCTCTTGCCCGGCGCAAGAAAATCCCTAAAAATAGCGACATCGACATTGATAACAAGAAAAAAGCGCTAATAAATATTCCATTTTTCATTTAATCTTCGACGATTTCAGGAAATTAAATATTCATTCTCATCAGCGGAAAACTTGAATGTCAAACATTATTTCATTATCAGCCAATCAGTTGGTTCGCTCCTCATTACGCCTGGCATTAGCGAATGCCGGTTACTCTACAATGATTGATGCTGAATCTTTAGAGCAAACGCTTCAAATACTCACTGAAAATCATATTGATTTAATTATTATTGATTTTACACCCTGTGACGAAATCGCTCTTCATGCCGTGGAAAGCCTGCGCAGTAAAAACTGGGAAGGCGGTATTATTGTGATCAGTGATAAGCGTGATGACTTATTTAGCCATCGTTGTAAAAATGCGGGCGCGCAAGGCATTATTGGTAAAAGTGATGGCATGGTGATGTTGCCACTGGCCATGCGGGCTGCCTTGCAAGGCTATACGCTTTTCCCTCAGCACAATAATTGCACAGGTGCGCCTGTTGCGCTCAACAGTCACAGCGGCAACATTGTTATCTCGCAGCGTGAACGTCAGGTGTTGAAATATCTGGCACAAGGTAAAAACAATACGGAAATTGGTGGCATTTTGGACATTAGCCACAAGACGGTGAGCACCTTCAAACGTAAGCTGTTAACAAAGTTAGATATTCATAGCACGGCGGAACTGGCCGCGTTTGCGCGCGAACACAAGATGGATTAAGCACAGACCTCCCATCACGCTGTTCCCTGCCAGACCTGTGCCCTACTGTTACACTGTGAAGCGGTTTGACCAGCCGCTTCTCTGACCTCTCCTTTTAAGCATTTCTATTCTGCCGGGTAGTGTTACACTGACAAACTGCTTTCTTTGTCATGCCGAAATTCATACCGAGAAAAGAGATACTGCTATGCAACATATCATTGAGGGTTTCCTCAACTTCCAGAAAGAGATCTTTCCGCAACGCAAAGAGCTCTTTCGCAGCCTGGCCTCCAGCCAAAACCCTAAAGCACTGTTTATCTCCTGCTCCGATAGCCGTTTGGTGCCCGAACTGGTGACGCAGCAAGATCCCGGTCAGCTGTTTGTTATTCGTAATGCCGGCAATATTGTGCCCTCTTTCGGCCCGGAGCCCGGTGGCGTATCGGCCACTATCGAATACGCTGTGGTGGCATTAGGCGTCACTGATATTGTGATTTGCGGCCACTCCAACTGCGGTGCCATGAAAGCCATTGCGTCCTGCCAGTGTCTGGATCCCATGCCTGCCGTTGCCCACTGGCTACGTTATTCCGACGCCGCAAAAGCCGTGGTGGAGAAAAAGTCCTGGGATAATGAAGATGACAAGGTCAATGCCATGGTGCAGGAAAACGTTATCGCGCAATTGAATAATATTAAAACCCACCCCTCGGTTGCCGTTGGGCTGCGCAACAACGCCATTCGTCTGCATGGCTGGGTGTACGATATTGAAAGCGGCGTTATCCGTGCCCTGGACAAAAACAGTAAAAACTTTGTTTCTCTCTCAGAGAACCCCGACGTCTTTTTCGAATAAGCGTCAACAGGGCATGGATGCCCTGCTCGCCTACACTGGATTATCCCGCCTTCTTAGCGCCAACAGACACATCGCTACGCTGACTGCAAACAGGGCAAGAAACCATTGTTCCATATAGCCCATCACCGTTAAACCCAACGCTAATAACAAGTAATAGTACAGGCCAAACAGCGCCCCCGCGGTGCCTCGCTGTGCGCTGTAAGCTACCAACGCCTGGCTGAGTAAAGCGGGGATCCCCATGCCAAAGGCCATTGCCATTAATCCAACCGGTACGATAACCCATAGCCTGTCTTGCAATAGTAATCCGCCAGCGGTTGCAATAACGGTGATGATGCACGCCACGCGCACCTGTACGTTCGCAGGCAGATGATGTGTCAACATGGCCCGATTGATCAGACTGCCCAGCAATGTGGCTATCGCCAGCAGTAAACCTGAGTAGCCAAAAATATCGACACTCATCCCGAGGCGGACAAATAAGGCTGCACCTTGCTGATACCAGGTAAAGATCAGCAGATTAAACCCAGCCACCAGCAAAGCACTGTGCTGCAATGCACGATCGCGCAGCATGGCCCGTGCGACCGGTAAACATTCTCGGTTGTTCACAAGGTGTGTTGGCCGGGTTTCCGGTAACGCGAACAGGCTACAAATTATCAACATGGCCGCCAATGTTGCGAGGGCAGCAAAGACAGCCAGATGACCCGATAGACTGACCAACCCGCCGCCCAGCACCATCCCCAATGCCGGACTCATCGCGATCCCTGCCCCCAAGGTAGCAAACACTTTTGCCAGCGCCCCACCCTGAAAACAATCTCGCAGCATGGTTTGCGTGACCACCGAGCCTACCGCGGCACCAAACGCACTGATGGCGCGCAGCACTAATAATTCGGTGATGCTGGTGCTAAACAGTGCGGCCACCGCCGCCAGCATATAAATGACTAACCCGGCTAGCATGGCGGTCCGGCGTCCCTTGCGATCGCAGAAAATGCCCCAAAACACCACGCCAGGCGCGAAAGCCAGGAAGTAAATGCTCAACGTCTGTGCTGCAATGGCATGTTCTACACCATAGGCCCGTGAAATCGCGGGTAACGCGGGGCTGTAAAGTGTCTCAGCAATCTGCGGAAACATGGTGAGTAGCATGAGTAGCCATAAGGGGGGAGATTTGGTCATGGAAGCGCCCTCTGTAATGAAAAGAACGCAGTGTAGATAAGCGGACATCTGTCCTGTTACTATGATTTAGACAAAAAACAACGCGAATAAGACATTATGGCTTTCATTGATGCTCACACGCCCTTCGATCCTGATGGTTTTGCTACCGAGGTAGTGGGTTTGGCCTCGACCTTAGGGCGGCATGATTCGGGTGTTCATCAGCATCGCAAAGCGCAGTTACTGTATGCGCCACAAGGCTGCATTACTGTAACGCTTAACCACTTACGCTGCGTGCTTCCGCCTTCCCGCGCGGCGTGGATCCCAGCAAATACCCCGCATTGTGTGGAGATGATAAACGTCGTGGCCTATCGTTCACTGTGGTTCTCACCCTCGGTATTGCCCTTTGATCCCGACAGCGTAAAAGTGGTGCAGATGAACCCGCTGTTACAAGCACTGATTGAACGTATGGCATTTTGGCCCTGGGATAAGCCCTATGCAGAAATGCAGGCCTCGCTGGCGTTGTTTTTTGAAGAGTGGCAGCACACCCAGCAAGAACCCTTGTCATTGCCCATGCCGACTGATCGTCGATTGCAGCAAGCCATCACCCGATGGCGTCAAACGCGCGAACCCTTGCCTACGTTAAGTGCGCTGAGCCAGCAAGTCGGTGCCAGTGAGAAAACATTAACCCGCGTGTTTCAGCGGGAAACCGGGATGTCCTGGCAGGCATGGCGTCAGCAGTGGCGATTATTACATGCCATCGAATGGCTGGCGGAGCCGGTCTCCATCAGCGAAGTGGCTTATCAACTTGGCTTTTCCAGCGACAGCGCGTTTATTGCGTTTTTTCGCCAGCATTGGGGACAAACGCCGCACCAGTTCCGGCAGGTAACGACACGCTGAACAGGCAAATTCGTTGTCTACTCTCCTAAACACCTTAAAACAGCGTAACTGTGATCTGCTTCTGTCGTAACTTATGCCAAATTTAACCCCTGTTTAGGATTTTCCGAGCACAGTTATCCTCCCTACCCGTTTCAGTAATTAATCTTATTATGAAAAAAAACGTTCTTAGTGCCTTGCTGTTCGCGGCCCTGTGCCCCTTTTCTTCCGCCCAGGCGCTGCTTTTGCAACAGGCGGGTGTGCCCTTTGATATTGATCCCGCCACGCTGAAAGTCAGTGTCAGCGATGTGGTGGTCAACGCCCCGCAAGCCGAGCAAATCACAAGTCAGTTAAAAGCAACGCCAGCGCAAGCCAGTTGGTATTGGCCTGCGCGTAACACCTACGTGACCGCTACGGCAAAAGGCAATGACTTACAGCTCTCTTTCACCAGCGACCGGCCGCAAGTGCTGAGCTGGTTTACGCTACCGCCCCAGATTGGCGTGTTACAACTGGCGATAGGTGAAGGCAGTCGTATTCCCCTGGATAACGCAGACTGGCAAACCTATCTCATCCGTGAGCAATCCACCATGGATACCAATTTTGACCTGAAACTGCCGCTGTGGGGGCTTGAACATCAGGGCAAGGTCTACAGCTGGATCATGCTTACGCCGTTTAGCAACAAGGTTTCGTTTGCCAAAGTGGACAGACAACTCAATATGCAGGCGGCGCACACCTTCAATCAATTTAACCAGGGCCAATCCTTTGATGTGCTGTTGCATGTCGGAAATAGCGCGCTATCCGGGGCGCAGCGCTACCGTGAATATTTGCAACAGAGCGGGCAGTTCAGCACGCTACGTGAAAAAATGGCCGTTGCGCCCGAGGGCCAAAAACTTATTGGTGCCTCTCACCTCTATTTATGGGGCAATGGCTTGTTGGCCCCCGAAGATGTGCAAGACTGGGCTGGACTGATGGGCTACCTGCAATCTCCAGCAGGAAGTGCCTTGTGGCAAAAATTG
Source organism: Enterobacterales bacterium CwR94 (assembly GCA_002837195.1). Taxonomy (GTDB): domain Bacteria; phylum Pseudomonadota; class Gammaproteobacteria; order Enterobacterales; family Enterobacteriaceae; genus 1-19. The sequence goes on from KZ478059.1 coordinate 540,046, forward strand.
GATACTACGGCCAAAAGTACCCTGCAACAGCGGCAAGGGCGTGAACCGGAAGGATGGCAAAAAGCCTCGCTGATGGAGTCAATCAATGCTGCGCTGGTAGCGCAATTCCCGCTGGCCGTCACGCCCGATGCCCCCTCTTTTCTGCAAGCGCAACAGCAGCAGGCACTCGCTGTGCGCCAACTGGCACAGCGTCTGTTAGCTAAGTGGCTTATCCCTGCAGACCAATGGGGACAGGGGCTCTCAGCACCGGTTATTAATGCCTTAGCCCAGGTGGGCCTCCCGCGCCTGTGGTTAGGGACAGATAACTGGACGGCCGCCTTTTTACAGCCGCAAGCTATCGCGCAGGCCAAAAAAGCGGGCTATCTGGTCACCAGTTATGACTCCTACGACACCGGTATTCCACCGGGGCTGAATGACAGTTGGTTAACCGCACAGCTACCGGGCGATTTACGTGAAAAGTGCGCTATCGTGCGGGCCGATGGCACCAAAAAGCCCGGCTTTGGTGGTGAGGGATATTACTTGAATCCCGCTTGCGTCTTGCCGTTTTCGCAAACGCGGATGCGTGAACTGATCCAATTGGCGGGGTTGAACACGCTGTTTCTCGACGTTGATGGCACTGGGATGGTGTCCGATGATTACCAGCCACAGCATCCCACTGGTGCCGCGCAAATGGCAGAGGCGCGCAACGCGCGGATGGCCTGGTTTGCCAACACGCTGAAATTGCCACTGGGGTCTGAGGACGGCAACGCGGTGACCGCACGCTATATTTCTTTTGCACACGGAATGGAAACCTGGGGATTTGGCTGGCGGGATAATGATATGCGCCACAACCGAGCATCGCCCTATTTCCTCGGCGCCTGGTGGCCCAATGCACAACCGGCCACATTCTTTAGCCCGGCGAAGGTAAAACCGCTGTACCGCACGGTCGCCTTTGATCCGCGCTACCGTTTGCCGCTGTATCAGGCGGTGTTTCATGATGCGGTGATCAATACTCACCACTGGACGATGGATAATCTTAAATTCAGTGATGTGAAAACCACACGCACCCTGTTGAGCCAACTCTATAACACGCCGCCGTTATTTAACCTCAGTCGCGGTACGCTTGCTGCGCGGTTGCCGGAGATTGTCAAAGCCGATGCCCGTTTCCGCCCCCTGCATGCGGTGCTATGGGATAAAGCGCTGACGGATTTCCGCTGGCTGGATAACGATGGCTGGGTACAACAAACCACCTTTAGTGACGGTTCCGTACTGAGAGCTAATTTTAGCGATCGCCGCTATCAAGACCTCGCACCGAAGAGTTTGCAGGCGCAGTTGGCAAATGGGCAAACGCTGAATTTCACCGACTGACCCTTGTGATGGGCGCGCTCTGCGCCCATCACACGCTGCGTGGCTTACCAGTTTTTTATGAGTGCATCGCCAATCTCGGCAATCTTCTGGTTCCGCTCATCCATGTTTGCCGAACTGCCGGTCAGATAAATCACCACAATACGAGAAGGTTTACCGTCTGGGCCCAGTGCCGCGATGATGCCACGCGAACCGCGCTCTCCTGCTCCGGTTTTATCCGCGATAAACCAGCCCTTCGGCAAGACTGAACGCAAAAGCGGCCCAGCGACTTTGTCCTCTTCCATCCAGCGCAGCAGTTGCTGTTTCGAAGCCTCACTCAGGCTGTTGCCAGTCAGCAGTTGGCGCAAGGTTTGCGCCATCGCCGCAGGTGTTGTGGTATCACGTGGATCGCCGGGCAAAGCGTCGTTCAACTCTGGCTCCCAGCGATCCAGACGGGTAATTCCATCACCCGTGCTGCGCAGAAATGTGGTCAGCGCCTGCGGGCCACCCAACGCCGTTAACAGCAAATTAGCCGCCGTATTGTCACTCAGGGTGATCGTCGCGTCGCACAATTCGGCCACCGTCATCCCCCGGTCGAGGTGTTTCTCCGTCACCGGGGAGTATGTGATGAGGTCTTGCTGACGATAATGGATACGGCGTCCAAGCTGCTCTTTTCCGGCATCAACACGGGCTAAAACAGCGCCGCACAGCAAAACTTTAAACGTACTCATCATCGGGAAACGCTCATGCGCGCGATAGCTTTGCAGCAGTTGACCGCTGCTGAGATCGATTTCAGCGTAGCCCACGCGCGGATTCAACTGATGTTCCACCTGTTTGACTTTATCCACCGTGGTTTGAGCGGCAACGGTGGGCAGGCAAAACGAGGCTAACAAAGGGACGAGTGACAGACGAAAATAGTGCATATTGTTGTTCTTCCATGGGGTTTGTTTCGTCGCATTGTAGAACTTTCGCCTGTATTTCTATGCCCCGTTTGTATAAACAATTGTAAAGGCATGGCCGGAACGGTTTGCCCTTCAACTTAATAATTCGACTAACTGCACATGCAACAATAGGCCCTACCTTTGGTCGGGTCTTAATTCGTCATCTACGCTTATGACTGACTGTTTTTTCAGGTTGTTTTTTTGGAGAGCAATGATGAGCGATGAGAAACGTAGACCGACCACAACCGATGCAGGTATTCCGGTTGCCAGCGATGAACACTCCTTATCCGTGGGCCCGGATGGCCCGGTTGTACTGCACGATCACTACCTGATTGAGCAGATGGCGAATTTCAACCGTGAACGCATTCCTGAACGCCAGCCGCACGCCAAAGGCAGCGGCGCATTTGGTTTTTTTGAGGTCACCAATGATGTCAGCCAGTACACCAAGGCCGCCCTGTTTCAGCCGGGTGTCAAAACCGATGTGGTGATGCGCTTTTCCACGGTGGCCGGTGAACGCGGTAGCCCGGATACCTGGCGCGATCCGCGCGGGTTTTCCATCAAGTTTTATACCACCGAAGGCAATTACGACATGGTGGGGAACAACACACCGGTATTTTTTATTCGTGATCCGATGAAATTTCAGCATTTTATCCGTTCGCAAAAGCGCCGGGCCGATAACAACCTGCGCGATCATGATATGCAATGGGATTTTTGGACCTTATCGCCGGAATCTTCCCATCAGGTGACCTGGCTGATGGGGGATCGTGGCATTCCTAAGACCTGGCGCCATATGGACGGTTTTTCCAGCCATACCTATATGTGGGCCAATGCGCAGGGCGAAAAGTTTTGGGTGAAATATCACTTTAAAACCGATCAGGGCAATGCCTTTTTAACCCAGCAAGAGGCGGACGTGCTGGCCGGGCAAGACGGTGACTATCATACTCGCGACCTGTTTAACGCCATTAAAGGCGGCGACTATCCGAGTTGGACGCTGTATATGCAGATCATGCCGTTTGCTGAAGCTGAAACCTACCGCTTTAATCCCTTTGATTTGACCAAAGTCTGGCCGCATGCCGACTACCCGCTGATCAAAGTGGGCAAACTTCAGCTTAACCGCAATCCTACCGATAACCATGCGCAAATAGAACAGGCGGCCTTTGAGCCCAACAACCTGGTGCCGGGCATCGGGTTGAGCCCAGACAAAATGCTGATTGGCCGCGTATTCTCCTATGCCGATGCCCACCGGGCGCGCTTAGGCGTTAACTACAAACAGATTCCGGTCAATGCGCCGCAATCCCCCGTTAATAGCTACAGCAAAGACGGTGCGATGCGTATTCATCCGGTTTCTGACCCAGTGTACGCGCCGAATTCGAAAGGCGGCCCCGCTGCCGATGGCGAGCGCTATCCCACCGATTCCACCTGGCATGCCAGTGGCGATATGGTGCGGGCCCCCTACACCTTGCGCCGCGATGACGACGACGTTGGTCAGGCCAACACGCTGATTAACAAGGTTTTTGATGACGCTGCGCGTGAACGTCTGGTGAATAACGTTTCAGGCCATCTGTTGGCGGGCGTGGAAGAGCCGGTGTTGTCGCGTGCCTTTGAGTACTGGCGCAATATTGATCAAACGATCGGGGATCGTATCGCGCAAAAAGTGCAGGCAGGCCGTAAGCCTTAACATTAAGCAGCACGGCAGCCTTGCTCCAGCCAGGCTGCCGTGTGATTACTCATGGGCGGGAGAAAAACGCTGACGCTTATCGCGCCATAATGTCCATAGAAAAGCCGCAATAAACACCAGGGTGAACAGCAACACCACGGTTGGCGCTGGCGCACTGTCTATCCAGAACGAAAGCATCACGCCGCTAAAAGAGACCCCGACTGACAGCACTACCGCAAGCAGCAGCGTCATGGCGAAACGTCGCGTCAGTAATACCGCAATCGCTCCCGGTGCAATCAGCAATGAAATGGCCAGAATAATACCCACCGATTTCAGCGTGGCCACGATGGTTAGCGCAATTAAACACAGCAAACCGTAATGCAGCAAACCGGTACGTAAACCCGAAGCCCGCGCCTGAATGGGGTCAAACGCATGCAGTAGGAAATCCCGCCATTTCAACCCGATAACCAGTACGGCAATCAGCGCAATCACGCCAGATTCGATGATATCCGCCCACCCAACGCCCAGCATGTCGCCGAACAAAATATGGTCGAGATGGACTTCGGGTTTCACGGCCAGATACAAGATTAGCCCGGCGGCAAACATGCCGGAGAAGACAATGCCCATCAGCGTATCTTGCTTGATACGGCTGTGAGTTTTGAGATACCCGGTCGCCACCGCACAGAAGAGTCCGGCGGCAAACGCGCCGATCCCCAGCGGTAAGCTCAGCATCCAGGCCAGGACGATCCCCGGAAACACCGCATGGCTCATGGCATCCCCCATCAGCGCCCAGCCCTTGAGTACCAAAAAGCAGGACAACAGCGCGCACGGCACGGCCACTATCACGGAAATCGTCAACGCATTGATCATAAAATCAAACGCAAAGGGATTCATTCACTGGCCTCCCGACGTAAGCGACGCTGGGCCAGTAAGCCCTGTTTGGGGGCGAACACAAAGGCCAGTAAAAACAGGGCGGTTTGGGCCACCACGATAATGCCGCCCGTGGCACCGTCTAAATAGTAACTTAGCCAGGCCCCAAGAAAGCTGGTGATACTGCCGATGGCCACCGCAATCATCAGCAGACGCGGAAAACGATCGGTCAGTAACCAGGCCGTTGCGCCCGGCGTGACTACCAGACAAATCACTAAAAAGGCGCCTACCGTTTGCAATGCCGCTACGGTCGACAGCGCCAGCAACGTAAAAAACAGCAATTTTAAACGCGCCGGATTCAGCCCAATGGCGCGTGCATGGCTTTCATCAAAAAAGACCACTAACAGATCTTTCCACTTCATCAACAACACCAGCAGCGACAGCGTACCAATCAGCACCAGTTGCAGGATATCGGCGGGAGCAATAGCCAACACATTGCCGAGAATAATGGTTTGCACGTTTACCGAGGTGGGATTAAGCGACACCATAAACAGGCCCAGGCCAAAGAAGGAGGAGAAAATCAGCCCAATGATGACATCCTCTTTCAGCCGCGTGCGCTGATTTAAAAACAGCATGCTGCCTGCCGCCAACGCCCCGGAAAAAAATGCACCAAGGGAAAACGGCAATCCCAGCATTAACGCCCCGGCAACGCCCGGCACAATGGAATGCGACAGGGCATCCCCCATTAATGACCAGCCCTTGAGCATCAAATAACAGGATAAAAATGCGCACAGTGCGCCGACTAACGCAGACACCCACATGGCGTTGACCATGTATTGATAGGCAAAGGGTTCCAGCAAGGCGGCCATCATGTCGGGTTTTCTCCTGCCGCCAGTGGCGCAGGCGCGACACCTTGCATCTGCGCAAACGGCAGGTGTGCCACACCGCTAAATGCCTGTTCGAGATGTGCTGCGGTAAAGGTGGTCGCGGTAGGGCCACTGGCCAGCACGGTGCCTTTTACGAACACCGTGTGATCGCAATACTCCGTAACGGTGGTGAGATTATGGGTAGAGACCAGCATGGTGCAGCCCTCATCACGCAGCTCCCGCAGCAGAGCAATAATGCGCTCCTCGGTTTTGACATCCACGCCGGTAAACGGCTCATCCAGGAGAATCAACCGCCCTTGCTGGGCTATCGCCCGCGCCAGGAATACCCGCTTCTTCTGGCCGCCAGACAGCTCACCAATCTGACGATGGCGAAAGTCCTGCATGCCAACGCGCGTGAGCGCATCATCCACCGCACGCTTATCGGCCTGCCGGGCAATACGTAACATTCCCATGTGACCGTAGCGCCCCATCATCACCACATCTTCAACCAGCACCGGAAACGACCAATCCACCTCTTCTGCTTGCGGCACATAGGCAATAAGGTTTTGACGCAGTGCTTTGGCTGGCGGCATACCCAGCAATTCGAGTGTGCCCTGACTGGCTGGCACAAAGCCCATAATGGCTTTAAACAGGGTCGATTTCCCGGCCCCGTTGACGCCCAGCAGCGCCGCGATGGTGGCTTGCGGTAGCCGTAAGGAAGTATCACGCAGCGCCGTGTGACCATTTCGATAGGTCACCCGCAGGTTCTCTATACGCAGTGCGGCTCCGTCACTCATGTTGCGCCCCTTGCTGGAGGCCCTTCACCAGCGTTTCAGAGGTGACGCGCAGCAGATCAAGATAGGTGGGAACCGGGCCGTCTGCGGTACTCAGCGAGTCCACATACAAAACGCCGCCATAATGTGCGCCGGTTTCCCGGGCCACCTGTTTCGCTGGCTTGTCAGAAACCGTGCTTTCACTGAATACGGCACCAATTTTTTTATGGCGTACCGTATCAATGACCTTTCTGACCTGCTGCGGCGTGCCCTGCTGGTCAGCATTGATCGGCCACAGATACAGTTCTTTTAAACCATAATCGCGTGCCAGATAGGAGAAAGCCCCTTCGCTGCTGACTAACCAACGTTGGTTTTCCGGCAGCCTGGCAATCGCCGCTTTCCACGGCGCGACAGTCGCGGCAATCTCACGTTTGTAGGCGGCGGCATTACGTTGGTAGGTATCGGCATTGGCCGGATCGTACTTCATCAATGCATCGCGAATATTGTCGACGTAGAGAGCGGCGTTTTCAGCAGACATCCAGGCGTGGGGATTGGGTTTCCCGTTGTACGGCCCCTCACTGATCCCCAGCGGATGCACGCCGGTGGACACCACCACTTCCGGGACGTCTTTTAAATGTTGATAAAAGCGCGCAAACCAACGCTCAAGGTTCATCCCATTGGCCAGGATCAATTGAGCACGCTGCGCCCGGCGAATATCGCCCGGTGTAGGTTGATACTCATGAATTTCAGCACCGGCTTTGGTAATGGAATTCACCTCAGCGGCATCACCTGCCACATTTTTTGCCATATCGGCAATCACCGTAAAGGTCGTGACCACCTGAAATTTCTCGGCGGCGTGTGCACTCGCACTGGTTCCCAATGCGATAAGTAATGCTGCTGCCACCCTTTTCCACTTTGCCAAGGCCATTGCTTTCCCCCAGAAGAACGTCTAAAAATAAAACGATAATAGCTACTGCTAAAAGGTATAGCACAGGCTATAAAAAGCGTACAGGGTTTGCGTGGATTTACATAAAGTCGCGACTTTGTTCAAAAAATAAGACGAAGCCTGGCGCAATTTTCCCTACAATCCGTAAATATACGTAAACACCTCTTGAAGGATGCAGGAGAATTACATGACGAGTAAAACGGTCCCCGCCAGCCCCTGGTTTGAACGCATTGTTGATGAAGACGATGACGATATCGACCATCCCCTTTTCAACCTCAATCCCATGTTTCGTGGCCACGCTAATGCAGGCTGTACGGTCGCGCTGTTCGCTGGCGATCAGGAAATTGATCGCGTGGAGAGTGATAATCAAGGTAACTGGCTGTGGATGCCCAGGCTCACTGAGCTGTTGGCGGTGCTGCCCGAGGCCTTTCACCCCGACAGCACCTTAATGCTGGTGGCCCGCGCAATCGACAGAATGGGGAATGTTAGCGATCCATCACCGGCACTGGCCCTGAATGTTGAGGCGCATTCACTGCAGTAGTGTCCCATTTATCGCAAAACGCCTGCATATCCTCACTGCGAAAATCCGCAATGTGTTGCATGATTTTCGTCAGAGGCCACTGCCACCAGGCAATGCGTTGCAGGCGTTCGATAATCTGTGGTTCAAAGCGATAACGGATGATTTTAGCCGGCACGCCGCCCACCACGGCATAGGCTGGGACATCTTTGGTGACCACCGCACCTGCCGCCAGTATCGCGCCATTGCCCACGTTAACACCGGGCAGTACTGTTACGCCGTGACCAATCCAGACGTCATGCCCGATCAACACGCGATCCGCGCGGCGGGCTTGAAAAAACGCCGCGTCGCGGGCGACATCAGCATCATAGTATTCACTGCAATAGGTAAAGCGGTGCTGTGAGGCGCGCTTGAAAGGATGGTTTGGCGCACCGCAACGGACATAGGCCGCAATGGCACTGAACATGCCAATATCGGTGTCGGCGATCATGCCGTATTCACCGATGTAAGAAAAATCCCCCAACCGGCTGTACTCCATTGCCGTGTGCTCAAGGACTTCACACTGTTCACCAATTACGGTTTCCCGTAGCCCCACGCTGGGATGGATAAAGGTTTGTGCCAATTTTGCCGCCATTTCCTCTGTCTCACTGTCTGCTACATCAACGAGCACAGTCTCGGGCCGTTTGATGACAGTTTAATGATCAGAGAAACCTCAGCAGGATGCCCGCGCGATATAATGCCAGTCGAGAATGATTTTTTCTGCCGCGCTGCCGGGATCGGCAATTTTTTGCAGCAGCAGTTTCACCGCTTGCTGGCCGATGGCACGTGAAGGTTGCGCAATGGTACTTAACTGCGGCGAGGTAATTTCCCCTAATTCGGTGCCATCAAAGCCAATTACCGCCACCGCTTCCGGCACCCGCAAACCTTTGCTGCTGAGTGCCCGCAAGGCCCCCGCAGCCAGTGAGTCCGATACCGCAAACACGGCATCCGGCAACGCATCGCCGTCGAGCAGTTGATTGAGGGCTTCGCTGCCTGCTTCAGCACTCAGATCGCGGGCGTAGGCGATCCGCTGCCAGCCATTACCCGCCGCATTGAGCGCTTCGCGATAGCCCTGTTCACGCAGTTGCGCATATTTGTAATTGAGATCGTGATTGATCATTGCAATACGCTGGCAGCCGCGCGCTAGTAACTGTTGAATGGCAAAAATCGAGGCTTCGCGGTCGTGAATACCCACGGTAGAGACCGCTGAGTGCTCATCATACTCGGCGCACTGAACCCAGGGCGCATCACCAATCATGCCGCTGAGCTCCGGTAAGGTTGTCAGCGCATCCATGGTGATAATGCCATCCACCATTTTGCCGGAAAGCAGTTGCAGACTAGATTGTGAGCGCGTGATATCAGAGCCCGAATTACACAGCAGAATACGGTAACCATTCTGTTCGGCTTCCGCCTCGATGCCTTTCACCACATCCGCACAAAAGGGGTTCGCGATGTTAGACACCATCACGAGCAGCATCCCGCTTCGTGCGGTACGCAACTGACGGGCTAATAAATTCGGCTGATAATTGCTGGCTTTGATTGCCGCGAGCACGCGCTCGCGGTTTTTCTCTTTTACTGTGCCCTGATTATTCAGCACGCGTGAGACCGTTGCGACGGACACGCCTGCCAGTTGGGCAATTTTTTGAATCGACATAGTCGCACGCTTCCCTGGAAAAAGGTGTCCATGCTATCAGACGGTTACGGCGCGTCCAGCCCCAGCATACGCCGGGCCAGCGCAACGTCGTCGCCGCCAGCGGCAAAATCATCAAATGCCCGGTCTGCCACCGGGATAATATGGCGCTGGATAAAAGCCGCTCCCTCACGCGCGCCGGTTTGCGCCTCTTTTAAGCAGCACTCCCACTCCAGCACGGCCCAGCCGCGATAACCGTGGGCGGTCAGGCGGCTAAAAATGCCTTTAAAGTCGATTTGTCCATCGCCCAGCGAGCGAAAGCGCCCCGGACGATCGCGCCAGGCCTGATAGCCGCCGTACACGCCGCTATGCGCTGAGGTGATAAACTCCGCATCCTTCACGTGAAAGGCGCGAATACGGGAATGATACGCATCAATAAAGCCAAGATAGTCCATGTGCTGCAGGTGCAAATGGCTGGGATCGTAGAGAATATGGCAGCGTGGGTGCTGATCCACAGCGGCGAGAAAACGTTCAAACGTGACACCGTCATGCAAATCTTCCGACGGATGCAGTTCATAACACAGATCCACGCCCTGCTCATCAAATGCATCCAACAGAGGACGCCAGCGGCTGGCCAACTCGCGAAAGGCTTCGGTTATCAGCGCCTCTTTACGCGGTGGCCACGGATACAGATAGGGCCATGCGAGCGCCCCGGAAAAAGTGGCGTGTGCCGTCAACCCCAGGCGTTGTGATGCCCTGGCCGCTTGCATCAGCCGCGTGGCCGCCCACTGCTGACGGCCTTTGGGATCATCGCGCAGTGCGGCGGGCCCAAAATCTGCAAAGGCGGCATCGTAAGCGGGATGTACGGCGATCAATTGCCCTTCCAGATGGGTAGAGAGTTCGCTAATTTCCAACCCGCGCTCGGCAAGCGTACCGCGCACCTCATCACAGTAGGTCTGGCTCTCTGCCGCCTGCTGGACGTCAAAAATGTGCGGATGATTGCAGGGTATTTGCAGCGCTTTATAACCCAGATCTGCAGCCCAGTCGGCCAGTGTCTCTAACCGGTTCCAGGGCGCATCCGGGCCAATAAATTGGGCCAGAAAAATGCCCGGTCCTTTGAGGGTGTGCATCATGCATTCTCCGTGTCACGCGCGTCTTCGCGATAGTGAAAGGTCAACATAAACAGGATGGCGATAATCAGCGCAGCCACGGCGGGTATCCACCAGAATAATGGCCAGTTTGCCACGTTCGTCCCGTCGCCCTGATTCACAAAACGGTTATACAAGGCGCCGGAAATTTGCGAGCCCAGCAACATGCCAACACCGTAGGTGAACATCACCACCAGACTCTGCGCCTGCCCTTTGACCTCGCGGCCCGCCACGCGATCGGCATAGATGAAACCAATGACAAAAAAGAAGTCATAACACACGCCGTGCAACAGGATGCCGAGGTACAACAACCCGCGCATTTCGTCATTCACCCCGAGCGCAAACATCGCATAGCGGGCGAACCAGGCCAGCATGCCGATAAACAGCATCCACTTGATGCCCAGGCGGCGAAACAGCAGCGGGATAACCAACATAAAGAAGATTTCTGACATCTGGCCGAAAGACATCGCTGTGCTGACGTTAGTGATGCCGACATCAGATAAAAACGAGGCGGTATAGGCGTAATAGGTGCCCAGCGGCACTGAAATCAACATGGCGCAAATTGAAAACACCAGGAAGTGGCGTTTTTTCATCAATGCAAAAGCATCAGCACAAAACAAATCACGCAGTGCAACAGGCTTGCCTTTGGCCGGTGCTGGCGTATGTGGCAAGGTCAGGCTGTAGAGGGCCAGTAACAGTGAGATCACCGCAGCCAACTGGAATATTTTCACGCTGTCGGCGATGCCTGCAACACCGATAAAGATACCCGCCACAATCCAACCCAGCGTGCCAAACACGCGCACCAGCGGGAAGCGTTTCTCACTGTCATTCAGGCTGTGGAAGGCAATGTTGTTCCCCAGTGCCAGTGTGGGCATAAAACACAGCGTATAGGCAAACAGCAGCATAATCAGTTGCGTACCGCTTTGATTCTCCAGCGCTTGTGGGATGCTCCACAAAATGGCTGCTCCGACGACGTTGAGCAGCGCGAGGACTTTTTGTGAAGCAAAGAAACGGTCCACCAGCATGCCCAGCACAAAGGGTGAAAGTATCGAGGCAATCGGGCCAGCGGAGAACGCATCACCTATCAGCATCGACATATTATGTTGCGTCATCACCAGACCCAAGGTGACGGACCAGGTTCCCCAGGTAAAGAACTGCAGGAACATCATCAATGCCAGACGCGGTACGACCCACTTAAACCCGCTGCTGGCGGTGACGGAATGTCTAACGGAAGAAACCATAACACCCCCAAAAAGTAATCGATTACAATTGTGCGACAGACAAAATGTAATCGATTACTTTTGTTTGCCTATTTTTATCCCCTGCCTTTGCGAGATACTTCACAAACTATTTGCGCAAACAACCCGCAGTCAGCACATAGGGGCTCCTGAGGCCAACCGTAAATAAAGTGGATTTTGCTACACTTGCTGTTTGACCTATCCCATTGAGAGGAATCGATGAAAATCAAAAGCTACGCTGCCATGACTGCGGATGCCCCACTGGAACTTTGGGAAAATGAAGTGGGCCCACTGCAACTTGAAGAAGTGGAAGTGGACGTGGATTACTGCGGCATCTGTCATTCGGATTTGTCGATGATTGGCAACGAATGGGGCATCTCCCACTATCCCTTGGTGGCGGGCCACGAGGTGATTGGTCGCGTGACGGCACTGGGCGACGCCGCTAAAAACAAAGGGCTTAAAATTGGCCAAAAAGTGGGAATCGGCTGGACGGCGAAAAGCTGTCAGCACTGTGATGAGTGCATCAGTGGTCGTCAGGTGAACTGTGCCAGCGGTGTCCCTACGATTCTGAATAAAGGCGGTTTTGCAGAAAAAGTGCGTGCCGACTGGCAGTGGGTAATCCCCTTACCCGAAGGTGTAGACGAAGCCGCGGCAGGCCCTCTGCTGTGCGGTGGTATCACGGTGTTTAAACCCTTGCTGATGCACAACATTACTGCCCTGAGCCGCGTGGCGGTAATTGGTATTGGCGGGCTGGGACATATCGCCATCAAAATTCTGAAAGCGCTGGGCGCAGAAGTGACCGCTTTCAGCTCTACCCCGGGTAAAAAACAAGCCATCTTAGATATGGGGGCATCCCACGTGGTGAACAGCCGTGATCCGCAGGCATTAACCGCGCTGGCGGGCCAGTTTGATCTGATCATCAATACCGTGGCGGTAGATCTGCAGTGGCAGCCCTACTTCGATGCGCTCGCTCCGCAGGGTAAATTCCATACCGTGGGTGCGGTAATGAAGCCGTTTGAAGTCCCCGCTTTCAGCTTGATCATGGGCGATCGTGCGGTAACGGGCTCATCAACCGGATCGCCGGGACAATTGCGCGCCATGCTACGTCTGGCCTCACGTGCCGATATCGCGCCTCAGGTGGAGTTTTTCCCGATGTCGCAAATCAACGAGGCACTCGACCACGTTAAAGCGGGCAAGGCCAATTTTCGCGTGGTGTTAAAAGCGGACTTTGCATAAGCCGCTTGTTTTCCGCCCTTCTCGCCCTTGCGGATCTCGGCAAGGGCGCTATACCAACGTATACCCCGCTTATGCGCCAGGTGACTTTTTACATCCCAATCACTGTTAGCGCCTGACTGGCCTGAATGCGAAAATACTGCGCGTTGAGGCAAGAGGACACTCTCACGCCAACACCGCCTCGGTTGCCGGATAGACAGCGCTATCCGGCAACTTTTTTTAATTTTTTGATGAGGAGAATCACGATGGATCCCGACCCTGAACGGTGCGGTGACGCCTACGTAACCCCTTTACATTTTAAAAACACCTTTTATCGGGCTTTTATCCCGAGGCTTTAACGCATTCTATGCATGAGAGGCCTTGGCGACGATCAGCCGCAGGAGATTCCCATGCCGTTATACACGACGCCCTCCCACAACGGTTGCGCGATCATCCAAACACACGTTTGGACACGCAGCGCACGCAGACCCTCACTCCAACCTACTCAACCTCCTCGTCGCTGGTCACGCTACGAGCGTTTGTCATTTTCCATGCTCGGCTATAGCTGGGGCATTCTGGTGGTCGCCGTCAGTGCTTTGCACTTTGGTAACTACGATTTGGAAACCAAAACCTCTTCCACATCAGGCTCACATGCCGGTTTTTATGAAAGCGTACGTGCACTGAAAACGGAGTCATCGGCTCCGGTCCCACCCGCTAAAGATGCGCAAGGAGAGGCCAAATGACCCTCGACAATCGTTTGTTCGACGCAGACTGCACTGAGGCAGCACTGCATAACTGGATTCGCGTCACACCGGACATGCCAGAGAAACTCGCCGACATTAAGCAGACTTTAGGCATCGATATTCATCGCACCCTGCATCAACATTTGCGTCAGGAAGGGGAATTCTGCTATTTCCCTGTCACCTTTCTGAACGTCTCTCAACAGGGCAAAAAGGCCAGCCGCGTGGTATTCGTGCTGGGACGCGATACGCTGATTTCTCTGGAGCCGGCCCCTGCACCCGCGCCTTTAACCGCTGCCTTACAGCGCTTACAACGCGACACACGCACCACCGATGCATTTGAGAGTTTCGCCCTTATTTTGCAGGCAATTAACGATGCCACTGATGCATTACTGGATGCCCTCAACGACGATTTGGGTAACGTCCTGGTGCAGACCAATTCAGTGCTCAACAGCCTCGAAGCACGAGATCGCGATTTTGGTGTCAGTGACGTGGTCGCAGCCCAACTCGACCTTGGCGAAGTGGAAGAATTGCTGTCGGATTGCATCGAAAGCCAGTTGCAACTGGTGTTGGCCGCGCGCCACGTCCTCGCTCGTCTGCCTGCCGATCGCCTGCACTTGAAATCGCTGTATCACACACTGATTGAAGATATTGAAGCCGTTGAAGACCACGTCAGTTTTGTACATGACCGCGTTCGTTTGCTGCAAACCACCAATAACATGGCGCTGAATGTGAAACAGAACCAAATCGTGAAGGTCTTTTCGGTGATCACTGCGGTGTTCTTACCCGCCATGCTGATTTCCACCTACTACAGCATGAATGTGGCCAATATGCCGATTTTAGAGTGGCAATACGGTGAGCCCATGATCATTGCCCTCACCGCAGCGCTGGCGCTGTTACCCCTGCTGTATGTGAAACATCGCGGCTGGTTACGCTAACCCCACTTCATTAGCAGGATGACGGCGCATTCACCGTCAACCTCAAAAAAACAAGGAATACACCATGTCGCAGACGCTTAACGACAAGACCACGCACGCCTCCGGTTCAGCCCAGCAGTGGCAAGGATTGGTTTGGAATACTGACTTAACCCTGCATGATGAGGACAATCACGCAGCAATCCAGCGTAAACAAGCCATTGATCAGGCGCGTGCCAGTCGCCCTCGCACGGCGCAAATTGAGCGCGAAATCATGATCGCCGTTATCGTGCTCTACATCCTGATTCTGGGAAGTTTCGCCGCCCTGCATATTTACGGTGAGTATGCCCTACCGGCCCCGGAAACGCCGGCTCAGCACCAGGCCCATCTCCCAGCGACTGAAAGCGAGACGCAGCCATGACGCCAAAGCACTTCCGCTTACCCCAGACGGATGCGCATTTACGCCAGGGAGGCTGGCTGCGCCTGTCGATTACCCAGCAGGAGCACCTGATTGCCCATCAACATGAGCATCAGATCGACTTAACATCGGCACGCGGCCGCGCGGCCACAGAAGAGAATGGCTTTGTGATCATTCCCGTTGAGTTGGTGGTGCTGCAGGATAATCGCTATCAGGAAACCACGGTGGTGTTCGCCCTGAGTTCTACCGTGTTGATCAGCCTTGAACACAATGTGCACCTCCATGCCTTTGACCATGTCAGCCAGCAGTGGATGGAAAAACTGCTACAGGGGGAACCCTCAAGCCCGGCTGCGATCCTGTTTACGCTGTTAGAAACACTGAATGACACGGCGCATGCCACGCTACGCGAAATATCAGCCCGTCTGGACGGGCTGAGTGAAACTGTCGCCGTTGCCAGCGGCGGCTATGCCATGTCAAAGCGTCAGGCGGGCGTTGCCGATATAGCAGGCACCGCCATTGCGCTTGGTGAAGCCGAGGAGCTGGTCGCAAAAACGGTGGAAGGACAACTGATGCTGGCGCGCGCCGGACGCTGGTTGCGTCGCGTCAGTGAGGATGCCGATTTCGTCAAACAACTGCCCGTATTGCTGTCGGATATCCAGAGCCTGCGGCGCTATGCCCGCTTTCAACACGATAAAATCCGCAATTTGCAACAGTCACTGATGACCACCATGGACATCAAGCAAAATCAGGTGGTGAAAGTGTTTACCGTGGTGACCGCCGTGTTCACGCCCCCCACGCTGGTTGCCGCGTTCTACGGTCAAAACTTTGCTTACATGCCGGAACTTGAATTGCCGTGGGGAGAGTGGATGGTGATGGGGTTAACTGGCCTGTTTGCCCTTATGCCACTGGCTTACATTAAACGTAAAGGATGGATGCGATGAACCAACGCAATCCGTTGCAGGCGTGGAATCGCCTGTACGCCATTGATCATCAGGCGCTGGACGATCTCACCCGGCTTCACCATGTCGACCTGCGGCCTCCGGCTGTCGCGCAGCCCGGCACTGCGATGCGCATTCGCTGCGTGCGGTTGGAAGCGGAACAGATATGGGCGACGGAAGTGCTCTGGCGTCAGGGCGCAGATGAACAACCGCTGTACACCGTGGAATGTGGTCAGCGCGTATTACAGCCCGGGCAAGCACAAGAACGCATCGACGCGCAGGGATTGTCGGCAAGCAGCTCGCAGACCATCTCGTTAATGTTGATGCACCAGTTGCTGGGACAAGCGGTGCGTGTGCTGGAGCGCATCGATCAGGGATTAACTGTTTCGATGCAGGCGTTGCGCGTATTCCAGTTAAACGTCGGCACCAATCGGGCACGCGGCGCGGAAGACCTGGTCGATGTCGATAGCCACCTTTCAACGCTCAACGTACCGCTCTCTTTCGTGCTGCAGTCGCTGGACGATCTTGAACAGGCAGCGCTGCGTTTACGGCGGGTCGCACTGCAAGGCTCCGCCCTGGCGGCCACACACATTGATGAGTTGATTGCAGAAATTGAAGGCGCACAACGACGCGCGCGTTTCACCCTGGAGCGTCAACGTTTTCACCGCCGGGCAACCGGGGAAACGGTGGCAATGAGCGATCTTAATGTCACCAAGGTGTTTAGCGTGTTGTGGGCGGCTTTTATTCCGGGTACTGCATTAATCAACTGGTACGGGCAGAATTTCCGCGTGATGCCTGAACTGTCGTGGGATGGCTCCCTGTGGACGCAGTTATTATCGGTACTGATTTTAACCGCGGTACCGGTATTCATGGTGAAGCAATCAGGGGCACTCCGTTAGCCGCCTGCTGCCGGGAAAGCCCGGCAGCATGGCTTTTTCGATCCGTTATCAGGATCACGAATTTGCGCCTTGCTGGTCATTCCCCTGTCCAGGCATGATACATTTCGCGCCACTGAATATGCCTGTTCAGACCTTTTGTGACTGAGACGTTGCCATGAAACTGGAGCCTTTACCTGTTCCTTCGCAAACGCATCGCAGAATACGCCTGCTGCTGATGGCCATCGTGATGGTGGCCATCTATATCCTTGATAGCATCACCAATTATGAAATCGCCGTATCGATGTTCTACACCGTGGTGATCTTGACCGCGGCCCGGGTTGTCGATCAGCGTGCCCTGTGGATGCTGACGGGGGCCTGTATTGGCATTACCGTCTTGAGTTTTGTCTCCACGCCGCAGGGGAACTACCGCGCGGGCGTGCTGAATATGATGATCAGTATTTTGTCGATTGTTATTACGGGTTATCTGGTGAGCCGAATGGAGGCCGCCAGAGCCGCCGCCCACTACGCACGGGAACGCCTGCTGCGCATCTCGCGAGAACGTAGCCTTGAGGGCCTGACCACCCTGATTGCTCACGAGATCAATCAGCCGCTGGCCGCAATAGTGACCAGTGGCAATGCGTGTCAGCGCTGGCTACGACACCCCTCCGCCAATCTGGAAAAAGCCGAACAGGCGCTTACCCGCATATTGAACGATGCGCACCGCGCCAGTGACATTATTGCGCGCGTGCGGGCACTGACCAAAGGAGAGCCGCCCCAGAAGACGGCATTTGCCTTTAATCAGGCGATAAAAGAGGTGGTGACGCAGTCAAAATCCGACATGACACGTAACGGCATCACCCTCACTCTGACGTTGATGCCCTCTCTCCCCGCCGCTCTC
Source organism: Enterobacterales bacterium CwR94 (assembly GCA_002837195.1). Lineage (GTDB taxonomy): Bacteria > Pseudomonadota > Gammaproteobacteria > Enterobacterales > Enterobacteriaceae > 1-19. The sequence goes on from KZ478059.1 coordinate 557,992, forward strand.
GGCGATCGGGTACAAATTCAGCAAGTGATGGCGAATCTGATCATTAATGCGATCGATGCGACAGTGCTACAAACCAGCGCGCCACGCACGATCTCCATTCGCTCCTGCCAGCAGGACGCAATGCTGGTATTTACCATTGTCGACAGCGGCATTGGCTTATCGGCAGAAGCTCACGCCCATCTGTTTGAGGCCTTCTGGACAACCAAAGAGCAAGGACTGGGTGTGGGGTTAAGCCTGTGTAGAACCATTATTGATGCTAATGGTGGACATATTTGGGCAGAGCCTCAGCCGCACGGCGGCGCATGCTTTGCCTTTCGCCTTCCCACCTTTGCAGAGGAATCCCCTGAATGAATGATGCTCGCGTTTATGTCATTGACGACGACAGTTCGGTACGTGCCGCACTGGCAGACCTGTTGGCTTCCGTTGGGCTAGATGTCCAGGTGTTTAGCTCAACCCGGGAGTTTCTGGATACGCCACGAGAAAATTTGCCCGCCTGCCTGGTATTGGACGTGCGGATGCCGGAACAGAGCGGTGTCGATTTCCATCGCCACATGAACAGTCTCGGCTTACATTTTCCGGTGATTTTTATTACCGGACACGGGGATATTGCAATGGGTGTCAATGCCATTAAAAACGGTGCCATTGAATTTCTGACTAAGCCCTTTAATGACCAGCAACTGCTCGATGCGATTCACCAGGGGATCGAACAGGATCGCTGTCGTTTGCAACGCGAATGTATCACTGCTGACCTGCTCCGCCGTTGGCAGTCGTTGAGTGACGGTGAACGTGATGTCACGCGCCTGGTCGTGCAGGGGTTGCTGAACAAACAGATTGCCTGGCAACTTAACCTCAGTGAAATCACGGTGAAAGTGCGCCGCGCCCATGCTATGCGCAAAATGCAGGCCGGCTCGCTGGCAGAGTTGGTACGTCTGGTCGCCGATGTCGTTTAGGCGGTCATAAAGACCGCCCAACGCCTCTCACTTGATACCAAAGCCCAGTCGCGCTGCCGGAATGCGTCGCAGTAACAGATACAGGCTGACAGAGGACAACACCGACAACGCAATCACGCTCAAATAATAGGCCACGGCACTCATCGCCTGAGGATCAAGCAGATAGCCGTACAGGATCACAAAGGGATGATGAAACACATAGACCACCAATGCAGAGTGCGTAATAAAATCGACCAGCGGAGAACGCTTAAAACCGTCCCACAAAAACAAGTTAAAAATAAACGGGATAGCCGCCAATGGAATTAATGCCTCCAGCGTTGGCTTAATAAATTTAAAGAAGCTGGCATCACGAAAAGTAAAATAGAAAACATTCATCAGTACGTATGCCGACAGACTGAGCCACAATGGCAGCGACATCCATTTCTTTGCCCAGCCCGCCCCCGCTTTAAAGGCATAACCTAACAAGAAGTACGGCAAGTAATGCACTGTCAGTACCGGAATCTTGAGATATTCACGCAGTTGCAACGGAAAGTGGGCAGGAATCAATTTCGATGCAATCACACAGCCGTACATAATCGCCATCACACTTAATATTACTGCCGCCACTGGAATATTTAGACGCACAACCTGACTGATCCGCGAATGGTATTTCAACACCAAAGCCGAAATAATAAACAGGCAATACAGAAACCACAGGTGTGATACAACACTGCCAACGTGGTGATCGGCGCTAACGCGCCACACCAGCCAGCATTGGGGGATAGCCACCACTAGCGTGGCAGTCAGCAATGGGATCAAAATCTTGCTGAGTCGGTTCTGCCAGAAAAATTGCTCGCCTTTCTTCTCGATCACTAAATAGCAAAAGTAACCAGAAATAAAGAAGAACACCTCCATTCTGAACAAGTGTGATATTGAAGAAAGAAGCGGAATAATCTCACTTTTGTGGTTAACACTGTTATATACCCAGTCCATCCCGCCCAATAATAACCCGGTGTGATACGGTATTCCGATTAAAATGAGAACGGCGCGCAATAAATCTAATCCATGTGCCCGCTGCGATTTAGTTACGCTCGGTGAATAATCGATAACATCCCCAGACACACTGTCCCCTTCCTCAATTTGGCAAATTTTAATCAAAAGAAACCCTCTCAGCCTGCAATCAGGCCAAGACCGTTCTTAACGTTTCTTTACATCCATTTAATAATAGAGTCTTCCGGATAAGAGATGCCATCTTTTAACGATAAATTAGGACGATTACTTAATGGAAATGCTTTCCAGCGGGGATAATCACCTTTTTTATTACTGCTAAAAACAGCGCGATTAATACGGAGAATCCTGCATCAACACAGCTTGTCAGCAGGCAAAATTCGCTTCACAAAGCAATTGTTATGTTATAACGTTTGCGACCTTCTCTGGGATGTACCATAACGAGTGTTAACAAGACAATGACAAGAAGCCCCTTTTTGATTGCCTGGCTGGCCGTGGCCAGCGTGCTGTCTCCGCCAGCCAGCGCAGAGACCGAATCCCGCCCGGTGCGTATCGTTGCCCCGTTTGAAATCAAGGGCAGCGATCCGGCAGTTTCCGGCGACATCTTCCTGCGTATGGATATCACCGAAACCCTGGTGGAAGCCGATGCGCAAGGCCGCCCGGTTCCCGCTCTGGCCAGCCATTGGCAGGTTGATCCAGGCGGGAAACGCTGGACTTTCACGCTGCGGGACAACGTTCAGTTTCACGATGGCTCACCGCTTAACGCGGAAAGCGTGGTGAAATCGTTGCAGGTTGCGCGCAGTAAACCCGGTTTGCTGGATAAAGCGCCGATTACCGATATTCAGGCGCAGGGCAACACCGTGATCATTCACTTATCGCGCCCGTTTGCTCCCTTACTGACTTTTCTGGCGGAAAGCCGGTCGCAAATTTTAGCGCTTAGCGCATGGAACGCGGCAGGACAGGTCAGCAAAGTGATTGGCACGGGCCCCTTTGAACTGACCCGCTTTCAACCGCCCCAGCAGTTAGAAGTAAAGCGCTTTGCGCACTATTGGGGTCCGCAACCTGCGATTACCGCCGCCCGCTACCTGTCGGCCGGACGTGCTGAAACACGCGCAGTGCTGGCAGAAAGCGGCGATGCTGATTATGTGTTTAACCTTGATCCTGCCAGCCGGGCACGCCTCGCGCAGCGGCCACAATTGAAACTGTTATCGGTTTCCGTTCCGCGCACGGTGTTGCTGAAACTGAATGCGGCCCACCCTGCATTACAACAGGTGGAGGCTCGCCAGGCCATCAGTCTGGCGATTCAGCGCGATGCTCTGGCCCGCGCGGTCTTACGTTATCCCGCCTCTGCAACGCAAATGTTTCCCCCTTCGGTGCCAGACTGGCATAACCCGCAACTGCCCGCTTTAGCCTGGCAGCCCGCTGAGGCGAAAAAAAAGCTGGCTGCACTGGGATGGACCGCGGGCGCTGACGGCATTCTCACCCGTGAGGGCCAGCGCTTTGCCCTGACGCTGACCACCTATCCCGATCGCCCAGAGTTGCCCCTTATCGCCATGGTGATTCAACAACAGCTACGGTCCATTGGCATAGACGTGACGCTAAATTCCACTAACTCCAGCGAAATTCCGCTAAAACACCATAACAACACGCTGGATATGGCGTTGTTCGCGCGTAACTTTGCCCTGACCCCCGACCCTTTGGGGACTCTGATGCAGGATTACCCCGCCACCGGCGGAGACTGGGGTGCGATGAACTGGCATAACGCCGCGTTCACTGCCGCGCTGGACGAACTCACGCAGCCTGATGTGCAAGACGCCAATGCGTTACGCCAACAGGTCACCGCGATCTTACAAGCCGAGTTGCCGGTTATTCCTGTTGCCTGGTATCAACAAACGGTCGCCGTCGCCCGCGGGTTGCAGATCCCAGGCGTCGATCCTTTTGAGCGACACTTTGGCCTGCGTGAAATGCAGTGGGAGGCAAAATGATTGCAGCATTAAGTTGGCGTGCCGCCCAGGCCTTGTTTGTGGTTCTGCTGGTGGGCGTATTGACCTATCTGTTGATGCAATCGCTGCCCGGCGATATGGCCTGGCGCATTGCTGCAGGTCGCTATGGCTATGATCTGGTGGATGCCGCCGCCGCCAGCAAGGTCGCGGCAGAGCTTTCGAGCCAGACGGGATTGAGCGGATTGCTGCAGTGGTTGTGGTCAGCGTTACAGTTTGATTTTGGCCCCTCGCTGGTCTCGGGGGAATCCGTTGCCCATGAAGTGCTGTGGCAATTGGGGCACACCTTGCAGTTAGCGGCGATTGCCCTGCTGCTGACGCTGCTGATGTCATTACCTGTTGGCGTGTGGGCGGGCCTTAATCCGCAGGGCGTTGTCGATCGCGCGCTGTTCTGGCTCTCATCACTGCTGCGCGCGATCCCGCATTTTGCCCTTGGCTTGCTGCTGATCGTGTTGTTTGCCATCACCTTGAAGATTTTGCCCGGCGCGGGCGCTGGTCAATGGCAGCACAGTGTCTTACCCGCCTTTACGCTGGCCATCGGACTCTCTGCGCTCGGCGCACGCGTCACACGCAATCTGATGTTCGAGGTCGCGCAATCGGCCTGGTATCGCTGGGGACGCCAAAAGGGCTTGTCACCGACCCGCTTATTCTGGCAACACGGCTGGCGCAATCTCGGGGCACCGCTGGTGACCTGGCTGGCGGTGCAGTTTGTCTGGTTGGTTGAGGGCGTTGTGGTGGTCGAAACGCTGTTCGCCTGGCCCGGTATTGGTCATGCGTTGGTGCATGCGATTTTCGCCCGCGATATTCCCGTTGTACAGGCCAGCGCAATGCTGTTGGGGCTGTTGTTCGTTGTGCTCAACGCCTGTACTGATGTGATTTGCTACTGGTTAGATCCACGAGGACGTCAGGCATGATGATGACACTTTCCCGCTTCAGCGTCCGCCAAAAGCTGGGCCTGATTCTGCTGTTGCTGGTATTCGCGCTGGCGTTTTTACCCCCGCTGCTGGGATTTGCCGATCCTCTGCAGCAAGATTTGCTCAAAATGCTGGGCTCTCCTGAAGCCGCAGCACCCTTTGGTTATGACCACCTAGGGCGTTCAATGTTGGCGCGACTCAGCGCCGCATTGCAGTTATCGCTCGGACTGGCGGTTGTCTGTGTGTGCACGGCGTTACTGCCAGGCGTATTGCTTGGCCTGCTGGCGGCCTGGTACGGCGGTGCCGTTGAACGGCTGCTGAGCGGTATCGCGGCGGTCTGTCTGGCGTTGCCTGGCTTGTTGCTGGTGCTATTGCTGGCCGCGCTGGTACCTGACTCGCCGCTGATGCTGTATATCGGTTTATCACTGGTGCTGTGGGTAGAATTTTATCGCGTCAGTTGTGCAACCCTGCGTCCGGTGGTGGCCTCGCCAGCGCTGCAAGCCTCGCGTTTGCTGGGACTTTCTTCCTGGCTGTTGCTGCGTCGGCACATCTTGCCGCCGCTGTTCACGGTGATGACCACGTTAATTATTTTTAATCTGATCACCACCATTATGGCCATTTCTGCCCTCGGCTTTATCAGCGTCGGGATCCGTCCCCCCACGCCTGAACTGGGCATGATGATGACCGAATTGTTGCCGTGGTATCAGGAAGCGCCCTGGGTGTTGATGCAACCCGTGGCCGTGTTATTTGTGCTGCTGATAAGCCTGAATTTACTGGCTAGCAAGGAGAAAGGATGAAGCCATTACTGATTGCAAATGAGATTTCTGTATGGGGCGTTGCACAACACGTTGCGCCGATATCCTTAACACTTCATGCAGGCCTGCCCTTGACGCTGATTGGGGAGACCGGTTCGGGCAAGAGCCTTATCGCACAAGCGTTAATGGGGTCACTGCCTCCGGAGCTGCGCGCTGAGGGAACGCTACAGATTGGCGAGCAAAAAATTGATGTCGCCCGCCAGCCGCTTGAGCACCGTGCTTTGTGGGGGAATACCCTTAGCGCGCTGCCACAGGAGCCGTGGCTGGCATTGGATCCCACCATGCGTTCGCGCCAACAGGTGCGTGAGGGCGCGCGTTATGTGCGTGGCTTAACGCCTGCACAGTCCGACGCCGACGCCGAACAGCGCTTAGCAGAAGTGGGTCTGGCACAGCATGCGCGGGCCTTTCCCTGGCAGCTTTCGGGCGGCATGGCACAACGCGTTGCGTTTGCCGCCGCGCGTGCGGGCGGCGCGCAGATCCTGATTGCCGATGAACCTACCAAAGGGTTGGACACTGAGCGTCGTGATGATGTGGGGCGCTTGCTGCTGTCAGAAGTACAACAAGGAGGAGCCTTGCTAACCATCACTCACGATATTGCGCTGGCAAGGCAACTCGGTGGCGAAGTGGCGGTGATTCGGCAGGGCCAGGTGGTTGAGCGCGGATTGGCCTCGCAGGTTCTTGAACATCCTCAGCACGCATACACGCGTAAGCTGCTGGCTGCCGATCCGGCGTGTTGGCCTGAGACATCTCTGCATCCTGTCGCACAGACGGTGGTCATCGAGGCGCAAAGCGTGACATTGTCACGCGGCGGACATCGCCTGTTTGAGCAGCAATGCTTGCAGATCCATGCCGGCGAAATCGTGGGTATCTCTGGGCCTAGCGGCAGCGGCAAAAGTTCGTTTGGCGATGTTTTACTGTCGCTGATTTCTCCCTGTGAAGGTCAGATACAGCGTCAACCCGGCATCGCGAAGGTGCGTTTTCAAAAACTCTATCAAGATCCGCCCTCGGCCTTCGCCCCGCAGATAACACTGCGACAATCCTTACAAGATGTGATTCAACGCCATCAACTCGATGAGCGGGACATCGGGCCATTGATGGCGGATCTTGCATTAGCGCCAACGCTACTGGAGAGAACGCCTGCCACCCTTTCCGGCGGGGAACTCCAACGCTTTGCCTTGTTGCGTATCCTGTTGCTGAAACCGGTGTTTATCTTTGCCGATGAACCGACGTCACGACTGGATCCCGTGGTACAACAACAAACCTTAGCGCTGTTAACCCGCATTGCGCGAGAGCGTCAGTGCGCGGTGGTTTTAGTGAGTCACGATCCGCATCTGCTGGCGAAAAGCACCCACCGGGTTATCACGCTCAGCAAATCTGATACTGAAATAAGTGACAATGTCACTCAACGTTTTCAGATGTGTACAGAATAAAATCCACTTTTCCGGCCGTGTAAGTATGGGGTGCGTCACCGTGTTCAAGGTGACGCAACATCAAATCCATCGCCAGTTGGGCATGCTGACGGGTATTTTGATCCAACGTCAGCGCTAAACTTCCCCTCGCCAGATACGCTCGCGTGGTGGCATAACGTTCATGCGTTATCCAGCACAGTTCCCCTAAACGACGATGGCGCGCCAGCGCCTCGCCAATTTGGGTATTGCCCAGACCAGTATTGTAGATGCCCACAATATCGCGACGCTGGCTGAGGGCTTTCTCTAATAGCCGGGTAATGGTGGCGCGATCTTCTTGCCCGGCAAGCACCTCACGCAGTTGCAGGCTGGGGAAATGTTGCGTCAACACATCACGAAAGCCCTGAATCCGCAGCCGATGCGCACTGTAATCCTCACGCCCACTGAGCATCAGCACCTCGCCCTCGCCTTTAACCATGCGGCCCATCATTATTCCTGCGGTGCGCCCAGCCTGTAACTGGTTGATGCCAACATGGCAAAGTCGTGCCGCACCAGGCAAATCCGTCGCCAGGGTAATCACCGGCACGGAACGCAGTTGACACTGTTTCAGGGCTTCATACACCGCCGGGTGCTCATTGCCAAACACAATCAGCGCCTGACGCTTTTTACTGCTGCTAATAATGCGCTGCGCCAGTTTCTCCGGCTGCGACTCCGGCACAAAGGTTTTATGCAGCGTGATGCGGCGATAGCCCAGTCCATTGGCGACATGGGCAAAATCTTGTGCCAGTTGACGAAAGAAAAAGGAGTCATTGCCGCTGAGAAACACCTCGACTTGCCAGGGGAAACGATGCTCTTCCGGTAAGATGCGTTTTAACCCGGCTTCGCGCGCCGCCTGTAAGACTTTGCGCGTGGTCGCGGGCGAGACCCCGCCTCGCTCATTGAGCACGCGGTCTACCGTGGCAACCCCCACGCCAATGTGTTTCGCCAGCATTTCCAGTGAGATGTTTTTCATCGTTTTTCCTGCGTTAATTCAATGATGGAAAGCCATCAAAATCGGCGTTTAGTCAGTGTAACCGTCGCGGGTATTTTGACAATGTGGATCCCCCTTTTTTCTGGAGAAATGCATGGCTAAGCAACGTTTTGCTTTATTAGGCAGTGGATTTATTGGGCAGGTGCATGCCGCAAGTCTCGCGCGACATCCTGATACCGAATTAGTAATGGTCGCTGATGTCGATAACAGCCGTGCTGAAGCGCTGGCGAAGAAACATCAGGCTCGTGCCGTTGATGTGAGCACGGCGCTTAACAGTGACAGCATTGATGCGGTGTTGATCGCCAGCGCAACGCCATCACACGCTGAACTGCTGGAAGCCGCCGCGCGGGCAGGCAAAGCCGTTTACTGCGAGAAACCCATCGATCTCTCACTAAGCCGAGCACGCGATGTGGTTGAAAAAGTTCTGCCGCTTAAGATTCCGGTCACGGTGGGGTTTAATCGCCGTTTTGATGTCAGTCATCAACAGTTGCGCCGCCAGGTTGAGCAAGGCGCAATCGGCCACGTGGAGTTGATACAAATGGTTTGTCGCGCCTCCGAAATGCCCGCTCTCAGCTATCTGCAAAGCTCTGGCGGGCAGATGCGCGATCAGGCGATTCATTTTTTCGATCTACTGCGCTTTTTAACTCAGGATGAAGTGGTGACCGTCGCCGCAATGGGTGCCGCGCTGGCGCTGCCTGAGATCGCGAAATTTGGCGATGTAGATACCTCAATAGTAATGATGAGAATGCACAGCGGCGCACTGGCTCAGCTCGACAATACCCGCCGCACCGGACACGGTTATGATGAGCGTATTCAACTGATGGGGCCAGAGGGAGCGCTGGAATCCGGCAGCCAATCACCGCAGGGCGCCACCTTGTGGCGCGGTAATCAACGTATTCAAGCTGGCTTATGGCCGGACTGGTTTAGCCGCGTGCAAGAGACTTATTACGCACACCTGGATGCATTCGTGCGCCATCTGGCGGGCGAGTCGATCCCTGATTTACCGGGGTTGCTGGATGGTTTACAGGCGCAAGCGATTGCCGAAGCAGCGGTGACATCGTTAAAATGGGGAGAGTTTGTCAGCGTGGAGCAGTTTGCCCGCTAAAAAGTGGCCTCCTGCGGGAGGCCACTGAATATCATTGTTCTTCGTTAAACACGACGCCAATTTGCCGCCGCACCTCATCCATCGCTGCCAGCGTGGCGATGACCTGCGATGATGAACGCCGCGGCGAATCGGCCAGACCTTGGCCTACACACCAGGCAAAGTGTTCTGCCTGGTGAAACAGTTGATCATAGCGATTACGCGGCTCTTCCCAATGCAGGACGTTGCCTCCGCTGCTGGCGGTCAGAGTGAAGTTGCCGGGGGCATAAAATTGCCCTTCCAGATTTAGGGTGGCCTGATTACCTGCCACTATCGCCCCGCCCGGCGTATTGCTCATCAGGGTGGTATGCAGCACGCTGTGCAGTGATGGCCCCTGAGTGAACAGCATCGACGTTTGCCCATTGACTCGCCCGCCCGGTGCCGGGGTTCCCCGCGCCACAATCGTCTCCGGTGCGCCGCCCACCATCACACTCAACGAGACGAGGTAGCTGCCTAAATCCAGCATCGGGCCGCCCGCCAGATCGGGATTATAAATTCGGTGATCGGGTGTAAAAAACTCACCGTGATCGGCCAGCAAGGTATGAACCTCCCCCAGTACCCCGTCGGCCAGCAACTGGCGAATAACATCGTATTTCGGTGCGTAATCGCACCACATCGCCTCCATCACCAATTTGCCCTGGGCCGCCGCGGCGGCATACAAGGCTTGCCCCTGCTGTGCATTGAGCGCCAACGGCTTTTCGATCAGTACGTGTTTGCCAGCGTTTAACGCCCGCAGGCCATCGGGAAAGTGGTGATTATGCGGCGTAGCAATATAGACCGCGTCAATATCACCGCGCGCCAGCAGCGCGTCGATATCACCACAGGCGTGAGGGATCCCCCATTGCGTGGCAAAACGCTCGGCTTTTGCCAGCGTGCGTGAGGCAACGGCCAATACCCGCTGCTGACTTTGGGTGTTCAGTGACTGAACAAAGCGCTCGGCAATCCAGCCGGGGCCGACAATTCCCCAGCGTAAAACGGGAATGTCGGCGGCAGCGTGACGTCGTGGTTGCGGTAGTACGGAAGGAAACATAGCGGCTCCTTAATCTTTTTTCACATCGACCCAGCGATGATTGGCCATGGACTCTTCGATTGCCGAAAGAATACGTTGGTTTTCCAGGCCAAAGGCGAAGTTGGGATAACAGTCCTCGTCGCTGCAAATTCCCTGCACCAGATCGTGAATTTCAATCACTTTGACATCAAAATATCCCAAGCCACCGCCGCCGAAATCAAAGCCAAAGAAGCCAGCATAAGCAGGCACCTGGCAGCCGGCGTACAGCGTTTTGAAACCGCGGTCGTGCTTATCGTCATTGAAGCGGTACACCTGCAACTCATTGAACCGCTCACCGTCCATATACAGCGTGCCTTCAGTACCGGAGACCTCCCAGTAAACACCGAAAATGCGCCCTGCTGCGATACGCGAGGCTTCCACCACGCCGGATGCTCCGCTGTCAAAGTTCACCAGGCACTGCACCTGATCATCATTTTCAACGTCGCGCCATTCAGCTCCGGCATCGACTTTACTGGCATAGCCAGCATCCGACTGCGGTACCGGACGCGTCTTCATGCAAGTTTGCGCGTTGGCGGTCACCTGGCGGATCCCGCCCATCAGAAATTGCGCCACCGAAAGCGTATGCGCGCCCAGGTCGCCCAGCGCCCCGCTGCCGCCCAGGGTTTTAGAGCAGCGCCAGGACCAGGGCAGCATTGGATCGTTATAGAATCCCTGATCAAAGGTGCCACGAAAACGCACAGGGGTTCCAATGTCGCCGCGTTCGATAATTTTTTTCGCCAACAACGCCGCCGGAGTTTTGATATTGTTGAAAGCCACCATGGTTTTCACCCCTTTTAGCCGCGCAGCCGCCGTCATTTCGCGCGCTTGCTGCTCGCTCACCGCCAGCGGTTTCTCACAGTACACATGTTTGCCAGCCGCAATCGCCGCCATCGCCATTTCATAGTGCAAGTGATTGGGTGAGGTGATATCCACCACATCGATAAGAGGATCATTGACCAGCTCGCGCCAGTCGCCGTAGGCCTTCTCGGCACCAAATTTGGCGGCATTGGCTTCTGCCAGCGCCTGATTTTGATCGGCCAGCGCATACAGATACGGGCGCTTGGGCAGCAAGTGATAAAACATGGCCGCCCGGCGATAGGCATCGGCGTGTGCTTGCCCCATGAATCCAGAACCGATCAAACCGATATTTAAACGTGTTGTCATTACACAGTCTCCCTGCTGGTGAGGGGAAAATGGGCGTTGGCCCAGGCAAATGCCCGTTGTACGGTGGGCAGTGGCGGCGCTAAAGCCGGGTCTTGTTCCGCTTCGATAATCAACCAGCCCTGATACTGGCTGCGTTTCACGAAGTCGATAATCGGCGAATAATCAATGCCGCCCTCACCTGGAATGGTAAACAGCCCAGCGCGCACCGCCTCATTAAAGCTGAGATTTTCCCGGTACAGACGTTGATGCACTTCTGGACGGACATCCTTGAGGTGGATATGGCAGATCCGCGAACCATACCGTTGCAACGCACGCGCGATATCGACGCCAGCCGCAAAAGCATGGCCAGAATCAAACACCAAGCCGACGTTGGAATGGGTGTTTTCCATAAAAGCCTGCAACTCATCATCATGCTCGACGACCATCATTAGATGATGGTGATAAGCCAGTTGCAGCCCGTAATCTCGCAGCAGCACATCGGCAAAGGCATTCAGTTTGTCGCAATACTGAGGTAAATCGAGGCTTGCTAATGCAGGAGACTGAGAAATCTGCTCATCCAGCGGCGTTTCGCCGGGCAACAGCCCACACTCCCCGTACACCATGACACTGGCCCCCAATTGTTGCAGCAATTGCGCATGAGGCCGAACGGCGTCCAGCTCCTCCTGCACACTGCGCTCAGCTAAAAACCCACTGTGCCAGCCCGATGCCAGCTGCAACCCCACTTTATCCAACAGCGGGTGTAATTCTCGCGCATCGCGTGGAAATTTACGGCCGAGTTCAATGCCCTGATAGCCGGTCTGCGCGGCCTGCTGTAAGCAGGTTTGCAGGGCAATATCGCCGCCAAGATCGTCCAGTACATCATTTGTCCAACACAAGGGGCTAACGCCCAGTTTGAGGTGAGATAATGCCATTGCGTTTCTCCACAGGGGTCACAATAGCGTCACTATAATCAACCGTTTGTCGCGATGAGAACGCAAGAAATGATGGGATTCCATCATGGGTGCGGATGTTGGATTTATGGGGAAAAGGCGTGTGCAGAAAGGTTTTGACGGGCGGTACAAAGGGATGAAACGTCCTCCCTCAGACGAGGGAGGACAGCAGGATTACTGCTTAACGCGATAAGCCATGACGCTATCGCCTTGCTTGGTCCCAATTGAGCCATGGCCACCGGCCGCGATAACCACATATTGCTGGTTATCTTTGCCCATAAAGCTGGAAGGCGTGGCCTGCCCGCCTGCGGGCAGCTCTGTTTCCCACAGCAATTCACCGGTATTGATATCATACGCACGGAAGAAGTTATCCGCTGTTGCCGCGTGGAATACCAAATCACCGCCTGTCACTAAAGGTCCACCATGCGCAATCATGCCCATCGGGAACCCGACAGGGAACGGGAATGGCAGGAACGTGGTGTTCAGGTTTTTGGTGGTGCCAGTGCGACGCAACCACTCCGTTTTACCGGATTTCAGGTCAACCGCAGCCATACGGCCCCACGGTGGCGCGATGCAAGGAATACCCAGGCCAGACGCAAACTGTGCGATACGGAAGGCGTAGCTGCCATCAAAGTTTTCGTTAAAGATCGGTTGCCCGTCTTTCGAAATCAAACGCTGCTCATTGGTCTCTTGCGTCCGTTTCACCATGTTATAGCGGTGTGCAATACGGATAGGCGTCGCTACCAGGATTTGGCGCTCAGGATCGACCGCCACAGAACCCCAGTTAAACACCCCGATATTGCCTGGGAAAACGATAGATCCTTGCTCAGTGGCAGGTGTCCAGGGATTCCCATCATAACGGCGTTGTTTAAACTCAATACGGCACGCCATTTGGTCAAACGGTGACACTCCCCACATGGCTTTTTCTTCCAGCGGCGCGGGAATAAAATTCAGTGCCGAGACAGGCTGGTTAGGCGCAAACTTTTCACCGGTTACGCCCCCTTCCGTGGAAACCTGTTGCAGATTGACCGGATACACAGGCTGGCCTGTCAGACGGTTTAATACAAACAAGTTGCCCACTTTGGTCGGCAGGATCACTACCGGTTGTTTCTTGCCTTGATAATCGATATCCAGCAATGACACTTGGGAAGGATTGTCACGATCCCACAGGTCATGATGCGAACTTTGGAAACGCCATTTGAATTCACCAGTACGCAAATCCAGTGCCACCAGGGTATCGCGGAATTTTTCAGTGTTGCTGTTCGCATCACGATCAATACCCACTTCATCCGGTGACGCATTGCCGAAAGGCACATACACCAGACCGTTTTGGATATCCGCGCTCAGCGTGGTCCATGCGGTAGGTGTGTCCTGCGTGTAAATACCGTCAGCGGCTATCGGCTGGGTGTCATCCGGTTTGCCCGGATCGAAATTCCACACCAGCTCACCGCTGATCGCGTTATAAGCACGAATAACACCGCCCGGATTCCCCTGATGGAAACCGTTATCCATCACCGAGCCACCGACGATAACCAGGTCACCAGCAACCAGTGGCGCAGCGGTTTGCATCAGCGCAGTAGGACGCACCGGCCCCATATTGTGGCTCAGGTCGATAATACCGTTATTACCAAAATCGGCGCACAGCTTGCCGGTATCAGCATCCAGCGCGATCAATTTGGCATCGGTCGTGCCCTGATAAATGCGCTTACGGCACAGTGCGGGCGCCACGGTTTCGTTAGCCGCCACGGCTTGCGGCGCGGCATAGTAACTCACACCACGGCACGTTTGGTGCTGGCGCTGATTCGTACGGTCTTTCGCTGGCGTATATTTCCATTTCAGCTTGCCGGTTTCAGGCTCCAGCGCGTGCACTTCGTTATGTGGCGTACAGAAGTACAAGGTGTCATTCACTTTCAGCGGCGTCGCTTCAAAAGTGTACTCAGACGCATCCGTTTTCGGATCGCGCACATCACCGGTATGGTATTGCCAGGCTAACTCAAGATTTTTAACGTTATCTTTGGTGATTTGATTGAGCGCTGAGAAGCGTTGGCCATTGTCATTGCCGCCATAGGCTGCCCAGTCTTGCTTCGCCACCTCAGTGTCAGCGGGCTGGCGCTCATTGGTTAAGGTGCCTTTTTGCGGATAGGGATCGTAGAAAAACAGGCCGATAACAATCGCAATCATCACCACCACTGTGGTGCCGAGGAAAGGATGGAAGCCCTGCGCCACGCCGCGACGACGCGTTAAAGGACGCACAATAAAGGGCATCGCTAACCAAAGACCGATTAAACCAATCACATCTCCGCGCGGGATCCACTGCCATTTATCAAAGCCCGCTTCCCAGATAATCCAGGCCAGGGTTATCCACATTAAAATTGCATAAACACTTAATGCAATTTTCTTATTCATAAACAGCAAAATTGCCGTGAGTATTAATCCGACCGCTAAGATCGCATAGAAGGGACTGCCGCCGACGGCGATCAGTTGCCCACCCATGTACAGCATCGCAATACCAATGATTGCGATGATAATGCTCGTTAATTTAGTCACCATGGTAAACCCTGTTTTTACCCATTAAAAAGTTAATGAGATCACTCCCCTGTAAATGAATTGACGTCTTTTACACTGCCGCCAATTTCATCACCCCTTATTGATGTAGACCTTCCCTGTAAAATCCACAACATTGATTCCGCTTTTTCGCGGGTTAATGCTTCTCACTTAACAAGTGCCTAACAAAAAACGCGGGCAATTCTAACGTCTCAGCATAATTAGTCCACTCTGGCGTGTGCGTTGCGCACAAATACGCACTCGGCAGGGTTATTGGCGTCGAGCAGAAACGTTATGCGCGGTATGGCGGGAGAGGATCGTCGGAGAAATCGGGTAAAATAGCCGGGATGCGCGCACTGCCGCGTAAAATCAGCTTACCCGGCAACTGGCATTGCACGGGGGCGCAATCCTGCTGTGCGAGTTGTGCACGGAGTATGGCGATTGCCGAAGCGACCATTTCTGTTAACGGTTGTTGCCAGGTGGTCAGATTAAACAGGGGCCATGCCCCCATCGCGATATCATCGAAGCCCACAATCGATATATCGCGTCCGGCGAGGCAGCCCATTTCGCCAACAATGACATTAAGCGCACCAATAGCCATCATGTCATTGGCACAAAACACGGCGTCCGGCGGCGAAGAGGATGCCATCAGACGCCGTGTGGCGGCCATTGCGCCCATGAGAGACCAGTCCCCCGTCTCACGCATTATGGGTGCCGCTCCGCGTTGCGCTAAGCGCTGTACAAAGCCGGTTTCACGATCGCGACTGGTTGATGAACTGTCGCGACCCGCAATAAATGCAAGCTGTTGATGCCCACCCGCCAGTAAAAAATCGGCAATTGCCGCCCCGCCGCCCACGTTATCACTGGTGATGCTGGATACTGTTGCGCTGTCATTGGTGCGATTCAATAGCAGCACGGGTAAACCACTGCGCTGGCATTCATAGGAAAAATGGGAAGACAAGCTGCTGGAAACCATGACGACAGCCTCCACGCGGTGGCGTAGCACCTCTTCTAAAATAGGATCGGTATCGTCATCTTGCAGCATTGAAAATAGCAGCACCCGGTAGCCCATCTGGTTGAGGGCGTGAGAGAGTGCATCCAGTAATGCGGCATAAAACGGGTTAACCAATCCTGGCACCACCACGCCAATTAAATTGGAACGGCGCGTAATCAGTGAACGGGCAATGAAACTCGGACGATAACCCAATGTCGCTGCCGCCTGGTGCACCTTTTCACGCGTGCTGTCAGCAATTTTGGCACCCTCTGTGAATGCGCGTGAAACTGCTGATTGCGATACGCCAGCCAGTTTTGCCACATCGTAGCTGGTCACAGGGCGACGCGATGAATCTGCCATGGGCTCTTCCTCAGACGGGTAAATTCTCGCACATTATGCGTATTACTCCCGGCTTGTCACGATTTTTGCGATCTCCGTTGCATTCGTATGCATTGCAGGTATCGGCGAGGTAAATTTCGTTTTACCTTGCAGTGAATTCGAATGCAATACAAATATCACTGAAGGAGAACATGATGGCAATGTGGTTAAAGCGTGGCGCCGAAGTGGAAGCCGTAAAGTCGTCCGACCGTGCGGTCAGAGAGTCCGTTGAGCAGATTCTGGCTGATATTGAAGCGCGAGGCGACGCCGCTGTGCGCGAGCTGTCGTACAAATTCGATCAGTTAGATCGTGGAGATTTCCGCCTGAGTGAAGAAGAGATTGCGGCATGTTATGCGCAGCTCTCCGAACGCGATATTGACGATATTCATTTCGCGCAACAACAGGTGCGCAACTTCGCTCAGCATCAGCGTGACAGCCTGCAAGACATTGAAGTAGAAACCTTGCCGGGCGTGATATTGGGCCACAAAAATATCCCCGTCAGCGCGGCAGGTTGCTACGTGCCGGGCGGTAAATATCCGCTGTTAGCCTCCGCGCATATGTCTATCATCACCGCCAAGGTGGCTGGCGTTCCGCGCATCATTACCTGCGCTCCCCCGTTCAAAGGGAAACCCGCACCGGCAATTGTGGTGGCTCAGCATATGGCCGGGGCCGATGAAATATACTGTCTCGGCGGCATTCAGGCCATTGCCGCGATGGCCATTGGCACCGAATCCATTGCGCCCGTTGATATGCTGGTGGGTCCGGGGAATGCCTTTGTCGCCGAAGCCAAACGCCAACTCTTTGGCCGCGTTGGCATTGATTTGTTTGCGGGCCCGACGGAAACCCTGGTAATTGCAGATGACAGCGTAGACGGCGAAATCTGTGCGACGGATTTGCTCGGTCAGGCGGAACATGGCCCAGATTCGCCGGCAATATTGCTAACAACGTCAGAAGCTCTGGCGCGCTCAACATTACAGGAAATTGACCGCCTGCTGCAGATCCTGCCTACCGCAGCCATTGCCAGTCAATCATGGGCTAAATTTGGTGAGGTGATCGTGGCGGAAAGTGATGAAGAAATGGTGGCCATTGCCAATCAACTGGCATTTGAGCACGTTCAAGTCATGACACAAAACCCCGACTGGTTTTTAGCCAACCTGCAAAATTTCGGTGCGCTGTTCCTTGGGCCGCGCACGAATGTCGCCTTTGGTGATAAAGCCATTGGGACTAACCACACGCTGCCGACCCGGAAAGCAGCACGCTATACCGGTGGATTGTGGGTCGGGAAATTTTTAAAAACCTGTACCTATCAGAAAGTCACCACCGATGAGGCATCAGCTCGCATCGGCGAAGTCTGCTCACGGTTGTGTGCACTGGAAGGGTTTTCAGGTCATGGAGAGCAAGCCAATATGCGGGTGCGCCGCTATGGCCATCGCGATGTGCCCTATGCCGGGATCCCTGAATAAGCGCAACATAACCGCGGGGGCGTAATGCCCCCGCATCACGCTGACTACATCGAGTAGCCCGGTTTCTTCGCCAGAGTCTCCAGATTGGGCGCAATCTGCGTATCCCACACATCACGTTTCCAGTCGTCAGGATGCACTTCTGCCAGCGCAACCGAGACAGAACTCTCTTTACTGCCAAGATGTTCGATGATGACGGTCTCTACTGCTTTAGCGAGGTCCGTTTTTTGTTGCTGGGTTAAATCACGTGGGAAATATTTAATATCAATATGTGGCATTTTTTAATTCCTGCATAAAATAACGTTCCACATAACCGTACCTGATTAAACGCGAGCTGAACAGAGTTCAGTAAAGAAGTGAAAAGGACTTGAGCACATTCTGATACTTATGCCAGACTAATGGCTCTTTCACTACCGAGGACAATTCCCTATCCACATCGAAGAGAAGCAACAACGTGGATGAGTTGTAAAATTATGGACAATATGTTCCCCCCAATGATGGTCACTTTCTCTCTCTCCTTCTCTATTTTTTCCTGTTCAATCAGCGAGCAACACTGGCGCTTTGCGCTATAGCCCCTCTCTCCTGCAGACTTTTTTAAAACTTTTTTCACACGCATTTCGCGTGCGATAACGACTATTTCTCGCTCAGGAGAGAAAAAATGAAATATTGGATTTTATTAGCGCTGGCGATCGTCGCGGAAATTACGGGCACCTTGTCAATGAAATGGGCCAGTGTCAGCGGCGACAGCAAGGGCTATATTTTTATGCTGGTTATGATTGCCCTGTCATATATTTTCTTATCTTTTGCCGTAAAACGCATCGCATTGGGCGTGGCCTATGCGATGTGGGAAGGTGTGGGCATTGTATTAATTACCTTGTTTAGCGTACTGCTGTTTGATGAAGCGCTGACGCTGATGAAAGCCGCGGGCCTTTTAACACTGATTGCGGGCATTACCTTGATTAAATCAGGTACGCTGGCGCGTAAGGAGCCCCGTCATGTCAGCGCTTAATTGGGAACATATCGCCTGGTTGGGATTTGCCATTGTGTTGGAAATTGTCGCCAATATTTTCCTGAAATACTCGAATGGGTTCCGCCGCCCGCTGTACGGCGTACTCTCCCTTGTTGCCGTACTGGCGGCTTTTAGTGCGCTGTCGCAAGCGGTGAAAGGCATCGATCTTTCCGTGGCTTATGCACTGTGGGGCGGATTCGGTATTGTCGCCACCGCAGCCGCAGGCTGGATCTTGTTTGGTCAACGTTTGAGCCGCAAAGGCTGGATGGGTGTTGGCCTGCTGTTAATCGGCATGGTGATCATTAAGTTGGCCTGATTAAGAAAACAGTTTCTTCTCGCCCTTTTTCGGCACTTCGCGACAAAGATTCAATTGTTGTGGTACGTCGCGTTGTGCCGGCACCCATTGTGAATTTTGCAAGCCGCTGTATTGCCCTACGCAGGGCAATACCACCGATAATCCTAACGCAGCGGCTGCGATAGCAATCGTCTGCAATGAAAAAATCGTCATCTCCACTCTCCCCTTGTCTCCAGTCCCTTTAAGGCTAGTCGGCTTTCCCATATTTTCCTATCTTCACTGAAATTGACAACCTGGACACCCTTTTGCAACCGGGTGTAAAGATCCACCAAAATATACAGCCGAACTCGTGAACAATACGAAAAACAGCGGCTGATCGTTGCCGTGAGGCTTACCCACTGCGATGCCGGGGGCCGAAATGACAACAGATAGCCGATAAAATGGGCTGTTCGTATCACGGAACCGTGCCCTGTATCGTCGTGACATAGCGATGGAGAATGTTTGATTTACAGGCAAATGCAGCGGAAAATCCATACTCTAAATAAAAAAACACTTGCACTACGCGGAAAGATTTATGTAATCTAAATGAAGAATAGAAATTCCTTCGTTAACTAACAAATACATCTCTCGTTTAATAGCACATACAGCAACGCCCCTCCGAAACAGTATATTTTCATTATCAGTCTAATTATTCTCAACGAGATAATGCCCAGATTAAAACGTCTGGCACGCTTTCATTCGCGTGTTGATAAGCCTGCTGGTTAATACCGTTTTGTGTTCACCGCTAACGCGACAGTGAATGTCACGACTGAATGAAAATCAGTCATCAATCGCAGTTGTAACAGTAAAAGCCTTGTTCTTTTCCTCATGATTATCAGGAGGTAAAGAAGAGTGTTTTCTTACTAAACGGAATTCATCTCTACGTGATTTCATCGTATCTGCCAGGCAATACAGATGAAACACGCACCCCATAGACCGCAATCATTCATCGTTGAATGTGCGGTCTTTTATTTGCAAAAAATTCACTCATTTTATAGAGAGACAGTTATGAACCAGAATATGACCAATGCATCCACTGAAGATTTAACAACCTTTGATAATGAGAACATGAATGGCTGGGTTAAGGGCCCCAATGGCAGTTACTTCACCTTCAAAAATGAAGGTGATAATAATTACTTTACAGGCCCAGAGGATCTGCAAAACTTACACGGGGTCGTTTTGACTAAACAAATTTCGGGTTTTATCTCTGGAGAACAGTACAAGATTGCCCTGCAGGCGAGAAAAAATGATGACCGTACCACCCATTATCCCAATATTAATTTCTCAGGTAATGGTACAGATCTGTTTCCTTATCAAAAGATTGAAAACCGAGACTGGCAAATCTACAGCGGTATTTTCACTGCGGATAAGGAAAGTATCGCTTTCGTTTTTAAAAGCACAACAACTATTGATAACGGAGCCGTATTAGGAACGTCAAATATTGATATCGATAATATTCGAATCGGCAAGTTGTACCAACACCTTACAGGTTTTGAAAATGGCTTGAATGATTGGGTGCTGGGGCCAGCAACTGCCACAGGGGGTGTGCAAATCGCCGACGAAGGCGGTAATAAATGCCTAAATTTTCCGACCCAAGCGGGCAACAATGCCGGGGTTATTCTGACGCGTCAGTTTAATGGCTTATATCCTCAGCAAAAATATCGCTTTAGCATGAAGGTGCGTCGTACTAACTCCGCCCCTGCTGTGCCAGTGCTGTCATTAGCGGTAGATGGACAAGGCATTACGGCGCAGACCGCTTTCCCAAGCCAAACATGGACAGAGCTGGCTGGCGAGTTTATGTCGCCAGGCTTTAACGCGACGCTCGATGTTATTAGCCATGTTAGCGAGGGTATCGGGAATGACTATCGCATTGATGATCTGCGCCTGGAGGAAATTTCCTGAAGCAGACTTTTCTGAGACAGGGCCGTTATCTGCCATCGGGAGATAAACGCTGATCGTGACAGGAGAAGATATTTATTCCCCTGCCTCAGAATATCGTAGCCCTTGAGTGGGTAAACGTGAGAGATCCCTGTTTTTCAGGGATCTCAACGTCGCATCGTAAACAGACGTACCCACCTAAAAATGCCCTCCCGCCTCGACACTGCAAACAGGTTTAGCGTGGACAACACTCACGAACCAGTGCCAGCCAAAAATTCACTGCGGGCTCAATCAGCCGATCATTAAAATCATAACCGGCATTGTGCAGAGGCTTGGAAGGCATTTCCCCGTCAGCACCGATCCAAAAATAGGCCCCCGCACAGTGCTGCAGCATACAGGCAAAATCCTCAGATGCCATCGAGGGAATGACGCCCCACTGCACAGGGGTATTTGCCGCTATTGCCGCTGCCTGTACCTTACACGCCATCTCCGGATGGTTCACAGTGACAGGATAGCCCGATTGCCAACGCAGCGTGCCTTCCACGCCGAGCATCGGCGGCTGTGTTTGCGTAAAAGATTCGATTAACGCAATAACCTGCTCACGCACGTCAGATTGCAAGCAGCGTAACGTCCCTTTTAAAACAACCTTTTCCGGGATGACGTTGATGGCTTCACCGCCATTAATTTGTGTCACGCTCACCACCGCCGACGCAGTGGGGGCCAACCGACGCGCGGGAATGGTTTGCAACGCCATAATCAACTGAGCCGCTGCGACGATAGGGTCAGCTCCATTTTCCGGCATTGCCGCATGGCAGCTTTTACCGGTCAGTGTGATTTCAAATGCATCAAGCGAGGCCATCATCGCGCCGCTATTGAGCGCAATATGACCGAGTGGGATCCCCGGCCAGTTGTGCAGGGCATAAATGGCATCCATCGGAAAGCGCGTGAACAGCCCCTCTTCCACCATTTTCCGTGCGCCACCTAAATTCTCTTCGGCAGGCTGGAAAATAAAATGCAGCGTGCCGCAAAATTCACGCGTCTGGCTTAAGATGCGCGCTGTCGCTAATAAGATAGCGGTATGGCCATCGTGCCCGCAGGCGTGCATCACGCCGGGACGGGTTGATGCCCATGGCGTATCCCCCCGCTCACTCACGGGCAAGGCATCCATATCGGCGCGCAGTCCCACGGTTGGGCCCGTGCCGTTACGCAGCGTGCCAATCACCCCCGTTCCCGCCACACCGCGAGCCACCTCAATACCCCACGCATGCAACAGCGCAGCCACTCTTTCAGCGGTGCGATGCTCCTGATAGCCCAATTCAGGATAACGGTGAAAATCCCGACGCCAGGCAATGGCTTCGTCCAGATGCTGTGCGGAAACGGCCATGTTCACTCCTTTGCAAAAACAACCCCCTCAGCGTATCAGATTCAGGGCGCTACGTGTGGCATTTACTGTGACCAGGCGCGCGCGTTGCAGGCGTCACTGTTCCCGTGTTGTCCTTTTTGCTGCACGCCGCGCGTCTTACCCCATCGACAGAATAACCCGCAAAAGTGATTTCACATTGAATTACCCTCTTAACGTGGCATGATAAATTTGAACCCAATCTGCAACCCTGGCATGTGCTGAACTTTCGCAGCGCATTTTACCGCGATACCTGTGTCGTAGATCCTGCTCTGCGACACGCAGCAATATTGATATTATTGACTAAGGCTTTTCTGATGAAAAATAGATTTAGACACATCATTGATTATTTACTGCTTGCCTTTGCAAACTATAAAGAAAGAAGGCAGCATGCGCGATTTGAAAGGCGCATTAAAATACTCAATGGCAAAGCTAAGATAACCCTGCCAAAGTCATTTGAAAAAATGCCGGAAGAAATGATTAAAATAAAATATATTTCCAATCTCAGACCTTCCGAAGCCTGGTATATTCCCCACGAAAGGGGCAAGGTTTCTTTTGCATTCAGACAAACCGATACGCCCATGTCCGACAATCAACTCGATGCAGCCGCCGAACAGATTAAACAGCAATTGAGTGTACACTCTCCTACACTCAGCGCCCTTACCGTCAATGAGAAAAAGATGCGTCGCCTTGAGATGATAACGCCAGACTCCACTAACGCCAAGGGCGGCATTCTCAGCATCATGCAGCTCTCGTCATTGAACGGCAAATTATTTATCGCAACCTTTAATACCACCCTTGACCTGAAATACAAATACACAGAAGTCGGGAAAAATGCATTGGCGTCTATTCGCCATTAAGTCGGTTGCACTGCCGGTTTTATTTTTATTACACCAGGGAAAATCACCAATGGATAATGTTAGCGTTGTCACGTTTTCGGAAATTAAACACCGCCTTCTTGATGCGGGTTCTGCGCAATTAATCGAATGCATTCAGAACACCGACTTTGACGAAGGCAATGTATTGTTATTTCGCGGTGATTCAGACATTTCTTTCCTCGATATCGATATTACACGTTGTGCTGAATCCTTGGGTATATTAACGGATGCCGAAATTGTCTGGATAATTGTTGATGGCAATCTGACGGTGAGCCAATGGGTGGGAAATTCCGGCGAACAGACCGGGGCCAACCTTATCGTACTGGGTGATCTCATTGCACGAAATGCGTTATTCGATAACTACCTGGTGGATGTTACGGGCAATCTGCGGGTAAGTGAGGTGCTGTGGACTGACTTTTATGAGGCGTTTGTCGTTGTAGCAGGCCACACTTCCGCCAGTTTTCTCTCCACGCCTTACCATCATTTGTTGGATTTTAGCTGGCCGCAAAATTTTGAACCCGAATCACTGGCTGAACATTGTGCTGCCATCCCACATGAAATCCTTGATGTGGAGAGCTTATCAAAAATCATCGCTCTGGACTGTCTCGACAGCGAGAGCGATGAGAACCATATCCCCCTCCTTCCGCACAACATCCGCGAACGTCTTAATCAGGGACTTCCGGTAATGTGCGCAGAGGCGCTGGCTGCAGAATCGCTCTATTTTACGCCAGAGCCTGACCACAGTTGGGTCACCATTGATACCCTGTTGCGTATCGCGCAACCCCACCGTTTTTCCGACGAGCTTGAAGAGAGAAGCGCGCCTCGATTTGAATTCTGGGCAGAAGACACGCTTTGTCGTGTCACCTTATCAGGAGAGGAGGATGAGTTACACGCGCTGCGCATAGTCTATTTGCAAAATGATACCCATGCCATGTTGATCACCATTGAGCTCAATGACGGCCGTTCTCTGCTGGATAAAATCCTCAGACAGCCTTTAATCAGCGAATGGCGTATGCATTTTCAAGTCAGGCGCTTTCATGAAACGCGGGATGAAAAATGGAAGAAACTGACGCTGCAGAAAATTACCCCAGGCCAACATGCTTTTCCTGTCGAATACCATCGCCTGATCGCAACGGGTTGGCATGCCCTGTTGAGTGGTATCGCAACCTTCGATCATGCGAATACGCTGGTGATGCCGGAAGAGATTGTAGAGCTGCTTGCTCTGCCGATTGTGCAACCCTATAACGATTTCTACGATGAGGACAAATGCGGTTTCTGGTCCGGTGAGATGCACTGTGCATTCCGTCAGGCCGGCACACTGTTTGAAGGCAGGCCACAGTCGGCTGTACTGCGTGTGAGTCGGGAATACACCCATTGTGATGGGAGAGAGCTGTTTGAAATGTTCTATTTTAAAATCAACCGGGACATTGAAGGCAAAGAGAGCGTCTTCATTAGCTATAAAGAGGATCAGGAGAGCGACGCCGAACAAATTCCGCTGAGCTTTTTGGGCGGCAGGCTGCTGACCCAGGCACGCAGAGCCCTGAATATCGCGCGTAAAAACCTGCTTGAGGCAAATCGCCAGTTAGTGGAAGACGGGATCCCGCCTGACTGGGCGGATAAATTTGCCATCGCGCACTGGCGCGAGACAGGGGTCATGGCGCGTATCTCATCCGTACGTTACAAGCAACATGTGTTTCCAGGCAACCCACGTCCGCTGGAGGACGTGTGTGAGCAAAGCATGACGCTGCCGCCAGCCGAGGATGAAGAGCTTCCAGAGGGTGATGAAGCTGGCGCGAAACAACAGGCAACAGAGTGACATCTTGCCCGTGATGTTCCTACTCTGTATAACGGCGAGCAGCTCAGGATGCAGTGCTCGCCGGTATTTTCTGCCTGCGCCATTACAAGCGAGTGATAATGCTCTCTGCAGGCAAACGTGATTTGGGCAGTTGGGCATTAAAATCGGTTTCGCTACGGTAACCAATTGTCATCAGCACCAGGCTACGCAGCCCCTGCTCTTGCAGCGCAAATTCACGATCAACACCTTGTAAATCAAAACCTTCAATCGGTGTTGCATCCAGGCCCAGAGCGGAGGCTCCCAGCAATCCTTGTCCCAACGCCAGATAGACCTGTTTTTCCATCCACTGTGCCGTGTCACCCGCTTCCCGATGAAGGTTCACATAGTATCCGCGCCCTTTCGCCTGACCGGCTTTGGCATCTGGTTTCAGGAAACGTCCATCAACGTCTTCCTGCTCCAGTAAGGTGTCCAAATCGGCATCGGTCAGGCTGTTTTTCACACAAAAGACCAGCGTGTGAGAAGCATCCCGGACTTTGCTCTGATTAAATGCATAAGCATCGCCAACGGCACTGACTAAACGCGATTTGGCTTCCTGGCTACCAATCACCAGAAAATGCCACGGCTGTGAGTTAACGGAGGAAGGTGAAAAACGTAACAACGACAGGAGTTCATCCAGCGTTGATTGCGGGACTTTTTTGTTGCTGTCATACGCTTTGGTGGCATAGCGATACTGGCTAATGGTCGTGAGTTCCATCGAGTTTCCTTGTCAAAATGCGATGCAAAGGAAATCATCATACGCCACGCTGCACAGTGTTATCACACACCCCGTGCTGTCGGAACAGAAAGAAAAAGGCGGCTTTCGCCGCCCCAGGTTGGCATTTATCAGATGCCCTACACCACTTGTGCCATCAGCAGACAACCAATCAGTCCGCATACTGCGATAATGGTTTCCAGTGCGGACCAGGATTTCATGGTCTCGCCGATGGTGAGATTAAAATACTCTTTGAACAACCAGAAACCGGGATCATTCACGTGGGAGAAAATCACACTGCCGGAGCCCACCGCGATCACCATCAGTTCCGGGCTCACGCCGGTGGTAGCAATCAGTGGTGCCACAATCCCACCCGCCGTGATCGCTGCCACCGTCGCCGAGCCCAGTGCGATACGCAGTACCGCTGCAATACTCCACGCCATTAAGATGGGTGAGATATCGCTGCCATGCATGATGTCTGCGATGTATTTATCAACGCCGCTTTCAACCAGCACCTGCTTAAAGGCGCCGCCGCCGCCGATGATAAGTAACATCATGGCGATAATTTTAATGGAGCTACTGAGCGTCTCCATCACTTCATCCATTGAACGGCCGCGGTTCAGGCCAAAGGTGAAGATAGCAATTAAGACGGCAATCAAGGTTGCCATCACCGGGTCGCCAAAGAATTCAGCGTAAGGCAGCAGGATGTGCCCTTTGGGTAACACCATTTCCGCGACGGCACGAATGGCCATCAATACCACCGGCACGAGCGCCGTCCAGACACTGACGCCGAAACTTGGCATCTCTGCCTCAGTGAAGGTTTTCGGGTTCCATAATCCCGGCGGTACAGGCTTATCAATTTTCTTCAGAAAGCGAGCCCAGACTGGCCCGGCCAAAATAACGGTTGGGATACCCAGCAATGTGCCATAGAGCAGGGTTTTGCCCATGTCAGCGTGAAACAGCGTTGCAATGGCAGTCGGGCCTGGATGCGGTGGCAGAAAACCGTGAGTGACTGACAGCGCAGCGGCCATAGGCACACCGATATACAGCAAGGGAATGCTGGCCGACGCCGCAATGGTAAACACCAGTGGCAGCAACAGTACAAAGCCCACTTCATAAAACAACGCAAACCCCACGGTGAAGCCGGTTAACACGACTGCCCACTGGATATGCTTGACGCCAAACTTATCAATCAGCGTGGTGGCGATGCGTTGTGCGCCTCCGCAGTCGCTAAGCAGCTTACCCAGCATGGCGCCAAAGCCCATGATCAGCGCCAGGCTACCTAATGTAGAGCCCACCCCTTTTTTGATTGCCGCGATGACTTCATCCACCGGCATGCCTTGCATGATTCCCACGGCCAGCGCGACTAAAATCAAGGCGATAAACCCATTGAGTTTCAGGCGAACCATCAACAGTAAAAGTAACAAAACCCCTACCGCGACAATGACTAATGGCATGTCTCTTCTCCCCGGTCGTCTTTCATCTGCAGGTGACGACCTGTTGTTATCATTATATCCGGGCCTGGACCGCGCATTGCGTCCAGAGGTTGGCGAGTTCGGGCCACGGGCTGTCAGTGTTACCGGTATCATGATACGGGTAACATTCTGCGAATGTGAACGGTCTGAGCAGGGAAGTTTTATTTTTGCGATGGGGATCAAACTAATCGGTGAGAGTGGGCGTCACCCACTCAAGTTGATGCACCAGGCAGCAGCGTGAAGCCAAGATCGATACAAGGCGCGGTGACACTGTCACCCTTAAGGCGGGTTAATAGCAGTTCCGCGGCCACGCGCCCCATGGCATGACGCGGTGTGACCACGCTGGCCAGTTGTGGCTCCATGGCTTGCCCAGGATCCAGCCCATGAAACCCCGCAATTGCAATGTCTTCTGGCACGCGCAGCCCGCGTCGCTGACACTCAAAGAAGGCACCAATCGCCAGGTCGTCATTGGTACAGAAAATGCCATTGGTGTTGGGATGCTCACGCAAGGTCTGTTGCAACAATTCAGCGCCCACACTGTAGGAAGAGGCCCGTTCGGTCAGCGTACTGACAGGCACCAGCCCCGCCTCCTCCATGGCTTGTGCATACCCTTCCTGTTTCATGCGCGTACGCTCATCTAAGCGCGCGCCGTGATACACCACGTGAGTGTGACCTTTCGCAATGATAAAACGCGTCATCTGCCGCGCCGCTTCTACGTTATTGAAGCCAACGGCCATATCAATGCAGGGAGAGACGCTGTCCATCACTTCAACAACCGGAATGCCCGCCACCGCAATCATTTTTAACGTCCGTGGCGTGTGCTGGCGTTCAGCCAAAATCAAGCCATCGATATTCCAGGAGAGCAACGAGGTTAAGCGTTCTTCTTCACGTTCAGGACTATAGCCATAGTGCGCCAGCATGGTTTGATAACCGTGGATATCCGTGACGCTTTCAACGCCGCGCAAGACTTCGGCAAACACCTGGTTGGTTAACGAAGGCAAGAGAATACCGATACAGCGGCTGGTCGCATTAGAGAGAATATCGGGGGCACGATTGGGAATGTAGCCCAGATCCTCTACCGCGGCGGCGATCTTTTCGCGCAGCGTGGCAGAGACCTGGTTGGGATCGCGTAAATAGCGGCTGACGGTCATTTTAGTCACGCCTACGCAGTCAGCCACATCCTGTAATACCGGTCTTTTTTTCTTCATTTTCAGTTCGCAACGTCCGGACAGTGCGGCGAGTGTAACACAACTGAAAAGCGGAACGTCAGCGCGTAGCGTTACCGGTCACACGGCGAATATCGCTGATCGCCTGTTCGATAACCTGCTCAACCGGAGGCGCAATATCCAGCGCAATCACATCGGTTTCATCAGCGCCCGGTGCTTCCAGCGTCGCGAATTGCGTTTGTAACATTTGCGGTTTAAAAAAGTGATTTTTACGCGCTTTCAAACGCGACTCAATCAACGTGTAATCACCTTTCATCCATAAAAACGTCACATTGTTGCTGCCACGGCGCAGTTGATCGCGGTATTTCTTTTTCAGGGCAGAACAGACCACCAGCGAGACAGCATGCGTACGTTGCATGGCATAGATAGCATCGCAAATCGCCTCCAGCCAGGGGGCGCGATCGTCATCATTTAACGGCTCGCCGCCCGACATTTTATTGATATTGGCCCGCGGATGCAGGAAATCACCGTCAATGAATGCCGCGCCGAGTTGGCGTGCCAGTTCGCTCGCCACCACTGATTTTCCGCTGCCTGATACGCCCATCAGCACAAATGCGTGGTGATTATTTGCTGACATGACTGACTCCTGATGATGACAAATAGTGTTACCGGTAACAATAAAGGATTTCGCCGTGGCGGCAAACGTTGTGAGAGAAGGATGATATCAAAGTGTGATGCACTTCAAAAAAAGCGGGTCTGAAAAACGGATCAGGCGACACCCGGTGCCGCCCTGATTGGATTTACTCGAAATGCCAGGCGATATTAACGCCGACACCAAAACTGCGTCCTGGCGCGGGTTCGTAATAACGTCCACTGCTCTCGTTCACAATCACTGAACCGATATAATTGCGGTCAAACAGGTTGTCTATGCGCGAGTAGAGGTCGACATCCAGGCTATCCCGTGACCAGCGATAGCCTGCATTGACTCCGGCAATGGTCCAACTTGGCGCGCTCACCGTATTGGCATCATTGGCTTCAATGCTGCCCATATAGCGGACATCAACCCCGGCATGGAATCCCTCTGGGGGTGCCCAACCTAACGCGGCATAGCCCATGTTACGAGCAATGCCTGGCAGACGATTCCCTTCGGATACCTCCCCTGCGCGATAGGTCGCTTCCAGCCACGTCCAGGCACCCTGTACGCGCCAGTCATAGGCAATTTGCTGATCGAGGGAGAGTTCTACGCCACGACGGCGCGTTTTCCCGGCATTTTGATACAGCGAACGCCCTTCATCATTCTGATAACTAACAATCTCATCCTGCGTATCGGTCTGGAATAACGCCGCAGTAACTAAGCCGTTGCCCACGCGCCATTTTGACCCCAGCTCTACCGTATCGCTGGTGGCAGGCTTGAGGCCGTAGTTATTCACCGAGGCCGGTT
The DNA here is from genome assembly GCA_002837195.1 of Enterobacterales bacterium CwR94. Classification (GTDB taxonomy): domain Bacteria; phylum Pseudomonadota; class Gammaproteobacteria; order Enterobacterales; family Enterobacteriaceae; genus 1-19. Next base: position 587,878 of record KZ478059.1, read on the forward strand.
GTTTAGGATCGGAATAAGAGAGTTCGGTGATGGTCGGTGTTTCAAAACCCCGTCCTGCCGACACATACACATTCAGCGCGGGGGTAACATCATATTTCAGTGAGGCGACCGGTAACCAGCGATGATAGGCCGTATCGCCGCTATCATCGCCATTGTCGGCCGTCACATAGTGATCGTTGGAGTCAAACCAGACCGAGCTGTAGCGCACTCCCACATCCAGCGACAGTTTCGAGGTCAATTGCCACTGCGTTTGCAGATAAGGATCGACATTCCACATCAGGTTGCGCTCATCACGGCGCAAATTTCCCTGCTCACCGTAGTCCGTTTGCCCGCCGACGGTGACAAAATTCTCATACCCTTTGCGGTGTTCCGTCATGGTTTCATAGTTGATACCGGTGGTGAAACGCAGCGGCACGTTAAACACACTGTCCTGATGTGTCCAGCGGGTATCAATACCCTGGTAATGGCGCGTCAAATCAATCACGCCACCGGAATGGTGTTTTTGCGACTGTTGCACGCTGGCCGGGATAGACTGGAATTGCGTCATTTCACGCTCTCCCGCCCATGCCATCACGCTGAGATCGTCTTGTTCACTCAACTGACGTTGATAGCGCAGCCCGGCCTGCGTCTGACGAATCGTTTTGCGCGCGTTATACAGACTCACGTTGCTGGCAACCTGACGCGGATCCTCACGCCACTGGGCAGGCGTTAATCCGCCGGGGTCGTTAGCATTGATATCAACCCGGTTGAACAGCAGCGTCAGGCTACTGACATCATCAATTTGCACCCCCAGTTTGGCATTGGCGAGATTTTTGCGCGCGCCGCTGTGGTCACGATAACCCTCGGTGGTCATACGCGTGGTCGATACGCTGTAGTTAAGATCGCCCGGCTGCTGGCCCTCACCCAAGGCTCCATTGGCTTTCAGACCATAACGCCAGGTGCCGTTGCTGCCGCCATAACCACTGGCCTGCACACTCGGCGGGTTCTTGCCCTTTTCGGTTTCAATATTGACTACGCCGCCGGACGCATTACCGTACAGCGCTGAAAATGGCCCGCGTAATACCGAGACGCTCTCCACCGAATTCAGGTCAATATTGGATGTCTGGCCCTGCCCATCCGGCATGGTGGCGGGAATGCCATCAACATAAATACGCACACCGCGCACGCCAAAGGTTGAACGCGATCCAAACCCCCGTACAGATAATTGCAGATCCTGAGCGTAATTCTGCCGGTTCATGACCTGTAGCCCCGGTACCACGCCCAGGCTTTCTGACAAATTGATTTGCGGCTGATTAGCACGCATGTCATCACCGTTGATCACGCTGACGGCGGCAGGTGTATCCAGTTCAGAGAGCGTTTGTTGGGGCGCGATGGCATTGACCACCAGCGTTGAATCGCGCTCTTGAGCCCAGCCGGGGGACGCGATCAGAGGCATTAAAAACAGGGAAAGACGGGGAGTTAAATTTTTCACAGGACCTGAATCATTGTTAAGTGAAGGGGGCGAATACTAACGATCGTAGCGACATTTGCAATTTTTGCGCTGCAAAAGGATAACAAAACTATGTACCAAATGGTACATATCATTAACCCCCTGGCAAGACATCCGCACCCTATCAGAGGTGAATTAGTGCCCCCTTTTTGCCTCTGTTCCGCCGATTGATTTCGTTCTTCTGCCCTATAGTGGCCTCATTTGGCTTAAGTTGGCTTCTGACAACCCCTATAAGGCAGGCCTGTGACAACACACTTTCTTCGTAGCGGCCCCTTAGCGCCCCTGCAGGCTTTGGGCGTAAACGGTCAGCCCGTCTGGCATACCGCTCTGCAAATTCGTGAAACGCTACGACTGCGTAATCTCCCGCAACTGGCCGATATTCTGGCGATCCCGCAGGTTAACGATCAGGGTGACCGCCTGGACTGGTATGCCCCGGTTAACGGTCAACCTATCGCCTGGGCCGCCACCAGTGCGGAGGAGCGGCAAACCGTTCTCAGCCAGTTAGATGCTTTTCATAAGGCAATCACTGTGCTTGCTGGCAAGGCAGCACAGTCAGAAAAGGCGTCACTGCGTCTGTTTGCTGCCCTGCTGCAAAAAATTGCCCATTTCCCGGATGCCAACCATGTGTATCTGGTGAACGGTCAGGCGGTGATCACCTTTTGGGGTTTTCTTAAACACAATGAAAAACCGCGTCAGGATCCCTTTTCCAGCCTGCGCCCAGAACGCCCTGTGTCAGTGGCCTCTGCCACGCCAACCGCGGTCCCTGCGCTCTCCTTGCTGGATGAACCAGAACCACCTGCGCCCACGCAGGCGACATCGCCCTCAATGCCACGTCGTTCACGTCTGTGGTTGCTTCCCGTCGGGGTTGCCGCTGCCGCCGCATTGGGTGCGGTCGTGTGGTTACAGACACCCGCGCCGCAGGTTGCGCCCGCCGAGGTTGTCACGCCTTCTCTGCCGCCGATCACCCACTGGTCATTACCTGAGATGGCTTTCGCGCTGCCACTCGACAAAGCAACAGCTGCCCCAGCCACCCCTGTGCCCGTGGCGGCTGCCAGCGTGGCCTCTGTCGCGGAAGAAGAAAAACCGATCCCCGACAATGCGCTGTTGCTGCCGGCTAACTCGGTGCGTGCAGGCTCTGTCACCTTCCTGAATGGCAACTGGCGTGTGGCGGTGGGCATTAAAACCCCTCGCGTAGGACGTCAGCCAATTATTCGCTATCAACTCAATAAAGGTGCTGGCACGGCACGAATCACCCATGCCGACGGCGTCACCTGCCGTTCACAAGTCCAAACGGGGCTGATGCAATCCGGTAATTTGGTGATCAACAGTAAATACACCGCGCGCTGTAGCGACAATAGCCGTTACAAGATGCCGGAGATCAGTTGTAAAGCTGCCGCCAACGAGGTGGCGGAATGTACCGGTGATTTTGGCAACAACACCGTACTTCCGCTCACCATTACTCGTGAGAATAAATAATGCTCCCAAGTGCACCGGATTACCCGGAACAGCTGACGCTCATTGAAAACAGCGGCATCCAATTTATTGATTTTCCGTTCTCCTTAAGCGCGCAGCCCGACAGCCCTTTTGTGCGCCGCAGCGCAAATGGCCCCTTATTGCGACTGGAAGCAGAAAGTGGGCAAGCGCGTTGGATATTGCGTACCACGCCAGACAGCGCACCCGAAGTGGTGAAGCCTGAGTTAACGCTGGCGATGCGCCAGTCGCTGGCACTGCTCGACAAACAATGGTTGCCCCTGCCGATGCTGCGATTCAACGGCGAGCGGCAACTCACTGGCGGCCCGGATAACTGGGCTCGTATGCAAGTGGTCACCCTGCCAGCCCCGGATGCACGCGGGCACGATTACCGGCTGGTGCTGGCCTTTGATACCACGCTGCTGACGCAAGCCGCACTGGCCCCTACACTGCAAGACGTAACGGATGGCACACTGTTTTCACTGGCCTGGCGTAACGAAGAACTTACAGAATTTTTGGACCACACCTGGATCGACGGCTGGCTGCGCGAAGTCTTTCTTCAGCGCGCGACGGAAATTGAACAGCGCAGTGAGGCCGAGTTAACGCGCGCAACGCGGATGTTTGAGCATCAGGGACATTACCTGAATCTGTTACAGATTTTAGGGTTCCAGCTTGCCATGCCTGCCCTGCAACTGGTCACCGCCACCGACCGCCATCCCGTGGTCCCTGTGGATGTGATCCTGGATGTCGGCAATTCGCACACCTGCGGCATTCTGGTTGAAGAGCATCCCGGTGACAGCGACGGCCTGAAGCATGTCAGTGAACTGCAACTGCGCGATCTCAGTGCCCCGCACTGCGTATGGAACGATCTGTTTGATAGCCGCCTGGCGTTTGCTGAGACACGTTTTGGTAAAGCACATCTTTCGCGTGAGAGCGGGCGTCAGCAAGCCTTTGTGTGGCCCTCCTGCGTGCGCGTGGGACATGAAGCCGGTCGCCTCGCGCGACAACGCAGCGGTATACAAGGGGCAACCGGGCTTTCCAGTCCCCGGCGTTATTTATGGGACGAGTCGCCTTTCGCTCCGGGCTGGCGGTTTAGTCATGCCACCCACGAGTCTGCGGCCATTGCCGCCCCGCTCATGATGCTGCTCAATGATGACGGTGAAGTCTTAAGCGATCTGCCTGCCGACGCGCGCTTACCCGTGTTTAATGCGCAATACAGCCGCAGTTCACTGATGACGCTGATGCTCACGGAACTGCTCAGTCAATCGCTGATGCAGATTAACAGCGTGGCGCAGCGTTTACGCATGAGCCACAGCCAGGCACCTCGTCAGATCCGCAATATCATTCTGACGTTGCCTTCCGCAATGCCGAAACCCGAGCGGGAAATCTTCCGCCGCCGGATGCATGAGGCGATCACGCTGGTCTGGCAGGCTCAGGGCTGGTCTGCACACCGCTACCCGCATCCGCAAGTACAAATGGAGTGGGATGAAGCAACCTGTGGCCAAATGGTCTGGCTGTACAATGAAATTCAGGTCAATTTCGCAGGCTCTACCGAGGCTTTCTTTGCCAGCCAGGCCCGCCCGGATAAACCCCTTGATGAGGCCGACAGCCTGACCGTTGCTTCGATTGATATCGGCGGCGGCACCACCGATCTCGCGATTACGCGTTACCAACTGGAAGCCGGTTCAGGCACGCAACGCCACGTCCATCCACGCTTGCTGTTTCGCGAAGGCTTTAAAGTCGCCGGTGATGACATTTTGCTGGATGTGATTCAGCTTTGCGTCTTGCCCGCACTGGAGCAGGCGTTGCAACAACAGGGGCTGACGGATTCAGCAGCGCTGATGCGCCGCCTGTTTGGCGCGAGCGATCTTGCGGATGGGCTGTCCGTTATGCGTCAACAAACCACGCTGCAACTGTTTATTCCTCTGGGCCAGCATCTGCTGAGTGCGTATGAAAATTGGGATCCTTTGGATCTGTTAAGCGAAGTGGATACCACCTTTGGTGAAGCGCTGGCGACGCCGCTCACCCACACGCTGTTAGAACACTTAGAGACCGAGATTGCACGGGCGTTGCCTGAAGGCCACGCGCCGTTTCGTTTGCTGAGCACACCACTGATTATCAAACTCAACCAGTTACATGCGGAGTTTTTATCGCCGCGGATGCAAATCACGCAGAGCCTGCGCTCGCTGTGTGAAGTGGTCGCCCTGTATGAGTGTGATGTGCTGTTACTGACCGGACGCCCGTCGTGTTTTCCTGGGATTCAGGCGTTGTTCCGCTTAATGCAGCCGTTACCCGTTAACCGCATGGTGTCGCTTGAGGGCTACCACACCAGCGACTGGTATCCGTTTAGCACCCAGGGACGCATTGATGATCCCAAATCCACCGCCGCCGTGGGTGCCATGATCTGCCTGCTGGCTATGGAGCTGCGTTTAGGTAATTTTTGGTTTAATGCCGGTGATTTCCAGCCCTATTCTACGCTGCGCTATTTAGGGCGTTTGGATGCTGAAGGCGTGTTGCAGGATCAGGATATTAGCTATCACGATATTGACCTGGATGCTCCACAATGGCAGCCCGATTCGCAGGGACACATCGTCGTTCATGGCAACCTCTGTCTGGGCTTTCGTCAGTTAGACAATGATCGCTGGCCCGCCACGCCGCTGTATACCCTCACCATTGTCGATGCCAAACTGGCGCGCCGCGTAGCTTCAGAAAGCGCGCTGTATGTGAAGTTAAAAGCCGTGATGCCAGCAGGCGCCAACAGCGCAGAGAGTTTTGCAATTGAGAGCGTACGCTTTGGCGATGGAACCCCTGTGGAAGCCGAAAAGTTACAGTTAAAAATGAATACATTACTCACCAGCCACCAGGGCGACAGCCACTACTGGATTGACAGTGGGAGCCTGTATAAAAAATGAAACCCAGCACTTTTCAACGTCACGCGCAGGCCTTTATCCAGCACCTGAATGAGAGCCAGCACTGGCTGGCCGAACAACGTCAACGAGATGAGCGCTGGCAGCACACCAGCACCCTGTTAAGCCCGCAATTACATCGGGCGCAAAGCCGTACCGGGCAGTTGCAAGAAGCTGCGGCGCAACCTTTTACGCTGGGTATTCTGGGCTACAGTGCGCGAGGGAAACAGGCGTTACAACAACATATCGTACATGCCGATCCCGCCTGGCAGCAGTGTGTACAGTTACTGTCGCCTGGCCGCAGTGTCGCCATCAGGCTCAGCAGTGCCCTCAAAATACGCGATCAGGAAGTCCAACTGACGCTGTTATCCCAGGCAGATGTTATTGCGGTCTTGAGCGCCCTGTCACCTCGCGTGTGGCGCGAAGCCGACGAGCCTAAACTGCATGAACATCTGCAAACCCTGGAGCGTCGCTCGCAGCATGAATCGCAGCCCGGCATGGATGAAGCGGCAGTTGCCGCGCTCTGGCAGCAGTGTCGGTTGATGAATACCAGCTCCGCCGTGTTGGATCGCGCGTTTTGGCCGCGGGCGTTGCGTCTGGTTCCCTGGCTGACGGCGGACGATCGTCAGCACCTGTTTCGCGTGTTATGGCAAGATGAGTTACGTTGTCTGGCCCATTGCCAGCGCGCCTTTCAGGCGCTGGAGACCTTGTCTGAATGCCGCATGCTGTGGCTGTCTTTGACGCTGTTTAACGCCCAGGATCCCCTGAGCATGGCGGGCCGTGCTGCGCACATCCCGCTTTCTGTGGTGCCGGTGATCAATGGCCAGCGCGCTCGTGCACGCACCATCACGCAGTCTGAACTCAGTCTGCTGGCCGCCGAATTACGTGTGCCGCAAGATGCGGCGCGTGAAAACGGCTGTGCAAAACCCTTAGACGTACTGGTATTGCCGGCGGGCGGACACTTTGATCTCTCGCCGCTGGAAGCCGACACCCTGGCTTTAGCCGCTGCCAAGAGCCGTTGGCTACTGGCCCGCGCCAGTTGGGCGCAACAGTGCGATATGTTAATGATTGCCACGGCAGCAACGCAGCGTGAACAAGCCATGCAAATGGGACAAGCCCTGTGGCGCTGGCAGCAAGACCGCGATGTGCAAGTCGGTGATAAACCCGCCATCATTTGGTGCCTGAGCCAGTGGGATCAGCGCGTGGTGCAGGCCGAGAACTTCGACAGCGCCGTGCAGCGCGCGGTGGGCACCGCGGGTGAACAATGGGGGGCAATGCTCACCAGCGAGCCGCGTGACGTGACACGGATGTTGAACTGGCTAACGCCAAATGTGGATACCACACGGCGTATGGCACGTTTGGCCACGCGACTGGCCGCCTTACGAGCGGATGTGTGCGACCGGCTGCTCAGCCCGCTGCTTATGGATGAGCAACAGTTATCGCTGAGCCATAAAAAACAGATTGCGGAGCAGTTACTCAAAACACTGCAAAAACGCGCCGGTATTCACGGTGAAATGCTGGAGAGTATGGTGCCCCCGCGTGAACAGATCCGCGCCTGGTGGCAGCAAGATGCGCACAGCCTGTTCACTGCGGATGGCGATGACCATGACGTCCTCAGCGGTGCGGGGGATTGGGGGTTAGATATCGACCTGTTTGCCTCCAGTACGGCGACGGCGGCCGCCCCTGTCGCGGCCATCAGCCGTGACCGCAGCCGTGAACAGGCGCAAGCCATGTTGAATCTGTGGCTCGCTCACCTGCAAACCCGCGTTGAAAATCATGCGCTGTTAAGCCGCCTGACACTGGATCCGCAAACCGTGGCGCTGCTGATGCAGGAAACGGCCGTGGCAATTCAACGCTTAAAAATTGTTGATCTGTTAGCCGCCAGCGTGGCGCGCACCGCGCAGGAAGGCAGCGATGCCCTGCGCCGCGTGGAGCGCCAGACACAGTGTGTGTTAAGTGTGATGGGGGATTTTGTCGCCTGGCTAGGCTTCCAACAGGTCGCAGAATCGGCCCGCCCTGCCAGCCGCGTCAATCAGGGACACCCCATTTTTGCGCGTCCTCCCCAGCAAACGCAGCTTTGGGATGCCGGGAAACGTCTCACGCGTTTGGAGGCCCGTCCCGTGAATACCACCGCCTTTTATATTTACGACTGGCTGGTGGCATTGAATACGCTGATTGAACAGAATGCCGGTTATAGCGCCACGCCACTGCCGGGTGAAGCGCGAGACCAGCTCGCGGTATTGCTCGCTGGTCTGCAAGGCTAATTATCCAGGGGATTTCACCGTTTCCTTCGCCGCCAGCGGCGTGGGAGACGGTGCCTGCGTCGTGTTTTCCTCACCGTATTTCTGCTGCAGCCACCCTTGTACTTCCGCCAACAGCGCGCCATCTAACGCGTAGTGGCGCCAGTACACCCATAGCGTGATCACGAAGAACACCAGCGGTGCGCCGACCATGATCATCTGCATGCCTGTTACGGTCGCCGCACTTTGCACCACGCCGGGGACATACCCCACCAAACCCAGCATCACGCCAATCACTAATCCGGCAAAGGCTGCCCCCGCCTTCACCACCATGGTTTGCACCGAATAGGCAATACTTTCGATGCGCATGCCCAAAGCATAATCACCATAGTCCACGGTATCGGCCACCATAATCACCAGCATGACCCAGAAAAACGCGCTGCCGATATTGACGAGGATGCCGGAGAACGCAATCAACGCAGCGTTTTGTGGTGACCAGAGCGCCACCGCGACCAGCAGGAAACAGCTACATAACGGCAGCACTGAGGCGCTGATCCACAATGTACGGCGTGAAAAAATACGCACCAGTTTGGGGAAGAACACAATGGTGACCAGATTCGCCACGCCCGCAAAGGCCATATACCAGGGAAACAGTGCCTCGCGTCCAACCACATACTTAAAGTAATAAATCGCAAAGGAGGTGATGATGTTGTGCGCTAAATTCCAGGCCAGCGCCATGATCAACAACGCAAACAGCGGTTTGTTACGCACAATCAGTGATAACACCGCTTGCATGCTGTGTTGCTGTTGATTGCCGTGATGTGAGGAGGAGTATTTTTCCTGCACATTGCGCAGCGTCACCAGGGTGGAAACAATAAAGAAGAACACCAAAATATAGGTAAAGCGCGTAAATCCATCGCCCTGCGAACCTTGCCCCAACCAGTGGATCATCGGTAACCCAATGACACCGGTTAAGTATCCAGCACTGCTGGCAAAAAAACGCGGCCACGGAATCAGTGCTTCGCGCTCGCGCTTATCCAGCGTAATACAGGGGACCAATGACCAGAATGGCACATCCATGATGGTGTAGGTGAATCCCCACAGCAAATAGGTTACCCACACCCAAACCAGCAGCGCGGTTCCTTCAAAGTGATGCGCACAAAATACACTGATTAACATGGCAGAGTTAACCAGTGTGCCAACCAGAATCCAGGGCTTAAATTTACCCCAGCGACTGCGCGTTCGTTCAACGATCCACCCCATCACGGGATCGGCTAACGCATCTAAAAAGCGTGCGACCAGAAACAGTGTGGCGACCATACCTACGGAGATACCGACCACATCGGTGTAGTAATACATCAGGTACATATAAATGATGCCAATGGCGAAATCTTTACCAAAGGCACCGAATCCATAGCTGATTTTCGTTTTAAAGGAAACGCTCATTATTGCTCTCCTGCGCGTCAGGCAACCGACAGCCATGAAGCAACTGCCTGACGCGGTATTGGGTCAGGGAAAGGATCAGTGATAAGCGGGCAACCAGTCACCGTGGGCTTCAATCAGCGCATCGCAGAGGGCAATGGTGTCATCGATCGACAACTCGGCGGACGTGTGCGGATCAAGCAGCGCAGCATGGTAGATATGCTCTTTCTTACGCGTGACTGCCGCTTCAATCGTCAGTAACTGGGTATTGATATTGGTTTGATTCAGTGCCGCACACTGCGCGGGCAAAGCGCCGACGTAACACGGGGAAATCCCCTGCCCATCGACCAGACAGGGGACTTCAACACAGGCCTCAGCAGGCAAGTTGGTAATCAGCCCGGTGTTTAATACATTGCCACCTATCTTGTACGGCTTATCAAAAGCCATCGCTTCAATAATGTAGGAGGCATACTCATGGCTGCGCGTGTGGGTGACATTTTCATTTTGCGTCAGTTGTTCACGTTGCAAATGCCAACGATCAATTTGTTCAATGCAGCGCCGCGGATATTCATCCAGGGGAATATTAAAACGATCGATCAGCTCAGGATAATGACGCTTAATCCAATACGGCATATATTCCGCATTATGCTCAGAAGACTCGGTCACGTAATAACCAAACCGATGCATAATTTCATGCCGCACCATATCATCATGTTTTTGGGTCAGCGCACGCGAGCGGCGACGAATTTCAGGGTACAGGTCTTCGCCGTCCCGGGTGATATTTAATAGCCAGGCCATATGGTTAATACCGGCGATATGAAACTGCACATTGTCGCTCGGCATATCAACACTTTTAAGCAGCGTTTCAGCACAGACCTGGACACTGTGGCACAACCCGACGGTTTTAACGCCAGTGTGGCGTAACATGGCACCGGTCAGTGAGGCCATAGGATTGGTGTAATTCAACAACCAGGCATCCGGGCAACAGGCTTCAATATCTCGTGCAATATCAAACATCACCGGCAAGGTGCGCAGGGCCCGAAATAAGCCGCCAATCCCCAGCGTATCGGCAATCGTTTGTTGCAAGCCAAACCGTTTGGGCAGAGCAAAATCGGTCAACGTACAAGGATCGTAGCCTCCTACCTGAATCGCATTAATGACAAAATCTGCGCCCTGCAATGCCGCACGGCGTTGTGAGACGCCAACATATTGCTTAATGGTTGCCCGTCCCTGATTAATATTACTGTTAATATTATTCAGCATATTCCAGGACTCATTCAGACGTTGGGCATCAATATCATACAGCGCAATATCTACCGTTGAGATCGTGGAAGTCGCCAAAATATCACCCAATACATTTTTGGCAAAAACAGTGCTCCCCGCTCCAATGAACGTTATTTTCATCACTTCGCCTCAGCTCGTTTCGGTTATCTGTCGCTAATCACTGTAGGCAGTTAGCACAACGTTGCCTATGTAGATTTGTGACATCGCTATAGCAAAATCCGTAAGGCCGCGGAAAGTGTGATTGCCTTCTCACTCCCTGTTAACTGGCCTCGGTATTGCTTAGCGTGACGATTTCGGTTGTGTTATGCATTGACATTATGTGAACTCCACAGCGGGACAGCGCCATGCAAAAAGATTTACGCCCTGAGGATATGACCCATTTCGGGCTCAATATTTATCAATTTGGTCATCAACGCTGCGCCCCTAAACACAGCTTTGGCCCGGCGGTGCGCCAACACTTTTTGTTGCACTACGTGATACAGGGTAAAGGCTGCCTGTATACGGAACAGGGGCAATGGCCGTTAGCGGCTGGAGAAGCGTTTTTAATTCATCCGCATGCCATCACCACCTATACCGCCGATGCGCGCCAGCCCTGGGAATATATGTGGATTGAAGTGGATGGATTAATTGCTGAACGCAGTTTTGAAGCCTGTGGTTTATTACGCGAGGCGCCCGTCTGGCGAGCCAAAAGTGCCGACGCCTCTGCCCAGGCATTGTTGAGCGAGATTTTAACGCAGGATACTTCACGCGCATTGAAAATCGCCGGGTTAACCTGTCAGTTTCTGGATGCACTGATGGAGCACGGCCTGCAACAGCCGAAACCCGTGAACAGTGAAAACCGGCATTTGGAAAATGCGGTGGCCTATATGGAGCGCCACTACCACAACCCCCTGGATATTCTCGCGGTGGCAAAACATTGCCGCATTGATCGCAGTTACCTGACGCGCTTATTTCAAAAGCAGCTCGGCATTGGGCCAAAACAATATTTATTACGGTTGCGCATGACCATGGCGGTGGGATTATTGCAGGACCTTCGTTTACCTATCAAAGTGATCGCCTGCTCTGTGGGCTATGCCGACCAGATGCAGTTTTCCCGGCTGTTTCGCCAGCATTTCCATATGTCTCCCAGTGAATGGCGCGCCCGCCATCCACTGAGTCATGAAATTATTGAATTAGCACCCGTAACGCGCCCTCGGTTTCCACTTCCGCCTCCTGCAACAGAGTGACCAGCTCATCAAACTGCTCGCCGTCTTCACGTGCACAGAGATTGATCAGGTGAACTTCCGCAGGCAGCGGCACATAGCCTGTGCAGATATCCCACAGCGCATCCAAATTATCGCCAAACTCTGCGGGCAGCGCCCACTGCTGGCGACAGCATTGATAAAAAGCCGCGGTGTCTGCAATATTGTCGAAGTCAAACAGGTAGCGTTGCATGGGATTACCTTACTGGCGTGACGCTGCGATAGTGATCGCGGGTGACATAAATCAATCCGTCGCTGGAATAGAGCAACCGATCAGCACCGCGATGCCCGCATTGGTAGTTAATGTCGGCTTCAAACCACTGACGCCCTGATTTCACGGGAAGTTGCTTTTCACGATTACCAAAGCGATCGCCGCCGATGGCTTTGCCCGGCAATACCTCACACAGATTGCCTTCGCGCGCATCCCAGCCGGCTTTCCTCGCCTCACGCTTGGTAATGTAATAGTCCGGCAGGCGTTGATGGCGTTGAAGATAACTGACGACCTGCACTTCCGATGTCAGCGCATCGGCGAGCTGGCCTTGCCGTGGGTTGCCGTTATCGATGTCTGCGGTATCGGGGCGACTGAGGAACCAGCCCAGCATGAGCGCCACCGCAACCAGCACCATAATCAGTTTAGAATTTCGCATTTTTTATCCACAGCAGTCCTGTACACGAAGCGAAAAACTTATATCGCCCAGTCTACGTCGCGTCAATCTTTCACCGTGAAACTGTTTTGATTATGGCACCTTTTTTCCCTGAGTTTTTTTTCATCAACGGGTTTTCATCCCTGTGGTTTTCACGGACAATATTGTGACCTGGCGCACATAACGCCCTTCCACTCTCAACCACAAGCTGTCCGCCGATGTTACCGAATACTGTATCCCGTAAAACCGCCTGGCTACGCGTTGTCATGCTGGCGATCGCCGCGTTTATCTTTAACACCACGGAATTTGTTCCGGTTGGGCTGTTGTCGGATATTGCTGGCAGCTTTGGTATGGAAACTGCGCAAGTCGGCATTATGCTGACCATCTATGCCTGGATTGTGGCCCTGATGTCATTGCCACTGATGTTGGCTACCCGCAATATTGAACGGCGCAAATTGCTGATCGCGATTTTTCTGCTGTTCATTGTGAGCCATGGTTTATCTGTGGTGGCGTGGAACTTCTGGGTGTTGGTGGCCGCGCGTGCGGGTATCGCCTTTGCTCACGCCATTTTCTGGTCAATTACCGCCTCACTGGCGATTCGCGTCGCCCCCGCCGGTAAGAAAACGCAGGCACTGAGCATGTTGGCAACCGGTACTGCACTGGCAATGGTGCTGGGCGTGCCCATTGGTCGCATTATTGGGCAGATCCTCGACTGGCGCACCACTTTTGGTGTGATTGGTCTGGTGGCCCTGATTACGCTGTTAGCCCTTGCGCGCCTGCTGCCTAAACTCCCCAGTGAGCACAGCGGTTCACTGAGCAGCGTCCCTGTGCTGTTCAAGCGCCCCGCGCTGGTTGGTATGTATGTGCTGGTTGCCACGGCGGTCACCGCCCACTATACGGCGTACAGCTATATCGAACCCTTTATGCAAGTGATTGCCGGCATGGGGCACAACTTTACCACCCTGCTGCTGCTGATTTTTGGGTCTGCAGGCATTTTAGGCAGCCTGCTGTTTGGAATGTTGGGCAGCCGACATGGCACCACGTTATTGCTGGGTGCCATTGCCAGCATCTCCGCGTGCATGTTGCTACTGTGGTTTGCCGCGCCGCGGGTGCCCGCCATGATTACGCTTTGCATCTTCTGGGGTATGGCGATGATGATGATCGGCTTAATTTTGCAAGTGCGCGTGCTGAACCTGGCTTCGGATGCCACCGACGTTGCCATGTCGCTGTTTTCCGGCATTTACAACATCGGTATTGGCGCCGGTGCCCTGCTGGGCAATCAAGTCAGTATCCATTTAAAAATGGATGATATCGGCTATGTGGGAGGCGTGCTCGGTCTGGTCGCTTTGCTGTGGTGTGCCTGGCTGTTTAATCGTTATCCACAACTGCGCGAACGCACTTAACTCGACGCTAAGCCATTTAATTCTAAGATATTACGCAGTTCTGGTCGGGTTCGCACATTGGCGGCAATGGTCGCCAATGTCGGCGTATTCACCTCAAACCAGTTGCGTCCCGGCCGCCAGGTTACCATCACCACCAGCCAGCAATCCACCAGTGTCATCTCCTCACCGGCTAACCAGGCGGTCTCGGTTTCTTGCTCCAGCCACAGCCACATTTCACGCCGGGACTGCAGAATATTCTCCACGAAAGTTGCACCATCACCTGGCACCCAGCGTTCGGGGTAATCAGCATAGGTAAACGTGGGATAAACAGTGGCGACCAACCAGATCATTAAACGCTGAAAACGTGCCCGCTCTGGTGTAAACGTCCGTGGGGCTAAATGGGGATGGCGATCGAGCAACCACAGTGCGATCGCTGCGGATTCGCTCATCACGCTGCCATCCGGTAATACCAGCGTCGGAACCTGCGCCTGCGGATTTAAGGCTTGTAGTGTCTCCCGCGCTGAGCCCGGTTTATCAAAACCCACGACATCAACAAAATCATACTCTTCGCCAGCCAGCGTCAACATCACCTCAGTAATGGCCGAACCCCAGCCGCGCGCACCGTACAGGGTCAATTGTGACATTTCGCCTCCTTGACGGGGATTGCGCTCATTCGTCGCGCCTTACCCTTACCAGTATAACGTTGATAATGGCGAGTGCAGCCAACCTGCTTCAGGTTGTGCTGGCACCAAAACGCGTGAACAGAATATAGGGGTTGTAGGTAGCGTTGCGCTAAGCCGCAATCCCCGACGTTGACTACTTGGCGACTAAACGGAGTCTACGGATACCACCCTTTTTCCAGATAAAAAAAAGGCCGCCTGTCAGGTCAGTCACAGGCGGCCAGCGGAGAGAGGATCATTATTGCCAGGTTGCAGTAATCACTGGGCTTTGTGTTTTATTTGGTTGCTGCACGATAGTATGGCGAACGCGCCGTACTGCCGAGGGTGTAGCACTCAGAGGCTGGTCAACAGGCGTCAGCGTCGTGCTTCCTGTCGCTGATGTCGTAATCATCTCTTGCTGGCTACCACAACTGCTAAGCTGTTGTGCCAGTGCGCCGCTGGAAAATGCCAGCGCGCAAAGCACGATCACGCTACGAAATGCCGTTACCATTCCAGCCTCCTCCCCACTCAGTTATAAATTTCTGCTGTACCAAACAGGGTGTTGTTACCTGAAGCGGACGTGATGCGATAAGACTTCGCGCCAGCGGCTTCTGCTTTCGCAGCCAGTTTGGCTTCTAACGCAGAAAGGTTAGAACTATTGACTTGCGCACTCACCACGCCTGCTGGCTGTTGTTGTGCTGGAGTAGATTCCACTTGTTGTGCGGCAAACGCGCTTACAGAAAGGGTTGAAAGTGCGATAGCGGCCAGTGTCATTTTGATGCTTTTCATGATGTCTTCCTCGTAATGATGATAGGTGACGTCGTTATTTGTTAACGATCGATAACAAAATGTTAGCCCGCAACGTGACGACGATCAATGTTATTTTATTAGTGACCGTTAATATAATTAGTGATTGTTTTTATTAACAGTGAGTTATCGATTTCAGAAGCGCACGTAAAGTCCAAATTCGCACAATTTGCTACGGTGCAATATCGTGACTTGCATTTTATTTAATGATTGGTAATTTAATTAGCAAACCATGCAGTAAAGGGGGAAGCATGAGCACCTGTTCTGAAACGATAAAAAAAGGACGCGGTCGACCTAAGACGTTTGATCGGGATGATGCGTTGGATAAAGCGCTGCTTTTATTCTGGCAACACGGCTTTGAGGCCACGTCGATGGCCGATCTGGTGGCAGCGACCGGAGCTAAAGCGCCAACCCTGTACGCTGAGTTTGAGAACAAAGAGGGGCTGTTCCGTGCAGTGATGGATCGCTATATGGACAGTTTTGCCGAGCAACGTGCCAGGGCGCTTAACTGTCCGGGCAAATCCGCTCAGCAAGGCATTGAAGATTTCTTTCGCACCACGGCGACCTGTTTTACCGACGGTAAGAAGCCATCGGGCTGTTTTATTATTTGCACTTCATCGGCGTTGGCGGCTTCTTCAAGCGATGTCGCGCGCATGCTGCATGCACGCCATCATGCAATGGAAGCGACCTTGCATGATTTTTTACACCAACGGCAAGTCCAGGGTGAGTTAGCGGCTGCGTTAGACGTATCGCAGGTTGCTGAATATCTGGCCTGTGTGCTGCAAGGGATCTCCGTGCGTGCCCGTGAAGGCGCAAGCACGGAGGATGTGAATCGCATCATTGATACCCTGATGCGCCAATGGCCAACACTGATTCAGCCCTGAGGCGTCCAGTTTTTATGCTGAATCTGATACCACACATGTTGGCGTAACGGATGCATTTCGGCGACCCGAGGATGGTCGAACACGCCCTGTCGCACCATCCCGAGCTTTTGCATCACCCGTTCGGACGGCTGGTTGATTTGTGCGGTAAAAGCCACCACGTCCGTCAGATGATAGAGTGAGAATGCTGCATCCAGCACAGCCCTCGCCGCTTCGGTCGCATAGCCTTTGCCCCAGGCCGCTTTCGTCAGGCGCCAGCCAATTTCTACCGCCGGGGAAAACGGTAAATTAAGCGGCGCGGGGTTCAGGCCGGTAAAGCCAAGAAACTGATCCTGATCTTTCTCTACGACCACCCACAATCCCCACTGATTTTGCGCAAATCGCTCGCGGATGATCCCCACCATCTCCTCGCTCTGTGCTGTGGTCATCACGTCCGGGAAAAACCGCATCACGTCCGGACACGCATTCATCGCACAAAAGGGGGCGATATCGCGATCCTCCCAGGGCCGCAATCGCAGCCGCGCGCTCTCCAATGTTAAAATCTTCTCTTTCATTATGATGCCTCCCGCATTCCTTACCGTGCAAGGCGATACCACTTGACAGTATCGCCATGCACCTACTCGATATCCACTTGCCAAAACAGATGCTTACCAAACGGATCCACCTGATAGCCCTTCACTTCTTTGCGCACCGGTTCAAAAATCGTGGAGTGCGCAATCATCACCGCAGGCGCCTGGTCATGCATGATTTGCTGCGCTTCGCGATACAGCGCAATACGTTTATCGTGGTTTTGCTCAGCACGCGCTTGCGTTATCAGATCATCAAAAGGCTTGTAACACCATTTCGAAGAGTTAGAACCCCCTTCTGCGGAGGTACAGGAAAACAGCGGCCCAAAGAAGTTATCCGGATCACCGGTCGCGGTTGTCCAGCCCATGAGTGCCGCCTGATGCTCACCCGATTTCACGCGACTGAGATATTCGCCCCATTCAAATGTCACAATCCTGGCTTTGACCCCCACTTTGGCCCAATCGGCCTGAATCATTTCGGCCATCCGACGCGCATTGGGATTGTAAGGACGCTGAACCGGCATTGCCCACAGCGTCACCTCAGTTCCTTCCGGTAATCCGGCCTCTTGCAGCAAGGCTTTTGCGGCAGTGGGATCCCAGGGATAATCATTCAGATCGTTTGCCGCACTCCAGATTGATGGTGGCAGTACATTTTTGGCGACCGTACCGGAGCCCTGAAACACAGCATCAATAATTGCCGGTTTGTTGATAGCCATCGTCAGTGCCTGGCGCACTTTGACGTTATCAAACGGAGGCTTTTGCGTGTTCAGTGCCAGAAAACCGATATTCAATCCTGGCTTTTGCATCAGGGTAATCGCCGGATTTTCCTGCATCCGCGTCAGGTCTGCAGGATTTGGGAACGGCATCACCTGGCACTCGTTTTTCTCCAGTTTGGCATAACGCACACTGGCATCCGGCGTGATGGCAAACACCAGCCTGTCGAGTTTGGATTTCCCCTGCCAGTATTCAGGAAAGGCTTTAAACAACAGGCGCGAATCTTTCTGGTACTGCACTAGCTGGAACGGCCCTGTGCCTACCGGATCCTGATCGACGCGTTCAGGTGTTCCCGCTTTCATCATGTTGTCCGCATACTCGGCGGATAAAATCGAGGCAAAATACCAGGCCAGGTCGGCCAGAAACGGCGCTTCGGGGTGCGAAAGTGTAAAACGCACCGTATGCTCATCCACCTTGTCGATGGATTGAATCAAGGTCGCAAACTCCAGGCTGTCAAAGTTGGCATAGGTGCCATTCGACACATTGTGGTAAGGATGCTGAGGATCTTTCTGCCGCATAAACGAAAAAATCACATCGTCGGCCCCGAAATCACGCGTCGGTTTAAAATATTTATTCGACTGAAATTTCACGCCTTTGCGCAGGTGGAACGTGTAGGTTTTACCGTCCGGGCTTATCTCCCAACGCTCGGCCAGGGCAGGCACAAGGTCGGTGGTGCCCGGCGTAAAGTCCACCAGCCGATTGTAGACAGGCACCGCACTGGCATCCACGCTGGTGCCCGAGGTGTATAATTGCGGATTAAAATTCTCCGGCGATCCCTCAGAACAGTAAACCAACGTTTTGCTTGCCGCTCCGGCATTTACCGCCACCAACAGTGCGGCAATTGCCGCTGCGCTGCTCAGTTTTCTCATACTCTTCCTCACTCTGAGTTGACAATCCCGTAACCTGATGCGTAATACTGTTTGCTATCGTCTTCATTTGTAACAGTATTAACTCAGTGATAACAGGACTGATGTCGATAAAATAAGGATTCACTATGTCTCAGACTCTGCAACAGCACCTCACGCAGCGCTTTTTTCGCTACCTTGCTATCACCAGTCAGAGCGATGCCGCAGCCAGCCAATTGCCCAGCACGCCGGGGCAGCATGCCATGGCGGCCTGTCTGGCTGAGGAGCTACGCGCACTGGGGCTGGATGAGGTCACAGTCGATGACACCGCGACGGTCACCGCGGTTAAACGTGGTACGGTTGTCGGCGCACCGCGCATCGGATTTATCACCCATATTGACACCGTTGATGTGGGGCTTTCTGCGGAGATCAAACCACAAATCTTGCGCTTTACGGGCGACGATTTATGTTTGAACGCCCAGCAGGATATTTGGCTGCGCGTCGCTGAACACCCTGAAATTCTTGCCTATCCCCAGGAAGAGATTATCTTCAGTGATGGCACCAGTGTGCTTGGCGCAGATAATAAAGCCGCAGTCACGGTGGTGATGACGCTGATGGAACGCCTGCAAGGTGCGCATGGTGACATCGTCGTGGCGTTTGTTCCCGATGAAGAGATCGGCCTGCGCGGCGCAAAAGCGTTGGATTTGCCCACGCGGTTTAATGTCGACTTTGCCTGGACGATTGATTGCTGCGAATTGGGCGAAATGGTGTATGAGAACTTTAATGCCGCCGGCGCTGAAATTCGCTTTACCGGCATTACCGCCCACCCAATGTCCGCCAAAGGCGTTCTGGTGAATCCACTCTTGATGGCGCACGACTACATCAGTTTATTCGATCGCCAACAGACCCCTGAACACACCGAAGGACGTGAAGGGTATATCTGGTTTAATGATTTGCAGGCCAACGCCAATGAGGCCGTGTTAAAAGCCTCAATCCGTGATTTTGACCTCGCCACTTTTGCCCAGCGCAAGCAGCAAATTCAGGGTGCTGTCACGGCGATTGCCGCCCGTTATCCGGGCGCGCGCGTCGAAGCGAGTGTCAGTGATATTTACAGCAATATCAGTAATGCAGTGGGCGAAGACCGGCGGGCGATTGATTTGATGTACGCCGCGTTTGCCGCGGCAGGCGTGACGCCAAAAGTGATTCCGATGCGCGGCGGCACCGACGGTGCGGCACTCTCTGCCAAAGGATTGCTGACGCCTAACTTTTTCACGGGCGCACACAATTTTCACTCACGCTTTGAATTCTTGCCGCTGCGGGCCTTTGAAAAATCGTACCAG
Source organism: Enterobacterales bacterium CwR94 (assembly GCA_002837195.1). Classification (GTDB taxonomy): domain Bacteria; phylum Pseudomonadota; class Gammaproteobacteria; order Enterobacterales; family Enterobacteriaceae; genus 1-19. The sequence goes on from KZ478059.1 coordinate 607,828, forward strand.
GTCGCTGAACAGTTATGTTTGCTGGCGGCCAAAGGCTAGCACGGGCAAACGCCTCCCTCTGCGGGAGGCGTTTTTCGATTACTCTTTCACGCTGACATCAATCCCTGGGAAAAACTTCTCTGCCAGTTTCGCTACCGTGCCGTCTTGCTGCAGTTGGCTGATCGCTTTGTCCAGTTTGGCTTTGAGCTCAGCATCATCTTTGCGCAGGCCATAACCGATACCGGTGCCTAAGATTTTATCGTCCTCAACCGGGCCCCCGATAAACGCAAAACCTTTACCCTGCGCTTTCGTCAAAAAGCCGGACTGTCCCGCAGCGGACATCACCAGCGTGCCATCCAGACGCCCCGCCACCATATCGTTATAGACCTGGTTCTGATCCTGATAAGCGGTCACCGTTACCCCTTTGGGCTCCCAATGCTGTTTGGCGAACGTTTCCTGAATGCTGCCCTGCAACACCCCGATGTTTTTGCCTTTTAATCCCGCAGCATCGGGTGTCATTCCGGCCCCTTCACGCCCAATCAGTTGGCTGGGAATGCGATAGATGGGTTTGGTAAAACCAATACTTTTCATGCGCTGTTCAGTGATATTCATCGCTGAGTTGATCGCATCAAACTTTTTCGCGGCAAGGCCGGGGATCAAGGCGTCAAAGCTGCTTTCCACCCACTCACACTTGAATTGACCCGTGGCGCACACCGCGTTGCCTAATTCGATATCAAAGCCTTCCAACTCACCTTGCGCATTACGGCTCTCAAACGGTGGATACTGCGACTCAACCCCATAACGCAGCACATCGGCCGCCGACGCAGCAAACGCTGTCATCATGATCATCGCCAGTAACGCCAGTCGTTGTTTTTTCATGTTCACCCCTTGTTATTATCGAGGATTGACGAGGCATAAAGCCTGCGCACCCGCACGTAATGTCGCCTCATCTTTTGCAAACGAGAGACGAATAATTTTGTGGTCAGTGCCATCGGTGTAAAACGCCGACAGCGGTAGCGTGGCAACGCCGTATTCCACAATCAGGCGTTTTACCATCTCACTGTCTGTTTCATCGCTAAAGTGACTGTAATCCGCCAGCATAAAAAACGATCCCGCCGACGGCAGGAGGCGAAACGGCGAATCCTCCAACAGTGTGGCAAGGGTATCGCGTTTACGCTGATAAAATGCGCTGAGGCCGAGGTAGTGATCGGCGGTCTGCATCCAGGCCGCCAGCCCATGTTGCATCGGGGTATCGGCAGAAAACATCATAAACTGATGCACTTTCACCACCTCTTCCATTAACGCGGCCGGTGCCAGACAGTAGCCAACCCGCCATCCGGTAACGTGAAACGTCTTACCAAACGAGGAAACGGTTACGCTGCGCGTCGCCAGTTCCGGATGCGTTGCCATGCCATGGTGCGCGGCACCCTCAAAAACCACATGCTCATACACCTCATCTGACAGCACCACAATATCGGTATCACGGGTGACGGCGGCCAGGGCGGCGAGATCGTCTTTGCTGAGCACCTGGCCTGTGGGATTGTGCGGCGTATTGATAATGATCATGCGCGTACGAGGCGTAATACTGGCGCGCACCTGATCCCAGTCGATATGAAAATCAGGAAAATGCAGTTTTAAACCCACCGGAATCGCGCCTTGCAGACGCACAATCGGGGCATAGCTGTCGAAAGAGGGTTCAAAAAAAATAACTTCATCACCGGGATGCACCAGCCCCGCTATCGCCGAATACAAACCCTGACTGGCGCTGGCCGTGATCAGAATTTCATGGTCGACATCGTAGTGTTGGCCGTAAAGGCGCGCGACTTTGTCAGCCACCGCCTGTTTCAAGGCGGGTAACCCGGTCATCGGAGCATATTGGTTATGCCCTGCCAGCATCGCCTCATTAACCTGTTGAATTAACGCTTCAGCGCAAGGGAAGTTTGGGGCACCTTGTGAAAGGTTAATGGCCTGATGTGCGGCAGAAAGCTGTCCGATGACCGTGAAAATGTTGGTGCCAACGTCGGGCAATTTAGAGCGCGGCGTAACGCTAGTATGCATGATAGAGGAGGCTCGCAGTGGGCAAAGTGTGTTCTATTCAACGTGTCACGACTTGAGCCAACAAGCGAAAAGTTGTCATAATAGCCATGATAAAAATGCATAGCTTGTGAGCCGCTCATGACCCGACGCGCAGCACCGTTAAATGCTTTCCATACCTTTGTGGTGACCGCCCGTCATCTTAATCTCACCCATGCGGCAGCCGAACTCTGTCTGACCCAGGGGGCCGTTAGCCGTAAAATCGCGGCGCTGGAAGACTGGCTGGGGTTTCCCGTCTTTGAACGCCATGCGCGAGGATTGCTGTTAACTGCGCGCGGCGCACGTTTATTGCCGGCGGTAAGCCAGGGCGTTGCCATGATTCTGGCCGCCGCCGACGACGCCAGTGCACAGCACGCTGAGATTCGGCTGCGGGCGCCCACCTGTGTTTTGCGCTGGCTACTGCCTCGCCTGCGGCGCTTTGAGCAGCAACATCCCGATCGCCCCGTGACCTTAACCACTGCACGCCATCACTCTCCATCGCTCGAGGGCGTTGATGTGGTGATCTACTACGGCGCGCCACAGCCAGAGGGGACAACCCTGTTCGCGGAGCAGCTGATACCCGTGATATCACCGGATGCGTTAACGTCCCCAGTTGGTAGCCATACCCTGTCGCAACTTACCTTTCTGCATCCCAGCCAGGACAACCGTGACTGGCAATGTTGGCTCGTGGCCAGCGGGATAGCCGCCGACATCCGCCGCCAGCAACACTTCGATACCATGGATTTGGCGATTGGCGCGGCCATAGAGGGATTTGGCATCACCGTTGCCGATCCCCGGCTGGTAGAAAATGAGCTCGCGCGGGGACGACTGGTGACGCCGTTTACCTGTTCTGCCAAGACCGGCGCTGTCTACACCCTGCTCGCCCGCCAGCCTTCAGCCGTCAGCGCTCTAACGGCCATCTTGACCGCCGGCTAAAACGAAACCCAGTCACCGCTTTTGGCTGGCGTGGATAATCGGGGAGACAAAGCCGGTGCAATCGACAAAGGCGCAGATTCCTCTCGTGGGTTGAGGGTGAAACGCGCCACTGCAAGGGTCAGCGCCTCTGTTTGTCGCTCTAACGCGGCGGCGGCGGCAGAAACCTCTTCAACCAGCGAGGCATTCTGCTGGGTTACTGTGTCCATTGCCGCGACGGCATCGCTGATTTGTCCAATTCCCTTACTCTGTTCGGTCGATGCCCCCGCGATTTGCAGCATCAGCTCAGACACCTCAGCCACCACGTGTTCAATGTTACCCACGGTTTCACCCGCTTTCAGCACCAGCGCAGAGCCACGATCGGCACGCGCCACCGAATCACTGATTAAACCTTCAATCTCTTTTGCTGCATTAGCGCTGCGTTGTGCCAACGCGCGAACTTCACTGGCGACCACCGCAAAGCCGCGCCCCTGCTCGCCTGCCCGCGCGGCTTCGACGGCGGCGTTCAGGGCCAAAATATTGGTTTGAAAGGCGATGCTGTTAATCACCCCGGTAATATCGGCGATTTTGTGCGAACTGTCGGCGATATCCCGCATGGTACTGATTACGTTGCCGACCAGATCTCCCCCTTGTCGCGCGGTAGAAGCCGCCTGGCTTGCCAGAGTACTGGCAGAGTGCGCATGGGTCGCATTGTGGCGCACGGTAGCAGTGAGTTGTTCCATGCTGGCCGCCGTTTGTTCTAGCGCGGCGGCTTGCTCTTCAGTACGCGAGGCCAAATCGTTATTGCCGACGGAAATTTCAGACGCGCTGCGGTGAATGTTGTCACTGCCATCACGAATGGCGCTCACCGCACTGCCAAGACTGGTTTGCATCTCACGCAGATGCGGCACTAACCGACCAATACAATTGCGCCCATAATCTTCTACTGGTTGGCTGAGATTGCCTTCCGCAATCGTGCGGAAATGCTCGCGTAAACGGCGCAGCGGACGTACCAGAATGGTCACTAAATAACGGTCGGTGAGCAGCAGAAGTGCGATGCCGACAATCACTGCGGCAATCATCAAGGTGCGGGTGTTACTGGTCAGGCCATCAATTTCATGGCGTGTGGCATCAAGTTTGTCACTGGCCGCCACATTAAACGCATCAAGACTGGCACCAAAAGCGCGACTGAGTGCGGGTGTTACGCTCGTCGCATGCTGTCGGTAGGCATCCGGCTGCCCTTCACGCGCCAGCGCCAGTTGCGGCATTACACCCTGCTCGTACAAAGCCTGCCAACGGGCCAGCGTCTCTTCGCTAAAGCGAGGCTCCAGTGGGCCAGGTGCCTGTTGTTTAAACAGGGCGAGTTGCTCCGCCATCCCCGCCAGCGCTTTCTCTGCACTGTCTACATCAGCGGCTTTCCCCGATTCAATGGCACGCGTTAACCGCGTGACGAAGCGGAAATATTGGTCATTGCCTTTGCTCAACGTCGTCATTTGACTCACCAGCAGGCGGTCAGTCTCCGACGCTTTGGCCAGCTTATCCAGTGACCAAACACTGTAGAGTCCAGTGGCAGACCACATGAGGCAAAAGCCTCCTAAAATCCAGAGCATTACCGTGCGAACAGTAAAGTTACGTAGCAGGTTCATCATTACTCCCAATCAGTCATGTCTCTGTATCGACAGAGATCACCGCTGTTATCGGCAACTGAACCGCTTTTTACAGCACCTTTACAGTGCGTGACGCGATAAACCCTTATTCCAGCGTCACCAGACGATGGATCAGACGGCTAAATAACCGCATGCGCCATTTCATGAAATTCTTTTTTATCTGCCACTCAGCCTGACCGCCCTCGCCGATGCATAACGTGCGATCTTTACCGGGACGCCACGCGGGCCAGCGCTTGACGCCTTGTAAGCTGTGGGTAAAGGGGGTGGCATCACGGGCAAAGGTGACCCAATAGTCGCAAACATGCTCGGCCATTTTCCGATCGCCTGCGGTGTACTCACGCCCTTCATTAAGCACAGGCAGTGCATCCAGGGTATCCAGCACATAGGCAATTTCATTGCCATGCCAGGTGCCATGAGGATAAAGATCGCGCGCGTTTTCCGATACATAATCGAAGTAATAGCGCCAACCTGGCATATCGGCTTTTGCCTGCCCTTTGAGGATCATGTAACCCAGCGTGGTGAACACCATATCGCGCGTCAACTGACGCCCCAGGGTTTCCACGTCTGCGGCATCACGGTAGAACGCTTTCATCAGGCGCATGCCGACCGGCTGTTTGCGCATCAGTTGCTGCACAATGTGTTTCACATCCACACCGAAGTAGCTCAGCACGCTGGCTTCATCACTGTTACTGCCGATCATCAGTGGCAACTTACGCTGTTTGCCCTCGGCAAAGACTTCCATCATGGGTTCCGGTAACAGTAAATCGCCCACGATGGGCACCGGGGACACCGCCAGCGGCGGCGGTAAGGTCATAAAGGCGTCTGCGGGCAGCGCCCGCAATTGCTCTGCGGTAGCATCCTGCAGGTCAAATGCATTGGCAACGGCGGTGCCTTGCAGTAACGCTTTTTGTCGTGGGGTATCAGGTAATGCATAGGCACTTTGCGCAATACCCTTATGGAATAACCCTTCGGTTAAGGGCGAGGCAAACAGGGATAAAACACTTCTGGCACCCGAGGATTCGCCAAAAAGAGTGACATTATTTTGATCGCCCCCAAACGCCGCAATATTGCGTTGCACCCACTGCAGCGCGGCGATGAGATCCAGCAGCGCGAAATTATTGATTTCACTCCCTTCGGCATACTCAGCATCCAGTGCCGGATGGGCAAAAAATCCCAGGTGGCCTAAACGATAATTCAGCGTGACCACAACCACGCCGCGCCGTGCCAGCGCGGCACCGTTGTACGGCGATAAGCCACCCGAACCAATGTTAAAGCCGCCGCCGTGGACCCAAACCATCACCGGCATTTTAGCTTTCGGACTCAGGTCGGGAGACCAGACATTTAAATACAAACAGTCTTCATCCGTGACGCCAGGGTCACCTCCGCCTACCTCGACACAACTGGCTCGCACTTGCCAACTGGCCGCACCGAAATGGCAGGCATCACGCACGCCCGACCAGGGCGCGATAGGTTGCGGCGGTCGCCAGCGCAGATTTCCCGTGGGGGGAGCAGCATAAGGGATCCCTTTGAAGGCAAAAGTTTCCTGTTCCCAATGGCCTCGTAATTCACCTTCTGCAATACGGACACGCATTAAATCATCATTTCTCATTATCAGTTCCGTGATCTTGCATGAGGGGTCATTATTCGCACTGCCTGCAGGAATGTCCATCCAGGTACCCTATTTGCAGATAAGTTCGATCAAGCCAATTCACTGAAAGTGTTAGCCTATCATCGTTTACATTGTTAACGACGCGCTATACTTGCGCCAGTATCGCCTGTCTGAAGAAGGAAATAATTATGCTGGCTTCAATCAATAACGGTGTTACACGGCTGTTTGATCATCCCGATCTCGGCCGACTGATTTTGCGCCTGACAGTAGGGATTTTGCTGCTGTTCCATGGCGCAGCGAAAATTGAAAACGGCGTCGGTTGGATAGCCAATATGCTCGCGGCAAAAGGCTTCCCGGCTTTTGTGGCGTATGGCGCTTATATTGGCGAAGTTGTTGCGCCGGTGATGATCATCATTGGTTTGCTCACGCGCCCTGCCGCGCTGATCATCGCCGTCAACATGGTGGTTGCCACACTGCTGGTGAAAATGGGTGATCTCACGGCCCGTACCCAGGTTGGAGCCTGGGCGCTGGAAGCAGAAGCCTTTTTCTTGCTGGGCGCGGTGGTGATTTTATTGATCGGCGCTGGACGCTATGTGCTGATCCGCAATCCTCGCTGGCAATAATCATTCAGGGGGCTCAGGCCCCCTTGTTCAGTCCACAGGCGAGCAAACTGGCGTGTTGACGTTGCGCATACAGTGCAATCTCATCGCTGACCGGTACACCTAACGCCGCCTCAAATTGCGCCTGACTGGCGCGCCCTGCGCGCCTTTGTGTGGCCTCATTGCCCAGATTGGATTGAAAAATCCCCGCTGCGCTGACCGGCAAGAAATCCTCATAGGTTATCGGATAGGCGCGCAGCCAGCCCTCTTCTATTAATGCCTCAAGGGACCGGTTTTCCGGCAAGCCTGCGTGCGCTTTTTCGGTTAACTGGTAGTGGAAAAAAGCCAGTCCCTGTTCACGTAATGCTTTTTCCGTGTCGGGAAACGCCTGAAAAACGTCGCTGAGGTGCGATTGATGCGCCTCGTTGGTCGCCAGCGATCCGGCCTGTTGCAGTAATTTATCGTACAGTTCACGCCCTTTTGCCGTCAGCGCAATGCCGCGCTGCTCGATTTCACCAAAACGCGCAGTGTGGGTGCCAGGATGATGGTCAGTAAAACAGACGGCCTCACTTAGCGCTTTAAAACTGGTTTGCCGCAATAAAATTGGGCAACGGCGACGCGGGGGGCCTTCAATGATTGCCTTAGGTTCAATACCCTGTTCGGGCATCAGCAACTGGACACGGTCGATATCCAGCGTACGCGGCGTAAGGTGATTAATGTGGCAGCCCGGGAAACACACCACATCGGCAATCAAACGATGCTGCTGGTGTAGCGCCTGATATGTTGCGCTGTCGACCGTGGTGTGTGAGTGCCAGCGAAATGTTTGCAGGGCTTCTTCCACAAACGCCGAGGCATCCGCAACGGCGACGCCGCCATCGCGCTCAGCGCGTTCGACCAGTTCGCGACAGCGCGCTGTGAAGATATCGCGCTGATGCAAAATCGTCTGCGCAGATTGTCGCAGCGCAACATCCTCGATTAATTCGAGGCGTAATAGAGACGTAAATAAGCGGAACGGATTGCGTTGCAGGCTACTGTCATTCAGCGGACGAAAAGCCGTCGAGTGTACAGGCACACCGGCCACCGATAAATCGTAATAGCCGACGGGAAACATGCCCATTAAGGCAAACAAACGGCGCAAAAAACCGAGTTCCTCGGCCGTACCAACGCGAATGGCACCGTGCCGCTCGACGCTTAAGCGCGCCAATTCATTGGCCTGTGCCAGTTGTTGCGCTAAACCAGGATCCTCTGCGAGGGTTTGCGTATTCACCTTCGCCACCAGTTGCAACAGCGTGCCATACTGCGGGACTTCTTGTTGGTACATCTCTGACATTGCGCCAGCAAATGCATCACGCAATGCATCGGCATCAACCCACTTTTCCCTCATTGTCTCTTCCTCTTAGCTGCACTGCTGCCAGCGTAGATGATGTGACTGTAAAAAGGGCCAATGCGATAGTGAATTTGTGATCGAAAGCAAGAGACGATAGCACAGGGCTATCGTCTGCGAGTATTAAGGCAGCGGATCGCTCTGACGTTGGTAGCCCAGGGCGCTCTTGGCGAGCAGAAGCAGACTGGTCAGCGTCGCAGGGATGGCCAATGTCAAAAACACCTGTGTCAGAGACCATCCCCACGTCAGCATCTCAGCCCCGACAAAAGCACTGAGAATGGCCCCAATGCGACCGATACCGTGCATCCAACTGGAACCGGTGGCGCGGGCATGGGTGGGATAATAATTTGCAGAGAGCGCATTCATTCCGGTGTTCGCCCCATTGAGGCAGAAACCCGCGCAGAAAGCGATGGCGCTAAGCAGCGCCGCATGGGCAGGAGACAAGCCAATGGCAGTGGTAAAAACAGCACCCGAAAAATAAATCACTGCCAACGCCAGATTAGCGTTAATGCGATCCATCAGCCATCCGGCAAACAGCGACCCCACTGTGCCGCCCGCCTGATACATGGCGGTAATTATCGCGGCCTGCGCCACGGTTAACCCGGCATCTTTGACCAGTGTGGGCAACCAACTGCCGATCAGATAGACCAGGAACAGTCCCATAAAATAGCTGCCCCACAGCATGCAGCTTCCAAACAGATACGGACGCGTCACCACCAATTGCATGGCGCCGCGCTGGCGCGTATGCCGTGACATCTGGAATTGCGTATCCATTTCCGTGGAGCCCGGTGCCAGTTTTTCCACAATAGCGCGAATACGCGAACTGGCCGCCTGCGTGGTGATCAGAAAACGCACCGACTCCGGCAGCATTTTTAGCAGAAAAGGCACCAACATCAATGGCAGTATGCCGCCGAGCATTAACACCGCATGCCAGCCAAACGACGGGATCAACCATGAGGCGGCAAAGCCACCTGCCGCGGCACCAAAGGTGAAACCGCAAAACACCACGGTGATAATAAATGAGCGTCGTTTTTCGGGTGAAAACTCCGACACCAGGGTGCTGACATTGGGCATCGCCGCGCCCAGCCCTAAGCCCGTCAGAAATCGCAACAGCATCAGTTGTTCGATATTGGCGGAAAAGGCGCTAAGCAGTGTCCAAAACCCAAAGAAAAACACGCTGGAGAGAATAATCACGCGGCGACCAAAGCGATCGGCCATCGGCCCCGCGAACATCGCTCCCAGCGCCAGACCAATCAAGGCCGCGCTAATCACCATTCCCAACTGGTGGTGGCTAACACCCCACTCCATGCGCAGCGCCGGTGCGATAAAGCCCATAATTGCGATATCCAGTCCGTCGAGTGCAACGATGGTAAAACAGAGGGCGATGATTTTCTTCTGGTAGCGACTAAGAGGACGGTTATTGATTAGCGTCCTGACATCCATCGCATGGCTGCTCACGGTCTAACTCTCCTGGCGAGCGAAACTGCATTAGGTGACGCCATGCGACAGCAAATGACAGATTTCATAACAAAATGATATGACGCCATGATAACCAATATTTACGCGTTGCACCTGATTATCTCTCTTTTTTTACGGCCTTAGCGTATCTCTACCGATCACAGGCGCAGCAGAAAATGTTAATTAATATTTGCAATATAGTTAACAAAATCGTTTTCTGGCACTTGCACAAAGGGTTCGAGGCTCATTAATTTAGCGCATGGACAAAAATTATGTTTTTAATCAGCGCATTCGCTTGCGCCATTTACATACCTTCGTGGCTGTCGCCCAGCAAGGTACCCTCGGACGTGCCGCAGAAACCCTGAACCTGAGCCAGCCCGCACTGTCGAAAACGCTTAATGAACTTGAGTCGCTGGCGGGTGCACGATTGTTCGAGCGCGGTCGTTTGGGCGCACAACTTACCAGCCTTGGCGAACAGTTTTTAACGCACGCCGTCAAAGTGTTAGATGCCCTGAATCACGCCGGTCAGTCGTTTAGTTCGTTGCAAAATCAGGCCCCCGTGGTTCTGCGCCTCGGCGTACTGCCTACCGTGGCACTGGGGATGCTGCCCTCCATTCTTGACCGCTATCATCAACAACAACCGCAGGCAACGGTACAGGTGGCGACACTGCATAACAATGTCCTGATTGCTGGCTTAAAAGCCGGTGAATTCGATGTCGGTATTGGGCGCATGTCAGATATGGAGATGATGCACGGCCTGTCTTATGAGCTGCTGTTCCTGGAGTCTTTATGTCTGGTGGTGCGCCCTGATCATCCGCTGATGAGTGACAACGTCACGCTTTCAAAAGCCCTTTCCTGGCCCGTTGTTATCCAGCCAGAAGGAACGGCACCGCGCCGCATCGCGCAAGAGATGTTGGCGGAACAGGGCTGCCAACTGCCTGATACAGTGATAGAAACCTCTTCTACCACGCTGGCGCGTCAGCTCGCCATGCGCTATGACTATGTCTGGTTTGTTCCCTCGGGAGCCATCAAAGAAGATTTGTTGCACAATGCCCTGGTGGCATTACCGATCCCCTCACGCCATCCCGGTGAACCCATTGGTATTATGACGCGTACCGGCGTTGCACTGCCAATGACGGCGGAGATCTTACTCTCCACCATTCGCAAAAGTCATTCCGGTTAAGGTCACAACGGCAGCGGCTGTGGCAGATGTAACACCCACAGCGCGCTGAGCGCCTCTTCCGCAGGCAGTGGCGACAACTGTAATCGCGTTTTCACCGGTTGCTGCTGGTATAACAGTGCCTGGTTGCCCAACTGGTATTGGGTGATTTTCTTTGCCGCGGCCACCGGCGCAATCAGGTCGCCCTGCAAACCAAAATCATTGTCATTGGTCACCACCAGCGTGGTGGCATCGACCAGCGTTAACCCTTCGGCTTTTTCATGTCGCCAGCCCACATCCGCCAGATCCACAATCTGGCGTTTTTTTACCGGACGGACACCGCGGTCTAACATGGCCGCTAAGTCGCCAAACTCGACCGGATTTTCATCGAAAGCCGTTAAGTCGCTGGCGTCACCGATATCCACTTGTATGATGCGATTGTGCATTTTACCGGCCGGATCTTTACCCTGTTCAATTAACAACACATGGCGGTTATCCAGCGTCGTCAGATCGCCAATTTTGGCATCGCTGTTTTTAACATACTGATTGCTATCAATGGGATAAGCGTACATTTTGGTTGCACCGCTGGCGGGGTCATAACTGAGCAGCCGGATAACAGGTGAGGTATTACGCGTTTTCCCCTCGATATCCAGTGTGCTTTGAACCGCGGCGATGATGCGCCCATCGGGAAGACGCGTCACGCCTTCAAATCCACGATTAGGTTGACGCCACTGCAACAGCGTGGGCAGTCCGCCCGCCTCTGTTTGTTGCCCTTGCGTGGCTTGTGGCCCCTTGCGCGTCAGAATGTTGCCTGCCGTATCGATATGCACCAAAAACGGCCCATACTCATCTGCCAGCCAGTATCCACCCGCGCCATCGGGCGTAATGCCTTCGGGATCCAAACCCCGCTTATCAAAACGTAAGCGTTCCAAGCGGTCATTTAAGGGGATTTCCCCGGTACTGCCGACTTGTCCGCCAGGCAGCGGCAGTCCGCTGATGCGCAAGCCGTTGTCCTGCAAGGGTCTGGCCTCTGTCGCTTGTGCATCGTTAGCACCCACGCGCAGGATCATCAGCATGGGTGTAAAGTCGGGTGCCGCAAAAATCTTACCCTCTTTGCCATCCACCTCGGGCGCATCCGCATTCGGCCCACGATCGGTGACCGTGGCGAAGGTCATTACCCCGTTATCCATACCGGTAAAGGTGATGCCTGAGCCAATACCGACCGGGAACCCCTGAGGAAAATTTTGCGTGAATAATCCCTGATAGCTCACTCGCTGATGTTGAGGGAAAGTGACAATGTAACGCTGAAGAGTGATATCTTGCGCAGCAAGCGCGGGGGCGGCAATCAAAGGCAGACAGAGTAATAATGAACGCATGATGGGCTCTTTTGCAGTAAAGATGCCTCAGTGTTCACCAATTAAAAGACAGTTTTATGACAGAGTAACAGCCACTATCACGCTCAACGGCTTCTCTTCGCATGACGCTCCCCATTTTCCTCACGCGCAGCGGCGTTTTTACGCAATGCGACATAGCACGCCCCACTGCCGCCGTCCTGCGTTTGCGCGAGGCAATAGGCCTGAACTTGTTCAAACTGCTGGAGCCAGCGCGCGACATAACTGCGAACGATATTCGCGTGTGAATCATCAGCACGGCCTTTACCATGGATAATTAATAAATTGCGCAGGTTTTCCTCGGTCGCCTGGGTAATAAAAGAAAACAGGGAAAGACGGCACTGTTCTACAGGCTGCCGCGTCAGGTTCAAGCTGGCATCGAGGGCATATTTCCCCTGACGCAGTTTGTTCAGCACACCCAGTTGAATACCTTCTGCTTTAAATTCCAGTGGCGTGTCCAACGGAATAATGTCGAGAAAGTCCCGCGTCAAAAAATTATCTAACGCGCTGTCAGCGTGCTGCATCGCCTTGCCTTTGGCATGCGCGACGGGTAACCAATGAATCTGACTGCTCGCTTTTAATGGCGTGACATCGCCCATCGCTTCACGAAAAAGATCATCATCGTCCAACATCTCAGGCACCTCGCACGCACAACTTCACCGGGTCAAGAGCGCATTTTAGCAGAGTTAAGGCAGTGAACGAGGTCGTCCTGGCCTGAATTTTTGCTGCCGCACAGCGCGTTGAACGCCTGCTTTACAGTCAGTGGCAAAGGTTTGTGACACATAGATTCCACACTTACCTATTGTAATCATTAGACTACTTTCAGAAAGTGGACAGTTTTTGTGACACCCACACCTTTTCCAGGTGTAAAACTCCTCTGATCAGTATCTTTAAAACCAAAAAATGTTAAAATTGACCGCAGTCAATTCCACCGGAGCGTTTCAATGATTATCCCGGAAAAACGCATCATCAAGCGTATTCAATCAGGCGGCTGTGCAATCCACTGCCAAGATTGTTCTATCAGTCAACTCTGCATTCCCTTTACCCTCAATGAGCATGAACTCGACCAACTCGACAACATTATTGAGCGTAAAAAACCGATTCAAAAAGCGCAGACCCTTTTCAAAGCCGGTGATGAATTAAAATCACTGTATGCCATCCGTTCAGGCAGTATCAAAAGCTACACCATTACCGAACAGGGCGACGAGCAAATTACCGGTTTTCACCTGGCCGGTGACCTGGTGGGCTTTGATGCTATTGGAAACAATAAGCACCCCAGTTTCGCACAAGCGCTAGAAACCGCCATGGTGTGTGAGATCCCTTTTGAGACGCTTGATGATCTGTCGGGTAAAATGCCCGCCCTGCGCCAACAAATGATGCGACTCATGAGCGGTGAAATTAAAGGCGACCAGGATATGATCCTGTTGCTGTCCAAGAAAAATGCTGAAGAGCGGTTGGCCGCTTTCGTATACAACTTGTCTCAGCGCTTTGGCCAGCGCGGGTTCTCGCAGCGTGAATTCCGTTTGACCATGACCCGTGGTGACATCGGCAATTACCTGGGGCTCACCGTGGAAACCATTAGCCGCCTGTTGGGCCGTTTTCAAAAAAGTGGCATCCTGGCGGTGAAAGGCAAATACATTACCATTGAGGATGCACCGGCCCTTTCTGCGCTTGCCGGACAGTCCCGTTCTGTCGCGTAATTCCCCTCACCTCCGGTGTTTGCCGGAGGTCAATTTCGTCCCACCTTATTTCTGTCGTACCACGCTGAGTTCAGGTATTCACTCAGTGCTTTTTGCTTCCCTTATAGGCTATCTTTAATTTACACGCTCAAGTGTAAGGAGAACGCTTATGGCTAAGTATCAAAACATTCTGGTGGTTATCGACCCCTCGCAGAATGATCAGCCAGCACTTCGCCGTGCTGTTTATCTGAATCAACGTTTGGGCGGCCACATTACCGCCTTTCTGCCGGTGTATGATTTTTCCTATGAGATGACCACTCTGCTCTCCCCGGATGAACGCACAACCATGCGTAAAGGGGTGATCAGTCAACGGACAGAATGGATCCGTGAGCAAGCCCAGGCCTATCTGGCTGCAGGCGTGCAGATTGATATCAATGTGATATGGCACAACCGCCCTTTCGAAGCCATCATTCAGGAAGTGCTGCGCGAAAAATATGATTTGGTGCTGAAAATGGCGCATCAGCACGATCGGTTACAAGCCGTGGTCTTTACCCCGACCGACTGGCATCTGTTACGCAAATGCCCTTGTCCCGTCTGGATGGTGAAAGACCAACCCTGGCCAGAAGAAGGCAAAGCCTTGGTTGCCGTAAACCTCGGCAGCGAGGAATCCCATCACGACGCCCTGAATCAAAAACTGGTGCGAGAAGCCCGCGAACTGGCCGGTCTGGTGAACCATACCGAAGTCCATTTGGTCAGTGCTTACCCCGTCACGCCAATCAATATTGCCATTGAATTGCCCGATTTCGATCCCAGTGTGTATAACGATGCCATTCGCGGACAGCATCTGGTGGCCATGAAAGCCCTGCGGCAAACCTTTAGTATTGATGAATCCCTGACACACGTAGAGAAAGGCTTGCCTGAAGAGGTTATTCCGGACCTTGCTGAACATCTGCATGCCGGTGTGGTGGTGCTGGGCACCATTGGCCGTACGGGACTCTCTGCCGCATTTCTCGGGAATACCGCAGAGCAAGTGATTGATCATCTGCGTTGTGATCTCTTAGCCATAAAGCCCGACGGGTTCACGTCCCCGGTTGAACTCGACGATGATGAAGACGATTAAGGAGCCAGTATGTCTGTTGCGGATCACATTCCCAACCAGATGCAAGTTATAGAAATCACTGCTGCGGGCGAACCCGAGGTTCTGCAACCCGCGATGCGCGCCGTGCCGACACCCGCAGCAGGCGAAATCCTGGTCAAAGTTATCGCTGCTGGCGTTAACCGCCCTGATGTGATGCAACGTCAAGGCAGCTATCCGCCGCCGGCCGGGGCCTCTGACTTGCCGGGCCTTGAAATCGCCGGTGAAGTGGTCGCCTGCGGTGCGGGTGTCCAGCGCTGGCGTCCCGGCGATACCGTCTGTGCGTTGGTGGCGGGCGGTGGTTATGCGCAATATTGTGTCGTGCATGAAAGCAACGCATTGCCCGTGCCACAGGGCTTGAGTCTGGTTGAAGCCGCAGCATTACCAGAAACCTTCTTCACTGTATGGGTCAATGTCTTTCAGCGCGGCAAACTCAGCGCAGGCGAAACGGTGTTAATTCATGGTGGGACATCGGGCATCGGTAGCGTCGCAACGCTGCTGGCGAAAGCCTTTTGTGTGAAAGTCATTGTCACCGTGGGCTCTGAGGCCAAACGCCAGGCCGCATTGGCGCTCGGTGCAGACGCCGCTATTAATTATCGTACAGAAGATTTTGTCGCTGAAGTCCAGCGCCTTACCGAGGGCAAAGGGGCGAATGTGATTGTGGATTTAATCGCGGGAGACTATGCCGAAAAGAACATGCAAGCCGCCGCGGTGGAAGGCCGTATTGTGCAGATTGGCGTCCAGGGCGGTAAAATTCGCGAACTGAATATTATGCCACTGATGATGAAGCGTCTGACGTGGAGCGGTACGACCTTACGCGCACGCAGTATCGAGGATAAAGCCGCGATCGCCCGGGATTTAGAAGCCCGCGTATGGCCACTGCTCGATGCCGGAAAAATCAAACCGCTGATCCATAAAACCTTCTCGTTAACCCAGGCAGCCGAGGCCCATCGGCTGATGGAATCCAGCGAGCATATCGGCAAAATCATGCTTGAAGTATAAAAAAAGGCGGCCAACAAATGGCCGCCTTGTTCGTTTGTTGCATTACAGCGCTTTTAAAATCCCGTCTACCGTGGCTTTCGCATCGCCAAACAGCATTTGCGTGTTCTCTTTGAAGAACAACGGATTTTGCACGCCAGCATAGCCGGTGTTCATCGAACGTTTAAAGACCACCACGTTCTGCGCTTTCCACACTTCCAATACTGGCATGCCAGCAATCGGACTGCGCGGATCGTCCTGCGCGGCCGGGTTAACCGTATCGTTGGCACCAATCACCAGTACGACGTCGGTGTCGCTGAAATCATCATTGATTTCATCCATTTCTAACACGACATCATAAGGCACGCGGGCTTCAGCCAGTAATACGTTCATATGACCAGGTAACCGCCCGGCGACTGGGTGGATACCAAAACGCACTTTCACCCCTCGCGCGCGCAGTTTTTCCGTGATTTCAGCCACCGGATACTGTGCCTGCGCCACCGCCATGCCGTAGCCGGGGGTGATAATGACCGACGATGCGCCTTTCAGCAGTTCAGCGGTTTCCTCGACGTTGATTTCGCGGTGTTCGCCCACTTCCTCGCTGTCACCGGCACTGCTGGTATCTGTACCGAACCCACCGGCAATCACGCTGATAAAAGAGCGGTTCATCGCCTTACACATAATGTAAGACAGGATGGCACCTGACGAGCCGACCAGCGCACCCGTCACAATCAACAGGTCGTTGCTGAGCATAAAACCAGCCGCTGCCGCTGCCCAACCGGAATAGGAGTTCAGCATGGAAACCACCACCGGCATGTCTGCCCCGCCAATGGAGGCCACTAAATGCCAGCCGAAAGCCAAGGCAATCACGGTCATCAGCAACAGGGCAACCACTTGCAGACCCACGCTGTCAGTACGCACAAAAACGACTAATAGCAGGAATGACACCACCAACGCCAACAGGTTGAGCTTGTGACGATGTGGCAGCGCTAAGGGACGTGAAGAGAGTTTGCCGCACAGTTTGCCAAACGCCACCACTGAACCGGTAAAGGTAACCGCACCAATAAAGATGCCGATAAACACTTCGGTCAGATGGATATTTTCCATGATCGGGCTTAACACCGCGCCGTGGTCAATATAGCTATTAAATCCCACCAACACGGCGGCTAAACCGACGAAGCTGTGCAAAATGGCCACCAGCTCTGGCATCTCGGTCATTTCGACCTTTTTCGCCATACGGATACCGATTGCCCCGCCGATGACCATCGCCGCCAGGATCCAGCCAATGTTGGCTGAGTGCGGGCCAAAGATGGTCGCCACCAGCGCAATGGCCATCCCGATCATGCCAAACTGGTTGCCGCGTTTGGACGTTTCATGTTTTGACAACCCAGCCAGGCTGCAAATAAACAGGATTGCGGCAACAATATAGGCTGCAGTAACTAATCCGCCAGACATATCATTACCCCTTAGTGTTTACGAAACATTTTCAGCATGCGCTGAGTGACGGTGAAACCACCGAAAATATTGATGCTGGCAATCAGCACCGCGATAAAGGACAGGAAGGTTACCCAGCCGCCATGACCAATTTGCAACAATGCACCCACGACAATGATGCCGGAGATAGCATTGGTGACCGCCATCAAAGGCGTGTGCAGTGCGTGACTGACATTCCAGACCACGTAGTAGCCGACCACACAGGACAAGGCAAACACGGTGAAATGTGACAAAAATTCCGCTGGCGCAACATTGGCAAACCAGCCGAACAAGATGATTGCCACGGCAAACAGCACATATTTACGCCAGGGCGATGCGGGCACCGCTGGCGCTGTTTCAATCGCTTGCGGTTGCGGCTGTGCGGCTTTTGGTGCTGCCGATACCTGGATGGGCGGCGCAGGCCAGGTCACCTCTCCGTCGCGAACCACGGTAACGCCGCGGATCACCACATCGTCGAAATCAACGGTAATGTCACCGTCTTTCTCTTTGCAGAGCAGTTTCAGCAAGTTAACCAGGTTTGTGCCATACAGTTGTGAGGATTGCGTCGGCAAACGGCTGGGTAAATCGGTGTAACCAATAATTTTAACGCCGTTGTCGGTGACGGTTATCAGATCGGCTACGGTAAGTTCACAGTTACCGCCGGTTTGCGCCGCCAAATCCACGACCACGCTGCCCGGCTTCATCAGGGCGACCATCTCTTTGGTAATTAGCTTGGGCGCGGGCTTACCGGGGATTAACGCTGTGGTCACAATGATGTCGACTTCTTGCGCTTGCGCTGCGAAGAGTGCCATTTCCGCCTTGATGAAGGCTTCTGACATCACTTTCGCGTAACCGTCTCCGCTACCGGCCTCTTCTTCAAAATCCAGTTCAAGAAACTCGGCGCCCATACTTTGCACCTGTTCTTTCACTTCCGGGCGCGTATCAAAGGCGCGCACGATAGCGCCAAGACTATTGGCGGCACCAATCGCTGCCAATCCTGCCACCCCTGCGCCAATCACCATGACTTTTGCCGGAGGGACTTTGCCCGCTGCCGTGATTTGCCCGGTAAAAAAACGACCGAATTCATGTGCCGCTTCTACAATCGCGCGATAACCGGCGATATTAGCCATTGAGCTCAGGGCATCCAGAGACTGGGCGCGCGAAATACGCGGTACCGAATCCATTGCCATTGCGGTGACGCGCCGTGCTGCCAGTTTTTCCAGCAGCGCCGGGTTTTGTGCAGGCCAGATAAAACTGACCAGCGTCGCCCCCTCGCGCACCAGCAACACTTCTTCATCGTCTGGCGCGTTGACCTTTAAAATCAGATCGGATTGCCAAACGGCGTCGCGTGAAACGACATCAGCGCCAGCCGCGATAAAAGCCGCATTGTCAAAACTGGCGGCCAGGCCAGCATCCTGTTCAATGGCGACGGTGAAGCCCAGTTTAAGGAGTTGTTCTACCGTTTTAGGCGTCGCGGCAACGCGCGCCTCATTGGGTAATCGCTCTTTAGGAATACCAATTAACATAGTGATCCTTTCGTATTAGAAAAGAGTTATTCGAGTTCGGGCTCGGGCTTATGCCGGAGACCGGAATGTTTTCAGGTTTTTATAACCTACTGAAAATGGCCCTGCCTTTCCATAACCAAACGCGATGGCAAGCCATATTCACAGTAATATGCAGCCTCAACGGGGTGAATCCCGTGATTGACGCTGTTTTTTGCCATTTAACAGTAACAATCTGCTGCTAAAATGCGGGGTGTTAATTATTTTCGATATACAAAAAGCATTATTTAACAGTATGTTAACGATATAAGTAATTATAATTACCAGTAGAAGTGGTAAAGAAAAAAGAATAAGTGCTTTTTCTTTACTCGTCTTCTCAGTACCTCGCAAAATCGATAAAAAGCGTGTGTGTCAGGCAGAAAATGCCTGCGACAGCAACCAGGTTACATGCAATAATCGACTACCAATCAAGGTCCAACACGTTTTCGTACACATTTTTTGCGTAAGGCGAAGGATTATTTTTATGAAGCTTAAGTACAGCCTTCTGGCATCAGCCCTGTTTTCTCTCTCCGTAATTCCCGCACATGCAGCTCAGGAACTGACACCAGAAAAAGCGGCCACCTTAAAGCCGTTTGAACGTATTGCTTTTAGTGGCCGGTTTAACTCGATTGGCGATGCGACAGATGAAGCCTCCCGTCGTGCAGATGCGAAAGGCGCCGCCTCTTTTTATGTATTAAGCAGTAACGATACCAACGCCAACGGCGGTAACTGGCGCGTGGTTGCCGATCTGTATCGTGCCGATGCCCCCGAGGCCGATAAAACCACCAAGTATCGTGTGATTAATGGCGTGAAAGAGCTGCCAAAAACTGAAGCCATTACGCTTGAGCCCTACGATACTGTGACGGTCAGCGGATTTTATCGTAGCCAGCCGGACGTGAATGAAGCCATCGCCAAAGCGGCGAAGGACAAAGGTGCAGCCTCCTTCTTTATTGTTCGCCAAATTGATGCCAACAGTGGCGGCAACCAACAAATCACCGCCTATGTTTATAAAGCGGATGCGCCAGTGCGCGTCGTGCAGGCTGATGACGCGGTGATCCCTGCGGATTCCGAAGCCGGTAAAGCGGCATTGGCTGAAGGTGGCGAGGCCGCGAAGAAAGTTGAAATTCCAGGCGTGGCGTCTTCTGCTACACCAAGTCGTGAAGTGGGCCGTTTCTTTGAAACGCAAAGTTCTAAAGGTGGTCGTTACACCGTCACCACTTTTGACGGCACGCAAGTTCAGGAGCTGAACAACGCGTCGGCGGCCATGATGCAACCTTTCGACAGCGTCACCTTCTCCGGCCACTTCACCACGCCAACGGCGATATCTGAAGAAGTTGCCAAGCGCGCAGCGAAGAAAGGCGCGAAGTACTATCATGTGACTCGTCAGTGGCAGAACCAGAGCGGGGGCAACACCACCATTTCTGCCGATCTGTTCAAATAATATGCCGGGGCGGGCAACCGCCCCTGTTGTTTACTCTGTTTTGCATCATCCCCGCCAACTTTTGCATAGTTACGCATTGCGCTCGACTGGCTCTCTCTTTAGAATCCCGACCCTCTAACGCTGACACACTACGCAGCGGACATATTTTCGACATTATCGCTAGTCATAATGTCATCCTTAGCAGTTCATTCTGTTGATGGGGTTTAGTTTGGATAAAAAGTTAGGTCTCGCCGCGCTGACGGCGCTGGTACTCAGTTCTATGCTCGGTGCTGGCGTATTTAGCCTGCCGCAAAATATGGCGGCGGTCGCCAGCCCCTCAGCGCTGCTGATAGGTTGGGCCATTACCGGTGTGGGAATTTTGTTTCTCTCAATGGCGATGCTGCTCCTGACGCGACTGAAACCCGAGCTGGACGGTGGGATATTCACCTACGCCCGCGAAGGCTTCGGTGAACTGATTGGCTTCTGTTCGGCCTGGGGCTACTGGTTATGTGCCGTCATTGCCAACGTTTCCTATCTGGTGATCGTT
The DNA here is from genome assembly GCA_002837195.1 of Enterobacterales bacterium CwR94. Classification (GTDB taxonomy): domain Bacteria; phylum Pseudomonadota; class Gammaproteobacteria; order Enterobacterales; family Enterobacteriaceae; genus 1-19. The sequence continues at coordinate 628,832 of KZ478059.1, forward strand.
TTTTCCGCACTGAGCTTTTTCACCGATACCCCCGAGTCGCGCTTTTTTGGCGATGGTAATACCTGGCAAGCGATGGTGGGGGCTTCCGTCTTACTGTGGCTGGTTCACTTCCTTGTGTTGCGTGGCGTGCAAACAGCGGCCACCATTAATATCGCCGCGACGCTCGGCAAGCTCATCCCTCTGGCCCTGTTTATCGTGCTGGCTGCGCTGGCTTTTAATTACGATCGATTCAGTCTCGATTTTAGCGGCGTGGCGCTGGGTGTTCCGGTCTGGGAGCAGGTGAAAAATACCATGCTCATCACACTGTGGGTGTTTATTGGCGTTGAAGGTGCGGTTGTCGTGTCGTCACGCGCCCGCAATAAACGCGATGTCGGGCGCGCCACCATGCTGGCTGTGTGTGCAGCTTTAGTGGTGTATCTGCTGGTAACACTTCTGTCTTTGGGGGTTGTCCCACGCGCTGAACTGGCAGAGATGCGCAATCCGTCAATGGCCGAATTAATGACCCACTTGCTCTCACGCGGAGGGGAAGTGGTGATTGCCGTCGGCCTGATTGTCTCGGTATGCGGCGCCTATCTCAGTTGGACGATCATGGCTGCCGAAGTGCCGTGGATTGCCGCACAACAAAAAGCCTTTCCTGCCAGTCTGGCAAAACAAAATCGCCACAATGCCCCCTCCGCGTCACTGTGGCTGACCAACGGCAGTGTGCAGGTGTGCTTGATTCTCATCGGTTTGACGGGGGCGGATTACAACACGCTGCTGACCATTGCGTCTGAGATGATTTTAGTGCCCTATTTTCTGGTCGGTGCCTTTCTGCTTAAGCTGGTGTGGGGACAACATCGCCCGTGGATGACCTTTGTCGCGCTGGGCGCTTGCGTGTATGGCCTGTGGCTACTTTATGCTTCCGGCCCACTGCATTTGATGCTCTCAGTGGTGTTATATGCGCCTGGCCTGCTGCTGTTTATGTTTGCCCGTCGCGGTGGACGTGCGGTACAGACATTAAAACGCTGGGAGAAAGTGGTGGCGGGTGTCCTGATTGCCGGGGCATTTCCGGCACTGGGCATGCTACTGAGGTAGGCGTTAACCCCTTGCCAGTTCGATGGTCAGACGGTCATCGAACTGGGTTAACGTTAAGGGATGCGTGTACTCTTCGCGGATGGTTTGTAGCTGCGTATCAGACAGTGGATAAGGCAGCAGAATGTCAAAATGATGCATGTTCTGCTGCTCCGCCAGGGTGATCAAGCGAGCAATGTTGATTTCATCACTGACTTGCGTAGAGAGGATTTGCAGCGCGAGCGCTTTAAGTTGCTCCGGGCCGCGTGGCGTTTCAGCGGGCGTCTTCGTCACCATCCCAAAAATGGGCATTACGCCATAAATCGCATCACGAAAGCTCCAGCGTTTCTTACAACTCGCTGCGAGGAAATCCATATAGTTCAGACACACCGTTGCAGGCTTCTCGCCCGCAGTGCTGTTCTCTTCCGCCACGTCACTTCCCTCCCTCATGCCCGGTTGCGCGAGCGCATTATAGTGGTATAGCCCGTCAGACTGATACTACTTGAGACAATAATTTTGGCTGCTGTACATAGTAGTTCAATCGACGTCACGCTATGCTGCAAAGATTGCGGAACTATGAAGTCGTTTATGAATACGCTTGTTTTTGTAGAAGATGATGCTGAGGTGGGTGAACTGATTGCCGCCTACTTGCGCCGACATGATATTGAGGTTGTGCTCGAAACCCGTGGCGATCGGGCGGAAGAGACCATTTTGCGCGTCAATCCCGACCTGGTGATGCTGGATATCATGCTGCCGGGTAAAGATGGTATGACGCTGTGCCGCGATTTGCGCGAACGCTGGCAGGGACCGGTGATTCTGTTGACCTCGCTGGACAGCGACATGAACCATATTCTCGCCCTCGAGTTGGGTGCCCTGGATTATATTCTGAAAACCACGCCCCCTGCCGTGCTGTTAGCCCGCTTACGCTTGCATCTGCGCCAGTCGCCGCGTCCACCGGATGCCCCACTCCCCCCGCTGAAAGGCTTAACCGCGCACAAAGCCCTGCAATTTGGCGCACTCAGCATTGATCCGGTTAATCGTCAGGTGGTGTTAGAGAATCAGGTGATTACCCTGTCTACCGCCGACTTTGATTTACTGTGGGAGTTAGCCACTCACGCCGGACAAATTCTTAATCGTGATGCCTTACTGCAATCGCTGCGCGGCGTCAGCTACGATGGCCTGGATCGCAGCATTGACGTCGCGGTTTCACGCCTGCGCAAAAAGCTCAATGATAACGCCGCAGAGCCCTGGCGCATCAAAACCATCCGCAACAAAGGCTATCTGTTTGCCCCCCACGCCTGGGAAAGTGAGCAATGAGAAAACTGTTTATTCAGTTCTATCTGTTGTTGTTTGTCTGCTTCCTGGTGATGGCGATGCTGGTGGGCCTGGTGTATAAGTTCACCGCCGAACGTGCAGGACGTCAGTCGATGGATGACCTGATGAAGAGTTCGCTGTATCTCATTCGCAGCGAACTGCGTGAGATCCCGCCGCGCGACTGGAACAAGATGATCACGACGCTCGATTTGAATCTGTCCTTCAAAATGCACATCGAGCCCTTGAGTAAATTTAAACTTGAGGAAGACAGCATGCGCCGTCTGAAAGGCGGTGAAATTGTGGCGATTGATGATCAATACACGTTCTTACAGCATATTCCCCGTAGCCATTACGTGCTGGTGGTCGGCCCGATTCCCTATCTGTTTTTTTTGCATGAAATGCGCTTGTTAGACCTCGCATTATTGGCGCTTATCGGTATCTCACTGGCTTTTCCGGTGTTTATTTGGATGCGGCCACACTGGCAAGATATGGTGCGCCTGGAGCGTGCCGCGCAGCGTTTTGGTCAGGGACATCTTACAGAGCGCGTTCATTTTGATAACAGCTCCAGCTTACAACGGCTGGGTATCGCCTTTAATCAGATGGCTGACAATATCAATACCTTAGTGGTCAGTAAAAAGCAGCTCATTGATGGTATTGCCCATGAGTTACGCACCCCTCTCGTCCGGCTGCGTTATCGGTTGGTAATGAGCGAAAACCTGAGTGAAAGCGAAGCCCAGGCCCTCAATCGTGATATTGGCCAGTTAGAAGCGCTGATTGAAGAGCTGCTGACTTACGCCAGGCTGGATCGTCCACGGGTCGATTTACACTTGCAGCAGCTTGAGCTGGCGGAATGGTTGCGCGATAAGGTGTCAAATATCCAGTCTGTTAATCCCGCATTTGCACTGACGCTTGAGACGCCACCGGGACAACATTTTGGTTTATTCGATGCACGCCTGATGGAGCGCGTACTCGATAACCTGGTGAACAACGCGTTACGCTATGCCACATCACGTCTGCGCGTGAGTTTGTGGTTTGACGGCGCGGCAGCCGTGCTCCAGGTTGAAGATGATGGCCCAGGGATCCCCATGGCGGAACGTGAGAACATCTTTGAGCCGTTTGTTCGCCTCGATCCCAGCCGCGATCGGGCCACCGGCGGCTGCGGGCTTGGCCTGGCGATTGTTCACTCCATCGCACAAGCGTTTAAGGGATCGGTTATCGCCGACAGTAGCCCACTGGGCGGCGCCGCGATTCGCTTTAGCTGGCCTGTTCATCACACGCATGACACGCGCCCTTCCTGATTTGACTGACATGTAAAGGAGTCTGTATGTCCACTGCCTATCAACAACTCTCGGGTGTTTTCCAACGCCTTTCGCGTTTTAGCCATCTTTCAGCCATTGCCGGATGGGATATGCAAACCATGATGCCCGCTGGCGGCAGCCAGTCGCGGGGTGCTGCGCTGGCCGAACTGAGTGTGTTGCAGCATGAAATTCTGACCAGCCAACGCACGGGTGAACTGATTTCGCAGGCCGCTCAGGAAACGCTGAATGATGTCGAGCAGGCCAATTTGTATGAGATGACGCGCGCATGGCAACAAGCGGCGCTGCTGCCCGCTTCGCTGGTTGAGGCAAAATCCATTGCCGGTTCACGCTGTGAACATGCCTGGCGCACTCAGCGTCCAGCCAACGACTGGCAGGGGTTTGCTGAAAACCTCAAACAGGTCGTGCGTTTAAGCCGCGAAGAGGCCCAACTGCGCGCCGAGGCCAATGGCACGTCTCGCTATGATGCCCTGCTGGATCTGTATGAACCGGGCATGACCAGCCGCAAACTGGACGCGACCTTTGGCGATTTGAAAACCTGGTTGCCTGAACTGCTACAGAAGATTGTCGATAAACAAGCACAGGAAAGCGTGGATATCCCACAAGGCCCGTTCGCCATCGCCTCTCAGCGTGAACTGGGGCTTTCCGTGATGAAAGTGTTGGGCTTTGATTTTAATGCGGGCCGTCTTGATGTTAGCGCACACCCCTTCTGCGGCGGCGTGCCGGAAGATGTGCGCATCACCACACGTTACGATAGCGCTCTGTTTTCCAGCGCCATGATGGGCGTTATTCATGAAACGGGTCATGCGCGCTACGAACAAAACCTTCCCAAACAGTGGGCAGGACAACCTGTTGCTCAGGCGCGTTCAACCGCAATTCACGAATCGCAAAGCCTGTTTTTTGAAATGCAGCTGGCGCGCAGCAAAGAATTCTTAGCCTTTATATTGCCGCAGGTGGTTGAACATCTCGGGGCGCAACCTGCACTGACCCCCGCAAATTTTGTCCGTTTAAATCAACGCGTAAAACCCGGCTTAATCCGCGTCGATGCTGATGAAGTCAGCTATCCAGCGCATGTGATACTGCGTTATGAAATTGAACGTGCATTAATTGAAGGTGACATTGAAGTCGATGATATCCCCGCGCTGTGGAATGAAAAAATGCAGGCTTACCTAGGGATCAACACCGCTGAGGACTATCGCAATGGCTGCATGCAAGATATCCACTGGACTGATGGTGCTTTCGGTTATTTTCCAACCTATACGCTGGGTGCCATGTACGCAGCGCAGCTTTTCAACGCGGTGAGCCAGGCTATCCCACAGCTTCCTGAGCTTATTGCACGCGGTGAGCTACAGCCGGTATTTGACTGGTTGCAGCAAAATATTTGGCAACACGGCAGTCGTTTCTCCACTGCGCAGCTGATTACGCAGGCAACAGGAGAAGAGTTGAATCCTCGCTGGTTCAAAGCGCACTTAGAGCGACGCTACCTGGGTTAGGTCTAAGGCCGCGTATTCGCGGCCTTTTTTAATGTTGTACATTGCGTTACATACCGAAACCAAAGCCTCACTGAAGCAACTATCCGACACGCGTAAAGTGACTTTCACCGGCCCCGCAGTGGGCTGCCTGATAGATAATCACTTGAGGATTTTGCAATGAAAAAAGTACTAGCTCTGGTTGTTGCCGCTGCAATGGGTCTGTCTTCTGTTGCTTTCGCTGCAGACACCACGACCGCGCCAGCGGCGTCACCTGCTACCGTTGCTGCACCTGCGAAAGCGACCCAGCATAAAGCGATGCATGTTAAAAAACATCACGTCGCCCAGAAAGCACAAGCCGCGAAGAAAAAACACGCGAAAAAAACCGCTAAACCGGTAGCGCAGAAGGCGCAGGCCGCGAAGAAACACCATCATAAAGCGACCAAACCCGTAGCGCAGAAAGCGCAGGCGGCTAAAAAGCACCACAAAAAAACCACGAAACCGGTTGCCCAAAAAGCGCAGGCGGCTAAAAAACATCACAAGAAAGCCGTGAAGCCGGTTGCCCAGAAAGCACAGGCCGCGAAAAAGCATCACAAAAAATCAGTGAAAAAAGCCGCTCAGCCCGCTGCATAACCTGTCTCTCGTTCCCGTAACGAGTCACAATCTATACTCCCACACCCGGTATTTACCGGGTGTTTCTGTCAGGAGCCGAAACATGTTGCGTCGCTATCGGTTTGAAATCATTCTGGCGTTGCTGCTGGTGTGTGGTGTTGTGGCGGCCAGTTTTTGGCTCTGATGGTTGTAGCATGCTGATATTACGCGTTTAACTCCCCTTTCTTGCGCGATCCGACTATAGTTATTCCGTTAGCTCTTTATTCTAATAATGAATGTCCGACAGAGAGTGATATGCGTACAACGGCTTTGATATTACTGGGTTCTCTTCTTTTTCCGTTCTGGGTTCACGCCGACGACGACGGTCAACTGAGCAAGGCTGAAATACGCACGCTGTTTTTTGGTCAAGATAATCGCAAACCCATTGCAGACACTGCCAGTTGGCCCTGGGAGGCGATTGGACAACTGGAAACCGAGAGCGGCAACCTGTGCAGCGCCACACTGATATCTACCCATCTGGCATTAACCGCTGGACACTGTATGTTGACGCCCCCCGGTCAATTCGACCAACCTGTCGCACTGCGTTTTATCGCCGGTAAGAAAACATGGCGCTACGAGATCCATGATATCGAAGGTCGCGTCGCCCCCGATCTCAGTAAGAAATTGAAAGCCGACGGCGATGGCTGGATTGTCCCAGGTGCGGCGGCACCCCATGATTTTGGGCTGATTATCCTGCGTAATCCGCCCTCTGGCATTACACCCATTCCCCTGTTTAGCGGTAGCCGCAGTGAATTAACCGCAGCCCTGAAAGCCGCGGGCAGAAAAGTGTCCCAGGCGGGATATCCGGAAGATCATCTTGATACGCTTTACAGTCATAGCGACTGTCTGGTGACAGGATGGGCGCAGCGAACGGTATTGTCGCACCAGTGCGACACACTGCCGGGCGACAGCGGCTCACCACTGTTACTTAACGGCCCCAACGGCTGGTCACTGGTTGCAGTACAAAGCTCTGCGCCCGCAGCCAAAGATCGCCAACTGGCCGATAACCGCGCGGTGGCAGTGACTGCATTTCGCGATCGTCTACTCGCGTTGGCACAGTGAAGGTTGTGGCATAACGTACGCTAAAAGTACTTATTAACGGATACGATATTGTGATGTCAGCACAATATCGTCGCCATTATTACGCATCAATAATTCCTTCCGATTCTATGCCGAAGGGCGCTCATTCCAGGAATCTGCGTACTGAATATTTCCATCATTAATTTTCCAAATTATCTTTTCATATTGCATGCTAACACTTTCGACATGATTGATTTTATCATTTCCCGATAACTTCACATTCGGAACACTACAATTAACACCTGTCACCTTCACGTTTTCCATAATAACTGTGTAGTAACAGACCTCCTGGCCAGCATTGTTTATATTATAGAAACGAATCTCAGCACTTTCTAATGTCTGCCCAGTAGCAGCGGCACGGTAGAGATAAGGTGTCGAATTATCAACTTCCTTTTCAATTCTCATTGAAGAGTGCCGACGCGTACCCGTAATTCGTCCATTAGAACCCTCTACCGGTAGTTGTATGCCGTGACTTAATCCAATAATTTCAATACTGCCTTCACGTCCCATGACATCAACGGAGCCTTTAATTTCCGCGCCACCATCATCTTTTAGCCACATATACGGAGGGATTGGCATTATTATTTCCTTTTTATTCTAATCAACGTCATCGTTGAAACATAAATAATAGCTGTCAAAGTAAAGACAGTAGCAACTGAAACATAAAAATAGAGCGTATAGAAATTATCTGCCCCAATTTCGCCATTGCCATAAAAAAAGGTCGCCATGCGCACAGCCAAATCATGGTTAAACCAACGTTCAGGGCTTCCTGTCAGACGCGCGACAATCACAGAGGTAAGAATAAAAAACAGCGTCTTCGATATTCTACGGACAACTTTTGTGATAGCCACCATCAATCACCTCAATCCAACCGCGAGCCATTAGAGACTTCATGCAGGGGACACGCATTGGCTCTGTATTGCTTAATGCATCATAAATTAATGCGTAATCTGAATTGTGCACAATGGTGATACATCCTTCGGAGACACGGCCAGGATGCAGTCTGAACAAGCCACGCTGAACCTCTCCATACCAGGTATGATCATCAATATTCAAATCATCTCGATAAAGCGCAAACCAGTCATCACGACCAAATTCAGCGCCATGCCAATATCGATTATAGAGATCCTGAGTCTTTGCTTTTACCCTGGATGTAAGCCCACCACCGCCACGTTCTACGATCCAGTATTTACCCGGTGGCAAGGGACCATCATTTGTAATAGCTCCACACATCGCATTATTGCGGTAGATTCCCTTTCCAGAAAACGCCATGAAAACCCCTACACCGTAAAGGTTGAAGGGAATGTAATCACCACCGTTGACAATCAAAACTCCATTTAATGCCATCTAACAGACCGGTCCTCATTAATTATAAAGAGTATTGCATCAATCCAATAAATCTAGCCCATTGAATTTATTCCAATAAGAAAAAACGCCAACTTTAGGGGAAGCTAGCGTAAGCAGGAAAAGACTGTCAAATAAAAATTACGATCTCTCTCATACAATGAGAAACAACCCTTTATCAGGGTTGTTTTTTTTTAGGCAGAAAGTTGCTCCATTACCAGTAAAATACGCTTTTCTGAAATAGGAAATGGCGTCCCCAATTGTTGAGCAAAATAACTGACGCGCAACTCTTCAATCATCCAACGCACCTGCTGTACGTCCTCGTCGTCGCGACGTTCGACGGGGAGCTTATTCAGCCAGCGATTCCAGGCCTGCTGTATAGTCTCCACTTTCAGCATCCGGGCGCGATCGCTGTGTGGATCAACCGGTAATTTTTCCAGACGACGTTCAATCGCCTGTAAATATCGCTGCGTATCGGCCAGATGTTGGTAACCGTTTTGCGTGACGAAACCGCGATATACCAGCCCACTCATTTGCGCTTTTACATCGGATAAGGCCAGTGCCATTGTCATGTCGACACGCCCTTTCAGACGCTTATTGATGGCAAATACCAGCGTGAGTATTTGCTCGACCTGCTTCGCAATGCCTACTACCGTGTCATTTAATTCAGCCCGCACTTTATCGTGCAATTGCGTAAAGCCACTTTCACTCCACGTTGGCCCACCATACTCGGCAATCAATTTATCCACGCCACAGGCAATACAGTCATCGATCAACTCTAAGACTTTGCCATACGGATTAAAATAGAGGCCCAACTTGGCTTTATTGGGTAATTTTTCGTGCAGGTATTTCACCGGCGAAGGAATGTTTAGCAACAACAGACGGCGTTGACCCCGCCACATGGCTTTTTGCTGGGCATGTTGCGATTCAAAAAGTTGGATCGCCACACTGTCTTTCTCATCCACCAATGCGGGCCAGGCCTGCACACTGTAGTTTCCACGCTTTTGCTCAAAACGATTGGGCAGGTCGCCAAAGCTCCAGATGTGCAAACCCCGCTGCTCCAACCCATCGTCCGCGACATTGGACAGCGTTTCCTGCACCTGCTCTTTTAGCGCGTCGCGCAACGCAAGCAGGCTTTTGCCTTCCCGCAATGTGCGGTTATGCTCATCCACCACACGGAATGTCATTTTAAGATGATCGGGCACCTGTTCCCACTGCCAGGCGTCGCGTTCAACCGTCACGCCCGTCATACGCCGAAACTCGCGCTCAAGCGCATCTAACAAGGGCAGTTCCAGCGCGGTGACACGTCCTAAGAAGGCTTCGGCATAGTTGGGTGCGGGCACCAGATGACGGCGCAAAGGCTTAGGTAACGATTTAATCAGCGCGATAATTAATTCACGGCGCAGCCCTGGAATTTGCCACTCAAAGCCCTGCTCTTGTACCTGGTTTAACAAGGGCAATGGGATATGTAATGTCACCCCGTCAGCATCCGCCCCCGGTTCAAACTGGTAGCTTAGGCGTAATTTCAGCGCGTCTTGTTGCCAGAAATTAGGGAAATCCAGTTTACTGACTTTTTCAGCCCCTTCTTTGAACAGCATGGCTTTTTCAAAGTTCAGCAACTCGGGTTGCTGCGGGCTGGTCTTTTTCCACCAACTGTCGAAATGGCGCGAGGAAACGACATCGTTACCCACGCGTTGGTCGTAAAAAGCAAACAGCGCTTCGTCGTCGATCAAGATGTCACGACGACGGCTCTTGTGCTCCAACTCTTCGACTTCTGCCCGTAATTTTTGGTTAGCCCGGAAAAAGGCATGGCGCGTCTGCCACTCACCCTCCACCAGCGCGTGGCGAATAAACAATTCGCGCGACAGTAGCGGGTCGATGGCACCGTAATTCACTTTACGCGCGGCGACGATGGCCAGCCCGTACAGCGTGACTTTTTCTGTCGCCATCACCGCACCCTGACTTTTCTCCCAGTGGGGTTCACTGTAGCTGCGCTTAGTCAGATGCCCCGCCAGTGGTTCAATCCACTCAGGTTCAATCCGCGAGGCGACGCGTCCCCACAGGCGGCTGGTCTCGACCAGTTCTGCCACCATGGTCCATTTTGGCGGCTTCTTAAATAAGCCCGAGCCGGGAAACAGCATAAAGCGCGCATTACGCGCACCGCTGAATTCATTTTTGTCACTGTCTTTTTGACCGATATGCGACAACAATCCTGTCAGCAGTGCACTGTGGATGCCGCGAAAATCGCCCGGTTCACTGTTAATTTGCAAGCCCAGTTCACGAACAACCTGCCGCAGTTGGGTGTACACATCCTGCCATTCACGTACGCGCAAGTAATTCAGATAATCGGTTTTGCACAAACGACGGAACTGGCTGGACGACAAGGCTTTTTGCTGCTCTTGCAGGTAATCCCATAAGTTCACAAAAGCCAGAAAGTCGGATTCTTTATCGGCAAAACGGCGGTGCTTCTCGTCGGAGGCTTGTTGCTTGTCTGCGGGACGTTCACGCGGGTCCTGAATCGACAACGCGGAAACAATAATCATCACTTCCCGCACGCTGGCAGTGGTGTTGGCGGCCAACACCATGCGTGCCAGACGGGGATCGACCGGCAGTTGCGAGAGCTGTCGCCCCAGGGCCGTGAGTCGGTACTGCCCCTCTTCGGGTTGCTGTAACGCACCCAGTTCTTCTAACAGACGGACACCGTCCTGAATATTGCGTTTATCAGGCGCTTCCACAAAAGGAAACGCGGCAATATCGCCCAGCCCCAACGCGGTCATTTGCAAAATAACCGAGGCCAGATTGGTGCGCAAAATTTCGGGATCGGTAAACAGCGGACGGCTGAGAAAATCGTCTTCCGAATAGAGGCGGATGCAGATCCCTTCCGAAACGCGTCCACAACGCCCTTTACGCTGGTTGGCCGACGCCTGCGAAACCGGCTCAATAGGCAGGCGCTGTACTTTGGTGCGGTAGCTATAGCGACTGATACGCGCGGTACCGGGATCAATAACATATTTAATGCCGGGTACCGTTAACGAGGTTTCTGCCACGTTGGTGGCCAGCACAATACGGCGTCCTGCATGTGACTGAAAAACGCGGTTTTGCTCACTGTTCGACAGCCGCGCATACAGCGGTAAAATCTCGGTATGCGGCAAATCACGGCGCATTAATGCATCGGCGGTATCGCGGATTTCACGCTCACCGCTCATAAAAATCAGGATATCACCACGGCTTTCGTGGCCCAGCTCATCGACCGCATCAAAAATGGCCTGTAATTGATCGCGATCGGTATCCTCAGCCTCTTCGACCACCGGGCGATAGCGGACTTCCACCGGATACGTGCGCCCGGACACTTCAATCACTGGCGCATTATTAAAATGGCGGGAAAAACGTTGGGGATCGATAGTGGCCGATGTGATGATCACTTTGAGATCGGGACGACGCGGCAGCAATTCACGCAAATAGCCGAGCAGGAAATCAATGTTCAGGCTGCGTTCATGCGCTTCATCAATAATGATGGTGTCATATTGCATCAGCAGGCGATCTTGCTGGATTTCGGCCAGCAAAATACCGTCGGTCATCAGCTTGACCTGCGTGAGGTCGCTAACCTGATCGGTGAAGCGCACCTTGTAACCCACGCAACCACCCGGCGACGTTTCTAACTCCTCCGCAATGCGGTTCGCCACTGTGCGGGCAGCCAGACGACGAGGCTGCGTATGGCCAATCAAGCCGCGCACGCCACGCCCCAACGCCAGACAAATTTTGGGCAATTGGGTGGTTTTTCCGGAGCCCGTTTCACCCGCAACGATGACTACCTGATGCGCGGCAATCGCCTCTGCAATCGCTTGCTGCTTCTGACTAACCGGTAAATTGTCAGGAAAATGGATCGCGGGTGTCGCCGCCTGGCGTTGGGCAACCCGTTGTAAGCCGGTTTCAATGTCCAGCGCTAACTCGGCGGCAATCTTCTCCTGCGCCTCAGGACTTTTGACCTTCCGGGCCCCGTGTATACGTCGCTGCAGGCGTTGTTTGTCTTTCAACATCAGGCCGTCCAGACGAGGAAACAGCGCGTTCAGGCTGGCGGGGATATTTGACATGTTTTCTATTCCAGGTTGGAGCGGCTGTACCGCTTCTCTTCATTCTGTTAAGCGGGCGAAAGTGTATCACAGACGGCCTTTATGACGTGCTGCAGGATGTTATTCAAAAAATTCGAAGAGCGAACGCAAAATATTGCGCTTTCACTGGCGGGTAATACTCCCTAAAGTGTAACCCATTGAGGCATGCAGCCTTCCTTTAACAGACAGGACAAGATTATGAGCAAAGTATTAGTGCTAAAATCCAGTATTCTCGCCGGCTACTCGCAGTCTAACCAACTGGCTGATTTCTACGTTGAGCAAGCGAAAGAAAAAGGCGACAGCGTGACTGTACGTGATCTGGCCGCGAATCCCATTCCTGTGCTGGATGGTGAGCTGGTCGGTGCACTGCGTCCCTCTGATGCAGAACTGTCGCCGCGTCAGCAGTCTGCACTGGCACTGTCTGATGAGCTGATTGCCGAACTGAATGCCCATGATGTGATTGTGCTGGCCGCGCCGATGTACAACTTCAACATTCCGACGCAGTTGAAGAACTACTTCGACCTGATTGCCCGTGCTGGCGTGACCTTCCGCTATACCGAAGCAGGCCCGGAAGGTCTGGTCACTGGCAAACGCGCTATCGTGCTGTCCAGCCGTGGCGGTATCCACAAAGATACCCCGACCGATTTACTGACGCCCTACGTGAAACTGTTCCTTGGCTTTATCGGTATTACCGACGTCAACTTTGTGTTTGCAGAAGGTATCGCTTACGGTCCGGAAGTAGCCACCAAAGCGCAAACCGACGCTAAAGACGCTATCACCCAACTGGTCAGCGCATAAGTTTATCGCAGGCGGGAGCCCTTCCCGCCTTACTCTTTTTGTAACCACTGCCCATTAATACCGCGCACAAATTCACCTTTGCCGGCCCGCGACACCAACTTTTCTCCTGCGATGCGCCCCACTTCTGCGGCGGTGAGCTTATTCTGCACAGCGATACGCTGATACTGCGCTTCACGGCCCTGATTGATGCGCATCACTAATGCCTGGATCTCCTGATCGCTGACGCGCGCCGCCAGATAGCCGTTTAAGGTTTCCCCCACGCGCCCTTGCGTTCTGGCCTCATCCAACGTCAGCGCGTGCGCGCCCGTCGCGAGCAGAAAACTGCCCAATACGATTGCCACCATGCGTTTGTACATTAGAAAAGATCGCTCTGATTTTTCAGCAGCGCCTCCACGTCTTTATCAACTTTAATATGAATTTCATGTTCAATTTTTACGTTCATATTGATGGTAATCGGCTCCTTGGGTGCCGCCACTTCAATACGAGGAATACATCCAGCGAGCAGAAGTGTCGCCAGCAGGAGAACTATCCCATTAGGGTTTACGCACATCGCGGGTTTCCTTTTTCGATGGCAGAGTGGCGTTGTCTTCCACCCAGGATTGCAAATTATCGCCGAAGCGCAGACTGCGCCAGAGTTGAAACAGATTTTCTTCATGTGAGTAGTGCAGTGAAACACGCTGATCTTTATCGCTAAAACGGCTGTTACCTTCAACATCTGACTTCATGGTCAAGATGCCGAGGTTACTCAGGTTAATTGTTGCCCATGAGCGCGAAATCTCCATATAGCGCAGCCAGTCCAGTGCCGCACCGGCCGCCATATTGTTGGCGGAAATCGCATCTGCAACCTCTTTGTCCATGCGTAAAGTCAGTGGGCCATCGTTGGCTATCCATCCCTCTTTCACCAACCACTGCGGATGCTCAAGCCACAATGGCAATTCACCGTTCACCTTCCCGGATAGCGCAAACTGGTTCACTTTGATTGCCGCAATCAGGCGACTCATATCAATGCCACGCAGTGTCACCACTGCTGCTTCGTGCTGCGGCATTGCCAGCTTGTCCATTTTCATTTCCCCACCCAGCAGTTCAACGCCAACATGACTTAAGGTTAACGGCTTGTTCTCCTGCCAGGGATAGGTGCCTTGTAAATCGGCCGTGAAGTTTTGCAGGGCGATCTGGTTTTCAATCGATTTGATGCGCAGGGCCACCGGGCGTTTTGTCCCGAGTTGCCATTCACTGTTTTTCAGGCGAAACGGCAGCGCAAAATCAATGCCGCTGATGTCGTTATCCGGCATACGCACTGCACCCGCTTTTACCACCCAGTGCCCGCCGGCTTCGAAACCTTGATCGCTGGCCGCCGAGAAGGCCACCTGCGCGCGCAATGTTCCCTCGCGAATATCCATTTTCAATGCGGGGCTGATCAGCGGCTGAAAAACGGTCAGCGTTTGTTCCGGCCACCACGCCTGACCACGTAATCGTTCACCGTCCCAACGCCCGGACATCCGTACCGGGCCAATCGCACGCGCACGCAAGTCGCCACGCCACAAAAACCACGCCGGGTCACGACCTGTCACCTCGATATTGATTTCAGAAGGCGGTAAATAACCGCCGTTCGCAAAGCGCGTCTCTTGGGCATGAAGCAATAATGACCCGCTAAAGGCAGGATGCTCGCTGTCGCGCTGCCACAGAATCGGTTTCGCCAACGTTAAGCGCGGCGCGCCCATATCTGCCAGCCCGTAACTCAGTTTATCGAAGCCGGTTGACAGTGAATCCAGCTTGATCAGCGTGTCATGCCAGCTTCCGCGTCCATTCAGGTCCCAGCGCGCCTTTAGTGGCGTCATGTTGCCATTGCCCCAGTAACGCCAGTCCCAGCGCCCTTTATCCGGCCAAAACCCCTCAGCGCGGCCATCCAAATGTAGCGTAAATTGCCCCATCTGCGGGTCGTGGGCTTTCAGAATGGCTTGTAGCCGCCCTTCAATCCCCTGGGTCGAGACAGTAACGCCAGCCAGTGGCCAACGGGCTTCATCAACCTCCAGAGTGGAAAGCAGTTTGCCGCGCAGTCGTAATAAGGAACCCGGAGATAACCGCAGAACAGGATCCAGCACAGGCCCGGTGATTTCACCTGGCAGCCCGGCAAAAAACATCAGATCTTGTAATTTACTGGTTCCGGTGATGCGAAAAGGCAGTTGGCTGGTTTGCCAGTCCAACTTGCCAGGGCCAAACGACGCCACGACGTTGCCAATGCCCCCTTTTCCTTTGGTTAAGACATTTAAACGGCCGGTAATTTCGGTGGCTGACAATCCCTGTTGAAAATCTTTCACGCTGACACTGAGCCCACCCGACAGCGTCTGCGCCGCCCATGGCCACTGCCATTGCCCACCATTGACGGTGATTTTCTCTGGCGTCGCTTCCCACGGCAGCGTAATCAAGGGTGTCTGCTGCCCGGCGGCCTCTACGCGCGCAATACCCGACTGCTGTTGCCAGTCAAGATGCAGCGTCAAAGGCGCAGGGACAGCGCTGACGCTTAAGGTGGCCGCCAGCGTGCCGCTGTCGGGCAAACCGTCTGCAAATTCAGGGAGCCTAAACTCTCCCTGAAGATTGACGGGACTCGGTAACGCGGGGTCCGTGACCTGCAAAGAGGTCAGGCGTAAAACTCGCCCATCAAGCTGCGCATCTAGCTGCAGTTTCTCCCCCTGCCAGTGCAGTTGCTGCTGTTGCGGCGAGAGCGTGATATCCAGGCGCCCCGCCCACGCCTGCCACGGCAACAGGCTAAAGCGTCCCACCGTGAGTTGAGAAGGCGGCAGCAACGATTGCCACTGCGCTAATGATGTCGGTGCGTCAGAAGTAGACGCTGTTGAGGGCAGCTTCGCGAAGCATTCGCTGTCGAGGGTGACCGCATCGGCATGCGCCTGCCAGCGTTGCTGCTGCCAACGTAAACTGGCATCACTGACGCGGGCCAGCTCACAGTCGCCCACTATATAGCGAATATCAGGAAACCATAAGCCGCCTGCACGCCAGCGTGGATGTCCGTTAAGGGCTATCTGCGTATCTGCAGGCAGCCAGATGCCCGCCAGACGGGGTAACCACTGCGTCACCGTCAGCGCCATACCCAGTAACAGCAAAATGATTGCCAATATGGCGGCGAGAAAAATTTTTACGCCACGACCCATGCTTCCCTCAACGAATGACGTTTCCCTGTAAAACAGCCTTAATGATGGCAGAAGACGCCGATAGCGTGAAGAACTTCCCCGCCAGACGCTGCTTTTCTCAGCAAATGCCGGTTTGGCGCTGCCGGTTGTCGGGATAAAAGACTATGATGTCAGGCAGGTTTGATGATGGAGGATCATTTGGATGAAAATCGCCGTTTACAGTACGCGTCAATATGACCAGAAGTACCTTGAACAGGTCAATGAACACTTTGGCTTTTCTCTGCAGTATTTTGATTTTCAGCTTGATACTCACACGGCTAAAACAGCGGCAGGTGCTGATGCGGTGTGCATTTTTGTCAATGATGATGCCAGCCAGCCGGTACTGGAAGCGCTAAAAAAAGAGGGCGTTAAGCACATCGCGTTACGCTGCGCGGGCTTTAATAATGTCGATCTGGATGCCGCACAGGCGCTGGGTTTACAGGTGGTTCGCGTGCCAGCCTACTCGCCAGAAGCCGTCGCTGAACATGCGATTGGTTTAATGATGACGCTGAACCGCCGCATCCATCGCGCCTATCAACGTACCCGAGATGCCAATTTTTCCCTTGAGGGCTTAACCGGGTTCAATATGTATGGCAAAACGGCAGGCGTGATTGGCACGGGAAAAATTGGTGTTGCAACACTGCGCATCTTGAAAGGCTTTGGCATGCGCCTGCTCGCGCACGATCCCTATCCCAGCGCACAAGCGTTGGAACTGGGTGTCGAGTACGTCAGCCTGCCCACGCTGTACCGTGAATCTGATGTGATCAGCTTGCACTGTCCATTAACACCAGAAAATCATCATTTACTGGATACAACGGCCTTTGCCGCCATGAAGGACGGTGTGATGATCATTAATACCAGTCGTGGCGGTTTGATTGATTCACAGGCGGCCATTGAGGCGCTGAAACAGTCAAAAATTGGTGCGTTGGGCATGGATGTCTATGAGAATGAGCGCGATCTGTTCTTTGCGGATAAGTCTAATGATGTGATTCAGGATGACGTGTTTCGCCGTCTGTCAGCGTGCCACAACGTTCTCTTTACCGGTCACCAGGCCTTCTTAACGGCTGAGGCCCTGACCAGCATTTCAGAGACCACGCTGCAAAACCTGCAGCAACTGGCGTCTGGCGTACAGTGCCCCAATCTCGTCACACCCTGAGTGTCTTATTGCGCCTGGTGATTACCGGGCGCAACCTCCGGCGATCAGCGCCGTCTCACTGCAACGACGGCCATTCGCCATCTGGCACATTCCTGCAGAGCTCCCGTCCAGTTGACGCGACAGTGCCAGCGTCCCACCGGCATTCGCACAGGCCTGACTGGCTAAATCAGACATCATCACGCGGGGATTCACGTGCGCAGCGGTTGCCTGCTGTGGGGGTTCGTTATCCGTGCTGCTACACGCAGATAGCACGAAAGCGACAAAGAAAATGCTCGCTACTCTCATTGACGTACTCCGGGAAATGTGACTATTAAATGCGCAATCAGAATAAATGACTAATAAACAAAGGTCGAGCACTGAAATGTTTTTTTACGCTTTCTGTTATCGCCCTTAACCTGATTCTTTTCAGCGACTTTCATTTTATTAACCTTTAGTGCCAGCGCCTTTATGCGGGAGACTGGCCATAAGTCACCGTTATTCTTAACGTTACAGCGTTTATTTGTCGTGTGCTCTATTTATGAACCCTGCTCATAGCGCCTATCCTTTTGCGCCTGATTATCTTTATCTCTCATCCCATTATGCTAGGTACCACGACCTGTGACCTGGCGACACGTCAGTGCACAACAAATACATCGCTCAGGGAGTCACCATGAATCAACCCTTTGACGGCAATGGTATCTTTCCAAAAGGGGAAGAAAATACCGCCTTTGCACGCTATTTTCAGGGCACCAGTTATTTGAATATGCTCTCAACCGAAGGCCTTAATATTGGCAACGTGGTCTTTGAGCCAGCGTGTCGTAATCACTGGCACATCCATCATAAAGGCGGGCAAATTCTGCTGGTCACTGGCGGCAACGGCTGGTATCAGGAATGGAATCAGCCCGCGCGACGTCTGCAGGCCGGTGATGTAGTGAATATTCCCGCAGGAACAAAACACTGGCATGGGGCAACCAAAGACAGCTGGTTTGCACACATCGCCATCGCCGTTCCTGCAGAAGGTGCCACAAATGAGTGGCTGGAGCCGGTTTCTGAAGCGGATTACGCGCAGCTAGCGTAATGGTCAGCCTGGTGAGGGGCTTGCGTCTCGTCAGGTGCTCACCCCTTAATCAGACTGTCGCAACGCCTCAATCATCAGTGAGAAAGCATGCGGGTGCTGTTTACGACTGGGATAGTAAAGGTAATAGCCGGGAAACGTTGGGCACCACGCTTGCAAGACCTGCACCAGCTCTCCTTGCGCAACCTGTTCCGCAATCATGTCCTCCGGTACACACGCGAGGCCGAATCCCGCCAGTACGGCGTCGATTCTTTCGGCAAGCAAGTTGAACGTCAGTTGTCCTTCTACCCTTACACGCAGCGGTTTACCGGCTTTTTCAAATTCCCAGTGGTAAATGCCCCCGGCGGTCGGCAATCGCATATTGATACAACGATGGTGTTGAAGGTCATGTGGCGTTTCAGGTCGCGAATGCTCGGCAAAGTAGGCTGGCGATCCCACAACGGCCATACGCATATCCGGGCCTATTTTTACCGCCACCATATCTTTATCAACGCTTTCACCTAAGCGTATACCAGCATCAAATCGCCCTTCCACAATATCGACGAATCCATTATCTACCACCAACTCAACATGAATATCAGGATAAGCCAGCAAGAACGGCTTTAATTTAGGCCAGACGATTTTCCGCGCCGCGTGCTCGCCAGCGGACAAGCGCAGTTTGCCCGTCGCCGTACCATTCATCTGCAACACCGCCAGCAGTTCTCGTTCCAGCTCTGCCAGACGCGGCGTCAAACAGGCAATCACCCTTTCACCTGCTTCTGTGGGTGCCACACTGCGGGTTGTCCGGGTTAATAAACGCATATTCAGACGCGTCTCCAGCGCTTTTATGGCATGACTCAGCGCCGACTGCGTGACATCCAGTTTTGCTGCCGCTTTGGTAAAACTGCGTTCCTGTGCCACCACCAAAAAGAGCTGTAATTCATTAAAATTTTCTTTTAGCACCGGCAATGTCCTTGATTGATTTCCCGCACGCAGTAGGGGTTGAAAACACGCAATGCCCCGCTGCTGATGGGCAATATATCACGTTAATGGCGGCCAGCAGGCCAGGCACGCTGGTGAACGCCCTCACCCATAATGATCATCGGCTGAATATCAGCCACATTGTGAAATTCGTGCTTTTTCAACGCACGAATTGCCACATTTCATCCTGTTTTACCACAAAAGCAAAAGCGAGCAGGACAGCTGAGTGCCAAAATTTTTACAGATTGTCCGTTTAATCGGCACATTATTGTCACCATGCAAGGGCTCCTTATGATTACCACTGATGGCAACGGCGCTGTTGCCTCCGTTGCATTTCGCACCAGCGAAGTTATCGCTATCTACCCCATTACGCCAAGCTCGACCATGGCAGAGCTGGCTGATAGCTGGTCTGGCGAAGGCAGTCAAAATATCTGGGGCGATGTCCCCCGGGTGGTTGAAATGCAGTCCGAGGCGGGTGCTATCGCCACCGTGCACGGCGCATTGCAAACGGGCGCACTCTCCACCTCCTTTACCTCCTCGCAGGGATTGCTGTTGATGATCCCGACGCTGTATAAGCTGGCGGGCCAAATGATGCCGTTTGTGTTGCATGTTGCCGCGCGCACGGTGGCCACCCATGCCTTATCAATTTTTGGTGACCACTCGGATGTCATGGCCGTGCGCCAAACGGGTTGCGCCATGTTATGTGCCAGCAATGTGCAGGAGGCACAAGATTTTGCACTGATTTCCCAAATGGCAGCCTTGAATAGCCGTATCCCTTTTATCCATTTTTTTGATGGCTTTCGTACCTCCCACGAAATCAACAAAATCGTGCCCCTCTCTGACCAGACGCTGCGCACCCTGATGCCACAGTCGGCCATTGAGGCGCATCGCGCTCGCGCGCTCTCCCCTGACCATCCGGTTATTCGCGGCACTTCCGCGAATCCCGATACCTATTTCCAATCGCGCGAGGCCACCAATCCCTGGTATAACGCCACCTGTGAGCACGTCGAACAGGCCATGGCGGCATTTGCCGGGGAAACGGGACGCCACTATCAGCCGTTTGAATACTACGGGCATCCTGACGCCACGCGCGTGATCGTGGTGATGGGTTCTGCGATTGGCACCTGTGAAGAGGTGATTGATGCCCTGCTGCAACGCGGCGAAAAGGTGGGCGTGGTCAAAGTACGTTTATACCGTCCCTTCTCTGCTGAACACCTGCTGAGTGTGATCCCCCAGAGTGCTGAACGCATTGCCGTATTGGATCGCACCAAAGAACCCGGTGCGTTGGCTGAACCCTTGTATCTCGATGTGATGACCGCTGTCGCAGAAGCCTACAGTCGCGGCGATCGCAGCCACTTACCCCGGGTGATCGGCGGTCGCTATGGCCTGTCTTCCAAAGAATTTGGCCCAGCCTGCGCGATGGCTGTTTATAAGGCATTAAGTGAACCTCAGCCGCCCGCACGCTTCACGGTCGGGATTTACGACGATGTAACGCATCTCTCGCTGCCACTGCAGGAGAACACCCTGCCATCACGCGCAAAACTCGAAGCGCTGTTTTACGGCCTGGGCAGTGATGGCAGCGTTTCAGCCACCAAAAACAATATTAAAATTATTGGTAACGGCACACCATTACACGCGCAAGGGTATTTCGTTTATGACTCGAAAAAAGCCGGCGGCCTCACGGTCTCCCATCTGCGCGTCAGTGAGCATCCCATCCATGCCGCCTATTTGATTGAACAAGCGGATTTCGTCGGCTGCCATCAACTGCAGTTTATTGATAAATATCGTATGGCGGAGCAGTTGAAACCCGGCGGTATTTTTCTGCTCAACACACCTTATGCAGCCGATGAAGTCTGGTCACGCCTGCCACAGGAAGTTCAGGCCGTACTTCATCAGAAACACGCCCGGCTGTTTGTGATTAATGCGGCTAAAATCGCCCGTGAATGCCAGCTCGGTGCGCGAATTAATACCGTGATGCAGATGGCCTTTTTCGAGCTGACGCGCGTACTGCCCGGCGATACGGCATTCACCGCATTACAAAATGCGATTGCCCGCAGCTACAGCAGCAAAGGACAAGACGTCGTTGAACGTAACTGGCAAGCGCTGGCGCTGGCGCGTAATGCCCTTGAAGCGGTACCGCTGCAAGCCGTTGATACCAGCAGCCCGCAACGCCCTCCGGTGGTCTCCGATGCAGCCCCCGATTTTGTCAAAACGGTCACCGCCGCGATGCTGGCCGGTTTAGGTGATGCGTTGCCGGTTTCAGCTCTGCCGCCGGATGGCACCTGGCCGCTCGGCACTACCCAGTGGGAAAAGCGCAATATCGCAGAAGCTATCCCTATCTGGCAGCCCGATCTCTGTACCCAGTGCAATCACTGCGTGGCGGCCTGTCCGCATTCGGCCATTCGAGCCAAAGTGGTTCAGCCAGAAGCGCTACACGATGCGCCAGCGAGCCTGCACTCTCTGGATGTCAAAGCACGAGACATGCGTGGGCAAAAGTATGTGCTGCAGGTAGCACCCGAGGATTGCACCGGCTGTAACCTGTGTGTGGAAGTGTGCCCGGCCAAAGACCGGCAGGATCCTTCAATTAAAGCCATTAACATGCGCGATCGGCTGGCACACGTTGAAGAGGAAAAAACGCATTATGATTTCTTCCTCGCCCTACCTGAGATTGATGCCAACCAGATAGAACGCATTGATATTCGTACTTCGCAGCTAATTAGCCCGCTGTTTGAATACTCAGGTGCCTGCTCCGGCTGTGGTGAAACGCCGTACCTTAAGCTCCTGACGCAGCTGTATGGCGATCGCCTGATGATTGCAAACGCCACCGGGTGTTCCTCCATCTACGGCGGAAATTTACCTTCTACGCCCTGGACCACCAACGCTGAAGGGCGCGGCCCGGCATGGGCCAACTCACTGTTTGAAGACAATGCAGAATTTGGCCTCGGCTTCCGCCTGACCACCGATCAACATCGCCAACGTGTGATGCGCTTATTGACACAACAGGCCGACAAGCTGCCCGCCGCTCTCGTCAGTGCGCTACGCCAACCCGATAATGACACCCCGACCTTACGCCGTTTAATAAACGACTTGCGCGTGCAGTTGCAGGATGTTGATGATGAAGACGCCCGTCAGTTGGCCACCGATGCCGATGCCTTGGTGGATAAATCCATTTGGCTGGTAGGCGGCGATGGCTGGGCATATGACATTGGCTTTGGCGGGCTGGATCATGTGCTGAGTCTGACGGAAAACGTCAATATTTTGGTGCTGGATACCCAGTGTTATTCCAATACCGGCGGTCAGGCCTCGAAAGCCACCCCACTGGGCGCCGTCACGAAGTTTGGCGAACAAGGCAAACGCAAAGCGCGTAAAGATTTGGGCGTCAGCATGATGATGTATGGTCATGTGTACGTCGCGCAGATTTCACTCGGTGCACAGCTCAATCAAACGGTGAAAGCGATTCAGGAAGCAGAAGCCTATCCCGGCCCATCACTGATTATTGCGTACAGCCCCTGTGAAGAGCACGGCTATGACCTAGCCCTCAGTCACGACCAAATGCGCCAGCTCACCGCCTCCGGCTTCTGGCCGTTGTACCGCTTTGATCCCCGTCGCGCCGATGAAGGGAAAGTGCCACTGGCATTAGATTCACGTCCGCCGTCGGCCGACCTCGGTGAAGCCTTGATGAATGAGCAGCGTTTCCGGCGGTTAAACCGCCAGCAGCCTGAGGTGGCGAAAGCCTTATGGCAAGAAGCCGCGGAAGATGTCCAACGTCGCTATCACTGGCTGGCACAGATGGCGGGAAAAACGGTCCAGGATGACTAGCCTCATTTCAGGTTAAACACCGCCTGTAAAAATGTGGCAGACTCCTGTGGCGGTGCTCACTTCGGGCACCGCCTTATTTAAAAAGGAAAGGTGATGAGCAAGAATTTACTGGTGATAGCAAAATTAGTGGCGAAACCGGGCGAAGCAGAAAATCTGCAACGTGTACTCACCGCCTGCGTGGCACCCAGCCGTGCGGAAGCAGGAAATATTCATTACGATTTATACCGCAGCACCGAAGATCAAAATACCTTCTTATTTCATGAAACCTGGCAAGATGTAGCAGCCATTGAGTTGCATGAAAAAACCGCCCATTTCCTGCAACTGACTGCCGAGGCCGCGTCACTGCTGGCGAAGGCCCCGGAAGTCACTAAGCTGTAAGATTTACTTCAGCAGGCGCGCGCGACAGGTTTTCCCCTTGATCTTGCCCTGCTGCAGTTGTTTCATGGCCTGACGGGCAATATCGGGTTTCACGGCCACATAGGCGTGGGTTTGCGTCAGGCTGATTTTACCTACCTGCTCTCCTGAAATACCGCCTTCAGAGGTCAATGCGCCCAGCACGTCGCCTGGGCGAATTTTTGCCTTGCGCCCACCGTCAATGCACAAGGTAACATGCAGCGCTTCCAGCGGTAATACCGTGGCGCGCAGCAGGGATGCCGTGGATTGCCATTGCAGCTTTTTGGCGAGAAACGCTTCAACCGCGTGCGCCCTTACCATTTCATCTGCCGCCACAAAACTCACTGCCACGCCTTTTTGTCCCGCGCGCGCCGTGCGCCCAATGCGGTGAACATGGACTTCAGGATCCCACGCCAGCGCCAAATTCACCACCAGCGGCAGATCTTTAATATCAAGGCCACGTGCCGCAACATCGGTTGCCACCAAAACGCGACAACTGCCGTTGGCAAACCGAATCATCACCTGGTCACGATCGCGCTGTTCAAGATCGCCATGCAGTGAGAGCGCATCAATGCCCTGACCGTTCAACGCCTGAACAACGTCGTCACATTCACGCTTCATGTTGCAAAAAACCACACAGGCGGCTGGTAACTGTTGGCTCAACAGTCCGGCTAACGCACGGATTTTTTCGTGTCCGTTAACTTCATAAAATGTTTGTTCAATATCGGGGAGTTCCGCCGTACCGCCCATTTCAATGGCTTCTGGCTCGCGTTGGTAGCGTGTGCTGAGACGGACAATATCTTGCGGCCAGGTGGCGGAAAACAGCAGGGTTTGGCGATTAACCGGCAAATCTTGCAAGATGGCATCTAAATCATCGCGAAAGCCCATGTCTAACATACGATCGGCTTCATCAAGGACGATGGTTTGCAGCGCATCCAGCGACAGTGACCCACGCTTCAGGTGGTCAAGAATACGTCCCGGCGTGCCCACGACAATGTGCGGGGCGTGACTGTTCAGTGAATCACGCTGGGCATTCATCGGCTGACCGCCACACAGGGTCAAAATTTTCACGTTTGCCGTGGCACGCGCCAGACGGCGTAATTCTTGCGCCACTTGATCGGCCAATTCTCGCGTTGGGCAAAGCACCAGTGACTGCGTTTTATATAACGCACTGTCTAAACGATGAATTAAACCGATTCCAAAGGCAGCCGTTTTACCGCTGCCGGTTTGTGCCTGGGCACGCACATCACGTCCGGCAAGCACGACAGGCAAAGCGGCAGCCTGCACTGGCGTCATCTGGAGATAGCCCAGAGAGGACAGGTTACTGAGCTGAGATTCTGATAATGCGTTTAATGTGGAAAATGCGCTCACGGCGAACTCTCTGGGCAAAATTATGGGAGCAGGAGTGTAGCAGAATCCCCGCCGCGATGCGCTGAGATATCAGGGTTTAACCAGACGAATGGCGTGCGCGAGAATTTTTTGTTCATCGCGATCGTCATAGTGCCGTTCATTGAGTGTTTTTTGCAGCAGTTGCGCTAACGCACTGCGACTGGTGTTATCACCATTTTCAGCCAGCACTACCACCGCATCGCCAATCACCCGGCACACTTCGTCGTAATCCTCTTCGTTCAATACATCACGTTTCATGGCTTTCACCTCCTGTAATTAACCCTGGCACAGGGTGTGGAAAGTGCCAGCTGCGCGACACGCGCCGAGAGGCAGCAAAATCACAGGGGATTGACGGTAAATCTGAACGCAGTGCGGTTTATCGCGCCCCGCGTCCTTCCCCCCTCCCGTTATTGGAATAATAAGGAGGGTTATGACTTAAATTTTCAGATAACAATCCGATTGTATTTAAAAAAATCACGTCCATCCGTTACTGACTGTAGATAGCAAAATGAGTGCACATAAAGTGCAGAAAATAATTACCGTGATAAACATTTGGATAATAATTATATAGGGATTTGGCTTTACAGGATGTGGGTGATTAGGAGGAATGACGCCTGCTCAGGTCTACTACCTATTAATAATCAACAGAATCGATGCTTCGAAATCGTTTATCAACCGTTTAAGTTAAAACACGTTTAATGCATGCAAGGCGGTCCCCTCACCCTAACCGCCTAAAATAGAGTGTTATGTGTAGTGTGTAAACCTTTGCCACCCTTAGTTTAGGGTGGCTTTTTTATTTATCTCTACACAAATTGAAAGGCGGATTTGTCATTGGAATGAAGAAACACCTTAAAAAATATAGGCGATGCCAGCCTGAAAGCGCTGCTTATCAACAGACACATTATAATAATAATTCGACAAGCCCATTTCTTTCCGGGTGATTAAATATTGAATCCCGCTGGCCAGCGCCGCGCCAGCCACAACATCCCGCCAGTGATGGCTATCTGAACGCACCCGAGAATAGCCCACCAATGCAGACAATGCGTAAGCAGGCACGCCCCATTGGTAGCCATAGCGCATTTGCAAAAATGATGCTCCCTGGAATGCCGCCGACGTGTGCCCAGACGGAAAAGAGTAATTACCGCCATTTGGCCGGGTATGGTTTAACGTATATTTCAACGCATGTGTTGCTGCTGCGGTATAAACTGCGCCCTCTGTCAATTGCCAAAAACCCTGATAGTCTTCCTTAAAAATCGCCACAGCGGCACCTGTCAGTGGAATACCTATCTGGGCAATATCACCATAGGTCGTTAGAGGACTGGCTAATGAGGGAAAACTCACGGTAAAACCAATAATACTTAGCCACTTCTTGTTCATTACTTCACCACTATCCGTTGTCAGGAGTGGCTTACTCTATTAGTCGAAACATTAACCAAAATGGAACTTCGTAAAATTAAGCAATAAGATTAGTCTCCATTTTAATTTCGTTTAATTCATTAACACGGCAAACGCCCTGTGTTAAACACACCATCGAAAACATAAGATATTTCTTGGTAAAATAGAGGGCGAGTTTGTACGAAGAATAACATTTGGCCGTATATCAGGAGGGTGACACTGTTGCACTGGATGTTGCGATTCAGTTTGCTGGCAGCGTGGCGGGTAAAAACAGCCTTTCTCTGCATGAAGTTGCAGAACAACCAGGCACAACACAGTCCGCAGTTCCGCAGTTCCGCAGTTCCGCAGTTCCGCAGTTCCGCAGTTCCGCAGTGGGAATCTATTGAATCAAGGCCGCGAAAGAAAACGCATGAACGATCGGCTGCGCTTTAGGGACGCAAGCCTGAGCAGATGATCCTTTAATCGGGCGCTGTACAGGACAGAAACAAAAAACCCTGCTAAGTTGGCAGGGTTTTACTTTTGCACATTGCATATGCTTCTGCCGCACAGATAGCTGATAACGCTGGCAAAATTACAGTCGATCGTGATCCAATCTGTCATCATGTACTTTGAGGATTGCAAATCGATGGATTAAGTAACCCAGAATGCATGAACCTATGCACAGAGCTAACACCCCGTATTTTAACGGATCTGCTGAAAACCAAATATTCCAGACAGCGCCAAAAACTCCAGCAGCAAAAAAACCCATTGCTAAACCCTGTAGCAATTTAGACAGGATAATCAAACTCCATTTTTTTATCACTGAGCACCCTCAAAAAACGCTTTGCAGAATGTAGCTGAATTCAACCCTTTGGTGCACAAAATGATAACACGCTTATTCGTCTCGATCCGGTGCCCTACCCAATACTACTCTCAGAGTGCATATAGCATTGACTCAGCCACAGCCAGCCCTTGATCAATGCGCATCTCGCATTTGCCCAGTGACCAGCCTGAACTCACTGCATTACAGCCAAAGACTACCATCGTGTTTCATCATCGATGAATACGGCAAAACAGCTATTCAACGCATACACTTCGTTTTTATGCCGCGCATGATAGAGGGAGAGCAAAAACCGTGTTACAGCGTTTCCAGCATTGGTGCCAGGTGGAACGCCGCAGTAAAACGTGCTGGAATTCGTCGTCGGAATCCGTACCATACGCGGCATACTTTTGCCTGCTGGCTTATGTTTGCCGGTGCGAATCCGTCTTTTATCGCAAGCCAAATTGGGCACAAGAACGCGCAAAGGGTCTACGGGATGTGGATAGAAGAGCTGAGCAGCGATCAGGTACAAATGCTGAATAACAAGTTAGCTCTGTGAAAAACGTTGCCCCTTACATGCCCCTTTTGGTTATAGAGACCTGAAATAATGCAAGAAATTCAAGAAGTTTCAAAGAAAGAGCAATACAACCTCAATAAGTTACAGAAACGCATCCGCCGCAACGTCGGTGAAGCTATCGCCGACTTCAATATGATTGAAGACGGCGACCGCATTATGGTGTGTCTGTCAGGTGGCAAGGATAGCTATACCCTGCTGGAAATTTTGCGCAGTTTGCAGCAAAGCGCCCCCATTTCCTTTAGCCTGGTAGCCGTCAACCTCGATCAGAAACAACCGGGTTTTCCCGAGCACATTTTGCCAGAATATCTGGAAAAACTGGGCGTGGAATACAAGATTGTCAACGAGGACACCTACAGCATCGTTAAAGAGAAAATTCCCGAAGGGAAAACCACCTGCTCTCTGTGTTCTCGTCTGCGTCGCGGCATTTTGTATCGCACGGCAACGGAGCTCGGTTGCACGAAGATTGCTTTGGGCCACCACCGCGATGACATTTTGCAAACGCTGTTTTTAAATATGTTTTATGGCGGAAAAATGAAAGGGATGCCGCCTAAATTAATGAGCGACGATGGCAAACACATCGTGATCCGCCCGCTGGCCTACTGCCGCGAGAAAGATATCGAGAAATTCTCGCAAGCCAAAGGCTTCCCGATCATTCCTTGTAACCTGTGCGGGTCACAGCCTAACTTGCAGCGTCAAGTGGTGGCAGACATGCTCCGCGATTGGGATAAACGTCATCCGGGCCGCATTGAAACCATGTTTACTGCGATGCAGAACGTGGTGCCCTCACATATGGCCGATCACCAATTGTTCGATTTCAAAGGCATTCAACACGGCAGTGAAGTGGTTGACGGCGGTGACATGGCTTTTGATCGTGAAGAATTGCCAATGCAACCTGCCGGCTGGCAGCCAGAAGAGGATGACGCTTTTCACGCTGAACAACGGCTGAACGTTCTCGAAATACGCTAACTGTTGTGCCGCCACGGCTGATGATGGTGTGGCGGTGGATCTAAAATCGGATCGGGTAAATCTGGCGGTTCTGGCATCGGGTCTGGGTTGGGCCCAGGCATGGGCGGCGGATCAACGGGAACCGGATCGGACAGGGCGTAGAGTCGATGCAGAATAAGCATACTGGCCTCCTCTCTTCTCTTTGATTCATGCACATCTTTAAGGTTAGAAGTCTCTGCCCTGGCCTGCAAACAGGCAAAAAAAAGCCGGCTGGCAGCCGGCGTATCTCGAATCAATGTGCTATGCAGTAATTCAAAAAGGAAGTAAGACAATATGGAGCACAACGCCCATCGCTTGACGTTGTATTCACCTGCGAGATGAATTCTGCCCCAATGTGCTGATACAGTTATTGATTTCGATCAGCTTTACGCCCGTCTTTCCCATTTATCGCGCCATCCTCCTACAACCATCGTCTGCGGTGCAGCCACCAGGTGACACCCAATGCCAGCCCGACCAACAGAATACAAAAGATACTGAAACCATAACGATTTTCACCGCCGGGTATACCGCCTAAATTCACCCCAAACAGCCCCGTCAAAAACGTGGCGGGCAAAAAGACCATCGCCAGCAGCGACATGGTGTAGGTTCGGCGGTTCATGGCGTCCGCCATCACGGTGGCAATTTCATCGGCCAGTACGGCGGTTCGTGCAACGCTGGCATCAAGGTCGTCCAGCCCCCTGCCCAGTCGATCGGCCACTTCTTGCATACGCCGACGATCGTCATCACTCATCCAGGGTAATCGTTCGCTGGCCAGACGCGCATAGACATCGCGCTGAGGTGCCATATAGCGGCGTAATACGATCAGTTGTTTACGAATCAGCGCCAGTTGTCCACGCGGAGGCACTTGTTGATCGAGCAGTGCATCTTCCAGTTCGATGATTTTGTCGTGCAGGTCTTCAATAAATTCGCTGGTGTGATCGGTCAACGTATCACAAACATCCACCAGCCAACTGCCGCCGTCCGTTGGCCCATTGCCATTTTGTAAATCGGTGAGCACTTCATCAATCGCAAACACTTTGCGCCGCCGCGTCGACACAATCAGCTTATCGTTGATAAACACCCGAATCGCTACCAACTGGTCGGGGCGTGACTCGCTGTTAAAGTTAATACTGCGCAGCGTAATCATCGTGCCATCGCCGAGGCGGCTCACGCGAGGACGCATGCTGTCCCCACTTAACGCATCGCGCACGGCATCAGGCAGTAACGGTGTTGTGGCCAGCCAGTTAGCACTTTCCTGGTGGGTGTAGTTTAAATGTAACCAGCACGGGCGCTCACCCTGTACTACGTCTTTGTCGTCCAGGGGTAACAGACCGCCTTTACCGTCTAACTGGCACGCAATGATGGCGTCCGAAACCTGTAGTGCTTTGCCTTGTATGGCGTCCACGGCAACCTCTTTTGTTTCACAATCAATATGATGGAGTCTAGCGGCTGGCGGAGAGGATGCAACTCTTCAACACAAAACAGGCGGGTTTGCACCCGCCGGAAAATCAATGTTTTAAAAGGTACAATTCGCGGCTATACGCAACGTCCTCGGGATTGGTGATCGGATAGCCTTTCACCCAGGGTTTGATTAAGCGGCCATTGGTATATTGATAAATCGGGGCAATCGGCGCCTGGTCGGCAATGATCTGCTCCGCCTTATTGTAATCGTCATTACGCGCCTGCTCGCTGGTATCGCTGCCCGCTTTCGCTAATAAAGCATCGAAGGCCGGATCACGAAATTTAGCGATATTTCCACTGTGCTGTGACGTTAACAATGACAGAAATGTTGAGGGCTCATTGTAGTCCCCCACCCAGGAAGCACGAATCACATCAAAATTACCGCTGTTACGGCTATCAATGTAGGTTTTCCACTCCTGGTTCTGCAGTTTCACATTCACGCCGAGATTCTTTTTCCACATCGACGCCACGGCGATGGCAATCTTCTGGTGATTTTCTGAGGTGTTGTAGAGCAGCGTTAAGGTCAAAGGTTTGCCTGGACCATAGCCCGCGGCCGTTAACAAAGCGCGTGCTTGCGCATTAAGTTCTTCTTGTGAATGCTGTTGCAACACGCTGGGCACAGGTTTAAAACCCGCTGTCACGTCAGGGGTAAAATGCCAGGCCGGTTTTTCACCGGTGCCCAACACTTTCTCTGCGATGATTTTACGATCAATGCTCCAGGAGAGTGCTTTGCGCACTCGGGGGTCCGCCGTTGGCCCCTTTTGCGTATTAAACGCGTAGTAATAGGTGCCCAACTGGTCGGGGGTATAGACCTGACCAGGTAACGCCTTTTTCAGCATCGCATACTGATCTTTTGGAAACGATTCCGTGATATCAATATCGCCCGCGCGATAGCGTTTGGTCGCACTGGACTCCTCATTGATAGGGACAAAGGTGACGTGATTGATCACGGTTTTCGCATTGTTCCAGTAGTGGGGATTGCGGACGAGTTCGATTTTCTCATTGACCACGCGCTGGGTCAGACTGTATGCGCCATTGCCCACCAGCTTGCCTGGCTGTGTCCAGCCATCACCCGCGGCAGTAATCACCTTTTTAGGCACTGGATAGAGGCTAAAGTTAGCCGCCAGATTAGGAAACCACGGTACAGGATGTGACAATGTCACGCGCAGGTGTGTCGCATCCGGTGCACTGACGCCTAACGCCGTAGGGGGCATTTCCCCTTTGACAATCGCGTCCGCATTGTCAATCCCCGCCAGGCCAGCAAACCAGGCAAAAGATGAGCTGATTTTCGGGTCAACCAGGCGCTGCCAACTCCAGACAAAATCCTCGGCCGTCACCGGATCGCCGTTCGACCATTTAGCGTCTTTACGTAGCACAAACGTCCAGACTTTGTTGTCGTGGCTTTGCCAGCTTTCCGCCACACCGGGCACAATATTGCCTTTCTCATCCTGATTTGTCAGGCCTTCAAATAAATCTCGAATGACCTGAATCTCCGGCAGCCCAACGGCTTTTGCCGGGTCCAGCGATGCGGGTTCATCTTTAATATGACGCACGATATCCTGTTTTTCAGCCAGTACCGTTCCCGCCGGGACAGTCGCTGCCAGCGCACTCTGACTGAAACCCGTGATCAACAGCGCAATAAGGGGTAGACGAAATCGATTCATCGTGTTCTCCATGAATAAAAAGCCGCAGCAATAACGGCACTGTAGCGCAAATTATTGATTACAAACCAGGAGATTTCCATTTCGTGATCGCTGCCGTGCAAATAGGCCGGGGCTGACATACACTGCGTCCAGTGCCCAGAAGGTCAGTAAGGAAAGAGACATGAGTAAACTTCATCCTCGCCCCCAGCGAGGAACGCTGGATGCAGAACGACGCCACTACGGGCAGTCCGTGCTAGGGGCTCCCCTGATTTGGTTTCCCGCGCCAGCCGCCAGCGCGGACAGCGGATTGATTATCGCGGGTACGCACGGTGATGAGAATGCGGCAATGGTGGCTCTCTCCTGCGCGATGCGTACGTTGCAGGATGCGCACCGCAGTCATCATGTGGTGCTCGCAATGAACCCGGATGGCTGTCAGTTGGGTCTGAGAGCCAATGTGAATGGCGTTGATTTGAATCGTAATTTCCCGGCGGCAAATTGGCTGAGCGGCGAAACCCACTATCGCTGGAACAGCCAGGCCAACGCGCGTGACGTTGAACTGTCAACCGGCGCGCATCCGGCCTCAGAACCTGAAACGCAGGCATTATGCGCGTTAATCCACTCACTGCACCCTGCCTGGGTGGTGTCACTGCACGATCCCCTCGCTTGCGTTGAAGATCCCGCCCAGAGCGAGTTAGGTCGCTGGCTGGCCAATGCCATGAGTTTGCCGCTGGTGACCAGCGTCGGCTACGCAACGCCAGGATCCTTTGGCAGTTGGTGTGCCGACCTGAATTTACCTTGCATCACCGTTGAACTGCCGCCGATTTCCGCTGATGAAGCAACGGAACGCTATCTCGACGCTTTTATCGGTCTATTGCACTGGTAAGCTGATTTTCCCGGCAGAAAAATGCAGGGGCGGCTCCACGTCGGCAGCCAGCCAGGTGGGGCCGTCTAAATCACTGTAGGTCGCGATAGCCGCCAGCGGTAATGCCGCTTCAATGGCGCGAGATGTACAAATCATACAGCCCAGCATAATCTGCATCCCCTGCGCTTGCGCCTCCTGTGCCAACAGTAAGGCTTCGGTCAGGCCACCCGCTTTATCCAGCTTAATATTGACCATCTCATAGCGGCCTGATAGCTGCGCTAAG
This sequence comes from Enterobacterales bacterium CwR94, assembly GCA_002837195.1. Taxonomy (GTDB): domain Bacteria; phylum Pseudomonadota; class Gammaproteobacteria; order Enterobacterales; family Enterobacteriaceae; genus 1-19. The sequence goes on from KZ478059.1 coordinate 661,923, forward strand.
TCATCACGTGTATGACAGCTTTCATCGGCGCAGATCGGCAGTGGGTGCACGAAATTAGCCAGAATTGCGTCTTCTCCCGCCGGTAGCGGTTGTTCAAGCATGGCGACGCCTAAATCAGCCAGCAATTGACAGCGGGCGGCCAGCCCCTCGCCCTGCCAGGACTCATTGGCGTCAACAATCAGCGTAGCATCCGGTACCGCAGTGCGGATGGCCACCAATCTTTCCGTGATCAAATGCGCATCCATTTTGATCTTCAGTAAGGTCACGCCCTTATCCCACCAGGCCATCGCACTGGCGGCCATCGCTTCCGGCGTCCCGATACTCAAGGTTTGCGCCATGGCAATCTCCGTTGGGCGCGCCTGTCCTAGTCGCTGCCAGCGGTCTTGATGGCGTTGCCGGCATTCCAGATCCCATAATGCGCTGTCTATGGCATTACGCGCCGCGCCAGCAGGCAGCATCTGTTGCAGCGTGGTACGATCGAGCCCGCGCTCCAATTGCGGCATAACCAGCGCAATTTGCGCCATGACACTCTCTTCACTTTCACCGTAGCGCGCATATGGCGTTCCTTCGCCGCAGCCTGTGACACCGTCTTCGATAAGCGTAACCACGACGACACGCGCTTCTGTTCGGCTGCCTCGGGCGATAACAAATGGCGTATGTAAGGGCCAGCCTTCTGCATGGACGTTAACCTGGCGCATCCCTCTCTCCTTTAACGTATTGAAATAAAACAACCTTCATGCAGGCAACAATGAAAGTCCTTAAATATCATTATATTAGTGTGGCTTGTCACTCTGCGCCATGTGTGAAACCAGAATAAATAATATCTCAATAATTCAGTTAATTAGAGTAAGCATCCGCTAATCAAAGCCGGATAAATCTTACTTTTCACTGTCACAGGTTACTCGGTTGACTTACACTGATGAGCGAGTACCACCCTTCTTAATAAGGAATCATTATGTCTCAAACTGTACATTTTCAGGGCAATCCCGTTCAGGTAACCGGCAAGTTACCTCAAGTGGGTCAGGTCGCACCTGATTTTACGTTGACCGCGAAAGATTTGTCAGACAAGACGCTGGACTCATACAAAGATAAAGAATTCAAAATTATCAATATCTTCCCAAGTATCGACACGGGTGTGTGCGCCGCTTCCGTCCGTAAGTTCAATGAAGAAGCCACCAAGCTACAGAATACCGTTGTCCTTTGCGTTTCTGTAGACCTGCCCTTTGCACAATCCCGCTTCTGTGGTGCAGATGGCCTGAGTAACGTCATTACGCTGTCTGCGTTTCGCTTTCCAGAATTCAGTCAGGCATGGGGCGTTGGGATTACTGACGGCGCATTGCGGGCCCTTACTGCACGCGCAGTAGTGGTGCTGGATAAAGACAACAAAGTGTTGTATAGCCAGTTGGTTGATGAAATTACCACCGAACCGGATTACCAGGCAGCGATTAACGCTCTCAAATAAACCGGCCGTGCACTGCGCCTGAACAGCAGTGCACTGCTTTTCCCCTCTTATCTCCACCGCCTAAGATCCTCTTAAGAACCCCACCGTATTCTCTGCTTGTCTACTGTGCAGCGCGGCTTTCGCGCACGTCATAAAAGCGACATACAGAGGTTATAAAGTGAAAACAAATCTGCAATAGCCCACATAACAGTCGTGAATTTACGCGTGAAAACCTGAAGTTGTCCCGCGACACTTGAATTCAATTTCTGGAGTTAGGTTATGTCATATTGCGCTGTTCCACCCTCCCGTAAGATGTATCGCAGCCTGTTTCTCTCCGATCTTCATTTGGGTTCCCGCAGTTGTCGTGCAGAGGCACTCCTCGACTTCCTGCAGCAGCACGAGGCAGAGTGCATCTATCTCGTCGGGGATATCTTTGATGTTTGGCGCAATGCCGCCTTTTACTGGACGCCTCAACAAGAGCTGATCCTCACACTCCTTTGTGAGCGACGACGCCAGGGCGTTAACGTCATCCGACTGCCTGGCAACCATGACCCTCTCTCACAACATCATTCCAACGCCCCAGAACCTCTTCTTCGCATTATGCCCACCGCTGAACCGGTCTATCACACCACGGCTAACCAACAGCGCTTTTTGGTCACCCACGGTGATGGTTGCGACTACTGGTTTGGGCGTTCACCCTTGATTTCTCGTCTGGGCAGCGCGGTGGATGGCGCGCTCCGTGCCGTCACATCGCGGAAAGCCACTCGTCCCAAATTCGCACAATGGCTGATTGACACCATGCAATCCGTGTTTAATTTCAGCCGCCGCACGGAACGGCGGCTCATCGCCAGCGCGCAACAACAGCGGGTTGATGGCGTGATTTGCGGTCATCTGCATAAACCGTCACTGAGAGCATCACAGGGTGTGTTGTACGCCAACTGCGGTGACTGGGTCGATAACGCCAGTGCGCTGGTAGAGGATTTTCAAGGTGAGTTTCACCTGCTGCACTGGCAAGCACAACCTGCACCCAGCGCCCTTCCTGTTCGCGCTGCACTCCCCCGTCCGATGATCACAACCGGAGAGGAACCCGTATTATGAGCTATACCGAAACGCTGCTGGTGAGTCTGTTGGGCGCCTTGTTAACGGTACACTTTGGCAGTTTAGCGATCGCCCGCTGGCGCCTGACGCGCCCCCGCCCGCATACACGGGAAGAAACCCCCGTCATTGCATTGATTCGGCCGGTGTGTGGTGTCGATCAATTTGAGGAAGAGACGCTGCGATCCAGTTTTCATCAACACTACCCACACTATGAAGTGGTGTTTTGCGTTGCGGCACAGGATGACCCAGTGATCCCACTGATCAGAGGATTGATGGCGCAATACCCACAGCAACCCGCACGCTTGCTGATTGGCGATCATCCCCTCACGCAGAATCCAAAACTGAATAATCTGTTTAAAGCACTGCCAGCGACGCAAGCCACCTGGCTGGCAATGGCGGACAGTAATTTGTTGCTGCCGCAACATTACCTCAGCACATTGCTCGCCAGTTGGCAGAGTGATACCGGCCTGGTCAGTGCGCCAGCGACAGGCAGTCGGCCCGCTAACTTATGGGGTTCCGTTGAATGTGCAATGCTGAACACCCACCAGGCACGCTGGCAGTTGCTGTCTGACTGGGGAGGACAAGGCTTTGCACAAGGTAAAACCCTGTTTTGGCGGCGTGACATTTTAGAGGCGGGAGGAGGACTGCTCGCACTGGGAGAGGAAGTGGCAGAAGATGTCGCCTCCACCAAGCTGGTGCGGCGCGCGGGCCGTAAAGTTCGTTTACCGTCCCAACTGTTTGAACAACCGGTGGGCAAGCGATCGTTATCCGCCGTATGGGGACGCCAGCTACGCTGGGCAAAAATTCGGCGCGCGGGCTTTCCGGCGCTGTTTCTACCCGAAATTCTCCTTGGCGCACTCCCCACCTCGGGTGTTGCGGCCTGGCTTATCTCTGCTGATGTGCTGACCGGTTGGCTGCTCACCGCGATGTTAGCGCTGTGGTACGGTGCGGAATGGGCGTTTGCGAAATCCGTCGGCTGGCCACACAGCCTGCGAGACACCTTTGCTCTGGTGATTCGCGATGTGATGTTGCCTTTGCTGTGGGTGGGCAGCTGGTCCAGTCGTCAATTTGTCTGGCGTGGTACCACCCTTGGCACGCCTGCCAGCACAGCGCTGCCCGCCGCGCAGGTTGCCAGAGATCCCCATTAAATGTTCGATTTGCATACGCTTGAAGCCCTGATTAAAGCACAAGGCTTACTGTTATTAATCCCGTTGGCCATTGTTGAAGGCCCGATTGTCACCCTTGTCGCCGCCTGGTTAGCACGTCTTGGCTGGCTGGATATCACTGCCGTGACAGTGATTGTTATTGTCGCGGATTTAATTGGTGATCTGGCGTTTTGGTATGCCGGGCGGCGACTGATTTCCTCTGAGGGTGCATTACCGCGTTGGCTACAGTGGACCCGGATTACCCCGCCGCGTTTACACGCGTTGGCAGAACAGTTTGCAACCCGCGGCGGTCGATTACTGGTGCTGGGTAAACTCACCCACTCGGCAGGCGCTGCCGTCTTACTGGCCGCCGGAATGGCACGGATGCCTGCCCGTCGTTTTCTGTTGTACAACACCCTGGCAACGCTGCCGAAAAGCCTGTTTTTTGTGGTTCTGGGCTATAATTTTGGTCACTACGCTGCGCGAATTAACGGTTGGGTCACGCTGTGTTCGCTGTTGCTCCTTCTTCTGGTTTTGACAGGCGGTCTCCTTTGGATCAAAGCGAAAAAATCACCGTAAGCTGTCTGATTCCCGCCCATAACGAGGCGCTGCGTTTAGGTGCCGTGCTGGATGTGGTGCTGCATCACCCGTTTATTGATGAAGTGATTGTGATTGATGACGGCTCTCGCGATAACACGTCGGCCGTGGCTCGGCAATATGGCGTTCAGGTAATTTCACTGCCTAAAAACGGCGGTAAAAGCGCTGCCGTTGCCTCCGGCATTGCGGCAGCGTCGGGCTCGCATTTGTTGCTGTTGGACGCGGATTTACAAGGGCTGGCCAGCCACCATCTGACTAAACTGATTCGCCCCGTCAAACGCGGACAGGTCGATGCCGCCATTAGTTTGCGCCGTAACAGCCCACTGGTATGGCGCTTAATTGGCCTGGATTACATTTCAGGTGAACGGGTATTTGCACGGCGCGTCATTGAGCCATCGCTGGCAGAACTGCGTGATTTGCCCCGGTTTGGCTTAGAGGTGTGGATGAATCAACTGTGGATTAGCCATGAACTGCGTTTGAAAGTTGTCCGCTGGCCGGGCGTGGAGAGCCCCTGGAAAACCACAAAAATGGGCTGGTTGGCGGGCGTCCAGGCTGACACACGCATGATGCGGGATATTTTCGATACCGTATCCGTGCGCCATGCGGTCATGCAAATTTGGAAACTTAAACGGCGCACGGTTGATGCCCAACGTGCGCCGCCCGCCCCCTAGCAGGCTTACTCATCCTGCTTTTTTTGTCCCAATCCGTATTCGCGCAGTTTATTGGCAATCGCCGTATGGGAAACGCCCAGGCGTTTTGCCAGTTTTCGCGTGCTGGGATAGGAAAGATACAGTCGGTTCAATACCGTACGTTCAAAGCGGCTGGTAATGTCATCCAGTGATCCCTCCATCGCCTCATCGCCGAGTGACATTTCCATCGCCTGCTCAGGCAAGACAATATCTTGCGGACGCAATTCAAAGCCCTCGGATTGCGTCAGCGCCCGATACAATGCATTGCGCAGTTGGCGCACATTACCCGGCCACGGATAACGCGTCAGAAACGCATTCAGTTGTGCCGCCAGACGCGGACGCGCAATGCCTTGTTCATCGGCAAACCGCGCCACGAACAGCTCGGTCAGAGGCAGAATATCCTGTGGACGTTCACGTAACGGCGGTAAATTCAGGGTCAGTACGTTGAGGCGATAGAATAAGTCTTCGCGGAATTCACCGCGCTGCACCAGCTCCGTCAGATTTTTTTGCGTGGCGCATATCACACGCACATCCACGCGCACTTCATGCTCTTCTCCAACGCGCCGAAACGTCCCATCGTTAAGAAAGCGCAGCAGTTTCGTTTGCATGCGCGGTGACATCTCACCGATTTCATCCAACAGCACTGACCCGCCGTTGGCCTGTTCAAAGAAGCCTTTCTTCCCTTCTAATGCATTGGGATAGGCACCGGCGGCATGGCCGAACAGCTCGCTTTCTGCCACATCATCGGGAAGTGATGCGCAGTTAAGAGCCAGAAAAGGCTTCTCGCCGCGTGGGCTACGTAAGTGACAGGCGCGAGCCAGCACATCTTTCCCGGTTCCGGTTTCACCCACAATCAACAAAGGGGCATCGAGCATCGCCAACTTGCGCGCTTGATCCACCACATAACGCATCTTTGGGCTGACGGCGATAATATGGTCAAAATCACTGTCATCGTGAACGGCCAGGTTTTGCAGTTGATGGCCCATACGCGCCGTTGACTTCAACAGCACGACGGCACCCGCTGGCGTGTCACTCACGCCACCTTCTGCATTCTCTGCCGGAATCGGCGTCGCCTCTAACAGGAAGTCACGCCCCTGGAATACCACGTGCTCAGTAACCGGTTCTACGCGATCGTTTTCTAACCACTGCATGAAATTAAAACCCGGAATCAGCGTTCCGGCATTGTAATTGCGTAATTTCACTTCATTTATCGAGAACAGCGCTTGTGCTGCCGGGTTAGCCAGCTCAATTTTGCTTTTCATATCAATGGAGAAAACCGGTTCCGGCATCGCCGTTAGCAAAGCACTTAACGCACGGTGTTCACGTTCTGAAGGCATCCATGCCACGGTGCGCACATCAGTGACGCCCGGGATACGACGGATCTCCGCCATCAGTGAGCTAAACTGCTCAAAACTCAGCGTGGCGAAGTTAAGATAAATTCGGCCAAGGTTGCCGATAGGATCAATTTCAATGCCGCGCAGGTCGATACTGCGGGTGACTAACAGATCCAGCAATTCCCGGGTTAAGCCGAGGCGGTCGTGGCAAAAGACTTCCAGGCGCATGTGTGTCACCTTCGTGGTTAACATCGTGATATCTGATTGATAGTACTCCAGCTTGCGCCCTGGCAGAAGGGGGCTGTCAACTTATACTGACAGTCTGGACACACAGAGAATAGCAGACTCTCGCCAACGATAATGACAGTTAAGCGTGGCAATTTAGAGAAAAATAGCGTTACAGGCGGGAAAAACAAACAGAACGGCGAAACATTCGCCATTCTGCCTTTGGTCAGGATTTCGTCGACGACGTTTGCAGGCTATTTTTCAACTGTTCGACCAGCTCACGGCGAAAATCACCCAGCCGTGGCTTGTCGTCAATCCACGGCAAGGGACGACATAACTCCATCGCTTTGATCCCCAGACGCGCTGTCAACAATCCCGCACCCAGCCCCTGCGCTGCGCGCGCGGAAAGTCGGGCAGCTAAATCCTGCGACATCCAATCCATCCCCACTTCGCGTACCAATTCGCTGGCCCCGGCGAAGGCCATATTCAGCAGCACCAGACGAAACAGGCGCAAGCGGCTAAAGTAGCCCAACGCAATGCCATACTGCGCGGCAATGCGGTTGATCAAACGGATATTGCGCCAGGCGATAAACGCCATGTCCACCACCGCCAGTGGACTCACGGCCACCATTAAGGTGGACTCGGCGGCGGAACGACTGATTTCGCGTCGTACTTGTTTATCCAACACGGGCTGGACCAGTTGCGCATACAACGCAACCACTTCGCGATCGTTTTGCGTATCATGCAAAGCCGCGTGCCAACGCTGTAGCGCAGGATGGCTGCTGTCAATGCCCGCCTGACGCGCTAACTTTTCACAAAATGCCCGCCCCTGGCCATGCGCATGGCTAAGCAGTAATTCCCGTGCAATATCCCGCTCTTCTGCGCGCTCACGTAACCGGTATAAGCGCCGCCACTCACCGACCAGCGATCCGACACCTGCGCCCACGATTAACGCCCCGGCGACGCCGCCGCCCAATGCAATCCAGTCCTGATTAAGCCAGGATTGGTGGATCCAACTCACGCCTTGCGCAATCACGCTCGCGCCAAATAAGCCAAGCCCGGCCACCACCATGTTGCGCCACAGGCTGCGTTTCGGCCGCAGTGCGGCTTCAACCGCACGTTCGCCAGCACTCTCTTCCATCACCTCAACGTCTTCCGCCACCGTTTCAACAAATGCCGTTGCGGGGGCATCAAAGTTAACCGCAGGTTTAATCACCGTGGCTTTCTCTTCGTCCAGCGGGCGCGCGAAATCAATACGGGGTTTAATGGGTGTTTGCGTCATCGCAATTTATCTCCTAACAAAAATTCCAGCGCGGCATCCATGCGGATATGGGGTAAGGGTTTATCCACATCCAACACCTGCGGCCGAAATTGCTCAAACTGAAAGCCCTGCTGTTGCCAAAATGCCTGGCTGGGCAGTCGGGGAGGAACCTCACCCGGATAGACGGTTAAAGGTTCACCGTCGGCTAGTCTGTCCCCCCGCAAAGCGGGTAAAGACTCTCCGCGATGTTCAACGCGGCCACTCTGCGTGGCCTGCACCGAGGCAAGCCCCAGACAATCCATGCTGATCCCCTCAAAAGCCGCATTTTGCCAGGCATCCTGCACCAACTGCTGTAACAGCGAGACCATGTTGGCATGTTGATCGGGTGTCACGTGATCGGCCTTGGTGGCGGCAAACAACAATTTGTCGATCACCGGGGAAAACAGACGACGAAACAGCGTGCGTTGCCCGTAAGAGAAACTTTGCATCAACTGGGTCAGCGCCAGGCGCATATCATTGAAGGCTTGCGGCCCACTGTTGAGCGGCTGCAGGCAATCCACCAACACAATTTGGCGATCAAAACGCAGAAAGTGATTGCGGTAGAACCCTTTCACCACGTGCTGGCAGTAATACTCAAAACGTGAGCGCAGCATGCCCATATTGGTGGTTTTGTCTGCCTGTGCCAGCGGCGACTCTCCGTAAGCATCAACATCTGGCCACGGAAAGAATTGCAATACCGGTGCGCCCGCCAGATCGCCCGGTAAGACAAAACGCCCTGGCTGAATAAAGTGCTGACCTTCGTCTTTACAGCGGCGCAAATAGCGCGTCCAGCCTTCAGCAATCGCGGCCAGGCGATTTTCATCGGCCGGCGCTAACGGATCTAAACCGGCGCACAACTGCCGCCATTCTGCCGCCCACTCGGCGCGCTCGCCTTGCAGCAACCCGGTCATTTGGCGCGACCAGGTCACATAGTCTTGCGCCAACATCGGCAGATCCAACAACCACTCACCGGGATAATCCACAATCTCCAGATACAGCGTCGACGTTTCCCGGAAATGGCGCAGCAATGAGGATTGCGAGCGGAAGCGCAAAGCCAGGCAGATTTCACTGACGCCGCGCGTTGGCGTTGGCCACTGTGGCGGAGCGCCATAGATTTGCGCCAACCCTTCATCATAGGTAAAACGCGGTATCCCCAAATCCCGCTGGGGAACGCGTTTCACCCCGAGCAGACGTTCATCGCGAACGGCGGAAAACAGCGGTAAACGCGCACCGGTTTGCACATTGAGTAATTGATTGACCAGCGAGGTAATAAACGCCGTTTTACCGCTGCGGCTCAATCCGGTTACCGCCAATCGTAGATGACGGTCGACACCGCGATTTGCCAGCGCAGAGAGTTCACTTTGTAGTCGCTTAACAGGCATATCGGCTCCCTGATACGTAAACGAGATGAGTGAAGTATAAGAATTTAAAACAATTACACCAGGAGAACCTGGTGTAATTAAATAGGAGGGGAAATTAGCGGGTAAAACGTGCGGCGGCGCGTTTAAAGAGGCGCGTCAGCAGTGGCTCTAATACAAAGGCCAGCGCGAGGCGTAACGGCTTACGGGCAACGGATTTCACCGCCCAGCCCGCCATACCCGCCGGGGCTGCATGCATCGCCGTCAGTAAAATAAAGGTGCCACCCTTTTTTAGCAGTGGCACCGCCTGTTGACGGACTTTATCGAATCGTTGATGTGTCATTTTCCCCTCACGGCATTAAAGCTGACGGAAACGGCTGCGCACACTGAAAGCATCGGAGGTGACATAACGCTCCATTTCGCGCACCTGCTTTTCCTCCTGGCCCAGATCGCTGCGCACTTGTAGCAGCAATTCCTGCGCCGACAGTGGGTTCTCAGTATCGTTGTCGCTATAAGGCTTGTCGTCCAGTAAATAGGCCAGGGCGAAATAGGCCACCAGCGTAAAGACAAACAGGCCGAAAAACATCGATAGCACAACAATCACCCGCATCAGGCGGACCGGCACGCCCAGATAGGTTGCCAGACCGGCACAAACGCCTTTGAACTTTCCATTTTCACGATCTAAATAGAGCTTATTTTTAATCATGGTTGTCTCCATCCAGGGTGTTCCGCATCCAAAATCGCTTCCAGCGCCTGAATGCGTTCACGCATACGCTGAGCATCCTGTGACAGTTGTGTTAACTGCTGCATGTCGCCTGAAGAAAGATCCGCCCCGCGACGCTGGCGGCCGGTGTAATGCAGCCATAACCAAACCGGTGCCACAAACAGGACAAAGATAGTTAAAGGTATGGCTAAAAATAACGCGCTCATTCACTCTCCTTGAATCTGGCTGAGCGCCCGCGGCATGCGGGCGCAGGGGGCATTACTCACTGCGATTCATTTTCGCTTTCAGCGCAGCCAGTTGCTCATTAATGGCATCATCTGCCTGTAAGTCAGCGAACTGCTGATCCAGTGATGTAGACTTACCAAAACGCTGGCTTTCCGCTTCGGCTTCCATATGGTCGATACGACGTTCAAATGACTCAAAACGGGCCATCGCCTGGTCGATTTTGCCGCTGTCTAACTGGCGACGCGCATCACGTGAAGAAGAAGCGGCCTGATAACGCAGCGTCAACGCCTGCTGGCGAGCGCGCGTTTCACTCAATTTCGTTTCCAGTTCGCTGATCTCACCTTTCATACGATCCAGCGTTTCTTCCACCTGGCTTACCTCAAGTTTCAAGGTGGCAATCAAATCACTGAGTTTCTGCTTTTCAATTAATGCCGCACGGGCCAAATCATCTTTATCTTTGCGCAGTGCCAGCTCGGCTTTTTCCTGCCATTCAGCTTGCTGCAGATCGGCTTGCTCAATACGACGTAATAACTGTTTCTTTTCCGCCAGCGCACGCGCGGAGGTAGAGCGCACTTCAACCAGTGTGTCTTCCATTTCCTGAATCATCAGGCGCACCATTTTCTGCGGATCTTCTGCTTTTTCCAGCAGGCTGCTGATATTGGCGTTCACGATGTCGGCAAAACGAGAAAAAATACCCATGTTCACATTCCTCTTTAGTGGTCGGGTGCGAAAGTCGCTGAGTGAACTAATACAAAAGCCATGCCAACTTTTAACCCACTGAATATTAAGCAGGTTTGATTTATGAACCTTCCTGACCTACACTGCAATCGGTTTAATTCACTAACAGTTGGTGAAATTCATCATGAATGATCAGGTCGCAGACAGCCTGCTAGGCGAATCGAATAATTTTTTAGAAGTGCTTGAGCAAGTTTCACAGTTGGCACCGCTCGCAAAACCTGTACTGGTGATTGGCGAACGCGGCACCGGCAAAGAGTTAATTGCCCGCCGTCTCCATTATCTGTCCACCCGCTGGCAAGGCCCGTTTATCTCGCTGAACTGTGCGGCGTTAAATGAAAATTTGCTCGACTCAGAGTTGTTCGGTCATGAGGCGGGAGCGTTTACCGGGGCGCAAAAACGACATCAGGGACGCTTTGAGCGCGCCGATGGTGGCACGCTGTTTTTAGATGAACTGGCTACCGCCCCCATGTTGGTGCAAGAAAAATTATTGCGGGTTATTGAATACGGTGCGCTGGAGCGCGTGGGCGGGAGCCAACCCTTGCACGTTAGCGTAAGGCTGGTGTGTGCCACCAATGATTGCTTGCCTGCATTGGCGGCCGCAGGCAAGTTTCGCGCCGATTTACTCGACAGACTCGCCTTTGATGTCGTGAATTTACCGCCACTGCGTGAGCGCCGCACGGATATCTTACTGTTAGCCGAGCAGTTCGCTATTCAAATGTGTCGTGAGTTGGGTCTGCCCTACTTTCCCGGTTTCACGCCACATGCGCAGCAAACACTGCTGGATTTTAGTTGGCCGGGTAACATTCGTGAATTGAAGAATGTGGTGGAACGTTCTGTGTATCGACACGGGCATGTTGATGCACCGCTGGATACCATTATTCTCGATCCTTTCGCGCGCCCATCCTCGCCATCCGTCGAATCACCGCCATCGGCCCCCGAGCTGACACTGCCTGTTGATCTGCGCCGCTGGCAGCATCAGCAAGAATTGCAGTGGCTACTGCAGGCACTGGCGCAAGCACGCTATAACCAACGTCGCGCGGCAGAGTTATTGGGTCTTACCTACCACCAGCTACGAGCGATGATCAAGAAACACGGTGTCAGCGTGCAAGAAGAGAGCTAAAAAAAGCCCACCATAAAGGTGGGCAACAATACTGGAAGCAATGTGAGCAATGTCGTGCTCTTCTTCGGTAGAGCCACCGTTGAAGCGCAATTGAATACTAATCATTCTCACTATCATCTGTAAAGCACTTTGTTGAGAATTTTTCTCATTTCCACACCCTTTTTAAGGTGTTTGTGGGTAAGTTCCTCGGATATTCCCGGGTTTATGCGTCTTATTTGGGGTCGCTGAACAGAGTGCGGTACACTGTGAAAATCACCGATGATGAATGAAGTTTTATGCGCAAATTACTGACCTGCCTCGCCTTGGGGCTAGGCTTTTCTAGTGCCTCACTGCAGGCCGCCCAATCACCTGTTGACGATATTCGCCAAAGTGGTTTCGTTTACTGCGTCAACGGCGTGGTCAACACCTTTAATCCGCAACAAGCCAGCTCGGGTTTGGTGGTCGATACTCTGGCGGCCCAGTTGTATGATCGTTTGTTGGAAGTCGATCCCTACACCTACCGACTAATTCCAGAATTGGCCCAACGCTGGGAAGTACTGGATAACGGGGCAACCTACCGCTTTCATTTACGCGACGATGTGCCTTTTCAAACCACGGCCTGGTTTACCCCCAGCCGGAATATGAATGCCGATGATGTGGTATTCAGCTTCCGCCGCATCTTCGATCATAAAAACAGTTGGCATGGCGTCAATGGCGGCAGCTATCCCTACTTTGACAGCCTGCAATTTTCAGACGCCGTGCAAAGTGTGCGCAAAATCGGTAAAAACAGCGTCGAAATTCGACTCAACAGCCCCGATGCCTCTTTTTTATGGCACTTAGCCACCCACTATGCGCCGGTGCTTTCAGCAGAATATGCAGCACAACTTGAAAAAGACGACCGCCGTGAAGAGATGGATCGCTTGCCTGTGGGCACCGGCCCTTTTCTGTTAAGCGAATACCGCAGCGGGCAGTACGTGCGCCTGGCACGCAATGCGCACTACTGGAAAGGGGTGCCACGTATGCCGCAAGTGGTTATCGATATGGGGGCGGGAGGCACTGGCCGCTTATCCCGCTTGCTAACCGGTGAATGCGATGTCCTGGCGTACCCTGCCGCCAGCCAGCTTTCTGTGTTGCGCGACGATCCCCGCTTGCGTCTGACATTACGCCCAGGCATGAATATCGCGTATCTGGCGTTTAATACTCGCAAACCCCCGCTGGATCGGCCAGAAGTCCGTCGCGCATTGTCGTTGGCCATCAACAATGAACGTCTGATGGAGTCGATTTATTACGGTACCGCGGAAACCGCCGCCTCTGTGCTTCCACGTGCATCCTGGGCTTATGACAGTGAAGCCGTGGTGACGCCTTTCGACCCGAAACAAGCACAAGCCTTGCTGAAAACCCTGGGCCTGGAGAATTTGCATTTAAAATTGTGGGTTCCTGCTGCATCACAAGCGTGGAATCCCAGCCCATTGAAAACAGCCGAGTTAATTCAGGCTGATTTAGCACAGGTCGGCGTTACGGTAACGATTGTCCCGGTTGAAGGGCGTTTCCAGGAAGCGCGCTTGATGGAGCTAAATCACGATTTGACCCTCACCGGCTGGACAACCGACAGTAACGATCCCGACAGCTTCTTTCGCCCCTTATTGAGCTGTGCCGGTATTAATTCACAGACCAATTACGCGCACTGGTGCGATCCCAGCTTTGATCAGCTCTTGCATAAAGCGCTGCTGTCTCCCGATCTTTCAGCGCGTATCGCCAGCTATGATCAGGCGCAGCAGCAACTGGCGCAGTTACTGCCTATCTTGCCGCTGGCCTCTTCACTGCGCATGCAGGCTTATCGCCACGATATTCAAGGCCTGGTATTGAGCCCCTTTGGCAACGCCTCTTTCGCAGGCGTGCATCGCGCCACTGAGGAGGCGTTGAAACCATGATTATCTATTCGCTGCGGCGGCTGGCATTGTGGCTGATCACCCTCTTTTTCTTATCGATGGTCGGCTTTAGCCTGAGCTATTACACGCCACATGCTCCTTTACAAGGCGCGTCGTTGTGGGATGCCTGGTGGTTTTGGATCAGTGGCACGTTGCAGCTCGATTTTGGTGTATCCAGCATCAACGGCCAGCCCATCATGCAGCAACTGATGGAGGTGTTTCCCGCCACCTTAGAACTCTGTGTGCTGGCCTTTACCTTAGCGCTGCTATTAGGTATTCCGTTGGGGATCATTGCCGGTATCACACGCAATAAGTGGCAGGATAAAACCATCAGTGCGCTGGCGCTGTTGGGCTTTTCCATGCCCATTTTTTGGCTGGCGCTGCTGCTGACCCTGTTTTTCTCACTGACGTTGGGCTGGTTGCCGGTATCCGGGCGCTTCGATTTGTTGTATCAGGTCAAAACCGTCACTGGCTTCGCCATTATTGACGCCTGGCTCGATAGCAGCCCATGGCGCGACGAGATGTTACGCAGTGCCGTGCTGCATCTTATTTTGCCTGTGACGGCGCTGGCGGTCGCCCCCACCACCGAGGTGATTCGCCTGCTGCGTCTGAGCACCAGTGAAGTGATTGATAAGAACTATATTAAGGCCGCCGCCACCCGCGGATTATCACGTTTTACCGTGATTCGCCGCCACGTGTTGCATAACGCGTTGCCTCCGGTGATTCCACGCCTTGGCCTGCAATTTTCGACCATGCTGACACTCGCGATGATCACTGAAGTGGTGTTTAACTGGCCGGGCCTTGGCCGTTGGCTGATTGCTGCGATTCGCCAACAAGATTACGCCGCCATTTCTGCGGGTGTCATGGTTGTCGGCGGTTTAGTGATCACGGTTAACGTATTGGCCGACATTATTGGTGCAATGCTGAATCCATTGAAACACAAGGAATGGTATGGCCTTCGATAATATCTACGCTGAGAAACGCCTGCCCAGTTCGCTGCGTCAAATCTGGCACGTATTCTACCGTGATACCCCGGCAATGGTGGGATTTTACGGTTTTATCGCGCTGCTTTTACTGTGCCTGTTAGGCGGCCTGATTTCGCCTTATGGATTAGATCAACAGTTCCTCGGCTATCAACTGCTGCCGCCCTCCTGGTCGCGCTACGGTGACGTCTCCTTCTTTCTGGGCACCGACGATTTGGGCCGCGATGTGCTGAGTCGATTGTTGAGTGGCGCAGCGCCTACGGTGGGAGCCGCGATCTTAGTCACGTTTGTCGCGTTGCTGGTCGCATTGGTATTGGGTGTGTTGGCCGGTGTTACCCGTGGATTACGCTCCGCGATTTTCAACCACGTGTTAGATACGCTGCTCTCTATTCCCTCCCTACTGTTAGCCATTATCGTGGTGGCCTTTCTCGGGCCGCGGCTGGAGCATGCCATGCTGGCGGTTTTTCTGGCTTTGTTACCCCGCCTGGTGCGAGAAATTTATGTGGCGGTACATGATGAGCTGGAAAAAGAGTATGTGACCGCCGCCCGCTTAGACGGCGCAACAACCGGGAATATTCTTCGTTATGCCGTGTTGCCGAATGTATTGCCGGTGCTGATTGGCGAGGTCACACGCGCTCTGTCGATGGCCATTTTGGATATCGCCGCGCTGGGGTTTTTAGATTTGGGCGCCCAACTGCCCTCACCGGAATGGGGTGCCATGTTAGGTGATGCGTTAGAATTAATTTACGTTGCGCCGTGGGTCGTGATGCTGCCGGGTGTAGCCATCATGCTTAGCGTGTTGATCGTTAACCTGCTGGGTGACGGTATTCGCCGTGCCGTGGTTGCGGGAGTTTCCTGATGCCGTTACTCGATATTCGTAATCTGACCATTGAATTTATGACCAGTGAAGGCCCGGTCAAAGCGGTCGATCGCGTCAGCATCACCCTGACGGAAGGTGAAGTGCGCGGTTTAGTGGGAGAATCCGGCTCGGGCAAAAGCCTGATCGCGAAAGCGATTTGTGGCGTGACGAAAGATAACTGGCGTGTCACTGCCGATCGCATGCGTTTTGGCGATGTAGACCTGTTACACCTTACACCGCGCCAACGGCGTAAAATTATTGGTCACAACGTGTCGATGATTTTTCAGGAGCCACAATCCTGTCTGGATCCGTCTGAAAGCATCGGCCGACAGATTATACAAGCGATCCCCGGCTGGACATGGAAAGGCCGCTGGTTTGAGCGCTTTGGCTGGCGCAAACGCCGGGCGATTGAGTTGCTTCACCGCGTGGGCATTAAAGATCACAAAGATATTATGCGCAGTTTTCCCTATGAGTTAACGGAAGGGGAATGCCAGAAAGTGATGATTGCCATTGCCTTAGCCAACCAACCGCGCTTGCTGATTGCGGATGAGCCGACAAACGCCATGGAACCCACCACGCAAGCGCAGATCTTCCGTTTGCTGTCGCGCTTAAATCAAAACAACAACACCACGATTTTGCTGATTAGCCACGACTTGCAAACCATGAGCCATTGGGCCGATCGCATTAACGTCATGTACTGCGGGCAAACGGTTGAAACGGCCAGCAGTGAAGATTTGATTACCGCGCCGCATCATCCTTATACCCAGGCCCTGATCCGCGCCATGCCTGATTTTGGCCGCGCTTTATTGCACAAAAGCCGCCTCAACACATTGCCAGGCACCATTCCCTCGCTGGAAAGTTTGCCCGTTGGTTGCCGACTTGGGCCGCGCTGTCCTTATGGACAGAAAAAGTGCATTGAAACCCCGCGACTGACAGGAACGAAAACCCATTTATATGCCTGTCACTTTCCGCTGAATATGGATCGTTCGTAATGGTGGAAACGCTGCTGGAAGTTCGTAACCTCACCAAAACCTACCGTTACCGCACCGGGCTCTTCCGCCGTCAGCATGTGGAAGCCGTAAAAGGCGTGAGCTTTACCCTGCGCGAGAAACAAACGCTGGCGATTATTGGCGAAAACGGTTCGGGTAAGTCCACGCTGGCGAAGATGTTGAGCGGCATGGTGGCCCCGACCTCTGGGGAGATTGCCATTGATGAACATCCGCTGGAATTCGGTGATTATCGCTATCGCAGTCAACGTATTCGGATGATTTTTCAAGATCCCAGCACCTCATTGAATCCACGCCAACGGATTAGCCAAATTCTCGATTTGCCGCTGAAACTGAATACGGAACTGGATGCTGAGGCGCGCGATAAACGGATTATCACCACGCTGCGCCAGGTGGGATTGCTGCGCGATCACGCCGGTTATTATCCCCATATGCTGGCACCGGGTCAGATCCAGCGCGTTGCGTTGGCGCGTGCCCTGATCTTGCAGCCCAAAGTGATCATTGCCGATGAAGCCATGGCGTCACTGGATATGTCGATGCGTTCGCAATTGGTGAATCTGATGTTGGAACTGCAGGAAAAACACGGCATTGCCTATATTTATGTGACGCAACACCTTGGCATGATGAAGCACATCAGCGATCAGGTTATCGTCATGCACCAGGGTGAAGTGGTTGAGCGTGGCGGTACTGCCGATGTACTGGCTTCTCCGCTGCATGACCAAACCCGTCGCCTAATCAATAGCCACTTTGGCGAAGCGCTGACCGCTGAAGCCTGGCGCCGGGAACGCTGAACAGGTCGGATTAACGAATGTCGCGGAGTCGTGTTAGAATCCGCGGGTCGATCAACGTCGGCTGCGCCCTTTATTGAACTGCGCAGCCGTCAACAACAATGACTTATAAGGATTAAGCTATGGGTTTTCTTACCGGTAAGCGCATTCTGATCACTGGCGTTGCCAGCAAGCTCTCCATCGCATACGGCATCGCTCAGGCCATGCACAAACAAGGCGCAGAACTGGCGTTCACCTATCAGAATGACAAGCTGAAGTCTCGCGTAGAAGAGTTTGCCAAAGATCTGGGCTCCGACATTGTCCTGCCATGTGATGTGGCGGAAGACGAGAGCATCACCGCGCTGTTCACTGAACTGGCAAAAACCTGGCCGAAATTTGACGGTTTTGTTCACTCCATCGGTTTTGCACCGGGTGATCAACTGGACGGCGATTACGTCAACGCAGTGACCCGTGAAGGCTTTAAAATTGCGCACGACATCAGCGCCTACAGCTTTGTGGCGATGGCAAAAGAGTGCCGTCAGATGCTGAACCCGAATGCCGCCCTGCTGACCCTGTCATACTTGGGTGCCGAGCGCGCCATCCCGAACTATAACGTCATGGGTCTGGCCAAAGCCTCACTGGAAGCAAACGTACGTTATATGGCAAACGCGATGGGCCCAGAAGGTGTGCGTGTGAACGCCGTATCTGCAGGTCCAATCCGTACGCTGGCGGCTTCTGGCATCAAAGATTTCCGTAAGATGCTGTCACACTGTGAAGCCGTTACGCCAATCCGTCGTACTGTCACCATCGAAGATGTGGGCAACTCTGCCGCTTTCCTGTGCTCCGACCTGGCTGGCGGTATCACGGGCGAAGTGGTTCACGTTGATGGTGGCTTCAGCATTGCTGCGATGAACGAACTGGAACTGAAATAAGTCCCCTCAGGGTGGAGAATCTCTCCACCCTGCTTCCTTATAGCCTCCCGCTATTTATTAGCACCGAACGTTCTTTTGTTCTCTTCCCGCATTGGGTCAGGATAGCGTCTGCCCGTTTGCCCCTTTTATGGCGCTTCACGTTGCGCTGGGCCGATATTGCGAAAGGAACAACTATGGAACAACGCCGTTATTCCGCTACCCACTATGGCTATTTTGAATCTCAGGTGAGTCATCCTGTCTCCTCCGCTGCCGCGCACGAGGCTGCGCTACCCGACCCTTTTTTACCCGAATTATTTCCACTGCAGCAGGCATCGCTGGCAGAAAAGCTACTGCCGTTGCAAAGTGCGCTCACCGCATCCCGCACACTGGCAATCCTGCTGTTGCCTGACGACGCGGTGGCGGATCCGCTCCTGACACTGACCACCTATGACAGACTCAGCACCGCACTGACGGTGGCGCAGGTCACCGGACAGCAGCGCCTGTGTCGCTATTATGCATCGCGGCTGGCCCCTTTGCCGGGCCCGGACTCTTCGCGGGAGAGCAATATCCGCCTCGCCCAAATTACGCAGTATGCGCGTCAGTTAGCCAGCCAACCCGCGTTGATCACCGCAAAGAGTGTGCAACAGCTTGAACAGGTTGGATTGACCGCCGCCGACATCGTGACCTTTCATCAGATTATTGGTTTTGTCAGCTACCAGGCCCGTGTTAATGCCGTTTTGCAAGCCGCGATGTCATTGCCACTGCCCTGGTTACCCCCACAATCCCCACCGCCGGATGCCGATCGCGCGCTTTTTGGCCTTCAGGCCGACTGGCAGGCGCGTATTGAAAGTGTTGAATTGCGTTACGCGTCGGCGCAACAGCTGGAAGCCCTGACGTGGTGCCAACCGCAACCGGCGTTTAAACACATTGCCTGGCTACTGGCTCATGATGCCCCCGCACTGTATCACTGGGCGGCTCTGCAATCGGTACTGTTACCGGCTGCTGCGGGTAAAGAAGCCGATGTTGTCACCCTGGTGGTATCACGTATTAATGGCAGTCCACATTGCTTTCATGCCGTGGAGCACCCCCTGCGTGCCCCTCTTTACAGCGGAATAGCCACGGCTCAGGCGCAAGCCGATCAAACAGAACGCGCACTGATGGATGCCAGCGCCTTGCTCACCCGCTCGCCCGAACGTTTCTGCGC
This sequence comes from Enterobacterales bacterium CwR94, assembly GCA_002837195.1. Classification (GTDB taxonomy): domain Bacteria; phylum Pseudomonadota; class Gammaproteobacteria; order Enterobacterales; family Enterobacteriaceae; genus 1-19. Next base: position 681,555 of record KZ478059.1, read on the forward strand.
GAAAGCCTTGCAGGCATTGCGGGATGGTGGCTGCCCGGAAAGCACCTTGCTGCCACTGTTGTTTCACGCAGCTCTGGTTAACTGGCGAAACCGATTGATGCAGACACTCGGCGAGTGATTATTTCTGTCCTTCATCGCTGCGCCATAAATGTATGGCATCAAAAAAGCGTTGTGCCAGCGGTGAAGCGCGCCCTGATTCAGCGATCACCATCGCGGCGTGACGGCGCATCGTTTCAATCTCCAATGGTCGTGCGTGTAATGCCGACAGCATTTCAGGCAGCAAGTGACCATGTGGCGCAATGGCGCAGCCTAATCCCACTTGTACCGCCTGCATTAATTGAAAAATTGATGTGCTTTCCAAAATGACACGCGGCGCTATCCCCGCAGACTGAAAGTGCCCATCCAGATAGCGCCGAAAGTAGCGCGTCGGCTCTGCGAGACACAGCGGCACCGATTGCAACGCTGACAGCGGCAGCGCGCCGTCGCCCACCAGCGCGGGAAACGCCAGCGGATCAAACACCACGTCTACGCCCTCATCGGTTAAGTGCTCCACCTGAAAGTGCAGCTCTCGCAGCGTGGCCAGTTCAAAAAAACCAATACCGACATCCACCGTATGACTGTTGAGCGCCTCCAGCAGTTGGTCAGCACTCAGCACGGCAACCTTGTAGTCTAATAAGGGATAGCGTGACTGACTGACCTTCAGCAATTGTGCGAGCGAGATGCTGCATTGCGGTACGACGCCAATGCGCAGCAGACCGCTGGCCCCCTGCTTGAGGGACTCCACCTCCAGCTTTAATCCCTGATACACCGAAACGATTTCTCGCGCCCAGCTCAAAACACGTTCACCTTCTGGCGTGAAACCACTAAAGCTGTTACTGCGGGTGATGAGCGAGACGCCCAGCTCTTGTTCTAAATTCTTGAGGCGCATCGACAGCGTCGGCTGGCTGACGAAACTGGCTTGTGCCGCGCGACCAAAGTGGCGAGTTTTTTCCAGATTAACCAGATAAAGCAGTTGTTTAATGTCCATCAGCGATCCCGAGCCCAAAAAGCGTGCCGTTATCATAGAGCACATCTATCGCTCTATCACGCTATTCGATTAGACAGTGCGCAGGGGGTCACTCAAAATCCAACCTAAGAGCAATCTATTTCTAACAAACAAATAACAAGTCATCGCCATGAAATTCAAAACTGAAATTAAGCCCTATCACGCTGCCGCAGGTGGGCTGGGATCGCTAAAGTCCACAACCCGCTTTGTGTTCGAGAGCAAACAGATCCTCAAGAATATGCGCAATTTATTGCGTGTTAATCAGGCCAAAGGCTTTGACTGCCCGGGTTGCGCCTGGGGCGATGACAACAAGAGCACCTTTAGTTTCTGTGAAAACGGCGCCAAAGCCGTGACCTGGGAAGCGACACGACGCATTGTCGATGGGTCTTTTTTTGCCGAACACAGCGTGGCGCGTCTGGCACAGCAGAGCGATTACTATTTGGAATATCAGGGTCGCCTGGTCGAGCCTTTACGCTATAACCAACAAACCGACCACTACGAACCCATTAGTTGGGACGAGGCCTTCAGCCTGATCGCCTCACATATCCGGCACATGTCTACCCCCGATGAAATGGCACTTTATACGTCGGGCCGCGCCAGTAACGAAGCCTCCTGGTTGTATCAACTGTTTGGGCGGATGGTGGGCACCAATAACTTTCCTGACTGCTCGAATATGTGTCATGAAGCCAGCGGTGTCGGGTTAAAACGCAGCATTGGCGTTGGCAAAGGCACTATCCGCCTGGCGGATTTTGATCAGGCCGATGCCATTTTTGTGTTTGGACAGAACCCCGGTACCAATCATCCCCGGATGTTGCACAGCCTGCGACACGCCGCAGACAATGGCGCCAGTATTGTCACCTTTAACACCTTACGCGAGCGTGGTCTGGAGCGTTTTGCCGATCCGCAAAAACCGCTGGAGCTGCTCACGCCAAAATCCGGCATGATTAGTTCTGCCTATTACCAGCCAAAACTCGGCGGGGATATGGCGGCGGTGCGCGGTATGGTCAAAGCCTTATTGGAAACCGATCGCCAGTTGCGCGCTGAAAAACAGCGAGGATTGTTTGACGATGCGTTTATCGCGCAACACACCACCGGTGTGGATGACTGGTTGGCGGCGGTAGAGGCCACAACGTGGGAAGCGATTGTAATGCAGTCCGGGCTGAGTGAAGCGCAGATCCGTGAAGCGGCGGGCATCTATCAGCGCGCAGAGCGTGTGATTTGTACCTGGGCGATGGGCATTACCCAGCACAAACACTCCGTGGATACCGTACGCGAAATTACCAATCTGCAATTGCTGTTTGGTCAGCTAGGTAAACCCGGCGCGGGATTGTGCCCTGTGCGCGGTCACAGCAATGTGCAAGGGAACCGCACCATGGGTATCGATGAGAAACCCTCTGCGGCTTTCCTGGCGGCGCTAGAGCAGCATTTTGACTTCGCTGCGCCACAGACTGCGGGCTACAACACCGTGGAAGCGATTGAAGCGATGATGCAGGATAAGGTGAAGGTGCTTATCGCATTGGGCGGTAATCTCGCGGCCGCCGCCCCCGACTCACCACGCACCGCGGCAGCAATGCAGCGTTGCGAACTGTTGGTGCATATCAGCACGAAAATGAATCGCAGCCACTTACTGCCAGCTCAGCGCGATACGTTGATTTTACCGACGCTGGGACGTACAGAAGCGGATATCCAGTCAGGCGGCCCACAATTTATCACGGTTGAAGATTCGTTTTCGATGGTACATGCCTCTGAAGGACTGAATCCCCCACTGGCGACCACCCAACGTTCAGAAACTGCCATTGTCGCCGGGATTGCGCATGCCACACTCGGCAGCGAAAAAGTCGACTGGCTGGGACTGGCCGCCGACTACAATCGCATACGCGATCATATTGCCGCGACCATTCCCGGCTTTCATGATTTCAATGCCCGTTGTGAAGCGCCTGGTGGATTTTACCTCGGCAACGCCGCCGCTGAACTGCGCTTTAATACACCGGGTAATAAAGCGGCGTTTAGCGCCGCCAGCCTCCCGGAACACCTGTTCCCACAACGCGCGCAGCAGGCCCCTTTTACTCTGCAAACCTTACGGTCTCACGATCAGTACAACACCACTATCTATGGTCTTGATGATCGCTATCGTGGCGTCTACGGTCAACGTGAAGTGCTGTTTATCAATGCACAGGATATTGACGCGCTCGGCTTTCAGGCCGGCGATGAAGTGGATATTGAGACCTTGTGGGATGATGGCATCACGCGCCGCGTTGAACGTTTCAAGCTGGTGCCCTATGCCATTCCTCGCGGCAATCTGGCGGCCTACTATCCTGAAACCAATCCGCTGGTTCCGCTGAACAGTTTTGGTGATGGCAGTGGCACGCCGACCTCAAAATCGATACCGGTCAGCCTCCAACTTTCCCGCAATACGCCATCGTTGCGCATTGCCTGATACAGGCCCGCCAACCCGCGTGCGTAAAAGATTAACCTTGCCGCACGCCGGGGTTTCGCGTAAAACTGTCAGCCGCTCTTAGGCCACGAAAAAAGTGTATTATGTTCCAGGACAACCCGCTGCTCGCGCAGCTTAAAGAGAAACTTCATTCCCAGACGCCACGCGTTGAAGGTGTTGTAAAAGGCACTGATAAGGGTTTCGGCTTTTTAGAAGTCGACGCGCAAAAAAGCTACTTTATTCCCCCACCTTTTATGAAAAAGGTCATGCATGGTGACCGCATTGTCGCCGTCCTGAATACGGAAAAAGAGCGTGAGACCGTCGATCCCGAAACACTGGTTGAGCCGTTCCTGACTCGCTTTGTCGGCCGCGTCCAAAAGAAAGATGACCGCCTGTCTATCGTCCCCGACCATCCCCTGTTGAAAGATGCGATTCAATGCCGCGCCGAGCGTCATATTCAGCATGATTTCCAGGCGGGAGACTGGGCCGTAGCAGAAATGCGCCGTCATCCTCTGAAAGGTGACCGCGGTTTTTATGCCGAACTGACCGAATTTATCACCAACGGCGACGATCCCCTGGTGCCGTGGTGGGTGACATTGTCACGTCACAATCTGGAGCGTGAAGCGCCAGATGTCCAGCCAGAAGCGATGCTGGATGAAGGTTTACAGCGCGAAGATCTGACTGCGCTGACCTTTGTCACCATTGACAGCGCCAGTACGGAAGACATGGATGATGCCCTGTTCATCACCGAAACCGCTGATGGCAAAATGCAGCTTACTGTCGCGATTGCCGATCCGACCGCCTATGTTGCCGCAGGCACGGCGTTGGATAATGTGGCCGCTGAACGCGCATTTACCAATTACCTGCCCGGCTTCAATATTCCTATGTTGCCTCGCCAACTGTCTGACGATGTTTGTTCACTGCGTGCAAATGAACGTCGCCCGGCACTGGCATGCGAATTTACCGTGGCAGATGATGGTGAAATCAGTGACATTCGCTTCTTTGCCGCCTGGGTCGAGTCGAAAGCCAAACTGGCTTACGACGACGTCTCCGACTGGTTAGAGAACACCGGCAGTTGGCAACCGGCTAACGAGGCGATCGCGCAGCAGTTAACTCTGCTTAACCGCCTGTGCCAGGCCCGTACAGCATGGCGTCATGCGCATGCGCTGGTGTTCAAAGACCGTCCTGATTACCGCTTTGTACTGGGTGAAAAAGGCGAAGTGTTGGATATCGTTGCTGAACCACGCCGAATTGCTAATCGCATTGTCGAAGAGTCGATGATTGCTGCCAATACCTGTGCAGGTAAAGTGCTGCAAGAAAAACTGGGCTACGGCATCTACAACGTGCACTTAGGCTTTGATGTGGCGAATGCAGAATTAGCAGCTGCGGCACTTGCAGGGCATGGCGTGAACGTCGATCCTGCTGCTATTGCCACTTTAGAGGGCTTCCGCCAACTGCGTCGCCAGCTCGATCAAGAGCCGACACAATATTTGGACAGCCGCATCCGTCGTTTCCAGAGCTTTGCTGAAATCAGTGCTGAACCCGGCCCGCATTTCGGTATGGGACTGGAAGCCTACGCCACCTGGACCTCACCGATCCGTAAATTTGGCGACATGGTTAACCACCGTTTGCTGAAAGCGATCATCAAAGGGGAAAGTGCCCAGCGTCCAGACGAGAGTGTGACACTACGCATGGCAGAGCGTCGCCGGCAAAACCGTATGGCGGAACGCGATGTCGGGGACTGGTTGTATGCACGTTTCCTGCAGCCTGCTGCCGGGACCGATCAACGCTTCCAGGCTGAGATCATTGACGTTTCCCGTGGCGGTATGCGCGTACGCCTGACCGAGACCGGTGCCGTCGCCTTTATTCCTGCTCCTTTCATTCACGCCGTGCGCGATGAAATGGTGTGCAGTCAGGAAAATGGCACCGTGCAGTTGAAGGGTGAAGTGGCCTACCGCGTTACCGATATTATTGACGTAACGATCGCCGAAGTGCGCATGGAAACCCGCAGCATCGTTGCCCGCCCCGCCGTCTAAAACCCGCTGTAAACTCAGGCGCATACCTTGCGTCTGAGTTATTTGTTAAAAAATTGTTTATCCCCTCACACTTCTTTACACATTAACTTTCGTAAACAAAATTTCGCACTACTTTAAGGTGGAGTCTATTTTGGACCTGCTAAGGAGTAATGTGATGAAAAACATCAAGAGCAGCCTGCTTTGGTTAGCCGTTGCGCTAATAGGTGCAGGTGCCTTTGCGATGCTGGCACTGAATCGAGGCGAGCACGTCAATGCACTGTGGCTGGTGGTTGCTGCTGTCGCATGTTACAGCATCGCTTATCGTTTCTATGGTCTGTTTATTGCCAAACGCGTCTTTGAACTGGATGACCGTCGCCTTACCCCTGCTGAACGTCTTAATGATGGTTTGGACTATGTGCCCACCAATAAATGGGTACTTTTTGGACACCACTTTGCCGCTATTGCCGGTGCGGGCCCGCTTGTCGGCCCCATTTTGGCTGCGCAGATGGGCTTTTTACCCGGCACCATCTGGATTTTGGTCGGGGTAATGCTCGCCGGTGCGGTACAGGATTTCCTCGTGTTGTTTATTTCAACGCGGCGTGATGGTCGCTCCCTCGGTGAAATGGCGCGCCAGGAGCTGGGCGCCTTTGCCGGTATCATTACGATGCTGGGTGCACTCGGCGTCATGATTATTATCCTGTCGGCACTGGCATTGGTGGTGGTCAAAGCGCTGGCCCACAGCCCCTGGGGCTTATTCACCATTGCCGCGACCATTCCCATCGCCCTGTTTATGGGCGTATATATGCGCTTTCTGCGGCCAGGGAAAATTGCTGAGGTTTCGCTGATCGGCTTTGTATTGATGATGGCGGCCATTGTTTATGGCGGTGACATCGCCCAGCACCCGTATTGGGGCCCCTTTTTCACCCTGCAAGGCACCAGCCTGACGTGGGTGTTAGTGATTTACGGTTTTATCGCATCGGTGCTGCCCGTATGGCTGCTGTTGGCCCCGCGTGATTATCTGTCAACCTTTCTGAAAATTGGTGTCATCGTCGGGCTGGCTATCGGTATTGTTTTTGCAATGCCGGAAATGAAAATGCCTGCCGTGACGCGCTTTATCGATGGCTCTGGCCCCGTCTTTTCGGGTTCACTGTTCCCGTTCCTGTTTATTACCATTGCCTGTGGGGCCATCTCCGGCTTCCACGCCCTGGTATCCAGTGGCACCACCCCGAAACTGGTGGAGCGTGAAAGCCACACGTTTTTTATCGGCTATGGCGCGATGCTGATGGAATCCTTTGTGGCGATTATGGCGCTGATTTGTGCTTCGGTATTGGATCCGGGCGTCTACTTCGCCATGAACTCTCCTGCTGCGCTGATAGGCACCACCGTGGAAAGCGCGTCGCAGGCGATCAACAGTTGGGGCTTTGTGATCACGCCGGAGGCCCTGACCACCATTGCGCAGGAAGTCGGTGAAGGCACTATTTTGTCGCGTGCCGGTGGCGCCCCGACCTTTGCGGTAGGGATGGCGCATATCATCACCGAAGTGTTTAACAGCCGTGCGATGATGGCGTTTTGGTATCACTTCGCCATTTTGTTTGAAGCGCTGTTTATTCTGACCGCCGTGGACGCAGGGACCCGTGCTTGTCGTTTTATGGTGCAGGACCTGGTCGGTACCGTGGTGCCATCACTGGCGAATAACCGCTCCTGGTTCGGCAATCTGGCCGGTACGGCAGTGGCCGTTGCGGGTTGGGGATTCTTCGTTTACCAGGGCGTTATCGACCCCTTAGGCGGGATCAACACGCTGTGGCCACTGTTTGGTATCGGCAATCAGATGTTGGCTTCTATGGCACTGATCCTTGGCACGGTGGTGTTGTTTAAAATGAAAAAGCAACGCTATGCCTGGGTCACCATCGTACCCACGGTCTGGCTGTTTATTACTTCAATGACGGCGGGTTTCCAAAAAATATTCCATGAGAAGCCGAGCATTGGTTTCCTGGCGCAAGCCAAAAAATTCAGCACCGGCATCAACGAAGGCGTGATTATTGCTCCCGCCAAAACCCTCCAGGATATGCAGACCATTGTGTTGAGCAATCAAATCAACGCAGCACTTTGCGGCTTCTTTATGCTGGTGGCGATAACCATGCTGGTCTCTTCCCTGTTTGTTATTCGTCGCGCGTTACGCAGTTCAACGCCCACGACGCATGAAGCCCCTATTTCATTACGACCGGAGGGACAACAGCGTGGCTAAACACATTTACGCCGTTAAATCGCGGGCGTTACCCCTGCGGATTCGGCACTGCTCCCCCTTAGACGCTTTGCAGCGACAAACCGGCTGGCGTCTTTGGTGGTCACAGGTGCAGCAGAGTTTTCGGCTCATGGTCGGCGTGCGTGATTATGAGAACTATCTATGTCACATGCGCGAAAAACATCCTGAAAAAACGCCGATGAGTGAACGTGATTTTCATCGTTGGTGCCTCGATGCCCGCTTCCCCAGCGAGCCGGGAAAACTGGGGAAATGTCCCTGTTAATCTGCGCCCCGGCTTCGTGCCGGGGTTTTCTTTTCTCACCGGCCAAAAAATAAATATTGCTACACTCTTGTCATCCCGCGCGCCGCCGAATACTGTTGCTAAAATAATGAGATATCGCACAAAAATTGCTGCCACGAGGACGCTGTATGATGGATGAACAGGGGATGACTCTGCTCTATACATGGTTCGGAACAACCAGTCCTTACTGGCGGCTGAGTATTGACAGTAATGCGCTGCATTTGGCAGCAGAAGAAGGCGCAGAGACACATATTGCGCTGCCGTTGACGCCGGGCCAAACCGCCATTATTCGTGGCATGACGGTGATTACCTCCAGCGTTTCCCTGACGCTTTCGTTGCAAGGCACAGATGTTCCGGTGCATTTAGTCGGGCGTCGCGTTAACCAGTCGCAGTGGGCAGGTACCGCCTCTGCCTGGGAAGATACTCGCTCCGTTGCGCGCGATTTAGTCTCCGGTCTGTCGTTTGCTGAACAAGTGGTGTCAGAAGCCAATTCCGTCATTGTCATTGTTGACCATGCCGGGAATATTCAGCGCTTTAATCGATTGAGTGAAGAGTACACAGGTTTAAAAGAACAGGACGTTATTGGACGCAATGTCTTCCAGTTATTTATGACGCGTAAGGAAGCCACCGCTTCCCGGCGTAATATCACGCGATTTTTCCAGGAAGGCAGCTCTTACGAAGTTGAACGCTGGATAAAGACCCGCAAAGGTCAAAGGTTATTTCTCTTTCGCAATAAATTCGTTCACAGCGGCAGTGGGAAAAATGAAATTTATCTCATCTGTTCAGGAACCGACATTACCGAGGAGCGTCGGGCGCAGGAACGCTTACGGCTGTTAGCCAACACCGATACCGTCACCGGTCTCCCCAATCGTAATGCTATTCATCTGAGCATCACAGAAGCGCTGGCAGAACGCAAAAATTCGGAACTGGGTATCGTCTATTTGGATCTCGATAACTTTAAAAAGGTCAATGATGCCTACGGGCACATGTTTGGTGACCAGTTGCTGCAAGCCGTATCGCTGGCGATTCTGAGTTGTCTGAATGAAAATCAGACGCTGGCGCGACTTGGCGGTGATGAGTTTGTGGTGATGGCACAGCACACCAGCCAGGCCGAACTGGAAGCCATGTCCTCGCGTATTCTGGAACGTTTACGCCAGCCCTTTCGTATCGGTTTGATCGAGATCTATTCTGGCTGCTCAATTGGTATTGCCCTTGCCCCACAACACGGTCACGATCGCGAAAGCCTGATCCGTAATGCCGACACCGCCATGTATACCGCGAAAGAGCACGGACGCGGCAAGTTTTGCGTATTTTGTGCAGAGATGAATCAGCGTGTTTTTGAGTATTTGTGGTTGGATACCAATCTGCGTAAGGCGCTGGAGCATGAGCAATTGGTTATTCACTATCAGCCGAAACTGGACAGTGATAACCGTATCACCAGTGCCGAAGCGCTGGTGCGCTGGCAGTCGCCGGAACGCGGCATTGTTCCTCCCGCCGACTTTATCGCCTATGCCGAAGAATCAGGCTTGATTGTCCCACTGGGGCGGTGGGTGATGCTGACCGTGCTAAAACAGATTATTCGCTGGCGTGAAAAAGGTCTGATTCTGCGGGTGGCCGTTAATGTGTCCGCTCGCCAGCTGATTGACCAAAGCATTCTAACCGATTTGAAACAGGCACTGGATGCCGCAGGCCTTGATCGCAGCCCTATCGATATTGAGCTAACTGAAAGCTGTCTTATCGAAAATGAAGAGCATACGCTAGCCTTGATGAATGCATTACGTGAGCTAGGGGCGGAAGTGCATCTTGATGATTTTGGCACCGGCTACTCTTCCCTGTCCCAGTTGACCCGTGTGCCCATTAATGCCATTAAACTGGATCGCAGCTTTGTGCGAAATGTTAATTTACAGCCGGTGTCGCAGTCGCTGGTACGCGCGATTGTGGCAGTTGCGCGCGCTTTAGATTTGAAAGTGATTGCTGAAGGCATAGAAACCCAAGAAGAAGAGGCGTTTGTGGTCAGTAATGGTGTCGATGGCCGACAAGGTTATCTGTATGCGAAGCCAATGCCCGCTGAAGAGCTTGAGCACTGGCTAACGCGGCATCCTGCCCGAGACTAGTCCTTAACTGACTTTTCGCAGGATCTGCGCGCTATGCCTGTTTTGTGCGGCCACCAGACGCGACATGTAGGCAAGATCTTTTGGCTCGAGGGTAAAAGCATAATCAACCCAATCCTCCGTGATATCCATTAACTCGGCGCGCGATAACTGCAACACACGTTGACGCGCTTTCAGCATCGCCCGCACCCCATTCAGTTTTGGTTTTAACGTATCAATAAAGGTGCGGGTTGCCAGGTAAGCATCGCCCGGTTCAAAGACATTATCGACTAACCCGCGATCTTTGAACCATTCCGCCGAATGCGACTCACCCGAGCAGATTAATTGCTCGGCCAGATTCATGCCAGAACGGCGCGCCACCAGTGAATAGCCACCCATACCCGGAAACAGATTAAAGGCTATTTCTGGAAACCCCATCCGCGCATTGTTTTGTGCCAGAATAAAATGGTGTGCCAGCGCCGCTTCAAACCCGCCGCCCAGCGCACTGCCTTCTACCATCGCTACCGTGACGGCGCCCGTATCAAAGCCCCGCGCGGCCGCATGAATGCAATCGACACAGGAGCGAGCGTAGGCACGCAGCGCTTCACGACGACCATTTTCAATACACTCAACAAAAAAGCGCAGATCCCCACCCGCATTAAACATCGATGGCACCAGTGAACCCGTTACCCAAAAATCAATGGCCAGGCCCGATTTTTGCGCAGCGTAACTCAGGTTCATGATCTCCTCGATCAACGCATGGCTGAAACTGGGCCGGGGTTGCGCGCGCAGCAACATCCACATCGTTTTGCGTTCTTCTTCGTAATAGGCCGAGAGCTGAGTTGTTTGTCCAGCTTCATTAAACAACCGGCAGGTAGATTGATTGATTACTGTCATGATGTAGTCCTCATTTAAATAAATGCGATAACCGCACCCACAGCGTAATCCAGCGCGTTGCGCGGTTAAATGAGAGGACGTATTTTGAGAAAAAGTAGGCTGGAATTTGTCTTAATTTAATAAAAAAAATTAAATAGCAAAGCGCGACTAATGGATAGCGTCGCGCTGATAACTCTGCTTATTTTTGGCCGTACCAGGCATGTTCTCCATGCTTACGCAAATAGTGCTTATCGAGAAGTGAGGGTTCAATGGCGGGCAATCCTGGCTGCAACTGCTGCGAAAATAATCCCATGTAGGCCACCTCTTCCAGCACCACGGCTTTATACAGCGCTTCTTGCGCATCTTTACCCCAACTGAAAGGCCCATGAGACGCCACCAGCACCGCGGGGATTGACAACGGCGCAATTTCTCTTTCGGCAAAGGTTTCAATAATCACGTTGCCGGTTTCACGCTCATAATCTTGCTTTATTTCATGATCATGCATCTTACGCGTGCAAGGAATGGTGCCGTAGAAGTCATCGGCGTGTGTCGTGCCCCAGGCGGGTAAATCGAGACAGGCTTGCGCCCAGATGGTGGCGTGGCGTGAGTGCGTATGGACGATTCCCCCAACCTCCGGCCACGCCTGATACAGTGCCCGATGCGTTTCGGTATCTGACGAAGGACGCTTACTGCCCCACACCCGCTCACCGGTGGCCAGGTTTACGATAACCATGTCATCAGCCGTCATCTGGTCATAGCTAACACCTGAGGGTTTGATCACCATTAGCTCGCGGTTTTCATCAATGCCGCTGACATTGCCCCACGTGAAGGTCACCAAATTGTGTTTTGGAAGCGCCAAATTGGCTTCCAGTACCGCCGTTCTGAGTTGCTGCAACATAATCTTCGCCCTCTTTTTAGGCTATTTTTTCCCGTTGCGCAGATTTGGAACATGGAGAGATTAGCTAATTGTGCGGGACAATCTGGCTATTCCCCTTTAAGACGTGGATTTCAGAAAAGTTACCTGTGCAGACGAACAGCATTATCTAACAATAGTCTGTAGCAACCGCTCATATTTTTTCTTCGCTAACACTTTGGAAAACATCATTGATCGGATGCCCGAAAGCTCGATAAAGGGGCCAGAGTGACCTGGAGAAATTCGGAATAATTGCGCGGTTGTCTATACTAAGAAGTGTGCTCCGCGAACATAACAGAAGGAGTCGTACCTATGTCTTTAACCATGAAACGTGTCACTACCGCCGTGTTGGCGGCAACCCTGGTCATGTCACTCAGTGCATGTTCAAATATGTCCAAGCGCGATCGTAATACCGCAATTGGTGCAGGTGTTGGCGCAATTGGCGGCTCAGTGCTGACCAATGGCGGCACATTGGGCACGCTTGGCGGTGCCGCAGTTGGGGGCATCATCGGCCACCAGGTCGATCACTAATATAATAAGATTTGGCTACCGCAAAGCATCTACATTTCAAGGCCGCGTTCGCGCGGCCTTCGCCGTGTTAACCGCCCGCTAATTTTACTTTGTAGCCCTTTTCTTCCAACAGCGTTTTCAGCAGATCCCGCTTATCACCCTGAATCTCTATCACGCCCTCTTTTACCGCCCCGCCACAGCCACACTTCTTTTTAAGTTCGGCCGCCAGTTTTGCAAGCGCCGCATCATCTGCATCAATGCCGGTGATGAGACAAACCCCTTTGCCTTTGCGCCCGCTGGTCTGACGCTGAAGACGAACGATACCATCACCTTTCGGGCGTACCGGTGCGGCTTTCGGCTCTTCAATACGCCCACCGTCGGTGGAATAAACCAGCACAGAATCTTTGCTCATCGGGCTACCTGCAATGCTGTCAGAATGCTATTGAGTGTTAACGCGGGGTCCGCTGACTGCGTAATGGGACGGCCGATGACCATATAATCCACTCCCGCCTGCTGGGCCTGTTCAGGCGTCATAATACGGCGTTGATCGCCCGCCGCGCTGCCTGTCGGACGAATTCCTGGCGTGACCAGTTTAAATGATGAACCCAGTGCCTGCTTAAAACGCTCGGCTTCATGTGCTGAACAGACCACACCATCCAAACCACAATCTCGCGTCAAGGTAGCTAAACGCTCAGCGTGTTCCGCGGGCGACAAATTGATGCCAATGTCCGCCAAATCACTGCTTTCCATGCTGGTCAGTACCGTCACCGCAATCAATAAAGGAGCGTCATTACCATAAGGCAATAACGCCTCACGCGCTGCGGTCATCATCCGCGCACCTCCCGTGGCGTGGACATTGACCATCCAAACACCCAGCTCCGCCGCTGCCGCCACGGCGTGCGCGGTGGTATTAGGAATGTCATGAAACTTGAGATCGAGAAACACATCAAAGCCACGCTGATGCAGCGTTTTCACAAAATCAGGCCCAAACAGCGTGAACATCTCTTTGCCGACTTTCAGGCGGCACAGGGCGGGATCGATACGGTCAACAAAAGCCAGCGCGCTATTGATATCTGCATAGTCCAGAGCAACAACCACCGGTGAAAGATGGGATGAGGAAGAAGCCATCATTAGAGAACCTTTTTGCAATGCGCAGCGCGCTGTGGAAAACAAACGGCAAGCATTCTACCCCTCAGCGTAGCAAAATCCCATGCCTCGACCGGCTATTTCTCTTTGCCAGACTTTAAAGCGCACGGTTCTCAAGGCTGAGTCACTTATACACACTAGTATGTTGTAACTAAAATGACTGGCAAAAAAAATCATTGTCCGTCCAGACCACGAATAGGCTTCACAGACGACCAACTACGGCATGAAGGACAGTGCCAGTACAGCGCATGCGCGGTGAATCCGCATTTGTGACAGCGATAACGCGGCTTGGTACGGATTTGTTCTCCTACCATATCGCGTAGCACCATCAGGCTCTCTTTTGCACGGCCATCCTCAGCTTCACTCAGGTGAAAGTCCATTAAGCGGTGGAAGACACGCATCGTTGGGTGACGTTGTAACTGACGATTTATATACAGTTGGGCCACTTCCCCGCCCTCATGCTGCTCAATAATATCAGCAAGATAGAGCTCAGCCACCGCACCCGTGTTCTCTTCAACACAACGGCGTAAATACTCTGCCCAATGGCCGGGTTGCTGCATTTCTTGATAGCAGGTTTCTAGCATTGGCAAGGTTTCGCTAACCAGCTCTTTGTCTTGTTCAAGTACGCGCTGTAAGTGCCCCACTGCGTGGCTGTAATCCCCTTTGGCCATCAGAATACGCCCCATCATGATCGAGACGCGGGCGCTCTGGCGGTCGGCAGCCTCTCCTTTTTTAAGCAACGACATGGCGCGATCAAGATCGTCGCTCCCCAGCGCTTGAAGCGAGAGTTCACAGTAGAAATGGGCCACTTTCATTTGCTGACCTTCTTTGCCCAGCTTGGTCAGACGCTCTGCAGTATCAATGGCCTTCTGCCAGTCACTGGTCGCCTGATAGATCAATAGCAGTTGTTGTAATGCGCTGATGCGGTAATCGGTTTCATCGACCAATTGGCTAAACATGTCTTCTGCGCGGTCATACAAGCCAGCCGCCATATAATCACGGCCTAACTGTTGAACCGCCAACAAACGCTGGTCATAGGTCAGGGAAGCACTTTCCATAAGAGACTGGTGAATGCGAATGGCACGGTCAACTTCGCCGCGAGAACGGAATAAGTTACCTAACGTAAGGTGAGCTTCAACCGCACCACTGTCCTCTTTCAACATATCCAGGAACAGATCCACGGCTTTGTCTTGCTGATTTGAAAGCAAAAAGTTGACGCCGGCGACATAATCCCGGGACAAGCGGCTTGCTTCCTGTTGTTTATCTTGTTGCGCACTCCGTCGCCCCATATACCAACCATAGGCGGCGGCAATCGGTAGCAACAGAAACAGCAGCTCTAACATCGGAACTTATTCCTTAACAACCGAAACCTGTGACGCAGTCACATTCTCTTCGGCCATACCCAGTTGCTGCTGGAGTCGTTTCAATTTGCGTTGGCTATTGGCGAGCGCCACGCGAGTCCGTAACCAGAACAGGCCGCAAATCCCCCATCCCAGAACAAAGCCGATACCAAACAGTGTCGCCAACAGTGTTGAGATACGATACTCGCCCTGCGCAAGCAGATAATTAAAGGACACCGACTGATCATTATGAGATCCCAGCGTTACTGAAATAACGAAGATGACCAAAACCAGCAGAAAGATCAGTAAATATTTCACAATGCGTCCTGTAATGTGGTGTTAAGCAAATGAATTATGCCAAAAATTTTGCTTGAATGCTGCATAGATTGTAAACGGACGTCGCAATTAGCGCCGCCCACTAACCCGTTACATCATGGTGATATGGGGATCGATTGCCCTAAAATCAATCGTCAGGGCGTGTGGTCTCGCGTGGCGATCTCTGCTTTTTCTTCCGGCGGTATCGAAAGTGGTCCACAAAAACGCACCACAAACCATGTTGCAATGGTGACAAAGATCCAGCTCAGTAGCGTCGCAACAATCAAGTCTCGTGGCCAGTGCATACCCAAAACCAGTCTGCTTCCCATCACACAGCTTGCCCATACCATCAATACCACTACCGTTTTAAAATGACGTCGTGGCCATAAAATTCCGACAGCCAACAACGCCCAGGACGCCGCAAAAAAAGTGTGGCCTGAAGGAAAGGCAAACCCCGTTTCAAATGCCCAATGCTTTTTTAACCAGCCTGGAATAGTGTTATCCGCTGCTACCAGTTGGGTGACTAATGCGCCGCGCGCCTGGCGATCGAGTTGGTAAAAATGGTCTTCTTGTACATGGTGCGTACGCTCCAGCCAGAGGACGTACGGCCGCGGTTCCTGAACCTGCTCTTTGATAAAGGCTTTGGCATACTGTCCCGCCAGTACAGCACTCACTAAAATAATCAGCAGGATCACCGCGGGTTTCAGCCGAAATCGCAGACACCACAGAAACCAACCGCAAAGAATAACACTGGTCACGATGCCCCACGGACGGGTTACCGTTTCTGTTGTCCAGAACAGCATATACATCCAACGGCTATCGCTGCCGGGCTGCCATTGCCATCCACTGATCCCCACCAGTGCGGGAATCAGTAATAATATCAGTGTCGCGGGGAGTGTGCGTTTAACAATGTCGAGCATCAGGTATCCTTCTGGAGGGTGAAAATAACCATTTCAGATAAGAATATCTTAAAAAATAATAGCCTGCCGTGCGCGATTATGATTATTGTGCCTTATTATTGTAATAGCACGGGGCGTTTCCCCCCTGGCAAGATAATGTGGCAAAATAGCGTGTATTGAAACATGTTGACCCCAGTCGCGACTGAAATCATAAATGCAGGGGTTTGGAGAAAGTAATGAAGCTTAAACGGGTGGCAGAAGCCAACCTGCCTACACCATGGGGGGATTTTCTCATGGTGGGATTCGAAGAATTGGCAACAGGCCAGGATCATGTTGCGTTAGTGTTTGGTGATGTTTCTCCCAATGAGCCTGTCCTGGCTCGCGTGCACTCGGAGTGCCTGACGGGTGACGCCTTATTTAGCCTGCGTTGCGATTGTGGTTTTCAACTAGAATCAGCCTTATCGCAGATTGCGGAAGAAGGTCGCGGCATACTTCTTTACCATCGCCAGGAAGGCCGTAATATTGGCTTGCTGAATAAAATTCGCGCTTATGCACTACAAGATAAAGGCTATGACACGGTTGAAGCGAATCATCAGTTGGGGTTTGCAGCAGACGAGCGCGACTTTACCTTATGCGCTGATATGTTCAAATTACTGGGCATTGATGAAGTTCGTCTACTGACCAATAATCCGCGCAAAGTCGAAATATTAAGCGAAGCAGGTATCAATATTGTCGAGCGTGTGCCGTTGATTGTGGGTCGCAATCCCAATAATGCACACTATTTAGATACCAAAGCGGCAAAATTAGGTCATTTATTTCCTAAATCCTAACATTAAAAAGGCCGGAGCATGCTCCGGCCTTTACCTTTACAGCATATTGCGAATCACATAGTGCAAAATGCCGTCATTTTTATAGTAGGTCAGCTCAGTAGAAGTATCAATTCGGCTGCGCGCTTTCAGCGTTTCCTGCCGCCCTTCTGGCCAGGTTAGCGTGACATTGACTGTGCCACCCGGTTTTACATTTTGCAGATCGGTCACATCTATTGTTTCATCTCCCGTCAGTTGCAGCGTTTTACGCGTAACGCCTTCAGGAAACTCCAGCGGTAAAATCCCCATACCAATCAGATTAGAACGGTGGATGCGTTCAAAAGATTCCGCAATAACAACACGAACGCCCTGCAAACGTGGCCCTTTTGCGGCCCAGTCACGACTAGAACCAGAGCCATACTCTTTACCTGCAATAATGGCCAGTGGAATGCCCTCTTCTTTATACAGCATGGCGGCATCATAAATAGCGATCGGTTCTTTATCTGGGATATGGCGTGTCATTCCCCCTTCCACACCCGGTACCATTTCATTGCGGATGCGAATGTTTGCGAATGTCCCGCGCATCATCACTTCATGATTCCCACGGCGTGAACCGTACGAGTTGAATGCTTTGCTCTCAATGCCTCGCGCCTGCAAGTAGCGCCCGGCTGGACTGTCGGCTTTGATATTGCCCGCCGGCGAAATGTGGTCAGTGGTGACGGAGTCTCCCAACATAGCCAACACCCGAGCGCCGCGAATGTCTTCAACCGGGGCCGGTGTTTTTTGCATATCATCGAAGAAGGGAGATAACCGAATATAGCTTGAGCCTTCGTCCCAGTCATAGGTGGCTGCTTCACTGACTTTGATTTTCTGCCACTCCAGCGTTCCTTCAAAGACTTCTGCATATTCTTTCGAGAACATATCAGTAGACACTTGTTGCACCGCCTCGGCTATCTCCTCCGGCGTTGGCCAAATATCTTTTAAATAGACGTCTTTGCCTTGTTGATCCTGACCTAATGGCTCACTGTCCAGATTCAGTTTCATGTTACCCGCAAGCGCATAGGCGACCACTAACGGTGGCGAAGCTAGCCAGTTGGTTTTAATCAGCGGATGTATGCGGCCTTCAAAATTACGATTGCCCGATAAAACCGCTCCCACGGTGACATCACCTTCTTTAATCGCCCGTTCAATTTCATCCGGCAGCGGACCAGAATTACCAATGCAGGTGGTACAACCGTAGCCAACAAGATTGAAACCCAGCTGGTCTAAATAGGGCGTGAGGCGCGCCGTCGCTAAATAATCAGAAACCACCTTTGATCCTGGGGCCAGGGAGGCTTTTACCCAGGGCTGGCGGCGCAATCCTTTCTCGACGGCTTTTTTCGCCAGCAAACCGGCCGCCATCAAAACGCTGGGATTGGACGTATTGGTACAAGATGTAATAGCCGCAATCACTACCGCGCCATCGCGCAGTTCATGCGTCCCTTCATTATCCTGCCAGGTCACGGTTTGGTGTGGCTTTTGCGCCCGGTTAATTTCCAGCTCATGACTCTGCTCGAACGCCCGGGGAACATCACCGAGAGAGACGCGATCTTGTGGGCGTTTGGGTCCTGCCAGGCTGGCCTCCACCTGCGCCATATCCAGCGCCAGTGTACTGGTGAAAACCGGCTCATCGCCAGATTCACGCCACATGCCTTGTGCTTTAGCGTAGCTTTCAACCAGCGCAATTTGTTCGACAGAACGCCCACTGAGTTTCATATAACCTAAAGTGACCGCATCAATAGGGAAGAAGCCGCAGGTTGCGCCATATTCAGGAGCCATATTCGCGATAGTTGCCCGGTCGGCCAGTGGCAGGTCATCAAGACCATCGCCGTAGAACTCAACAAACTTGCCGACTACACCGTGTTTACGCAGCATCTGGGTCACAGTGAGCACTAAGTCGGTGGCTGTGATACCGGGACGTAATTTACCGGTCAGTTTGAAACCCACAACATCAGGAATCAGCATCGAGACCGGTTGCCCCAGCATCGCTGCTTCAGCCTCAATCCCGCCCACGCCCCAGCCTAAAACACCCAACCCATTGATCATGGTCGTGTGCGAATCCGTTCCGACCAGCGTATCGGGATAAGCGATGCGTTCATCCCCGCGCTGTTCACTCCACACGGATTTACCCAGGTACTCAAGGTTTACCTGATGGCAAATCCCTGTCCCCGGTGGTACCACACGAAACTGATTAAAGGCTTTTTGTCCCCAGCGTAGAAAAACGTAGCGCTCATGGTTGCGTTCCATTTCAAGGCGTACGTTTTCCTCAAATGCATCATCATCCCCAAAGTGATCCACGGTCACCGAGTGATCAATCACCAGGTCAACGGGGGAAAGCGGGTTTACTTTCGCCACATCGCCGCCCAGTCGGGCAACCGCCTCACGCATAGCGGCGAGGTCAACAACCGCGGGCACACCGGTAAAATCCTGCATCAACACACGCGCTGGGCGATAGGCTATTTCACGATCGGCATGCGCAGTTTTAACCCACTGAGCAAGCGCCAGGATATCTTCTTGCGTAACGGATTCATCGTCTTGCCAACGTAACAGGTTTTCAAGCAAGACTTTCAGAGATTTAGGAAGGCGGGAGATATCACCAAGCGAACCGGCGACTTTGTTTAAACTGTAGTAGTGGTAAGGGGTTCCTTTGACATCCAGTTTTTCCTTACTGGCATCACGTAACGAAATCGACATTTGCTCCTCCTTTATCATTATAGATAACCCGAACATCAGCAGGGTTAGTGATAAAAGCATAGACCAAACAGCAGGATAACGTTTTACCTGTGACACAAATCGACAAGTATTAGACCCCAGAAACAAAAAAGCCTCGCCGGTTTCCCGCGAGGCTTAATTGGTTTATGCAGCGTTACTGCATCAGCATCCAGGCAGCGCTTGCCCACAACACAGTTGAATAGACTAACAGGCTCATCCAGGACACAGGTGTAATATTATTCATAACCGACTCACTTAGGCCAGACAGGCCTTTCAACGTTGCAATACAGCTCGCTTTGATTAAAGCGACTTCACAATTAAAGCGGTCCGTCGACATCTAAGTGGCAAGTAAGAAGTGCCTTCGCCAATCCAACAGGCGAGAAGATAAATAACTTTCAGTATTCAGTGTCGTTGCTGCACGAATCAGAATTTATTTGTGTTTATCATCGATAAGCGATTCGATGAAACTCTTTTGCAGGTCGTTTAAGCCCCATGCTGAAGGGATTTCAACTTTCTCTGCTTTCTTCGAACTGTAGTAGCGCGTCTTTAACTTGCTGACCGTTTGCGTTTTGCGGCTTTCGGTGTGTTCCATCATGGTTAACCCCACAAGCGCCAGATAGCCAGCGCAACAACAACCCAGAACAATGCTGAAGCAGCGAATACCGCCAACCATGCTTTGCGTTTCAGATCGCTGCTACGCTCAACCTTGGTGGTTTTTTCCCGAAAATCGGGTTGTACAGATAATCTTGTCGCCATAGTTTTTGATAATCACTCTCAATAAATCGATTGTTAACACCAATCAAGAATTAGGACGAATCCTAATCAATCTATCATTGGAAATCCAGTAATTTTTATTGAGTTGGACGATTAATACTATTAATCAAAATTAGCGTCTTTCCGAAGCCCATTTTAATCAATCTGATAAATATTAATTATTCCTTAACTCAAATATCCGTAAACATATGTCAACTTAATACCACAAGTTATTACAGTTGATTACCGTACTCCTTAGCGGGTGCGCCCTGCCGGGTCGCGTTAAGTAGAGTATGGGATTTATCCGATGGCATCGCAAAGGGCGACATTGAATTTTGTGAACTGATTAGCGTTTAATGAATAACAAACAAAAAACATGTGATAGATGTTTCATTTACAGCTACGTAATAAATAGATTTAAACGATTAAAGCGATGGGAAATAATGATTGAGGCCGTATTACGGCCTCGTTAATAAAAAGATCGAATTGTTTATTTTGATGGCAGCTTGATGTCTTTAAACATCGCTTCGATGTCGTCATTGGAACGCAATCCCACCGCAGCATCAACCACATCGCGCGTTAAGTGCGGCGCAAATCGCTGAATAAAATCATACATGTAGCTTCGCAGGAAGGTGCTGCGCCGGAAACCGATTTTGGTGGTGCTGTGGGAGAAGATGTCAGTGGCTTCGATACGCACTAAATCCGGGTCGGAGACTGGGTCAACGGCCATGCTGGCAATGACGCCAACCCCCAGCCCCAAACGGACATACGTTTTGATAACATCGGCATCGGTGGCAGTGAACACAATTTGCGGCGTCAATCCGGCCCGGTTAAACGCGGTGTCCAGCTCAGAACGCCCTGTGAAGCCAAAGGTGTAGGTAACCAGAGGATATTTTGCCAACTCTTCAATGGTCACCTGCGCATT
Source organism: Enterobacterales bacterium CwR94 (assembly GCA_002837195.1). Lineage (GTDB taxonomy): Bacteria > Pseudomonadota > Gammaproteobacteria > Enterobacterales > Enterobacteriaceae > 1-19. Next base: position 702,916 of record KZ478059.1, read on the forward strand.
TCCTGCCAGGGGATGATCGGGTTGTACCACGATCGCGCGATTCCAGTGATAGCAAGGCAGCATGATCAGGTCATCATACAAATGCAGCGCTTCTGTTGCGATGGCGAAATCCGCATTGCCTTTGGAGACAGCTTCAGCAATCTGCGTCGGAGAGCCTTGATGCATGTGCAAGGAGACGCGCGGATAACGTTCAATAAATCCTTTAATCACGCTGGGCAGTGCATACCGGGCTTGCGTATGCGTTGTGGCCACATACAGCGAGCCTTTATCAGGCCAGGTATGTTCCCCGGCAACAGATTTAATGGCATCCACTTTCGATAAGACTTCTCGGGCGATACGAATAATCTCTTGCCCTGCGGGCGTCACCTGCGTGAGGTGTTTGCCACTGCGCGCAAAGATTTGAATACCTAATTCATCTTCCAGCATACGAACTTGCTTGCTGATGCCGGGCTGAGAAGTGTAGAGCCCCTCAGCGGTAGAAGACACATTCAGGTTATGATTTACCACTTCAACGATATAGCGGAGTTGCTGCAATTTCATTATGTAGGATCCCACAGAGCCGACATCGCTGTAGCCTGTCGCAGGCCCACAGTTATGCGGAAGCTAATGCCAATTAATAATAAGAAAGTGCGTTTCTATAACAACTATATCATTTATCAACGGGATGTATAGCGCAGGTGCAGGAATTGCAGAGAAGTGTGGAGCTGGCAGGAATGCCAGCTCCAGTGAGGAGATTATTTCTTCGCTTCGGCCCATTTGCCGTCAACAAAAAAGGCCGAGAAGCCTGTCGCTTTACCCTCTTTTTCAGCGCTGACATATTGCTGCTTCGTCTTACGACTAAAGCGAACAACGGTCTTATTGCCTTCAGCATCTTCCGTGGGCGCATCAGCTAAATACTTCAGTTTTTCTGGTAAACGCTCACGAAAACGTTGCAACTCTTCCACCAGCGGCGCACGCGTTTCGCGGGATTTAGGGAAAGTATTCGCTGCCAGGAAAACGCCCGCTGCACCATCACGCAGGACAAAATAGGCATCGGATTTCTCGCAAGGGAGCTCCGGTAATGGCACTGGATCTTCTTTTGGCGGTGCAACTTCACCGCTACGCAAGATTTTACGGGTGTTTTTACAAGCCTCGTTGGTGCATCCCATATACTTACCAAAACGCCCCATCTTGAGGTGCATTTCAGAACCGCATTTTTCGCACTCCACGATAGGCCCATCGTAGCCTTTGATACGGAACTCACCCTGCTCAATTTCATAACCATCACACTGCGGATTATTACCGCAAACATGCAATTTACGTTGGTTATCGATCAAATAGCTGTCCATCGCAGTGCCACATTTATGGCAACGGTGGCGCTTAAGCAACGCGTTGGTTTCCGCATCATCCCCTTCCAGCACGTTCAGTACTTCATTTTCTGGGATCAGGTTAATGGTTTGCTTGCACCGCTCTTTTGGTGGCAATGCATAGCCAGAACATCCCAGGAACACGCCAGTACTGGCGGTACGAATACCCATATTACGAGAACAGGTTGGGCAATCAATGGTCGTTTGTACCATCTGATTCGGTTGCATGCCCCCTTCTTCCGGATCTTTTTCAGCCTGTTGCAGTTGATCGCTGAAATCCGTGAAGAATTGGTCAAGCACGCCTTTCCACTCAGCCTCGTTATTGGCCACTTTGTCGAGGTTGTCTTCCATTTTTGCGGTGAAATCGTAATTCATTAACTCGCGGAAGTTATCTTCCAGGCGGTCAGTAACGATCTCCCCCATTTTTTCGGCATAGAAGCGACGGCTTTCAACCCGCACATAACCGCGATCTTGAATGGTTGAGATAATGGAGGCATAGGTTGAAGGACGGCCAATACCTCTTTTTTCCAACTCACGCACCAGTGATGCTTCTGAAAAACGCGCAGGAGGTTTGGTGAAATGCTGGCTGGGTTTCAGCTCAATCAACGCTAACGTATCACCCACATTCACAGCCGGTAACGTGCGGTCTTCATCGCCTTTACGCAGTGCAGGCATCACACGCGTCCAGCCGTCAAAACGCAAAATGCGCCCACGGGCTTTCAGTTTGAATTCCCCGGCGGTCACGGTCAGCGTTGTGGAGTCGTATTGCGCCTGAACCATCTGACAGGCCACAAATTGCCGCCAGATCAACTGATAAAGTTTTTGCGCGTCAGCTTCCATATCTTTCAGGCTCTCAGCCAGAATTTTCACATCTGAAGGACGAATCGCTTCGTGCGCTTCCTGTGAATTTTCTTTGCTGGTGTACTGATTCGGTGCCTTTGGCAGATATTTATCGCCAAACTCCGCACTAATGTAGTCGCGCGCCATGGTAACGGCATCCTGACTCAGGTTGGTTGAGTCAGTACGCATATAGGTAATGTGGCCCGCTTCATAGAGACGCTGCGCCATCATCATGGTTTTTTTCACGCCAAAACTGAGACGTGTACTGGCCGCTTGTTGCAGCGTTGAGGTAATAAACGGCGCGCTCGGCTTGCTGCTGGTTGGCTTGTCTTCACGATCGCTAACGGTATAACGCGCTTTCTCAAGCAGGCTGACCGCGGCATGCGTTTCATCACCACTCACTGGGCGGAAAGGGGTGTCGCCACGATGCGTCACTTGCATCGGCAGCCCATCACCTTTCGGTGTGTTGAGATCGGCCGCGATTTCCCAGAACTCTTCAGGGACGAACGCCTTAATCTCGCGTTCCCGTTCCACCACTAAACGAACGGCAACGGACTGCACACGCCCGGCAGAAAGGCCGCGCGCCACTTTTTTCCACAGCAAAGGAGAAACCATGTAACCCACAACGCGATCCATAAATCGACGCGCTTGCTGTGCATTGACACGATCAATGTTTAATTCTGTTGGCTTATCAAACGCCTGACGGATCGCATTCTTCGTGATCTCGTTAAAGACCACACGACTGTAGCGTTTTTCGTCGCCACCAATGACTTCCCGCAGGTGCCAGGCGATGGCTTCCCCTTCGCGGTCAAGGTCGGTTGCGAGATAGATATGATCGGCATTCTGGGCCAGCGATTGCAGTTCAGAGACCACTTTTTCCTTACCCGGAAGGATTTGATAATCCGCTTCCCATCCGTGATAAGGGTCTACGCCCATGCGATTGACCAGCGCGGTGCGCTCGTCTTTTTTCTCTTTCTTTCCGGTTTTACTGGTTGCAGAGTCAGCGCTCTTTTTAACCGTTGAGCCACTGGTCGGCAAATCACGGATATGACCCACGCTGGATTTCACAACGTAGTCATTCCCCAGATATTTATTGATCGTTTTGGCCTTTGCCGGGGACTCAACTATTACGAGAGCTTTACCCATATTTACCTTTACCTGATTATACGTCTAAGTGTTTGTCGCAGAGCGGCCCTCAATGGCGATGCGCTTAATATATTGCGTCACTTTGCGTGCAATTCAACCCGTCAAAACCTGTTCTGCGGGAGTACAATTTAACATCAGTAACCCAATGATAAAATGGCACTTTATTCATCAATTTGCCACGTCCTTGCTGCCAGAGGTCTCGCAATTTATGCCCGAAACCCGAATCGCCCACACTGTACCTGATAAAATCCGATACGCAACTTAATTAGCACTGAAGCCCTTTTTGCGCCAGTTTCCGGTAAACAAAACGCCTCAACGCTTTATATCGCCTCGCTCGGCTTTCTTCCCTACAATGGTCGTAATATAGAAGAGAAATGCCGAGAGGATAAAAAATGCATCCCCAGAGTCGTGCCATCGATAAACAGACGCTATTGCAACTCGCCCGTCAGCGCTTGCATGCCATCGTGCCCAATCAACCAGAGTTCACAGTAACGGATGTGCAACAACGTGACGGCGTACTGATCTTCAAAGGCGAGTATTTTTTGGACGCACAAGGATTGCCCAGTGACAAAACGCAGCAGGTTTTCAATGTGTTCAAATTGTTGGCCACAGAACTGTCCCCCCACTGGCATCTGAAGTAAAAAGGGTGGCTATCGCCACCCTTCCCTGATGCCTTTTGCTTTCACAGCAACGGTTTTTCGCCGCGCTGCCACCAGCGCAACAAAACGCGCTCTGCGCTGGCTGCAGCACTTTGCGTAAAACGATCCATGACTTTTTTCCGCCGCGCATAGCGCACGCCAATCACATCAAAAGCGGCCATTTCGGTAATGATGTAATCATCGCTGGTGCCCAGCACATCAACCAGCCCTTTTTCCAGCGCCTGCTTACCAAACCAGTGTTCGCCCGTTGCAACGCTGTGAATATCCAGACTCGGGCGCATTTCATGGACGAAGTCTTTAAACAGTTGGTGAGTCTCGTTTAAATCTTCGCGAAACTTGCTGCGACCTTGTTCGGTATTCTCTCCAAACATGGTTAGCGTGCGCTTGTATTCACCCGCGGTGTGCAACTCAAGATCGATGTCATTGCGCTTAAGAAGACGGCTAAAGTTGGGGATCTGCGCGACAACACCAATCGAACCTACGATAGCAAAAGGCGCGGCGACAATGCGGTCTGCAACACAGGCCATCATATAACCGCCACTCGCAGCCACTTTGTCTACTGCTGCAGTCAAGCGAATGCCTTTATCGCGAATACGTTGCAGCTGCGAAGCAGCGAGGCCATAGCCATGTACCACACCGCCGGGACTCTCAAGTCGAATCAGCACTTCATCATTTGGTGTCGCAACCGCCAGCACGGCAGAAACTTCTTCGCGCAGTGAACTGACCTCTTCTGCGCCCATGCTACCTTTGAAATCAATCACATACAGCGTCGATTTACTCTCAGGTTGCTGACCTGACTTTGCACGCTGTTTGGCCGCTTTTGCTTCCAGTTTTTCCTCTTTTTTACGCGTTTTTAACCAGGCTTTCTGATCGTGATGCTTCATTTTTGCCAGCATCATCCCTTCTTTCATCTCACGATAGTTATCACTGAGATCGGTTAACTTAAGTTGCCCCGGTTGTCCTTTTTTACGCTGTGTAATATTGGTCACAATCAACGCAATGGCGGCAACGGCCACAACCAAAGTGACTATTTTGGCCAGAAACAGGCCATATGAAGTTAATAATTCCACAAATTCCGCCTTGTAAACATCTTGTTAGGGGTCTCGAACAGTGTAACCGAGCAACAGGCCATCGTCGCCTGTTACCCTCTGCATTTGCGCGTCGAGTTTGTATTGTTCTGTAAGTTCAGGCATAAAGCTCTGACTCTTTCCGCATTCACTCCTGGAGGACGTCATGCCCAGCGCATTCAGCCTTGATTACCAGCCCCCGACTACGTTGCTTCATCAGCGCATTATTCTCGTGACCGGCGCCAGTGACGGCATTGGGCGCGAAGCAGCATTAAGTTATGCGCGATTGGGCGCCCGTCTGATTTTGCTTGGCCGTAATACATCAAAATTGCACAGCGTGGCTACACAAATCACTGCTGCCGGTGGTTTACCTGCCGAGACATTTACGCTGGATTTGGATGGCGCGACCCCCGAACAGTGCCAACAGTTGGCTGACAACATTGCCCGCCAAGTGCCGCATTTGGACGGCGTACTGCACAACGCAGGCTTATTGGGTGAAGTGGCACCGATGACCGAGCAGACCCCAGCTATTTGGCAACAGGTGATGCGCGTTAATATCGACAGCACGTTCTTTTTGACGCAGGCGCTGCTGCCTTTATTGTTGAAATCACCTGCCGCCTCCTTGATTTTTACCACCTCAAGCGTAGGTCGCCAGGCGCGCGCGCAGTGGGGGGCTTACTCCGTTTCGAAATTTGCCACAGAAGGAATGATGCAGGTACTCGCCGATGAATATCAGCATACCCACCTACGCGTTAACTGCATTAATCCCGGTGGAACCCGAACGAAGATGCGTGCCAGTGCCTTCCCTGATGAGAATGCGGACAAACTCAAGACCCCCGCCGAGATTATGCCACTTTATCAGTGGCTGATGGGGGACGACAGTCGAGGCATCAATGGGCAAAGTCTGGACGCACAACCCGGTCGTAAAGCGGGGCCAGCAGAGTAATGACGGATAATCAGCGACACCAACAGCGCCAACAGCGTCTGAAAGAGAAAGTGGACGCCCGAGTTGCCGCAGCGACCGAACAGCGTGGTATTTTGATCGTCTTTACGGGAAACGGTAAGGGCAAAACCACCGCCGCGTTTGGTACGGTCACGCGCGCGGTCGGTCACGGCTTACGGGCTGCTGTCATTCAGTTTATTAAAGGGGAATGGCCGAACGGTGAGCGCAATCTCCTGGAGCCCGCTGGCGTTGAATTTCAGGTTATGGCCACCGGTTTTACATGGGATACTCAGAATCGCGAAACCGACACCGCAGCCTGTGTTGCCGTCTGGCAGCACGGCAAGCGCATGTTGCAAGATGAGACTGTGGACTTAGTGGTCCTCGATGAGCTGACCTATATGGTGAGCCTGGATTACTTGCCCCTTGAGGAAGTCCTCACCGCACTGGAAAACAGACCAGCACATCAGACAGTGATTATCACTGGGCGCGGCTGCCATCGGGAGATAACAGAGCGAGCGGACACGGTGACCGAAATGCGGCCAATCAAACATGCTTTTGATGCAGGGATTCAGGCACAGCAAGGAATTGACTGGTAAAAAAGGGCATCTTACGATGCCCTTTCTGCTTAACGCTTTGTGTTACTGCGGCGTGTGCTGCTCACCTGCGAATGTCGTTTTACAGCACGACGGATCTGATTCGCTTTGGTGCGGCGGCGGTCTTTTTCCAACGGCACCTTACTGACGGTTTCAGCCTGCAAACCGACCATCTCACGCAGATAGTTAACCGGCTCCAGCGTGAGTTCAGTCCAGCCACCACGTGGCAGCCCTTTTGGCAGGTCGATGTCGCCGTAACGTACACGGATCAGGCGGCTGACCTGTACACCGACCGCTTCCCACAAACGGCGCACTTCGCGGTTACGCCCTTCCGTTAAGGTCACGGTATACCACTGGTTAATGCCTTCACCACCGGTAAACTTGATGGTTTTAAAGGAGGCCGGACCATCTTCAAGCTGCACGCCTTTTGACAATTGGCGTAGCTTTTCATCATCCACTTGCCCAAACACGCGCACTGCGTACTCGCGCTCTACTTCACGGCTGGGGTGCATTAATCGGTTTGCCAGTTCACCGTCGGTCGTAAACAACAGCAAACCGCTGGTGTTGATATCCAGACGCCCCACGGCAATCCAGCGCGCAGCGCGCAATTTAGGCAAACGATCAAAAACGGTAGGACGCCCTTCAGGATCATTGCGCGTACACAGCTCACCTTCAGGTTTGTAGTAAGCCAATACGCGGCACACTTCGGTGACCGACTCGGTCACGGAAACCAAGTGGCTATCTATGCGGATCTTTAATGATTTGTCGGCTTCGATACGATCGCCCAGTGTGGCGAGTTTGCCGTTGACGCTTACGCGGCCTGCAACAATCATGGCTTCGATTTCACGACGGGAACCGTGGCCCGCACGCGCTAACACTTTCTGTAACTTTTCGCTCATGGCGCTTCCTCTTGTCGCCTTCCCAGGCGTCACTGGTACTGATAAAAATATTATTTATCAATAACTTAAATTATTTAACGGGGGCTATTATACAGGTTTTAAGCTATAGAGTAACGTGAATTATCCGCCGCCGACTCAGTTAATGACTGAACGGCATAACGCCTGCAATTTGCCTTCATTCCTGAGCGCCGCAGATCGCTCCCCTGCTTTCCAAATTAGTATATTAAATGCCCTTTTAAGACTTACTCAATATCTCTTGCTACCCAGCCAGGATTTTGGCCGATACATTGACTCACTTAAGCCAATTTTCCTGACTGACATCGCGCACCAACATCAAATCATCAGAAAGTTAACGCAGCGGATTGAGTTAATTCTGGATCAATACAGCTATTTCATCCATTGACTGTTATTTAATTTGCCCGTGGCTTAATTACGCGTAAAATTTCCACAGATGAAACAGCGCCACACCCTAATTAATTAAATAAATTTAATCATCAAATTTTAATAATACTTCTGCTCTCTGTTTCATCAGAATAATGGGCCCCAAGGCCTTCCTATATTTGCGTGCCTCAACTCCTCACCAGGGATTTACTGGCACGCCATTGAGAATCGAATCATGCAAACATTACGCTATGCGTCTGCGCTGGCTGTGCTGTTGCTGACGGGATGCTCCGTGGGCGATTATCAGTACAGCCGTGAGGCGATGGATAAGGTGGATATGAATTTCACCGGCATTCCAACTCTTTTAGGTATAGGCACACTGGGCTCCAGTATTCCTATCACATCTGAATACAGTCTGACCGCCGCGCACGTTGCCAAATATTCTGTACAACGCGTCAAGGCCTATCATCCCTATTGTGATTTAGCGATTATTTATCATAAGAATACACTGCAATCCCTGCCAAAATTTCGCAGCAGTGGTATTGGCGATACTGTAAAAATGTATGGCTACAGTTTTATTTCCGCCATGCCAGTGGAATCAAGCGGCGTTAATTTAGCGCAGACAGGCATTCGCAATAGCTGGAATAAACGCCCCTGCACTGCATTTGCCACCAATGCTGGCGTGGTCAAAGGCATGTCCGGTGGTGCGGTCTACAATCAGGATGACACCATCGGTGGCGTGATTGTGGGGTTCAGCGACCAAATTAAAAACCATCGCAATGGCAAAGTGGTATTAAAGGATGTCTCGCTTTACATCCCCTATACCAACTTTAAAGAGTGGCTGAAACAGTCCACCAGTTGATGAACTGCATTACTGCCTAAAGGCAATTACATGAAGGGATGGGGATCTCCGGCACCTTCACGCACCACCACGGGCGTGTCATCGGTCAGATCGATAACGGTAGTAGGTTGTTGTCCCAGGGTGCCGCCATGGATAATCAAATCGACCAGCTTACCTAGCTGCTCTTTGATATCCTCGGGATCGGACTCCGTGAATTCGTTGCCGGGCAGCATCAAGGAGGTAGACATCAATGGCTCGTTCAGCTCTTCCAGCAGCGCTAACGCAATCGGATTAGAAGGCACACGCAAGCCAATGGTTTTACGCTTATCATTCATCAATCGACGCGGCACCTCTTTCGTCGCTTTTAAAATAAAGGTGTAGTTTCCGGGCGTGTTGTTTTTGATTAAACGGAAGGCGGTGTTATCCACATGCGAGTAAGTAGATAGCTCCGATAAATCCCGACATACCAACGTGAAGTTATGATTGCCATCCAGTTGGCGAATGCGGCAAATCCGCTCCATCGCATTCTTATCTTCCAATAAGCATCCCAATGCATACCCGGAATCTGTCGGGTAGACAATCACCGATCCTTTCTTGATCAGTTCAACCGCTTGTTTTATCTGACGCGGTTGCGGGTTATCAGGATGGATATAAAAAAACTGACTCATTGCTCACCTCGTTTACCCTGTGCTGCGCAGCCCTGTATTAGCAAGTCTGGATATCGCGTCCAAACAGCCTCTACGCCTTTGGGTAACCATAATTTGCGTCCCAGCTCAATCCACGGACAGGGCATGTGGAAATCGGAACCCTGGGATGCTAACAATTGAAAATCCTGGGCGTACTGCGCTAATTGCGCACGTTCATTTGGCGGTTGCTGGCACTGTGCAACCTCCATGGCATCCCCGCCACACGTGGCAAACTCTGCCAGTAAGCGCTTTAGCCATTTCGCTGATAGTCCATATCGCCCCGGATGCGCCACAACGGCACGTCCTCCAGAATGATGAATAGCATCAACAGCTTGTTTAATTGTACACCACTGTGGCGGCACGTATCCGGTTTTGCCACGCGCAAGATAGTTTTTGAACACATTAACCATGTTATCGGCCTTGCCTTGCGCTATCAGGAACCGTGCAAAGTGACCACGCGTAATCGCACCACCTTCTGCTAATGCCATCGCACCTGCCAGCGCGCCTGGAATACGGGCTTTCTCCAAACGTTCCGCAATCATCTGCGCGCGGGCAGTCCGGCGCTGACGTTGTTCATCGAGGAGCGACGTTAACTGTGGATGGGTGATATCCACGCCCAATCCCACAATATGAATTTCGTGATTTTCCCACAGCGTAGAAATTTCAACTCCCGTCATCAGCTGTAACGGCAGCTGCAATGCTGCAATGGCACGTTGTGCGGGTACGATGCCTTCTATACTGTCATGGTCGGTAATCGCCAGGACACCCACTCGCATTTCAACAGCGCGTTGCACAAGCGCTTCTGGGGTAAGCAGACCATCAGAAGCCGTTGTATGACTGTGAAGATCGTAAAGGGGTGACAATGTGGTCAGTGCGGTGTCAGGCACATGGACTCCGTGTGATACAGCGAGTTGAGGGCGTCATGATAACGATATTTCCGCACAGATAAAAAAGGGTGTTGACTTTTTTTACGCGAACCAGTTAACTAGTACACAAGTTCACAAGCGGGGTATCAGCATCATGACAACGATTTTTACAGTGAAAGGTTGGTGGCGTTCTTCACCCTGATGGGCGAAGTTGTCGCACACCCGTACTCTGTGCAGATACCTCAGCCCGCTCAAGCGGGCTTTTTTATGAGTGAAATTTGAGAAAACATCATGCCAAATACAAAACCTGGATTGAAAGTGATTACTGGCACCGCACCTTACAGGGAAGATCCTGCGGCGGTGTTTCATCAACTCTGTGGTGCGCGTCCCGCCACACTGCTGCTTGAATCTGCAGACATCGACAGCAAGCGCAATCTTAAGAGCCTGTTAATTGTTGACAGCGCGTTACGCATGACCGCAATGGGTAATGTCGTCAACATCCAGGCGCTCTCCGAAAACGGTCGCGCCCTGTTGCCTCTTCTGGATGCCGCATTGCCAGCATCCGTTGCCATTCAGACACACCCCGATGGCCGTGAACTGACGTTTCCGGGCGTCGCGGGTGAGCAAGATGAAGACAGCCGCCTGTGCTCCTTATCTGTTTTTGACGCGTTGCGTCTGATTCCACAACTGGTCAGCACACCCGATGAAGAACGCGAAGCCATGCTGCTGGGGGGATTATTTGCCTATGACTTAGTGGCAGGTTTTGAAGATCTTCCTGCCCTGAACAGCGATCAGCGTTGCCCTGACTACTGCTTCTATCTGGCAGAAACCTTATTAGTATTGGATCACCAGAACCAAAGCGCGCGCTTGCAAGCCAGCCTGTTTACGCCATCCACCAGCGAATTTCAGCGTTTACAAAGTCGCATTGCGCAGTTGCATGAACAAATGTTGCAGCCGGCTCTGCCGCTGCCCGTTCAGCATGTTGAATCCATGACATTAAGCGTCAGCCAAAGTGACGAAGCGTACTGCCAGGTCGTACGCGAAATGCAAGAGGCGATTCGCGTTGGCGAAATTTTTCAGGTCGTGCCCTCGCGTCGTTTCTCACTGCCCTGCCCCTCTCCGCTGGCCGCCTATGACACCCTGAAGAACAGCAATCCCAGTCCGTACATGTTCTTTATGCAGGACAACGATTTCTCCCTGTTTGGCGCCTCACCGGAAAGCTCATTGAAATACGACGCACAGAGCCGCCAAATCGAAATTTACCCCATTGCAGGCACCCGTCCACGCGGTCGTCATGCTGATGGTTCGCTGGACGCCGATCTTGATAGCCGCATTGAGCTTGAGATGCGCACCGATCACAAAGAGATGGCTGAGCATTTGATGTTAGTGGATCTGGCCCGCAATGATTTAGCGCGTATCTGCGCACCAGGCACACGCTATGTCGCAGACCTCACTAAAGTCGATCGCTACACCTTTGTGATGCATCTGGTCTCCCGCGTTGTGGGGAAACTGCGCGGCGACTTAGACGTGCTGCACGCCTACCGCGCCTGTATGAACATGGGCACCCTCAGTGGTGCGCCGAAGGTCAGAGCGATGCAACTGATCGCAGGGGCAGAGAAAACCCGACGTGGCAGCTATGGCGGAGCCGTAGGGTATTTCACCGCTCAGGGTGACCTGGACACCTGTATCGTGATCCGCTCGGCTTATGTAGAAGACGGCATCGCTACCGTTCAGGCAGGCGCTGGCGTGGTGCTGGATTCCAATCCCCAGGCAGAGGCGGATGAAAGCCGTAACAAAGCCCGTGCCGTGCTACGTGCCATTGCATCAGCCCATCACTGCAAGGAGATCTTCTGATGGCCGACATTCTGTTGCTCGATAACATCGACTCATTTACCTATAACCTCGTGGATCAACTGCGTACCTTTGGTCATCGCGTGGTCATTTACCGCAACACAGTGCCGGCGGATACTCTGATTGATCACCTTAAAACCCTGGATAACCCAGTATTGATGCTGTCCCCGGGGCCTGGCGCACCGGCCGATGCGGGTTGTATGCCAGCGTTATTGCAACAACTGCGCGGCAAGCTACCGATTATTGGTATTTGTCTCGGTCATCAGGCCATTGTTGAGGCTTATGGCGGACATGTCGGCCAGGCAGGTGAAATTTTGCACGGTAAAGCCTCATCCATCACCCATGACAATCAGGGCATGTTTGCCGGACTGAGCAACCCGTTGCCTGTTGCGCGCTATCACTCACTGGTCGGCAGCAATATTCCTGATGAACTCACTGTAAACGCAACCTTTAACCAGATGGTGATGGCAGTACGGCATGATGCCGATCGCGTATGCGGCTTCCAGTTCCATCCCGAATCGATTCTAACCACTCAAGGCGCCCGTCTGCTGGAGCAGACATTGGCGTGGGCGCTGGCGTAAGGAGAGGAACGCATCATGCAAGATATTTTGGAAAAAGTGTACCAGGCTCAGATCCTGACACGTGACGAAAGTGAAGCACTGTTTACCGCCATTATTAAAGGCCAACTGGAACCAACACAGTTAGCCGCCGCGCTGGTGGCAATGAAAGTGCGCGGTGAAGATCCTCAGGAGATTGCCGGTGCAGCGACCGCCTTGTTGCGCGACGCCAAGCCTTTTCCTCGTCCGGATTACACCTTTGCCGATATCGTCGGTACCGGTGGCGACGGCAGTAACAGCATCAATATTTCCACCGCCAGCGCGTTTGTCGCCGCCACCTGTGGCTTGAAAGTGGCGAAGCATGGCAACCGCAGTGTCTCCAGTAAGTCTGGATCATCAGATTTACTGGCCGCGTTTGGCATCAGCCTGGATTTACCGGCAGAGCTTGCACGACAGGCGCTGGACGACTTGAATGTTTGTTTCTTGTTTGCCCCGCAGTATCACAGCGGATTTCGCCATGCCATGCCCGTTCGCCAACAGCTGAAAACGCGAACACTGTTTAATGTGCTTGGCCCCCTGATTAACCCAGCGCGTCCTCCGCTGGCCGTGATCGGTGTTTACAGCCCAGCGCTGGTTCAACCCATTGCGGAAACGCTGCGGGTGTTGGGATATCAGCGTGCTGCGGTGGTACACGGTGGTGGCATGGATGAAGTCGCCATCCATGCGCCTACCCACGTTGCTGAATTGCGTGATGGTGAAATCACCAGTTATCAACTGACACCGGAAGATTTTGGTTTTGGCTATCACCCGCAATCCTCTCTGGCAGGCGGTACACCGGAAGAAAACCGTGACATTCTGACCCGATTACTCCAGGGTAATGGCGAACAAGCGCACGAAGAGGCCGTTGCGGTTAACGTGGCACTCTTATTGAAAATTTTTGGTCAGGAAGATTTGCGAGATAACGCGCAACAAGCGCTGAAAGCCATTCGCAGTGGGCAAGCGTATGAACGCGTTATCGCGCTGGCAGGAAGAGGATAATCATGCAGCAGGCTACCGTACTGAATAAGATTGTGCAGGATAAGGCCCTGTGGGTCGAAGCACGCAAACAACAGCAACCGCTGGAAACCTTTAAGTCAGGTTTAACCCCCTCCAGCCGTCAATTCTATGATGCGTTGAACAGCACGCAGGCGGTTTTCATTCTTGAATGTAAAAAAGCCTCCCCTTCCAAAGGGGTGATTCGTGAAGACTTTGATCCTGTCGCCATTGCGGGCATTTACAAAGACTATGCCTCAGCGATTTCAGTCCTGACCGATGAGAAATATTTTCAGGGCAATTTTGAGTTCCTGCCGCTGGTGAGTGCCGCGGTCACACAGCCGGTCTTGTGCAAAGACTTCATTATTGACGCTTACCAGATTTACCTGGCGCGCCACTACCAGGCCGACGCCATTTTATTGATGCTCTCAGTGCTGGATGATGCGCAATATCGCGCACTGGCGGCGGTAGCACATGCGCTAAACATGGGCGTGCTGACCGAAGTCAGCAATGAAGAAGAATTAGAACGCGCCATTGCGTTGCAGGCCAAAGTGGTGGGCATCAATAACCGTGACCTGCGTGATTTGTCGATTGATTTAGACCGCACCCGCCAACTCGCTCCGCGTCTGGCAAAAGGCACCATTGTCATTAGTGAGTCCGGTATCAATAATTACGCGCAAGTGCGCGCCCTGCGTGCGTATGCGAACGGATTTCTGATTGGCTCTGCCCTGATGTCAGAAGCCGACTTGCAAGCGGCGGTACGTCGCGTCTTGTTAGGTGATAACAAAGTGTGTGGCCTGACACGCCCAGAAGATGCGCGCGCGGCTCACAACGCAGGGGCTATTTATGGCGGAGTGATTTTTGCAGAAGGCTCTCCGCGTCAAATAACCCGGGATACGGCACAAGCCGTGATCGCCGCTGCGCCCTTGAAATACGTGGGCGTGTTTCGCAATAACGCGCTGGCTGAGGTTATTGAGATAGCCAATACGTTGAATTTACATGCAGTACAGCTGCACGGTGCTGAAGATCAGGCGTTCATTACCGCGCTGCGCCAGCAGCTACCGGCAACAACGAAGATTTGGAAAGCCTTTAGTGTCAAAGCTGCCCTGCCTGCCCGCGACTTACAGCATGTTGACCGTTATCTGTTTGATAATGGCGCAGGCGGCACCGGACAGCGCTTTGACTGGTCGCTGTTGCAGGGTGAAGACCTCGATAGTGTCATGCTCGCAGGTGGCCTGAATGCGGATAACTGCCGCGATGCCGCGCAGCTTGGCTGTGCAGGCCTCGATTTCAATTCAGGTGTAGAGAGCGCACCAGGCATTAAAGATCCGGCCCAGATTGCTGCGGTGTTCCGCGCGCTGCGCGCCTACTGATTCGATTGACGAGGTGAACGGCCTCGTCTTGTTAAGAAGAGACGAACAATGACGTTACTCAATCCTTATTTTGGCGAGTTTGGCGGTATGTATGTGCCACAAATTCTGATGCCTGCATTAAAACAGCTGGAAGAAGCGTTTGTCAGTGCCCAACGCGATCCAGAGTTCCAGGCACAATTCACCGACTTGCTGAAAAATTATGCGGGTCGTCCGACAGCGCTGACCCGTTGCGAAAATCTGACTAAAGGCACCAATACGCGCTTGTACCTGAAGCGCGAAGATTTATTGCACGGCGGCGCGCACAAGACGAACCAGGTATTAGGTCAGGCGCTGTTGGCCAAAAGAATGGGCAAAACGGAGATTATTGCGGAAACCGGAGCAGGTCAGCACGGCGTAGCCTCCGCACTCGCCAGTGCCTTGCTGGGGCTTAAGTGTCGTATCTATATGGGTGCCAAAGATATTGAGCGCCAGTCTCCCAACGTCTTCCGCATGCGTTTAATGGGTGCTGAAGTGATCCCCGTGCACAGCGGTTCTTCCACGCTGAAAGACGCCTGTAATGAAGCCCTGCGTGACTGGTCTGGTAGCTATGACACTGCGCACTATATGCTCGGCACCGCCGCTGGCCCGCATCCCTTCCCCACGATTGTTCGCGAGTTTCAACGTATGATCGGTGAAGAGACGCGTGAGCAAATTTTAGCGCGTGAAGGTCGTCTGCCGGATGCGGTGATCGCCTGCGTTGGTGGCGGTTCTAATGCGATTGGCATGTTTGCTGATTTTATCGATGAAACATCAGTGGGTCTCATCGGCGTTGAGCCCGCGGGCCACGGTATTGAAACCGGTGAGCACGGTGCGCCTTTGAAGCATGGCCGCGTCGGGATTTACTTCGGCATGAAAGCCCCCATGATGCAAACAGAAGATGGACAAATTGAAGAGTCCTACTCTATTTCAGCAGGATTAGATTTCCCGTCTGTCGGCCCTCAACACGCCCATCTGAATAGCATTGGCCGCGCTGATTATGTTTCGATCACGGATAATGAAGCGCTGGACGCGTTTAAAACCCTGTGTCGTGCCGAAGGGATCATTCCTGCGCTGGAATCCTCACACGCACTGGCGCATGCGCTGAAAATGATGCGTGAAAACCCTGAAAAAGAACAGCTACTGGTGGTCAATCTTTCGGGACGTGGTGATAAAGATATCTTCACGGTTCACGATATTTTGCAAGCTAAGGGAGAAATTTGATGGAACGTTATGACTCACTTTTTGCTGCCTTAAAAGAGAAAAAAGAAGGCGCCTTTGTTCCTTTCGTAACCCTGGGCGATCCAAACCCCGAGCTCTCTTTGCAAATTATTGACGCCCTGGTCGCTGGTGGTGCCGATGCGCTGGAGTTAGGTATTCCATTCTCTGACCCGCTGGCTGATGGCCCCACGATTCAAAATGCCACGCTGCGTGCCTTTGCAGCCAATGTGACGCCAGCGCGTTGCTTTGAGATGCTGGCGGAAATCCGTCGCCGTCATCCGCAAATACCTGTCGGTTTATTGATGTATGCCAATCTGGTGTTCACCAACGGAATCGATGATTTTTATGCACGCTGTGCCGCGGCTGGCGTAGATTCCGTTCTGATTGCTGATGTTCCCGTTGAAGAATCAGCGCCTTTCCGTCAGGCCGCCCAGCGCCATAACATCGCACCTATTTTCATCTGCCCACCAAATGCCGATGATGAACTACTGCGCCAGATAGCCTCTCACGGCCGCGGCTACACTTACCTGCTCTCACGCGCTGGCGTGACGGGCACCGAGTCTCGCGCGCAATTACCGTTGGGTCATTTGGTTGAAAAACTGAATGCTTACCATGCCGCTCCCCCCCTGCAAGGATTCGGTATCTCTGAAGCCAGCCAGGTGCGAGAGGCTATTGCAGCAGGTGCTGCAGGTGCCATTTCCGGTTCGGCCATTGTGAAGATCATTGAAAAAAATCTTCAGCAACCCGAGGTCATGCTGCAAGAATTGCAGGCTTTTGCTGCCGCCTTAAAGGCCGGTACCCGCTAAGTTGTTCCCCTGGCACGCTTCATTCCGCTGAGGCGTGCCCTTATTTCCTGTCTGTTTCTCTGCTGGTTTGCTAAATCGACGATCCTCATTCACACTTTTCATGACGTCTTTCAGGTAGTTAAACATCAACAGGGAGAAACGTATGAAAGGGTTAAAATGCCTGTCCGGCATCACTGTGGCCGCGATGATGGCCTTTGTGTTAGCAGGCTGTGCACCAACGGCAACGCAAGAAGGCACCGGCGGTTATATTGACGACACTGTGGTGACCACGAAAGTCAAAACAACCTTACTGGGAGATAAAGCGTTAAAATCACGGGAAATTAGCGTGGAGACATTTAAAGGACGCGTTCAGCTCAGTGGCTTTGTGAGCTCACCGCAATTAGCCAGCCGCGCAGTAGAATTAACGCGCACCGTGCCTGGCGTTAAATCCGTCATTAATAATATGCAGATTAAATAGTCACAATATCGTTGAAAGGCGCGGGTTGCGCGCCTTTCTCTGCACATCAGAATTTGTAGCCCACGCCAAAGAAGAAGACCCACGGATTGAGATCCGTTTTAATGGTTTGCTGCTGGCCTCCGGCTTTGAAGGAGACCTCGGTGGACATATCCATATACCAGACTGAGGCATTGATCATCCAGTTGGGACCAACCTGATAATCCAGTCCCGCAACGCCTGCCACACCCCAGGAATCTTTCAGGTGCAAATCGCTAAGACCCGCTTCGCGTCCTGTTTCATTGAAACGTTCCTGGAAGAAATTGGTGTAGTTCACACCGACCCCAAGATAAGGGCTGGCTTTACCTAAATCAAAATACCACTGTGCCACCAGCGTTGGCGGCAGATGCTTCACCGTGGCGATGTCACCGGTCGGCCCTGTCCCTACACGATGGCGAAAGGGTGTCGCGCCCAGTAACTCAATACCCAGGTTATCGGTCGCCATGTAGGTGAAGGTTAATCCAAGCTGGGTATTGTTTGAAACATCAAATCCGCCGAGGCCCAGAACGTTTTCAGAGCTGGTGGTTGGCCGTGCGGTGGCACTCCCTGCACGCACAAAGAAATCACCCGCCTGGTGCGCAGAAGCCACACAAGGTAATAATGCTGCGATTAACATCGCTGTTTTTGCCAGTTTCATTGCCACTCCTTTCCTTAAGGTCAATAACCACATTTTTTTAATGGAAATTCAGTTTGGCAAGAATTTACACAATTACTGCGACAGAATCATGCAGATCATTTTTTTCAAAGCGCTTAAAAAACAGTGTGTTGATTTAGATCAATTTCGATATTTCCTGCCGGGAATGCGGTTCAATGCGTTCAGACCACCGCAGTGCCTTTGATGCGCTTTCCCGGCAAAGCCTCCTCGTTCAAGAGTGTGATCGCGCTTTCTCTTCTGTAGAGGCTTATCCACTACGCTTTAACGTGAGTGCCGATAAGTGAAAGTTATGTAAGTCAGGGTGCCAGAGCGCCCCCAGACCATATACAATCGGCGGGCCTATAAATCTGCACCATCAGGGAGTCTGTACATGTCTATCACGGCGAGTTCACTTTACCGTGACACTGGGAATTTCTTTCGCCATCAGTTGGTTACCATCCTGTTGATGTCGCTGCTAACCGCGTTTATTACGGTTATTGTGGGCCATGCGCTGACCCCGTCACCGGATCAGCTATCGGTGCTGGAAATGGGCGGCGAATCGGGTCGCTCGGGAATGAGCTTGTTTGAGCTGGTTCAAAATATGACACCGGAACAGCAACAAGTGCTGTTGAAAGCCTCAGCAGCAGGGACATTTGCTTCACTGCTGGGCAACACCTTGTTGTTGGGCGGGATGCTAAGCCTGATCCTTATGGTCTCTGCCGGCCAGCGTGTTAGCGCACTACGGGCCATTGGGGCAGCGGCGCCGCTGTTACCGAAACTGCTGTTGCTGGTGTTCTTAATTACTTTACTGGTTCAGCTCGGTTTTATGGTTATGGTGGTCCCGGGCGTCATGTTTGCGATTTTATTCTCGCTGGCGCCTATGTTGATGCAAGCCGATAAAATCGGCGTATTTTCCGCGATGAAAGCCAGTTTCCGCCTGGTGTGGCAAAATATGCGCATGGTCGCACCGGCCGTTATTTTATGGTTAATTGCTAAAATTGTGTTGATGCTGCTGGCCACCAACGCTGTAGCCTTGCCGGCTAACGTTGCTTCCGTGGTCTTAAACGCACTGAGCAACCTGGTTTCTGCGGTGTTGATTATCTATCTCGCTCGCCTGGCAATGCTATTACGTTAATCATCTTCTGTTAAACCGGAGCAGGCGTGCCCTGCTCCCCTGTTCGGATCCTAAAATGAAGCAGTTACTCGATTTCCTTCCCTTAGTGGTCTTCTTTATTTTTTATAAGATGTACGACATTTATGTCGCCTCGGGAGCGTTGGTGGTGGCGACGGGTGCAGCACTTGTGGTGAGCTGGGTGCTTTATCGCAAGCTGGAAAAGATGACCATTTTCACCTTCGTGTTAGTGGCCGTATTCGGTACGCTGACGTTGGTTTTCCACAACGACAACTTTATTAAGTGGAAAGTGACCATCATTTATAGCCTGTTCGCCGTTGCTCTGCTGGTGAGCCAATTTGTTATGCGCAAACCGCTTATTCAGACCATGCTCGGAAAAGAATTGCAATTGCCGCAGCATGCCTGGGGCAAACTTAACAGTGCATGGGCGCTGTTTTTCCTGGCATGCGGCCTTGCAAATATCTATGTCGCATTCTGGTTGCCTCAAGAAACCTGGGTTGATTTCAAGGTCTTTGGTCTTACCGGATTAACGCTCCTGTTTACAGTGCTAAGTGGCGTCTATATTTATCGACTTATGCCGCAAGAGCAGAAATAATGATTATCCCGGCGCTGCCGGGATTTTTTTTGGGCCGACCAGGGTCATTTGTTGAAGAAGCGTGAATATGAGCGAAAAACATAAAACACCGCAAGGTGAAGTCGTGCTGCGTACACTGGCCATGCCAGCAGATACCAACGCAAACGGGGATATTTTTGGCGGCTGGTTAATGTCGCAGATGGATATGGGCGGTGCGATCCTGGCAAAAGAGATTGCTATGGGCCGCGTGGTCACTGTTCGCGTAGACGGTATGACATTTTTGAAGCCTGTTGCCGTGGGCGATGTCGTCTGCTGCTATGCGCGCTGCATGCGAACCGGGAACAGTTCCATTACCATTAATGTTGAAGTATGGATTAAGAAAGTCGCCTCTGAGCCGATTGGGCAGCGGTATTGCACCACCGAGGCCGTCTTTGTCTATGTGGCAGTAGACGCGGAGGGCAAACCGCGACAACTGCCGGCAGATAAGGCAAACCAACACTTTGATGCATAAAATAGAGGCCGCGATTGCGGCCTCTATTTTTACTCGATGGTCGTGCCGCCACCCAAGCGGAACACGATCGTCATGGTGAGATTTTGGCCTGGACGGCCGGGTTCATACCGCCAGGTTTTCATCGCCACTTTGACCTCACGCTCAAACATATTGCGCGGCTGTGCTGACAATATTTGGATGTTATCAACGCGTCCAGAACTATCTACGTCATATTGAACGCGTACGCGTCCTTCAATACGTAATGCATTGGCACGAGCCGGATATTGCGGTTTACCAATATTTTGCGCACGCGGGCCGCTGGGTACCGGTTTTGATGCTACCGGCGCCGTTGACGTCGCGGGTGCCGTTGAGGGTTTAGTTTGTAGCGGCTTGTTGTCAAGCTGGGGTGCACGTGCGACTTCGCGCGGTTTTTCCACCGGTTTCGGCTTCACCACTTCTTTCTTCACCGGTTTAGGTTTGGGCTTTGGCTTGGGTTCCGGCTTCGGAATGGGTACCGGTTCAGGGATCGGGGGTTCAGGTACGGGCTCAGGTTGCGGCTCGGGTTCAGGTTCGGGCTGCACTTCAGGCTGCACAACGGGCTCTGGCTGCACCTCCGGTGCCACCATTGAGATCATAATCGGCTGAGACGCCTCGGGCATTTCAACAACCTGATGATAGGAAGCATAAAGCAATCCTGCAATCACGCTGCCATGCAAAGCCAGCGATAGCAAAAGGGTGACAGGCAGTCGTCTTGGCAATGTTGAAGTTAGCGTCGTCATAATTCTGGCAGTGATAAAGTGAGGCGTCGATTTTAAATGCAAATAGCAATCAGTTTCAACAACCTCTGCGCCGATAGCCTAAAAATCTACCGGAATCTCAATTTCACTTGATCTCACGCACAGGATTGCGCTCAATGAACTGATGGCTTAACGTGACAGTGTTGCCTTAGCGAACAGGAGTTTAATTGTGCTGTATCTGATCTATGCCGAAGATAATGATGACTCACTGGAGAAACGTACCAGCGTGCGCCCTGCACATTTGGCGCGTTTACAGTTACTACAAGATGAAGGACGTTTGATTATCGCAGGCCCCACGCCTGCCGTTGACAGCAATGATCCTGGCGTTGCCGGTTTTACCGGTTCCACCATCATTGCTGAATTTGAGTCATTAGAGGCGGCACAAGCCTGGGCCAAAGATGACCCTTATATTGCGGCAGGGGTTTACCGCAATGTGACGGTTAAACCGTTCAAGCGGGTGTTTTAATAGACAGAATGTGCCCCGATAAGTTGGGCACATTAATACTGGTTGATAAACAGCACTGAACGGCGATGCTGCTGACTCATTGCACCCCTCAGGCTATAGATGCGTCGATAGCGTCGTGACTGCCCTTCCAGCCAGCGCGTCCGGCGGCGGTGTACTTGGCGCAGCATTCTCCAGCGGCTGACTTCGCGGGTACGTTTCATCGGTTGCTCCTGAGTGGAAAGTCGCGGCGTAGTATAGAGAAGCCGATGAAAACATAAAAGGTTTCGTCAACTGTCATCTGCACGTAAACTGCTTGCATCTGAGCGCGAACAGGATGTCCCTTTAATGACCACATTTTATACCGTCGTCAGCTCACTGATGCTTTTTGGCTACTGGTTACTGATTGCTGGCGTCACGCTGCGAATTCTGATGAAGCGTCGCGCAGTCCCTTCCGCCATGGCCTGGTTGCTTATTATCTACATTCTGCCGCTGGTCGGTATTATCGCGTATCTCTCCTTTGGTGAACTCCATCTGGGTAAGCGGCGCGCTGAACGCGCACGTACCATGTGGCCCTCCACCGCCAAATGGCTAACAGAACTGAAAACCTGCAGCCACATTTTTGCGCATGAAAACAGTGATGTCGCGCAATCCCTGTTCCAGTTGTGCGAACACCGTCAGGGCATTGCCGGCGTTCGCGGTAACCAGTTACAGCTGTTAACCACCTCAGATGAAACGATGCAGGCGCTGATCCGCGATATTCAACTGTCGCGTTATCATATTGAGATGGTGTTTTATATCTGGCAACCGGGCGGGATGGCGGATGAAGTTGCAGAGTCCTTGATGGCGGCAGCTCGCCGCGGTGTTCACTGTCGGTTGATGCTGGATTCCGCCGGCAGCGTGGCGTTCTTTCGCAGCCCCTGGCCCGCGATGATGCGTAATGCGGGTATCGATGTGGTCGAAGCACTGAAAGTGAGCCTACTGCGTGTGTTCCTCCGCCGCATGGATCTGCGCCAGCACCGCAAAATGGTGATGATTGACAATTATGTCGCCTATACCGGCAGCATGAACATGGTGGACCCGCGCTTTTTCAAACAGGATGCGGGTGTCGGCCAGTGGATTGATTTAATGGCCCGTATGGAAGGCCCGGTGGCCACAACCATGGGAATTGTCTATTCCTGTGACTGGGAAATTGAAACGGGGAAACGCATTCTGCCGCCCACGCCCACCGGCATCGTGATGCCCTTTGAGCAAGAGAGCGGGCATACCATTCAGGTCATCGCATCCGGACCGGGTTTCCCTGAGGATATGATCCATCAGGCATTGCTGACCGCCGTGTACTCGGCGCGTGAGCAATTGATTATGACCACACCCTACTTTGTGCCCAGCGATGACCTCCTGCACGCAATTTGCACTGCGGCACAGCGCGGCGTCGAAGTGACCATCATCGTGCCACGGCATAATGACTCTGTGATGGTGGGTTGGGCGAGCCGCGCGTTCTTCACCGAGCTGTTAGAAGCTGGCGTTAAGATTTATCAATTTGAAGGCGGCTTGCTGCATACCAAGAGCGTGTTGGTCGATGGTCAGTTGAGTCTGGTGGGTACCGTGAATCTCGATATGCGTAGCCTATGGCTTAATTTTGAGGTCACATTGGTGATCGATGATGACGGCTTCGGTACTGACCTTGCCTGTGTACAGGATGACTATATCGCCCGTTCTCGCTTGCTGGATGCACGTCTGTGGGCCAAACGTCCCTACTGGCAACGAATAGCCGAACGACTGTTTTACTTCTTTAGTCCTTTACTGTAAAACGTGCGCAATGACGTATCCCGGACAGGAAATATTATGGATCTGAATAACCGCCTTACCGAAGATGAAACACTGGAACAGGCATACGATATTTTTCTCGAGCTGGCTGGGGATAATCTCGATCCTGCTGACATCATTCTCTTTAACCTGCAATTTGAAGAGCGCGGCGGTGCCGAACTCTTTGATCCAGGTGAAGACTGGTCAGAGCATGTTGATTATGATTTGAATCCCGACTTCTTTGCAGAAGTGGTGATTGGTCTGGGAGAAGCCGAGGGCGAGCCCATTGATGATATCTTTGCCCGCGTACTGTTATGCCGCGAGAAAGACCACAAAATTTGCCATATCCTCTGGCGCGAATAACGAGAAAAGCGGCTTTCGCCGCTTTTCTTTTTTAGAGTGGATCAACCTTCAGGCAAGAAACCGCGTGGCGGAAACTGCCTTCCAGTAAGGGCCGTGTTTTCGCACATTCAGGCCCGGCAATCGGGCAGCGGGTGCGAAAAACACAGCCAGAAGGAGGGTCAATAGGCGACGGCAATTCCCCTTCCAGCAGTTGTATCTTCTTATCTTTTTCTAAATCAGGATCAGGCACCGGGACGGCTGACATCAAGGCCTTTGTATAAGGGTGCTGCGGATCGTTATACACCTCACTGTAAGTGCCCAGTTCCACAGCATGCCCGAGATACATCACCAGAACACGATCGGAGATATGCTTCACGACTGCCAAATCGTGTGCAATAAAGATCAGCGACAAGCCCATTTCACGTTGCAATTGCTGCAACAAGTTGACGACCTGTGCCTGGATAGACACATCCAAAGCCGAGACCGGTTCATCACAGATAATCAACTTCGGTTCCAGGATCAGCGCGCGAGCAATACCAATACGCTGGCACTGACCGCCTGAGAACTCATGGGGATAGCGGTTGATCAGGTTAGGCAGTAACCCCACCTTGATCATCATATTCTTGACGCGTTCTTTCACTTCCTGGCGTGGCATTTTGGGATGATACGTCCGCAGTGGCTCAGCGATAATTTCACCAATGGTCATACGCGGATTCAACGACGCCAGCGGATCCTGGAAAATCATCTGAATGTCGCTGCGCGCGGCCCGCCATTCCGCCTCACTCTGACCGAGCAAATCACGCCCTAACCATGCCACGCGCCCGTCGGTGGCTTTTACCAGCCCAATAATGGCACGTGCCAGCGTCGATTTGCCGCAACCTGATTCGCCAACCACCCCCAGGGTTTCGCCTTCATAGAGCCGCAAGCTCACGCCATCAACGGCTTTCAACGTTTTTGGTGGCTGCCAAAACCACTGACGTCCATCCTTGATGTCGAAATGCACTTTGAGATCGGCAATTTCCAGCAAGACACGCTTTTCTTCTACGGTTGCCACGCTCATGCGATCTCCTCCAGCGATTTATGACAGGCGCGCAAGCGGCCCTCTCCAAAAGGTGTTAAAGGTGGTGCTGTCGAGCAGATGTCCATGGCGTGCGGACAACGCGGCTGGAAAGGACAACCCGAAGGCAGACGCAACAAGTTCGGCGGGTTGCCGGGAATGGTCAACAACGTCTCGCCATCCGCATCCAAACGGGGCACAGCATTCAATAGCCCAACGGAATAAGGATGTGAGGGAGAATAAAACACATCGCGCGCCTGGCCATATTCCATGGTGCGCCCTGCGTACATCACCAACACCTTGTCACAGATACCCGCAACCACACCCAGATCGTGGGTGATCATGATAATTGCGGTGTTGAATTCGCGCTTGAGCTCATTGAGCAATGTCATGATTTGCGCTTGCACGGTCACATCCAGTGCCGTCGTGGGCTCATCGGCAATCAACAATTTTGGACGGCACAGCAGCGCCATAGCAATCATAACGCGCTGACGCATTCCTCCCGAAAATTCGTGAGGGAACATTTTCATGCGCTTACGGGCTTCCGGCATTTTTACCGCATCCAGCATGCGCACTGACTCTTCAAATGCCTGCGCACTGCTCATGCCTTTATGCAATTGCAGAACTTCCATCAGTTGCTCACCGACGCGCATATAAGGATTCAGCGAAGTCATCGGATCCTGGAAGATCATCGCTATTTGTTCGGCACGCAAAGAGTTAAGGGCTTTCTCGGGAAGATTCAGGATCTCGCGGTCATTGAACAGTGCAGAGCCGTTAATACGCCCATTACTGGCAAGCAGTCCCATCAGTGCAAACGCCGTTTGCGATTTACCCGAACCGGACTCGCCCACAATACCCAGCGTTTCACCCGCTCGCAGTGAAAAATTGAGATCGTTAACCGCTGTCACATCACCATCGGGGGTGCTGAAGGTGACGCGCAGGTCACGGACGGTCAACAGCGGAGACGTTCCCGGCGGATTGTTTATATCAATATGGCTCACAGGGATACTCCTTAACGATCTTTCGGGTCGAGGGCATCACGTAAGCCATCGCCAATAAAGTTAAAACAAAACAGGGTAACCACCAGAAACCCAGCCGGGAAGAGTAACAACCACGGAGACACTTCCATGGAGTTAGCGCCATCACTTAGCAACGCTCCCCAACTGCTCAACGGCTCCTGTGTTCCTAAGCCAAGAAAACTCAGGAAGGATTCAAACAAGATCATACTGGGCACCAGCAGTGAGGCGTACACCACCACCACCCCCAGGACATTTGGCACAATATGGCGCAGCACAATTTTGAATGTCGACACGCCACCCACCTGCGCCGCTTCGATAAACTCTTTGCGTTTCAAACTCAACGTTTGTCCGCGCACGATACGCGCCATATCCAGCCAGGACACCATGCCGATAGCCACGAAAATCAGCAAAATGTTTTGCCCAAAAAAGGTCACCAGCAGAATAACGAAGAACATAAACGGGAAGGAGTTGAGGATTTCCAGAATACGCATCATGACAGAATCCGTTTTCCCGCCCAGGTATCCGGAAAGCGTGCCGTATAGCGTTCCCAGCACCACCGCAACCAGTGCTGCCGCGATCCCCACCATCAATGAAATCCGCCCACCAATCGCGACGCGAACGAGCAAATCACGGCCGGAAGAGTCGGTGCCAAAATAGTGACCTGACGCCATATCTGGCGCAGCTGACATCATTCCCCAATCCGTATCATCGTAGGTAAAGGCCGCCAGCATCGGGGCAAAAATAACAAACAGGGCGACCAGCGCCAGAACACACAAACTCGCTAACGCCGCTTTGTTGTGCATAAAACGACGGCGCGCGTCCTGCCATAAACTCCGCCCTTCTACCTCCAGCTTTTCACTGAACTGCTCCAGGGTTTCGCTGTTTTTCTTACTCAGTATCATCACCAACTCCGGGATCAGTAGCGAATTTTCGGGTCGATAACGGCGTACAGCACATCGACAATCGCATTAAACAAAATGGTGAGTGCGCCAACCAGAATGGTCAGACTCAGGACCAAAGAGTAGTCACGGTTTAATGCCCCGTTGACGAACAACTGACCAATACCGGGTAAGCCGTAAATCGTCTCAATCACCATTGAACCCGTGATGATGCCGACGAAGGCCGGACCAAGATAGGAAAGTACAGGCAGCAAAGCGGGTTTAAGAGCATGACGAAACACGATACGTCGCATCGGCAAACCTTTCGCACGTGCGGTACGAATAAAGTTGGAGTGTAAAACTTCAATCATTGAACCGCGGGTGATACGCGCGATACTGGCGATATACGCCAGCGAGAGTGCCACCATCGGCAGCAACATATATTTCAGTGCCCCACCGTTCCAGCCACCGCCGGGTAACCATTGCAAGAGAATGGCAAACACTAATACCAATAAGGGAGCCACCACAAAACTCGGTATGACGATACCGGTCATTGCCACCCCCATCACCATATAGTCCCATTTGCTGTTCTGGTGCAGTGCCGCAATAACCCCCGCACTGACGCCCAATACCACAGCCAATAGAAACGCCGCCGCGCCCAGCTTGGCAGAGACCGGGAAAGCGCCAGCGACTAAATCATTGACGGTATAGTCTTTATATTTGAAAGAAGGCCCAAAATCTCCGTGCGCCAGCTGCACCAGGTAATTGGTGTACTGCTTCCACATCGGATCGTTGAGATGATATTTGGCTTCAATATTGGCCATGACTTCTGGCGTCAGCGTACGTTCCCCGGTGAAGGGGCTGCCGGGGGCCAGGCGCATCATAAAGAAGGAGATCGTAATTAATACGAACAGGGTTGGTATCGCTTCTAAAAAGCGACGCAGAATAAATTTTAACATTGCCCATACCTGATGGCGTGCCATCCTCCGCAGAGGATGGCGAGATGCTTCACAACGGGCAACATGGGTTGCCCAAGAGTCTTAGTGCTTGATGATGTACAGATCTTTATCGTGGCTGTTATCCAGCGGATCTTTACCGGTGTAACCACCGACGTACGGCTTCACCAGACGCAGATTTTTATAATAGTAGACCGGCACAATGGCAGAATCGGCATCGAGGATCTTCTCTGCTTCAGCATAAACCGCAGCGCGTTGATCTTCGCTCTCCGTTTTCAATGCTTTCGCCATTTGTTCATCAAACGCCGGGTTTTTGTAATGCGCAGTGTTGTTGCTGCTGTCTGACAACATGGTATTCAGGAAACTGGTTGGTTCATTGTAGTCTGCACACCAACCTGCACGCGCGACGTCAAAGTTGCCCTGATGGCGAGTATCCAGAAACGTTTTCCATTCCTGGTTCTGCAACTTCACATTGACGCCCAGATTTTTCTTCCAGATCGATGCCGTCGCAATCGCCAGCTTTTTATGCAAATCAGACGTGTTGTACAGCAAATCAAAGGTCAGAGGTTTATCTGCGGTATAGCCAGCCGCCGCCAACAGTTTTTTCGCTTCTTCATTACGCTTGTCTTGCGACCAGCTAAACCACTCCGGTGGGTTCAACTTGATACCATCAGTAAACGGCGGTGTGTAGCTATAGGCCGGATCTTCATCCTGCGCTTTCACTTTGTTAACGATAATGTCGCGATCGAGCCCCAGTTTCAGTGCAGCACGCACGCGAGGATCGTTGAAAGGTGGCTTTTGATTGTTGATTTCAAAATAGTAGGTGCAGAGATACGGATCGGCATGGATTTCGTTCGGGATCTCTTTTTTCAGTTTCTGATAAAGCTCAATGGGCAAATAGTTATAGGTGATATCACTGCCGCCACTACGGTAACGGTTGGTATCGGTCACTTCTGAAGGAATCGGCAGGAAAGTGACTTTATTCAGAATGGTATGTTCGTTATCCCAATACTGTGGATTACGCTCCAATACAATACGCTCATTTACCACCCAGTCCTGCAATTTAAAGGCACCATTGCCGACAAAATTGGCGGGCTGTGTCCATTTATCGCCAAATTTCTCTACCACTGGCTTATACACTGGAGACATCGATGGATGGATTAATAACTTATAGAAGTAAGGTACGGACTCACTCAACGTGACTTCTAAGGTGTGGTCGTCGATGGCTTTAACACCCAGCGTGTCTGGGGATTTCTTACCTGCGATAATGTCATCAACATTGAGCAGGTGACCATATTGCAGGTAGCTGGCATAAGGTGATGCCGTTTTCGGATCGGCTAAACGCTGCCAACTGTAGACAAAATCCTGGGCAGTCACCGGCTCGCCATTTGACCATTTGGCATTATTACGCAAATGGAACGTCCAGACTTTGCCGTCTTTGTTTTCCCATTTTTCAGCAACGCCTGGAATAATTTTTCCATCGGCATCGTTAATGACCAGCCCTTCAAGCACATCACGGTTAACGTTGGATTCTGGCACACCTTCAATTTTGTGCGGATCAAGTGACTGCAGTTCCGCGCCATTGCCGCGAACTAATTCCTGTTTTTCCGCCAGCTCCACACCCGCTGGCACCGTGGCAGCAAAAGCACTGTGGGCCATCATCGTCGTCATGGCAGCGGCGACGGCCAGTGCCACGTGTTTTCTTTTCGTGATGTTGCTCATCGTATAACTCACCTTTTTTTATAATTACGGCTGTGTTGTACAACCTGACTCCCCTTGCCGGGGTTAGTAGCGTGTTATCGGAACGCGATAACCGGCATTTTCATCGACCTTTTTTGGAGGTCGGTCTGTCCCTACTTACAATAACGAGGCAATTTTTATGCCGTCTGCGACTCACTGACATAAGAGAGTGAGTGGCAAGCACGTTAGCAAATAGCGAAAAACGTCGCCAAAGGTTCATGATGAAAATGTTAGCCATTTCTCTTTTAACATGTCAGCTAATCGTAAGGAAGTGTTATTTGATGCGACAATTAAACCAATAACCAACTGATTTAAAACATTATTCACCCTTAAATCCTGAGTAAACTGCCGCACTGGCACACTGACCGCATGCTTTTTGCACAATCAAAATAATGGCGCTAACCGTGATATGAATCTCTGATAAAACCGAAAACAGCCGCAGACAGCATCGCAGTGGTGGCAAAATGACCAAGGATTATGCTGTTAAGATTTTCACAATGAGAATGCGACAGATTGCGCAGGATAGTTAAGAGATACGGTAGCGAAAGAGCAAACAGAAGAGACAGAATAGAGAGTGCACGCATTAAGCACTTCCCATGCACCGATAACAGGCAAGCGCCCTATTCTGGTGCATCCCTGACAGCAGGAAGAAGCGCCCGCAGGCGCTCTGGTCAAGATTTAACCCACTAGCCCCGGAAACAAGGCACGTAATCCGGTGACCACAAACTCAATACCCAGGGCCATGAGCAACAGACCCATAATACGGGTGACCACGTTGATACCCGTTTGGCCTAACACACGCACCATTAATGGCGCTGCACGAAATAAGAGCCAGCAGCAAAATGCAAACAACGCAATCGCCACACTGAATCCCAGCAGGTTTTGCCAACTGTGATAGCGCGTACTCCAGACGATCGTCGAACTGATCGCACCGGGGCCCGCCATCAGGGGCAATGCCAGCGGCACGACGGCAATACTCTCTCGAATAGCCGTCTCTGTTTTTTCCTGCTTGTTTTGCTTATCTTCCCCGAGCTTACCGCTAATCATCGACATCGCGATGGTAACAACCAGAATCCCACCCGCGATACGGAAGGAGTCAATTGAAATACCAAAAATTCGCAGTATCACATCACCAAGAAACAACGAACTCCATAAGATAATGGCGACTGCCAGGTTAGCCGTAAGGTTAGTTCTATTTCTTTCCGCCGCCGCCTGGTAGCTGGTCATGCTGATAAATACCGGGATGATCCCGATGGGATTTACCAGCGCAAATAAGCCAACGAAGAATTTAATGTATCCAGAAAGGTCTAAAATTGTTGGATTCACACAACGCTCCCAATGCGTTTTATTCGGCGGCTAATGTAATCAAAAACCCCCTCGTTCGCCAGCCTAAGCAACAGATTATGTCGCGTTAATTACGCTAAAACTCAAAACGATATACTGGTTTTAAGGATAAAATTAGTCGATGTGACGACCAACGATAATTTCACTGCCATAGATGCCGGGTTAACGTGATTAATCCAGAAAAAATCGCTTGCTGAATGGTGTCAGCTTTATGAATTTTTGATCCATATCAACTATAGACTACCTATAAGGGGGTAATCTGCAACCAGAGTTAAACGGATATCGCGCGACAATCCGGTGCAGTAGTGCCACAAACTCTTTTAGTAAACCCACTGATTAGTAAAGGGTTTACTGTCTGAAATCTTCAGGCAGTTTGTCCCTTGAGAACTATACTCACTCTTCAGGCTTGTTTACTAATAGAGTTTAACTTCCATCAGGAGAGCATTATGGCCGTTACCAATATCGCTGAACTTAACGCAATGGTTGAGCGTGTTAAGCAAGCTCAGCGTGAATATGCCAACTTCACCCAGGAACAAGTAGATAAGATCTTCCGCGCTGCCGCACTGGCTGCTGCTGATGCGCGCATCCCCCTGGCTAAAATGGCCGTTGCTGAATCAGGCATGGGTGTGATTGAAGATAAAGTGATTAAAAACCACTTTGCCTCAGAATACATTTACAACGCCTATAAAGATGAAAAAACCTGTGGCGTGCTCAGCACCGACGACACCTTTGGTACCATCACCATAGCCGAACCTATCGGGCTGATTTGCGGTATCGTCCCCACAACAAACCCCACCTCTACCGCTATTTTTAAAGCCTTGATTAGCCTGAAAACACGTAACGGTATTATTTTCTCTCCACATCCGCGCGCTAAAGAGGCGACGAACAAAGCCGCTGACATTGTATTGCAGGCGGCGATTGCGGCGGGTGCGCCAAAAGATATTATTGGCTGGATTGACGCCCCTTCTGTCGAACTGTCCAACCAACTGATGCATCACCCTGATATCAATTTGATCCTGGCAACGGGCGGGCCGGGCATGGTGAAAGCGGCATACAGTTCGGGTAAACCCGCAATTGGCGTGGGTGCAGGTAATACCCCAGTGGTGGTTGATGAAACCGCAGACATTAAACGCGCTGTTGCTTCAATCCTGATGTCAAAAACGTTCGATAACGGCGTAATCTGTGCCTCTGAACAATCAGTTATTGTTGTTGATAGCATTTATAACGAAGTGCGTGAACGCTTTGCATCCCATGGTGGCTATCTGCTGCAAGGTAAAGAGCTGAAAGCCATTCAAGATATTATTTTGAAAAATGGTGCATTAAACGCGGCCATTGTGGGTCAACCCGCAACAAAAATTGCTGAAATGGCCGGTATTACAGTGCCGGCGGGGACCAAAATCCTGATCGGTGAAGTGAAGCTGGTTGATGAATCAGAACCTTTTGCCCACGAAAAACTCTCGCCGACCCTGGCTATGTACCGTGCCAAAGACTTCCACGACGCAGTGGATAAGGCTGAGAAACTCGTCGCAATGGGCGGTATCGGTCATACATCCTGTCTGTATACTGACCAGGATAACCAACCAGAACGCCTGGCACATTTTGGCGACAAAATGAAAACCGCACGTATTCTGATTAACACCCCTGCTTCTCAGGGCGGTATTGGCGACCTGTACAACTTCAAATTAGCGCCGTCACTAACATTAGGTTGTGGCTCCTGGGGCGGTAACTCGATTTCTGAAAACGTTGGTCCAAAACACCTGATTAATCGGAAAACCGTGGCTAAGCGAGCTGAAAATATGTTGTGGCATAAACTTCCTAAGTCTATCTATTTCCGCCGGGGTTCACTCCCTATCGCCATGGAAGAAGTGGCAACCGACGGTGCCAAGCGTGCTTTCATCGTCACCGACCGCTTCCTGTTTAATAACGGTTATGTGGATCAAGTCAGCTCCGTCCTGAAAGCCCATGGCGTTGAAACAGAAGTTTTCTTTGAAGTTGAAGCAGACCCGACCCTCAGCATTGTGCGCAAAGGCGCAGAGCAGATGAACGCGTTCAAACCTGACGTCATTATTGCGCTTGGCGGCGGATCGCCAATGGATGCCGCGAAGATCATGTGGGTGATGTACGAACACCCAGAAACACATTTTGAGGAATTAGCCCTGCGCTTTATGGATATCCGTAAACGCATCTATAAATTCCCAAAAATGGGCGTAAAAGCGAAGATGATCGCCGTGACCACCACATCCGGTACCGGCTCAGAAGTCACCCCTTTTGCCGTTGTCACAGATGATGCAACAGGTCAGAAATATCCACTGGCGGACTATGCCTTAACGCCTGATATGGCGATTGTGGATGCAAATCTGGTGATGAATATGCCGAAGTCACTGTGTGCTTTTGGCGGACTGGACGCCGTGACGCATGCCCTTGAATCCTATGTTTCAGTGTTAGCTAACGAATACTCTGATGGGCAGGCATTACAAGCGCTGAAATTACTGAAGGAAAACTTGCCAGCCAGTTATAACGAAGGGGCGAAAAACCCGGTTGCGCGTGAGCGTGTGCATAATGCAGCAACCATTGCGGGTATTGCGTTTGCTAACGCCTTCCTTGGGGTTTGTCACTCAATGGCACACAAACTGGGCTCTGAATTCCACATCCCACACGGTTTAGCCAATGCCCTACTGATCAGCAATGTGATTCGTTATAACGCCAACGATAACCCAACTAAACAAACAGCCTTTAGTCAGTATGACCGTCCACAAGCGCGTCGCCGTTATGCAGAGATTGCCGATCACCTGCAATTAAGTGCTCCGGGTGACCGCACTGCGCAAAAAATTGAGAAATTGCTGAATTGGTTAGATGAGTTGAAAGCGGAATTGGGCATACCAAACTCCATTCGTGAAGCGGGTGTTCAGGAGGCCGATTTCCTGGCGAAAATTGACCGTTTAGCAGATGATGCCTTCGACGACCAATGCACAGGTGCTAACCCACGTTACCCACTGATTGCTGAATTAAAACAAATCATGCTGGATACTTTCTACGGCCGCCCTTTCTCTGAAGAGACAGGTACTGTTCCTGCGACGGTTGCAGGAAGCGTTGAAAGCAAAACAGCAAAGCGTGTAAAGAAATAATTAGCCTGTTTTAAAAGCAGAAACCCGCCAAATGGCGGGTTTCTTATTTGCATGTCTGCCAACTCACTCAACAACGCTTTGCGCCGTACACGGCTTGAATATCGCCGCTGGCAATCGCTTCCTTATAATGCTTTCGACATACCGAAACGTAACGTTCATTGCCCCCTATTACCACCTGCTCTCCCTCCTTAAAAGGGATGCCATTCTGGTCCAGTCGGAGCACCATGCTGGCCTTACGGCCACAGTGGCAAATGGTTTTTAACTCATCCAGTTTGTCCGCCCACGCCAATAAATATTGGCTGCCGCTAAACAATTCGCCCTGAAAATCGGTGCGAAAGCCGTAACACAACACCGGTATATCCAAATTATCGACCACTTCCGTAAGCATCATCACTTGTTCACGCGTAAGAAACTGGCATTCGTCGACCAACACACAATGCAGAGGGTTTTCTTCATGCGCAGTGCGAATAATATCCAGTAGCGGCGTCGCATTATTGTAAAGCTGCGCTGTGGCTGACAATCCAATTCTGGAGCTCACAGTGCCTGCTCCAAATCGGTTATCAATCTCTGCGGTCCAGATCATCGTGCGCATCCCTCTTTCCTGATAATTCCATGAGGATTGCAGCAGCGCCGTTGATTTGCCTGCATTCATTGCTGAGTAGTAAAAATAAAGCTGTGCCATCGGGCATAACTCCAATATTGCCTGATAAGAATCATCCCAGTTTACCACAGCCCTTCCTGGCAATAGCTTTTTCTTGGTTTTAGGATGATGTTCCGTACAACACATCAGCAGACCGTGCGAAAAAGGATGCAAAATGTGTCGGAAAAGTATTAGCGTGATAAGACAAAATCGGAGATGGAGCCTGTTTTTATAACCGACTTTTCTGCTTAAACCGTTAAGGAAACGTACAAAAGCCTTAATCAAAGCCAGTGAAATCTTATGTTGGCAAGAATGAGCGTTTTCTCAGTTTACAGTTTAGCAAGGTAACTGATTATTTTGTGCCGCATGATATGAGTGCTACGTTCGCTATATAAGCAAAATACCTTATCTCAATCACAATTAATTTGTCTATTTTGGTTTTCTTACAAACTTAGCTATTGCAGTTCCTGATATGCACCACTATTATTATCGAGCAGAACATTTCCTTAACCCAATATATTCTGAGATTAGCACAATGAGCGAAGCACTTAAAATTCTGAACAACATTCGTACTCTCCGTGCCCAGGCGCGTGAATTACCGCTGGAAACACTGGAAGAGATGCTGGAAAAACTGGAAGTTGTCGTTAACGAACGTCGCGAAGAAGATACTTTAGCCGCTGCTGAAGTTGAAGAGCGCACGCGTAAACTGCAACAATACCGTGAAATGCTGATTGCTGACGGTATTGATCCAAATGAATTGCTGTCTACCATGTCCGTTACCAAAGCCACCGGCAAAGCGAAGCGTGCTGCACGCCCAGCAAAATACAAATACATCGATGAGAATGGCGAAGAAAAAACCTGGACCGGCCAGGGTCGTACTCCCGCTGTAATCAAAAAAGCGATCGAAGAAGAAGGCAAACAGCTGGACGATTTCCTGCTGTAATAATCGCTCAGGGTGCTTCAATTAACCCCATCCTTGTTGTTGGGGTTTTTTATTGTTTCAAGTATGCGAAACAGTTTCACCAGGCAAGAGTAAAAAAAAGGAAGCCTAAGGCTTCCTTTTTTATTGTCCATCAGACGCCGTAGAAAGCCCTGTACCAGGTGACGAAGGCTTTAACCCCCTGCTCCACTGATGTTTGTGGTCGAAAGCCAATCGCCGCATACAACGCTTCTGTATCAGCACTGGTATCCAATACGTCACCAGGCTGACGTGGCAACATATTTTTGGTTGCTTCCATACCCAATGCGTCTTCGAGTGCCTTGATGTAATCCATCAGTTTCACCGGGTGACTGTTACCGATGTTGTAAATTTGATAGGGTGCCGAACTGCTGGCCGTGCTACCTGATTCAACGGTCCACTGATTATTAGACTGTGGAATAACATCTTGTAATCGTAAAATGGCCTCAGCAATATCATCTATATAGGTAAAATCACGCAGCATCTCACCGTGGTTATAAACATCGATGCTTTCTCCCGCCAGTATTGCCTTAGTAAACTTAAACAATGCCATGTCAGGACGCCCCCACGGACCGTATACGGTAAAAAAGCGCAAACCGGTCGTCGGTAATCCGTACAAATGAGAATAGCTGTGCGTCATCAATTCATTGGCTTTTTTCGTCGCCGCATAAAATGAAATCGGATGATCAACTGAATCTTCGGTCGAAAACGGCATTTTGCGATTTAAGCCATACACAGAACTGGATGAGGCATACAGCAAATGCTCGATTTTATGGTGGCGACAACCTTCCAGAATATTCAGGTGCCCCATTAAGTTGGATTCGGCATAAACATGCGGGTTTTCGATCGAGTAACGCACGCCAGCCTGAGCGGCCAAATGAATAACACGCTGAAATTTGTGCTCAGCAAACAGTGCGGCGATAGCGTCTTTGTCAGCGAGGTCGACTTTGACAAACAGAAAATCAGGATGGGAATTAACCAGATTAAGGCGGGCCTGTTTTAGATTGACATCATAATAGTCATTGAGACTATCAAGCCCGATAACCTGGTGACCGGCTGCCAGCAAACGTTGCGTGACGTGAATGCCAATAAAGCCTGCTGCGCCGGTAACCAGATATTTCATACTGCCCTCATATACTATACGATTTCGACTGATGCTCCGCGGCCGATCGCATAGTATACAAAGCCGCGTTTGCTAATCCTTTCTGGATCATACAGGTTTCGGCCATCAAAAATCACATTTTCTTTCAACGCACTTTTGATAACATCAAAATCAGGTGCCTTAAAGTTTTGCCATTCGGTACAGATGACTAAAGCATCCGCGCCTTGAAGCGCCGCTTCCTTCGTCCCCATCAGTTTCAGATCGGTGCGATGACCATAGATACGCTGAGTTTCATCCATCGCTTCCGGGTCAAAGGCTTGAACAGATGCACCAGCTTGCCACAGTGTTTCCATTAAGACGCGGCTGGATGCTTCACGCATGTCATCGGTATTGGGTTTAAATGACAAACCCCAGATAGCAAAGGTACGCCCTTTTAAATCATCACCGAAATGACGTTTGATAAAGGTAGGCAACTTGGTTTTCTGATCGTTGTTGACGTCTTCAACAGCTTGCAGCAAACGCGGGGTGTAGCCAATTTTTTCCGAAGTACGGATCAAGGCCTGCACATCTTTCGGGAAGCAAGATCCCCCGTAGCCACAACCCGGATAGATGAAGTGATAACCAATACGGGGATCGGAACCGATGCCCTGGCGCACTTTTTCAACGTCAGCACCCAGACGTTCCGCCAGATTGGAAATCTCGTTCATAAAGCTGATTTTAGTTGCCAGCATGCAGTTTGCGGCATACTTGGTCAGCTCAGCACTGCGGATATCCATCGTGATCATACGATCGTGGTTGCGGTTGAAGGGCTCATACAGTTCACGTAACAGGTCGATAACGTCGTCGTTATCGGTACCCAGAACAATACGCTCAGGACGCATACAATCGTTGACTGCCGCACCTTCTTTTAGAAACTCCGGGTTGGAGACCACATCAAAAGGGATCTGTACACCACGGGACTTCAATGTTTCATTCATCACGCTACGCACGCGATCCGCCGTTCCCACTGGAACCGTGGATTTATCGAGAACGACTTTATGCTCATTCATATGTTGAGCAATGGTCTTTGCCACTGCAGTAACATATTTCAGATCTGCAGAGCCGTCCTCATCCGGCGGCGTCCCGACCGCGATGAACTGCATCAATCCATGGTTAACACCCTCTTTTGCATCAGTGCTGAATTTCAAACGCCCTGACTCATAGTTGGACATGACTAAAGGGGTGAGGCCTGGTTCAAAGATAGGGATAACACCCTTCTTCAAATTTTCGACTTTCTTTTCATCGACATCGATACAGAGAACGTCATGTCCGACTTCGGCCAGAACCGCAGCCTGAACCAAGCCTACATAGCCGATACCAAATACAGTGACTTTCATTGAGTTATCCCGTGTTTAAAAATAATTACTTTTTGTTACCGACAGCGCCGTCAAGCCACTCACGGAAATCTGCCCCAAGCGAATTATGGCGCAGACCATATTCTACAAAGGCTTGCATGTAGCCGAGTTTGTTACCGCAATCGTGGCTTTTGCCTTTCAAGTGGTAGGCTTCGACGGTCTCTTTTTCCATCAGCATCGCAATTGAGTCGGTCAACTGAACTTCATCACCCGCACCTGGAGGCGTTTTCGCCAGCAGTGGCCAGATTTCTGCAGGCAGAACATAGCGGCCTACAACGGCCAGATTGGAAGGTGCCTCAGCGGCTTTGGGCTTCTCAACCACACCTTTCATCGGCGCACTTTGGCCTGGAGTCAGTTCTGCACCTTCGCAGTCAACCACACCATAGGCGGTTACATCAGCCACTGGCTCAACCATTATCTGCCCACGGCCTGTTTCATCGAAACGCTGTAGCATTTCAGCCAGGTTGTCTTTTTGCGGGTTGGATTCGTATTCGTCGATAATCACGTCTGGCAGGATAACCGCGACAGGCTCATCACCGACCAGTGGGTGCGCGCACATTACCGCATGGCCCAGTCCTTTCGCGATGCCCTGACGGACTTGCATAATGGTCACGTGAGCAGGACAAATCGATTGGATCTCTTCCAGCAGCTGGCGCTTAACGCGCTTTTCCAGCATTGCTTCGAGTTCAAAGCTGGTATCGAAGTGGTTTTCGATAGAGTTTTTTGAAGAGTGAGTGACCAAGATGATTTCATTGATGCCAGCTGCAATACATTCATTCACGACATATTGAATCAGCGGTTTATCCACCAGAGGAAGCATCTCTTTTGGGATAGCTTTTGTCGCTGGCAACATGCGGGTCCCCAAACCTGCTACCGGGATAACCG
The DNA here is from genome assembly GCA_002837195.1 of Enterobacterales bacterium CwR94. Classification (GTDB taxonomy): domain Bacteria; phylum Pseudomonadota; class Gammaproteobacteria; order Enterobacterales; family Enterobacteriaceae; genus 1-19. Next base: position 741,846 of record KZ478059.1, read on the forward strand.
CTTTTTTAACTTTAGATTTATAGGCTGACATTTACGTACCTCTCCAGGCTGTTCAAGTCATTACTTGATATGTCGATTTAAAAACGAAATGAGTATATCAGTTCCACCCTTATGGATTTATCCTGGAAGAACCGTTTGCGAACAAATTAAGACTTTTACCCAAGTCTAAAACTTATACTTTGTGATGCTGGCTGTAGAAAAAAATAAAAAATTTCCGGCATTTAATCATTAGCTAACATCAAACGCAATCGCCCACCTGAGCCCCAAACCTGACATTGCCAGGCCTCACATCGTTGACTGACTTGATTCAGATGTGCATTGCCTAAAGTACCCAATGGAACACCGTTTGCGACTTGAATTTGCTGATGATTCACTGTGAGCGAAGCGTGTAATCCCGCTGAAACAATAATCAGATTTTTCAGTGTCTGATGATAATACCCCACCAATAGCGGGAACTGACCGTTAAGGTTGGCTTGCCGCAATAAGAGATTTACCTGGCGTAACAATGCGTTTAATTCAGGCAACTTTTGACTCTGTCCAGATAATTGCTCCTGCAGTAATCCATTAAATAATGCGCGTAATAGCAATGCGGCTAAAACGCCATTGTTACCTGCGCGTGTAACATCCAGGCAATAAAAGGCTAAATCATGTTCAGAAAGCGCTGCGATATCTAACACCAGGCCCGGCTGTTCCGCTGAAGTTAATTGGCGATAATTAACACGACACTTTGCGACGGTCTGTTGTACCGGAGGCTGCAACTGTTTTAACAACGTGGCCGCCGCCAAGGGATCGCGAACCAAGGCGTCCCAATCCTGGAACAACTGTTCATCCTCGTCGACCTTGGAAGTAAACATCGAGGGATAAAGACATTCATACACCGCTTCTCGTAAACGCTCTAAATTTTTAACTGGCTTCAACAGCACATCCTGCACCCCCAACCGTAATACATGTGCGATATCAGCCATGTTCTCGGTTGCAGAAATCACAAGAATAGGAATCTGACACCGTTGATGACGCAATTGCTCAACAAAAGAAATGCCGTCCATCCGCGGCATCGCAAGATCACAAATGAGCAAGTCAGGTGTGTTGTTTTTCAGGTTTTCCAGCGCGTCCAGACCATCGTCAGCGAGATAAATCGTTGCCCCTAATGCAGCAAGAAAATTCTGCAGCAGCGAACGGAAAACCACCTCATCTTCAACGATAAGGATACTTTTTCCGTCTAAAGGCTTTTCCATCTCTTTCATTCTCCGAGGTCAATGACAGGTTTAATACTGGTTCAAAACATGGCGACCCGCTTATCAGAATGCGCCTACTCTTACTGAAAGAGGCTTAACCGCGAATCAATGGTAATAATTCATCCATTTTTTTTTCTACCGCGAGCTTCCCCGCTGCGATCGCCTCGTCGGCGCGATGAAAATCTAACGTTGAAATCTGTGGGCAATAAGGTTGAATCAACACATCCGGTGGATCGCCAGCCATACGATGGCGCTTAAGACGGTTTTCCAGAACCTGAATGGAGGTCGACATAATTTGCATCGCACCCGGCGTCACGTACTCGCGCTTGGGTGCCAACTGTGTCAGACGCTGCTTTATTCTGCCTCGCCAGTCGGTTGCGGGTTCAGGCAACGCCTCTTGTGGTGTGACAGATAACATATCTTGCTGCATAAGATGTGCATCATGTTGTAAATCAACGGCAATCACAATATCAGCGCCCAATGCACGGGTCAGCGAGACCGGCACCGGATTAACCACTGCTCCATCCACCAACCAATAACCATTGTGACGAATGGCGGGCAACAGTCCGGGCATACTGCAGGAAGCACGGATGGCCATATGCAGATCGCCTTCGGTGAGCCACAGCTCTCGCCCCGTACTTAAATTGGTCGTGACCGCGCCAAAACGATGTTGGCATGCCTGAATATCGGTTTCTGTGATTATGCTTCGGACGTGATTAAAGACACGCTCACCGCGCAGTAATCCTCCACGACGCCAGGAGAGGTCCATTAAACGTAACACATCCCAATAGCTGAAAGAGCGAACCCACTTTTCCATGACACCCAGGCGATGCGTTGCCCACGCCCCACCCACTAACGCGCCAACAGAACTGCCAGCAACAACATCGGCTTTGATTCCAGCGCGTTCCAGCGCTTTGATCACGCCAATATGCGCCCATCCTTTTGCCGCCCCTGCGCCAAGCGCAAGCCCGATGCGTATTTCTCTCATTCAACCTCTGGTGACAAGGCACGTTTTCAATGACGTTAAGACCTGCTCTCAGGTAACATAGCGCCCTCTTTTTTATCTTGTATCGGAGTCACCGTGAGCGATCAGTGTCCGTGTTGCAGCGGGTTGCAGTATAGCCTATGTTGCCAACCCTTTCTCAGCGGCGCAGCCCATGCTAAGACGCCAGAAAAGTTGATGCGTTCGCGCTACAGTGCCTGGGCCACTCAAAATGCTGACTATTTACTGGACACCTGGCACCCAAGCTGCAACACGCAGGATGCACGTGCCAGTATGGAAGCCAGTTTCTCCAGTACTCAATGGCTCTCTCTTAATGTAATCAGTCATGAGGCTGGCCGCCACGAAAAAGAGGGTTTTGTCACCTTTTTTGCGGCTTATCTCGAAAACCAGCGACGTGGGGCGATTCACGAACGTTCACGCTTTCTTCGCGAGGGAGAACGCTGGTACTATATTGACGGAACGCTTCCCCAAACGGGACGCAATGATGCATGTCCGTGTGGATCAGGCAAAAAATATAAGAAGTGCTGCGCGTCCTAATACTGCGCCCCTATTCATCCCGTAATTCGTTAGACAGGATCCCAACAGCTCATGCAAGCGCAAACACTGCAACGTAAGGTATTAAGGACTATCTGCCCTGATGCCAAAGGCCTTATCGCCAAAATCACTAACATCTGCTACAAGCACGAACTGAATATCGTGCAGAACAATGAATTCGTTGATCATCGGACGGGACGCTTTTTTATGCGTACTGAACTGGAAGGGATTTTTAACGATGCCACGCTGTTAGCCGATTTAGACAGTGCATTACCAGCGGGGTCTGTCCGTGAGTTACAGCCTGCAGGACGCCGTCGCGTCGTGATTTTAGTGACTAAAGAGGCGCATTGCCTCGGCGATCTGTTGATGAAGAGCGCCTACGGTGGTTTGGACGTCGAAATTGCCGCTGTAATTGGTAACCACGATACGTTGCAGACTCTGGTGGAGCGTTTTGATATTCCTTTCGTGCTGGTTAGTCATGAGGGATTAACCCGCGAAGAGCACGACAATCAGATGGCTGCGGAGATTGACCGCTATCAGCCTGATTACGTGGTTCTGGCAAAATACATGCGCGTATTAACACCGGCTTTTGTCCAGCGCTATCCAAACCAGATTATCAATATCCATCACTCGTTCCTGCCGGCCTTTATTGGCGCACGCCCTTATCATCAGGCTTACGAGCGAGGTGTCAAAATCATCGGCGCCACGGCGCACTACGTAAATGACAACCTCGATGAAGGTCCCATCATCATGCAGGACGTTATCAACGTTGATCACAACTACAGTGCTGATGACATGATGCGTGCAGGCCGAGACGTCGAGAAAAATGTGCTCAGTCGTGCACTGTATCAGGTACTGGCTCAACGCGTATTTGTTTACGGTAACCGCACCATTATTCTGTAAATCGTTCATCTGAAAAGCACTGTGCTTTAAAAATCAGCAAACACACTCTTGTTGGATATTCAGTGCTTTACAGTGGCGCATCATTTGTTATGATGCGCCGCGCTTAAAGGCAAGGCCAGTGGTGGGATTCCCGAGCGGCCAAAGGGAGCAGACTGTAAATCTGCCGTCACAGACTTCGAAGGTTCGAATCCTTCTCCCACCACCATCGCCTCTTCCTTTAGCAGCACACGATCAAAGCAATTCAAAATCTGGTGGGATTCCCGAGCGGCCAAAGGGAGCAGACTGTAAATCTGCCGTCACAGACTTCGAAGGTTCGAATCCTTCTCCCACCACCATCCTTCATACTGCAATACACTTTCCAGCGTCATCCCTTTTGCATATTGCTGTGCAGGAGAAGGTCGAGAACCTTCGACAAGGTTCGAGTCGAGCGCAAGCGAGACAGCGTTGCCATAGGCAACGACCCGCAGGGCAAGGTGCGTAGCACCGCGTAATCCTTCTCCCACCACCATCCTGCATATTGCAATGCACTCCCCTAAAGATCCCTTTTGCATATTGCTGTGCGGGAGAAGGTCGAGAACCTTCGACAAGACATCCGCCTTGCGTTTCTGTTAACATCGCGCCATCAATAAATTGGTGAACAGGTTACCGATATGAAATTCATTTCCTTCAATATCAATGGACTGCGCGCGCGCCCACATCAACTGGAAGCCCTGATTGAACAACATCAACCTGATGTGATTGGTCTGCAAGAAACGAAAGTTCATGATGATATGTTCCCACTGGAGGACGTCGCAAAACTGGGCTATAACGTGTTTTATCATGGTCAGAAAGGCCACTATGGTGTTGCCCTGCTGACAAAAGCCCAGCCTGTTTCCGTACGCCGTGGCTTCCCCAATGATGGTGAAGAAGCCCAACGTCGTTTAATTATTGCCGAGATCCCTAGCCCGATTGGGAATATTACCGTCATTAATGGCTATTTCCCGCAGGGCGAAAGCCGTGACCATCCCACCAAATTCCCGGCAAAAGAGAAGTTTTATCAGGATCTTCAGGATTATTTGACCCACGAACTGGATGCGAACAATCCAGTGCTGGTCATGGGTGATTTGAACATTAGCAGCACCGATCTTGATATCGGTATTGGTGAAGAGAGTCGCAAACGCTGGCTACGCACCGGCAAGTGCTCCTTCCTGCCTGAAGAGCGTGAATGGATGACCCGCTTAATGGGTTGGGGACTGATCGATACCTGGCGTGCACAGAATCCAGATGCCCAAGACCGATTTTCCTGGTTTGATTACCGTTCAAAAGGCTTTGATGATAACCGCGGCTTGCGCATCGATTTGGTGCTTGCTACGCCAGCGCTTGCAGACCGCTTATCGAGCACAGGGATTGACTATGCCATTCGTAGCATGGAAAAACCGTCTGACCATGCGCCTATCTGGGCTGAGTTTGATTTGACGAAATGAGTGTGCCGGTCATTGAGGTTGTCGCGGGCATTATCACTCGCGACAACCGTCTGTTATTGGCTCAGCGTGGTCACCAAAGTGACCAACCTGGATTATGGGAGTTTCCCGGCGGCAAGGTGGAGGCAGGTGAAACCCAGCCTGCAGCACTGCAGCGCGAGTTGTTAGAAGAACTGGGGATCGTCGCTGTTCCAGAACGCTATATTGCCAGCCACCGCCATCCCATTGGCCAGCGTGTTATTCACCTACATGCCTGGCATGTCGCCAGCTTCGACGGAGAACCGCTACTGAACTGCCATCAAGCCTTTGCATGGGTGAATGCCAGGGATGCCACGACTTACCCACTGGCACCGGCAGATATCCCACTCCTCACTGCCTTTATGACTCTCAACCTTATTTGACGATACGCCAAATAAGGTTGTTGGTGCCCAGTGATTTTTCATCACGAACACATTGCAGTAGAACACCTTCAGATTTCACCACGGCGCCTTCCGTATACTGACGATTTTCAAACACACAACAACGCAGGCAAGGTGCTTCGCGATCGGTATTTTGCGTCCAGGCTTCAGGGGGTAAATCGACAATCACATCGGTATTGCCACGGCGATCGTGCTGCGGCTGTGCTAACGCGCTGGCAGACAGGCCAACAAGAAAAATTAGCGCCCAGGAGCGAGTTCTCATCATCAGGTTTCCTTTTCTTTCGCGGTTGTTCGTTTCCGCCTGGTTTTCTTTTCCGGCGCCTGGACTCCACGGAAAGCCTGTATAGCAGGTTGTATGCGCGCCTGGTGGATAATCCCTTGCAGGGTTTCAACCAATGGGTGCATAAAATCCTGATAGCGGCAGGCCTTTTCACTGATGCGCGTTAACGTGGATTCCCAGTGCGCAGTCATATCGGGGTGCGCTGCAATATCGGGCAAAGAGTGAATCAATGCCCGTCCAGCATCACTGGAATGAATATAGCGACCCTTTTTGTATAAAAATGAACGCCTGAAGAGTAATTCAATGATCCCGGCACGCGTTGCTTCCGTACCTAATCCATCGGTCGCACGCAGCACTTTCTTTAATTCTTTATCCTGAACAAACCGTGCAATCCCTGTCATCGCAGAGAGCAGTGTGGCATCGGTAAAGGGGCGCGGCGGTTGCGTCTGCTTCTCTAGCACCTCGCCTTTCTCACACAACAATTCATCCCCTTTTGCCACAATCGGCAGTGGCGTACCGTCGTTTTCTTCATCGCGCTCCTTGCTACCCAGCAAGGCCCGCCAACCGGCCTCAGCCAAAAAACGCGCTTTCGCGACAAACTTGCCACCCGCAATATCTAACTCAATCACGCATTTGCGAAAGACGGCATCAGGACAAAACTGCATCAGATACTGGCGTGCGACCAGTTCGTAAATTTTGTCCTCATCCGGTGTGAGATTGACAGCGCTGCTTCGCGCGGTGGGAATAATGGCATGGTGCGCATCCACTTTTTTATCGTCCCAACAGCGGTTCTTACGATCGGCATCAAAATCGCCGGGCGTCGTTAGCCCAGGTTGATGCGCCGCAATGGCATTGAGGACCGCATGGCGTCCGGCATAATGCTCATCGGGCAGGTAACGGCTGTCTGAACGTGGATAGGTGATCAGTTTGTGGGTCTCATACAAACGCTGACAAACATCCAACACCTTTTGCGCTGACAGTCCGTAGCGTTTCGCGGCTTCAATTTGTAATGTCGACAGCGACCAGGGCAGCGGTGCGGTATCATTTTCACGCTTGTCTTGATAACTCGTCACCCAGGCCGGCTGCCCCTCAATACGGGTCACGACGTGGCTGGCAAGCGGCCGATGTAATAAGCGCCCTTCTTCATCCTGATAAGGTTCGCAGGATTCACTGGGCTGCCACGTCGCAACAAATCGCTCATTTGCAGGGGTGACGATATGCGCCTTCACTTCATAAAAGGCTTTGGCGACGAAATTTTCAATGTCTTCGTCACGGCGCACCACCAGCCCCAGCACTGGTGTTTGCACACGCCCCACGGACAGCACGCCATCGTAGCCTGCCCGGCGTCCTAACAGCGTCCAGGCACGCGTCATGTTAATGCCGTATAGCCAATCCGCGCGCGAACGGGCTAAGGCAGAAACACATAACGGAATGAATTCACGGTTGGCGCGCAGACGGCCGATCGCCCTTTCTACCGCCTGTGGATTGAGATCATTAATCAGGCAGCGCATGACGTTGTCACGTTTGTCTGCTGCCAGAGACAAATACTCCAGCACCTCATCGACCAGCAATTGCCCTTCTCGATCCGGGTCACCCGCGTGGACGACTTCTGTCGCGCGACCCAGCAGATCTTTGATGACATTAAGCTGTTTAGCCACTGACGGGCGCGGTTGAAGTTGCCATTTTTCAGGAATAATCGGTAAGTCCGCCAAATTCCAACGCGCATAGCGGGGATCATATTTATCCGGCTCAACCTGCTCTAATAAATGCCCAACACACCATGTGACCATCTGATCGTTGCCACATTGAATGTAGCCATCACCTCGCCGATGCGGTTTGGGCAACACATCGGCAATCGCGCGGGCAAGACTGGGTTTTTCTGCAATAAATAAGCGCATTCAGGCAACTCAATTAGTCAATAACGTCTATTAATGCGCGGGAATCCTCTCTGGCGTGCAGAGAACCAATGGTCGCCAGGGTTATTCCTGCCGATGCAGCAATATGGCGCACCTGCTCTTCCGCCTCAGGGGCCACCGCAAGCAGTAATCCTCCCGAGGTTTGCGGGTCGCAAAGTAACTGACGCTGCTCATCGCTAAGCGCACCGATCAGATGACCATAGCTGGCAAAATTTCTCTCTGTGCCGCCGGGGACCGCGCCCAACGACATGTACTCTTTCACACCCGGAAGACAAGGCACATCAGAAAAAACCACTTCTGCACGCACATCAGAACCTTGGCACATCTCGCTCAGATGCCCCAACAGACCAAAGCCTGTGACATCAGTCATCGCCGAGACACCCGGCACATCAGCCAGTTGTGCCCCCATTTTGTTGAGTTGTGTCATCACTTCGGTGGCGAGTCCCTGATGCTCGGGACGTAACAATCCTTTCTTCTCTGCGGTGGTTAATATGCCGATGCCCAGCGGCTTGCTCAGCATTAAGTGGCTACCCGCGCGCGCCGCACTGTTCTTTTTGACGCTGGCCGTCGGGACGATTCCGGTTACGGCCAGGCCAAAAATAGGTTCAGGCGCATCAATGGAGTGCCCTCCCGCCAGTGCAATCCCGGCAGCCTGACAGGCTGCCCGCCCCCCTTCAATCACTTCTCGCGCAATCTCAGGCGACAGGACGTTGATTGGCCAGCCCAGAATGGCAATCGCCATAATGGGTCTGCCTCCCATCGCATAGATGTCACTTATCGCGTTGGTCGCCGCAATGCGCCCAAAATCCCGTGGGTCGTCGACAATGGGCATAAAAAAATCGGTGGTGCTGACCACTGCGGTGCCGTTGCCTAAATCGTAAACGGCCGCATCGTCACGCGTTTCATTGCCTACCAGCAAGTGAGGATCACGAAAGGGAGCAAGTTCAGAATGCAGTATTGTTTCCAATACTTGCGGGGAAATTTTACAACCGCAACCCGCACCATGGCTGTATTGCGTTAGACGAATTTTTTCGTTCACGGACACCTCCTGTCGTCGATTCTGGCGGCTATGGTACCCCGAAGCGTCCTGCGTGATAAGTCTGAGACTTAAGAAGAAGGGAATGCGCCACAGGAATGCAGGATCGCTCACAACCCTGCACTGCCTGACTAATACGGCTTAGAAATAGGAAACAAAAGGTGTGCTATCGACGGGTGACCATTGCGTTGAGGCTTTTAATTGCGGGGTGCCTAAATAGAGAAAGCCGACGATCTTATCGTTATCGTCCCGGCATCCAAACGCCTTACGTACCTCGCTGTTTTCTGTCCAGGCACCGCTGCGCCAAATACCGTTAAACCCTTGCGCCAGGGCAGCCATTTGCATCGCCATCACAGCGCAACCGGCAGACACCAGCTGTTCCCAGTGTGGGGCTTTCTCACTTGGCTGATGCCATGCCACAACGGTGATGATCATCGGTGCACGAAAAGGCGCATTCTTTGCTTTTTCAATGGCTTTTTTATCTATGCTTTGCGCAACGGCTTCACGCTCAAACAGCGAACTGAGACGCTTGCGGCCTTCCCCTTCAACAATATGGAAACGCCAGGGTTGTAACGTGCCGTGATCTGGCGCGCGCATTCCCGCTTGCAAAATGTTCTGCAACGCGTCTCCCGCTGGCGCGGGATCGGTCAAACGTGCGGCAGAACGGCGATTAATCAATAACTCCAGTGCATCCATTGACGCTCTCCTGATAGTGATATGCCTTTGTTTTCACGCTAACACAGACCGCTGTTTTGTTACAGCTTCCCACGTTTTCCTGCTGACAATCGCGCGTCCCCCCTTTAGGATGGGTGCTTTGTAGCCTCAGTGAGGCTCAACGTCCAGAATGGACACCTTTTGCGAGGATGGAGAGTACATGCACATGCTTTGGCGAATCATCGCCGGTTTTTTTAAGTGGACCTGGCGTCTTCTAAACTTTATTCGTGAGCTGGTGCTCAATATTTTCTTTATTTTTCTTATTCTGGTGGCGGTAGGTGTCTGGTTCCAATACAACAGCGCCACGACACCTGCAGACGTTACCCAGGGTGCACTGCGCCTGAACTTAAGCGGTGTCATTGTCGATAAACCCTCTGTCAGCAACAAAATCAGTAAATTAGGCCGCCAATTACTGGGCGCCAGCGGCGATAAGTTGAAAGAAAATTCGCTGTTTGATGTGGTTGCTGCGATACGTCAGGCAAAAGACGATAAAAATATTACGGGCATCGTTCTGGATCTGAATGATTTCGCCGGGGGTGATCAACCCTCCATGCAATATATTGGTAAAACCCTGCGCGAGTTCCGCGACAGTGGCAAACCGGTTTACGCCATGGGCAATGCCTACAGCCAGGCACAATACTATCTAGCCAGTTATGCCAATAAGGTTTATCTGTCGCCGCAGGGCGTTGTCGATTTGCACGGTTTTGCCACCAATGGCCTCTACTACAAATCGTTACTCGATAAATTAAAAGTAAACGCTCACGTGTTCCGCGTCGGCACCTATAAGTCTGCGGTTGAGCCCTTCCTGCGTGATGATATGTCGCCTGAAGCACGTGAGGCGGATAGCCGTTGGATTGGCGGGCTGTGGCAGAATTACCTGAATACCGTGGCGGCAAACCGTCAGATTACGCCGCAACAGCTCTTCCCGGGTGCAGAGGGTATTATTGCTGGCTTACAACAAAACAGCGGCGATACCGCGCGCTACGCAGAGCAGAACAAGTTGGTTGATGTCCTCACCACCCGCGCTGATTTTGATACTGCAATGGGCAAAGTCTTTGGCTGGAATAAGCAGGCACGAGATTACAATCAAACCAGTATCTACGATTACCCGATTAAAGATAACAGCACAGGCCAGGGCAATATTGCCGTTGTCATGGTCAACGGTGCCATTATGGATGGTGAAGAGACTCCGGGTGCCGTAGGTGGCGACACCACCGCAATGGAAATTCGCGATGCGCGTCTTGATCCGGCGATCAAAGCCATTGTGTTGCGCGTTAACAGCCCTGGCGGCAGCGTAACGGCATCGGAAACCATCCGTGAAGAGTTGGCTGCCGCGAAAGCTGCTGGCAAACCTGTCGTGGTATCGATGGGCGGCATGGCGGCTTCTGGCGGTTATTGGGTATCAACGCCGGCGGACTACATTGTTGCCAGCCCCAGTACTTTAACCGGTTCCATCGGCATCTTTGGGGTTATCAATACCGTTGAGAATACCCTGGACAGCGTAGGCGTCCACACGGATGGGGTTGCAACCTCTCCATTGGCAGACATTGCTGTCACCAAAGCCTTACCGCCGCAAGTACAACAAATGATGCAAATCAGCATTGAAAGTGGTTATCGGAACTTTGTTAATCTAGTGGCGACATCCCGGAGTAAAACACCGGAGCAAATCGATGCTATCGCTCAGGGTCACGTTTGGACCGGCAGCGATGCTAAAGGGAACGGTTTGGTTGACGCACTGGGTGATTTTGATGACGCCGTGGCAAAAGCCGCCGCCCTCGCCAAAGTCGACAAGCCCCACCTTAACTGGTACCAGGAAGATCCCAGCATGTTTGATCTGCTGCTGAGCCAGATGAACGTTTCTATTCACGCGATGTTGCCTGATACGTTGAGTGCCCTGCTGCCTGCGCCCGCCAGCGCAACGTTGAAAGCGTTGAAGCAAACGGCACTGTATGAACAACTGAACGATCCGCAAAATCGCTACGCACTTTGCCTGACCTGTGGTCAAGTGAACTAACCTGTTACAGCCCGGCCGCTGGTCGGGCTGCATTTCCTGTCGTTTCCCCCTATAATCCGCTCTTCTCATTGAGGGGTGATAATGCAAAAGAAATCTATTTACGTTGCCTATACGGGCGGAACCATCGGTATGCAACGTTCTGAGCAAGGGTATGTGCCAGTATCCGGGCATCTGCAACAAGAACTGGCAAAAATGCCAGAGTTCCATCGTCCTGAGATGCCTGATTTCACCATCCATGAATATCAGCCGCTGATTGATTCCTCTGATATGACGCCGCAAGACTGGCAGGCAATCGCCAACGATATCCGCGACAATTATGATCATTACGACGGGTTCGTTATCCTGCATGGCACAGATACCATGGCGTTTACCGCGTCTGCGCTCTCCTTTATGTTGGAGAACCTCGCAAAGCCTGTGATTGTGACAGGATCGCAAATTCCTCTGGCAGAGTTACGCTCTGACGGCCAACAAAATCTGTTGAATTCCCTGTTTGTTGCCGCAAATTATCCGATTAATGAAGTCACATTGTTTTTTAACAACACGCTGTATCGCGGCAATCGCACGACCAAAGCCCATGCCGACGGCTTTAACGCCTTTGCCTCTCCAAACCTGCAGCCTTTACTCGAAGCCGGTATACATATTCGCAAACTCGGTACACCGGCAGCACCGCCCGCGCAAGGTCCACTGGTGGTTCACCCGATCACGCCGCAGCCCATTGGCGTGGTCACAATCTACCCCGGTATTTCCGCCGATGTGGTGCGCAACTTCCTGCAGCAACCGGTGAAGGCGCTAATTTTACGCTCCTACGGCGTGGGCAATGCCCCGCAAAACGGCGAGTTCCTGACCGAGTTAAAAGACGCCTCTGCGCGCGGTATCGTGGTGGTCAATTTGACGCAGTGTATGTCCGGGAAGGTGAACATGGGTGGCTATGCCACCGGTAATGCGCTGGCTCATGCTGGCGTCATCAGCGGCTATGACCTGACCGTCGAAGCGACGCTCACCAAATTGCACTATTTGTTAAGCCAGGATTTGAGCAGCGATGATGTTCGTCGGCTAATGCAGCAAAATCTGCGCGGTGAGTTAACCCCTAACGAATAAGGAGCTCGCATGGATAATCGTCGTGCCTTGCTACTGGTCGATTTGCAAAACGATTTCTGCCCGGGTGGTGCACTGGCTGTGCGCCGTGGAGATGAAGTGATTTCCGTTGCCAACCGACTGGCAGATGATTTTCGCCAGGGCGGGCATTTGGTCGTTGCCTCGCAGGATTGGCACCCTGAAAATCATGGCAGCTTTGCCTCCACTGCGCAGTCAACGCCCATGACGCTGGGCGAATTAAATGGCTTAGCACAAGTTTGGTGGCCCGATCACTGTATCCAGCATCAGGCAGGCGCGGCCTTTCATCCTGCATTACATACGCAACTTATCGACCAGGTATTCAGAAAAGGCGAAGACGCAGCGGTTGACAGCTATAGCGCCTTTTTTGACAACGATCACCGTCATAAAACGGGTTTAGATGCCTGGCTGCGCGCGAATAATATTACGCAGTTAACAGTGATGGGGTTGGCAACAGATTACTGCGTCAAGTTCACGGTGCTGGATGCATTACACCTTGGATACAACGTAGAAGTGGTGCAGGCGGGTTGTCGCGGTGTGGACCTTCAGCCCGGCGACAGTCAACGCGCACTGGCGGAGATGCAAAGCAAAGGCGCTCAGCTTATCTGAAGTCTGAAGAATGACAGGGTACGACACGTACCCTGCCTGTCTTAAAGATCGATACGGGTTATCACATCATCGGAAATACCAAACTCGGCCTTCAACTGCTGCTTGGTTTTGGTGACGATCTGCCCATCGCGGCCAATACTCATATGCTGTGGATTGTCGTTGTGCTTTGCCTGCCACAACATCACAATTTGCAGCGTATTGGCTTTTTGTTCATCCGTTAACGCAACGCCATCTGGCCACTTCCCGAGTTCCACCGCCGTCACCAGGCGCTGATACACCTCTGGTGTGATGGTATCGATCATTTCCTGCATATTCATTGCATCACCCTTTTGTGGTTAAGCCATCCTGATCTGCAAAACTCAATGAGGCGGAATTAACGCAATAGCGATCGCCCGTGGGTTGCGGGCCGTCTGGAAACACGTGCCCCAGATGCGCATCACAGCTTTGGCAGCGGATTTCAACACGCTGCATACCGTGGCTGTCATCTTCAAGGTAACGGATCGCCTCGTCATTAAACGGCTGATAAAAGCTGGGCCAGCCACATCCTGAGTCGAATTTACTGTTGGAATAGAATAAGGGAGCATTACAGATCAAGCAGTGGTATACGCCCTCCTGCTTGTTGTGCAGTAGCTTGCCGCTAAACGGTGGCTCGGTGCCACGCTGCAGGGTTACATAGCGCTGCATCTCAGTTAAATCGTTAGGGATTGGGCTCACAGTTTCTTTTGTCATTTCACCGTACTCGGGCGTCATTATTCTGAAAAATTCGGCAGCATTGTAACAAATACCTAACAACATCAGGTGAATTTTTCGTGCACTCTGTGTGGTAAGCGACAACCTGCAGGTAAAATGTGACATGCGTCACCATTTGCTCTCATCATCCCTTTAACTTCCGCAATAATGTCCCAAAATGGAGGGATGAATACTGACCTGGCGTCACCTGACAAGAAATAATTCCCTGTCAGGGATTTGATTTGTCGCAATTATTGACACGATTCCGCTTGACGCCTGGTAAGGTTTTTGTAATTTTACAGCCAACCTTTTATTCACTAACCCATAGCTGGTGGAATATATGACTATCAAAGTAGGTATCAACGGTTTTGGCCGTATCGGTCGCATCGTTTTCCGTGCTGCTCAGCAGCGTTCTGACATCGAGATCGTTGCAATCAACGACCTGTTAGACGCAGATTACATGGCGTATATGCTGAAGTATGACTCTACGCACGGTCGTTTCGACGGTACCGTCGAAGTGAAAGACGGTCATCTGATCGTTAACGGCAAAAAAATCCGTGTTACCGCTGAACGTGATCCGGCTAACCTGAAGTGGAACGAAGTGGGTGTTGACGTGGTTGCAGAAGCAACGGGTCTATTCCTGACCGACGAAACTGCACGTAAGCACATCACTGCTGGCGCGAAAAAAGTGGTTCTGACCGGTCCATCCAAAGACAGCACCCCAATGTTTGTTAAAGGCGCTAACTTTGACAAATATGAAGGCCAGGACATCGTTTCTAACGCTTCTTGCACCACTAACTGCCTGGCACCACTGGCGAAAGTGATCAACGACAACTTCGGTATCGTTGAAGGCCTGATGACCACCGTTCACGCAACCACTGCAACGCAGAAAACTGTTGATGGCCCGTCTGCTAAAGACTGGCGTGGCGGTCGTGGCGCAGCGCAGAACATCATCCCATCTTCTACCGGTGCTGCAAAAGCGGTAGGCGTTGTTCTGCCAGAGCTGAACGGCAAACTGACCGGTATGGCGTTCCGCGTTCCAACTCCAAACGTGTCTGTTGTTGACCTGACCGTTCGTCTGGAAAAACCAGCAACTTACAAAGAAATTTGTGCAGTGATCAAAGCTGAGTCAGAAGGCAAGATGAAAGGCGTTCTGGGTTACACCGAAGATGACGTGGTTTCTACCGACTTCAACGGCGAAACCCTGACTTCCATCTTTGATGCGAAAGCCGGTATTGCGCTGAGCGACAACTTTGTGAAACTGGTTTCCTGGTACGACAACGAAACCGGCTACTCTCATAAAGTACTTGACCTGATCGCGCACATCTCTAAATAAGAGAAACGCGTTAGAATCAAAGTAAGGGCGACTTCGGTCGCCCTTTTTTTTATCTTGCAGAGGTGGTTATGAACGACAGCTTATTCGGCCTTCCTATTGAGCAACAAATCGCCCCCTACCTTTCTCAGCGCCAACTGGGTGAACTCCCTGTTCTGGTGATTAGTCACCCACAGGTGCGTGCTGCTGTCGCCCTGCAGGGAGCACATCTGCTTGCATGGCAGCCGACAGGTGAACAACCGGTCATTTGGCTAAGCGAGAAAACGCCACTGGCAGCGGGTAAAGCCCTGCGCGGCGGAGTGCCAATCTGCTGGCCGTGGTTTGGTCCGGCTGGGGAACCCGCGCACGGTTTTGCACGTAATCAATCCTGGACGTTAGCGTCACACGATAAGAACGATGACAGTGTTATGTTGACGCTGATGCTCTCGCACAACGCGCAGACGCTAAAGCTGTGGCCACATGAATTTACGCTCTATGCGCGTTTTCGCTTTAGCGCCGACCGCTGCGAGCTGGAACTGGAAGCTCACGGTGATTATCAGTCTACGGCTGCGTTACACAGCTATTTCACCGTCGCTGACATTGCGGGTGTTGAGGTAACAGGTTTGGGCGGCCCTTACATTGATAAGGTCAGTCAAGTGCAAGATGCCATCAATACGCAGGGTAAACAGCGTTATGACGAGCGTATCGATCGTATCTATACCCAACCCGAAGACTGTAGCGTTATTCATGATGCGGTGGGTCAGCGTGTGTTGGAAATCTACCACCACCACCAAAGTGACGTTGTCACTTGGAATCCCGGTCCTGAACTCTCATGCAGCATGGCCGATCTGGCCAATGATGGATATAAGCGTTTCGTTTGTGTAGAAACCGCGCGTATTGCCAAACCACTGCAAAGTAAAGCCGAGTGCCCTGCTCGCCTGGCGACTACCTTTCGTATACGAAAAAAAGGCTAACGTAACAGGCGCCCTGTTTTAGGGCCCTGTAATGAGTAAAAGGGCGCAAGGCGCCCTTTTATCGTGCATCGCAGGTGATCAGAAGCTGTAACTGATGCCCGTCCACAATAGCGTTTGTGAATTTTTATCCACCATCGGGCTGTCTTTGATTTCATCAGGCAAGCGTGTGTAACGTCCTGAGACAAAGCCTCTCCACTGGGCATTGAATTGGTAGTCAGCCGTCAGCTCCACGTAAGGTGTCCAACTGTCATCGGGCTGATAACGATCAATTCCCGTGCGGGCCGATTCATTGCCTGATACTCCAAAGTAATAGCGGTTTTGATTGCTGCTGTTCCACAGCGCACCAATACCCGGCGTCAGGCCCAACTTACCGAGTTGCACCCGATAAAGATAAGTCAGATCCCACAGTATACCGTTGCTGTTATTCAGCACGTCGCCCACCAGCGTGGTACGTACCGTGCCCCAGTCGGCACTGTGACGATAGGTCAGCCCACCCATCAGGGTCATTCGACGCTTATCCAGCGCTTTCATATCACCCAAATCGTTATCTTTCGGATCATACTGCTGCGGGGAGCCTAATAGCGTCAGGGAGAGTTGGTCCTGGTCTGTTTTCCACAGATAGTAGCCAGCCTGCAGGCTGCGCAACCAGAAATCTTCACCTTCATAGTTGATGACAGGAATCGGCAGATAGCGATCCTGACCACCACGGTAGGGGCTTTCGCTGTAGATCAGTGAGGCACCAACAGACCAGGGCTCTGCCTGAGCCTGAGCGGCAGTCATGCTGCCCAATAAAATAAGACTCAGTGCGGTAAATTTGAATTGCTTCACAATATATTCAATCCATTAATAGAACAATCAAAGTGATGAGTTTAACTGATATTACGAAGGGGTAATATTTTTTACATTATCAGTAGCACGTTGAATCAATTTGGCGTTAGTGTAAGAAATGTCCGTTTTGGCGGCGCCTGTTTTAATCCATGCTGACAGAACGTGACATCAGTGACAGAGAATAGCCAATTTGTGACTTTGTTATTGAAATTTCATCTAAACCGCATGAGATTTCAAGAAATTTTCACAACTGCAACTACGCTTTATCGTATGAGGTGGAGTGAGTACGCCGTTTGCAACATTCAATATTGTATTTCTGATAATTAGAGATCAGGTTGGCATAAGGGTTGCTGTACTCAAACTTAGAATATCTTCCGGGAGCCATTGACCTATTTTTTACGCTCCTATTACCTGTGCTAAAAACGAAAGGACGGGCATCGCTATGAATATATTCGATCACTATCGTCAGCGTTATGAAGCTGCCAAGGACGAAGAGTTCACACTGCAGGAGTATCTTGCCGTTTGTAAACAAGATCGCAGTGCCTACGCCAACGCGGCGGAACGCTTACTGACCGCCATTGGCGAACCGGTCATGGTGGATACCGCCCAGGAGCCACGTCTTTCCCGTCTGTTTTCCAATCGTGTGGTGGCACGTTACCCCGCTTTTGAAGAATTTTATGGGATGGAAGAAGCGATTGAACAAATCGTCTCTTACCTCAAACACGCCGCGCAGGGACTGGAGGAGAAGAAGCAGATCCTGTACCTGTTGGGCCCGGTAGGTGGCGGGAAATCCTCTCTTGCTGAGCGCCTTAAATCGCTGATGCAGCGTGTGCCTATCTACGTCCTCAGTGCCGATGGTGAACGCAGCCCGGTCAATGATTCTCCGCTGTGCCTGTTTAATCCGCAGGAAGATGCCACTATTTTGGAAAAAGAGTACGGCATCCCGCGCCGCTACCTAGGCACCATCATGTCACCCTGGGCAGCGAAACGCCTGCAAGAATATGGTGGTGATATCACCCGCTTCAAAGTGGTGAAAGTATGGCCTTCAATCCTTCAGCAGATTGCCATCGCGAAAACCGAACCTGGCGATGAAAACAATCAGGACATTTCTGCACTGGTTGGCAAAGTGGATATTCGCAAGCTGGAAAATCACGCGCAAAACGATCCTGATGCCTATGGTTACTCCGGCGCACTGTGCCGCGCAAACCAGGGCGTGATGGAATTTGTCGAGATGTTTAAAGCACCGATCAAAGTGCTGCACCCTTTGTTGACCGCAACGCAAGAAGGCAACTACAACGGGACCGAAGGCATCTCTGCCCTGCCATTTAATGGCATTATTTTGGCACACTCCAACGAATCGGAATGGGTGACATTCCGCAATAACAAAAACAACGAGGCGTTCCTTGACCGCGTCTATATCGTCAAGGTGCCCTATTGCCTGCGTGTCTCAGAAGAGATCAAAATTTACAACAAGTTATTGGATCACAGTGAACTCACGCATGCGCCTTGTGCACCGGGGACACTGGAAACATTGGCCCGTTTTTCCATCCTTTCGCGACTCAAAGAACCGGAGAACTCCAGCACTTACTCCAAAATGCGGGTCTATGATGGCGAGAGTCTGAAAGACACCGATCCTAAAGCCAAGTCGTATCAGGAGTATCGTGATTACGCCGGGGTTGACGAAGGGATGAACGGTCTTTCAACGCGCTTTGCCTTTAAGATCCTCTCTCGCGTGTTCAACTTCGATCATGTCGAAGTGGCGGCGAACCCCGTGCATCTGTTCTATGTTCTTGAGCAGCAGATCGAACGTGAGCAGTTCCCGGCAGAACAAGCAGAGAAGTATCTGGAGCACTTGAAAGGCTATCTGATTCCAAAATATGCCGAGTTTATTGGTAAAGAAATCCAGACTGCCTACCTCGAGTCCTATTCGGAGTACGGTCAAAATATCTTTGACCGCTATGTCACCTACGCCGATTTTTGGATTCAGGATCAAGAATATCGCGACCCCGACACCGGGCAGTTGTTTGACCGGGAATCATTGAATGCCGAGCTGGAGAAAATTGAAAAACCGGCAGGGATCAGCAACCCGAAAGACTTCCGTAACGAGATCGTCAATTTTGTGCTGCGCGCGCGCGCGCAAAACAGCGGTCGCAATCCTAACTGGACCAGTTATGAGAAGCTGCGCACCGTGATTGAGAAGAAAATGTTCTCCAACACCGAGGAGTTGCTGCCCGTTATCTCGTTTAACGCTAAAACGTCGACGGATGAACAGAAGAAACACGATGATTTCGTCGACCGCATGATGGAGAAAGGCTATACCCGTAAACAGGTTCGCCTGCTGTGTGAATGGTACCTGCGCGTACGTAAATCATCGTAACGGCGTAATCACCTGCCGTCAGGTTCGTCTTAATGCCGTTCCTGACGGCGACCAAGTTGGGGGAAGCTATGGCCTATTTTATTGATCGGCGGCTTAACGGGAAAAACAAAAGCGCAGTGAATCGTCAGCGCTTTTTGCGACGTTATAAAACGCAAATCAAACAGTCGATCTCCGAGGCCATTAACAAGCGTTCGGTGACTGACGTTGAGAGTGGCGAATCTGTCTCAATACCGATTGATGACATCAATGAGCCCATGTTCCACCAGGGACGCGGGGGTGAGCGTCACCGTGTCCATCCTGGCAATGACCATTTTGTACAAAACGATCGCGTTGAACGTCCGCAAGGTGGTGGCGACGGTAGCGGCAGCGGCCAGGGGAATGCCAGTCAGGATGGTGAAGGCCAGGATGAGTTCAGCTTTCAAATCTCCAAAGACGAGTACCTTGATTTGTTGTTCGAGGATCTCGCCCTGCCTAATTTACGCAAGAATCAGCACCGTCAGCTTAACGAGTATAAGACCCATCGCGCGGGCTACACGGCCAATGGAGTGCCTGCCAATATCAGCGTCGTGCGTTCATTACAAAATTCTCTGGCGCGTAGAACGGCAATGAATGCCGGTAAAAAGCGACAGTTGCATGAGCTGGAAGCCACCCTACGGGAAGTTGAAAAAAGTGAACCAGCGCAGCTGCTGGAAGAGGAGCGCTTACGCAATGAAATCGCTGAGTTGCGTAAACGCATTGCCCGTGTGCCCTTTATCGACACCTTTGATTTACGTTACAAGAATTTTGAAAAGCGCCCTGAACCCTCCAGCCAGGCGGTGATGTTCTGTCTGATGGACGTCTCGGGCTCAATGGACCAAGCCACGAAAGATATGGCGAAACGCTTTTATATTTTGCTGTATCTGTTCCTGAGCCGAACCTATAAAAACGTCGACGTGGTCTATATTCGGCACCACACTCAGGCCAAAGAGGTTGATGAACAAGAGTTTTTCTATTCTCAGGAAACAGGCGGCACCATTGTTTCAAGCGCCCTGAAGTTGATGGATGACGTAGTAAAAGAACGCTACGATCCAAACCAGTGGAATATCTACGCAGCTCAGGCATCCGATGGCGATAACTGGGCGGATGATTCACCGCTGTGCCATGAAATTCTGGCAAAACAGATTTTACCGGTGGCGCGTTATTACACCTATATTGAGATCACCCGCCGGGCACACCAGACGCTGTGGCGTGAATATGAGCATCTGCAAGCACGCTTTGATAATTTTGCCATTCAACATATTCGCGAGCCTGAAGATATTTATCCGGTCTTTCGCGAGTTGTTTCGCAAGCAATCTGAAGAAACGTCCTAACCCGATACTGGCCGCATGGCGGCCAGATATCCCCTCGACGAAGCAGTATCTGCCTTGTGCGCATCCGCACGGTAAATTATGATTTAACATACTGAAATTTTTTCAGCTTTTGGCATTGCCCGTGGTTGCCAAAAGCGTTCTGGCGCATGTTTAAGGGGATTAATTCGTTGGATACCAGCACGATTTATAGCTTGTTTATCATTGGTTCAGTGCTGGTGGCGGCAAGCATCCTGCTAAGTTCATTTTCGTCGCGGTTGGGCATTCCCATCCTCGTGATCTTTTTAGTGTTAGGCATGATCGCCGGCATTGATGGCATTGGCGGCATTGCCTTCGATAATTATCCTGTTGCCTATCTGGTCAGCAATCTGGCGCTAGCCGTGATTTTGCTGGATGGGGGTATGCGTACTCAAGCCAGCTCTTTTCGCGTTGCGCTTGGCCCGGCCTTGTCGTTGGCAACCGTGGGTGTGCTGATCACCTCCGGTTTAACCGGAGCAATGGCTGCCTGGCTGTTCAATTTAAATATCATTGATGGCCTACTGATCGGCGCGATTGTTGGCTCCACAGATGCCGCTGCCGTCTTTTCACTGTTGGGCGGTAAAGGCCTCAACGAACGTGTCAATGCGACGTTGGAAATCGAGTCTGGCAGTAACGACCCTATGGCGGTATTTTTGACCATCACGTTGATCGAGATGATTCAGCTTGGTCAAACGGGCCTCAGTTGGATGTTTGTGGTGCATCTTATTCAACAGTTTGGCCTGGGCATCGTGCTGGGCCTGGGCGGCGGCTGGGCTGTCCAACAGGTTATCAACCGCATCTCTTTGGCGCAGGGCCTCTATCCGCTGCTGGCATTAAGCGGGGGCATTCTGGTGTTTGCCCTGACAACCGTGCTGGAAGGCAGCGGTATTTTAGCGGTGTATCTGTGCGGTTTCCTGCTGGGCAATCAGCCAATTCGCAACCGTCATGGCATTTTGCAAACCTTTGATGGTATGGCATGGCTCAGCCAGATTGGCATGTTTTTAGTGCTGGGTTTATTGGTCAACCCCAGCGATCTGCTGGCGATTGCCATTCCCGCGCTCATTCTCTCTGCATGGATGATCCTGTTTGCCCGCCCGCTTTCCGTATTCGTGGGTTTGCTGCCCTTCCGTGGTTTCAACTTGCGGGAACGCTTTTTCATTAGCTGGGTAGGTTTACGCGGCGCAGTACCGATTATCCTCGCGGTTTTTCCCATGATGGCCGGTCTGGAAAATGCCAATCTCTACTTTAATATTGCCTTCTTTATCGTACTGGTATCGCTGATGGTGCAGGGAACATCGTTAGAATGGGTGGCAAAACGGGCGCGCGTAATTGTGCCGCCCACCGCCTCCCCCATTAACCGCGTTGGCCTGGATATTCATCCCGAAAATCCGTGGGAGCAATTTGTTTACCAACTCAGTGCGGATAAATGGTGCGTGGGCGCGGCACTACGAGACCTGCAGATGCCTCGCGAAACACGTATTGCAGCCCTGTTCCGTGATAACCAACTGCTACACCCCACCGGTAATACTCGACTCCGCGAGGGGGATGTGCTGTGTGTTATCGGCCGTGAACGTGATTTACCCGCACTGGGCAAACTGTTTAGCCAGTCTCCGCCAGTGGCGTTGGATCAGCGCTTCTTCGGCGACTTTATTTTGGAAGCCAGCGCGCGCTTGGGTGACATTGCGCAGGTTTATGGTCTGGAATTGGACAATGAAACCGATGCTGAGCAAAGCATTGGCAAACTGGTGATGTCGTTAATTGGTGGCGCGCCCGTGGTGGGCGACCAGGTTGAATGGCAAGATATGCTGTGGACGGTTGCGGAAAAAGAAGACAACAACGTGATTAAAATTGGTATTCGCTCACGGGAAGACAAGGAATAATCCTGGCGTCATCCACTTGCAATATGGACAAAGAGTGCCCAGTCTTAAGGTTCACTGTTTTTGCAAGGGGATGAATATGGCGAAAGTCATCAAGATCGCGCGTTATGACGTTGTCGATGCTGAAATTGAAGGCGACAGCATTCGTATTCCGGAAAAAACCAATCCCACTCTGAGCTATCAGCTTGATGGCTGGGACCAGGACACCTCTGTCCATGCCTCACTGGATGGCGACAAACTGGATTTAGACCTCGATCATTATGATAAAGACCATGCAGGCTGGGTGTTAAAAAAACCCGCCTAGCGCGTCGCCGCCTGCGGGCGGCCTCTGCGCTGATTCTCATTAAACATTCACGCAATTGCCCTTTCTTTTTTAACGTCTGCGTTCTACTCTGTGCGGCTTCTTTTTCTCGTCATTGAGAGTGCTGAATGCAACGTTTTACTCTGCTTCTGCTAAGCCTGGTTTTACTGGCACCGCTAGGCATCGACCTTTATCTTCCCACGCTGCCAGATATCGCGGCGGGTCTGAACACACCAGTTAGCCTGATCCAAACCACGATCCCGCTGTTTTTATTGATAATGGGGCTGGGGCAATTGGTGGCGGGTCCGCTGGTCGATAACTTTGGTCGTAAGCCCATCGCCCTGCTGGGTCTGGCGCTGTATATCATCGGGAGTATTGTGGGTGCGATGGCGACCAGTTGGTCGCTGTTTTTGCTGGCGCGCATTATTCAGGGCTGCGCAGTGTGCTGCACCGCGGTTGTCGCGTTTAGTGGCGTGCGCGATCGTTTAAGCGGTGACGATGCCGCCCGCGCTTATGGCTTCCTGAATGGCGCGTTGAATATTGTGCCGGCCCTCGCACCGATGCTCGGTGGTTTTTTGGCCGAAGCCTGGAACTGGCGCGCCCCTTTCTGGTTCCTTGCCGGATATGCCGCTTTTATCGGCATCCTGATCATCCGCTATTTGCCAGAAACGCGCCCGGCTGACACGCAACGCGTACGCGGGCTGCCCATCAGCCAATACATTGAAATCCTCTCCCAGCCCCGCTTTTTGGTGTTTGCGTTGGCGAACGCTGGCGCGTTGGGCATGGTATTGACCTATGTTTCACTGTCACCACAAGTATTGATGACACAGGGACAACTCAACCCGTTGCAGTTCTCGATTGCCTTTGGGGCGAATGGTTTCTGGATCATGTTAGTTAGCGTAGTGGTCAGTAAAATCATTCGTAAAGCCGGACGCCCTTTCTGTCTCGCCGCGGGAGGTGTCGCGATGACGCTGGGTATGCTGATGTTGCTGGCGGGTGTGACGTTATTCCCACAGGCAGTACAACATCACTGGGCGCTGTATATGTTTCCTGTTGCTGTGGCTGTCGCCGGTTTGGCTTTTATTGTTGGCCCGGCGACCAGCTATGCGCTGGAACCCTATAAACAGCAGGCTGGCGTGGCCTCCGCACTGGCAGGGTTTATTCAAATGGCAGGCGGGTCATCGGCAGGATTGTTGATGATGGCGCTGCCGCTAACGGAGAAAACCGCGCTGGGCTTAATGATGGCGGTAGGCGCAATACTGGCCTTGTTGGCCGCCTGGTGGACACGCTCGCTGCGCGGCACCATTACGGAACTGAAATAATCTGACCGGTGGCGGCAGTGGCCGCCACCCACAGCGTTAACGGACCTTGAACGGCACGCGCGCCGTAACGGCACACATTAGCTCATAGCCTACGGTGCCAGCGGATTGGGCAACCTCATCGATTTTTACCCCTTCTCCCCACAGCTCAACGCGGCTTCCAATACCCGCGTTCGGACAAGGCGTCAAATCTACCATCAACATATCCATCGAAACGGTGCCCAACGTTTGGGTACGCACGCCATCAATGATAACTGGGGTGCCCGTCGGCGCATGGCGTGGATAACCGTCGGCATAACCGCAGGCCACAACACCTAAACGCAACTCTCCCGGCGTGCGATAACGATAGTTATAACCGACGCCCTCACCGGCTTTTAAGGTTTGCACACCAATGATCTCACTTTCCAGCGTCATCACAGGCTTCAACCCGCTGCCAGCAATATCCTGCCAATTGCCCGTCGGTGATGCGCCGTAGAGCACAATACCGGGGCGTACCCAATCATGGTGCGTTTGCGGATGCCACATGGTGGCCGCCGAGTTAGCAAATGAGCGAGGCGCATCTATGCCCTCACTGGCCAGCGCAACGCGTCGCAAAGGCTCTTGCACACCCTCTTCCCGATCGGCTTCAGCGAAATGCGTCATCAGCGTCATTTCGCCTACGTTAGGTAATGCGCGTAGCTTCTGCCAGGCAGAATGAACATGTTCCGGCTGGAAGCCCAGGCGATTCATGCCACTGTTAATTTTTAGGTAGATATCCAGCGGCGCGCTTAATTTCGCCTCCGCAAGCACTTTGATTTGCCAGTTACTGTGCACACTTGTGGTCAGACGATAGCGGTCAAGAATCGCTAATTCATCGGCACTGAAAAAACCTTCCAGTAGCAAAATCGGTTTCTTCCAACCGTTCTCGCGCAGCAAAATCGCTTCCTCAAGATTCAACAGCGCGAAGCCATCGGTATCAGACAGATTTTGCCAAACACGCTCAAGGCCATGCCCGTAGGCATTGGCTTTTACCACTGACCAGACACGCGATTGCGGCGCGGCCTGGCGCATAATATTGACGTTTTGCCGCAATGCGTCGCCATTAAGGGTGGCAACTATTGGACGGGTCATAGCGACTCCTGGTCGGTTAACGGATGACGTTTACACTACGCAGCGGCGCGCCGTGTCGGGCATCAAATCCCGGCAGATAGCGATACACCGACAAATCATCAGCGCCGATTGCTGGCGTCGTGCCAGAAATCAGGTCGCTGAGCAGTTGCCCGGAGCCGCAAGCCATCGTCCATCCTAACGTACCGTGGCCAGTATTTAAAAAGAGATTTTTCAGTGGCGTGCGCCCCACAATCGGCGTGCCATCTGGCGTCATCGGGCGCAACCCGGTCCAGAACTGCGCTTTTGTACTATCACCACCGCGTGGAAAGAGATCGCCGACAACCATTTCCAATGTTTCTCGGCGCGCGGGCAATAATTGCTTATTAAAACCGACAATTTCCGCCATGCCGCCCACGCGGATCCGGTTATCAAACCGCGTAATGGCCACTTTATAGGTTTCATCCAGCACGGTTGACACCGGTGCCGCTGCCGGGTCAGTGACGGGCAGCGTTAACGAGTAGCCTTTCAGCGGATAGACCGGCACAGTCACTATGTCCTTTAGCAGTGCCGTCGAATACGAGCCGAGTGCCATAACGTAGGCATCTGCGCTGAGGGTTTCCTGACCACATTTCACGCCGCTAATTCGGTTGCCTTCACGCAACAAGGCATCAATAGACGTGTTAAAGCGAAAGTCCACACCCGCTGCTGCCGCCATCGCCGCAAGTCGCTGCGTGAAAAGTTGACAGTCGCCGGTTTCATCATTCGGCAATCGCAAGCCACCGGTTAATTTATCGCGCACTGCCGCCAGCGCTGGCTCAGCACGCGCTAGCTCATCGGCACGCAGTAATTCATAAGGCACACCGGCTTCTTTAAGCACGGCAATGTCTTTACTGGCACTGTCATATTGCTGCGCACTGCGAAAAAGTTGCAGCGTTCCGCCCTGACGGCCTTCATATTGGATACCCGTTGTGTCACGCAATACCCGAATACAGTCTCGGCTGTATTCTGCCAGACGCACCATACGGCCTTTATTTTCTTGATAGTGGCGCATATCGCAATTGCGCAACATCTGCCACATCCATCGCAGTTGTGAAAGACTACCATCCAGACGAATTGCCAGTGGTGCATGGCGTTGGAACATCCATTTGACGGCCTTGACTGGCACACCTGGCGCAGCCCAGGGAGCGGCATAGCCTGGTGAAATTTGCCCGGCATTTGCTGCACTGGTTTCCAGCGCAACATCCGGCTGACGGTCAATCACCGTCACCTCATGTCCCGCCTGTGCCAAATACCACGCACTGGCAACGCCTACCACCCCACTGCCTAACACAACTACGCGCATAGCGACCACACCTTATAAAGACGAATATGCTACTTAAAAGCTACCGTTATGGATAAAAAGACTAGCAAACAATGCGTCAGTTAACGCAGACCTATTTCACATCTTTTTTAGTTTATTGTTAACAAAAACTCTTATTCAAGCCGTAATTCAGAGTGTTATAGCGTAATCAGCCAGGCATTTATGGTTAAACTTGCTAAAAGAAAGTTTTCACCGTGTTCTTTAGCATAAAGTCACCACAACCTGTAAAACCCATACAATCAGCATATTATGCTTAAATACCAGCAAGGATAGTGATTTTGAGCACAAGGCACAGTGCATTGAATCCCAACCTCTATTTTCTTCCAAAATTCCATTGTATTCCGCGCAGTGTTGGGTAACAGTGAACTATCATTGACGTATTCGCCTAATCGCAGACCCTATTTAACAGCCGTCAGGTGAGAGGGAACTCGCTCATCATCCCGTCGCATCACGACGACGCTCGCAGGTAATGAGGTGCGCTATGAGTACTATCTTTGACGACGCCGTAAAAAAACAGCGGCTGAGTGACGGTCCGGACTGGACCTTTGAATTGCTCGACGTTTATCTGGCAGAAATTGACCGCGTAGCCAAGAGCTATGGGCTGGATACTTATCCTCACCAAATCGAAGTGATCACCTCTGAGCAAATGATGGATGCCTATTCCAGCATTGGCATGCCTATCAATTACGCGCACTGGTCGTTTGGCAAAAAATTTATCGAAACGGAACAGCGATACAAACAGGGCCAGCAAGGCTTAGCCTATGAAATTGTTATCAATTCAAACCCCTGCATTGCCTATTTAATGGAAGAAAATACCATCACAATGCAGGCGCTAGTGATGGCCCACGCCTGTTACGGGCATAATTCGTTTTTCAAAAATAACTATCTGTTTCGCAGTTGGACCGATGCCAGCTCGATCGTTGATTACCTCTTGTTTGCGCGTAATTACATCTCACGATGTGAAGAACGTTATGGTGTCGACGAGGTTGAGAAACTGCTGGACTCTTGTCATGCATTGATGAATTACGGCGTGGATCGTTATAAACGCCCGCAGAAGATCTCCTTGCAGGAAGAAAAGGCTCGACAACAAAGCCGCGAAACCTACCTGCAAAGTCAGGTGAACATGCTGTGGCGGACATTGCCACGCCGCGAAAAGGAAGAAGTACATCAGGAAGCCGCGCGTTTTCCTTCTGAACCGCAAGAGAACTTGCTGTACTTTATGGAAAAAAATGCGCCTTTGCTGGAATCCTGGCAGCGCGAAATTTTACGTATCGTGCGCAAAGTTAGCCAGTATTTCTATCCGCAAAAGCAAACGCAGGTCATGAATGAAGGATGGGCGACATTCTGGCACTACACCATTTTGAATCACCTGTACGATGAGGGGAAAGTCAGCGAACGTTTTATGCTTGAGTTCCTGCACAGCCATACCAATGTCGTGTTTCAACCGCCCTATAACAGTCAGTGGTATAACGGCATTAACCCCTATGCCCTGGGCTTCGCCATGTTCCAGGACATCAAACGTATTTGTCAGTCACCGACGGAAGAGGATAAATACTGGTTCCCTGATATCGCAGGCAGTGACTGGTTACAAACGCTACATTTTGCTATGCGTGAATTTAAAGATGAAAGTTTTATCAGCCAATTTCTGTCACCGAAAGTGATGCGAGATTTCCGCTTGTTCACGGTATTGGATGATGACCGTAACAATTTTCTGGAAATAGCCGCCATCCATAACGAATCGGGGTATCGGGCCATTCGCCAGCAACTTTCGGCGCAGTACAACTTAAGTAATCTGGAGCCCAACATTCAGATTTATGATGTGGACTTACGCGGGGATCGCTCTTTGACGTTGCGTTATGTGCCCCATCATCGCGCGCCACTGGATAAAAGCCGTCGAGAGGTGTTAAAGCATGTCCATCGGTTGTGGGGATTTGACGTACATTTGGAGCAGCAAAATGAAGACGGAAGCGTTGAGCTGTTAGACAGATGCCCACCGCGGCCGACAGGCTTGTGATACAACAGGGCGGGAATATTCCCGCCCTGTCACGTTTAACGACGGGTGGTCATATCCGTTGGCATACTCTTTTGCATCCCGTGCCAAATTTCACCACTGCCGCGGCCATATTCGCGCACCAAATCCACAACCTTGTCCAACTGCCGTGAGTCACAGACCTCACCTAATTGCTGATAAAACACACGCGCTAACTGGCGTGCCTCTGGGTTTGAAAAGTAGTAACGGCCAACGCGCGTATACAACCCTTTAAGCCCATTGAGAATCAAACCATAAATGGGATTGCCCGATGCAAAGGCCAGTCCACGGAAGATGTTGTAATCCAGCTCGGCATACGCATCCGCTTCATCGTCCACTGCCGCCGCCGTGTCTAAAACAGCCTTGGCCTTTTCAGGAAAGTGGCTAATTGCGCGGCGGATAAAGATCGAGGCGATGTTCGTGCGCACTGACAGCAAATTGTCGATCAATTGCGGAACACTGTCGTGATCTAAACGCGCTAATGTCTCCAAAATATTGAGACCAGACGTTTCCCAAAAGTTATTTACTTTGGTGGGCTTACCGTGCTGAATCGTTAACCAACCGTCGCGCGCTAATCGTTGTAGCACTTCACGCAATGTCGTACGGGTGACCCCGATTAATTCTGAAAGCTCACGCTCCGCCGGCAGAATCGATCCCGGCGGAAAACGGCTGTTCCAGATACTCTCGATAATGTACTCTTCCGCGAAACCAGCAGGGCTCTGCGCCTTAATCACCATAGCTTACTCTTAACGTTGAATTTTTAAGCGATCTCAATTGGCCTCATCATACCAGATGGCGTTGCGGCTAAATAGCCTGGAACATGCTGAAAAAGCCGTGTAGCGCAAATTTCAGGAAGTTTTTGGACCGTATAATAACGCTGCCTTAAGATGTGAGAAATTGAACCGCATGGAACGTTCGCCTTTCGGTCAATTGCATTACGTCTGACATCATCATGGGTAATGGAATTTATTTCAGTGAGCTGGCAGGCAGATACCCTTTTTTCGTTTACACTGCCCTGTCACCACAATTCAAAGGAAAGACATATGTTGCAATACCTTAACACCAGTTCGCGGGGGCGCACCGCCTGGTTGTTACTTGCGCTAACTGCGCTTGCGCTGGAGCTCACAGCACTGTTTTTCCAGCACGTGATGGGACTTAAACCCTGCGTCATGTGTATTTACGAACGCAGTGCGTTATTCGGTGTGATGGGGGCGGGTATCATCGGTGCTATCGCACCTAAATCTCCCTTGCGCTGGGTGGCTATTGTTGTGTGGATTTACAGCGCCTGGGAAGGATTACGTCTATCCTGGGAGCACACCATGATGCAATTGCATCCCAATCCTTTTGTGACCTGCGATTTTGCAGCACGCTTCCCCACCTGGCTGCCATTAGATAAATGGTTACCCTCTGTATTTGTCGCATCAGGTGATTGTGCAGAGATCAGCTGGTCTTTCCTGTCTCTGAGTATGCCACAGTGGATGGTGGGTATTTTTGCCGCCTATTTGGCTGTCGCCGTACTGGTCCTACTGGCGCAGGCTTTCAAGCCAAAACGACGTGATCTCTTCTCTCGTCGCTAACAAAAACGGACCCTGTCGGGTCCGTTTTTCATTTTAGGGCTGATGCCACTGAGGATGATTAAGAATATGGTCTTCCCAGTTTTCAACTTCACTCTCTCTCACGGCAATGTGCCTTACTGAAATGCGCTCTGCATGCATCGCCTTTTTAGAGCCCGTGCGCAAGGGGTGCCAAACCGGCAGTCCCTTTCCTTCCGCTAACAGACGGTACGCGCAGCTTGGCGGTAGCCAGGAAAACGTGGGTAAGTTTTCTCGGGTCAGTTTGAGGCAATCCTCTTCCAGTTCAAAACGTCGCTCGTAATTACGACACTGGCAACTGTGGATATTTAACTGATTACAGGCCACGTTCGTGAAGTAGACTTCGTCGGTATCCGCATCCTGCAATTTATTGAGACAACACTGACCACAGCCATCACAGAGGGACTCCCACTCATCATCGCTCATTTGTTCCAGCGTTTTTTGCTGCCAGAAAGGGATTTCAGTCATGTTGAATGTCCATGTGAAGATAAAGGCGCACCCTTATAAAGGGTTCTTCCCGACGATGCAACCCCTAACGCTTACAGTACCCGCGTGCTCAGCGTTTGATCATTTAGCGACACGCTTAATGTGTCACCAGATTGCATTGGCCCCACACCGGCGGGCGTGCCCGTGATCACCACATTACCTGCGCGCAAGGTAAAGTAGCGGCTCATGTAGGCTATCAGCGGCACAATCTTGTGAATCATATCGGACGTGCTGCCGTCCTGGCGTATTTCATCGTTCACCACCAGCTTTAACGCGCTATTTTGCGGGTCATGATGAAAATCCATGGCCGGGATAAAGCCAGACAGAGGACATGAATTATCAAACCCTTTCGCCTTTTCCCACGGTTGACCCGCTTTTTTGCAACTCGCCTGCACATCTCGTAACGTCAGATCTAATGCAATGCCATAGCCGACAATCGCCTGCTGTACATGCTCTTCCGTAGCTTGCTTAAGGGTCGAGCCGATAAGCACTGCCAGTTCAACTTCATGGTGAACAGCGCCCAGCCCTTGTGGAATAGACAGGGGCTGATTCAAGTCACACAACGCTGTGGCTGGCTTAATAAAGAGCACGGGCTCAGTGGGTGTCGCACTGCCCATCTCTTTAATGTGCAGAGCGTAATTGCTCCCGACACACACCACTTTGCCGACCGGGTAATCCAGCAGTGCACCTTGCCAGTTATGATGTTGATACATGCGATGCTCCTTTATAATCCGTTTTATCTGTCTGTCAGGCACGCGTCATCGTGCGCAGCATTGAGTATGCGCTATTCAATCAAGGCGGGGCAGGAAAATATGTAAACGAAATTCGCGAAAGGTGTAAACACAATCCGCCGCGAAGGATATAGCACCGGATTTCGCGACGGTTTATTAAAACAGAGAATTCTTAATTGGCTTTCTTACTTAATTCAAAATGCATTTTGAGCAAACTTTCCGGCGGGGGCGGTAATTGCAAATAATACCCCTGCTCAACCAGGGCTTCTTTGAGCTTATCCAGCTCAGCACTGGCCAGCTTTTTAGAGCCATCCAACGGAATCATCATCGCATAATGTGGTTTCCCGAAACCCTGCAATAATTCAGGCGGCACGCGCGAAAAATCGTCTTTTTTTTCGACGTAAAGGTAGGTTTGATCGCGTTTGGAGCTTCTGTAGATCACACAAAACATATTTTTTACTCTAATTAACCAAGTCGGCGACTTGCCTGAATATAGCAGTAACTATACCATGCTTACAGTACTTCGGAATAATGCTCGCCCGGATTATTCGCCAGCATAATGGGGCATAATTTCGCCGGGTATGCGAAAACAGGATTGAGCCGGACAGATGTCACAAACGCCCATTGAGTTAAAAGGCAGTAGTTTTACGCTGTCGGTTGTTCATTTACACCACGATCAACCCGACGTGGTCCGTGAGGCAATTCAGGACAAAATTTCTCAGGCTCCTGCCTTTCTGTTAAACGCGCCTGTGGTCGTCAATGTTGCTCATCTCTCCGCTGAGGTGAACTGGGCGCCCATGCAAGAAGCAATAATCGCGACAGGTTTACGTATTGTTGGCGTAAGTGGTTGTAAAAATGAGCAGTTAAAACAACAACTGCTGCACGCAGGTATGCCGTTACTGTCTGAGGGCAAAACCGCGCGTAAAGTGGCTGAGGCCAGTGCAGTTGAAGCACCACCGCTGGTTGTCGCTGAACCGCTGGTGGCAAAAACGCGCTTGATCAGTACGCCTGTGCGTTCCGGCCAGCAAATTTATGCGAAGAATTGCGATCTGATCGTCACCAGCAGTGTCAGCGCTGGCGCAGAGCTGATTGCAGATGGCAACATCCATATTTACGGCATGATGCGAGGCCGTGCACTGGCGGGAGCCAGTGGTGACCGTAATTGCCAAATTTTTTGTGCCAGCTTGTCCGCTGAGCTGGTGTCAATTGCGGGTGAATACTGGATTATGGATCAGATCCCAGCCGACTTTTATGGAAAATCTGCGCGTCTTTCATTACAAGACGGCGCCTTAACGATACAAACATTGAACTAGACCCCTTTGTGAAGGAAATCATCTTTATGGCACGCATTATTGTTGTTACATCGGGTAAAGGGGGCGTTGGTAAAACCACGTCAAGCGCGGCCATCGCGACGGGTTTAGCGCAAAAAGGCAAAAAGACCGTCGTTATCGATTTCGATATTGGTCTGCGTAATTTGGATTTAATCATGGGCTGCGAGCGTCGCGTTGTGTATGACTTCGTTAACGTGATCCAAGGCGATGCCACGCTGAATCAAGCGTTGATCAAAGACAAACGCACTGAAAACCTGTTTATTCTCCCCGCTTCACAAACACGCGATAAAGATGCGCTAACGCGTGAAGGCGTTGAGAAAGTGTTGGATGAGTTGAAGAAGATGGAATTTGATTTCATCGTCTGTGACTCACCGGCCGGTATTGAGACCGGTGCCCTGATGGCGCTCTACTTCGCAGATGAAGCGGTCATTACCACCAACCCAGAAGTCTCCTCAGTGCGTGATTCTGACCGTATTCTTGGCATTCTCTCCTCCAAATCTCGCCGCGCCGAAAATGGCCAGGACGCCATCAAAGAACACCTGTTGCTCACCCGTTACAATCCGGGCCGAGTCAGCAAAGGCGACATGCTCAGCATGGAAGACGTACTGGAAATCCTGCGCATTCCGCTGGTGGGTGTGATTCCGGAAGACCAGTCCGTCCTTCGCGCCTCAAACCAGGGTGAGCCTGTCATTCTGGATATCGAGTCTGACGCAGGTAAGGCTTACGCTGATACCGTTGATCGTTTACTTGGTGAAGAACGTCCCTTCCGCTTCATTGAAGAAGAGAAGAAGGGCTTTTTAAAACGCCTGTTCGGGGGATAAAGTATGGCCTTACTCGACTTCTTTTTATCGCGTAAAAAGAGTACAGCCAATATAGCCAAGGAACGGCTGCAAATCATTGTGGCAGAACGCAGACGGGGCGATAGTGAGCCCCACTATCTGCCACAGTTGAAGCGGGACATTCTGGAAGTTATTTGCAAGTACATCAAAATTGACCCGGAAATGGTCAATGTACAACTGGAGCAACGTGAGGACGACATTTCAATTCTGGAGCTCAATGTGACGCTGCCTGAAGCGGATGAACTGCCGAAATGATTGCACCTTGCTCATAATTATCCCCTGCCTGGCAGGGGATAACGTTTTACCGCGCCGGATACTGCGTGAGCACCTCTTTTAATGGCTGTGCCAGCCACTTACCACGCCATCCTGTCAGCAAGTCTGGCTCCCCTTCTCGCTCGCGAATGCCCCAAACCCCATTGAGTAATTGATTGATTTGACGACGCGATGCCAGTAGCTCAGGACTGAGTCCGCTGCTCTCACTGACCTGCTGTACCGCCGCTTTAATGGCTTTAAAGGCCTTTTTATAATGCGGATGATCAATCAAATTCTGCAGTGGCGCAGGCAGCGCCTCTTCCGGTAAGGCATTGGCCTCTGCCACTAATGCCACCAGCGTTTTACCGTGAAAACGAATTTCATGCCCGGTAAGTCCAAGATGGTCAAGCTCACCCAGGCTGCCCGGCTGATAACGCGCTACGCGCCATAGGTGCTCTTCTTTTACCACAAAGTTGACGGCCATATCCTTTTCACGCGCCGTATTTAAACGCCAGGCGGCCAGTAAGCGTAATGTGGCAAGCTGACGAGGGCGCAATTGCCAGGCATTGGTGATATCACGCCATGCCTCATCGGCGGAGGTAACCTGCTGGCGGCGCTGACACAGCTGTAAACACTCATCCAGTGCTTCTTCCAATTTGCCGGAAGCCGTGGTTTCAGCCAGTTGCTTTTCAGCCATCGGCAATAGCCACCATACATCTGCCGCCGCATAATCAAGCTGACGTTGGGTTAATGGGCGCGCCAACCAATCCGTGCGCGATTCGCTTTTGTCCAGCGCAACACCGCACCAATACTCAACCAAATTGGCAAAGCCACACGACAAGGGTTTGCCTGCAAAAGCGGCGAGAATTTGGGTGTCGATCATCGGGACGGGGACCGTGCCAAAGGTATTTAAAAACACCTCAAGGTCTTCACTGCCCGCATGCAAATACTTCGTCACGGCGGTATCGGTCAGTAAGGCAACCAGTGGCTGCCAGTCGGTAATCGCCAGTGGGTCAATCAGTGACAAACGCTCACTGTCAAAAAGTTGTAACAAGCCCAGTTGTGGGTAGTAAGTACGCGTACGAACAAATTCAGTATCGATAGCCACGCGGGAATATTGGCGAGCCGATTGGCATACGTCAGCCAATGCCTCGTTGGTGGTGATCAGGGTATAATTTAGCATACGCTCTCTTAGGCCAGCTCAAATGGGCTGACACTGGACATAAAAAACGCCGGACAAGCCGGCGTATCAAAAACAGGCCTGCGGCACGATTAACCGGCTTTTTCTGCCTGTGCCTTGATGGCCTCATCGCGTAACTCGCGACGCAAGATTTTACCCACGTTGGTCTTAGGTAAATCCTCACGAAACTCAACAATGCGCGGGACTTTATAGCCCGTTAAATGCTGGCGGCAGTGTGCAATTAACGCTTCTTCGGTGAGTGAAGCATCTTTCTTCACCACACAAATTTTTACCGTTTCACCCGAAACCTCTGAAGGAACCCCGATGGCTGCCGCTTCACGCACCTTTGGATGCAGCATCAGAACATCTTCAATTTCGTTAGGATAGACATTGAAACCTGAAACCAGAATCATGTCTTTTTTACGGTCAACGATGCGGATAAAACCTTCATCATCCACTTTGACGATGTCACCGCTCTTGAGCCATCCATCGTGCAGAACCTCGTCTGTCGCTTCTGGACGCTGCCAGTAGCCCAGCATAACCTGAGGCCCTTTGATACAGAGCTCTCCAGGCTCACCGTGCGCCACTTCCTTCCCCTCATCATCGACAAGACGAATATCCGTAGAGGGAACGGGCAGACCAATACTACCATTGTGATGGCGTATATCGTAAGGGTTGACCGACACCAAAGGTGAGCATTCGGTTAATCCATAGCCTTCCAGCAAATAACGGCCCGTCAGTTTTTCCCAGCGCTCAGCAACGGCTTTCTGCACCGCCATGCCGCCACCGGCAGAAAGACGGAGATGAGAAAAATCTAACTTGTTAAATTCTTCATTATTGAGCAGCGCATTGAACAGCGTGTTAACACCGGTCATCGCGGTAATGGGATAGCGTGAAATCTCTTTCACCAGGCCGGGAATATCGCGTGGATTGGTGATCAGCAGGTTACGCCCGCCTAAATCAATAAACAGGAGACAATTTACCGTCAGCGCAAAGATATGATACAGCGGTAACGCCGTAACCACGGTCTCATTGCCCTGCTGTAACAAACAACCATAGGTAGCTTTGGTCTGCTCCAGATTTGCCTGCATATTACGGTGCGTCAGCATGGCACCCTTTGCCACGCCGGTGGTGCCGCCGGTGTACTGCAAAAAGGCCAGATCGGTGTTGATAATCTCGGGCTTCACATACTGTTGGCGATACCCCTGCTGCAACGCGCTACGAAACGAAACGGCATGCGGTAAATCATATTTAGGTACCAGTCGTTTCACGTATTTGACAACAAAGTTCACCAGCGTGGCTTTGACTGGCGCAAGTTGATCGCCCAGACGGGTCAGAATGACGTGTTTAACCGGTGTATTGGCGACCACTTTTTCCAGCGTATGGGCAAAGTTGGAAACGATGACAATGGCACTCGCTCCGCTGTCTTTCAGTTGGTGTTCCAGTTCGCGCGGTGTGTACAGCGGATTGACATTCACGACCACCATACCGGCCCGTAAAATACCAAACAGGGCGATCGGATATTGCAGTAAATTTGGCATCATCAATGCCACGCGATCGCCTTTTTTCAACCCAAGGCTATTTTGCAAATAGGCTGCAAACGCGCGGCTGCGCTCTTCCAGCTTGCGATAGGTCATCGCTTGTCCCATGTTCACAAACGCGGGCTGATCGGCATAATGCTGACAAGCGTGCTCAAACAGCTCGATCAGTGATTTATAGCGATCGGCATTAATCTCTGCCGGAACATCAGCGGGATAACGCTGTAGCCAAACCTTGTCCAAGGTGTCACCTCTGAATTTATTATTCGTGGTCATCCGCTTCTCCCTCAATCTTTTAACAATACTTTAACTGAGCGTACCAGTTTGCTGTGCATTCTGTGATAAGGTTGAGAAGCGCATCACTAAAAAGACGCATCCACTGCGTCGACAATAAAAAAGCATATCCGCCTAAAGGCAGATATGCCGTAAATTTGACGTTGTTTTGATTAAAGTACAGCCACTTATTCTGTCAATATGGTCTGCACCTGAGCAGGGCCAGTGTTATAGAAACCCCAGTACGGTGGCGGCCCCCAATATCCTCCGCGACGACCGTGCGGCGGTCCATACCAAATCCAGGGATCAATCGGTTGCGGAGGCGTAATAATTTGCTGCGTCATGCGCCACCGTTGATAACCGGTCACGTTAACCACAACAAAGTTGTAGCTCGCTTTACCAATCTCCCCTTTTTCGGTGCCACTGATCGGTCCCACAACCGTGACCATTTGATTATTAAAATCAACCGGGTCGATAAAGCCTTTGACGTCAGCATAGACGCGGCCGATAGAGGGTGAGCCTAGAATGGGGCGCGCGGATTCATCTAAACGCATGGCCGCAATTTCAAGTCGCGTGGTGCCGCTGTTGTTGGTGACCTTCACCACCTTGCCGCCAAAGCGAGATTCCTGGCCTAGATAGATTTGCGGCGCATTCATCACACGCACCAAATCCTGTTGTGGAGTGGGTGAAGATCCCTTCACCGAATCAGGAACGGAAACACATCCCGTCAGCAGTGCGGTGAGCAGTGCAAAACCGGCAACAGCGGTAAAACGTCTACGCATAGTTCTTCTCACTTTAAAACGGTTAACGCCTTCGTTAACCTACAAGAGTAGACTGACAGGAAAGGAATAAGTTGCGGATTATTCCCTGCCAGGTAACTTTTTCCATGTCACTTCATTGCGTAAATAGGTCGGCTCAGCGTGTTCAACAGGAACGCACTTCTGCTGATCCCAAGCCTGTTGTGCCAGCGGCAGCATATCCTGCGCCTCCGGCAGGGTAACCTCGGTAGCCTTCAGCGCCAGCACACAGGTGGAGGCGAGTTCTGGCCAGGCTGCCCAGCCAGTGCCTACCGTCGCCCATTCCCCTGACAAACCTGCCATACGGGCCAACGCGGCGTCAGGTGTTAAAACGGCTTCCGTCTCTTCACCCCGCCACTGCCCCTGTTCATCGCGCTGGTATTCGCCCCAATACACCTCACCCATACGCGCGTCAATCGCCGCGAGAACACGTGTAGCACCGTGCAATCGCCATGCTCCTTGCGCCATGGTCGCCAATGTGGAGATGCCAGCCATTGGCAGATTTGCCCCTAACGCCAATCCTTGCGCAATGCCTATACCGATACGCACACCCGTGAAGCTGCCTGGCCCACGGCCAAATGCCAGGACATCGAGTTCAGTCAACGCTACGCCTTGCCCGCTCAACACCGTTTCAACCATGGGTAAAATACGCTGCGTGTGCTCACGCGGGCAGTATTCGAACAGCGCATCGATTTTACCATTCTGTTGTAGCGCGACAGAACAGGCCTCAGTAGCGGTATCAATGGCTAATATTCGCAGGGACATAACAACCTCAGGGTGCCGTAAAAATTCGGCGCACAGTGTAGCACAGCGCATTAATGGGTTTTCAAGAAGTTAACCGCCTGGCGCAGATCCCGCGTACGCGGTGTTGGCGGCAGGCTATTTAAAAATACTGCGCCGTAGGGACGCATCACCAAGCGGTTATCGCAAATCACCAACACACCACGGTCATCCACATCACGGATCAGACGCCCTACGCCCTGTTTAAGCGTAATAACAGCTTCAGGTAATTGCACTTCATCAAAGGGATCGCCACCGCGCACCCGGCAATCTTCCATGCGGGCTTTGAGCAACGGGTCATCTGGCGACGTGAACGGCAGTTTATCAATGATCACCAATGACAAGGCATCGCCCCGCACGTCAACACCTTCCCAAAAACTGCTGGTTGCCACCAACAATGCATTACCGGCCGCAATGAATTGCTTAAGCAGCTGGCCTTTGCTGGTTTCACCCTGTAACAAGACCGGTAAGGTGAGAAGTTGGCGGAAGGCTTCAGCTAATTCGCGCATCATAAAGTGCGAGGTGCAGAGGAAAAAGCAGCGCCCGTTGTTCGCCTCAATCAGCGGCTGGAGCATCTGCGCCATGCGACGAGCACCGCCGGGTTGATTGGGCAAGGGCAAATCACGCGGCACACACAGTAATGCCTGTTCAGCATAATTAAACGGGCTGTCCAGAATCAGTGTTTTGGCCTGCGACACGCCCAGTCGCTCGGTGAAATGCCCCATTTGTTCATTCACGGCCAGGGTCGCTGAGGTGAAAATCCAGCTGGCTGGCCGTTCAGCCATCACCTCACTGAAACGCTCAGACACCGAGAGTGGCGTTAATGCCAACACAAAGTGCCGTGAGGTGCATTCGTACCAGTAGCTGAATCCTGGCTGCTGCACATCTTTTACACGCTTTAATCGCGTCCGGTAGAGCGCTGCACGGTCGTAAGCTGCATCCAACAAAGCTGAACGCCCCAGTGATAACTTTGCCACATCAAAGCAGAGTTCCAGCGCATCATCCAGCAGCGTGAGCGCACGCAGGATACGCTGATCGGTCAGCAGTTCGCGTAAGTTGCCACGAAATCCAGGATCCCCCAGCGCCAGACGAAAATCTTGCGTTGCCTGGCTCAGCCTGTCGGCCGATTTTTGCAGTTGTTGCACATCCCGCACCTCTGTGCGGTAGGCGATGGTGATATCCCGTGCCAAATCCAATAACTGCCGACTGGACAAGTGCTGGCCAAAATATTGACTGGCAATGTCAGGCACCTGATGTGCTTCATCGAAAATCATCACGTCAGCTTCCGGGATCAGCTCGGCAAAACCACTCTCTTTCACCACCATATCGGCAAGAAACAAATGGTGATTGACCACCACAACATCTGCGTCCATCGCCCGCTTGCGTGCTTTGACGACAAAACAGGATTTATACAATGGGCAATCACTGCCCAGACAATTGTCATTGGTACTGGTGACCAGTGGCCAGACGGCACTGTCCTCGGCCACGCCACCACAGGTACTGATATCCCCATCAACCGTCTGATTTGACCAGCCTTGTAGATGCACCAAATCACTCAATGCCTGTGCAGCCAGCTCGCCTCCCGCCATCGATTGCTGCTCCAAACGCTCCAGACACAAGTAGTTAGAGCGCCCTTTTAATAGCGCAATACGTCCAGCGTAATGAATGGCGTCGGTTACGGTAGGCAAGTCACGGCTGTAGAGTTGATCTTGCAAGGCTTTTGAGCCCGTGGAGATGATCACTTTTTTACCCGCGCGCAAGGCGGGAACCAGGTAAGCGTAGGTTTTTCCGGTACCGGTGCCGGCCTCAACGACCAGGGATTGTTTATCGGCAATCGCCTGCGTAACGGCCAGGGCCATTTCACGCTGTGCTTCACGCGGTTTAAAACCAGGAATCGCGCGTGCCAGCGCCCCTTCTGCCGCAAAATCGTCTGTCACAACGCCTCACCTGTCTGAAAAAACACCTGTAATTATGTCAGGATTACGTGTTAACAACCAGCCTGCGGATGACAAGAATGGCGGGTTTGTGTCAGGCTTAGTGAAACGAAAGGAGAAAACGCAGTATGACTATTGAACGCATTGACCCAGAACACCGTATGTCGGAAGCCGTCGTGCACAACGGCGTGGTGTATTACACCAGCGTACCTGAAAATTTGGATGAGGATGCAGAGGCGCAAACGGCCAACGCACTGGCCGTGATTGACCGCATTTTGGCGCGCGTGGGTTCAGATAAGAGCAAAATTCTGGACGCAACGCTTTTTCTGCCTGAATTAGCTGACTTTGCCGCGATGAATCGCGCATGGGATGCGTGGGTTTCCCCCGGAAACGCACCCGTTCGCTGTACCGTTCAGGCGCAGTTAATGAACCCAAAATACAAAGTGGAAATCAAGGTGATCGCCGCTCTGTAGTCTCAGTCTGCCCGGCGCGTTAGTCGTTGTCTTCTTCATCGTCAAAGCGCGCCGCAATGTGCCCACCCGTATGCGATTCTCGAATTTCCTGCGCCACCAGTTGTATTGCCTGTCCGCTGCTCATGCCCTCTGACATCAGTTGATGAATGCGTTCAACCGCTGCCTGCTGCTGTTCATGGCTCAGTGCCGGTAACCCTGTAAACATGTCTCTCTCCCTGTAGAGTTGCCCCTACGATTACGCAAAAGATGTCAGTTGCCCAAAAATATGTCAGGCTACGTCTTTTCCTCTGCCAGCCAAAATCATGTCGCCAGTTTATCACGCTTTAGACTATCAAACCGATGCCATCACCCGCCTTTTCGCCCCCTTCGCGCAATTGCCCTGGGCCATGCTGTTGCACTCTGGTAATGCTGAACATCAGGACAATCGCTTCGATATCATCGTGGCCGATCCCTGTGTCACGCTCACCACCCGTGGTGATAACACCGAGACCGTGCGCAACGGGAAGGTAACGCATTCAACGCGAGATCCCCTTGTCCTGCTCCAGCAAGCATTGGATGATCTCGCCTTAACGGCTGAGAGTCGTGAAGATTTGCCCTTCCAGGGAGGCGCGTTGGGCTTATGGGGCTATGATTTAGGCCGCCGTTTTGAGGCGTTGCCGCAGGTTGCCAGCGCAGATGTCAAAACGCCCGATATGGCAGTAGGCCTCTATGACTGGGCGATCATCGCCGATCACGCGTTGCAAAAACTGACGCTGATTTGCCATGGTGATATAGACGCTCGCCTTGCCTGGCTTGCTGCACAGCAAAGCCCATTGCGTCGCCCTTTCCAACTCACAGGGCAGTGGCAATCCAATATGGACCGCGCAACCTACGGTGAAAAATTTCATTGTGTACAAGAGTGGCTGCACAGTGGCGATTGCTATCAGGTTAATTTGGCACAGCGCTTCTGCGCCCCCTATGAGGGCGACGAGTGGCTGGCGTATCTGCGCCTTAGCCAACAAAACCGCGCGCCCTTTTCTGCCTGGATTCGGCTACCTGACAGCCATCTGCTGAGTTTATCACCCGAGCGCTTTTTATCGCTTGATCAGGGAAGCATTACCACGCGTCCCATTAAAGGCACCTTGCCGCGTTTGGCCGATCCACTGGCCGATCGGGAACAAGCTGAACGGCTGGCCAACTCCCCCAAAGATCGCGCTGAAAACCTGATGATCGTCGACTTGATGCGCAACGATATTGGCCGCGTTGCTCAGCCTGGTAGCGTGCGCGTTCCGCAACTCTTTGCCGTTGAAGCCTTTCCTGCCGTGCATCATCTGGTCAGTACTATCACGGCGAGCCTCAAGCCGGGATTACAAGCCAGCGATCTCCTGCGCGCCTGTTTTCCCGGCGGTTCAATTACCGGGGCGCCCAAAGTCAGAGCCATGCAAATCATTGAAGCCCTCGAACCCCATCGGCGCAATGCCTGGTGCGGCAGTATTGGCTATATCAGTCTCTGTGGCCGCATGGACACCAGCATTACTATCCGCACACTGATTGCTGAAAAGGGGCATCTGTTTTGTGCCGCCGGAGGCGGTATTGTCGCCGACAGTCAGGTGGATGCGGAATATCAGGAAACCTTCGATAAATTGAATCGCATTTTGCCGTGCTTACAAGGAGTCATTACCGATGCCTGATTTATCACTGGATGATTTTCTCAGTCGCTTTCAGTTGCATCAGCCTTTGCCTTCCCCCCCGGTTACCGCTACCCGTCATGCGGCGGTGTTAGTTCCTGTTGTGCGCCGTAAAACGCCAGGGCTTATTCTCACGAAGCGCGCCGATACACTACGTAAGCATGCCGGTCAGGTGGCTTTTCCTGGCGGTGTCCGCGACGCAGGCGATCACTCATTGATAGCAACAGCCTTGCGCGAAGCACAGGAAGAGATTGCACTGCCGCCCGAATGCGTCACGGTCGTGGGGACGCTCCCCGCCGTTACCAGCAGCACCGGCTTTCAGGTCACGCCCGTGATTGGCGTGATTCCCCCTGATTTAGCTTTTGTCCCCAATGCCGATGAAGTGGCCGCGCTGTTTGAGATGCCGCTCGCGGAAGCCCTCACGCTGGCGCGCTATTCACCGCTCGATGTGCACCGGCGCGGCAATGTGCATCGCGTCTGGCTATCCTGGTATCAGAACTACTTCGTCTGGGGAATGACCGCCGGCATTTTGCGCCAATTGGGATTACAGGTCGGAGATGAAGGTTTAGCCAGCCATTTATCGCACAATATTTACCCATAACATGATAATTCTCTAAAATACTGTTCTTTGTGGATCCAAATCACTGACAACGCCAGAAAATTCCTCTATATTCGCCGCAAATTGTCGCCATTTGTGCGACCTTCTGATCCTCTTTATCTCTGACGTTGCCAAGCGTCGCCAAGGAGCACAACGTGATTAGCGTTTTTGACATGTTCAAGATCGGTATTGGCCCTTCCAGTTCCCATACGGTTGGACCCATGAAAGCCGGCAAACAGTTTGTCGATGATTTGATAGCGAAAGATCTCTTAACGTCGGTGACGCGTGTGTCTGTCGATGTATACGGTTCTTTATCGTTGACCGGTAAAGGTCACCACACGGATATTGCCATCATTATGGGATTAACCGGTGCGTCACCGGACAGCGTTGACATTGATGCGATTCCTGGCACCCTGCGCGATGTTGAACAGCGTCAGCGCCTGATGCTGGCAAATCAGCACGAAGTGGATTTTCCACGCGAAGGTGGCATGATTTTTCGCAGCGACAACTTATCGCTTCACGAAAACGGCATGAGTATTCACGCTTTCAACGGCGATAAGACGCTGTATAGCAAAACCTACTATTCCATCGGCGGTGGTTTCATCGTTGATGAAGAAAGTTTTGGGGCTTCCACCCTTGATGAAGTCGACGTGCCCTATCCTTTCCACAGTGCGAAAGAGATGCTGGCACATTGCCACGATACCGGTCTGTCACTTTCCGGCATGGTGATGAAAAATGAACTGGCCCTGCACAGCCGTCAGGATATTGAGAAATATTTCGGTGATGTTTGGCAGACCATGCGCGACTGTATCGATCGTGGTTTAAACACCGAAGGTGTCTTACCTGGACCGCTGCGCGTTCCCCGCCGGGCATCAGCACTGCGCCGTATGTTGGTGGCTTCTGATAAGCTCTCCAACGATCCCATGAACGTCATTGACTGGGTCAATATGTTTGCGTTGGCCGTGAATGAGGAAAATGCTGCCGGTGGGCGTGTGGTGACCGCGCCAACCAACGGTGCCTGCGGTATCGTCCCGGCGGTGTTAGCCTACTACGATCATTTTATTGAATCCGTTAGCCCGGATATTTTCATTCGTTACTTCCTGGCTGCCGGCGCCGTTGGCGTGCTGTATAAAATGAACGCCTCTATTTCAGGTGCTGAAGTCGGCTGTCAGGGAGAAGTCGGCGTTGCCTGCTCAATGGCGGCGGCAGGCCTGGCGGAACTGTTAGGTGCCAGCCCAGAGCAAGTCTGCGTGGCAGCAGAAATTGGTATGGAGCATAATTTGGGCC
The DNA here is from genome assembly GCA_002837195.1 of Enterobacterales bacterium CwR94. Taxonomy (GTDB): domain Bacteria; phylum Pseudomonadota; class Gammaproteobacteria; order Enterobacterales; family Enterobacteriaceae; genus 1-19. Next base: position 786,399 of record KZ478059.1, read on the forward strand.
TGACATGCGACCCGGTTGCAGGCCAGGTCCAGGTCCCTTGCATCGAGCGCAATGCCATCGCCTCCGTGAAAGCGATCAACTCAGCGCGCATGGCTATGCGCCGCACCAGCGCACCGCGCGTCTCGCTCGATAAGGTCATTGAGACCATGTATGAGACAGGGAAAGACATGAATGCCAAGTACCGTGAAACCTCACGAGGCGGGTTAGCGATTAAAGTCCAATGTGACTAGCACTGATAAGCACTGCTGCGGCGGTGCTTTTTTATGCATAAAATAAAAATAATTATCTCGCTGTATAGCCGCGCCTCTCTGAAACCGTTACAGTGTTTTTACACGTAATAACAGGCATTTGAGTTAGGGTGCGGCATCCACCCGGTTTTTTCACAATTCTCTCTAAACTTAATTTTTGACGCGCCGATAACCTGTACTCGGTCTCTCTGCTTGCGTCTTCGTCCTGAGGTGGTTTCTGATGCACGTGTCCCAGCACATTGTTGGACAGTTCCGCCGTAAGCGGCTCTTGATTGCCTCAACGGTAGCGGCAGTGGTGCTCATTCTCACCTTAACGGTCCGCTTTATGGAACAAAAGGGACAAATTGAGCAGCAAGCCCACGCATTCGCCAATAACGCCGTTTCCCGCTTCGATAAACTTTTCTCGCCCCTGGATGTTGCCGCCAGTAACACTCTGGGTTTAGTTGGGTTGACCTGCGATCACGTTCGCGCCCCGTTGATTGAAAAGCTGGCTACGCTGCAAACCGTGCGTTCAATCATGTTGATAAGCCAGGATATGATTTACTGCTCCAGTATTTTTGGTGAGCGCAACCGTCAGTTTAGCGAGCTGTACCCTGAACTGGCGGTGAATAACCAACGCATGGTGTTGAGCGTCGACGACAGTTTGCTTAAAGGGTCTCCTATTCTGCTGTTATGGACCCCGCGTACGCTGGACAATCGCTCTGGTGTTTTGCAGGCCATCAACATTGAGATGATGTCGAACTATTTACTGGAACCCTCGCTCCCCTGGATTGAACGCGCCGTGTTCAATGTGGCTGGAAAAAGTCTGGAGTATGGCAATCCACTGATTGAACCTGCGTTGCCTTCTGAGGATGAAGTCAGCTATGAGGAAAGTTCCTTACGTTATCCCTTTAGTGTGACACTGCTTGGGCCTTCACCAGGAAAACTGGCGCTTTCCAGGCTGCCCTCCCAATTGCCGCTGGCGCTGCTGCTTTCGCTGTTGACCGGCTACATTATTTGGCTGGCCACGGCCAACAGAATGAGTTTTTCCTGGCAGATCACCTATGGCTTGAGTGCCAAAGAGTTTATGGTTTACTGTCAGCCGCTGATCAATGCACGAAATGGCGATTGTTATGGCATCGAGTTGCTGTTGCGCTGGCACAGTCCGCGCCAGGGCTGGATCCCACCGGATGTCTTTATTCCCATTGCCGAGCGACAAAATCTGATTGCCCCTCTCACACGCTTTGTATTGAGTGAAGTGGTTGAGCATCTCCCCTCTCTGCCAACGACGCCGGGTTTTCACATTGCCATTAACGTTGCCGCCAGCCATTTCCACGAGCGTGAGATCCTCAATGACTTACAGACGCTGTGGTGGCCAGCCAATCCCCAGCAGCAACTGGTGGTTGAGCTGACCGAACGTGATGCGTTGCCGGTTGTTGATCAACAAGCCGTCACCCAGCTCCATAAAATCGGCGTAAAAGTGGCGATTGATGATTTCGGTACCGGCCACAGCTCGCTGGCTTACCTGAAAACCTTGAATCCTGACATCTTAAAAATCGACAAAATCTTTACCGCAGCCATTGGTACCGATGCGATTAACGCCACCGTGACCGATATGGTGATTGCGCTGGCACAGCGGCTGAACATTCGTTTAGTGGCCGAAGGCGTAGAGACGGCTGAACAGGCTGACTACCTGCGAGAAAAAGGCGTGGATGTGTTTCAGGGCTATTATTTTGCCCGTCCTATGCCGCTTGGCGATTTTGCTGCCTGGTTACAGAACCATCGCAAAGGACTTGCCGTGTGGTCTACGCGCGAAGAACTGACGCAGCCATAAAAAAAGGGCAACCTCTCGGCTGCCCTTGTTACTTCATATCCGATAACGATTACTCGTCTTCATCCTCATCGAATTTTTCTTTCGTAACGCGTACCAGGTCAATGCGATAATCCGTTGCTTCAACAATCTGGAACGTCAGCGGTGCCAGAACAATGACATCACCGGCTTTCGGGAATTGATCGTTCTGTGCAATCAACAGGCCCGCCAGTGAGGCATAATCCTCTTCCGGATCCACCAGACCTTGCGTGTCCAGCAGTTGTTGCAACGAGTGCAGGTCGGTACCACCTTTCACCAGCCAACCCTCACCATCGGCAATCACGTCAGGCGTTTCGTCTTCATCCGGGAATTCACCAGCAATGGCTTCCAGCACGTCCAACGGGGTGATCAAACCTTGCACAACACCAAACTCGTTGGTGACCATCACAAAGCTGCCTTTTGCACGACGCAATACCGCCAGCAGATTGATGGGATCTAACGTCTCCGGCACCATGATAGGCGGCGTATTTGACGCAAAGGCATCCACATCAATACCGTGATCCAACGCCACCAGCAGCTCTTTCGCACGCACGACACCAATCACCTCATCCAGTTCTCCCCGACAAACCGGGAACAAGCTGTGTGGGGTATCCAGCAACTGCGTACGAATGTCATCGGTGCTGCGCGTCGCATCAACCCACGAAATATCACCCCGTGGCGTCATGATGCTGCGCACTGAACGTGAAGCCAGCGTTAACACACCGGTAATCATGTAGCGCTCTTCGTCAGCAAACGCCTCTTTCGGCAAATTCACGGCCGATGCCAGCTCCGTCTTGGCTTCTGTTTTTTCCGTCGCCGGTGTCGCTTCGCGACGTCCGCCCATCAGGCGCAAAATGGCCTCGGCGGTGCGTTCGCGCATTGGGCGATGTGCCTGATTACGCAAAAAGTTTCGACGCGCAATCTGGTTAAACAGTTCAATCAGGATGGAGAAACCAATCGCCGCATACAAATAGCCTTTCGGAATGTGGAAGCCAAAACCTTCAGCGACCAAACTCAAGCCGATCATGAGCAGGAAGCTCAGACACAGCACCACCACGGTCGGGTGTGCATTCACGAAATCGGTTAGCGGACGCGAGGCAATTAACATTACACCCATGGCGATAATCACCGCCGCCATCATGACCGGCAAGTGGTTAACCATACCTACCGCGGTAATCACAGCATCCAGTGAGAACACGGCATCCAGCACTACAATCTGTGCCACAACCGCCCAGAAACTCGCGTACGCCTTGTTACCATCCGTTTGGTGATCGCGACTTTCCAGCCGTTCATGCAACTCGGTGGTTGCTTTAAACAACAGGAACACACCACCAAACAGCAAGATCAGATCGCGTCCAGAGAAACTAAACTGCGCTACGCTAAACAACGGCGTGGTGAGCGTCACCATCCACGAAATGACCGACAACAGGCCAAGACGCATGATGAGCGCTAATGACAGACCGATAATACGGGCTTTATCACGCTGTTTCGGCGGCAGTTTGTCCGCCAGGATAGCAATAAACACCAGGTTATCTATGCCCAGCACAATCTCCAGCACGATGAGCGTCAGTAAACCGGCCCAAATTGAGGGGTCTAAAAATATTTCCATTACAGACTCCGGAAAAAGGAACAGATAAGCGCCCCATTCGGCCTGGCGAATGTGGGGTGAGAAAAATCAGTGATAAGCGATACTGAGATCCCGAGAGGGATAAAGGCAAAGGCGCATGCGCCCGGGGGTTCATTAGAACTACTTCGGTGACAGTCCATAGGGAGGGCTGAAGCCGTTACTCCTGTATTGAAAAAGGACTCTCACTTTAGCAGTCTGCGCAAATGCGTCAAATTATTTCTTATGTTCTCAGGGGCTAAAACAGATTCTGAGAACAATATCGCCGCTGCCATGCAGATTCTTAGCTTATGAAAAAGCGATCGCTGTTGGACTTTTAACCATAAACACGCCTTGTGGAACTTTAGGTCTAAATTACTGAACCAGGTCACATAAATTATTTTTTCACAGACTAAAATAATTCCGACTTTACAGGTAATGCATGCGGAAAAACCGTGCAAAAATCGCCTTTCAGGCAAACATTATGGTGAAACACTGCCGTAACAAGTCTGAAAAATAGTGATTTATGTCACAACATTTCCCTGTCCTTACAGATCGATTCACTGCATTTTTTTTGCAGTGAATTATCGGGTGACTCAGTCAAGAACACCCTGGCGTAAAAACGGAGGTAGCAAGTGACCATTGCTATTGTAATCGGCACTCACGGATGGGCAGCGGAACAGCTGCTGAAAACCGCTGAGATGCTTTTAGGGGAACAGCAAAATGTCGGCTGGATTGATTTTGTGCCGGGCGAAAATGCGGAAACCCTGATTGAGAAATACACGGCACGACTGGCGGATTTGCAAACCGAGAAAGGCGTTCTTTTCCTTGTGGATACGTGGGGCGGCAGCCCATTCAATGCGGCCAGCCGCATCGTTACCGATAAGGAAAATCACGAAGTCATTGCGGGTGTGAACATCCCGATGCTGGTTGAAACCCTGATGGCGCGTGATGACGACCCCTCGTTTGATGAGTTAGTCGCCATTGCCGTCGAAACCGGGCGCGAAGGCGTAAAAGCACTGAAAGCGAAGGCCCCTGAACCTGTTGCGGCAGTCGCCCCCAAACCCGCTGCACCGGCGAAACCTTTGGGACCGGAAGATCATATGAAGATCGGCCTGGCGCGCATTGATGACCGCTTAATTCACGGTCAGGTCGCTACGCGCTGGACGAAAGAAACCAATGTCACACGCATTATCGTGGTCAGCGATGAAGTCGCGGCTGACAATATGCGCTCGACGCTGCTTAAGCAGGTTGCTCCGCCGGGTGTCACCGCACACGTGGTCGATGTGGCCAAAATGATCCGGGTCTGGAATAACCCTATGTATGGTAACGATCGCGTCATGCTGTTGTTTACCAACCCGACGGATGTGCTGCGCCTGGTGGAAGAAGGCGTGAAAATTCCTTCAGTGAACATTGGTGGCATGGCATTCCGTCAGGGCAAAACGCAGGTTAATAACGCCGTTTCGCTCGATGAAAAAGACATTGTTGCATTTAAAGCGTTGAATGAACGCGGTATCGAATTGGAAGTTCGTAAAGTGTCCAACGATCCGCGCCTAAAAATGATGGACCTGATTGCCAAAGTGGCGTCCTGATTTTAATAAACCCACCTGACGCCACGTCAGGACTACTCAGTTAACGACTGTCAAAGGAGAAGTGCAATGGAGATTACCGCTCTTCAAATTGTACTGATTTTTATCGTCGCCTGTATTGCCGGTATGGGATCAGTGCTCGACGAATTCCAGTTCCACCGTCCGTTGGTGGCTTGTACCCTAATCGGGATCATTCTAGGTGATATGAAAACCGGTATTATTATCGGCGGTACGCTGGAAATGATTGCCCTGGGATGGATGAACATTGGTGCTGCTGTCGCACCGGATGCCGCCCTCGCCTCGATCATCTCAACGATCCTGGTTATCGCCGGTGGACAAAGTGTCGGTGCCGGTATCGCGCTCGCCATTCCTTTGGCCGCTGCGGGACAAGTACTGACCATTATTGTGCGTACGCTGACGGTTGGTTTCCAACACGCCGCGGATAAAGCAGCAGAGAAAGGCAATCTGAACGCCATTTCCTGGCTGCACGTCTCAGCACTGCTGTTACAGGCCATGCGTATCGCTATTCCTGCCGCCATCGTGGCAGTCTCCGTCGGTACCAGTGTGGTCCAGGGCCTGCTGGAATCAATCCCTGAGGTTGTGACCAATGGTCTGAACATCGCTGGCGGCATGATTGTCGTGGTGGGTTACGCGATGGTCATCAACATGATGCGCGCAGGCTACCTGATGCCGTTCTTCTACCTCGGTTTTGTTACCGCGGCATTTACCAACTTCAACCTGGTCGCTCTGGGTGTAATTGGTGTCGTTATGGCTATTTTGTATATCCAACTGGCACCGAAATACAACCGCGGAACAGGCCCTGCGCACGCTGCAGGCCCTGCTAAAAATGACCTCGATAACGAATTAGACTAGGGGAGAGTGAGAAATGGTCGATACCGTTAAAACTGAAAAGAAGCTCACGCAAAGCGATGTTCGCGCCGTGTTCCTTCGCTCCAACCTGTTTCAGGGTTCATGGAACTTTGAACGTATGCAAGCGCTGGGTTTCTGCTTCTCTATGGTGCCAGTGATTCGTCGCCTGTATCCGGAGAATAATGATGAGCGTAAGCAAGCGATCAAACGCCATCTGGAGTTTTTTAATACCCATCCTTATGTTGCCGCGCCTGTATTAGGTGTCACCATGGCGATGGAAGAACAGCGTGCCAATGGCGCTGATATCGATGATGGTGCTATCAACGGGATCAAAGTTGGCCTGATGGGTCCGCTGGCCGGTGTGGGTGACCCGATCTTCTGGGGTACCGTGCGTCCGGTGTTTGCGGCGCTGGGTGCTGGCATCGCGATGAGCGGCAGCCTGCTCGGTCCAATTCTGTTCTTTGTGCTGTTCAACCTGGTACGTATGTTGACCCGTTACTACGGCGTGGCGTATGGCTATCGCAAAGGTGTTGATATTGTCAGCGATATGGGCGGCGGCTTCCTGCAAAAACTGACGGAAGGAGCGTCCATTCTCGGCCTGTTTGTAATGGGGGCCCTGGTCAACAAGTGGACGCATGTTAACGTCCCGTTGGTGGTGTCCACCATTACCGATCAGACGGGCAAAACCAACGTTACCACGGTGCAAAACATTCTTGACCAGTTGATGCCAGGACTGATTCCACTGCTGCTCACCTTTGGCTGTATGTGGTTACTGCGCCGTAAAGTGAATGCGCTGTGGATTATCGTTGGCTTCTTCGCCATTGGTATCTTCGGCTACTGGATTGGCCTGTTAGGTCTGTAATCCCTGTTTGATGATGTACAATGCTGCGACAAGCCTGCTTGTCGCAGCTTTTTTTTTGGAGAATGTCATGTCCCTGACTGATGTCATCATTGTGATGATGACCCTCGCTATGTTGCTGTTTGCCGTTTATGACGAAGTGATCACGGACAAGCGCCACGGCAGAACGCTGCTGAAGATTTTTTTGCTGAAGCGCGGACGCGTGGATGGTCTGATATTCGTTGGCTTAATCGGCATCCTTATATACAACAATATTCACGCGCAAGGCACGCCTTTAACCACGTATTTATTATTGTCTTTAGCCTTGATTGCTTTCTGGACATTTTGGATCCGCCAACCTAAATGCCTGTTTAAAACACAGGGTTTTATCTTTGCAGGCGTATTTATTCCTTATACCCGCATTCAAAGTATGAATTTATCTGAAGATGGCGTATTGGTCATTCAATTAGAAAAACGAAATATCTATGTTCGCGTAAAGCAGATAGACGACCTCGAAAAAATATACAGCCTGCTTATTAAAAATCAATAACTTAGGAAGTTTCACCGTGCAAAAAACATTCCCTATTATCAATAGGGAATACAATAAATAGCCTTGGCTATAATATATAGCCATGATTAACATTGTAACCTCCATCAATATTAGCCCTGGCTATAATGACAACGAAATTGATACCAATCAGCATTGCGCGATATTTACATGCCTTTTGATTGCCAGCCGTAAATTCATTTGATAAGGTTCGCCTCATTATTAGGGAACAATTCTATGAATCTTTCAGCAACATTAATTTTGGCATTTGGCATGTCAATGGACGCATTCGCTGTGTCTATCGGCAAAGGTGCGGCACTGCATAAACCTCGCTGGCGTGAAGCCTTACGCACAGGATTGATTTTCGGCGTCATTGAAGCCATTACACCGTTAATCGGTTGGGGAATAGGCTCGCTCGCCAGTAAATATGTGATGCAATGGGATCACTGGATAGCTTTTGCCCTGCTCGCTTTTCTCGGTGGACGCATGATTTTGGAGGGATGCCGATCCGGTGAGAACGACGCTCCGATTGAGCGTCATGGCTTTTGGTTATTAGTGATAACCGCGATTGCCACCAGTCTCGATGCGATGGCGGTGGGTGTGGGCCTCGCTTTTCTACAAGTGAATATTCTGCACACCGCGTTACTGATCGGTCTCGCCACCTTTATGATGACCACCCTGGGCATCATGCTGGGCCGCTATATTGGCCCACTGTTGGGCAAACGCGCTGAAATTCTGGGTGGCGTGGTGTTAATTGGTATCGGTATTAGTATTGTGATTAATCACTGAGGCTTTTGCCAAACGGTCAGCAAAAAATCGGCCTCACAGGTAAATTGCGCGCGCTCTGCCAGTTGTTGCCAGACTTCTGGCTTGGCGCGCCATGCAAAAGGCGTCATCTGCAGTAACGAGACCGCCTCTTTGCCACTCAGTGTCATGGTGTAATTGAGTGCACGCTGATCAATACGCTGCAATCCAGCCAGTTGCTCGTCCGCCACATCATGTAATTTCACTTGTGGGTAGATCATTGCCTTGAATTCAACCAAGTGACGCGGGCCTGGCGTTACCGTGACAGCATAACCTCCCGGCTTTAACGTCCTGACCATCTCTTCTGCCTTACAGGGCGCATAAATACGCAAGATGCCCTCCAGCGAGTTATCCGCCAGCGGCAGACGATGGCTGGATGCCACCACGAAGGTGAGCTCGGGATACCGTTTTGCCGCATAACGCACCGCGGTTTTCGAGACATCCAGCCCATAACAATCGCCCTGAATCGCTGCGCGGGCCGCTGCACTGTAATACCCTTCCCCGCACCCAATATCCAGCAGCGTTCCTCCTGGCGGAATCAGGGTAGCCAATGTCTCAGCCACCTTTTGCTGTAATGGCGCGTAGTGCCCGGCAGATAAGAAAGCGCGTCGGGCCTGTAGCATCTCTGCACTGTCGCCCGGCTGTTTTGAGCGCTTGTGCTGAACCGGAAGCAAATTGAAATACCCTTCTTTCGCCCGATCGAACCGATGTTGTTGTTCACAACACAGCCCTCCTTCAGAGGAATATTCAAGCGAGGTCTGGCACAACGGGCAAATCAAATGCATGCGAAGGTTCCTTTATTCAATTCGATGCCAAGTGTATCCTGGCATCGCCAGCTTGCCGAGTTTCATCACGACGGGTTCGCGCTGGCTGCGTGATTTATCACCATCACACTCTGGTCTCCAGCGGGTAAGCCGTCAGGCCGCACGTTTTCCAGTCGCAGTACATCCCCCATTATCTGGCTGAACACCGGTGCCGACACTGCGCCACCGTAATACTTGCCGTTGCTGGGATCGTTAATCACCACCACCAGTGCAAACCGAGGGTGGCTGGCAGGCGCAACGCCGGCCGTGTAGGCCACATACTTGTCAATATAATGCCCATCAGGACCGATTTTCTTCGCCGTGCCGGTCTTCACCGCCACGCGATACCCGTGGACAGCCGCTTTCGTTCCGCCGCCTCCCGGCAGGGCAACACTTTCCATCATGTGCTCTACCTGATGCACCAACTCCTCTGGCAGTATCCGTTGTCCCAGCACCGGTGGATCCACTTTGGTGATCGACAAAGGGCGATAGATGCCATAACTGCCAATCGTGGCGTAAACGCGAGCCAATTGCAGCGGGGTAATCATCAGGCCATAGCCAAATGAAAATGTCGCCCGGTCTAAATCACTCCAGCGACGGCGGTCGGGCATCAGGCCACGACTCTCTCCGGTTAACCCCAATGCTGTTGGCTTGCCCAAACCAAAGTGACGGTAAGTGGTTTCCAACGCACTGATCGGCATGGCCAGTGATAAACGCGACACCCCCGTATCACTTGATTTTTGCAGGATGCCGGTCAATGACAGCGCAGGGTAAAAGCCCACATCGCGAATCTGATGGCCCGCCAGACTGTAGGGATGGGTATCCACCACACTGTCAGGCTGCACAATACCTTGTTGCAGCGCGGTCATGATCACCATGGGTTTTACGGTCGAACCCGGTTCAAAAGTGTCACTGATCGCGCGATTGCGAAACATATCACTTGTCGCCTGCACACGGTTATTCGGGTTAAAGGTTGGCACACTGGCCATGGATAAAATCTCGCCGGTATCGACATCAATTAATACCGAGGCGCCTGACTCCGCTTTGTTGTACGCCACCGCGTTAGCCAAAGCATCCTCCGTAACCGTTTGCAGACGCTCATCAATACTGAGCTGTATATTGTGTGCCGGGCGTCCTGCCGTCGCTGAAACATCTTCAATCACATGCCCAAAGCGATCTTTACGCACCACGCGTTCACCCGCGACGCCGGTCAGGGTTTTGTTAAAACTTTTCTCAACGCCCTCAATGCCCTGATCGTCGATATTCGTGAATCCAATCAGATTGGCCGCAGTATGGCCAGCAGGATAGAAGCGCCGGGACTCCTCTTTTTGGTAGATGCCCGGTAACTTCAATTTTTCGATGTATTCGCCGTCCGCGGGTTCTATTTGCCGCGCCAGGTAAATGAAACGTGCGCGCGCATTTTTTTGCATCTGTGCTGCCAGTTGGTCAGGCGTGCTGTTCAGTATTTTCGCTAATGCCTGCCACCGGCTGTCAGTGCCAACACCGCCTTTCTCCAGAACCGTTTTCGGATCGGCCCAGATGGCTTTTACTGGCACACTGACGGCCAAAGGCCGCCCTGCTCTGTCGAGGATCATGCCGCGATTCTCTGTCGTCTGTTCTACCCGCAGAGAACGCAGGTTCTCTTGTTCAACCAACTTGTCAGGAGAGACGATTTGCAGCCAGGCAATGCGAACCAGAAGCAGTGTCAGACAGACGCAGATCCCTACGCAAAGCAGACCGAAGCGCCAGTGAATAAAGTGCGTCGTGATGAGGGAAGGTTTACGCAAAGCAACAGATCCTTAGCCGTCTAAATAATTGAAATATTTAAACCGATCGGTTGCTTGTCACGGGCAAAAACAGTGCTTCAAGGGTTATCTTTTTGCAACAAAGCACGACGAGGGAGGAAATACAGACAAACAAAAGCCCCGCGCCAGGCGGGGCTTCATACTTCATCGGATGAGGCCAATGGCCTCATCACGCAGAAATTAGATAGCAGTAACGTTTACTGCAGCAGGACCTTTCTGACCGTCCTGGATTTCGAACTCAACGTTCTGGCCTTCAGCCAGAGTTTTGAAGCCGTTACCCTGGATTGCAGAGAAGTGTACGAACACATCTTTGCTGCCGTCAGCAGGAGTAATGAAACCAAAACCTTTAGACTCGTTGAACCACTTAACCTGACCTTTGATCTTTGCCATTTTGCAAAATTCCTTAGAGTGTTTTTAATGCCCGAGGGCAGACTTACAGAGAAACCAGAGACATTACTGAATGAGGCACGAAAAAGGTTCAAGAGAAGCGGTATTCAACGTCAACGTCTTTACTCGATACTTCTTTACTTGAGATGCCATACATAAACAGAACTGTACCTCGTTTTACCTTATGCGTTATCACATACTCTGAATTCAATCGCAAGCCATTTTTTTGCTGCAACCGACAGAGTGCACATAATCACATTTTCATTCGGCAGTATAATGCACAATATGACGCCTTAGATGCAAGCAATATACCTGCTAAATTTAGTGGGGATGCGCTATCTTTACCTTTGTCGGAACCTGTTAAGCCTTCATCGCCGCTTTAGCCGCCACTGTTTTCCAATTACCACCTGTTTATTGCAACAATATGGCAAACGTTAGTCATTTAACGTCATAAACCCTCTGGAAGGTGCTGATTTTATAGCAGGTTTAGTTTCAGTTAAAAAATCATCATTTGATAAAATTCTGTTGCACCAAAATCAGGAATATATCCTTTCTCCTGCTCTTTAATATGGCATTACCCAATATATTGACTTTAGTACCAGTAAAAAATTAATGGCCTAAATAGAGACTCTCGTCAAAATGAGTGCAGGCCTGGTCTCGCTTCGGAATAATCGTATGGGTTTATTTGAGACTCCTTTTCTCACCCATTTTCCACGGGCGAAACGTTTTGCCCTCCAGCCCAGCGCGAATTAATGCTTCTGCCAGTTCGCTGGGTGGCTCGTCCAGCGACTCATCAGCTAATTCGAACACTCCCCAGTGCATCGGCAATGTTTGTGGCTGATTCATGTAGCGATAAAGAGAGACAGATTGGTCAGGGTCCATATGCTGCCCTCGCATGAACCATTTTGGTGCATAGGCACCAATGGGTAATGCGGCCATATCAAACGGGCCCAGGGCGTCAACAATGGCTAACAGGTTATCTGAATAACCACTGTCGCCAGTAAACCAGAATCGCCAGTCAGCGGTGCGTAAAACAAACCCACACCACAATGAACGATTGCGATCAAACAATGTGCGCATACTCCAGTGACGTGCAGGTACGGCCGTGACCTCTATCGCGCCAGCAGGAAATGTCTGCCACCAATCTAACTCCGTGACATACTTCGCCCCTCGGCGCTGAAACCAGCGCTTTAGCCCTAACGGCACTATTACCTGAACATCTGGAAAACGGCGTAAGATCTGCCGCACCGTTCGGCTATCCAGGTGGTCATAGTGATTATGAGAAATCAACAGCGTCTCTAATGCAGGAAGCGCATTGATATCCAGTGGCGAGGGGGTTTTACGGTCAGGCCCATAAAAACGCAGTGGCGATGCACGCGCTGACAAAGCGGGATCAATCAGCGTATAGCGCCCCGCAATACGCAGCAGAATTGCGGCATGCCCCAACCACCACACGGCATCTTCTGCACCACTCAGATCGGCAGGTTGCCACCATTGCTGTTGAAAAGCGCCATAACCCTGTGCTGGCGGATGGGGAAGCCCCGCGGCTTTACGCGCCTTTTGCCAACGCTGCAAATCTCCTGGCTGGCGTAATTCGGCCTCCGGGTTTTGAAAGCCGTCTGGCGTGTGATGGGATAATTGTTGGTCGTACCACGGATTTTTATACCCCATCAATGCCTCCTGTTAGCGCTCAGGTATCAGCCGCGTGAAATCGCGTTCGTTTTGCTCCTCTTCGACTGGCTGATCTTTACCTATCAAATGATCGGTTAGGCGACGTAGCGTCTTGTTTTGACGCTTTTGCTCCTCCAGCAACGCTTCCAGCAGCAAAATTTGCTGATTGGCGCGGGTGCTGGCGCGATTGACGAAAAACCATATCACCAGACCGATCAGTACAAGGATACCGCTCAGCCCCATCGAAAGTAGATTTGTTGCACCACTGGTTATTTCATTCATTGCTGCCTCAGCGCTTTCCATTTTGTGCCCGACGACGTCAGGTGAAGGGAGCGATTGTAACGGCAGGCCGATATCGCTCGCAATTCCCCTACGACAACATTCGTACCGCCACACACCATTTTCATCCCTCTCTGAGTGTACAGGGGCTTTTTTTCGCTATTATCATTCCGGTAGCCAGGCGGAGTGCCTGGAAGACTCACAGCACAGCAAGGAGATAACATGAAAATTCTGATGCGTTTGGTGATAGTGGTGGCGATCATTTGGCTGGGTTTGCTTCTCACCGGCTATGGCGTATTAATTGGCAGCAATAAAAACATCGCCGGAGTAGGATTACAGTGCGAGTATTTAACCGCACGAGGCACGCTGACTGCCCAGTATTTGCATACCGACAGCGGGATAATTGGGGTTGCAGAGTGTCCAATCCTGCGTAAAAGCGCTGAGGTGATTGATAGCCAGGGTTAGCCTTTCATCAGGCCGCCTCTGATGAGCGGCCCATGATATTAGCGTTCCAGATAGTGATGCCAACCCAGTTGACCAGACAACTGTCGCCCGGCCGACTGCAGCATTTCGATATAATGCTGCTTTCTGTTCTCATCAAAACGCAAGGTTGGAATGGATAAACTCAATCCCGCTATCACGTTACCCAGCCGCTCAAAAACGGGAACCGCGATGCAGCGAATACCAGCCTCTTGTTCTTCGTTGTCTTCGCCATAGCCCTGCGTTTTTACCTGCATCAACACCTGGCGCATCTGCGTGGGGCTGGCAATGGTGCGTTCCGTCGTGACCACATACTCAATCTGCGGTAGCACTGCATCCAGCGACGCCGGATCTTGCCAGGCTAATAATACTTTGCCGATCGCCGTGCTGTGCAGCGGATTACGGCGACCTATGCGGGAATACATCTGCAAGTTATACAGCGCATCCACTTTATGGAGATAGATGATGCTGTTCTCCTCCAGGGCCCCTAAATGGATGGTTTCACGCGTCAGTCTGGACAATTCGCGCATCTGTACATCCGCAAGGCGAATCAAATCTTGATGCGGTAAGACCTTAGCCCCCAGCTCAAACAGCTTCATGGTTAGCGCATATTTGTCGCTTTCCTCTTCCTGAGAAACATAGCCCAGTGTTTTCATGGTTTGCAGAAAACGGTAGACGGTGCTTTTAGACATCATTACACGTTGAGAGAGTTCAGTAATGCCAAACTCTCGCTCTTCTGCCAGCGCTTGCAAGAGGCCGAACACCTTCATTACAGATGAGACCGCATCGGGTTGTTTATCATTATCGCTGTGCACTGAACCTCCAGCTGTGTTTCAAAAAAAATGGAACAGGGTTTCCAGTATATCAGTCCCCTGCTTTTCAACAATTTATGCGGTTATAAGCTGACACATTCGCAGATGATTTTTTTGCTTATGCGCAGTGCAATGTGTAGTGAAAATCATTAGCATGATGATATTCACCTCTTTTATTACTCCCACTATGCCCAAAACACCTGTATTAGATGGTCTGCCCTTGCCACAACGTTATGGTGCCATTTTGGCCATCGCGCTGGGTATTACGCTCGCCGTACTCGATGGCGCCATCGCTAATGTGGCACTGCCCACCCTTTCTCGCGAATTAAATGCCAGCCCTGCGCAATCGGTGTGGATTGTGAATGCCTACCAGTTAGCCATTATCATCAGTTTACTGCCGCTCTCATTCCTCGGCGATATGATTGGCTATCGTCGGGTTTATCAGGCCGGTCTGGTCATCTTTAGCGTCACTTCACTCTTGTGTGCATTGGCCGATTCACTGACGCTGCTGACGCTGGCACGTGTATTACAGGGCTTTGGCGGCGCGGCACTGATGAGTGTGAATACCGCGCTGATCCGCATCATTTATCCGCACAAGCATCTTGGACGCGGGCTCAGTATTAACTCGCTGATTGTTGCCGTCTCCTCCGCCGCAGGCCCTACAGTGGCGGCCGCCATTCTCTCGGTCGCAAACTGGCCGTGGCTGTTTATGGTGAATGTGCCGGTTGGTATTGCCGCATTGCTGTTGGCACTGCGCTTTTTACCGGACAACGTAGCAAAAAATGCCGGACAGCGTTTTGATATAATAAGTGCCGTGATGAATGCGCTGGTATTCGGTTTGTTAATTTCAGCCCTCAGTGGCATTGCCCAAGGCCAGTCTCTCTGGCTGATCGCAGGGGAACTGGTTGCCCTTCTCTTGCTCACCCCTTTGTTTATCCGCCGTCAGCGCCAACTGGCCGTCCCAATGCTGCCAGTGGATTTGCTGCGCATTCCACTCTTTTCACTCTCCATTGGCACGTCAATTTGCTCATTTTGCGCACAAATGCTGGCCATGATCTCTCTGCCCTTCTTCTTACAAAGCGTATTGGGCCGTAGCGAGGTGGAGACGGGATTACTGCTGACGCCCTGGCCGCTGGCCACGATGGTGATGGCACCTGTTGCAGGACGCCTGATTGAGCGCTTTCATGCCGGGCTACTCGGCGCGCTGGGCCTCGCGCTGTTTGCCGCGGGGCTCTTTCTGCTGGCGTTGCTCCCCGCACAGCCTACTGATACCGACATTATCTGGCGCATGATGCTGTGTGGTGCTGGATTTGGCCTGTTTCAGTCTCCTAATAACCACACCATTATCTCCTCTGCCCCCCGTCATCGCAGCGGCGGCGCGAGCGGTATGCTGGGTACAGCAAGGTTGCTGGGGCAAACCAGCGGTGCCGCACTGGTCGCCCTGTTATTCAATCTGTTTGGGCATCAAGGCGCTCATGCCTCTTTGCTGTTGGCAGGCAGTTTTGCCTCGGTCGCGACCCTGGTCAGTGCGCTCCGTTTAACGCAACCGCGTGCCGAGCAGGCATAAAAAAAGGGCCGCTCAATTGAGCGGCCCTTTCAGGGTAAATCACGACTATTTCAAATATTGCCCGCTACGCAGCGCTTCAATACGTTTATCCAACGGAGGGTGAGACATAAACATCTCACTCAGGGATTTGGATTTACCGTTGATGCAAAACGCCATCATGCTGCTGGCTTCTTGCGGCTCATAGCTGGTTTTAAGACGTTGCAGTGCAGCAATCATCTTCTCGCGTCCCACCAGCTTGGCGGAACCGGCATCGGCATGGAATTCGCGATGGCGCGAGAACCACATGGTGATAATGCTGGCCAGAATACCGAATACCATTTCAAGCACCATAGAGATCGCGAAGTACACCATCGGGTTGCCGTTGCTGTTCTCTTCACCATCACGGTTGCCAGACAAGAAGCCAGAGGCGACCTGCGCGATAATGCGTGAGATAAAGATAACGAAGGTGTTCACGACACCCTGAATTAACGTCATGGTGACCATGTCGCCATTCGCAATATGCGCCATTTCATGCGCTAAGACGGCTTCTGCCTCATCGCGGCTCATGTTCTGCAACAGGCCCGTTGAGACGGCAACCAGAGAGGCATCACGGCGTGCTCCGGTCGCAAACGCGTTAATATCCGGCGCGTGATACACAGCAACCTGCGGCATTTTCAGGCCGAGTTGTTGTGCCTGGCGCCCCACGGTCTCCATCAGCCAGCGTTCTGTTTCGTTACGCGGCTGTTCAATCACTTCACCGCCAACAGATCGCAACGCCATCCATTTTGACATCAGCAGTGAGACAAACGCACCGCCGAAGCCAAACAGACCTGCCATGATCATCAGGCCCTGAACGCTGCTTGACTGGATCCCTGTCAGGCTGAGGATCAGCCCAAATACCAACATGACACCAAGGTTGGTGAGCAGGAAAAGCGCAATACGCATCATAAGATTTTATCGACCTCAAACAATAGAGTTAACACGGTATATATCGTAGGGTTAACGAAATCCTTTTCAAGCGACCTTAACGTTTAACTGTCTAAAAAGACATAACTTTACATTTTGTAGCAGGTTATTCCCGCAACCCGTCGGCCTGAAAAACAGACATAAAAAAGGGCGGGAAATTTCCCGCCCTTTGAACAGATGAAAAGCCCCTATTTGGCCGCCGGTTTCCCGGCTGGATCGGTCGCTTCCAAATGTGCCAGATCGATGGCAATGTTCACCGATTCGTCGAGATACGGATCGGGTTCTTTATAATCTTTGGGTACATCGTCCAACTTGGCTAAAGGCTTTTTACCTTCACGTTGCAGACGATCGTTGATGCGCGATAAACGCAGTGCATCGTCTTCGCGGTTCTCTTTTTCGCGCTGTGCAAAATTGAGTGACATCTGGTTACGTTTCGCTTTTAAAGCATTAAAACGCTCAATGTCTTTTACGATGTACTGGAACTCCGGATCTTTTGCGATGCGCGAATCATGGGCTTTGATGACCTGCCCTTCCAGCGGTTTTAAATCGCCACTTTTCACAAAGGTCGCGGCATTGATGCTGTCCCAGGGCAAGGCGTTGTCTTCAAACTTCTCACCGGTTTCAATCGCTTCTTTCGCGGTAGGCATCAAGACATCTGGCGTCACGCCTTTACGTTGTGTACTGCCACCATTGATGCGGTAGAACTTCTGAATGGTGTATTGAACAGAGCCTAAAGCGGGCCATTCCGGGCGCAGCATCTGATCATAAATACGGTTCAGTGAGCGGTATTGCTGCACGGTGCCTTTACCAAAGGTCGGTTCGCCGACAATCAGTGCGCGTCCGTAGTCTTGCATCGCAGCGGCAAAAATTTCTGACGCCGATGCACTGAAACGGTCAACCAGCACCACTAACGGACCTTTATAGTAAACGATTCCATCGGTATCGCTGTCTTCACGCACTTTACCGTTGTTATCGCGCACCTGCACCACCGGGCCGCTGGGGATAAACAAGCCAGAGAGTGACACGGCTTCCGTCAAAGCACCGCCGCCATTGGTACGCAAATCAATGATAATGCTGCTGACATTCTGCTTTTCCAGCTTCTGCAACTGCACTTTGACATCATCGGTCAAGCCAACGTAGAAGCCAGGAATATCCAGCACGCCCACTTTCTCTTTACCGACCGTTTTCACTGACATTTTGACAGCACGGTCTTCAAGACGAATTTTTTCACGCGTCAGCGTTACAATACGCGTCTTGGTGCCTTTACCGGCAGGCAAGACTTCCAGACGGACCTTGCTGCCTTTCGGGCCTTTAATTTTGGACACCACATCGTCCAGACGCCAGCCAATCACGTCTTCCATCGGCTTGCCCGGCTGACCAACACCGACAATGCGATCGCCTACCGTAATGGCCTTGCTTTTGGCGGCTGGTCCACCGGCGACCATCGAGTTGATCACGGTATAGTCATCATCCATCTGCAACACAGCACCGATTCCCTCTAACGAGAGGCTCATTTCGGTATTGAATTGCTCTGTGTTACGCGGTGACAGGTAATTGGTGTGCGGATCAATTTCATGCGCAAACGCGGTCATTGCCAATTGGAACACGTCTTCGCTGTTGCTTTGTGCTAAACGACGAATGGCAAAGTTATAACGCTTGGTGAGAATTTCGCGGATCTCTTTCTCTTCTTTCCCGGTGAGTTTGAGACTTAATTCATCAAACTTCACCTTGGCATCCCACAGCGCGTCCAATTCAGCCTGATCCTTTGGCCACGGCGCTTTGCTGCGATCGAGATCGATAGTGTCATTGCCGTTGAAATCCATCGGCTTTTCTAACACTTTCAGCGCATATTGATAGCGCTCAAACCGGCGCTTTTGCGCCAGGTTATAGATTTCGTAGAACACCGTTAACTTACCGGTTTTCAGCTCATCGCCCAAGACGCCTTTTTTCGGAGCAAACTGAGCAACGTCTGACGCCAACAGCAGATTATGGCTGTAATCGAGCAGATTAAGATAACGGTCGAAAATTTTAGCGGAGAAATCCGCATCCAGTTCAAACTGGCGATAGTGTGAGCGGGTAAAGCGCGACGCGACACGTTCACTAACGGTTGCGTGCTGCGGTTCCTGCTGCAGTTGCGGAATCTGATCCGCGCGCGTAATCGCGTCAGAATTGGCAAACGCCTGGCCTGCTAAAAGCAGCCCAGCGATTGCCGTGGTTCTAAAAAAAGTGTTCATGCCGTGGTCGGCCTCCGTTTCAGAACTGCAAGTGTTCTGCGCGTACAATCAAAGCCAAACCAGATGCCAGCTGGACGCGAACGCCATCTTTGCTGATCTCCAGAATGGTTGCGTCCATCGCATCTTTCCCCGCTTTCACTTTAATGGCCTGGCCGACCTGAAGTGCAGCAGTGTCTGTGACGGGCTTAAGTGCGGGTTGTTGCGCTGGCGCGGAGGGTTTTGCCTGACGCGGTGGCTTATTCGTGCGCGGTGCTTTACGGGCTTCACCTTGCGCTGCGTCACGCTGTGGCTGAGGCTTACGTGGGCGGCGTGGCGCGCTCTCACCGGTTTCGCCTGCAGCTTCACGTTTTTTCGCTTGCTGCTGCGCACGCTGTGCCTGAACGCGGGCTTTCGCTTCTTCTAATTGCGTGCGCGCATGTTCAACATGCTGTTCTTCCAGCGCACCACAATCGTTCCCGTCCAGATCCACGCGGATAGCACCGGCTTTCACACCGTGCAGGTAGCGCCAGCTGGAGGTATACAGGCGCAAAGCAGAACGAAGCTGAGTTTTACTCAGGTTCTCTTCGCCTTGAACGCGATCCACGAGGTCTTGAAAAATACCGATCTTTAACGGCCGGGCTTCACCTTCTGCGGCGAAACATTGCGGAAAACGTTCCGCCAGCCATGCAATGACTTCTTTACTGCTCTTCAACTTAGGTTGATTTTCCATGAAATTTCCTGATTACAACGGATTTGCCGACCAGCGCAGGCATGAACAGGCGACATTATAATGACCCCATCGACAATTGCCATGCCTGACAGCGCGTTAGGTGCGTTTCATCTGCAGAAATATTTCTAAATCTGTTTCTGCCAATACCTGACACAGCCCGTCGGTCAAGGTACGCAGCCCCGTTTCATCATCAGCATCAAAACGGCTGTATACCGTGCTATCGATATCCAGAACCCCTACGCAGACGCCATTGACTGTTAATGGCAGGACAATTTCGGCGTTGCTGGCGGCATCGCAAGCAATGTGGCCCGCGAATGCATGAACATCCGCCACGCGCTGCACTTCACCGGTTGCCATGGCCGTGCCGCACACGCCTTTACCTACGGGGATCCGTACACAAGCAATTTTGCCCTGAAAAGGCGCTAATACCAGCGTATTCTCTTCCGTCAGCAGATAGAAACCCGCCCAGTTCACGCCTTCCAGACGCTCGTATAACAACGCACTGCAGTTGCCGAGTACCGCTAAAAAACTTCTCTCACCTGCCAGTAGCGCGGTCATGTCGCGATTCAGATCCGCGTAAAATTCTTGTTTTGTCATTCAATAACCATTATGAAAACAGATTGTTGTTGCACTGGCGCAATGGCCAAACGGTAAAATAAGCATGAAAAGTAAAGGCGGATAAGTGAATGATCCCCTCACTTCATATACCCTTAGCCGCTGAACCGAGGGTATTTTTCCAACTTTTCGCACTCCCTGTCTCAACAGTGACGCAATCCGTTTGCGTCAGGTAGCCGGGCCAACGTATATCAGGATTATGAAAATACACGCCATCAGCCACGCGCTACCTCAAGAACGTTATCAGCGTTGCCCGCAATGCGATACCCTTTTTTCCTTACCGAATGTGAAATCCACACAGTCTGCACACTGCCCGCGTTGCAACGCCAAAATTTTGCAGGGTCGCGACTGGTCGATTACGCGTCTGACAGCCATGGCCGTCGCCATGATTATTCTGATGCCGCTGGCGTTCTCTGAACCGCTGATGACCATTCGCCTGTTGGGCGCACGCATTAGTGCTTCCTTGCTGGAAGGGATTTTGCAAATGGCCCGTGCTGGCGATGTTATCGCAGCGGCGATGGTGGCGTTTTGCAGCATTGGTGCGCCCGTTACCCTTGCCGCCTCGTTATTGTATCTGGTGATTGGGCATCGTCTGGGAATGAATTTGCGGCCCGTGTTATTGATGCTGGATAAGCTCAAAGAGTGGGTGATGCTGGACATCTATTTAGTCGGCATTGCTGTTGCCACCATCAAAGTCAAAGACTATGCCGAAATCAACATCGGCCATGGGTTGGTTGCATTTATCGTGCTAACGGTGGTCAGCGTTGTCACGTTGATTCATCTGAACATGGAACAACTCTGGCAGCGCTTTTATCCACAGCCCGATGCCCTGGTACCCGCAGCCTCGCTTCAGGTCTGTTTAAATTGCCATTATACCGGACAGCCTGATGATAAATGCCGCTGCCCACGCTGCCACACCCCGTTGCGCTTTCGCCGACGCCACAGTTTGCAAAAATCCTGGGCGGCCTTGATTGCTTCCGTGGTGCTGCTTGTGCCCGCCAACGTGCTGCCTATTTCGGTGATTTACCTGAACGGTGCCCGTCAGGAAGACACCATTTTCAGTGGCATTGTTTCCCTGGCCGCGGGCAATATGCCGGTAGCCGCGGTGGTGTTTATCGCCAGTATTTTAGTGCCGCTGACCAAAGTCGTTGTCATGTTTGCCCTGCTTATCAGCATTCACTTTAATTGCGCACAAGGATTACGTACGCGTATTCGTCTTTTACGGCTGGTCACCTGGATTGGCCGCTGGTCAATGCTGGACCTGTTTGTGATTTCTCTCACCATGTCGCTGATCAATCGCGATCAACTCCTGGCCTTTACCATGGGGCCAGCGGCATTTTATTTTGGATCGGCAGTAATCTTAACCATACTTGCCGTTGAATGGCTCGACAGTCGCTTACTTTGGGATGCTCATGGATCAAACGCCGACTACACCGACTAAAGCTCAGGTGCGTAATAAACGGAAAATATCGCCCTTTTGGCTATTGCCGTTAGTGGCACTGCTGATTGCCGGCTGGCTCTTGTGGACCAACTGGCAGGAGCGCGGCGCCACCATCACCATCGATTTTGCCTCCGCAGACGGTATCGTGCCGGGGCGCACGCCCATCCGCTATCAAGGCGTGGAAGTGGGAACCGTGCAAGGCATTAGCCTCAGCGATAACCTGCAGAGTATTGAGATTCAGGCCAGCGTGAAAAGCGACATGAAAGATGCGCTGCGTGAAAACACGCAATTCTGGCTCGTTACGCCCAAAGCCTCGTTAGCGGGCGTCTCCGGGCTGGATGCCCTGGTCGGCGGTAACTATATCGGCATGATGCCGGGTGAAGGCAAGGAGCGAGATCACTTTACCGCGCTGGATACTCAACCGAAGTTTCGTGTCAACACGGGTGAGTTGCTGATTCATCTCACCACACCAGACCTGGGCTCACTGAATACAGGTTCGCTGGTCTACTATCGGAAAATCCCGGTCGGGCGCGTGTATGACTACAACATTAATCCCGGCAATCAGGGTGTCACGGTTGATGTGTTGATTGAGCGCCGTTTTACCAACCTGGTGAAAAAAGACAGCCGCTTCTGGAATGTTTCTGGTGTGAAAGCGGATGTCGGACTCGGCGGCGCGAAAGTGCAGCTTGAAAGCCTGGCGGCGCTGGTCAACGGGGCAATTGCCTTTGATTCCCCCGATCAAAGTGGTGAAGCCGTTGCGGATGATACCTACTCACTGTTTCCTGACCTGGCGCACAGCCAACGCGGTACGCAGATCACACTCGACCTGCCTTCCGGCCAAAACCTTAAGGAAGGCAGTACCCCCCTGCTGTATCAAGGTTTAGAAGTGGGCACGCTGACCAAATTGACACTGCAGACGGGCGGGCGCGTCACCGGTGAATTAACCATTGACCCGTCGATTGTGGGTCTGATGCGCGCTGGCACGCGTATTGAAATGAACGCGCCTAAGGTCAGCCTGTCAGACACCAACCTCAGCGCTTTGCTCACCGGTAATACCCTTGAACTGGTGCCCGGCGAAGGGGAACCCCAAACGCATTTCGCCGTACTGGCCAGCGATACCGCCATTTTGCAAAAACCGGATGTATTAGCGGTGAAACTGACCGCGCCTGATAGCTTCGGTATTGATGTCGGCCAGCCACTGATGCTGCACGGCATGAAAATCGGCCAGGTGGTAGAGCGCAAACTGGATGCGCACGGTGTGAATTTCGTGGTGGCCGTCGAGTCGGATTATCGCGATCTGGTCCAGGGCGACAGCAAATTTATCGTCAACAGTCGTCTGGATGTCAAACTGGGTATTGATGGCATGCAAGTGTTGGGGGCCAGCGCCCGCGAGTGGGTCGATGGCGGTATCCGCCTGCAACCCGGCAAGCAAGGCGCGCTGAAAGCGAGCTACCCCCTGTACGCCGATGCTGAAAAAGCCGAAGAAGGCATCACCGGGGACAGACCGTCCACCAGCGTCACCTTGACCGCAGAAAGTCTCCCCGATATTCAGGCTGGCTCCGTGGTGTTGTACCGCAAGTTCCAGGTGGGCGAGATCATTGATGTGACCCCGCGCGCCAGCCAATTTGACGTTGCAGTGCACATCAAACCGGAGTACCGCAAACTGCTTACGCCGGACAGTGTCTTCTGGGCCGAAGGCGGCGCACGCGTACAGCTTAACGGTGCGGGTTTGACGGTGCAGGCTTCGCCGCTTAACCGCGCCTTAAAAGGCGCAATCAGTTTTGACACCGTCCCCGGCGCCGCCAGGGACAGCAAAGGCAAGCGCGCACTCTACAATTCGGAGACCGCGGCACGTGCAGTGGGCAGCCAAATTTATCTGCACACCTTTGATGCCAGTAAGCTGGCCGACGGCATGCCGATTCGTTACCTCGGCATCAATATTGGTCAGTTAGAAACATTGGCGTTGAGTAAGGACAACAACGAAGTGGTCGCCCGCGCGGTGCTGTACCCGGAATACGTTGATAACTTTGCCCGCGTGGGGAGCCGTTTCTCCGTGGTGTCACCGGAAATCTCCGCCGCTGGCGTTAAGCATCTGGACACGTTACTGACGCCCTATATCAACGTTGATCCAGGCAAAGGCCGCGCCCAGCGTCGCTTTGAACTTCAGGAGAGCACGATTACCGATTCCCGCTATCTTGACGGTCTGAACATTGTGGTCGATGCGCAAGAGGCTGGCTCTCTTTCAGTGGGAACACCTGTGCTGTTCCGCGGCGTTGAAGTCGGCACGGTAACCGGTACTTCTCTGGGAGCGATGGCCGACCGCGTGCAAATTGCCCTGCGCATCAGCAAGCGTTATCAGCATCTGGTGCGCAATAACTCGGTGTTCTGGCTGGCTTCGGGTTATGACCTGCAATTTGGGTTGATTGGCGGCGTCGTGAAAACAGGGACCTTCCAGCAATTTATTCAGGGCGGGATCCAGTTTGCCACACCGCCAACGGTCCCCCTCGCGCCCCAGGCCGCGTCGGGCAAGCACTTCCTGTTGCAAGACTCAGCCCCTGCTGACTGGAAAAAATGGGGAACGGCACTGCCACGTTAATCCCACCGGGGGCACCCTGTGCCCCCTTCCTTTCTCACGGCGGACAAAGCAGGCGCACTTAAAGCCCGGATGGGATGTATGCTACACTCTCAGCCTTGTTTTATTGCCCGGATGTTCTGAGTGATCTTTCCCGCCGAGTTTCAAGCGCTGATGCGCGATGCCCTTCCCGATGAAGCCGATTATCAAGCGTTTTTGGCGATCAGCCAGCAACCGCTGCGTAAAAGTCTGCGCGTTAACACGCTAAAAATCAGCGTGGCGGATTTTTTGCAGCAAGTCGAACCTTATGGCTGGCAATTAACGCCGATTCCCTGGTGCCCGGAAGGGTTTTGGATAACGCGTGAGAATGAAAGCGAAGCCATCCCGCTGGGCAGTGTAGCTGAGCATCTTAGCGGTCTGTTTTATATCCAGGAAGCCAGTTCCATGCTGCCGGTCAGCGCGTTGTTTGCGCTGCATCCGGATGCCGAAAAGGTGATGGATGTGGCCGCCGCGCCAGGTTCGAAAACCACACAAATTGCCGCCAAAATGCACAATCGTGGCTTGATTGTCGCGAATGAATACTCCGCCAGCCGGGTTAAAGTGCTGCATGCGAATTTGAGCCGCTGCGGTGTGAGCAACACGGCAATGACGCATTTTGATGGCCGGGTTTTTGGCGCGGCTTTGGGGGAAACCTTTGATGCGATTTTGCTGGACGCCCCCTGCTCGGGTGAAGGTGTAGTGCGTAAAGATGCCGACGCGTTACGTAACTGGTCGCTGGCCAGTACCGAGGCCATTGCGGCCACTCAACGCGATCTGATCGACAGTGCATTTCACGCCTTGCGTCCTAACGGCACACTGATTTATTCAACCTGCACGTTGAACACCCTTGAAAATCAACAGGTGTTGGCCTGGCTTCTGGCCCGCTATCCGGATGCCGTCGAGGCCGTCTCTCTGGCAAACCTGTTTCCCGGTGCAGAGCAGGTCGCGACACCTGAAGGTTATTTGCACGTTTTCCCTCAGCGTTTTGACAGTGAAGGCTTTTTCGTTGCGGGGCTGCGTAAAAAAGCGGCCGTGCCTCCCCTTCCTGCGCCCAGTTATAAATTGGGTAAACTGCCTTTTACACCGCTTTCCGCCAAATTGCAGGCCCCGATTATTGCAGCAGCCGAGCAAGCTGGCTTGCATTGGGATAGCGCACTAAGCCTGTGGCAACGCGACAAAGAACTATGGCTGTTTCCCGCGGACATCGAACCGCTACTGAAAAAAGTCCGTTTTTCACGCATTGGTATCAAGTTAGCCGAGACGTTTCCTAAAGGTTATCGCTGGCAGCATGAAGCCGTCATTGCATTGGGCCAGATTCGCGAAAACAATGCGCTGCCTTTGACAGCCGCCGAGGCGGAAACATGGTATCGAGGCCAGGATATTTATCCTGAAGCTGCCTTCCCACGTGATGAGGTCTTGGTGACCTATCAGGGACAGTTATTGGGATTAGCGAAGAAAGTGGGCTCACGCCTGAAAAACAGCTATCCACGCGAACTGGTTCGTGACGGGCGACTGTTTCGCTGAGGTAGTTACTGGATTTGCACCAGCGTCAGCGGGTTGCCAAACACCGCCCCGGTATCAATGTAGTGCAGATTAAAGCGCTGGTACGGCGTATCGAGCGGCGTGTGGCCAAAGTAGAATGCATCAGCCCCTGCAATGGGGCTACCGCATCCCTGTTGAAGCTGATATAAGCGCTCGCGACTCCACAAAACGGACGTTTTATCCACCGGTTGTTGCCAACGATAGCGCTCGGTGGGATAGTCCGCATGCGCCACAATCACCACCCGATCACTGAGCTGCACCTGTATGATCAGTGGCAAAGTCGCACAGCCTAACAGAGCGTGACGTGCGGACAAGCGAGCCATACCCCGCAGTGCGTAATACCACTCTCCGCCGTTCATCTGCCATTGGTGATGCTCACCCTGCGTCAGCGCCTCTAACGCCATCTCCTCATGATTTCCGCGCACGGCACGAAACCAGGGTTCCGCAAGCAGAGCCAGACACCCCGGGCTATCGGGCCCGCGATCGATAATGTCGCCAACCGAAATCACCAGGTCGAGGTTCGCGTTAAAGTCGCTGCTGCACAGTGCCGCATCCAGTTGCGATCGACAGCCATGAAGATCGCCCACCAGCCAGATATGCCGCCAGTCATTGCCCTGCAAGGCCTGATACTCCATCGCTTTTATCCTGATGCCGTTGTGTTGAACTCCGACTCCCCTTGTTGCTCTAAGTATAGCGATGCACAGGCGACAACGAGGTCAGCGGAATAATGAGGACAATCAAGGGTTACTGGATTGTGGTGCTACTGCTCTGCGCGGGGGCTGGGCTGCTGTTAGAAGCCCTTGCACGCGGCGTACACTTTTTTTTCGTTCATTGATTTAAGAATCTTCTCGTCGGTGTCGTTAATCGAAGGAACACTGATTAATTACACCGGAGAAAAAAATGAAAATGTCCCTGAAACGCGCGGCCTGGAGTGCCACCTTTTTAAGCTGTATCGCCTTTTGGACAGGCGTTGTCCTGCTGTTGTTAAACAACGCCGTGACTTAACGCCGATAGGCCAGCCTGCGGACCAGGCGATCTCCTGACTTTTGCACAACCTGTACCAGCAACAGCAGCACCACCACGGTCGCGAACATAATCTGATTATTGAATCGCTGATAACCGTAACGGATCGCCAAATCCCCTAATCCGCCACCGCCAATCACCCCAGCCATCGCTGAAAAGCCAATCAACATAACGAGAGTCAATGTGACGCCAGCCAGCAAGGCGGGCAAGGCTTCCGGGATCAATACCCGGCTTACAACATGCCAGGTATTCCCGCCCATCGATACCACCGCTTCGATACGCCCTCTGTCCACCTCATCCATTGCGCTTTCAACAATGCGCGCAAAGAACGGAAAAGCACCCAGCGTAATCGGTACTACCGCCGCCGTACTGCCAAGCGTGGTGCCAACCAGCAAGCGGGTCAAGGGAATCAAGGCAATGAGCAGTACAACAAAAGGCAAAGCACGGCCGATATTGACCAGTAAATTTAACGGCATTGCCAGCCAGCGCAGGGGTAAAAGCCCCTCTTTGCGCGTCAGGAACAGCAGGACGCCAGTGGGCAAGCCTAATGCCAGTGTGAATATCGCCGCCAGGGCAACCATATACAGCGTTTCCAGTGTGGCGTTCAACATCAATTCCTGAAAACGTTCCCAGCTTACGCCACGCATCGGGTTGTCTCCTGCTGCAGGTATTTCGCCGCAAACGCCCGCTCTGCGGCACCTTCTTGCAGCAGCATTTGCCGTAACTTCCCGTCGCGGCGTTGCATGATTTGCGTTAGCGTACCGCTCTCTACCAATTTGCCCTGCTCCAGCAAAGCTGCGCTGTCACAGATCCTTTTGACAACCGCCATCTCATGGGTGATCAGCACAATGGTAATCCCCAATTGACGCTGGATCTCAACCAGCAAATCCAGAATGGTCAGTGTCGTTTCTGGATCTAAGGCACTGGTCGCTTCGTCACACAACAGATAGCGGGGCTCTGCGGCCAGCGCGCGCGCAATTCCCACACGCTGCTTCTGTCCGCCGGATAATTGTGATGGCCAGGCCTCACCGCGATCGGCCAATCCCACCAACGCCAACATGCTTTCCACGCGAGTCCGCCGCTGCGCGGCAGGCATGCCCGCGATTTCTAATGGCAAGGCAACGTTGTCAAACACCGTCCGTGAGTGAATCAGATTAAAGTGCTGGAAAATCATACCCATTTGCTGACGCTGCTTACGCAGCGCTGCCAGATTCAGTTGCGTGATATCTTGCCCATCAATGAGAATGCGCCCCTCGCTGGGGCGCTCCAGCAAATTCAGGCAACGCAGCAAGGTACTTTTTCCTGCCCCGCTGCGGCCCAGAATGCCAAAAATAGCCCCTTGTGCAATCTCCAGGCTCACCTCTGACAGCGCGGGAATCGCGCTGCCTGCAAACTGTTTGGAGACATTCTCCAGAATCAGCATACTTACTGACCCGCCACAGGAATAACGGAGCCGTTGTACTCTTTACGAATAAATTCAGCCACCTGAGGCGATGTCAGATCTTTAGCTAATTGCTGTATGCGCGGATCTTTAGCCAACGCCGGTGTGGTGACCAGTAAATTGGCGTAGGGATTATGTTGCGCAGACTCCAGCCCTAACGCATCTTTCGCTGGCACCAGCCCCGCTTCCAGCGCGTAGTTGCCGTTAATAATGCCCGCGTCCACGTCATCCAGTGAGCGCGGGATTTGCGGTGACTCCACTTCAACGATTTTCACCTTTTTCGGGTTTTCACTGATATCGCGTGGTGTAACCAACACACTGCCTGGCTCCCCCTGCGCATTGAGTTTGAGCACGCCATTGGCCTGCAGTAACCAGAGTGCGCGGCTTAAATTAGTGGTGTTATTGGGCACGGCAATGCTGGCCCCTTCGGGTAAATCCTGCAGACGCTTTATTTTGCGTGAATAGATCCCCAATGGCTCAATGTGCACGTTCGCCACCACGGTAAACGTAGTATTCAGCGCCTTTTCCTGTTCTTTTAAGTAAGGCAAGTGCTGAAAGTAGTTCGCATCAATCTCTCCCGCCTTGAGCAGTTCATTCGGGTTCGCGGTGCCGCTCATCTCAATCACGGTGAAATCCAGTGACGGATCGATTTTTTTCACATACTCCAGAATCCCCGCATGGGGTACGGGATCGGCGGCGATGCGCAGTGGGGCTGCCTGCAGGCTTTGTGTCACCATCAGGGCGAGGCCCGTTAACGTCATCAGGGTGCGTTTCATCATTTTATTTTCTCTTATGATTGCAGTGTGGAAGTGTTCAGGTGATCGGCATAAAAACGCTGGGCAACATCAGGATGCGAGCGCAGACGCCCTTTTAAATAGTTCCAGCCAACGTCACGTAACAGCGGATTTTGTGGATCGCTGGTTGGGCCCAGCGCCAGCCGCGCCAGCGACTCCGGCAGTTGATACACGGGAACGATCGCGCCCAGTTCTGCCCCGAGAAAGAAAGCAATCGACAGGCGCGTTTGGTCAGGCAGCGGTGAAATCACGCGATGCACGGTGGCCCGCAGATATCCATTCGTCGCCAGCTCCAACAACTCACCAATATTCACCACGAAAGATCCTGGCAGAGGAGAGGCATCAACCCAGTTGCCGGGCGTGACCTCGACCTGTAACCCTGGCTGGTTGTCTTGCAGCAGAAAGCTGAGGAATCCGGAATCTTTATGTGCGCCCACCCCCTGGCGAGGCCCCTCTTCTGGCTGCCCCGGATAACGGATTAACTTCACGTGCTCGTTGGGTAATTCACCATATAAGTTATCGAAGGCGTTGCGCGGGAGATGCAGCGCCTCGGCAAATGCCCGCAGCAGCGCCAGCGATACGTTGGTCATCTCCTGCTGCCATTCGGTCAACACCGGCTGTAGCTGCGGTAAGGCAGCAGGCCACTGATTAGGACCTTGCAAACGCTGCCAGACCGGTGCGTGCTCGCTGATCGGCAAGGCTTCGCGCTCTGCGCCGATATCAAACTGTTCACGCTGATCGGGTTGAAGCCGTGTTATCTCCGAACCGGCCAGGTTATATCCCCGAAAATGCGGTGAATTTGCCATGCGCACATGCTGCTTATCGGGTTGAGGTAAGGCAAAAAACGCCCGCGATACCTGTTGGACTTCATCAAGCAATGACTGCGGAATACCGTGATTGATCAGATAGAAAAAACCCACTTCGCGGGCTGCCTGACTCAGGCTGTCCAGAAATACGCGGCGTTCAGACTCGCTGCCAGACAGCAAGGCAAAATCCAGAACGGGAAGATGTAGTGACGGTGTCACGCTCATTGTTATAGCACTCCTGCACGCATTGATGATTGCTGCAGCGTGACAGTCTGCATTGCAGACCACCACTAACTAAAAGTGCTAAGAATGTGTGAAAACGGGATAAGGGCTTGAGATTAATGCTCGGGCAGGGAATAGCCCAGATGAAGGGCGGGAGAATCGGGCAGTTCAACGCCAGCATACTTCATCAGATACCCCACACGCTCCTGCGCTGACAAATTAATCTGTCGAAACTCTGGACGCTTAAACCATAACTCCGGTTGAAATATCAGTTCTGCGGGCGCCGCCTGGGGAAAGGCTTGCTCAAGCAGCACCACGGCATGATCGGTTTCCGCCAGCGTGCCTTCACCAGAGAGGATAAACTCAACCAACTGCACTGCGTCATCAAAGGTCAGGTCATCCACCACCGCCTGACGCTGTAGCGCACTGTGAACAAAGGCTTCGGGCGTCATGGTCAGATGATAATCGTAAAACTCTTGCCAACTAAAGGCCCGCCCGGCTTTGTCATTCCAGTCAGTAATCAGGCGAATTAATTCAGGATCCTGCTCATCGGCGTCATCATCCAGTCGTTTAGCAATAGCCACTAGCAACGTAAAAAATACCGTTTCCTGATCGCGAATACTTTTGGTCTCTGAGGGTTTCAGCCTGTCCGGCAATGGCATGGTAACTCCGTAATACATAGGGGATGATGGCCCTGTAAGCATAACGTTTAACCCTGACAGGGGAAAGCACTGCCCTGCACTTCAATCTTCTGCCGCAACGCTTTATGCTGTGCACCATTATTCATGCTTACAGGACATTTTCATGCATTACACCCTTCGTCCGGCGGTGGCCACCGATGCGCAAACCATTTTCGATATGATTGTTGAACTGGCCATTTATGAAAAAGCACCGCAGGAAGTCAAAACCTCACCGCAAGAAATTGAAGCCACCCTGTTTGGGGCCGGGAGCCAAACCGAAGCGTTAATCTGCGAAGTTGACGGTAAAAGCGTGGGTTATGCGGTATTTTTTACCAGCTACTCCACCTGGCTTGGCCGCAGTGGCATCTATATGGAAGATTTGTATGTCACGCCTGCGGCCCGTGGCTGTGGTGCTGGCAAAGGCATGCTGCGTCGTATCGCGCAATTAGCCGTCGAGCGCGGCTGCGGCCGTCTCGAATGGAGTGTGCTGGACTGGAATCAGCCCGCGATTGATTTTTACCTGAGCCTCGGTGCAAAACCGCAGGATGAGTGGGTACGCTATCGCCTGGAGGGTGCAGCCCTGGCAGAAGCAGGTCAGGTGTGATGGGTTTGCAGTAGACTTTTTTCTGACAAGAAAATCATTTCAAACATTTAAAGAAACACAAAGTCGGGCCAAAATTTCTGGTCCGATTCATCGATTTATTGTTATCAATGTCCGCTATTTCTCAACGTACTGCCCACAATTTCTCACAATCTGCGTGTCCAAATAAGTCATCGCCTGGATATCCTTAATTAAGCTATCCCTGCTGCAGAGCAGCGCTATAGTCCAATTCGTTACCACGAGCATCAAGCCAGACAATAAAGGATGACGAAAACGTGCATTCTTTCCGAGCGTAATACAATTTCACCGACCTGGCGCAGGGTCAAAAATGAGACAAATACTTCACTTTCAGGCAGCATTCTCAAAGTAATGGCCTTAAGGCTAATAAACAGATATTAACCTTACGTTTTTGTTACTGTTTCCACGTTTAAAACTCATCCAGCAAACCAGGAATCGTTATGGATAACGAAATTCGAATTGCGCTGTCTCCCGTTCAACTGGCGGCAGTCATGTCAGATGAAACAATCACCGAAAGTGAAACGCTCAGTAATCGTCTATGGGGTAGTCTTGAGTTCGTTTTAGGTGTTACTGAAATGGTGGGAGCTACTGCACTATGTGTGGCACCAGAACCCACTGGATTAACCAAGGCTGGCTGCATCGTTGTTGGGGCCCACAGTATGGACACCATAAAGACCGCAGCAAGTAAGATCATTACCGGATCAAATGTTCGGACAGCGACGTTGCAGGCCGCAGAAGGGTTAGCAAAAAAACTTGGCGCTGATGACGATACTGCATTTAAAATTGGTGTTGCTGTTGATGTTACAGTCCCTTTAGGATTTGCAGGTGCCATTGGTGCTGCCAGAATATTATCTGTTCGTTCCGGAAGTATAAATCTTCTTGAGCATGAAGCCACTGCGACGGTTAAAGG
Organism: Enterobacterales bacterium CwR94; assembly: GCA_002837195.1. GTDB lineage: Bacteria > Pseudomonadota > Gammaproteobacteria > Enterobacterales > Enterobacteriaceae > 1-19. Next base: position 819,122 of record KZ478059.1, read on the forward strand.
TGGAGGCCACACACTTAGCAGGCACGTAGGTATTTCAGAAGCTGATTTAAGAACAAGGCTGATCCGTAGACCCAATCTACCTGCAACCAGCACATTTACGAGCTTGCAAGCAGCGGAAGAGGCGGTTTCCGCCGCTCTAAAAAACAATAAGTCACTTATTACTCATTGGGCAGCAAATGCGCCAGCAAAAAGTAGACTCGAAATCAGCCATTTTTCAGGTAAGAACATTGGCATTGGGCTGGAGTCTGCGACAGGATCTGTAGTGAAGCTTTCCAAAATAAAAGTTGTCATTCATCTTGAGCTGTATAATGGCAAACCTTACTACGTTTTAACGGCATTTCCGACTTTTAGGTAATACATGGATAACTACTACCTGAACCAACTTATAGGCTGTTACTTCAATCAAGATTACGACTTATCAGGTGAAACAATTCACGAAATCATGCAGTGCTACCTTGAGAGTGAATCCCCTGAAATGGCTAACAGTCTTTTAGTCGATATTGATAAATTTCTCATTCAGCCGATTGATATTGAAGCTGAGTTCGACAAATTATATCACTATGATTTTAGCCCCAAACTGTGGGGCATAACGGCGGTTGAATTTCTAAACTCTATTTCTTTGCAAACCAAACAATACCTGGGCGTGGCATAGCGATAAAACGGGTAATCATCCAAACGTAAAAGCCCCGCCAAGTTGGCAGGGTTCTTTTTTTTATTCTCTTGCGGATTTAGCTTCGCAAAGGGCGGCTTGCGCATCGTGAAGTTTGATTCCGATGCAACACGGTAATGTGCCAGCACAGTGGTTTCAGGGTTGTGATCACAGATATTGCAGGAATGAAGTTTTCCGACATTGTGAACGACAGGCTCCAAATAACCCAGGGCAAAACAGGTGCGATGATTTCAATACCTCTCGATCACCAACTCAAGGCTGTGAATCTGCAACTGAGAGTGGTCATAGAGCGCTGCCGCCAGGCGAACGCCACAGACTTCTTCCTGAGCGTGGGAGCACGCAAAAACAGCACAGACGGAAAACTGCACCTCGATACGCTAACAAAGCAGTTTGTAGCGGCCCGGAAAAAATCTGGCCTGGTCTTTGAAAAATCACCACCGACATATCCTGAGATCAGGAGCCTGTCAGGTAGGCTTTTCGAACTTGAAAGGGGTAAAGAATTCGCAATGAAATTGCTCGGCCACAAGTCGAAGAAAACAACTCAAAAGTATCTCGATTCGCGCGGTAAAGAGTACGTAAACCTTTAACACCGGGGATGGGTTTTCGGACAAATTTCGGACATCTTCGGACAAGAACACACAAGCCATTGATTTTATTGACAAATAAAAAGAGACCGGAGACGATTCCTGTCACCGGTCCAGGGAAATGGCTCCTCTTGAGAGCCGTGCGCTAAAAGTTGGCATTAATGAAGGCGTATTGCCTTGCTCTTTAAAAGTAGCCAGGTAGTGAATAATTTCCAGTCAATTGTAAATTGTCTGAATCAAGAATCGCACTCTGTGACTGGGGATACAAAACGAGACAAGAAAACTGTCGTAACCCCCGAATGGGGGCTACGGCGGGGGATTACTCACACAGCGTCTGCGCGCGCGCGATCAACAAATCCATAAAACGTTGTACATCGTGCTGAGAACGCCTTTTATCAACAATCACCGCGATCGGTGATGCATTGACCTGCTTGTTGTTCATCTGCTGGGTGCCGATCTCATTTAACGGGTACTGCGCCAACGTACCGGGATTAATCGCAAACAGTGCCCCCTCTTTGCCGCAGGAAAGCATGACCTCTTCACGGCTAAATGCCCAAACGTCTTTACCCATCTCATGACGGCTAACGGTCACGGGTGGCGCAGCCAATACCGACTGACTGATCCCGCAGGCCAACAGTAGCCATGCCCATTTCTTCATTACAGTAACCTCGACTTCATTCTACAATTTATGCGGGTTGCAACGTAGCGAACCAACTGACGATGCCACTGACCAGCAGTGCCAACACCGCTTCCGTCCATGTCAGACGCACAAACCAGCGTTGGGCGGCTGAACCGGCTTCATGAAAGCGCGGCAGCAACAGATAACGGTTCACCAGTGCTAACATCACCATGCTGGCCACCAGCACACTTTTCACCAGCAGCAGCTGGCTATAAGTGGCAAAACTGTGCCACGGCCATCCACGGATCATTAACGCATTGACCACGCCGGTCGCAATCACACAAGCCACCGCCACATGTCCGATGCGAGAATAACGAATCAGCGTGCGTATGGCATCAGGGCGATAAGCGATATCACGCGCATCGCGCATCACACGGGGCAAAATTAACAGCCCACCGGCCCATACGCTCGCCGATAAGAGATGAATGGCGTGGCTGGCGCGGTGCAGCGTGCCTGTCGTCCCCTCATGCAACGTGGCGTGTCCGACAAACGCCAAACCCATCAGTTGCCAGACGGCCAGAAGCAGTAACGTTTGCTGACGCAGCGCCCCGCGTAATCCTAACGCCAGGCAGGCCACGAGCGCCAATCCCACCTGCCATTGCCAGGCCTGACCAAACTGCGTATTCAGCACCGCGCGCCAAACGTCTGCTGACAGCACATCCTGCCAGCCCTCCCCCATTAATCCCGTTTGCACCATCAACATCAGAACGGCACTTAACGCGGTCAGTCCTACGCCATAACGCCAATGCCACTGACAGCCGTACGCTAACGGAGATTGATAGCGGGCAGGCGCCAGCAATACGGTAAAACAGGTCGCTCCCGCCAATAAGATCAGCGCAGAAAAGTGGACCCAGCGTAGCAGGATATAGAGTTCGGCCAGCAACATACTACTTCACGGTGAAGTGATACGTGCCCTTGGTTTTATGACCATCCACAGAAAGGACGTGCCAGTTAACAGCATATTTTCCACTACTTAGCGGCTGCAACAGCGGCACTGTCATCTGGTTTGGCTGCGCAGCGTCACGCTGTGCTTTCTCTGTGGCGACAGTCTCTTGCTGGTCGTTGAGGATCACCACACCACTAAAAGCCGGTTCAATCGCTTCTGAGAATGTCAGGGTCAATGCCTGCGGTGATGCCGCAACTTGCGTATTGGCCGCGGGCTGCTGCGATGTTAAGTGCGCGTGGGCAAACACCTGGTGAGAAAACAGCAGCACAGTTGAGAAGACGATAACGCGTGAACCGCGAGAAAACAGAGACATAACAGGGATATTCCTTGTCTGGCAACACAGGTGCCGAAAGGATACTCCGCCCCCTTTCCGCTGTCGAGCAACCGGTTTGGTTATCCGTGCCCTGGGCTTGCACTCCTGCGCATCCTGTTTTACTTTTGCCGCTGAGTTTCAAGGAGAGGTGTATGAGTCACAATCTGGCAATTTTGCCAAAAGATGAAAAAGACAAAGTGAATGTCGATTTGGCCGCTGCGGGAGTGGCCTTTAAAGAGCGCTACAACATGCCAGTGGTAGCAGAAATGGTCGAGCGTGAACAACCTCAGTCGTTACGCGAATGGTTTCGCGAACGTCTGATGCATCACCGTCGCTTATCTCTGCAATATTCGCGTCTGCCTTATGAACCTAAACAGAAGTAATCCGTCATGCTAAGAGTGATTGATACGGAAACCTGCGGTTTACAGGGTGGCGTGGTTGAAGTTGCCTCGGTGGATGTGATTGACGGACAAATTTGCAATCCAATGAGTGACCTTGTCTGTCCTGATCGCCCCATTAGTCGCCAGGCAATGGCCGTGCATCGCATCACTGAAGCCATGGTATTTGACAAACCGCCAATCGAAGAAGCCATTCTGCGTTATCACGGCAGTGCTTACTATGTGGCGCACAACGCCAGCTTTGATCGTCGCATGTTGCCCCCCTTGCAGGGTGAATGGATTTGCACCATGACGCTTGCCCGTCAGATTTGGCCTGGCATCAAGTACGGCAACAGTGCACTGCGCGAAAGTTTACGGCTGGATGTCACGCCTCCTGCTGATTTGCATGCACACCGGGCGCTGTATGACTGTTACGTCACCGCTGCCCTGCTGATTCGCATTATGCAAGAATCTGGCTGGGATGCCGCAGAGATGGTCAGTCGCATGACTAACGGCAGCGCCAACAGTAGCCTGCTGCCATTTGGTAAATATCGGGGGCAACCCATCGCGGCGATTGCAGAAAAAGATCCGGGATACCTAAAATGGATGCTAAAGAATATCCCCGATCTGAAACCGGCGTTGCGCAAAGCACTTAACGCCGCGTTGAAGTGATTACTGCTGCGCGCCGGGTAATGTGCCCTGCGCCAGTCCAATCAGAAAAGCATACTCGAGTGCCAGCTCTTCCTGACCTTTAAAACGCCCCGATTTGCCGCCGTGTCCGGCATCCATATCGGTTTGTAACAGCAGCAAATTATCATCGGTTTTCAATTCACGCAGCTTCGCTACCCATTTTGCTGGCTCCCAGTATTGCACTTGCGAATCGTGCAACCCGGTGGTGATTAACATGGGTGGGTAGGCCTGTGCGCAGACATTGTCGTACGGGCTGTACTGCTTGATGTAGTGATAGGCATCCGGTTGTTCTGGATTGCCCCACTCTTCATATTCACCGGTGGTTAATGGGATGGTGGGATCGAGCATGGTGGTCACCACATCCACAAACGGCACCTGCGCAATAATACCGCGCCAGAGATCAGGGCGCATATTCACTACCGCCCCCATCAGCAAGCCTCCGGCACTGCCTCCCATGGCATAGGTATATTCACGATCGCCGTATCCCCGCACCAGTAAGGCTTCGGTGAGATCGATAAAATCGTTGAAGGTGTTCATTTTGTTCATCAGGCGGCCATCATCATACCAGGCCTGCCCCAGTTCACCGCCACCGCGTATGTGGGTTAGGGCAAAGACAAAGCCGCGATCCAATAAACTTAGACGACTGCTACTAAAACTGGGGTCCATACTGCTGCCGTAAGAGCCGTAGCCGTAGACCAGTAAGGGATTTTTCCCGGCACGATAATGGTCTTTGTGATACACCAGCGAAACCGGCACCTCGACACCATCACGCATCGGGATCCACAGGCGCTCGCTCACATAATGTTGCGCATCAAAACCGGCAATCTCACGCTGCTTCAGAACACGACGCTCTCCGGTGTCCATATCCACTTCCAGCACGCTGTCGGGTGTGGTCATCGATGAATAGCCATAACGCAGTTTCGATGTCTGCGGGTCGGCATTCTGACCAATCCAGGTGGTATAAGTGGGATCATCAAAACGAATATCCACTTCTTTACCCGTCTGGTGATGGATCTGCCGCAAATTGGTTAAGCCTTTAGCACGCTCTTCCACCACCAACCAGTCGCGAAACAGCGCAAAGTCTTCCAGCACCACATCCGCTCGCGGTGCTAATTTCGTCTGCCAACTCTCCTCCTGCGCTTGTTGCGTCACGTACAGCCCAAAGTTTTTACCTTCGCGATTAGAACGGATCCAGAATGTGTCTTGATAGTGGTCAACGCCATATTCATGATCCTGACGGCGCGCAACGAAACAGAGAGGCTCTGCGCAGGGATTATCCGCATCTAACAGACGCACTTCACTGGTGGTGGTGCTGTTGAGTGAAATACCGATGTAACGCTCAGAGGTGGTTTTATACAGGCCCAGATAAAACGCTTCATCCTGCTCTTCATAAACTAAGACATCGGCAGATTGCGGTGTGCCCAACTGATGTCGCCAGACCTGCCAGGGTAACAGGGTCTGCTCATCTTTCAGTACATACCATATCGTTTGGCTGTCACTGCTCCAGACGGCACTGGAAGAGACATTTTCCAGTACGTCATCCAGCCACGTATCGGTGGCTAAATCACGAAAACGCAGGGTATAAATACGACGCGAGAGGAAATCTTCTGCCACTGCCATACGTTGGTTATCTGGACTCACCACCATGGCACCCAGCGTATAAAACTCGTGACCTTCTGCGCGTGCGTTGCCATCAAGCAGTAGTGTCCAGGCGTCACTTTCGTTGGCCGTTGCTGGCTGGCGCCAATAAACAGGGTATTCGTTGCCCGTTTCAAAGCGTGATTGATAGCGCCAACCGCGCTTCACAAAAGGAACGGAATGATCTTGCTGGGGAATACGGGCAATCAGCTCCGAGAGAAGTTGCTCTTTAAGCGCAGACTGCGTGTCCATCACGCTGTCACAGTACTGATTCTCTTCCTGTAGGTAGGCCAGTATTTCGGCATTTTGACGTTTATCATCACGTAACCAGTGATAATCATCAGTACGGCGGTCGCCGTGCCATTCCATAATATGGGGACGTCGGGTGGCTTTCGGTGGCGTTATCATTTCTCTTCCCTTTGTTCCTGTGAGCATCACTGACAGGGTGGCAAAAAGCAGAACAGAACGCCAGAGGGGAACAGCGCCTGCCGCACGACAGGCACTATTTCAGGTAATTACGAGGTGACGGTGTGCTTCTCTTGCTGAATATCACGCTCAATACTGTCACGCACATCCTGCGGAACTTTCAACGCATCCCCCAGGGCATTCAGGTAGCTGCGCTCCATAAAATGGTCAATATCAATCACTGCGCAACTGAGAAAATAGAGTTCCAACGCCTCTTCTTCATTTTTCACACCGCTGGCGAGTAGCACGGGATCAAGCGGGCGATCGATGGCCTGTTGGATTAGGCGCTCGGCAGAATCGCCCAATCCCGACTGATGCACATTATCGTTAATCGCCTGCCGCTCCTGCGCGTCGATATGACCATCACTTTTGGCCGCAAAGACCAATGCGGTGATCAGGCGCTCAGCGCGTTGATCAACCGGGGTTTCGAGTTGACCAAACTGCGGTTGGTCTTTGTGCGTTTCACCAATCCGCTGCTTGTATTTATTCCACAGCACGGTACCCGCTACTGCGCTACCCCCAATGATCAACGCATTTTTACCGTATTTCGTCAGTAATTTGCGGGACGACTTATTCGCAATTAACAGACCCGCCAAGCCACCCAGCGCACCGGGTGCCAGCATCTTACTGAGCCCTTCACCTGCTTTGCCTTCACTTTTACCGCTGTTGCCCAGCACGTTCTGAATTTGCTGTAACCAGTTGCTCATTGCATTCATCCTCGAAAGTGTGTCTTGACCAGGATAGAAGCTGGAACGTCAACTAACGTCATGGCATGCAAAGTGCGGAAAATTGTGGCAGTACTCAGGCGGCATCCACGGCTTTTAATTCGCCTTTGGTTTTTTTCGGTTCCGGATCGGGACGTTTGCCGCCGCGCAGCAGATTCTGCAAATCCTCTTTTCGCTCTGCAAAGAATAATCCCAGTGCTTCGCGTTGTGCTTCATCCAGCTCAACCGGGCTTTCTGCCAGCCAGTCGCTCAGCGCTTCTGCCATGTCCAACATTTTGTCCCAGGCTTCGGCCTCTTTCTTGCTGGCAAAGGTCATTTTTTTCTCTCCGTTGCGAACCACCACATATTCAATTTCAACCGCCATTTGCTTCACCTTATTCACTGTATTTTTATCCAGTATAAGTAAACTCACCTGTCGCATGCAAGTCGATTGATGTCTACGCAATCGTTTTCGTATATAATGCGGCGGTTTTTTTACGGACAGGATCAGGTGAAGTGATGAGCATGTTAGGTACTGCATTACGCCCCGCGGCAACCCGTGTGATGTTACTGGGTTCCGGTGAATTAGGTAAAGAAGTGGCCATTGAGTGCCAGCGTTTAGGTGTTGAAGTGATTGCGGTGGATCGCTATGCCGATGCGCCCGCCATGCATGTCGCACATCGCAGCCATGTGATTAACATGCTGGACAGCGACGCACTGGCTGCGGTCATTGCGCTCGAAAAACCTGATTTTGTGGTGCCGGAAATCGAAGCGATTGCCACCGCTACCCTGGTAGAACTGGAGAGCCGTGGCCAGCGCGTTGTCCCCACTGCGCGTGCCGCACAGCTCACCATGAACCGTGAAGGTATTCGCCGACTGGCGGCGGAGACACTGGCGCTGCCAACCTCACGCTATCAGTTTGCCGACACCCGCGAGACCTTTGATGCGGCAGCACAGACGATTGGCTTTCCCTGCATTGTTAAACCCGTGATGAGCTCCTCCGGCAAAGGCCAGAGTTTTGTTCGTGAAGCCAGTCAACTGGATGCCGCATGGCAGTATGCTCAACAAGGTGGGCGTGCCGGTGCTGGTCGCGTCATTATTGAAGGTGTGGTCAACTTTGATTTCGAAATCACCTTGCTGACCGTCAGTGCCGTCGATGGTATTCACTTCTGTGCTCCTATCGGACACCGCCAGGAAGACGGGGATTACCGTGAATCCTGGCAGCCTCAGCAGATGAGTGATGTCGCACTGGCACGTGCACAAGCCATTGCTGAGAAAGTGGTGGCAGCACTTGGTGGTTATGGCTTATTCGGCGTTGAGCTGTTCGTGTGCGGTGATGAGGTGGTCTTCAGCGAAGTCTCTCCGCGCCCGCACGACACCGGAATGGTGACGCTGATTTCGCAAGACCTCTCTGAGTTTGCACTGCATGTGCGTGCTTTCCTCGATCTGCCCGTCGGCGGTATTCGCCAGTATGGCCCTGCGGCTTCTGCCGTGATTTTGCCTGAATTGCAGAGTAATAACGTGCGCTTTAGTCAACTGGATGCGGTATTAGGCGCCGGCGTGCAGTTACGCCTGTTTGGTAAACCGGAAATCGATGGCAGCCGTCGCTTAGGTGTCGCATTAGCGACGGCTGAGGACGTGGACGCCGCCGTGGCGCGTGCGGTGAAATGCGCACAGGGCGTCAAAGTCGAAGGCTAAGCATGGTTAAAGCCAGTCCGCAACGGACTGGCTTGTGCATTATGCGGGGATGCGCCTGACGGCACTGCCCTTCTCAGCCACATAGTAAGGCACATCTTCGCGTGGTAGTGCGGGACGGCCACGGATCATATCCGCGATCTTCTCGGCGATCATGATGGTCGGTGCATTCAAATTACCGGTGGTGATCAGCGGCATAATGGACGCATCCACCACTCGCAGATTTTCTACGCCGTGCACTTTGCCATCATTACCGACCACAGCCATTTCGTGATAACCCATCGCATTAGAGCATGACGGATGATACGCCGTTTCTGCATGTTCACGCACAAAGGTATCCAATTCTTCATCACTCTGAATATGTGCACCTGGCGAAATTTCACGCCCGCAGAAGGGAGCCAGTGCGCGCTGTTGCATGATTTCACGCGTAATGCGGATCGCCGCACGAAATTCACGCCAGTCCTGCTCGTGCTCCATGTAGTTAAACAGGATGCTGGGATGTTCATGCGGATCTTTCGATTTGATCTGCACCCGTCCACGACTGGGCGAACGCATTGATCCCACGTGCGCCTGGAAGCTGTGCGTTTTAATCGGGTTCGATCCGTTGTAGTTAATCGCCACGGGCAAGAAGTGGAATTGAATATTTGGCCATTCAAACTCTTGATGAGTACGAATAAACCCGCCTGCTTCAAAGTGGTTACTGGCACCAATACCGGTTCCCTTGAGCAACCACTCTGCGCCAATCAACGGCTGGTTATGCAGGTCCAGCGCCGGGGATAACGAAACCGGCTGCTTGCACTCGTATTGCAAGTACATCTCCAGGTGATCTTGCAGATTGGCCCCCACACCCGGTAAGTCGTGCACCACCTCAATGTGCAAACGGTTAAGCAGTTCAGCAGGGCCGACACCCGAACGTTGCAGCACTTGTGGAGACGCGATCGCACCGGCACACAGCAGCACTTCACGGCGCGCTCGCGCCTGCTCTTGCTTATCATTTTGCAACCAGCACACGCCCGTCGCCCGCTTATTATCGAACAAAATGCGATCGGTAGTGGCATGCACTTCAATGGTCAGATTGGGACGTGCACGCGCTTGATCCAGATAGCCGCGTGCCGTGCTGGCTCGGCGGCCTTTTGGCGTCACGGTGCGATCCATCGGGCCAAAGCCCTCTTGCTGATAACCATTGAGATCATCCGTGCGCGGATACCCTGCCTGCACTCCGGCTTCTACCATTGCATGGAACAGCACGTTGTTATTCTGTTTTGGCGTGGTCACACTCACCGGGCCGTTATCGCCGTGATAATCATTGCCACCGATGTCACGGCGCTCTGCCGCTTTGAAATAGGGCAAACAATCCAGATAGCTCCAGTTTTCCAGACCAGGATGTTTTGCCCAATTGTCGTAGTCCATCGCATTACCGCGGATATAACACATGCCGTTGATCAGCGACGAGCCGCCCAACCCTTTTCCGCGTCCGCACTCCATCTGGCGATTATTCATATGCGGTTCAGGATCGGTCACATAGGCCCAGTTATAGCGACGTCCCTGGAGAGGGAAAGCCAATGCCGCAGGCATCTGGGTACGAAAATCCATGCGATAGTCTGGGCCGCCCGCTTCCAGCAGCAAAACGCTAACCTCGGGGTCTTCTGTCAATCGGGTTGCCAGTACGTTGCCAGCAGAACCCGCACCAATGATGATGTAGTCATACTCCCTGGTACTCATGATGATGTCCTTTTGTTAAAACACAGAGGTGAACGGATTCAGTTCAACCTGAATGGATTTAATGCGTGTGTAGTGCGCCAGTGTCGTAATACCGTTTTCGCGGCCAACACCCGACTGCTTGTAACCCCCAACCGGCATTTGCGCTGGCGATTCACCCCAGCTATTGATCCAGCAAATCCCCGCCTCCAGGCGATGAATAATACGGTGGGCTTTCACTAAATCAGGCGTAACCACACCCGCAGCCAGTCCAAAATGGGTGTCATTGGCGCGACAAATGACTTCTTCTTCGTCATCATAGGTAAGGATGCTCATCACCGGTCCAAAGATCTCTTCTTGCACGATGGTGTGCCGGTCTTCGCAATCAGTGAAGATGGTAGGCTGCACAAACGCACCTTGTGCGTAGGCGCCTGTGGTTTCGCGAGCCCCGCCGGTCAACAGCGTCGCACCTTCACTTTTGCCCAGCTCAATGTAGCGCAGCACATTTTCCATATGGGCAAAGCTCACCAGAGGGCCAAAGTTGGTCTCGGGATCTTGGGGTTGTCCTAAGCGGATACGTTTGGCGCGCAGCAACAGCGCCTGCTCGAATGCCGCCTTTTGCGAACGATGCACGAACACGCGAGTGCCGTTAGTACACACCTGGCCTGAACTGTAGAAGTTCGCCATCATGGCAATATCCGCCGCCATGTCGATATCCGCATCCGGCAGGATAATCAGTGGCGATTTGCCGCCCAGCTCCATGGTAACGTCTTTCAGCGTAGAGCCCGCCGCACTGGCCATCACTTTTTTGCCGGTTTCGATGCCACCGGTAAACGAGATTTTCTCAATGCCTGGATGCTCGGTTAGCCATTGTCCTACCTGACGCCCTGCTCCCTGCACCACGTTAAACACGCCATCGGGGACGCCTGCTTCGGTATAGATTTCGGCCAGTTTCAGCGCCGTCAACGGTGTGACTTCACTGGGTTTAAAGATCATGGCGTTGCCAGCAGCCAGCGCCGGTGCGGATTTCCACAGTGCAATTTGAATCGGATAGTTCCAGGCACCGATACCGGCCGTCACACCCAGCGGCTCGCGACGGGTGTAAAAGAAGCTGGTCTCACGCAGAGGATACTGCTCGCCTTCAATCAGGGTGGCCAGGCCAGCGTAATACTCCAACACATCGGCACCGGTCACGATATCCACGGCGGAGGTTTCAGAATACGGTTTGCCGGTGTCCAGCGTTTCCAACTGGGCTAGTTCATCATTACGTTCGCGCAGAATCGCGACGGCACGCAGCAATATGCGTGAACGTTCAGTGGCCGTCATCGCCGCCCACACACGCTGGCCCTGGGCCGCGCTGGCTACCGCACGGTTAACATCGGCTTCAGTTGCACGCTGCACCTCGGCCAAGACTTCACCGTTGGCAGGGTTGAGGGTTTGGAACACTTCACTTCCGCTCGCGTCCGTTAGCTGGCCGTGAATATAGAGTTTTTGCAGTGGGAATTTAGCCATGTGTTGATTTCCTTCATTCATGGGCTGGGTCTTAAACGCATGCCACCAGCTTTTGTTCCACATAATCGCGGGCAATTAAGCTGGCTTGATGCGCATCAAAATGTTCACCGGTCAGGCTGCCACGCAGCCACAGACCGTCAATCAAAGCGGCGAGACCCCGGGCCGCAGCACGGGCCTCTCTCAGCGGCAGCACGCGCTGAAACTGATAGCTGATATTAGAAAACAGACGGTGGTCGTTTACGCGTTGGAGGCGTCGCAGTTCTGCGCTGTGCATACTGGCAGCCCAAAAATCGAGCCAGGCACGCATGGACGTTTCGCTGGTTTGGCTGGGATCGAAGTTACCGTCAATGATGGCAAACAGTTGTGACTGAGCATCTCTGCCTGCGTTTGCCCGGATCGCGGCAACAGCGTCATGCAGATCGCGCAACACCTTGCGCATCGTGGCGTGGAGGAGTCCCTCTTTATCACCAAAATAGTGACTGACAATCCCTGTCGACATCCCTGCTTCTTTCGCAACCTGCGAAAGCGTGATTCCCGCCAGGCCAACGTCACCAATGGTTTCGAAGGCAGCGTTAATCAACTGTTCCTTGCGCTGTTCCGGAATATCTTTGCGCACCGTCTCATTTCTCCTCAGATTTTTTCCGCCGTCAATATAATTGATTGAACGTTCAATCAATAGAGCATATGCTGCAAAAATGTCAAATAAAAGCAGCCATTGTTAACCAGGTGTTAAGCAATGCTCGCCTGACATATTTGTGGATCTTCATGTACAGGGAAAAACACATGACAGTGAAAAGTCATCACTCCGATGAGAACATTTTACCCGTTCGAGTCAACTTGCCCGTTTTTATCGGTTCGGCCAGCGTGATTATGCTACTTGGCCTGCTGACGGTTTTGTTTCCGCAAGGCAGCCAGCAATGGTTAAGCAAAGCGCAATTGTGGATGGCAGATGTTTTTGGTTGGTATTACATGCTGCTGATGGTGGCGTGCATGATCTTTGTGTTCTGGCTGGCGATGTCGCGCCACGGCCAGTTAAAACTGGGCAAAGAAGAAGAGCAGCCCGAGTTCTCCTATCTGTCATGGGTCGCGATGCTGTTTTCTGCAGGCATCGGTATAGCTCTGGTGTATTACGGTGCCTACGAGCCCTTAGACCATTTTCTGCGCCCGCCGGAAGGTGAAGGCGGAACCGTGCAGGCCGCACGGCAGGCCATGGCGATCACCTTTTTGCATTGGGGTCTGCATGGCTGGGCGCTGTATGCCCTGATCGCCACGGCGCTGGCCTGGTTTGCCTATCGTCGCGGCCAGCCTCTGGCCCTGCGTTCTGCACTGTATCCACTGTTTGGTGAGCGCATTCACGGTTGGGTGGGACACCTGGTCGACAGCTTTGGCATCCTGGTCACCGTTATCTCGATGGTCACTAACCTGGGCATCGGCGCATTGCTGGTGAATTCTGGCTTGAATTACCTGTTTCATATCCCGCAATCCACGCATGTTTTAATGGTGCTGATTGTGGTGATGATGATTGTGGCCACGCTGGCCGCGGTCACCGGCGTTGAGAAAGGCATCGCGATGCTGTCCAATATCAACGTGGGCTTTTTGTGCCTGCTGTTGGTCTTTATCTTCTTCGCGGGCCCAACGTTGAATTTACTCAATGGATTATTGCAGAACACCGGCGACTATCTGACGTCCCTGGTCGGCCGCAGTTTTGATGTCTATCTGTATGGCAAAGCCCGCCAATGGCAAGGTGCCTGGACCCTGTTTTACTGGGCATGGTGGGTAGCCTGGGCCCCGTTTGTTGGACTATTCATTGCCCGTATCTCTAAAGGCCGTACCATTCGCGAGTTGATTCTGGGTGTCATGCTCATTCCACTGGGCTTTACGCTCGCCTGGCTGTCACTGTTTGGCAATACGGCCATCAGTTTAGTGCTGGAGCATGGTCAGACGCTGCTGGGTCAGGTGGCACTGCAAGACCCGCCGATGGCAGTGTTTAAACTGCTGGAGTATCTGCCGTGGACCACGATTACCGCAGGCTTCACCGTGGTGATCAGTTTTGTGTTGTTCCTGACGCCAGTGGACTCTGGCACCCTGATGATTGCCAACTTATCGAGCATCGGTGGCACAGCCAGCGATGATGCTCCTGTCTGGCTACGCGTGTTTTGGGCAGTGATGACGACGCTGGTGTGTGCTGGTTTGCTGTATGCCGGGAGCTTTAGCGCCATGCAAACCGCGGTGGTGCTGTGCGGATTGCCATTCTCGGTGGTGATCGTACTGTACATGGCCAGTTTACTGCGTGACCTGCGTGATATCTCCGTTCAGCCCGGGGTAGCGCAACGCGTGTAATCTGCGCCGTGCAATGCGTCAGCCAGCCGCTCAGCTGGCTGACCTTTTTGTTACCCGCGTGCGCCCGCAACGGCTTCTTTAGCCAGTTGCGTAATTCTTGCATAATCTCCCTGCTCCAACGCATCGGCTGGCACCAGCCAGGAACCACCGATACACAGCACGCTTTTTAATGCCAGGTAATCGCGATAGTTTGCCGGAGAGATCCCGCCCGTCGGACAAAAGCGTACCTGTGGGAAAGGCCCACCGATAGCTTGAAGCGCTTTCACGCCCCCGTTGGCTTCTGCCGGGAAAAATTTAAACTCGCGCAAACCATAATCTAACCCGGTCATCAATTCAGAAACCGTACTAATGCCGGGAATCAACGGCACAGATCCCTCGACGGCGGCCTGCAGTAACGGCTCGGTGAGGCCCGGGCTAATTACAAACTGCGCACCGGCTGCGGTGACTTCACGTAACTGCTGCGCATTCAATACCGTGCCTGCGCCGACAATCGCCTCTGGCACAGCATCAATCATGGCTTTCATGGCATCCAGTGCGCAGGGCGTTCGCAGCGTCACCTCTAACACTCGCACGCCGCCCGCCACCAGCGCTTTCGCCATGGGCACCGCATGCTCAAGTTTATTCACCACAATGACGGGCACCACAGGTCCTGTGCTGAGAATCTCTGCCGCGCTTGTTTTCCAGTTTTGCATCACACACTCTCCCCTCAGAATAGGTTAACCACGATACGCGAAAACATTTTTAAAACAACGGTTCATTTTTTGAAATGCACATACGCAACGCATAAAAAAGCCCGCATTATGCGGGCTGGAAGGCGTATTGCCGATTACTCGAATTCGTTCCAGGAACGGCCATCGCGGGTAATCATGGCCACAGAAGCCACTGGCCCCCATGTACCGGCCTGATAAGGTTTCGGCGCTTCATTATCAGCAGCCCAGGCATTGATAATGGAGTCAACCCATTTCCATGCGGCTTCTACCTCGTCACGACGCACAAACAGCGCCTGAATACCGCGCATGGTTTCCAGCAACAGACGTTCATAGGCGTCAGCCAAATGCGACTGGTTGAAGGTTTCCGAGTAGCTCAGATCCAGCTTGGTGGTTTGCAGGTTGTGTTTATGATCAAGCCCTGGCACTTTATTCAGGATCTCAATATCCACCCCTTCGTCTGGCTGCAAACGAATGGTTAATTTGTTCTGCGGCAGCTCCTGCCAGGAGTCTTTAAACAGATTCATTTCGGGGTTTTTAAAGTACACCACGACTTCTGAACATTTGGTCGGCAAACGCTTACCGGTACGCAAATAGAAGGGAACACCCGCCCAACGCCAGTTGTCGATGTCGACGCGAATAGAGACAAAACTTTCCGTATTACTGGATTTGTTTGCCCCCTCTTCTTCCAGATAACCTGGCACTTTTTTACCCTGTACAAAACCGGCAGTGTACTGACCACGCACGGTTTTCTCACGCACATTGCTGTGATCGATACGGCGTAAAGAACGCAGCACTTTCACTTTTTCATCACGAATGCTGTCGGCACTGAGATCGGACGGTGGTGACATCGCGATCATGGTCAGAATTTGCAGCAAGTGGTTTTGAATCATATCGCGCATCTGGCCTGCTTTATCAAAGTAGCCCCAGCGTCCTTCAATCCCGACCTCTTCTGCCACGGTAATTTGCACGTGATCGATCGTACGGTTATCCCAGTTGTTGGCAAACAAGGAGTTTGCAAAACGCAGCGCCAACAGGTTTAACACCGTCTCTTTACCTAAGTAGTGGTCGATACGGAAGACCTGGCACTCTTCGAAATATTCACCAACCTGGTCATTGATTTCCTGAGAGGTTTCCAGTGAGGTACCCAGCGGCTTTTCCATCACTACGCGCGCAGGCTTCGCATTTAATTTGGCCTGGCCGAGACCTTTACAAATTGCACCGAAGGTATTTGGCGGCATGGCAAAATAGTTAATGGTGGTACGCTTTTTTTGATCCAGCATTTTGCCTAAGCGCGTAAAACCACTGGCATCATCGACATCGAGGTTGCAAAAATCCAGTCGGCTGCTGAGCTTGTCCCACAGCGCTTCGTCGATCTTCTCTTTCATGAAGGTTTCAAGCGCTTCACGAACCACGTTAATGTAGGCCGCTTTATCCCAGTCTGCGCGCCCTACGCCAATGATGCGCGTATCGGGGTGCGTCTGTCCGGCTTTTTCCAACTGGTACAGTGAAGGTAACAACTTTCGGCGTGCCAAATCGCCCTTGGCACCGAAAATAACCAGGTCACAGGCCTCAGCTGTATGCGTAACCGCCATTTTACTCTCCTCGTTGCAGGATAACCCCGTTCAGAATGGTGATAATGAACAGGACCTTATTGTAATTTTCTTACGCTACAATGTACTTGTTTGGCTTAGCGACGTAAACCTGCCCGCAGGCATCACCGCACGCATCGTCTTCTCTGTCGCGCAGAAAAGCCCCATAGCATCCCCGCCGTCACCTGCCTGAACGCCTGTGCAAATACCTTAAAAAAAGCGATATCTATCATGTTATGACAAAAAAACGCTGGATATTCAGTGCACAACGCCCAGCCACTCCTGCAGGCGGGGTATAGTCGCGCAATGGATGGATGATTTCTCCTGTGGCAGAAATCGATAAAAAAGATTGAGTACACCGCGTTATGAATATGCTGGAAAAGATCCACACCGGTCTGGAAAACCTGAGTAAATCTGAACGCAAAGTCGCCGAACGGATACTGGCCGCCCCGCATGAGGCTATTCACGCCAGCATCGCGCGTTTAGCTGAAGCCGCAGCAGTCAGTGAACCTACCGTTAATCGCTTCTGCCATCGGTTGGGCACCAAAGGCTTTCCTGACTTCAAGCTACAACTGGCGCAAAGTTTGGCTCAAAGCACGCCCTGGGTGAGCCGAAATATCGATGCCGGTGACGACGTTGCGACCTACACGCAGAAAATTTTTGACTCTGCGTTGGCGGGATTAACGCAGGTACGGCAACAACTCTCGTCTGACCTGCTTGCGCTCGCCGTGACCGCGCTGGTGCAGGCAAACAAAATCGCCTTTTTCGGCCTTGGTGCGTCTGCCGCCGTGGCACATGACGCGATGAATAAATTTATTCGCTTTAATGTGCCCGTGATGTACAGCGATGACATCGTGGTGCAACGCATGAGTTGTATAAACAGCCAACCTGATGATGTCGTTGTGCTTATTTCCCATACGGGCAGAACCAAATCGTTGGTGGAACTGGCGCATATGGCGCGTGATAACGGCGCAACGGTGCTGGCCATCACCTCTTCAGGCACGCCGCTGGCGCAGGCTGCGACGTTGACGCTGGCGATTGATGTGTCAGAGGACACCGATATTTATCTGCCGATGGTCTCTCGCCTGGCACAATTAACGCTGATCGATGTGCTGGCAACAGGATTTACTTTGCACCGAGGGGAAAAATTCCGCGATAACCTGAAGCGGGTCAAAGAAGCCTTACGCGATTCGCGCTTTGATAAGGCAGTGCAAAACGATGCTGCACAGCCAACGATAAACAAGAGATAACGTTTACATCCGCTAGCGCGAGCAGATATGTTATGTATTAGTAATGGCTACGTAACAAGTATGTTTGAGGTGCCAGAGAAACGCTGACGTTTCCCGTAACACACCTCTGTCGCCGTTGGCGTAAAGGTTCTTCCCGTTTACACATACTCAACTATGTGATTGCTTAAGCAACACCGCGTTTAAAATAATGGAGTCATACATGTCAAGACGTCTCAGAAGAACGAAGATTGTGACCACCCTGGGCCCAGCAACCGACCGCGATAATAATCTGGAAAAAATCATTGCTGCCGGTGCCAACGTGGTGCGTTTGAATTTCTCCCACGGTACGCCAGAGGATCACGGTCTCCGTGCACAAAAAGTGCGTGAAATCGCGGCTAAATTAGGCCGTCACGTTGCCATTTTGGGCGATCTTCAGGGGCCGAAAATTCGTGTCTCTACCTTTAAAGAAGGCAAAGTATTTCTCAACGTCGGCGACCGCTTCCTGCTGGATGCCAACTTAGGCAAGGGTGAAGGCGACAAAGAGCGCGTCGGCATCGACTACAAAGGGCTGCCTGCTGATGTGGTCCCGGGTGATATTTTGCTGCTGGATGATGGGCGTGTGCAGCTAAAAGTGTTGGAAGTGCAAGGCATGAAAGTCTTCACTGAAGTCACGGTCGGTGGCCCGTTATCGAACAATAAAGGCATTAACAAGTTAGGCGGTGGCCTGTCCGCCGAAGCCCTGACCGAAAAAGACAAAGCGGACATTTTGACCGCCGCGAAAATCGGTGTGGATTATCTGGCGGTCTCTTTCCCGCGCTGTGGAGAAGATTTGCATTATGCGCGTCGCCTGGCGCGCGATGCAGGCTGCGACGCAATGATTGTCGCCAAGGTGGAACGTGCTGAAGCGGTGACAACGCAGGAAGCCATGGATGACGTGATTCTGGCGTCAGATGTGGTGATGGTGGCGCGCGGTGATTTGGGCGTAGAAATCGGTGATCCTGAATTGGTCGGCATTCAAAAGGCCCTGATCCGCCGTGCACGCCAACTGAACCGCACCGTGATCACCGCGACGCAGATGATGGAATCGATGATCACCAACCCAATGCCGACGCGCGCCGAAGTCATGGACGTGGCCAACGCCGTGCTCGATGGCACCGATGCGGTGATGCTGTCGGCTGAGACCGCTGCGGGTCAATATCCTGCAGAAACCGTCAGCGCGATGGCAAAAGTGTGTCTGGGTGCCGAGAAGATCCCCAGCATCAACGTCTCTAAACACCGTCTGGATGTGCAATTCGATAATATTGAAGAAGCCATTGCGATGTCTGCCATGTATGCCGCCAACCACCTGCAAGGTGTAACCGCTATCATCACCATGACAGAATCGGGTCGTACTGCGTTAATGACTTCACGTATCACCTCTGGTTTACCCATTTTCGCGCTGTCTCGTCATGAGCGCACATTAAACCTGACCGCACTGTATCGCGGTGTGACTCCGGTGTTCTTTGACAGCAACAACGATGGCGTTGCAGCAGCCCACGATGCGGTCAATCTTCTACGTGACAAAGGCTTCCTGGTCTCCGGCGATCTGGTCATCGTGACGCAAGGTGACGTGATGGCCACCACCGGCACCACCAACACCACGCGCGTACTGCGCGTCGAATAACCCATCAGGTTATCCACTTCTGACGGCGCTGCGGCGCCGTTTTTTATGCTCTCTCTGCTTCTCCTGGCATCATCAACCCCGCTCAATGTGATCTACATCACACTTTAAATATTAATAATACTTATCACAATTTTGTCACAACAAGACTATTGAATGATAATGATTTGTATTTATAATCCGATTTGCATTAGTAATTGGACGTTACTGTCAACTTTTAGCCTATAAAACCGCAACATTTGGAGGTCTTTGCTCCACTAAGTGTTTTACCCCATAAAAATGTCACCGCGTGACAACGGGCTTAACGCCCCACAATAATTAGATATTTTTAACTGAGTCAAGTTTGGCTTGGGCGTATGAGGCTGTCTTTATTCATTGACGGCAGGTGTTCTATATCCCAAATAAAGGTACAGGTATGGTCTTTCATTCCTCGCAACGTGTTTCATCCGCAGCCGATATCCCCCCCGTAACGCAGGCGGAACGTTACATTTTCAATCAGGCACGACTGGAAGATTATGCACAGCAAACCCAGCGCGCTTTAGCGCTAATACAAGACACCTTTAATCAAACAGAAAAACCTTTTAGTGGCATTTTGCCGCACGAACTGGCGCCTCGCCTGCGTGAAATCGATCTTAACCAGCCACTGGCAGATACCGAACTGGCTTTAAAAGAGTTGCAGGAGGTGTATTTAAAAGACGCGGTTTATTTCCATCTCCCTAAGTATGTTGCACATCTTAATTGCCCGGTTGCCCTGCCCTCTCTGCTGGCAGAACAAATTATGGCGGCGATTAATAGCTCGGTAGATACCTGGGATCAAAGCGCGGGCGGCACGCTGATTGAACAAAAAGTCGTCGACTGGACCCTGTCGCGTATTGGCCTGCCAAAAAGCGCAGATGGCATTTTTACCAGCGGCGGCACGCAATCTAACCTGATGGCGATGCTACTGGCGCGCGATAGCTGGTGTGAAAAGCAACGTCCGGGCTGGTTAGTCAAACAAAAGGGCCTGCCGCCGGAAGCCAGCAAATGGCGCTTTTTCACCTCGCAGATGAGCCATTTCAGTATTCAGAAATCCACCGCCATCCTGGGATTGGGTTATGACGCGGTGATCCCGGTGCCTTGCGATGATAAATACCGCATGGATGTGCAAAAGTTGCAGCAAGCGATTAGCGATTGCCATCAACAGGGATTGATTCCCGTCTGCGTGGTCGCCACCGCAGGTACCACCGACTTTGGCAGTATCGATCCACTGCGGGAGATAGCTACCCTCTGCGATCAGCATAAGTTGTGGATGCATGTCGATGCCGCCTACGGTTGTGGCTTACTGGCATCGGACAAGGGTCGCCGGAAACTGGCTGGCATTGAGTTAGCCAGTTCAGTCACCGTTGACTATCACAAGTCGTTCTTCCAGACCGTCAGTTGCGGCGCGTTCTTTGTGCGCGATCGCCAGCATCTGAGCCATGTCACCGTTCATGCCGATTACCTCAATCCTCTCAGCGCCCAACAGGAAGGCACACCCAACTTAGTCAACAAAAGTATCCAGACCACACGCCGTTTTGATGCGCTGAAAATGTGGTTAACCCTGCGCATTATGGGACCAGAAACGCTGGCAGAGGCCTTTGAATCTGTGATGACGCTGGCTCAGCACACGCACCAACGTCTGCTGGCGGAAACGGATATTGACGTGTTGCACGCCCCGGAGCTTTCCACACAAGTTTTCCGTTATGTTCCAAAAGCCTCATGCAGTGACACACAAATTGACCAGCTTAACGTGTCGATTCGTAAAGCGTTATTCCGCTCCGGTAATGCCGTGGTTGCTGGTACCAAAGTGGATGGACGCCAATACCTGAAATTTACCTTCCTAAATCCGGCCACCACCCTTGCCGACATCGAGGACGTGATTGCGTTGATTCAGCATTATGGACGCGAACTCTCACGACCTGGGGCAATGGATGTCGCTAATCATTGAGAATACAACGATGACAAAAATCTATGACTTTGTGGCTATTGGCATTGGGCCTTTCAATTTGGGGTTGGCCTGTCTGACCGAGCCGATTGAAGAATTGAATGGCGTGTTCCTTGACCAAAACCCCGGTTTTGACTGGCACACAGGCATGATGCTCGAAAGTGCGCATCTGCAAACTCCGTTTATGGCGGACCTGGTCACCCTTGCCGATCCCACCAGCCCCTACAGTTTGCTCAATTACATGAAGCAGAAAGGGAAACTGTATGCCTTCTATATTCGGGAAGACTTTTTCCTGATGCGCAAGGAGTACAACCAGTATTGCCAGTGGGCGAGCCAGCAGTTGACCTGCTTACGTTGGAATACACGCGTTGACTACACGCATTGGGACGATGCGCTGCAATGCTATGTGATTGAGAGCCATCACACGCAAAGCGGCGAAAAGCAGGTATGGCATGCCCGCCGTTTGGTGCTGGGTACCGGACCGGCGCCCTGGATGCCAGAGTGCGCCGCGCCGTATCGCGAGCGTATTACCCATTCAGGGCAGTATCTGCGTGACAAAGCGGCTTTGCAGCAGCAATCCGCCATCACGGTATTGGGCAGTGGCCAAAGTGCCGCTGAGATCTTCTATGACTTGCTCAGTGATATCGACAAGCACGGTTACCAGCTTAACTGGATCACACGCGCACCGCGTTTCTATCCGCTGGAGTACACCAAACTCACGCTGGAGATGACTTCGCCCGACTGGGTCGATTACTTCCACAATCTTCCCGCCGATAAACGCGACAGGCTAAATTGCCAGCAGAAAAATCTCTACAAAGGCATTAATAGCAGCCTGATTAACGACATCTTTGATCTGATGTACGTGAAGCAACTGGACGGCGAACTCAACGTGAATATGTTTACGCATGCTGAACTTCGTGGCGTGCGTAAGCAGCCCACTGGCGAGTTGGCGTTGCATTTCTGGCACGAAGAACAAGAACAGGAATTCGTGCGCCATACCAACGGATTGGTGATGGCGACAGGCTACCAGTATCAGCAGCCACAATTTATCGAAGGCATTACACAGCGCTTACGCTGGGATAAAAAAGGCCGCTATGACGTCAAGCGCAATTACAGCATTGACGAGCACAACAGCGTCTTTGTTCAAAATGCCGAATTGCACACCCACGGCTTTGTCTCACCGGATTTAGGCATGGCCAGCTACCGCAACTCAATCTTGATTCGCGAAATGACGGGGCGCGAAATCTACCCAGTGGAGCGTCAAATTGCGTTCCAAACCTTTCCCGCACAATCGGATCGTTGATATGTCAGAGATTTTATTTCACGCCACGCGCCCGGCAGGCCACTTCACCCTGCGTCGCTATCAGGAAAGCGATGCAGCAACCTTGCATGACTGGGTCCAGCGTGATTACGCCCAGTTTTGGGGCATGCAGGATCACACCTTGCAACAGGTTGCGGATTTCTATCAGGCCTTGTTGCAACAGCAGCCCGATGGTGCCCTGATCGGCTGCCTGAACGGGCAAGCGGTCTTTTTGATGGAGTGCTATCGCGCCCAAGAAGATGCCGTCGGCAAACACTATCCCGCCCAGCCGGGCGACTACGGCATGCATCTGTTATTGGGCCCGGCAGAGAAACCGGTTAGCCAGTTTAGCTGGCAGGTGTTTACCCTGGTGATGGACTACCTGTTCAGTCGCCCGGAAGTCACACGCGTGGTGGTTGAACCCGATGTACGAAATAGCAAAATTCACCCGCTGAACAAACGCGCCGGATTTGCCTACCAACGTCAAATCGAGATGGGCCATAAAACGGCCTGGCTGGCTTTTTGCCAGCGAGAGGATTATCAACAGGCACAACAACGGGAGCATTTGCAGATGTCAGGGAAACAATCTTTGGTGCGCGGCGAGCATTTGACACAACAGCACTGGGCGCACGCAAATCGCCAGTTGGTGCGCAAGGCCATCGCGGAATTTGCACATGAGCGCCTGCTGACCCCGCAGCGATTACCCGATGGCAGTTGGCTACTTGTCGTGCCTGCCAGTGAAAAAGAGTACCGCTTTCATGCCCAACCTCTGGCGTTGGAGCATTGGGCGATTGACGCTGATTCTCTGCAAAAGTGGGATAATGGCCAACCCCAACAGCTGGATGCCATCACCTTTATCATTGAGTTCTATACCCACATAGGCATTCCAGATGCCATGTTGGCGACCTATCTGGAAGAGATCAGCAGCACCTTGTCGGGCACCGCCTGGAAATTGCAGAAAGGCAATCCTGACAGTGTCGCCTTGCTGAGTGCAGATTTTCAAACGGTAGAGTCCTCCATGACCGAAGGCCATCCGTGCTTTGTGGCAAACAATGGCCGTATCGGATTTGATGCCCATGACTATCTGGCCTACGCGCCCGAAGTTGCCACACCCGTCACGCTGGTTTGGGTGGCTGTCCATACCCGGAATGCACACTTTTCCAGCCTGGATGCCCTGAGTTATCAGCAACTGATCACCGAAGAGCTCGGTGACGTCTTGATTGCACGCTTTAACGCGGAACTGCAACGGCGGCAGGTCAATGGGGCTGATTACTTGTTTATGCCCGTACACCCCTGGCAGTGGACGCATAAGTTACTCACCGTTTTTGCCGCAGATATCGCCAGTGAGAATATTATTTGGCTCGGTGAAGGTGACGATCACTATCAGGCTCAGCAATCTATTCGTACTTTCTTCAACCGCAGCCAGCCCAACAAGCGCTATGTTAAAACGGCGCTGTCAGTGTTGAATATGGGCTTTATGCGCGGCCTGTCACCCTATTACATGGCAACCACGCCCGCTATCAACCAGTGGCTGGAGCAGCTCGTCGACAATGATCAGTGGCTGAAATCGCACTGTAATTTCGCGATCCTGCGCGAAGTGGCCGCCATCGGCTATCACAATCGCTACTTTGAACAGGCGATCAAAGGCGATTCGGCGTACAAAAAGATGTTTGCCGCATTGTGGCGAGATAACCCGCAGGCACAACTCGCCCCAAATCAACGTTTGATGACCATGGCCTCCCTGCTGCATATCGATGACCAGCAGCAGGCGTTACTGCCTCTGCTGATTAAAGACTCCGGTTTAGAGGCAGAAAGCTGGATCAGACACTATCTGCGCTGTTATTTCAGCCCGCTGGTGCACTGTTTTTATCAGCATGATCTGGTCTTTATGCCGCACGGGGAAAACCTGATTTTGGTATTGGAGAACAATGTTCCGGTACGCGCCTGGATGAAGGATATTGGTGAAGAGATTGCCGTACTGGACGCTGACGCCGTGCTGCCGGAAAAAGCCCAGCGTCTGGCCGTTGACGTCCCTGAGCCGTTAAAATTGTTGGCGATCTTCACCGATGTGTTCGACTGCTTTTTCCGTTTTGTCAGCGGCATTCTGCACGAGAGCAACACCCTGGATGAGCAGCGTTTTTGGCAGTGCGTCGCTGACACGATTTATGAATGGGCCGATGCGCACCCGCAACTGGCACACAAGTTTGCACGTTATGACTTGTTCGCCGATAGCTTTGAGCACTCCTGCCTGAACCGATTGCAGTTAGCGAATAACCAGCAGATGTTGAATCTGGCCGATCCCGCGGGTGCTTTAAAGTTTGCCGGGCAAATGGCCAACCCGATCGCGGCTTTTAAACGTGGGGCGCGTCGTTAAGTCACCCGTTTAGCATATTATTAACGTACACTTCAGCGCGGCCGCCTTTTGCGGTCGCGCTTTTATGATCATGGAGCTTTCGTGAATGGCCTCTTTTACTCCGATAACGCAGATAACCGGGCGCTATCTCCTTTTTCCTTTGTCGTTGGTGCTGTTTGAATTCGCCACCTATATCGCCCACGACATGATTCAACCGGGCATGCTGCAAGTCACCGAAGAGTTTGCTGTTGGCCCAGAGTGGGTTTCTTCTTCCCTGACGGGCTATTTGATTGGCGGTATTGTGCTGCAGTGGCTGTTAGGCCCGCTGTCGGATAAGTACGGGCGACGTCCGGTTATGTTGGGCGGCGTACTGTTCTTTTTGCTCTCTTGTATCGCCATGCATTGGGTTGCCAGCATTGAGCAATTTGTGGCGATGCGTTTCCTGCAGGGTATCAGCCTGTGCTTTATCGGTGCCGTCGGCTATGCGGCCGTGCAAGAAGCCTTTGATGAGACGCTGAGCGTACGCATGATGGCATTGATGGCCAACGTTGCGCTACTGGCCCCCTTGCTGGGTCCGGTGGCAGGCGCTGGCTTCCTGACGCTGTGGGGCTGGCGTGAGATGTTTACGCTGTTTGCCGTCATTACCGGCATCGCACTGTTTGGTTTGTGGCGCCGGATGCCTGAAACGGCAGGCAATCGCGAACTGTCACTGTCGCTGGGGTCGCTGGGGCGCGGATACTGGCAGTTGGCGAAAGACAAACAGGTGGTCGGTGGCTCCGTCGCGCTGGGGTTGGTCGCGATCCCCATGCTGTCGTGGGTGGCGCTCTCACCGGTTATCTTGATCCATGACGAAGGACTGTCGCGCATGGATTATGCCTTGCTGCAGTTGCCGGTGTTCTTATCGATGATTGCTGGCAACCTGCTGCTGGGTAAACTGGCTGGGCGCCTGCCGATTGAGCAACCGCTGAAACTGGGCGCGTGGCCCGTTATTATCGGCTTAGTGATTGCCGCCGTCGCTACCCTTGCCAGCAGCCACAGCTACCTGTGGATGACGGCCGGTCTTAGCCTCTACGCGTTTGGCTGCGGACTGGTGAATGCGGGATTGTACCGCCTGACGTTGTTCTCCAGCACCTCTGGCAAAGGCAGCGTTGCGGCGATGCTGGGCATGCTGAGTATTATCGTGTTTGCCATTGGCATTGAAATTGCCAAATTCGGCTATTTCACCGGCGGCAACGGCCTGTTTAGCGCGATCAACCTGATTTGCGGACTGGCCTGGCTGATGCTGGTGCGGGCATTTCTGCGTGAACGTCAGCGCAGGACGCAACTGACAGCACTGTAAAGACAAGGCCGGCATCATGCCGGCCTTGGTTTTATTTGCGCGGGAATAACTCTGCGCGTTCATAAGGCTCAACCTCACCCTCTTTCCGCGTTTTCAGTAATTTCAAAATCCAGGTGTACTGTTCTGGATGCGGTCGCACAAACACTTCAACTTCTTCATTCATGCGACGAGCAAGGGTGTTATCGTCAGCGTCAAGCAGACCTTCCATTGGCGGGCGGATATACACTTCCAGCCGATGCGTGTCGCCGTTATATACCGGAAACAGCGGTACCACTTTCGCCCGGCACACTTTCATTAAGCGACCAATCGCAGGCAGTGTGGCTTTGTAAGTCGCGAAGAAATCAACAAACTCACTGTGTTCGGCCCCGTGATCCTGATCGGGCAGATAATATCCCCAGTATCCCTGGCGCACCGAGGCGATAAACGGCTTAATGCCATCGTTACGTGCGTGCATGCGACCACCAAAGCGACGACGCACGGCATTCCAGGCGTAATCAATCAACTGATTGCGCTGGTTATGGAACATCGCCGCCATCTTTTGCCCTTCTGACGCCAGCAACATCGCCGGGATGTCGACGCCCCAACCGTGCGGAACCAGGAAGATGACGTTCTGCTGTTCGTCTCGCAGTTGATCAATGATTTCACGCCCGTGCCAATCCACACGCTGGCGGATCTTTTCTGCGCTGCCCATGCCTAATTCCGCCATCATCACCATGGCTTGTGGCGCAGTGGCAAACATCTGATCAATGATTTGCTCACGCTGTGATTCCGGCAGCTCAGGCAGGCAGTAAAATAAATTGATTTGCGCACGACGACGGGCGCTCTTCGCCAACTTACCTGCCAGTCGGCCTACCCGGCCAAGAAAGGGATCGCGAACACGCGCAGGCAACATGGCGATACCCGCCATCGCTCCCAGCCCCAGCCAGGCCCCCCAGTATTTTGGATGTAAAAAGGCCTTCTGAAAGATGGGAATGAACTCGACCTGACTTTTCTTGTTGTTTTCCATGCACTCGCCTCAAACATTGACGCGCTAATGATAGTGGTGAGGGCTAAATTTGCAATGGCTTAAAAGACAAAACCGGCGTCAAAGGACACCGGTTTGCGTTAAAAGCCGTCAATCAGAACGTTAACTGCGGTTGGATCTCGCGCACCTGAGCCAGATAATCGCGGCGATCTTTACCGGTCAACCCTTCGCTACGCGGCAACTTGGCGGTCAGCGGGTTCACGGCCTGATTATTGACCCAAATTTCATAATGCAGATGCGGGCCGGTTGAACGTCCGGTATTACCGGATAAGGCGATACGATCGCCGCGTTTCACTTTTTGACCCGGCGTGACGAGCAGTTTCTTTAAATGCATGTAGCGGGTGGTGTACTGACGCCCATGACGAATCGCCACATAGTTGCCCGCCGCACCACTGCGTTTAGCAATCACCACTTCACCGTCACCGACGGCTAATACGGGGGTGCCTAGTGGCATCGCAAAGTCGACGCCTTTATGCGGCGCGATACGCCCGGTCACCGGATTGACGCGGCGCGGATTGTAATTAGAAGAGACGCGGAACTGTTTCACGGTAGGAAAACGCATAAAGCCGCGCGCGAGTCCGGAAGCATTGCGATCGTAGAATTTGCCATCCTCAGAACGGAAAGCGTAATAATCTTTACCGCTGCTGCGTACACGCACACCCAGTAACTGACTTTGCTCGCGCTTGCCATCGAGCATTTCGCGTGACATCAAGACGGCAAACTTATCGCCTTTGCGCAGCTTACGGAAATCCATCTGCCACTGCATGGCTTTGATCACCGCACTGGTTTCGCCACTGGTCAGGCCGGCACTTTGTGCGCTGGCAGCAAAACTGCCGCTCACTGTACCGCTCATGGCTTTATTCACCCACTCGCCTTTTTGCATCTCGCTGGACATTTTAAATCCATTGCCAGTGCGGTCGTAGGTGCGGGTCTCGCGGCGGTTGATTTCCCACGTCAGGCGATTCAGTTGCCCATCGTCCGTTAATGTCCAGGAGAGTTGCTGACCAATCGCCAGATTACGCAGCTCTTTATCCGCTTTCACCAACTGGGCAATTTCGCCCATATCGATACCATACTGATTCAGCACACTGCTGAGGGTATCGCCACTGGAAACGACATAGTCGTGTGTCCCGGTTTCATCCGGCACATCCTTATCTATCTCGTCTTGCGGGATATCGTCATCGGGGGTTGCCTGATCCAGCGGTTCACTGGCTTCAGGAATCAAGGTACGCAGTTCGTTTTTTTCCAGCTCGACGTGTTTAACAATCGGCGTGGGATCATCGGAGGGATGATAAACGTATGGCCGCCAGACAGCGACGGCCAAGGTTGCTACGGTTAATGACCCCAGCATTACGCGGTGGGGTCGGGGTAACTGGTTAAACGCCAGGGCGACAGCGCGGGCTAACTGTTGCACTCAGTATTTCCTCTAGGCTCCTTTCAGACAGCTCGCATATTGGCCGGATAATTGCTGCAGGAATTGAACATAGCTGTCGCGTGCGACGCTAATGTTTGTGCCAAGTGGATCTAATGTCCCCTGGCGTACCTGTGTACCGCGTGCCACTGCTTCGATAACGGCTGGTCTGAATTGTGGCTCAGCAAAGACGCATTCCGCCTTTTGCTCAACCAACTCTGTTCGTATTTGATGTAACCGCTGTGCACCGGGCTGGATTTCAGGATTGACGGTAAAATGCCCACGTGGGGAAAGACCGTAGTGTTTTTCAAAGTAGCTATAAGCATCGTGAAAAACGAAATATCCCTTATCCTTGACGGGTGCCAGCTGAGCGCCGATTGACTTATCTGCCGAGGCCAGGCTGGCCTCAAAATGTTGCAGGTTAGCGTCTAATTTGTCTCTGCTTTGCGGCATAAGTTCCAATAATTTTGCATGGATTGCAACTGCCGATTGCCGTGCAATCTCAGGTGACATCCACAGGTGCATATTATATTCACCATGATGGTGATGGTCATGCGCTTCATCATGGTTATCTGAACCCGCGTGATGGGCATGTTCATGATGCTCTTCTTCCTCTTCACTCCCTTTCACTAATAGCGGCTTAATAGTGTTAAGATCGGCAAGTTCGAGGTTTTTATTCGCGGGAATTTGCGCAGCGGCTTTGGGCAGAAAGGCTTCCATTTCGGGCCCAACCCAGACCAGTAAGTCTGCGGATTTAATACGTTTTATATCTGATGGACGCAGCGCATAATCATGTTCTGATGCGCCATCGGGTAGCAGGATTTCAACCGGTGTCACGCCATCCGCAATGGCTGCTGCGATAAAGCCTACGGGCTTCACAGAAGCCACCACGGCCGCCTGGGTTGCCGTACTCAGAAAACCACCAAAAACAAGGGCGCTAAGTGCGCAGAAGCGAGCGTGTTTTTTATGTAACATAATGCGTCTAGTCCATCGTCTGTTTTGCAGAAAACGTGATATTATAACATTCTAATTGTTTGGCAACCTAAAATCACAATGTCGTCTCTTATTCGTTTGGAAAACGTGGCCGTCAGCTTTGGTACCCGCCGGGTACTCTCTGATGTGTCATTACAGATACAGCCTGGCCGTATTCTTACGTTGCTGGGGCCGAATGGCGCAGGTAAATCCACGCTGGTGCGTGTCGTGCTCGGGCTGATTAAGCCGGACAGCGGGATACTCACCCAACTGCCGAAACTGCGCATTGGTTATGTGCCCCAAAAATTGCACCTTGACCCAACACTGCCGCTAACGGTAGAGCGTTTTATGCGCTTGCGCCCGCAGGTCAACAAGGCGGATATCCTGCCGGCGCTGATGCGTGTGCAAGCCGGTCACCTTATTCATTATCCACTGCAAAAACTGTCTGGCGGCGAAATGCAGCGCGTGCTGCTGGCGCGTGCGCTGATCAATCAACCGCAGTTATTGGTGCTGGATGAGCCTACGCAGGGCGTCGATGTGAATGGGCAAGTGGCGTTGTATGACCTGATCAACCAACTGCGCAATGAGCTGAATTGCGGGGTGTTGATGGTGTCACACGACTTGCATCTGGTGATGGCCAAAACCGATGAGGTGCTGTGCCTTAATCATCATATTTGCTGCTCTGGCACACCTGAAGCCGTATCCAGCCACCCGGAATTCATTTCGATGTTTGGTCCACGTGGCGCAGAGCAACTGGCTATCTATCGGCATCACCATAATCACCGTCACGATTTAAAGGGACGTATTATTTTGCGCAGAGGACAAGGCCCGTCATGATTGAATTGTTACTGCCCGGCTGGCTGGCGGGTGTGATGTTGGCTGTGGCTGCCGGCCCGCTGGGATCGTTTGTGGTGTGGCGTCGAATGTCCTATTTTGGCGATACGCTGGCGCATGCCTCTTTATTGGGCGTAGCCTTTGGCCTGCTCCTCAATGTTAATCCCTTTTATGCGGTGATTGCCGTCACGCTGTTGCTTTCGTTGGGATTGGTGTGGCTGGAACGTCGCCCTCACCTCGCGATTGACACTCTACTGGGGATCATGGCGCACAGTGCGCTTTCGCTCGGTATGGTTGTCGTGAGTTTAATGTCCAACGTGCGCGTTGATTTGATGTCATATCTGTTTGGTGATCTGTTGGCTGTCACGCCACAGGATCTGCTGACCATCGCCCTTGGCGTGGTGTTAGTGGTTGCCATTCTGGCCTGGCAATGGCGCGCGCTATTGTCAGTCACCATCAGTCCTGAGCTGGCGCAGGTCGACGGCGTTAATCTCCAACGCGTTAAACTGATGTTGATGCTGGTAACCGCTTTGACCATCGGCGTGGCCATGAAGTTTGTTGGCGCACTGATCATCACCTCGCTGCTCATTATCCCGGCCGCAACGGCACGACGCTTTAGCCGCTCTCCAGAGCAGATGGCCGGTTTGGCCGTGGTTGTCGGTGTGATTGCGGTGACGGGTGGATTAACGTTTTCTGCGATTTACGATACGCCCGCCGGTCCATCTGTGGTGTTGGCGGCGGCCGCGTTGTTTGTTCTGAGCATGGTAAAAAAGACGGTCTAATCCCATGGATTCAGGGATCATGCGATCCCTGAACGCGCATTATTCATCGCGCGTTAAACCGAAATGTTTGTACGCATGTGGGGTTGCCAGTCGACCCCGTGGCGTGCGCTGAATAAAGCCCTGTTGAATTAAATAGGGTTCCAGCACATCTTCGATGGTTTCCCGCTCTTCACCGATGGCTGCCGCCAGGTTATCTAAACCCACGGGCCCACCGGAAAACTTATCAATGATGGCCAGCAGCAGCTTTCTGTCCATGTAGTCAAAGCCCTGTTCATCCACGTTGAGCATATCCAGAGCCTGAGCGGAAACCGGGCCGGTCATCACGCCATCGGCGCGCACCTCCGCAAAGTCACGCACGCGACGCAGCAAACGATTCGCGATACGCGGCGTACCGCGCGCACGACGTGCCACTTCCAGCGCGCCCTCTTCACTCAGATCCAATCCCAGACAACGGGCGCTGCGTCCAACAATGTGCTGTAAGTCCGGTACTTGATAAAACTCCAGCCGCTGCACAATGCCGAAACGATCGCGCAGTGGCGAGGTTAAAGACCCCGCGCGCGTGGTTGCGCCAATAAGCGTAAACGGCGGTAAATCGAGTTTAATCGAGCGCGCCGCCGGGCCTTCGCCGATCATAATATCCAACTGATAATCTTCCATCGCCGGGTACAGCACTTCTTCAACCACGGGTGACAGGCGATGGATTTCGTCAATGAATAATACGTCGTGCGGCTCCAGATTGGTCAGCATGGCAGCCAAATCACCGGCTTTCTCTAATACCGGGCCTGAGGTAGTGCGCAGATTCACGCCCATCTCATTGGCCACGATATTCGCCAGCGTGGTTTTCCCCAGGCCTGGCGGACCAAAAATCAGCAGATGATCGAGGGCATCGCCACGCATTTTCGCCGCTTTAATAAAGATTTCCATTTGCTCGCGCACTTGCGGTTGCCCAACATATTCATCAAGCAAACGCGGACGGATGGCACGATCAATAATGTCTTCTTCATTGCCCGTGCTGGCAGAGACCAGGCGATCGGCTTCAATCATCTTTCACCTCAGAGAGCAGCGCGCAGCGCTTCACGAATCAGGGTTTCGCTATCCGCATCCGGTTTATTCAGTTTACTCACCATACGGCTGGCTTCCTGCGGTTTATAACCCAGTGCCACCAATGCCGCGACGGCTTCACCTTCCGCGTCGTTGTTGTCGCTGTCTGGCGCTTGCGAACTGGTGAGCGTGAATTCGGCTTCGGTGGCAAACAGATCACCGTGCATGCCTTTAAAGCGATCTTTCATTTCTACCACTAAGCGCTCGGCAGTTTTCTTGCCCACGCCCGGCAGTTTCACCAGTGAAGCGATCTCTTCTTTCTCAACGGCAGTCACAAACTGTTGCGCAGACATGCCCGATAAAATCGCCAGGGCCAGTTTTGGACCAACGCCATTCACTTTGATCAATTCGCGAAACAGCGTGCGTTCTTGCTTGTGATTAAAACCAAACAGCAATTGCGCATCTTCACGCACCACAAACTGGGTAAAGATGATGGCTTCCTGATGCTGTTCAGGCAGTTCGTAAAAACAGGTCATTGGCATATGGACTTCATAACCCACTCCGCCGACTTCCAATACCACCAGCGGCGGTTGTTTTTCTACAATAATGCCTCGCAGTCGACCAATCACATTCTGTTCCTTTCGTTGAGCTATCGGGAGGTTATAACATAAAAAAGGCTGGATGAATATCCAGCCTGTTAGCGCAAACGCCCACGTACCAGGTTAAGCGGCGAGGCGCTGACGCGGGCCGCATTTTGACTGACGTGGCAATGGGTAATGGCAATCGCCAGGGCGTCGGCAGCATCGGCCTGCGGATTAGCGGCCAGCTTTAGCAAGGTACGTACCATATGTTGCACCTGACTCTTTTCCGCGCCACCGGTACCGGTGACCGTTTGCTTTACCTGACGGGCCGCATACTCAAAGACCGGAAGGTCATGATTCACGGCCGCCACAATGGCCGCCCCTCTCGCCTGTCCCAGCTTCAACGCCGAATCCGCATTCTTCGCCATAAACACCTGTTCGATAGCAAAAAAATCGGGACTGAACTGCGTAATGATTTCGCTGACACCGGCGTAGATCAGTTTCAGACGCGCGGGCAAATCGGTGCTGTTGGTACGAATACAGCCGCTGCCCAAATAGCTCAACTGCCGACCGACCTGGCGTATCACGCCATAACCGGTCACACGGGAACCAGGATCGATGCCCAGAATTATCGCCATATCAAACTCCGGACATCGGGTTCAGGGTGCAGGCCAGCCATTACAGCGTTGCCGCTACCTCATCAGAAATTTCACCGTTATGGTAAACTTCCTGCACATCGTCGCAATCTTCAAGCATATCGATCAGACGCAGCAGTTTAGGTGCCGTCTCCGCATCCATATCGGCTTTGGTCGAAGGGATCATCGCCACTTCAGCGCTGTCTGCTTTCAAGCCTGCCGCTTCTAACGCATCGCGCACCTTGCCCAACTCTTCCCACGCGGTGAACACATCGATAGCGCCGTCGTCATACGCCACCACATCTTCTGCGCCCACTTCCAGTGCGGCATCCATCACGGTGTCTTCATCCAGACCCGGGGCAAATGAAATCACACCTTTCTTACTGAATAAATAGGCCACAGAGCCATCGGTGCCGAGGTTACCACCGGTTTTGGTAAAGGCGTGACGCACTTCACCCACGGTACGGTTACGGTTATCACTCAGGCATTCAATCATGATGGCGCTGCCGCCTGGACCGTAACCTTCATAGATGATGGTTTCCATATTGGAATCATCTTCACCGCCCACACCACGTGCAATGGCCCGGTTCATGGTGTCGCGCGTCATGTTATTGGACAACGCCTTATCCATCGCTGCGCGCAGACGAGGGTTAGAACCCGCATCGCCACCGCCCAGTTTCGCCGCCGTCACCAGCTCACGAATGATTTTGGTGAAAATCTTACCGCGCTTGGCATCCTGCGCCGCTTTACGGTGTTTGGTGTTTGCCCATTTACTGTGTCCAGCCATGATCACTCTCTCTCTTGTTACTTCGCGCGGGCTCGCGGTACCGACTTCGTTCTCCGCCAGACCACTGCGCGACTTAGATTAATACGAATTCTTCAATTGCCTGACGATTAGACCAGGACTTGGTTAATGCCGCAGCCTGCGCGGGCAGTAACCATTGAAAAGCCAGATGCTCGGTCAGCGTGACGTCCTGCTCATGAGGCAACGCCAAGGTAAACCAATGTTCACGGTTATGTGTGGTGCCCGGTGCATAGCGATGGCGATAATGCGCAAAGATTTCAAAATCAATGGCTTTACCTGTCTCAATCACCACGGCGTTGGCCTGCACGATATCAATCGCGGTTTCTTCCCACACTTCACGTACCACGGTCTGCGCCGGTGTCTCACCCGGTTCAAGGCTGCCGGTGACCGACTGCCAGAACCCAGGATCGTCGCGCCGCTGTAGCATCAGCACCCGTCCGGTATCCTGTGCAAAAATCACCACCAATACCGACACGGGATGCTTAAAGGCCATCTTATTTATTCTCTGCAGTGTCCTTTTTCACCACCGCAATGCCTAAATCTGCCAACGCAGCAGGATTCGCAAAGCTCGGCGCTTCGGTCATCAGACAGGCGGCGGCGGTGGTTTTCGGGAAAGCGATAACATCACGAATATTATCGGTGCCGGTCAGCAACATCACAAGACGGTCCAGGCCAAAGGCCAGACCGGCGTGTGGCGGCGTACCGTATTTCAGTGCATCGAGCAGGAAGCCAAACTTCTCGCGCTGCTCTTCATCGGTAATGCCCAGAATGCCAAACACCGTCTGCTGCATCGCACCGTGGTGAATACGCACAGAGCCGCCGCCGACTTCATAGCCGTTAATGACCATGTCATAGGCATTTGCGACCGCCGTTTCTGGCGCAGCGCGCAGCTCTTCAGGGCTCATCTCTTTCGGTGCGGTAAACGGATGGTGCATCGCACTCAAGCCACCTTCGCCATTTTCTTCAAACATCGGGAAGTCGATGACCCACAATGGCTTCCAGGCGTTTTCATCAGTAATCGCCAGATCGCGTCCGAGTTTCAGGCGCAAAGCCCCTAATGCATCCGCCACCACATTGGCACGATCAGCGCCAAAGAACACCATATCGCCGTCTTGCGCGTGGGTACGCGTCAGCAGCGCATCGACAATCTCGGCGGTCAGGAATTTAGCGACTGGGCTGGTGATCCCTTCCAGACCTTGTGCACGGTTATTGACTTTAATATAGGCCAACCCTTTCGCGCCGTAGATTTCGATAAACTTGCCGTACTCGTCAATTTGCTTGCGGCTAAGCTGCGCGCCACCGGGCACACGCAGAGCAGCAACGCGGCCTTTTGGATCGTTTGCCGGGCCTGAGAAGACTTTAAATTCGACCTCTTTCAGCAGGTCCGCCACATCCACCAGCTCCATAGGGTTACGCAGATCGGGCTTATCCGAGCCGTAACGCTGCATGGCTTCGGCAAAGGTCATCATCGGGAACTGGCCTAAATCTACGCCCGCCACCTCTTGCCACAGATTACGCACCAGACGCTCCATCATTTCGCGCACCTGCGGCGCGGTCATAAATGAGGTTTCTACGTCGATCTGGGTAAATTCGGGTTGGCGGTCAGCACGCAGGTCTTCATCGCGGAAGCATTTAACAATCTGATAGTAGCGATCAAAACCTGACATCATCAGCAACTGCTTGAACAGCTGTGGTGACTGCGGCAGCGCATAGAATTTGCCTTTGTGTACGCGTGAAGGCACCAGATAATCGCGGGCGCCTTCTGGCGTCGCTTTGGTCAGCATCGGGGTTTCGATGTCCAAAAAGCCGTTGTCATCCATAAAGCGACGCACAAAGCTGCTGATTTTAGCACGGGTTTTCAGGCGGTTCGCCATCTCTGGACGACGCAAGTCCAGATAGCGGTATTTTAAACGCGCTTCTTCCGTGTTGTTATGATTGGAGTCCAACGGCAACGGTTCAGCACGGTTAATGATCGTCAGTGCAGTAGCAAACACTTCCACATCACCGGTCGCCATATCGCTGTTGCGGTTTTTTTCATCTCGCGCGCGCACATTACCGGTGATCTGGATGCAGAACTCGTTACGCAACTCGGCAGCCAGCTTGAACGCTTCATCACGATCCGGGTCGAAAAAGACCTGCACAATCCCTTCACGGTCGCGCATATCGATGAAGATTAAGCTGCCGAGATCGCGACGGCGGTTCACCCAGCCGGAAAGAGTCACTTGCTGACCAACATGAGACAGATTCAGTTGTCCACAATACACAGTACGCATAACGATATCCTTTTAACTCACCACGGCTGCCTGGCAGCACTTGTTTTGCTCTCCCTGCGCAGCGCAAGGGGCATTTTAAACGGGTCAGACGCTCGCAAAAAAGGCGGCTAGTATAATAGAAAAAGCGGTGTGCGATATAGCGTATCACGACGAATGTGCGCAACAATTCAACCACTCACCGCGCTTACTCACAAAAATTAACAAATCTGCTAATTACGCGACAGACGAATGATGGTCTGCGGCAACATAAAACCGCTAAGCTGGTTCTCTTTTTGATTTTACAGGGAAACACAACATGCAATTGAACCCCGCCACCACCGCACTGGTATTAATTGATTTGCAAGAAGGTATTCTGCCGTTTGCCGGTGGCCCGATTTCAGGTGAGGAAGTCGTGGCGCGCGCAGCAACCCTCTCCGCCGCTTTCCGCGCGCAAGGGGCCACCGTCGTGCAAGTCCGCGTTGGCTGGTCGGCAGATTTTGGCGATGCGCCAAAACAGCCGGTCGATGCTGCTGGCGGCCATGCCCTGCCGGAAAACTGGCTGACGTTCCCTGCGGCCCTTGGCGTCCAGCCATCGGATTTACAGGTTTTAAAACACCAATGGGGCGCATTTTATGGCACCGATCTTGAACTGCAACTGCGTCGCCGCGGTATCGACACCATCGTGCTGGGCGGTATTGCAACCAATATCGGCGTAGAATCCACCGCACGAGATGCCTGGGAGCGCGGTTTCAATCTGGTATTGGCCGAAGAGATTTGCGCCACCCAGAGCCGTGAAGCGCATGACAACAGCTTTAAATGGATTTTCCCGCGCATCTCCCGCGTGCGCAGCAACGCCGATATTCTTGCTGCACTGCGCTAATGGCCGCCCGGTTGCATCCGGGCATCCACAACGCTAAGGTTTGGGCTCTATGGATTTTGGAGCCCTCATGTCACCGCTTCGTATTGGCTTACCGCAATGGCAACATCCGCACTGGAAGCGCTTTGGATTAACCACGCTTGCGGATTACGCGCGCTATTTTAACTGCGTGGAGGGCAATACCACGCTGTATGCCTTACCGCGTCCGGATATCGTGCTGCGTTGGCGGGACATGACACACGATGATTTCCGCTTCTGTTTTAAATTTCCGAAAACCATCTCCCACCAGTCAGCGTTAAAGCAGTGCGATGATCTCGTACGTGATTTCCTGCAATTAATGTCGCCGCTGGCCCCGCGTATTGGTCATTACTGGCTGCAACTTCCTGCGGCTTTCAGCCCACAGGGCTTGCCGGATCTCTGGCGCTTTCTGGACGCACTGCCGCGTGAGTTCCGCTACAGCGTGGAGGTTCGCCATGCGGATTTTTTCGCCAAAGGTGAGGCGGAACGCGCGCTGAACAGCGGGCTGCGCGACCGCGCCATCAATCGGGTGATTTTAGATACGCGCGGCGTACATCAGGCCATTCCCTCCAATCCGGCCATTATCGAAGCCCAGCGTAAAAAGCCCAAATTGCCGGTGCATGCCGTGATCACCGCGCAAGATCCGTTGATTCGCTTTATCGGCGGTGACGACATTGCCGCCAACCTGCGCTGGTTTGATGCCTGGCTGCAACGGTTGCCCGCCTGGTCTGCTCACGCTTCGCCGTGGCTGTTTATTCACACGCCGGATATCGGTGAGGTCTTGCCACTGGTGGAGGCATTGTGGCCACGCCTGCAAAATGTGCTGCCCTCGCTCGGTACGGCACCCGACTGGCCGCAGCAGGCCCAACTCTTTTCGTAGCGGATTAGCGACAAATCTGAAATTGCCCGTTAAGATAGCCGCGCCTGAAACTGTTAGCGGAGTTATTCATGGTCAGCGCGCTGTATGTCGTGCTCGGTGCACTTTTTATTATGAAGTTTTCGTTTGATGTGGTGCGCATGCGCCGTCAATATCGCGTCGCCTATGGCGATGGTGGCTTCTGGGAGCTACAAAACGCGATCCGCGTGCACGGTAATGCCGTCGAGTATTTACCGCTGGGTGGCTTGCTGCTAACAGTCATGGAGATGAACGGTGCCGATGTCTGGATGGTGCATTTTGGCGGCATATTGCTGCTGTTAGGCCGTGTGATGCACTATGTTGGCATGCACCGTCGCGACATTCGCTGGCGCCGTAATGGCATGATTGCCACCTATCTGGCGTTATTGTTTGGCATTGCGATGAACCTGGTGTTTATGCCCTGGGATTTGATGTTGTCCATCAAGTGACCGTGCGGTCTCACGCCCTTTCTGCCACACTGTGTTTAATTTGACTTGACCGGATTGAAGTTATGTCTGACCGCGACACGCTGTTCTCTGCACCTATTGATAAGCTGGGTGACTGGACGTTCGATGAACGCGTAGCCGAAGTTTTCCCCGATATGATCCAACGCTCGGTGCCAGGTTATTCCAACATTATCTCGATGATTGGCATGCTGGCCGGACGTTTTGTGACACCCGAGAGCCAGGTCTACGATTTAGGCTGCTCGCTGGGCGCAGCCACCTTATCCATACGCCGGAATATTCAGGCTGAACAATGCCAAATCATTGCCGTTGATAACTCACCCGCGATGGTGGAGCGCTGTCGGCGACATATTGATGCCTTCCGTGCGCAAACGCCGGTTGAGGTTCGCGAAGCCGACATTCGTCATGTCGATATTGAGAATGCGTCACTGGTCGTACTCAATTTCACTTTACAGTTTCTTGAACCTGACGACCGTCAGCGGTTGTTGAATAAGATCTATGCCGGGTTGCGTCCCGGTGGCGCACTGGTGTTGTCTGAAAAATTCAGTTTTGAAGACAGCCACGTGGGCGAGTTGCTGTTTAACATGCATCACGATTTCAAACGTGCGAACGGTTATAGCGAGCTAGAAATTAGCCAAAAACGCAGCATGTTAGAAAACGTCATGCTCACCGACTCTGTCGAAACGCACAAACGCCGCCTGAAACAGGCGGGTTTTCAGCACGCCGAACTCTGGTTCCAGTGCTTTAATTTTGGATCACTGGTTGCCGTAAAAGCATGATTGATTTTGGTCGTTTTTATCAACTGATTGCCGTACACCCCATTCTGAATCGTTGGCTGGAGACCCTGCCTTCCCAAATCTCGCAGTGGCAACGCGAACAGCTACACGGACACTTTCGCCACTGGGAAAAAACCATCGAGGCACTGCCGGCCATTACGCCACAGCGCCTGGATTTGCTACACAGTGTCACCGCCGACACCGATGCGTTAAATGAACGTCAACGCGCCGCGATTGAGAAATTACTGGGTAATTTGATGCCCTGGCGTAAAGGCCCCTTCTCGTTATACGGCACCGATATTGATACTGAGTGGCGCTCTGACTGGAAGTGGCAGCGATTGCTTCCGCACATCACCCCGCTGACAGGCCGAACCGTGCTGGATGTCGGTTGCGGCAGTGGCTATCACATGTGGCGGATGCTGGGTGCCGGTGCGCAGTTAGCGGTGGGTATCGATCCGATGCAACTGTTCCTGTGCCAGTTTGAAGCCGTGCGTAAGCTGTTGGGTGACGATCAGCGAGCGCATCTTCTTCCGCTAGGGATTGAACAACTGCCCAGCCTGGAAGCCTTTGATACGGTGTTTTCGATGGGAGTGCTCTATCATCGTCGCTCGCCGCTGGATCATTTATACCAGCTTAAAAACCAGTTGGTCAGTGGCGGCGAGTTAGTCCTGGAAACGTTGGTGATTGAAGGCGATGAAAATGCCGTACTGGTGCCCGGCGAACGTTATGCGCAGATGCGTAATGTCTACTTTATTCCCTCAGCCCCGGCACTGAAAGGCTGGCTGGAAAAATGTGGTTTTGTCGACGTACGCATCGCAGACTATGCGATTACCAGCACCGATGAGCAACGCCGCACGGCCTGGATGAAAACAGAATCGTTAGCGGAATTTCTCGATCCTGACGACGCCAGCAAAACCGTGGAAGGTTATCCAGCACCATTACGCGCAGTATTGATTGCAACGAAGCCATAAAATTCAGGCCGTTTCTTAGGGAAATGAGAGGCGGCTGTAAGTTATACTGGTCCGCAGTGACTCTCTTTAGCCGCTTTATTGGAAAGAAGCGACCCATCATTAAGGATGATGCGAATGAAACGCCCTTCGTTACTGCTTCCCTGTGCCTTACTGATCGTGGGCCTGCTTAATTTGTTGTCCGTGCTGGACAGTGTCAATACTGCGGCGCAACAACCCGATCGCAGCCAGTTTAATCGGCGCATTGCAAAAGATATGCTGCGCCCCTTGCTGGATATCGCGGCTATCACGATGCCTTATTCAGAAACTTCTCCAGGCTGATCCCAGTAGGTATATTTCATGGCAGTGCCTAAATTGCGGGTTAAGGTTCTCCCCGGCAGACTTTCGGACTCACGCGTGTAGCTCAGCGTACAATTCCCCGTCTCATCCCAAAGCTGACACTCATCAACGGTGACGGTTTTACCCGTTTCTGTTTTTTCCGTGGTAATCATCTGTGTTTCACGAAAATGCTCATCATAATGGTAGCGCGTTTCGCGTTTCTCAGACTTCCCTGACAGCAGTTGCCCGCGTTGATTCCATTGCCACACCATTTCGCCGTTGGCTAACGGGTCGGTGCCACGTGCCACACTGTGTGTCAGCAACATGGAAGGATTATAGCGATAGGTCGTCTGTGTAAACCCCTCCTCTCCCTGCAACAAGAAGGTGTCACTGGCACTGGTAATATTGCCCTGTTGCCCCATTTGATAGCGGATACGCCCCTGCTTGAGGCGTATGGGCACATTTTGTTCGCCTTTGCGCGTGGTAACCACCACTTCATACACCGCTTCCCATCCCTGCGGAGAGGACTCAAGGTGATTGACCATCTCCACGGTGACACCATTTTCCGTTTGCTGAAAAGTAAAATCGGCCTGAGTCAGCCGGCCACACACATCAAAAGTGCCCAGTAAACGCGCCTGCTGATTGATGTCTTTACCAAAACCGCCGACGATCACCTGCTTCACATTGCCCTTGCCCGTCCCTTCCAGCAAGATGACATTATTGCTGTCATTAACCTGCTGATTTAAAGGCGGACAAGCTGTTTTTGCCACAGCATTCGCACTCAGCAGGCAGAACAAGCAGGCAGGGATAAGTCGATTTTTCACACCCAATCTCCGTTTAAGCCAGATACTTAATAGTAATCAATTTTTAGGCTTCTGTGAGGGTGCCCTCTCACGTAAACACCTCTCGCCTGAGACTGAAAAAAGCCTCGTCTGACGCGCAACATCGTAAGCAAGTCCGGGCGAGACAGGGAAAGTGCTTTGGGGTCTACCTGCTGCGTTTAATACGATTTTCAACGATAACAATGACACCGGCTTGCCGGTTCAGCCCCTCGACAGAAATCGTTTCCAGCGGGTTACTGCCCTTCCAGCACTCATTGCCAATATCGCAGCCCGCATGTGCTCGGTAGCCCAGGGATTCTAAATATCTTTTCACGGGTTTTACGTCAGTGGTGCCATAAAACTTTACGGCATGAACGGTTCGGGGGCTGCCATCAACCAGTGCGTAATCGAAAATGTATTTATCAGAAATGCGGGGGATATTTTTCAAAACTTCAGGCGTGAAATATTCGTATTGACGTCGGTCGGTTTCCTGATAAACCGTGTTGTCGGTCAATCTCAGCTCTAATGAAGGCCAGCTCACCGCAAACGCGGCACCCATCACTACACACAGAATAATCCCAACACTGGCTAATTTACGCATACGGCAAAGCGCCTCCCCTGGCGTTATCAATCGAGCGTCCATTCGTTGAGGTAACCTGGCTAATACCTGAGTTATAAGTGTCTCAGTCATTGGGTTTGCTTAGGCAAACGCCTGTGTATCGCCTGTTGTGATAAAATTGCCGGGTTGCAAAACAGCGCAACGTGCACAGAAAAAATCGCTTCCTGGCCCTCTGTTTTGAACTGTGCTTTTTTACCACATTCGTTAACTCACCGTTTACAGCGTATAAAAAAGCCGTACGCATCGCAATGGCTTAAAACACCTTACAGACACAAAGGCTACTGCGCCTTCGTTAGCCCTCTGTTTTGGAAAGCATTGGTATTATTTCGCGCTTACTTTGAGATGGAAAAAGAAATGAGAGTGTTGATTTTAGCCTGTGCGTTTTTGCTCGCGGGTTGCAGTATGCCCTGGTCTTTAGCCGTTCCGGTTATCAGTTCGGATACCTGCCCTCCGGGAAAAGGCCCGGTAGGAACGAATCAGGATTGCCGCTGAAAGAGCGCACGTGCAGGGACGCTATGCGTCCCTGCCGCCAGCCCAGGCGAGGCATTTAAAAACCCCGCGTTACAGATTGCGCCACTACGGGTCATCGTTGCGCGAGAGACGTTGCGCGTTAAATGACGCCAGCGGGACATTTTTTCGTGAGGTAGCGGGTCTATGCGAACCTTTGCACGCCCGCTGCTGCCTTACACTTCCAGTGAAGTCATCGCGAAACCAGCAGGTCGCCACTCATCCCGATCATGGTCAAAAGCGCGATTAAGCCCCTTACTGTCTCCCTCACGACACATAACCTCTGTTCAGGGTGGTTATAACATCGTTTGCTGAAGTGACTTGCGCCCACACGCACATCTTTTATCGATATCACGTTGCCTTTGC
Source organism: Enterobacterales bacterium CwR94 (assembly GCA_002837195.1). Taxonomy (GTDB): domain Bacteria; phylum Pseudomonadota; class Gammaproteobacteria; order Enterobacterales; family Enterobacteriaceae; genus 1-19. The sequence continues at coordinate 862,542 of KZ478059.1, forward strand.
GCCTTAGACAGCGTCGGTTATGCAGAATTGCCGATGATAACCTTATGCGATGCAGGGAGAGACCTGTGCTGCAAAACAAAAAACCCCGCGATTGGCGAGGTTAAATGTGACTTTTACAACATGGTTTTAAGGGTAAGGCCTGATTTTTATCAAAACAGCACGGGAATAAATACCCATCATCCAAAAATTGCTACAGTAGATTGGCGCTGAACAATGCAAAAGTCAGTAAATTATTATAAGAGTATTGAAAGTAAAAGCGCCATCACAGCTAGAAATGTAAAGTTATTTTTCTTTAACAATTAATTAACTTAAACTAATTTTAGCTCTATACTCGCGCTCAGTTCCTGATTTCCCTGGTGTTGGCCCTTTTAGGCACCCTCCTTTTCACTACCATTGCTAAGGTTCATCGTGAAGGGAGGGATTTTTTTGTTAAGAATAATTTACCTTACAATCCACTCCTTTTATAGCTAACCTTAAGGCTAGTTTCACCCTATACTTTAGCCAGTCAAATCAGTGGCATACTCCTTGTTATAATTTTCACACCCTCCATCGTTTTCATGTTGCTCACGCACTAATGTGTGATCTTTTAAACATGCCAAACACTTTTAGGCGCCAGTGCGCAGTTATCGTCAACACAACGTGGCCATACCCCTTTTCTTCAGGGTCTCTCTGCCAGCCAGGGTTTGATTGCAAACACCGTACTCAATCACGACAACGTGCATGAGCCTGTGTCAATGACACCAGCCCATGCACGCTTATCTTATTGAATTAATGAAAAAAAACCCCATCAAGGTGATGGGGTTTGGTACTTGCAAACAGAATGCGGAAAGCATTCTGAGCGGCAAAAATCGTGGGTCAGGCAACCCGATTGGTGCTGTCAGGGTGGAGAATACTGCTCATGGCTTCCACCATATCGCTATCAACGCAATAACGACTAAATTCATCACTTTCTGCATCAGCAGACATTGAAACACCCGCCTTGCGATACCGCATCGGAGAGGGCACCGTTTGCCCTGCGGAACTGTGCAATTCATGCAGTCCGGCTTCAACAAACTTGTGCAGATTGCTTAATCGCACACCTGCGCCCGCCATAATTATCGGACCGCGACTTTGTGCATTTAGTTCCCGCAGCAGGGTTAATCCGCTCTCCGCACTCTGTTGCTGGCCAGAGGTTAAAATACGCGCCACCCCCAAATCCGCTAACTGTTCCAGTGCCTGGTGCGGGCTGTGGCAGAGATCAAATGCCCGGTGAAAGGTTACAGCCATACCGTCACACTGCGTCATCAGTTGGCGCATGCGGGGTAAATCAATATGACCATCGTGATCGAGCATACCAATGACGATACCAGGGAACCCCAGTTCACGCATCAACGCCACATCTGAACGCATTGCCGCAAATTCATTGTCGGTATAACAAAAATCGCCGCCGCGCGGGCGCACAATCGGATGCACAGGAATAGTGACCTGCTCCCGAGCCAGCCGCAACGTGCCTAATGACGGCGTTAGCCCGCCCTCTTTCGGCGCTGCGCACAGTTCAATACGATCAGCCCCCGCCCGCTCTGCAATTTGTGCGCAATCAACGCTGTAGCAGCATACTTCCAGTTTTAGCATCACGTCCTCCTGATAATGACGGCCGAACAAAATTTCGTTAGTCTGATAATCCATTCTATTTTACCGAGTATCGTTAGCATGGCATTCAATTTTGATGAGCGTATAGACCGACGTCACAGCGACAGTCTTAAATGGCAAAAATATGCCGATCGCGACGTGCTGCCGTTATGGGTGGCGGACACCGATTTTCGATCCCCTGCGTGCATTACTGATGCGTTGCAACAGCGGATTGCGCACGGCGTGTTTGGCTACGGCGCCTCCCCTACCGGTCTGATTGATGTCGTGATCGCCCGCATGGCAGAACGCTACGGCTGGCAGGTAAAAGCGGAATGGCTGGTCTTTCTTCCGGGCATCGTCAGTGGCTTGAACCTGTGCGTGCGGGCGTTTACCGGGGAAACACAGGCCAGCATCAGTCCGTTGCCGATTTATCCCCCTTTTCGCCATGCGGCAACCCAGGCAGCTCGACCGCAGCGGCTAATGCCGATGCAAAATACACAGGGACGCTGGTTACCCGATCTCGCAGCGATTGCGTCGCAGCTTGACGGTAGCGAGCGGCTGTTGATGCTGTGCAACCCGCATAATCCCGGGGGAACGGTGTATCAGCGTGAAGAATTGGAAGCACAATTAGCGTTTGCTCAGCGCCACGATCTGATTGTGTGCTCGGATGAAATTCACTGCGACTTAATTCTTGAACCCGGTTTACAGCATATTCCCTTCGCAAAGCTGTCTGAAGATGCGCAGCAACGATCTATTACGCTTATCTCTCCGTCGAAAACCTTTAATATTGCTGGATTAGGGGCTTCACTGGCGATCATTCCAGACCCTGCTTTGCGTGAGAAATTTAATTATGCCCGCAAAGGCATTGTGCCCGGTGTCGATGTGCTGGCACTGGTGGCTGCTGAAGCCGCCTGGCGTGACGGGCAAGCCTGGCTGGATGAACAACTCACCTACTTGCGCCGTAATCGCGATCGTTTAGTCGAGGTGGTGGCGGCCACGCCCGGCCTGGAGATGGTTACGCCGGAAGGCACCTATCTGGGATGGATTGATGCCAGCGGCCTGGATGTTGCCAGCCCGACCCTGTTTTTTGAACGCCATGGTTTAGGCTTTTCACCCGGTCGGGATTTTGGTAATGACCAGTTTGTGCGTTTTAATTTTGGCTGTACGCACGATCTTTTAGAGGAAGCTCTTCGTCGACTGCAGCTTGCTGTGCAAACGCGTTAGCGCTCACTGGCGACAATCTCTTCTATCGACCACGGGTGGAACTTAATGGTGATCACGCCGTTGGTCACGGCCAGGGTGGGGTTGGGCAAACGCTCTCCCTCACCCTGCGGAGAGCTGCATTTGATCGCCACTTTCGGTAATAACAACCCGGTATCAGAAAGCAAATCCATCGCGCGTTGATTCAATGTCTCCACGTCTCCCCGCAGCACAATTTCGATATGCTCCCAACCCTCATGGCGATAGAGCGTGGTGCCCGGCCAGGGAAGTTCAACCACAGAGATGGATTGCCCTGCCAGTGTTATCGGCGTCGCTAAGCGAAACAGACAAATCGGTCTGCCATTAATGGTTTTTTCTGAAAAACAGTTTCCAATGGCACTAAACCCCTGTTTCCAACGTTCGGCCGTGGTATTTTGATTGCATCGCACAGAGATATGGTCGATTTCCAGTTGGTGCAATGCCAATCCCAGTGACGTCGCGAACGCTGAAATTACGCTATCAAAGCGAATAAGGTCTTCGGATAAATCCGACAATTGCGCGCCAAAATGATCGTTTTGCATATCTTCCTCTGTTTTTCTGCAATGTCTTTAAAGTGAAGCAGTATCTCAGCCCCCTTCTGTGAAACCAATTTTTAATTTAATTTTTCCCGATAGCTCAAACTAATCTTATAGAACAACGCAGATTTGATTATTTAAGCGCCAGTTTACGTGGCCCTGATTGTCAATAAAATGTCATTTAAAATAACAAAAAAGCCGAGTTAATCATTAAGTTAACTTCATGATGAGGATAATCCTAATATCCGCTGTACGAATTGAAGCCAAAAAGTCTTTCTTATAAATTTTTGTCTTCGCCATCACTCAAGGGATGACTTATGTTCATGCTAACTTCAGTATTTATTCTGATCGCATTGATGGGGTTCGCTCTACTGCGCCATTGGAAGGTGCGTAATCAAAAAACGGTGAGCAATCCACATCGCCACTTGCGTCGTCGTCAGTCTCATTCTCACTAATATGGATACTGACATTACCCATTGAGCCGGGAAGCAGTTATACCGCTGCTTCCCGGTGTTAGTCCTGCTGACGCCCCTGCTGAAATACAGTATACTTCCCCCTCTTTTTTTCGCGCGTTGCACCTCCGTGCGCGTTCGGGCCCCTTGCGTCTTGCTAAGGGTGTGTTCAGCTACATAAAGGTATCTCGGTGAATATTCAGGCACTTCTCTCAGTAAAAGTCAGTCAGGCGTTGATCGCGGCCGGTGCGCCAGCAGAAAGCGATCCGCTGGTACGACAGTCTGCAAAAGCGCAGTTTGGTGACTATCAGGCCAATGGCGTGATGGGCGCGGCAAAAAAACTGGGTGAGCAGCCACGACGACTGGCTGAAAAAGTGCTTGAGCACCTGGACCTGGCCGGGATCGCCAGCAAGATTGAAATTGCCGGCCCCGGCTTTATCAATATTTTTCTCGACCGTGACTGGCTGGCAAGCCAGGCTGAATTGGCGCTCGGCGCGCCAAATTTAGGCCTCACGGCGGTGACACCGCAGACCATCGTCATTGACTATTCGGCACCGAACGTCGCCAAAGAGATGCACGTGGGCCACTTGCGCTCCACCATCATTGGTGATGCTGCCGTACGGACGCAATCACTGTTGGGTCACAAGGTTATCCGCGCTAACCACGTAGGCGACTGGGGTACGCAATTTGGCATGCTGATCGCGTTCCTGGAAAAACAGCAGAGCGAAAATCATGAAGAGATCGCGCTGGCAGACCTGGAAGTTTTTTATCGTGAAGCCAAAAAAACCTACGATGAAGATGAAGTGTTCGCCGAGCGTGCGCGTGGCTATGTGGTCAAGCTGCAAAGTGGCGATGAGTACTGTTTGAGAATGTGGCGTCGTTTGGTGGATATCACCATGGCCCAAAATCAGCTTAATTATGATCGCCTGAACGTCACCCTCACACGTAACGATGTGATGGGGGAAAGTCTGTATAACAGCATGCTGGCCGGGATTGTTGCCGATCTGAAAGCCAAAGGGCTGGCCGTTGAAAGCGAAGGCGCAACGGTTGTCTTCCTTGATGAGTACAAAAACAAAGAAGGCGAACCGATGGGCGTCATCATCCAGAAAAAGGATGGCGGCTTTCTTTACACCACTACCGATATCGCCTGTGCCAAGTATCGCTATGAAACGCTGCATGCTGACCGCGTGCTGTATTACATCGATTCACGTCAGCATCAACACCTGATGCAGGCCTGGACCATTGTGCGTAAGGCAGGCTATGTGCCTGATTCTGTGCCGCTGGAACACCATATGTTTGGCATGATGCTGGGCAAAGACGGCAAGCCGTTCAAAACCCGTGCGGGCGGTACCATCAAACTGTCTGATCTGCTGGATGAAGCGATCGAGCGTGCCAGTGCACTGATCGCTGAAAAGAATCCTGAAATGGAGAAGGCAGAGCTGGCGAACCTGGCGCGCGTCGTGGGGATTGGCGCGGTGAAATATGCAGACCTGTCTAAAAGCCGTACCACAGATTACGTGTTTGACTGGGACAATATGTTGGCGTTTGAAGGCAACACTGCCCCCTACATGCAATACGCCTACACGCGAGTACTGTCGGTATTCCGTAAAGCGGGCGTGGATGAAAGCAGCCTCACCGGTGACATCATCCTGCGTGACGACCGTGAAGCGGCCCTCGCCGTGCGCCTGATGCAGTTTGAAGAGACCATTACCCAGGTGGCGCGCGACGGTACACCACACGTGATGTGTGCCTGGTTGTATGAGGTGGCAGGTCTGTTCTCCAGCTTCTATGAGCACTGCCCTATCCTGAGTGCTGAAACCGAGGCGTTAAAACAGAGCCGTCTGAAACTGGCTGCGCTGACCGCCAAAACCCTGAAGCTGGGTCTGGATACACTGGGTATTGAGACCGTCGAGCGTATGTAATGACGCGCTACATAACGCCCTCAGGCAAATCTTGCTGTTGAGGACGTGCGGGGCAACAAAAAACCGGAAACGTGCTGCTTCCGGTTTTTTTTTGAATGACATTAGGAATGTTACCAGGCTAACCGGCAGTCAGTGCGAAATATTTATGCATTATCTGCAGTTGATGATTGAGTAATGGCTTACCGCTTTATCACATTACCTGACCATAATACCAACGCTCTCCCGTAAACCCCGCATAATCCTCATTTCCGTAACATTCGAGTGTAATGCCCAATTCCTGTACGTTGGCGGGCAGGATGATTCCCCATTCAGCCGCAAGGCTACGATCGCGGATCAACGCAGAAGCCCCTTTGTCAGAACGGCCCTCGGCGATGAAACTTTGATAATAGTCTTCTGAACGGTAGAGACAGACTTCGCTGGTAAACATATCCGGCAGGCAGATAACCGCTGTAATTCGGGGGCTGTTGTGTATTTCAGCAGTGGCCCTAATAAGGTTTGAACATGCGTTAATCATCGCTTGCGCGCATGCTGCCTTAACTTGAAGCGTACTGTATTTTCCCTCAACAAGATTGAGTGCGACGGGAATTTTGAAATTCCAGTAACGCGCATCTTCTGCAAACAGGGCGCGTTCGGGATGACAAAAGGTCTCAGCCCAACGGTTTAGCGCATTGATGCGGCGGGGAATATTTCTGACTTTAGTACGATAATCCCGGTTGAGTCGTCGGCTCATAATGTAAGGCTTTTCCTCTTTAAACAATTGACGTGGTCTTCCAGGCCTGCAGCCGTTTATTTTCATTAGGCGTGATCGTTACGCCCCTCTGATGCAGATATTAATCTCGCGTTATCCGCTGCAGGCGGGTACGGCCGGTCAATAGAGCATTGGTAATCCAAAGCCAAAAGGTGAATAGGACGCTGACTGCTGTTGACTGGGTTCACATAAATAAAATGTACTGTCAGACGTTGGCAGTGATTTTTTCTCATTGAAGACGTCCACGCCATCTTGCGTTGAAAGAATAATGGTTCCGTCTTTGAGGCTTAATTGTGGTGATGAGTAAATACTGGCGGGATAATTTCCCGTGGCGATTCCCGTCTCCAGATCAATCAGGTAAAGAGAATAATGGGTTGTGACGGCAAGGCGTCCCAGATTTTTCATAAAACGCATCGCAATGATCGTCTGATCATTTACCGCATCACACCATTGTGTTTTAACCAGCTGTTGTCCGGTTTTGATATCCACCTGCATCACATTTTGTCTGCCTGCGAGCCAAAGAGTACCATCCTGCGGACTGAACATCAGGTCTTCTACGTAAAATGAGCCAGTATCATTAATTGTTAATTTCTGCAAAGTCAGGTTTTCGGTATCCAATAATACTGTTTGCCGCCCCGGAGAATCAGAAATCGCCAGCAGTGCGCCATTATGTGACAAAGCCATCGCCAGTGGCCGACCGTAAGGATATGACTCTGCACTACCACCTGGCAACGAAACCGTTTTAATAAGCCTCTGCTCTGTTAAATCAATAACCGAGATTGCGTTATCAACGCTGTTCATGACAAACGCACGTTGGCCATCTGGCCTCAGCACAATCGTTCGTGGGTAACGGCCAACCGCAATATTTTTTGTAATACGTCCGCTTTCAACATCAATAAATGAAAAGACGTCCTGTTGTAATGAGGTCGCGTAAAGCGTTTTTCCATCTGGTGATTCGGCGACACTGGCTGCGCCAACACCGCGACAAACATTCCCCGGACAGCCGTCATACGGAAAGGATAAAACCGATCCTTTGATCTCTCGGGTAAGGTTATGGGTGCTGGCATCAATAACGCTAATGGCATTGGTATCAGGTGAAACAGCGTACAGTATTGTTTCATCCTGATTAGTTGCCATTGCCAATGGCATGTCCATTTTCAATTGCACACCTTTCGCTTGAGTTGCATCCACGGCATCAGGCAACGAATGGTGAAGCGCAGTGGCTTTGCGCTGTCGTGCATCCTCTGCCTGAAGTTGACGTTTTTTTTGTTTTTCCTGTGAAAAATAATCAAGAACTTGCCCCCGCAACGCCATGGCTTCCTGATCCTGGGTCTTATTTAACGCGATACTGAACAGTGCCACCGCCAGCATCATGCCTATGCCTGCCGCCGCGCTGATACGTCTTTTAGGGAAGGATTGTTCAACAGCCAGAAAGCAGCATCCCGCCAAACAGCCGAAGATAAGACCGCCAATGTGGGCGGCATTATCAATATCGCCATCCATGCCATAGAACAGTGTACAAACAATCATACTCGCCACTGAAGACAGCGATGTTTTGAACAGGGGATCGTCACGCTTTGCGCTTAAAATACCCAGAAGGCATGCGCCTGCCAGCCCCATAATTGCACCCGACGCGCCAACGCTCACCACAATCACCAGTTGTGGATGAAACCAAAGTAAAGACGGCTGCGTGCTACCCTGCATATACCATTGCGCGCTAACGAACGAGGCACCAATACCGCTAATTAAATAGAGAGCCAGCGTGCGCCAGTGGCCAAATTGTTTTTCGCAGTGCCGACCAATGATTAATAGCGCCAGAGTATTAAAGAGCAAATGTAGCGTATTGGCGTGCAGGAACAGGTTGCTCAGATAACGCCAGTTGTCCCCAGTCAGTGTCAATTGGGCGATATTCGCCCCGGCCTCGGTCAGATCAATCTTCGAGCTAAAAAGCATTGGGCTGAACTGCTCAACCACAAAAACAATAATATTGATGAGGCTTACAAGGATGCAAACTACTGGTAGTGCTGAAAACAGACGTTTTCGGTGTGACAGTTCCGTCATTATGGAAATTCCATTTTATAAAAAGCGTCGTGATAAAACAGAGATGCAACATAAAAGAAGGGGTAATTACAGATTCTTACCCCCCCTCCTGGAGCATCTTATTTTTTAATTGATTATAAGAAAAGCAAGAATGTTTATACCATAAAATATGGAGTATGCAATATGCCACGCTAATCGCCAATGCATCTGACTATGACCACAGCGGGTGGTAATTTATGATTGACGTTAATTTAGCCTAGCAGACACCTGACGTGTTCACCCATTACCAAAAAATATTTTCGCCCTCAAAAAACACATTCTGATAACATTAAATAAACCAACCGGAAAACTATTCTGCGCAGGTGGTTATTATATTTCATTTTAAAAATGACGTTTTAATTTTGATAATCGATAAAGCAAAACATCATTAAAAAGTCACACGGAAAAATCCGAGTGTGCGAACATATTTCTCAGCCAGTTTTTATCTCAATCCCTTATTATCTGGGCTGACGGACAGTATTAATCAAAACCACATAACCCACTAAATAAACGGGAGACATCACCACGTCTGCCACAACGGCCGCGGGATAAAGCAGTCGTTTCATGGAAGGGCTACCTTTGGTGTAAAATTTAATCCCGACGGCCTGATTCAGACGCACGGTAGAGGTTAAGTCGGGTGATTTTTGATGAAGCGTGCCTTTAAGCGATGCCAGTACCACTGTACAGCCCATGGTGCCATCATAATGTTCTGAACAGCTCCAGCCCGAGTCTTTGACAAACGGCAACAGGGCATTCATGTCATTTTCACTCGTATACCGGTATCTGAGCGCAAGGCTACCTTCAAAGTGTTTTTTTCCTCTGGAGAGAATAAATTCGCCTTTCCCAGAAATAAGGTGAGACGCCGTGAGTTTGCCTTCTGCAATGGCCCGCAGAAATTCATCACCGCCCGCATCAAGGACATAATCGAAATGCGTCCCTTTCAAAACCCAAACGTTTTTTCCCCCGCCCAGAGAAACATACGCCGCGGCATCAATGTTATCGCTGCTGTATAATTTATTTTCGGCTTCTTGTTTCTTGATACTTTCATTAAGCCCTCGCGTAACGCATCCTGAAAGTAACAGTGCCACCAATAACGTAAAAAGCACGCCCGTTGCCGCCTTAATAAAGGCCATCACACCCCCTCCTCCCTGAAAATACGATTTACTGCTCATCGCGCCACCGTTTTTCCTGCTGCTCCGCTGTCACGACGTTGCCCTGCGGATCATAGTAGCGCGTTACCGTCTCGGCACTGTCGTCCTTCACGGCAATGTCGCCCGCGTCCGTTGCGATCGTCCTTGCCGGAATAAACGTTTGTGTCATGAGCGCACCCTGGGAATAGCTCCGCTCGCTGAATTCTGCTGCTGAGACCTTGAATAACTGTGAAGAGAGGGTGCCATCACTGCCCCAGATGTCAGACGCGATTTCCTGGCCAATCTTATGCTGTTTAGCATAACGAAATGCCCCTGTGGGGTACCAACCGTTATCCTGTCCGCAAAATATCATGACCGACCAACGGGTGTTGCATCGGTAATTCAGCGAATAAAGTTGACTGGAACGCGGACTGAACAGGGTGATCTCCTGCCTGCCATCACGCAGTTGATGCGTGTCTTCCAGCAGCCAGGTCACCGTTGCTTGTTGTAGATTATCGCGCGTTTCTACCGTGTCATAGCGGGTGCTCTCTGCTGCATAAGCGATGCCGTCCCAAAATTGATAGTCGGTTAACTGCCCTGCGGTATTAAAGGCATACTGTTTGCCCATTTTGTCTCCCGCATGCCAATGGGTGACACCAGACAGCAGTCCATTATCATGGTAAGTACGCCCTTCACCCTCCGCCAATGATGTCGGTAATTTAGACGCCCGGCGATCACACATCTCCTGATTAATGATGTTTTGACATAATGCGGGATCGCCTGGAGACTTGGGTTGCCAGTGATTAATCACGGATACCTGCCCATTAGGATAATAAAACGTCTCTTCGCCCATTAACTGCCCATTCTGATAATTCGCCCGCCGGTTTAACGTGCCATCCGCTCTCCAGCTTGTGCTTTCACCATTAAGTAATCCGCGCTGATAGTGTCGATGCTCTACGGCTTTTCCATCGACGGTGGTAATACGCAGTTCTCCGTCCAGTAATCCCTGAACATAATGGGCGTAATGAGGTTGAGTAGAGAGTTCTTCCTTCCAGTCTCCCTGCTTAATACCCTCCACATAGTGACCTTCATTTTCAATTAGCCAGACGGCATCATCATCACTTTTCTGTACTTTTTCCTGCCAAAAACCATTCGGTATATTCGCTTTGTAATGTTCAATAGCGATGACCACACCCGTATCAGAGTAGGTTTTCCATTCTCCCTCCAGGTCATCCTGATGGAACATACCCTGTTTATATTCGCCTTCATCGGGATATGTTTCCCACATCCCTTCTCTTACGCCGTTAACGTAAGGGCCTTTTCCCAGCATCCGGTCCTCGCCATCACTGTATTCCACCACCATGCCGTCAAACGCGTTGTGATGATATTGCCCTTCGGTGCTTTTCTGCAGTTGACAGCCCTGTTGGCTTAAATAAAGAAATGGCCCCTCTTTGCTAAGGGTGTGTTTATCATCCGCATTCTGATAGTAAAGTTTCGTTGTCGCAAAACCACGTTGGTCAAAACCACAGTTGCCCTGACGGACGATATCCATTGTCAACGTGTAGCGAATTTTCTCGCCCTTCTCATTGCTGCGCTCAATAAACTTGCCAGGAAACGTCAGTGAATACCCTTCAGCATCTTCAATGCGATCAACGTCATCGCCAATTTCATCAAACATCCGCAATAAGTGGCTGGGATATTTATTCGGCGCAGTCAGTACCTCTTTAAATAAGGGTTCGGCTATTTCGTCGGGCTGCACAAGCTGGATATATTGCTGCGGCAGCAGCTTGCTGATGGCCTGGCGGGCTTTGGCAGCGGTAAATGGCTGGAGAGTGCTGGCCATTGTCTCCAACTGTGCGCTAAAGCGGGTTAACGCCAGCGCTTGCATGCCATCGGTGCCCCAGGCACTCAAATGGGGTTTTCCCGCGGCATCACGATACAAAACAATGACTTCTTTACTGCCGCCCAGGTCAAGATCCTGATAAAAAACGGCAACTACGGTGATGTCGCCCAACGGAAACTGGCTGTCTTCCGTGAGCTCATAATCGGAAATCGCATCGTCTTCGCCTCTTGGCGGCGAGGTAAACCAGGCCGTGACGTTATGGTCCTTCCTGAAAAAAGTGAGCGTTTGTCCAAACGGGGTATCCAGGGGTTCCTCTACCTGTTGGCCTCGATCCCCGGCTGCTGCTGCCACACCGGGTAGTGGTAGCCACAGTGCCCCGACAGTCAGCGCCAACATCGTGCGATAAAGTGATGCTTTCATCTTATTCTCCCGCCTTAACTGGCCGTTGTAGGGTGATTTTCCCAGCCAGGGTGGAGAGCTTCAGCTGTCCAGCGTCAGCCTTGCCGCGCGTAATCTCAAGCCGTTCATCCGACAGGGGCGGCCGACTGGGCTGCGGTTTATCAGAGGAAAGCTGATTAATAAGGTGATGTGCGTTGATGCTGTCAGCCACAATGGATCCCTGCCACGCCTCCGTGACAATGACCGTAATGTCCCCTTGTGCAGTTTCAATTTCGCCGCGCTTCAGCGCAGAGCCCAGACGAAGGATACTCGTGCCGGTTTGCAGATCATTAACGAAAGTCACGCTGGCAGGCAGATTCAGATGCTGCTCACCGGTGATCTGCCTGATAGTGATCGCTTTCGCCTGCGAGTCGAGGGTGAGTGCGCCACTGACCAGATCCACCGCGATATCCCCCTCAGAATCCTGATCCGTGATGTTGCCGCTGCTCACCTTCAGTGCCAGATTGCTTTTCATTGATCGCGTGGTAATTCCACCGTGCATCACACTGATCGACAGGTTGCCGCCTAACGCCTGTTGTGCCATAACATTGCCGTCGACCACGTTCACGCTGATGTCACTTTTCGCGCCCTTCATCTCGATATCGACCAGCCTGCCATTAATCACATACTTGCCACTGGCAGGCAGCGTCAGCGTGGCCGTTACGCCTCCTACCTTTAGAAAATCGATGGCGGCAGGCTCCGGTAATTTAAGCGTTGCGCCCTGCGCAGTCAGGAACCACTGTGGCGTTTCGTCTGGCAGGTCACCGGTCACTTTACGCGTCACGCGTGTCGATTCACGCGCCACATCCACGCTTTCCAAATCCAGAGAGATGCGTGATTTATCATCATCGCGGGTAAGCACAGTCAGTGAGCCACGAGGAATGTCGATGGTCACGCTACCCGTAGTAGGCAGTGGCCAGTCATAGGTTTTTGCCTGCACCGGAGCCATGAATATCCCCAGCGCGAGCGCAGCAGTGACGCCCATTTGCGTCGGCGACACAACAGTACTCTTCGGGGTAACGCGCAATTTTGCTGGCGGTGTGTGGTTAAAATTCGGCTTGTTCACGCTTCTGACTCCCTGTCAGCCTTTCATTGATTTCATTCACTGCGTTTGATGGCTTCAGGCGTGCGAGCACGCGATGACGCATCTAACTTACGCGGAAAGGCAGCCAATAAGCACACTTTCCCTGTGTGATAGCGGGACTATATAGCAACCCGCGAGAGGTGAGCAATATGAAAGATTTGGAATTAACTTATGATTTTATTAGGAAAATTCTGGCATAATGCAGAAAGATGAAGAGAGAATAACGCACCATCAATGCGTTACTGCGTGTAATTCACCGTCACCTGATTACTGGTCACGCGCGTAATCGGAAACACCTGCCCTTTTCCGTCAATCTGATAGATAAAGCGCAGCGGCGCATTCGCCGACACATTACTTAGGCCACGCGTCGCCCCACTGGCGCCTTCCAGCGCGACGCAACGCGTGTCGGTACATAAACGCACCTGTAAACCAGCGGGCATTGGGCCGTTCAAACGATAGTTCCAGTGCACCAGGGTCACTCGGCCTTGTGCCGTGCTATCGCCTTGTAATGCCCGCGAGGAAGCAGCGACGCCGCGATTGGCAAGGCCTGGGCCAATACTGCTGTCACTCCAGCTCATGTCTGCCGCCTGCACATGGGCGGCACACAGCAAAATCAGCAGCGCGGCGCGCCTCATGATGTGCCACCAATGGTGGCCGTCATACGGATTTGACGGTTGTCGGAGAGTTCCAGATTCGACATCACCGTCAGTTGCGGCATATTGCGGCGCAGGAAACGTGCCAGCAGTGGGCGAAGCGGATGGTTTACCAGCAGCACTGGCGGTGCGCCTGCCATCTCCTGCTGGGATAATGCACCTTGCGCTTGCACCAACAAACGATCGGCCAGGCCCGGCTCCAGACCGCCACCGCCTTGCAGCGCTTGCAGCAATAAACGTTCCAGTGCGGTATCCAGTCCAATCACCTGTACTTCGCCGTTGCCCGGGAACCACTGCTGCGTAATCGCACGGCCTAATGCCACGCGCACCACCGACGTCAGTTCATTGGGATCGGGTTGCACAGGTGCGTGCTCAGCGAGGGTTTCAATGATGGTGCGCATATCGCGAATCGACACGCGCTCTGCCAGCAAATTCTGTAGCACTTTGTGCAGCGTGGTCAGAGAGACCACCGCAGGCACTAAGTCTTCGGTCAGTTTCGGCATCTCACTGGTTACGCGGTCAAGCAACTGTTGTGCTTCCTGGCGCCCAAACAACTCACTGGCATACTGACCAATCAGATGATTCAAATGGGTAGCGACCACGGTACTGGCTTCCACCACCGTAAAGCCCTGAATTTGGGCCTGCTCTTTCAGGGCGCTTTCAATCCACACCGCTGCCAGTCCAAAGGCGGGATCAACCGTCGCTTCACCGGGCAAGGTGCCTGCTGCGGTCCCAGGATTAATTGCCATCCAGCGTCCAGGCCAGGCGTCACCGCTGCCAATTTCCACGCCCTTCATCAAAATGCGGTAGCGTGCCGGGGGCAAATCCATGTTGTCGCGAATATGCACCACCGGCGGCAGGAAGCCCATATCCTGGGCGAATTTTTTACGGATGCTGCGCACGCGACCCAGCAACTCGCCATCTTGTTGATGATCGACCATCGGTATCAGCCGATAGCCCACTTCCATCCCCAGCGAATCTTCCAGTTGAACATCGGTCCAGGAGGCTTCGGTATTGGGTGCCGTCACTGCGGCGATTTTCACCGGCGATGCGTCCGCTTTCGGGTTGAGCTCTTTTCCGCGTAGCCACCACGCCAGCCCTAATAATGCGGCGGTAAACAGCAAAAACACCAGGTTTGGCATACCGGGCACCATACCCAGCAAACCCAGCACACCCGCACTTAATAGCATCACGCGAGGGTTACTGAATAATTGAGTGACCATCTGCTCACCGACATCTTCATCGGTGCTCACGCGGGTCACGATCACGCCCGCGGCGGTGGAAATCACCAGTGCCGGAATCTGTGCCACCAAACCATCACCAATGGTGAGTAGCGTATAGCTCTCGGCTGCCGCCCCAAACTCCATGTTGTGCTGCAGGACACCCACCAGCAAACCGCCGACGATGTTGATGATCATAATCATGATGCCCGCGATGGCATCCCCGCGCACAAACTTACTGGCACCGTCCATTGAACCGTAGAAATCGGCTTCCTGGGTGACTTCCTGACGGCGCTTTTTGGCTTCCTCTTCACCGATAATCCCGGCGTTTAAATCGGCATCGATCGCCATCTGTTTGCCAGGCATCCCGTCCAGCACGAAGCGGGCGCCCACTTCGGCAATACGCCCCGCACCTTTGGTGATGACCATAAAGTTGATAATCACCAGAATAATGAACACCACGATACCAATGGCAAAGTTGCCACCGACCAGAAAGTGCCCAAAGGCTTCCACCACTTTACCGGCCGCCGCCCCGCCGGTATGACCGTCCATTAAGATCACACGGGTGGAGGCCACGTTGAGTGCCAGACGCAACAAGGTCGAGAACAGCAAAATCGTCGGGAAGGCCGCAAATTCCAGCGTGCGTTGGGTAAACATCGCCACCAACAGCACCATAATGGAGAGGGCTATATTAAAGGTGAACAGCAAATCCAACGCAAAAGGCGGGAGCGGCAGTACCATCATCGACAGGATCAGCAGGATCAGGACCGGCCCTGCCAGTACCTGCCACTGGGTGTTCTTAAAATTATCCGGGAGGCGCAAGCGCGCGGCCAGATTATTCATCGTGAGGATTCTCCGCAGCAAAATCCAGCGCCGTTGGCACCGGTAAATGTTCAGGTTTCTTCGGGATCAGCCCGCCTTCCAGTTTCCAGCGGCGCACCTGCCAGACCCAGGCCAGCACTTCCGCTACCGCCGCATACAGTTGGCCAGGAATTTGCTGACCAATATCACTGTGGCGATACAGTGCACGCGCCAGCGGCGGGGCTTCTAAAATGGGCACACGGTGCTCGCTACCCAGTTCACGAATACGCAGTGCAATTTCTCCGGCCCCTTTGGCCAGCACTTTTGGCGCACTCATTTTCTTTTCGTCGTAACGCAATGCCACCGCGTAATGGGTGGGGTTGGTAACAATCACATCCGCTTTGGGAACGTCCTGCATCATGCGACGGCGCGCAGCGGCCTGCATTTGTTGTCGGATGCGCCCCTTAACGTGCGGATCCCCCTCCTGCTGTTTGAACTCATCGCGGATATCCTGGCGTGTCATACGCAAGTTTTTGAAATAGCTGTAGAGTTGCCAGAAAATATCGAAGCCGATCATCGGGATCAGGCCCAACAGCACCAGCAACCCACAGATGGCAATAATATCCATCGCATTTGCCAGCGCCGTAATGGGTGACTGGCTCATCAGTTGTGCCATGTGGGGCCAGTTATGCCACAAATAGCCCCCCGCGACGCCGCCAACCAGCGTGGCTTTTAACAGGGCTTTCACCAGTTCGGCAGCCGTCTGCCCAGAGAACATGCGCTTCAGGCCTTTCAGCGGGTTCAATTTGCCGACATCAAACTTAAAGGACTTCGCACTGAGCACCAGGCCACCGAGCAGCAGCGGCGAAGCCAGTGCGACCAGCACCAGTCCACTCATGATGGGAATTAACGAGACGATAGCAATGCCGAGCAGCTTGCTAATTTGGCGCACCATCATGGTGGTGTCGCTGATCACGCCGTGGTCAAAGCTGAGTCCGGCAGACACCATCGCAGCGAGTTGACGCGCCATCCAGGCGCCGCCCCACCAGAGAATACACAGCCCTACCACCAACATCAGAATAGAGGTCAGTTCGCGGGATCGCGGTACTTGCCCCTCTTCACGTGCTTTTTCAAGTCGGTGGGGGGTGGCCGCTTCTGTTTTTTCCTCTTCACTGTCTTGCGACACAGCTTCCGGTCCTGGGATGGGTAATTAGCCGCCAGCATGCCAAAAACCCGCCAGAGTGATGGCAGGAGTAACAGGGTAAAACAGGGGTTATTGCGCGGATTAGCGGAACTGTGTTGAGCGCAAGGGGACAAAAAACCGCGTCCCCTTACCCTTCACTTAAAACCCTAAACTGTCGAGCAGGTCATCCACCTGGTCCTGGCTGGACACCACACCCGGTGCGGCCGCATTGACCTGCGGCCCGTTTAGCAGGCTGTCGTTATCGCGTTTGGCACGTGCACCCGGCTCCGGCATGTTTTCCAGCAGCACCATCAACAGTTGGCGCTCAATTTCCTGGATAACGTCCATCATGCGTTTAATCACCTGGCCCGTCAGATCCTGAAAATCCTGCGCCATCATGATTTCCAACAGTTGCGCGTTGGTGAAGGCGGTGTGTTCAGGCACGGCGCTCAGATAGCCGCGGGTATCCGAAACCAGCGACCGGGCATCTGACAGCTCAATGGGATTTTCAAACCACTCATCCCAACGGCCTTGCAGCGCCTTAGCCTCACGCTCCAGCGTATTCTGTCGCGGCTGGGCCGCTTCCACGCAGTTCAGCGCGCGTTCCGCTGCCTGCGCCGTCATCTGTACCACATAATCCAGGCGATCCCGGGCATCCGGAATGGCTTCCGCCGCTTCCGCGATGGCCTGATCCAATCCCAGCTCACGCAGGCTGTCACGCAGCATCCGTGTGAGTGAACCTATGCGCGTAATGATATCGGTTGCAGAGGCTGACTCGAGGTTTGGTTTCGGAAGTTCGCTCATCACGGCTCCTTACATACCCAGTTTTTCGAAGATCTTACCCAACTTCTCTTCCAGCGTGGCGGCCGTGAACGGCTTCACCACATAGCCACTGGCACCGGCTTGCGCGGCGGCAATGATGTTCTCTTTCTTCGCTTCAGCGGTGACCATCAATACCGGTAAACTGCCCAATGCGCCGTCAGCGCGAATGGTTTGCAGCAGTTGCAGACCATCCATGTTTGGCATGTTCCAGTCGGAAATCACGAAATCGAATCCGCCGGTACGCAGCTTATTCAGCGCGTCAACGCCGTCTTCAGCCTCTTCTACGTTGTTAAACCCCAGCTCTTTTAACAGGTTACGGACGATACGACGCATCGTATTGAAGTCGTCCACCACCAAAAAGCGCATGTTCTTATCTGCCATTGCTTGACTCCTGAGTTCTCGCCCGCGCACGGGCATGGCGTTAAATACGTAAAGCCTGTCCGGCGCTAATTTTGGCCAGCATATGCTGGCTAATGTGGTGAAGATCCACCACTTCACTGGCTGCCCCGTGCGCGATAGCCTCACGCGGCATGCCGAATACCACACAACTGGCCTCGCTTTGCGCGATGGTCCATGCCCCGGCGCGATGCATCTCCAGCATGCCTGCGGCGCCGTCATTGCCCATCCCGGTTAAAATCACGCCCACTGCGTTACGCCCCGCATGCTGTGCCACCGAATGGAACAGCACATCAACTGACGGTTTGTGCCGATTAACGGGCGGGCCATCGTTTAAACGCACCTGATAGTTTGCGCCACTGCGCACCAGTTCGAGGTGGCGCGCACCGGGTGCGATATAGGCATGCCCCGGTAACACGCGCTCGCCGTCTTCCGCTTCTTTCACGGTGATTTGACACAGTTTGTTCAAGCGTTCCGCAAAGGAGCGTGTAAAGCCGGGCGGCATATGCTGGGTAATCAGCAGTGCCGGACTGGTGGGCGGCAGTGGTTGCAGCACGTGGCGAATGGCTTCGGTTCCTCCTGTGGAGGCACCAATTGCAATCAATTTTTCACTGCTCAGCAGTGGGCCGGCTTTTAACATCATCGGGGCGGGGATCGGCGTTCTGACGTGCAGCTTGGCACGCGCCGCCGCCCGCACTTTGTCGGCAATCATCTGGCTATAGGCCAGCATGCCTTCGCGGATGCCTAAATGCGGTTTGGTGACAAAATCCACCGCACCAAGCTCCAGCGCACGCAGCGTCACTTCAGAGCCCTGTCCGGTCAGCGAGGAGACCATCACCACAGGCATCGGACGCAGTCGCATGAGCTTTTCGAGGAAGTCGAGGCCATCCATGCGCGGCATTTCAACGTCCAGCGTCAACACCTGCGGGTTGTATTGCTTGATCAGATCCCGTGCCACCAGCGGATCGGGTGCGGTCGCCACCATCTCCATATCGGGATGGCTGTTGATGATTTCAGTCATTAGCTGACGCATTAACGCCGAATCATCGACGCACATTACGGTGATTTTGCTCATCCTTTTTCCTTAGTCAGCCCGTACACGGTCTGGCCACGCAGATAAAAGTCGCGGCTTAACTGGCTGAAGTTTTCCGAGTGCCCGGCAAACAGCAATCCACCCGGTTTTAGCAACGGCACGAAACGACGCAGGATGCGCTCCTGGGTTTCTTTATCGAAATAGATCATCACATTGCGACAGAAAATCGCGTCAAATGGTCCCGGTAAAGCCCACTCCGGTGCCAGTAAATTCAGTTGCGCAAAGTTCACGCTTTGGCTCAGTTCACTGCGCACGCGCACCATGCCACTGTGTGGGCCCGTCCCGCGCATAAAGAAGCGTTGCAGTTGCTGCGGCGACAGAGTGCGTAGCTCTTCCTGGCGATAAATGCCGCTGACCGCCTTTTCCAGCACCTGCGTGTCAATATCGCTGGCGTGTACCTGAAACTTACCGGGCCCGCTGCCCAAAGTTTCTGCCAGTGTGACCGCGATGGACCACGGCTCTTCGCCGGTTGAGGCCGCCGTACTCCAGACGTTGTAGCTGCCGCGTCGGCGCGCAGCGTGTTCCGCCAACACCGGAAAATGGTGCGCCTCACGGAAAAATGCCGTCAGATTGGTGGTTAGCGCATTAATAAACGCCTGCCACTCTGCACTGTTGGGATCGCTCTCCAGCAGGGCCATGTAACGCCCAAAATCATCTAACCCCAGCGTACGTAAACGGCGCACCAGCCGGTTATAGACCATCTCGCGTTTATGGTCGGCCAGCACAATGCCAGCACGCTGGTAAATCAACTGACTAATACGACGAAAATGCGTGTCGGATAACGGCAGGCGCTGAACCATTTGCGCCAGCAACGTATTGTTATCGACCATTTCCGGTAACGTCGGTTTTTTCATTTCAGGCCATCCTGCTACAACAACGGTTTCTTGGTGTGGTGCCTGAGGCCTGTCACGCGGAGGATGACAGGCTGGCCTTAGAAGTGTTATCGGCAGCGTTTCGCGCTTTTTCAGCGGAAAAACACAATTTCATGACAGGAAATGGCGGCCATCGCAAAATGATGGCCGCCGGGGATCAGAAGGTTTCCCAGTTATCGTCACTCACCGCAGGCGTCTTGCGCGGTGCGGCAGCCACGGGGATCGCCACCGGTGCTGTGGCCGCAATCAGTTTGGCGGGGGTGGCTAAGGCACTCTGTGCGCGCAAGCGAAAAATGGACACCGCCTGCTGCAAACGGCTCGCCTGATCTTCCAGAGCGGCGGCCGCCGTCGCGGACTCTTCCACCAGCGAGGCATTTTGCTGCGTCACGCGATCCATCTCAGTGACCGCCTGACCCACCTGATCGATGCCACGGCTCTGTTCATCGGACGCTGAGGCAATTTCTCCCATGATATCGGTCACGCGGGTTACCGCATTAACGATGTCATTCATGGTTTCACCTGCGCTTTCCACCAGCACCGAGCCGGTATCGACACGGCTTACCGAATCTTCAATCAGGGCTTTGATCTCTTTTGCTGCCTGCGCGCTGCGTTGTGCCAAATTACGCACTTCGCCTGCGACCACGGCAAAGCCGCGCCCCTGTTCTCCCGCACGCGCCGCTTCAACGGCGGCATTCAGAGCCAGGATATTGGTTTGGAAAGCGATACCGTCAATCACGCTGGTAATATCGGCAATTTTCTTCGAACTGCCGGCAATGTCGCTCATGGTTTTCACCACGCCATCCACCACGCGCCCGCCCTTCTGTGCCGTTTCCGACGCGCTCAAGGCCAACTGAGAGGCCTGGCGTGCGTTCTCGGCATTTTGCTTCACGGTCGCCGTCAACTGCTCCATGCTGGCCGCGGTTTCTTCCAGTGAGGCCGCCTGTTGTTCAGTACGCGAGGAGAGATCGTTGTTACCGGCCGCGATTTCACTGGCACCGGTATAAATCGCGTCAGAACCATCACGCACGACGCCCACCGTATTCACCAGTGCCTCTTGCATATGCGCCAGCGTTTGCGCCAGTTGGGCCATTTCATTTCGCCCCTGTACGTTAATAGGCTGACTCAGGTCACCCCCGGCAATATGGCGAATGTTCTCGCTGACCTCTTTCAATGGGCGTAACAGGATCAAGTGCATACCGCGCCAAACCAGCCCAATCACCACCAGTAATGCCACCGCCAGCGCACCTAAAATCCACACGGCCTGCGTGTAGGCCTGCGCATTGCTCTCAACGCCCTGGTCAGAGAGCGCATTATTAGCCTGTTGCCAGGCGGTATAGGCTTTTTCAAAACCGTCTTGATAACTTTGCGTCGGTTGCTCAAAGAAGTCGTTGATTTTACCGGCCCCTAACAGGCTAATCAGATCACCCAACGCGGTGTGCAAAATGGTGTAACTCTCCTGCACCGCTTTGACATTCGGCGCATCGCGTCCCTGATCGGTCAGGCTGGCATTGAATTCTGCCCAACCTTTATCCACGCTTTCTATTTTCGTTTTCGCCAGCGTGACCAGTTCGGCTACGGTTGCCCCGCTGCCCATCTGGTTGGCATCCAACATATAGCGGATCCCCGCACGGTTGAGGGTGTTACGTGTTTGAATCAATCCCACCCAGGCGGTGTTTAACGCCGTTTGCTGGTCACGCAACTGCTGATTAATGACAAAACTGTCTTTATCGGCTTTCAGTGCCTGAAAGAAGACGCCGCCGGAAATAAGCTGCAACGCACCGAACAAGACCAATACCAGCACCAGGCTGGTGACCACTTTGATACGCCTAAACATACTTCCCCTCACAATAAGCTAGTCAATTGCAGGAGATTATCGGCAGCGCCGGAGGGATCTTTATGGTGTGATCGCGGTCACAAAGAGAAATATCCGAGGTGACTCCGCCCTGGCGGGCGGAGCAAAACAACGCGGTCTTACGCTGAACGCAAGTTGTCCATCAACGCCATTTCATCGCTGCTGAGCAGTTTTTCGATATCGACCAGAATCAGCATCCGATCGCCTAACGCGCCTAATCCCGTCAGGTATTCGGTCGACAGCGTGACGGCAAACTCCGGGGCCGGACGAATTTGGTCCTGGGTCAGAGACAGCACATCAGAAACGCCGTCCACCACGATCCCCACCACGCGGTCTGCCAGATTCAGCACGATGACCACCGTGTTGTCGTTGTATTCCACGCCGGGCTGCGCAAACTTAATGCGCAGATCGATAATCGGCACAATAACGCCACGCAAATTGGTGACACCCTTGATAAATGAGGGCGTATTCGCAATGCGCGTGACCTGATCGTAACCACGAATTTCCTGCACTTTCAGAATATCAATGCCGTACTCTTCATCGCCGAGTGTAAAAACCAGAAACTCCTGGCCCACGGTTTCGCCAGCCAGTTTGGTGACAGTTGCCATATCAGTCATAGTGTTACCCTTTTTCTTATCAGGCTGCGGCTCCCGCCACACGCTTTTCACGATTCAGAGATTGCAGTGCAGAAACATCGACAATCAGCGCTACGCTACCGTCACCCAAAATGGTGGCGGCGGAAATGCCCGGCACTTTGCGATAGTTACTTTCCAGATTTTTTACCACCACCTGATGCTGACCAATCAGTTGGTCAACCAACAACGCATAGCGTTTTCCTGCGCTTTGCAAGATAACCACAATGCCTTGCGTGGCTTCTGTTTTGGCATCCTGCACATCAAAAACATTCCACAATTCCACCAACGGCAGATACTCACCGCGCACTTCCAGCACGCGCTCGCCGCCCGCCAGTGGGTGCAGGTCATCTGCCAGCGGCTGCAGGGATTCCATCACGGCATTCAGCGGCAGAATAAACACCTCTTCGCCCACTTTCACCGACATGCCATCCAGAATCGCCAGGGTCAGCGGCAGTAAAATACGGATGGTGGTGCCACGGCCCTGCTTTGAACTGATTTCGACGTGTCCACCCATCTCCTGGATGTTACGCTTCACCACGTCCATGCCGACACCGCGCCCGGAGACATCGGTCACCTGCTCAGCGGTGGAGAAACCCGGCGCGAAAATCAACATACCGACTTCTTCATCGGTCATGGTCTCACTGACCGGCAGGCCGGAGGACAAGGCTTTCGCCAGAATACGCTCACGGTTAAGCCCCGCGCCGTCATCAATCACTTCAATGCAGATGTTACCGCCCTGATGTTCCGCAGACAGCGTAAGATTACCGATGGCGGATTTGCCTGCAGCCTGACGGGTGGCCGGGTTTTCAATACCGTGATCCAGGCTGTTACGCACCAGATGCGTTAACGGATCGATAATGCGTTCAATCAGGCTCTTATCCAGTTCCGTCGAGCTGCCCTGCAGGGTCAGTTCAACCTCTTTGCCCAGCTTGGTCGCCAGATCACGCACCAGACGCGGGAAGCGGCTGAACACATATTCCATTGGCATCATACGAATCGACATCACTGATTCTTGCAGGTCACGCGCGTTGCGTTCGAGTTGCCCCATGCTGTTGAGCAAATCACCGTGAACCACCGGATCCAACGCGCCAGAACGCTGTGCCAGCATGGATTGCGTAATCACCAGTTCACCCACCAGGTTGATGATTTGATCCACTTTTTCAACCGCGACGCGGATACTGCTGGATTCAGCCACTTTTGGCGCCGCCACTTTCTTCGCCACCTCACGTTTCACCAAAGGCAAAGGCACGACCGTGCTGTTGGCTTCATTGGCCGCGGCTTGGGCCATGGTGGCCGCCGGAGGAGGAACAGCGGTTGTGGCGGCTGCCGCTGAGTGCGGAAAGCTGATTTGTGACTCTTCGATCACAAAGCACAGCACGGCCACTACGTCATCCTGGCTTAAATCCCCGGTTAACGTCGCTTCAAGCGTGGTGTCACCCTGCATGACATCCGAGACGGTGCCGAGATTGCCGAGTTCATCCAGCATTAAAGTGACTTCGTTGGGTTTCAGATCACACAACGCAATACGCAGCGCGCCAGCGGAGACCGCCGGCGTTTCACTCGCCACGGGCGCAACAGCGATGGGTGACACCACCGCCCCTTCCCCTTTGGCTTCCAGCGCCAGTTGGCGCAACGCCTGGCAGATATACTCAAAGCTGTCGGCGTCAGGCTCCTGGCCTGTCTTATAGGCATCCAGCTGATCCTGCATAATATCTTTGGTTTCCAAAAACAGGTTGATAATGTCGGTGTTGAGCTGCATTTCACCGCGACGAGCACCATCGAGCAGGTTTTCCAGAATATGCGTGGTTTCCTGTAAAACGGTAAAGCCAAAGGTTCCGGCCCCGCCTTTTATCGAGTGGGCAGCGCGGAAAATGGCATTTAGCTGTTCAGAATCCGGGTCATCAAGATCCAGGCCCAGCAGGTGTTGCTCCATATCAGCCAGCAGTTCATCGGCTTCTTCGAAAAATGTTTGATAAAAATCACTGATATCCATGCTCACGGATCACCTCTGCTGTGAAGCGCGCTCGGGCTGCGTCGGTTCTGATACCGCCGGGCTCGCCGGTGGTGTCGTCGCCGTTACCGCCTTTTCGGGTTGGGGAGTGTTCTCGCCAGCCGCATCTGGCATTTCTGGCGCAGTAATTGTCTTCAGACTGTCGGCGTTGCCAATGGGGATGGCATCGCTTTCGCTGTTCTCTTTCTCAATTTGCAACTCGGTCTTACGGTTTAATACCAGCAGGCTGATACGGCGGTTAACCGCATCGCCGCCGCTGCGATCTTTCAGTTTCATGGTGTCGGCCATGCCGATAACGCGTAAGATTTTTCCGCCGTCTAACCCGCCCTGCACCAATTCGCGGCGCGACGCGTTAGCACGGTCAGCGGACAGTTCCCAGTTGCTGTAACCGCGATCGCCACTGGCATACTGAAAATCATCGGTATGCCCGGCCAGGCTAATACGGTTGGGGATGTCATTAAGAATCGGCGCAATCGCATGCAGGATATCGTGCATATAGGGTTCAACTTGCGCACTGCCGGTTTTAAACATCGGTCGGTTTTGGCTGTCGATAATCTGAATTCGCAGACCTTCATCCACCAAATTAATGATTAAATGTGGGCGCAGGGCTTTCAGTCGCGGGTCGGCTTCAATCAACTGGTCCAGACGCTCACGCAGGCGCTTCAGACGAATTTCATCCAGCTTGCCGCGCTCAGCATCCATATCTACCATGCGTTTAACTTCACCCTTAATCTGCGTCACATCATCGCCACCGCCAGGAATGGGGCTTTCGCTGTCCGCACTGCGCGGCCCGCTACTGAGTGCCACTTTCAGCGGCGTACGAAAATATTCCGCAATCTGCACCAGCTCCTTGGGATTGGCGATGGAGATCAGCCACATCACCAGAAAGAAGGCCATCATGGCGGTCATAAAGTCGGCATAAGCAATTTTCCAGGAGCCGTGCGACCCCTCATGCTTTTTATGCTTGCGCCGTTTAACCAGCACAATCGGGTGATTGTTGTGTTTCATGCGTCCTGATCCGCAGTCTGTTTCGCCGGATTTTTGGCATTACGCACATGCTCTTCCAGCTCGGTAAACGACGGACGCTCGGTGGAGTACAGCGTTTTACGCCCAAACTCGACGGCGATTTGCGGTGCGTAACCGTTCAAACTTGAGAGCAGCGTGACTTTGATGCACTGCATCATTTTGGTGGTTTCGGCACACTTTTGACGCAAAACCGACGCCAGTGGCGAGATAAATCCGTAGGCCAGCAAGATGCCGAGGAATGTCCCCACCATGGCGTGTGCAATCAATGCACCTAACTCTGCGGCGGGACGATCTGCCGAAGCCAGTGCGTGGATAACCCCCATTACCGCTGCCACGATACCGAATGCTGGCAGTGAATCGCCCACCATCGCGAGACTTTGTGCGGGCACTTCGCACTCGTGTTCGTAGGTCTCTATCTCTTCGTCCATCAGCGCTTCAATTTCAAACGCGTTCATGTTGCCACTGACCATCAGGCGCAAGTAATCGGTGATGAAATCCACCAGATGGCTATCGGATAAAATGCGCGGATAGCTGGCAAAAATTTCACTCTCTTTCGGATTATCGATGTCATGTTCCAGAGACAGCATGCCCTGCTGGCGTGATTTCGCCATCAGGCGATACATCAGCGCCATCAGATCCATGTAGACCGATTTGTTGTATTTTGAACCGCGCATCAACAGCGGCATGGCTTTCATCGTGGCTTTGATCGACTTGCCATTGTTGCCCACGATAAAGGCACCCACGCCCGCGCCGCCGATAATGATCAGCTCGGAAGGTTGATAAAGTGCTCCAAGGTGCCCGCCTACCATGACGTAGCCGCCCAACACTGAAGCCACCACCACGATATAACCCAAAATTATCAGCACAAAGAGTCCTTACGTTTTCAAACGTGTCGATGGAGGATGGCAAACCGCAGGCCAAAAAAAAGCAGCGACCGAAGTCGCTGCTGGATTTTTCCACCTGGTGTGCGTTAAACAGCGTGTTTAACTGGCTCATCCAGCAGTTGTGAAAAGTTATCGGCACTGGTGCCAGAAAGTTTACGTCTTTTTACTGCCCGTGATGGCGGTTGGCACAGGCTGCAAGTGAAGCTGCCAACGGGTTGGTGCGCATGGGTGATAAAGCTGCCACTGCAACATTTACACTCAGATAATTCGAGCATGCCGCTCTCAACAAAACGTACCAGTGTCCAGGCTCGCGTCAGGGCCAACAGCGGGCCATCATTTGCCGACGGCGGGCACTGCTCAAGGTACAAACGATAAGCCTGAATAACCGCTTCAACGCCACGGCTTAATCCGCTTTTCAATAAAAATTGCCAGGCGTTACAAAACATCGAAGCATGAATATTTTGCTCCCATGTCATAAACCAATCGGTTGAAAAAGGCAGCATCCCTTTTGGCGGCGGACTGCCACGCAGTTCTTTATATAATTTAATCAGACGACCACGGCTTAATTGGGTTTCGCTTTCCAACATCTGTAGGCGTGCACCCAGAGTAATTAACTCCATCGCCAATTGAATATCGCGCGCTTCCTGAACAATGCTTTTTTCACTCATTATCCCGCCCTCTTCTTCGCGACATCGCTATTTTTAGCAGACACGTCACGTAGCAGTCGGCTGGATAACAAAATTCCGGTATGTATTTGTTGCAGATCGTCCACCCGAGAGTCTTGGGTTAACTTATTGATTAAGTCACTGTCATTAAAGCGAAATTGACAAACCAGTTGGTTGGTTTCCGCCAGCTTCACCATTTCCGGCAGCGTCAACTGAGACAGGGCGTTGGCCATAGACTCGTCAATACCGAGTCGAAACATCGCCGACGCCTTTTCTTGATTAATTAAACGCTGAGCGAGCAACAAATATGACAAGTTAATGTCGTAGATATGTTTGAGTAATTCAGAAGTACCCATTTTTTTATCCTGACTAATACACTGCTTTAATTTGAGCGGAAAAAAAAGCCGCCACCTGGTTGCTGGTTCTAAAAACGAATAAAGATGGCAAAAACAGTGACTGTAGCCAAACGCTGCGATGCAACGGTATACATACGACAATACCGCCAGAAATAATCATTACTCAATTTGCCAATGCTGCTCCTGAGTACCTGATCATCTTCCCTGACGTCTGCTTACACTTTTTTAGGATTATTCTTAAGTCAACGCAACTCTATCCGCTCTGTTTTGGATCTACAACGAGGCGTGGCGCTAATTTTAGATAAAGTGTGACGCACATCACACTTTTCAGGGATTATTTTCACTCAACCCATCAGTGGCGCTGTTGAGTGACCCGAAAAAGGATCAATCAATCGTATTTATGCGATCCAAATGACATAAATAAGTAATCTTTATGACGCAAAGTAAAATACCCGGCATAACCACTCAACTCATTCGCCTTTCCTGTTAAAACCAGAAAATAACACCATACAAATACAAAAAATCAGTATTAATCGCTAAAAATTTCACATTTAGGCACGCGGTGCAATAGTGACGCAAAGTGAATATTTACGCAGTAAATCACAGTTTTTTGTTAAGAGCCTGGACAGAGAAGATCAGGAATGATTGGGAAACGTAAAGAGTGATGGGGGTATGTTTAGGGTAAGCAAGCGCCTGTAACCGTCAATTACATAAGAAATGCGAAACTATTTCCAGAAAGACGATTCTGATTCCACATTTGTGTTATCGGCAGGTCTGCACGTGACTTTAACCAAAATTGTGACGGCCGTCTTAAAGTGGCAACAGAAAGTGAGAGAGGCATAAAAAAACGGCCCTCGAATGAGGGCCGTTATAGGATTAACTAAGCCAGGCGTTGAAAGGTCGCCACCTTAGTCTCCTCCAGGGATTGGTCACTGCGCGGCGTAATACTGCGTAAATCATTAAGATAGCTTTCACGCCAGTGTGAAATATCCTGCTTACGCAATACGCTCATCATGTCGTTGTAGCGTGAAATGCGTTCAGCCAGTGGCATCGACAGCGCTTTATCCAGCGCGGCCGCCACTTCATCGCGATCGTAAGGGTTCACAATGAGCGCCGAGGTCAGTTCATTGGCCGCCCCCGCAAATCGGGAGAGCACCAATACGCCGGGATTATCCGGGTTTTGAGCCGCAACATATTCTTTCGCCACCAGATTCATGCCATCGCGTAATGGCGTCACTAAACCGACATTGGTGAGCCGAAAAATCTTCATCAGCAAACGGCGATCAAAGTGCTGATTCAGATAATAGAGCGGCGTCCATCCTAAAGTGCCGTATTGACCATTGATACGTCCGGCTTCGGTTTCCAGTTGATGTCGAATGTCCTGATAAGCCTGCACGTCTCCCCGCGAGGTCGGCGCAATCTGTGAGTAACGAATTTTACCGTGATGCTGCGGATAGTTTTCCAACAACGCTTCATAGGCCAGAAAGCGCTCGGGTAACCCTTTGGAATAATCCAAACGTTCGCAGGCGATAATGTTCTTGATATCGCCCAGTTGCTGTTTCATGGCGGCCATCTTCGGCGGCAGTGGCCCTTCGGCCATCTCTTTTATCGCGTCGGGTTCAATGCCAATCGGATACACCTGGGTAATAAAAGGTTTCCCACAGGCGCGATGGTGGAACGTTTCCTCTGTTTGCACCTGCGTATGCAGCGACAAGGTATCGAGAAATGCCACGCGATCGCTTTCTGTCTGGAAACCCAGCAAGTCGTAATCAGTTAGCATTTCCAGTAACTCTTCATGCGGTGGCAGCGCATTGAAGATCTCCGCCGTCGGGAACGGGATGTGTAAAAAGAAACCAATGCGGTTGTTAATCCCTAATTCACGGCAGTAGCGTGCAAACGGCAGCAGGTGGTAATCGTGGATCCACAGGATATCATCCGGTTCGATCAGCGGTTTTAATCGCTCCGCCAGCTTTTTGTTTACTTTACAGTAGCCTTCCCAGGCTTCACGCTGGAACTGCACCAGATCTAAACGGTAATGGAAAGCGGGCCAGATAACGGTATTTGAAAACTGACAGTAATAGAGGTCATAGTCATTTTGCGTCAGACTAAACGAGGCATAGGTAATGCCATCGTGCTGCTGTGAGGTCAGCTTATCCTCATCCTCTTCTTCCCCAATGGCGCAAATATCGCCATTCCAGCCATACCATAATCCCCCGGTGGTTTTCAGCGCGTCCAAAATACCCACAGCCAACCCACCAGCACCGGTTTTACTGCCATCGGGTATTGCGATGCGGTTAGATACGACGACTAAGCGACTCATCACTCTCACTCCTTACCCGTGTTGTGCTCTGTTGTAATAGTAATGTTTTCAGCCAGTGCCGCAGTGCGCCAACATTCTGCAGGCGGTGCTGGGCGGCGGTTGGCCCCTCGCCGATCTTGACCGAGATGCCTCCCTGCTGATTCACCACCTTGAAGCCGGCTTCATCGGTCACATCATCACCAAAAAACAGCGGCTGACGTCCCTGAAACGGAGCGGCCTGCATAAAACGCATAATCGCTTCACCTTTACTGACGCCAACGGGTTTCAATTCCGCCACACACTTGCCGGGCTGTAACACCAGTTCAGGATGTTCAGCCACCGTCTGGCGAGCCAGGGTCAATATTGTGTTTTCATAGTGCGGCACCTGGCGATAGTGCAATGCAAAGGCACTGCCTTTGTCTTCCAACAGCGTGCCCGGCATTTCGCTTAAGGCCGCACTGAGTTTATCGGCGAGCAGAGCCGACAAGGCGTGAGGCAACGTGATGCGATGCACTTCACCTCTGATATCGCGGTGTTCGGCACCATGGATCCCCGCCACGGGCAAAATCAGAGGTGAAATTAAAGCATCCAGTTCTTCAACCGGTCGGCCGGATACCAGTGCCACAGCGCCCTGGGTTTGCTGAACCAATTCCTGTAACGCAGCATTGACAGAGGGAGGGATACACACCTCTTCTGGACGAGGTTTGATCTCCGCCAGCGTTCCATCAACATCAAAGAAAAAAGCACACTCCCCGACAGGGATTTGAGGGAGCGGAGAAAGGTTTGTCACAGTTCCTCCTGCATCAACTAACGGTGAGAATAAAATAGTGGGATGTCTCCTTACGGTTATTTTTGCTTCCCGCTAACGGGTTCAATCAGTGGGTCTTTTGCGACCAATATCACAAAAGTATAGACAGCATTCGGAACTTCGCCATGTGCCTGACTGGCCGCTTCGCTTATCTGACGGGCGGTGACGCATCGTAGGAAAGTTTTTACGCTTTCAGCAGGATGAAAAAAGCATGGGCCTGGTACAGTAACCCACTCAGGGCCAGTAGCAGCAACGCCAGAGAGCTCAGCCGTATTAGCAGGGGATAGCAGCGGGGAGAGAAAACATGGCGCACAATCAGGATCCAGCCTGACATAATCAGCAGGTCCATACACAGCCAAACCAGCATTAAAATTAGCGCACTGGTCATAAATATCGGAGTTATCTGAATAAATTGCGGCAGTAATGCGGCAAAAAACAGGATGTCTTTGGGGTTCGCAATGCCCACCAATAATCCCCGGCGCAACCCGCTGGCATCCTGCTGCCCATATTGTTGCGTAGACACCGTCGACGTTTTCATGCCTTGCCACGCAAGCCAGCCGATATATCCCGCGCCGAGGAAGGTCAACAGGGTTAATCCACTGGCAGGCAGCGCAATCATTCCCCTCAGTAACACCAGCGCGGCAGCCATTAAAATCAGTGATGCCACATTCGCCCCGGCAAGCACCCGCAGCGCCGGGCGTGTTCCCTGCTGTGCCGCCGTGGTGATTAACATCATCACCACGGGGCCTGGCGTAATCAGCAACACCGCCACGCACAATACCCAACTGCCTAACAGCATCCCATTCACTCTGCTTATCCTCTTTCAATACCTGATGGCCCATTATTAAAAGCCGGCGAGGAATTGAAAAATGGATAATGCTGAGGTTGAATGTGAGTAAAACTCAACAATGAGCGATTACCGATGCCACACTCTTTGCCCCCACTCTATGCACTGCGCGCCTTTGAGGCTGCGGCAAACTATGGCTCTTTTTCACAGGCTGCCCTTTCACTCAATCTGACGCCCGGTGCCATCAGCCGCCATGTAAAAACTCTGGAGCAGTGGTTCGGTCGTCCGCTGTTTCTGCGCCGGGGCCCAACGGTTGAAGCCACGCCCGCCGCGCGCGAGTTTGCCCGTCAGTTGCAACAAGGCTTTGGGCAGATTGAACACGCCTGTCGGCATTTCCAGCATCAGCAAAATGCGCTGCGCCTGAAAGCCCCGTCAACGCTCACTACGCGCTGGTTACTCGAGGTGTTACAACACTTTCATCAGCAGCCTGCGCACCCGCAGGTACATGTCACCAGCGTGTGGATGGATGTGGATCATATTGATTTTCGCCATGAACCCTTTGATTGTGCCATTTTGCTTGGCAATGGCCATTTCGGTGCCGAGACGCAGTCGACCTTGCTGTTTGCCGAGTGGCTGATTCCCGTCTGTGCCCCTTCGCTGCTGGAAAGCGCACGTCATCAGCTCGCCGAATGCACGGCATTGCACCCTTCGGCAGATGGTCGAGACTGGCGACGTTGGCTGCAGGCAGTGTATCCCACCCATCCGCCTTTACTTGGGCGTAGCGTGGTGTTTGATACGCTGGAACAAGGCACACAGGCCGCGCTTTTTGGGCACGGCATCACCATTGCGGATTGGTTTTTAACGCGCCCGGCGATTGAAAATCACCTGTTGGCACTGCCCTTTCCCGAGGCCGTTGCCACGGGTGATGGCTATTACCTGGTCTACCCAACAAACAGCCCACTGGCGTCCCTGCTCGCCCCGCTGGAGCAGGCGTTGCTGCATGCCGCCCCGGCGGACTTCCCGGCAGGCATGATTCTGCATGGTCACTGATCATCAGGTGCCATGCGCATGCGCTAGTTGGCGTGCGCAATCGGCAAATCAGCGACCCGCGTGGTGTAGGCGGGTGACAGCATGTCCCGTTTCATTTGCCAGGTTTGCCGTATGCCCTGGCCAGCAAACCACAGCGTATGACGTCCTGATTGATTTATCTTGTCCATTACAGCCATTAATTGCTGGCTATTGCGTTGCGGCTGCAAGGTATCAAACAAGTTGAACTGCGCTACTCCCTCGCTGAAAAAATCCCCCAGCATGATACCGGCTTTCATATAACGATGGCCGGGTATCCAGATGGTATCGAGGCAGGCAATGGCAAGACGGACAATATCGCGTGTGTCATTCGAAGGAAAAGGCAACTGTGCAGTGGCTTGATTGGCGTAAAACACCTCGCCTTCTGCGTGCGGGCTGGTGCGAATAAAAGTGGAGACCTGGCGACAAAACTGCTTTTCTTTGCGCAGCTTTGCGCCAGCCCGTTCAGCGTAAGCGCACACGGCCTGGCGCATTTCGGCATACTCGCTAATGCGTGAACCAAAGGAGCGGCTGCAGAGAATATTTTGCTTGCTGCTGACCTCTTCCAGCGTCAGGCACGACTCCCCGCGCAGTTCGCGGACGGTACGTTCCAGCACTACATTGAATGTTTTGCGGATCGTAGCCGGTGAGGCATTTGCCAGATCCAGCGCCGTTTCAATTCCCATCACCGCCAGCCGTTTAGCGATGCGCCGTCCAACCCCCCAGACTTCCGCCACCGGTACCCTTGCCAGCAACTTACGTTGGCGCAAGGGGCAAGACAGATCCACGACGCCGCCCGTTGCTGGCCAGGTTTTGGCAGCATAATTGGCCAGTTTGGCCAGCGTCTTGGTGGGGGCGATCCCTACGCCGACCGTCAGGCCCGTATCCTGTTTGACTCGCTCCTTCACGGCCTCTCCGAACGCCAGCAGGGAGACATATTTCCCTGTATCACTGAAAGCTAAAAAGGCCTCATCGATGGAGTATATCTCCAGCGTAGGTGACATCATCTCCAGCAACGTCATTACCCGCTGGCTCATA
>KZ478060.1:0-159651 GCA_002837195.1 Enterobacterales bacterium CwR94
CGATGGTAGTGTGGGGTCTCCCCATGCGAGAGTAGGGAACTGCCAGGCATCAAATAAAGCAGAAGGGCCCATACGCAAGTGTGGGCCCTTTTGTTTGTCTGTAATTCACCGGCAGCCGCCTCCGCAGCGGGCCCTCAGCCGCCGGACGTCAGACAAAGCAAAAGGCCATCTCGCAGGATGGCCTTTTGCGTTTGGGCGATATGGCCAAATACAGGGGGTTACATTGGCTTCGGAGGAGTGTCTTGCATCAGCACTGCCCTTACTGAATGAGCGTTTACCTAAACACCCAATCCCATCATATGTAATAACTGATGCGCCTGTTGCACCGCTTGCTGCCGATGAGCCACACCCAGTTTCTGGTATAAATTACGAATATGGGTTTTGATAGTGGTTCCCGCGACATCCAGTTCACCAGCGATTTGATCATTACTGTATCCAGAATAGATTAACCCCAAAACCTGCCACTCTCGCTGCGTAAGTGGGCTGGTGCGAATCAGCTCCGGGACTTGTGGATGCGTGAGCAGGCGGGCGACAAACGTCTCATCAAAATGCGCAAATTTGTGGCGATGATGCTGATTAATATCCCGCAGAATGCGCTGAGCACGATGTTGTTCAAGTTCGGCCAGCGTATTCAGCTGCAGTAACTGACGCAATTGCTGCGCCATGGCTTCACCTTCAATCACAAAGTGGCTGATAAAGCCGGTGCGATTGGCCAGTTGCAATGCTGCAATCAACGTTTGTTGTGCTTCGCTTTTTCGCTGGCTTTGCCAATAAAGGGTGTTTAATAACAATAAATTACGGTTTAGATCGCTTTGTAGGTGAAGATGGCGGGCATTTTCATTTAACTCTTCGAGCACCACCTCTGCTTGCTCAAACTGACCAAGCAGAATTTGGGCGCGTGCAATGTTGCGCCACTGACCTTGCAGGAAGTGATTATCGGCATGAGGCGGTTTCGTCGTGACCTGTAGCCAGTTCTCAGCGGCTTGTTTGTCTTGTGTCATTTGCCAATAGAGGACGCGCGCTTTGTCGGCATTGGTCATCCAGTCGCTATGATATTGCCCATTACTCAGCAAGTTTTCACAACGGTGTAAATGACGCCGTGCATTGTCCATATCCCCACGAGCCAGTGCGCATTTTGCTAATAATGCGAGGCATTGTAATTGCTGCTGGGGTTGGAAGTTTGCCAGCACATGTAAGCCTTCACGTGCCGCTTTTTCGGCATCATCAAGACGTGACCATGACCAAAGCAATTGCGCGCGAACACGCAACAGGAACTCATGCATCGGCAACTGTTCAAGCCCTTCAGTGCGCACAAGTTCAAAGGCGTTATCTTGCACTTCATAAGCCGATTGCAAATAGCCCTGGGCAATCAAAATCTCGCTTTGCTGCAGCATCGCCCATAAGGCGTAATGGCAGATATCATGATGGCGTGCCATGTGAGCGGTTTGCTGCATCAATGCCAGCGCCTGGTCCAATTCGCCCCGGCAGTGCAGCACTTCACCTTTCACTGATGTGGCGACGATACGGCTGTAATAGTTTGCGAGGGGGAGTGCGTTCAAGGCTTCCGTTGCCAGAACTTCGGCTTCGTCAGGCTTGCCTGCATTGATCGCGACTTGTGCACGTAGCGCATTAAATTCAGCACTTAACACGCTGTCTTGCGCGACCTGCTGCTGATCCATCTCTTGCTCGGCGCGGGCCAGCAATTGATTCACTTCACTGTAACGGTGTTGGCTCTGTGCCAGCCAGGCTTGCAGTAAAATCAGTCTGGGGGATTCCAGCAGCAATGACCAGGGCAGCGCGCGCAGGCCTTCCTCCAGTAACATCAGCTCACTGTGATTAAACAGCGACCATGCATGCTGCAGCAAAATATCACGCAATAACAGCGTATCTTGCGCAGCCAGTGCGTGATGAATGGCTTCACCGGCATATCCCAAGGCCATCCAACCTTCGGCAGCCGCACGATGAATATCTGGCAACTCACTGGCAAGCTCCCACTGACAGCGCTGGCGCAGGAAACTGGCAAACAAAGGATGAAAGCGGAACCATTCACCACTGTCATCCATCCGCTGCAGGAACAAGCCCTGGCGCTCCGTCTCTTCCAGCCGGAGTTGACCGTTTTCTTCACCCGTAATACGGGCAATCAGTGTGTCATTCATTGAACGCAGTACGGCGCTGCGTAAGAGAAAATTACGCGTCGCATCATCGACACAATCCAGCACTTCATCCACCAAATAGTCAGAAAGGTGGCTGGCGTTAATGCCTGCCAGACGCTGTGCAGACTGGTGGGTAGGCGTATTAGATTGCCGTTCAGAAAGCGCGATCAGTTGTAACGCGGTTGCCCAGCCCGCCACTTCGTCGCACAGACGTCGCGAATCACTGTCGGCAATAGGCTGCTGCAGTCGGCAATCAAAAAACGTCTTTGCTTCGTCTGGCGTAAAGGCAAGCTGCTGGCTGTTAATTTCCAGCAACTGTTCACGCACGCGCAAATTTGCGATCCCCAATGAGGGTAAGTTCCGCGACAAAATAATCAGTGTCAGATTATCGGGCTGATGACGTAAAAAGAAGCGCATGGCTTGATGGATCGCATCGTTCGTGAGCAGATGGTAATCGTCAATCACGATAGAGAGTGCGTGCGGCCATTCGGCTAACTCAATAAATAGCTGTGAGAACAGTGCGTTCAGGCTGGCATATTGGCGCTTTTGCGCCAGCGATTCACTGCGAACACAATGTCCTTTCGACGCATGTTGAATAGCCGCCATAAAGTAGGTGGCAAAGCGTTCAGGGTAATTATCCCCTTCGTCCAGCGAATACCAACCAATGTTATTGTGGTCCGCTGCCCACTGCGCGACTAAGGTTGTTTTACCGTAACCCGCCGGGCTGGTAATCAG
Source organism: Enterobacterales bacterium CwR94 (assembly GCA_002837195.1). Lineage (GTDB taxonomy): Bacteria > Pseudomonadota > Gammaproteobacteria > Enterobacterales > Enterobacteriaceae > 1-19. The sequence goes on from KZ478060.1 coordinate 2,889, forward strand.
GGCCAATCTGTAATGAGGCAAATTTGCCAGTCGCTGAATCAAGCGATCGCGCATTACCGTATTCTGCAGCCGTAACGGGCGGCTAAGCTTTGAAGGTATCAGCATGATGTTGGTTTCACGAAAAGTTTTAGAAAGATAAGAATTATTTTGCGCTGTGTAATTAAGACACCTTCCGCCACGCGTCAGTTGAATGCAAGCGGGAACCTTCCCGGAAACGCAGTAAGTTGCGCCCTATCACATTTCCTTACGTATTCTTTCAACTCAAAGACAGGTTTCAACATTTTCTGGCAGAAAAACGCACTTAGGCATGACAAATGATGACATCTGTAAATCAATTTAGAGGTTGATGGGCCGTTGCCTGCAACATTACCTATAGAAGGATCTGTTTTTATCCCAAAACTGCGCAAAATGTCATCACAGCGTCTTAACTTGTTACTGGGAAAGTGTCGGTTTGATCACATCCTCAGCTACGCCCTGACTCTCCTCCCCATCCGGGCGTAAACAGGGAGGATGCTGGCAAACGCGCGAGCCTGCAGCATGTGCGCATTATTTTCGCGAAACCTCACAAATGGGATACACGGTATGTCGCAGCAGAAATTTCATCCGGCACGTTTCGAAGCGGCGTTGACGCGCCAATGGCAGGGATTTGGAGTGACAGAGGCAAAGGCGATGTCGCCTCATCAATGGTGGCAGGCGATCAGTGGCGCTGTCGCGGAACAGTTGTCTGCCCAGCCAGCGATTAAAACGAAGTCACAGCGACACGTGAACTACCTTTCTATGGAGTTTCTGATTGGACGCCTGACAGGCAACAACTTACTGAATCTCGGTTGGTATGATGAGGTGGCAAGCATCCTGTCCACCTATGGCGTTGAACTCAGCACGCTGTTAGAAGAAGAGATTGATCCGGCATTAGGTAATGGTGGCCTGGGGCGTCTGGCAGCCTGTTTTCTGGATTCTATGGCAACCGTGGGGCAATCCGCGATTGGTTACGGCCTCAACTATCAATACGGGTTGTTCCGCCAGTCTTTCCGCGAAGGCGCGCAGCAGGAAGCGCCAGACGACTGGCAGCGTCAGCATTATCCCTGGTTTCGTTATAACAGCGCGCTCGACGTTGATGTGCCGCTGGGCGGCAAACTGGTAAAAAACGCACAAGGTATCCCTGAATGGCATCCCGCCGTGACCCTCCGGGGCCAGGCCTGGGATTTGCCCGTAATTGGATACCGAAACGGGATGAGCCAGCCACTGCGCTTATGGCAGGCGACGCACGTTCACCCGTTCGATTTTGAACTGTTCAACGAAGGCAAATTTTTGCAGGCGGAGCAGCAGGGAATTGATGCTGACAAACTGACGAAGGTGCTGTACCCGAATGACAACCACGAACCGGGCAAGCGCCTGCGTTTGATGCAACAGTATTTCCAGTGTGCCTGCGCCGTCGCGGACATTCTGCGTCGTCATCAGCAAGCCGGGCACAGTATTCACAGCCTGCCTGATTTCGAAGTTATTCAGCTTAATGACACCCACCCAACGATTGCCATTCCAGAAATGCTGCGTGCGTTACTGGATGATCACCAGCTCAGTTGGGATGAAGCCTGGCACATCACCAGTCGTACGTTTGCCTATACCAATCACACCTTAATGCCTGAAGCCCTGGAGCGTTGGGATGAGCGGTTGGTCAAAAGTTTACTGCCGCGTCATTTCACGCTGATTCAGGAAATTAATAAACGCTTTAAACGCCTGGTGGAAAAACAATGGCCTGGCGATGCTGCCGTGTGGGCAAAACTGGCGGTGATTCATGATAAGCAGGTACGCATGGCAAACCTGTGTGTGGTCAGCTGCTTTGCGGTAAATGGCGTTGCTGCGCTGCACTCGGCGCTGGTGGTGAAGGATCTGTTTCCTGAATACAGCCAACTTTGGCCCAAGAAATTCCATAATGTCACCAACGGTATCACGCCGCGCCGATGGCTAAAGCAGTGTAACCCTGCATTGTCCGCCTTGATCGATGAGACGCTGAATGTCGAGTGGGCAAATCACCTGGATGCGTTAAAGGGGCTGGAACCGTACGCAGATGATGCTGCGTTCCGTCAGCGCTATCGCCAGATCAAGCATGATAACAAGCTCCGCCTGGCGCATTACGTGAAACAGGTGACCGGAATTGAAATCAATCCTCAGGCGATCTTTGATGTGCAAATCAAACGCCTGCATGAATATAAGCGTCAGCATCTGGCGTTATTGCACATTTTATCCTGTTACCAGCGTTTGCGTGATAATCCAAAAGCCCCGATGGTACCGCGCGTTTTCCTGTTTGGTGCTAAGGCGGCGCCGGGTTACTACCTGGCGAAAAACATCATCTATGCGATCAATAAAGTCGCTGAAGTGATCAATAACGATCCGCTGGTCGCCGATCGCCTGAAAGTGGTGTTTATTCCTGATTATCGCATCACGGTGGCCGAGCAAATGATCCCCGCGGCCGATCTCTCTGAACAGATCTCTACGGCAGGTTACGAGGCCAGTGGCACCGGTAATATGAAACTGGCACTCAATGGTGCACTGACCATTGGGACGCTGGACGGCGCGAATGTGGAAATTGCTGAGCAGGTTGGCGAAGAGAATATCTTTATCTTTGGCAACACGGTTGATGAAGTGAAAGCGTTGAAAGCCGGTGGCTATGATCCGCTGAAAATCCGCAAAAAGGATAAACATCTCGACCAAATTCTGAAATCGCTGGAGAAAGGCGAATTCAGTAACGGCGATAAGCAGGCCTTTGAACCACTGCTGCACAGCCTGACGAAAGGCGGTGATTTCTGGATGGTATTGGCAGATTTTGCCGAGTATCTGCAAGCTCAGGCCCGTGTTGAGGCGTTATGGGAAGATCCCGAAGCCTGGACGCGCGCCACCATTTTAAATACTGCACGTACCGGCATGTTCAGTTCGGATCGTTCGATCCGCGACTATCAGCAGCGCATCTGGCAGGCCAAACGCTAAGGAAGGAACGATGGATAAACAGTGGGAGAAGGCTGCCAAAGCTGCGGGAATAGCGGAGAGCTATATCAACGCGAAAGGTGAGCGGCAGGCAATTGGTGAGCAGACTCGCCAGCATTTATTGCTGGCCATGGAAAACGGCAGGGTGGAAAGCGCATCGCCACTGCCTGCGGCAAAAGTGGTGACACAGGGGCAGCCTGCTGCCTTACCCGTGGCGGGAAAGGGCAGATGGCAGTGGTCACTGCAAAGCGAAGAGGGCGAGCTGTGGTCGGGTGAGGTGCACAGCGGCACATCGCTGAAATTGCCTGCGGATCTGCCGGTTGGCTACCACCAATTGCAAGTGGCACAGGACAAGCAGCACTACTGCTGCCGTGTCATTGTTGCGCCGCAGCGCTGTTATGAGCCCGTGCCCTTGTTGCAAGGTGAAAAGCTGTGGGGCGCTTGTGTACAGCTCTATACGCTGCGCTCAGAAAACAACTGGGGCATGGGGGATTTTGGCGATTTACAGCAGCTTCTCACCCGCGTTGCAGAACGTGGTGGGGCATTTGTCGGACTGAACCCGGTGCATGCGTTGTATCCCGCCAGCCCGGAAAGTGCCAGCCCTTACAGCCCATCATCGCGCCGCTGGCTGAATGTTTTCTATATTGATGTGAATCAGGTTGAAGACTTCCAGAACAATGCGGATGCACAGGGATGGTGGCAGCAGTCCTCTACGCAGGCATCGCTCGCCAGTGCTCGCGAAAGCGAATGGGTGAACTATCAGGCGGTGGCCGCGCTGAAGTTGCAAGGGCTGCGGCTGGCCTGGGGCCCTTTCTCGCAGCGTGCGTCAACGGACACACAAATGCGCGCCTTTGAGCGCTTCATTGTGAAAGGAGGCGAAAGCCTGTGGTATCAGGCTGCCTATGATGCTTTGCATCAGGCGATGTTGCAGCAAGATAGCGGACGCTGGGGATGGCCAGTATGGCCAGAGGCATTCCAACACGCACAAAGTGAGGCCGTTACCCGCTTTTGTCAGCAAAACCATCAGGAAGTGCGTTTTTGGTTATGGTTACAGTGGTTGGCGAGTGAGCAATTTGATGCCTGCTGGCAACTGAGTCAGTCGGTCGCCATGCCGATTGGTCTGTATCGCGACTTAGCCGTGGGTGTAGCAGAAGGCGGTGCGGAAACCTGGAGCGAGCGCGACCTGTATGCCATGACGGCCTCGGTGGGGGCTCCCCCCGATATTCTGGGGCCATTAGGACAGAATTGGGGCTTGCCGCCCATGAATCCGCACACGCTGGCCGCTCAAGGTTATCAACCCTTTATTGACCTGTTACGCGCCAATATGGCCAGTTGCGGGGCGCTGCGTATTGACCATGTCATGTCACTGTTACGGCTATGGTGGATCCCGCGGGGGGAAACGGCGGATAAAGGCGCCTATGTGCAGTATCCGGTCGATGACCTGTTTGCTATCCTGGCACTTGAAAGCCAGCGCCACCGCTGCATGGTGATTGGTGAAGATCTGGGCACTGTGCCGCCAGAAATTGTTGGCAAACTGCGTGATAGCGGTGTCTATTCCTGGAAAGTGCTCTACTTCGAACAAGACAGCGCGACGACCTATCGTGATGCCGATGCGTGGCCGTGGCAGTCGATGGCCAGTGCCACGACGCATGATTTACCCACGCTGCGTGGTTTTTGGGGCGCGGAAGATTTAACGCTGGGCGAAACACTGGGCCTGTACCCTGACAAACTGGTTCTGAGTGGCCTTTATCAGCAGCGAACGGTGCAAAAGCAGGCGCTGTTGGATGCATTGCGACGGGAAAAATGTTTGCCTGCCAATGCGCCTAAAATAGCCAGACGTCTGCAAATGACGCCACAACTGAACCGTGCCATGCATCGCTTTATCGCGCAAAGCGGAAGTGCGCTGCTCGGCTTACAACCCGAAGACTGGCTGGATATGGCGGCGCCAGTCAATGTGCCGGGGACGGTGGATCAGTATCGCAACTGGCGACGCAAGTTGAGCACCACACTGGAAGCCATGTTCGAGAGCGATGCCATCAATCTGTTACTGAAAGATGTGGATCGTCGCCGTTACACGACGGCGCCGGCCAGAACTCGCGGCAACAACTGATCCAGGCCTGGGCGCTGCGCGACAGATAGCTGCCGTCGCGCCAGATAACGCCCAGGCGCCACTCCAGTTCAGATTCCAGTGGCATCCAGAGCAATGCGCTGGGATCGAGCCGCTGGCAGATCGGTTCAGGCAGAATGGCCACCCCCATACCTGCCTGCACCATCGCTGCTAAAAAATCCCACTGGCCACTGCGAACGGCAATTTGCGGTTGCAATCCGCGCTGCTGAAAAGCGCGCATAAGTTGACGATTAAGTGAGAACTCTTCGTTATAAATCAGCAAGGGATGGGCCGCCAGCTCCGCGAGTTTAATGCTGGTACGCGTCAACCATGCCGGAGTTCTGGGAACCAGCACGCACAAAGGGTGGCGCATCAACGGCAATGCATTGAGCTGCGGTTCTGCATCAGCGGGCAGTGCCGTCAATGCTAAATCCAGGGTGCCGTTTAACACGGCTTGTTGAACGGTTAAGCCGCCAAATTCAGAAATTTTCAGCTCAATACCGGGATAGCGTTGGCGAAATGCAGAGATTGACCCGGCGACTTGCATACCGACCATCGGCGGGATACCGAGACGTAATTCACCGCGTTTGAGATCCTGAATATCGGCAATCTCATTCTCCAACTGCGTAAATTCCTGCAATATCGTTTGCCCACGCTGGTACACCGCTTCACCTGCCGCCGTCAGATGCAATTTGCGTCCTTCGCGCAGCAGCAAGGGGCCGTTTAGTTCCTCTTCCAACTGACGAATCATTTTGCTGATGGTGGGCTGCGTAACAAATAATTTTTCAGCCGCGCGAGTGAAACTCTGCTGGCGAACGACTTCAACAAAATAGCGTAGTGCTCTGACATCCATAACCATTCCTTTTTGGCATGATTTGAATAATTTTAATTCATTTTATTCACCCAGTGTCACCTCTTTATACTGTTTGCATTGAAAGTTTTCGGAGCATTCATCATGGCTATCGCACTGCGTTCGGGGCTGAGCGCGTTGCAAATTCCCATACAATTGGCGCTGTATGGCGGGCTGTTTCTTCTTTCTGAACAATTGGTAGTGTGGTTCCATTTGCCGCTGCCCGGCAACATTGTCGGCATGTTGTTATTACTGCTGCTGATCGTGACACGCATCATTCCACTCCATTGGGTGAAAGCCGGTGCCAGTTGGCTACTGGCCGAAATGTTGCTGTTCTTTGTGCCAGCCGTGGTCGCTGTCGTCAATTATGCGCCGTTGTTACGGGTGGATGGCTGGCGGATCTTTCTGGTGATCGGTATCAGCACGCTGCTGGTTTTAGGGGCGACTGCGCTGGTGGTGGATCGCGTGTATCGCCTGGAACTTTGGCTTGCGCAGCGCAAGACGCAAAAGCGGGGCAACCATGCGTGATCTCATGATTGGCGTCGCCTGCCTGCTGGTCACCGTGTTGGTGTATGGCATCAATAAAAGGCTCTACCGCCGCTGGCACAAACTGCTGCTGATGCCGTTGGTGATGACACCGATGGTGCTGGTCGCCCTACTGCTGGTGACACACGTGAGCTGGCAGAATTACATCAGCGAAAGCCATTGGTTACTGTGGTTGCTGGGCCCGGCAACCCTGGCGTTCGCCGTACCAGTGTATGAAAATATGGCGATCATTCGCCGCCACTGGTTGTCACTGACGGCAGGCGTTATCACCGCGACCACCGTGGCGGTGGTCAGTTCGGTCTGGCTGGCCCGCTTGTTCACGCTGTCGGAAGAAATACAGCGCAGCTTAGCCGTGCGATCCATTACCACACCCTTTGCGTTAGCGGCCGCCCGACAGTTGGGCGGACAGCCCGATTTAGTGGCGCTGTTTGTGGTTATCACCGGAGTGTTTGGGATGGCGGTAGGCGACATGCTGTTTCTGCGTTTAGCGGTAAAGCAGGGGCTGGCGAAAGGTGCCGGTTTTGGTGCGGCCTCACACGGTGCCGGCACGGCGCGTGCGTATGAAATCGGTCAACAAGAGGGCGTGGTCTCCAGTCTGGTGATGATGCTGTCCGGGGTCGTGACTGTCATCCTCGCGCCGGTGATTGGGCATATGATGTGGAGCCCATTATAACGTGCTTGTTGAGGCGGCATCTGTTGCTTTTTATGGAAGAAACACCGCAGAAACATTTGCTTACTGATTGAACTGTAATGTTAATTAAAGTTAAGCAATCTGCCGCCTTTCTCATATCAACCCCCCATTATTTCCGCTATCCTGCGCAGCCGTCCAAGACGGCGTGAGTTGATTTCAGGAGAAACGCAATGAAAAAAATAGCAATGGTATGCGCAGGACTGTCCCTGTTGGCGGTCGCTGGCACAGCACAGGCAATTGAGGGCGGGGTTGATGTGGGCAAAAAGTTCACCCACCTGCGTCTGGGTTTAGGCACTGATTCTCCAGGTTTTGCACTGACCGGAGACTGGCTGCGTAGCGACCACGACGGTAACGTGGAAAGTCTGGGTCTGAATTACAACGTCAGCGTAGGATCATTTATGCTCTCGCCTGGCGCGAAAGTGATGTCCACCAACCCGAAAGATTCAAAAGACGGTTATGCCGTTGCTGTGGGTGCTGGAGTGAAAGTGCCTGTCACCAATATGTTTAACGTATTTGGTGAGTACTACTGGTCACCTGATTCATTCTCTTCTCACATCGACAATTATCAGGAAGCCGCTGCTGGCGTGAGTTTCCAGCCGATTTCTCTGGTTGATGTGCGTGTAGGTTACAAATACATGGCGATGAACGGCAAAGATGGCCGTAAAGACAACGTCGTGGCAGATGGCCCGTATGTCGGCGCATCCGTGCATTTCTAAAAGAAAGGGCCGATTATTCGGCCCTTTTTTCTTTAGTGCGCTTTCCCCTGATCGATACCAATACCCGTTTGTGAACGTACAAACTGCGAGCGGAAGCGCAGGCGCTCCTGCTGGCCTTCTGCCGAGTGATCGGTAATTGAGAATAACCAGGTGCCGACAAACGCGACAATCATCGAGAATAATGCGGGATACTCATACGGGAACACCGCCTGAGCATGCCCCAGTACCTGGACCCACACGGTTGGCCCCAGAATCATCAAAATCACCGCGGTAAGCAAGCCTGCCCAGCCACCAATCATGGCACCGCGCGTCGTGAGTTTTGACCAGTACATGGACAGTAAAATGATCGGGAAATTACAGCTGGCGGCAATCGAGAACGCCAGACCGACCATAAACGCGATATTTTGATTCTCAAACAAAATACCTAATCCAATCGCCACGGCACCCAACACCAGCACGGTGATTTTCGATACGCGCAATTCATCTTTCTCACTGGCTTCGCCTTTGCGAAACACGCTGGCGTACAGGTCATGGGAAACTGCCGACGCGCCTGCCAGGGTTAAGCCTGCCACCACGGCTAAAATAGTGGCAAAGGCAACCGCAGAGATAAAGCCGAGGAAGATACTGCCACCCACGGCATCAGCCAGATGCACTGCGGCCATATTATTGCCGCCAATCAACTGACCTGCGGCATCTTTGAAGGCCGGGTTGGCACCCACCAGTAAAATGGCACCAAAGCCGATGATAAAGGTCAGGAAGTAGAAGTAGCCCATAAAGCCAGTGGCCCAAAACACACTCTTACGCGCTTCTTTGGCATCACTCACTGTGAAAAAGCGCATCAGAATATGTGGCAGACCCGCCGTACCAAACATCAGGCCAAGACCCAGCGAAAGGGCGGAGATGGGATCTTTCACCAATCCTCCCGGACTCATGATCTCAATGCCTTTTGGATGCACTTTCATGGCTTCGCTAAACAGGGTATTGAAGCTAAAGCCCACGGTTTTCATTACCATGATCGCCATAAAAGAGGCACCAAACAGCAGCAGCACCGCTTTGATGATTTGCACCCACGTGGTGGCCAGCATGCCGCCAAACAGCACGTACATCACCATCAAGATGCCGACCAGCACCACGGCAACGTGGTAGTTCAAACCAAACAGTAACTGGATAAGTTTGCCTGCACCGACCATCTGTGCAATCAGATACAACGCCACCACGACCAGTGAACCGCACGCCGATAACGTACGAATCGGTTTTTGTTTCAGGCGGTAAGACGCGACATCGGCAAAGGTATAGCGCCCTAAATTACGCAGACGTTCGGCAATCAGAAACAGAATAATCGGCCACCCAACCAGGAAGCCCAGTGAGTAGATTAAGCCGTCGTAGCCAGAGGTGTAGACCAGTGCGGAGATGCCCAAAAAGGAGGCGGCCGACATAAAGTCACCGGCAATTGCCAGACCATTTTGAAAGCCGGTAATGTTGCCGCCCGCCGTGTAGTAATCGCTGCGCGAGCGTGTGCGTTTTGAAGCCCAGTAGGTGATACCCAGCGTGGCCACCACAAACACCAAAAACATAATAATGGCTTCGTAGTTGGTGGTGCGTTGTTCGACCGCACCACTGATGGCATCGGCAGCCAACACTGAAAGCGGGGCCGCTGCGGCAAGCAAGGCCAGAGTCAGTCGTTTCATCCTTTCACCTCGCTCAGGATCTGTTTGGTCAGGCGATCAAATTCACCGTTGGCGCGCCAGACGTAAACCCCGGTCAGGAGAAAAGAAACCACGATCAGCCCAACACCAATAGGGATCCCGCGGGTGACGGTGGTGCCTGCGTGCAGAGGCGTTCCTAACCAGCCGGGTGCAAAAGCGATTAGCAGAATAAACCCGACATACAACACCAGCATAATCAGCGACAGGATGGCCGCGAAAGTCTGGCGTTTACGCACCAACTCCTGAAAGCGGGCACTCTTCTCTATGCGTTGATAAATGACATCATTCATCACAGCGTCTCCAGAGGTAAGGGGAAGATAACGGGGCAGGTAAACCCCGTGTGTAGGGCGTTTATAGTTATGGTGTTTTGAAATTGCCTCCCTCAACGTGAGGGAGGCACAGCCTTACGGCATTTTTATGGATTGTTTCTCTTCCAGCAGTTTCTCGACAACGCCGGGATCGGCTAGGGTCGATGTGTCACCAAAATTGCTGGTATCGCCGGCGGCGATCTTGCGCAGAATACGGCGCATGATTTTGCCGGAACGCGTCTTCGGTAGGGCATCCGTCCAGTGCAAGATATCCGGCGTAGCAATCGGGCCAATCTCTTTTCGTACCCAGTTGCGTACTTCGGTATACAGCTCAGGTGACGGCGTTTCGCCGCTGTTCAGCGTGATATAGGCGTAAACGGCCTGGCCTTTCATGCTGTGCGGAATGCCCACCACGGCTGCCTCGGCAATTTTGGGATGCGACACCAGCGCCGATTCAATCTCTGCGGTGCCCAGACGGTGTCCGGAAACATTGAGCACATCATCGACACGGCCAGTTATCCAGTAATAGCCATCTTCATCACGGCGTGCGCCATCACCGCTGAAATACATATTCTGGAAGGTGGAGAAGTAGGTTTGCTCAAAGCGTTCATGATCGCCAAACAGGGTACGTGCCTGGCCAGGCCATGAATCCACAATCACCAGATTGCCTTCAGTCGCACCCTCTTGCGGGTTTCCTTCATTATCCACCAGCGCAGGTTGTACTCCGAAGAACGGGCGTGTTGCCGAGCCGGCTTTCAATTCCGTGGCACCAGGCAGCGGCGTAATCATGAAACCACCGGTTTCGGTTTGCCACCAGGTATCCACGATAGGGCACTTGGCATTGCCAATCTTGTTGTAATACCACTCCCAGGCTTCCGGGTTAATGGGTTCACCGACCGACCCCATGATGCGCAGTGAGGTGCGCTGGGTGCCTTCGATGGCTTTATCTCCCTCCGCCATCAGGGCGCGGATCGCCGTTGGTGCGGTATACAGAATGCTGACCTTATGCTTATCCACCACCTGGCTCATGCGGGCTGGCGTAGGCCAGTTCGGCACGCCTTCAAACATCAGCGTGGTGGCACCACAGGCCAATGGCCCATACAGCAAATAGCTGTGTCCGGTAACCCAGCCAACGTCTGCCGTACACCAGTAGATATCTTCCGGATGGTAATCAAAGACATATTTAAAGGTTGTCGCCGCATACACCAAATAGCCACCGGTGGTGTGCAACACGCCTTTGGGTTTGCCGGTGGAGCCCGAGGTATAGAGAATAAACAGCGGATCTTCTGCGCCCACTTCTTCAGGCTGGTGGTGAGGAGAGGCTTTCTCGGTTTGCTCGTGCCACCATAAATCGCGGTTATGCTCCCAGTGAATGGCCTTGCCAGTGCGACGGAATACCACGACGTTTTTGACGGTTTTCACATTGGGGTTGGCCAATGCATCATCAACGTTTTTCTTCAGTGGAATGGTGCGTCCGGCACGGATACCTTCATCGGCGGTGATCACCAGTTTGGCACTGGAATCAACGATGCGCCCGGCAACGGCTTCTGGCGAAAAGCCGCCAAAAATCACCGAATGCACAGCACCAATGCGCGCGCACGCCAACATGGCAACGGCTGCTTCTGGCACCATTGGCATGTAAATCGCGACCACATCACCTTTATTGATATCCAGAGATTTCAGCACGTTGGCAAAACGACACACTTCGCGATGCAGGTCGCGATAAGTCAGCGTTTTGCTTTCGTTGGCGTCATCTCCTTCCCAAATAATCGCGGGACGATCGCCGCGTTCGTGCAGATGGCGGTCAAGACAGTTGGCCGCCAGATTCAGCGTGCCATCTTCATACCATTTGATTGACACATTGCCCGGTGCGAACGAGGTGTTTTTCACACGGGTGTAGGGTTTGATCCAGTCGATGATTTTGCCTTCCTCGCCCCAGAATGCCTCGGGATCTTGTACCGACAACTGATACTTCGACTGGTACTGCTCTGCATTAATCAGGGTGTTTTCTGCAATGTGCGCGAAAACAGGATGTTTATATATTTGGCTCATGGCTGGTCTCCTTGAAGATGTTAATAATATGTCAATCAAAGGTTAAGTGAAGAGACCCTACTGGCTTTGTTTCTTTTTTGCGCTACAGATCACGCGTTCAATTAAGACCGTGAAATGTCATTTTTTCTTAACAGAGTCTCTTTTCAAGCCCCGATGAATTGCGGCAATTATGCCTTTAGGACAATTCAATGCTGTACAAAAATAAAGCAAACAGTTCGGCTGATTTTTTCAACAAAACAGGCCTTTTATGCATATCTATGCGAAATTACGCGCAGATATACCTTTCTATAACAATAGTTTAGTAACCTCATAATTAAACAGGATAAAATCCTGTCTTAATTAGGAAATTTCTCGTGAAAGCGCAAAGGGTTGCATTTCTGTGGTGGAAAATGGTACTTATCACCGCCCTGTTCATCAGGGCATACCACCAATTACTCCTCAAATTCTCATACTTTCCTTGGGTGTGACATCTTCCGCTGATGTGTGCGGAAGAGGGGTTTTGTTAAGGAACAAAAATATGAAAGGTTTTAAAATCAGCCTCGCATGGCAGATCCTCATCGCACTCGCTCTGGGCATCGTTGTCGGCGCTATCCTGCATAACCAGCCAGAAAACCGTGAATGGTTAGTCGTTAACATTCTCAAACCGGCTGGCGATATCTTTATCCATCTGATCAAAATGATCGTTGTACCCATCGTGATCTCAACCCTGATTGTCGGCATTGCCGGGGTGGGGGACGCGAAGAAGCTGGGGCGCATTGGCCTCAAAACCATCATTTATTTTGAAGTGATCACCACCCTTGCCATTGTTGTCGGCATTACGCTGGCGAATGTGTTCCAACCGGGACAAGGCATTGATATGTCAACGCTGGCAACGGTGGACATCTCTAAATATGAAGCGACCACTGAACAGGTGCAGAATGCGCCGCACAGTTTGGTGGCGACCATTCTTGGCTTAATCCCACAGAATATTTTCGCTGCCATCGCCAGTGGCGACATGCTGCCGATTATCTTCTTCTCGGTCCTGTTTGGTATGGGGCTTTCTGCCCTGCCGGGCGAGCAGCGTGATCCGCTGCTGAAAGTGTTCAGCTCTGTGTCTGCCACCATGTTCCGCGTGACACATATGATCATGCGTTATGCTCCGGTGGGCGTCTTTGCACTGATCTCGGTGACGGTAGCGAGCTTTGGCTTTGCTTCCCTGATCCCGCTGGCGAAGTTGGTTATCCTGGTGTACGCCGCCATCGCGTTCTTTGCGTTTGTGGTGCTGGGATTGGTCGCGAGAATGTGTCAGTTACGCATCACCACGCTGATGCGCATCCTGAAAGATGAGTTGATCCTGTCTTTCTCCACGGCCAGTTCTGAAACGGTACTGCCGCGTATCATGGAGAAGATGGAAGCCTACGGTGCCCCGAAAGCCATCACGAGCTTTGTGGTGCCCACGGGATACTCCTTTAATCTGGATGGCTCCACGTTGTATCAAAGCATCGCGGCGATCTTCATTGCACAGCTGTATGGCATTGAACTGTCGCTGGGACAAGAGATTGTGTTGGTACTGACGTTGATGGTGACCTCGAAAGGGATTGCTGGCGTACCGGGCGTCTCCTTTGTGGTGCTGCTGGCAACGTTGGGCAGCGTGGGGATCCCACTGGAAGGTCTGGCCTTTATCGCCGGTGTTGACCGTATTCTGGATATGGCTCGTACCGCGTTGAACGTGGTAGGTAACGCACTGGCTGTGCTGGTTATCGCCCACTGGGAAAAGCAGTTCGATCGTAAGCAGCAAGTGGCTTATGAGAGCCAGTTGAAGAAGCTGTCGACACAGTCCTCTTCCTGATAATGACTGGTGCCAGCGATGCCGTTCAGACATCGTTGGCACTGTTCAATCTCTCTGGCGTGATGACAATAAAGTTGCTGCCTCCATCACATCTTTGTCACTTTTTATTCTCCGTTATTTCTAATTGATTGTAATGATTTCCAGTGCAATATGTCCTCTGTGCTCGAGCTATTCCCGACAGACTTCTAAACCTGGTAATCTCTAATTATCTGTTTTTTCTCTTTTCCCTCTGCTTGTCTCGCTGTTTATTTTGCAAGCTCTCTGTTAAGTAAAAATAATAATTTAAAACGGAAGTGTAAAAAGCGTCTGTTGGGTTACGTTGCGTATTGATAAGGCGCTGTCTATATAACATCAACGGCTTGTCGATGTGATAATCCGCGCAGAAACAGCAAACCAAAGAATAATAGTGCCAATTATTTATTGAATTATTTTCTCTTATTGCGCCGAGCGTCATGTCCTCGGTGGTCCTTGTGACTGAACCATAAGTAATGGCAGTCGGGGTGGCTGGGGTTGTCTGCAATCAATAATCAATGACGCTTTCCATTCTCCCTTTTCCAATAGTGATATTGGCGATTGCCTGCTTTTCGTGACTTTTGGAGGGGAAATGCGTTTTACATTAAATCCGGTCTTGTCGGCCTTACTGGTTTCTCAGGCTTTATTACTTCCCGTCAATCGATTGTGGGCGGCGACGTTAATAGAATTCGATCCACAACTTAACGATCAGCAGGCCAATAAACTTCAGGTGGGCAATGCCACTGAAACCTTGACCGGCAATGCGCGTTTTAAACCCGGTATTGATGGGGCGGTACAAACCACGCTCGGCGCAGTCAATATTGTTTCGGGCGCGGAGGTGCTTAATAAACCTCTTCTTGATCCCGGCCCTCAAAATCTGGGCATTACCGTGCCGGACAGCACGACGGGCGGCAATACGATTTATCAGGTTTACAACTCAGCAAGTCTGGTCGCACAGGCTCCGGTGACCGAAAGCACCAGCGTGCCGGATGTTGAAAATGTAAACGGTGAGCAATACATCAATACTCGCATTGCCGATGTGACGTCCGGTGGCACGCTGAACGTGGCGATCGGAGTGGAGAGTGCACGTTCTACGGCGGCAACCAATGGGTGGACCATGGCCGCTAAACAGAGTGCCTTGTTCAATGTTGATGGAACCGGCGCAAGCGATGCCACCCTGAACTGGAATGGCAACAACCGCATCACCTTTACGGGCGCAGCAGCCACCCCGGTGGGCAATGAAGCGCAGCGTACTTTCCAGGTGCAGAACGTGGCCACATTTATGGGAGCGTTCTCCGTCACCACTCTGGATGGTAAATCCAATGCGTTTACCGTGACGGATGCGGCCAGTTTGCAGCGGTATAACAATTGGCTTATCACGCAACTGCAAACCGGAAACCTCAGCACGGCCAGCTATAACACCGAATTCAATAAAGCCTTCACGCGCACTAACGCCAACATTGTGTATGACGTTTCCGCGACCCCGCCGGATGAAGTGACGCAAGCGATAGGCAACCGCAATGTCATCAGCGCTCAGGGCAGTGGTGCCAAAGTCCATTTAGCGGCGGGTAAAACGCTGGAGGCGTCCGGGGCCAGCGGTGGTGCTATCCGCGCCAGTGACGGTGCAGACGTGGTGTTAGACGGCAAACTGGCAAGCCAGGGCAGCACGGCTGATGGCTCGGCACTGGTGTTAACCGGCAACAGCACGGGGACCAACAATGGTGTGATCAACGGTGCGTTTCTGAATCGTGCTGATGGCACAGGGGTTGGCTCTACCAGCTTTGGTGCGCATGGTGTCAATGTACAGTCGGGCAGTCAGTTCAATAACACAGGCATTCTCAATATGGCCGCCACCGGCAGCAATGACGCTAACGGGGTGGCTGGCATCAATCTGGGGACCAACGCTTCAGCCAACAACAGCGGTAACATTAACGTGGGTGTGAATGGTTCCGCTGCCCGGGGAACGACGTCGGGCGTCTTACTGACTGACAGCACATCACAATTCACCAATAACGCCAGCGGCCTGATTTATATCGGGCGCGGGCCGCAGAACAACAAGAGCGAAACCCCGGCCGATGTCTCCTTAAACCAAAGTGGCCTCACCAGCGGTATCGCGCTGATGGGCGGCGGCAGCGCGACCAACAACGGGGAAATCGTGATCGGTACACGCACGCAAAATGCGGCGGGTATGTCTGCCAACGGTGGAGACGCGACCACGATGGTGAATAACGGCACCATTACCGTCAATGGCGCAGCCACTCGCACACCGCGTGAAAACATTGGTTTCTCGATTTTCAACAGCGGCAGCGGTGGCAACATTAACAATGCGGGCACCATTAACCTGAACGGCGTCAATGGCACCGGCGTAAAAGTTCTCGCCAGCAACGGTAACCAGGCGGCAGCGCGTTCGACAGGCACCATCAATGTGGCTGGCAGTGCCGATCCGGCCAGCGGAACGCGTAACTTCGGCGTGTGGGTCGAAGGTCAGGGCAGCGGAACGGCCAGCGCTCTGGTAGACGGCCCTGTGAATCTCAGTGGCAATGGCGCGATTGGTGTACATGCGCGCGGCAATGCCACGGTGGAGGTTGCCAGTGATGCTATTCCGCGTTTCAGTGCGGGCAGCAATCAAATCGGCTTTTTTGCCTTTGGCCCGAATGCCAAAATCAATGTCGCAGGCAACACGGCATTTGATGTCACTACCCAAGGTTCAACGCTGTTTCGGCTGGAACAGGGCGCGGATTTTGATGGGACAGGATTGGCGCTTACCGCCTCTGGTGAAAATGCAGTGGGGATTTTGGGCAGTGGCACTGGCGGGACGCAAATCAATACGCAGAATGCGCGTATCGACGTCACCGGTAAAGGTGCCACCGGACTGGTGATTGAAGGCGGTGCCAACGGTGTGATCGATGCGGCGACCACCATGAACTTGAGCGGTGAAAATGCCGTGGCCGGTATTGCCGATGGGCAAAAGCACACGTTGAGCGGGGCGAACAGTGGTGCGGCATCACCCGCGACGTCGCTGACCTCGGCTGCAGCGCTGACGTCTGCGCAAAATGGCCTGACAGGCTATATCGCCCGCAACCGGGCACAGTTAACCAACAGCGGGGATATCAATTTTAGCGGTGCTAACGCGACGGGGATCCGCGTTGAAACCGGGGCGACGGGAACCAATACGGGCAACATCACCATTAACAATGGCGGCAGTGGGCTGGTGGTCAATAGCGGGACGGGCACCTTAACCACCACCGCCAACAACAGTGGCAATATCAACGTCAATGGCGGCAGTACAACGGCCCGTACACGCGGCGTAAGTGCCACGGGTGCCCGTGCCGTCGCGAATCTTACCGGCGGCAGCCTGAGCTTAAATGGCGTGGGTGCGATCGGTGCACAGGCGACGCAGGGAGCGACGGTCAATATTGCCAATGGTGCCACGCCTGTTTTCAACAACAGCGATCAAATCGCCTATCACGCGGCGGGCGTGGGTTCTACGATTAACAGCGCCACTAACAGCAGTAATGTGAATACCGCGCGGTCGTCGCTGTACCGTATTGATGAGGGGGCCGGGCTCAATTTTTCTGCACCGACACAAATCACGCTCAGCGGTACGCAAACCACCGGCGTGATTGCATCCGGGCCCAACAGCGTCTTTAACAGTGGCAGCAGCCAGTTCACGCTCACCGGTAATGGGGCGACGGCTGCGCGCGTTGAGGGGGGCGCACGGGGCACGCTCAGCGCCAGCAGTCAGTTTGCGCTCAACGGTGCTAACAACGTTGGCGTGCTGGTGAGCAACTTGCGCACGGATTTGAGTAATGCACTCAGTGGTGAGCGTGCGCCTACCACGGTAACCAGCAACGCGAATCTGTCGGGCAGCGGCGCAGGAGCCATTGGCTTTGATGTCACGGAGGGCGCAACGCTTGCCAACAGTGGGGAGGTTTCCCTGAGCGGCGCGAATAGCATCGGTATCCGTTCACGTAATGGCAGCACACTGAGCAACGATGGCGAGGTCAATATTGCCAACGGCACCGGCTTGGATGTCAGCGGCACGGGTACCACGCTGGCAAAAGGTGGCGTGATCAATGTGAACGATGGCTTAGCGGGGGTAAGAACTCACGCCGGCGCATCGCTGGCACTGACCGGCAGCGACACCATCGTCACGACGGGGGGCAGCGCACATGGCATTTTGCTGGATAGCGGCACCACCGGTTTGAGTGCGCAGGATGCCACCATTAACACCAACGGAACCGGCAGCGGCATTGAGAATCGCGCGGAAACCCGCAATGTCTCGCTGAAAAATCTGACCCTGAATGTCGCCAATGGCAGCGGCATTCGCACCTCCGTGGCCTTTGATCCGGCCTCCACCGTGACCACTAACGTGTCCGGTAGCGGTATCGGATTGAATATCACCAATGCAGACGGTTCGCTAACGGATACCGACTTGTCGTTGGGCAGTGGCTATGTGTTTAACGTGAATGGCGCGGGTGGTACCGGGATCCGCGCCAATACCACCGGCGCCATTGATAGCGCTGCCAACGTCAACATCAACGATGCAGCAGGCGGCTCGGCACTGGTCACCAGCACCGCCTCCACCGTGCGCAATACCGGTACGCTGACATCAAACAGCCTGACCGCGCCGGTGGTGGATTTGCGCGGTGGAAAAACCCGGTTTGAAAATTTCGGTACCATCATCACCGCCGGACCGGGCGTGCAGGCCGTGGCGGGCAGTAATGCGGATGACAATATTCTGCTCACCGAAGGCGAAGTGGTGGGGGATATCGCGCCGGGCGGGGGGGCCGACCGTTTTCAATGGACGGGTGGCGCCCTTAACGGCAGTTTGACGATGGGCAATGACAACAACAACCAGGCGATAGTGCAGGGTGTTGATTTGGCGACCACCTACCATCTCACCAGCGGAACCGGTACGGGCAACACATTGACCTTTGCGGATATCACCTGGCGTGGAGGATCCTTTGCCGCCGATGATCTTCGCAAAGGGGTGAATCTGGGTACGGGCTGGAGCACGATTAATTTCAATCGCACGCAATGGACACTGACGGACAACCTCCAGTTAGGCCACAGCACCGTAAATATCGACGGTGATTCAACGCTGTACGCAGGCAATGGCGTGGATCCCACGTTGTCAGGCGGCAGTGCCAATTCACTGACGGTAAACAACGCCGGTATCATCGATTTGACCAACGGCAGTGGGTCGCCGGGTAACACTTTGACGGTCGCCGGTTCCCTGGCGTCAGCAGGAGGCAGTGCGAAGCTGGTGACCACGTTGAATGAAGGCGGCGCATTAAATAATCAGTTCACCGACAATCTGCGCGTAACGGGCAATGCCAGTGGGACCACGCTGTTGGATGTCACGTTGAGTGATGCCAGCGTGGGGGCATTATCCGATCTTAACCACAGCGCGTCGGTTGAAGCCTATGAGGGGATTTCGTTGACGCAGGTCGCAGGCAATGCTCAGGCGGACAGCTTTGCACTGCGTGACGGCTACCTTGCCGCAGGGCCGTGGAGCTATTCGTTGTATAGCTTTGCGCCGGGTGAAAGTGATGCCAACCAGCGCCGCGTCGCGGGCACGGGCAACACCTTCTGGGACTATCGGCTGGCCAATACTTACGTTTGTGAAGGGGGAAGCCCGTGTGCGCCGCAGATCTTTGTCAATGCACCCGCCGCTGAACCTGCCGCACCGGGCAGCCCGATTCTCAACAATCCGCCCGCAGACGGTTGTGTGGTCAATGGGATTGACCGTTGCCTGACGGGCAATGCGCGTCAGGCTGTGATTCCACAGGCGCCGTCTTATATCTCCGCTCCGGTTGGGCTGGCCTATTACACTGCCGCCATTATTGACGATCTGCATAAGCGCCTCGGTGAGCTGCGCCATGAACAGCAACGCCCAGAGGGGAACGGCGGGGAAATGTTCCTGCGTTACATCGGCTCAAACCTGACGTACAAAAGCAATGTGGGCTTCAGAGACTTTGGCTATGACTTTGACCTTGATTACAGCGCATTACAGATTGGCGGCAATGTGCTGAAACTGGACGGTGAAAAAGACAGCCTGCGTGGCGGCGTCGCCTATACGCGCGGCAACACCCGTCTGCGCCCCAATGCGGCGGACGGTTACAGCTCCACCACCTTTGACAGTGACAGTCTGGCGCTGTATGGCAACTGGCAGCGTGAAAACGGCTTCTATCTGGATGGCGTGCTGTCGTGGGACTGGCACCGTGGTGCAACCGATATTGCAACGCAAAAAGAGGTAGGGAAGCTGCGCGGTAAAGGCTGGACGGCGTCGCTGGAAACGGGTTATCCGTTCCAGTTTGAAAACGGCGTCAAACTGGAGCCGCAAGCACAACTGATGTACATGCGTTTGAATATGGATGACTTTACCGACAAACAAGGGACCTCAGTACGTTACGACAGCTATAACCAAACGATAGGCCGCGTCGGTGCGCGGTTGGATCGTACCTGGACCGACGACGCGAATCGACGCTATACGCCGTATCTGCGTGCTAATTACTACAAAGGCTGGGGCGGTGAAGCCAAAAGCACCCTCGGTGCCGCCAATGATCCGCGTTTTGATAGCACCTTCAGCAGCGGAAAATTTGGGCAGATGTGGGAAGCGGGTGTCGGTGGCACCACGACCTTTAAAAATGATGTTTCACTGTATGCCGAGGCGGATTACCGCAAAGAGATTGACGGTAACGGAGCGAAAGGTTGGCGCTACAACGTCGGCGTACGCTGGCAGTTCTGATAATCACGCAATTGAAATATTATTTAATGGCGTTTAACCAAACAGGCCGCCTTGCCAAACAAGGCGGCCTGTTTCGTTTTTGATTCAACGCGGGATAAACAGGGCTCGGGTTGTGCGAAATAGTGCTAAAGCAAACCGGGCGCGATGCCGTTTATATAAAAAAACATCACGCTTCGCATCCTAATATCAGCGGACACTCACTATGCGTAATAACCAGCCCGTTAGTCAGCACGAATATGTTTTTGACCACGATGCCACTTTGATGTCCACCACCGATCCCAGCAGCCATATCACCTACGCCAATGATGCTTTCATCGAGGTGAGTGGATTTACGCCGGAGGAGATCAAAGGCCAGCCGCATAATCTGGTGCGCCATCCCGATATGCCAGAAGCGGCGTTTGCCGATATGTGGTCAACGCTGAAACAGGGGGAGCCCTGGAGTGCGCTGGTGAAAAACCGCCGTAAAAATGGCGACCACTATTGGGTGCGCGCCAACGCGATTCCGGTGATCCGCCAGGGTAAAGTGAAAGGCTATATGTCGGTGCGCACCAAACCGAGTGCGGAAGAAGTGGCGGCCACTGAGGTGTTGTATCGCAAGTTCCGTCAGGGACAGGCCAAAGGACAGCGTTTTCATAAAGGGCTGATCGTGCGCACGGGCATCATGCGCTGGCGTTCAATGTTTAAGACTTTACCGCTGCGTTGGCGGCTGCGTTCGGCGTTGATGATGACGCTGCCGCTCAGCGTGCTTGCGGCCTGGGCGTGCGGAATGGGATTGGGCCAAATCGGAATCTTTACTGGCGTGATGGCGGCCCTGTTGTTTGTTATCGCCAGTTGGCTAGAACTGCAAATTGCACGCCCCATGGAGCGCTTATGCCGTCAGGCATTGCAGGTGGCAAGCGGGGAAAGCCATCAGGTGGAGCAGATGGACCGCGTGGATGAAGTGGGAATGACGCTGCGTGCGATTAGCCAGTTGGGCTTGATGTTTCGCTGGTTGGTCAATGACGTTAGTGGCCAGGCGGTGATGGTATTAAAAGCCTCAGATACCCTGCGCAGCGGCAATGATGATCTGAGTCGGCGCACCGATCAGGCTGCGGCCAATGTGCAGCAAACGGCGGCCACCATGAATGAAATGACCGCCACGGTGAAGAGCAACACGGAAATGGCAGCCGAAGTCAGCTCACTGTCGCAAGTCACCCGCGATGCCGCGGAAAAAGGCGGCCAGGTGATGAGTGGCATGATTGATATGATGTCCTCGATTGCCGACAGTTCGAAGCAGATTGCCAATATCACCAGCATCATTGACAGCATCGCTTTCCAAACCAATATCCTGGCATTGAACGCGGCGGTGGAAGCCGCGCGCGCTGGCGAACAGGGCAAAGGTTTTGCCGTGGTGGCCGGTGAAGTGCGTAGTCTGGCCCAGCGCAGTGCCAGCGCGGCCAGTGAAATCAAACATCTGGTGGAAACCAGCGTGGCGCAGGTACAGTCCGGCAGCCAACAGGCGGATGATGCCGGAAAAACCATGCAGGAAATTGTTAATCGCGTACAAAATGTGACCTCGTTGATTGCACAAATCAGCGCGGCGACCGAAGAGCAGTCCACGGCGTTGAGTGAAGTCAGTCTGGCGGTAGAAGATCTGGATAACATTACCCATCAGAATGCCGAGCGGGTTCAGGAAGGGGCGGAGGCGTCAGGCAGGATGAATCATCAGGCAACCAGGCTGGTGGAAGCGATATCGGTGTTCCGTTAAGCAGCAGGGCGGCAGCAAGCCGCCCTTATCGTGGTTTCAGCGGCGCACAGCGATCGCTTCAATTTCGATTTTTACGTCTTTCGGCAAACGTGCCACTTCCACGCAAGAGCGGGCAGGGAACGGGGCCTGGTGTTCGGTAAAGAAGGCTTCGTAGGTCGCATTCACCGTGGCGAAGTCATTTAAATCTTTGACGAACACCGTGGTTTTCACAATATCGGCCACTTTGAGGCCTGCCGCTTCTACGATGGCCTGCACATTTTCCAGCGACTGACGCGCCTGCGCGCTAATGTCATCGGCGACCGCGCCGGTTTTAGGATCGACCGGGATTTGGCCAGAAGTGATGATCATGCTGCCGAGGTCAACGCCCTGAACATAGGGGCCGATTGCCGCTGGGGCGTTTTCCGTGCTGATTTCGCGAGACATAGCTTCTCCTGAGTGTAAGGCCATTTCCCCTCACACGCGTAAGGGGAGGCAATGTGCAGACCATTATAGGGGGCGATAATCGGATTACCAGCTTCCCACCACCACTTGATGCGCAAAGCTTTTTTCACAGTATTTGCAGGTCAGGGCGACGCCATCCGGGCGCTGTTTTACTGCAAAACTGGAGTGCACGGGCTCATTGTGCGTGATGCAATTGCTGTTTGGGCAGGTCAGCACACGTTCAATGCGGTCCGGTAGCGTAGGGGAAATTTTGCCCACCACCTCGTAATCATCAATGCGATTCACCGTGGCGTGCGGTGCATAGACCGCCAGCTGGTTGATCTGATCGTCGGTCAGAAAGGTGTTTTCGATCTTGATCAAATCTTTGCGCCCCAGCTCGCCAGAAGGCAGGTTCAGGCCAATGGTGATGCGCTGGTCAGTTTCGGTCAGGCGGAACAGCGTCAGCAACTTAAAGCCAATTTGTGCCGGGATATGGTCAATAACGGTGCCACGCTTGATGGCTTCAACCTGCAATTTGTTATCGTGCGTCATGATCCTCTGCTCCTTACACAATCGCGTCTGCGTTTAATACCAGTGCTAATAACGCCTGGCGTGCGTAGATACCGTTGCCAGCCTGCTGGAAATACCAGGCGTGCGGCGTGTCATCGACATCGGTGGTGATTTCATCAATGCGCGGCAGTGGGTGCAGCACTTTCATATGCGCACGCGCGCCTTCCAGATCCGCGGCGCGCAGGACAAATTGCGCTTTGACATTGGCGTATTCCGACGGATCCAAACGCTCTTTCTGCACGCGGGTCATGTACAGCACGTCAACTTCAGGTATTACCTCTTCAATCGATTCGTGGCGGCTCCAGACAATGCCTTTCTCGTCCAGCATATCGAGGATATAGCCCGGCATTGCCAGCGCATCCGGTGCGATAAAGTAGAAGCGATTGCCCTCAAATTTCGCCAGCGCCTGGGTCAGTGAGTGGACGGTACGGCCATATTTCAGATCGCCCACCATCGCCACGCTCAGGTTCGATAAACGGCCCTGGGTTTCCTGAATGGTAAACAGGTCGAGCAAGGTTTGCGTTGGGTGCTGGTTAGCCCCGTCTCCGGCGTTAAGAATGGGCACACCGGCAGAAAACTCGGTGGCCAGGCGGGCAGCGCCTTCTTGCGGATGGCGCATCACAATGGCATCGACATAGGTGCCAATCACCGAAATGGTGTCGGCCAGCGTTTCGCCTTTTTTTCCCAGCGAGGTGTTGCTGCCATCGGCAAAGCCGACCACGGAAGCGCCCAGACGATGGATAGCGGTTTCAAAAGAGAGGCGGGTACGCGTGGAGGCTTCAAAGAAGCAACTGGCTACCACCTTGTGTTTGAGCAGTTCTGGCTGCGGGTGTGCTTTTAATTGAGCGGCGGTGCGTAACACCAACTCCAACTCATCACGGTTCAGATCGTTAATTGAAATGATATGTTTTTTGTACAACGGATTTGCCATGATCCCCTCCTGATAACAGCCAGACACAGTGAACGCCAGACAAAAAAAAGCCCCTACAATGAGGGGCTTTCCTGACGATCGTTACAACGGAAGAAAACAGGCGCGCCGCCTGCGTTGAGGCGGGGATGAGCGTAAATGTGAATAATGCTCTGGCGCATGGTTCCTCCCGGCAAATTGTGGCGCATTATACGCAATCGTTACCGTCTCGCAACCCAAACTTTACCGCTGTGTTGAACAGAGGTTAGGTTAATGTCGCCACCATCACTGCTTTAATGGTGTGCAGGCGGTTTTCGGCCTGATCAAACACCACGCTGTTGGCGGATTCGAACACCTCATCGGTCACTTCCATGCCGCCGTGTAAGCCATACTGTCCCGCCATCTGTTGGCCCAGCGTGGTTTGATCGTCATGAAAAGCGGGCAGGCAGTGGAGAAACTTCACCTGCGGATTGCCCGTTTTCTCTAACATCTGGCGGTTCACCTGATAATCGCGCAGCAAGGCAATACGCTCTGCCCACACAGATTTGGCTTCGCCCATCGATACCCACACATCGGTATAGATAAAGTCGGCGTTTTTGACACCCTCATCGATATCTTCCGTCAGCGTGATGCGGGCCCCGTTTTTCTCGCCGACGCGACGGCACTCTTCGACTAAACTCTCCTGCGGCCAGCAAGCTTTTGGTGCCACCAGACGCAGATCGAGCCCGACCAGCGCGGCGGCTTCCAGCATGCTGTTGCCCATGTTATTGCGCGCATCGCCGACATACACAAAAGTCATCTCGCTGAGTTTTTTCGCGGGCAGGTGTTCCTGCATTGTGAGCAGGTCGGCCAGCAACTGAGTAGGATGGAATTCATCGGTCAGGCCGTTCCATACCGGCACGCCTGCGTGTTGTGCCAGCGTTTCAACGATCGTCTGGCCGTGCCCGCGATACTGAATCGCGTGATACATGCGGCCTAACACGCGGGCGGTGTCTTTAATCGACTCTTTGTGACCAATCTGACTGCCGCTGGGGCCGAGATAAGTCACACAGGCACCCTGATCGAAAGCGGCAACTTCGAAAGAGCAACGCGTGCGGGTAGAGTCTTTTTCGAAGATGAGCGCAATATTTTTTCCGATCAGTTGGCGTTGCTCGGTGCCGGACTTTTTGGCCTGCTTCAGCTCTGCAGCCAGTGTCAGAAGTGAATAAATTTCTGCGGGTGTAAAATCAAGTAATCTAAGAAAATGACGCTGAGTGAACTGTCCCATCGCGTTCTCCGTGTTTTTATGAATTTAAATTCAATTTATATGGGTGAATATGCAAATGCAACCCCGGGCGTCGGAATCTTTGCGCTCGACTATAGTGGTAACAGACGCGGTGTGTGAAAATAGCGGCATTTCTGCCACAGCTGATAAGAGGAACCTGTCATGGCATACGAAGAATTGCTGAAAGAGCAGAGTGAGGAAACTCGTCTGATCATTGAAGAGTTATTGGATGACGGTAGCGATCCTGACGCGCTATACACCATTGAACACCATCTCTCTTGCAACAACTTTGACTCGCTGGAAAAAGCGGCGGTTGAGGCGTTCAAACTGGGTTATGAAGTGACTGAACCCGAAGAGCTGGAACTGGAAGACGGCACCACCGTGATGTGCTGCGATATTCTGAGTGAAAGCGCGTTGAACCCGGAACTGATTGATGCGCAGGTTGAGCAACTGGTCAATCTGATCGCGAAGTTTAACGTCGATTATGACGGTTGGGGCACCTACTTTGAAGATCCTGATGCGCAGGATGAAGAAGGCGAAGACGGCGATTATATCGATGAAGACGACGACGGTGTGCGTCACTAAGTAAGGACGGCATGCGGGCGGGGTTCTCTCGCCCTGAATCACTATGGATTACTCTACACTCCTGCACCCCATTCATCAGTTTCTGCACTGCCGAACACCGCAAGCCTGGATTGACGAAGCCCGCAAACCGGACAACTTACCGCTGTTATTGATTGACCACCTGGTGTGCGAACTGAAAGCCGCACAGACGGCGGTGTGGCTGATCCGCAAATATGTTGCAGACAAACCCAGCGGCGAGGCGATTCTGGCCTGGCTCAAGCCGTACGAAGATTTTATTTTTCGCGAAGATCACGACAGCGACTTCATCAATGCCCACAAAAATCTGACCAAACGCGTGATTGTCCGCAATGCATTGCCCTGGGCTGATGCGCTGGTGGAAAAGATGGTGTTGTTGATCAAAGAGGAACTGCACCATTTTTATCAGGTGTGGGAGATCATGCAGGCGCGAGGCTTGCCTTACTACAAGATCACGGCCAGTCGCTATGCCAAAGGCTTGTTACGTGAAGTCATCACGCATGAACCTGACACGCTGGTCGATAAGTTGATTTGCGGCGCCTATATTGAGGCGCGCTCTTGCGAGCGTTTTGCGGCGCTGGCACCGCATTTGGATGCTGAGCTGTCGCTGTTTTATTTGTCGTTGTTGCGTTCAGAAGCGCGGCACTATCAGGATTACCTGGCGTTGGCCGCGCAAATTTCCCCGCGCGATATCACACCGCGAGTGCAGAAGATCGGCGAAGCAGAAGCCTGTTTAATTCGTGAGCCGGACGATGAGCTGCGCTTTCACAGCGGATTACCAGCCTGGATTTAAAGGGTGCGCAACATGCGCACTTCGCAATCGACGTGTCCGGTGCAACCCAGCGGGCCGTCAATATGTGCAAAGCCAAGCTGCTCATATAACTTGATCGCCTGCGTCAGCGTGCTGGTGGTTTCCAGATAGCAGCGTTTGAACCCCTGTTGACGCGCAAAAGCCATCGCTTGCTCCGCCAAATGCCGTGCCAGCCCAAAACCGCGCACTTCAGGTAAAAAATACATTTTCTGCAATTCACAAATATCCGCCTCGCTGCCGACCAGCGGGGCAATACCGCCACCGCCCATCACGCGGCCTTGCCATTCCACCACCCAATAGGCGGCGCCTGGCTGCGCGTAATTCTCAAACAGCGTATCGAGGTTGGGATCGGCGACCGTGAAGCCCTTGTCTGCGGTAAGACCAAATTCAGCGGACACCAGGCGAATCACCTGGGCGAGATGCGGGTTATCTTGTGGGCGTACGGGACGCAGTTGCATGTCATCGGGAAGGGTGTGACGCATAGGTAAACTCATTATCTGAATACAACAGCCTGTGTCAGCACAAGTGCATGTGACCATTAAAAAGGGCGGCTAGCGCCGCCCTCTCACTTACAGCGCGGCAATAACGCCTTGCTGCTCAATCAACTTCGCTTTGGCCTGCTCAAATTCGGCAATGCGCTCACGCTCTTTCGCCACCACGGCTTCCGGTGCGCGCGACACAAACCCTTCGTTTGCCAGCTTGCCTTCAATCTTACCGATTTCGATTTCCAGCTTGCCAATTTCTTTTGCCAAACGTTCCAGTTCAGCCGCTTTATCCACCAGTCCCGCCATTGGGATCAGCAGTTCAGCGCCTTCTACCAGCTTGGTAACGGAAACCGGGCCTTTGTCGCCTGCAGGCAGCAGTGTCAGGCTCTCTAAACGTGCCAACTTCTGCAGGAAGCTGCGGTTCTCTTCCACGCGGCGCTGAGCCGCTGGAGAACAATCACGCAGCAAGACATCCAGCGGTTTGCCCGGAGAGATGTTCATTTCAGCACGAATATTACGTACCGCAGTGATGGCCTGCTTCAGCCACTCGGTATCCGCCAGCGCCGTTTCATCTGCCAGTGCCGCATCGTACTGCGGGAAAGACTCCAGCATGATAGTTTCAGCCGTAATGTCTTTCAGCACTTTGACGCGCTGCCAGATGGTCTCGGTGATAAACGGAATGATGGGGTGCGCCAGGCGCAACAAGGCTTCCAGTACAGTAACCAGCGTATGGCGCGTGCCGCGCAGTTCTGCTTCGTTGCCGCTGGTCATCACCGGTTTGGTCAGTTCCAGGTACCAGTCACAGAATTGGTTCCAGGTGAACTCGTACAGCACGCTGGCGGCGAGGTCGAAGCGGTAGCTATCCAGCGCGTCGCGGTAGGCTTTCACCGTGTTGTTGAACTCTGCCAGAATCCAGCGATCGGCCAGTGACAGCACTTTTTCGCCGCCATTAAAGCCACAATCCTGATCTTCGGTGTTCATCAGCACAAAACGGCTGGCGTTCCACAGCTTGTTACAGAAATTGCGATAACCTTCCAGACGCTTCATGTCCCAGTTGATATCGCGGCCGGTTGACGCCAATGCCGCCAGGGTAAAGCGCAGTGCGTCGGTGCCGGTTTGCTCGATGCCGTTCGGGAACTGCTTTTCGGTACGCTTGCGGATTTTTTCAGCCAACTGCGGCTGCATCATGTTGCCGGTACGTTTTTCCAGCAAATCTTCCAGGCTGATGCCGTCGATCATATCCAGTGGGTCAATGACGTTGCCCTTGGACTTCGACATTTTTTGCCCTTCTTCATCGCGAATCAAACCGGTCATGTAGACGGTTTTAAACGGCACCTGCGGTTTGCCGTTTTCATCTTTGATGAAATGCATGGTCAGCATGATCATGCGGGCGATCCAGAAGAAGATGATATCAAAACCACTCACCAGCACGCTGGTGGGGTGGAAGGTACGCAGCGCTTCGGTATTTTCCGGCCAACCCAGTGTAGAGAACGTCCACAGGCCAGAAGAGAACCAGGTGTCCAGCACGTCTTCGTCCTGGCGCAGCGCAATTTCCGCGCCCAGGTTGTTCTCAGCACGGACTTCGGCTTCGTCACGACCCACGTATACGTTACCGGCGTCGTCGTACCAGGCCGGAATGCGGTGGCCCCACCACAGTTGGCGGGAAATACACCAGTCCTGAATATCGCGCATCCAGGAGAAGTACATATTCTCGTACTGCTTCGGCACGAATTGGATCTCACCTTGCTCAACGGCTTCCACGGCCACTTTCGCCAGCGGCGCGGTGCGTACATACCATTGATCGGTGAGCATCGGCTCAATCACCACGCCGCCGCGGTCACCGTAAGGCACGGTGAGATCGTGCGGTTTAATCTCTTCAAGCAGACCCAGTGCATCCACGGCGGCAACAATCGCTTTACGTGCGGCGAAGCGCTCCATGCCCTGGAACGCTGTCGGCAGAGTACCGTCATAGGCGTCAGAGACTTTGCCGTGGGTATCGAACACTTCTGCGGTGTCACGAATGTCACCGTCAAAGGTCAGCATGTTGATCATTGGCAATGCATGACGACGGCCCACTTCGTAGTCGTTGAAATCGTGCGCCGGGGTGATCTTCACGCAGCCGGTGCCTTTTTCCATGTCAGCATGCTCATCGCCGACGATCGGAATGCGACGATCCACCAGCGGCAGGACCACAAATTTGCCGATCAGATCTTTATAACGTGGATCTTCCGGGTTAACGGCGACACCGGTATCACCCAGCAAGGTTTCCGGACGCGTGGTGGCCACCACCAGGTAATCTTTACCTTCTGCCGTTTTCACGCCGTCCGCCAGCGGATAACGGATATGCCACATCGAGCCTTTCGACTCGCGATTTTCCACTTCCAGATCGGAAATCGCAGTGCGCAGTTTCGGATCCCAGTTTACCAGGCGTTTGCCACGGTAAATCAGGTCTTCTTTGTGCAGGCGAACAAACACCTCTTTCACCGCGTTGGACAGACCTTCATCCATGGTAAAGCGCTCACGCTCCCAGTCCACGGAGTTGCCGAGACGGCGCATCTGACGGGTAATGGTGCCGCCAGATTCCGCCTTCCACTGCCAAATTTTGTCGATAAACGCATCACGACCGTAATCGTGGCGATTTTTACCTTCCTCAGCGGCGATTTTACGCTCAACCACCATCTGCGTGGCGATCCCGGCGTGGTCAGTTCCCGCCTGCCACAGGGTGTTTTTGCCCTGCATACGCTGATAGCGAATCAGGGTATCCATGATGGTCTGTTGGAAGGCGTGACCCATATGCAAGCTACCGGTGACGTTCGGCGGCGGGATCATGATGCAGAAGCTTTCCTGGCTCGTATCGCCATTGGGTTTGAAATAGCCCTGGTTTTCCCAGTGCTCGTAAAGCGGCTGCTCGATGTCTTGCGGGTTATATGTCTTTTCCATTGTGTGCTATGTCGTTGGCGGCTGAGGTGGTGTGGCCGTATGCAAGTGGAAGCCAACGCTGCGATACGCTTTATAGCGGTCGCGCGCCAGCTGTTTCTGTGATTCTTCGTAAGGAACGAAGTCTATCACTTCATGGAAAGCAGTGGCAAAGTCTGCAAGCTGTGGCAGAAGGCTGATCAGCAGGTCGCGCGGCGCGTTACCGCGTCGTTGTGGCCATGCCAGTTCAACAGGTGCACCGTATTTGGGGCCTTCTCCCGCTAAATTGTGCGGAACAAAGCTGGCGGGTGGGCGTTGCCAGAGCGCTTCGTCCAGGCGAATCGCTTGTTGCTCGTCAGTACAGGCAATCAAAATGCGTTGACCCGCCCGCCAGCGTTCAGCGGCCAGTTCGCACACCAGGGCTTCTACCGTGCTCAGTTCGCCGCTTGGCGCGTCTGATTCGAGAAGGTAGAAGAGTGCGTTTTTCATGCGTGCCCTTACTCAATAAACAGACTCTCCCCTGCAAGCAGGGGAGAAGTCGAGGGGTCTGACGGGATCAATCCAGCGGATTAATCGTCGCCATTCAATCCTGCGCGATTCAGCAGGAACTGCGACAGCAGGGCGACCGGACGACCAGTTGCCCCTTTGGCTTTCCCGGAACGCCAGGCGGTACCCGCGATATCCAGGTGGGCCCAGTTATATTTGCGCGCAAAGCGTGCCAAATAACAACCGGCAGTAATCGCACCGCCCGGACGGCCACCAATATTGGCCATATCAGCAAAGTTGGATTCCAACTGTTCCTGATACTCGTCAGCCATCGGTAAACGCCATGCGCGATCGCCTGCCTGCTCTGATGCACCGATCAGCTCATGCGCCAGTGGATTGTGGTTAGACACCAATCCGCTGATATGGTGGCCAAGCGCAATAACACAGGCACCGGTCAGCGTAGCGACGTCAATCACCACATCAGGCTCAAAACGTTCAACATAGGTCAGCGCATCACACAGTACCAGACGGCCTTCGGCATCCGTGTTCAACACTTCGACCGTTTGCCCGGACATGGTTGTCAGCACGTCGCCAGGACGCATGGAACGACCATCCGGCATGTTTTCGCAGCCCGCCAACACGGCTACCACATTCAGTGGCAGATTCAGTTCGGCGACCATGCGCATCACACCGTACACCGCGGCTGCGCCACACATGTCGTACTTCATCTCGTCCATGGCTTCTGCCGGTTTGATCGAGATACCGCCGGAATCAAAGGTCAGGCCTTTACCGACCAGCACAATCGGTTTGGCTTCTGCATCTGCGCTGCCTTTGTATTCGATGACCGACATCAGGGACTCATTCTGCGAGCCCTGGCCCACCGCGAGATAGGCGTTCATGCCCAGCTCTTTCATCTGCTGTTCGCCGATCACGCGGGTGGTGATATTTTTGCTAAAGGCATCGGCTAACTGGCGGGCCTGAGAAGCCAGATACGCCGGATTACAAATGTTAGGTGGCATATTGCCGAGGTCTTTTGCCGCTTTGATACCGGCGGCAATGGCTAAACCGTGTTGAATCGCGCGCTCACCGCTGGTTAATTCACGGCGCGTCGGGACGTTAAAGACCATTTTACGCAGCGGGCGGCGGGGTTCGGTTTTGTTGCTCTTCAACTGGTCGAAGGAATACAGCGTCTCTTTCGCGGTTTCCACCGCCTGACGCACTTTCCAATACGTATTACGCCCTTTAACGTGCAGTTCGGTCAGGAAGCAGACGGCTTCCATTGAGCCGGTGTCATTCAGCGTGTTGATGGTTTTCTGAATCACTTGCTTATACTGACGTTCGTCCAATTCGCGCTCTTTGCCACAGCCGATCAACAGGATGCGTTCAGAGAGAATATTGGGAACATGATGCAGGAGTAGCGTCTGGCCGACTTTCCCCTCCAGCTCGCCGCGGCGCAGCAGGGCGCTGATATAACCATCGCTGATTTTGTCGAGTTGCTCGGCGATGGGTGAAAGACGACGTGGTTCGAAAACCCCGACGACAATGCAGGCGCTGCGCTGTTTTTCCGGGCTGCCGCTTTTTACACTGAACTCCATGCACTCTCCTGAATCTTAAAGACAACGGCGTCCGCTACCGTTAGAATGTGTCGCTTAAAAACCTAGCGCACGAAAAAATGTCAAACGGACGTCAGGGTTAGTTTTGGGAATATTGCATACGTTTACACCCCAAAACGCGAATCTTGTCATACCATTTTAGCTATGACGGCGGCCATTGATGAGAATAAATGGCGAATAAGCGATGAAACTAGCGATTTTCCTGCAAAAAGACAAGTTTTCACAGGCGTACTCAGCGTGATCATCATTAGATATCTGGTTCGGGAAACCTTAAAAAGCCAGCTGGCAATACTGTTTATCCTGCTACTGATCTTCTTTTGTCAGAAGTTAGTCAGGATCCTCGGGGCTGCCGCGGACGGTGAAATTCCCACAAATTTAGTTCTGACATTATTAGGGTTGGGTGTGCCAGAAATGGCGCAGTTGATCCTGCCTTTAAGCCTGTTTTTGGCCATTTTGATGACCTTAGGCAAGCTCTACACCGATAGTGAAATAACGGTGATGCACGCCTGCGGCCTGAGCAAGGCCGTGCTGGTCAAAGCGGCAGGTGTTTTGATGTTGATCACTGCTGCCGTCGCTGCCGTTAATGTGCTGTGGCTGGGGCCCTGGTCAGCGCGTTATCAAAACGAAGTCACTGAAAATGCCAAAGCGAACCCCGGCACGGCAGCGTTGGCGGCAGGGAAGTTCACCACCTCCGGTGACGGTAATTCAGTGCTCTTTATCGAGCGCGTGCGCGGCAGTCAGTTTGAAAATGTTTTCCTTGCACAACTCCGCCCCAACGGCAATGCACGCCCTTCGGTGGTGTTGGCTGACAGCGGTCATATGTCGCAGCGAGCCAATGGATCACAAGTGGTGACACTGGATAAAGGCACGCGTTTTGAAGGCACGGCGCTGCTGCGTGATTTCCGCATCACTGACTTTGTCAATTATCAGGCGATTGTGGGCCGTCAAACGGTCACTCTGGATCCGAACGATGCCGCTCAAGCCAGCTTCAATACGCTGCTGAGCAGTGATACGCAAGATTTTACCAGTGAGTTGCATTGGCGTTTAACGCTGATTGTCTCTGTGATCATCATGGCTTTGATGGTGGTGCCATTGAGTGTGGTCAATCCGCGGCAGGGCCGCGTGTTGTCGATGTTGCCTGCGATGTTGCTGTACCTGGTGTTTTTCCTGCTGCAAAGCTCTTTGCGCTCAAATGGCGCAAAAGGGAAACTGGACCCGGCAATCTGGATGTGGGTGGTTAACGTCAGTTATCTGGCACTCGCGGTGCTGCTTAACCTGTGGGATACCGTCCCGATGCGTCGCTTCCGCGCGCGCTTTACTCGCGGAGGATCGCTGTAATGTTTGGCGTATTAGACCGTTACATCGGTAAAACCATCTTCAATACCATCATGATGACGCTCTTCATGCTGGTATCGCTGTCCGGCATCATTAAGTTTGTCGATCAGTTACGCAAAACCGGGCAGGGGGATTATTCTGCCCTGTCCGCCGGGCTGTACACTATCTTGAGCGTGCCGAAAGATATCGAAATTTTCTTCCCGATGGCCGCGCTGTTAGGTGCACTCTTGGGGCTGGGCACCCTGGCACAGCGCAGCGAATTGGTGGTGATGCAGGCATCGGGTTTCACCCGCATGCAAATTGCGGCCTCGGTGATGAAAACGGCAATTCCTCTGGTGCTGCTGACCATGGCGATTGGTGAATTCGCCGCGCCACAGGGCGAGCAGTTCGCGCGTAATTACCGCGCGCAGATGCTGTCTGGTGGATCACTGATCTCCACGCAAAGCGGCCTGTGGGCGAAAGACGGCAACAACTATATCTATATTCAGCGCCTGAAAAGCGACAACGAAGTCACGGGTGTCAGTATCTACACCTTTAACGATCAGCGTCGCTTACAAACCGTGCGTTACGCTGCTTCTGCTAAGTACGATGCAGAGGAAAAGCAGTGGAAACTGTCGCAGGTTGATGAATCCAACTTGACCAATCCGCAGCAGGTGACCGGTAGCCAAACGCTAACCGGCGTGTGGAAAACCAATCTGACACCGGACAAATTGGGCGTGGTGGCACTGGATCCCGATGCCTTATCGATTACGGGGCTGTACAACTACGCCAAGTATTTGAAGCAAAGTGGGCAGGAGTCAGGCCGCTATCAGCTCAATATGTGGAGCAAAGTGTTCCAGCCGCTGTCGGTGGCCGTGATGATGCTGATGGCACTGTCGTTTATCTTTGGGCCGCTGCGTAGCGTCTCTATGGGTATGCGTGTGGTCACAGGCATCAGTTTTGGTTTCTTGTTCTATGTGCTGGATGAAATCTTTGGGCCGCTCAGCCTGGTGTATGGGCTGCCGCCGATTCTCGGTGCCTTACTGCCGAGCGCGGCCTTTATGGCGATTAGCGTTTGGCTGCTGCTGAAGCGGCGCTAAGTTAAATCAGCAAGGGCGGAGGAGACTCCGCCCTTTTTACGTCAGTGCATTGTCTTATCCCTGCCCGTCAGGACTGGTTCATTAGCACGCTCACTGTTACAGTGCCTTATCCCTCTTCAGCGATTGCAGCGGCACGGAAATCATGACCGGCGTACTGGATACTCTGCTCCACCAAATCTATCTTTCGACCCCGTTATTTATTGTGCTTTTTCTGGGCTGGAGTCTGATCCGGTTTTTTGGGTGGCCAACCGACGTCAGCACGGGGTTGAATCGCTTTGTGTTTAAAATCGCCTTGCCTTGCATGCTGTTCAAGGTGATGAGTGATTTTTATAAAAGTCCGCCGGTGGATTTCCGTCTGCTGTTTGCCTTCTTTGGCAGTTGCCTGATTGTCTTTATTGTTGGACGCATCATTGCCGCCCGCTTTTTTCAGCTGGACGGCGTCTCAGGCTCTATCTTCGCGCTGGGCGGTATTTTTTCTAATAACGTGATGTTAGGGATCCCCGTGGCGACCCTGCTGTTGGGCGAACGCGCATTGCCTGCCGTGGCGTTGGTACTGGTGTTCAACAGCCTGATTTTATGGACGCTGGTGACCGCATCGGTGGAGTGGAGTAAGTCAGGCTCTCTCTCCTTACAAGGTATCGTCAACACGTTGCTGAACGTGTTCAAAAATCCTCTGATTATCGGCATCTTATCTGGCTTTGCCTGGAGCCTGCTGGAGACGCCGTTGCCCTTTGTCATTGACCAACCAGTCAGTATGTTGGCGCAAATAGCCGCGCCTTTATCACTGGTCACGCTGGGCATGAGTTTGGCGCAGTACAAAATCCGCGAAGGATTGCGCGAAAGTTATACCATTTGTTTCTTAAAGCTGGTGGCTCAGCCGCTGGTCATCTGGGGGCTGGCAGTGCTACTGGGATTGCCGCCGCTGGAGAGTCATGTGGTGGTGTTGTTGGGATCGATGTCGGTGGGGGTCAATGTTTACCTGATGTCGCAACAGTTTCAGGCGTTGACCGGACCGGCCGCCAGCAGCATGCTGTTTTCCACGCTGCTGGCGGCAATCACTACGCCATTATTGATGATGTTAATGGATCTCTCGATGCCGATTCCCTAAGTTACAGCGTTAAGCGTGGCAGCCAGGCCGCGCCGCGAACCCCGCTGGAATCTCCGTGTATCGCTTTGCGGATCGGGGTATGGCACTCGCCGCCAAACACCCATTTCGGCAGCAGTTCGGGCAGCGATTGGTATAAGCGATCAACGTTGCTCATGCCACCGCCCAGTACAATCACGCCGGGATCCAATGTGTTGATCATGCCTGCCAGCGCTTTTGCCAGACGGGCTTCGTACAAGGCGAGTGTTTTTTCTGCGCGGGCATCACCCTGCTCAGCCAGCGCCATGATATCGCGCCCTTTCAGGGCTTCTCCGCCCAGCCGCCGCCAGGTGGTTTCAAAGCCAGAGCCAGAAATAAACAGCTCATTACAGCCCGCTTTGCCGCAATAGCAGGGCACATCGCGGGCAAACTGCTGTTCTTCGTCATCTTGCCAGGGCAAGGGATTATGGCCCCATTCACCCGAAACGCCGTTGCCACCGACCCAAACACCGCTGTTGAGGGCCACTCCGCCGCCGCAGCCGGTGCCAATAATCACCGCAAACACCACTTTCACACCGGCACCCGCACCATCGGCCGCCTCGGATATCGCGAGGCAGTTAGCATCGTTGGCAATCGACACCGAGCGGCCCAGGCGTTGTTCTAAATCCTGCTGCAAGGGCTGCCCATTCAGCCAGGTTGAATTGGCATTTTTCACACGTTGCGTGAACTGGGAAATCGTCCCTGGAATACCGACGCCCACAGTGCCGGTTTGGCCGACGCGCTGCTCTGCCAGCAGCACGAGGTCGGTAATGGTTTGCAATGTGCCTGCGTAATCGTTCTTTGGCGTGGGGACGCGATGGCGGAAGTGCTCCACACCCTGGTCATCAAGGGCGATCACCTCGGTTTTGGTGCCGCCTAAATCAATGCCAATCATCATGATGACTTCTCCCGGTTATTCAGACGTATTTTAAGTTGCGAGAATAACCCGCGGAACACCACGATAGCGATAATAATGGCCCCCCAGGTGGCGGTAATCATAAAGGGATCCATGCGCATCAGGTTCAGGCCGCTGGAAATAATCTGCAAGATAATGACTGCCAACACCACGCCGGAGACCCGGCCAAAGCCGCCAAAGGGGCTGACTTTACCGAGAAAGGCGGCTAACACTGCGACCAACAGATAGGAGTCGGCATAACTGGCTTTCACCGAGTTAAGCTGGCCCATCATCACCAGTGAGGTGAGGGCGGCAAACGCTGAGGAAAAGACATATTGCATGACGGTGATTTTCACCAGACTCACATTGGCATAGCGAGCGGCTTCAGGATTCGACCCCATCATGTACAGGCTAAAACCAAATCGCGTTTTGTTGAGGATTACCGAGGCGACAATGGCGGCAACGATAAACAAAATCAACGCGTTGGGTACGCCGAAGCTGGCACCATTGCCAATATTTAACAAGGCATCCGGGAAACCTGACAGCGTATAGCCTTTGGTGAACACCACATTCAGCCCGGCAATCAGCGTCATGGTGCCAAGTGTGACCAGAATATCGGGAATTTTTAGCAGTGAAATCAGCAAGCCATTCACCACACCGACCAGCACGCAGGCAAGAAAACCCAGTAGCACAGCCATTATCACCAGTTCGCTACTCGCCGTTTTCATACCGCCAGCGGCAAATTGCTGTAGGCAGAGGGCGATGATAATGCCGTTCAGATTCGCGGTGGCGATAATCGACAGGTTAATGCCGCCGGATAACATCGAAATCATCATGCCAATCGCCAGTAAGCCAACAATCGGCAACTGATAGGCCATGGAGATCAGGTTTTGACTGCGGATAAACCGTTCGCCGTTCATGAAAAACATCAGCGCAAAGACCGCAATCAGCACGACATACAGCGACAGGTTCTCTGTCACCATCGCGGAAAAGCGTAACCGCGCGGGCGTATGGGTTTTCATTGTTTTGCTCCTCATTGTTCCACCACTACGCGAACTTGCGCCCGTTTCTGCCGCAGGATTTGCACGGCATTGGCGACCACGCTGAACAGAATGACTAATCCCGTGAAGACGTTGTAGTAGTACGGTGACACCTTCAGCAGCGTCAGGCTGTTGCTCAAGATGGCGAACAGCAACACGCCAAGCAGAGTACCTAATACGGTGCCGCGTCCCCCGGTCACAGAGGCGCCGCCCAATACCACCGCCGCGATCACTTGTAGCTCCGATCCCACAATTGAGTTAGGGATCACGGTTTGCACGATCGACACCTGAATGATGCTGGCAAAACCCGAGATGGCACCGACAAAAGTGTAGATAAACAGCGTGGTACGGCGCAGGTTAAACCCTACCCGTTCTGCCGACAGTGGATTGCCGCCCACCGCATAGATACTGCGACCCAGCACGGTGTGTTTCAGGAAGTAGTGCAGGAAAATAGCCAGCGCAAACCACAGGCAGGTAATCAGGCTCAAACCGTACCAGGCGCCGTTTGCAGCCTGCAGGGGGAAGATTTTGATCTCGGCCAGACTCAGCAGGGAAGGCGGGATGTCGTACAGCAAATCCCCTTTGGTTATCACATACAGCGCGCCATAAAACAGGCTATTGGTGGCGATGGTGACGATAATGGCGGTGATTTTGAAATAGTAGATAATGACGCCATTCACCAGCCCCATTAGGGCACCGAGGATCAGGCTGCACAGGATTGCCAGCCAAATGCTGTCGAGGCCAGCCTGCAGGAACCAGAACACCACGGCATATTGCACCACCTGGGCAATGGCGGTGAAGGAGACATCAAAGCCACCAGACAGCAACACCAGCAGCACGCCCAGCGCAAAAATGCCCAGCACCGTCCAGGATTTCAGCAGACTGGTTAAGTTATCAAACGTCATGAAGGCAGGGTTGATACTGGTAATCGCAATCGACAATGCGATGATCAGCACCAGCAGCAGGGTTTCCCTCGCCTTCAGTATCTTCATCAGATCCATAAGATTATCCTCCGGCAGCGGTTACTGACGCTCCATTTCATGTTGTAAGGCGTCATTATCAATCTCTTCAGTGAGCCAGCTTTTGCCGAGACGTCCACGGCGCATCATGATGATGCGATCGCAGTTAGCGAGCAGCTCTGGCAATTCATCACTGATAAAGATGATCCCCATCCCTTCTTTGGCTTTTTCTTTCACGGTTTTGTAGATGTAACTTTTCGCCCCGACATCGATGCCCACCGTGGGGCTGTCGAGGATAAACACCTGCGGCTTCATCGCTAACCATTTCGCCAACACCACTTTCTGTTGATTCCCGCCGGACAACATGCGAATCGGCAGATCCTGACTGCCGTATTTCACCTGCATGCCTTTCAGGAGTCCTTCCACGGTGTCGCGCATTTTGCTGCCATTTAGCAGCTTAAACGGGGTCAGATAGTGATCGAGGGTGCAAATCGCGGCGTTGGCGGCAATGCTTTGCTCCATGACCAGCCCTTGTGCGAGCCGGTCTTCGGGAACATAGGCGATGCGGTTTTTCACGGCGGCACTGATGCTATCGATGTTGACCGGTTTCCCGTTGAGCCAGATTTCGCCGCTTTGTGCGGGCTCCACGCCAAACAGGGCCATCGCCAGTTCGGTACGCCCGGCGCCCAGCAAACCGGCGATACCCAGCACTTCGCCTTTGTGCAGGTCGAAGCTGACATCCTGGAAGCTGTTGCGTTTGCACAGGTTTTTCACGCTGAGCAGCACATCTTGTGTGGCGTGAGACTCACGCTCATCAAACGTCAGTGCGTAGCCGAGCATCAAGGATTCGATATCACTGCTGGTGAGCTGCGACGTCGGCTGGCAGTCAATCACCTTGCCATCGCGCATCACCGTGACGCGATCGCAAATTTCCAGCAGTTCGTTGAGTTTGTGGCTGATAAAGATAAAGGCGATGCCTTCCGCTTTTAGCCGATTAAGAATGTTGAACAGATTGGTGATTTCACTGCGGGTCAGCGCGGTGGTTGGCTCATCAAGAATGATTAGCTTAGATTCGTTAATTAACGCGCGAGCAATTGCCACTAACTGTTGTTTGGCAATCGGCAATGCGTCGACGGTGGCTTCCAGATCGAGCGATATCCCCAATTGTTGAATAATATGCTCCACCTTTTGCTGATAGGCACTGGCGCGCACCAGCGGCTTTTTATCGTTCAGCATCTGGCTGATATAGATGTTTTCCATCACCGTGAGATTGGGAAACAGTGACAAGTCCTGATAGATAATACCGATGCCGTTTTTCACGGCTTCCATCGCGTTATAGCGGTTTTGCGGCTGGTTTTTGATACGCAGTTCACCGCGATCGCGAGGTAAAACGCCCGCGATGATTTTCATCAACGTGGATTTTCCGCAACCGTTTTCACCCACCAGACCGTGTACTTCTCCCTGGTTGATATCAAAACTGACGTTATTGAGGGCGGTGACACCGCCGAATTTTTTGGTGACATTTTCAACGGCAAGGAACTGCATAGGTTCACCTTTGTCATTGTTTTTGCGGATAAAGAATGGGAGCTGTTTGTCCCCCACCTAGTTTGTGTCATAGGTAGGCGCTGTTTGTCCCCCTCCCAGTTTGAGTCACAGGTAAGAGCTGTCTGCCCCCCTCCCAGTTTGGGTTACAGGTAGGCGCTGTCTGTCCCCCTCCCAACCCTCCCCCGTAAACGGGGGAGGGCTTGTTTTTTATCCCCTTGCAAGCAAGGGGGAGGGCTTCTTTTTTATTCCCCCTCCCGCGAGCGGGTGGGGGTTAGGGGGAGGGACAGACAACTCAGAACCACACAACAAACTTAAAAATCGTACTTGCTGAAGTTTTCTTTGGTCACGGTTAACGGCTTATCAAAAATGATGTTCTCACCGTTGATTTCAGGCACGCCCAGCGTCGGAATTTCCAGACCCTGTTTGATTTGATCGCGCTTACCATCCAGTACCATTTTGGCGATATAGGCCATGGCATAAGAGGCTTCACCCGGACTCCACAGGATAGATTCGGTAATTGAGCCGTCTTTCAGAAACGCGGCGCTCTCTTTCGGTGACGTAGTACCAATCACCGTGAGTTTGCCCACCAGTCCTTTCTCGCGCAGTGCCTGGGCTGCCCCTGGCGCACCCTGGCTACCAAAGGCCAACACACCTTTCATATCTGGGTAGGTAGAGAGTAATTCCAGCGTTTTCTGACGCGCTAAATTACGGTCTTCGCTGACCGGGAAACGTTCCGCAATCAGTTTCATCTCCGGGTATTTGGCTTTCATCTGCTTAAGTGCAGCATCCGCCCATACGTTATGTGCGGGCACGGTCAGCGAGCCAACAAAAATAGCGAACTCGCCTTTGCCGCCTGCGTGTTTGGCAAACTCATCCATCATGTAGTTGCCAAATTTTTCATTCTCGATCATTTCCACGTTGTAATCCGCACCCGGTTGGTTCACGGATTCATGGGTAATCACCACAATGTTCTGCTTACGCGCCTGATTAAATACCGGCTCTACGGAGCTGGCGTTGTTCGGTACCACCAGCAACGCATTGTTTCCCTGACTGATACTGTCCTGGATAATACGCACTTGCTGTGCTTCATCCGCAGAGGCGGGTGCCTGGTAATACACTTTAAGGTCAAAATCTTTCCCGGCTTTATTCAGACCCGTTTCGTAGTCATTAAACCAGGCAGAGCGCAGTTTTGGGATGCCGACCATCGAGTATTGTTCGGCGGCCAGGGTATAACTTGCCGTGCACAGGGTGCTGACGCCCAGCAGGATTGCCAGCGCCAAATTTTTACGCGTTTTCATTGTAAGCGTTCCTTATTGCAGTAGGGATCAGGCGGGGTAGCGCCGTTCTGGTTCGGGAATTGAGCCGGCATTACCGATCTCAATGACAGCACCCTGAAAACGTTCTTCGGTATCCAGGTAATAAAACACGTCATTACCAATGTTGCCGCTTTGCACCACTTCGTAACCGCGCGCGATATAGGTTTGCAGCGCTTTTTCGCAGTCTTCAAAGTAGAGCTTCATGTGGTGCAGGCCATAGCCGTGCTTTTCGATGTATTCGTTATAAATGCTGTAGCCGGAAACGGGCTGCATCAGCTCCATTTGAATGCCGTTAATCCAGCACACGGCAATTTTATAAACGTGCTGAGCCGGTTTTCCGCGATACAGCGAGTTATTGACGCTATCTGGGCCATAGGTGTAGATATCCCACGGGCCAATATCAAAGGCTTCCCAGTAGTGCTTCATCGCAGCATCGAGATCTTCCACCAAATGCGCGATTTGAATGATTTCACCGTCTTTCATATTAAGCGCTCCGCATCAGGCAAATTTATGGGGTAAGCCTTCCAGATTGGTATGGCTGGCTTTCATCGCATCCATATCAATTTTCTTTTTCTCAATCAGCATCAGCGTGACGATATCGGTAAACAGGAACAGCGCTTGTTCCAGTAAGGTCGACATTGGCTGCATGGACGGCACTTCATGCTCGCCACCAAAGATTTGGCCCGGCACGCGCACGGCGAGATCGGCATATTCGCCATGGGCATTTTCAGGGTGTGCGGTCAGCAGCACGATGCGTGCGCCTGCTTCTTTCGCCAGTTTGATGATATTGAGTTCAACGTTGGTCACCGCGCAGTGAACAATCAACAGGTCACCTTTACCGAGGTAGGGGGTGGTGGTGTCGTACACCAAGTAGCTGTCAAAGCCCATATGCTTCAGGCGCATGGCAAAACCGCGCACCGAAAGTTGCATACGGCCCATGGCATACAGTTGGATGGTTTTTGCGTTACAAATCTCCTCCATCAACTGTTCAATTTGCGCAGGATCAACCCTTTCTAACGTCTCGCGGTTTTCAGCCAGCACTTTATCGACGAGTTCCTGGTACTGTGACATATGAGCATCCTCGGTCTGGTCCTGCGATATTGCAGGTTAGGGTTATTATTTTTACAAATTTGTAATTTAATTTGCTTGATAACTGAACATAACCTTACGCAATATTTTGACAATTTCTTTTGGTTTTGATCACATTTTCATCACGAGTTCTGCTTTCAGGATGTGAAAAGCGATCTAAATCACAAGTTTTCACCCTTTTAATGGGCTATCTTGCATTCAGCAAAGGGAAGAAGAAAAAATGGCTGCGATTATTCTGTAAATTATAAATTTTACAACTTGGTGTAATATTCACTCGCTTGATTTTACTTATTATCTCCCTTAATGTGTTCCAGCGTTGCCTGGCAGGCCAGGTAGCGCCATCGTGCGCCGGATGAGGACGGGCGCGTAGAAGGCGGAATAACCAACTATGGCGAAATCAGGCAAGCTGGAACGGGTCTACCAGGATCTGGAAAAACGTATTCGTGGCGGCGCCTATTCATTGGGTGAGCGGCTGCCAACAGAAGTGACTTTGTGTCAGGAATTTGATGTTTCACGACCGACATTATCGCGCGCCTTATTACGCTTGCGTGAAGAGGGGTTGATCAGCAGTACGCAGGGTTCCGGCCACTACATCACCTTTGATGCCGGAGATATCACCCCAACGCGCTATAGCGAACCGATGGCGCTGGGCATTTTATCGCCGCGCATGGAGGCCAATGAAAGCGGCTTTTTGTTTGAGCAAATCTTCAAATCTATCGCCGCATTGTCACAAACTTTTAATTTCGATTTGGTGTGGAATGGCGTCATGACGCTGGGTGCGGGGGCTACTCGGCAGGCTATTCTGGCTAAAATTGATCATGTTATTGAGCGCTATCTGCGCAGTGATGTTCGCGGCGTGTTTTTTATTCCGGTGGAATTTCATCCCTATGCAACTGAGATCAACGAACTGATTCTCAGCAAATTAGATCGCTATGGCATTGGCGTGGTGCTGCTGGATGGCGACGTTGCCCGCTGGCCACAACGCAGCCGCTGGGATTTGATTGGGATTGATAATGTTGCTGCGGGATTAGAAGTGACGCAGCATCTGATGGGCCATCAGCCGCGGCGTATTGATTTTCTCTGCGAGCAGTTTTCGGCGAATACCGTCAATATGCGCATGATGGGCTACCGTTTGGCTTTATTGGAAGCTGGTATCGCGCCGTTGCCTGCGTGGGTGCATGAAGGTGAACTCAACGATCGCGACTTTGTGATGCAACTGT
Source organism: Enterobacterales bacterium CwR94 (assembly GCA_002837195.1). Lineage (GTDB taxonomy): Bacteria > Pseudomonadota > Gammaproteobacteria > Enterobacterales > Enterobacteriaceae > 1-19. The sequence goes on from KZ478060.1 coordinate 46,858, forward strand.
TGGAAGGCGGTGCGCAGGATATTGTTTGTGCCAACGACTTTACCGCGATGAAACTGCTTTCTGTCTGCACGCAGCAAGGGGTGAAAGTCAACGTCGTGGGCTTTGACGATAACGAATATTCTGCGTTATTGGGTATTCCGCTTACCACTTATAAGCAGCCGTTCAGCGATATTGCGCGCAATGCCGTCTTAACATTGCTGAATCGCCTGACCTGGCCGCAGGACAGCGCCCGCCATCTGGTGTCTTATGGCGAGCTGATTGTGCGCGCCTCCTGTACCGCACGTGACCGTTAATCCGCAGACCTGCCTTAAAAACCTCCCCCGCAGGGGAGGCTTGGCTATTTACTGACTATCCGGTAAGGCATAGGCGACCAGAGCGTCACCCATTTTTGTTCCGAATGAACCATGACCGCCGGCCATGATCACCACGTACTGTTTCCCGTTTACTTCATAGGTCATTGGCGTAGCCTGACCGCCTGCTGGCAGCCGTGCTTGCCACAATTGCTCACCGGTGTTGGTGCTGAACGCACGCAGATAGTTATCGGCGGTTGCGCCAATAAAGAACACGTGGCCCGCAGTGGTCACCGGACCACCGAGCATTGGCATACCCATTTTGAACGGCATCGGCACGGGTGCGCTGTCACGGACAGTACCGATACGTTTCTTCCAGACAATGTCATTGGTTTTTAGATCGACGGCAGAGATATACCCCCAGGCCGGTTGCTTACAAGGTAAGCCAAAGGGCGACAGGAACGGGTTCAACTCAACGCCATAGGGCACACCGTATTGTGGCTGGATACCCGATTCTGTGCCTGTACCTCCTGCGGCACCTTCTGGCGGCTCAATCGGATTGCCAGGGCCGCGAGGCACCAGCTTAGAAACGAACGGCAGCGCAATCGGGTTAGCAATTGCGATCTGACGATCGGTATCCACGGCAAGGCCGCCCCATTCAAACATGCCAAGGTTGCCAGGGAAGACCAGCGTACCCTGCTCGGAAGGCGGAGTGAAAATGCCCTCATAGCGCAGCTTGTGGAACATGACGCGACACACCATCTGGTCGAACATTGTCGCGCCCCACATATCTTTGCCGCTCAGATTGTCACGCGGACGGAAGCTCAGCTCAGAGAATGGCTGGGTTGGCGATAAGTGATCACCTTTTGCCGGGCCTTGTGGCACATCGCGCTCGGGAGCGGGCACCACCGTTTTACCGGTGCGGCGGTCCAGCACAAAGATATTGCCGGTTTTCGCGGGGGCATATACCACGGGCACGGTATGGCCGTTTTTATCGGTAATATCCGCCAGGGTGGGTTGCGCAGGTAAGTCCATATCCCACAGATCGTGGTGCACGCTTTGATAGAACCACGCCAGCTTGCCGGTGGTGGCATTCAGCGCCAGCAAGCCGCTGGCAAAGCGCTCTTGTTCGGGTGTGCGGTTGCCACCCCAAATATCAGGCGTTGTCACACCCATTGGCAGGTACACCAGATCCAGTTTGGCGTCATAGGCTGCCGGTGCCCAGGAGTTGGGGGAATTATGCGTATAGCTTTTACCGTCGACCGGGATGGCGTTGGGATCTTTGGCACCAGGATCGAATGCCCACAGCAGTTTGCCGGTGTTGACATCAAATCCACGGATCACGCCAGAAGGCTCGCGGGTTGAGTAGTTATCCGTAACGGCACCTGCCACCACAATGGTGGTATCGGTGATGATTGGCGGAGACGTCGGCTCATAGCCGCCCGGCGTTTGTACTGGCTGCAGGTGTTGCAGATCCAGCTCACCGTTATTGGCGAAGGTGCTGCAGCGCTCGCCCGTGTTGGCATCCAGCGCAAACAACCGCCCATCGTTGACAGGCAGGAAAATACGACGTGAACACATTGCAGCCTGTGAAGAATCTTTCAGATTTTTGGCGGCTGCGGTTTCGTGATATGACACACCACGACAGGTCACATGTTGGAAAGTGGGATCGGTTTTGAGTTGTGGATCGAACGACCACTTCTCTTTGCCCGTCGCGGCATCGAGGGCGTGCAACACCTGATGCGGCGTACAAAGATACAGCATGTCGCCCACTTTAATTGGCGTCACCTCATTGGTGATTTCACCCGGATCGCTTTCGCGTTTCAGATCGCCCGTGTTAAACGTCCACGCCAGTTGCAGGTCTTTAACGTTGCTTTCATTGATCTGTTTCAGTGGCGAGTAGCGTGTGCCTTCCCGAGTACGTCCGTAAGCCGGCCAGTCGCTGTCCGTTGCCGCCGGTGTCACCGTGCTGCTGTCGGCAGACAGTGTTCCGTTAATTTCCTGCGGGTCGTTGAAGGATGCCCAAGTGAGCACGGCCGCACTGGCCAGCAATGCAACCCACAGCAGGCGCAGGCCCCCTTTGCGGGGCGCGGTAAACTGGCGATAGACAAAGGGTAAAATTAACCACACGCCAAAGATCACCAGCACGTCAGTACGGGGTGCCAGCGCCCAGAAATCAAAACCCGCCTCCCAAACAGACCAGGCCAGAGTGGCTAATAAGAGCAGTGCGTAAAGGGTGAGGGCGCTGCTGTTACGACGCCACATTAACAGAGCGATAGCCAGCATCACCACGCCGCCAAGCAGGTAGTAGAGACTGCCACCCAGCGTGACGAGCCAGATACCACCCATAAACATGTAGGCACCGGTTAGCGTGGCGAACAATGCCGTCAGCACGCCAATGATGCGCGAAGGAGAGGAGTGTTCTCCCATAATATCAACCTCGTAAATTTGCCATAGAAAGGGCGACCCTCCCAGCGAGAAGGCGTCCCAGAAAAAAGGGTGAGGAGCAGAAAAAGAGTGTTATAGGCGTCTCTTCCGTGAACGCCATGCATCCTTAACACTGAATTTTATATGATGCGTTACACGTTTTTGTGATTTTTTGCGGGGTTCGTCACAAAAAATCAACTTTATGTGTGACTTTTGACAGCAAGGTTAGCGGGTTATGCTGGAAAGGAACAAGGCGGGAGAAGATCCCGCCTTAAGGTTATTAAGAAGCTAATGACAGGGCTGGATTAGTGACGTGCTGGGCCAGCCAGTCGGCAATGCGCTGCTGTTGTTCAGACGTCAACCACATGCCTTGCTTGGTTCGACGCCAGATGGCGTCGTCTAACTCGCGCACCCACTCATTTTCAACCAGATAGCGCAGTTCGGCTTCGTAAAACTCGTGGCCAAAATGTTCACCTAATGCATCCAGGCTGCTGGCGTTGGCGAGTATTTTTTCACTGTTACTGCCATAGGTGCGTGCAAAGTGTCTCGCCATGCCTTCGCTGATAAAGCCATAGCGACGACGCAGACTGGCAGCGTAATCTTCGCGGCTGCCGCCGATTTCGCCACCGGACAGCACGGCATTTTTGGTCCATGCGGCTTTGATGCCTGGATAATATTGCGTGAGCTTTTCCATGGCATGTTCCGCCAGCTTGCGATAAGTGGTGAGCTTGCCGCCAAAAACCGACAGCAAAGGGGCCTGGCCGTTTTCGTCACGCACATCCAGCGTATAGTCGCGGGTGATCGCTTGCGGGGAATCGGATTCATCATCACACAGAGGACGCACGCCTGAGTAGGTCCACACCACATCGTCACGGTTCAGCGTCTTGTTAAAGTGCGCGTTATACACCTTCAGCAGATACGCAATCTCGTTTTCATCGATATGCACGGCTTTTGGATCGCCTTTGTATTCAACGTCCGTGGTACCAATGATGGAAAATTCATCCATCCACGGAATCACAAACACAATGCGGTTGTCTTCATTTTGGAGGATGTAAGCCTGTTTTTGAGCATGTACGCGCGGCACCACAATGTGGCTGCCTTTGATCAAGCGAATGCCATACGGCGATTTAAGTTTCAGGCCGTCGTCAAACAATTGCTTCACCCAGGGGCCCGCGGCATTCACCAGCCCTTTGGCACGCCAGGTGTAAGACTCACCGGTGTCAACGTTCTGCGCCTCTACCATCCACAGGCCGCCTTCACGCCAGGCGCGGGTCACTTTCGTGCGCGTACGCACTTCGCCGCCTTGCTTCACCACTTCTTGCGCATTCAGCACCACCAGACGTGCGTCATCCACCCAGCAGTCTGAATATTCGAAACCGCGCACGATTTCAGGTTTTAATACTGAGCCTGCGCCAAAACGCAAACTTTTGCTGCCTGGCAGGCTGGTACGTTTGCCCAAATGGTCGTAAAGGAACAAGCCCATGCGGATCATCCACGCCGGGCGCAGATGGGGACGGTGCGGTAAGCGAAAGCGCATTGGGAAGGCAATGTGCGGTGCCATTTTCAGCAGGACTTCACGCTCCGCCAGGGCTTCGCCCACCAGGCGAAATTCATAATGTTCGAGATAGCGCAGGCCGCCATGAATCAGCTTGGAACTGGCGGAGGAGGTGGCACAGGCCAGATCTTGCGCCTCCAGCATCAGCACCGACAGGCCGCGTCCCGCAGCATCGGCCGCGATGCCTGCGCCATTGATGCCGCCGCCGATTACGATCAGGTCTTTGGTTTCCACTTTACTTCCTCCGATGTTCGGAATAGTTCATTAATGTTCGTTTTCGAGCATGAGTGTAATCATAAACCAACATTGATGCTAGCGGTAACAGAATAAAAACAACTTTGCGTGACGCAGATAACATTATTGTGACGATTAGGCTAAAAGCCCCAAGTTTTATTGGGTTATTGTTCGGCGGCTTCGGGTTACAATGTTGGCGTATTCGGGCTGTTGCCCGCTGATCAGTTTGTTTTTCCGGGGAAATCGATGGAACAGTTTGAATGTATTTCTGTGCAGCAGGCGCAGCAGTTAATCGCAGAGAAAAAAGCCTTGCTGGTGGACATTCGCGATCCGCAAAGTTTTGAAGCAGGCCATGCCACTGGCGCATTTCATCTGACCAACGGTACGTTAAACACCTTTATGGCCGACGCCGATTTCGCCACGCCTGTACTCGTGATGTGCTACCACGGTAACAGCAGTAAAGGGGCGGCACAGTACCTGATCAACCAGGGTTTTGATGAAGTGTACAGTGTTGATGGTGGCTTCGAGGCCTGGCGTCACGCCTGGCCACAGCAGGTCGACACGGAAGCATCCTGAGTTCACGGCTAACGGAAATCACCCATGCGCATTACAGAATTTACTCATCCCCGACTGGCACAGGCCTTTGTGGACTATATGGCGACGCAGGGAATCCACTTGCGCTTAGAGCGTGAAGAGAACTCGCTCTCTTTATGGCTGGATGATCCGGCGTGGCAGGAAAAGGTCGAAAACGAGCTTGAACAGTTCCAACGCGATCCTCTGCATCCTCGCTATCAGGCTGCCAGTTGGCAATCCGGTACCACGCAAAGCGGGCTGCAATACGCGCGTGCGCCAAACTCCTTTCTGGATAATCTTAAGGCGCGGGCCGGTACGCTAACCCTGAGCCTGATGGCGGTGTGTGTGCTGGTGTTTATCTGGCAGCAAGTTGCGGGCGATCGTGAAGTGATGAGCCTGTTGGCCTGGCCATCAGGTCCGGAGCAATATTTTCAGGTTTGGCGTTGGGTTTCGCATGCATTGCTGCATTTTTCACTGATCCATATTCTGTTTAATCTGCTGTGGTGGTGGTATCTCGGCGGGATGGTCGAAAAGCGGCTGGGCGCGGGCAAACTGGTGGTTATCGCCGTGATTTCAGCGCTGCTCAGTGGCTGGATGCAGGCCAAGTACAGCGGCATCTGGTTCGGTGGTCTTTCGGGGGTGGTGTATGCACTGATGGGCTATTGCTGGCTGTACGGCGAGCGTCGACCTGAAGCGGGCGTTTTCCTTGAGCGTGGATTAATGGCGTTTGCCATTGTGTGGTTAGTGATTGGCTACTTTGGCGCCTTTGGCTTGTCTATCGCCAACGCCGCGCATGTGGCTGGCTTAGTGGTCGGGTTGGTGATGGCCTTTGTGGATACGCGTGGGCAATCGGTCAGGAGAGACAGGTGAAACAAACACAACGTCATGACGCCATTATTGATTTGGTGCGTCGCCAGGGCTATGTCAGTACGGAAGAGTTGGTCGAGCATTTTGACGTCAGCCCGCAAACCATTCGTCGCGATCTGAATGACTTAGCCGAACAGAATAAAATCCAGCGCCACCACGGCGGTGCCGCACTGCCCTCCAGCTCGGAAAATACCGCCTGGCAAGACCGTAAAATGATGTGGTCGGCAGAGAAAGCGCGCATCGCGCAGCGGGTTGCCAGTCAGATCCCGGACGGTGCGACACTTTTTATCGATATCGGCACCACGCCTGAAGCCGTGGCCCATGCGCTGATGAATCACAACGACCTGCGTATCGTCACCAACAATTTAAATGTCGCTACGTTGCTGATGTCAAAACCGGACTTCCGCTTGATTCTGGCCGGTGGCGAAGTGCGCACGCGTGATGGCGGCATCATGGGGGAGGCGACGCTGGACTTTATTTCTCAATTCCGTCTTGATTACGGCATCCTCGGGATCAGCGGCATTGATATGGATGGCTCTCTGCTGGAGTTTGACTACCACGAAGTGCGTACCAAACGGGCGATTATTGAAAACTCGCGCTGCGTCATGTTGGTTTGCGATCATTCAAAGTTTGGGCGTAACGCGATGGTGAATCTCGGCAATATGAGCCTGATTGATTATATGTTCACCGATGCCTTGCCTCCGGCCAGCGTCATGCAGGTGATTGAGCAGCATGAAGTGCATTTGGAGTTGTGCTGACGTTTGGGTTCAGCGTTGTTTGCCCCCCTCCCAACTCTCCCCCGTGTAGGGACTATGTTGGGTTTGGAGTTGTTTGCCCCCCTCCCAACCCTCCCCCGTGTAGGAGCTATGTTGGGGTTGGAGTTGTTTGTCCCCCTCCCAACCCTCCCCCGTGAACGGGGGAGGGCCTGTTTGTTAGTGGATCACCTGTGACAAAAAGGCGCGTGTGCGTTCCGACTTCGGATGTGCAAAGAACTCTTCGGGCGGCGCCTGTTCAACAATCTCCCCGCGATCCATAAAAATCACCCGATCGGCCACGGTACGTGCAAAGCCCATTTCATGGGTAACGCACAGCATGGTCATCCCGTCTTCAGCCAGCCCAATCATGGTGTCCAATACCTCCTTCACCATTTCCGGGTCCAGTGCTGACGTCGGTTCATCGAATAACATGATTTTAGGTTTCATACACAGGGAGCGCGCAATAGCCACGCGCTGCTGCTGGCCGCCGGAGATTTGGCCGGGATATTTGTGCGCGTGCTCGGCAATGCGCACGCGTTGCAGATAGTGCATGGCGAGCTCTTCCGCTTCCTTTTTGGCGGTTTTCCGCACCCACATTGGGGCCAGCGTGCAGTTCTGCAACACCGTTAAGTGTGGAAACAAATTGAAGTGCTGAAACACCATTCCGACTTCGGTACGGACTTTTTCAATATTGCGCACGTCCTGATTGAGGTGAATGCCATCGACCACAATACGGCCTTGCTGATGCTCTTCCAGATGGTTAATACAGCGAATGGTGGTGGATTTTCCCGAGCCAGATGGCCCACAGAGTACGATGCGCTCGCGCGGTTTAACCTGCAGATTAATGTCTTTCAACACATGGAACTGGCCGTACCATTTGTTGACATTTTCGAGCGTAATCATCATCGCGTTGGTTTCTATTGTGTTCATGGTCAGCCTCAGTGCGGTGCTCGCCCGGTGTTAAAGCGCTTTTCCAAATGTTGGCTGTAGCGCGACATGCTAAAACAAAAAATCCAGTAAACGAGGGCCGCGAAAACGTATCCCTCGGTCGACATGCCCAGCCACGTGGGGTCCACGGTGGCTTGTTGCACGCTACTGAACAGATCAAACAGGCCGATAATGATCACCAAACTGGTGTCTTTAAACAGCGCGATAATGGTATTCACCAGACCTGGAATGGTCATTTTTAACGCCTGTGGCAGGATAATCAGCCCCTGCGTTTTCCAGTAACCCAGCGCCAGTGATTGGGCGGCTTCATATTGGCCTTTGGGGAGCGCCTGTAACCCACCGCGTACCACTTCCGCCACATAGGCAGACTGGAACAAAATAACGCCCACCAGGGCACGTACCAGCTTATCGATAGTGGTGCCTTCCGCCATAAACAGCGGCAGCATTACCGAGGACATAAACAGCACCGTGATCAACGGTACACCGCGCCAGAACTCAATAAAGACCACGCTGAGCGCACGTACCACCGGCATATCCGAGCGACGCCCCAGCGCCAGCAAAATGCCCAGCGGCAGTGCGCCAGCAATCCCTACGGATGCAATAATCAGCGTGAGCGTTAAGCCGCCCCATTGACGTGTTTCAACGCGATCCAGGCCAAAGTAACCGCCGTACAGCAAAAACCACACCACCAGGGGATACACCACCGCCCAACAGGCAATGTAGCGGCCGCGGCGCGGCAGGGCGCTGAAAAACATCGGGATGATGCTGAACAGGCCAATAACGAGCGCCAGATTAATGCGCCAGCGTGATTCGTGCGGGTATAGCCCATACATAAACTGGCCAAAACGTTCATGGATAAAAACCCAACACGCGCCCTCTTTAGTGCAATCGGCACGCGTGCTACCAATCCAGTTCGCTTGAAAAATAAGCCAGTTTAATGCCGGGGGGATCACCGTCCAGATTACCCATAAGCAGAGCAGGGTAAGCAGGCTGTTTGACCAACTGGAAAACAAATTTTTTCGCGCCCAACGCACCGCGTTACTTAGCGGATTACTGGCCATCGGGGGAGCGTCCTGTGTCGTCATGCTCATCGGCGTGCTCCCTTAGCGCTCAACCAGCGCAATTTTGCGGTTGTAGAGATTCATCAGCAGTGAAATCGACAGGCTGATAATCAAGTAGACGGCCATGGTGATCGCAATGGTTTCGATAGCCTGTCCGGTTTGGTTCAACACCGTACCCGCAAACAACGACACCATATCGGGATAGCCAATGGCCGCGGCCAATGAAGAGTTTTTCACAATATTCAGGTACTGGCTGGTCAACGGTGGAATGATGACGCGCATCGCTTGCGGAATAATCACCTGACGTAGCGTGACCGGATTGGGTAATCCCAGCGAACGTGCGGCTTCATGTTGCCCCTGAGGTACAGACTGAATACCCGAGCGAATCACTTCGGCAATAAACGACGAGGTGTAGATCGACAGCGCCAGTGTTAACGCGGCCAACTCAGGGATCAGCACAAAGCCGCCCCGGAAGTTAAACCCACGCAGTTCTGGTACATCCCAATGCATTCCCGCTCCAAACAGCAGGTGCGCGACGGCGGGGAAACCCACCAGCATCAGCACGATCCACGGCCAACTGCGACGTAGTTGACCCGTTTTTAGCTGGTGCTGTCGGTGATAGCGAAACACGCCAATCGACGCCACGATAGCGATGACCAATGCCACCAGTAATGCCAGTGAGCCTTCAGACCACTGCGGTGAGGGAATATATAAACCGCGGTTGCTGACAAAGGCGATATCAAAGGCACTCACGGCCTGGCGCGGGCCTGGCAGATTGCGCAGCACAGCGAAATACCAAAAGAAGATTTGCAGCAACGGTGGGATGTTGCGGAATATCTCGATATACACGTTGGCGATTTTGCGCAGTAACCAGTTGTCAGACAGGCGTGCGAGACCGATGGCAAAACCCAGTATTGAGGCAAAGACAATACAGAGTGCAGAGACCAGCAGCGTGTTGGTCAGGCCGACCAGAAACACGCGGGCGTAAGTATCACTCTGGCTGTAATCAATCAGGTGTTGGACAATACCAAAGCCAGCACTGCGATCCAGAAAGCCAAAACCGGATGTAATGCCACGATTGGAAAGATTAATGATGGTGTTATGTACCAGGTAACCGATCACCGCTGCGACGGCACCGATGGCGATGATTTGGTACACCCACGCACGCACCGTGGGATTAGCGAACGAAAAATCCCTTTTTACGGTTGGGCGTTGAGACATGTTCTAACCTCAGCTACGAGAACTCTGACGTGGGCACTGCAACGCAGTGCCCAGTAGTACAGCGGGAATTAACGAACCGGCGGGGCGTACTGAATACCACCATCTTTCCACAATGCGTTCTGACCACGATCGATTTTTAGCGCGCTGTCTTTACCGACGTTGCGATCAAAACTTTCCTGATAGTTACCGACTTGTTTGATGATGTGGTAGGCCCATTGATTATCCAGTTTCAGATCTTTACCAAAATCGCCCTCTGCGCCGAGCAGATGCGCCATATCTGGGGTGGCCGGGCTGGCTTTTTTCTCATCCACGTTTTTAGAGGTAATGCCCATCTCTTCCGCGTTCAGCATGGCGTTGAATGACCATTTCACAATGGTGAACCAGTCATCATCACCACGACGCACCACCGGCCCCAGAGGCTCTTTGGAGATCACTTCTGGCAGCACCACAAATTCATCCGGTTTGCCCAGTTTGATACGCAGTGCGTAGAGCTGAGACTGGTCAGAGGCGAGGGTATCGCAGCGACCGCTGTCCAGCGCTTTAGCGGATTCATCAGAACGGTCGAAGGTCACCGGGGTGTACTGCATTTTATTGGCTTTGAAGTAGTCAGCCACGTTAAGTTCGGTATCGGTACCGGCCTGGATACACACGGTGGCGCCGTCCAAATCTTTTGCACTTTTCAGACCGGCTTTCTGGTGGGTCAGGAAGCCGATACCGTCATAATAGTTAACGCCTGCGAACATAAAGCCCATGCCGCCATCGCGCGCAGAGGTCCAGGTGGTGTTGCGTGACAGAATGTCCACTTCACCCGACTGCAGCGCGGTAAAACGCTCTTTAGCGGTCAGCGGGGTGTATTTGACTTTGGTGTCATCGCCAAAAATGGCAGAGGCGGTTGCACGACAAATGTCCACGTCCAGCCCGGTGAACTTACCGTTAGCATCGGCATAAGAGAAACCTGGCAGGCCATCACTGATCCCACATTGTACGAATCCTTTCTTTTTAATCGCGTCCAGCGTAGCACCAGCATGTGCCTGATTAGCAACAGCAAATAAACCTGCAGCCGCAACCAAAGTAGAAAGCATCATCTTATTCATAAAGCATCCTGTGTGACGTGATTTATTTGTTATTCGTGCGCATATCGCGATGCACTTTTCGGTCTTTGGCATTTCGCCATCCACGACATTGCAAAGGCGATGCCAATTTTGCAAAGACGCGAATTTCTTCGAAAGGATTACTTATATTGCGTTGTGAGATGAAAGTTTCGCTAATATGCCGCACTACATTGAGGCAAAAATAGGTGGTCCGATCACATTTGGTGCATCAGCAATCACTTTATTAACGCAATGTGAATACGCGCAGACTTTTTAAATAAACCGAGGAATAATGCCGAGGGTGATTATAATGATGTGAAGCGTAAAGCGCGTCAGCCGCAGCCAACGCGCGCAAGCGATTAACGCGATAAGGAGGATAAAGCGTAACGCAGCCACCAGCTCATTTTCCAGAGCGGACGCGGAGTAGGCAGAGTGCGCGCCACGCGGATTTGACGCGACAACAATTGCCAGGTGAAATTCAGGAATATACGGCTGTGACCATTCTCTGCGCCATATTTATCGCACTCTTGCTTCTTACGTAAATCTATTGGCGTATTATTGGTTAAATCACGATTCAGTGAGTGATAACTTTTTTCACGATCGAGAATACGTTCCTGACAACGAATGTTTTTCGGTAAATAGCCTTGGCGAGAACCATGGTATTTATGATATTTAACGAAACGATAATCTTCGGCGCCGTAATTACCTGAATACTCTTCATCATATCCAAAGAAACGCATAAAGCGCGCGCGTGACATAAAGAAGAGATTAGAGTGGCCCTTCTTGAATTCACCCGTGTCTGGATCATTGCGATATATTTTATAAAAGTTACGGCCCGGATTTTTGGCCTTAATCATATAACGCAATGTCTCAACAGGGAATTCATGATCGAGATCAGAAATGACGATTTTATCCGAGCGCGCATAGGTCACGCCAAGATTGCGTGCGCCAGCCTGGTTCCAGCGGATATCTTCGTTAATTTTCAACCAGGTAATATTCAGGTCAAAGGCTTCAATCTGGTAATCAATCGGCGAGCCATCATCGACAATCACAAACTCAACGGCCTCTTTGACGTCATCGGGATAGCTTTCATATTTCCGTAGTAAAGAGGTCACAGAATTAATATTGCCCTGATTGCAATAGAAATGCGTGATATAGCTGAGCTTGATATGCTGTTTATCCAGCATATGCCGAGCGTTAAACAGTGCCAGATTGTCCACGATTTTCCCCGCCGTGCATTCAATAATTATGAAATGAAAAAGTGTCGCAATTGACGCAAAGTGCCGCTGGCGTCAGAAGAGTGCGATAAGGTAAGTGGGCGTTATAATAAAACTGTCAGCCAGCCAGGGCAACAGGAATGAGAGTTTTCTGATAGAGATGGGGCTAAAAAAACAAAAAAGCGCCAGCTGTTTCCAGCAAAGCGCTCTTTGTGCAGAACAAGGGCGAACCCTTAGTTCATGCCGTACTTCTTCAATTTCTTACGCAGAGTACCGCGGTTGATGCCCATCATCTGGGCTGCACGGGTCTGGTTGCCACGGGTGTACTGCATCACCATGTCTAAAAGTGGCTGTTCAACTTCAGCCAATACCAGCTCATACAGCTCACTAACATCTTGACCATTCAGTTGAGCAAAATAGTTCTTCAGTGCCTGTTTGACCGAATCACGAAGTGGCTTTTGGGTCACCTGATCCTGTGAATTTACGGTAGAAACGGTTAGTACGTCAGAATTTACGCGTTGTTCGAACATAGTTCTGTCAGCTCTTTATTTCGTTTACGCAAGATTTTCGAAGTATGCCTCCAACGCCTCCAGCTGTACGCTGGCATCCTCAATGGCGTTGAATGTGCGCCGAAACTGGTCGTTAGGGGCGTGTTCCTGGAGATACCAGGAAACGTGTTTTCGCGCAATACGGTATCCCTTGCCTTGACCATAAAAGTCGTGCAGCTCACGTATGTGCGCGATGAGCAAACGCTTAACTTCTGCCAGTGGCAGTGGGTCAAGCAGCTCCCCTGTGTCCAGATAGTACTGGATTTCCCGGAAGATCCACGGTCTTCCCTGAGCAGCGCGGCCTATCATAAGGGCATCCGCCCCTGTGTAGTCGAGTACTGCTCTGGCCTTATGCGGGTCAGTTATGTCGCCATTCGCAATAATGGGAATGGAGACATTCTGCTTAACTGTCCGAATGCTGTCGTACTCGGCTTCTCCATTGAATAAACAGGCGCGTGTGCGTCCGTGTATCGTCAGGGCCTGAATGCCACAGCGTTCAGCCAATTGGGCAATTTCTACGCAGTTCCGATGTTCTGGATCCCAGCCCGTGCGAATCTTCAAGGTGACCGGCACATCGACCGCATTCACTACCGCAGAAAGGATGCGTTGCACCAACTCTGGATACTGAAGCAGTGCGGAGCCTGCCATCTTCCGATTCACTTTCTTGGCAGGGCAACCCATATTGATGTCGATAAGCTGTGCACCCGCTTCGACATTAACTTTGGCTGCCTGCGCCATATCATCGGGATCGCAACCGGCAATTTGCACGGCGCGAATGCCTGGCTCATCGTTATGCACCATACGCAATCGAGACTTGTCGCTGGCCCAGACTTCCGGGTTTGACGACAGCATCTCGGAGACCGCCATTCCTGCGCCCATTTCATGACACAGCGTTCTAAATGGCCTGTCGGTAATCCCGGCCATAGGCGCTGCAATCAATCGATTTTTCAGCTGGAGGTGTCCAATACGCATGAAGTTGAGATGGCCATACTCTGTCTGCAAGGCGGCGTATATTACGCATTTTTTACGGAAGATGAAAGGCCAAACTTTGAACAATTTACCGCGAAAGATCAAGGAAATCGGGGGCAGCACATGCTGCAAATAATTTTTCTCTTTCTAAACAGTATGTTGAGTTAAAACGATGAAAAAACAAGCAAAAAAATTTCTTTTTTGTGACGAAGTTAACAACATAAAAAACGCCACAGAGCGTATTCCGCGCTACATGTGACGTTAAAAAAACACCGCTTTTTGCTTGTTTTTACTCGACTATCATACGGCCGTGCAAAGGTTGTACAGGGCGGTTGTTACTGTGTCTCAGCGCTTTTTGGAATACGGCGAGTTGTTCAGCCGACAATGTGACGGGTTTTTTTAGCACCAGCCAACGCAGACCCTCTGTGCAAGGCGGTGTCGTCAGCGAACCACTGAAGCGATAGTAGCTGAGATTATCAGGGAACAGGGGTTTGAGATCATAACGTGCGCCGACATCCACCGTTTTATTCTCTTCATCTGGCAGGGCTTGCAGAATGGGCTTCAAGGCGCTGTTTTCCGCCCCGACCTCAAACATCACCGCCACTACCGCCAGTTCACCTTGTTCATTGCTATGCACGAAGTGAGCTTCTAAAGGAAAGGACTTACCGTTGATCAGATTTTCGCTGGGTGTATGGAAGTGGTATTGCATTAACGCAAAGGTTTCACCATCCAGCGGAAAGTCAGCTTCATCATTGACTGTCACCTGAAGGGTATGGCCGTTGTTTACAATTTTCTCTGCTGCGCTGTGAAATGACAGCTTCAACGCAGGAAGTTGTGCATCGATCGGCATACGGATATCGATTGGCGACTGAAATTTCCCGCTGTGGCAGGTGGCAAATTCTGGGCTGAGATCGGCCCAATGTTCAGGCCCGGCCTTGCCTTCATATGTCCAGTGGGCGGGCGGAGCAGAAAACACGGGCAGGCTGAAGCTCAATAACAGAGCGAAAGAGGCGACTTTTTTCATTGCGATTATCCTTAATCTACACAGTGGGTTGAGAATTTGGTGCTAATTGTTTTCAAATGGCGCGAAAACCACCTTAAAAACCCTTTTTTAGGCGGTTTTCGCGCGGACGAATTATACAGCGACGCCGGTAATACGGCACCACTCTTCTTTAACGGCGACAGGATCCAAGCTGAATTTATCCTGGTAGGCTTCACAGACGCTATCAGCCTGGCTTTCCAGAATGCCGGACAGGCCTAAATGCCCGCCTGATTTTGGCAGCACGCCAATCAAAGGGGCCAGTTCCCGCAGCGGGCCAGCCAGAATATTGGCGACTACAACGTCCGCCCGCAGGTTGTCGGGTTGCTGATGCGGCAAATACAGTGACAACTTTTCGGAGACACCGTTTCGCTCTGCATTATCACGGCTGGCTTGGATGGCTTGCGGATCGATATCAATACCGATGGCCTGTGCGGCACCGAGCTTAAGCGCTGCAATTGCCAGAATGCCGGAGCCACAACCAAAATCAATCACGGTTTTCCCCGCCAGATCAAGGCCATCCAGCCAGGCCAGGCACAGGGCCGTTGTGGGATGTGTACCTGTACCAAACGCCAGACCGGGGTCAAGCATCACGTTGACGGCATGCGGATCGGGCACATCGCGCCAGCTTGGGCAAATCCATAAACGTTTGCCAAACTGCATAGGGTGGAAGTTGGCCATCCACTCACGTTCCCAATCTTTGTCTTCCAACTGTTCGATTTTATGGTGAAAACCGACGCCGAGTAGCGGATGCGGTTCCAGAAGCGCAACCACGTCGTGCATATCGGTCTCTGCATCAAACAGGCCAATCACATCGGTATCGCCCCACAGTCGCGTTTCACCGGGTAGCGGTTCAAACACTGGCGTGTCGTTCGTGTCCTGAAAGGTAACAGACACCGCGCCGCTCTCCATTAGCGCATCGCCCAGGTTTTCCGCATCGGCGCCAGTGGTGTTTATTTTCATTTGTATCCAGGGCATAGCAAGTCTCTTTATTTCACAGATTCAGTGTCAAACGACAGGGGGTCTACCGACTTACCAAACAGGTTGCCCGTCAGGAAGGCCAGTAAGCTCAGGGTTAATGCAGGAACAATGGGATGAAAACCCCACAGATGCCAGTCAAAACTGGCGAATACAGTATAGACACCCGCGCCAACAATCATGCCGCTGAGGGCACCCGTTGCATTGGCGTTGTTCCAGTAAAGTCCCAGGATCAGCGGCCACAGGAAAACGGCTTCTAAGCCGCCAAAGGCCAACAGATTTAACCAGATCAGCATCTCCGGGGGGCGCCAGGCGGCGAGCAACAGTAACAGGCCCAAAATCAATGTAATCAGCCCGGACATGCGCTTCAGTAAAGTTTCATTGTGAAGTTGTTCAGGGCGCACGCGCAGATAGAGGTCTTTGACTATCGTCGCTGATGATTGCAGCAGTTGTGCATTGATCGTCGACATGATCGCCGCCATTGGCGCGGCCAGAAAAATCCCGGCGGCAAATGGCGGCAGCACCGTAATCATTAATGTGGGGATCACCTGGTCGGGGATGGCGAGATCGGGGAGCACGGCACGGCCTAAAACACCCGCCAAATGCATGCCCAGCATCAAAATCACCACCACAATGGTGCCGATAATAATGCCACGATGAACGGCTTTGCTGTCTTTATAGGAGATGCAGCGCACCGCAGTGTGTGGCAAACCAATCACACCGAAGCAGACCAAAATGGAAAACGAGGCCAGGAAGGTGGGTGTAATAATGTCATCAACGCCGGTCACCGTCAGTAAACGCGGATCGATAGCGTTCAGCTTTGCCACGGCGGGTTGCATGCCGCCGGCGGCGTGAATAATCGCAAACAGCAGTAAGAACGTGCCGATCAACATCACCAGACCTTGCATCGCATCGTTCAAGACACTGGCACGAAAACCGCCAAACGCCGTATACAGCGCAATGGTGCCGCCAAAGATCAGCAAACCAGTGTCATAAGGGATGCCTGCCGCGGTTTCTAACAGGCGGGCACCGCCAATAAATTGAACCGTCATCGCACCGATAAAGGCCACCAGCAAGCTGAGACTGGCAAGCCAGACGAGCAGTGCACTGCGATAGCGGGCGTAAAGCATATCATTGAGTGTGACCGCGTTATAACGGCGCGCCAGAATGGCGAATTTTTTGCCCAGTAGCCCAAGCGATAGCCACACGGCGGGCACTTGTATCATCGCCAACAAGACCCAGCCTAACCCGTATTTATAAGCCGCGCCGGGCCCGCCAATAAAGGAACTGGCGCTGATATAGGTTGTGGTGAGTGTCATGGCCAGCACAAATCCGCCCATCGAGCGGCCGCCCAGGAAATACTCGTTCAGAAAGGCGCCTTTCTGACGCTTGCGCACCGCATAAATCGACAGGGCGGCAATCAGCAATAAGTAAGCCAGCAGCGGGATAATCACCGCCATTTTATCGCTCATCAGGGACATCCTCTAACGGCATATCGCGAAACACCCGGCGAATCATTGCCGCACACAACACAATAAAGAGCACCGGCACCCACAGGCAGGAAATTTCAAACCACAGGGGCAAACCGGTGATACCCGGCGTGTTACCACCAAGCCAGGCAGTAAGTCCCCATGCGGCAAGATAGGCCACGGCAAGTGCCAAAGACCAGCGTGCTTCCCGGTGGGCTTGAATGAAACGTGGATCCATCTGGCGTCCTCTTAATAGACTGACTGGGCCAGTAAAAGAGGCGAATTGTACGGCAGAGACACAGGTTAGTACAGGCAGGTAAAACACGAAGGGAGAGAACATTCTCCCCCTGAAGAGGGGGAGAAAGGGCAAAGCATTACTTCTCGTGCAGGCCGAGTTTCTTCTCCAGATAGTGGATATTGGTGCCACCATGCTGGAAGTTTTCGTCGGACATGATCTTCATCTGCAACTCGACGTTGGTTTTAATCCCGTCGATGATCAGCTCTGCCAACGCATTTTTCATGCGGGCGATGGCCACATCACGGTTTTCACCGTAGGTGATCAGCTTGCCAATCATGGAATCATAATACGGAGGTACAGAGTAGCCTGCGTAAATGTGTGATTCCCAACGCACACCAAAACCGCCTGGTGCATGGAAGCGCGTGATTTTGCCTGGGCTTGGCAGGAAGGTGTTCGGATCTTCGGCATTGATACGGCACTCGACCGCATGACCGCGAACCTGCACTTCTTCTTGCTTGATTGATAAAGGCTGACCTGCGGCGATGCGCAGTTGTTCTTTAATCAAATCCACGCCGGTAATCATTTCGGTGACCGGATGCTCAACCTGAATACGGGTGTTCATTTCAATGAAGTAGAACTCACCGTTTTCATACAGGAACTCAAAGGTACCTGCGCCACGATAACCGATATCAATACAGGCCTTAGAGCAGCGTTCGCCAATATAACGACGCATCTCATCCGTAATGCCTGGTGCTGGCGCTTCTTCTACAACTTTCTGGTGACGACGTTGCATCGAGCAGTCGCGTTCAGCCAGATAGATAGCGTTACCCTGACCATCAGCCAACACTTGAATTTCAATGTGGCGCGGGTTTTCCAGGAATTTCTCCATGTACACCATGTCGTTGTTGAAAGCCGCTTTGGCTTCCGCTTTCGTCATGATGATGGATTGCTCAAGGTCTTTATCGTTGCGTACTACACGCATACCACGACCGCCGCCGCCGCCAGAGGCTTTGATAATCACCGGATAACCAATGCGTTTAGCAAAGGCGCGGTTTTTATCCATGTCTTCGGTCAGGGGGCCATCGGAACCGGGTACGGTTGGGACGCCGGTTTTCTTCATCGCGGTGATCGCAGACACTTTGTCACCCATCAGGCGAATAGTTTCCGCTTTCGGGCCAACAAAGATAAAGCCTGAACGTTCAACCTGTTCAGCGAAGTCTGCGTTCTCCGACAAAAAGCCATAACCGGGGTGAATCGCCACCGCACCGGTGATTTCAGCCGCTGAAATCAGCGCTGGAATGTTTAAATAGCTTTTGACGGATTGTGCCGGGCCGATACAGACCGTTTCGTCTGCCAGCAGCACGTGTTTCAGGTCGCGATCCGCGCTGGAGTGGACTGCTACGGTCTTGATGCCCAGTTCTTTACAGGCACGCAAGATGCGCAGCGCAATCTCACCACGGTTAGCAATTACAATTTTATCCAGCATGGTTCGCCTCGTTATTCGATGACAACCAGCGGCTCGTCAAATTCAACCGGCTGGCCGCTTTCAAGCAGGATTGCTTTCACAACGCCTGATTTGTCAGCTTCGATCTGGTTCATCATTTTCATCGCTTCAACGATGCACAGCGTGTCACCCACGCTCACTTTCTGGCCAACTTCAATAAATGGCTTCGCGTCTGGGCTTGGGGTGCGGTAGAAGGTACCGACCATCGGTGAACGCACGATGTGGCCGCTCAGTTCTGGTGCGGCTGCCGGGGCTTCGCCCGCGGGTGCTGCTGCAACTGGCGCAGCCGCCGGGGCTGCCATCATTGGCGCAGCATAGGCCTGCTGCATCATAGGGTAGCCAGCGTTAGCCGGTGCACGACTGATGCGAACAGACTCTTCGCCTTCTGAAATTTCCAGTTCTGAAATACCGGATTCTTCAACCAGTTCGATCAGTTTTTTGATTTTACGAATATCCATGAGTGTGATTCCGTACTCTGTTTAATTGGATTGTGACAGGCGTTTGATCGCCGTCTGTAGTGCCCAAGAATACCCATCAGCGCCCAAGCCACAAATAACACCGGCTGAGATATCTGACAGGTATGAATGATGGCGGAAGGGCTCACGTGCGTGCACATTGGAAAGGTGAACCTCGATAAACGGAATGTTCACGGCTAACAAGGCATCACGCAGTGCCACGCTGGTGTGCGTGAAGGCGGCCGGATTAATAATGATGTAATCGACATTGCCGCGCGCCTCATGAATACGGTCAATCAGAAGATGTTCCGCATTCGATTGCAGGTGGCTCAGTTTCACATTCTGCGCCTGGGCTTGTTGGGTCAATGCTTCAACAATGTTTGCCAGTGTGTCGCTGCCGTACTTCTCAGGCTCACGCGTTCCTAGCATGTTGAGATTGGGGCCGTTCAAGAGCAGTATGTGAAAGTTTCCAGACATCGTGCCGCTATCTCCTGCAATCGTTAAGGCATCGCACAAAATACATGGTGAAAGCCCGTTTGTCACCTTTTGCAGAAGAAAAAGGGCGGGTCTGACACAGTAAGGGACGACATTATAACGATATCACCGCATTTGGCAGCTAAATACTGGTCTTATCAGCGAAGTTGATTCTCAGCATATTCTTGGATGGTGAGACTTCACTTCACTTTCGGCGACGATCAGGTAACCAGCGCCGAAACTTCTTAAAGCGGAAGGCCAGCAGCAGCAGGGCCAATAAACCATAAATGACCGGTTGCGATGAAACTACTTTTACCGACAAAAGGTAGTGAATGGGGGCTAAAATCGCAACCAAATAGATGAAATTGTGCAGGGTTTGCCACTTGCTGCCCAGTTTTCGCTGGGCGCGTTGGAAAGAGGTGAGGGCCAGCGCGAACAGCACTAGCCAACTGATGATCCCTAACGTCAGATACGGGCGTGTAATCAGCTCACGGCCAAGCAGTGCGAGGTTTTGTACGCCCAATTCCAGAAAGGTGTAGCTCAGTAAATGCAGGGTTGCCCAGGCAAAGCTCCACACGCCCAGCAGACGTCGAGTGCGAATCAGGAGTGGCTGTTTGGCGTATCGCGCAAGGGGAGTTACCAACAGCGTCGCCAGCAGCAATTTTAATGCCATGCGCCCGGTAAAATGCTGGATGTCTTTAGCGGGGTCGGCGCTTAAACCACCGCTATTAATGGCCCAAAACAACCAGACAAACGGCAAAAACGCTGCCAGATGTAACGCCACCTTCAGCCAGGTGACCTGTTTTACCGTTAAGCGCATCAGTAGTTTTTCCGTAAATCCATACCGCGATACAGTGAAGCGACCTGGTCAGCATAGCCGTTAAACAGCAGCGTAGGCTGGCGTTTAACATCCAGAATGCCGCCACTGCCAATAAAGCGTTCCGTTGCCTGCGACCAACGAGGATGATCCACGTGTGGGTTCACATTGGCATAAAAGCCATACTCATTCGACGCCGTTTGATTCCAGGTCGTAGGCGGCATATCACGCAGCAGTTTGATACTGACAATGGATTTAATCCCTTTAAAGCCATATTTCCACGGCACGGTCAGACGAATAGGTGCACCATTTTGCGGCGGCAGGGCTTTGCCGTAGACGCCGGTCGTTAAGAGCGTCAGGGGATGCATGGCTTCATCTAAACGCAGGCCTTCAACATAGGGATACTGCATGCCACCGCCGATAAAGCGATCTTTTTGGCCTGGCATCTGATCCGGTGCATAGACAGTTTGAAACGCGACATACCGCGCCTGGCTGTTGGGTTCGGCGGCTTTTAACAGCGCGGCCAGGGGAAAACCAATCCACGGCACCACCATTGACCAGGCTTCCACACACCGCATGCGGTAGATGCGTTGCTCCATCGGGAACTGTTTAAAAATGCTGTCCATATCAAGCGTCAACGGTTTTGCCACTTCCCCTTCAATTTTCAGCGTCCAGGGATCGGTTTTCAGCGTGCCGGCATTCGCTGCAGGATCGGCTTTATCGAGGCCAAACTCATAATAGTTGTTGTAGCCCGTTACTTTATCTTCCGGCGTCAGGGCTAAAGTTGATTGGTACTGCTCGGGTTGGCTAAAGTCCAGTGCGCGTCCAGATGGGGCTTTAGGGCGATCGTTGCCCTTGAACCAGGACAGAACATCGGCGTGGGCCGTGTGCGGTAAGGCCAGTGCTGTTGCGCCGATGCCCAGCGCTTTTAGCACATCCCGACGGCGTGCATTAAAGACGCTTTCTGCCGTCACATCGGCTTCGGTCAGTTTATGGACGGGTTTCATGGCATTGCCTCCGAATTCACTGTGTAGAAAGGTGAATGTCGTTAGCCGGGCCTTCCGTGGCCAGAAGGAGCGGGTTAACGTATTTTCACCAAGGTTCGGCCCTGAACCTGATTATTAAGCAGTTGCTGAGCTGTCAGTATGACATCAGAGAGCGTGACTTCGTTGCTCACGTTTTCGTAAAAAGAGTTTGGCAAAATCTTTAAGATTTGCTTCCAGGCTTCGACGCGACGCGCAGTCGGCACCATCACCGAGTCCACACCTTGTAGTCGTACATTGCGCAGAATAAACGGCATCACGCTGGTCGGCAGTTCAGCACTGCCGGCTAATCCGCAGGCGGCCACCACACCGTTGTATTGGGTTTGTGCGAGGACGTTAGCCAAAATGTGACCTCCCACGGTGTCCACGGCCCCGGCCCAGCGCTGTTTTTCCAGCGCCCGACCCGGTGCGGAAAAATCTTCCCGGCTCAGAAGGTGTGTTGCGCCCAACTGTTGTAAAAAATCATGGGTTGCAGCACGACCACTGACCGCCGCCACCTCATACCCAAGCGCATGCAGCAGAGCAACGGCTGTACTGCCGACGCCGCCGCTGGCCCCTGTGACTACCACGGGGCCTTGCTCGGGTGTAACGCCGCCCTCTTGTAGTGCCATGACGCACAGCATCGCCGTTAAGCCTGCTGTACCGACAATCATCGCGTTACGCCCCGTCAATCCTTCCGGCATCGGCACTAACCAATCACCTTTCACGCGCGCCTGCTCTGCCAGACCGCCCCAGTGATGTTCTCCGACGCCCCAACCGGTAAGAAGAACCTGCTGCCCTACGTGGAAACGGGGATCTTCACTGCTGTGTACCTGGCCGGCGAAATCAATACCCGGCACCATCGGGAACTGACGGATAATTTTCCCTTTGCCCGTAATGGCGAGGGCATCTTTATAGTTAATGCCTGACCATTGCACATCGACGGTAACATTTCCGTCGGGTAAAGCGTCGCCAGTCAGGGTTTTGACCGCGGCCAGTGTGCTTCCTTCCTGTTGTTCGAGAACGAGAGCCTGCATGGAATACTCCTGAAAAAATGAGCGTAACGCGTAAGCGCACCTTGTAAGACTATACTCGTCCTTCAGACAAAGAACTGACAATGTGCAAGAAATTACCGAGCCGTTTGTGCTATTTTTTGCGCGCTGACTTTGGTCGGCAACCGGTTGCTACTCTGCTGCAGGCTAGGCTGCACAAGGGATGGCGTATCTTATAACCGCTGAGACACAGGCACAGGGATGCGATTCACAACGAAATTGTCCGCGTTTATAACACTATTGAGCGTATTAGCCATGTTGCTAATGCTGATTGGCAGTTCGCTCAGTTTTCTTTGGCTGAATAATCAACATTTGGCGCAACGGGTGGATGCCGTCGCCGAACAAATTGATGAAGCCCTTAACACACAGACGCCAGCACAAATGCAGGGCTGGATGCAGCAAATTATGGGGCCGATGCAAATTGAACGCATTGTGCTGACGCGGGCAGGCGTTGTTGAACTGGAAGTGACGCGCTATCAAAACGCGATGCTGGCCCATGAGAAGAATCACTACAATGAAACCCACCTGCAACTGGCCTCCCATCCTACCCACACGCTGAGTATTACCTGGCTCGATCCTGCTGATACCTGGTTTAGTTCGGTGCTGGGTTCTTCGATGATGATTGTGGTGGTGGTTGTGGCCATCATCATGGCGCTGCTGCTGTATGCGGCCCACCGCTGGTTACGTCAACAGATGCGCGGCATGGAGAAACTGGAGCATCGCGCTGAAAGCATATTGAAAGGCCAGCGCAGCCATGTGGTGAGTGGTGATGTGCACGAGTGGCCACCGAAAGCCAGCAGCGCACTGGATATGCTGCTTTCTGATCTGCGTGAAGCTGGCGATCAACATACGCGTCTGGATACGTTGATTCGTAGTTTTGCTGCCCAGGATGCTTCTACAGGGCTCAATAACCGCCTGTTTTTTGATAACCAACTGACCACATTACTGGAAGACTCAGAAAACGTGGGGGCCGGTGGCGTCGTGATGATGATCCGCTTGCCGGACTTTGATCTCCTTCAGGATACCTGGGGTGAATCCGCTGTACGCGACTATCAGTATGCGTTAGTGAACATGCTGTCTACCTTTGCCATGCGCTATCCAGCGGCCTTGCTGGCCCGCTATTTCCATAGCGACTTTACCGTTTTATTACCCCATCGCAGCCTGAAAGATGCCGACAGCATTGCGACACAGTTGATCAATGCCATTGATTCCCTGCCGCCTACGCGCATGTTTGATCCGCACGACATGATGCACATTGGCATCACGGCTTTTCACAGTGGGCAAAGCACGCAGCAAGTGATGGAAAACGTGGAGTTGGCAACGCGCCATGCGGTGTTGCAGGGGGGAAACAATTGGTCAGTCGGAGAGTCTTCCGGCAGCGACCGCACGATGGGCAGTGTGAAATGGCGAACGCTGTTGGAAAATACGCTGCAACGTGGCGGGCCGCGTTTGTATCAAAAGCCCGCGGTGACACGGGGAGGCGATGTCCACCATCGCGAGATGATGTCGCGTATTTTCGATGGTGAGAAGGAGCTGCTCGCGGCGGAATATATGCCCTCAATTCAACAAATGGGCCTCGCAGAACGTTATGATCGTCAGCAGGTTACGCGCATCCTGGCGTTGTCGGAAATTTGGCCGCAGGAAACGCTGGCGATGCCCGTCACGATCGATTCGCTGTTGCAACACGGATTTCTCCGCTGGTTGCGTGATGCGTTATTACACTACACTCAGGCGCAGCGTAAGCGCATTTTATTTGAACTTGCAGAGGCGGATGTGTGTCAACACATCAGCCGCTTGCCGCCCGTGTTTCGATTTCTGCAAGGGTTTGGCTGTCGGGTTGCCATTAACCAGGCGGGACTCACCGTGGTAAGCACGGCGTATATTCGTCAGTTTGGTATCGAATTAATTAAGCTTCACCCGGGTTTGGTACGCAATATCGATAAGCGTACGGAGAATCAATTGTTCGTAAAAAGCCTTGTTGAAGCCTGTCATCGGACGCCGACGCATGTTTTCGCCGCAGGGGTGAAAACACGAGCCGAATGGCAAACCTTGGTAGAACTGGGTGTGACGGGAGGGCAAGGTGACTTTTTTGCCTCTTCGCAGCCAGTCAGTAGCAATGTGAAAAAATATTCGCAGCGCTACCGAGTTTAGTCTGCCGCGCGCGCTAAATTCACGTAGAATAGCCGCGCGATGCTGCCGACGACGGGTCGTTGGTTCGCCGACGTGAATGACGAAAATGTTAGATTTTATGACTATTATGTCTGCTTACCCGCCCACAGCGAGGTAACAGCGCCGATATCCGGGCTTTAAGGCGCCCGTTTCATGGAAAATTCGCACTTAATTGTAAATGTGCGAATTATCACCGTGATAGAACGTTTTTGCGCCTTGTCGCTGTTATCTGTGGTTGGTACAGTAAGCGGATTTTATTTTTCGCCCCCAGCTTGCAGGATTATCCTTTAGTATGCTTAAAAAATTTCGTGGCATGTTTTCCAACGACTTGTCCATCGACTTGGGTACCGCCAATACCCTCATCTATGTAAAAGGACAGGGCATTGTCCTGAATGAGCCTTCTGTTGTTGCTATTCGCCAGGATCGCGCCGGCTCCCCAAAGAGCGTTGCTGCCGTCGGTCATGAGGCAAAACAGATGCTGGGCCGTACGCCAGGCAACATCGCGGCGATTCGTCCAATGAAAGATGGCGTTATCGCTGACTTCTTTGTGACCGAAAAAATGCTGCAGCACTTTATCAAGCAGGTGCACAGCAACAGCTTTATGCGTCCAAGCCCACGCGTGCTGGTCTGTGTGCCGGTCGGTGCTACACAGGTCGAGCGTCGTGCGATTCGTGAATCCGCGCAAGGTGCGGGTGCGCGTGAAGTGTTCCTGATTGAAGAGCCAATGGCGGCTGCAATCGGTGCAGGCTTGCCTGTATCAGAAGCAACGGGCTCCATGGTGGTTGATATCGGTGGTGGTACCACAGAAGTTGCCGTGATCTCTCTGAACGGCGTGGTGTACTCCTCTTCTGTGCGTATTGGCGGCGATCGCTTTGATGAAGCTATCATTAATTATGTGCGTCGTAATTACGGTTCACTGATCGGTGAAGCCACTGCTGAACGTATTAAGCATGAAATCGGTTCTGCTTACCCGGGCGATGAAGTGCGTGAAATTGAAGTCCGTGGCCGTAACCTGGCTGAAGGTGTGCCGCGTGGCTTTACCCTGAACTCGAATGAGATTTTGGAAGCCCTGCAGGAACCGCTGACCGGTATCGTAAGCGCGGTGATGGTTGCGCTTGAGCAGTGCCCACCAGAGCTGGCGTCTGATATTTCTGAGCGCGGTATGGTGCTGACCGGTGGTGGCGCGTTACTGCGCAATCTGGATCGCCTGCTGATGGAAGAAACCGGTATTCCGGTGGTCGTCGCCGAAGATCCGCTGACCTGCGTTGCGCGCGGCGGTGGTAAAGCACTGGAAATGATCGACATGCACGGCGGTGATTTGTTCAGCGAAGAGTAAGCCATTCCGCTGAGGGGGAGCGCATTGGCGCTCCCTTTTGCCCGTTGTCGAGGAATACGCCAAGTCTATGAAGCCTATTTTTAGCAGGGGGCCTTCCCTGCAACTGCGCCTGTTTTTGGCGGTGATTGTCGCTATCGGCGTCATCGTGGCAGACAGCCGTGTTGGGACCTTTACCCAAGTACGTAGCTATCTGGACACGGCTGTCAGCCCTTTCTATTTTCTGGCCAATGGGCCACGTCAGATTCTGGACAATGTTGCGGACACGCTTGCGTCGCGCCAGCAAATTGAACAGGAAAATCGTGCGCTGCAGCGCGAACTGATCCTAAAAAATTCTGAATTACTGATGCTGGGACAGTACAAGCAGGAAAACGCGCGTCTGCGTGAACTGCTTGGCTCGCCGTTGCGTCAGGATGAACACAAGATGGTCACGCAAGTGATCTCCACGGGTGCCGATCCTTACACCGATCAGGTGGTGATCGACAAAGGCAGCGCGAACGGTGTCTTTGAAGGTCAGCCGGTGATCAGCGATAAAGGGGTTGTCGGGCAGGTGATTGCGGTGAGCCAGCTCACCAGTCGCGTGCTGCTCATTTGCGATGCGTCCAGCGCCTTACCGATTCAGGTCTTGCGCAATGATATTCGCGTGATTGCAGCGGGTAACGGGTGTACAGAAGATCTGCAACTGGAGCATCTGCCAGGCAATACCGACATTCGCGTGGGTGATGTGCTGGTAACCTCGGGCCTCGGTGGACGTTTCCCGGAAGGGTATCCGGTTGGCGTGGTGTCATCGGTGAAAGTCGATACTCAGCGCGCATACACGGTGATTCAGGCACGCCCAACGGCCGGATTGCAGCGTTTACGCTATTTGCTGCTGCTGTGGGGGGGCGATCCGGCGGGTTTGACGCCTTTACCGCCTGACGAAGTGCACCGGGTGGCCAACGAGCGTTTGATGCAAATGCTGCCGCAAGTTTTACCGTCGCCGAGTCAAATCATGGGGCCACCGGCCCCTGCACAACCTGTGTTTGTCGGGCCGCCAGCGCCTGCTGCCTCAGGGGGCCGCCCTTGAGTAGTTATCGCAGCCACGGGCGTTGGGTTATTTGGCTCTCTTTCTTTGTGGCGTTGGTACTGCAAATTATGCCCTGGCCTGAGCAACTGGCGATGTTGCGTCCGTCATGGCTGTTGCTGATCCTGATCTATTGGATCCTGGCGTTACCGCATCGCGTCAACGTCGGATCCGGTTTTCTGATGGGCGGGATCATGGATTTGATCGCCGGATCGACACTCGGTGTGCGTGCATTGGCGTTGAGTATCATTGCCTATTTGGTGGCTTTTAAATTCCAGTTGTTCCGTAATCTTGCTCTCTGGCAGCAGGCGTTGATGGTAATGGTGATGTCGCTGGCCATGGACGTCATCGTGTTTTGGGCGGAGTTTTTAGTGATCAACATCTCGTTCCGCCCTGAAATTTTCTGGAGCAGCATTGTCGACGGCATACTGTGGCCGTGGATCTTTTTACTGATGCGCAAAGTGCGTCGTCAGTTCGCCGTACAATAAGGACACTTATGCTTGCTCTGTATCTTGCTTCTGGTTCACCCCGTCGTCGGGAACTGCTCACCCAGCTTGGACTCTCTTTCGCGCGCCTGCATACCCAGGTCGAAGAACAGCGACTGGCAGGTGAAACGCCTGCGGATTATGTCGTGCGTTTAGCGCAGGAAAAAGCGCAGGCGGGCGTGGCTGTCGCGGAGAGTGATCTGCCGGTTTTGGGCGCCGATACGATTGTGGTGCTGGCGGGAACGGTGATGGAGAAGCCGCAGGATACAGAGCACGCTGCGCAGATGTTGCAGGCGCTGTCAGGTCAAACGCATCAGGTGCTGACGGCGGTAGCACTGGCTGACAGACGCACGACGCAGCACTGTCTGGTGACCACCGAAGTGACGTTCCGTGCGCTCAGCGACGCCGATATTCAGGGCTACATTGCCAGCGGTGAGCCGATGGATAAAGCTGGTGCTTACGGTATTCAAGGGCTGGGCGGCGCGTTTGTGCGTCGTATTAATGGCAGCTATCCTGCGGTAGTGGGATTGCCATTAGTTGAAACGATGGAATTGCTAACCGCCTTTAACGCACAGCGTGAGGAGCAGCGAGCATGACAGCGGAATTGCTGGTTAACATCACCCCTTCAGAGACGCGCGTGGCCTATATCGACGGTGGCATCTTGCAAGAGATCCACATCGAGCGTGAATCGCGGCGTGGCATCGTCGGCAATATCTACAAAGGCCGCGTAAGCCGTGTGTTACCCGGTATGCAGGCGGCCTTTGTCGATATTGGTTTGGATAAGGCTGCGTTTTTGCATGCGTCAGACATTATGCCGCACACGGAATGCGTGGCGGGTGATGAGCAGAAAAACTTCAGCGTACGCGATATCGCGGAACTGGTGCGTCAGGGGCAAGACCTGATGGTGCAGGTGGTGAAAGATCCGCTGGGTACCAAAGGCGCGCGCCTGACGACCGACATCACGTTGCCTTCACGCTATCTGGTCTTTATGCCAGGTGCGTCGCACGTCGGAGTTTCGCAGCGAATTGACAGTGAAGCTGAGCGCGATCGTCTGAAAGCCGTGGTAGCCCCATGGTGTGACGATGCGGGTGGTTTTATTATCCGCACCGCCGCAGAGGGAGTCGGTGAAGAAGAGCTATCGCAAGATGCTGCTTTCCTGAAACGCCTGTGGGCGAAGGTGATGGAGCGTAAAAAACGCAACCAAACGCGCCATCGCTTGTACGGCGAAGTGGCGTTAGCCCAGCGGATTTTACGTGATTTTGCCGGTGCGGCTCTGGATCGCATCCGTATTGACTCCCGACTGACCTATGAGCTGCTTTTAGAATTTACCGCGGAATACATTCCAGAGATGACCGATAAACTGGAGCATTACAGCGGTAAGCAGCCTATCTTTGATCTCTACGATGTCGAGAATGAGATTCAGCGTTCGCTGGACAGAAAAGTGGAGCTCAAGTCTGGCGGCTATTTGATCATCGATCAAACCGAAGCCATGACCACGATCGACATTAATACCGGGGCATTTGTCGGCCACCGTAATCTCGAAGAGACCATTTTTAATACCAATATTGAAGCGACACAGGCTATCGCCAGACAGCTTCGCCTGCGTAACCTGGGTGGCATCATCATTATCGATTTCATCGACATGAGTAACGATGAACACCGCCGCCGCGTGCTGCATTCACTGGAATCCGCCCTGAGCAAAGACCGCGTGAAAACCAGCATCAACGGTTTCTCACAGTTAGGGCTGGTGGAGATGACACGCAAGCGGACACGTGAAAGTATTGAACATGTGCTCTGCCAGGACTGCCCGGTCTGTAAAGGACGGGGCACGCTGAAAACGGTGGAAACCGTGTGTTATGAAATCATGCGTGAGGTGGTTCGTGTTCACCACGCCTATGAGTCTGATCGTTTTCTGGTTTACGTTTCTCCCGCTGTCGGTGAGGCACTTAAAAGCGATGAATCCCATGCGCTGGCGGAAGTGGAAATTTTTGTTGGTAAGCAGGTAAAAGTTCAGATCGAACCGCTCTATACCCAGGAGCAGTTTGATGTGGTGATGATGTAACGTCGGCAGATCGGAGTATCTGCCCGACAGTCATGGAGGCGTGAGTGAGGCAACTGCCCAGGATCCTGTTCATTACGGGAGCAACCGTAATCGTAATCGTGGCGTTGCTGGTCAGTGGCCTGCGGCTGGTATTGCCGCATCTGGATCACTGGCGTGAGCCGATGTTGGCGAAAATCTCTGCCATGACCGGCAGTGAGGTGCAGGCGCAATCCCTGAGTGCGCGCTGGGAAAATTTTGGTCCCGTACTGAACGTTAACAACCTCAGCGTCACGCTGCCAAAACAGGGCGATGTGACAGTCGATCGCATCACTCTGGCATTAGATGTCTGGCAGTCGCTGTTACATGGTCGTTGGCAGTTTCGCGATCTCACCTTTTGGCAATTGCACCTCAATAGCACGCAACCCCTGTTCCAGGGCAATAGCGATCGCGCCACGCTGCAACCCAACGAGCTGACCGATCTCTTTTTGCACCAGTTCGATCATTTCGATCTGCGTGACAGCACCATTCGTTTTCAAACACCCTCCGGCGACAGCGCCGAGTTGCAAATCCCACGCTTAACCTGGCTGAATGAAGATGCTCGCCATCGCGCTGAGGGCGAAGTCAGCCTGTCGTCGTTTAACGGACAGCACGGTGTGCTGCAGGTCCGCTTAGATTTGAGCGATCAAAAGGGATTGTTGGACAACGGCCGTGTCTGGATGCAGGCCGATGATGTGGATGTCACGCCCTGGCTGGGACAGTGGATGCGTGATAACACAACGCTGCAAAGTGCGCGTTTTAGTCTCTCGACCTGGTTAACCCTTCAGGAAGGTGTTATCAGTGCGGGAGATTTACTGTTAAAGCAGGGCGGTGCCAGCTGGCGTGAACGCGATAAAACCCATTCACTGGAAGTGGATAACGTCACGGCGCACCTAACCCGCGAAGGCGGCGGCTGGGCGGTGGCAATCCCGCAGACTCATCTCACCACTGACGGTGTGCGTTGGCCGCAGGGGCACGTTGCACTGCTCTGGAAACCGGACGAGCCGACCTTGCCTGGCCCGGACCACACCGCTGAACTTCGCGTTCGCGCATCGCATCTGGATTTAGCCCGTGTTGACCCGCTGGTGCCCTTGTTCTCTGCATTATCGCCGCAGTTGCTGGAAAACTGGCGCATGCTTCAACCGCGTGGCACGCTCAATGCGCTGGCGGTGGATATTCCTTTGCAGCAGCCTGAACGCACGCGTTTTCAGGCAAACTGGCGTGATCTCAGTTGGCAGCCGTGGAAGTTGCTGCCCGGCATGCAGAATTTCAGCGGTGCGTTGAGCGGAAGCGTTCAGCATGGCCGATTGAATCTGGCTATCCAGCAGGCGACGGTACCTTATCCCGACATGTTCCATGCGCCGTTAGAAATCCAGCGGGCGACCGGTGAGGTAGACTGGCAGAAAGGGCTGCAAGGCTTGCAATTGCAGGGCCGCGATCTGGATGTCCAGGCGCGCGCACTGTGGGCAAAAGGCGATTTTACATGGGCGCAGCCGCAGGAGGGCAATCCGCGGTTGGATATTCTGGCGGGCATTAACCTGCAAGACGCCGCGCAAGCCTGGCGCTACTTTCCAGAGCCGCTTATGGGGCAGCATTTGGTTGATTATCTGACGGGGGCGCTGAAAGGCGGGCACGTCTCCAATGCCACATTGCTGTTTGCCGGTAATCCGCACGACTTCCCGTTCCGGCAAAATCAGGGCCAATTTCAGGTGGCAGTGCCGTTGCGCGATGCCACGTATGAATTTGAACCTGGCTGGCCTGCACTGACAAACTTAGATATCGACCTCGACTTCCTCAATAACGGCCTGTGGATGTTGGCGCCGTCGATCAAGCTGGGCAATGTCGATGGGAAAAATATCAGCGCGGTGATCCCGGATTACCTTGAAGAGAAGCTGATTATCGATGGGAACCTCAGCGGCGATGGAAAAGAGGTAAGTAATTACTTCCTACAAACACCGCTTGATGACTCGCTTGGGGCTGCTTTAGAGCAGTTGCAAATCGGCGGCAATGTACGCAGTCGCCTGAATCTGGACATTCCACTGGACGGCAAGCCTGTGTTGGCTAGCGGTAATGTGGTGCTGAACAACAACAGTCTGTTCATTAAGCCGCTTGACAGCACGCTGACGAATCTGACCGGACGTTTTCGTTACAACAACGGCAATCTGGAAAGCGAAGAATTAAACGGTAAATGGTTTGGTCAGCCCACGGCAGTGACGTTTACGACTGATGAGCGTCCGAATGACTATCAAGTAAGTGTTAAATTGCTGGGGGACTGGGCGCTAAATCAGTTGAAGGAATTGCCAAAAGCCATTACTTCAAAACTGGAAGGGTCAGTGCCGTGGCAGGGGGATGTTGCCATCACTTTGCCCCACAAAGGGGGCGCGACCTACGACGTCAATTTACAAGGCTCACTCAAGTCAGTAAGTAGTCGCTTACCTGCTCCGCTACAAAAAGAAAAGGGTGAGGATATTCCCGTCGCCCTTTCTGCGCGCGGCGATTTGACGCATTTTGATCTCAGCGGTGTGGTGAATAAAACCCACCGGTTTAACAGTCGTTTGTTGCTTGAAGACCGCGTGACGCTCGACCGCGGGATTTGGGCTAACGGCCAGACGAAAACGCCTCCGTTGCCCAATCATGCCGGTATGGTGCTTAATCTCCCGGCGTTGGATGGTGAGGCCTGGCTAGGCTTGCTGATGGCAGGTACAGAGGGCGGTAGCCAACAGGCGGCGCGCTTGCCAGGGCAAATCACGCTGAACTCGCCGTCTATCGCATTGGGCGGCCAGCAATGGCACGACGTCAGCACGGAACTGGCGCCGCTGTCCCTGGGGGGAACCCAGGTGAACGTGCGCAGTAAAGAGTTGACGGGCAGCCTCAGCATGCCGCAAACCGGCCGCTGGAAAGCCCAATTGAAGTATTTGTATTTCAATCCGCAATGGGGCGAGAGCAGTGAGGCATCGCCGCTGTCTCAACGCTCGGAAAACCGCCTTGATTTTAGCCGCTGGCCAGCGTTGGACATTACGTGCGAGGAGTGCTGGGTGCGTGGTCAAAAACTGGGGCGCGTGGAAGCGGGCCTCACGCCAAATCACGATGTCATGACGTTGAGCGGTGGTTTGATTGATACGGGCAACGCGCGGATGAATGTCAGCGGTGAGTGGGTAAACCGCGCTAATGATGAGCGTTCCTCGCTGAAAGGCACATTGAGTGGCAAGAAAATTAACGATGCAACCAACTGGTTTGGCATGAATTCTCCACTGCAGGATGCGCCATTTAATCTTGATTTCGATTTGCACTGGCGCTCAGCCCCTTGGGACCCGGCCACTGAAACGCTCAGCGGCGTGCTAAACTCCAGTATTGGCGCTGGGCATATCGCTGATGTTAATACCGGGCGTGCGGGTCAGTTGCTGCGTTTGTTTAGCTTTGATGCGCTGCTGCGCAAATTGCGTTTTGATTTCAGTGACACCTTTAATCAGGGCTTCTATTTCGACTCCATTAAAGGCACCGCCTGGATTAAAGATGGCGTGATGCAGACTGAAAATTTACTGGTGGATGGGCTGGAAGCCGACATCGCGATGCAGGGAAAAATTGACCTGGCGCGCCGCCGTATTGATATGGAAGCCGTGGTCGCCCCGGAGATATCGGCATCCGTCGGTGTGGCAGCCGCTTTTGCGGTGAATCCTATCGTGGGGGCTGCGGTCTTTGCGGCCAGTAAAGTACTCGGCCCGCTGTGGAATAAAATCTCGCTGTTGCGCTATCACATCAGCGGCCCGCTCGATAAACCGCAAATCAATGAGGTGCTGCGCAAACCTCGAGAAAAATAACCTCGGGCGCGTTTGACGCTTTCATTAAATTACCGCAGTCTGTCTGAATGTTTTCCTCTGCGTTGCCTGCCAGGGCAACGCTTCGTTGAGTGATAAAGAATGAGTCTGAATCTTGTAAGTGAGCAGTTGCTAACTGCGAATGACATTACCCAGCAGGATCTGTATACCATGTTGGGCTTGCTCTCTGAGCGTAAGCTGGATTATGGCGACCTCTATTTCCAATCCAGCTATCACGAAAGCTGGGTGTTGGAAGACCGTATTATCAAAGATGGCTCCTACAATATTGACCAGGGCGTTGGCGTCCGTGCCGTGAGCGGTGAGAAAACCGGTTTTGCCTATGCCGATCAGTTAACACTCAATGCCTTGATGCAAAGTGCGAACGCCGCACGCAGTATCGTGCAAGAACAAGGCAATGGCCGTTCTCAGGTGCTGCAATCGGTGATGCATCGCCCGTTGTACCCGGCCATTGATCCGCTGCAAAGTTTAAGCCGTGAAGATAAAGTGGCGTTGCTACACCGCGTGGATCAAGTCGCACGTGCTGCGGACCGTCGCGTGCAGGAAGTGACCGCCAGTCTGAGCGGGGTGTATGAAACGATTCTGGTCGCTGCCACCGACGGCACCCTGGCGGCCGATGTGCGTCCATTGGTGCGTTTATCGATCAGTGTGCAGGTTGAAGACGAAGGCAAGCGTGAACGCGGTGCCAGCGGTGGCGGCGGACGCAGCGGCTATGAATTTTTCCTGGCCAACGAAAATGGCGAAGTGCGCGCCGAAGCGTGGGCACGTGAAGCGGTGCGTATGGCACTGATTAATCTCAGCGCTGTCGCGGCACCGGCGGGCTCGTTCCCGGTGGTATTGGGCGCAGGCTGGCCAGGTGTGCTGCTGCACGAAGCGGTTGGACACGGATTAGAAGGCGATTTTAACCGCCGTGGCACCTCGATGTTCAGCGGTCAAATGGGGCAGCTGGTGGCTTCAGAGCTGTGCACCGTGGTGGATGACGGCACGCCTGAAGGCTTACGCGGCTCATTAGCCATTGATGATGAAGGCGTTCCCGGTCAATACAACGTGTTGATTGAAAACGGTATCCTGAAAGGGTACTTACAGGACAAACTCAATGCGCGCTTAATGGGTGTCGCACCGACCGGCAATGGACGTCGTGAATCCTACGCGCATCTGCCTATGCCGCGCATGACCAATACCTACATGCTGGCCGGTAAATCGACGCCGCAGGAAATTATTGAAAGCGTGGACTACGGTATCTATGCGCCTAACTTTGGCGGTGGTCAGGTCGATATCACATCCGGCAAGTTTGTGTTTTCAACCTCAGAAGCCTACCTGATCGAAAAAGGCAAGGTGACGAAGCCGGTGAAAGGCGCCACGTTGATTGGATCGGGGATTGAGGCCATGCAGCAGATCTCCATGGTCGGTAACGACCTGGCGCTGGATAAAGGCGTCGGGGTGTGTGGCAAAGAGGGGCAGAGCGTGCCTGTGGGTGTCGGCCAGCCAACGCTGAAACTGGACAAATTGACGGTGGGCGGTACGGCCTGATTATCCGTTATTAACCGGGTATCCACCTTCCTCCGTACGCGGAGGAAGGTCTTTAAACGATTAACTCTTCCGCTGTGCCTGATAAATCTTCGCGACTTTCCTGAAATAATCCGTCAAATAGTTAATACAAACCTGCACTTTCAGCGGCAATTTATCCTTTTCGGTGTACAGCGCGTAAACCGGACGCGGATCCGACTGATAGCGGCTAAACAGGATTTCCAACTGCCCAGCGCGGATCTCATCAATCACCCACATCAGCGGCACATAAGCGATGCCGGCACCGGTTTTTAACCAACGATTCAGCGTTTGTGGATCGTTGGTCACAAAGCGCCCACGTGGCGTAATACGGGTGACCACGCCTTCAGGTGACACCAGCTCAAACGCGTTATCGGGGCGAATGCTGTACTCCAGCCAATACACGTCTTCGATATCGCTGGGTTTCTCCGGAACGCCTTGTTCTTGTAACCAACTTTTCGCGGCGCACACCACCATCGGCATCGAGCCCAGGCGTTTCGAGAACAAGCTGGAATCTTGCAGTGCGCCCACGCGTATCACTAAATCGAGCCCATCGGCGATCAGATCTGGCGCGGGAATGCCCGTCACCAGGTGCACGCTTAGCCCCGGATAGGTCTTCAGCATTTCTGCCGTCATCCCTGCCAGAACGTTTTGCGCCATCGTGGAAGAGCTGCCGATACGTAAGGTGCCAATCGGGGTGTTATTTAAGGCATATAACTGCTCATGCACAGATTGTGCTTCAGACAGCATGCGCCGACAGCCCTGATAATAAATTCGGCCTGCTTCGGTGAGTCCGATACTGCGTGTACTGCGGTTAAGCAGCTTCACCTGTAATTCATCTTCCAGTTTTGCCACAGTCTGGCTGATTGAGGAGACGCTCATTTGCAACTGACGTGCAGCGGCGGTAAACGACCCCATTTCAACCACTTTGGCGAAAACTGACATGCCACGAAGTCTTTCCATTATTCACTCTGGCTTAAAAGTGATTTAGATCACATTCAGTAGATCGCACATAGTTAGCCGCGTTACTATATGTCGTCGGCTACTCCAGCAGGTTCTGCATCATCCCCATTCCTGTCCCGTCCCGCTATGCTTTCTTCTGCAGCGGTAACGTATTTTTTGGGCCTGAAGAGCACGCCGACTGTGAACTTTACAGGATAATGTATGAGTGTGCTTCCGGTTATGGTGTTGTTTGGGCTCTCTTTTCCGCCCATTTTCTTTGAAATTATTGTGTCACTGCTGCTGTTTTGGCTGGTGCGTAAGGTATTGGTTCCTACTGGACTGTATGACTTGGTCTGGCACCCCGCGCTGTTTAATACCGCGTTGTTCTGCTGCCTGTTTTGGCTGGTCACCCGTTTGTTCGCCTGAGGTTTTTTGTGAAAACACTAATAAAAAAGATCGCTCGTTTTGCTATCACCGGTGTGCTGGTCATTATCGCCATAGTGGTGATTTTCCGTGTCTGGGTGTTTTACACCGAATCCCCCTGGACGCGCGATGCCAAATTTGCCGCTGATGTGGTGGCGATTGCACCGGATGTGACAGGGCTCATCACCGAGGTACGCGTGCGCGATAACCAATTGGTTAAGAAAGGCGATGTGCTGTTGGTGATTGACCGTCCGCGCTTCGAGCAGGCGGTTACTGAGGCGTCTGCGGATGTGGGCTATTACCAGGCACTGGTCAATGAAAAACGCCGTGAATCTGGGCGTCGCAATCGTCTGGGTATCCAGGCGATGTCCCGGGAAGAGATAGAGCAGTCCAATAATGACCTGCAAACGGCCGAGCAACAGTTAGCCAAATCCATCGCGACCCGCGATCTGGCAAAGCTCGATTTGTCACGCACGGTGATTACTGCACCTGCAGATGGGTGGGTAACCAACCTGAATGTCTATAACGGCGAGTTTATTACGCGAGGTTCGACCGCCGTAGCCCTGATTAAACAGCACTCTTTCTATGTGATGGCCTACATGGAGGAGACGAAATTAGAGGGCATTCGACCAGGATACCGGGTGGAAATCACGCCATTGGGCAGCAATCACGTGCTGCGAGGGTCCGTGGACAGCGTGGCTGCTGGGGTGTCTAACAGCAGCAGTACCAGTGATAATAAAGGCATGGCGACCGTTGATTCCAATCTGGAGTGGGTGCGTCTGGCGCAGCGTGTACCTGTGCGCATTCATCTGGATCAGGAAACGGGCAATCTGTATCCCGCGGGCACCACCGCAACCGTGGTGGTCACCGGCGAGAAAGATCGTAATAGCGATCATGAAACACCGATCATGAAGTTACTGCATCGTCTGCGTGAGTTCGGTTAAGCCCATGCGTGAACTGTTCTCTTATCGATTGCGCTTTCCCTTAAAACTCACGCTGGCGGTGTTGCTGGCGCTGTTTCTGGGTTTTGCATTCAATCTTGAGACGCCGCGCTGGGCCGTGATGACGGCAGCCATTGTGGCGGGTGGCACCGCGTTTGTTGCCGGCGGAGATCCCTATGCCGGGGCGCTGCGTCATCGCGGCATGTTGCGCATTATTGGTACCTTTATCGGTTGTATCGCGGCGTTGGCCATTATGATTGCGACAGTGCGTGCACCGGTGATCATGCTGCTGCTGTGCTGCTTATGGGCTGGATTCTGCGTGTGGCTCTCCTCGCTGATTCGCGTTGAAAACTCCTATGCGCTGGGTCTGGCAGGCTACACCGCGCTGATTATTGTCGTCACGGTGGATGCAAACGGCTCACTGTTACTGGCACCGCTGTTTGCGGTTGAACGGTGCAGCGAAATCGTGATGGGGATTGTTTGCGCGATTGTGGCGGATTTGGTGTTTACCCCGCGTTCGATAAAAAACGATATTGATCGGGAAACCGAGCAGTTGATCATGGCGCAATACCATCTGCTGCAAAGCTGCGTTGCGCACAAAGACAAAGAGGATGTTGACCGTCAGTGGTCAGCGTTGGTGCGTCGGACAACGGTGCTGAGCGGTATGCGCAGCAACCTGATGATGGAGTCTTCCCACTGGCAGAACACCAATCGGCGTATGAAAGCGTTAAACACGCTCTCCTTAACGCTGATCACCCAAGCCTGCGAGACATTTTTAATCCTCAATTCCCGGCCAGAGTATATCCCCGCGCAGTACCGACTGTTTTTTGAAAAGCCGGTGGAAACGCTGGCTGATGTCCATCGACAGGTAAAAATCATGCGCCGCGTGTTAGCCGCTGGTGGTAGCAATATGCCTACCACGCTCACCACGTGGGTAAATGCCGCGTCACGTGCACTGGTCTTGCTGAAAGGCATTAAAACCAATGCGCGCATCAGCAAGATTGAAGATGAGATCCTGGTAGAAGATGTGGTGGTGAAAGCGCCGCCAGCGGAAACCCATCACGCCATGATCAACGGGATTCGTACTTTTGTGGCAACGGCACTGGGATCGCTGTTTTGGTTGTGGACGGGCTGGACATCGGGCAGTGGTTGTATGGTGATGCTGGCGGTGATTACTGCGCTTGCCATGCGCACGCCTAATCCACTGATGATGGCAAAGGACTTTCTGTACGGCATGGTGGCGGCGTTTCCAATCGGCGCACTGTGGTTTATGGTCATCATGCCTGCGACGCAGCAAAGCGCAGTCCTGTTGGCCATTGCGATCGGCGGATTGGCCTTTATTGCGGGTATCTTTGTACAGCGTCGACAAATCGGCACGCTCGGGGCGTTTGTGGGAACATTGAACATCCTGGTGTTGGATAACCCGATGAAGTTTGAAACCACGCTGTTTCTGGATAGCGCATTGGGGCAAATGATCGGGGCAATTGTGGCCACCATGGTGATTTTGCTGATCCGCGATAAGTCCAAAGCGCGAACCGGGCGTAAGCTCTTGAATCGTCTGATGTCTGCAACGGTGTCAGCGATGACCACTAATCAGGCCAGACGGCGGGAGAATCATCTGCCTGCGCTGTATCAACAGTTGTTTTTGCTGATGAATACTTTCCCGGGAGACATCGACAAATTCCGCCTGGCGCTTACCTTGATCATTGGACACCAACGCTTACGTCACGCTGACGTCCCGGTTAACGAGGATCTCTCGGCTTATCACCGCCAGCTGCGTCATACTGCCGATCGCGTGGTGGCGGCAGGGAATGACGGCAAGCGGCGTTACTACTATGAGCGTTTATTGGCTGAACTGAATGTGTATCAGGAAAAGCTGGAGCATTATCAGGCTCCCATTAACGTTACCGAACCCGTCAAGCGGCTGATTGATGTCTTGCATCGCTACCAAAACACCTTGATTCAAATCTAATAAAAGTGCCAGACACCGTGTCTGGCCCTTTTATTTTGTCATCGCCAAAAGCCGTATTTTGCGCCGTCTATACTTACAGCGGGTGTACGCAATCGCTTCAGGAGGAGCTTATGTCACAGCAAGAATGGCGCAATAATCCCTTGTTTCAAACCGGCTGGTTAGTCAACGGTGAATGGAAACCCGCAGAGAGTACTTTTGATGTGCTGAACCCTGCGACGGGTGAAGTGATCGCCCAGGTCGCGAGGGCAGGCAAACAAGAAACCGAGCAAGCGATTGCTGCCGCCGCGGCCGCTTTTCCTGCCTGGCGTGATAAAACCGCCAAAGCTAGGGCTGAAATCCTGACGCGTTGGTATCAGCTAATCATTGAAAATAAAGCCTGGCTGGGACAACTGATGACGCGTGAACAGGGCAAGCCAGTGAAAGAAGCGGAAGGCGAAGTGGAGTATGCCGCCAGCTTTATTCACTGGTTTGCTGAGCAAGCCAAGCGCGCGAACGGTGAAATTATTCCCGCGGCTAAACAGGGTTCACGCATCTTAGCGACCCGTGAACCCGTTGGTGTGGTGGCGGCGATCACACCGTGGAATTTCCCGATGGCCATGCTGACCCGCAAGCTGGGGCCCGCGTTAGCGGCCGGGTGTACGGGGATTATCAAGCCGGCGAACAATACCCCTCTTTCTGCGTTTGCATTGTTGGCACTGGCCAAACAAGCGGGCGTGCCCGATGGAGTATTAAATGCGGTGGCGGGTGATACGTCAGCCATTAGCGACGCCATTATGAGCAGCAAAACAGTGCGTAAAATTTCATTTACCGGTTCAACGCAGGTCGGTAAAACGCTGATGCGCAATGCCGCGGACACCATGAAAAAAGTGTCAATGGAACTCGGCGGGAACGCGCCCTATATCGTGTTTGATGACGCGGATATTGATGCTGCTGTACAGGGAGCGATTGCCAATAAATTCCGCAATGCTGGGCAAGTGTGTGTGAGCGTAAACCGTTTCTACATCCACAATGCCATTTATGACACCTTCGTCAGTCGTTTAGCGCATGACGTGGCGCAGCTCAACGTGGGCAATGGTTTAGAGCAAGGCGTGGTCATGGGACCACTGATTGATGCTGCGGCACTGAAAAAAGTGCAAGAACATGTCAGTGATGCCATCGCCAAAGGCGGTCGGGTTGTTACGGGGGGAGAACCGCATGCGCTGGGCGGCAATTTCTGGCAACCGACGGTGATTGCCGAAGCCTCAGAAACCATGATGTTGGCACAGGAAGAGACCTTTGGCCCAGTGGCAGCCTGTTTCCGTTTCGATTCTGAGGCGGAGGTTCTGGAGCGGGCGAATGATACGGAGTACGGATTGGCGGCCTACTTTTACACCCAAAATTTGCAGCGCGTCTTTCGCGTTTCCGCCGCGCTGGAAGCGGGCATGATCGGCATCAATGAGTGTGCCGTGTCTACCGAGCTCGCCCCCTTTGGCGGGATAAAAGCATCCGGTTTGGGACGCGAAGGTTCTGTGCTTGGACTCGACGAGTTTTTGGAAGTCAAAACGTTGCATTTAGGTGGCTTGTAACTTAAGCGGAGAGACGTGATGAAACGAGCGGTATTTGATTTTAAAGAAATCGTCGATCAGGCGCATTTTTACCGCGAGTTCTCGCAGCGTTACTGCTCCGCCCGGCAGGCAGTGAAAGACTTAGACAGCCTGTGGGAAGCGATTATACGGCAGCGCATTCTGCCGTTACCGCTTGAAATCGTTTTTCGTCATTTGAATGTGAGCCAGAAAAAACGCTATGGCGCGTTGATTTTGCTGTTTGAAGAAGCAGAGGAGGAGCTTGAGGGACGGCTCCTGTTTAATATTTCAGCAGACTAAAAAAAAAGGCCCCGGCGAGCGGGGCCAAAGGGTTCGTCATTATGACGAGGAAGTCTTATTTATACAGTTCGGCAGTGGCGTGCCAGTTATCGCCCTGACGGGCTTCAATCACACGATACGCTGTTGCGCCTTGCGCATCGGCTTTCTGCGACAACTCACTGCGCATACTGCTGGGTGAGCTGGCAACCTGATTCACGGTAATCGTAC
Source organism: Enterobacterales bacterium CwR94 (assembly GCA_002837195.1). Classification (GTDB taxonomy): domain Bacteria; phylum Pseudomonadota; class Gammaproteobacteria; order Enterobacterales; family Enterobacteriaceae; genus 1-19. Next base: position 88,514 of record KZ478060.1, read on the forward strand.
CCACAGATTGCAGAGTTTGTGCCTGTTCTGTACTGACTTGCTGCGCGGCAGAAGCGCCAAAGGTAATGACAGATAACAGGCTTAAGGCTGCGATGGTTGTTTTCATGGTTAATTCCTCATTGTCTTGTTCAACAACCTGTGGGGGAGTGACTCAACCTCAATATCAGGTCGTCGATATATCGGGGCGCAGCGACGCGCCTCATCTTATTGACGTAACGTATTATTTATAGATTTCAGCGGTGGCGTGATAGTTGCCATTGTTCAGTGCTTCGATAATGCGGTACTGGCTGGCACCTTGCTGATCGGCTTTCTGAGATAACGCTTCACGAATAGTGGTCGGTGAACCGTCAATACCTGCTACGGAAATGGTGCCGATTGACTGTAGATTTTGCTCTTGTACCTGTTGATCGGTGACCAGGCTTGCAGCGCTTGCTGCGCCTACGGTAAACAATGAAGCCAGAGCGATAGCGGTAACGGCGAATGTATTTTTCATGATGATGACTCCTGAATTTAGGTAATGCGCTGCCGGGACGCAGACTGCATGGCGTCCGGGGACAGAGTATTGGTTTTTTTCAATCAGAGATTATTTGTATAACTCAGCAGTGGCGTGCCAGTTATCACCCTGACGGGCTTCCACGATGCGATAAGCCGTTGCGCCTTGCGCATCTGCTTTCTGAATCAGTGCCTGATGCATATCCATGGGTGAGGAGGCGACACCGCTGACGCTCACAGAGCCGACGGATTGCAGATTTTGTGCCTGCTCGCTATTAATGGAATCTGCTGCAAATGCACCAAAGGACAGTACAGAAAGAACACTCAGCGTTGCGATAGTGGTTTTAACGTTCATAATTTTTTTCCTCGTCGTCATTATTTTCTTTTTGTGTGCTGTGATTCACATCACGAAAATAAGTCTACATCTAATAACGGTAAAAATTAATAGCACGCTAATAATGTTTTGTTGCGATCCTTTCGCCAAATGTGACTTTTTTATTACTGCTCGTTATAAAAAATGCACAATAATTGTACTTTTAGTCACTATCTTCACTAAATTCAGTCTGTTAAGAGACTTTAGCTAATTGTGCGCAACTTTGCCGAGGATCACGCTATGCGAGGAGTGTGAGATGGTGATCTCATGCTGCATAGGAAGGTTATGTGGTTTTTTATGCTGCGAAGAAGGCGTAATGCAAAGGGGATAAGAACAGAAGGGAATAAGCCTGAAAGGAAAACGCCGGTGTCAGACACCGGCGTGAAATTACAGTTCTTGTTCGAAAAGCACCAGCACGGCATCGTGCAGCTGTTTTACGGTGAAGTTACGTGCAGGGGTAATAAAGATGGTGTCATCCCCGGCGATGGTGCCAAGAATGCCTTCAGCTTTACCGAGTGAATCGAGTAAACGCGCGATCAACTGTGCTGCGCCTGGGCTGGTATGAATCACCACCAATGCGTCATTGTAATCAATATCTAAAACCAAATTCTTTAAAGGGCTGGTGGTGGTAGGGACGCCCAATTCAGCAGGCAGACAATACACCATCTCCATTTTTGCGTTACGCGTGCGTACGGCGCCAAATTTGGTCAGCATCCGAGAGACTTTCGATTGATTGATATTGTCGAAGCCTTCTTCCTGCAAGGCCTGAACAATTTCGCCCTGTGAGCTGAATTTTTCTTCTTTGAGTAACGCTTTAAACGCTTTGATGAGGTCTTCTTGTTTAGAGGGATTTCGCATAATTGCCATGTCCAAAAAGAAAGAAGTGCCAGTAAACGGCGATAAATTATTATGCATTTAAATGAATTTTTATGCAAATAAGAAGTAATGGCTATTGTGCGAGAATGCCATGAGGGCGCGAATTTTAACAAAATAACGGTGCGATGAATACGTTTAGCAGACGCATACTCTGTGCAGAGAAAGTGAACAAGATGTTATAAATTTGATTTGTTCACAGATGGGGTGGCGGTGTAAGGTAAGCCCCGACAACAGTGTCAGCATGCTGTTACGTTCGGTTCACTGATCCGGGTATTGCTGTCAATATCACCACTCGCGCGTGGCTTTCACGCTCCAGCACGCAAATTAATGAGAATGCTATTGCCTTCGCCCGCCATTTGAATCAGGGTTCGTAACCAGATGGATTTCGGCACTTTTATGCTCATGATAATAAGGAGTTTAGGATGAAAGTTGCAGTTCTCGGTGCGGCTGGCGGTATCGGTCAGGCGCTTGCCCTTCTGCTGAAAACCCAGCTTCCTGCGGGTTCAGAACTCTCTCTGTACGACATTGCCCCTGTAACCCCTGGTGTGGCGGTAGATCTTAGCCACATCCCAACAGCGGTAAAAATCAAAGGTTTCAGCGGTGAAGATGCAACACCTGCACTGCAAGGCGCAGACGTTGTTTTGATTTCAGCAGGTGTCGCGCGTAAGCCTGGCATGGACCGCTCTGATCTGTTCAACGTTAACGCGGGTATCGTGCGTAACCTGATTCAACAAGTTGCGGAAACGTGCCCGAAAGCGCTGATTGGTATCATTACCAACCCTGTTAACACCACCGTGGCGATTGCAGCAGAAGTGCTGAAAAAAGCCGGTGTGTATGACAAAGATCGTCTGTTCGGCGTCACCACGCTGGACATTATCCGCTCCAACACCTTTGTTGCGGAACTGAAAGGCAAGAACCCAACCGAGCTGGATATCCCCGTTGTGGGCGGCCACTCTGGCGTGACCATTCTGCCTCTGCTGTCGCAGATCCCAGGCGTTACCTTTAGCGATCAGGAAGTGGCGGATCTGACCAAGCGTATTCAGAACGCGGGGACGGAAGTGGTTGAAGCCAAGGCGGGTGGCGGATCTGCTACGCTGTCTATGGGACAGGCTGCGGCCCGTTTCGGTCTGTCACTGGTGCGCGCCCTGCAAGGCGAGAGCAATGTGGTGGAATGCGCCTATGTGGAAGGTGACAGCAAGCATGCACGTTTCTTCTCGCAGCCGATCCTGTTAGGTAAAAATGGCGTTGCGGAGCGTAAATCCATTGGTACGTTAAGCGCGTTTGAACAGCAGGCGCTGGATGGCATGCTGGATACGCTGAAAAAAGACATCGTGCTTGGCGAAGAGTTTGTGAAGTAAGACGTTATGCAGGGAGGGGAAATCCCTCCCTGATAGTTTAAGACTGCGGATATTCTTCAATCGTGACGGGCAGTGTCAAACGCTGATCGTTACGCATCACAACCACATCAATCACCGAACCTGGGCGAATCTCTGCCACCTGATCCATAGTTTCCTTCGCGGATATGGCCGGTTTGCCGTTGACGGTCACAATCACATCATTGACCTGGATTCCGGCTTTGGCCGCTGGGCCACCGGCAGTGACTTCACTGATCACAATGCCTTGCAGGCGATCAACATTCGAACCCGCGCCGTGTAACTGCGGAATTTCACGTCCGGTAATGCCGAAATAGCCGCGTATCACTCGCCCATCACGAATCAGTTTATCCATGATTTTAACGGCCAGAGCGGTGGGAATCGCAAACCCAATGCCTTCAGGCGTTTCACCATCGTTACTTTTATTGAACGACAGTGTATTGATGCCCATTAGCTCTCCCAAAGAGTTAATGAGTGCACCGCCGGAGTTACCATGGTTAATGGAGGCGTCGGTCTGTAAAAAGTTTTGGCGACCCGACGGGCTAAGGCCAACGCGTCCTGTGGCACTGATAATCCCCTGGGTGACCGTTTGGCCAATGTTGTAGGGATTCCCTACTGCCATCACCACATCGCCCACATGCGCGATACGCTTCGGATTAATGGGGATCACCGGCAAGTTGGTCGCCGTGATTTTCAGTACCGCGAGATCGGTCAGGCTGTCGGAACCCACAATCATCGCTTCAAAAATACGCCCATCTTGCAGAGCAACGATAATCTGCTCGGCATCATTAATCACATGCTGATTCGTCAGGATGTAACCACGATCATTCATGATAACGCCAGACGCCAGGGTGTTGGTCTGCGCGTTAGCGCTGCGGTTATAAACGTTGACGACGGCGGGCACGGCGCGGCGAACCCCCGGATTATAGCTGGCGGGCGTTTCGCTACTGCTGTCATCAGTCTTGGTAAAAAGTGCCACGCCACTGCGAAGATTGGGCAGCGCAAATAACAGAATGGCGGCTACCACCAGTCCCAGCACAATGGCACGCAAAAGTTTCAAAAGCATGGCGTTGACTTTGTTGGAAAAGAACGCAGGCAGGATAGCATGTGTTGCGCGGATCGGCATTACTCGATCCGCGCAGGTGTAGAGAGGTGTTATCGCAACAGCAGGTAGATGCTGTCATCACCGCGAATGATATTGAGGGCCAACATCGGCGGTTTGCTCTCTAAAACTTTCCGTAGCTCCGCCAGATTCTGGACGCGGGCGCGGTTAATCCCGACGATCACATCATCTTTCTGTAAGCCGATTTGTTCCGCAGGCGTGGATTTTTCAATCGTATCCACCTTCACGCCTTTGGTGCCATCTTTTAGCTGGCCATCACTGAGGGAAGCGCCTTGTAAGGCAGGGTTCAGCTCGGCAGCGCTGGCGGTGGCCTGTGTACTGCTGTCCAGCGTGACACTCAGCGTCTGCTCTTTACCCTCGCGCAGTAAACCTACCTGTACCGCTTTGCCTGGCGCAGTGGTACCGATTTTGGCCCGCAACTCCGCAAAGCTGGTAATTTTACGCCCTTCAACGGAAGTGATGATATCGCCAGATTTGATCCCCGCTTTTGCGGCGGCGGAGCCAGGTAATACTTCACTGACAAAGGCACCGCGCTGCGCATCCACATTAAAGGCTTTGGCCATGTCAGCCGTCATTTCTGTGCCTTTAATACCCAGTTGACCTCGCTTCACTTCACCAAACTCGGTTAACTGCTGGGCCAGCGTGATGGCCATATTTGACGGAATGGCAAAACCAATGCCGAGGTTCCCCCCGCTGGAGGAGAGAATGGCGGTGTTAATACCGATCAATTCACCTTTCAGGTTCACCAGCGCACCGCCCGAGTTGCCTCGGTTAATCGCGGCATCGGTTTGAATAAAGTTTTCCAGTCCTTCCAGATTTAATCCGCTGCGACCCAGCGCAGAGATAATGCCGGAGGTGGCGGTCTGGCCGAGGCCAAACGGGTTACCAATCGCGACGGCAAAATCGCCTACTTTCAGCTGATCGGAGTCCGCGACTTTTACCTGAGTCAGGTTAGTCGCGTCTTTCAGTTGTACTAACGCGATGTCAGTTTGTGCATCTTTGCCAACCAGTTTGGCGTCATATTCACGGCCATCACCAAGTTGGACTTTAATCTTGTCTGCGCCATCGACCACGTGATTGTTGGTGAGGACGTAGCCTTTCTCAGCGTTGATGATCACACCGGAGCCAAGCCCTTCAAACGGGCGTTTTTGCGGCTCACCCTCTGGCATATTTTCGCCAAAAAAGCGTTTAAACGGTTCTGGAATATCCTGGCCGCTCGCGGTTTGGGTGCCTTCAACACGAACGCTGACCACGGCGGGCAAAACATTCTCCAGCATAGGGGCCAGACTCGGCAGGGGCTGGCCTTCAATTTGCGCAGGCAGCGTTGCCTGGGCAGGCACGATGCTGGAAAGTTGAAACCCGAGACTCAGAGCTAAGGCGCTCAACATTAATGACGTCTTTTTCATCGTTCTCATGTTCTCGCTGCGAAAGGGCTAAAGTGACCGTCAACAGGCCAGAAAGGCAGGCGCGCTGAGCACGCCTGAGTCAGACACATTACTTTTTAGGTTCGCCACGCAGCAGGCCAGAAGCGCCTTCTGAATAATCGCGGGGCATTTCAACCGGCACCTGATCATTATCGGCTTCGGCTTCCGTCAGCTGCCAGGCAAAAGGATTTTTCTCACCAGGCAGGTTTGGCAACAGGTCGTTTGAGCCTTTCGCCATGTGCTGATAGAGCTGGCGGTAATCACGCGCCATGTTATCCAGTAACTCTGCGCTGCGTGCAAAGTGGCTGGTAAGCTCTTCACGATAATCCGCTAACTCTGATTTGGTTTTTTCCAGTTCATATTGCATCGCTTTTTGCTGACGCAATTTGCTGTTACCAAAACGCATTGCCACCGCGCCAATAATAATGCCGACGACTAATCCAATAAGCGCGTATTCCCAGGTCATAATGACTCCCGTATTGTCTTCGTTGTTCCGTAGGGTCCTGCAACGTCATACCACTATAACCGCTATTGTTGTTGAAGTGGAATCCTGCGGCAGCTTCGCTTAGTGTAGAACGGCCTTTTTTTCGACGATGGGCGGCGGAACGCCTCTTTGATACAGGGATTCAGGACAGCACATGCAAAACTCTTCACCCCTCACGCGCTACACGTCTCTCCTGGCGAACGGCGACTTCCAACCTGATGCTGTTCAGCACGAGGCCGTGACCCGTCTGGACGCGATTTGGCAGGCATTGCAAGCCGCACCTTCTGCGCCAGCCCGCGCACCAAAAGGCATGCTGAGCCGCCTGTTCGGCAAGCCCAAATCGACTGCTGTCGCACCCGTACGCGGACTCTATATGTGGGGCGGCGTTGGGCGGGGCAAAACCTGGCTAATGGACCTGTTTTTTCAGCAAATTCCTGGGGATCGCAAGCTGCGTTTGCACTTCCACCGTTTTATGTTGCATGTGCATGAAGCATTGACCGAGCTACAGGGCCAACAAGATCCGTTGGAGATTGTTGCTGATCGTTTTAAAGCGCAAACTGATGTGCTGTGCTTCGATGAGTTTTTTGTGTCGGACATTACCGACGCCATGCTGTTAGGCAGCCTGATGGAGGCGCTGTTTGCGCGCGGGATTACACTGGTCGCGACATCGAATATTCCGCCTGACAATCTGTATAAAAATGGATTGCAGCGTGCGCGTTTCTTACCCGCCATTGAAGCCATTAAAAACCACTGCGATGTGATGAATGTGGATGCCGGAATCGACTACCGTTTGCGCACGTTGACCTCCGCACACCTGTGGTTGTCTCCGCTGTCCACCGCAGCCAGCGACGAAATGGATCGCATGTTTGCCGCACTGGCCGGTGGCCCGCGCGATGAGCAGCCGGTTCTTGAAATCAATCACCGCGCGATGGCGACGCTCGGCGTACGAGAAGGGGTGTTGGCGATCGATTTTCTGACGCTGTGCGGTCAAGGGCGCAGTCAGCATGACTATATTGCCTTGTCTCGGCGTTTCCACAGTGTGCTGCTGTATAACGTGCCCGTGATGATCTACAAAACAGAAGACCAGGCGCGGCGTTTTCTGGCGTTGGTGGATGAGTTTTACGAACGTCACGTTAAGCTGGTGGTCAGTGCGGAGACCTCACTGTATGAGATCTACCAGGGAACGCATTTGAAGTTTGAGTATCAACGCTGCGTCTCGCGTTTGCAGGAGATGCAGAGCGAAGAGTATCTGCGATTACCGCATCTGCCATGAATCCCGCGAGAATCCCCCTTTTTTGCGAAAAAAGGTTCGATCTTTAGGGGCGACTTCTCTATACTCTTGCGACCCCACGTTACGGCGGTTTTTTTCTTTTCCCGGAAAACACCGCATACCAGTAACTCTATCCGAAGGGGTGGGCTTGCTGGCAAGATGGTCGTGTGAGCCTCAACCGTTTATTCAAGCGTTTGGGTTTTCACCAACGTGTAACTTAATTTGGGTAAGCTTTTAGATGAAAACTTTTACAGCTAAACCAGAAACCGTCCAACGTGACTGGTATGTTGTTGACGCAACAGGCAAAACTTTAGGTCGTTTAGCGACTGAACTGGCGCGCCGTCTGCGTGGAAAACACAAAGCGGAATATACTCCGCACGTCGATACCGGTGATTACATCATCGTTCTGAACGCTGAGAAAGTTGCTGTAACCGGCAACAAGCGTAACGACAAGATTTACTATCACCACACCGGTCACATCGGTGGTATCAAGCAGGCGACCTTCGAAGAGATGATTGCCCGCCGTCCTGAGCGTGTGATTGAAATCGCGGTTAAAGGCATGCTGCCGAAAGGCCCGTTGGGTCGTGCTATGTACCGTAAACTGAAAGTTTACGCAGGCAACGAGCACAACCACGCGGCGCAGCAACCGCAAGTTCTTGACATTTAATCGGGATTAAAGGCAATGGCTGAAACTCAAAACTACGGCACTGGTCGCCGCAAAAGCTCTGCCGCTCGCGTCTTTATCAAGCCGGGCAGCGGTAACATCGTAATCAACCAGCGTTCACTGGAGCAGTACTTCGGTCGCGAAACGGCTCGTATGGTCGTTCGTCAGCCGCTGGAACTGGTCGACATGGTTGGTAAATTGGACCTGTACATCACCGTTAAAGGTGGTGGTATCTCCGGTCAGGCTGGTGCGATCCGTCACGGTATCACCCGCGCTCTGATGGAGTACGATGAGTCTCTGCGCTCCGAACTGCGTAAAGCTGGCTTCGTCACTCGTGACGCGCGTCAGGTTGAACGTAAGAAAGTCGGTCTGCGTAAAGCACGTCGTCGTCCACAGTTCTCCAAGCGTTAATCTTCCTGCTTCGGCAGTGGATTATGCAAAAACCCGGTGCTTGCACCGGGTTTTTTTATGCCTGAACACAGGCAAAACACCTTTCTTTTCAGCGTCTCACAGCAAATCTTTCATCACCTGCCCACAAGCTGGTTAAAATCTGGTAGACTACGTGGAACTTTGCGCCCGCAAAGCGGGGTTTTTGCGCATGATTATCCTGACAGGATGCTGGTGTTGCGCACGCCCGGCTAAGTGGATCGCCCTTGAGCAGGTGAGTCGCCTCGTGGTTGGCTATTCGCAGTATTTTTCTGGATAAACTTGGAGGTTTTCATGGCTGTCGCTGCCAACAAACGTTCGGTAATGACGCTGTTTTCTGGTCCCATGGACATTTTCAGCCATCAGGTACGTATCGTACTGGCTGAGAAAGGTGTCAGTGTCGAGATTGAGCAGGTAGAAGGGGACAACATGCCCGCAGATCTGATCGACCTGAACCCGTACCGTTCAGTGCCGACGCTTGTGGATCGCGAACTGACGCTTTGGGAATCCCGCATCATTATGGAGTATCTGGACGAGCGTTTCCCTCATCCTCCATTGATGCCTGTTTATCCTGTCGCGCGTGGTGAAAGCCGTCTGATGATGCACCGCATCGAAAATGACTGGTACTCCCTGATGCGCGCCGTTGAAAACGGCAATGCGGCAGAAGCAGAAACGGCACGCAAGCAACTGCGCGAAGAGCTGTTGGCTATTGCCCCGCTGTTTGCGCGCACGCCGTTCTTTATGAGCGAAGAATTCAGCCTGGTTGATTGCTACCTTGCACCGCTGCTGTGGCGTTTACCGCAGTTGGGCATTGAGCTGAATGGCGCAGGATCGAAAGAGCTGAAAGCCTATATGACGCGTGTATTTGAGCGTGACTCTTTCCTGGCTTCGTTGACCGAAGCTGAACGTGAAATGCGTCTGCAAACTCGGGGTTAATCACCGATGGAGATGTCGCAACTCACCGCACGCCGTCCCTATTTACTGCGTGCCTTTTATGATTGGCTGCTCGACAACCAGTTAACGCCGCATCTGGTGGTGGATATTAATCTTCCCGGTGTGATGGTGCCACTGGAGTACGCGCGTGACGGGCAAATTGTGTTGAACATTGCGCCGCGTGCGGTCGGTAATCTGGATTTGAGCAACGAAGAAGTGCGTTTTAATGCGCGTTTCGGCGGCGTGCCTCGCCAGGTTATTGTTCCGGTTGCTGCTGTGCTGGCCATTTATGCACGTGAAAATGGCGCTGGAACCATGTTTGAGCCGGAAGCTGCTTATGATGAGGCTGTTGCGCAGGATGACGCCAAACAAGAGAGTAGCGAAACGCTAATGTCCGTTATCGATGGCGACCGTCCTGATGATGCTGAGCCTTCTGATGACGATCCGGATAACGAGCCGCCACCGCGCGGTGGCCGTCCGGCTTTACGTGTCGTGAAATAAAAAAGGGAGGCGATTATCGCCTCCCTTTTTACATCAGGCCTGCAGGCCTGTGCTTACACTTCCAGATAGTCCATGATGCCTTCGGCCGCTTTGCGCCCTTCCGCAATCGCGGTGACCACTAAATCCGAGCCGCGCACGATATCGCCGCCAGCAAAGATTTTCGGGTTGCTGGTCTGGAACGCATTCTCGCCCTGTTCTGGTGCGATAATACGGCCCTGTTTGTCCAGCTCAACGCCAAAATCAGACAACCATTCCATCGCGTGTGGACGGAAACCAAATGCCATTACCACAGCATCGGCGGGGAGAACGTGCTCAGAACCGGCCACGATTTCTGCCTGACGACGGCCATTGGCATCCGGCTCACCCATCTGCGTGCGGGCAACTTTCACACCGCTCACGCGACCATTGGCATTAATTTCAACGGCCAGCGGTTGCAGGTTGAACTGGAATTCCACACCCTCTTCACGCGCGTTTTTCACTTCGCGTTTTGAGCCTGGCATGTTTTCTTCATCACGACGGTATGCACAAGTGACGTGTGTTGCACCCTGGCGAACAGAGGTACGTACGCAGTCCATTGCGGTGTCACCACCGCCCAGCACCACCACGCGTTTGCCTTCCATGTTGATATACGGGCTCTCTTTCGATTCCGTAAAGCCCATGGTGTGGCGTGTGTTGGCGATCAGGAACGGCAGGGCATCGAATACGCCTTCAGCTTCTTCGTTATCCAGGCCACCGCGCATAGACTGATATGTGCCTACGCCAAGGAATACCGCGTCGTATTCAGCCAGCAGATCGCTCAGTTGTACATCGCGTCCGACTTCGGTATTCAGATGAAATTCCATCCCCATTCCGGTAAAGATTTCACGACGGCGCGTCATGACGTCTTTTTCCAGTTTGAAGGACGGGATACCAAAGGTCAGCAAGCCACCAATTTCCGGATGGCGGTCAAACAAAACGGCTTTAACACCGTTACGGGTTAACACATCGGCACAGGCGAGGCCCGCTGGGCCTGCACCAATAATGGCCACGCGTTTGCCGGTTTGCTTAACGCCTGAAACATCCGGGCGCCAGCCCATTTCAAACGCTTTATCATTGATATAGCGCTCGATATTACCAATGGTGACTGCACCAAACTCGTCATTCAACGTACAGGAGCCTTCACACAGGCGATCCTGCGGACACACACGGCCACACACTTCAGGTAATGTGTTGGTCTGATGCGACAGCTCTGCGGCCTCAATAATGCGTCCTTCATTGGCCAGTTTCAGCCAGTCAGGAATGTAGTTATGTACCGGACATTTCCACTCGCAGTATGGGTTACCGCAGGCCAGGCAGCGATCTGCCTGGGCCTGTGCTTGCCCTTCAGAGAAGGGCTCGTAGATTTCTACAAATTCTATTTTACGGATTTTGAGCGGCTTTTTCGGGGGATCAACACGCTGCAAATCAATAAACTGATAAACGTTCTGACTCATTCTAACCCCTTACTGCGCCTGCACACGCAGCTCAGCTGCGGAACGACTACGGTGACCCAACAACGCTTTAACATCGCTGGACTTCGGTTTAACCAGCGCGAATTTTGCTGCCCAGTCGGACCAGTTCGCCAGAATTTCTTCACCACGGCCTGAACCGGTGGATTGCACGTGTTCGGTGATCAGGCCACGCAAGTGCTCTTCATGAATAGCCAGATCATCCACGCTCAACACTTCAACCATTTCAGGGTTCACGCGTTTACGGAACTCTCCGTCTTCATCCAGAACGTAGGCGAAACCACCGGTCATTCCTGCGCCAAAGTTCACGCCAGTACGGCCCAGCACACAAACGATGCCCCCGGTCATGTATTCGCAACCGTTATCACCAATGCCTTCAACCACGGTGATAGCACCGGAGTTACGCACGGCGAAACGCTCACCCGCACGGCCAGCAGCGAACAGTTTGCCTCCGGTTGCACCATACAAACAGGTATTGCCGATGATGGTCGCTTCGTGGCTACGGTAGGCTGAACCCACTGGAGGACGCACGGCTAACATGCCACCCGCCATACCTTTACCAACGTAATCATTTGCATCGCCTGTCAGCGTCAATTCGACACCGCCCGCGTTCCAGACGCCAAAGCTCTGTCCCGCTGTTCCGCTAAAGTGCGCGCGAATCGGATCGCCAGCTAGCCCCTGATCGCCATGCGCAGCGGCAATAGCACCAGAGAGTGTGGCACCCACAGAACGGTCGGTATTGCGGATGTCGAAATAGAACGTTTTGCTCTGTTTCGCTTCCACAAACGGCATCGCCTGATCGTGTAGCGTTTTATTCAGCACGCCATTATCAAACGGCGGGTTACCTTCAGTGCAATGCACGGCTTTGCCCGGCATAGGCTCTGCGGTTTTCAGCAGCGCTGACAAATCCAGGTTCTGCTGTTTAGCGGTGAAGCCTTCCAGCTCTTTAAGCAACTCTGTGCGGCCAATCAGGTCAGTCAGGCGTTTAACACCTAATTGCGCCATGATTTCACGCGTTTCCTGCGCAATAAACTGGAAGTAATTGGTCACTTTGTACGGCAGGCCGTGATAGTGATTCTTACGCAGTTTATCGTCCTGGGTTGCAACACCGGTTGCACAGTTGTTCAGGTGACAAATACGCAGGTATTTACAGCCGAGGGCCACCATCGGGCCAGTGCCAAAGCCAAAGCTCTCTGCACCCAGGATCGCGGCTTTAATGATGTCGCTACCGGTTTTCAGGCCGCCATCAACTTGCAGGCGGATTTTATGGCGTAAGCCATTGGCGACCAGCGCTTGCTGGGTCTCCACCAGGCCCAATTCCCATGGGCAGCCAGCATATTTAACCGAGCTCAGTGGGCTGGCTCCGGTGCCGCCGTCATAACCCGCAATGGTGATCAAATCGGCGTAGGCTTTTGCAACACCGGTGGCGATGGTACCGACACCCGGCTCTGACACCAGTTTTACAGAGATCAGCGCTTTCGGGTTCACCTGTTTCAAATCGAAAATCAGCTGGGCTAAATCTTCGATGGAGTAGATGTCGTGGTGCGGCGGAGGTGAAATCAACGTCACGCCCGGTACCGAATAACGCAGTTTCGCGATGTATGGCGTCACTTTGTCACCCGGCAACTGGCCACCTTCGCCCGGCTTCGCGCCTTGTGCCACTTTAATTTGAATCACATCGGCGTTAACCAAATAGGCCGGTGTCACACCGAAACGGCCTGAGGCAACCTGTTTGATGCGCGAAACTTTGTTAGTGCCGTAACGTGCGGGATCTTCACCGCCTTCGCCGGAGTTGGAGAAGCCTCCCAGGCCATTCATCGCCTCGGCCAATGACTCGTGAGCTTCTGGGCTCAGTGCGCCGATGGACATGGCCGCGGTATCAAAGCGCTTATACAGCTCAGTGGCTGGCTCAACGTCATCGACATTGATGCTGGTGCCTGATGGCTGAATGGCCAGCAGATCACGCAGTGTCGCAACCGGACGTTCATTAACCAGTTTGGCGTACTGCTGATACTCACTGTATTCCCCGCTGTTAACCGCGCGTTGTAGCGTCGCGACGACGTCAGGGTTATACGCATGGTATTCACCACCGTGAACATATTTCAGCAGACCACCTTGATCCAATGGCTTACGCAGCAACCAGGCGCGTTTTGCCAGATTGGTTAAGTCTTGCTGGAAATCAGCAAAGTTAGCGCCGCTGATGCGACTCACCACGCCCTGGAAGCACAGACCGGAGACATCCTGATGCAGACCGACCGCTTCAAACAGCTTCGAGCAACGGTAGGACGCAATCGTTGAGATGCCCATTTTGGACATGATTTTGTACAGGCCTTTGTTGATGCCGTTACGGTAGTTCAGCATCAGCGTGCGGTAATCTTTATTAATCACACCGCTATCGGCCATCTTCGCCAGGGATTCATAGGCAAGGTACGGATAGATTGCCGTGGCACCAAAACCAAGCAGCACCGCAAAATGGTGCGGATCGCGGGCACTGGCGGTTTCAACAATGATGTTGGCATCGCAGCGCAGGTTTTTATCCACCAGGCGCGTCTGTACCGCACCGACCATCATGGGTGCCGGCACAGGTAAGCGGGTTTCACTGATGCTGCGATCGGACAGTACCAGCAGTACGGTGCCATTACGCACCATCTCTTCTGCCGTGTTGCAGAGGTGATGGACCGCTTCTTCCAGCGTTTGCTCTGCGGGGTTGAAGGTACAATCCAGGGTATCTGCGCGATAATATTCGCCTTCCAGGGTGGTTAACTGACGGAAGTCAGAGAACAACAGGATAGGGGATTTAAAACTCACGCGGTGTGCCTGGCCTTCTGCCTCACAAAAGACGTTCATTTCACGCCCAATGCTGGTCGCCAGTGACATCACGTGGTTTTCACGCAGTGGATCGATTGGCGGGTTAGTCACCTGTGCAAACTGCTGACGGAAATAGTCATAGATAATGCGTGGGCGGCTGGACAGCACGGCAAACGGGGTGTCATCGCCCATTGAACCTACGGCTTCCTGACCATTCTCACCCAATACGCGAATCACCTGATCCAGCTCTTCGCTGCTGTAGGCGAATTGCTTTTGGAAAGTCGACAGCAGATCGTCTGTCAGCTCGCGGCTGCCAACTTGTTCATTTGGCAAATCTTCAAAGGGCACCAGGCGTTTAACGTTCTTCGCCATCCACTCTTCATAGGGATGACGGCTTTTCAGATCGTTATCGGTTTCCGCGGAGTGCAAAATGCGGCCAGCACGGGTATCGATGACCATCAACTCGCCCGGCCCTACGCGGCCTTTTTCGACCACTTCATCGGGCTGATAATCCCAAATACCGACTTCCGAGGCGCAAGTGATGAGCTTGTCTTTGGTAATGACATAGCGGGCTGGACGCAGGCCGTTACGGTCCAGGTTACAGGCTGCGTAGCGGCCATCGGACATGACGATACCGGCTGGGCCATCCCATGGCTCCATGTGCATGGAGTTAAAATCGAAGAAGGCGCGCAGCTCGGGGTCCATATCCGGGTTGTTCTGCCAGGCCGGTGGCACAAGCAAACGCATCGCGCGCACCAAGTCCATTCCGCCATTCAGGAACAGTTCCAGCATGTTATCCATTGAGCTGGAATCAGAACCGGTCTCGTTGACGAAAGGCGCGGCTGTTTGCAGATCGGGGATCAGCGGCGTATTGAATTTATAAGCACGCGCACGCGCCCATTGGCGGTTACCGGCAATGGTGTTGATCTCACCGTTGTGCGCCATGTAGCGGAACGGTTGCGCCAGCGGCCAACGCGGCACGGTGTTGGTAGAGAAACGTTGGTGGAACAGGCAAATCGCCGATTCCAGACGCAGATCTGCCAAATCCAGATAAAAGCGCGGCAGGTCGATAGGCATACACAGGCCTTTATAGATATTGACCTGGTTTGAGAAACTACAGATATAGAACTCTTTGTCAGTGATGCGCTTTTCAATACGACGGCGAGCCATATAGAGACGACGCTCCATATCGCGTGGACGCCAACCGGCAGGGGCGTTGATAAACAACTGCTCAATGCGCGGCATGGATGAAAGGGCGATTTCACCCAACACATCCTGGTTGGTAGGCACTTCACGCCAGCCAACAATAGACAGGGTTTCGCGAACCACTTCTTCTTCAACAATCTTACGGGCTTCGCGCGCCAGTGCATCGTCCTGATTCAGGAACAGCATGCCCACGGCGTAGTTTTTCGCCAAACGCCAATTACGCTCTTCTGCCACTACGCGGAAAAAGCGGTCTGGCTTCTGTAAAAGCAGGCCACAGCCGTCGCCGGTCTTGCCATCGGCAAGGATCGCGCCACGGTGCTGCATACGGGCTAAGGCATGTATGGCGGTTCGCACCACCTTGTGGCTTGGTTCGCCTTCTATGTGGGCGATCAGGCCGAAACCACAGTTATCCTTTTCAAGGGATTTATCGTACAACATATTAGTGAACCTCCCCAGGCTCTGCGGAGATTCCCCGGCGCGACAGAGGCGCAAAAAGGGCTGGCGAAAGATGGGCTGCATTGCTGCTTTGCCGCGTCAGTCACCCCTCTTGATGGCCATTATTGTCGGTGTCACAAGTTATCGGGACTTGTTTCAGAGGGAATCTCAGTTACTGCATAAATATGACGGTTCGAACACCCGTCCAGAAAGCTTCCAGCGGATTTCCAACTTATCGGGAAAGCGAACTCAGGTCAAATGCCGTTCTTACTCAGGCTTTTCGCGCTTATTGATGGGTTATCCTTATGATTTATAAAGATATGATGTGTATTTTTATTGTAATAGAGTGGTCATTGAACCCAACGGAAGTGTGAGGCGTATCACTATAGTGCGGCGAGCAAATTGCTGCACCATGCTGGTGCTGTGGGTATTGGTAGCACAATGTGCTGTTTGACCGCGATGGGCCGCGCAATGCAACTGTTTTTAAGCCGAATGCATATTTGAATCAAACTGCCATGGGTCATTAGTAAATTTAATCGTGCGGCTGTGATTAAAACACCGATAAATGTGAATTATTATTCGTTGGGATAATAGGAGTGCAGACACAATGCAGGAAGCATTGTGATGAATCATTGAGCAGATTAAGAAAATTGCGCAGTGAGCGCGGCACATCAGATTATTCCGTTGCATAAATTAGTCAATAGCTTTCCCGCTTTGACGTGCAAAAAGGCGCTGAGTGCACTGCTGTGGTGCGAAAAACCGGGTGGGCTGTCAACGTAGGTCCACCGACGCTATCCAGGGTATGATTGTTCAGCCGATCAGGATGAGGAATGCTATGAAACAGATCCGTTTACTGGCCCAGTATTATGTTGATTTAATGGTGAAACTGGGGCTGGTCCGTTTTTCACTGCTGCTGGCCTCTGCGCTGGTGGTGTTAGCGATGGTTGTGCAGATGGCCGTGACCATGTTGTTGCGCGGCCATGTTGAAAGCATCGATGTTGTTCGCTCGGTGTTTTTCGGCTTACTGATCACCCCCTGGGCAGTCTATTTTCTGTCAGTGGTGGTTGAGCAACTGGAAGAGTCACGCCAGCGTTTATCGCGGTTGGTTGCCAAGCTGGAAGAGATGCGCCATCGCGATTTGGAACTGAATGAGCAATTACAAGGCAACATTGCCCAGCTTAATCAGGAAATCACCGATCGTATCAACGCAGAGCAAGCCCGCTCGCAGGCCATGGAAAAACTCACCGATGAGATGGCGCGCCGTGAGCAGGCTCAAATCGAGCTGGAACAGCAATCCTCTTTCCTGCGTTCCTTTTTAGACGCCTCTCCCGACCTGGTTTTCTATCGGAACATAGACCAGCAGTTCTCCGGTTGTAACCGGGCGATGGAACTGCTGACGGGCAAAAGCGAAAAACAGCTAGTGGGTCTGACGCCCAATGATGTGTATGACAATGATGCGGCGACGAAAGTCTTGGAAACGGATGAGAAAGTGTTTCGGCACAATGTCTCGCTCACCTACGAGCAATGGCTGCAATATCCTGACGGGCGCAAGGCCTGTTTTGAAATCCGCAAGGTGCCGTATTACGACCGCATCGGCAAACGCAATGGGCTGATGGGCTTTGGACGCGATATTACCGAGCGTAAGCGCTATCAGGATGCGTTAGAGAACGCCAGTCGGGAGAAAACCACCTTTATCTCAACCATCAGCCATGAACTGCGGACACCGCTCAATGGCATCGTGGGCTTGAGCCGCATTTTGTTGGATACCGAGCTCAACGCCGAGCAGCAGAAATACCTGAAAACGATTCATGTCTCGGCCATCACATTGGGCAACATCTTTAATGATGTTATCGAGATGGACAAAATAGAGCGCCGTAAAGTCCAGTTGTATAATCAACCCATCGATTTCACGGGCTTTTTAGCCGATCTTGAAAACCTCTCAGGTCTGTTAGCCCAGCCCAAAGGACTGCGCTTTGTGCTGGATGCAGAGCCGCCGATGCCGCATACCCTGATTGCGGATGGTACGCGTTTACGGCAGATCCTGTGGAATCTGATTAGCAACGCCGTGAAATTTACCCGTGAAGGCAAAATTGAAGTGCGTGTGCGCTGGCATCAGGAACAGCTGCGTTTTGAAGTGGAAGATTCCGGTATGGGGATCCCACTGGACGAGCAGGACAAGATTTTTGCGATGTATTACCAGGTTAAAGATCAGCACGGGGGGAAACCTGCGACCGGTACCGGCATTGGGCTCGCCGTTTCTCGCCGGCTTGCACAAAGTATGGGTGGAGACATTGCTGTTCATAGCCAACCGGGCGAGGGCGCCTGTTTTGTGCTGACGCTGCAGGCGCCCGCTGTCGACCAACCTGATGAAGCGGTAGCGGAAGAAGAACAGATGCCTCTGCCTGCGCTGCATGTCTTGCTGGTGGAAGACATCGAACTGAACGTGGTGGTTGCACGCTCGGTACTGGAGAAGTTGGGCAGCAGTGTGGATGTGGCGATGACCGGCCAGGAAGCGCTGGCGATGTATACCCCTGATGAATACGACCTGGTGCTGCTGGATATCCAACTGCCGGATATGACAGGGCTGGATGTGGCGCGTGAGCTGCGCAAGTGCTATCACGCCTCGCAGTTGCCGCCTTTGGTGGCGTTAACGGCCAACGTGTTGAAAGACAAAAAAGAGTATCTGGATGCCGGGATGGACGATGTCCTGAGCAAGCCACTCGCCGTTCCCGCTTTAACAGCGGTCATTAAAAAGTTCTGGGATCGCCCGGTGACCGAGGAAGATCCACAGGATGCGCACGAGCAGCAAGAACAGCACCGTGCTTTGCTGGATATTGCCATGCTGGAGCAATACATCGAATTAGTTGGACCAGAGTTAATTGAACAAAGCCTGGCGATGTTCGAGAAAATGATGCCAGATTATTTGGCGGTTCTGGATTCCAACATGATGGCGCGTGACCAAAAAGGCATCGCTGAAGAGGGCCATAAAATAAAAGGGGCTGCCGGTTCGGTGGGCTTATTACGGTTACAACAATTAGCAAAACAGATTCAGAGCCCAGAGCTCCCCGCATGGTGGGATAACGTGCAGGAATGGATTGAAGAGCTAAAACGTGACTGGAGACAGGACGTTAGTGTCTTACGAATCTGGGTTCAGGACGCCAGAAAAAAATGACCCCAGCTCAAGGCCGGGGTGCGCGAATACTGCGCCAACACCAGGGAAACGTTCTGTTCGCGCCTGAATAAATGTTATGGCTGGCCCGAACACGGTATTGGGTAAAGCTAAAATATACGATAGCAAATCCTGGTACTGCTGCGACAAGATTCATTAAAATGTGTGATGCAGAGCAGTCTTTGGTTATAGGAAACATTAATTTGCCAACACAGTCAAGTAAGGAATGATTTTATGAAACGTATTGGTGTTGTGCTGAGCGGTTGTGGCGTCTTCGATGGCAGTGAAATTCAAGAGGTTATCCTCACATTATTAGCCATTGAACAGGCTGGTGCGGAAGCGGTTTGCTTTGCGCCGGATATTGAGCAAGTGACTGTAATAAATCATATTAATGGTGAAGCGCAAACCGATGTTCGCCGTGTTTTAGTAGAGGCTGCGCGGCTGACGCGCGGTAACATCACATCCCTGGCCGATGCTGATGCCAATACGCTTGATGCGTTAATCATTCCTGGTGGATTTGGTGCGGTACATCACCTGAGTGACTTTGCCCAGCAGAGAGAAAATTGTTCAGTCAATGAACAATTGCACCGCCTTTTCCAGGAAATTCATAAGCAATGCAAACCAATTGGATTAATGTGCATTGCCCCCGTTTTAGTACCGAAATTAGTCGCATCTGAAGACCCTGTTCGTATAACGATTGGGAATGATCCCGATACGATTGAAATTGTTGAGGATATGGGAGCAGAACATGTGATTTGCCCGGTAGACGATATCGTGGTGGATGAAGCTCAGCGTATTGTCACCACGCCAGCCTGGATGGTAGCGACCCGTATCAGCGACGCCGCACGAGGTATTGATAAGCTGGTTCGTCGTGTGGTGGAAATGACGCTATGAGCAAACGTAGCAAGAAAAGTCTTATGTTACGTTTGCGCAGTGTACTTATTCGTGCCACTGCGGCAATTGTGAGCCTGTGGGCTATCGGAATTATCGCATTTGCATTTATCCCGGTGCCTTTTTCCGCGGTGATGGCCGAGCGCCAAATCAGCGCGTGGTTCAGTGGTGATTTCGATTATGTTGCGCATTCTGACTGGGCTGGAATGGACGATATCTCACCGTGGATGGCGCTGGCGGTGATTGCCGCAGAAGACCAGAAGTTTCCCTCGCACTGGGGATTTGATGTGCAGGCCATCCAAACGGTGCTGAGTGGGGAAGATGAACGCATGCGTGGGGCTTCCACCCTCTCACAGCAAACAGCCAAAAATGTCTTTCTGTGGGATGGACGAAGTTGGGTAAGGAAAGGATTAGAAGCGGGATTGACCGCGGGCATCGAGGTGGTCTGGACGAAGCGGCGTATCCTGACGGTCTATTTGAATGTGGCTGAGTTCGGCGACGGGATTTTTGGTGTAGAAGCCGCTGCTCAACGCTATTTTAATAAACCAGCAAGCCGGTTGAGCATGTCGGAAGCGGCATTACTGGCCGCTGTATTGCCGAATCCAATGCGCTTTAAAGCCAATGCACCTTCCGCTTATGTACGCCAGCGTCAGCAATGGATCATGCGCCAGATGCGGCAATTAGGGGGAGAGGGGTTTCTCAGGCAGCATCACTTACTGTGATGGGGATTCGACGAGGCGCTTATTCCTCGTCGAAACCGGCTGCAAACAGGTCAATAACGGCAGTAAGGGCTTCTGTTTCTTGTGGCCCTGTCGCTTCAATCTCAATTTGTCCGCCTTGCGCCGAATCCAGCATCAGCAGTGCGATGACGCTACTGGCTTCTGCTTCGGTACCCGCTTCGTTACGCAATAACACTTCGGCATCAAAACTTTGTACTAACTCGAAAAGTTTCATTGCTGGGCGCGCATGCATCCCCAGTTTATTGGTAATTTCAACAGTTTGCTTAACGGTCATGATTTGCGTTTTTCCAGCGTCCGATGGCGAGACTGGACATTTTTGCCGCGGGAACGAAAGTAGTCTGCCAGTTGTTCTGCAATATACACTGAGCGGTGTTTGCCACCGGTACAGCCAATCGCCACTGTCAGATAACTGCGGTTATTGGTTTCCAGCATCGGAAGCCACAATTCAAGATAGCTGCGCGTCTGATAGATAAAATTGTGTACTTCAGTGTGGCGATCCAAAAAGGCGGCAACGGGACGATCTAAACCGGTCATCGGGCGTAATTTGGGATCCCAGTGCGGATTGGGAAGAAAGCGCACGTCAAAGACGTAATCGGCATCGATAGGAATACCGTGTTTAAAACCGAATGACTCAAAAACCATGGTGAGTTCACGTTCGCGCTTACCCAGCAAACGCGTACGCAGCATTTCAGCCAGTTCGTGCACAGACATTTCAGAGGTATCCACGATCAAATCGGCCCGCGATCGCAGCGGTTCCAACAGATCGTTTTCTTCATCAATGGCACTTTCGAGCGATAAATTTTTACTGGAAAGAGGGTGCAAACGGCGCGTGTCGCTGTAGCGGCGAATCAAGGTATTGCGATCGGCATCCAGAAACAATAATTGAGGAGAAAAGCTGCCAGGCAGATTGGTCAGTGCGGTTTCCAGCACTTCAGGCGTTTCAGGCATATTACGCACGTCAATACTGACGGCGGCAGAGATCTGGCGTTCAACCAGAGAGTTCGCTAACTCGGGCAACAATTCAACGGGCAAGTTATCGACACAGTAGAAGCCCATGTCCTCTAATGCGCGCAGTGCCACTGATTTACCTGAACCTGAACGACCGCTGACAATCATCAGCACCATCTCATTCTCTCCTGCATAGTGGATGACGCGAGTGACTTAGTGTCCTTCTTCCTGACTCGCGGTGATGATTTCATACAGTTCTGCGTCGCTGCGCGCACTGCGTAAGCGACGGCAAACGCTTTTATCTGCCAAACGTTTGGCGACCAGCGATAAGGTATGCAAGTGGGTCTTGCATTGGTCTGCTGGCACCAGTAACGCAAACAGTAGATCAACCGGTTGATTATCGATCGCATCAAAGGCGATCGGTTGCTCAAGATGAATAAACACCCCAACCGCACGCAGCGTGTCTTCTTCCAGCTTCCCGTGCGGAATGGCAATACCGTTGCCGATGCCGGTGCTGCCCATTTTTTCCCGTGTCAGTAAGGCTTCAAAAATCGTCTGATAAGGCAAGTTCAGCGATGTTGCCGCCAGTTCGCTGATAATTTCCAGCGCCCGTTTTTTACTCTGACAGTGCACATTACTTCGTGTGCATTCGAGACTGAGCACCGTGTTCAGTTCCAGTGTTAGGTCATTATTCATCATGGTATCACTTGGTTCTATACATCAATTTCCGGTATTGCGTGCGCCAGTAGCCTGTCACGCAAAGCGGTTGCATCATGCAACGATCCCAAGCCCGGTTTTGTTAACCGGGCGTGGGTGACGCAGAGTTACAGCGTCGGTGAATTTAGTGTTGCTTCATTTTCTCTTTGTGTTTCTTCAATTGCTTCGCCAATTTATCAATCAGGCCATCAATTGCCGCGTACATATCTTTTTGTTCGGCTGAAGAAGCATGCAGCTCACCCCCATTAACGTGCAGTGTGGCATCCGCCACATGATTCACCTTTTCCACGTTAAGTACAATGTAAACCTGGTTTATATGCTCAAAGTAGTGCTCAAGCTTGGCAAATTTTTCATTCAAATAGCCACGCATTGCGTCAGTGACTTCAACCGTTTTTCCAGTAATGTTTAGCTGCATATTCGCTTCCTTATCAGTTCTGTCATACCAATTGTTTACGCTGGTTTGACGGCGGGATGGACAACGATTCGCGGTACTTTGCGACGGTGCGTCTTGCGACGATGATGCCTTGTTCAGATAGCATAGTCGTTAACTTACTGTCACTCAGGGGTTTGGCGGGATTTTCCGCCGAGATAAGTTTCTTCACCAATGCACGGATTGCTGTGGAAGAGGCTTCGCCGCCGCTCTCCGTATTGACGTGACTGGAAAAGAAATACTTCAGCTCAAAAATGCCACGTGGACTGTGCAGATACTTTTGCGTGGTCACACGGGAAATGGTGGATTCGTGCATCTCCACGGCGCTGGCGATATCGGCCAGCACCATCGGACGCATATGCTCTTCACCTTGTTCAAAAAATGCCTGCTGCTGTTCCACAATACAACGAGAAACTTTCAATAACGTATCATTACGACTTTCGAGGCTTTTGATTAGCCACTTGGCTTCCTGCAAGTTACTGCGGATGAATTGTGTGTCGCTTTCGTTGCGTGAAGAGCTTCCCAGCGCAGCATAATGTTGATTGATTTTCAAACGTGGCACACTGTCGGCATTCAATTCTACGGTCCAGAGCGCGCCACTTTTACGTACCAGCACATCGGGGATCACGTATTCCGGTTCACTGGTATTGATCGACTGTCCAGGGCGAGGATCCAGAGACTGAATCAGCGCCATTGCGTCCTTTAAAACATCTTCTTTCAGGCGCGTTACGCGCATCAGGCTGCGGAAGTCATGATTGGCCAGCAGATCTAAATGTTCGCTGACGATCAAACGCGCTTCTGTCAGCATCGGTGTGGTCACCGCAAACTGGGAGAGCTGCACCAGCAAGCAGTCGCGAAGATCGCGCGCGCAGACACCCACCGGATCAAAACGTTGTACACGTTTTAGTACCGCTTCTACCTCATCCAACGCAATCTCATCGTTGCCGATGCTTTCCAGGATGTCTTCAAGTGGGATCGTCAGATAGCCAGTTTCATCAACGGCATCGACAATGGAGGTGGCAATCGCGCGGTCAGTGTCGGTAAAAGGGGTGAGCTCGACTTGCCACATCAGGAAATCCTGCAAGGATTGCGTGGTTTCACCCTGATAGATGGGCAATTCGTCGTCGTGGTAGTCGGTCGCTGTGCCGGAGGGCGTTCCCGCGGTGTAGATTTCATCCCAACTGGCATCAAGCGGCAGTTCGTCAGGCATCTCCTTCTGTTCTAGCGCTTCTCGCGTGTCTAAAACGTCCGTTTCTTGGCTGTCACGACTCTCAATTTCGTCATGCAGTTCCGTTTGCTCCAGCAAAGGGTTGCTGTCCAGCGCCTGCTGAATTTCCTGTTGCAATTCAAGCGTGGAAAGCTGCAACAGGCGAATGGCTTGTTGCAGTTGGGGTGTCATAGCGAGCTGTTGGCTCAGCCTGAGTTGCAAACCTTGCTTCATATTCAGAGTACAACATCCTCTTGTGACACGGGTATCTCAAACACCATATCAGAGTCTGAACTCTTCGCCCAAGTAAACTCGTTTAACTTGTTCATCTGCCAGGATTTCTTCTGGCGAACCGTGAGCGATCAGGTTCCCCTGACTGACGATATAAGCCCGTTCACATACCGCCAGCGTTTCACGGACATTGTGATCGGTAATCAGTACACCCAGGCCGCTGTCACGCAGATGTTCAATGATCTTTTTAATGTCGATGACCGAAATGGGGTCAACACCGGCAAATGGCTCATCCAACAGAATGAATTTGGGGTTCGCCGCCAGCGCACGGGCAATTTCCACACGACGGCGTTCACCGCCGGACAGGGCTTGTCCCATGCTGTCGCGCAGATGGGAGATATGAAACTCTTCCATCAGTTCATTCGCACGATCTTCACGTTGTTCGGTAGAGAGATCGTCACGAATTTGTAGCACGGCCATCAGGTTGTCGTAGACGCTCAAACGACGAAAGATTGAGGCTTCCTGCGGAAGGTAACCAATCCCGCGGCGCGCGCGCGCATGCAGAGGCAGGATACTGATATCTTCATCGTCGATGACGATACGTCCGGCATCGCGTGGGACAATACCCACCACCATATAAAAGGTGGTGGTTTTACCGGCACCGTTGGGGCCGAGCAGGCCGACGATTTCACCTGATTTTACTTCCAGGCTGACATCTTCGACAACGCGACGGCCTTTGTAGGCCTTCGCCAGGTTTTCAGCAATTAAAGTAGCCATTCGAATTAGTTACTCTTTTTCTGTCCGGTGTTGCCTTTGTCTTGCAACTGCGAAGGCACCAGAATGGTGGTGACGCGCTTACCACTGTTGTTGCTGAAGGCTTGCATCTTCTGCTCTTTCACCAGGTAGGTAATACGATCGCCTTTGACGTTGCTGTCCAACTGCTCCAGATAGGCTTCACCCGTCAGCTCAACAAAGTCTTTTGCCAGTTCATAATGCATTTTCTGCGCATGGCCTTGAACCGGCTTGCCGTTGTCTTGCATCTGATAGAACGTAGCAGGGGCGCCGTAAGCATCAATAATGGTCTTATTGCTGTCTCCACCAGGGCGATTCACCACCACTTTATCCGCAGTGATTTTAATCGAACCCTGAGTAATGATGACGTTACCTGTGAATGTCGCCACGTTACCATTCATATCTAATGCCTGGTTTTGTGACGTGACGCTAACGGGCTTTTCTGAATCCCCTGTGAGTGCGAAAGCAGGCAGGGCGGCAGCGAACAGTACGCTGGCCAGAAAGACATTAAGGCTGTTTTTGTTCATTTTGAATTTCATATGAGGTTTGCACCTTCTCAATCAGCTCGGCGGTTTTCTTACGTAAATTGCCACGCATTTTCATGCCTGTTGCATTGAAGCTGGTACCAGACAGTTTAACCTGGTCATCAGACGTCACGTCCTGCGTGATCAGGTTCACTTGCGCATTATCGGTTTGGATCCGCCGAAGCTGAGCATCCTGCGTTAAGGCGTTAACTTCTACGTGCCCGTATAGGTAAAGCATGCGGTCTTTGGTCAGTTTCGCTTTGTCTGCACGCACTGACCAGGTGGCGATTTTGTTCTCGTCATACGTCGTCATCACTGGGCGGGTAAACCAGCTCAGCTCTTCTTCCGAAAAATACTCAACTTTATCGGCAACCAATTTATAGTTTAACGCACCCTGCGGGTTATAAACCACGGTTTGGGCCTGGTCACTGATATAGGTGGGCTCACCGTCCTGCGGTGTATTCGAGCTGGCACTATCATCTTCACTGGTGAGGTTTAATCCCACCAAAATCACGGCAATAATGGCCAGAATCAGGGTTATCCAACGCCTGGTTTTACTCATACTGACTGCCCTTTGGCATCCTCAAATTTGTCTTGCGCGATCAGAATCAAATCGCAAATTTCTCTCACTGCGCCTCGGCCACCAGGGATTTGCGTGACGTAATCAGCACGGGTTAATAGCAGCGGATGGGCATCGGCGACCGCCACACTGAGACCAATCTGTGCCATCACAGGCCAGTCGATTAAATCATCACCGATATAAGCTACTTGTTCGGGCGTAACTGACAGTTTATCCAGAAGTTCGCGGAAGGCCAAAACCTTATCTGACTGGCCCTGGTAAAGATGCGTAATGCCCAACGTCTGGCAGCGATCTTCCAGCAGCTTGGCTTTGCGTCCGGTGATGATAGCGACTTCTACGTCATTGGTCAGCAAACAACGGATGCCATAGCCATCACGAACGTTAAACGCTTTGAGCTCTTCCCCGCTGTTTCCCATATAAATCAGGCCATCTGA
Organism: Enterobacterales bacterium CwR94; assembly: GCA_002837195.1. Classification (GTDB taxonomy): domain Bacteria; phylum Pseudomonadota; class Gammaproteobacteria; order Enterobacterales; family Enterobacteriaceae; genus 1-19. The sequence goes on from KZ478060.1 coordinate 115,052, forward strand.
CATTACGCCATCGACATCACAAATCAGCAGGCGGATGGCGGCTGCTTTTTGCATCAGGGCGGTCGCTACGGGGCCGTAACAGGTATCTTGCATGGTCTGTGTATGATCTTTCATGATTCTTTTCCGTTACACCACGCCTGCGCGCAGCATGTCATGCATATGAACAATGCCGACCAGTTTATCGCCTTCCGCCACCAATACAGCAGTAATGTGTTTTGATTCCATCAAATTCAAGGCATCAACGGCCAACATGGTAGGCGCAACGCGGATGCCGCCGCGTGTCATCACCTGCGCAATACTGGCTTGCTGAATATCAATACCCATGTCAAAGACGCGGCGCAGATCCCCATCGGTGAACAGGCCTTCAATGTGATCTTGTTCGTCACAAATGACCGTCAGACCTAAATTCTTACGCGTAATTTCAATCAGAGCATCACGCAGCGAGGCATCCGGTGCGACGCGAGGGATTTCGCTGCCGGTATGCATAATATCGGCGATGCGTAACAGCAATTTGCGACCCAGCGCGCCGCCAGGGTGTGAAAGCGCGAAATCCTCAGGTGTGAAGCCGCGGGCCTCCAGTAAGGCGACGGCGAGCGCATCACCCATCACTAATACTGCGGTGGTACTGCTGGTGGGGGCTAATCCCAGCGGGCAGGCTTCCTGAGGGACATGGACGCACAGATGCACGTCAGAGGCTTTCGCCATCGCGCTCTCTGGACGACCTGTCATACAGATTAATTTAACATGCAGCCGCTTGAGTACCGGAATCAAGGCCAGAATTTCATCCGATTCCCCGGAGTTGGAAATGGCTATCACCACATCTTGCGCAGACACCATACCTAAATCACCGTGGCTGGCCTCTCCCGGATGGACAAAAAAGGCTGGCGTGCCCGTGCTGGCGAAAGTCGCTGCCAGTTTTCTGCCGATGTGTCCTGATTTCCCCATGCCCATGACCACGACTTTGCCGGTGCATAACAACATCATTTGGCAGGCGCGGCTAAAGTCATCGTTGATGTATTGATCCAGCTGCGCCAAACCTTCACGCTCAATACGCAACACTTCTTTTCCGGCATGTTGGAAATCGAAGTCGGTGTTCTTGGTCATCGTGATAATCCTTTCGTCAGAGGAGGGCTGAAGGGCTGCTAAATACAAAATAGAGCCAGGCAATGAAGCCACCGACCAGCAGGACACCTGCCAGGCGGCCAATGCGGCGGCGCCGTTGCAAACACAGTAGGGCAAACAGCGCGCTCACCGCCAGCATGACCCAATAGTCACGCGCAAACGCGTGTCCGTCGATGGCGCCGGGATTAAACAGTGCGGGCAGGGCGAGCACGATGGCGAGATTAAAAATATTCGCGCCAATCAAATTGCCAATCGCGATGTCATCTTCACCTTTTAAGGCCCCGGCGATCACGGTCGCTAATTCCGGCAAGCTGGTGCCAATGGCAATCAGCGTCAGGCCAATCACCAGTTCACTAACGCCAAACGCGTCGGCAATTACCGTGGCATTATCAATGACCATCCGCGTCGACATGGGTAACAAAATCAAGGCAACGGCCAGCCAGAGAAAGGCGACTGTATTGCCCGTGTCATCCTGAGGAAGTTCGGCAAGTTGCTCCTTCGTAAAGGAGTCCTGACTGCTGTTGCGCGCGATTTTGATAATAAACAGCAGATAGCCAACGGCTAAGGCAATCAATAAAACGCCGTCGTAGCGGCTTAGCACATTATCAAACAGTGTAATGCCACACAGCAGGGTGACCAGCAGCATCAACGGCAGTTCACGGCGGATCAAATTGGAATGCACGGTGAGCGGGTGAAGCAACGCCGCGCCTCCCAGAATTAACAGAATATTGGTGATATTCGAGCCGATGGCGGTTCCCACGGCTAAATCGACCTGCCCGTGAAGCGAGGCGGAAAAAGAAATGATCATCTCCGGCAGAGAAGTGCCGATACTGACAACGGTCATACCAATAATAAGCGGCGGGATGCCGAGGGAACGACTCAGAATAGCGGCACTGAACACCAGGCGATCGGCCCCGTAAACCAGTAGGAGGAAACCGATAATCAGCAGTGCGGTTGCTAACAGCATGAAACATCCTTTGATCGGGTATACTCGGCGCGCCTACCGGTCTACTCGGCGTATTAATTTTTTATGGCAGTGATTTTGACCGTGTGGCGGCAAAAAGTAAAACGGATGCCAACTTTAGCCACGTCTGGCAGGTAAGTTTCTGTAAAGGTATTCAGCCACTGCGGGATCAGGGTACCATCAGCGGTACACTGTTTCGCCTAAATGCTAGCAAAGGGGATGTTATGAATTTGGTTGAGGTTCGCGGTGTGAGCTTTTCACGCGGTAATCGACCGATTTTCGATGATATTTCGCTCACGGTGCCGAAGGGCAAAGTAACGGCGATTATGGGGCCGTCGGGAATTGGAAAAACCACGCTGCTTCGCTTGATTGGCGGTCAGTTGCAGCCCGACGCCGGCGAAATTTGGTTCAATGGTGATAATATTCCCACGCTGTCGCGCGCTAAGCTGTATGAAGCGCGTAAGAAAATGAGCATGCTGTTTCAGTCGGGGGCGCTGTTTACCGATCTCAACGTGTATGACAACGTGGCCTGGCCTTTACGTGAACACACAACATTGCCGGAGCCGTTATTACACAGCACCGTGATGATGAAACTGGAAGCGGTCGGGTTACGCGGAGCGGCGAAATTGATGCCTTCAGAGCTTTCAGGCGGTATGGCTCGCCGTGCTGCATTGGCCCGCGCCATTGCCCTGGAACCCGAGCTCATCATGTTTGATGAGCCTTTCGTCGGGCAAGATCCCATCACCATGGGGGTATTGGTTAAGCTGATTGACGAACTTAATCACGCATTAGGTTTGACCTGCATCGTGGTTTCGCACGACGTGCCCGAGGTCTTGAGTATCGCCGATTACGCTTATATTGTGGCGGATCAGAAAATCGTCGCGCAGGGTACGCCAGAAGGGTTACGAGAAAACAGCGATCCGCGTGTGCGACAATTTATTAAAGGTATCGCCGATGGACCGGTGCCTTTTCGTTTTCCTGCCGGCGATTATCAGCAGGACATGTTGGGCTTAGGGAGTTAACCACCAATGGCTATTCGTGCGGTTGCCGCGCTGGGGCGACGGGGGATCAACACTTGTGCGGCATTTGGACGAGCAGGCTTAATGCTTTTTCACGCGCTGGTGGGCAAACCGGAGTTTCGTAAGCATTTTCCCCTGTTAATCAAACAACTGTACAGCATCGGCGTGTTATCACTGCTGATTATTGTGGTGTCCGGATTGTTTATCGGCATGGTGCTGGGTTTGCAAGGCTACCTGGTACTCACCACCTACAGCGCGGAAACCAGCCTGGGCATGTTAGTGGCGCTGTCACTGTTACGTGAATTAGGCCCTGTGGTCACGGCACTGCTATTTGCCGGTCGTGCAGGTTCAGCATTAACGGCTGAGATTGGTCTCATGAAGGCCACAGAGCAAATTTCCAGTATGGAAATGATGGCGGTTGACCCGCTACGGCGCGTGATATCACCGCGTTTCTGGGCCGGATTTATCAGTATGCCTCTGCTGGCGCTGATCTTTACCGCCGTGGGTATTATTGGTGGTGCGCTGGTGGGCGTCAGTTGGAAAGGCATTGATAGCGGGTTTTTCTGGTCAGCGATGCAAAGTGCGGTGGATCTACGCATGGATATCATCAATTGTGTGATCAAGAGTGCTGTCTTTGCGGTAACCGTGACCTGGATTGCGCTGTTTAATGGCTATGATGCGGTGCCGACTTCAGAAGGGATAAGCCGTGCAACGACACGGACAGTGGTGCACTCCTCATTGGCGGTGTTGGGACTGGATTTTGTGCTGACGGCACTGATGTTTGGGAATTAAGACATGCAGACAAAAAAGAGTGAAATTTGGGTTGGGATTTTTCTAATGCTGGCTATCTTGGCGGCCATTTTTCTCTGTTTCCGCGTTGCAGATGTCAAATCGTTGGGAACGAATCCAACCTGGAAACTGTATGCCACCTTTGACAATATCGGTGGCTTAAAAACGGCGTCACCCGTTAAAATTGGTGGTGTTGTCATTGGGCGCGTAACGGATATTTCTCTCGATCCGAAAAGCTATTTACCTCGCGTGACCATGAATATCGATGAGCAGTACGATCATATCCCGGATACCAGTTCACTCGCCATTCGCACATCGGGTCTGCTGGGGGAGCAATATTTGGCGCTGAATGTTGGCTTCGACGATCCCGAAATGGGCACGGCGCTGTTGAAAGACGGTTCAACGTTACACGACACGAAATCTGCCATGGTGCTGGAAGACCTAATCGGACAGTTCCTGTACAAAAGCGGCAGTGGGGATGATAACAAGGCATCTCAGGAAAGTACGCCAGCAACGGCTTCACCGACAGTGCCAGGACCCTAAGCGCTGCATACAGAGGAAACAAGAATGTTTAAACGACTCCTTATGATTGCCATGTTGGCGATCGCCCCAATGGCTGCGCATGCGGCCGACCAAAGTAATCCCTACGCGATGATGAATGAAGCGGCGAAAAAAACCTTCGATCGCCTAAAGACGGAACAGCCGAAGATCAAACAAGATCCTAACTATCTGCGTGAGATCGTGCGTGAAGAGTTGATGCCGTATGTGCAAATCAAATACGCGGGAGCGCTGGTCTTAGGACGTTACTACCGAGAAGCGACCCCCGAACAGCGTGACGCTTATTTCAAGGCGTTTGGAGATTACCTGGCGCAGGCGTATGGTCAGGCACTGGCGTTGTATAACGGACAAACTTACCAGATTGCGCCTGAGCAGGCGTTAGGTGACAGCACTATCCTGCCAATCCGCGTCACTATTATTGATCCCAATGGTCGCCCGCCGGTCCGCCTCGACTTCCAGTGGCGTAAAAATAGCCAAACTGGCCACTGGCAGGCTTATGACATGATTGCTGAGGGGATCAGCATGATCACCACCAAACAGAATGAGTGGGGTGATTTACTGCGCACCAAAGGCGTGGACGGATTGACGGCGGAACTGACCAAACAGGCCAATCAGCCGATCAAATTGGATCAACAGCCCAAATGAGCCAACGCTTAAGCTGGCAAAACACCGCTACGGTGTTATCTCTGCGTGGAGAGTTAACTGCAGAAACACTGCAGCCACTTTGGCAGCAGAGAAAAGCGCTCGCCGCAGAGTGTCAGCAGATTGATGTTTCAGAGCTGTCCCGTGTTGATTCGGCAGGCGTTGCGCTACTGTTTCATCTCCAGCAACAAAGTGGCCACGAGAAACCTGCGTTGACGGGCGTTACAGATAAACTGCAAACGCTGTTGGATTTGTACAATTTAGCGCCGTTAATGTCACCGTCCTCTGTGAGCCAGTGATTCGCTCTATTCACGGCAAGCCCCAGCAGGTTATCCCACCGCCGGGGCTTTTTACGTGTTTAAGATAATGGCAGATTCCACTAAGATGTCTGCCTGATAACATTCAACAATGAAGCCGTCCTATGGAAAATAGTGAAATTCAAGATGTACTGATGAGCAAGCTGTCCCTGCAAGAAGTGCATGTGACCGGCGATGGCAGTCACTTTCAGGTGGTTGCCGTGGGTGAGATGTTCAGTACTCTGAATCGAGTAAAAAAACAGCAGGCGATCTACGCGCCACTGATGGAATATCTGGCTGATAACCGTATTCATGCGTTATCAATCAAGACCTTCACGCCGGAAGAGTGGGCGAGAGATCGTAAACTAAACGGGTTTTAAGCCGCGAAGCCCTTTGGGCGCGGCAGGAATTGACGAAGAGAGCAGTTGCAATGGATAAATTTCAAGTACAGGGGCCCACCCGTCTGAATGGGGAAGTCACTATTTCAGGCGCTAAGAATGCGGCGCTGCCGATCCTGTTCGCCGCGTTGCTGGCCGAAGAGCCGGTGGAGATTCAGAACGTCCCTAAGCTGAAAGATATCGATACCACCATGAAACTGCTGAGCCAGTTAGGGGTGAAAACGGCGCGTAACGGTTCCGTGCATATCGATGCCAGCGACGTGAATGTCTATTGTGCCCCTTATGATCTCGTAAAAACCATGCGTGCATCCATTTGGGCTCTGGGCCCGCTGGTCGCCCGTTTTGGCCAGGGGCAGGTTTCACTGCCCGGTGGCTGCGCCATTGGTGCGCGTCCGGTTGATTTGCATATTTTTGGGCTGGAGAAGCTCGGCGCTGAAATCCGTCTTGAGGAAGGCTATGTTAAAGCCTCCGTTGAGGGTCGCCTGAAAGGTGCCCACATTGTGATGGACAAAGTCAGCGTTGGCGCAACGGTCACCATCATGAGCGCCGCAACCTTAGCGACCGGGATTACCGTTATCGAAAATGCGGCGCGTGAGCCAGAAATTGTTGATACCGCCAATTTCCTCAACACGTTGGGGGCAAAAATTAGCGGTGCAGGTACCGATAAAATCACCATCGAAGGCGTTGAGCGCCTGGGTGGCGGTGTTTATCGCGTGCTACCGGATCGCATTGAAACGGGCACTTTCCTGATTGCGGGGGCCATTTCGGGCGGTAAAGTTATCTGTCGTAGTGCACAACCCGATACGTTAGATGCTGTTTTGGCCAAACTGCGCGAAGCCGGTGCGGATATTGAAGTGGGTGAGGACTGGATCAGTCTGGATATGCACGGTAAGCGTCCACAAGCGGTGAACATCCGCACGATGCCGCATCCTGGATTCCCGACCGATATGCAGGCGCAATTCACCTTGCTCAACCTGGTGGCGGAAGGCACCGGTGTGATCACGGAAACCATCTTTGAAAACCGCTTTATGCACGTCCCGGAACTGATTCGTATGGGCGCGCATGCAGAACTGGAAGGCAATACGGCGATTTGCCACGGCGTGGAGAAGTTGTCTGGTGCACAAGTGATGGCTACCGATCTTCGTGCTTCCGCCAGTTTAGTACTGGCGGGCTGTATTGCGGAAGGCACCACGCAGGTTGATCGCATCTACCATATTGATCGCGGTTACGAGCACATTGAAGATAAGTTGCGTGCGCTGGGCGCTAACATTGAGCGCGTTAGCGGCGAGTGATCGAGACGATCTTCACCCTGTAAAAAAGGCCGGATATCCGGCCTTTTTTTATGGTTCACGACAGCGTCTGTCCAGCAATTTGCCGTACTGATCGTAATAGCGACTCGGCCAGATTTCTTTTGGGTGGACGTGAAGGGCATCACCGACCAGCCATTCCCCTTTTGGCCAGGGGCGTATTAACACGTTGGACAGTGTTGATGAACTCAATCCCGCATTGCGGGACACCGCGGCCATACTGGTACCACGCTTGCGTAGCTCGGCAATGATATCAGCCGGATGCCAATCATTCTGACGCATAAACTTCTCCTTGTTGCTCTGCTTCCTTAATCCCGACAGGCCAGCCTGGCCTTGTTGCCGGGCCCTTTTTCTCAATACTCAGTGAGAGATAGTGCTTATTTTTAAATGATATATAGCGCAAATTTACCAAATAATTCCAGTAAAAGATGGATCTTAACGCAATTTGCTGGCGAAAAAGGGAAGGGGATAAGGCAGGAGAGATGCAGGGGGCACGGTGCCCCCAGAATCAGAAGTCGCGTTGAACGGACATGTGTGCCAAGGCTTCAAGGGCACTGCGCCAGGGCGATTCCGGTAGCGCGTTCAGTGAAGCAATCGCTTTATCAGCCTCTTCTTCGGCACGCAGGCGCGTATAGGTTAATGAGCCACATTGTTGCATGGTTTCCAGAACTGGCTCCAATAAATGGCGCCCGTTGCCTTCTTCAATTGCGCTACGGATCATCGCGGCTTGCGCGGAGGATCCATGTTTCATGGCATGCAATAACGGCAGCGTGGGTTTGCCCTCACTCAGATCGTCACCCACATTTTTGCCTAAGGTTTCGCCATCTGCGCTGTAATCAAGCAGATCATCGATCAACTGGAATGCCGTACCAAGGTAACGCCCGTAGTCCTGAAGGGCTTTCTCTTGCGCCGGAGTCGCCTCTGCCAAAATCGCGGATGCCTGCGCTGCAGCTTCAAACAGACGGGCTGTTTTGCTGTAAATCACATGCATATAGCTCTCTTCAGTGATGTCGGGATCGTTCACGTTCATCAACTGGAGAACTTCTCCCTCAGCGATCACGTTCACGGCATCAGACATCAGCCCTAATACGCGAAGCGATCCCAGGCTGGTCATCATCTGAAAAGCACGCGTATAGATAAAATCACCGACCAGCACACTCGCCGCATTACCAAACGCAGCATTGGCCGTGGCTTTACCACGCCGCATGTCAGACTCGTCGACGACGTCATCATGTAACAGCGTGGCGGTATGAATAAATTCAATCAGTGCTGCGATGGTCACGTGTTTGTTGCCCTGATATTGCAGGGTGCGCGCTGCCAACACGGCAATCATGGGACGAATACGTTTTCCGCCGCCACTGATGATGTAGTAACCCAACTGATTGATAAGTGAGACGTCGGAGTTGAGCTGCTCCAGAATCACGGCATTTACATCGGCCATGTCCTGTGCGGTTAATTCGTTAATCTGTTCTAAGTTCATTAGCTTGTTCAACTGTCGCTCTGTTTACTGCCTGGTAGGGTAACATTGCTGGTTAGGGTCGTCGTCATATCTCTGAGATTGTACTTGAAAAAGCGCACAGTTAAACGCTGACAATCACGCTGCGTTTTTTTTCTGCAATCCCGTGCAAAGTGCTCTTGTCATCGCAAAGGTTTTTGCGTAGAATTCGCGCCCTATTGTGAATATTTATAGCGCCGCCTGACAATGATGAAGGCAAGCGCGTTAGCGGAGTTTTATATGTACGCAGTTTTCCAAAGTGGTGGTAAACAACACCGAGTTAGCGAAGGTCAAACCGTTCGCCTGGAAAAGCTGGACATCGCAACCGGCGATACCATTGAGTTCGACCAGGTTCTGATGATCGCAAATGGCGAAGATGTTCAAATCGGCGCTCCATTAGTTTCAGGCGGTGTGATCAAAGCTGAAGTTGTTGCTCACGGTCGTGGCGACAAAATCAAGATTGTTAAGTTCCGTCGTCGTAAGCACCATCGTAAGCAGCAGGGCCACCGTCAGTGGTTCACTGATGTGAAAATTACTGGCATCAGCGCTTAATTAGGAGATCTGACAAATGGCACATAAAAAGGCTGGTGGCTCGACCCGTAACGGTCGTGATTCCAATGCAAAACGCCTGGGCGTGAAGCGTTTCGGTGGTGAGTCTGTTCTGGCAGGTAGCATCATCGTTCGTCAGCGTGGCACCAAATTCCACGCAGGTACTAACGTAGGTTGTGGTCGTGACCACACTCTGTTTGCTACCGCTGATGGTAAAGTGAAATTCGAAGTGAAAGGCCCGAACAACCGTAAATACATCAGCATCGAAGCTGAGTAATGAGGTTCGAGCCGTGAAGCGAGCGTGAGCCGCTTCCGTCTAACGAATTGAAGCCCCGCTGAATGCGGGGCTTTTTACATTCTGACTAAGGACAAGGCCGTGAAGCAGCAGGCTGGTGCAGGCATAACTTTCGCGCTTATCACTGCGATGAGTTGGGGATCGCTACCCATTGCAATGAAAACGCTGCTGACGGTAATGGATCCTTTTACCATTGTTTTTTACCGTTTTCTGTTTGCTTGCGTCGGGCTCGGTCTGTTTCTGGCCATCAAACGACGTTTGCCGCCTGTGCAAACGTTAAAAAAACCGCGTTGGATGTTACTGATCGTGGTGGCAACCGCGGGCTTGCTGGGCAATTTCGTGATGTTCAGCTCATCACTGCAGTACTTAAGTCCGACGGCATCACAGGTCATTGCGCAGATTGCGCCGCAAGGCATGATGTTAGCCAGTGTGCTGATCCTGAAAGAGCGGATGCGTGGCAGTCAGGTTGCGGGTGCCATCATGCTGATGTGCGGGTTGGTGTTGTTCTTTAATACCAATTTGATTGAGATCTTTACGCGTTTAACAGAATACACCTTGGGTGTCATGCTGGGCGTGGGTGCTGCCTGCGTTTGGATTGTGTACGGTGTGACACAGAAAGTCTTGTTACGGCGTATGGCATCGCAGCAGATCCTATTTTTGCTGTACACTTTATGTACGGTGGTGTTGGCATTTTTAGCCACGCCAGGGCAGGTGCATATGCTTACCGGTGCCCAGATGCTGTGTTTGCTTTATTGCGGCGTAAACACATTGATTGGCTATGGCGCGCTGGCGGAAGCCTATGCGCGATGGCAGGCGGCCCAGGTGAGTGCGCTGATTACACTCACGCCGCTGTTTACGCTTTTATTTTCGGTCATCCTGGCATGGGGCTGGCCCGATACATTCGACGTTCCGGTGCTAAATACGCTCGGTTACGTGGGTGCTATTGTGGTAGTGGCCGGTGCCATGTTTTCCGCTATTGGGCATAAGTTACTGCCCCGGCGGCGCCAACCTGTAACGGAATAGTGCGTATCCCGTTAGGGTGAATGAGTTACGGAGAAGTAAAATGAAGTTTGTTGATGAGGCAAGAATTCTGGTGGTAGCCGGAGATGGCGGCAATGGCTGCGTCAGCTTCCGCCGTGAAAAGTATATCCCGAAAGGCGGCCCGGATGGCGGCGACGGCGGCGACGGTGCGGATGTTTGGTTACTCGCTGATGAAAACCTCAATACGCTGATTGACTACCGTTTTGAAAAGTCCTTCCGTGCAGAGCGTGGCCAGAATGGTCAAAGCCGTGACTGTACCGGTAAACGTGGCAAGGACGTCACCATTAAAGTTCCTGTTGGTACACGCGTCATTGATGAAGGCACCGGCGAAACGCTGGGTGATTTGACACGTCATCAGCAGAAATTGATGGTTGCTAAAGGTGGCTGGCACGGTTTGGGCAATGCCCGTTTTAAATCTTCGGTTAACCGTACACCGCGTCAAAAAACCATGGGTACACCGGGTGAAAAACGTGACCTGCTGCTGGAATTGATGCTGCTGGCAGATGTCGGCATGCTGGGTTTACCCAACGCCGGTAAATCCACCTTTATCCGCGCTGTTTCTGCTGCCAAGCCAAAAGTGGCTGATTATCCCTTCACGACGCTGGTACCCAGCCTGGGCGTCGTACGCATGGATAACGAAAAAAGTTTTGTGGTTGCGGATATTCCAGGCCTTATCGAAGGGGCTTCTGATGGTGCAGGATTAGGGATCCGCTTCCTGAAGCACCTTGAACGTTGCCGCGTGTTGTTACACCTGATCGATCTGGCCCCGATCGATGAATCTGATCCGATCGAGAATGCCCGCATCATTTTGGGTGAGCTGGAAAAATACAGTGACAACCTGTTCCAGAAGCCACGTTGGTTAGTCTTTAATAAAGCCGATCTGTTAGATGCAGACGAAGCAGAAGCACGCGCGAAGGCGATTGCTGAAGCGCTGGGCTGGACGGAGAAATTCTATGTTATTTCTGCAGCCAGTCAGGTAGGCGTTAAAGATTTGTGCTGGGATGTCATGTCCTTTATCGAAGCCAATCCGAAAGAAGCAGAGCTCAAAGAAGCCCCAGCGGCGAAAGTTGAGTTCATGTGGGACGATTATCATCGTGAGCAACTGGCGGAAGCCGACGTTGAAGAAGACGACGATTGGGATGATGATTGGGATGAAGATGACGAAGAAGGCGTGGAAACCGTCTATCAGCGTTAATCTGCAGGGGCCGGTATCCTTACCGGCCTTTTTCTTTTTTAGCTGAGTGTCGCGGGAAACACGCAACGGGCAATCAGGCCACTGGTTTCCGCTCTGTTGACCAGCTGTAGCTCACCACGATGCAATTGAACAATACGTTGCACGATATTTAAACCCAACCCACTGCCACCGTAGCGTTGATCCATGCGCCGAAAAGCCTGCGTTAAATTACTGGCCAACGCCTCATCAATGCCTGGGCCTTGATCAATGACGGCAATGTCACTGCCTGCAGGTAAGGCGTGGATTTGCAGAGTGATGCAGCTGCCTTCCGGGGAATAGCGAGAGGCATTTTCCAACAGATTACGCAGTAACAGACGCAGTAAAATGGCATCCCCTTGAATACCCGCATCGCCCTGGACATGAAGGGTGAGCTGTTGCTGACGCTGCGCAACCAACTCCTCGGCCTCTGGCAACAAAGGAGACAGGATATCACGCTGCCATTGGTGTGTTTGATAGTGACCACTGGCCAGGGCTTGTCCAGCCCGCGATAACATCAACAACTGTTCCACGACATGCATCAACTGATCAATGCGTTCAGTCAATACGGTGGCCTCGGTGATCCCGCGCGCCGCCAGTAGCTCCAGATGCAGGCGGATACCGGCCAGTGGCGTACGCAATTCGTGGGCCGCATCGGCGGTAAACAGACGTTCTTGCTGGAGCGTGCGATCTAAGCGACCGAGCAGTTGATTGAGGGTATTGGTGACCGAAGCCACTTCTTCCATATCAGAGTGTGGTGGCAAGGCAGAAAGGTTATCAGCAGAGCGTTGGCTCAAGCTATGTTGCAGGGTGCGCAGTGGGCGAATGACCCAACTGATTGCCCAAAACGACAACACCAGGGTAAAAACCAGCATTACCAGGGAAGGCAGGAGCAGTGACGCAATGGCCTCCCGAATTTCGTTTTCAACATGTTCATTGCGTGCTTTCGCACTCAAGGTTTCATTCACCAGGAAACCGATCTGCTCCTGACTTTCATGCCACAGCCAAAAGACGCTCATCAACTGGCAGGTGAGCAGAATTAAGGCCAGCATCAGTATCAATCGCCAGCGCATACTGTTCATCAGGCGGATTCCAATCGATAGCCTACGCCGCGCACGGTTTTAATGCGGTCTTTTCCCAGCTTACGCCGCAAATTATGAACATGAACTTCAAGCGTGTTTGAGGCGTTATCATCCTGCCAGCTGTAAAGGTCTTGCAGGAGTGTTTCACGGTGAACGGTTTGACCAACGCGCATGATTAATCGACTAAGCAGAGCGAACTCTTTAGGCGTGATTTCAACCGGTTGTTCTTCCAGCCACACCTGCTGCGAGGAGAGATCGAGGCGGATATTTCCTTCAACCAGTGTGTTATCACTTTTCCCCTGATAGCGACGAATCAGCGCACGGCAGCGCGCTTTTAGCTCTGCCAGCGCAAAAGGTTTCACCAAATAATCGTCGGCCCCTGCGTCGAGCCCCGTAACGCGGTCTTGTAATGCATCACGGGCGGTGAGGATCAGGACGGGAATATCAATCTGGTTTTTTCGCCACTCGCGTAGAAGCGCATTGCCATCGCGATCGGGAAGACCGAGATCTAAAACAATCAGGCTGTAATGGCCGCTTTGCTGAAACGCCATCGCGTCTTTCGCATTTGCGGCGCAATCCACAGCATAGCCTTCGCTCATCAGTGCAGTGGCGAGGCCTTGCTGTAGCAATGTGTCATCTTCGACGATCAGCAGTTTCATTGTGCTCAGTTATTTTGATAGACGTCTTTATAAAGTCGGCTTTCGAATCGTACGAGAGGAATTCGACGCTGACGTTGATCTTCAGGTGCAACCGCATAGCCTGACAAGAATTGAACAAAGGCTACGCGTTGTCCACTGGCGGTGGTCATAAAGCCAGCCAAATTATAGACGCCCTGCAGCGAGCCCGTTTTTGCAGACACTTTGCCCGTCACGCCCGCTTCGTGTAAACCGGCACGATACTGCAACGTACCGTCATACCCCGCCAGCGGTAACATGGCAATGATATTGAGCTCGTTATCATGCTGAGCAATGTACTGCAGTACCTGCATCATGGTTTCCGGGGAGATCAAATCGTGACGCGATAGCCCGGAACCATCGACCATAATGCTGTTGCCCAAATCAACATTGGCCTTTTGTTTCAAAATTCGACGCACGGCATCTGAACCGGCACGCCAGGTGCCTGCTACGCCAAAATAATTACGTCCGATGGTGCGAAAAACGGTGTCCGCAATCATGTTATCGGATTTTTTAAGCATCACTTTCAGCAGCTCATGCAACTGCGCGGAATCATGCTCTGCCAGTACGGTACCGGGCTGGCTGGGCTGCGTTTGACGCACCAGGTGGCCACTGTAATCAATGCCGGCAGAAGCCAGTTCGGCTTTTAAAATGGCACCGGCGTAACTGGCACCGTTTTGTACCGCGAAGGCAAGCGGCAGAGGTTCGCTGCGCTGAATCATGCAGCCGGTTAACGTATAGCGATTGAGTTCGCCGGGGACCACGTCCAATTCACAGTACTGGGCTTCTGCCGAACCGCGCGCCAGCGTTTTCACTTCGCTGAACATATTCACCGGGTAAAAAGAGGCTGTGCGAATAAAGGCGGTGTCACCGGCATTTTTCCCACTGTAGAGCGATACAGAGAAGCAATTGCGATCCACAATGGCGGCACCTGGCGGTGCGCTAAAGCATTGGGTCATGTCGTTCCACGGCCAACCGGGGGCTTTGTCGTGGCTGGCAAAGACTGAGGTATCAATCACCAGGTTGCCGTCTACATGCGTAATCCCACGCTGTTTTAGCGTAGCGACCATATTGCGCAGTGCCTGACGAGAGAGAGTAGGGTCACCGTCAAAACGAGCCACCAGGTCGCCTTTCAACGTACCACTGCTTAATCCTCCACTGCTTTCCAGTGTCGTTTTAAAGCGGTATTCCGGACCCAACTGCAACATTGCCGCTAAGGCCGTCAGCACTTTCATTGTGCTGGCAGGCAGGGCCATTTGTTTTGCGTGGTAATCAATCACGGGCGCAGGCGCGCCAATCTTTTGTACCATCAGCGCTAAATTGGCACCATCAGGCAGATATTGTGCGTAATCCTCGACGGGGGCGGCATGCAGGTTGGCGTTCAACATAAACGCGCAAGTGACTCCGGTAACAACTGATGAAAAACGCATAATTTCGCGATAACTCCCTAAAAACGTGCCGTCATACTAAGGTGCATTACGGGGTAAAGTAAACGATGACCCATAAGGAACTCTGCGGTAAAATACGTATCAAAATGAAAACCATCTTGGCCTGACCGTTGTGTCGGGTCAGGATTCTTTTGTTTAGAATCCGGTGAACAGGCGCCGATGAAATCCTGTCCACGTAGGGAACCGAACCTAACTTCAGACAGCTAACACTGGCCTGAATGGGCGATAACAGGAAAGATTGACGAGGTATTACATGAATCAGATTCCGATGACGGTACGCGGCGCAGAACAACTGCGCATTGAACTGGAAGAGCTGAAAACCGTTAAGCGTCCGCGCATCATTGCGTCTATTGCTGAAGCGCGCGAGCACGGTGATCTGAAAGAGAATGCGGAGTACCATGCTGCACGTGAAGAGCAGGGATTTTGCGAAGGTCGTATTCAAGATATTGAAGCCAAGCTGTCAAATGCTCAGGTGATTGACGTCACAAAAATGCCAAACAGTGGCCGTGTCATTTTTGGTGCGACGGTGACGGTGCTCAATCTTGATACGGATGAAGAGCAAACCTATCGTATTGTCGGCGATGACGAAGCAGACTTTAAACAGAATTTAATTTCTGTGAACTCACCGATTGCGCGTGGGTTAATCGGAAAAGAGCAAGATGACGTGGTGGTCATTAAAACCCCAGGCGGTGAAGTTGAGTTCGAAATCGCGAAGGTTGCATACCTCTAACACTCGACGCTGGATGAATTTTCAGCGTATTGTGTAAAGAAAGGAAAAAGGCCGCATTGCGGCCTTTTATCACGCTGATGAGCGTGGCACTTTTCAGCCATACACTTAATTAAGTGGCTGGCCCTTCCGGCGAATTTAGCGCGGCAGTGCGATTTTACGGTCTTTCGTTGGGCGGTAAAGCACCAGTGTTTTACCGATTACCTGAACGTTCGCTGCACCGGTTTCACGCACGATCGCGTCAACGATCAAGGTTTTAGTTTCGCGATCTTCTGAGGCGATTTTGACCTTAATCAGTTCATGGTGCTCAAGCGCCTGTTCGATTTCGGCCAACACGCCTTCCGTCAAACCGTTGTTGCCCAGCATCACAACCGGTTTGAGTGGATGAGCCAGCCCTTTCAGGTGCTGTTTTTGTTTGGTACTCAGATTCATCGTATTTTTTACTTACATTGGGATTGAAAACGGGTCATTCTACCGCCATCTAAGGGTTAACCCCAAGCGTTGTGTCCAGGAAAACCCCGTTTTTGTCGCTGACGATGAAGAATAGTTGGAAAAAGTATGACCGGTAAAAAGCGTTCGGCCAGTTCAAGTCGCTGGCTCCAGGAACACTTCAGCGATAAATATGTGCTGCAGGCGCAGAAAAAAGGTTTACGTTCTCGTGCCTGGTTTAAACTTGATGAAATACAGCAGGGTGACAAACTTTTCAAACCGGGAATGACCGTGGTTGATTTAGGCGCGGCGCCGGGTGGATGGTCACAATATGCTGTCACTCAAATCGGCTCCAAAGGCCGTATTATTGCCTGTGACCTCTTACCGATGGATCCGATTGTCGGTGTGGATTTTCTACAAGGTGATTTCCGTGACGAAGCGGTTGTTTCTGTGCTGTTAGAGCGGGTGGGTGAGGAAAAAGTACAGGTGGTGATGTCTGATATGGCACCCAACATGAGTGGTACACCTGCCGTTGATATTCCTCGTTCGATGTATCTGGTCGAATTGGCCCTGCAGATGTGTCGCGATGTGCTGGCACCTGGTGGGAGTTTTGTAGTGAAAGTATTTCAGGGAGAAGGCTTTGACGAATACCTGCGGGAAATTCGCTCCCTGTTTACGAAAGTAAAAGTTCGTAAGCCGGACTCCTCACGTGCGCGTTCTCGTGAGGTGTATATTGTAGCGACAGGGCGCAAAGCAACCTGACAGCTTTCAGACTGCAGCCAGTACTGCTGTAGTAGGAAAGCGAAAAGGACTGTAGTACCCTACGCTGTCTGTTAACACAGTTGTAATAAGAGGTTAATCCCTTGAGTGACATGGCGAAAAACCTAATTCTTTGGTTGGTCATCGCAGTTGTGCTGATGTCTGTATTCCAGAGCTTTGGGCCCAGCGAGTCGAATGGCCGACGGGTTGATTATTCAACCTTCCTCTCTGAAGTTAATCAGGATCAGGTCCGCGAGGCACGCATCAACGGGCGTGAAATTAACGTTACCAAAAAAGACAGCAACCGATACACGACCTACATTCCAGTCAACGATCCTAAGTTACTTGATAACCTGTTGACCAAGAACGTGAAAGTGGTTGGTGAGCCGCCAGAAGAGCCAAGCCTGCTGGCTTCGATCTTCATTTCCTGGTTCCCAATGCTGCTGTTGATTGGTGTTTGGATCTTCTTCATGCGACAGATGCAGGGCGGTGGCGGTAAGGGCGCGATGTCCTTCGGCAAAAGCAAAGCCCGCATGCTGACGGAAGACCAAATCAAAACGACATTTGCTGACGTTGCAGGCTGCGACGAAGCGAAAGAGGAAGTGGGCGAGCTGGTGGAATACCTGCGCGAGCCGAGCCGCTTCCAGAAATTAGGCGGTAAAATTCCAAAAGGCGTGCTGATGGTTGGCCCGCCGGGTACCGGTAAAACCTTGCTGGCGAAAGCGATTGCTGGCGAAGCGAAAGTGCCATTCTTTACCATCTCGGGCTCTGATTTCGTTGAAATGTTTGTGGGTGTCGGTGCATCTCGTGTGCGTGACATGTTCGAACAGGCGAAAAAAGCCGCGCCGTGCATCATCTTCATCGATGAAATTGATGCGGTAGGCCGTCAACGTGGCGCCGGTTTGGGTGGTGGTCATGATGAACGTGAACAGACCCTGAACCAGATGCTGGTTGAAATGGATGGTTTTGAAGGTAACGAAGGTATCATCGTTATCGCTGCAACCAACCGTCCGGACGTTCTGGACCCTGCCTTATTGCGCCCAGGCCGTTTTGACCGTCAGGTGGTGGTTGGATTGCCAGATGTGCGTGGTCGTGAGCAGATCCTGAAAGTGCATATGCGTCGCGTTCCGTTGGCGACCGACATCAACGCATCCGTGATTGCACGTGGTACGCCTGGCTTCTCGGGTGCCGATCTGGCTAACCTGGTGAACGAAGCGGCACTGTTTGCCGCGCGTGGTAACAAACGCGTTGTGTCGATGGTTGAGTTTGAAAAAGCCAAAGACAAAATCATGATGGGTGCGGAACGTCGCTCCATGGTGATGACAGAAGCGCAGAAAGAATCGACTGCCTATCACGAAGCGGGTCACGCGATTGTTGGTACGCTGGTTCCGGGTTATGACCCGGTGCATAAAGTCACCATTATTCCACGTGGACGTGCGTTAGGTGTGGCGTTCTTCCTGCCGGAAGGCGATGAAATCAGTGCCAACCGTCAAAAACTGGAAAGCCGTATTTCTGTGGCCTACGGTGGACGTCTGGCCGAAGAGATCATCTACGGTGCGGATTATGTTTCAACCGGCGCATCTTCAGATATTAAGATGGCGACCAGCGTTGCGCGTAACATGGTGACGCAATGGGGCTTCTCAGAGAAACTTGGCCCGCTGCTGTATGCAGAAGAAGAAGGCGAAGTGTTCCTGGGACGTTCGGTGGCGAAAGCGAAGCACATGTCTGACGAAACCGCGCGTATTATCGACCAGGAAGTTAAACACCTGATTGATACTAACTATGCACGTGCTCGCCGTATTTTGGACGAAAACATGGACATTCTTCATGCGATGAAAGATGCGCTGATGAAGTATGAAACCATTGATGCACCACAGATCAGCGATCTGATGGCGCGTCGTGAAGTTCGCCCGCCAGCAGGTTGGGAAGATCCGGGTAAATCTAACTCGGACAACAACAGCGGTACGCCAACGGCGGAACGCCCTGCTGATGAGCCGAAACCGAACACGCCAAATACGGACAGTTCCTTATCCGAGCAACATGACAAATAAATTTGTCTGAGCGCGCGTTAGCGTTATGCTTTAAACCCCGGCTTGCCGGGGTTTTTTATTATCTGTCAGTCAGGAGCCCATCATGAAGCTGTATGCACGAGACCAGATCCTGGATCTCTCCCATCCCCACGTAATGGGGATCCTCAACGTTACCCCAGACTCATTTTCTGATGGTGGCAAGCATAACAGCCTGATTGATGCCCTGACGCACACAAATGAAATGGTCAACGCTGGCGCGACAATCATTGACGTGGGCGGTGAATCAACGCGACCGGGTGCTGCGGAAGTCTCGGTACAGGAAGAACTCGAACGTGTCGTGCCCGTGGTCGAAGCCATTGCGCAACGTTTTGAAGTGTGGATTTCGGTGGACACCTCGCAACCCGAGGTCATTACTGCCTGTGCGCATGCCGGCGCGCACATCATCAATGATATTCGTTCTCTACAACTGCCCGGTGCATTAGAAGCCGCTGCGGCAACGCAACTGCCGATTTGCCTGATGCACATGCAGGGTGAACCTAAAACCATGCAACAAGCGCCACAATATAAAAATGTGTTGAGCGACGTTGATGCGTTTTTCGTGCAACATATAGCGCGTTGTGAAGCGGCGGGTATCGATAAATCACGATTACTGCTCGATCCCGGCTTTGGTTTTGGTAAAAATCTCGCACACAATTATCAATTACTGGCGCATCTTGCCGATTATCACCACTTTGGTTTTCCGCTATTAGTGGGGATGTCGCGTAAAACGATGGTAGGGCAACTCTTAAATGTGGGGCCAACGCAACGTTTAAACGGCAGCCTTGCCTGCGCAGTAATCGCCGCAATGCAGGGTGCACATATTGTGCGCGTCCATGATGTTAAAGAAACGGTGGAAGCGATGCGCGTCGTAGAAGCCACCTTGTCAGCGAAGGAATGAAGCAAACATGAGTAGCAGAAAATATTTCGGAACAGACGGTATCCGCGGCAAGGTGGGTGAATCTCCTATCACGCCTGACTTCGTACTGAAGTTAGGCTTTGCGGCAGGCAAAGTCCTGGCGCGTCATGGGTCTAAAAAAATCATTATTGGTAAAGATACGCGTATTTCAGGCTATATGCTGGAATCGGCGCTGGAAGCCGGTTTGGCCGCCGCGGGATTATCTGCCGCGTTTACCGGGCCGATGCCCACGCCAGCTGTGGCGTATCTGACTCGCACTTTCCGTGCAGAAGCGGGAATTGTTATTTCCGCCTCACACAATCCTTACTACGACAACGGGATCAAGTTCTTCTCCATTGACGGCACCAAATTGCCCGATGAGGTAGAAGAGGCGATTGAAGCCGAACTGGATAAGCCGCTCGATTGTGTTGAATCGGCAGAATTGGGGCGTGCCAGCCGTATTGTTGATGCCGCGGGCCGTTACATTGAATTCTGTAAAAGTACTTTCCCAACCGAATTAAGTTTAAATGGTCTGAAAATCGTGGTGGATTGCGCCAATGGGGCGACCTATCACATTGCGCCAAACGTGATGCGTGAGCTGGGTGCCACTGTGATCCCTGTGGGTGTGCAGCCTGATGGCATGAACATTAATAAAGAGTGCGGCGCGACCGATGTGCGCATGTTGCAAGAGCGGGTGCTGGCAGAAAAAGCCGACTTAGGACTGGCATTTGATGGCGACGGTGACCGCATCATGATGGTGGATCACCTCGGTAACAAAGTCGATGGCGACCAGATCCTCTATATCATTGCGCGTGAAGGCTTGCGTCAGGGGCAACTGCGCGGTGGTGTGGTGGGGACACTGATGAGTAACATGGGGCTAGAGCTGGCCTTAAAACAGATCGGTATTCCCTTTGCGCGTGCCAAAGTCGGCGACCGCTATGTGCTGGAAAAATTGCAGGAGAAAAACTGGCGTCTAGGAGCCGAAAACTCTGGCCACGTCATCCTGCTGGATAAAACCACCACTGGCGATGGTATCGTTGCGGCATTACAGGTCTTGACGGCGGTGGTGCGCAACCATATGACGTTGCATGATCTGTGCAGCGGAATGAAACTGCTGCCACAAATCCTGGTGAATGTTCGCTTTAGCGGCGATCACGATCCGCTGCAGCATGAAACCGTTAAAGCAGTCACGGCGGATGTCGAAACCGCTCTGGCAGGCCGTGGGCGTGTTTTGCTGCGTAAATCGGGAACAGAACCCTTGATTCGCGTCATGGTCGAAGGCGAGGATGAAGCGTTAGTGACTGAACTGGCACATAAAATTGCCGATGCTGTCAAAGCTGTCTAACTGCGCTATGCTGGGCTTCTCACTGTGGAGTGAGAAGCCGCTGTTGAAAGGTTGTGCACTGTCTGGCGTTTTTTTCTGCAAACAGTTTTTTCACAGAAAAATAGGCTTGCGCAGCCAAATCGCTTTGGTTAGTATTCACACCCGCTTCAATGGGTGTTGCATCTCGCCATCCATTTGACTGGTTTGAAGCTTTTGATACGCGGTAGCCCCGCGAGGAAACAGGTTAATTATGTACGAAGCTCTGTTAGTCGTTTTTTTGCTGGTTGCCATCGGTCTGGTAGGACTGATCATGCTTCAGCAAGGTAAAGGCGCTGATATGGGTGCCTCGTTTGGTGCTGGCGCTTCCGGTACACTGTTTGGTTCCACTGGTTCTGGTAATTTCATGACCCGTATGACCGCAGTTCTGGCCACACTGTTTTTCATCATTAGTCTGGTTCTGGGTAATATCAATAGCAACAAAGATCATACAGGCAGCGAGTGGGAAAACTTAACCGCTCCGGCATCACAGCAGTCTGAGCCAGCAGCACCGGCTAAACCTGCTACGCCGAGCAGTGATATCCCGCAGTAAGCCGTACATTTCCTGACGACAGAAATAAAAAAGTCGTGCGTAGTGCAGTGCCGTGGTGGTGGAATTGGTAGACACGCTACCTTGAGGTGGTAGTGCCCGATTGGGCTTACGGGTTCAAGTCCCGTCCTCGGTACCAGATCTTAGTAAAACTTGCATTTTTTGCATGTTTAGGCATACAATATGCCACGTTTTCGGACGCGGGGTGGAGCAGCCTGGTAGCTCGTCGGGCTCATAACCCGAAGGTCGTCGGTTCAAATCCGGCCCCCGCAACCATTTTCCCTTAGAGTTCTTTTTCAAATATACTCTGTGCATGGTTTTAGCGCATTCGCAGAAGATTTTGAAAAAAATTCTGTTGGATTATGTGCCGAGCCGCATGATGCGGCATACAGGGTCCAGTCACAAAAAGCCCCGATTATCGGGGTTTTTTGTTATCAGGAAGCAGCATCACTGGGCTATTAAGCCCTTTTTTTATGTCTTGGGGGTGGGTTTGTCCACATTAGAGCAGAAATTAACTGAGCTGATCACCGCACCGGTGGAAGCCTTGGGCTATGAACTGGTCGGCATTGAGTTCGTCCGTGGGCGCACATCAACGCTGCGAATCTACATCGATAGCGAAAATGGCATCAATGTGGATGATTGTGCGGATGTGAGTCACCAGGTCAGTGCGGTAATGGATGTGGAAGACCCCATCACCGTGGCCTATAACCTCGAAGTCTCTTCTCCAGGCTTAGATCGTCCAATGTTTACTGCTGAGCATTATCAGCGCTTCATGGGTGATGAAGTAAGTCTGGTACTCCGCATGGCGGTCCAGAACCGTCGTAAATGGCAAGGAATAATCAAAGCCGTTGAAGGTGAAATGATCACCGTTACTGTTGATGGTAACGACGAAGTGTTCGCACTGAGTAATATTCAGAAAGCGAACCTGGTTCCCCACTTTTAAACGTCCGGACTGAGGCAAACCAGGATGAACAAAGAAATATTAGCTGTCGTTGAAGCGGTTTCTAACGAGAAAGCCCTGCCACGTGAAAAGATCTTTGAAGCATTGGAAAGTGCACTGGCCACGGCGACCAAGAAAAAGTACGAACAAGAGATTGATGTGCGCGTCAGCATCGATCGCAAAAGCGGTGATTTCGACACTTTCCGTCGTTGGTTAGTGGTGGAAGAAGTCACGCAACCTACGCGCGAAATCACGCTGGAAGCGGCACAATTTGAAGATGAATCAATGGTGCCGGGTGATTTTGTTGAAGACCAGATTGAATCTGTTGTCTTTGACCGTATCACTACGCAAACCGCGAAACAGGTTATCGTGCAGAAAGTGCGTGAAGCTGAACGTGCGATGGTTGTTGACCAGTTCCGCGAGCAGGAAGGCGAAATCATCACCGGTACGGTGAAGAAGATGAACCGTGACAGCATTACCCTCGATTTGGGTAGCAATGCTGAAGCGGTGATTTTGCGTGAAGATATGTTGCCACGTGAAAACTTCCGTCCAGGCGATCGTATTCGCGGTGTGCTGTATGCCGTGCGTCCGGAAGCGCGTGGTGCACAACTCTTTGTGACCCGCGCTAAGCCAGAAATGTTGATCGAATTGTTCCGCATCGAAGTGCCAGAAATTGGCGAAGAAGTGCTGGAAATTAAAGCCGCCGCGCGTGATCCAGGCTCCCGAGCCAAAATCGCCGTGAAAACCAACGACAAACGTATCGACCCAGTGGGTGCGTGTGTTGGTATGCGTGGTGCACGTGTTCAGGCTGTCTCCAGTGAGCTGGGCGGCGAGCGTATTGATATCGTGCTGTGGGATGACAACCCAGCGCAATTCGTTATCAACGCCATGGCCCCTGCAGACGTTGCCTCTATCGTGGTGGATGAAGACAACCACACCATGGATATCGCTGTAGAAGCTGGAAATCTGGCTCAGGCGATTGGCCGTAATGGCCAAAACGTACGTTTAGCTTCACAGCTGAGTGGCTGGGAACTGAACGTGATGACGGTCGACGATTTGCAGGAGAAACATCAGGCTGAAGCCCATGCTGCTATCGACACCTTCACCAAATACCTTGATATCGATGAAGACTTTGCAACCGAACTGGTTCAGGAAGGCTTCTCCTCTCTGGAAGAGTTGGCGTATGTGCCAATCAACGAGCTGATGGAAATCGAGGGTCTGGACGAAGAGACCGTAGAAGCGCTGCGTGAGCGTGCTAAAAATGCGTTGACCACACTGGCTCTGGCAAAAGAAGAAAGCCTTGGCGATAACAAACCTGCTGATGATCTGCTGAACCTGGAAGGCATGGATCGTGCGCTGGCCTTTACGTTGGCAGCGAAAGGGGTTTGTACGCTGGAAGATCTTGCCGAGCAGGGTGTTGACGACCTGTCTGATATTGAAGGCCTGAGTGATATCAAGGCCGGCGAGCTGATCATGGCTGCGCGTAATATCTGCTGGTTCGGGGACGACGCGTAATAAACCGTAGCAGGAAGGAACAGCATGACAGAAGTAACCGTAAAATCGCTGGCCGCAGAAATTCAGACTTCGGTAGAACGCCTGGTACAGCAATTCGCTGATGCAGGGATCCGTAAGTCTGCAGATGACGGCGTGACCCAGCACGAAAAAGAAACCTTACTGACCCATCTGAGCCGTGACCATGGTCACACCGATTCAGGTAAATTAACGCTGCAGCGTAAAACGCGCAGCACCTTGAATATTCCTAGCACTGGCGGTAAAAGTAAGTCAGTGCAAATTGAAGTCCGCAAAAAGCGTACCTATGTAAAAGACGAAGCGGAAGCCGAACAGGCGAAAGCAGAAGCTGAGGCGCAGGCACAACGTGAAGCGGAAGAACAGGCGCGTCGTGAGGCTGAAGAAAAAGCCAAACGTGAAGCAGCGGATAAAGCGAAGCGTGAAGCTGAAGAGCAAGCGAAGCGTGAAGCCGCGGAGCGCGCTAAACGTGAAGCAGCGGAAAATACCACAGTGAGCAATAAACAAACCGACGAAATGAGCCGGGCGAATCAGTCTGAGAAAGCGAAACGCGAAGCAGAAGCGGCAGAATTGAAGCGTAAAGCGGAAGAAGAAGCCCGCCGTAAGCTGGAAGAAGACGCTAAGCGTGTAGCAGAAGAAGCCCGCCGTATGGCTGAAGAGAAAGGCGCTGAGTGGGAAGCCACCGCAGCGGCTCCGGAAGACACTTCAGATTACCACGTGACCACCTCAACGCACGCCCGTCAGGCGGAAGATGAGAACGACCGCGAAGTCGAAGGCAACCGTAGCCGTACGCGTACCACTGCGAAAGCAGCCCGTCCGAAGAAAGGCAACAAGCATGCTGAAGCGAAAACTGACCGTGAAGAAGCGCGCGCCGCTATTCGTGGCGGTAAAGGCGGCAAGCATCGTAAAGGCAGTGCTCTGCAGCAGGGCTTTAACAAGCCTGCTCAGGCTGTTAACCGTGACGTCATCATTGGCGAAACCATTACCGTAGCCGAACTGGCGAACAAAATGGCGGTAAAAGGTTCTCAGGTCATTAAAGCCATGATGAAGATGGGCGCGATGGCGACCATCAACCAAGTGGTTGATCAGGAAACCGCGCAGCTGGTTGCTGAAGAGATGGGTCACAAAGTTATCCTGCGTCGTGAAAACGAGCTGGAAGAAGCGGTCATGAGTGACCGTGATACCGATGCGGTGCAAGAAGCACGCGCACCGGTTGTGACCATCATGGGCCACGTTGACCACGGTAAAACCTCTCTGCTGGACTACATTCGTTCCACGAAAGTGGCGTCTGGCGAAGCGGGTGGTATTACCCAGCATATCGGTGCATACCACGTCGAAACCGACAACGGTATGGTGACCTTCCTGGATACCCCAGGCCACGCCGCGTTTACCGCGATGCGTGCACGTGGTGCTCAGGCAACGGATATCGTTATCCTGGTTGTGGCTGCGGATGATGGCGTGATGCCACAAACCGTTGAGGCTGTTCAACACGCGAAAGCAGCAGGTGTGCCTGTTGTGGTTGCGGTGAACAAAATCGATAAGCCAGAAGCCGATCCCGATCGCGTGAAGAATGAATTGACGCAATACGGCATCATCCCGGAAGAGTGGGGCGGCGAAAACATGTTCGTCAACGTCTCTGCGAAAGCCGGTACCGGTATCGACGATCTGCTAAATGCGATTCTGTTGCAGGCCGAAGTTCTGGAACTGACAGCGATCCGCGAAGGTATGGCGAGCGGTGTGGTGATCGAATCCTTCCTGGATAAAGGTCGCGGCCCGGTGGCAACCGTTCTGGTTCGTGAAGGTACGCTGAACAAAGGCGATATCGTTCTGTGCGGCTTTGAATACGGCCGTGTGCGTGCGATGCGTGATGAATTAGGTCGCGAAGTCCTGGAAGCGGGCCCGTCCATTCCGGTGGAAATCCTGGGTCTTTCTGGTGTTCCGGCTGCTGGTGATGAAGCAACAGTTGTTCGTGACGAGAAAAAAGCGCGTGAAGTGGCGCTGTATCGTCAGGGCAAATTCCGTGAAGTTAAGCTGGCACGTCAGCAGAAGTCTAAGTTGGAGAACATGTTCGCCAACATGACAGAAGGCGAAGTGTCTGAATTGAACATCGTTCTGAAATCTGACGTTCAGGGTTCTGTTGAAGCGATTTCCGACTCCCTGCTGAAACTCTCCACCGACGAAGTGAAGGTGAAGATTATCGGTTCAGGCGTAGGCGGTATCACCGAGACCGACGCCACGCTGGCTGCAGCTTCCAACGCGATTATTCTCGGCTTTAACGTGCGTGCTGATGCAACCGCTCGCCGCGTCATTGATGCTGAAAACGTCGATCTGCGTTACTACTCCGTCATCTATAACCTGATTGACGAAGTGAAAGCGGCGATGAGCGGCATGTTGGCGCCAGAGTTCAAACAGCAGATCATCGGCCTTGCCGAAGTGCGTGACGTGTTCAAATCACCGAAGTTTGGTGCGATCGCGGGCTGTATGGTCACCGAAGGCAACATCAAACGTCACAACCCGATTCGTGTTCTGCGCGACAACGTGGTTATCTATGAAGGCGAGCTGGAATCTCTGCGCCGCTTCAAAGATGACGTCAACGAAGTGCGTAACGGCATGGAATGTGGTATCGGCGTGAAGAACTACAATGATGTACGTGTCGGCGATATGATCGAAGTGTTTGAAATCATCGAAATCAAACGCACCATCGAGTAATCCGTCGTACTATCACGGACTGATTGGGAGGCCGCGTGCCTCCCTTTTATTTGGAGAAAAAATTATGGCGAAAGAATTTGGTCGCCCGCAGCGCGTTTCCCAAGAGCTGCAAAAAGAGATCGCAATTATTCTGCAGCGTGAGATTAAAGATCCGCGTTTAGGCATGATGGTGACGGTTTCTGGCGTAGAAGTATCCCGCGATTTGGCGTATGCGAAAGTGTTTGTCACCTTTTTGAATGACAAAGATGAAGAGGCTATCAAGCAGGGCCTGCGTGCGCTGGGCGATGCCGCAGGATACATCCGCACACTGTTAGGCAAAGCAATGCGCCTGCGTATCGTGCCAGAACTGACCTTCTTCTACGATAATTCGTTAGTGGAAGGGATGCGCATGTCCAACCTGGTGAGTAACGTGATTCGCAATGATGACGAACGCCGCCAGAACCCGGACGACAATAAGGAAGAGTAATGAGCCGTCCACGTCGTCGCGGTCGTGATATTCACGGCGTTCTCTTGTTGGATAAACCGCAGGGCTTATCCTCCAATGACGTACTGCAAAAGGTAAAACGTCTCTTCCAGGCAAACAAAGCAGGCCACACGGGTGCGCTAGACCCACTGGCAACCGGCATGCTGCCGATTTGCCTGGGTGAGGCCACCAAGTTTTCCCAATATCTCCTCGATTCCGACAAGCGCTATCGTGTCATTGCCCGCCTGGGACAGCGCACGGATACGTCGGATGCTGATGGTGCCATCATCAGTGAGCGACCGCTTACTTTTTCGCAAGTGCAGTTAGAACAAGCCATCGATAGTTTTCGAGGCCCTACGCAGCAAGTGCCTTCCATGTACTCCGCACTGAAATATCAGGGGCGTAAGCTGTACGAGTACGCGCGTGAAGGCATTGAGGTTCCGCGTGAAGCCCGTCCGATCACCGTGTATGAGCTGTTATTTATCCGCCACGAAGGCGATGAACTTGAGCTGGAAATACATTGCTCAAAGGGCACCTACATTCGCACCATCATTGATGATCTGGGTGAAAAGCTGGGCTGTGGCGCGCACGTGATTATGCTGCGTCGTTTGCAGGTGGCGACTTATCCCATTGAAAAAATGGTGACCTTAGAAGCATTGCGCGAATGGGCAGCGGAAGCAGAAGCTGCTGAAATCCCCGTTGGCGAAAAACTGGATGCGCTATTGATGCCGATGGACAGTCCGGCGGCAGAGTACCCAGTGGTCAATTTATTACCTGAAGTGGCTGCCCTTTTTAAACTGGGTCAGGCCGTACGCGTGGCGAATGCACCGCTGAACGGGTTGGTCAGAGTCACCGAAGGCGCAGAGCAGAAATTTATCGGCATGGCGGAAATCATTGAGGATGGGCGCGTTGCGCCGCGTCGTTTAGTGGTGGAGTTTCCTGTGCCGTAGGGCGAGCCGCCCTGCTGAAAGTTTGCTATCAGCAGTCGCCCAGAGTAGAATGGCGCGGCTTTATACGGGTGTGCTGAATTAGAGATCGGCCACCTCCATTTCATTTTTATACCGGAGTTTATTATGTCTCTAAGCGTAGAAGCTAAAGCAGAGATCGTTGCTAAATATGGTCGTGGTACTAACGACAGCGGTTCTACCGAAGTTCAGGTTGCACTGCTGACTGCTCAGATTAACCACCTGCAGGGTCACTTCTCTGAGCACAAAAAAGACCACCACAGCCGTCGCGGTCTGCTGCGCATGGTATCCCAGCGTCGTAAGCTGCTGGACTACCTGAAGCGTAAAGACGTTGCTCGCTACTCCAGCCTGATCGAAAATCTGGGTCTGCGTCGCTAAGTCTGAGAATCACTTTCGTTGCATCGTGGCGGCTCGCTTATTTGCCGCTAAAATGAACGAAAGGATTTATGCGAGTTTCGCTAGAAAAGGGGCCTTTGTGGCCCCTTTTTTCCAATGGCTGGCAGCAATCCGGGCCAAAGTCATGTATTGTTGCACTGTGTGATCTTTCGTTGCAGAGGTTCGCGCGGCTAATGAGAAACCTTTCTCTGTGAAGAACGCAGGACAGGATTGTCATTAGTCGCGAGGATGCAAAGAGAGATTGAAATCCCTGATAGCAGGCTGTTCCTGTTATCACGACGTAAGGAAATTATTTTGCTGAATCCAACTATTCAGAAATTTCAATACGGCCAACATACCGTCACCATTGAGACCGGTATGATGGCACGTCAGGCCACTGCTGCCGTTATGGTCAGCATGGATGACACCGCGGTACTGGTTACCGTTGTTGCGCAGAAAAAAGCCAAGCCCGGTCAGGACTTCTTCCCACTGACAGTTAACTATCAGGAGCGTACTTACGCTGCGGGCCGTATCCCTGGGAGCTTCTTCCGTCGTGAAGGCCGTCCAAGCGAAGGCGAAACCCTGATTGCGCGTCTGATTGACCGTCCGGTTCGTCCTCTGTTCCCTGAAGGTTTCGTTAACGAAGTTCAGGTCATTGCGACCGTTGTGTCTGTGAATCCACAAGTTCATCCTGACATCGTTGCGATGATCGGTGCATCCGCTGCACTGAGCCTGTCTGGTGTACCGTTCAATGGTCCAATTGGCGCAGCGCGCGTGGGCTATATCAACGACCAGTATGTGCTGAACCCAACGGTTGAAGAACTGGCGCAAAGCAAATTGGATTTAGTGGTTGCCGGTACGGAAGGCGCAGTACTGATGGTTGAATCCGAAGCAGAATTGCTGAGCGAAGACCAGATGTTAGGTGCTGTGGTCTTTGGTCACGATCAACAACAAGTTGTGGTGCAAAACATCAACGAACTGGTTGCCAAAGTGGGCAAACCACGTTGGGACTGGCAGCCAGAAGCCGCTAACGATGCACTGAATGCACGCGTTGCTGCTCAGGCTGAATCACGTTTGAGCGATGCCTATCGCATCACTGACAAGCAAGAGCGTTACGCACAAGTTGGCGTCATCAAAGACGAAACCGTTGCCGCGCTGCTGGCAGAAGATGCTGCCCTGGACGACGCTGAAATCGGCGAAATCCTGCACAGCCTGGAAAAATCCGTGGTGCGCAGCCGCATTTTGCGTGGCGAGCCGCGTATTGATGGCCGTGAAAAAGACATGATCCGTGGTCTGGATGTGCGCACTGGCGTTCTGCCGCGTACTCACGGTTCTTCCCTGTTCACCCGTGGTGAAACACAGGCGCTGGTAACGGCAACGCTGGGTACCACCCGCGATGCACAGAACCTCGACGAACTGATGGGTGAGCGTACGGACAGCTTCCTGTTCCACTACAACTTCCCTCCGTACTCCGTGGGTGAGACCGGCATGGTAGGTTCACCTAAGCGTCGTGAGATTGGTCACGGTCGCCTGGCGAAACGTGGTGTGCTGGCTGTGATGCCAAAACTGGATGCCTTCCCGTACACGGTGCGTGTGGTATCTGAAATCACCGAATCTAACGGTTCTTCTTCAATGGCCTCTGTCTGCGGTGCCTCTCTGGCGCTGATGGATGCAGGTGTTCCGATCAAAGCCGCCGTTGCAGGTATCGCAATGGGCTTGGTCAAAGAAGGCGAGAATTTCGTTGTACTGTCTGACATCCTCGGTGATGAAGATCACTTGGGTGATATGGACTTTAAAGTAGCCGGTAGCCGTGAAGGTATCACCGCGCTGCAGATGGATATCAAAATCGAAGGTATTACCCGCGAAATCATGCAGGTGGCACTGAACCAGGCTAAGGGTGCGCGTCTGCACATTCTGGGCGTTATGGAACAGGCAATCAGCACACCGCGTGGTGATATTTCTCAGTTTGCTCCACGTATCCACACCATCAAGATCAACCCAGACAAGATCAAAGACGTGATCGGTAAGGGCGGTTCTGTGATTCGTGCGCTGACAGAAGAAACTGGCACCACCATCGAAATCGAAGATGACGGTACCGTGAAAATTGCAGCGACAGACGGTGAAAAAGCCAAATTTGCGATTCGTCGTATCGAAGAAATCACCGCTGAAATCGAAGTGGGCCGTATCTATAACGGTAAAGTGACCCGTATCGTTGATTTCGGTGCCTTTGTTTCTATCGGTGGCGGCAAAGAAGGTCTGGTACACATTTCTCAAATCGCTGACAAGCGCGTAGAGAAAGTGACCGACTATCTGCAAATGGGTCAGGAAACACCAGTCAAAGTACTGGAAGTGGATCGCCAGGGCCGTATCCGCCTGAGCATCAAAGAAGCCACTGAACAGGCACAGCCTGAAGCGGCCGCCGCGAATCCTGAAGCAGAGTAAGAGCAGTAGTTAGCTCATTCTTACCCTGATACTGTCAGCTCCCGTTGGATATTGGCGGGGGCGTCAGTTCAGGGTATGTTTCATCGCGAGGTCAGGACACCTTGTGCACGGCAGGCGGATGACAGGATGCTCGTCCCAATGTTTGTATTCAGGAGTGGGAAATGAAGCCTTTTTTGCGCTGGTGTCTCGTTGCGACAGCTCTCACGCTGGCAGGATGCAGCAACTCTGATTGGCGTAAGAACGCAGAGCTGGCTGTTCCATTACAGCCGACGTTGCAGCAAGAAGTGATACTGGCACGCATGGAACAAATTCTTGCCAGTCGCGCTTTAAGTGATGATGAACGCGCACAGCTGTTATATGAGCGCGGAGTGTTGTATGATAGTCTCGGTTTGCGTGCGTTGGCGCGGAATGATTTTTCACAAGCGTTAGCCATCAGACCGGATATGCCCGAAGTATTCAATTACTTAGGCATATATTTAACGCAGGCAGGCAATTTTGATGCTGCCTATGAAGCGTTTGATTCTGTACTTGAGCTTGATCCAACTTACAATTATGCGCATTTAAATCGTGGTATTGCCCTCTATTACGGTGGTCGATATTCACTCGCGCAAGATGATCTGCTGGCGTTTTATCAAGACGATCCTAACGATCCTTTCCGTAGCCTGTGGCTCTACCTTGACGAAAGCAAGATAGACGCAGAAAAGGCTAAAGTTGCGCTGAAACAGCGTTACGACAAAGCGGTAAGAGACCAATGGGGATGGAATATTGTCGAGTTCTACCTTGGAGACCGCAGTGAAAAATCACTGATGGAAAGTCTCAAGGCGGACGCAACGGATAACACCTCGCTCGCTGAACATCTCAGTGAAACCAACTTCTATTTAGGTAAGCATTACCTAAGTCTGGGGGATAAGAACAACGCGGAAGCGCTGT
This sequence comes from Enterobacterales bacterium CwR94, assembly GCA_002837195.1. Lineage (GTDB taxonomy): Bacteria > Pseudomonadota > Gammaproteobacteria > Enterobacterales > Enterobacteriaceae > 1-19. The sequence goes on from KZ478060.1 coordinate 147,081, forward strand.
TCAAGCTGACGGTAGCTAACAACGTGAATAACTTTGTTGAGCACCGATATGCATTGTTGGAGCTGGCAATTTTAGGCCAGACACAAGACGATTTATCAGAATCTGACCAGCAATAGCTGACGAACTTTTAGCCCGATTGTACTGTCGAAAGTCATCATCCACTGGATGAGGGCTTTTTTGTTCGTCAAAACTACTAATTTGAGCCGGTTCACACTTTTCAATGAAAATGATGCAAAATTTTCACGACGAGTTATGTAGACTGGCCGCCGCAATCTAAGAGGCACGTGTACTACATGACTGATATTCAAACCACTTTTTCTGACCTTGGCCTGAACGCTGACATCCTTGAATCACTGAACGGTATGGGCTACGTGAAGCCATCCCCAATCCAGGCTGAGTGTATTCCTCACCTGCTGGCGGGCCGTGATGTGCTGGGTATGGCGCAGACCGGTAGTGGTAAAACAGCGGCATTCTCCCTGCCACTGCTCAACAACATTGATCCGACTGTTAAAGCACCGCAAATTTTGGTGCTGGCTCCAACCCGCGAACTGGCTGTTCAGGTTGCTGAAGCCATGACTGAATTCTCTAAACACATGCGTGGTGTTAACGTGGTGGCGCTGTACGGCGGCCAACGTTATGACGTCCAACTGCGCGCACTGCGTCAGGGGCCACAAGTGGTTGTGGGTACGCCTGGCCGTCTGCTGGACCACCTGAAGCGCGGTACGTTAGACCTGTCTAACCTGCGTGGCCTGGTGCTGGACGAAGCTGATGAAATGCTGCGTATGGGTTTCATCGAAGACGTTGAAACCATCATGGCGCAGATCCCAGACGGTCATCAGACGGCGCTGTTCTCCGCGACCATGCCAGAAGCGATTCGCCGCATCACTAAGCGTTTCATGAAAGATCCACAGGAAGTGCGTATCCAGTCAAGCCTGACCACGCGTCCTGATATCTCTCAGTCTTACTGGACGGCATACGGCCGTAAAACCGAAGCACTGGTACGCTTCCTGGAAGCAGAAGATTTTGACGCTGCTATCATCTTCGTGCGTACGAAAAACGCGACGCTGGAAGTGGCTGAAGCGCTGGAGCGCAGCGGCTATAACAGTGCTGCACTGAACGGCGACATGAACCAGGCGCTGCGTGAGCAGACGCTGGAGCGTTTAAAAGATGGTCGTCTGGATATCCTGATTGCCACTGACGTTGCTGCTCGTGGTCTGGATGTGGAACGTATTAGCCTGGTGGTTAACTACGACATCCCGATGGACGCAGAATCTTACGTTCACCGTATTGGCCGTACTGGTCGTGCCGGTCGTGCTGGCCGCGCGCTGCTGTTCGTTGAGAACCGTGAGCGTCGTCTGCTGCGCAACATCGAACGCACCATGAAACTGACCATCCCAGAAGTAGAGCTGCCAAACGCAGAGCTGCTGGGTGAGCGTCGTCTGGCGAAGTTCGCGGCAAAAGTACAGCAACAACTGGAAAGCAGCGATTTGGATCAATACCGTGCGCTGCTGGCTAAACTGTCTCCTCAGGAAGAGCTGGACATCGAAACACTGGCTGCTGCGCTGCTGAAAATGGCACAAGGCGAGCGTAAACTGATCGTTCCAGCGGATGCACCACGTCCTGCACGTCGTGAATTCCGTGAGCGTGATGATCGCCGTGACAGCCGTGGTGACGATCGTCGTGGTAACCGCGACAGCCGTGGCGAAGGCCGCGATGGCGCACCACGTCGTGAACGCCGTGAAGTGGGCGATATGGAGCTGTACCGCATTGAAGTTGGCCGTGATGACGGTGTTGAAGTACGTCATATCGTTGGCGCGATTGCTAACGAAGGTGACATCAGCAGCCGTTACATTGGTAACATCAAACTGTTTGGTACTCACTCCACCATCGAACTGCCAAAAGGCATGCCGGGTGACATTCTGCAGCACTTCACGCGTACGCGTATTCTGAACAAGCCGATGAATATGCAGCTGATTGGTGATGCACAGCCACGTAGCAACGACCGTGGCGATCGCGGTGACCGTCGTCCAGGCGGACGCGGTGGCGAGCGTCGTGAAGGTGGTCGTGGCGCAGAAGGTGGCCGTCGTTTTAGCGGACCGCGTGATGGCGCGGGTCGTGGTGGTAACTTCGCAGGCGGTGAGCGTCGTGAAGGTAGCCGTCCACGCCGTGACGACAGCGCGCCTATGCGTCGTCGTGATGCGTAAGTCTTCGCTGTAATAAAAAACCCGCCGCGGCGGGTTTTTTTACGTCTGTAGAAAACCACTCACAAAGCGTTACGGGCTTCCATTGCCAGTGCAAACGAGTGGAGGCGAGCCTGATGATCAAAAATTTGACCATTCACCATGATTTCATCGGCACCGGTTTCGCGCATCAAAGATGCCAGGCCGTGGCGCACCGTCTCTTTATTACCCACCAGTGACATGCTCAATGCTTGCTGAACCCCATACTGCTCAGAAGGGGACCAAATATTGTCCATGTTGTCCACGGGCGCAGGCAGCGGGCCAGGTTGGCCACGACGCAAATTAATAAACTGCTGCTGCATGGAGGTAAACAGAAAACGCGCGTCACGATCGCTGTCGGCGGCGACAATATTTACGCCAACCATTGCCCAGGGTTTTTCCAGCCTCGCTGAGGGCACAAATTTTTCGCGGTACAGCTTAAACGCCTGAAACAGCATATCGGGCGCGAAGTGGGAAGCAAACGCAAACGGCAGGCCAAGCTGCGCGGCGAGTTGTGCGCTATACAGGCTGGAGCCGAGTAACCAGACGGGAATATTCAGCCCAAGACCCGGCACCGGTTGGACAGGCAACTGGGCATCGGCGGGCGCATCAAACCATTGAATCAGTTCGCTGACGTCCTGCGGAAAGGTATCCACCATCCCGCTCTGATGACGCCGCAGGGCCATCATGGTACGCTGATCAGAGCCCGGCGCGCGGCCCAATCCCAAATCAATGCGGCCTGGATACAGGGATTCCAGCGTACCGAACTGCTCTGCAATCACCAGAGGGGCATGATTAGGCAGCATCACGCCGCCCGATCCCAGACGCAGTGTGGTGGTATTTGCGGCCAGGTAGCCAATCAGCACGGCGGTCGCCGCACTGGCAATGCCTGTCATATTATGGTGTTCCGCCAGCCAGTAGCGATTAAATCCCAGCGCTTCCGCCTGGCGAGCCAGATCCAATGAATGATGAAACGCATCGCGCGCCACGGCACCTTGCGGGATAGGCGCAAGGTCCAGCACGGAGAGTGGAATGGGATCGAGGTCAGACATAATACGGCTCACTTTTATGGTGGTAATGTCAGCAGTATTATCGAATTTTACACACGCCGTTAAGCCTTTTTTGCCCTGTGGCAGTGCGTTTGCGTTAAGGTTGCCGGAATAACAGGATCCCCCGGGGAGGATCCTGGCGTGACATTACTGGGATGCCAGTCCCGCTATCTGGTGCCAATACCCGTTGCAACTGCGTGGCATCGCTGGCAAGGGATGTGCACCTTGCTCATTGGCGCGAAACGAGGGAATCAAGGTCAAGGTATCAAGATCCTGAGGTGAGAGCCGGACGACATCGACCAACCCTTGCATGCTGGCGAGATCGTTGCCCAGGTTATAGCAATCCCCACTCATGGTTTGAATACCATTGAGCACAAACACCTGCTGGCCTTCCTGAGATTTTACTTCGCGCCCCTGCGGATACTTAATACAGCAGGTTTCACAGGCGTCTTTTGGGCGATCTTCCGAACGTGCCGTAAAGCAGCGCGCCGAGTAGGCAAGGGGAAGGTGACCCCAGGCCAACACTTCGGTTTCAAATTGACCGCGGATGCCCAGCGTTTCACACTGCAAAAGGATATTGTTCAGCCAGTCGCGCGAGAGTTCGACGGGCATGCACCAACGGGTCATGCCTTTTTGTAGCAGAATGCGCAGGGTGACGGCGTTGTAGCAATTCAGCGCATGACCGGCAACAAACGGCAATTTGCGTTCTGCGGCCAGGGCAACCGTGCCCATCTCATTGGCTTCAATCAGGAACTCGCCGTTATCCACATAGCGCTGGAGTTCTGTTAGCTCCGAACCCGACTGCACCAGCGCCAGTGTGCTTAACACCACTTGCTTACCCTGTTGCGCCAGCTCGCGAGCCATGCCCATCCAGTCAGCAAAGCGTGTGGCGCGGCGCTTGCTGCACACCGCCTCGCCTAAATACACAATCTCAGCATCACTTTCGGCGGCCTGCCGGTAAAAGGTTTCCAGCTCTTCTTTTGGCCAGTACCACAGCACTGGCCCCACTGCATATTTCATTGCCATTTGCGGTGATAGGCTCCCAATGTTGTTTGTGTGCCTTCTGAAAGCTCGCCCAAACCTTGCATCCACTCAGGACGGGGCGTGAAGTCGGAGGGCGCTGCGCGGCAACGATCAATCGCCTGGCGCCATATGCGTGCCACTTGAGAGACATACGCAGGACTGCGTTGACGGCCTTCAATTTTCACTGAGGCAATGCCCGCCGCCATCAGGTCAGGCAGCAGCGCTAAGGTATTTAAACTGGTTGGCTCTTCCAGAGCGTGATAAGGCTGGCTATCAACCTGGTAGCGCCCTTTACACAGCGTGGGGTAGCCCGCATTTTCACCCACGTCATAGCGATCAATCAGCACTTCGTTCAGACGTGATTCCAGGCCCTGCGGGGTTTGTTGCCAGCGCACATGGCGCGCGGGCGAGCAGGCACCGGCGGTATTCGGCGATTCCCCGGTTAAATAGGAGGATAGATAGCAGCGCCCCTCGGCCATGATGCACAGGCTGCCAAAGGCAAACACTTCTAAGGGCACGGGCGTGTCGCGTGCCAACTGACGGACCTGATGGATAGACAACACGCGCGGCAGCACCACGCGGGAAACGGCAAAGTTATCGTGATAAAAGCCAATCGCCGCCAAATTCGTCGCAGACGCCTGAACGGAGACGTGCCGTTCAATATGCGGATAGCGGTTGGCTGCGTATTCCAGCGTGGCCAGATCGGCGAGAATCAACGCATCAACGCCCGCATCTGCGGCCATATCCACCGCGCGCTGCCAACGTTCAAAGCCTGTAGGATGGGCAAAGGTATTGATGGCCACATGCAACTTGCGGCGCGCGCGATGCACGAGATTGGCGGCTTCACGCAAGCGGTTTTCCGTAAAGTTCAGGCCAGCAAAATGACGGGCATTGGTATCATCTTTTAAGCCCACATAGATCGCATCAGCGCCATTCTCAATGGCGGCCTTCAACGCAGGCAAACTGCCTGCCGGACAAAGCAACTCCATGATAACGTTTCCGGTTTAAAGAAAAGAAAGGCGAGTGTAGGACGCACAAGCGGCGCGGATGTTGATATAAGGCAGGGAAATGTGAGTTAGTTTCGGTGCACACTTTCGCTTTATTTATCAGTGAGCGCTCTGCCATGTTGAACACAATCCGCGCGTTATGCGTGCAAAAAGGGCCTGAAATTCTGCGATATCCGTTGAAATACACTCCGCAAAGCCTTAAGCATCAGGTCATACAACAATGTTTATCTGCACAGTTTCATGTTGCGCTGGCGGAAGGTGAGTTAGACTTTCTGCAGGGGCGCTGGTTGGGCGTTACCGTCACTGACCTGGATTTGCGCTGGTGTGTCAGCGTCGATGATGGCAGACTTCGCGTGACTGACCGCGATGAGGCGGATGTCTGGTTCCGGGGAAACGCCAACGACTTACTGTTGATAGCGGCAGGAAAACGCGACCCCGACATGCTTTTTTTCCAGCGCCGATTGCTGATTGAAGGCGATACTGAACTGGGCCTTGAGGTCAAAAATGTAATGGATGCGATGGCGCTGGATACGCTACCAGCCCCTTTGCGTTTTGGATTGCTGCAACTGGCCGCCTTTGTGGAGGCCGGTCTGACTGAGGACGCGACTTCCCGCGAGGATCGCGCTGGTGCATCATGTTAATTCGGACCGAAATCGGCATCGACGCAGCAGGGATTGATGCTCTGCTACGTCGCTGTTTTGACAGTGAGAAAGAAGCGGAACTGATCCAAAGTCTGCGAGAAGACGGTAAGCTCACGCTGGGTGTGGTTGCCACGGATGATGAAGGTCAGGTCTTGGGTTACGCGGCTTTTAGCCCGGTCACCATCGGTGGTGAAGATCGCAACTGGGTTGCGCTGGCACCGCTTGCGGTTGATAGCGCGTGGCGGGGACAGGGATGGGGCCGCAAGCTGGTTGAAGAAGCACTCGATACGCTGAATGAGTTTGGCTACGCCGCAGTGGTCACGCTGGGCGATCCGCAGTATTACAGCCAACGAGGTTTTGAATCGGCGGCGCGCCACGATTTGCACTGCAAATGGCCGGGGGCGGAAGCGGCATTCCAGGTCTATAAGCTGGCGGATGACGCCTTTGACGGCGCACATGGCCGGGTTGAATATGACGAGCACTTCAACCGTTTTGAGTAAGCCAGTCAGCCAGTGACGCAGGCTGGCTCGCAATAATCTGCAATTTTTTGCCCCGCGTGAGCTGCTTCACCTGATACTCCAGACGTGAAGCGGCAGCCCGTGAGCCCACGACACTACTGTACTGCAACGACAGCGGCCCTTTTCCCCTGAGCGCCTTCGCGCCCGTTCCCTGTTGGTGTTGGCGAAAGCGACGGATAACATCAAGGGTGATCCCGGTGTACAACGCACCCGCAGCGGTTTGCACCATATAAAGCTGCCAGATTACCGGCTCCGTCATCCTCTGTTCCTCCAGGTGTTTCCCGACATCATGATACACTGCTCACCCCTTGCGACAACTGCCGGAGTCTGGATGTCCGATCGTGAAGCCATTGCGCGTTATTTGAAAAAACAACATGTTCTGACCCTGGCGTGCCAGGCGCAGGGAGAAATATGGTGTGCCAGTTGCTACTACGTGTTTGATGCGCAGCGTCAGGTCTTTTGGCTGATGAGCGATCCCGCGACGCGCCACGGTGAGCTGATGCTGGCACAAGCGCAGGTGGCCGGTACGGTCAGCGGACAGCCTAAATCGGTTGCGCTGATCCGTGGTGTGCAATTTGCGGGTACAGCGTGCTTACTGGAGGACGACGCTGTCGCGCGAGCGGCCTATCTTAAACGCTTTCCGTTTGCCGCGAAGCAAGCCGCGCCATTGTGGGAAATCCGCGTTGACCGATTAAAAATGACCGACAACACACTGGGATTTGGCAGCAAACTGCACTGGCAGCGCGACACTGCCGCGCCATAATCTGCCGCGACGCGACAGAGATCATATTGTCGACGCCAGAAGCGCGCTAGAATCGCGCCTTCTTCTGGACCGGAATCTCCCGGGCCGTTATTCAGGTTGAATACGGAATCGTTCACTATGTCTATCACTGCTACGCCTGCGGGCGCGACACGCCTGCGCGCGTGGAAACCTTTGCTGTTTATCGCTGTTGTTGTCCTGGGCCTGCTGTACGTCAAATGGTTACCCTACTGGGGGAAAGCCTTCACGGCCGCCGAAACGCATTCGATAGGCAAATCCCTGCTTGCCACGCCGGCAGCGTCGCCATGGCTCGCCGCCTGGGACTATACCCAACTCTATTTTATGGCCGTCTGGAAAGCCGCGGTGCTCGGTATCGTGTTGGGTTCGCTGGTACAGGTGCTTATTCCTCGCCGTTGGCTGCTGCGCACGCTGGGCGCGAAAACAGGCACCTTTTGGGGCACGCTATTATCTTTGCCTGGCATGATGTGCTCCTGCTGCGCTGCGCCCGTGGCTGCCGGTTTGCGCCGCTGCTCGGCTTCTACCGGGGCGGCCATCGCTTTTTGGCTGGGCAATCCTCTGCTTAATCCTGCGACGCTGATTTTTATGGGTTTTGTGCTGGGCTGGCAGTTCAGCGCGGCGCGATTACTGGCCGGTGTGATCATGGTGGTGGGAATTGCCGCACTGATGCAAAAACGCTTTCCTGCCACCGCAGAAGTGACACTCAGCGTGCAAGAGGTCGAGTCAAACACGCCTTTTCTGGCGCGCTGGGGACGTGCGCTCTGGGCGCTGTTCTGGGGCACCGTGCCGGTGTATTTGGTGGCGGTACTTGCTCTGGGCGCGGCGCGCGTTTGGCTGTTCCCACATGCTGATGGTGTGGTGACTAACACACTGGGTTGGACATTAGGCATGGCGGCGGCTGGCGCACTGTTTGTCATTCCCACGGCGGCCGAAATTCCTATCGTACAAACCTTGATGCTGGCGGGCATGGGCATGGGCCCAGCGATGGCGTTGCTGATGACGTTACCGGCGCTCAGCTTGCCGTCATTGATTATGCTGCGTCAGGTGTTTCCTGCGAAAGCCCTGTTGCTGACATTGCTGTTGGTCTGGCTGGGCGGGGCGCTGACCGGTGCCATAAGTATGGTTTTGTAAATCAGTGGTAATGGCGGCGGGTGACAATTAGTATCAGGACACATTTTGTCACGTCCAGGAAAGTTACATGTTATTAGTCCATTCGCTGTTGGCGTTTGCCACTTACTTTTTCCTCGGTTTTGCGATGGTGCTGGTGTTTTTATTTGTCTACACCCGCATCACGCCGCATAACGAATGGCAGTTGATCAAAGATGACAACGCGGCGGCGGCCATCGGCTTTATTGGTGCTGTTATCGGCTATGTGATCCCGCTTGCCAGCGCGGCAGTCAACTCGGTCAGCATTGCTGATTACCTGATTTGGGGCGTGGTCGCGCTGGTTGTACAGTTGATTATCTTCGGCGTAGTCAAAATTTATCTGCCTCGCGTCAGTGAAAAAATCGAAGCAAACCACATGGCGGCAGGCACCTTCCTTGGCGGTGTTTCGCTGGCGGCAGGTATTCTGAACGCGGCCTGCATGACCTATTAAAAGTGCTTAGTGTGGGCGGTGATGGCCGCTCACGCTTGAATCCTCTGACGACTTCCCTCTAAACTGTTCTGTTATTTTTGCCGGACAGGAACGTTTTTGATGTTGATTGCCCCCTCTTGCCTGAATCAGAGCCTGTTATGAAGACGCTCTCACCGCGTCCGGTATTAATGCTGGAATCCCGCTCGGCGTTTATTAGCGGTCACGGCGGCTATGGCCATCGTCAGAAAAAGTTGGACTATGCGGCGGCGTATTTCGATTACGGCGCGGTGCGCATTGATGCGGGCGAAGAGGCCTCCCCGGCGGTGGTGGAGCGCGATGCCTCGGCGGAGCAGGCGTGGTTAGCGCAGCTCTCGGCGACCGAACTCTACAAAGTGTCCACCCGCCATATCTACACGCCAACGCCGCTGCCCAAGGGCTTCTACGCACCGATTGAGTACGACGACTGGTACCACTTCGTCAAACAGTCCGTGCCGCAACTGCAGGCGCAGGGCTGGAAGGTGATGATCGCCGATGATTTCACCTTTAACGTGGTCGAAATCGAAGACATTGCCGGACAAGCCTTGGAAAGCGAAGCGGGCTGGTTTGATATCGCGCTCGGCATAGAAGTGAATGGCGAACAGGTGCGTCTGGAACCGCTGCTCGCCGATCTGTTTTCCCGCGACGTGCGCTGGCTGCGCCATCCCGATGCGATTGCTGATGATGAACGGGTGCGCTTTGTGACAGAACAGGGCGTGCAGTTGGTGATTCGTGCGCAACGGTTAAAACCTCTGGTGCGCAATCTGGCCGATCTCTTTGAACAACCCAACGTGGAAACACTGCGAGTGCCCGCCTGGGATGCAGGGCGGCTTGAGGCGCTGGAACGCAGTGGCAGATGGCAATTCTCTGGCGAGCGGGCAGTACGCGAATTGGCTCAGCGCCTGCGCGAAGGAGCGCGACTGGCGTCTGTGGCACCGCCGCAAGGCTTGCAGGCGGAGCTGCGCCCTTACCAACAGCAGGGATTAAGCTGGATGCAATTCTTGCGCGAGCACAATCTGGCGGGGGTGCTCGCCGATGATATGGGCCTCGGCAAAACCGTGCAAACACTGGCGCATATCCTGACTGAAAAGCGCAGCGGCCGGTTGCAGCAGCCTGCGCTGGTGGTGATGCCGACCACATTGATCTACAACTGGCAGCAAGAAGCAGCACGCTTCTCTCCCGACCTGCGCGTGCTGGCCCTGACGGGCGGGCAGCGTAAGCAGCATTTTGCACAGTTGGGGGACTACGACATTGTACTCACCACCTATGCCTTAATTTGGCGAGACCTGGCCGTGTTGCGCGAGCAGGCCTGGCATCTGTTGATTCTGGATGAAGCCCATTACGTTAAAAATAGCCGCACGCGTGCCGCCCGGGCGATTCGTATCCTGGAGGCCCGACACCGCTTATGCCTGACCGGCACGCCACTGGAAAACCATCTCGGTGAACTGTGGTCACAGTTTGATTTTCTGTTGCCGGGCTTTCTTGGTGATGAGCAGCAGTTCACGGTGCGCTGGCGTCAACCGATTGAGAAAGAGGGAGACAACGTCAAACGTGAACTGCTGGCGCGCCGCATCCGCCCGTTTATCCTGCGCCGACGCAAAAGTGAGGTGGCGACAGAGCTGCCGCCAAAAACCACCATTGTGCGCAGAGTCGAATTGGAAGGGCCGCAGCGCGACCTGTATGAAACCGTGCGTCTGGCGTTGCATCTGCAAGTGAAACAAGCCGCGCAGCGGGGATCGGCGCAACAGCAGCGCGTCCGGGTATTGGATGCCCTGTTGAAATTGCGTCAAATCTGCTGCGATCCGCGGTTAGTCAAATTGGCAGAGGCGGGCAAAGTCAAAAGTTCTGCCAAGCTGTCACTGCTGCGCGAAATGGTGGAAGGGCTGGTGGAAGAGGGACGGCGGATCCTGATTTTCTCACAGTTCAGCGGCATGCTCGCCCTGATTGCCAGTGAACTGAGTAAAGCCAAAGTCCCCTGGGTCATCTTGACCGGGGATACCGCCGACCGCACAACGCCGATTGAGCGTTTCCAAAGCGGAGAAGTACCGGTCTTTCTGATTAGCCTGAAAGCCGGTGGTGTGGGATTAAACCTTACAGCGGCAGACACCGTTATTCACTATGATCCCTGGTGGAATCCTGCGGCAGAAGCGCAGGCAACCGACCGTGCTTACCGTATCGGCCAGGACAAGCAAGTGTTTGTGTATAAGCTGATCACGGCGGGGACCATCGAAGAAAAAATCCTCTTGCTGCAAGAGAAGAAGGCGCAACTGGCGGGCAGCTTATTTGAAGAGCGCAGCCCCAGCGTATTTGATGAAGCGGAGATCGCCGCACTGCTCGACGATCCCACTCTGTAATTACGCGTTCGTGCCACCATCAATGGTCAATGTGGTACCCGTAATCTGTTTGGCTGCCGGGCTGGCTAAAAACGCCACGGCTTCGGCAATATCTTGCACTGTACCGTAGTGGCCTAGTGCGTTTAACTGCAACTGGCCTGCGGCACCCTCGCCGTCGGCGGGGTTCATATCCGTATCGGTTGAGCCAGGTTGGACAAGGTTCACCGTGATCCCGCGATCACCCAACTCGCGTGCCATTCCACGCGTAAAACCGTTCAGCGCCGATTTGGTCATTGCATACAGAGTAACGCCCGGAATGGCCACGCGTTCGCCCAGGCGACTGCCAATAGAAATCACACGCCCTCCGTTACGCAGATGGGGGATGGCCGCCTGCGTGGCATACACCACGCCGCGAATATTGACGTTGATTAGCGCATCAATTTCCGCTTCCGTGTGGGATACAAGCGGCCCTCGCGCGGCAATACCGGCATTATTCACCAGAATATCCAAGGCTCCCAACGTCTCAACAGCCTGCTGCACCGCCCGTTTTATTGCGTCAGAAGAGGCGCTGTCAGCCTGTATGGCGGTGGCCTTGCGTCCCAGCTTTTCTATTTCAGCAACTACCTCAGCGGCTTTCGCCGTCGATTTTTCATAGGTAATCACAACATCTGCGCCCTGGGCGGCGAGTTGTAATGCAATGGCTTTACCAATGCCACGACTGGCACCGGTCACCAGGGCTTTTTTGCCAATAAAACAGGTCAGACTCATTGAGGTATCCTGATTTCATGCATGATGGAGGGGCTGATTATCCCTGCATGATGTGCAACAGGGTATTAACCGAATGACTGCACTGTTTGGCATGAAAGAGTCAGGCGGGGAAATGGCAAGCGGGGATTGCGAGGGGCAAGAGTAAAAGCCCTCCTCGGTTTACGTGGAAGGGTTAAGAGGGTAAGAGTAAAAGCCCTCCCCTGTTTACGGGGGAGGGTTGGGTGGGGGACAGACGGCTCCTAACCTAAATCCCCTGATACCACCACACCGCCTCAAACGGACGCAGCATCATCTCGCCTGGGGCATCACGACTATCAGGGTAATTGCGCATCAATACGCGCCAGTCGCCAGAGAAAGGTTGCGGATGCCAGGCGTGTGCATCGCGGCTGATGTTAACGGCGACCGCCAGCGTGTCCCTCCCCCTGGCCCCCTCCCGCAAGCGGGAGGGGGGACAAATAAACCCTCCCCTATATACAGGGAGGGTTGCGAGGGGCAAGAGTAAAAGCCCTCCCCTGTTTACGGGGGAGGGTTGGGAGGGGGACAGACGGCTCCTAACCTAAATCTCCTGATACCACCACACCGCCTCAAACGGACGCAGCATCATCTCGCCTGGGGCATCACGG
>KZ478060.1:160129-420364 GCA_002837195.1 Enterobacterales bacterium CwR94
GCGGGTTAATCATGCCCAGCTCTTCTCCCTGGAAGATATAGGGCGTGCCTTGCATGCCGTGCAGCGCCATCGCCAGCAGCTTGGCGGATTCCACGCGGTATTGTCCTTCATCGCCCCAGCGTGACACTACACGGGGCTGGTCGTGATTACACCAAAACAGCGCATTCCAGCCTTTGTTGTGCATGCCCTGTTGCCAGTGCAGAAAGATTTTCTTTAAGGCCACCAGATCGAGCGGCGTCAGTGTCCATTTCTGCCCCTGCCAAAAATCGACTTCCACGTGATCAAAACTGAACACCATCGACAGCTCGTCACCGCTCAAGGCACCGTATTGCTGGCAATGCTCCAGCGTGGCCGAGGACATTTCCCCCACCGTCACCAATTCACGCGGGCGAAACACATCGCGGCTCATCTCCTGCATGTACTCGTGAATGCGCGGGCCGTCGGTATACATACGCAAGCCATCGCCTTGCGGGTCATCGGCGAAATCCTGCGGCTTGGAAACCAAATTAACGACATCAAGCCGCAAGCCATCGATGCCGCGATCGGCCCAAAAATTGACGATTTGCTTCAATTCGGCACGCACCTGCTCATTTTCCCAATTGAGATCGGCCTGCTCAGGGGCCCACAGATGCATATAGTATTGGCCGCTTTCCGGGTGCCAGCGCCAGGCAGGGCCACCAAATTTAGAGCGCCAGTTATTGGGCAAGCCGTTTTCACCGGCGTCGCGCCAGATGTAGTAACTGCGATAAGGGCTGTCGCGATCCAGAGATTCGTGAAACCAGTGGTGCTGGGTAGACGAGTGATTAAACACCATATCTAAAATCACACGCAGGCCGCGTTGGTGGGCCTGTTCAACTAAATGATCAAAATCATTCAGCGTGCCAAAAGCGGGGTCGATCGCGGTGTAATTTGCCACGTCGTAGCCGTTATCCACCTGCGGTGACAGATAGAAAGGGGTTAACCACAGGGCATCGACGCCCAGGCGTTTAAGATAATCAAGGCGCTGGATAACCCCGGCTAAATCTCCCGTACCGCTGCCGGTAGTATCTTGAAAACTCTTGGGATAAATTTGATAGATGACGCCATTTTGCCACCAGGGTGGAGTTCTTCTCATTGCTCAATCCTGATTAAGCGGACACGCGTTCGTCCGATGTCGGTAAAATTGTACTCATTCGCTGTGCTGTTGCATCTTCTGATGCGGGGGCATCACGCTGTCGTATTTTCGTGGCACAGTCTCTTAAGGGTAGACGCCGCTGTGCGGCTCGCGCAATTTTCGGAAGGTTGGAAACGGCTGTTTCATGCTAAAAATGGCATGGCGAGGAGTAATTCGGCAGCAAAGCGCAGTGTGGAAAAAGTTTGCGCCTCTTCAAAGAGCGAAGCGAGCCACTTGCATGAAGAAAGCATTTGTGATTAATCAGAACGTTACGTTTTCAGCTCACTGGTTTGAGGGATTTGACATGCTGGCGTTGTTGCGACAGGGATTACTGTTGTTGTGTTGCTTTGTACCCACCGTTTTTGCCCAGTCAGGGGGATCGTTGCCCCTGATGCCCTGGCCGCAACAGGTAAATCAGCCACCAAGTGGCGGTGAATTGCCGCTGGATCGCCACCTCACGATTCAGGTGTCGGGCGATAACCTGGAGGATGCCGTGACGCGCTGGCGTGCACGTATCGCGCGTCAAACCGGTTGGACACTGCTACCCCAGGCGGCGACGCTGCACTCGCCGACGATAAGCGTGGTCGTCGCGCAGAAAGTCTCTGCTATTCCTCAGCCAGACAGCGATGAAAGCTATCAACTGGTGATCGATGGCGAGGGCGCGCGCATTGAGGCCGCCACACGCTTTGGGGCGCTGCACGCCATGGAAACCCTGCTGCAACTGATCAACAACGGTCCGCACGGCACCACATTGCCCTGGGTAACCATCAAGGATTATCCGCGCTTTCCCTGGCGCGGTGTGCTGCTGGACTCCGCGCGGCATTTCTTACCGGTGGAAACACTAAAGCGCCAACTTGACGGTATGGCGGCGGCGAAACTGAATGTCCTTCACTGGCATCTGGTCGACGATCAGGGCTGGCGCTTTCAGTCGCGGGCATTCCCGCAACTGACAGAGAAAGCCAGCGATGGTGAGTTCTATACCGCCGCCCAAATGCGAGACGTGGTGGACTATGCCAGTGCGCGGGGCATCCGCGTGGTACCTGAAATTGACATGCCGGGCCATGCTTCCGCCTTAGCCGTGGCGATGCCGGAACTTATCAGCGCCCCCGGCCCCTATGCCATGGAGCGTGGCTGGGGCGTCTTTAAACCGCTGATGGACCCCACCAAGCCGCAAACCTGGACCTTTATTGAAACGATTTTAAGCGAAGTGGCGGAGATCTTTCCCGATCCCTGGGTACACATCGGCGGCGATGAAGTCGATGATACGCAGTGGAAAAATGCCGCGACGATCCAGCAATTTATGCAGCAAAACCAGTTAAGTGATTCCCACGCATTACAGGCGTACTTCAATCAGCGTGTCGAAAAAATCCTCGCCGCGCACAACAAACGCATGGTGGGATGGGATGAAATCTTTCACCCCGATCTGCCGCATTCGATCTTGATCCAATCCTGGCAAGGGCAGGATGCCCTGGGTAAGGTGGCACAGGCCGATTATCAGGGGATCCTCTCCACCGGTTTTTATCTCGATCAACCGCAGCCTGCCAGCTATCACTACCGCAATGAACCCCTGCCGCAGGGATTGGCGGGAGTTGACCAGATTCAGCCTGCAGAAAAAGCACAGAGTTGGCAATTTACCCTGCCGCGCCTAAAAGGCAGTGCGGTAAAAGGCAGTTTCACTTTGGTTGAAGGGAAAAAGGGCTGGCGTGGATTTATCGATTTCGACGGTAAAGCGCGGCGCAAGGTGCAGAATGTGCAATGGCTGGCCCCCGATCAAATCAGTTTTCAGGTCGATACCTGGATGGGGCCGGTGCGTCCCGTCATGTCATTGTCGGGCGAACGCATGAATGGCTATATGCAAATTGGCAATGTCCGTTACCCAGCAGAAGGGCGACGCCTTACTGAGGTGCCGGAGGGCATCGCCCCGGTGATTCCCAACGCGCAGCAGGAGAAAAATGTGCTGGGCGGTGAAATCGCGCTGTGGGCTGAGATCATCAATGCCGATGTCATTGATACCCGCCTGTGGCCACGGGCATTTGTGGTGGCGGAGCGACTGTGGTCAGCGCGGGACATCACCGATGAAAACAATATGTATCAGCGCCTGGCGAAAATCGATGCGTGGTCCACCCTGTCGGCGGGTGTGCAGCCGCATCAGCAACAGATGCGGCAGATGATCCGCCTGGCTAATCGCACAGAGATCACGTCGCTGATGGCGTTCTCCGAAATGCTGGAGCCTGCGCAATATTACACGCGCCTGCACCTGAAGTTTCAGGCTGGAAATTACTCGCTGGAAGAGCCCTTGAACCGGTTGGTCGATGTCCTGCCAGCAGAAAGCATGGCGATCCGTCAGTTGAATCAGGCCGTGGATCGCTTGATTGCCAACCGTGGCGATCATCAGGCGGCCGAGACGATTCGCCGGGCATTACAGCGTTGGCAACACGGTTTACCCAGCGTGATCCCTTTACTGGAACAAAACGCCGCGCTAAAACCGCTGCAACCCGTGGCCCAGCATGCCGGGCAACTGACGACCATGGGGCTGGCGCTGGTGGATGCCATTGAAAAGAACCGTGCCTTTGGGGCCAGTGATATTGCTAAGATGCATACGCAGATTGATGAAGCCGCAGGGTTACAAGATGAAGTGGTGTTGGCGATTGCCTCGCCGATTGAAAAACTGCTGCACTTTAGCCGATAAAACCCTGTCCTCTGTGCCAGCATGGAGGATGGATAATGCCAAACACAAGCCAAAAACATGACGCAAAAATTTCATTTTTCGTTTGCCGATCGCCCGCTGGTGCCGTACGCCCACGATTATCCTCACGGTGCGCGTGAGCCTCGGCACTACCACGATTGCGCGCAACTGATCCACACGCTCAGTGGTGTGGTGCGGGTGGAAACCGACGCGGGCAGTTGGGTGGTGCCGCCCAGTCGCGGCGTCTGGTTGCCTGCGGGCGTCGAACACGCGTTAACCATCAGCGGCAAAGTGGCGGCCCGTGCGCTGTTTGTCGATCCCCTTGCGCGCGCTGATTTGCCGGCCAGTTGCCAGGTGGTGCAAATCAGCCCGTTGCTGCGGGAACTGATCAATGCTGCGTTTGAGCTACCCGAACATTACGATCCTGCCAGTCGCAGCGAACGTATTTATGAGCTGATCCTCGATGAAATTCGCGTGATGTCGGTATTGCCGTTTTGGCTGCCGGAGCCGGGCTCTGCCACCTTGCAACAACTCTGCCAGCAAATCAAAGCGCGGCCGGGTGAGGAGTGGACGTTGCAGATGGCCGCCGATATCGTCAGTGTCAGCAGTCGGACCCTGGCGCGGCGTTTTCATCAGGAGTGCGGGATCAGTTTTGGTGACTGGCTGCGGCGATCTCGCTTGATGCAAGCGCTGATTCTGCTGGCGCAGGGTGAGCCAGTATTAAAAGTGGCGCTGGATCTCGGTTACGAGAGTCACAGCGCCTTCAGTGCGATGTTCCGCCGGGTGATGGGCGTGGCACCCAGTGACTATTTTGCTGACGCGGCGATTGGCTTTTGAGCAAACGCATTCAGTAACGCCTGCAGTGAGGCGCGTGAAATATCACTGTCGATGCCGACGCCCCACGCATAGTGCTGACCGTCAAACAGGATGCGCAGGTAGGTGGCAGAGCGACTGTCGCTGCGCTGCCCGAGGCTGTGCTCATGATAATCCTGAATGCTGGCTTCAATCCCAAAGCGTTGGCGCAGCGCGTCAACCATCGCGGATAACAAACCGTTACCGCGCCCATTCAGGCTCATCTTCTGGCCCTGCCAGTTCACCTGCGCTTTCAGGGTAGAGACGCCGTTGCCTTCACTTTCATTGCGGTAATCCAGCAACGCCATGGCTGGCTGCGCTTGCAGGCCGTAGGCTTCGCGAAACAGGTGCCAGATATGGGCCTGCGTCATCTCTTTGCCTTCCGCATCGCTGTAGGCCTGCACGCGCTGGCTGAAATCCTGCTGTAATCCGCGCGGTAACTGCAAACCGTGATTTTGCTCCAGCATCCAGGCGGCACCACTTTTACCGGACTGGCTATTCACCCGGATCACTGCCTCGTAGCTGCAACCGATATCCTGCGGATCAAGCGGCAAATAGGGCACTTCCCATGTGGCTTCAGGAGCCTGCTGGCGGGCATGGATACCTTTTTTAATCGCATCCTGATGTGAGCCAGAGAAAGCGGTAAAGACCAGTTCACCGGCATAAGGATGGCGCGGATGCACGGGCAGTTGATTACACTGCTCAACGACATCCACCACTTTTTTCATCTGGCTAAAATCCAGTCCAGGTGCGATCCCCTGGGTATAGAAATTCAGCGCCAGCGTCACCAGACACACATTGCCAGTGCGCTCGCCGTTGCCAAACAAGCAGCCTTCAACGCGATCGGCCCCTGCCAGCAGCGCCAGCTCGGCACAGGCAACGCCCGTCCCGCGATCGTTATGCGGATGCACACTGATACACACCTCACTGCGACGGCTAAAGTGACGGCAGAAATACTCAATCTGATCGGCATACACGTTTGGCGTACTGACTTCGACGGTGGCCGGCAGGTTAATGATCATCGGACGGGCTGCACAGGGCTGCCAAATCTCCGCCACCGCTTCACATATCTGCAAGGCAAACTCTGGCTCAGTAAAACAGAAGGTTTCCGGGGAATACTGGAACGTCCACTGCGTTTCAGGCTGCGCTTCACACTGCTCACGCACCTGGCGCGCGGCGCTGACGGCCAGTTGAATAATCTCTTCTTTGGTTTGACGGAACACCACGCGGCGAAACACCGGAGCGGTGGCGTTATACAGGTGCAATGTGGCCTGTTTTGCGCCTTTCAGCGCCTGAAAAGTACGGGCGATCAGATCGCTGCGCGCCTGCGTCAGCACCTGAATGCTCACGTCATCGGGAATGGCATTTTCTTCAATCAACTGGCGAACAAAGTTGAAATCGGTATCAGAGGCGGAAGGAAAAGCCACTTCAATTTCTTTAAAACCGCACTGGATCAGCAAATCCCAGAACAGGCGTTTACGGCTCGCATCCATCGGTTCTGCCAGCGCCTGATTACCGTCACGCAAGTCGGTTGAGAGCCAGCGTGGGGCGTGGGTCAGCGTACGAGCGGGCCATTGACGATCGGTCAACGCCAGCGCCGGAAACGGGACGTACTTCTGTTCGGGGTGAGTCAGCATGGGGATCTCCTTTTTTGATTATTGTGGCGACTCCCGGCTGTCCTTGCTGGTGACGGGTTGCCAACCGCTGTCGCAAAATGGACAACCTGCCTGGCATTGCCGTCGCTGAGCTGACAACATCGTCTACCCTTAAGCCGACACCATTTTCAGGGAGCCCAAGATGAATCAGTTTTTTATGCATAAAAAGCAGGATGTGGTTAATCACGCCATTGAAGGTGCGTTGCTGAGTACGCCGTGGCACAACCTGAGCCTGCTTGAAGCGGGCACTGGTATTCGTGTGGTCACGCGACGCGACTGGGATAAATCACGGGTTGCGTTGATCTCTGGAGGCGGTTCGGGCCATGAACCGGCCCACGTCGGGTTTGTGGGCGAGGGCATGCTGACGGCGGCGGTGTGCGGCGATATCTTTGCCTCGCCCAGCGTGGATGCGGTGCTCACTGCCATTTTAAGCGTCAGTGGCGAAGCGGGTTGCCTGTTGATTGTGAAAAACTACACTGGCGACCGTTTGAACTTTGGCTTGGCGGCCGAGCGGGCGAAACAACTGGGGCACCAGGTCGCCATGGTGATGGTGAAAGATGATATTGCGCTGCCCGATAACCCGCAGCCGCGGGGCATTGCGGGCACCGCGCTGGTACATAAAGTCGCGGGCTACGCAGCAGCCCAGGGCAAATCGCTGGCGGAGGTGGCTGCGCTGGCGCAGCGGGCAGCCGATAGCGTAGTGAGTATTGGCGTCGCCTTTTCAACGTGCCATCTGCCAGGAGAAGCCCGCGATGAGCGGGTGCAGGCTGGACACTGTGAAGTGGGGATGGGCATCCACGGAGAGCCGGGCGTCACCACGCTGCAAACGCAGGACAGCGTAGCGATCGTCAAACGGTTAACAGACCAACTGATGCAATCTGCCAGCGGCACCCGGCAGGCGTTGCTGGTCAATAATCTGGGGGGCTTTTCGGTTCTGGAAATGGGACTGCTCACGCGCGAAGTGCTGCACACGCCGCTGGGCGAAAACATTACGCACCTGATTGGCCCTGCCACGCTGGTCAGTGCGCTGGATATGAAAGGGTTCTCGCTGTCCGTGATGGCGCTGGATGCGGAGCTGGAAGCTGCACTCTTATCACCGGTGCAGGTGGCAGGCTGGCAACCGGCACATGCACTGACGTCGCTTCACACCGCACCGGCCACGTTACCGGAAGCCAGCGCAGGGGTGACGCCTTCGGAAAATCCTGCCACCGCACGTTGGGTCACCACCATCACGCAAACCCTGGTCGATCTTGAGCGTACGCTAAACGATTTGGATGCCAGGGTGGGTGACGGTGACACCGGCACCACGTTTGCCGCCGGGGCACAGGCGATACAAGCGGCATTGCACAACCAGCAGTTGCCGCTCGATGAACCCGCAGCCCTGCTGCGCGTGGTGGGCGAAAAGCTGGCAACGGTGATGGGCGGTTCCAGCGGCGTACTGATGTCGATTCTGTTTACCGCTGCGGGGCAGCGCTTACAGGCGGGCGACACCTTGCCGCAGGCGCTGGTGGCGGGATTAGAACAAATGCAGTATTACGGAGGCGCAAAGCCCGGTGATCGCACCATGATTGATGCACTGGACCCGGCGTTTCATGCGCTGGCGCGCGGGGAAACGCTACAGGAAGCGGCTCGCGCGGCACAGCAAGGCGCGCAGGCGACAGCCAGTATGAATGCGGCGAAAGCGGGCCGTTCGGCGTATCTCAGCGAAGGCAATCTGCAAGGCGTGTGCGATCCCGGTGCGTACGCGATTGCTCAGGTTTTTGCCGTCCTGGCGCGATAGAAAAAAGGGTCTCCCTCTGCCTGGTCAGGGCAGAGGGAACACTTCTATTAGCCTTTTGCGGGGGCTAAATCTTTCACATCTGCCGGATGTTCACCCATCTGCAAATGCAGGCGCTGACCGGTATACGGCGAATGGCGGGCCACCACGTCCATATTCAGCTCGACACCCAATCCCGGCTCGCTGGACGGAATAATATAGCCGTCTTCCCACGCGATAGGGCGTTTCAGTATGTCACTGTGGAAGCCTCCCCAGGTCCCGATGCTTTCCTGAATCAGAAAGTTGGGCGTACAGGCAGCCAGTTGAATGCTGGCGGCGGCGCCGACCGGGCCGTTGTACAGATGCGGGGCGATTTGGGCAGCGTGTACTTCTGCCAGCGTGGTTATTTTCTTGGCTTCCAGCAAACCGCCGACGCGCGCAACGTTCAGTTGCAGAATGCTGGCGGCACCGGCTTGTAACAACTGGTGGAACTCATATTTTGTGGTCAGGCGCTCACCGGCGGCGATCGGGATTGACGTATGGCGAGCCACGTTGCCCATCGCCTCTGGCTGACCTGGCGGCACCGGCTCTTCAAACCACAGCGGATCGTATTTCTCCAGCCGCTTCGCCAGACGAATGGCAGAGGACGGCACCATCTGCCCGTGGGTACCAAACAGGAGATCGGCTTTGCTGCCCACGGCTTCGCGGATGCGTTTACAGAACAGCTCGCAGCGGTCCAACACTTCCAGCGACAGTTGATGCCCGGACCAGGCCGTATAGGGGCCTGCCGGATCAAACTTGACGGCGGTAAAGCCCTTACGCACGTTCTCGGCTGCACAATCGGCGGCCAAGTCCGGGTCGTCATAGTCATACTCGCCGTGACGGTTCACCGGATACAAATAGGTATAAGATCGCAGACGCGGTTGAACCAGACCGCCCAGCAATTGATAAACCGGTTTATTGGCTGCCTTGCCAATAATGTCCCAGCACGCCATTTCCAATCCGCTCACCACGCCCATCATGGTGAGGTCAGGGCGCTGCGTGAAGCCACTGGAGTACGCCTGACGAAACAGGCGTTCAGTGTGGTGCGGATCCTGATTAAGCAGATAGCGTTCAAACACATCATTGATCACCGGTACCATGGCGTCAGGATGGAAGGTGGCTGCGTAGATTTCTCCCACGCCTTCGATGCCGTCATCGGTCTTCAGCTTCACAAACAACCAGTACATACCACCCAGATGCGGCGGTGGGACGGCAACAACGTGTGTTTCCATTGAAATGACTTTCATCAGGCTTCCTTATTGGGTTTAAAGCGAACGTGCAAACGCCAGGCACCGAAGGCACCACATAACGTAATAAAAACGATATAGCTAAAGAACAGGCGGTATCCCTGGGCACCAGGGAAATGCTGGGTGAGGTAGCCACTTAACAGCGGCAGATAGATATCTGGAGAGTAGCCGACGACCGACACCAGACCGATGGCTAATCCCGTGCAGTGCGGCGGAATATCACACCTGTCCAGCAGCGCCCAGTACAGGCCACGTACGGCATAGGCGAACATGCCCACCAACAAGACAAAGGCAATCAGCGCGACGTGGGGAATGCCAGCAGGCAGCAAAATCAACCCGCTCACGCCCAACGCACCGGACACCAGCACGCCACACAGCACCCCGGCCCGCGACGTCTTATCGGCCAGCCAGCCGCCGCCGATGCCGCCAATCGGGCGCATCCACATTTTGCCAGCGGTGATAAATGCTGCCATTGCGGCAGGCACGCCGTATTCAGGGGTGCGCAGGTAAGCGGAGAAATTATAGGTAGACCAAAAGAGTTGGTAACCGCAGAACACCACGCTGGTCAGCAACCAGAGGTTGGGTTTTGCCGCGAGCGTTTTTAAATCCTGCCACAGGTTGCTGTTGCGCGCGGCGACGCGATGCTGGCGCTGAGCGGTCGACGGATCGCGGATAAAAACCAAAATAACTGCCAGCGTGATGCACAGCGTGGCATACAGCATGATCACGCGGCGAAACCCGGCTTGTTCAAAACCCTGCGAGGCATACCAGCCAAAGATCGCCACGGCGATGGTGGCCAGTGAGGCTTCAACCAGACCGCGTCCTCCATCGAGAATACCGAAAAAGCGCCCGCGTTCAGTGGGCAATGCAATGGCACCGACGCGCTTGATGACCGCAGACCAGAAGGTCAAGCCGGTGCTTAAGCCCCAACAGGCAAAAATCAGCAGCAACAGATGAAACGGTGGCTGGCTGGCGTATAAAAAGCCCAGCAAACCGGTCGCAAACAAGGAAAAGCAAATCAGAATGCGCGGGGCCACGCGATCGGCCAGCCAGCCACTCGGTAAGTAGCTCAGCACAAACACCGTACCCAGCGTTGAATAGAGCTGGCCGAGTTCGAGATCGTTAATGGAAAAATAGGCCACCATGGTGGGCTGATAATACTGACGCAGGTACAGCAGGGGATAGATGGTTCCGGCGGCCAACACCACCAGCGCCAGTTGAAACCAGCGCTGCCTTGCGCTCAGTGCGGTGGAGGTGGACGTTTCGGTGGTGTAAGGCTTCTCATGTGCGGAGGAGGTGCTGTCTGTCATGGCCTGTCCTTGCTAGATGAAAGAAGTGAACCGCTGTTTTATTTCTTTCAGAAGGTAGATGAGCGTCTACTTTATTGCTAGCAATCTAAGGTGGGATGTTAATGAAATGTGAAGTGAAGCGATTAGGGTTTGTTTGGTGTTGTATCACGTAAAATATACTGTGAAGTGGATCTAAATTTGACTTAAACGTGCTCATTTTTCGGTCAGCCTCGTAGAATTTGCACCCGATTTTGCCACTCCCTTATGCATCTGCTGATATGCCTGAAAAGAGGAATCAAGCATGCAGAGACAGCAGGGTGCACGTTGCCGCTCATTACGTAATCATCCCACAGAGGCCGAACGGTATTTATGGCGAAGCCTGCGCGGCAGGCAACTCGCGGGGGAAAAATTTCGGCGTCAGGTCGCTATCAGTTGTTGGATCGCCGACTTCGCCTGTTTGCGTTGTAGGTTGGTGGTTGAGCTTGATGGTGGTGAGCACGACAGGGTGAAAGACCAGATGAGAGATAGCTTGATGGCGAAGCAGGGATGGCGCGTATTGCGATTTTGGAACAATGATGTTTTGCAGAATACCTCAGGGGTACTGGCGGTTATTTTGCAGGAGATTGAGAAAGGTTAGGAGCCGTCTGTCCCCCTCCCAACCCTCCCCCGCAAGCAGGGGAGGGCTTTTCCACTCACCCATTCTTCCCGCAAGCAGGGAGGGCTTTCTTCTCCCCCTCCCGTTTACGGGAGGGGCCTGGGGGGAGGGACAAACCGCGCTACTTCCCACAGGCAAGGGAGGGCTTTCTTCTCCCCCTCCCGTAAACGGGAGGGGGTTGGGGGAGGGACAAACCGCACTAATCTAAAACCGCACCATCCCCCGAGTCAGACAAATTAACTACTTAAATAAACCAAACCAGAATAATTAAAGTAAGCGAATAATTCGGAGCATAAGGAATACGCGAAATATCCCTTTCTGAGATCATCATCCGGCGTTATCAAGCGGGAGACAGCGACGGAGCTGAAGGGCTTTAAAACCAGTGTTAGGCGTATTTGGACATTAAAAAGGAGATGTTAATAAGAACCGTAATAACGCATCTCCTCCATGGAGCGGGTGAAATCCGATGTCCCATCATACTCTCCGCCACGTATATCACTTTTACCTGGCCGCTGATAGCCCGCATTGGGATAAATGCCGAACCAGTGATCTGTTTCCATCAGTTTTATCCAGTTTGAATCCAGGCCCAATTCATAAGTACCCTCTTCAAGGCCCTGGATGGTCTCAGCATAATTAGCAATCAGTGTGTCGTAATAGTGTGCGTTGACAATATAACTGTTAGCACAGTACGCAAATTTTACGCGCAGCAACGATTCATCAACGGAGTTAACGATAAAGTAACTTGCAGCCAGAAAGGCGACGTCCCAATGAAGCGCGTCAAGTTTATTAAAAAAAGCGTGGATGGCGGCGGGCAGCGTTTGATGATCATTAAAGGCCATATCATCTTCCAGCACTAAGACATTACGCCATTTTTCCTGACGGGCCATCTCCAGCACGGCTTTGTGCGATTTTACACAGCCCAGTGTTCCCTCTTTAAAGCCGCGACAATCAGAGACGGAAATGGCCTCGAAGCGCTGAATTTTATCTTCGGGTATGGCGAGGCGTTGTAGTTCTTTTCTTATTTGGATATCCCGGTCGTGTCTTTCACGCAGATTAATGTACACCACACGATCAATTAAAGCCCAATTCCATTTATTTTCCATAAAAACCCTTTCGCGTCATCGTTAAAAATAATTAACACGGGGAATGGGGCGGTGCAATGATGTGCCTGTGTGAAATGCAGGGATTAATACAACTTAAGAAAATGATTTGTTAGCTAATTTTATTTTCTGATGCGTAATCGCAATCCAGTAAGTTAATTCTTAACACAGGCGGCTTTGATACGCCTTCATGGATCGCGCAACTCTCCTACCTTAAAAAGGCCGACGAAATCAGAACGTCGCCATTTTCGACTCAACTATCCGCGCGGCGAATAGCGGGAGGAGACACGCTACATACGGGTGATGAGGCAGAATCGTGCTACCTGACAAATACGCGTGCATAAGCGTGCGTTCAGGCGGCATGAAGAATATTTTTCTAAGAATCTGGTTATTCGGTCAGAGGAATTAATTATTTGAATACGCATGACAAGTATGACTAAAGTAAGCGGTTAATTCGGAGAATAAGGAATACGCGAAATGTCCCTTTCTGAAATCATCATTCGGCGTTATCAAGCGGGAGACAGCGACGGTATTGTTAACGTCATCGTGCCGATTCAGGTGGCAGAGTTTGGTATTGCCATCACCGCAGAACAGCAACCCGACTTACGTGATATTGAAGCGTTCTATCAACGCGGCAGCGGTGACTTCTGGGTGGCAGAGCATGCGGGCGACATTGTGGGCTGTATTGCGCTGAAAGACATCGGTGATGGGCAGTGTGCGTTGCGCAAAATGTTTGTTGCCGCCGCCTATCGCGGTCGAGATTACGGCATTGCTGCCCGGTTATTAAGTGCCTTGCTGGAGCATGCGCGACGCAGCGGCGTGCAGGATATTTTTCTGGGCACCACGGCACAATTTCTTGCCGCCCACCGCTTTTATGAAAAACACGGTTTTCAGGAAGTGGCGGTGGAAACGTTACCCAGCAGCTTCCCAATAATGAAAGTCGACAGCAAGTTCTACCACTGGTCTTTTTACGCCTAACCCATTCTTTACAGACTATTCTGGGTGCTAAGATAGACCGTTCAGTCAACTACTACGAGGTCAGAATGGGTCAGGTTGCCACCGCAAAGCAGCGAGAAATTCAGCGCATTGTTGAGGCGTTGTCGGTTGCCATTGCGCAGCATCGGCTACAGCCCGGTGCGCGGCTGGTGGAAGCACAAATTGTTGACGCCCTGTCTGCCAACCGAAATCACGTGCAGTCTGCGCTGCAGCGTTTGGCGCTACAGCACATTGTCACCATTGAGCCAAATCGCGGTGCGATGGTGGCACAGCCAGAAGCACGTGAAGCGCGAGAGATTTTTATTGCCCGTCGCGCGATTGAGAGCGCAATTGTCGCCTCGATTACCCCTGAGCAGATGGCGCACTTTGCAACAGAGCTTGACGCGCAGCAGGCCGCAGAACGCACCGCGACAGGGTTAGAAGATCGCCGGGATATCGTGCGGGAACTCTGCGCATTTCACCTGTTACTGGCAAAAGTGAGTGGCAATAAGGTGCTGGGAGAAATTCTCGCTAACCTGATGGTACGCAGTTCACTGATTGTTTCCCTGTACCAGCGCAATGATGTGCCAGCGTGTCAGTGTGCGGAACACGGGGCTATTTTGGCGGCGTTACAGCGCGGCGATACTCAGGAAGCGCAGCAAGTCATGCTGACCCATTTGAATGCGCTGGAAGCGGAGTTAGATCTTAGCGAAGCAGCACCTGGCGCAATGTCACTGCACCAGGCGCTGGTGGGATAATCGGCGGATGTGCTGTGGATGCCTCGGTGGCAACAGCACATTATTCAACGCGACAACCCGTGGCTGATAACGTCTTATAGCGCAGCAGATCCTGCTTGAGCAGTGTTAATCCGGCTCCCACCAACAAAATATCTTTAATAATAAAGCTGTCGAGTTCATCGAGTTGCGGTAACAGGCTCAGCGTCACAACGCCTGTTGCTACCGTCATGACGGCGCCGAAAATGCCCGGTAACGGATGGCGAAAACCCAGGATTAAGGCAATAAAGGTTAACGTCTCAGCCGCTCCTAAGAAATAACTGCCACCGTGCACGCCAAATAAGGTGTAAAGAATATTAAGCCAGGTGGAGGATATTAGCGGTTGCAGCGCCTGTACTTCAAATTCGAACCATTTAAAAGTGCCAAACAAGGCAAAAATAAAGATAACCGAAAGCCGCAACATAATGCTGTCGAGGGTGGATTGTGTAAAACGATCAATTAACATTTTCATGAAGTCATCCTTAAAGCAAGGCGCATAACAGGTTGCGTTATGCGCCCATCACTCAGCGATACAGCGTCGCATTGCCATTCAACAAATTATTCCCGGTAACACCGGTAATGCGATAACCCGTTGCGCCTGCTTCGCTGGCTTTCATTTCCAACGCACTCTTTAATTGATCAAGGGTATAAGCCCCATTGGCGGTCACTACGCCAATTTTCATTGCGCTTTGTGCATCCTGGCGCGTTAATTCTTGTGCTGCCTGCGCACCGGTTACAACGGAGAGCGCGGCAATAGCAATCAGTGTGCGAAATGTTTTTTTCATTTTTATCTCCTTAATATTGTTATTGATGCCGATAACTATTTTCTCTGGTGTCGGCAAAAACAGAATAAGGAAACCGCAGACTGATTTCTATTCAACATAGTTTCACTGAGTTATCACATCCTTGTTAAGTGTGGCGGGAAACAGCGTGGCCTGCGGACGGAAAAAGGTTTGACGCCCTCGCTTAAAGCCGCGAATCGGCGGCGCAATTTGGGCGACGATCTGTTCACCACGCTGCACATCAAAAACGGTCATATCCGCCAGGCAACCGGGCGTCAGGCCGTAATCGGTCAGACGCAGTAACACTGCCGACTGGCTGGAGATCCACGATAAACAACGTAGTAAATCGTCTGCGGTGCCGAGTTGGCGCACGTTGGCAAACAGATTGGCCTGGCGGACCAGCGACGCATCACCAAAGGGCGTAAACGGATTGGCAATGTTATTGGTGGAGAGCGAGCAGGTCACGCCGCAGCGTGCCAGCTCATCAATCGGTGCCACGCCGCGGGGTTGCAGCGCAAAGCGATCGCGGGCGGTCAGAAACAGATCGGTGGCGGGCAGGGCGGTGACCTGGACACCCGCCGCCGCCAATTGCGCACCCAGCGCGTGCAACGCCTCGCGATCCAACAGCGACAGCTTGGTCACGTGGCCCACGGTCACGCGGCCGCCCCACTGATGACGCCGCGTTTCGGCGATCACCGTTTCGATCAGGCGATTTTCCGGCAACAGATCGAAATCCAGATGAAAATCGAGATCCACGTTGTACTGCTGCGCCAGCGCAAACAGGCGTTGGATCTGTCCATGGGGATCGCTGTCGGTATACGGGCAGCCGCCGAGCAGATCGGCCCCTTGCGCCAGCGCTTCACACAGCAGCGCCTCGGTGCCGGGATTGTTTAACAGGCCTTCCTGCGGGAAAACGCAGAGTTGTAAATCCACGGCCCAGGCATAGTCCGCTTGCAAGCGGCGAATGGCGCGAAAGCCGGTTAAGCCTATCACCGGATCGATTTCGATATGCGTGCGCATGCGCGTGGTGCCTTGCACTATCGCCTGTTCCAGGACGCGAGCGCCGCGTTGGTAGACATCCTGTTCGGTAAAATGCGCTTTGGCACGCGCGGTTTCACTGATCGCCTCCGCCAGCGTGCCGGTTTGCTGGCAGCAGCGGTCAATAATACAGGCTTTATCCAAATGGATATGGGTCTCTAGCAGGCCCGGCAGCACCAGCGCGCCGTGAAAATCTAGCGTCTCGGTTTCAGTCATGCTGTGGCTGTGGCGGGCAACAAAGTGCTCACCTTCAATATGCAAGGTGTGCAGCCCCGGCTTATCCACAACGCGGGCATTGATAATAGTCAGTCGATTCATGCGTTGGCGGCTCCTAACCAGGCGTCTGCAAGGTCTGCTTGAGCGCGTAAATCTTGTGCCCGACCGGCTTTCACCACGGCACCCGACTCCAGCACCACGGCGCGATCGGCGATGGTCAGTGCCAGGTTTGCCATCTGATCCACCAGCAGCAAGGTGACGCCTTCATCGCGCAGGGAAGCCAGCGCGTCATACAGTTCGCCAATCATGGCGGGAGACAGCCCCAAGCTGGGCTCATCCAACAGTAAGATAGCAGGGCGCGACATCAGGCCACGGCCAATCGCCACCATTTGCTGTTCGCCGCCCGACAGCAATCCGGCCGGGCTGTGCAGGCGATCGCGCAGACGTGGGAATCGACGCAAGATCGCCTCCACTTCCGCCGCGGGATCGAGGCGATCGCGACAGGCGTGCTGCCCCATCAACAGGTTATCCAGCACACTCATGTGGGGAAACAGTTGGCGGCCTTCGGGCACCAGCGCCAGACCGCGCCCGGCGATCTGTGCGGCGTTCAGCTCCTTGATCGAGTGATCGTGAAGGTAGATGGCCCCCGTGCGCACCGGGTGTAAACCGGCCAGCGCTTGCAAAATGGTGGATTTCCCTGCGCCATTGGCGCCTAAAATCGCGACGGTTTCTCCCGGTTCCACCGTGAAGCTCACTTCGCGTACTACTGACGCGGCACCGTAATCCAGCGTGAGTTTATCAACCACCAGGCCGGGTTTTCCACTGCTCCGCAGCGGCAAAATGCGGGGTTTTCCACGGTAGTCGGTGCCGCCAAGATAGGCGGCGACCACTGCAGGATTGCGCTGGACGTCTGCCGGTTGCCCCTGTGCCAGTGGCTTACCGGCATCCAGCACCTGCAAACGATCGCTGACTGCCATCACCAGCGCCATATCGTGTTCGACCACAATGATCGCCAGCCCATAACTGGCCAGTTTGCGCAGCAGTGGGATCAAGGCATCGGTTTCTTCGCGGCTCAAACCTGCCGCGGGTTCATCCAGCAACAGCAGCGCCGGATCCAGCGCCAGTGCGCGTGCGATCTCCACCAGGCGACGATCCACGTGCGGCAGATCCTCGGCAGGCAAATGTACCGATCCGCGATAGCCGACCAGTGACAGCAGGGCGAGCGCAATCGCCTGCGCCTGTGCGTCTGGGCGCTGCCACGGTTGACCAAGGCGCCCCCGCTGCTGCGCCACCAGCAAATTTTCCAGCACGCTCATGCCGCTGAATAACTGTGTGGTTTGATAAGTGCGTGCGATACCGCTGCGCGCGACGCGCCAGGCTGGCTGACCGCGCAGCTCTTGTTGTAAGCGGATACTGCCGCTGTCGGCGCGATAAAATCCGCTGATCATATTCAGCACGGTGGTTTTTCCCGCGCCATTGGGGCCAATCAGCCCTAACACTTCCCCCGCGCGTACCTGAAAACTGACCTCTTTCGCCGCCTGCACACCGCCAAAACGGATACTGATATTTTCCACGTTCAACACCGCGTCGCCGTGGCGTTGGAAATGATGTTTGAGCAGCGCATCATCTGCCTGATCGGAGGCGCACTCTTGCTCTGGTTTCATCAGCCAGCGGGACAGCGTACCCAACAGACCGCGCGGGGCCAGCCACAATACGCTCAGCAGCAACAGCGCAAAAATCAGCAGGCGATACTCGGCAAACGCGGAGAGCAATTCGGGCAGCACCACGATCAGCAGCGCGCCCAACACCGGCCCCAGCAGCGTACCGCTGCCGCCGATCACCACGGCCAGCACAAACAGAATCGACTGCGAAAACGGGAAGGTATCGGGATTGATAAACATCATCAGCGGAGCAACCAACGCGCCTGCCGCGCTGGTCAACATGGCCGACAGCATAAACGCCAGGGTTTTGCTGACCACCGGATTAAAACCCAGCGAGCGGGCAGCAATCTCGCTGGCTTTCACCGCGCGCATCGCCAGGCCCCATTGACTGTGTTGCAGCCGGGCGAACAACGCGAGGGCAGCCATCATCAACAGGGCGCAACACACCGCCAGCCCGAGCGCCGGATCGAGTCCGCCAAACTCGGGCATCGGTATGCCCATCAAGCCGTTGGCGCCCCCGGTGACGTCACGCCATTCAATCAGTAAGTGACGCACCACCAGGGCAAAAGCGATGGTCACCATTGCCAGAAACGGCCCGCTCACGCGCAGCGCAGGGATCGCCAGCAAGCCGCCCACCACACCGCACACCAGCATCGCTGCCAGCATGGCGATGCCCAGTGGCACACCGTGCATAGTTAATCCGGCCGACACATAGGCACCCAGCGCATAAAAGGCGATATGGCCAAATGAAATTTGCCCACTCAGACCGAGCAAGATATTAAGGCCGACGACGGTGGTGACACCCAACGCAAACAGGGAAAACACCAGCAGTGCGTAGCTGCCAATAAAAAACGGCAGCAGGAGGCTTACTACACCCAGCACAGTGAGTGCCAGGGTATTCACGGAAGCGGTTTTCATCACACTTTGATCCTTAATTTCTGCCCAAACAGGCCGTCGGGACGCAGTGCCAGCGCGAGGATCACCAGTGAGAAGGTGAATATCTGCGTAAAGGCGGAGCCAAACCACAGCGTCACCAACGCTTCACTCAGGCCGAACAGCAAACCGGCGACCAAAATGCCGCTGCTGCTGGCCAGTCCGCCCAGAATGGCAACGGCAAAGGCTTTCAGGCCAAACAGCGTGCCCATATCGCTGTGGATACTGAACAGCGGGGCAATCAGCAATCCGGCGATGGCGGCAAAGACCGTCGACAGGGCGAAAGCCACCGCCACCACGGTGTTAACACGAATGCCCATTAGCTGCGCCGCGCGAGGATTCTGTACGGTGGCTTCCAGCACTTTGCCAAAACGGCTATAGCGGCGCACCAGCGTCAGAGCGACAACCATCACCACGCCCGTGAGCGGAATCAGCAGGTTAATTAACGACAGCGAAGTACCAAACAGCGTGAAGCTGACATCGGTCACCGGAAACTGGCGTGGCTCTTTGCCAAAGGTAAACATCGCCAGGTTATCGACCAAAATACCGCCCGCCACCGTTGCCATCAGCCAGGCATCGGAATGGCGTGCCACAAACGGACGCACCAATAAGCGCTCAATCAACATCCCGTACAGCGCACAGCACAGTAAGGTGGTCGGCAGCGCCAGCCACAGCGACCAGCCCCAGGTGACATACAGGCTGTAGCCGAGCGTGGCGCCGACCATCATCGCACTGCCCTGTGCGAAATTCAGGGTACGAGACACAATCCAGGTGATATGAAAGCCCAATGCCAGCAGCACATACATGCTGCCAAGGCTCAGGCCGGTGGACAGGGCAGTGCTCCACATCAGCGGCTCCTTACTGGCTCACGGGGACGATTTGCTCGCCAACAAAATGGGCAAACACGTAATCTTTTGGCCCCAGGGCATCATGCTGTTGCGGGGTAAAGGGCTGCTGATACTGCTTAATTAAGCCGTCATAGTGTTTGATGGCGTAGAAACCGTCGCGCACCGCCGTACCCTCTGTGCTGGCGGCCTGATTCAGCGCCAGCGCGGTCAGGTGCATAGCATCATAGGCATTGGCGATACCCACCGCAGGCGTCACGTCGGCCAGGCCTTTGATCTGCGGATACTGCTTCTTCAGCTCGGCCATCACCCGATCGCCTTTCGCCGAGTTGTGATCGGTAAACACAAAGGTCTGAATAAAGGTCACACGGTCGGCCCCTGGGCCTGCCAGTTCACTAAAACGGCCGCCTGCTGGCCCCCAGTGGGAAACCACCGGCACGTTCCAGTTCATTTTGGTTAACGACTTCACCACTTGCGCTGACGGCCCCACGTTACCGACCATCAACAGCGTATCGGTGCCCTGATTTTTCAGGCGCGTCAGTTGCGGCACCAAATCGACGTCACTGTCTTCGATACGCTCGACGCCCACCGCTTTCATGCTGTGTTTTTCCAGCGCGGCGTGAAAACCTTTCTCGTTGGATTCGCCCCACGGATTATTCACCAGAATCATGCCGGGCTTTTGCATGCCTTTCTGCGTAATGCCGTAATCCACCAGGGCCTGATCGACCAGCTCATCCACGGCGGAGACGCGAAATACATAGTTATCTTTAGCGCCGTTATGGGTGATGCCGGTGCCTGCCGCCCAGATGCCGACAAACGGCATTTTCATCTGATTAGCCAGCGGCACAATCGCCAACGACACCGGGGTATCCAGCCCGCCAAACAGCACCGCGACTTTTTCGCGTTGCACCAGTTCGCGGGCCGCCAACATGCCTTTGCCGGGATTACTTTCATCATCGCGGCGCACCAGTTCCAGCGGGCGACCTTTAATACCGCCTGCGGCATTGATTTCATTGATGGCGATGGTCAGCCCACGGGTTAGCGCCTCACCGGATTTCGCCGACTGGCCGGACAGCGCAGCGACCAGGCCCACTTTAATGGGATCGGCGGCCGCCAGCGCAGAGGCAGACAGCAGGGTCAACAGCGTGGCGGTCGCCGCACGTTGCCGCCAGGATTTCAGGAACGATTTGTCGGACATAATGCACCTCGGATGATTGCTAGCTATTTTAAATTAATCACTAGCAATTACGGTGCCAGTTTGTTATTGCTTAAAAACAGGCGGTTTATGCCGCACGATCCCCGCAAAGTTGCGCCATTTTGGTGCTAATGCGCCACAACGGCGCACAACCGAGACAGGAGCAGAGATGTCAAACATTGAACAGGCTGTGGAAGTGGTAAAAGGTTTTTTAGAGGCGTCGATGGCACCGGATGCGGTGCGTGCGGCAACTTACATGCATGCGGACGTGAAAATTACCTTTACCGGTAAGCGCGAATTCCCGACCACCCAAGGCATCACCGATTTCAACGGCTCACGCTATCAGTGGGTGAAGAAATCCGTGGGGCAATTTGACTGGATGGATCGCGGCGATCACGTGGTGGTGTACTCCAACGGTACGCTGTATGGCGAATGGCCCGATGGCCGCCCGTTCGCCGGAAATCGCTACCTGGATCGCTATGAAGTGCGCGAAGGGCTGATTACCAAAATGGATGTGTGGAACGACAGCGCTGAGTGGATTTTAGTGCCCGAGATCGGCAGGGTGTAACCCGTTCTCGCTTCTCCCCGCGCTGGCGGGGAGAGCATCAGTGAACGTCCAACAGGGCGATACCCGCCTCAAGCCAGGCCTCACTGTTTTCCGGCAGCCGATCGACCACCAAAATATCGACGCGTTCTGACGGGGCGAATTGCGCCAGCGAAGTGCTGTTTAACTTGCTGTGATCGCAAACAATAATCAGTTGGTTCGCGTGCTGCACCATCTGGCGTTTGGTCTCGGCCAACAGCATATCCGCCACGCAGGCACCGCGTTGCAGGGAGAAGGCATTGACGCCCATAAAGGCTTTATCAATGTTCAGCGTATCCAGCAGCGACTGATTGCCCCAGTTGGTGACGCAGTGATAGCCTTTTTTCACCATGCCGCCGAGCATGATGGTTTGCACACCGTCAAAATCTTCCAGCGTGCGGGCAATCATAAAATCATTGGTGACGACGGTCAGATTGCGTCGTTCGCGCAGGTGCTGAGCGATATGCAAGGTGGTGGTGCCGGTATCCAGCACAATAATATCGCCATCTTCTACCAGCTCGGCGGCGCGTTGGCCGACTTGCTCTTTGGCGGACAGGTTCAAGCCTTCACGCTGATCGGAGCCTATTTCAAAACTGACGCGGGTACGCACAATGGCGCCGCCGTGGGTACGTGTCAGCAGCCCGGCTTCTTCCATCAGCCGCAAATCGGTACGGATTGTCGCGCCAGAAACGTTAAAACGTTCGCTCATATCGGCGACAGACAGTTTGCGGTGCTCTTTCAGAATGGCGAGGATTTTTTCCTGGCGTTCCTCAACAAACATAGTGGCTCCGGAAAGACGTAAGGTGCGCTTACTATAGCATTAACAGGGGAGAGGCCGTCTCCCCTGATTGTTTACAGCGGCTGGCTGAATTCGACGCGTTCTCCATCAGGGCCGCTAATCAGAAAGTAACGTGCAATGCCCGGTTGCTCGGCGGGGCCTTCGCTAATGGGATGCCCTAGCCCCTGTACCCAGGCCAGTGCGCTGTCGAGATCGGCCACGCGGAGCGCAACGTGGTCGATGCCGCGCGTCTGTGCGTCGCGCGTCAGCCCACTGGCGGGCAATTGATACAGCTCAATCACCACCCCGGCGAGTTGCAGAAAACGCACCTCGACATCGCCCTGCAACGATTGCTCTTCAACAAACCCCAGCGAAGCGTAAAAGCGGCAAGCGGCGGTCATATTGCCGGTGCGCAGGCCAATGTGGGCTAAACCCGTAACAGGATGCATCTCATACTCCTTTGCGGTGGCACCAGAAGCCAAAAAACGCCACGTAAGCAAAACACAGCAGAGGAACCGCAAAGGCCAACTGCATATCGCCGCCATTCAGATCCGAGATAATCCCCATCACCAGTGGCACCACGGCACCGCCGATAATCGACATCACCACAATCGAACCGGCAAGCTGGGTGTTTTCGCCCATGCCTTTGATGCTCAGGCCGAAATTGGTTGGCCAGCACAGCGCCATGCAGAAGTTCACGCCCATAATCGCCACCACGGCAATCAGGCTTTGCTCGGCAACCGCAAAGGCCAGCAAGGCCACACACAGGGTGCAAAACAGCCCCAGCAACAGTGCCGGATTAAAGCGTTTCATCAGCAGGGTGGTGACCACTTTGCCGCTGGAGTAGCACAGCAGCGTGGCGAGCAGCCACCAGGTGGCGGAGTGCTCAGTGGTGCCCGTTTCAATACGTTGCACAAAGCGAATGGTAAAACTCCACAGGCCGACTTGCGCACCGACATACAAAAACTGCGACAGCACACCAAGGCGAAAACGCGGAATAGCCAACAGGGTTTTCAGGGCGGGCAGCAGCGGCTGCGCCGGTTTATTGGCGGTTTGCGCGGGTTTACAGGCTGGAAATTTCACGGCGACAAACACCAGCGCTAACACCACCAACACCGAGCCAATAATCAGGTACGGCGTCACTACCTGCGACACCATCTGTTGGCGCAGCGCATCGGCTTGTTCAACCGGCATCGCCAGCAGTTGCTCGTGCGTGGCATCGTCTTTACCAAAAATCAGTTGCTGCCCAATCAACACGCCCAGCATCACGCCGACGGAATTAAAAATCTGCGAGAAGTTGATGCGCTGGGTTGAGGTTTCCACCGGGCCAAGCAGGCTGGAGTAGGTGTTCGCGGAGGTCTCCAGAAACGACAAGCCACTGGCAATCACACCGAGACAGGCCAGAAAGGCGCCATAGGTCATGATGTGGGAAGCCGGGATAAACAGGAAGCAGCCCAGCGCATACAGTGCCAGACCAATGATGATCGCCGTCTTATAGGAGTAGCGCTTGATCACCGCCGCTGCGGGCAGCGCTACCAGGAAGTACCCCAGGAAGAAGATCGACTGCACTAACGCGGTTTGCGTGTCAGACAGATCAAAACCCTTTTTAAACTGCGCGATCAAAATATCATTCAGGTTGCCAGCCATGCCCCACAAGGCAAACAGGCAACACACCATCAGTAACTGCAACCAGGGGGTGGCGGGCAGGTAGGCACTGCTGTCCAGCTGAACGCTCTCGCTTTCAGCCGCTTGCGGTTTAGTGACAGAGAGTTCACTCATGATACTGCTCCTTCGGTTTGCGGTAACGGCAGAGTGGATAACGCGTCCAGATCGTCATACAGCGCACTGGCGTGCTGGCAAAGGCGTTGGAAAAGGGGATAGGCGTGCTGATACGCATCACGCAGGCGCGGATCGGGTAAAATTTCCCGTTCGATACTGACGCACTGTTGCACGCCAGCGGCAATATCACTGAACAGCCCGACGCCGACGCCCGCAATAATGGCGCAGCCCGTGGTGCCGTTCTCGACATTGGCGGTTTTCAACACCGGCAAGTTGTAGGCGGCGGCTTTGATTTCCAGCCACAGGGTACTGCGCGCACCACCGCCAGAAGCAATCAGATGACTGGGCATGCCGGTGCAGGCCGTCAGTTGATCCAGGTTGCGTTTACCGGCCAGCGCAACGCCTTCCAGCACGGCGCGCGTCAGGTGCGCGGCGCTATGTTTACGCTGCAAACCAAAGAACTGTGCGCGGGAATTGGTGTGATCACCCAGGCGTTCGCCCGTCAGGTAAGGGACAAACAGCAGGCCTTCACTGATTGGCGGCACGGTTTCCGCCAGAGCCAGCAGCTCGGGGTGGGAATAGTGCTCGGCGCCCAATAACTGACGCCACCAACGCATGGCATCGCCGCCAGCATCCAGAATGGTAAACCCGCCCCAGGCGCGATTCGCAAGGTGCAAATTGTTGACCTGCGGATGCAACAGCGGCTTATCGCTGACGACCGTTAATAGCGTCGAGGTACCGGTGCTGTCGGAGGCACTGCCCGGTTGCCAGACGCCGGAACCCAGCAGAGTGGCCGCCATATCGGCGACTCCAGCCACCACGAGAATCCCCACGGGCAGGCCGGTTTCGTTGGCCGCCGCTGCGGTTATCTGCCCAATCACCTCATCGGCAGCATGCAGGCTCGGCAGCAGGCTTTCGTGAAAGCCAAATTCCGCCAACGCAGAAGATGACCAGCGACGGGGCGCGCTGTCCAGCAGGTAGTAACAGGAGGCTTCGCTGTAATCGGTGGCGCGTACGCCCGACAGGCGGAAGTTGATGTAATCCTTTGGCATCAGCACAGTGGCCACGCGCGACCACTGTTCGGGTTGGTGTTCACGCAGCCAGGCCATTTTAAACGCGGGCCACGCCGGAGTCGGGGGATTGTTCAGATGCGCCAGCCAGTGCTCAGCATTACCGCGTGCGCGAAATGCCGCGACCTGCGACTGCGCGCGCTTGTCATTCCACAGCAGCGCGCTGTCGCACACCAATTCGCCATCGGCATCCAGCAACACCGTGCCGTGCATCTGCCCGCAGGCGGCGACGGCGGCAATCCGTGTCCGGTACTCTGGAAAGCGGTGCAGTAATTCGCGAATGCCTTCACAGGCGCTTTGCCACCATAGCGAAGGCGGTTGTTCCACCCAGCCAGGTTGCGGCGTAATTTGACCGTATTCGCGCTGGGCGAAGCCGATAATCTCTCCCCGGTGAGAGACCAGACCGGCGCGGGTGCTGCCGGTACCAATATCCAGAGTCAGTAGGGTATCTTTCATTTGTTTTTATTTCTCCCTGGTGAAGTGCTTTGCTGCTTTAGTCGCCGTTCAGTTCTGGGAACAAAGTAGGATCGGCTTCGAGCTGCAACAGCACCTTCTCGGTCGCGGCGGCACTCATGCCAAAACGGCGCACGCCCAGGCGATACAGTTCACGCACGGTGTCTAAATCGCGAATGCCGCCGGAGCCTTTAATACGGATGCGGCCTTGCAACTGATCGGCGATGATCGCCACTTTTTCCGCCGTTGCGCCGGTGGGTGCCCAGCCGGTTGAGGTCTTGATCCACTGCATACCCACGTCAACGGCGATATCACAGACTTTGCGAATTTGCGCTTCGTTCAGGTAGTGGGTTTCTAGGATCACTTTGGCTTCAATTGGCGCGGCAGCCTGCACAACGCGCGCCAGATCCTGACGCACGGCCTCATAATCGCCGGACAAGACCTTGCCAATATTGACCACCATATCCACCTCGCGCGCGCCATCACAAATCAGTTGGCGTACTTCCTGCACTTTGGTGTCGGTTGCGTGACCGCCAGAAGGGAAGCCAACCGGGCCGCCAATCATGATGTCGCCACGACCGCCTTCTGGCAGCAGCGTGCTCAGAAAACGTGTCCAGCAAGGCAGCACGTGAATAGCAATAATGTTGTAGCGAATCGCCAGTTCCGCGCACTGACGGATATCGGCTTCGGTGCTGGTGGCTTGTACCGCGCTCAGATCGATCAGGCGGGCAAAGCGGCGTGTGGTTTCATTCATCTTCTTACCTTTACTTTCATGTTATCGATATAAATGACAATAAATGAAAGTTAAAAGCGCAGGAAATGAAAGTTGGTGAATTTGTGATCGCGGTAAAAAAATACCTGTTCTATTACAGAGAAGGGCGTACGGGAAAGCGCCCCGTCAGTGGGCGCACGTAGAGTCCCGCGCACGTGCGCGGAGAGGGGTTAACGCAGATAGGAAATCAGCAGCGGCAGTTGCGACAAAGCAAATAAAATCAGGCCAATAAAGCCGCCGACCAGCGTGCCATTAATGCGGATATATTGCAGATCTTTGCCGATATTCAGCTCAATTTGCTCGGACATCTCTTTGGCATCCCAGCCCTTCACCGTATCGCTAATATGGCGGGTTAAGAAGGTGGAAAACTCGGGGGCCATGGCGCGCGCGGCGGTTTCCAGATGGCCGTGCAGGGAGTCGCGCAGTGCGGCATCCTGCATCAGCGTTTCACCAAACCACTGTCCGGCGCGGCTAATGTTGGCGGCGACGGCAGAGTGCTCGTCATTGAGATCGCGTTTCAGCCAGTGACGCAGGTCGCCCCACAGTTCGCCAATGTAGCGATTCAGCGCCTCATCCTCCTTAAAGTAACGCTTCATCACCTCGACGCGATCCGCCATCTCAGGATCCTGTTTTAACTTCTCGATCAGCCGATGCATGCTGCGATTAAACGCCAGCCGCAGTTCGTGTGCATCATCCTGATTAATGTCATCGAGCAGAGAATTCACCGCCCTGGTCACCGCCTCGGCGCTGTGTTCGCCGATCCATTCGCTGGGCAGAACCTTCTCTTTCAGCGGATGCTCGCGCTTTAGCCAACGCACGATCTGCGCGGCAATAAAGGCTTTGGTGGCCGGTTTTTGAATCAGTTGCAGAACCTGCGCAATGGCGGCGTCCAGCAGCACCTGATGGCGGTTATTGCGCGTCAGGCTTTCAAGGATCACCGCCGCCGACTGCGTGAAATCGACTTTATCAATCGCTTTATGCACTGCGCTGCGGACAAACTGCTGAATGCGGCTGTCATCCATCACATCAAGAAAACCGCGCATCACCGCCAGTAAATGTTTGCCGATGCGATCTGCGTTGCCCGCTTGCGTTAACCAGTTGGCGACCACGCCGATCGGATCGTGACGACGAATCAACTGTAATAAGGAGTCAGGATCGAGAAATTTATCCTGCACAAAATGGGCAAGGTTATCGGCAATGCGATCTTTATTGCGCGGGATAATCGCCGTATGACGGGAGACCAGCGGCAGCGGGACGCGGCGAAACAGCGCCACCACCGCAAACCAGTCGGCCAGCGCGCCGACCATCGCGGCTTCCGAAACGGCCTTTAGCGCACTGACCCCCAGACTGGGGGGCAGAAACAGCGTGGTGAGAAAGGTGCCTGCCGCGATGCCTAACAGCAGCAGCGGCAGGCGTTTCATCCGCTTGAGTTCGGTTGCTTTATCCATTGCGGCGCTTAGCGCTTACGTCCTCCCAGCAAGCTGCCGAGCACGCCACGGATAATCTGGTTGGTCACCTGGCGCGCTGCGCTCTTCGCGACTTGCTGTACGACACCGTCTTTCTTGCCGCCGCGCGGGCCGGTGGTACCAAACAGAATGCCTTTCAACCCACCGAGAATACCGTCGTCCACCTCGGTGGCATTGCCTTTCGCCGGGGGAGCACTTTGCGCATCGGTGCTGGCTTGCACGCCTTGCTGCAAACGCTCAAAGGCGGACTCACGATCCACCACCTCATCGTATTTGCCGTACAGCGTGGAGTTATTGATTAAACCGTTGCGTTCATCGGCGGTGGCAGGCCCCATGCGTGAGCAGGGCGCAATCACAAAGGTGCGCTGCACCATGGCGGGGCTGCCTTTTTCATCTAAAAATGACACCAGCGCTTCACCTGTGCCCAGCGCCTGAATCGCCTCTTCGGTATTAAACGCCGGATTGGCCCGCATGGTTTGTGCGGCACTCTTCACCGCTTTCTGATCCCTCGGCGTAAAAGCGCGTAGCGCATGCTGTACGCGGTTACCCAACTGGCCCAGCACGTTATCGGGAATATCGGACGGGTTCTGCGAGACAAAATAGACGCCGACGGCTTTCGAACGGATCAGGCGAATGACCTGCTCAATCTTATCCAACAGCACCTGCGGCGCATCGTTGAACAGCAAATGCGCCTCATCAAAGAAAAACACCAGCTTGGGTTTATCGAGATCGCCCGCTTCAGGCAGTTGCTCATAAAGTTCGGATAGCATCCACAGCAGGCTGGTCGCGTACAATTTGGGCATCTGATACAGCTTCTCCGCCGACAGAATATTGATCACGCCTTTGCCATTGGCATCGGTGCGCATCCAGTCGCGGATATCCAGCATCGGCTCGCCAAAGAAATGCTCGGCACCCTGCTGCTCCAGCGACAGTAAGCCACGCTGAATCGCACCCACAGAAGCGCTGTTAATATTGCCGTATTGGGTCTGGAAGGATTTGGCGTTATCGCCGATATACTGCGTCATGGCGCGCAGATCTTTAAAATCGAGCAGCAACAGGCCTTGATCATCGGCGATCTGGAAAATGATATTCAACACGCCAGATTGGATGTCGTTCAGATTCAGCAAGCGTGCCAGCAGCAACGGGCCGAGATCGGAAACCGTCGCGCGCACCGGGTGGCCGCGCTCACCAAAGATATCCCACAACACCACTGGGTTGGCATGGGGTTCCCAATCGTTCACCCCAATCTTTGCCAATCGCTCGGTGAGCTTCTCTGAGGCGCTGCCCGCCTGCGCCACACCGGAGAGATCCCCTTTCACATCGGCCATAAAAACTGGCACGCCAATTTCGGAGAAAGACTCTGCCAGCTTCTGCAGCGTCACGGTTTTACCGGTTCCGGTGGCACCGGTAATCAAACCATGGCGGTTGGCCATATTTGATAACAGCTGCACGGTCTGTTCTGGAGTCCTGGCGATAAGCAAAGGTGTAGTCATAATCATTTCCCTGTTGAGTGTGACGGGGTTATTGGCATAGAGCATAGCAGCTTAACGCGCCACAAGTTGCCCGCCTATAGGACAGCATCGCGATAGCGGATGTTCCCGATAGCGCAAAAGGGTGCTTGCTAAGCCACTCATTCACCAGCGGTTTCAGCGATTAGCTGACGCCAGAGCGTGATATCCCCAATGCCCATGCAGCATTGCGCGTTTCTTGCTATCTTCATGCCAGCGTCTTTTATAGGAGCAATGCCCATGCCTGTAACCCTATCCGGCGGCTGCCTGTGCGGTGCCATTCGCTTTACCGCCCAACGCCCCACACCTGCTCATACCTGCTCCTGCGCAATCTGCCAAAAACACACCGGCGGCCAAACCCTGACCTGGATTGAATTTGCCGCAGAGGATGTTTGCTGGACAGGTGAGGGCGGTGCGCCAGCCACCTACCGTTCGTCGGAGACTTCCTGCCGCGCATTTTGCCCGCGCTGCGGCAGCTCACTGGGGGCCATTGATGATGAACCCCGGATTGCCCTACTGACGGGCGTTATCGATCAGCCTGGCGCGGCTGACTTGCAGCCCGTATCCCACTCGTTCACGGATGGCAAACCTGACTGGTGGCGTAAGCTGTGCTCTTAATACAGGGGGCAAGGGAGGGGGAAAAGGCCAGCCAACGCCGGCCTTGAAAGGGGTCAGGAGATAAACTGCTTGCCCTGTTTCAACACTAAGTCACAGGCTTTGGTTTTCACCTGCTTGCCCATCTGCGTATCACCCAGCGCTTTAAGGTTAAGCTGCTTACCTTCGCCGGTATTCAGCAGACCCATAATTCCCTGCTGATAGTCTGTGGTAGAGGCCTGCTTCTGCGGAGAACTCAGCCCCAGTTTACCCATCAGTTGATCTTTCACATTGCTGACGTTGTTATCAACAATGTTGTTCTGCACGCAATATTGCAAGATACCCGCGGCATTGGTCATACTGCCGGAACTCAGCGCCTGATTACTGCCGTTCAGTAAGCCAGACAGCGCGCCTAACGACAGACCACTGTTACCGCCCGCACTGCTGCTCTGCGAGCCTTCGCTCAACTGGGTTGCGGCACTGCTCAGTTGATCCTGCCAACTGGCGGCCATTGCCTGACCAGCAAAAACAGCGCCCGTTACTGCCAATGCGACCACCCACGGTTTAGCTTTCATCATCTGCTTCTCTTTCCGATTAAGGGATTGGCGCAACCTTTGCGCCCCGGTGCCATTGGGACTGACGGTATAACGACAAGTTCCGCACTGTACATGCTTTTCGGGTAACAGCGGCATAATCAGGAGAAATCTGGATAACCGCTCGCAAACTCAGCAATCCGGCAGCAGAAACGCGCGCAAACGCACAGGACGACTAAAAATACAGCACTCAACACATCAGGATGCGAAATCGGCTTGCGTGGCAAACCTTTGCAGGTATAATCGGCTCCGTTTCCGCAAGACCCCTTCAGTGCCGAAGTGGCGAAATCGGTAGACGCAGTTGATTCAAAATCAACCGTAGAAATACGTGCCGGTTCGAGTCCGGCCTTCGGCACCAACAATTAAGTCGCTTACGAGCGGCTTTTTTTGTGTCTGGAATTTGGTATTTGTCAGGTCTTTCGCGATTATTCACTCAACTTGATTCCATCTATATCGACTCAAATCCAGCCAGTGAAATGGCCGGTGCGTTATTGACAACCAAAGCGCGACATTACCTTGCTTCACCCTCTAATCGTTTCCCTGAGTTTTTGCAGGCCTTGCTGTATATCGTGGCCGTGTAATGACAAGGATCGCGGTCGAGCTTTCTTTACTGACTTTTGTGCGTTCCAGTGAGTTACGTTTCGAATGTTGGGATGAGTTCGGCTTCGATAAATCCCTTAGGCGCGTACCTGCATAGTGAGAAGAAATTAAAGGCGTGCATTACTCGTATCGTGGCATGAAGATGAAAGAGGAGCATATCGTTCCTCTTAGTCGACAGGTGATGGTTTTGCTAGAGCAACTTAAGCTGATTAGTGGTGATAAAGAGTTGCTGTTTCCGTGGGATAACGACTCAACTAAGGTTATGAGCGAAAACACTGTGAACAGTGCATTGCGGACAATGAGATGTGACACGAAGGCCGAGGTCTGCGGGCATGGGTTTAGAACGATGGCGCGTGTGGCATTGGGTAAGTCTAGATTGTGGGGTGATGACGCTATAGAGTGCTAGTTAAGCCACACAGAGCGTAACAATGTGCGTGCAGCGTATATTCATACTCTGAACATTTGGATGAGTGGCGTTTGATGATACAGTAGTGTGCTGACTACCTTGATAGAAACTCAAATGGGTATGTTACGCCTTATGATTTTTCCAAACTTCCGCGTAGTGCCTTTGAATAAATTAGAGTGAACTAATTTATTTAAATGATATTATTACGTGAGCGGATAATTAAAAATAACACTTGGAGCTGGGATGAGCATAAAATCACAAGAGATAAATAGTTGCATAGGGAAGTTGGCTAATAATATTAGAGCTGAGAGAATTGATTACAATAGTTATTTGGATCTTTACTCCGGTGAGGAAAATATTAGGAATATTGATAATATTAATAACACGGTTGTTTATGGGCGACGTGGGTCAGGAAAAACCCATCTCCTCAAAGCATTGTCTGAAAGGGTTGTTGATAATTACCCTGATAATAAAGTGTTCCCGGTTTATATCGACTTAAGGAGAATTATACCTTTGGTTTCACCAGAGGTGGAAAACAAGGAGGTTGATGCTCTTTTGATTTTCAAATATATAATGCAAGAAGTTTCATTTCATTTGTATGGTAACTTATCCACTCTATTGAATAAAAATGAATTTGATTCTAAAAATGAGGCTTTGTTTGATTACAAAAAATCTCAATTAAATATTTTTTTTGAATCACTCTATTTGGAATTCAATGGTCGAGAATTAAAAAAATCTAATGACTTAACGGTATCTGAGGAGGAAGTGAAAAGTTTAAGTGGAGAAGTGAATATATCGAAAAGCCCTAGTGCAAAATTATCGGCGTCAGGTACTGTTAAAGAAAATAAACAAACCGGCCGGAGAGGGCATGTCTCCATTTTACATATCACTAATGCACTTGATGAAATTTTAAACTATTTGGATTTGCG
Source organism: Enterobacterales bacterium CwR94 (assembly GCA_002837195.1). Lineage (GTDB taxonomy): Bacteria > Pseudomonadota > Gammaproteobacteria > Enterobacterales > Enterobacteriaceae > 1-19. Next base: position 192,514 of record KZ478060.1, read on the forward strand.
TTTCCTGATGATTTTAGTTGATGAATGGTCAGAAATACCTCGCGAAATACAGCCTTCACTGGCGGAGATTTTTAAAAAAACATTTTCTGCAATTAATGTGGTTACAAAAATTGCGGCTATTCCGAATAGAACTACTTTGGGCATTAAAACTGAGAGTAAATATTTTGGTCTCGAAGAAGGAGGGGATGTTTTTGGATATCCTCTGGATATGAGATATGTTTTTGAAGTTAATAAAAACCAAACTAGAGATTTCTTTAATGATCTTCTCTATAAACATCTTTCTTCAATAAATAAAACAGCCATTGATAATCTTGTCAAAAAAGAGAAGAAAACTAAAGACAGCTTCATCAATATACTTTTTGCTAATGTTGCGTTGAATGAAATATTAATCGCTTGTGCTGGAATACCTCGAGACTTCATGAATTTGTTTCTTAATAGCTATGATAAATTCATGCTGTCTTCTAGTTCGACAGCAGCGAGGATTAGTGTTAAAAATTTACGACTAGCTAATGCCGAATGGTATGAGTCAGATAAAAAAGAACAGGTTGATAAAAACGATGTTGAGAAAAAATTATTAACTGAAATAGTGAAGGAAGTGATAGAGAAAAAGAAATCCATGCATTTTTTGATTCCTGAAAAATACTCGAATAATAAACATATTCAAAATCTTATCGACTTGCGCGTTATTCATTTGCGTAAAAGTGGATATTCGCATAAAGATCACCCAGGGGTATCATACAATGTTTACTCTGTCGACTATGGTTGTTATAACTCTCTTAATATAACGAAAAATAAACTAGATACGTCAATGCTTAACGACCTTAATATAAAGGATTTACGTGATGTTCGTAGGATTTCTCTTGAGGATGCTTTCTTCCAGTCATTTATGATGGAAATCGGTGAGGCCTTTAGGTGTCCACATTGCAAAGCTCCAATTGATGTTAATCATGCGGCCTATAAAAAAAGAGGGTTGTGTAATCACTGTTTTGAATTTGTTGAAGCAGAAGAATGAATACATAAACCTTGTTATAAGGTGCTTCTTTTTTATTGAGATTTGAAGCACTTTGATTTACAGGGATGAGTATTTGATGAAATCATTTTGCATTGTCGCGAGGGACTCGTACATATGATTTTAGTAAGCTATCGCGCTTATATTTTTTTACCGCAACCAAGCGGTTTGGATATTTAGCGAATCTACTTTTAGATCATTGATATAAAAGGAAAAATCAAACTCAACTCGCAATGCTCTCCCCCTACACGCCTGCCCGCTTAGGGGGCGCTTTTAATGCAGGTGCAAAGATGATCTAAGGCCGCGCCGCGACTGGTGCTTGTCGGGAGTAAAGGGGCAGGAAAACACATGTAAAACCATGCACCTTATGGATGCATGGCTTAATTCGGAAAAAATGACGGGATATACAGGGATTTTTTGACAGTCTACTGCGCGGCCAGTTCGGCGCGTCGGCGGATGTAAATCATGTTCTGTGCCGGGGGGATTTTTCACGATTATCATCCCGCGAAGGTGCGTCAGGCCTGTATCCGATGGCCGTTAATATGTTGTTATCCTGTGCAGAATAATTAATTTCATTTCCCGCGGTCAGCCATACGGAAAGCGCTTCACGCAGATATGTCACCGAACGGTCGAGCGCGCGTTTTTTTAACATTGCAGGCTGGTTTTTAATCCCCATCAGCTCCGGTGCCAGTGCGGCGGCCAGCTCTGCGCCGTTCTGCTGCATAAAATCATGCAGCCGGTTACGGATGCTTATACGCTGCACCTCCTCATGCGAGAAGATGTTACTGACATTTTTGGGTTATTTATTATCAACGGCTTATAAGTGTCTTTGCTATCGGCGGCGATTCACTCTACGGTGAAGAGAAAGATCGAGAGGATGGCAATAAATAGCCATCCGGCGGCGAAGGAGGCTATTTATTCTCAGGTTTCAGTGCGTTTTTTTCAGTGATATATTGCATCGCGGCTAATAAATAGGAGGCTTTGAAAGTCACATCCTGGTAGTCCTTGGAATGTAGACTGTCACTATCTTCAAATCGCTTAACAAATGCTGCAACTTCATTCGAATTAATGCGACTGACATTGTTTTTCCCGTTTCGGATAAACAGCTTTTGTTCTTCAACATACAGAGTGAAAGGCAATTTTCTCACACTTGTAAACAGTTCAACTGGTTGGACAAAATTCTCCAACATTACATGGTAGAAATCTTTATAAACCAATGTTATTTCTCTCTCATCACTTTATCTGCCAATAAGCATAGGGTTATTAGGTTGCTCATTATGAGCTATCTGAGTCTCAACACCAGAAAAGCAGTCGAGAGAACCTTGCCATTCACCTTTCACCAATTCACAAGATTCAAGATCAAAGGGTACACACCATAGAGATAATTCTTCGTCAAAACGGAACACCGGCAATGGTGTAGCAAAGTACTGATGACGCGGATAAATCAGCATCATATTACCTTTCCCATGAAGGTACTTTTGTCCGTAGGCGAACATCTGATACAGGTCAGGCTGGCTTATTTCATACTTTCTCAGACTATCATCAGCTCTGCTATCTAATAGTTTCCATTTAGCATCGAGAACTACCGCCTGCTCGCCGGTAATCAGATAGTCTGGTTTAAGCATGAACCATCGTTGAGATAGCTTTTCACCAATAGGAACATGCTCTAACAGGTACTGGCTCTTAGCCTGTTCTATGAGTTGGTAATCTTGATGTAATGCTCCAGCCAGACCGTACCCTACCCAGCCCTCATATAGCTTCTCCATAGGGAACAACAATGAAATTCCCTGATACGAGCCATGTTGAAAATCTGGATTCATCTGTTCAAGAATGAGCTGGCACCACGGCTTTATACCGCGATAGCCGAAGAGATATTTGCCATCGTTCCATTGCCTCATTGGCTGTGTTGTATTGCCACAAATAGGCACTATGCCATCGAGTTGGTGGCTAAGAAAATTTGCCTGCCCCCAGCTCTGCCCTTGCTTGGTTATTTTAAGCGCCCAATCTAAAGCCGTCCTTAGCAGGCGGTTCTCGATGCGTTGAGGGGAGAACTCATCATAGCGCACATGAAAATGAGTGCCTCTGCCCGGAGGCATTCTCATTTGTGCAGTGACATTCAACTGACCACGGATGAACGCGCTATGTTCGTCCTCGAAGAGGTGATAATCGAAACGCAGCCCTTTACGCACTAAATCCGCAAGATGCCGCAAAAACTCACTGATGATCCATTCATGCAGAGGCCGGTCACTACGCTGCAATGCCGCCTGGTTCGCCTCATGGGGTGTAATCCTTAAAGAGGCGCTTAGCATTCGGCATAAAAGCTGACGTAGGGGGACTATCTCAGTTGGTGCTTCAAATGTGGTTTTAGGCAGAATTTCGATTGACTCGCCATTCGGGGATTGTAGATAGCCGACATAGCTTCCTAAACGCAAAAACCGCTTTCCTTCTCGGCTGAGAATTTGAGAGGTCCCACTCCACGTTTGTTGCAATTGCTCAAGCCAGGAAAAAGTTGCCTCAGAGACAATCCCCAAATCCATACTGGCTGGCTGAGAGCTATCACAGGTAAGCAGGGCATATTCCCGGACTTGGATCATCATGCGACAATACCCTGATAAGCCTTTGCCGTTGTGAAGGCATGTTCATTGATGCGAAAACGCCTGTCAGACAAACTATCCGCAATATCTTGTGGGAAAAGTACAGAAAGTGATGGTAATTGTGCTGACTTCTGCAACAGAATAAAACGGTTTTCTTTCGCTTTCACCGAGTCATTCAGCACCCAACCGATACGCTCATAATCATCAAAGAAATACTCTCTCAGCAATGGAATGATTTTGTCCTGGAATATGCTGGCAAGACAGGCTTCGCGGTCGGTGTTCTTTTCTAATTTCTTTAGTGGCATAAAGTAAGCATGGCCAATCATATGCTCACTATCCAACAGCGTTTCGATACGCTGATTAATGCGCGTTAACAATGCTTCGATATCAACGCCAAACGCAGTGACCCCAGCTAACAGCTCCGGTCGTGCGGGCATCTCGGTAAAGCTAAAGCGTCGCCTTAGTGCCAGGTCCATTTGAATGAGTGATTTATCCGCAGTATTCATCGTCCCAATAACATAAACATTTTGCGGTACTGAGAATATTTGTTTCGAATAGGGGAGCATTAGCGATCGCTCATCATCAGCCCCTTGCCGTTTATCTGCCTCAAGAAGCGTAATAAGCTCACCAAATATACGCGCTATATTACCGCGATTGATTTCGTCAATTATCAGTACATGTGGAAGATCCTGACTATCGACTTTCTCAACTGGAGCTAACAACTGGGTTAATTTTTCACGATCAATCGTCGTATCCTGTAACTCATAAAGGGTCATCTGAGATAACGATTTGGTGAAAATTTGCTCTTTAGGAAGACTTGGGGTGTATGTTCTTAGCCATTTAACGGAACGCATTTGATGATAATACTCACGTTCATCATTAGGTAAATAACTATACTCACTGGTAATCTCAGCTATTGCACGAAACTTATGATTTCCATCAGAGACGATGACTATATCGCCATTCTTAATAATATTTTTAAAGGTATTCACGGCAACAGCCATATAATTACTGGTGCCTTCCAGTGACTGTTTTTCTGATGCAATCCGAGCTTTAACAGACTCATAGGTAGAGCAGTTGCTAAAATCGATATCCTCTCCCCAACCTAGCAGCACATAATTGTTTGCCAGGCAATCCTCATACACATCCTCTTCTCCCTCCATAGTATTACCCAAAGACATTTTCCAGATCCGCCGGCCTTTGAGAGAGATGGATTGTGTTGCACTCCCATGAACCTTAACTCTGGCATTCAGGCACAGCTGTTTAAAAATACCATCCACAACTTCGTAGCGAAGCGCACCTGATTTTTCGTCAGTGGTCGCGCGAATCCCTTCGATAAAATCTTCATAGGAGAAGCTCTGGTGGAAGGTAGTAAACATAATGCGCTGCTTTTCTACTAACGCCTTATAGCGTTCTTTTACCAACTCCCGTAAGTCATCGCCATAATGCTCCCGCGCAGCCTGTTGGTACCACGCATTATCGGCAATTTTGACTGCCATTTTGGTGGTACTGTACGTTTTACCTGTGCCGGGTGGTCCAAAGAGAATTTGGTTTAGGGGATACATTAACGATTGTTCCTTGCTTTCGTTGTCTCTTTTTAGTCCGGAGTGGGTAGTTTTAGAGGATTGACCATCCAGCAACGTTACCAGCGCCTGCAATGCTTCAACTGACTCAACATCAGCCGCAAAACCATATTGGGACGTACCGTTATCTTTCGGATAACGGCGGTAGCTGGTGCTTTTTACTTTTTCCCATAGGCAGTGGATACCCGCAATGCGATCAATCTCCGCCTTTAAAGCAAGAGTTTCTGGTGCAAGAACCAATGGGCGCTTGTTAACTACGCCGTCCTGACTGCGTTTGACATACAGATACTTTCCATTCCCGAGCGCATGCTCAGAAGCATAGCTTGGCTCGAATTTTCCAGCCTCAAGCCGGTAACCCAATTCATTCAACGCCTGGTATATCTCCAGAGAATTCAGCATTTCCTACACCACTCCTTGATGAAAAAGTATTAAGCCCCTTTCAACATATCAAACACCACGCGAGCAAAGCCTTTTGCCAGTTCAGGATTAGAAAGATATTGCACCATCATCTCCTGCTGGGCGTCGCTGCTGTCCATGACGGCATCATCAATGGCTTTTGGGAAATCGCCTAGCATTGCCTGCTCGCGCGTATTGTTGGCAATCTGGGTCATCACCGCCTGGTTTTCTGACAGTTTGTCGCGCACCGCGAAGGCATAATTGATCATGTCTTTGTCGGTGAGATTATCGGTGACGAACAGCTCATTAAGACGCGCCAGGATATTCGACAGAAACTCTTCTTTTTTGTCCTTCGGCTTTGCCGTACCGACATCATTTCCCGGAGTGATTTTGTAGTCCGCCGCATCTTCCTGCAGCTTCAAGTGCTGTTCATGAAGCTTGGACAGGCGGTAATGGCTCATTTCCACGTTGCTTAAATCAATCTCATCTTCTTCAATACGTTGTTCATGCAGCATTGGACGCAGATGACGGGCAAACAGGCTCAGCTTTTCCAGGTCCTTGTCATCGTAATCGACGATTTGCGACATAAACTCGTAAAAGCGGACAAAGCTGCCGAGATCTTTCTTGAAGATATCCAGCTTACTTTTTTCTTTCTCGCAGTCCTTAAAGGTGTTTTCCGCATTGGTGATCAGCACAATATCGCCGGTCTTCTTGGTGCGTTCAAACATCTCTTTGGCCAGCACATACGCATCTATCGCCGAAGTGTAGCGATGCTTCCAGCGATCGACTGCAGGTTTACAGATATTGCTGATGGCCGCGTTGGATTTGTTTTTGGTGAAGAACGCCTCACAGAATTGCTCTACTTCGTTCCACAGGAAAATACCGCTGGTACGTAGCTTTTCAAACAGCTCAAAGACCAACTGCGGATCGCTGACATCCGTCAGTTCCGCTGTTTGGTAGTACGGCTGGAAAGCACCCAAAATCTCGTCTGGCTCATTGTAGAAATCGAGCACAAAGGTGCCGGATTGCGCTTTTCCTGGATAGGTACGGTTCAGGCGCGATAGCGTCTGTACGCACTCCACGCCGCCCAGCTTTTTATCCACATACATGGCGCACAGCTTGGGCTGGTCAAAACCGGTCTGGAATTTGTTGGCTACCAGCATCACCTGGTAGTCATCGGTATCAAAGGCTTTACGCATATCCCGGCCTTTCAGGCCTGGGTTCATATTAATCTCGGTGAACTTCTGGTTAAGCAGCGCAAGGCTATTATGGTCATCTTCGTGGAATTCCACTTCCCCAGAGAACGCCACCATCGCACTGATCTTGTCGTATTTTTGCTCGGCGATGTATTTATCGAACGCCAGCTTGTAGCGCACCGCAGCCTTACGCGAACTGGTGACCACCATCGCTTTCGCCTGACCTGCCAGTAAATGCATCACATGTTGGCGGAAGTGCTCAACCATCACCTTCACTTTCTGCGACACGTTATGATCGTGCAGCGAGACCCACTGGTTCAGCCTGATCCTGGCTTTTTTGCTGTCCACTTCCCGGTCAGGATCGTCCAGCTTTTGCAGCAGTTTATACGCCACCTTGTAATTGACGTAGTTCTTCAGCACATCAAGAATAAAGCCTTCTTCGATGGCCTGGCGCATGGAGTAAACGTGGAACGCCTCAGGCTTATTGGTTTTTGACGCCGGTTCCTGTGGGTTAGGACGACGACCAAATAGCTCCAGCGTTTTGGCTTTCGGCGTGGCGGTAAAGGCGTAATAGTTGAGATTGCTGCTGCCTCTGCGCGCGGCGACGGTAGCATCCAGAATATCTTCTGAAGACATCTCCACATCGTCATCTGCTTCTTCGGTCATCAGCACTTCTTTCAGCTGACGCGCCGTAGAACCGCTCTGCGAGGAGTGCGCTTCATCGGCAATCACCGCGTATTTGCGCTGCTTGAGGCTGACGCTGTTTTCAATCGCCTTGAGGACAAACGGGAAGGTCTGAATGGTGACGATGATAATCGGCTGCGAGTTTTCCAGCGCGCTGGCCAGTTTCTCTGATTTTGAACCGTCGCCCTCTTTGTTATTGATTCGCCCGACCACGCCATCCTGATGCTCAAACTGATAGATGGTGTCCTGCAGCTGATCGTCCAGCACGGTACGGTCGGTTACCACAATCACTGAGTGGAACTGCTTCTCGCCATTTTCATCGTACAGACGGGAAAGCTGATGCGCCGTCCAGGCGATAGAGTTCGATTTGCCCGACCCGGCACTGTGTTGAATCAGGTATTTATTGCCGGTGCCTTCTATCGTGGCAGCGGTGATCAGCTTATTCACTACATCCCACTGGTGATAGCGCGGGAAAATCAAACTCTCGCTTTTGTACTTCAGGCCAATGGCGTCTTCTTTTTCGACGATTTGCAGATGCACAAAACTGGCGAGAATTTTTAGCAGATTGTCCGGCAGCAGCACCTCGTTCCACAGGTAGCTGGTGGCGTAGTCGTTGGCATCTTGCGGGATATCATTCCCCGCGCCACCGTCATGGGTACCTTTGTTAAACGGCAGGAAGAAGGTTTTATCGCCATCGAGCTTGGTCGCCATAAACACTTCATACTGGCTGACGGCAAAGTGCACCAGCGCGCCGCGTTTAAAGGTCAGCAGCGGCTCAGGTTTATTGGTGCCAGGATCTTTTGGCAAACGCGTTTTCTTATATTGCGTGATCGCGTTGTGGACTGCTTGCTTAAATTCAGATTTCAGTTCGAGGGTGGCAATTGGCAGGCCGTTAATAAACAGCACCAGGTCGATGCGCCATTTCTTGGCCTTAACGCCCGTTTCTTCAAATACAGCGTTCGATGCATGCGGGCTGTAAACCAGCTCCGGCACGATGCGGCAGATATTCTGTTTGTAGCGCGTCAGGGTTTCCGGATTAAGCTCATGTTCTGGTTTGAACTGGCACAGCGAAAAGCGCGCATTGTGGCTTTTGATACCATGACGCAGCACGCCGAGCGTGCCGTAAGTGCGCGATAGCATATCGGTGGCGTTGATATCCGCTTTTTTCAGCTGCGCCACCAGCGCATCAAGGAAATGACGCTCGGTATTGGTAGGATAAATTTTGGCAAACTTCTCCCACTCCTGCGGCTGCGTGGTCTGCACAAAGGTCAGCGCATCCTGCGAGTACAAAGCACGTTCGCGATCGTAACCGTCGGTTTTGCCGCGAACCCAGCCTCCATCGAGCATCTGAGCGATTATCTCATCCTGAAAAATCAGCTCTTTAGTGCTGTCCATGCTCATGCGGTGGCCTCCTGTGGCTCCTCAATATCCCGCGTATCCGGGGCAACCCAGTCGCGGACGTCGATTTTTCCAGTAACGGCGGCAGAGATAAGGGCGGTGCGGCGTTCTTTTATTAGACTTATTGAAATTTCCGCCGTATTTATTGCTTGATCTATTTTTGACACATTGCTGGCTATATATTCTGCAATTTTTAGCTGCTCATTTAATGGAGGGATTAGTTGAAAATAATTTCCTACCTGCTCTTGCGAAATCATGGGAATAGCAGTTGATGATGTCTGCATTTTAACAGTATTTTGAATAAAAGAACTCATGAGACTGCAGCTCATAAACTCACCGCATATATTTAAATCACGCAGAACGATTAAACTCGGATTAATCGTCGCTTTCCCTAAGTCGTGAGTTATAAATGATACCTTACCGACGGTACTTCCGCGCTGAACAAAAAGTATCATATTTTTATCCAACATAATTTCTGGGGATTCATAATATTTCCCCCAAGATATATATTGTGGAGAGTTTAATACTATGGAACCATCGCTTCTCATTTCTGATGCTCCGAGAACAAGAGCGCCTTCATTTTCATCAACTAAGTCTTGAACAGTGTACCCTCTGAAACCAATGCGTCCCTTAATAGTACAATAGTATTTTGCCTTAGAAAGAACCCAATGCTCCGGCACTTCTCCTAACCACTCAACACCAGAATCTTTCATCGGCACATCAGGGTTTAGCCCTTTGGTGACGGCATGGCTAATCACTGCCTGACGTTTTTCTTTAAGAAGTTCAATTAGTTGATGTTGCTTCTCGATCAGGTTATCGATTTTTGCGGTTTCGTGATCGAGGAAAACCGCAATCTGACTTTGTTCAGAAATAGAAGGCAAAGCGAAACACAAGTTACCTAATTGTTCTGCTGATACGGCCTCAAAAGTACTGCCCGTCGCTATAGCATCAAGTTGGTATTTATATGTTGGAAGTAACCACCATAAAAAAGGAGATGTAAGTTTCGCTGAAGCAGCGATGCTACATAGTCCCCGCCCAATACCATATTTTTTATCTGCGAAATTCATGGCTCCAACAGGAGCTCGCACAGAAAACAATATATCACCTGGGTTGGCAATTTTTTTTGGCACCGGACAATATTGTTTTTCTATTGGGTTTACCTTACCAAATTCAGCATTGCCTTGAAGGAAAGCCAAGCCATCGCCCTCAATATTGCAATCATCCGAGCTAGGTGATTGGCCCATATTCAAGAACGTTTCAAGTTTTAAGCGAGTTATTTTCCAACCTAATGGCCTCACATCAAACCACTCAACCCCCGACTCCTTATACTCCGGATACGCCTTATACTTAGCCATCAGGAATGTACCTCCTGCAGCAGCTTCATAATATCGGCACTGACGGCATCCAGATCGGCATCAATCTCTTCCAATGGGCGCGGCGGCTGGTAGACATAGAAATGACGGTTAAACGGTATCTCATAACCGACAATCCCAACCTCGCCGTCTTTCGCATCGCGCTTATCGGCGTTAATCCACGCGTCAGCCACATGTGGCAGTACTTCAGACTCGAAATAGTTTTCAATCAGGTCGCTGGTGGACACTGCCGGGTTCAGCGGCACGTTCTCGTTATCGCGCAGCTCGCCATCTTGTTCAAACTCAACCACTTTGCCTTGGTACTCAAATGCCCCGTACAGCGGTTGAGCGGCTTCTTTGAGCACCTTTTTCACCACCGGCTCGGCATCCGGGTTTTTGGTGGTGATGGCATCGATAAGCTGTTTGTTCTCTTTGGCATCCAGCTTCACGCCAGCGGTTTTGTTTGCCTCTTTCAGAGTTAACTGGAACTGATTGAAGTCGTCGCTCACCTGCGTTTTGCCACCGGCTTGCGTACCCAGAGCCGTCTGAATCTGCTGTGCTTTTTCCATTAACCCGCGCTGTGCCAGCCACAGTTTTCTGTCGAGCAGGTCTTTAATCTGCTTCTCTTTCAGCTCTGCAAATTCAGCTTTGATGATGGCGCGCGCTTCCGCTTCCAGCTCCAGGAAATCACCATAGGAGGCCTCCTGCCACTGACCCGCGAACGCGTCATACAGACGTTCCATTGGCGCGTTAAACGGCTTCGGTGCAAAGCGCAGCGTCGCAATCGCTTTATCTGTGACCTGAGCGGATAACCGCAGCGGGCGTTCAATGGTCAGGCGGCGATAGCCAAAGTCGGTGCTGTGAAAGATTTTGCTGGCGAAGGTTTTCGGCGCTTCGGTTTTGGTAGTGGCAGATTGACGGCCACGGTTGGATTTTTGCTCGGCGGCTTTTTCCAGACCCAGTTCTTCCAGGGTTGTGGCATCCACCACCTCAAACTCACCGAAGGTCTGGGTGATCAGTTTGATATCGTCTTCGTCCATCAGGTTACGCTTGGAACCCAGTGATTTACGCATTTTGCCGCACAGGTTGGTGCCATCAATCAGCTGTACTTTGCCTTTACGCTCAGGTGCTTTCTTATTGGAAAGTATCCAGACGTAGGTGGCAATGCCGGTGTTGTAGAACATGTCTGTTGGCAGCGCGACAATGCCTTCCAGCAAATCGGCTTCCAGAATGTAGCGACGAATTTCACTCTCACCGCTGCCCGCCCCGCCGGTAAACAGTGGGGAACCGTTAAGGATAATCCCGATACGCCCGCCGTTGCTCACGGTGCCATCCACATTGTGGTTGTCGCGCATTTTGCTGATCAGGTGCATCAGGAACAGCAGCGAGCCGTCGGAAACACGCGGCAGGCCCGGGCCAAAGCGACCGTTAAAACCTTTCTGCGTATGTTCGTCGTTAATCTCGCCCTCAATCTTCTTCCAGTCCACGCCAAACGGCGGGTTAGAGAGCATGTAGTCGAACTGATCCAGCGGCAGCTGGTCGTTAGAGAGGGTGTTTCCCAGCTTAATGCGGCTGACGTCCTGACCTTTTATCAGCATATCGGCTTTACAAATCGCGTAGGACTCCGGGTTTAGCTCCTGACCAAAGGCACGCATCACCGCGTTAGCGTTCAGCTCGTGCACATATTCCATGCCCGAAGAGAGGAACCCGCCAGTACCGGCTGTCGGGTCATAAATCGTGCGGATGATGCCATCTTTAGATAAGGCATCGTCATCTTCCATAAACACCAGCGAGGTGGTCAAACGCACGATATCGCGTGGGGTAAAGTGCTCACCGGCGGTCTCGTTGGAACTCTCCGCAAAACGACGGATTAACTCTTCAAATACCAGGCCCATATCATGGTTGGAAATGGCTTGTGGGCTGAGATCTGTGGTCGCGAATTTCTTTACCACTTTAAACAGCAGGTTGGCGTCTTCCAGCAGGGCGACGAACTCGCTGAATTTGAAGTGATCGAAGATTTCACGCGCATCGGGTGAAAACGCCTGCACGTAGCTTTCCAGGTTAGCTTTGATGTCATTTTGGCCCATCTTACCCAAATCCATCTTCGAGGTGTTGAAGAAGGAAAGTCCGCTGGCGCGCAGCAGAAACTTCTCTTTGGCATCTTCCGGCAATGGGCTGTTTTTTAACTCCTCAGACTTCGCCACCACCGCGTCTTTGGTCTCCGACAACACGCACTCAAGGCGGCGCAGCAGGGTAAAGGGCAGGATTACGCGCCCGTACTGCGACTGCTTAAAATCACCGCGCAGCAGGTCAGCCACCGACCAGATAAATGCAGCCGTTTGAGAAAAGTTAGTGTTAGTCATGAAGCCCTCGGAAGAGATCGCAGCCCTGGAGCAAAATGCTCAGGCAAAAAATCGTTTTGGAATACTGTGCGCAAAATAATACCTGCTACAGGGACTATCGCAACCGATATGGGACAAAGAAATGGCCCGTCTCAGGAGGAGCATCCAATATGTGACAAAAAGCTATTCGGAAAGGGAAGCATTGTGCTGTCTTAAGTTTCACATGACGTTCACACGCAGCTGGGTAATCAGTATCGAAGTAAATAGCCAAAGACAGGTTTGAGTTGGGCCAGTTTAATCAGATGATCTCCATAGCCCAACGATGGCTGGTGGGCTGTTTCTTAGTGTCTAATTTCTATTTGGTTTTTCTAAGTGCTATTGGACCCTGCACTTAGTTATCAGCCCAAAAATAAACAAATTATTGCGATCGTCTTCGCATCGTGGACAATGTTGAATCATAAGCAATGTTTATATCAATGAATCAATAACTTTTATTAAGTCACGGGATGATCAATGGACAGGAACACTCAGGGCTTTACGTCATATTGGCGTAATTCCTTAGCCGATGCCGAGTCTGGCAAAGGGGCATTTGAGCGTAAAGATACGGATGCCTTTACCCAGTGGATGGATATCTCAACGGGACGATTGAATGAGGAAATTGTTCGAGCATTTTTTGAGGGAGAAGGTGATACGGTTAAAACCGTTGCAGTGATCTTACGCCCCGAAGCGTGGATCCGTCTGATACAGCATGGCAAAGAGCGATTGGTTGGCGCGCCGGGTATCGTCACGCCGTTAGTGACGTCTGCTCTCTTAAATCGTGAAGGATTTTTATTCCCCACAGCGGCAACCACCATTCCTCGTGATCTACTTGATCCGCTTCCCAAAGGCACCTTCTGCATTGGCGAGATGGCGCAATATGACAAATACAAAACCACGCATAATTCGACCCCCTTTGGGGAAGATGACGAACAGCAGCGTCGTGAGGAAAATGACGAGCAGCGAGCGGAACGTTATGCAAAGCATCAGTTGCAGTGGCAAAAGTATCTCACTGAGTCAAAGAATCTTCTGAAGAACGTGGCCGAAGCATGGCTTTCTACCCACGAGCAATATGAACCGGCTGGGTATGGTTATGTTATCAAAGCGAACCAACCCGGAGGGGCCAGTATCCATATCCTGCCCATGTACGATCATCTGCTGTCGTGCAAAAAAGAGGTTCCATTACTGGCTCGCTTTGCCTCGAAAGAGATGTCTCCTGTTGAACCGCTCCTTGCCGCCAATGCCATGTTCTGCGAGCGTCTCGGGCATTCCGGGGATGAGTTTCCGCTGGCAATGGCGCAGCGAGACGCCCTAAGCCATTATCTCACGCAACAATCTGGCGATATCCTCGCGGTTAATGGTCCGCCAGGAACCGGAAAAACAACGCTGGTTCTCTCTATCATTGCCACTGAATGGGCAAGAGCGGCCCTTAATAAAATCGAGCCGCCGGTGGTGATCGCCACCTCAACCAACAATCAGGCTGTGACCAACATTATCGAAGCCTTCGGTAAGGATTTTTCCACAGGTACTGGAGCAATGGCTGGGCGCTGGCTGCCTGAGCTAAAAAGCTATGGCGCTTATTTCCCATCTTCTGGCCGTAAGGCTGATGCGGCGAAAAAATATCAGACGGAGGATTTTTTTAACCGTATTGAATCTCTGGAATATTTTGAAGAGGCACAGGCATTCTATCTGGAGAAGGCTAGGGCGGCGTTTCCATCATTGGATTGCAGCTCTCCCGAACGTGCAGTGGATCATCTACACAACTGTTTAGTCGAGCACTCTGAGCGGCTTAAGAAAATCAAGCCAGCATGGGACTGCTTAAATCGTATTCGCCAGGAGCGTAATGCGATCAGCGAAGATCTTGATCAGTACGTTCAGGATAAAAATACGTTGCTGCTTGGTAGTGTGAATGAAATCGCATTTCTGAACCGAGGCAAAAAACAGTGGCAACAATATCGTGCGGGCGAGTCGCTGGTGTATGCGTTTTTCTCCTGGCTTCCTGCAGTCCGCACTAAGCGTCACTACCAGATTAACCTCTTCCTGAACGAGACGTTTGGCACAAGAATGGCCGCGTTTCGGGGTACGACACCTGAAGGTATCGACGCGTATATCGACGACCTTATTGTCCAGACTCAAAAAGAACAAGATGGATATCAGCAGCAAATCAATCTTGCTCAAGACGTTTCCCGACGCGAAAGTGAGGCTACCCAAGATTGGCATGAACTGACCCAGTCACTCGGGCATACGCGCGAAGAGGAGCTAAGCCTGGCTGGCGCTGATGAGCTTGCTGATATGAAGATCCGCTTCCCGGCATTCCTGTTAGCGACTCACTACTGGGAAGGTCGTTGGCTGATGGATATGGCGGCGATTGATAATCTCCAAAAAGAAAAAGGCCGCAGCGGTGCTAAGACTGTTAAGGCCCGCTGGCAGCGCAGGATGAAGCTCACTCCTTGTGTTGTGATGACCTGCTACATGCTGCCTGGCCATATGAAGACCTGTGAGTTTATCGGTGGGGCTAAGCCATTTGATAACAACTATTTATATAACTTTGCCGACCTACTGATCGTCGATGAGGCGGGGCAGGTGCTTCCCGAGGTGGCTGCAGCTTCTTTTGCACTGGCGAAGAAAGCGCTGGTGATTGGCGACACAGAACAGATTGCGCCTATCTGGAACAGTTTACCCGGCATTGATATCGGCAATATGGTGGAGGAGAGCATTCTCCCTGGCGGTACCCAGGAAGAGCTCATGGATGACTACGCACGGGTGTGTGATTCAGGGAAAAGTGCAGCATCAGGCAGCGTAATGAAGATTGCCCAGTTTACTTCCCGCTATCACTACGATCCGGATTTAGCCCGAGGGATGTATTTGTACGAGCACCGTCGCTGCTTCGACAACATTATCGGCTACTGTAATACGCTGTGCTATCACGGCAAGTTACAACCCAAGCGGGGAATCGAAAATGAAACGCTTTTCCCGGCGATGGGCTATCTGCATATTGATGGCAAAGGCATGAAGGCAAACAGTGGGAGCCGCTATAACGCATTTGAGGCAGAGACAATAGCGACCTGGCTCACGGCTCACAAAGAAGAAATCGAGCGTCATTATGGTAAACCGCTACATAAAGTGGTTGGCGTCGTGACACCCTTTTCAGCGCAGGTCAACGCTATCAAAACAGCATTACGCAAGCTCGACATTAGCTGTAGTGGTGACGAGGATTCGCTAACGGTTGGTACAGTGCATTCGTTGCAAGGGGCAGAAAGAGCGATCGTACTTTTCTCCCCGGTCTATTCGAAACATGAAGATGGTGGGTTTATCGACAGCGACAGTAGCATGCTGAACGTTGCTGTATCCCGCGCTAAAGATAGCTTCCTGGTTTTTGGTGATATGGACCTGTTTGAGATCCAACCCGGCTCTTCGCCTCGTGGATTGCTGGCAAAATACCTGTTTGCTTCCACTGGCAATGCATTGCAGTTTGAATTTCAGGAGCGCAAAGACTTAAGCTCCGCACAAACGCAGATCTCAACGTTGCACGGTGTGGAACAGCATGATGCGTTTCTGAATCAGACTTTTGGCACTATCGGAAATAACATTACTATTGTTTCCCCGTGGTTAGCCTGGAAAAAACTGGAACAAACCGGTTTTCTGGCATCAATGATCCAGGCACGTTCGCGTGGCATTGAGATCACCGTAGTAACGGATCGAAATTTTAATATCGAACATGCCGATTATCATAAGCGAAAAGAAAAGCAGCAGACCCTTAACGAGGCTGTGGTGAAACTCACCGAAATGGGCATCACTACGAAACTGGTTAATCGTGTTCACAGTAAAATTGTAATCGGCGATGAAGGGCTACTGTGCGTGGGATCGTTCAACTGGTTTAGCGCTGCGAGAGAAGATAAGTATCAACGATACGATACATCGATGGTATACCGTGGTGGGAGCTTACAAGGCGAAATTCAAACCATATATTCCAGTTTGGAGCAGCGGTTGCTGTAAAAACGAGATATTTTAGTTCTGGCGTTATCTGGCAGCTATCGGTTATTTATACGGGTAGCTGTCAGGTTATATCGGGCTCACGTTTTTGTTATTCTTTTGTAATTCCTTCATTTCATTACTGCCTTCACGATTAAATCAAACCTAAACGCCTGTACAAAAAACCTTCAAGAACTGTATTGCTGCTGATAGATTCCTATCCGCTTTTGCAATGCATAAAGGCATCAGCATTAGGGCATTATTAAAAAATTGTGAGCCGCCGACATCTAAAATTTTTATCCACAAAATGTATGTGGCTGCAGACACGTAAAAGACCAAAGGAATGGTTATGTATCACAGTGAATCGATCATTACTGCGATTGAAGCTAACAAGATTTTAGCGTTAAAACTTGAAAAAGCATTGGCAGGTGTTAAAGATAATGTGGTTGATAATCTGAAAAGAATGGAAAAGGGTGCGATTAGAGCCTCCTATCTTGTCTCTTGCTTTACAGAGAATTATCAAGATGTCTGCGCTAATATTAAACATGAGAACAAAAGGTTTTATAAGGGTGTTGTTCAATTGGTTAAAGATCGTCAGGTTATTTTTGTTATGATTCAAATATACATTGAAATTCATTTGAAAAACAAAAGTGAAGATCGTATCGAGAAGATAAAAAGAAAATTAATTGCTGCGGGGGTTTTTATCTCTAACTCACAGCTTACAAAGGATTTTATTATATTTAACATTACTATGGCTATTTGTAAGGGATATGGTTTTCAATCGATGGTTCATTTCCGTATCAGTAAGGTTAAATCTTTCTTCGTTAATTACGGTGCTGTAACTGGCATTACTGCCTTAAATGTTGGCGGGTTGATCCAAGAAGCTGCTGATTGTGCTAATAAGTTAAAAAATTACAACGCATTCTATTACTCCGCTTTATATGAAAGAAACTTGGAAATGATGTACTTATTTATTGAACCATTAATTAGTTCAAGTCTCTACTTGAACCCACTACTCATGTCCGATGATGAAATTGTAGCAATGATTTCAAAGCTTGTGAGGTAATAATGCGTACTGTCAAGCAATGGTTTATTGATTGGATTAAGCTGGAAGTCTTCAGCACTCTGCTTTCATTATTAGTGGTTTTATCCATGGTTATAGTGGCAATGTTAGAAGTTTACTATTTTCCTGAAAATGATTTATATTTTACAGGCTGTTATATTTTATTTCATGTGGTCCTATGTGTTTACTTGATTATTAAAGCTAGATGAATTTAATGAAATGCATTATAACATTGTCAGGTGATAAATGCGTGCTATTAAAAATTGGTTTGTTCGCTGGATGAAAGGAGAAATCTTTGAGTTTATATCTTACTTGTTACTTATTTTTCCCATTGTCATTGTTGCGATGTTGGATCTTTCCTATTTTCCAGAGAGTGAGTTAACTTTTACATACTACTATAGTGTATTTCATGCGTTGCTATGGTTGTATCTGATTGTTAAATATAGATAACTTTGAAAATAATTACTACTGTAAGGGGTTAAAGATGTCCACACCTGCTCATCTATGGTTAACTGATGAAAATGGATCGCCGATTGTGGGTGAGTGTAAGATGCCAACACGATTGGGGTCAATTGAGTTGAAATCTTTAAGCCATAATATAAACATCCCCGTCGATCCACATAGAGGTAAATTGACTGGCACAAGAATCCATAGCCCAATTGTAGTAGAAAAAGAGTTTGACCTGACAACACCGTTGTTACTTCGTGCTCTGTGTGAAGGCAGAAAGCTGAAGCTGGCTACTTTTCGAATGTATAGAATTAATGAGGCCGGTATTGAAGTTGAGTATTTTAATATTCAATTAGAGAACGTTAAAATCACGGAAATTTCACCTCATCTTCATTCTGGAGGACTAAGTAGTACGCACAGAGAAAGCATTAAGTTACGCTATGAAACTATTACATGGAAATACACTGAGGGTAATATTGTCTATCGGGATGCTTGGAATGAGTGGATCCAGTAATGATTTGCATGTTCTATTAAAATACATTACAAACTCGTCAGGAAAAAATGCGCACTGTTAAGCAATGGTTCATCGATTGGATGAAAGGAGAAATCCGTACTGCTCTCTTCTCATTACTGCTTGTCGTGCCGGTTATTATTGTAGCGATGTTGGATGTGACTTACTTTCCTGATGCCGACATGGCATTTACGGGCTATTACATACTATTTCATCTTTGCCTATGGGTTTACTTAGTTATAAAGTTAAGATGATTTATAAGATATAGACTTATGCGCTAAAATTAAAAGGGGTTAAAATGCCCACACCTGCTCATCTATGGTTAACCGATGAAAATGGATCAACGATTGTCGGTGGGTGTAACATGCCCACACGTTTGGGTTCAATTGAGTTAAAATCATTACGTCACAATATAAATATTTTTTTCGATTTCCACATTGGTAAGTTGACTGGGACAAGGACCCATTGCCCAATTGTAATAGAAAAAGAGTTTGATCTCACAACGCTGTTGTTACTTCTTTCTCTTTGTGAAGGTAGGATACTAAAGCGAGCAATATTAAAAATGTACAGAATTAGTGATGCAGATATTGAAATTGCGCGCGCACGATGTTTTCTTCCTGATAGAGTCACATCTTGATTGATTTAAGATTTTTATGTCGGTTTTGGGCTAATTTCTTATATTTACTTCATTTTACAATGAAGTATTATTGCTGGAGGGATTTTTAGATAAGGGATCTACGGATGGATTCGGCAATTTTAGCTATGAAAGAAAAGGGGCGAAATCGGCATTGGGCTGAAAGTATGGTAAATCTTGAGGCTCGCAAACTCCTGACAGAAGCAAATAAGATTTCATCTTTTCATTTAAAAGATGGATTAATTCGCATGAAGTTTACTGCTGAAATTAAGACGCTGATTGAACAACAGTTCGAAATGGCTCGCCGTGCCGGGACAGATGAAGAGTGTATGGCTTGTGTGGCGAACCTGCGAGCTGAAACTTCATCCTTACAAGAACAAGATAAGCTACTCCGGACACGAGCGGCACAGTTGTATGCAAAAATCGAATTCGTTCGTGAGAATAACAAGATCGTGGGCTATGTTATCTCCGCTGTACAACTTGCCCTGTCTGGTGCAGTTCTGATCGGCGGAGCCATCATGCTGGCGACTATGCCCGCTGTTGGCATGTTAGCGGGGGCTGTGCTGGTAGTAGATGGGATCAATGGGATTACGAGGGAAGTCAGCCATATTCGAAATGGCGGAACGTCGCAGTATGAAGGCGTTATGGCACATGGAGCCACAGAATTGGCCCAGTTCATGGGGTTTAAAGCTGAATCTGGGCTTGCTCTTTACAACTCGGTTTCACTTGTTGCCAGTGTTTACAGCATTGTTGGCCTAACCAGAAAAACCGCAGCCTGGAGGCTGTTCCGCTGGGTCCCTCGCGATTACTACCGCCAAGTTGATAATATGAGCAAATCCAAACTGACAATGAAAATTGTAGGCTACGGTGTTAAAGCCAAAATCATTTTCGATTTGCTATCGACTGAGGCCCCTACCAACTAACGACGATGTTTTTTCCAATACCGCCATGCTTTAAACGCCAGGACGGGCGGTTGGATAAAGGCAACGACTGTAATGGATATTGCAATGCCGATTCCGGCGGAGAGGGTGTTTTCTGCACTGTCAGTCAATATTGTAGCAATAAAAATAAACAGGCATCCAAAGCCTATCCAGCACAGTATGCGAAAGCGTTTGGCGAGGTCCACAATCGCTGCTTCCAGTGTGCCGCCAAACGTTTTTACGTTTAATTCTATTTTTTCAATTTCACTGCGCGTAAAGCCTGACTGTAACAACGTCTCTTCATTAACGATCACGGTTCTTATCCTTAAACATATTCCATCCCCGCATCTGTATAGCAGATTTTGCTGGCATAATCGATTTTCGTGCGGATGTGCCTGTGATGTCGTTAAGGATGTTGTCTTTCTGAGAAATATCTCACTGTTTAATCAGTATTCATCGCTGCGAAAGTTCTTTATTGCCTACCAGCCAATACAGTGAGCAATATACATATCTTTTCACGATGAGCGTTATTCCGCTTGCTCATCCCCCAGCCCCTCCAATATCCGGCACGCCATCTGATTTAATTCAATAAACGCAGGCCAGGAATATTGTTGCTGATAATTCAGTTGATACTGTTTTTCCACCTGGCAAATCAGCGGGCGCGTCTCGTAGATTGCGCACTGGCGCACGTCGAGTTGATAGTGACGGCAGATGCCGTCACCGCGATCGAGAAATTGCGTTTCGTTGGCCCGGTTTACGTGGCGGCAGCAGGCACCGCACTGGTTGCACGGAAACGCAGGGTTGAGTGTCATAGTGAGCTTAACCAGTTGCGCACCGACTGACCGTTGCCTGCTTCAAAGGGCAGGGCGATCTCCCGGCGTTCTACCTCGGCTTGCAGTAACAGCCCGCGTTGAATTTCGCTGTTCACCGCACTTAAATGCTGCGAGAAGGCCGTCAGCGCCGGTGCATCGGTCGCGAATTCCAGTGCGGTCAGTTCCAGTAAGTAGCGATCGAGCTCCGCATTAACCTGCTGATAATACTCCAGCGCTTTCTGAAACTTATCTTTAAAGCCATCCAGAAACGCCCACAGTTTTTGCATCAATGCGCCGTGTTCCAGATAGTAGTTCATCACCAGCGTGAGCATGCCCGTTGCCAGAGCGCCGCAGAAAGCGGCCAGTTCAGGGCCAAACGGAAAGGCAAAGACCCCGGCCAGCGCTTCGTTGATCACCACGCCTGCGGCAACCGCGACGCCCGCCGCAATCAGTTTACTGACCGCCTTTGCTAACTGACCGGGTGATAAGCCATCCGGGTTAAACACCATTACTTTGAAAGCCTGCACCAGGCTGTTCCACATTTCGCGGATCAGGCGCACCATCATCTTCTGGGTGGTGAAGAAGAGATTAAACAGCGTGGTGGTGACGCTGGAGAGCAGGCCGCCCAGCGCACCATCCTTAAATGCGGTCAGAAAGGTGCGAAATTTCGCACTGACGCGATGCCATACCGCACGCAGGGCATCCGCCATGTCACTGAGAAAATACCCGGCATTAAAGGCGTGGCGATGCACGTCAAAGATCAGCGGAATGCGCTCGCGAAATTCAAACCAGGTCTCCGCCAGAATCAGTCCCAGCATCTGTCGGGTGCCCATCTTAAACCCGTTGAGGGCCGCCGCACTGGCGACGCTTTTAGCAAACTTGCTGCTGCCGTAGTAGCTGACGTTAACCGCGTCGTTATAGGTATCGCGCGCGCGTTGGTCGGCCTCCTGCATGCGTTCAAAATCGGCCGCCGCTTTATTTTCCAGCTTCTTTAGCAGCTTCTGTTCTTGATCATTGAGCGCCGGTTTGGCGCGCAGCACGTCAATTTCACGCGTGGTGGTCTGATATTGCTGCTGTAAATCGCGGATAAAGGCGGCCATCGGTTTGGCTTTTTTGGCTTTATTTAGCGATTCACTGGTAAAGGTCAGGTTGCTGGCGTCATTGGCCAGGTCTGCGCCATCCCGCTCGGCGAGAATACGGCCGGGATCGTTGTGGATCTCATGGGCGGCGATGATGTGGTCGAGGTTCTTTTTGTCGTTAGCCGCAAAGTGTTTGCCGGTATAGGTGTCGGTCAGGGTGCCCGCGTCGTGCTGGCGCTTGCCTGCGCGGTTAATGGCGATGTAGTTTTCATGGCTGTGATAGTGATGCGAATCGTAGGCCTCGCGCTGTTGATAACGCGCGCGTTCCGCATCGGTGGCGTACACGCCCTGGCGCACATTGTGGATCGTATTGACGTCACCGCCTTGCTGATCGTTTACCAGCAGAAAATCCAGCCCAAATGAGGTGGTCAGGCTTTTCACTACCGTCTGATGCAGCGCTTCACCCCAGTCAAAGTGGGTTTTGCTCATGATGTTGCTTCCTGATGAGGCCGGGCCTGTGGCCCGGCGTGTGCATTAGCGGTGCGCGTCAAACGCAGAATACGCCACGTCGGCGACGTTCAGGGCGCGGTCTAATCCCTCCTTATTCAGCAGATTCATACCTTCTGGCGTGGTTTGCAGTTGGATAACGCCCTCCTTCACCACGGCTTCGCCATTCTCCTGCGTCACCGGTTTAAACAGCGGCGTGGTGATGACATCGGTCATGATGGCGGCCAGCTTATAGCCGTTTTCAATCAGCGCCATCACCGCATCGGATTCTTCGATCGGCGAGGTGATGTTGTTTTTCTGACGCTCAACAATGCGGGCGTGCATGGCTTTCAGCGGGGCAAAATAGTGCTGGGTAAAGGTCTCATGCATGCGGCTGATAGAGGCATAGATACTGTCAACGTATTGCTGGACTTTCGCCAACTGCGCCTCGGCGGCGGTCATTTTCTCCACTGCCGCGCTCACTTCACGCGAGCTTTCATAGGCGTTGTTGAGTGCTTTTTCCGCATGGCTGTCATAGGCCCAACCGGCAATCGCGATCAGCGGGGCCACCACGGCGCCGCCCAGCACCATTGCGCCACCCGCCATGCCCCAACCGCCTGCGGCCAGCGAGCCACCGCCAATCGCTGCCATGGTCGCGTTATAGGCTGCCGCGCCAGACAGCGTAGCAATCGAGGTGCCGGTAGACGCGGCGGCAAAAGCCATCACGCCGCTGTAGACCGCAAAGCCCGCCGCCGCACCGGTGGCGCCCGCGCCCACCACCGTGGTCAGGTATTCGGTGGCGGAGATGGCCAGGTTCTCGATTTTATTGATGCTGTGCTGCGGCACGCTGAGCGCGAGATCCTTGTGGCCCTCTTTTGCCATCCGCGCCAGCAGATCTTTAACCAGCGTATTGAACTCATTGAAGTTCTCACCAATGTCCAACTCTTTGCGGCCCAGCAGATTTAACTGCGTGGTTGAGCGTTCACTGGCGGCATCAAAGTTCTCTTTGTGCGTTTCAAAACGACGCTGAGCGCGGTCAAGGACATCTTCCGCTTCCGATTTTTTTTGATAACCGTCATAGGCTTTTTTACCGCCAAAAGCGGTCGCCGCCGCCGCAACGCCAAGAATGATAAAGGGTAAGGCCATGTGTAATCTCCTGTGCTGTGAGTCTAATCGTGTCGAAAACTAACCGACGACGGTGTCAGAAACCGGGGTTCCATTACCCGCCAAATAAGAGTGGAGCGTGTTAACAAGGGCTGTTTTCAGCCAAACGGGTTCCAGCACCTCGATATTGGGCAGCCAGAATAGAATCAGTGGAATGATTTGGTTTTGATGCGCGGCCTGGCAACTCAGTTGCAAACCCTGGCTGTCCTGGTAAAGTACGCGCTGATGCGGCAGTAAATCGCGGCGCAAGAAGTACCCGGCAATACTGGCGTTGACCCGCAATTGCACTTCAAAGGTCTCGCTACTGACCCACGGATCGGGATGGCGATGAATCAGCGCCAGCGTGTCAGCATCGCGGCTAAAGCGCTCTTTTTTGGTATCCAGCCAGTGAATTTTACTCAGCGCAAACGACTTTAATTTGCCGTTCTCGGTCGCCAGTAAATACCAGATATTTTTTTGGTTGGTGAGTTTATAGGGATGTACGAGACGGGTTTTATTTTTATAGACGATTTGGCAGATGCTGTTTTTTTGGATCGCTTTTTCAATTAAATGAAGATAACGCCGCAGGTCGGTCTTTACCGAATGTTCCGGGTTATTGGCCTGAATCAGAATGTGATTTTCGACCACCCGGCTGTCGAGTTTGTGCCAGAAATCTTCATCCCGTTCTGGAAACAGATGATCGGCGTTGAGCAGCTCAGCCAGCGAGTGATGCAGGGCAACGTTGGCCCCGTGCTGACGCGGGGAGATCAGCCGATACTGTCCTTCGCCACAGAGTTCAACAATCGAAGCCAGCGCATTTAAATCGCGGTAAACAGTCCGTTCGGTGATATTAAATTTTTTCATCAACGCATGGCGATTCACCACGCCGTGTGCATGAAGCTCCATTAATATATCGACTAAACGTTCTGCCGAGCGACTTCGTGTCGAAACTGCCATGTTACCCTGCCGTTCTCTGTGTGTATGGCGCACATTATGCACAGTCGACTGACACACTTTGTCAGTCATCTGACCAGCGGCGCAGTTTTTCTCTTTAAGTGATATAACGTCTGATCCCGATCAAATCTTTAGCCATTTTGATGCGTTATTCAGGGGGCGAGGAGAAAGCCGTTGCGCTTTCCTCTCGCTACGCCGATAACCGTTTTTTGTCTTTCACAAGGATTACGCATGACCCTCACGGAGCTGGAGAGCCTGCTCGAACAATTCAAAAAATTGCCTGCGCCTGTGCAGCGAGAAGCCAATTTGTTTTCTGCCGGTGCGCGCGGACACTACGAAAACCCGGTCAGTGATGTGCTGGCTTTTTATCTCGACCCGGATGGCGAGCACGGATTAAACACGCTGGTGCTGGAGGCGCTGATCGCCTGTTTGCCGAAGCCAGAGGCGTACACGGCAGCATTAGTGGCCCCACCGGAACGGGAAGCCGTCACCGAAGAGGGGAGTCGCATCGATATCCTGTTAGAGGGCGATGAGTGGGTGATGGCGATCGAAAACAAGGTGTGGCATCTGCAAAACAACCCGTTTGATGATTACTCCGCCCATCTCGATCACGAGGATTACGCGGGAAAAACCCCCACCTGTGTGGTGCTGTCTCCGAAAGGCGGGGCACCAAAGGGCTGGATAAGCGTCAGTTATCGCCAACTGACGCAGGCACTGCTCCCACGACTGGGCGATGCCTTTGTTGCTGCTCCGCTGAATAAGTGGCTGGTTTTTCTACGTGAATATGTTCTGCATCTGGAGTCATTAATGAGCTATCAACCCCTGCCTTCCGAAAATGAAAAATTTGTACTCAGTAATATGCACCACATTACGGAGTTAGAAGCGCTCAAAAAATCGGTTGCTAAAAGCCTGCTGGAAGAGGGGCAACGCTATCTGGCCGCGCATTTTAGTGCGCAGGAGTATGAGATATCTGCGCGGCAGCATACCTATGAAGGCATTCCGATGCTGCGTTACACCGCCTCGCACTGGGTATCAAAATCTGATGTGGTGCTGTATTTAGACAGTTCCCCGGACACCTGGTTTTGGGTCTATAACTGCACCTATGCGCTCACCGATGACGCGCTGCGCGACAGAGCCATCACGATGTTGGATGTTGAAGGGTGTGACGGCGAATACCGGGCTGAAAAGAGAAATACCTGTTTCTGTTTTTATACCTATTATGACCCGGAAACCACCGATAAAGCGACGCTGTGGAAGGCGATTGCCAGACGGATGGAGTTACAAGATCGCTTCGAGCTCGAAGGGCGAACGGCCTGATACCGCGACGGCAGACCGGGGTGACTCGGTCTGTCGCCTCACCGGGATATCAGCTTAACGTATCAATCCATTCGCTCTGACGCGGGTTTTGGCGTCGATAACAGTGCACAGAAACCGAGAGTTGTACCAGGTCGGTGAATACCATTGGATCAAGCTGTACCTGCTTTTTTATCTGCTGTAAGCGATAGGTCAGTGTGTTGCGATGGATGCCCAGTTGCAGCGAGGTTTTGCCCGGCTCGGCATTGTTGCTGATAAAACACGCCAGCGTGTCCAGCAACGCTTCGCCAGAATCATGCTCCAGCAACTGGCGCACGTTGTTGTTAAAGAAGTTCACCATGTAGCTGTCTTCCAGCACGCGAAACAGGCACAACATCGCCATTTCGCGAAAATAGTAAATCTGCCGCTGCGGTTGGACTTTGCTGCCCACTTCAATCACGGAACGGGCAAACTGGATGGCTTCGCGAATGTCCGGGGCGCTATCTGCGCGCACGCCGACGCCGATATGATAATGGCTGATTTGATTACTCAGGGTGAATTCAATCACCCTGAGCAGGTGCTCCTGCGAATCGCTGAGATCACCCAGCACCAGAATTTCATTGCTGCCGAGCAGAATCACCTCTTTGACCCCGGCCAGTTGCGAAAAATCACGCAGCAGTGTACCCAGCGTGTCACTCAGATGGCGCTGTTCCACTTGTACGGTCACCACCACCGGCACGCAGGGAGCCTCCAGCGTAAAACCCAACTCCGCCAGCCGTTGTAGCGCCTCCTGGCCGCCGGGTTTCGCGCCCTGATCGAGATACTGGCAGAACAGGGTGTCGCGCAGGCGCTGACGCCAGTTGGTTTCACGCATTTCTACCGACTGGCGCACCAGTAATTCTGCCGTGAGCACCGCCAGTTCGGCATAACGGCTGATCACCGTAGGATCACCGCTGACGCCCACCACCATCACCACCTGGTCATCAACAATAATGGGATGGTTGATGCCCGGATGCACATTGGCAAAGCGAGCGGCTTCTGCGGCGTTGTGAATGCTGATGCGCTTGCCCGTGCGGATCACATCACGGGCGATTTCATGCTGTTCGCCAATCCGATGGCGCTCGCCTGAGGCGATAATGTTCCCGCAGTGGTCAATCACATTGACGTTGTGATGAATAATTGCCATCGCCCGGACGACAATTTCATTGGCCAGCGCTGTTGTAATAATCATGCTGTTGTCCGCTTGTCTTTTTCCCGATGTCGCCCGGCCAAAAAAGTGCGCAGCGCGTTCTCTGCCGCGTCTGCTAATAACTTTTCACTGGCTGCCATCGATTCTGCCAGCGGCATGGGCCGTGGGCAGATCGACCACATGGCGTCGATATGGTGTTGATAAAGTTGTCGACTGCTGTCGTCACGCCCACCACACAGGGCAATCACAGGCACCTGATGGCGTGCGGCTGTTGCGGCAACCCCGACCGGCGCTTTACCAAACGCGCTCTGACGATCGAGCCAGCCTTCACCGACAAACGCCAGCGTAGCATTACTGAGGTGGTGATCGGCGTTAAGCAGCTCTAAAACCAGCGCAATACCTGGCCGTAAGGTGGCATTGGCGTAGGCGATCAGCGCAGCCCCCATACCGCCTGCCGCGCCCGCACCGGGCAGGGGACTGATATCGCGGCCGAGCGCCGCCGTCAGTTGCTGATTATAGTGCGCCATACCGGCTTCCAATGCGTGAAGAGCGGCATGATCGGCCCCTTTTTGTGGGCCATACACCCAGGTGGCCCCTTGTTCGCCCAGTAAGGGATTGGTGACATCGCAGGAGGCCTGTACCTCCGTGTGCTGCAAACGCGGGTCGAGTTGACTCAGGTCGACCCGCGCAATGCTGGCCAGGTGTTCGCCGGCCGCAGGCGTGGGCAGCAAGGTGCCATCTGCGCGCCAGAAGCGCGCGCCCAACGCCTGTGCAAAACCTATGCCGCCGTCATTGGTGGCGCTGCCGCCGAGGCCAATTGTCAGCTTATGGCAGCCGGCATCCAGCGCGGCTTTGACTTGCTCGCCAAGGCCATAACTGCTGGCACGACGGGCATCGCGCTCGGCGGCGGGCGTCAGCTCCAGCCCGCAGCTCTGCGCCATTTCAATCATCGCCTGGCCATCCGCTAAGATCAGAAAGGCCGCCTCAACCGGCTTGCCATACGGGCCGTGACACCGCTGCTGCTGCCAGCGTACGACACTGAGCTGCGGGCTTTCCGCCAGCGTGGCAAGCAAGCCTTCGCCGCCGTCTGACACCGGCATTTCGACCAGCGTCAGCGCGTCGCTCACCCGGCGCAGCCCTTGTGCCACGGCGGCACAGGCGGCCTGCGCGCTGCAACTGCCCTTAAAGGAATCCAGTGCGATGACGATTTTCATGCGCTCTCCTGTTAGTGTGCCTGGCTCGGCGATTTATCCACGGTCATCAGTTGCAGCAGCACGCCCAACAGCGCACAGCCCGCCATGGTAAAGAAGGTGTAGATATAGCCTGCCGGGTTCTCCCAGCCGCCGCCCAGTTGAATCAGCCAGCCCATCAACAGCGGTGACAGCCCGCCGCCGATAAACATGGCGGTGGTGATGATGCCGTTGGCCGTCGAGGTGGCGCGCTCTTCTGCGGAGTCCGACGCCATGGCGTAGTAAATCGGCCAGACGGCATTGGCGACTAAGCCAAAGAACAACTGAATGGCAATCAGGCGCGGGATATCGGTGGCAAAGTAGAACAGCGCAATGCCCACGCTCATCCACAGGCCGCAGATAATCAGCGTGCGTTTACGCCCCAGACTGTCAGACAGCCACGGCCAGATAATTTGTCCCAGCGTACCGGTCAGGGTGAAAACGATACTGAGTCCGGCAGACGCCGCCAGCGACAGGCCAGAAACGTGATACAGATAGGGCGGCAGCACCACGTTGATGCCCATATACACCACTTGGGTCAGCAGGGTGTTGCCCGCCGTCAGCGAGATATTGCGGTTGCGCAGCGTGCGCAAGAAAGTGCGCATGCCATCGCCTTTTTCCACTTTGCTGCTGTCCAGCTCGGCGGGGCGCGTCTGGCCCTGTTGATCAATGTGTTGATACAGGGTGTTGATGCGGGCTGCCGTGGAATATTTCGCCCAGAAGATCATCAGCGGGATCGCAATAATCAGCGCTAACAGGAAGCAGTAGCGCCAGTTACCCTCGCCAAAGGTGGTGAGCACCAGGCTGGCGACGACGCCACTGAGCAACGCGCCAATCGGATAGCCGGTATGGTGAATCCCCAGTGCAAAGCCGCGCTTTTCTTTGGGCCACCATTCGGCGGTGTTACTGACGCCAACCGGCTCGCCCCAGCCCGCGCCCAGGTTGACACCAACGCGCAGCAGAATAAAGGTGGTCAGGCCGTGGCTGATGGCTTTGATGCCCGAGACAAACGACAGCGCGGCGTAGCCGATCACCAGCGGCACCTGAAAACGGGCGCGCTTCCAGCCGGAACCGTAGCGATCGCTCCACACCGAACCGGGAATATCCAGCACCGCCAGCGCCAGCATAATCAGCGCCACCACGTTGCCCCACTGTTCGGGCGACAACGAAAACTCTTTAGAAATCACCGGGCCGAGACGCAAAATCATTTCGCGGTCATAGGCGTTGAGCACCCAGATCAGCCAGCACACCAGCAGTGAAACCCAGGAAAAACGATGTATCACTTGCCGTTTCCCGCTTTTTTCCCCGGCGGGCGAATTATTAATGATGGTCATAATGTTTACTCCACGGCGTCGCGACGGCGCAACGTGAGGCCGCTGTTAGTAGGGACAAAGGAGATTGGCAGGGTCTTGTTTTTGTATTCCCCGCCAACCGGACATTAACCGGCGAAGCGCCGTTCGGGCACGCCTGTTACGCCCAGGTCATACAGGGCGAACAGGCTGCCACGTAGCTGATTATCTTCAGGAAAACGCGGCAGCGGCGGCTGAGCCATTGAGGTGACATACAGCACATCCAGATTTTCCCCGCCAAACATCACGCTGGTGACTTTTTTGACCGGCATGTCGATCACACGGTCGACCTTGCCGTCGGGCGTATAGCGCACCAACTTGCCGGCATACACCAGCGCGTTCCACAGGCAGCCTTCGCTGTCGACCGTGGCACCGTCCGCCGCGCCACCTTCACTGCGATCCACTTCGCAAAACACGCGCTCCTTGGAGAGCGTGCCGTGCGTGGCGTCGTAATCCCAGGCGTCGATACGGCCAGTCCAGGTATCGGCAAAATAGAAGGTGTCACCCGCAGGGCTCCAGCACGGGGCGTTGGACACAATGATGTTGTCTTTCAAAGTGTGCAGCGTCAGGTCGGTATCCAGGCGGTACAGCGCGCCGCTGGGCTCCTCTTCGCGGGTATCCATTGAGCCGAACAAGAAGCGCCCCTGGCGATCCACCTTGCCATCATTGAGGCGATTAAACGGGCGGTCGGCTTCGGGATGGTGCAGCAACTGCAAATCACCGCTGGCAAAATCCAGCAAATGAACGCCGTTTTGCAGGGCGACAACCGCGCCTTCACCACTGTGGCGCAGGGCAAAAGAACCGATTTTGCTGCGCACATCCCAGCTTTTGATCTCACCGCCCTGAGCGTTACAGGCGAACAGACGCCCATCCTGGCTATCGACCCACCAGAGTCGTTGCTGTTCGACATCCCACACCGGGCTTTCGCCCAGCCGGGTTTTTAGATCGAGTAGAACCTCAATACGCATCGTCTTCTCCTGGTTACACTTTTTCGCCGCGTGCCACTGTGCCTTGCACCGTGGGAACGGTCTGACTACGAATAAATCGACTGACCAGCGCGCCGACCAGCAGCAGCACCACGGCAAACCACAGGCCAGAGGTCGCGGTGCCGGTACGATCTTCAAACGCGCCGAGGATAAACGGGCCTAGGAAGCCGCCGCACAGGCCCAGGCAGTTGAGCAGGCCAAAGCTACCGGCCAGCATGTTGCCGCTCATCAGCGTGGGCAACCAACTGAAGATGATCGACTGCATGGCGAAAAACATAAATGCGGCAATCGAGAAACCGAGCAGCGCCAGCGCGTGGCCGCTGGTGGCCCCGATCACCATGCCCACGGCCATCACCAGATAACCCACGGTGAGCATGCTGCGCGAACGCGTTTCATTGCGGGCGTAGCGCGGTAACAGCACACCGCCACAGGCAGCGGCAATCCACGGGATCGCGGTGAGCAAGCCAATTTGCATCGACGACAGATTGCCCCAACTGCCGATGATGCCAGGCAGGAAGTAGCTCAACCCGTAGACCGAGAACTGATGGGTAAAGTAGATCATCACCAACAGCAGGAACATGCGGGTAGAGAGCGCCTTTTTCAGCGAGAAGGTGGAAGGCGTATGGCGATTTTCCTGCGCCTCGCGGGCCAGCGTAGTGGCAATAAACTGTTTGTCTTCGCGATCGAGCCAGCTGGCGTCTTCCGGCTTGTCGGGCAGTTTGCGCCACACCACATACGAGAGGAATACCGCTGGCAGGCCTTCAATAAAGAACATCCACTGCCAGCCGTGCCAGCCCGCCATGCCGTCGAGATTCAGCAACGCCCCCCCCAGCGGGGCACCGATAATATTCGCCAGGCAGACGCCCAACAGGAACATCCCGGTGGCTTTGGCGCGCTCTTCACGGCCAAACCACAGCGTCAGGTAGTAAATAATGCCGGGATACAGGCCCGCCTCCGCAGCACCCAGCAGCAGGCGCATGATGTAGAACGAGGTGGGCCCGGTCACAAAGGCCATGGCACAGGAGATGATGCCCCAACTGATCATAATGCGGGCTATCCAGCGGCGCGCCCCGATTTTGGCTAAGAACAGGTTGCTGGGGATCTCCAGGATCGAATACGTCAGAAAGAACAGGCCCGCGCCCAGGCCAAAGGCGGTGGCGGATAAACCGATATCGATCGACATGGTGGCTTTTGCCATGCCGATATTGGTGCGATCGATAAAGCTGATGATGTACGCCACGATCAGCAGCGGCATCAGGTGGCGATAGATCTTTTTATGCGTGCGCTGTGCTTGTGCGCCCGTTGTCGCCTTTTCATTTAATGCAGACATGGTTACTATTCCCCCGTTGTCGCGGTCAAATTCTGGCCGGGATCGAAACGATCCCGTACACACAGCTCTCAGGTTGTCGCCGGGTGCTGCCCGCACGACGCCCGGCCCGAAGCCCCACTTCGGGCCGTTCTCGTTAAGCGCCTTCGCGCTCGAACACCATAGAAATGCCTTGCCCTCCACCAACACACATCGTGACGAGTCCGGTGCGTGCGCCACTGCGCGCCATTTCATACATCAGCTTGACCGGCAGGATCGCGCCGCTGGCACCGACCGGATGGCCCAGCGCGATGGCACCGCCATTCACGTTGACGCGTGAGGCGTCCAGTTGCAGATCGTTGATCACCGCCAACGCCTGCGCCGCAAAGGCTTCATTCAATTCAATCAGATCGATATCGCGAACATCCATGCCGAGGCGATCCATCAAACGGCGGGTCGCCGGTGCCGGGCCAAATCCCATGATTTCTGCGCCGCAGCCCGCGACGGCCCAGCCGCGAATGCGCATCTGCGGAGTCAGTCCGCGCTGCTCGGCCTGCTGGCGCGTCATCATCACCAGTGCCGCCGCGCCATCATTGATGCCGGAGGAGTTGGCGGCCGTTACCACGCCATCGGCTTTAAAGGCCGGGCGCAAGGTCGCCAGTTTTTCGCGTGCGGTGTCGCGCGGGTGCTCGTCGGTGTCAAAGCGGCGCGTGGCTTTTTTACCGTCGGGGACGTCCAGCGCGAGGATTTGGTCGCGGAAACGGCCTTCGGCAATGGCGCTGAGCGCTTTCTGCTGACTGGACCAGGCAAAGTCATCCATCGCATCACGGGTAATAGCAAAACGCTCCGCTACGTTTTCAGCGGTGATGCCATTGTGGTACGGGCCTTCCGGCCAGGTCAGAATCGAGGTCAGGCCATCTTCCAGCACGCCGTGGCCCATGCGATAGCCGTCGCGGGCCTGGCGCAAATAGTAGGGCAGTTGCGTCATGTTTTCGGTGCCGCAGGCCACCACAATCTCCGCCTGCGCGGTTTGCAGCGCCTGCATGCCGTTGGCGAGCGCCTGTAAACCCGAACCGCACTGGCGGTTGACCGAGTAGGCGGTGGTGTCATTGGGTAACCCGGCCCGTAACTGGCAGATACGGGCAATAAAGCCGCTTTCCGCCACCTGGCCGACGTTGCCGACAATCACTTCATCCACCTCTTGCGGTGCGATGCCCGCGCGCGCGACGGCTTCACGGATCACGGCGGCACCCAGGTCATGCTGGTGGGTGTGTTTCAGGCTGCCGTTAAAGCCGCCGATGGCGGTGCGTACACCGCTGACAATCACGATATCGTTCGCTTGCGTCATCATTTCTCCTTACAGCACCATGCCGCCGCCGACGTTAATCACTTCGCCATTGATATAGCGCGCATTGTCAGAGGCGAGAAACGCCACGCATTCTCCGACGTCTTTCGCTTCCCCGGCATAACCGGCCGGAATTTTGCCGATCATCAACTGCCAGACGTTTTCTGGAACGCCGCGCGTCATGTCGGTATCAATAAAGCCTGGGCAGATCGCATTCACGGTGACGCCTTTTTTCGCCAGTTCACGGCAGGCGGTTTTGGTCATGCCCACCACGCCCGCTTTGGACGCGGAATAGTTGGTCTGGCCGATATTGCCTAACCAACTGGCGGAGGCGATGTTGATGATGCGTCCGGCACCGCGCGCGCGCATGCGGATGGCGGCTTGCTGCATGCAAAAGAAGGCGCCTTTCAGGTTGACGTCGATCACGCTGTCCCAGTCGGCTTCGGTCAGTTTGTGCAGCATGGCATCGCGGTTAATGCCGGCGTTATTAACCAGAATATCGACCTCGCCAAATGCGGCTTCCGCCTGAGCAAACAGATCTTCTACCTGCGCTTTTTCGCAGATGTTGCAGTTCACAAACAGCGCCTGTGCCCCGGCATCACGCAGCGCGGCCGCGGCGGATTCGCCGTTGGCGTCACGATCGGCAATCACAATGCGTGCGCCTTCACGCGCCAGCACCTGGGCGATACCAAAACCAATGCCGCGTGCGGCACCGGTAACAATGGCGGTTTTATGAGTGAGATTCATGCGGGTTCCTTTATCAGTGTGACGGTGAAAAACGGGACAGCAGGCCGCAGGGTTGTGGCTGAAACAGGGCACTGTCCATCACGGCAAGCTCAGGGGCGATCAGCGGACGGAAGTCCATCTGGGCCAGGATATCGCGCTCGACATCGATCCCCGGCGCGACCTCAATCAATACCGGGCCTTCCGGGTGCAGCTCAAACACTGCGCGCTCAGTGACATAGTGCATGGTCTGGCCTTTGGCGCGTGCCAGTTCGCCGTTATAGGAGATTTGCCCGACGGCGGGCACCAGTTTGCGTACCTCGCCTTCACGCACAATGCGCAGTTGTCCCTGCTCGCAGGCAATTTCCAGCCCTTTGGCGGTAAACGATGAGCAAAACACCACGTGACGAGCGTTTTGGGTGATATCAATAAAGCCGCCCGCACCAGGACAAGAGGCCCCCAGACGCGTGGCGTTGACGTGGCCGTGCGGGTCCATTTCGCCTGCGCCCATATAGGTGATGTCGACACCGGCGCCGTTGTAATACAGCATTTGATCCTGGTGGCTGATCATCGCGCTGAGGTTGCGACCAATGCCAAAATCGGTGCCGCCCGCTTGCTGGCCGCCATAAATACCGGATTCCACGGTGATGGTGACCTGCTCACCGAGTTTTTCTTCATGCACAATCGCGCCGATCACATCGTTGGGGATCCCGGTGCCTAAATTAATCACGCAGCCCGGGGTGAGATAACGGCAGGCGATGCGGCCAATCAGTTTGCGCAGATCCAACGGCAGCGACGCGCTTGCCGCCGCAGGCAGGCGGATATCACCGCAGAGGGCCGGATCAAAGGCCCAACCGGAGGTTTGACGATGATCGGTTTCTGGGTCATCGCACACCACAATGGCGTCAATCAGATTGCCGGGCACCACCACGCTTTTCGGGTGCAGCGAGCCGCGAGCCACGCGGTATTTCACCTGCGCCAGCACGGTAGCGCCGTAGCGTTTGGCTGCCAGCACCGCGTGCAGCACTTCCAGCTTCATCGCTTCTTCATCGGTGGTCAGGTTGCCGTCTTCATCTGCGTGCGTGCCGCGCACAATCACCACGTTGAGCGGAATGGCGGGATAAAACAGCGATTCTTCGCCGCGAAAGGTGACATGCTCTACCAGGTTGGGCTGTTCACGGGTGCGGGCATTCATACGACCGCCCTCGATGCGCGGATCGACAAAAGTACCCAGTCCCACCGGCGATAAACGGCCTGGCAGACCCGCGGCCATCGCGCCGTACAGGTGCACCATTTGCCCTTGCGGCAGGCACCAGGCTTCCACCTCGTTGTTGTTGATCATCGCCATCCAACGCGGCGCTAATCCCCAGTGGGAGCCGATAATGCGTGTCACCAGGCCTGGGTGCGCGAAATGCTGGTTGCCGCGCTGGCGATCGCACTGCCCGGCGGCATGCACCAGCGTAAGGTTATTGGGTGCTCCCTCCTGCAGAAAACGCGCTTCGATGGCTTTCAGGATCGATTCGGCAGCGCTGATCAGCGTCATGCCCACGGTGCACACGGTGTCACCATTTTGAATTCGGCTGGCGGCGTCGGCGGCGCTAATAAAACGGTTAGTCACTTTTTCTCCTCCGTCGATAGGGCAGGCATGGATTCCGCCAGGCGCGTTTTCAGTTGGCGCTTGCTGACCTTGCCGTTATGGGTGCGCGGCAGCGTGCGGGTGAAAATAATGCGTGCTGGCAGTTTGAAGCGGGCAATATTGGGTTTCAGCCAGGCCAGAATGGCGTCACTGGTGAGCTGTCGCTGATCGTCGGGCACGATAAAAGCCACCGGCTCTTCGCCATAAACCGGGCTGGGGCAGGGGATGACGGCCACTTCTCTGACGCCAGGATAGGTCGACAGCAGGTTTTCCAGTTCAAGGGAGTAAATCTTTTCGCCACCGCGATTAATCATGTCTTTGCTGCGATCTTTCACGTACAGCCAGCCTTCGGCATCGAGATAGCCAAGATCGCCGGTGCAGAACCAGCCTTGTGCATCACAGCTCGGGCGTTTTTCGCTGCGCTGCCAGTATTCGCGGATCACCACATCGCCTTTCAGCCAGATATGACCAATCTCGCCTGCGGCGAGCTCGCGCTGCTCATCATCGCGGATCGCGATCGATAAACCGGGGATCGCCTGGCCAGAGCTGCCACATTTTTCGCTGCCCCACACGTCATCCGGGAAAATGGTGGCGGGTGAGGTGGTCTCCGTCAGGCCATAAATCGGGTGAATGGTGGTGCGTGGAAAAAGCTCTTTTAATTCGTGAATCAGCCCCTCGTTCAGGTGACCCGCACCGCAGGCGATTGCGCGCAGGGAAGGGTAGACCGGCGGCAGGCCGTGGCTTTGCGCCCGCACGGCGTGGCATAACAGGATAAACACCGTGGGGGAACCGTGCAGAAAGGTGATGTTCTGTTCGCGCAGCGTCGTCATTACGTCAGGCGCGTTAAACCGCTGCTGCAACCAGATGGTTGCGCCCAATGTCGTAAACAGAGCCAGCAGGGCCGACAGCCCGGTAATGTGGTAAATCGGCACCGCCAGAATGGTACTGTCCGCCTCGCTCAGATTGAGTTTTTGCGCGTAGGCATCCACGGCGCACAGCAGGTTGCCGTGGGTGATGACGGCCCCTTTTGGCTCGCCGGTGGTGCCAGAGGTAAACATCATCAGCGCCGTGTCTTGGCGGGTTGGCGCGATGGGGAGAGCAGGCAGCGGCGCGGGCAGCGAGAGAGCCTGCCAGTCACTGAGCGAGACGCAGCGCGCGCCCGCTGTGTGACCTAACCAGTCTTGCAGCGCAGCGTCAAACAGGACCACTTGCGGGGCAATGTGACCCACCAGATCCTCGCTCTCTGCCTGTTTTAATTTGGTACTAAAAGGCACCACTTCAATGCCCAGCGCCAGCGCGGCAAAAAACACTTCACAAAACGCTGGGCGGTTGCCCCAGGCCAGCAGCAGGCGATCGCCTTTACGCAGGGCCCAGACGCCATCGAGCTGGGCGATACATTGTTGTACGCGATAATGAAAATCGCGGTAAGAAAAGCGCTGATCTTCATACGCCAGCGCCAGCGCATCCGGACGGCGGGTGGCACTGTGGCACAGTGCCTGATACATATTTTGGAAGTCGGCCGAGGTGCTGCTCATCTCTCTCTCCTGGCATAACGAGTTGGCTTGCAGCAGTGTGGGAGATTTCCGACGGGGAAGTTGCGGAAGCAGTCACAACAAAAAATAAACAATTATTGAACCCTATTGTAACCTTGCACAAAAGGCTCAACAGAACATCAATATGCAATAACTTAATGGTGTTTTATTTTAATAAATGGTTGTTTTGCGATAATTGTCGATCTACGCTCTGGGCCTAAATAACACACTGAGGTAATGGATATGGCCCCTGAAAAACTCTCTCGCATGAGCAAACGTATGTCGACGATCACACTGCTGTTCATCGCACTTATGCTGATTATCAATACGGCCCACTGGCTGCTGCCTGGTGTCTATGCCGAGGGCAGTGGCTTTACGATAAATCTGGCACCGGTACTCAGTAATGGCCGTCAGATTGATATGCAGCAATTGAGTGGCTGGCAAATTTTTGCGGGTTTTGTGTTGTCTTCTGTTCCGCTGCTGATGCTGGCATGGGGACTGTGGCATCTGCGTAAACTCTTTGTCGCCTACAGCCAGGGCGCATGGTTTAGCGCAATGGCGGCCTGCCATATGAAGTACGCAGGTTTTGCCGTGGCAGGCTGGACGTTGCTTGAGCGCGTGACCCAGCCGGTGATCGGCCTGTTGGCGACCCTGTACCTGCCAAAGGGTGAGCGCGTGCTGGAAGTGAGCATCTCCGCCAGTGATTTTGTTGCGTTGTTTGTCGCAGGCAGTATTGTTGTCATCGCGCAAATTTTACAGCGAGCCAGCACGCTGCACGCTGAGAACCAGGCATTTATTTAGAGGATACGTGATGGCAATTGTGGTCAGGCTAGACATGATGCTGGCAAAGCATAAGGTGAAGTCGAAAGATCTGGCTGAGGCGATTGGGATTACTGAACAAAACCTCTCACTGTTTAAACAAGGCAAGGTGAAAGGACTGCGTTTTTCAACGCTGGAGAAAATCTGCCGCCACTTGCAGTGCCAGCCTGGCGATTTACTGGAGTTTATCGACGAGGAGTAGAGACGGCGCGGGATCCTTCCTTTCTTCATCATCATTTGCCGTCGCCCGTGTGCCCGTGTAAATGTTTAGCAGGGTTAAACATTTACACGGCTTTTTTAGGTAATACGGCGTAAGCGTGTTAGGCTGGATATTCATCCACGAGTTGGAGACGTTGTGCACGATGATGAGACACGATTACCTATCGATGTCCATGCTGTAATAGGGAACGTTGTAGCGAGTTTAGTGGGATCAGAAAGCGGTTTCACTCTCCGGGATATCATTAGCGGGTTGCACTGCCTGAAACTACGCAGTGGCAATATCGAAATTCGAAAGGCTTGCCTTGAAGCTATCCATTTACTTAGCGAAAAAATGCACTAAGGCCCCGCGCGAGGCGCGCAGGGCCAGAGTTTAGACGCCGTCGTCGTCCGGTGTGCGGCCGACGACCAATTCCAGAGTACTACGCAACAATTCAATCTGTTCTTCGTCCGTAGAGACTTCCATATTCGCAATCAATGTCAGAATAATGTCCTTATTGGTGACATAGCCACGATCGGCCACAATGTGGCGAATAACGGCACCTAACACTTCCGTTTCTGCTGCTAAATTCTCACCACCGCTTTGAAACCATGCCAGTAATTCTGTTTCGGATGTGTTCTGTTGCATGTTGCGCTTCTCTCAAAAAGTGAATCGACAAACTGTTCTGATTCAACGTGAAACGGTTAGGGGATGACAGGCTTAATGCTTTTTGGCGCCTGCCGGTGGGCCGTCATCGTTCATTATAGCTGGATTGCTGTTGTCAACCTGAAGGCGAGACAGGTCTTGACGTCGCGCGGCAGGCAATTGCTGGCGAACTTCGCTGAGGGCACGGCGTAGTGCTTGCTGCCTGCCCTCATCTTCTTCCTGCTTTAACATGGCGTTCAGTCGGGAAATCAACGTTGCACCACTGACAGGCGCATCTTCCTTGAGCAAAGCTAACACCGCTTCACCTATGACGATATCCGTTAATTTATCTACTTCACTTCTATACATAATGCTTCTCTGATTACCGTTTGTGCCTCAACTTCACACTCAATCAGTTGAGCTTTGCATCAGCGAGTAAACAGCAAACCGATCAACGCCTGGTAATGCTGCTGCTCTTCAGGGCGCTCTGCCTGTTCCACGCGGTGCAGCAGTTTGGTGCAAAGTGTCTTACGGTTCAGGTTCTGTCCTGCACGTAAAATCTCTACCACAATCTGCCCCAGTGTCTCCTGCTGTGAGGGCAAAGCCGCCTGACTAAAATAGTTGGCGATGTCGTGAGCGGTGGTCGATGGCTGTCCGTTCTGGCGCATGATGTCACTCTCCGGTTGATGAAATGTGCTCAGATTATTCGGGGGTAAAAGTTATACACTACCTAAAAATTTGTACAGCAATGTTGTTAGTTGAAGGGCTACTTTTTTTGGCAAAAAGTGCTATCGCCTATAAATCATTGCGTTGAGTTTAGCATGTGGCGGGGAATTGATTCGGAAAATTTAACTTTTCGGGGGGATTTGCGGTGAAAAGTGAGGGGCTAAAACAGAAAAAGATGTCTCTGTACTCAACATTTTGAGACCTGTCCGAATCTGCTTCAGCCACCTCGCGACCTGCTTACTCTTTCTCTCGGCTACGAGAAACCGGTAGCCTGATAACGTTACTGCCATAGCCCTCCTCGTAAAACTGCCTTTGGGGTGTCAGCCAGTTAAGTTCAGCTAACTGACGGTGGCCCGCACTTCGATAACGCATCAACCAGCTGCGGGCATCGAAAATCAACAACAATCTGGGTTCGCTGGTTTCACGCTCTGCCATGACACTCAATTGTTTAATTAATGCGTCGACGGTAATTTCATATTCACAAAGCGCCAGGCTAAGTGCTGCTTCACCAATAATGGCCTGATCGAGCTTTTCGTCATGAAAATACACTGTCTGAACCTCCTTTTTTAATTTCCCGGGTGTGACAATAAAAATCTTAGACCAGAGTCTGCGTTACGTAAAATCCCGATTGAGAATTTAAACCAATTGAAATACAAGACTATTTCTATATGTAGAATCTATGTTATTGAATTGGCTGGCATCATTTTTACACACCATTGAGGTTTTTTAAGGCGTATTCAGAGGGCGTGCTTTAAAATACGTTTAATCTCAATAGTTATAACGCTAATAATTGTTTACAAGGAAAGTGCAATGACATTACCAATGGCCATTTCTGCCACTACGCGGTGGGGAATATTGCTTGTGGGACTGGCCACCGGGATAGCGTGGTCGGCCCTGGTGAGCCTGTCCTACTCGGTGCCACCGTTGCAGTACGTCCTGGTGCTGGTGACGGGATTCGCGGCAGTGCTGATGCTAAGCAGCACGGATTTTCGCCGCAGCAGACAATGGATGCTCGCGCTGGCCATTGTACCGCCGCTGGCACTGGTCAACGGTTGGCTGCGCTGGAATTTCCCCGAGCAACCGCAAGCGGAGGAGTATTGGCCGGTGCTGCCGATTGGGGCGGTGTTAGTGTTCTTGCTGTTGCCTTTTATACAGTCGCTGCAGGAACAGGCGGCGCTGCGCGCGAACGCGGTTTTGGCGGCGCTGTGGCGCAATACCTTTACGCTGCTGGCGACACTGATGCTGGTGGGTGTTTGTTGGTTGATTCTGTGGTTCTGGGGCAAGCTCTTTACGCTGGTGGAGGTGAAATTCTTTTACCGGCTGTTTTTTAACAACGCGGTTTTTCCTCCCATAGCCACCGCGCTGATGTTTGCCAGCGGCATTGCGTTGTGCCGCAGCTTGCCTGGGGCCAGTGCGGTATTTCGCCGTCTGGTCACGCTGCTGGTCGCGGCGATCCTGCCTCTGCACGCGCTGGTTTCCGTATTGTTTTTGTCCATGCTGCCGGTAACCGGGCTGGCTATCATTCCGACTGCGGTCTCTGCCGCTGCCTTACTGACCACCATGGCACTGATGATGGTGGGGATGGCGGCGATAGTCAGTGAGGCTGAACCGGGAATGGTGCGCTATCCACGCATTATTCAGTGGTGTGTGCGGCTGGCGTTGGTGCTCGCGCCTTTGATTGCCGCGCTGGCCTGCTATGCGCTATGGCTGCGTGTTACTCAGTACGGCTGGACTACCGATCGCGTCGAGGCCGTGGTGCTGGCTGGTATTACCCTGGTGTGGACACTGGCGATGGCGTGGCAGCAAAGAAGAAACGGGGCGGCGACGACAGTCATCAGCGCGGGTGTGTTAGCCCTGATGGCGCTGTGCTGGTTGGTGCTGCATGCGCCGATTCTCGATCCCTTACGCATGACCGTTAACAGCCAAATGGCGCGCTACCAGGCCGGTGAGGCCGTCGCGGAGTGGGGAGATGTCTATCTGCTGAGCAAGGCGGGGCGTCGAGGGAAAGACGCCATTTTACTGCTGGATAAGCATCCCGAATGGCAAAGCGCGGCGGTGCAGAAGCGCGGTGCACTGGCCAGCCTGGTATCCAACACCTCGCTGCGGCTGTCACCCGAGGAAGAGCGTGCGCGCCTGGCAACCCATATCGTGGTGCGCAAGGGCAGCGTGGCGCCGCCGGTTAACTGGTGGTACACACCCGGGAAATCAGTGGCCTACCCGATCAGTGAGTGCCTGCAGGTCGTTGAGCCTTGTCAGTCATGGATGATGTCACTCCGTGAGGACGGCACACAGCAAGTCTTGCTGTTTAATCCGGCGTCAAGACAACTCTCGGTCTTTAGCGCAGGGCCGGAAGGATGGCAACAGAGCGGAGAGGGCCAGCTTCCGGAAGATTTGCCGGCCCTTGAACAGGCTGACATTCGCTCGCGCGTGAAGCCGTGGCGCGATGTGGAAATCCAGGGGCAGCGTATTGAGATGCACTATTTTGATAACCGCATGCCTGCGCGGTGATATTCAAGGTGCCGCTTGCGGCGGCACCCAGGCCACTAGGCTCCGCAGCACTGCTTAAATTTTTTACCGCTGCCGCATGGGCAAGGATCGTTACGACCCGGTTTAGGTGCCACCGAGACCGGTTGCGGCGGGGTGGGAACGGCATCAGGCTGCGTGAGCCAGTAATCATGCAGGGCCAGCGCCGCCGGACGAATGGCCGCAATACTCTCTTCAAACTCATCACCCGACAGCGTATCCAGTTTGGCAAAGTGCGCTTCCTGACCGTGCAGCTCAATCGCGGCCAGCGCGGGCTGGAGATCGGCGGGCAGTGCAGACCAGTCGGTTAATGCCACACCGCGCAGAT
This sequence comes from Enterobacterales bacterium CwR94, assembly GCA_002837195.1. GTDB lineage: Bacteria > Pseudomonadota > Gammaproteobacteria > Enterobacterales > Enterobacteriaceae > 1-19. Next base: position 234,950 of record KZ478060.1, read on the forward strand.
AGCCAAAACACCACTCTTCGACCACCGTGAATTCCTGGCCTTCCATCTCGCGCGTACCGAACAGCGGATCAAATTGTTCCGGAAAATCGGCTAAGCGATCGGCGATGTCATTCATGTGCTGGAAACACAGTTCCATAAAGCGTGTCATTTCACGCTCGTTGGTCCATTTGGGAATGTGTTTTTCGCCGCCCCACAGCGCCACTAACCACTGGCTGGGCTCGACCATGGTGGGGCCAGACAGCACGGCGGTGAGTAAGCCATCCAGTTCGGCAACATCGACAATCGCGGCTTCGCTGCCGTGCTTTTCCAGGGTCTCTTCCAGCCAGAGCAGCTCTTTATCGGTTAATGGGCCTTCTTTCATTGCGCTTTCCTCATGCGGCGAATCATTTCTGGGGCGCATTGTGGCGCTGACTGCCTCAGTCAATCAAGCCATCTTTATCATAAAACGGCCACGGCCCCTCGTATTGCCCGAGCGGCAGATAGTGGGTGGTGAATCCACTGGCTGGCTGCCAGCGATGCAAGAGCAGCCCTGCGGGTTCAATCACAAAGTGGGCGGGCCCATCGGGCGTGAAATTGGGGGCGACCTGATGTGAGGTGCCTGGCGCACTGCAGACCACCGCGTGGCCCAACTGCGAGACCATAAATCGGTGGACGTGACCGCACAGCACGCGCTGCACGTGCGGTGCCTCGGCCAGCACGGCTGCCAGCGGCTGGCTATCGCGCAGGTTTTGGCGATCCATATGATCAATACCGCTGATAAACGGATGATGATGCAGCAGCACCACTGTGGGTTTGCTGGGTTGTTCCGCCAGCGTTGTGCGGAGCCAGTCAAGGCGCTCGGCACAGAGTTCACCGTATGACTGTTCTGGCACGGTGCTGTCCAGCCCAATCAGGCGCACGGGGAACGCTTCCACCGTCCACTGAATAAAGTCGCCCGTGTGGGGAAACCAGCTTTTGTCCTGAAAGGCGCGTCGAAACGCCGGGCGTGCATCGTGGTTGCCTGGAATGGCAAACCACGGCAGCGTCAGTTTATCCAACTCGACGCGCACTTCGGCGTATTCATCATCGCGCCCAAAGTCGGTTAAATCGCCGGTAATGACCACCGCATCGGGCGCCGGGTCCAGCGCATTCAGGTGCGCCACCGCACGTTGCAGTGAACCCAGGGTATCGACTTTTTTATACGACAGGCGGCCTTCTGCTTTGATGTGCAGATCGCTAATGTGCGCCAGAAAAAACGGCTGACTCATGACAATTCCCTCTTTTATATTTGAAACAGATTGCCCGGTGCGGCATACAAACCCACTTGTTCACCCACCGGCCATTGCTGGCGCGGCGAACAGTCAATTTGCACGGCGGCTTTACCGGGGGCGACCGCGACCCAGACGCGCTGGCTTTGCCCAAGAAAAGTGCTGTGTAATACCGTGCCTTGCAGCATCGAGCCGTGGACATGGCCCAGATGAATATCTTCCGGGCGGCAGTAAAACTCTCCGGCAGGCAGTGACAGGCGATTAACGGCACCCACAAAATCGGCCACAAAAGGCGTCGCGGGCTGATGGTAGATGTCGCGCGGAGCGGCAATTTGCTCAATACGGCCTTTATTCATCACCGCAATCCGATCACCCAGCGCCATGGCTTCTTGTTGATCGTGGGTGACATACACGGCGGTGATCCCCAACTGCTCCAGCAAGGTTCCAATGTCTTCTCGCAGTTTGTCGCGCAACTTAGCGTCCAGCGCGGCCAGCGGTTCATCAAACAGCAGCACTTTCGGACGTGCCGCCAGGGCGCGGGCCAGCGAGACGCGCTGCTTTTGCCCGCCGGACAGGGCTTGCACCGAGCGATCGGCAAAGTCACTGAGATCGACCATTTTCAGCATCGCTTTGACGCGCAGGCGAATATCCGATTCGGGTAAGCGTTGGATGCGCAGGCCATAGGCGACGTTTTGCGCCACATTAAGGTGAGGAAACAGCGCATAGTTTTGGAACACCATGCCGACGTTACGTTTTTCAATCGGCAGCGCGGTGACGTTGCGGTCGTCAAACCACACTTCACCCCCGGCATCACAGCGTTCCAGACCGCTGATAATGCGCAGCGTGGTGGTTTTTCCGCAGCCAGAAGGGCCAAGCAGCACCAGCGTTTCCCCCGGCTCAATCTGTAAATCCAGCGGATGCAGTGCTGTCTGCTGGCGAGCAAAGGTGCGGGCGCACTGATGCAGGCGAATGCCAATGGGGTGCGTCATATCAGGTCTCACTTTTGTTGCGCATCGGGCGACTGATGGCTTGCATCGCCAACAGAAGCGGGATAATCATGATTAAAAACAGCGTGGTATAGGCAGAGCCGATTTCTAAACGCAGTGAGGCATAGCTGTCTGCCAGACCAACCGGTAGCGTTTTTGTTAACGGTGTATGCAGCATCCAGGTAATGTTGAACTCGCCAATTGACAAGGTAATGACCATGAACGCCCCGGCGACGACTCCGGTGAGGCAGTTGGGCACCACCACGGTCAGAAAACGTTTTAGCGTTCCCGCTCCGAGACTGGCAGCCGCTTCTTCCATGCCACGGATGTCACTGGCTTTCATCACCGACAGCACGGGACGCACCATAAAAGGCAGCGTGAACAGCACATGGCCGATCAGGATAAACAGCCAGCTCTCGCGCAGGCCAGCCACTCCGCCATAGACCAGCAGCAGGCCTAACGCTGTCGCCAGACCCGGTACCGCGACCGGCAGCATCAGACACTCTTCAATCCAGCCGGCCAGCCGCGAGGGGCTTTTTAACAGGCCCCAGGCCGCAGGCACACCGATAAGCACCGTGCACACCAGACAGGCCAACGCAATCAGCAGTGACAGCCAGAAAGTGGGTGCGTAGAGCGCCCAAACTTCACTCATCCAGCGTAGCGTCAGGCCACTTTTCAATCCGAGGAACACATTCTCGGTAAAGCCCGCCAGCACCGACATGGCGATTGGCACGATCAAAAATAAGCACACCGTCAGCGTCAGGGCCAGTTGCAGGCCAAAGGTCAACGAGCGTTTCATAGCGTGCTCCCTAACGAATAACTGGAAAAACGCCGGGTCAGCAGCAGCGCGCCCCAGGTCACCAGCCCCATCACGACGGACAGCGCAGCGGCGGTGGCAAAGTTGGCATAGTTGGTGAACTCGCCGTAAATGGTCAGGGGCAGCACGCTTAAGTCGGTGCCCAACGTAAATGCGGTGCCAAAGGCGCCCATGCTGGTGGCAAAGCAGATGGCGGCACTGGAGAGCAGGGCCGGGGCCAGTCCGGGGATAATGACATCGCGCACGATGCGCCATTGACTGGCTCCCAGTGAACGGGCGGCTTCTTCCAGGCTGCGGTCCAGTTTTTCGCAGGCGGCCACCAGCGTCATAATGACGCGGGGAATGGAAAAGTAGAGATAGCCAAGGAACAAGCCCGTGAGGGTATAGGCAAAGTTCCAACGCTCACCGGTCAATGCCAGTCCGAGTTGGGAAAACAGCCCCTGGCGTCCGCCCAGCATAATGATCAAAAAGCCCACCACGACGCCCGGAAACGCCAGTGGAAAGGTTAGCAGCGCCAGCAGCAGGCCCTTGCCGGGAAACCTGTGGCGCGCAAGAAAACAGGCCACCACGCCGGAGATTGCCACGGCGGCCAGTGAGACGCTGGCTGACAGCAGCAGCGTGGTGACTAAACTTTGCAGATAGCGCGGCTGACTGAGTACGGTCCAGTACGCATTCTGTTGTGTGGCATTGTCTGGCTGGGTGCCAAGCGCAATCAGCCAGGCAAACGGCAGCAACCAGAAGGCACAGAAAACAGTAATCACCGGCACCAACGCATAAATCGTGGCCCTGGGCAGGCGCGGAAAGACGCGGAGATGACGCGGCGCCCCCTCGCGGGGGCGCACTGTGCGTTGTGGTAATGGCTGCGCCATTACTTCACCTCTTGCAGGTATTGCACGGAGAAGGCCTTCTGCGCATCGGCCATCTGCTGATAGTTCACCGTGCGCGCACGCGCGTAGTCGCTGTCTGGCAGGAACTGGGCTTTGGCGGATGCCGACATGGCACTTTCACGCACCGGGCGTAACCAGGCGTTGGCCCAAATGGCCTGGCCTTTGTCAGACAACACATAGTCGATGACTTGCTTGCCCTGCGCGGCGTGCGGTGCGTTCTTCACCAGACTGATGACATAGGGGACTTTGATGCTGCCTTCTTTGGGGATCACAAAGGCGATATTGGCCTGGTCTTTGTATTTTGCGCGGTAGGCGTTGAAATCGTAATCCAGCAGAATGGGGATCTCACCCGACAGCACGCGGGCATAAGCGGTCTGCTTGGGCACTATCGGGCTGTTTTTCATCAGCTTCTGGAAGTAGCTAATGCCCGGTTTAAAGTCTTGTAAGGTTCCGCCTTTTGCCAGATTGGCGGCGACGGCAGCGGCGTAGCCCACAAACGCGCTGGCGGGATCAAGATAACCCACCATGCCTTTGTATTCTGGCTTAAGCAGGTCATCCCAGCTTTGCGGGACGGGCGCACCGTTCAGCGCATCAACATTGACCATAAAACCAATGGTGCCAGAGTGCAGCGCAACCCATTTGCCATCGGCGTCTTTTAGATCCGCAGGAATGCTCTCCCAACCTGCCGGTTTGTAGCTTGCCAGCACGTCGGACTGGGCGGCCTGAATGCCAAAAGTCACGCCGAGATACACCACATCCGCCACCGGACGGGCTTTTTCGGCAACAATTTGCGCCAGGGCCTGACCTGAGTTCTTGTTGTCTTGTGGCACGTTAATGCCAGTGTCTTGCGCAATGGCCTTGAGCTGGGTTGCCCAGTCGGCCCACTCCGGTGGACAGTTATAACAGATGGCGTTAGCGGCCTGTGCCTGCGAAGAGACAAGGATCGCGCCAGCCAGTACGGCAGTCAGCGTAATGCGTTTCATGAGAGATTCCCGGGTAGTTTGTCAATTAAAGGCGGGCGGGCAACGCTTTCACCCTTCCGCAGAGAAAAATCGAGCCTGCGCGATGTGATATCGATACCGGCGATCAGGCCCATCAGGCTCTCCATGGCGGCGATCCCCAGTTCGCGCTGTGGCTGAACGATCGTGCACAGCGCCGGACTGACCATCTCGCCAAGGGCGATACCGTCAAAGCCGATAACGGAAATATGTTTTGGCACCTTGTAGCCCAGCCGTTGCAGCGTCCCAATGGCGCTGAGCGCCAACAAGTCGTTGGAGCACACCAGCGCGGTTAACGCCGCGTCACCCTGCAACCAGGGCTGGAGACGCTCGCTATCAACGCGGGTGTGATGCGCCATTTCGATGAGCGGCAGTGCGTCGAGTTTGGCTTTCTGCATGGCCTGGCAGTACCCCTGATAACGGAGCTGCGCGCGGTCGGATTGCTGGAAGGGCCCGGCCACCATGCCAATGCGGCGATGGCCGAGTTTTTGCAAATGGCGCGTGGCTTTGTACATCGCCTTTTGGTTATCCACACTGACGGTGATGAAGTGGGCGGAGGCGCTGGGATTGTGCACCAGCACGGCGGGTAACGCCTCTTGCGCCAGAAGCTGCAAACAGGGGCTGTGCTCAGCATCGGCTACCGTCAGGGCAACACCGTCGACACGCTGACGCAGCAAGTTTTCCAGCACCGCGGTTTCCCGCTCAGGATCGTAATCTGTGGTGGCGACCATCAGCGCGTAACCGGCGGCGCGCGCGACATTTTCCATCGCCTGCAATTGCTCGCTAAACACCGGGTTGCTCAGCGTCGGCAGCATCACGCCGATGATGCGGGTGGATTGCGTACGCAATTGACGCGCCACGTAGTTGGGGCGAAAGCCAAGTTGCTCAGAGGCAGCATAAATTTTTTCGCGCGTGCTGGCACGGACTTTTTCCGGATCGGAAAAGGCGCGGGCGGCGGTAGCACGTGATACACCCGCCAGGCGGGCAACGCTGAGAATATCGGTCATTCTGGCTCTCGCAATCGGTAATGAGATCGATCTCATTGGTTGCAGAGCCTAGAGGGCGTAAATGACGAATCTATGAAACAAACATGACGGAATTATTCTGCGACGGCTTTTCCTGCGGGATAAACAGGCGCAGGAGGAAAACCTGACCCGTTCGGGGAAGTGTGAAAATCAGCATCCAAAAACAACACGCTGATTCTGGGCGTTCCGCTCCTGTTTTAAGGTGTTCGCGCCATGGGGGATTCGGCGTGTGTTGCTGGGTATTTGATTCATAAGCAAAAAGAGCAGGAAATCCCCGCAAATAGCATGGATTAACAATATTCAGCATTATGGCGTGAGCACAGAGATGCTGATGATAAAAAATCAACAGACGAAGAGACTCAGCGTTATTTTGACGCTGGTTTTGCAACGCTAGAGGCTTAGTGCAATTAACCCGACTCGCGCATCACCAATTCACCCGACAGCGTGATGCGCTGTGGTGGCATCTGCGGTTGTTTAATCTTGTTCAATATCAAGGCGGCGGCCTGACGTCCCGTTTCCTCGCTGGCGGAAGAGACGTAGGTGAATGAGGGAGAGCTGAGATTAATTTGCAGCATATCTTCAAAGCCTATCAGTGAGACTTGTTGGGTCAGAAACACATCTTTGCCCACCGTGCGTCCCACCTGCTGAATGCCGCTCAGGCAGCCAATAATGGCGTGAGAAGAGTGGCAAAGCAGGGCGGTAATTTTGTTATTGCTCTCCAGCAGGCGGCGGGTCGCCAGCCGCGCGGCATCCGTTTCTTCCTCGCAGGCGGGCGCAAACTCGGCTCGCCAGGGCAATCCGTACTGTTCCAGCGTGGCGCGATACCCCGCCAGGCGCTGTTCGCGCATACGACAGCCTGCCTCGCCGCCGATGTAGGCGATATTGCGGTGGCCGCGTTCAATCAGAAAACGGGTTGCCAACGCGCCTGCTTGACGATTATCGCGCATCACTAAATCCACCGAGGCGTCATAAGGGGTTTGCGCGACCGTTACCAGCGGCAACGGGCAGTCGCGGATCGCCGCGGGCAGCGTCTGGCGGCGCGTATTGGCGGTCAGATAAATGACGCCGGCCACGCCCTGGCGGCTAAACGACAGTAAGCATTGCTCCAGGCGCTCCCCTTCGTCAGTGGGCTGCGCCAAAAACACCATATAACCCTGTTGTTCAAGGGATTGCACAATGCTGGTGGTGACTTTGAGAGTAAAGGTGTCGCTGAAGTCGTGCAGAATAAGGCCAATCAGGTTCGAGGTGTTGGCGCGCAGATTTGCGGCGGCCACATTGTGGACATAGCCCAGCTCTGCAATAACATGATGGACCTTCTCAATGGTTTGTGCGGAGATTTTTCCCTTTTGGCGTAGCACTAACGAAACGGTCGAGACCGAAACGCCCGCGGCTTTTGCCACATCAATAATGCTGACCTTCTTCATGACGCTCCCTGAAATCATCGCCGCCCCCGTAGCATACAGGAGGCGGCGCAAACTGCCACTTACCGTCCGGTCAGGGCGTTCATTTGGCTGGCAATAAATTGTGCGCGTGCGCCAAAAATCACCTGAATACCGCTGTCACCCACAAACACCACGCCGCGCGCGCCAAGGTTATTTAAGCCATCACGGTCGACGAGTTGACTGTCTGCCACTTCGAGTCGCAGGCGAGTAATACAGGCGCCCACGCTGCCGATATTCGCGGTGCCGCCTAACAAGCCGACAATTTCCGTTGCCAGTTCTTCATCGCTCTTGTCATTGGCGTTCGCTGTGCTGTCTGTGCGACCCGGTGTTTTGACATCAAAGCGACGAATCACAAACCGGAAGGTGAAGTAGTAAATCAATCCCATCGGCACGCCAACGATAACGGCGCTCAGGTAATGGGTTTCGAAACCATTGAGCGACGGCAGAATGCCAAACGAAATATAGTCAATCAGTCCGGCGGAGAACGATTTTGCAATATGGGCCTGCAGTAAATACATGCACATATAAGACAGGCCCGCCATGATGGCGTTGAACACATACAGGATCGGCGCGACAAAAATAAAGGTGAATTCAACCGGTTCGGTAATACCGGTTAAGAAACAGGTCAGTGCCGCTGAGAACAGAATGCCCGAGGCAATTTTTTTATTTTTGGTGTTGGCTTCATGGTACATCGCCAGACAGGCTGCGGGCAGGGCAAACAGCATCAATGGAAATTCGCCTTGCATAAACTTGCCGGCATTCTGGTAGCTGTCGCTGCTAAAGGATTTCACCCCTTCTTCCAGCATTTTAAACCAAATGGTTTGGTCGCCATGAATAAGCTGGCCCGCCTGCGTGGTGTAATCGCCAAAGGAGTACCAGAAAGAGGGATACCAAATATGGTGCAGGCCAAGAGGAATCAGTGCGCGTTCGACCAGACCAAAAATAAAGGTCGAGGCTGCCTGATTATCACCATTGACCAGCACGGACAGTGCATCAATCCCGGATTGAATATGTTGCCAGATGTAGGGCAACAGCAGACCCAGAATAAAGGATAAAAAGGCGGTCGCAATCGCCACAAAGCGTTTGCCTGAGAAGAAGCCCAAAAACTCAGGCAGTTGCATCGCATGGAATCGGTTGTAGCACCAGGCGGCAAGGATGCCGCAGATCAGACCGCCGAAAACCCCCATTTGCAGGGTTGGGATGCCGACCACCATGGCGTATTTGCCACCGCTGGCAGCCATTTCTGGCGTGATGTTAAGCACGGTGCCAATGGTGACATTGGTAATCAGCACCGATACCGCCGCCGACAGCGCCGCAATACCGGATTCCGATGCCAAACCCACCGCCGAGCCGATGGCAAACAGCACCGGCAGATTATCAAAAATCACGCCCCCAGCGTTCATCATGAGTGGCAGATGGAATTTGTCGCCGAAGGCCAGTAACAGGCCGGCGGCGGGCAGCAGTGAGATCGGCAGCATCAGTGCGCGGCCGATCATCGACAATTTTGACAGTGACTTTACCAGCCCTGCGAACAGTTTCATGGTTTCCCCCAATCAGAAAAAGGGCGCATTAGATTGCGCTTTTATTGTAAGTAGAACGTTTTAGTAGAACGTTCTACTTATCCTCTGTCAGGGTTAACTTTCCTGCAACAGAAACTTCACGTTGCGGTCAGACGAAATTCTGATTGTTTGATGGCGATCGACAATTTACTCCGCCATGCAGTACATCGAGGGCACGCCCGAGCGTGAAACCAACCAACTGCCTTTATAGGGCGTGAACTCAAACTGACGTTCAACTCCCACGTTCAGATAAAACGCGGGGAAAAAAGGCCTTAATACATCGTCGCTGGAGAAATCGGCAAAGCCTTTAATCACCGAGTCAGTAGTCATGACATAGTGATTACCAATGCGTTGATAGGAGACATAAAGTGTTCGGTTAAACAAAATGTTTGCCCCTTTCGGTGGCGAAATATGCCCATTCAATCCAATGATCCCTTTGCCATTTTGCAGAGTATAGGAAACATAGGCGGTGACATTTCCCTCGGGGAAGCGCACAAAAATATTGGCATCGCACTGAAGCGGGCGAGAATTATACCAGGTGAAACCTGTGACCAGCAGAACCAGCAACAGCAGAATAAACAGTATCTGACGCATCATATCGAGGCCATTCGTGGAAAATAGTAAGAGTCGCAGCGTTGCACTTCTTCGCGGGCGGGTGAGGCATAACAGATAAATATCACTACGCGATCTGCATCTGGGGTACTGGTCATATACAGGGAGGTCGTGGGCAGACAGATGTCTGGATATTGGTTGAGGATATGTGTGTAAACAGCATTACTTTTGTGCTGAGGAGAGCGATAGAGTTTGCACGGCAATGACTGATTGCTGATATCGATAGGCAACCAATCTTGAAATGGCGTATCAGGTCTGTTCATGGCCTGCGTGAGGCTGCTGAGCCCAACAATAAACAGCAGAAAAAAAGCAATAAACAGCAAAGAGAAACGATGCTGAGTTTGCGATCTGCTTAAGGCAGGTTCTGATGTCTCCATAAAGGGGATAACGTCACGCGATTTTAGTGTTTCCGTCTCCGATGAACTTAAATTGTTCAGCGGAGAGATGACGTATTCTGAGGCATCCATCGCGCGCACAGTGATACGTTCTGAGAACACCAGACCACGACGGTAAATGGTTTTGACAATCTCTTTATCCATTCCCAGCGACGCCATGGCCTTACGCAGCGTTAATATCGTTTGATAAAATGTATTAGGTGACGTTGCATTCGCGCGATCGCCCCAGCCCGCCAACATTAATTCCTTTTGTGAAATCACTTTCCCTCGATGGATCATCAATCGCAATAAACACAAAGAGGCCGGGGTTTGTAATGTTACGCAGATGTTCGGATTGTTTGATTTGGTTAATGTATTATTTTTAGGTGTAAAGACAATTGATTCATTGATCATCCATGATTGTTGATACTCAGCAATGTTAAACATATTGACATCGTTCTTTTCTTATTAAGGGTTTCGTGGTGGAGATAATAACATAGGACGTTGGTGGAATAAGCCCTTGGGAACAAAGTTGAGATGAACTGATATTTTACAAAAATTGCAATGTATAACATGCATTTACAGTGAATCTTAGGTGCTCATAAGATTTAATGATTTTATATGATTTAACTTAGGTTTATTTGTTTTATGTAAGTTTTATCATGCTGCTGCCTCAGCATTTGGCGATACCCCAAAGACATCCAGATAAAAAACAAAAAGGATTTGGCATGATCACGCATTGTGTGCAGGAAACTCAGCCGTGCGCCGTCACTATTAAGGCAGAAAAGAAAGTTAATCAACTGCGGGTTTATCCCAAGGGGAATAACTATCTTGAAACAGGATTGTCAGCACTTCTTACACATTTTGGTTCGAAAGTGAGAAGGATGACTTTCATTGATTTTTCCGTTGCGAATTATAAGTGTTTTTTTGACCCGCTGTTCTTTAATGAAACGCTGAAGAAAAACACCTGTACTATTTTTGTTGTTGATCGACAACTGGGTCCTGTGGCGAATTATTGGGCATCTTTACTCCCTAATATTAACGGAATTATTTACAGCCATGATTCCTTAGCGGTCGTGATGCAAAAAATAAAAGACGTTATTCAGGGAAAACGCCTGCTGATTCACCATGGCGAAACACTCAGCCGTGTGCAAATGGATGTCTTCCGCTATGTCATGAGCGGTATCTCTATTCAAAACATCTCAAAGGTGATTTGTCTGAGCGATAAGCGGGTATATGGCATTAAAACGGAAATTGAAACGAAGTTAAAAGGCAGCCTCAATCACCTGATTATCGGGTCGTCGCATGCCAGAACTTCAAGGGATTTATTCACACCACAAGGAAATGAAAAATGAAAAAGATCGTAATCGCGGCGGCGTTATCCGCATGTTTCGTTCAGTTTAATGCTTTCGCTGATGTGACTGCGCAGGCGCTGGCGACCTGGTCTGCAACCGCGACCAAAGACACCACCAGCAAACTGATTGTCACCCCGCTAGGCAGCCTGACGTTTGAGTATGCACCGGGCATTAAGAGCTTCAACTCCCAAAAAGGGTTGTTTGATGTCTCTATTGAAGGCGAAGCAGGAGCGACCGCTTTCAAACTGACGTCACGCCTGGTGACCAATACCCTCACGCAACTGGATGGTTCCGGTTCAACGCTGGATGTTGGCGTGTCATGGAACGGGGCTGACGTGAAGAAAGACGCGGATACACCAATGATTGATACCGCAACAGGCATGCTCGGCGGCAACCTGAGTGCGCTGTCGCAAAGCTACATGAAAGCTGACCGCTCCAGTGCGCAAGATGCGTTTACCTTCACCATTGCGGGCGGTACCACCGACGGCACGGCGAAAGTCACTGACTACAGTACGCTGCCTGATGGCGTCTGGAGCGGTGATGTTAGCGTGCAATTTGACGCGACCTGGACCAGCTAACACTTTTGGCAGGGAATTTTTCCCTGCCTTTCTCTTTGAGTGAGCGCCTTCGAATGATTATGCGTTTTTTTCTGCCCCTTTGGCTCACGTTTGCCTCTTTTGCGCAGGCATTGGATGTCGGTGACATCAGTACGTTTATGCACAGTGATGCTGATAGCATCAGTAAAACCATCCGCAACAGCACGGACACCGGGCGTTTAATGACGGTGCGTGTCACCCGTATTAGCTCTCCGCTTGAGAGCGGTGTTGAGATTCCTTTCAGTCAGCCTGATGAGCTGCTGTTAACCCCCGCACGTCTGCTGATGCCCGCCCAAAGCACGGAGAATATCCGTTTTTTTTATCACGGGCCAAAAGATGCCACGGAGCGCTATTACCGCATTCACTGGTTTGATCAGGCATTAGCCAATGCCGATGGCGCAGGTAAGACCCGACAGGCGGTTGCCACCTCGTCTGCCCGCATTGGCACAGTATTAGTGGTGGCGCCTCGGGCCGTGAACTATCGCTGGCAATGGGAAAATAACCACTTGAAAAACACCGGCAATGCCACGCTGCGCATTTTGGCCTATGGCCCCTGCCGTGATGCAAAAGACGGGGTGAACTGCAAAGAAAACTACTTCCTGATGCCGGGTAAAACGCGAACGTTTAATACGGTCAATCTTGCCGATAAACAGACACGTGTGGCGCTGTGGCAGGCCGATCGTTTCGTACCCGTAAAATAACGTGGCGTTATGCCAGGGAAAAAAACATGCGCGGAAGAGAAGGTCGATTTTTTGCGTGGTGTTACGGCGTGGTTATTTTGTGCGGGCTGCTGTCCTTGCCCGTGCTTGCGCACCCGCCAGTCACATTTAACGGCGTACTGATCCCTGAGGCCTTCAGTGAAGCCTTGCGGGAAGGTATGAGTATCCCGTTACAGCTGCATCTGACAGAAAGCCCCGATCGTGAATCCGATCAACGTATTGGCACGGCAACCCTCCAACTGCAAGGCACGCAATTGCGGTTGCGCACGATTGAGCAGGCGTTGCAAATGCACAATGCGTCGTTGCAGCCTGCGCTGGAGAGCAAACTGGCGGCGCTACAGGATGTCTTTTTTGATGACGCGCTGCGTGTTGACCTCAGTGACGATGCCTGGTTGATATTGGATATCCGGCAACTGGTGCTGCAATTAGTGGTGAAACCCACTGCGTTGGGGACCGTATTGCGTTCGCGTATGCAGGATATTGGACAATCCAGCGTCGATACACTCAGCGGTGTGCTGCGCTATAACGGCGGTGCATACGGCAGTCGGTATCAGGGAAATGCCCTGCAAACGTCGAGTTACCTGTCACTAAGCTCTACCACTGCGCTACGTGAGCATCACCTCAGCATTGATGGTGCGTTTTACGGAATCGGTACCTCCGGGCAACAAAATAGCCTGTATAAGGCGATGTATGAACGGGATTATGCGGGTTACCGGTTTGCGGCGGGTATGTTGGATAGCTGGAATTTGCAATCCCTTGGCCCGCTGACGGCTTTGCCCGCCGGGAAAATCTGGGGATTGTCATGGGGCAATCAGGCCAGTTCGACGGTGTTTGATAATGCTCAGTCGGTGACGCCGCTGGTGGCGTTTTTGCCTGCCGCAGGGGAAGTACAGCTCTTTCGGGATGGCAAACTGCTGAGCGTGCAAAGTTTTGCGATGGGCAACCACGAGGTGGATACCCGATCGCTACCCTACGGCGTTTATGATGTCGTGGTTGAGGTCAACGTCAGCGGCAAACGTATCAGTCAGCGTACTGAGCGTATTAACAAACTGTTTTCGGCGAACACGAATTATGACGCGCCGTTTGCCTGGCAGTTGTGGGGCGGAGCGATGGAGATGAAAAACGCACGCCACGCCTCTCAGCAGCAAGATGCAACCTATAGTGAGTTACTCGGTATTTCTGCCGCCGGATCGCTATGGCCCGTCAGTTGGGCGGGAACCCTTTACCGTTGGGATACACACCTGACGGCAGAAACACGCTTCAGCCTGCCGGTGGGCGAACGCCTCTCTCTCTACACGCAGGGCATGGCGGCTGACGATCGGGCATGGGGTGTCACCAGCAGCGTGACGGCTAACCTGCCTGGCGATTTCTCCTCTCTGTGGTTTAGCCACAACCGCTTTCATCCCAGTGAGCAGGTGAACATGTCCGCCAGTGATGCGATGGCGATGGGCGGAACGCTCAACCTCACGCCGCTGTGGTCTGCATTGGGCACCCTCAGCATTAGCTATAACCTCGACCGCTATCATGCTTCGAACTATTACACCGCGTCTTATCAACAAAATCTGTATGCCGGTGCTTTTGGCGCACTCAACCTGCGCGCCGGGCTGCAGCGCTACAACACTACCGGCAGCAGTGCAGATACCGGTAAATACGTGGCATTGGATTTTTCACTGCCGTTAGGTAACTGGCTCAGTGCAGGAGTCAGCCATCAGCAAGATTCGACGCTGCTTAATCTGGCCGCCCGCAAAACGCTCACCGCGGGGCCGATAACGGCGATAGGGGCGGACATCTCCCGGCCGCTATCCGGGCACCAGCAACCGTTCAGTGGCGGGGCCTGGGCGCAATTCTCCACACGCTATGCCAATGGCGCGCTCAACGTCAGCGGCGGTAAAAACAGCCAAAGTGCCACCTTGAGTGCCAGCGGTAGCCTGGGATGGCAGGGCGCTGAATGGGCGGCCAGTGGTCACAACGAAGGCAATGCGGGCGTGATGATTCGTACAGATTTACCTGCCAAAGGTGAGCTCAGCGCCGATATCAATGGTCGCCGCATCCCGCTGAGCGGGCGAGCAAACTTTATCCCGCTGCCTGCCTACGCGCGCTATCAGGTCGACATTCGTAACAGCGCCCAGTCGCGACAAAGTTTTGACATTGTGCAGGGGCACAAAGCTGACTTCACGCTGTATCCCGGCAATGTGGCCCTGGTGGCCCCAATCCTGAAAGAGCGCGTCACCGTGTTTGGCCGTTTGCGTGCGGAGGACGGTTCACTGATGGCGTTAGTCGACATCAATAACCACATTGGTCAGGCGCGCACCGATGCCCGTGGCGAGTTCATTATGGATATCGACAAGCGCCACCCGACGCTGGATTACACCGCTGCCAATCAACCGCGTTGTGAAGCACGGTTGGATTTGCGTGAGGCGCAGGGTGCGGTGTGGCTGGGCGATATTATTTGCCGTGGCATGCGCACCTGGCAGCATCAGCCACAACAAGGAGTCAGTGATGAAAGTTAGTGTGTTTATCATCTTAGTGCTATTGAGCCCCTCTGCGTGGGCGCTCAATCCCACTAAAGTGGTGGATGCGGTAGAGCGTCCTTTTATGATCGTCGAGAACAATAACGATCATAACTTTTTCGTGACGCCGCTGACGATCCTCGATCCGCGCATAACCGGGGCTAACCGCTGGACGGGGCTAAAGGGGGACAGACAACAAAGCCTGGGCTACATCGATAACGGCTTAAACACCATTGCCAACAATGGCTGGAACGTGGATATCTGGCTCGATGATTTCACCGTTGATCAGCCGCTAACCGGTTTGCGCTGCATTAGTTGGTATGCCGGTTGTAACGCGGAAACCAGCCTGCTGGAACCCCAGGCCACAGATTCTGCGGGATTCTATGGTGTCAACGTGCCCGCCGGTGGACTGAAGTGGATGCACGGCATGATGTCCGATGCGTTCTATTTCTGGCTAATACAATTAGGGACCGGGGAACGCTTTAGCATGCTGATGAACAGCTGCAAAACTCCCGATAACTATGATGCCGCCAAAGGGGAGCGCTGTCGGGATCAGCGGCGTGGTAACTGGTATCAACGACGGGTGAAACATCGCAAGATGGCACATTTGCTGTTGACCAATACCAACGCGTTCACCGAAGTTTTTATCAGCAGTAACGGTGTGCCGATTATCAATGAAGGAAATGGGGAATGTAAGGCACAGGTTATCGGACGCCTGTCTGGCATCATGTGCAAGATGATGAATTACCATCTGGATGTCGCCAGTGGGCAATCAAACGTCTCTGTCAGGATATTTCCGGTGATCACGCATGTGGGCTTAGACGCGAAAATTAACAATACGGATGTGCAATTCAGCCTGGATGGCAACCGTTGGCGCAATAAAAACCAGACCTATAATTTCCGCGACCTGCAGTCCTCGGAATATGTTTATATGTTCTTCTCCAGTGGCTTTTTCAAAGCATTAGTCAATCTGGGGCTGAGCAATTCGGATACCCGCGATCTGATTAATTTCCGTTTTCAAAACACCATTTCTCCGGAGTCCGGGTGGTATGAGTTTTCCACCTCCAATCGTTTATTGATCAAGCCTCGTGATTTTGGGGTCAGCATCGTGTCCGATGATATGCAGATGCATCCACATCGTCAGGGGCTGGTGAGCCGTAAGGCTCAGCCACTGTCATTTGGGTATATTGTGACGACCAGTGGGCGTACGGCGGCGGATGATGTCGATGTGCGGGTCACCGGGCCTGCCTATAGCCAAAATGGCCGCAGCCTGTGCTTGTTTCGTTCCGCAGACCAAAAAATCCGCGTCCCTTTTCCGGCGCAGTTATTTCTGACCACGACCACCGGTGAACAGCAGAAATTAAGTGCCGGCTGTGATGGCATTTGGCACAGCATTACCCACGCGCAGTGGCAAAGCCGCCCCTGGGAAGATACGTCAGGCGATCGGGGGATCCTCAACAGCACGCATTTGCGCTTTGAAATCCCGATGAATGCGCCGGAATCGCAGGTCACCGTGGAAGGAGAAGAGTGGTTTGGTGAAGTCAGCGCCAAAGGCAATATTGAGGTGCGGGCCACCTGGCGGAACGTGAAATGAGGATATTAATGGCACTCCTGTTGGCATTCACTGCGCCTGCCAGTTTCGCTATTGGCATTGAGGCCATGACCTTTTCCATGCCCGCAGACAGTGATTTTATCGCCAAACGCCTCACCAATGACAATCAGACCGCCCGTCTGTACCAGATAGCTATCTACGCGCTGGATAAACCCGGCGACCAGGAGCAGTTATCCCGCCCTGCTGAAGGTGAGCTGTTGTATGCACCCAAGCAACTGACGCTGTCGCCGGGCCAGAGTGATATTTTTAAATTCTTTTGGCACGGGCCCGAGGACGACCGCGAACGTTACTATCGGGTGCTATTCCGTGAGCAACCCACGCAGATGCGCAGCGGTGCGCTGGCGCAAGGTGGTGCGATCAACATGGCACCCACGGTGGTGCTGCAAACCATTTTGGTGGTGCGTCCGCGCAAAACACGGTTTGACTGGCAGTGGGCCGCAGGCAGCCAACGGCTACGCAACAGCGGCAATACGTGGTTTAAGCTGCTGTTAAAGGCCGACTGTGACAGTGATGATGCGCAAGCCGTCAGTTTTTATCTGCGTCCCGGTGAACAGATTCAACATGCACTGCTGCGTGGAAAAGGGCAAAAAGTGATTGTCTATGATGGACGATTTATTCCCCTTGATAACGCCTGTGTGGAGTAAGTAAGGTTTGGCTGATTGATTTAATCAGTCCAACGAATTGGCCCTGCATCACAAAATTCGTTAATTTTTCTTCCATCGCAAACGGAGGAAAAAACATGTCCCTGATTAATACCAAGATCAAACCATTCAAAAACCAGGCGTTCAAAAACGGTGAATTCATCGAAGTGACCGAGAAAGATACCGAAGGCCGCTGGAGCGTGTTCTTCTTCTATCCGGCTGACTTCACCTTCGTATGCCCAACCGAACTGGGCGACGTTGCCGATCACTACGATGAATTGCAGAAACTGGGTGTTGATGTTTACTCCGTTTCCACCGATACCCACTTTACCCATAAAGCGTGGCACGGTAGCTCTGACACCATCGGTAAAATCAAATACGCCATGTTGGGCGACCCAACGGCGGCCCTGTCTCGCAACTTTGAAATCCTGCGTGAAGACGAAGGTCTGGCGAATCGCGGCACCTTTATCGTTGACCCACAAGGCATCATTCAGGCTATCGAAGTGACGGCGGAAGGCATTGGCCGTGACGCGTCTGACCTGCTGCGTAAAATCAAGGCCGCACAGTATGTGGCCGCTCACCCAGGTGAAGTGTGCCCAGCGAAATGGAAAGAAGGTGAGGCGACACTGGCACCGTCTCTCGACCTGGTAGGCAAAATCTAAGTCACCTTTATCTTCACGTTTTATCATTTCGACGTAACGGGTGCTCTGCACCCGTTTTTTTCACCGGGGAGGAACCCATGCTCGATAATAATATGAAAGCCCAACTCAAGGCTTATCTGGAAAAACTGACCAAACCGGTGGCGTTGATCGCGACGCTGGATGACAGCCAGGCCTCGGCTGAAATCCGCTCTGTATTGACCGACATTGCATCACTGTCAGATAAGGTGACGTTCAGCGAAGACAATGCGCGCGCGGTGCGTAAACCTTCCTTTCTGATAACACCTGTGGGCAGTGAGCAGGGGCCACGTTTTGCGGGCTCCCCGCTGGGACACGAATTTACCTCACTGGTGCTGGCACTGCTGCAAACCGGTGGGCATCCCTCGAAAGAAGCACAAGATCTGCTGACGCAAATTCGCGATCTTGAGGGGGATTTTGCTTTTGAAACCTACTATTCGCTCTCTTGCCACAACTGCCCGGATGTCGTGCAGGCGCTAAACCTGATGGCGATTCTCAATCCCCGCGTGAAACACACGGCGATTGACGGCGGCGTCTTCCAGAACGAAATCACGGAACGCAATGTGATGGGCGTGCCTGCCGTGTTCCTGAACGGTAAAGCCTTTGGGCATGGGCGGATGACGCTGGCCGAAATCGTGGGCAAAGTGGACGCCAACGCGGACAAACGCGCGGCGGCTGCGCTGAGCGCCCGCGACGCCTATGATGTCTTGATTGTGGGCAGTGGCCCTGCCGGGGCGGCTGCCGCCATATATGCTGCGCGTAAAGGCATTAAAACAGGCCTGATGGGTGAGCGCTTCGGCGGCCAGGTGCTGGACACGGTGGATATCGAAAACTACATCTCCGTGCCGAAAACCGAAGGGGCAAAACTGGCTGGGGCGCTGAAAGCGCACGTAGATGAATACAACATTGATGTTATCGACACGCAAACGGCGGCGAAATTAACCCCCGCAGCCACGGAAGGTGGTTTGCATCAGATTGAAACCGCGTCGGGTGCTGTTTTGAAGGCGAAAAGCCTGATTATCGCCACCGGTGCTCGCTGGCGGAACATGAACGTCCCCGGCGAAGACACCTACCGCACGCGCGGCGTCACTTACTGTCCGCACTGTGACGGCCCGCTGTTTAAAGGCAAGCGCGTTGGTGTGATTGGCGGGGGGAACTCCGGTGTGGAAGCCGCGATCGACCTTGCAGGGATTGTCGAACATGTCACCCTGCTGGAGTTCGCGCCTGAGATGAAAGCCGATCGGGTGTTGCAGGATAAACTGCGCAGCCTGAGCAACGTCGATATCATCCTTAATGCCCAGACAACGGAAGTTAAAGGGGATGGCACGAAAATGACCGGTCTGGATTATCAGGACCGCGAGTCCGGTGCGACGCATCATCTGGCACTGGCAGGCATTTTTGTTCAAATCGGTTTGCTGCCTAACACCCCATGGTTAGAAGGGGCGGTTGAACGTAATCGCATGGGGGAAATCATCATTGATGCCAAATGCGAAACCAGCGTGAAGGGTATTTTTGCGGCAGGCGACTGTACGACCGTTCCCTACAAGCAAATCATTATTGCCTCGGGGGAGGGCGCCAAGGCCTCATTGAGCGCGTTTGATTATCTGATCCGTACGCAGTAAGTCATCCGGGGAAGGCTGGCCTTCCCCGCTTTTTTACTCTTCGACCAGCGTGACCCAATTGGCGCCCGCGTCGGTAGGCACTTGCTGAGCCAGCGCTAATTTCCCACTGTTCGCATCAATACGATACAGCGACAACTGCTGTGATTTCTCGCCCGAAGCAATCAAAAACCGTCCGCTCTTATCGATGGCAAAACCCCGCGGTTGCTGTTCGGTTTTCACGCTCTGTATAAAGGTTAAATGCCCGTTCTCTGGCGATACGCGAAAGGCCGACAGCGTACTACTGGTGCGCTCACTGCTGTACAAATACTGGCCGTCTGGCGTCATATGGATATCCGCTTGCCAGATCCGCGGTTTGGGTGACGGCGGTAGGGCACCATCCCCTGCCAAAGGATGCGCCTCTCCGCGTTGCATGCCCGCGGCGATCTCGGGATCCACCGACTGCACTTCCTGTTCCGCCTGCAAGGTACCGTTAGCGTTTAACGTCAGTTGATTGATGTTGCCGCCCATCTCATTCAGCACGTACAGATTTTGGCGGCCCTGTTTATCGCGCTGTGGTGCGAACACAAAATGGCGCGGCCCGGTCACTGCTTCTTTACTGATGTTAATAAAAGGCGGATCGTTCGGCACGGCCTTGCCGGTTTTTTCATCGAACCGGTACTGCAACACCTGATCAGTACCCAGTTGTGTCACGTATAAAAAGCGATTATCCGGGCTGGTTTGAATAGCATGCGCGCGTTTACCCGTCGGCGTTACCTGTACCGGAGCGGCTTCCACATGTCCCTGCCGATCAACGCGGTTAATGCTAAACAGATCGCCGCCGTAAGAGGCACCCAGTAAATAGCGTCCGGTTTTATCTAACGACAGGTACGCCATGCTCTCTGGCAGCGGTGTGCTGTCGAGCGCAGTGAGTTTGCCATCAGGCTGAATTTTCCAGCGCATGACGTGAAACGGCTTACTGCGCACCATCACATACAGTTGGCTGTGGTCAGGAGAGACCACTGAACTCATGGGATTCGGCGGCGTGGCATAGCGGCCCATCGGCTGCAATTTGCCCTGCTGTTGATCTAATGTGTAGGCCGTGATGCTGGCACCCGTGGCATTGGAAACATATACCCAACTTTGCGCGGCGGCACTGGCACTGAGCAGAGACAGGGAGAGTAACAGGGAGAGGGGAGCGTATTTCATTCACGTGTCCTTCGTGGATAATGACCGCCCAATTGTTGCAGGATGGTAAAATTGTGCCACTCAAAACCAGAGGTCTGTGATCCCCGTCGCCTTCAGAAGGATTCAACACGACGGCGAGTTATTCATTGAGGCGTTTTCTCGGTAGTAATGATCGATTTCTGCCTGCGCCCGTTTACGCATCCGCTTATTCATGGGGAAGTGGGTCAGACTCATAAAGTAGAGCAGCAAGCCCAGAGCAATAATGGCTATCCCCAACGGCAGATTGGCGGCCCCCATTAACACACCGATGCCCAGCATCGCCAACCCTGCCGCCAGTAACGCCCAGGCTTCCAGGATCCGTTCGGTGACCTTGTGGCTGTTAATAAACACCTTCCCCTGTGCGTCCAGACTCAAGGTGTGCTGATGCGCCGCGAAGTGTTTTTGCCGGGTGATTTCGCTGGAATGCTCAATGATTTTAATCACTTCACGCTGAATCGCCGGGTTTTTGATCCCGTAGGTTTTCTGATTAAACAGGGTGGCATAATCCCGCTTTAAACGGGCCTGATGGGCAGCATCCAGGGGCGTGTCTTTTAATTCATTTTTCAGCGATTTCAAACGGTTATTCAGCGTGTTTTGAAACAGATGTTCAGCGGTAATGCCCCTTAACAGCCATTTGAAAAAACCCATTATGCCTAGCGCAACGGCGATCCCGATGGCTATGGGAAAATGTTGTTCAATCTTATCGAGATTATTCACCAGCGCGACGATCATTGTGTCTCCTGCCATGGTTACATACGCATAAAATCAATTAACGCCCGCAGTTTCGGGGCAAGGTTGTTCCGGCTGGGAAAGTAGAGATAGAAACCATCAAATTCTGGCAACCAGCTCTCCAGTAAAGTCACTAACTCTCCCCGTGCGATCTGCGCCTGGAAGGTGTCGGCCATACCGTAGCTGATCCCCCCTCCAGCGCAGGCCGTGCGAAGCATCACGCCCATGTCATTGGTGGTGAGCACGGGGTTCACGGCCAGATCAAACTCGCGCCCGTCTTCCGCGAACTCCCAGCGCCACGCGGGCTCCGCAGGGTTGCGCCGCCAGCCAATGCAGCGATGCGTCAATAAATCACGCGGATGTTGTGGGGGCGGGTGCTGCGCCAGATAACGGGGAGCAGCCACCACCACCTGGCGCTGCGGGGGGGAAACCGGCACGGCAATCATATCCTGCGCAATGATTTCACCCAGCCGTACTCCCGCATCGTAGCCCTCGGCAACAATATCAAACTCTTCATCGGTAATCGTAATATCCAGCTCAATGTGCGGGTAGCGGGTGATAAACCCGGCCAGCAATTCGCCCGAGATAAAACGCTCGGCAATCGATGACACGGCCAGCCGCAATCGACCGCGCGGTGGCCCGGTCAGTTGGGTGATATTGCCGAGCGCCTGGTTGAGCTCGGCAATCGCCGGGGCCACTTCGGCATAAAAGCGTTCACCCGCTTCCGTCAGCCGAATGCTGCGCGTTGTGCGTTGCACCAGAGAGATACCCAGACGATCTTCAAGACGTCGCAACGTCTGGCTAACCGCCGGTCGCGTCACGCCCAATTGTTCTGCGGCGATGCGGAAATTGCGCGTCTGCGCCACCGTCACAAACACCTCTAACGCATTTTTATCCATCATGATTGGTTAGCCTGTGTTACCAGTGCAGTAAGGAATCAGCGGATTCTCTTTATAAACCAGCCTGCTTAGGATAACCAGCATCGCAACCAGAAAGAGAGTCGAGTATGAAACATAACGTCGTGTTAATTACCGGTGCATCCAGTGGTATTGGTGCCGGCATCGCCCGCGAATTAGCGGCGGCAGGGATGACCTTATTGCTGGGCGCGCGCCGCGTCGCGCGGTTGGAAAGCCTGGCGGAGAGTTGCCGTCAGTTAGGCGCTGAAGTCGCCGTGCAGGCCCTGGACGTGACACAGCGGGACTCGGTGCAGCAGTTTGCTGAGACGGCACTGGCGCGCTGGGGACGTATTGATGTGATGATTAATAATGCGGGCGTGATGCCCCTCTCGCCGCTGGCTTCACTCAAAGTTGAAGAGTGGGAGAGCATGGTGGATGTCAATATCAAAGGCGTGCTGTACGGGATTGCCGCTGCACTGCCGGGCATGTTGTCACGTCAGCAGGGACATATCATTAATATCGCCTCGGTAGGCGCACTCAGCGTCTCACCGACAGCGGCGGTGTACTGCGCCACCAAATATGCCGTGCGGGCGATCTCCGACGGGCTGCGTCAGGAGAATCAACAGTTGCGTGTGACCTGTGTGCATCCGGGCGTGGTGGAAAGCGAACTGGCCGAGACCATTACCGATGCCAGTGCCGCAGCGTTAATGCGTGACTACCGGGCGATAGCGTTATCACCCGATGCGATTGGTCGTGCTGTCCGCTATGCCATCGAGCAACCGGATGAGGTTGATGTGAATGAAATCGTGGTGCGGCCGACGCGCAGTGCGCACTAGTGTGAGGGAGCAACCGATGCCGTTCTGTTATCAGAACGGCGATGTATGTGGCTTATGGATGCCAACGTTCGGCATCCATTGGCTGACCTTGGTTGGCCGCAGCACCTTGCGCGGCAATCAACACAGGATTATCCCGATAATCCAGCCAGCGCTGGCACACAGAGGTCGCCAGTTCGGCGGTATGTAGCGTGTCGTGGCGGGTAATAAAAATGCGACCGCCCGCGCTGGCGCGTGGATCCATGGCATACACCGACCAACAGCCGTTTTCCCCTTGCACCTGCATCTGCGTAAAGTGCATCGTTGGCCAGCGTTTTAAGAGTCGATAGAACATTTCCTGCGTCATATGCCCTCCTGATACCGTAATGGTCTGGGCACCTTTAGTTATATTCGCCTGGCTAATGATTGTCGCAGAAGCGCCACAGGTTCTGCTGACAACATCACAGAACCTGCGCGGGTTTAGTGGGATCTGTGCGCGGCGTCGCGATTGTACGAGGGTCTCCACGACGCGCCTGCGCTGAAAGTGGGATTTATTCGGCTTCCATAATACTCATTGCCATGCTGGCACTGTCGGGCGTATTACCAATCAGTTCGGTCAGCATATTATTAATGCCGTCGCTCATGGGGGTAAAACGGGATTCCGGTGAGCGCGCCACCACAATAAACGCCCCTACGCTGTATTGCGGCACCATCGCCATGTAGGTAATAAACCCACCGCCGCCACCGGTCTTTTGCAAAATCCCCGGACGCCCGCCTTTGGGTTCCATATAGACCCAGCCCATGCCGAGGGCATCCGCGCGACCAGGCACATCCATACCAATAACGCGCGTGAGTTGTGCCCGCTGATAAATCAACGTTTGCAGGCGATCGGCTTGACCGCTGCGGGCATGCACGTCGGAAGAGAGAAACTGCTGCATCCAACGTCCCATGTCATCCGGTGTGGAGTACACGCCACCGCTGCCAATCGCCGCCAGGGTGTTGTTACACGGGCTGGGGCTTTTCGCGGGGATCATCAGACGTTTGCACTGATCGGGTGATGGGGTATAGGTGGTGTCCTTCATGCCCAGCGGGCGAGTGATAAGCTGCTGAAACAGGGCGGGATACGGCTTGCCGCCCGCGACGGCCAGCGCGTCACCCAGTAAATCAAAGGCCAGGTTCGAGTAACTGGCGACAGAGCCTGGGGGGCTGGTCAGATTATTGTTGTTGAGCCAGTTCCAGCGTTGGCTATAGGTTGGCCAGATAAACACCGGGCGATTGGCTGCGCCGCCCGGCTGTTCACGCGGCAAGCCGCTGGTGTGCGTAGCCAGGTTCATCAGTGTAATACGCTGGCCATCCATCATGGGCACGTGACGGCCCGGTGGCGCGTATTTGCTAAGCGGATCGTTCAGGTTTAAGCGGCCCTGCTCTGAGAGTTTTACCATCACTTCACTGGTCATCAGTTTGGTCAGTGATGCGATGCGAATCAGAGAATCTTTTTGCGGCCGCACGCCACTGCCAGGGCGTGTAACGCCTCGACTGGTAAAGGCGCGTTGATTGGCATCAATCACCACCATCGCCATCCCGCTGGCTTTGGCGTTGTAGTAAATATTGTCGGCATAGCGCTCCACAACCTGGGAGACCAAAACCGGGTCGGTCAGGCCAGCAGCCTGCGTGGAGAGTGGCAACAAAGGGGCCAACAGGGCCAGTAATCGTAGACGCAGGGGTTTCAACGGCAAGGCTTCCACATAACAGAGATACGGGAAGTCCATCTTAATGTGTTTTTTGGTGAGTAAAAGGGCGCAATACGGCTTTTTTGCGCCCTGTTACGGATTCTTACTGATTTATTGGATGGATCTGTAATTTCACCAGGCCAACCCCTAATTTGCGCAGTGGCCCCCCTTCGATCCCGCCGAGTGTGGAATCCTCCGGGGCGGGAGGGGTGATCACCACGGCGTCGGCATGCTCCGGGTTACTAAACTGCAGCGTCACGGTCGTTTCATCGTGATCCAGCGAAATCCACTGCTCGCTATTGCCTACCTTCACCGAGACTGGCTTACCGACATTGTCGCCCAGCGCTTTGGCAGTCAAAACCAGTTCGAAGGTCGGCGGCAGCGGTTGTTGCCAGGTCAGGGTCACGGCAGGGGCCAGGCGTGCATCTGACCAGCGTCCCCAGGCTTCGGTCATCGACAGGCCGCTGACCGATTTCACGTTCTCCGGTTTGCCCGGCAGTTGGAAAATAAAGGTGTCGGACGGATAGCTGATTTCGGTATCGGCTACTTTCAGTTTGGCAATGGTTGCGTCAAACGCGGTGGCCTCTGACGGCAACAGTTTGTCAAAACTCACGCGGCCTTTGCTGCTACCAAAAGGCAGCTTGGTAATTACTGGTGTGCTCCCTAAGTTACCGTTGGCGACGCACAGACCAAGATCGGTTTTCAGATCGTCGCGCCACACATTGCCCATTTTGTAGCAGCTATCAATCCATACAAATTTGTCATTCAGGCTAAATTTCGACAGCTGTTTTTTCAGCGGATCGGTGATGTAACCGTCAAATTTGGGTTCCACGTGTTCGCTGGTGACTTTAAGCAGCAGCGGCAGTTTGTAGCTGTTTTTGGCAAACTGGAAGGTATTGTTCTGCGTGTCTACCTGATAATCGCTGATGCTTTTGGGGAAGTTCCACAGCTTAATAATATCGGGTTTCCAGGCGTTAATACGCGCTTTGAGCTCTGGCATCGCGCTGGAAAGCGAGGTCTCCGACAGTGAACTGCGTCCCAGGCCAATCGCGTGATCGCCGCCCATGATATCCAGTACGGTGGCGCCGTTATCCAGGGTGCTGCGTTTCTCATCGCTGGTGGTCACGTCCGGTTCATCACCGCGAATCACAAAAAACAGGTTATTGCGTTCGTGCTGATTCAGATACTTGAATGCCGTGTTGTTCATCGCCAGGTGATCGGAAGAGACCACAATCACCGTGTTTTTGAACCACGGCGAGGCTTTAATACGGTTGATTAGGCGTGCAACGTGCTCCTGGCTACAGGCCACGGCACTAAAGGATTTGTTATCTTTGCCTTCAAACTCATAGCTTCTGCGCTGGCAACTGCGTGACAAAAAGCCGTCGGGATGGTGAGTATCGACGGTCAGCGTAAACAGGGAAAAGCGCTTATCGGCTTTCGACAGTGCGACATATTGCTGGTACACCTCATCCAGTACGGTGTCGTCATACCAGCCCCATTCGTTACGATAATCGGGATCATCGACCATGGTTTTCAGCTCATTTAAGCCATATAAGTGGTCAAATCCGTGTGATTTCAGGAACAGGTCTTTGCCCGCAAAACTCAGGTTAGCGCCCTGTACAAAATGATTTTCGTAACCGTTGGCTTTCAGTATGTCACCCAGGCACACGCTACGCGGGTAGAAGGTTGACATTGAGCCAGACACATTGCCGTCGAAAGGCGCAAATAGCGGTATCCCACACTGAGAAGCGACCATACCAGCAATAGTGTATTCGGTGCCGGGCAGTTGCTGGGTCTGCGAGAAATCGATTGCCGTGCTTCTGGCTTGATTTAGTTCTGGGGCTAAATCAGGAAAGGCGTCGTTATTTAAATAGGTACGTTCAAGGCTCTCAACGTAGATCCACACCAGGTTAGGCGGTGAATCTTTCATGGTTTTGGCAGGCACCCGATAGTAGTCAGCGAAGTCAGAACTGCCCTCGGCCAACTGTGAGCGAATCAGTTTTGAAACCTGCTGATAGGCGGGGGTCGTATTAATTGAGCCTAACGCCAGTAGCATGGCTAAAGCGCTAAAACGGCGGCTGTAACGCACATGTTTGCGTACGCGCAGTACCCAGGCCAGTGCGCAAAAGAGCGCGGTCAAGCCGACAATCAAGCCCACACCGGGCAGAATATATTTGCTGACGCCAGCACCGGTCATGCTATTGGTGAGCGTGTAGAGCACGGCATCGTTGATGCCATCGCCAGTGAAGTAGTTACTGGCAAACAGGGTGCCATTGAGAATAATAAATACGGCTAACACAATCAGAATGGCGCTAAACCATAATTTGTGACGGCCTGCCCAGGTGGCATAAATAAAAATTGAGGCACCAAAAAGCACCAAAGAGAGCCATTCAGATGACATTGTTCCTCACTACTGTGTTCTCTGACGCATCCCGCGTCTGGTCATATTTCTGCAATAAGGCGGGTAATCTATCCCCGTTACGCGA
Organism: Enterobacterales bacterium CwR94; assembly: GCA_002837195.1. Lineage (GTDB taxonomy): Bacteria > Pseudomonadota > Gammaproteobacteria > Enterobacterales > Enterobacteriaceae > 1-19. The sequence continues at coordinate 262,485 of KZ478060.1, forward strand.
AAGTGGCAATCTTTGCGGCGTAAAGTGGGAACTTGGTTTGTTTTAGGTTGTAAAAAACGACATTTTGCACAGCATTCTGAAGGGTTGTTTAGGCTCTGTTTAGGTTTTGGGGGCTGGGATGGCCCCCGACGGGAAATTAACTGGCTTCCTGCCAGACATCACTCATTGCCTGCTCCAGCTTTTTAAACACTTTATAGCGTGCGGTGTGAAAGGTGTGTTTATCAGCACGCGGCAGAAACTCGCCCGCATTGATGTGGACTGCGTGATGCGCCGCTTCTGCCAGGTTTTTCCAGATACCCACGCCCACGCCAGCGCACAGTGCGGCCCCCAGGGCACCGGTCTCTTTACACTCAGCGACGCGAATGGGGATCCCCAGCACATCGGCAAACATCTGGGGCCAGATACAGCTACGCGCCGCGCCGCCAGATAAAATGGCTCTGTCAAAGGCAATCCCTGCGGCACGCAGGCGATCGATGTGCGCGCGATGGGCAAAGGTGACACCTTCAAACAAGGCATACAGCATATCGGCGCGGGTGTGCCAGCCGCCGAGGCCGTAAAACCCGGCTTTGGCGGTTTCCGATTTGCGCCCCGAGTAAAGATACGGATGGTAAATCGGTAACTGGGCGTTGGGTTCAACATGCGCCACGATATCGCTGCTGCGCGCCGCCCCCTGGCCGCTGCGACCGTCATCAAATTCGCGCAAAAACCAGTCGAGATTCGCGGCCGAGGTGGCGCTGGCTTCAATCGCCATATAACGATCTTTCTCAATGATCGAATTCATAAACACCGGGCGTAAATAATCGGGCTTATCGACCACCACCTGGTTGATGCTCCAGGTGCCGGCCACAATGGAGGCCTCGCCACTGCTCACCACCCCTGAACCGACCGCGCTGGCCACCACGTCAAAAATCCCTGCCACCACGGGGATGCCCGCAGGTAATCCCGTGCGCTGTGCGGCGTTGGCGGTGACATGTCCCACCACATCACAGGACTCACGCAGCGGGGGCAATTTATCCCACGCCTCTTCAATGCCATACAGACTCAGCAACTCGCGGCTATAGCCACGGTGGCGGTAATCGATCAGGCCCGCACCGGCGGCATCGGAGTAATCCGCCGAGATCGCACCGCACAGGAAATGGGCAATCACATCTTTGGCGCACAGCAGGTGCCCGACGCGCTGCCAGAGTGCGGGCTGACGGTGTTTTATCCAACTGATCAGCACCGGCGTGGCGGCCTGCCAGGGTTTTTGCAACGAGAGCTGATAAATGGCTTTGTCATCACCACGGGCTTCGAGGGCGTGCAGCATGTCGAGCGCCCGGTGATCAATCGATTGGATACCCAGCAGCGGTTGTTGCTGAGTATCCAGGGCATACAGGCCGTTGCCGTGCCCGGCGGCGCCCACCGCAATAACGTCCTGCGCCTGGCTTCCTGCCTGTTGCAGGCACTGGCTCACCGCCTGGCTGACGCCATGCCAAATATCCTCAATGGGACGTTCTGCATAGCCACTTTGTGGCTGGTGGGTTTCTCCGGCGCATTCCGCCACCGATAACACACGGCCGCTAAGATCAAACAGCACTGCCTTGATCATGGTGTTTCCGGCATCAATACCGAGGATCTGGCTCATATCCGACTCCGTTAAAGGGCGAAGACGGCGCACCGCTTAAGCGCCGGAGCAGGGGTTTTAACCCTGCTGATAAATCTCTAAAGCATCCGGGCCGCTGGCGCCTTGATGAATAATCGCCATCAGGGCTTTTACCACGCGAGAGGGATTGTCGTGTTGGTAGACGTTGCGTCCATACACCATGCCAGAAGCGCCTTGCGCCATAATCGCGGCGCTTTTTGCCAGTACCGGGCCCAGCTCACCTTTGCCACCACCGCGCACCAGGGTAGGGCAGCGAGCGGCTTCGACCACGCGGTGGAAATCTTCCACGTTATCCGTTGGATCGGCTTTGATAATGTCGGCACCCAGCTCGCGTGCCAGGCGGACCAGCGGCACGATTTTCTCCACGTCGCCCAGCGAACCATACGCAGCGCCCTGGCCTGCGGGTGCCATCACCAGCGGTTCAATCATCAGCGGCATCGCATATTTGTCGCAGGCCTGGCGCAGGCGGCCAATATTCTCCACACACATGCGGAAAATGCCGGGCTCATCGGGGATCAGATACAAATTGACCACCACCGCGGCGGCATCCATTTGCAATGCTGCCAGAATCGGTTCATCAGGATTGTGCAGCACCGCCCACATTTCGCGATGGCGGGCGGCATTGTAGGCATTGCCCACATCGGTACGCATCACCAGAGCCGGTTTCTTGCCCTGCACGCATTGCAATAAATCGGCCTGGCCATAGTTCACCTGAATGGCATCCGGCTGCGCAGTGATCAAATTGCGCATCACGCCACTGATATCTTCCAGACCAATCAGAAAGTCGGGTTCGTTAGCAATGCCATGGTCAATGGCGACATCCAAACATTTACCGTTGTTAAACAGCCGATTGAGACGAACTTTACTGGTTGCCGACATGGCGTGCTCCCTCTTCGAATACGGTGTGAGTTAGGTCGGTCAGCCCATGCAAACGGGCCAGATGTGAACAGGTGTCGCGGAGATGTTGTTGCTGATAGCTTTCGCTCCAGCCCAGCGTGTTGCCCAGCAGTGCGGCGATTTCTGCCACCAGGGGGCCGGTCAATTGGCCGCTGATTGCCAGAGGCGTCCGGCGCACCAGCAGATCTTCAAGCTGGCAGACATGCTCGTGTTGAATCAGATAGCGCAACTCATTGTTGCTCCACTCAGCATGATGGTGCAGGGGCGCATCCGCTGTGCGTGTGATTGCCGCTATCAGCGGTACCGCGCGGGTGCCGTAGCGCTGTACCAGTTGGGTGACGCGCGGCAGGGCTAAACCGCTGTCACTGGCCAGTTGCGCCAGCCAGTCGGCCATGCGCTGCGGGCCGGGGAAATTGCGCCCACCGCCAATCGCCAACTCGGCGCTTGAGACGGTGCGGGTTTGCCCCAATAAGCGCAGTACGCGATCGGCGGCCTCTTCCCCAAAGCGCCGGAAAGTGGTCCATTTGCCGCCCACCAGACACAAGGTGGTGAAATCACGCTGGCTATCGGGCGGCAGCAGTTGCAGCGAGTGATTACGCGATATTTGCCCGTTAACGGCAGCGTCACTGGCTGGCAGGGGGCGAACACCACAGAAGGTATACAGCACCTCTTCTGCCCGGACGTGCACTGCGGGGAACACAAAGCGCAGGGATTCAAGGATATAGGCTTGCTCGTCAGCCTCACACACCACGCTATCGGGGTCATCGACGCGGATGTCGGTTGAGCCGACCAGCACTTTGCCGTACCACGGAAACATAATGCACACGCGGCCTTCTTTGTTTTCGAAGTACACCATCTCGCCATCGAGTTCCGCCAGCAGCGCCGGATTGTCAATGATCAGGTGCGATCCTTTGGTGCCACCAATCAACTTGCGGGTTTCCAGCGGCGAAAGGGTTTGATTCAGTTGGTCAATCCACGCACCGGTCGCATTTACCACCACGTGTGGCCGTAGCGTGAAGCGCTCGCCGCTAAAGGTGTCCATCAGCGTGACGTTATTGCCTTCGGCACTCACCACTTGCAGGTAGTTGAGCGCCAGAGCCTCAGGGCGTGCGCGTTCGCTGTCGTCGATCAATTCAAACCCGAGGCGTTCCGGTGCGCTGATCCAGGCGTCGTAATAGGTCGCGCTGTATTTCACCCAGTCAGCGAAACCGGGCCAGCGTGCACGGGTAGCGGCTTCGCCATTGATTGCATGCTTCGGCATGCTGCCATACTGGCGCGTATACAGGTCATACAGACTGAGGCCGGTTTTGACCAGTAATGCGCCGCGACGCGTAGGCTTTTCGCTGAGGCGGAAGAACCGTTTGGCGGCATTGACCACGCCACCGCCCCAGTTATCAATAGGCACGGTGGTACGCAGAGGGAACACGTAATGCGGGGCGTTTTTGAGCAGGCGATCGCGTTCCATCACCGACTCTTTCACCAGCGAAAACTCGCCGGTTTCCAGATAGCGCAAGCCGCCGTGGATCATGCGCGATAACGCACCGCTGGCAGCCTGACACCAGTCCCCCTTTTCGACCAAAATGGCCGGAATGCCCTGCAAGGTCAGTTCGCGAAAGGTACTGATGCCGTTAATGCCGCCGCCGACAATCAGAACCGGTATCTGTTGGCGCTGACGCAGTTGAGCCAGCCGGTCGCGGCGGGTACGTATGCTACGTTCGGTGAGTTCAAGCATGGTTTCCTCCCGTCGCGGCGGCCAGTTCCAATACGCCTGCTGCGGTGGATTCATCGGTAACCAATCCCTTCAGCCAGTTGCCTTGCAAGGCGCAGTGGATAGGGTCTACTTTGTCGCGGCCCGCGACAACGGCCATCGAAAAAGGAATGCGTTGCAGTTCAGGCAGCGTAAGCCCCACCAAACGTTGGTTATCCTCAAAGGGGGCGGGCAGCCCTTGCTCATCCAGCAACCAGGCGAGTAATTCGCTGCGTGCGCCGCTGTGTTCAATACGCGCGGCGGCCTGACGTGCATTCAGGTTGAGGTCGTAATAGCTGGCGTTGTCGCTATAGATGGATCCTAAACCGATCACCGCGAGGGTGGCTTCACGCGCTTTTTGCAACACCTGATCAACCGCATTGATGCGCATTAACAGGTCGCGTTCTTCGGTGGAGTCGGTAAACAGGGGAGCATGGATTTGCCACGCGTGCCCACCCAGTCGCGCCGCCATTTCCGAGGCCACGTGATTGACATCGGTATAGTGTTTGCCCTGTACACAGCCGAGGGCAGGTACCACCTGCACATCGTATTTGCGTGAGGGGTTCAGCGCATCGACCAGCGCGCTGACGCCTTTGCCTCCGGTGATGGCAATCACATCGCCATCTTTTAAGCGTGACAGCAGATATTCCGCCGCCGCTGCGCCAACCACCTGCAAACTCTGCTCATCACTGCGTGCCACATTGGGCGCGACCACAACCTCTTGCAGTTGCCCCAACGCCGCTAAATCGCTTTCCAACTGGTGGGCGGAAAGCCACGGGGATTTGATGGTGATTTCCACCATACCGCTTTCTTTGCCCTGACGGATCAGGCGGTTCACCGAAGCCACCGACAAGGCCGTCTCTGCGGCAATTTCCGACTGCTTTTTACCGTCAAGGTAGTACATCACCAGCACCTGGTAGATTTGGCGCAGGGCGTGAAACGGTGGATGTTCGCTGTCTATTTCCATCGGCTGTCATTCCTGTTGCTGAGCTTATCCGGCCCGATATTTATTCAATAAGTGATCCAGTGATACGGCGGCCAGCAGTATCAGGCCCTTAATCAACTCTTGCCAGTACACAGAAACATTTATCAAAATCAACGAGCTGGTGACAATAGAGAGTAGCGCAACCCCCAATACCGCGCCGAGAATCGACCCCGTGCCGCCTTTTAGACTGGCCCCGCCAATCACCGCGGCGGCAATCACATTGAGCTCCATGCCGACGCCAAAGGTCGGCGTGGCCGAACCTAAACGCGCCATGTAGATAATCCCGGCGATGCCTGCCAACGTGGAGGTGAGCACGGTCACCCACAGTTTAATGCGATTGATATTGATGCCGGAGTAGGCGGCGGCGCGCTCATTGCTGCCGGTGTAAAACACTTTGCGAAACAGCGTGGCTTTCCGTAGCAGGAAATCGAACAGGGCGACCAGCACAAAGAACAAGATAATGACGAAAGGCACACCCCAGAGGGCGCCCTGACCGAGGAACTTAAAATTAACTGGCAGGGTGAACAGGGACAACGGTGTGCCCTGGGTGATAATCATGCACAGACCGCGCACAATCACCATTGCCGCCAGTGAGGCAATAAAGTGGCTGAGGCCGATTTTCGTCACCGTCAGCCCCATCACCAGCCCGACGGCTGCCGCCGCTAAAATCCCGCCCAGGCTGGCCAGCCACGGGTCCATCCCACTGAGGAACAGCTGCCCAGCCACGACCATCGAGAGGCACACCACGGCGCCAACCGACAAGTCAATGCCGCCCACAATCAGCAAAATGGTCATGCCCACCACCACAATGCCTTCAATGGAAAACGACAGCAGCATGGCTTTCATGTTGGCCCAGGTCAGGAAATAGGGCGAGGTGAAGCTCATTACGACAAAGATCAGCGCAATAATCACAATCAGGCCGACTTCGCGCTGTTTGTGAATGCCGCCCATCCAGCTAATACGCGATTTTTGCGTTGAGGTTAACGTTGTATTCAGTGCCATGTCGCCTCCGCTTGCGTGATGCCAGCCGCCAGCCGCATCAGATTTTCTTCCGTCATTGCATCACCGGACACTTCGCCGCTGATATGACCTTCATGAATCACCATAATGCGATCGCACAGACCAATCAGTTCTGGCAATTCGGAGCTGATCACCACCAGGCCAACGCCCTGTGCTGCCAGTTGTGCGAGGATCTGATAAATCTCCGCTTTGGCGCTGACATCGACGCCGCGTGTAGGCTCATCCAAAAACACGATCTCCGGTTGCACCGACAGCACGCGGGCCAGTGCCACTTTTTGCTGATTTCCCCCGGACAGCGAGGAAACCGGATCGCTGAGTTTGCCTTTCTTGAGTTTGACCTGTTGGCCCAGCGCTTCTGCCTGTTGCCGTTCTCGACGTGGACTGAGGGTTAAGCCGTGGTGGCTGATGGCATTGATATCCAGCGCCGAGATATTCCAGTCGATAGGCATATCCAGAAACAGCCCGGCGTCTTTGCGATCTTCTGACAGATACACCATGCGGTGCGCGATGCTTTGCGCGTAGTCTCGCAATTTCACCGGCTGGCCTTTGATACAGATATCACCCTGCGTGATGCGGGTTAATGCACACACACCTTGCGCAATCTCGCTGCGTCCGGCCCCCATCAAACCGCCAATGCCCAGGATTTCGCCGGGGCGGAGCTGGAAGCTGATGTTGTTAAAGCGTTTACCGTCGCCTAAACCGCGCACATCGAGCAGCGGTGTGGTGGTGCTCAGTGGCCGTTTATCCGGGTACAGCTGTGATAACTCACGCCCTACCAGGCGAGTAATTACTTCATCTTGCGTCATCGTTTGCAGCGGTGCGCTGTGTACCGTGCGGCCATCACGCAGAATAGTGATGTGTTGGCAGAGCGCGAAAATCTCTGCCATGCGGTGGCTGATATACACCACCGCAATCCCTTGCGACTGCAACTGGCGCACAATAGAAAACAGCGTTTGTGCCTCAGGTTCGGTGAGGGCCGCGGTCGGTTCATCCAGGATCAGCAAGCGGCAATCCAGCGTCAGCGCTTTGGCAATCTCCACCAACTGTTGTTCGGACAGTGACAAATCGCGCACCTTGCGCGTGACCGGAATCGGGGCCAGCCGGTTCATGACCTGCTGGGCTTTTTCACGCAGTTCGGCATGCGGTAACAACACGCCAGCATGGCGAGCGGCGTGTGCCATCCAGATGTTTTCATACACGCTGATATCCGGGCACAGGGCGATTTCCTGATGCACCAGCCCAATCCCCAGTTTTTGCGCCTCGCGGGGAGAACGGATGGTCACCGGCGCGCCATCGAGCAGCATTTCACCGCTATCCGGGCGCAGGATGCCATCGATAATGTTCATCAGCGTCGATTTACCGGCGCCGTTCTCACCGGCCAGTGCGTGGATCTCACCGGGCTGCAGGGTGAGAGAGACACCCTGCAAGGCTTTGACCGGCCCAAAGTTTTTGCTGATATTGCGCAGTTCCAGCAATGCCGTCATGGGATACCCTTACTCGTTAATGCCTTTGGTGCCACGGCGTTTCAGGTAGGCATCCCAGCGGAAGTCGTCGGCGTTATCTTTGGTCACCACGGCATAGCCGTTATCCAAAATCGGGAACGAGAAGGGGTTCGCGCCGCTGCGTTTCACGTCGTTCATCGGATCAATCAGTTCAGGGTGCGCGGCGAGGAACAGCGTCATAAAGCCCATGTAGCCCTGAATGCCCTGGTTCGGGTTGATGGCACCAAAGACCTGGCCGCTTTTGATCATATCCAGCACTTTGGCGTTCACATCGACGGTCATCACTTTCACTTTGCCACCATTTTCCGCGACGGCTTGCGCGGCCCCGATCGCAGAACTGGCTTCAGGCATAAAAATGCCTTTCAGATTGGGGTTGGCCTGCAACATGGAGAGCACGGCGTTATAGGCTTTCGACGGATCCTGATTGGTAGCCGCGCGAGCCACCAGTTTGCTCCCAGGAAACGCGGTTTTCATCTCTTCCACAAAGGCGCTGACGCGACGATCGTGGTTGTCCTGACCCGGATTCTCCAATACGGCAAATTCGGCATTGTCGCCCATTGCTTTGCCTAACTCGTCGGCGGCCGCTTTACCCTCGCGGAAGTTATCGGAGGTGATATAGGCCACGCGTTTGCTGTTCGGGGAGTCGGCGGCAAAGGTCACCACCGGGATCCCGGCTTCGGCCGCGCGATTAATCGGCTCAATAAACGGGTCCGGGTTCATGGGGTGCAGGAAAATCCCCGCCGGTTTTTGTGCCAGGATCTGTTCAAAACTGGCGAGCTGTTGGTTGACATCATAAGCGGGCGTTCCGCCGTAGACGGTTTTACAACCCAGTTGATGCGCGGCTTGTTTAAACATTTCGTACACTGGAAACCAGTATTCAACGCCGGTGACCATGACGTTCATGTAATAGGTTTCACCCGGTTTGCAACGAAATTGTGGTGTGTCATCGGCCGCGCGAGCGGTGGTGCTTAAGGTACCCGCCATTAACAGGCCGGCAAAAAGTGTGGTGATCTTTTTCATAATTTCCCCGGTGTTGACGCTAAATGTGTTGGCTCAGCCGTGACAGCAAAACATCGGAAAGACGAGCCGGGGTAGGTCTGTGAAAATTATTTCTTACGCGTGAAATAATTTTCTGAAGGTATACGAGGTGGGCAGAAAAAGATCAATCCGAGGTTAATAAATTGTTGTGAAGATGTGATTAGGTTCGCAATCCTACCCCGCTTGCGGGGGGACAAACGGCTCAATAATCCCTCCCCCCGCAAGCGTGGACAGACGGCTCATTTATCCCTCCCCCCGTAAGCGGGGGGAGGCCAGGAGGGGGGACAAACGGCGCAGCTCTCTCCCCCCGCAAGCGGGGGCAGATGGCTCAACTATCCCTCCCCCCGTAAGCGGGGGGAGGTTAGGAGGGGGACAAACGGCGCAGTCTCTCTCCCGCAAGCGTGGGCAGAAGGCTCAATAATCCCTCCCCCCGTAAGCGGGGGGAGGTTAGGAGGGGGGACAAGCGGCACAGCTCTTTCTCCCGCACGCGCGGGCAGACGGCTCAATTATTCCTCCCCCCGCAAGCGGGGGGAGGTTAGGAGGGGGGCAAACAACACCGATCTACAATTTCCCCGTCACGTACTGTGCTTCACCGTAGCCAAAACTCCAGTCACTCTTCGCATTGGTGATAAACGAAATCATCAGATCGCGGCCTTCCACACCGCTGCTCTCTTGTAGCTCGCGCGCCAGTTCCGCCATAAAAAAAAGCTTCTGCTCATCGCTGCGGGGACTGGTATACACCCGCACCATCACCAGATTATCGCTGCGCTCAAACCCTAATCCCGTATCCTGAAAAATCATTTGATAAGGTTTGTTTTCCTGAACAATCTGGTAACGATCGCGCTCGGGTACTTTAAAGGCACTGAGTACCGCACGGTGCGCAGCGTCGAGCAATGTTTTTAATTCTGACTCAGAACGGCCTTGAATAACGTCAAATTGCAGCAGCGGCATGGTGTGTCTCCCGGTAAAGTGGTGTGGCTCTGTGCATCACCTTACGCAGATTCATCGCGGGGAAAAAGCGGCTATACTTGAAATGATTATTCACTATTTTGAACAATAAGCATGGAACTGAAAACCGAAACGTTATGGCTGCATCTGCATTGGTTAACGGTGCTGGCGGAGCAGGGGAGTTTCACGCGTGCTGCGGAGCGTTTGGACGTCAGCAAAGCGGCCATGAGTCAGAAAATCAAAGCGTTAGAGCAGATGGCTGGCGTGCCGCTGGTCAGTCGCACCACGCGTACGGTGCGTTTGACCAGCGCAGGAGAAAAACTGGTTGAGGAACTGCGCGATCCCTTTGCTCAAATCGCCCGCAGTTTTTATGCCGTGCGCGATGCAACAGGGCCTTTACGTGGTTTGGTGCGTGTCACTGCGCCCGTGGCGTTTGCCCGCCAGCAGTTGGTGCCGCACATCACCGCATTTCTGCGTGCCCATCCCCAGGTGCGGGTGCAAATGGAAGTCTCTGATCGCCTGGTTTCTCTGGTCAGTGAGGGGTTTGATATGGCGATTCGCCACAGCGATTCCCTACCCGAAACCCACATTGCGTTGCCACTGTGTACCACGCAGGCGCTGGTGGTCGCGTCGCCAGACTACCTGCAAGCCTACGGTGAGCCGCTGGAGCCTCAGGCGTTGAGTGAGCATCAGTGTTTGTACTATCCGCGGGGCATGGAACGGCCGCACTGGCATTTTGAGCGCGAGGGCGCAGAGAAAGTGAGTGTGACCGTGAGTGGGCCTTTTGCCACCAATAACAGTGAGTCGATACGGGATGCTGCGTTGGCCGGGCTGGGGATCGCATTATTGCCAGATTTCAGCGCCAGCGGCGCGATTGCGCGCGGTGAACTGCGTCAACTGCTGCCGCAGTGGCAAAGCACTGGCGCATTTGCACGCCAAATCTCAGTGGTTCGCCCGTATGCACCGCAGGTGCCGCGCGCGGTAACGGAGTTTACACACTGGCTGCGCGCCGCCTTTGAGCAGCGCGCGTAACGGATATATTACTGTAACCAGCCTTTTTGCTGCGCAGATTGCAGGTGCTGGTGCAGGTGCTGCCACAATTCTGGCCACTGACGGGCAAGGCGTTGATTACGGTTGACCACCTGCTCCAGGCGGATGCCGTTTTCACGCCAGCTTTGCCCTTCATTGTGCAAATTCAGCATAATTGGCAGGGCACGATCCAGCATATTGGCATAGCGCGCTTCAGCGGTTTCGCCCGCCTCATACTCATCCCATAAGGTGCGAAAACGTTCACGCTGTGCCGCAGGTAACAGACCAAAGATGCGATTGGCGGCGGCGATCTCTTCATCATGCACCGCTTCGCGTCCCGCCAGGTCATACACCAGCACATCCCCTGCATCGATTTCGACCACATCATGCAGCAGCGCCATTTGCACGACGCGCTGAATATCGATATTGGCACCGGCAAACGGCGCCAGACTCAAGGCGGCCATGGCCAGATGCCAGCTGTGCTCGGCAGAGTTTTCATGGCGAGAATTGCCAATCAAGCGCGTGCGTCGCTCTACGCGTTTTAGCTTGTCCAGTTCCATTAAAAACTGCACAACCTCTGTCATCGTACCGAAATCCAGCACTGGTACACTTTCCGACATCTTCATACTCTCCGTTGATCTGCGTACGCCGATTGTAAGGTAAACGTTTGCGTACTGCACGGTACAAGTGTGTTACAAGGTTTCACATATTTATTTCAGCGCACAACTGTACACTGAAAATGTTATCCGATAGATTAGCGCTGTTCGACTTTTCAGCATCAGGAGCGACACATGTCCCACACTGCGGTGATTAAAGGGGAGTATCCGCTGGCGGAAGAAATCGCCAACAGTATTAGTCACGGTATCGGGGTTATTTTCGGTATTGTCGGATTGGTACTTCTGTTGGTGCAGGCTGTTGACACGCAAGCGAGCGCGATGGCCATCACCAGTTATAGCCTGTATGGCGGCAGTATGATCCTGCTGTTTCTGGCCTCCACGCTGTATCACGCCATTCCCCATGCGCGTGCCAAACATTGGTTAAAAAAATTCGACCACTGTGCAATCTATTTACTGATTGCCGGTACCTACACGCCTTTTCTGCTGGTGGGATTGAAATCGCCACTGGCGCACGGTTTGATGGCGGTGATTTGGGGACTGGCACTGCTGGGCGTGCTCTTTAAACTGGCCTTTGCCCACCGTTTTGAAGCGTTGTCGCTGGTGACCTATTTGGGTATGGGATGGCTATCGCTGGTGGTAATTTATCAAATGATCACCACGTTGTCCGCCGGTAGCGTCTGGTTGTTGGCCGTGGGCGGCATTGTCTATTCGCTGGGCGTGATTTTCTATGTGTCCAAGCGTATCCCTTACAGCCATGCTATCTGGCACGGCTTTGTGCTTGGCGGCTGTGTCTGCCACTTCCTGGCGATTTATCTCTATATTCGTTAAACGTCCCCGGCGCTGAGTCCGGGGGCGTTGGTTACCCTTCGGTAATCGGGTAGGGCAGTGCACGGATGCGCAACTCGCCGCCTTCATCGCCCTGCACACGCAGCACGCTGTCGGCTTCCAGGTCGTTATTCAGCACCGCCTGCACCCAGGTTTCCCCTTCTTCAAGCTGTACGCTGGCAAGAATGGTCCCCGTTCGACGCCACTTATCGCCCATCTGCAATTCCAGCGCGCCGCTCACTTCACCGGCCGTGGCTGCGCGACCGGCCAGCCAGTACAGCGCACGCTTATTGGCACCACGGAATTTCGCCCGCGCCACCATTTCCTGCCCGGTATAGCAGCCTTTCTTAAAGCTAATGGCCTCCAGCGCCTGTAAGTTGGTGGCCTGCGGAATAAATTCAGCACTGGTGGCCGTATCGATCAGCGGGAAACCGGCTTCAATTTCCAGTGCCAGCCATTGTTGACTGTTGTTGAGCTGTGCTTCGCCACGCAGCGCTTCCACCACTTGCTGCGCTTTGTCCTGGGTTAATACCAGTAAAAAGCGTTCTTCCGGCAGACTGAAATGCAGCAGGGTTTGGCCATCGTCCTGCACGACTGGCGTTTCGGCATCCGGCAGGGCGGCAAACTGGCTTGCCAGCGCCGCACGCGCCTGAAATCCGGCGACGCCGAGTAACACCGACGTTTCATCCGCCGCGATAGTCACTTTCGCAAAAATGGCGTACTTCTTTAGTTCGATAATTTGTTGGGCGTGCACTGAACGGCGTTCAAGATAGGCAAAACCTTCGCCGCGGTGAAACAAACGCAGGTTGCTCCACATCTTGCCTTTGGCATCACAGTGGGCGGCCAGCCGGTGCTGTTCCGGCTTAAGGGCGGCGACGTCCAGCGTAATTTGCCCTTGCAAATAGCTGGTGCTGTCGGCGCCCTGCACATTGACCAGCGCCCAGTCTTCCAGCGAAATCAGGGTCAGCGGCAGGCGAGAAGCCGGGGCCGGCTGGCGAGGGGGAAAAGTGAATTCAGACATGCGATTTCCTGCGGTCAAAGTGACGAGATGTCTCTCATGTTAAAAGAGCACTGCGGTAATGCAAGGCGTTTCCCGAGGCGAGGCACAAATCGGTTGATAACCCTGCAACCCGCGCCACAACTTTTCAGGCGGCTGCACAGCATCGCGAATCGGGTTTCGCCAGTGCGCAGCAAAAGCGCTACACTAGCCGCCACTGTTACCCTGTAAGTGAATGGATTATGGATATCAACGATAAAGCACGCATCCAGTGGGCCTGCCGTCGTGGCATGCTGGAATTAGATGTCACCATCATGCCCTTCTTCAAACACGAATATGACAGCCTGACCAGTGACGATAAGCACCTGTTTATTCGTTTGCTGGAGCACCCGGATCCCGACTTGTTCAACTGGTTGATGAACAAAGGGGAACCTGTCGATGTGGAATTGCAGCGCATTATTCAGTTGATTCAGCAACGTAACCAGGCGCGTGGCCCGGTGCCAGTCTGAGTTTTGGCCTTCCCGGCACGCACGTAGGCTGGTGCTGCTGCCAGTCTGCATTCTGCTACCGTTACTGGGCTGGCTGGCAACCACGCCAGCGCCGTATCCTGGCGTCACCGGGATACTGGCAGCGCTGTTGTTAGGTGAAAGCTGGCGCAACGGGCGGCGCGTGATGGCCTGGCGCGGTACGCTGAGCTGGCTCGACAATGGCGAATTCGTCTGGCAAACGCAGCGTATGGTGCTGCGCGGTCGACCGCTGCTGTTTCGCTGGGGAATTTATCTGCCGGTATACGATGCGCGACGGCGCAGACGCGGGGTGTGGCTGATGCATGACGCCATGACGGAAACCGCCTGGCGTCGTTGGTGTCGGGCGCTGACTATGCCGCCGCCCGCCGGATTACAGTAGCTCTGCCATTTCGGTGAGGATTTGCTCACACCACTGCGCGATACGTTCGTCGGTTAAGTCGAATTCGTTGACGTCGTCCAGCGCCAGGCCGGTAAAGGTTTTACCGTCGTCCATTAACGCTTTCGATGCCGTGAATTCAAAGCCTGCGCTGGGCCAGTAGCCAACAAACTGCACCCCCATCGGGTGTAGCAAGTCATGCAGTAATCCCAGGGCATCCAGGAACCATTCACCGTAGCCCAATGCATCGCCCATACCGAATAAGGCGACAATTTTACCGCGTAGTTGTAGCGTAGGCAGGGTGGTCCAGACGGCTTCCCAGTCTTCCTGTAGCTCGCCGAAATCCCAGGTGGGGATCCCCAGAATCAGCATGTCGTACTGCTCCATTAACTGCGGAGCATCTTCTTTCAGATTATGCAGTGTCACCAGCTCATCGCCGATCACATCGCGGATTTTCTCTGCTGCCATTTCGGTGTAGCAGGTACTCGATCCGTAAAACAGTCCAATCTTCACCGGTGTCACTCTTGTTAACCAACCTCAGGGCGCGAGTGTATCAGAAAGCGGTCAGACTGAGGCATAATGCGCACAATCTCACACATCAGGAGGGGACGTGCAGGACACTCCGTTGATTGAACAATTCCTTGATGCGCTCTGGATCGAACGCAACCTGGCGCAAAATACCTTGAGCGCCTATCGGCTGGATTTAACCGGCCTTGCGCAATGGCTGGATGCGCAAGGGAAAACGGTGCTCACTGCAGAATCGATGGATTTGCAGGGCTTTCTCGCCGAACGCGTCGAAGGGGGCTACAAGGCAACCAGCACGGCCCGTCTGCTCAGCGCGATGCGCCGTCTGTATCAATATTGCTATCGCGAAAAGCTGCGTGATGACGATCCCTGCGCGTTACTGGCTTCGCCAAAATTGCCCCAGCGGCTGCCCAAAGATTTGAGCGAGGCGCAGGTGGAGCGCTTGCTACAGGCGCCCTCACTGGAAGAACCAATTGAGTTACGCGATAAAGCGATGCTGGAACTCCTGTATGCAACAGGACTCCGGGTGTCAGAACTGGTAGGCTTAACCCTCAGTGATGTGAGTCTACGCCAGGGCGTGGTGCGTGTTATCGGCAAAGGCAACAAAGAACGCCTGGTGCCGCTGGGCGAAGAGGCGGTGCACTGGCTGGAGCAATTTATTGAGTATGGGCGTCCGTGGTTGCTAAACGGGCGCACTATCGATGTGTTGTTTCCCAGCAGCCGCGCGCAACAAATGACACGCCAGACCTTTTGGCACCGCATTAAACATTATGCCGTGCTGGCGGGGATCGATGCGGAGAAGTTGTCGCCGCACGTGTTACGCCACGCCTTCGCGACCCACTTACTGAACCATGGTGCCGATCTGCGTGTCGTACAGATGCTTTTGGGGCATAGCGATTTGTCCACCACTCAAATTTACACGCATGTAGCGACTGAGCGCCTGCGTCAGTTACACCAACAACATCATCCACGGGCCTGACCGTGGAGCATAAGGAAATAAGATGAAAAAGCGTTTCGTGTTGATCTCTCTGCTGATGGCGGCTGCCGCCAGTTTTGCCCACGCCGATGATGCGGCAATCAACGCTTCTTTAAAGCGTTTAGGGCTGAATGACACTGAGATCCAACCTTCACCTCTGCCGGGCATTAAAACGGTGCTCAGCGAAAGTGGTGTCTTGTATGTCACCGACGACGGTAAGCATTTCGTGCAGGGACCGCTGTACGATCTGAGCGGTGCGCAGCCAGTGAATGTCACCAACAAAATGTTGGAGAAGAAAGTCGAAGAGCTGAAAGATGAGATGATCGTGTACAAGGCTGCGAAGCAGGAACACGTGATCACGGTCTTTACTGACATTACTTGCGGCTATTGCCACAAGCTGCATGAGCAGATGAAAGACTACAATGCACTGGGAATTACCGTCCGTTACCTCGCTTTCCCACGTGAAGGCATGAACGGTCAGGTCGCGCAGAACATGAAATCAATCTGGTGTGCGGCTGACCGCAACAAAGCATTCGATGCCGCTGAAAACGGCAAAGCCCCCGCGCCGGCAGAGTGCAACATCGATCTCAGCCAGCATTACAAATTAGGCGTGCTGTTTGGTATTCAGGGCACGCCAGCCATTTTGCTGGAAAACGGCATGATGGTGCCTGGCTATCAGGGCCCGCAAGAGATGAAACAGATGCTGGATAAGGTAACCGCTAAACAGTGAAGTTAACCACGCAATTACGCCGCCGCGAAGCGGTAGAAGCACCAGGATTGCCCGATGCGTTGGCACCGCTGTTGCGGCGTCTGTATGCCAGCCGTGGCATTTGTGATGGCGCGCAACTGGAGCGTGGGGCAAAATTTTTGCTGCCCTTCAGCCAACTGAGCGGCATTGACCGCGCGGTGGCCGTGTTGCATCAAGCGCTGGCGGCAGGCAAACGCATTATGGTGGTGGGCGATTTTGACGCCGATGGTGCCACCAGCACCGCCCTCAGCGTCTTGGCTCTACGCAGCATGGGAGGCAATAATATTGCCTATCTGGTCCCTAACCGGTTTGAAGACGGTTATGGCCTGAGCCCGGAAGTGGTGGAGCAAGCCCATGCGCGGGGGGCTGAAGTGATCCTCACCGTGGATAACGGTATCTCCTCGCATGCGGGGGTGCAAACCGCCCATGATAAAGGCATCCCGGTGGTGGTCACCGACCACCATTTGCCCGGCGAAACCTTACCTGCGGCGGCCGCCATCGTGAACCCCAATCTTGATGACTGCGAATTTCCTTCACGGGCATTGGCGGGCGTCGGCGTGGCGTTTTATCTGATGTTGGCTTTGCGCGCCTACCTGCGCGAGCAGGGCTGGTTTAGTGACGGGCGCAGTGAACCGAATCTGGCAGAACTGTTGGATCTGGTGGCGCTTGGCACCGTGGCCGATGTGGTGCCGTTGGATGCCAATAACCGCATTCTGGTCTGGCAGGGATTAAGCCGTATCCGCGTCGGCAAATGCCGGGCAGGCATCCGCGCGTTGCTGGAGATTGCCAATCGCGATGCACGCCAACTGGTGGCAAGCGATCTGGGTTTTGCGTTGGGGCCACGCTTGAATGCGGCGGGGCGTCTTGATGATATGTCGGTGGGTGTGGCGCTGCTGCTGAGCGATAACATTGCCGAAGCGCGCATGTTGGCCAATGAACTGGATGCGTTAAACCAAACGCGCAAAGAGATTGAGCAGGGCATGCAGGCAGAAGCGCTCACGCTGTGCCAGCAGTTGGAAAGCAGCAGTGAAGCCTTGCCGCTGGGCCTGGCGATGTACCATCCCGAATGGCATCAGGGCGTGGTCGGTATTTTGGCCTCTCGCTTAAAAGAGCGCTTCCATCGTCCGGTGATTGCGTTTGCACCGGCGGGTGATGGCACGCTGAAAGGATCGGGCCGTTCGATTGCCGGCTTGCATCTGCGCGATGCACTTGAGCGCTTAGATACCTTGCATCCGGGGCTGATGCTGAAATTTGGCGGTCATGCGATGGCAGCGGGGTTGTCGTTAGAAATGGCGCATTTTGATACGTTTCGTCAGCGGTTTGCCGAACTGGTGGGTGAGTTGCTGGACGAGTCCGCCTTGCAAGGGATTATCTGGTCTGATGGCGAGCTGGCCCCCCATGATATGACGCTCCATACGGCGGAGATGCTGCGCGAAGCAGGGCCGTGGGGGCAAATGTTCCCCGAGCCAGTTTTTGATGGCAAATTTACGCTGTTGCAGCAGCGGATTGTGGGTGAGCGCCATTTAAAAGTGATGTTAGAACCGGTTGGCGGCGGGCCGCTGCTGGACGGTATCGCGTTTAATGTGGATACCACGCTGTGGCCGGATAACAGCGCACGCACGGTAGAAGTGGCCTACAAATTGGATGTGAATGAGTTTCGCGGCAACCGCAATGTGCAGCTCATGATAGAGCATATTTGGGCGGTCTAAGCGCAGTGATGTCAGGGAGAGGCGATGTTCCTCTCCCTGCCGTGTAGGTTCAGCGCTTGCTAAAGGCCAGTTTGGCAGCAAACAGCAAGAAAATCCCACCGGTTGTCCGATCCAATCCCTTCACCACTTTCTCACGGCGCAGCAGATGTGCCAGCGGACGGGTGGCTGTAATCAATAAGCCTGACCACAGCGCACCCAGCACCAAATGAATCCCGACCAGCCCAAATGTCCACAGCACCGGAGAGTGCCCTTGCGGGATAAACTGCGGTAAAAACGAGACATAGAAGATGCCGATTTTCGGATTCAGCATGTTGCCGAACATCCCGCGGAGAAACCAGTTTTGGGTTCTCACACTGTCTGCGCTGGCTTCGCCCATTTGGCTGCGCGGCTTGATTAACATTTGCACGCCCAGATACGCCAGATAGGCAGCACCACAGAGTTTCAACACGGTGTAGGCCAGTTCGGAGACCGCAATCAGTGCCCCCAACCCAAACGCCACAGCGGCGGCCCACACCAGGCAACCTGCGCTGATCCCCAATTGTGCCTGTAGGGCTTTTTTCGGGCCTTCGACGGACGCGGTGCGTAAAATCAGGGCCGTATCCAGGCCAGGTGTGAGAGTGAGCAGGGTAGCGGCCAGCGTAAAGGCCAGTAAGGCATCAGTGACGGACATGGTTTTCTCCGGTGGAAAACCAAAAAATTAGCACCCTGACAGGAAAAAATCGACCTCTTAATCCGCCGCGCAGAACCGGTGACCAGAGCCCCTGGCGTCCCGGCGATCGGGCGGTGGGTTATCTGCATCCGTGCGCGACAACAGGCTACACCCCTGCAAGGTTTTCAGGTAAACTACGCCGTTACTTTTATGCCTTTAATCGATCATTAAAAAAGACTGCTAACGCCATGTTTGAAATCAATCCGGTAAAAAACCGCATCCAGGATCTCTCTGAACGCAGCGACGTTCTTAGGGGGTATCTTTGACTACGATGCCAAGAAAGAACGCCTCGAAGAAGTAAACGCTGAGCTTGAACAACCCGATGTGTGGAACGAGCCCGACCGCGCGCAAGCGTTGGGTAAAGAGCGCTCCTCACTGGAAGTGATCGTCAATACCTTAGACCAGATGCGTCAGGGATTAGAAGACGTGACCGGCTTGCTGGAACTGGCGGTAGAAGCCGACGACGAAGAGACGTTCAACGAAGCCGTTGTTGAACTGGACGGACTGGATAAAAAACTGGCTGAGCTGGAGTTCCGCCGTATGTTTTCCGGTGAATACGATGGTGCAGACTGCTACATCGATATTCAGGCAGGCTCGGGCGGTACCGAAGCGCAGGACTGGGCCAGCATGCTGCTGCGTATGTATCTGCGCTGGGCGGAAGCGCGCGGCTTTAAATCTGAAATCATTGAAGAGTCCGAAGGCGAAGTGGCCGGTATCAAATCGGTGACCATCCGCGTTCAGGGCGAATACGCTTTTGGCTGGCTGCGCACGGAAACCGGCGTGCATCGTTTGGTGCGTAAGAGCCCGTTCGACTCCGGCGGCCGTCGTCATACCTCCTTCAGTTCGGTGTTTATCTACCCGGAAGTGGATGACGATATTGATATTGATATCAACCCGGCTGATTTGCGTATTGACGTTTACCGCGCCTCGGGTGCGGGCGGTCAGCACGTTAACAAAACCGAGTCTGCGGTGCGTATTACCCACTTGCCGACCAACATTGTGGTGCAGTGCCAGAACGACCGTTCACAGCACAAAAACAAAGATCAGGCCTTTAAGCAGTTACGCGCCAAGCTGTATGAATATGAAATGCAGAAGAAAAATGCAGACAAGCAGGCAGCGGAAGATAACAAGTCTGACATTGGCTGGGGCAGCCAGATTCGTTCATACGTTTTAGACGATTCACGAATCAAAGATCTGCGCACCAGCGTAGAAACCCGCAACACGCAAGCGGTGCTGGATGGCGATCTGGACCGTTTTATTGAAGCAAGTTTGAAAGCAGGGCTATAAGGAACCGACATGTCTGAACAACAACCGCAGAGCGTTGATGCCGCACTTGAGCTTAACAATGAACTGAAAGCGCGTCGTGAGAAGCTGAGTGCGCTGCGTGAGAACGGCGTGGCGTTTCCTAACGATTTCCGCCGCGATAGCCTGTCTGATGCGCTGCACGCGCAGTATGACGACAAAGAGAGCGAAGAACTGGAAGCGCTGGGCATCGAAGTGAGCGTGGCTGGGCGTATGATGACCCGCCGCATCATGGGTAAAGCCTCTTTTGTCACTCTGCAAGATGTGGGTGGCCGTATTCAGCTGTATGTCTCACGTGATGATCTGCCAGAAGGCGAATACAACGAGCAGTTCAAGAAGTGGGACCTGGGCGATATCCTGGGTGCGCGCGGCAAGCTGTTTAAAACCAAAACCGGTGAGCTGTCGATCCACTGTACTGAGCTGCGCCTGCTGACCAAAGCCCTGCGCCCTCTGCCGGACAAATTCCACGGCCTCGCCGATCAGGAAACCCGCTATCGTCAGCGCTACCTGGATCTGATCGCCAACGAAGAGTCGCGCGCGACCTTTAAAGTGCGTTCAAAAATCATGGCCGGTATCCGCAGCTTCATGGTCGGTCGTGACTTTATGGAAGTCGAAACGCCGATGATGCAGGTGATCCCTGGCGGTGCGTCCGCGCGTCCGTTTATCACCCATCACAATGCGCTGGATATCGATATGTATCTGCGTATTGCGCCTGAGCTGTACCTGAAGCGTTTGGTGGTTGGCGGTTTTGACCGCGTATTTGAAATCAACCGCAACTTCCGTAACGAAGGCATTTCTCCGCGTCACAACCCAGAGTTCACCATGATGGAACTCTATATGGCGTATGCGGATTACAAAGATCTGATTGAACTGACCGAAAGTCTGTTCCGTACGCTGGCGCAAGATGTGTTAGGACACACCGCTGTGCCTTATGGCGAGCACGTGTTTGATTTCGGCAAGCCGTTCGAAAAACTGACCATGCGTGAAGCGATCAAAAAATACCGTCCAGAGACCGATCTCAGCGATCTGGATGATTTTGATAAAGCGGTAGCGATTGCTCAGTCTATCGGCATCAAAGTTGAGAAGAGCTGGGGTCTGGGCCGTGTCGTCACGGAGATTTTCGAAGAGACCGCAGAAGCGCACTTGATGCAGCCGACCTTTATCACGGAATACCCAGCGGAAGTGTCCCCGCTGGCACGTCGTAACGACGAGAATCCTGAAATCACTGACCGCTTTGAGTTCTTCATTGGTGGCCGTGAAATCGGTAACGGCTTCTCAGAGCTGAACGATGCAGAAGATCAGGCGGAACGTTTCCTGCAACAGGTGAATGCCAAAGATGCAGGCGATGACGAAGCGATGTTCTACGACGAAGATTACGTGACAGCACTGGAGCATGGCCTGCCGCCAACGGCGGGTCTGGGCATCGGTATTGACCGCATGGTAATGCTGTTCACCAACAGCCACACCATTCGCGATGTGATCCTGTTCCCGGCACTGCGTCCGTCCTCGAAGTAAGTCATTCGTTTGTCCCCCGCGAGGGGGACAAACCCCTGCTGTACTCCCCTTTCTATAAATCCACATGACAAATCGGCACGGCCTGTGCAGGATGAAGGTTTTCTGCTGCAGGAAATCAGCATGAGCGCAAAAACCCTGGCCCTTGAAAGCCGCATTCGCCAGCAATGGGAGCACCTCTCTGCACAGGAGCAGCGTCTGGCCGATATTTTACTGGCGGCACCCGGTCAGTTAGCCACCCATACCGCGACAGAGCTGGCGTCCAGTGCGGGCGTCTCCAAGGCCACGACGACGCGCTTTTTCCGCCGACTCGGTTATGAAAACTATGAAGCCGCCCGGCGTCAGGCGCGTGAAATGCAAACCAGCGGCTCACCGCTGTATCTGCACGCCACGCATGCCTCACCCTTAAACCGCAGCGTCCAGACGCATCTGGAGCGCGAAATGGCTAATCTGGTTAACAGTTACCGCTCACTGGATGACGCCCAACTGGCCGAAATGGTCGAGGCGTTGGCGGGCGCGCGACGCATTGTTGTGCTGGGGTGGCGACACAGCCAAACCATTGCCACGCTGCTGTGGCGTGATTTAGTGCATGTTCATAATGATGTTCGTCTGCTGCCGCGTCCCGGTGATTCTCTGGCAGAGCATTTCGTGGGATTAGGGCCGCAGGACGTCGCCATCTGCGTCGGGCTGCGCCGCCGGATGCCTGCTCTGGGCATCGCAATGAATGCGTTAGCGGAAATGAAGGTGCCGATGATCTATCTGTCGGATGTGCTCTCCGGTAAGCCAGGCAAGCAGGCAAATTGGGTGATTCGCTGCCACACCGAAGGCAGCATGCTGTTTGACAGCACGGTCGCACTGGCGGCGGTGTGTAATCTGCTGTGTTCACTGGTCGCGCAGGCGCGCGGTAAGACCAGTAATGATCAGTTAAGCCAGATAGAAACGATCCATGAAATGCTGGAGGAACTGGAATGATGCCATCTGCTGGTGCAAGAAGGGCGAAGGTCTCCCTGTTGAGGTGCAGCAGCCGGTTTTTCCAGATCGGCTGAAGAAACAAGCGAAAAAATTTTATCCCATCATGAAACATATGTTTCTCTGTGATTTTTCAGGAAAAAATTTTTTCATTGCCTGGGTGGGAAAGGTTGGTGAGAAAAATGGCACGGAAGCTGCAACGTTGTCATCACACCAACCACCAGGGAATCACCATAATGAAAAAAATCACACTGCTCGCCAGCGCACTGCTGTTCTCCCTTGCCACAGGCGTTGCTCAGGCCGATACGCTGGCAGATATCAAAGCCAAAGGTGCCATGACTGTCGGCATCGATCCGACCTTTCCTCCCTATGAATACACCAACGACAGCGGCGAAATTGTGGGCTACAGCGTCGCCATCATGCAGGACTTCGCGCGCCAGCAGGGGGTGAAACTGGAATTTCAGAAGACCGCATTTAGCGGCATTTTGCCAGGGCTGATTTCTGGCGCATTTAATGCCGAAGGATCTTCGCTGAACGTCACTGCGGAACGCGCCAAAAAAGTACTGTTTACCGTGCCGTACAGCAAAACCGTCAACGGCATTTTGGTACGTAAAAGCGACGCTGCCAATTACAGCGAGAAACCGTTAACCATTACCGCGTTGGCGGGCCTGAAAGGGGCGGCCAAAAGCGCCAGCGTGCCAGAGCAATTGCTGAAAACCTTTAATGAAACGCTGAAAAAAGAGGGGCTCAAACCCATCACCATTATTAGCGTGGATACCCTGGATCAAACGGTCAGTACGCTGATGACGCGACGTGCCGATTTCGTGATCGACGATATCGCTGTGCTGGCACCGGTGGCACAAAAGTACAGCGACAAAGTGGCACAAGCGGGTGAAGTCGGGCCTTCACAGTGGATGGCATGGGCGACGCGTAAAGACGACGCGGCGTTGAACCAGGCCATTAGCAAGCACATCCTGGCGATGCAGGCTTCCGGTGCGCTCGGCAAGCTGCAACAGCAGTATCTGGGCACCACCTTTACCGTTCCCGCTAACGACTTTATCCCGCAGGAGTAAGCCATGTGTCAGCATCATGTACCTGTGCCGGCCGGGCACGGACGTACCTTCCAGGTACGCAAAGGGCAGTTCGTGACCGTGGTTGATACCAACGGTCAGCAGGCGGCGGATTTTGTCGCCGTTAACGCCGATAACCTCAGTGAAAAGCTGTCACCTGTGCACACGCGCCAGCATCTGCGCTCACTGTTTTTCAAACCGGGTGATGCGCTGTGGTCGAGCGAGAATCGCCCGATGCTGCGCATTATTGCAGACAGTATTGGTATCCACGATGCCAACGTACCGGCCTGTGACCGCACGCGCTTCAGCATTGATTTTGCGGTGGAGGGGCACCGTAACTGCGTCGATAACTTGTTAGAGGGCATGCGTGCGTTTGGCGTCACCTATTACAGTCTGCCGGAGCCTTTCAATCTGTTCCAAAACGGCCCGGTAACGGCTGACGGCCGTATGGAAGTCACCGATCCCAACAGCAAAGCGGGCGATCGCATTACCTTTGAAGCCTTGTGTGACTTGATTTGTGCGGTCTCCTCTTGCCCACAAGACATCATCCCCGGCAACGGCCTGCAAGTGACCCCGATTGATATTCATATTCACGACACCGCCGCTTTCGAGGAGGCTTGAGATGCTGTTAATGCGAGAAGGGTTTGACGCTACCTGTGAGCGTCCACTGGCGGCCCCGGTCACGGTACTGGCGGGGCAAACCGGTTCTATTAAGGTGTTGCGCGGACAACTGTTACGCATTACCGCGCAGGAGGCGGGCGCGGTTGCTTCGCTGTTTGGTTTTCAGTGTGACGATCCGTCAGTCTGGCTGTCGGTGCACCACACCCGCGTATTTAGCAACAGCTATCTGCTTGGCTCGGGAATGCGCATGGTCAACAACCGTCGTCGTCCGGTCATGGTGCTCGGAAAAGACAGTGTGAAACGCCATGACTTGCTGATGCCCGCCTCCACCACCGCCTGGCTGGCAGAGAAGGGCTATCGCGGCGAAGGTTGCCTGGAATCGGTGCAGCGTGAAGTGGCGCGCTTAGGCCTTAACGTGCCGAAACTGCCCGATCCTATCAACCTGTTTATGCACGTCTCATTGCTGCGTGATGGCAGCCTGGTGCCAGAAGCCAATCAAACGCAGGCGGGTGACAGCATTACCTGCCGCGTGGTGGTGGATAGCTGGTTTGTGGTGTCTGCCTGCAACACCGGCATTGAGGGCAATGACCAACCCGCGCCATTGCGTTTGTCCGTGGCAGAAGATCTTCACGGGTTCTGAGGTCAGTATGGGACTGGACGCACAACTGCTTGCCAGCCTGCCTGAGCTGGGGCGTGGCCTGCTGATGACGCTGTTGCTCACGGCATTGGCAGCGCTGGTCAGCGTGCTTATGGGGCACCTGATTTGCTTTTTGCAACTGCGTCAACAGCGGTGGCTGCGCGGCATCGGGCAACTGTACGTCAGCGTGATGCGCGGCACGCCGGCGATGGTACAGCTGTTTGTGGTGTTTTTCATGCTGCCATTAGTGGGGCTTGGCGGGCAGCCGCTGCTGGCTGCTGTGTTAGCGATTGGCGGCAACAGCGCAGCCTACGTGGCGGAGATCTTGCGCGTTAATCGCCGACTGGTGACACCAGGACAACTGGAAGCGGCACGCACATTGGGACTCAGCCGTTTCCTCACCTGGTGGTATGTGATTAACCCGCAGGTGTTGCGCGCCAGTTTGCCGATGCTGGTGAACGAATTCACCATTCTGTTGAAAACCACGCCGCTGGCATCGGTGGTTGCGCTGACTGAGCTCACCTATGCCGGGCAAATCGTGATTGCCCGAACCTATGAAGCCACATCCGTGCTGCTGTTGGTAGCAGCCGGTTATCTGCTGGTGGCCTGGCCGTTGATCTGGAGTGCGCGTCGGCTTGAAGCCGCCGCCGGGAGGACGTAATGGATTGGCATGCCATTGTGAATGCCCTGCCAACGCTGGGCGAAGGCTTGATGCAGACCTTGCAGCTCTCAGCAGTTGCGGCCTGCTGTGCGTTGCTGTTGGGCGTCCTGCTGGTTTGGGGACAACTGCGAGCCTCGCCATTCTGGCTGCGGGTGCTGCAGGTGTATACCGACATTGCCCTGGCGTTACCGCTGCTGGTGGTGATTTATCTGCTCTATTTTGTCCTGCCGGAATACGGCATCACCTTTTCTTCACCGGTGGTTGGCATTTTAGCGCTCACGCTGTATTACGCGCCCTATATGGCACAGGTGATCCGTGCGGCGGTCAAGGCGTTACCCCCCGGACAGTGGGAAGCCTGCCGGGTGCTGGGACTCGGGCGTGGCGATGTGCTGCTGCGGGTGGTGATGCCGCAGGCCTTGCCACAAATGCTGTCTCCTCTCACCGGTTTACTGATTGGCCTGATTAAAGATTCGGCGCTGTTATCAGTGGTTTCCGTGCAGGAATTTATGTACGCCGCGAAACAAGCGATCTCAGAGACCTATGCGCCGATGGAGATCTATCTGGCCGTCGCACTCTGCTACTGGCTGCTTAACAGTCTGCTGGATTATGGTGCGCGTCGCGCAGAGCGACGTATGACACGCCATCTCCAGCGGATAACACACTAATTTTGGAGAACATCATGGATACGCACTTTATGGGTGGGGAGCGCCAGCGCATTCCCGCACGCCACGGCAAGGCGATTTTTTTACGCGCCGGTGAAGCGGTACAGGTCATCAACACGCACGGAACCCAGGTCGTGGATTGCTGGGCGTACGATGCGACAAATATGGGTGATTACATGTGCATGGAGGCCACACGGGTGTGGAACCAGCGCCTGAATCCGGTGGTGGGTGACAGTTTTATCACGGCCTTACGCCACCCTATTTTAACCCTGGTGGCGGATACCTCTCCGGGAGTACACGATACCTTTATGGCGGCTTGCGATGCCCGCCGTTATGAATTACTGGGCTGCAAGACCCCGCATCGTAACTGCCACGATAACTTGCACGAAGGCATGCAGGCGCTGGGCATCACCTTACCGCACGGTAATCTGGCCTCGTTTAATATCTTTATGAATATTCAGGTTCAGCCTGATGGTCGCAGTTTAAAGACCTTGCCGACGGTAACGCGGCCGGGGGATTACATTGTGTTGCGTGCCGAGATGGACTGCTATGTGGCGTTCTCCGCCTGTCCACAAGACATTGTCAGTATTCAGGGGCAGGGGGATAACACCCCGCGCGATGCCGAGCTGCGCGTGTTAACCGACGGTTTTCCACAACCGCCACTGCAAGGCCCGTGGGTGCCCTGACTGCGTTGCGTTTGCCGGGCTTCTTTGGCAGGCTGGTGGTCTGACCAAGGAGGCACTATGAGCACATCACGACCGCCGTTTATCCGCCACTGGCAAGCGCTGGAGGGTGAGGATAATGCGCACTATCCTGATAGCACGGAGTTAATGTCGATCGGCGCACCGCTGGGGCGCAAACTGGGTTTGACGCGCCTTGGGATCCACCATGAGCGATTGCTGCCGGGACGCCGTATGTCTTATCCCCATGCGGAAAGCAGTGAAGAGGAGTTTGCCTATGTGCTGCAAGGCACGCCGGATGTCTGGATCAATGGTGAACTGTGGCCATTGAAAGCGGGCGATGCGGTGGCGTTTCCTGCGGGCACTGGCATTTGCCACACCTTTATCAACAACAGTGATGAAGAGGCGCATTTTCTGGTGGTGGGCGAGGCAAACAAAGCGGATAACCGTATTTGGTATCCGCTTAATCCGGTGTATCTGGCTACCCGGGAAGATCGCTGGGAGGATCCGCCGTCGCAAACTATGGGGCGTCACAACGGCAAACCCGACAACCCGTCTGGCTAAGCCTGGCGCGCGTTATTGCAGCGTGCGGCAATAACGCGGTCAATGCCCCACGGGCCGCAACCCTGCACAATCAGCATGATACACATCAGGATATAGCTCGATTCGGGCAAATAGAGCAGCCAGCTATACCAGGTCAGCGCATTCAGCCCACCCGGAATATGATGCAATCCCACGGTAAACAGCGCCACGAAACTGATGATCATCAGCACCAGTGCGCCAAGGCGTGTCAGCAAACCTACGGCCAACAGCAGGCCAAACAGGGCTTCACAACTGGCGACAAACACGGCCATCAACGCCGGGAAGGGGATGCCCGCTTCCGTAATGGTTTCCAACATCAGTGCCTGATTCGCGGGCACAAAAACTTTGTTAAAACCGGAGGCGAAGAAAAACAGCCCAAACGCCACGCGCATCAGGGTCAGGGGCAGGAAGCAGGCACTTCCGGGGGAACGAAACAGGGACAGGCACCTTGCCATTGCGTAATCTCCTTACTTTTCAGGTAGCCAAAAGTATATCAGGGTAGTCTGAAGTGCTGAATTTTTTACTGTAAGCGTTTCGCTCCTTCCCCCGCTGGCGGGGGAAGGTTGGGATGGGGGGAAAACGACGCCTATCCCAAACAGCGAATCCACGAAAAACGCAGCGCATAACCTTCCCCACTGTGTGTATTTCGGCGATAGCTGGCCTGCGCTTCTGCCTGACAATAGGTACACACATCCAGCACATCGATCTGCGCGGCGGGGATCCCTTCACGCTGTAAAAGTTGGCGCGCTAAGGCCGGTAAATCAAAGCGTAGGCTATTAGCATGCTGCGGTGCTGTGGGACGTACCGCGTTGGCGCGGGCCACCGGTGAGGCCTGCCACACCAGAGGCACGCCTGC
The DNA here is from genome assembly GCA_002837195.1 of Enterobacterales bacterium CwR94. Taxonomy (GTDB): domain Bacteria; phylum Pseudomonadota; class Gammaproteobacteria; order Enterobacterales; family Enterobacteriaceae; genus 1-19. The sequence continues at coordinate 290,854 of KZ478060.1, forward strand.
GAGCGCCGGTGTGTCACGCATCTGCTGCAAGATATCGGCCCCCAATTCATAACAGCACGCGCCAATTGAGGGGCCAATGGCGACCTGCAAGTGCTGTGGTGCGCTACCAGTGGCGACCAACCGTGCCACTGCCTGTTGAAGCACGCCCGCCATCACGCCTTTTAATCCACCGTGGACGGCGGCGACGCGCCGTTGCTGCGTATCGGCAATCAATACCGGCAGGCAGTCAGCGGTGTAGACCGCCACGGCCTCATCGGCTTCACTGATGACGCCATCGGCTTCAATAGACTTTGGTGGCCATGCTGCACTGCTGGTGACCACCTGCGCAGTGTGGCGTTGTTGCGCATAGCGTGTACCGGCTGGCGCGGGCGCGCCAGCGGGCTGAAAAGCGTGTGTCAGCCAGGGGAACTTATCCAGCAATGATGAAGTGAGCGTGGGTGCAGACATGGTGTTCTCCAGTGCATCAGCAAGATAGGCATCATAGCCTGATACGCTGCGCAAACCGGGAATTTTTTATCCGCCGCAGAAAATAAATAACGATGGCCGTCTCAATATTTTCTGTCATTAAATAGCTTTCAATTAAAACCAAAATGAAATCATTGCCTGAGTTATTTTATCCCCTTTAATATTGCTAGCGGTCATGAGACCGTTATCTTGATTATCTCTTTTTTTTTGTAAACTAAATAAGTTGACGAAAAACGGTCATAATTTATTTTTATGAGACTCAATGTATTGATGTTAATGGGATGATGGCAAGGAGGGTAAGCCGTATTTTGCGGTGCTAGTGCAGAGGGATGTCTTGGGAAATTAATTTAATTAAAATTACATTTTAAATTAAATATTCTTTTTGAGAATAATCCTGGTTAATGAAATAAAGGCCTGCTGCTAAACATGGCAATGTAATTCATGGACGCGCACTTAAAGGAAAATTCCTGCAAGTCGTGGTAGCGCAAATATACCTGCAGAGAGACACGTCCCTTGACGACATTAAAATCACTGATTGCCAAGAATAGAAGCTGGGCTGCGCAATGCTGTGAGCGCAATGCCGATTATTTCGCCAAAGATGCCACTCAACAGGCACCGCATTCACTGTGGATTGGCTGTTCAGATAGCCGGGTGCCCGCCGAGGTGTTAACCGGTGCGCATCCCGGCGAACTGTTTGTGCATCGCAACATCGCCAATATGGTGATGGCCGATGACGACAATTTGATCAGCGTGATGCAGTACGCCATCGAATACCTCAAGGTGAGCAACATCGTGTTATGCGGACATTACGGCTGCGGAGGCGTACAGGCGGCGGTGGATCTCCCTGATATGGCGCTCAATCAAGAAAACTCCGCGCTGTCGCGGCGCATAACACGTTTGCGCCACGATCTTGGCGAACCGCAGCAGCAACAGGTCGCCGGATCAGACGAAAGCGTGCGTAAAAACGCGCTGGTGGAAGCCAATGTGAAAGCGCAGTTTGCGCACTTGGTGCGCACCCCGCCGGTGTTACAGGCCTGGCGGGCGGGCAACGCGCTGCATCTCTACGGCTGTGTGTATGATCTGCACAGCGGACACCTGCAAGAACTTATCTGGCAAAACCGTGAGGAAACCACACCATGAATCTGAGTACGCTACGACAGGATATTCCTGCCGGACTCGTTGTGTTTCTGGTCGCGTTACCGCTCTGTCTGGGCATCGCGCAGGCCAGCGGACTTCCCCCCTTTGTGGGGCTTCTCACCGGGGTGATAGGAGGATTGATTGTCACCAGTTTGAGCCCCTCCAGATTCGCTGTCAGTGGCCCGGCCGCTGGACTGGTCACCATTGTGGTGGCTTCTATTGCCAGTCTGGGATCGTTCTCCGCCTTTTTACTGGCGCTGGTGCTGGCGGGCGTACTGCAATGCGCATTGGGTGTGCTGCGTGCCGGGCGTTTTATCACGCTGGTACCGGGCAGTGTTATCAAAGGCATGCTGGCCGCCATCGGTATTCTGCTGATTATGCAGCAGTTACCCATTGCTTTTGGGGCAGCGCAAGAGAGCAGCCTGTGGGCGTTAGTCAGTGGCGAAGGCACTTTCTCGGTACTGGCAATGGTGGTGGCCTTTGGGGGGCTGGGGATATTGGGGTTATGGACCACGCCAGTGATTAAACGCAACAAAGCGCTGGGCTGGATCCCAGGCCCGTTAATCGCGGTGCTGTTAGGGTGTGCCGCAACGGTGTTGGGCGATCGCCTGTTTCCCGCGCTGGCGTTGCCGCGCATTGAACTGCCCTCTTTTGACAGCTTTGCGGCACTGACGGCAGAACTGGAACGCCCGGATTTCAGCGCCTGGCAAAACCCCTCGGTGTATGTAGTCGCCGTCACGCTGGCGTTGGTGGCGAGCCTGGAAACCTTGCTGAGCCAGGAGGCATTGAAGAAACTTCGTCCACAAAATCCACCGCCATCACCCGACAAAGAGATGCGCGCACAAGGTGTGGGTAATCTGCTTTGTGGTTTGCTGGGCGGCTTGCCGATCACGGCAGTTATTGTGCGCAGTTCAGTGAATGTCAGTGCCGGTGCGCAAAGCAAAATGTCGATTTTACTTCACGGTGTGTTGCTGTTGATCTGCGGATTGTGGTTCAGCGCATTGTTGAATGTTATCCCTCTTGCCAGTCTGGCGGCGGTGTTGCTGTATACCGGTTATAAGCTGGCGACACCGCGTTTGTTTATCGAACAGTTGCGGGCTGGCATGCAGCAATCGGTGCCGTTTTTGGCAACCGTCGCCGGTATTTTGTTGTTTGGCATGTTGGCGGGGATCGGCTTAGGGATTGCGGTGCAGATCCTGTGTAGTATCTACAAGAGCCATCGTAATGCACTGCAACTGACGCGCTACGAAGATCATTACGTACTGCGTATCCAACAAAACCTGACCTTTATGCATAATCCCCGTTTGCATACGCTGTTGGCGCAGATCCCGGATCAAAGTGTGTTGATCGTTGAGCACGATAACGCGGAATATATCGATCCCGATGTGAAAGCCGTGCTGAAAGATTTTGGCGAGGATGCCCCCGCACGAGGGATACGGCTCACCCAGTGGCCGGTGCCACAAACCTAATCTGCAAACGGACGCTGAGCGTCCGTTTTTTTGTTTGGCCCAAAAGTACCGCTTTTGGGGATGTAAGTGACTCCTCGCGGTGCCCGCATTACGGAATACTCTCTCCCGAACCACAGACCTCTGCGTCTGATTACCCTGTATCCCTGACATTCATGGAGTGAGAAATGAAAACGTTTATCCGTACTGCCCTGTTTGCCGCCATGATGGCGTCGTCTGTGAACTATGCTACTGCTGCTGATGTAAACACCAAAACCATTCAACAAATGGCGGGCGCAACGGCGACCACGTCGCTGTCTGCTTCCAAAACTGCGCTGATCGTGGTGGACATTCAGAACGAATACTTCGAAGGCAAAGGCTTCAAAGGCAAAATGGTGATTCCAGACGGCATGCAAGCCCTGAACAACAGCAAGAAGCTGGTGGAATACGCGCACGCCAAAGGCATGCCGGTCTTCTTCGTGCGTCACCTCGGCCCGAAAGACAGCCCGCTGTTTGCTGACGGTTCCGTGTATGCAGAATTCCATAAAGATCTGCAGCCGACGTCAAAAGACACCATCATCACCAAAGCCACGCCAAGTTCATTTGTCGGCACCGATCTGGATGCGCAGTTGAAAAAGCGCGGCATTGAGAAAGTGATCGTCACCGGCTTGATGACCCATATGTGCATCTCTTCAACTGCACGTGATGCGGTGCCACTGGGTTATAGCGTGATCATCCCGGAAGATGCGACGGCAACGCGTGATCTCAACGACTGGAAAAATGGCGTAGTGGATCACAACGTGCTGCAACGTGCTGCACTGGCTGGTGTTGCCGATGTGTTTGCAGAAATCCGCACCACTTCTGATGTGATGGCGTTGCCACTGACGAAATAAGACCAAACGGAGCGGCCTCCAGTGAACGAAACGCGTATACTCACGTAAAGTCACTGGAGGACTGTTCCATGAGCATGAAGATTGGCATTGTCGTATTTGATGGCATTATTCCTTTCCATCTTTCTGTCCCGTACGCGGTGTTTGAAAAAGCACTCTCGCCTGCGGGCACACCTCTGTGTACCTTAACCATCTGCGCGACACAGCCGGGTGCGCTAAAAACCAATGCTGGCTTTTCCATTGTGGTGGAAAACGGTCTTGATGCGCTCAGCGGTATGGAAGTGGTGATCGTGCCGAGTTGGGATACGCCGAACCATCAGCCAGATGACGAACTCTTAGCGGCCTTGCGCCAGGCGCACGCGGCCGGGGCGAAAATTGTGGGCCTGTGTATGGGCGCGTTTGTGGTGGCGGCAGCGGGATTGCTGAATGGTCGACAGGCCACCACACACTGGCAATGGGCCGCCGATTTTCAGCGTTTGTATCCGTCGGTCAGTATGGACAAAGACGTGCTGTATATCGATGAAGGCGATGTGGTGACCTCAGCGGGTACCGCCGCCAGTATTGATTGCTGTCTGCACCTGGTCCGCCAGGCGTGGGGCGCCGATATTGCCAGTACCGTGGCGCGTCAGTTAGTGGTGCCGCCGCATCGGCAAGGGGGACAGGCGCAATTTATCGAGCAACCGATTCAAAACACGCGGCAGGGCGACAGCTTTTCGCGCGCATTGGACTGGGCAACGGAAAATCTCCAGCAGTCGTTAACCCTCGATTGCGTGGCAGATAAAGCCTGCATGAGCCGCCGAACCTTTACGCGCCGCTTTCAGCAAAGCACGGGCAGCAGTTTTTCAGCCTGGTTGTTGAACCAGCGTATTGTGGTCGCACAGCGCTTCCTGGAAAAGACCGATCAGCCGATTGAGCTGATTGCCAGTGAAGTGGGTTTTCCTTCCACCACCTCACTGCGTCGCCATTTTCAAAAGCAGCTTAATACTTCGCCGTCGCGCTATCGCCGCGAATTTCGCGGGCGTTAATCCTGCTCGTCCGCGCCCAGCACTTCAGCGATCCAGGCGCCGGCTTGTTGCACCCCTTCAATCGAAATGGTGTGCGCCGTTGCAGGCTCATAATGGGCTTCAACGTGATAACCTGCCGCCCGCAGGCGCGCATCGGCGGATTCGCTTTCGCGCCACGGAATCACCTCATCTTGCTGGCCGTGGATCAGCAGCACCGGCGTATTCGCCGCCTGCAGCGGATCGCGGGTGGATAAGCGCCCGCTAAAGGCCACCACACCGCCAACCGGCCAACGGCCACTCGCCAGCGCATCCAGCGCCATCATCGACCCTTGCGAAAAGCCAACCAGCACCACGCGATGCAGTTGGTCCTGCATCTGATGCGCATGGATGATGCGATTAAGCAGCACATCGAAGTCTGCGCGAGCGGCTTCCAGGCGTGCCGGGCGGTTTTCCGGCGTCACACCTTCCAGGCTAAACCACTGCCAGCCATCGCTGTGCTGATAGGGGAAGCGCTGTGGCGCATTCGGTGAGGCAAAAGCCGTATCAGGCAGAAAGCTGTCGTGCCAAAAATCACCTAATCCAGCGAGATCGGCCCCGTTGCTGCCCACGCCGTGCAGTAAAATCACTAACGAATCATTCATGCTCAGGATCCTGTTGAGAGAAGTCTCCGCTGATTCTGCCAGAAATTGCCTTCTGTTACTGCGCAGAAAGCAGTTCAGCCGCCACCTGCAGTAAGCGACGGTCATCGCCGTGTGCAAATTGCAGTTCAATGCCCACGGGTATGCCGTCTGTGCTTTGAGCGAGAGGCAGTGAAATACACGGCAGGCCAACGACCGTGGCGGGCTCACAGTTGGCAATCAGCCGACGAAAGTGATGGTTGGCCCCCTCCCGCAGCGGTGGCAGCATCGGTACGCTGGGGAAAATCAGCCCATCTAACTGATGCTGCTGAAATACCTGCTGATAGCGTGCCACCAGCAGGGGCTGCCAATCGGTGAGGGCTTGCTGATAACGTGCTGCGCTGACCGTTGCTGCGTCTGCCAACAGTGCGCGCACATCCGGGCTTTTCACGGCGGCACACAACTGCTTAAAGCTATAGCGGCTGCGGCGCTGGGCCAGATAGTGCGGTAAATCACGCAGCATCTCAAAGGAGGCCATCGGATATCCCGCTTGCACCGCCAGTTCCGCGACCTGCGGGATATCAATATCGATAAGGGTGACGCCACGCCGTTGCAACTGCGCTAATGCTGGCTCCGCGGCTGCCAACACCGCCGAATCGCACCCGTGCCAGAAATGCGGACGCGGTACGCCGAGCCGCAAACCGTCGAGCGTGACGCAAGGCACATGATGCTGATCGCTGATCACCGCATCCACGGCGATCACATCGCTGATGCGCTGCGCCAAAATACCTGCCGTATCGCGGCTCACCGAGATCGGGGCGATGCCCGTCTGAGGATAACGGCCCGCAGAGGGCCGAAAGCCAATCAAGCCACAAAATGAGGCGGGCAGACGCACGGATGCGCCGGTATCGGTGCCAATACTCACTGGCACAATGCCGGCCGCCACGGCAGCCGCGCTGCCGCTGGAAGACCCGCCCACGACGCGCCCGGATAAAAACGGATGCAACACATCACCGCGTGCGGCATTAAGGCCACTGGTGCCGGATGCCAGCTCATGCATATTGGCTTTGCCAATAATGACCGCACCTGCTGCTTGTAAACGCGTGACCAGCGGCGCGTTGGTCGGCACGATTTCCTCGGCCAGCAAATCGGTGCCGAGACTGGTGGGCATCCCGGCGACATCAATATTGTCTTTCACCACCAACGGCAATCCGGCGAGCGGTGTGGCGGGCTGTTCAGCGTTCAAGCGGGCGGCGTCGGCCAGTGCCGATTCCGTTGCCAGCCAGCTCAGGCTATTAAGATGTCGCTGCTGATAGGCGCGTAACAGTGCCTGATGAATACGATCGCCGGGTTGCTTCATGATTACACCATTGCCTGCGGACGTTCGCTGCCTTTTACGGTTGCGCGATGCATCACGCGGCGGTATGCCACGTCATCATAAGGCGTTGCCTGGTGCATGGTGCAGCGGTTGTCCCAAATCAACAGATCGTGCGCCTGCCATTTGTGGCGATAAGTAAAGGTTTCACTGACCGCATGGGCATTTAAACGCGCCAGCAAGGCTTCGCTCTCCGCCGGTGACAGACCGATGATCTCTTTCACGATGTCCTGACCGACAAACAGCGACGGGCGTCCGGTTTCCTGATGTTTGCGCACTAACGGATGTACCACATCTGGTGTGGCGGCTTTCTGTTCGGCGGATAGCGGATCACGATCGGCAAAGGCTTTCGCATAATAGGTGGCATAAGAGTGCACGGCGCTGAGCGGCTGAATCTGCTGTTTGGTAGCCTCGTCTAACGCGTCGTAAGCCGCATACATAGAAGAAAACAGAGTGTCAGCCCCTTCTGGCGGCACTTCCACTGCATGCAGAATGGAACCAAAGCAGGGCACTTCCAGATAGGACCAGTCAGAGTGCCAGTTCCAGCCCTCTTTGTGGTTGCCAATCGCTTTACCGTCTTGCTTCACGTTAGACAGCACATACAGTTCAGGATAGGGCGTGGTCAGATATTGGCTCAGCACGTGAACCTGCAGTTCGCCGAATTCACGGGCAAAGGCCACGTGTTGGGCCTCACTGACCGGCTGATTGCGCAGCAGCAATACCGAGTGGGTATTCAGCGCGTCGCGCAGGGCGCTGTAGGTCGCCTCATCAATGGGTTGGGTCGCATCTACGTTCAGCACTTCCACGCCAATGTGTGACGTTAACGGGCGTAACTCTAACATCGTAAGCTCCTCTTTTTTACTGACGATAGCTGGGATCGAGACGATCCAGCAGACGAATAAAGGCGGGCCATTCGCGCTCACCGCGCAAACGAATATCGCCTTCGCACTGGTTAAACTGACGGGCGGCTTTCTCGGAGACCGCTTCCGGAGGCAGCATGAGCTGGCTGCCGCTGCCTTGCGCCATTAACTGAATACGCGCGGCGCGTTCAAAGTAGTAGGCGAGCATAAAGGCTTCGGGGATGGTGCGACCGGCAGCCAAAATACCGTGGTTGCGCAGCACCATGACCTGGTGTGGGCCGAGATCGCGTACCAGCCGCGTGCGTTCATCGGTATCCAACGCCACGCCCTCATACTGGTGATAGCCGAGTCGGTTCCAGAAGTGCATGGCAAACTGGCTCACCGGTTGCAACCCTTCTTCCAGCGCCGAAACGGCGGTGGCGGCATCGGAATGGGTGTGCAGCACACAGAGGGCATCTTCGCGTGCGGCATGAATCGCGCTGTGGATCACAAATCCGGCGCGATTGACCTGATAGTCGCTGGGCTCTACCGCGTTGCCGTCGAGATCGATCTTGATCAGGCTGGAGGCGGTGATCTCTGAAAAGAACAGACCATACGGGTTGATCAAAAAATGGTGCTCCGGCCCAGGCAAGCGGACGGAAATGTGGTTGTAGATCAGATCATCCATACCGAAATGGGCGATCAGGCGATAACAGGCGGCCAGTTGAATACGCAGTTGCTGTTCGGTTTGCATCATGACTATTTCCACCAGATAAAGGTTGTATCAATCCAGGCCAACAGCCCATACAGCGCAATGCTGACCAGCGAAGAAACCACCACGGCAGCCCAGACGGTGAGAAAATCAACCTGCTGCGTGGATTGGAAAATGGTCCAGCCGATACCCTGATAGGCCCCGAGCATTTCCGCTACGATGGCGACGATAATGCTGCGCACCAGGCCTACGCGCAGGCCGCTGACGATATTGGGTAACGCGGCGGGCAGTTGTAACTTGCGCATAATGGTCAGCGGACTGGCGCCGAAGCTGCGCATCAGGTTGATCATCTGCGGATCGGCCTGTTTTAACCCGTGCAGGCTATTCACCAGAATCACAAAGCTCACGGCTAACACCACCAGCACGATCTTCGACATCGCGCCCATACCAAACCAGATCAGCGCCAGTGGGATCCACGCCACGGTGGGGACCGAGTTGATCGCCACCGCCAGCGGCATCAAGATCGCTTCCAGCGGACGCACGACGATCATCAACATCGCCAGCGACAAGCCGACCAACAGGCCGAGCGCAAAACCGGTTAGCGCTTCGACTAACGTCCAGCCCATCGCAATCCACAGGCTGCTGCCGCTGCCGAAAATCGCCAGCGCAATGCTGTGTAGCGACGGCAGCACAAACGGCTGGATGTTGAACAGCCAAATACTGCCTTCCCACAGCAAGATCAGGCTTAGCACGCCGAACAGCGGCGGTAACACTTTGCCCATCACGGTTGTTTCCCCCACCATGCAAAGCTCCTCTCACAGCGTTCGACTACGCCATACAACAGCGCACCCAACGCGCCGCAGATAACAATTAAGGTCCACATGCGTACCACATCTTCGTTGTACATGGCCTGAATTAGCAGGACGCCCAATCCAACGGTATCGCCAAACCATTCGCCGACGATCGCGCCGACCAGACCCAGCGAAATCCCCAGCTTCATGGCGACGAAAATCGACGGTGCCGCGGCAGGAAAATGCAGCGCCAGAAAGCGTTTAAACCCGCTGGCCCCAAAGCTGCGTAGCAGACTGATATGCAGTGGATCCACCATTTGCAATCCGCGCTTGGTGTTCAACGTCACCGGTAAAAAGGTCAGATAAAAAGCGATCATCACTTTGGCAAACAGCGTGTTACCAAACCAAATCACCACCAGTGCGCCAAAGGCAATCACCGGCACCGTTTGTGAAACCACAAACAGTGGAAACCAGGCGCGGTCGATCCAACTGACGTAAAAGAACAGAATGCCGCAGGCCAGCCCAAACAGGGTGCCGAGACCAAAGCCGAGCAGGGTTTCCAGTGCGGTGCGCCCGGTGCTGGCCAGCAATTGTGGCCAGTTTGCTTGCACGTCCTGTGCAACCATCGCCAGTGACGGCAGGTAGCGTGGACTGATGGCAAACAGCGAAACGCTGCCCTGCCAAAACAGGAAAACCAGCAGCAGTGACATCAGCAGGGGGTGAGTCAGCAGGCGTTTCGTCATGATTGCCCCTCTTTCTGCGTGAAGCGAAACGACTTCATGCTCTCCTCCTCAATGGCATCCAGCAGGCGCTTTTTAATCGCAATAAATTCGGGCGAAGTGACGATATCCGCACTGCGCGGGCGCGGCAGATCAATGGTTTCAATGCATTTAATGGTGCCTGGGCGCGCACTCATCACCACCACTTTGCTGCCGAGGAAAATCGCCTCGTCGATATCGTGTGTAATAAACAAAATGGTGCGGCGGTGCTGTTCCCATAAATCCAGTAACCAGCGTTGCATTAATGTGCGAGTCAGGGCGTCCAGTGCGCCAAAAGGCTCATCTAACAGCATCAAATCGCGCTGAAACAGGAAGGTGCGCATTAACGCCACCCGTTGACGCATGCCGCCCGATAATTGATGCGGGTAGCTGTCTTCAAAGCCGCTCAGGCCAAAACTGGGGAACAAATCTTGTGCCCGTTGCCGCGCTTCCTTACGCGGCACGCCTTCACACTCCAGCGCTAAAATGGCGTTGTCTTTGATGGTGCGCCACGGCAGCAGCAGGTCGCGCTGTGGCATAAACGACACTTTGCCCAGCAGTTCGCCATCCTGCTGCGACTGACCTTTAAACAGAATTGCGCCATCGTTATCGGGATGAATCAGTCCCGCGATCATGTTAAACAGCGTGGATTTGCCACAGCCAGAAGGGCCAACCAGCGTGACAAACTCGCCCTCGTTGACGGTCAGGTTCACGCTGGAGACCGCAATCACCGGTTTCTGCGTATCCCCAAAGCGTTTCCACAAATTGTCCAACTGCAGCAGGGGCAGACGGGTTTTCGGTGCAACGGTCATCAGGCTTCTCCGCGTGGTTGCGATCAGTTAAGGGTTTTGTATTGCGCGGGGACTTTCTGCCAGAAGCTGAGATCAAAGGTCTGATTCACATCCACTGGCTGCTTCAACGCACCGTACTGCACCAGCAAATTCATCATCTTCTCGGCTTTCGGCAGGTCGACATTGCCAAGCCCAGGCGAGCCTTGCGGGTACATCAGAGGCGCGACGGAATCCAGCATGGCGACCTGATGTTTGCGATCCAGACTGGGGTTGGCTTTCATCAGGATATCGATGGTTTCGGCGCGGTTTTCCAGAGCGTATTTCCAGCCTTCCAGCGTGGCATTGACAAACGCCTGCACTTTTTGCGGATCTTTTTCGATCATCGCTTTGGAGGTGATCAACGCATCCTGTTGGGTGGTGACGCCGACGTCATCCGGGGAGATCAGTTTCAGATTGGTGACGCCTTTTTCTTTCAGCGTGTTGTATTCGTTGTAGAGCGTCACGGTGGCGACATCGACCTGCTTATCGATAAAGGGGTTCAGCGACACGGATTGTGGCAGCAGGGTGATATCCTCTTTTTTCAGGCCTGCTGCGCCGAGGGAAGCCAGCAGGGGATACTGCACGCCGGTAAACCACACCGACACTTTTTTGCCTTTGAAATCCTGGAAGCTATTGATGCCGGAATCGGCGTGGGTCACAAACACAAAAGGGGTGCGCTGTTGCGACATCGCCAATGCCACAATCGGCAGGCCTTTTTCACGCGCGGCCAGCACGCTCTCCATACCGCCTGCCAGACCAAAGGTATCGGCACCAGACGCTACCAGCGTTTCCACGTTAATGTTTGGGCCGCCGGGATTAATGGTGACGTCCAACCCTTGCTGCTCATAAAACCCTTTCTCTTTTGCCACGTAGAAACCGGCGAATTGCGCCTGCGCCAACCACTTCAGGCGTACGGAGACTTTTTCGGTGGCCGCCTGCGCGGCACTTGCCAGCAGCACGGAGCAGAGTAATCCCGTCAGACAGCGGCGGGCGAACGGCGAAGTCAGTTTTGGCATGTTGAATCCTCTGGTCTCGGGTGATAAACCGCCTGCTAACACAGGCAATAGTGTGTGATGTATACATGGCAGGCGGTTTTACTCTTCTCTCCTGCTGTAGAGGTCTTGCAGGATGTGTGCCAGATTCCGAAATCAGCATTGACGTGCGCGTGAAACCAGCGACAATACGAAAGGCAGGTGAATCCTGTTTATGTATACCTGTTGATGATTAAGGTATGCAATTTGGATCATAACAGTGCAATCAGGTGGGCAAAAAGCACCATGAGTGAGCAAAAAAACCTCTCCCGCATCGCGGGATCGTCGCTGGCGGATGGCCTGAAACAAACATTGGAAAAAGAGATCGCCAGCGGTGCCCTCGAACCCGGTAAGCGATTGGATGAGAAAGAGATCGCGGCCCGTTTTGATGTATCGCGTACGCCTGTACGTGAAGCCTTTCGCCTGTTGGCCGCCGACGGCCTGGTGGATCTAAACGGGCGTCAGGGCGTGATGGTGCGGGCATTAACGGTAAATTCACTGCTGGAAATGTTCCAGGTAATGGCGGAACTGGAGGGGCTGTGCGCCCGGCTGGCGGCACGGCGGATCACGCCAGAGCAACTGGTTCGCCTGCGACAACTGCATCAACAGATGGCGGATCACGGGGAAAGCATCTCACCTGCGGCGTTCTACGAGCTGAATTTGCAGTTCCACGAGGCCATTTATGCCATTGCCCGCAACGCGTTCTTAGAGGAAGAAACCCGCGCGCTGCGCAACCGGGTGGGGGTCTATCGCCGCCGGGTGACGTTTCATCCGGGTCGCGTCAGTAAAACGCTGGCGGAACACGGTGCGATTGTTGACGCGATTGCCAAAAATGACGCGGATGCCGCGCATGACGCAATGCGTAAGCATTTAACCCTGCTCGGCGATGACCTCGTCGACTTTATTGCCGGTTTCTCGTAATTCATTTTTCTCTCTTGGTATGCAAATTGCTTTGTCATGTATACCTAACCTGGAGGGAATACGATGAAACTCAATTTAAATGGCAAAAGTGCGCTGATCACCGGCGCATCTAAAGGGATCGGCGAAGCAACGGCACGCATATTGGCGGCTGAAGGTTGTACGCTGCACCTGGCAGCACGTAACGGTGCAGCGATGCGCGATTTACAAGCGGCATTGATCAATGAGTATGGCGTCAGCGTACACGTCTACGAAAAGGATCTGAGCTCTACGGTGGCAATGGAGTCACTGGCGGCAGAAGTGGGTCCGGTGGATATTCTGGTGAATAATGCGGGTGACATTCCTGCCGGATCGCTGGATGTGGTCAACGATGGGGCCTGGCGTGCCGGGTTTGATCTGAAAGTTTTTGGCTACATTACGCTGTGCCGCCTCTATTACCCACAAATGAAAGCCGCCCACAGCGGCGTGATCATCAACGTGATTGGCAACTCCGGTGAAAACTGGGATGCCAGCTACATCGCAGGCAGTACCGGCAACGCCGCGCTGATGTCCTTCACTAAGGCATTGGGGGGCCGCAGCCTGGATGACGGTATTCGCGTCATCGGTATTAATCCGGGCCCGGTGGCCACCGACCGCATGCTGAAAATCATGAAGCGTAAATCCATCGATATGCTGGGCGACGAAGCGCGCTGGGAAGAGCTGTTTGCGCTGTATCCCGGCAAGCGCCCAGCCACTTCGGAAGAGGTCGCGGATTTGGTGGCGTTTATGGCGTCTGAACGGGCGGGCTATATCAGTGGCACCAACATCACCATCGACGGCGGTATCGCTGCTCGTGGTTCAGTGATTTAGGGGGCACGATGGCTGATATCTTCACGCGTAATGCCTGGTTTGACCGCCTGTTTGCCACCGACGGTTTGTACTGGATGGGGCAAAACACCAACCATTTACCGGCGCATCCTGCGGTGATTGAGGCGCTGAATACTTCGATCGCTGCTGCTGAATTTAATGCTTATGCACCGCCGCTGGGTTTTGAATCCCTGCGCCAGGCCATTGTGGCCGATATCGGCGTGGCGGGCGTTGAGGCGATGGTGACCGATGGCGGCGTCAATGCGCTCTCCACGCTGTGTCGTGCCCGCTGTCGGCCAGGCACCACCTTTGTGACCACCGATCCCAGTTGGAAATGGCCGTGTCAGTTTGCTGAACAGATGGGCGCACAGGTGATCCAAATCCCCATCTGGAACGCCGAGTGCCAGTATCGTCTGACGCCGGAAGCCCTGGCCGCCAATGTGGATGACAACACCGCACTGATTTACCTCGTTGATCCCAATAATCCCCTCGGCATCAGCTACAGCCGTGATGAGTTGGCGGCCTTTATCAAGATTGCCAAACGTCATGATGCACTGCTGGTACATGACTGCACCTACCGCGATTTCGCTCCCGAGCACGTGGCGGCACTGGGGCTGGACAGCCAGCACGTGGTGATGTCAGTGAGCTTTTCCAAATGGCTGGGGCTGGCCGGATTGCGAATCGGTGCTCTGATTGCCGCACCTGAGTTGTTGGCTGAGTTGGCGCCGTGGAATGCGGGTGTCCTCGGGGCCAGTGTGCCTGCACAGCGGGCCGCCGAGGCGGGACTTGCGGTAAAAGAGCAGTGGATGCATGCCCTGCGGGAGCAGGATAACCGTAACAAAGCCTTGATCGCTGATGCCGTGAACGCGATCCCCGGTCTCTTTATACCGGTCTATCCCTCGGGGGGAAATTTCCTGGTGATTGATGTGTCTGCAGCCGATGTGTGCCCGGAAGCGCTGGTGGCCTGTTATCTCGAACAGGGCATTCAGATCCGCCACGGTGGTTATCACACGGCTACGTTCGGCGATCGCTTTATTAAAGTCAGCACCACGGTACCGCAGGCGTGGGCGGAGAAATTCGCTCAGTTGTTACCCCAGATGGTCGCCCAGGCGCGCGATCGGCGCACGTCGCCACAGCCGTTTTAAGGAGCTGACATGTATATCAACACCGATGATGACGTACAACTGTGGGTGGAGAGCTACGGGGAAGGTACCCCAATCCTGTTTATTCATGAGTTCGGCGGCAATGTCGACAGTTGGACGCCGCAAATTCAGGCGTTTAGCCGCCGCTATCGCTGCATAACCTATGCCGCGCGGGGCTATCCACCTTCTGCGATCCCTGAACAGGTGGAGGCCTATTCGCAACGTCGCGCCGTGTTGGATGCGTTAGCGGTGTTGGATGGCTTGGGTATTGAACGGGCGCATGTTGTGGGCTTGTCGATGGGCGGTTTTGCCGCATTGCACTTTGGGCTGGTGGCGCCGGAACGGGCGTTATCACTCACTATCGCTGGCGCTGGTTACGGTTGTGGTGCGGAAAACGAAGCGTATTTTCGCCAGGTTTCTTTGCAAGTTGCTGAGAACTTTGCGACTCAGGGGGCCAAAAAGTTCTCAGAAGTGTATGCCCTGGGAGCCAGCCGCGTGCAGTTTCAAACCAAAGACCCACTCGGCTGGCAGCGCTTCGCCGACCGTTTGGCAGAACACGATTCACAGGGGGCCGCCATGACCATGCGCGGCGTGCAGGCACGCCGCCCGGCGTTCTATCAGTTAGAGGCAGAGATCCAGCAGATGCACGTCCCGACGCTGGTGATGGTTGGTGATGAAGACGACCACTGCTTACAGCCGGGTTTGTATCTGAAAAAACATCTGCCCGCCGCAGGATTGGCGATCCTGCCGAAAACCGGACACACATTGAATCTGGAGGAGCCCGAGTGGTTTAACCGCTTACTGGCCGAGTTTTTGGCGCAGGTTGAGCAGGGCAAATGGCGCGTGCGCGATCCGCGTGCCAATCCGACGCAGATCATGCGCACCGAATAGGAGGCGAAATGGAGATCAACGGCGACCGTCTCTGGCGGCGATTAATGCACATGGCAGAGATTGGGGCGATTGCCGGGAATGGCGTCAACCGGCAGGCGCTGAGCAGTGAAGAGATTGCCAGTTGGCATCTGATGATACGTTGGGCGCAGGCCAGCGATCTGCACCCCTGCACAGATGCTTTCGGCAATCTGTTTATTGTGCTGGCGGGCCGCGATCGCCTTGCTCCGCCGTTGCTCCTGGGCAGCCATCTCGACAGCCAGCCGACCGGTGGACGCTTTGACGGTGTCTATGGCGTGCTGGCCGCGCTTGAAGTGTTAGTACGGCTGCGTGAAGCGGGCTACGAACCTGCTTGTGATGTGGTTGCCGTGGCGTGGATGAATGAAGAGGGCTCACGTTTTGCGCCCGGAATGATGGGCTCAGCGGGGTTTGCAGGTGCTCGCTCACTGAATACTATCCGCAGTTGCAGGGATGCCGAGGGGATTTCAGTGGGACAAGCGCTGGATGCGCTGCACGCGGCAACGGGCTTACCCACTTATGCCTGCATGTCTCCGCCTGCGGCTTATCTGGAAGCGCATATTGAACAAGCTACGCAGCTTGAGCAGGCACAGTCTGTGATTGGTGTGGTGAGGGGGATTCAGGGCAAGTACACCTGGCAAGTAACCCTAAACGGAGAGGGTGGGCATGCTGGGACTGTGCCGATGCCTGTGCGCCGCGATGCACTGGCGGCCTTCACCCGCATTGCACAAGCGCTGTATCAACAGGTGGGGGGCACGGAGGCAGCAGCCTTATTCACTATCGGATGGTTAACGGTAGTGCCCAATGCTCCCTCGGTGATCCCGCATCGCGTACAGTTTCGTATCGACCTGCGCCATCCGGATGCGCAAGTGCTCCAGCGTCTGGCAATACGCTGCGAAGCGATTATTTCGCAACAGGCCGCACCTTGTGATGTTCAGCTCGAAGGCTTAAGCGCTGCGTTACCCAATGCTTTTGACCCTGGGTTGCAAACGGCAATTGCTGAGGCGGCAATTGCACGCGGGTATCCTGCCATGCCCGTGCTTTCAGCCGCCGGGCATGACGCGCGTTATCTGGCGGCGATTTGCCCTTCGGCAATGATCTTTATTCCTTGTCGCGAGGGCATTAGCCACGAACCCACCGAGTGGGCAGAACCCGCGCATGTTAGCGCTGGCGGCCAAGTGCTGATGGATGTAACGTTGCAGTGGCTAATGAAGCGTTAAATCCGGGGGCAAGTATGGTGTGGCTAATCACCAAATACGCGATTACAGCAGCGATGGTTGTGCTGATCTCTGAACTTGCAAAACGCAGCGACCGCCTGGGCGGCCTGGTCGCTGCGCTGCCGTTAGTCACGGTATTGGTATTGATCTGGATGAAAATAGAGGGGCAAACGCAGGCCAAAATCGCCAGCCATGCCTGGTACACTTTTTGGTATGTGGTGCCCACGCTGCCAATGTTCTTGAGTTTCCCCTTTTTGTATCAGCGCTGGGGATTCTGGCCTGCGCTGTTGGCATCCTGCGTGATGACCGTCGTGATTTTTTTGGGATATGCCAGCGTGATGAAACGCTTCGGTGTTGAATTGCTGTGAGGGTAAAGGGCTAATCTTCAAAATAGTGCGTAGAGACAGCCGCAGTGTGAGCAAGGATGCTATCGCATGCCGCACTCACAAATGCGAAGTTGATGGCGGGAGCCACGCAAGTTACCTCAATCATGCCGTCACGTTCTGGCGTATTAGACAGTGGGGCAGGCTGCTGAAGAAAATGAAGTCCTCGGTAATACAGATCATGCTGCACATAATCCACTATCCAGGCGTGCGCGGTCGTTATCTCGCGAGACGCATCTGCTGCTGAATACACAGAAATATCGGTCAGCCTTTCTCCTTTAAAGACCAACCCGTCGTCATACTGCGCTGTCATTGAGGTAGTGATAAATGCTTTAAATTGGTTATCGGTCAAGGTGGCGTTATCTTTTGCGGAATCAGCGAGATTGACGCCAGAATCTTGCGCTAAAGCCGTTCGGGAGAGGCTGGAAATAACAATCTCAATGCGCAAACCGAGTTCACTCTCTCTGGCATCGCGCGGTGGAAATAGTGTCGGCACGCCAGTGCCTGCCTCTTTGAGGGTCCAATTTTCAGGATACACAATTTCAATGCCGGGATATTCATCTTGCGGTTCACGGGTATAGGTTTGCGTGGTTGAGGGTTTATCCTGCTGTTTGAACAGAGGAAGCGTAATAGAAATAAGCCAGGCTGCCACACCCACCAACAGGGCGCTAAAAGTCAACACAATCAGTAAGCGAAGAATACGGTAGGCTAATTCTGCAGGGAGTTTAGGGAACATCTTGGTATTGTTCAGTACCGATTTAAAAACGAGATACAGCACGCCAAACGCAATTCCCCCGATGCCAGCGGCGGTACCCAGGGTATTAAATATTTCAGCAGCCATAGGGCGCTCCAGAATAAGATGGTCGTGTGGCGTTTAGAAAGGGTGCAACGGTGTGTTGAGTATAGTTGAGTTGCAGCATATGCCGCTGAGGGGAGATTTATTGCGGTGGCGGTAGATATGATTGATATATGTAATGAACAGCCCACAAGCGTTGAAGAACCAGCGGGAGAGGGCTGTTCGTCCTGTGAATTTAGGATTTGCTGATTTCACATTTCCTGATTTCATATTGGTGTTGGTTATTGTCGATTTTATCGACCAGTATCAGCTCATATCTGTCATCAAGATAAATCACACCTTCTCCATTGCTCACATTTGAACAAATGGAACGGGCGTTGAAATCGACAGTGGAGGCGACGTTTTTAACCAGATCTTTTCCATTGGATAGCATCAAAATACTAAAGACCATCAGGCAGAATGATGCCAGGAAACTATTTAATACAAAGAAGGAATCGCTTTTTTCACTCTCTCTTTTTCTGAATAGATTACTGTAATGAAAAAGTGGAAACAGGCTAATAATAGTGAGTGCGGGTGATATAATGGTCGCGATAGCAATTATTTTTGTGAATAAAAAATGGTGTGCGTCAACAGAAAAAATATCATTGATCAGTATGTTACTTTTATATCCGGTGTAGTACAAGAAAACGAATGAAAGGATGGCTCCAACAGCAGCCTTTTCCCAGTTATTTCCATCCATTTTTTTATGGATGAGCGTGATCAAGGGAACAAACACGGTATAGAGGCAAAATAACCCTCCTAGTATTGCTAACCATGAAAAAAATGGGAAAAACACCATCAGGCTGGAGGATAACAGAAAAAGAACAATCCCTGCTATTCCTGCTATTCCTGATATTTCTGAAAAGGTATATTTAAATATGCCATCTTTGAAAAATGCAACCGAGAAGAGTAGAGTGAATATAATGAAGACTGATATCAGTAAAATGGTTTGTATTAATGCGAAAATGTGAGTGTGTTTTTCAAGCCACTGAATGTGTAATCCAAAAATAAGGGGTATTTCTGATAAAAGAAGGGCGACGGGACCCGCTAAAAAGAAAAGTACAAAAACAAACATTCCGAGTTTTCGCATGATTATTCCTTAAACTATTGTTCATTAAAAATGACATTTTATTTTATTTTAAAAACTTTAAAGGTCGCAGAGAAAATGCCTGTGCTAAAGATAACCACCTGGAAATCGCCAACGCTAAATGCGCTGCCAGGATCGGCATCTTTGATAGTAAATGGCTCTGAGCCTGGGATTAACACCGTTGCAGAAGCTTTATATCGCAACGGACTTCCAGAATAGTGTGTGGCTATCAGCGTAATATCCAGGCTACCGTCAAAGAAAACGTCGGTGTTTTGCGTTTGAATTATTCGCTGCTCAGAGGCAAAGCGCTGTGGCGATGGATTATCTGGGTCTGTTTTATTTTCCGCTTTCTCTGCCTCAGAGGAGATAGCCGGGTTATTGCTTACCGTGGTGGCGAGCTGAAGTTTTAACGAATCAAACTCGTCACGTAATTGAGCAAGGTCATTTCTGGCGCGATCTCTGTCCTCTTTAACGAACGCAACCAGAGCATCACTTCTGCCGCTGCCCAGTGTGTATCCAAACATCACAAAACCGATTAATGCACCGAGTTTAGCCACAGAGAGTAATTCACTTCTCACTTTCTTATTTCCTTCGTTTTATCTGAATGCGGCCTGACTACGCTATTCTTCGCGAAGCCACTGGCAGGAAAGTCATCCGCTTTTGCCTGGCGATTACTTTAATTTATTTAATGGACAATATCTATCGTTTAGCGCGGCCTGATGATGGAGAACCATTGATCTGGCGCAGTAAAGCGACGAATGATAAGCAGCCAGTCACTGGTTGATAAGGTGAGTTGATGTATTGGCGAAACCCGCGTGAAAGCATGATATTCTCGCGAAAATCTTCAGCGCGGGAGACAAAAAGGGGACATTCAAAAAGTGACATAAAAAAACCACCTGGTAGAAGGTGGTTTAATACTTTGATTTTAAAACTAAAATTTGGTGGCCCCTGCTGGACTTGAACCAGCGACCAAGCGATTATGAGTCGCGTGCTCTAACCAACTGAGCTAAGGGGCCGAGGTGCGCAAGTATAATGTAACCCCCTGGGACAATCCAGCGTTTCGCCGCTGACTGATTGTTTTTGCGCCATTTCTCCCGGCCACACCCGGTGCAGTGGAGAAGCACGTAGGCCGTGCACTTTTCTGACGGTGTGCAAAACTACGGCTTATGCAAATTTGTGTTGCGTTAAGGACGGGAGAAATCTGTGACGGCACTGGAACATGACATCACCGATATCCTTGCACCTGCCTTACGGGTGGTGTTTTGCGGTATCAATCCGGGTAAATCTTCTGCGCATACCGGATTCCATTTTGCCCATCCGGGAAATCGCTTTTGGAAGGTGATTTGGCACGCGGGATTTACCGATCGCCTGCTGAAGCCAGAAGAGGAGCGCACGCTATTGGATACCGGCTGTGGGATTACCATGTTGGTGGAGAGACCCACGGTACAGGCAAATGAACTGAAGGGAACCGAGTTACGTGAAGGCGGGCGACAACTGGCGGATAAAATCCTCACTTACCAACCGCAGGCATTGGCGGTGTTGGGCAAAGACGCGTTTAAAAAAGCCTTTGGTTTGCCGAAGGTCGAGTGGGGCCGACAGCACATCACTATCGGCACCACAGAGGTATGGGTACTGCCTAATCCCAGCGGCTTAAACCGGGCTTCGTTGGAAAAAATGGTCGAAGCCTACAGCGAGCTGGATCGCGCACTGGCAACACGGGGCAGATAAAGGTGGGCCGAATTCTCGGCCCAGCAGCGCTTAAAAGGCAAAACAAGAACAACCCAATGCTCCCCAGAACGCATTATCATCCGAGACCGGTACCGAAGAACGACGAGCAATATCATGGCTATGCTGATGAACGCCGCAAGGGCCGCTGCATTGGTGCATGGCCATGCCAACGCGGGCATTATGCTGAGGGGGCGCACTGCGATAATGGCCGGGCACGATGGCCACCGGAGACCATTCTGGCAATACGGGAATAGTCGGTGGTGCCAGCGGGGTAAAGCCACCTGCTGCATAAACAATATCCCCTCCGACCACGGTGAGTACCGATTCAATCCCTTTGATCTCTTCTTCACTCACGCTGAAAAAATCTTTGCTGAGGATGGCTAAATCCGCCAGTTGACCCTTTTTGATTTGTCCTTTCTTGCCTTGTTCGCTGGAGAACCAGGCACTTCCCTGCGTCCAAAGCATTAATGCCGTTTCGCGGTCAAGGCGGGCGTTATCATCATACATGGCCAT
Organism: Enterobacterales bacterium CwR94; assembly: GCA_002837195.1. Lineage (GTDB taxonomy): Bacteria > Pseudomonadota > Gammaproteobacteria > Enterobacterales > Enterobacteriaceae > 1-19. Next base: position 312,323 of record KZ478060.1, read on the forward strand.
CCCGCCTACCGTGCGACCTGAGACTAACCAGTACAGTGCCGTCCATGGATTGTAGCTGGCAACACGCGTCGCATCGGTGCCGAGACCTACCGGAACGTCTGCGGCTAACATCCTGGCGACGGGCGGCGTTTGTTTCACCGCCTCTTTGCCGTAACGGTCGGCAAAGTACTCGCCCTGGAATGCCATGCGATGTTGTACCGCGATGCCGCCGCCCAGCGCCTTCACGCGCTCGATATTGGCTTCGGTGATGGTTTCTGCGTGGTCAAAAAACCAATGCAAACCATTAAAGGGGATCTCGCGGTTCACTTTTTCGAATACATCGAGCATGCGAGTAATGGATTCGTTATAAGTCGCGTGTAACCGGAAGGGCCAGCGGTGTTCTACCAGATGGCGCACCACGCGCTCCAGTTCGTCCTCCATGCCCGGTGCCAGATCGGGGCGAGGTTCCAGAAAATCCTCAAAATCAGCGGCAGAGAACACCAGCATTTCTCCGGCGCCATTGTGACGATAGAAATCTGTGCCCTGACCCGGTTTGAGCATGTCGGTCCATTTTTCAAAATCTTCCAGTTCGTGGCCGGGCCTTTGTGTAAATAAATTATAGGCAATCCACACGGTGAGCTGTTTTTTGGCGTGCAATTCGGCGATAACTTCGTAATCATCTGGATAATTTTGGAAACCGCCACCGGCATCAATAGCGCTCGTCAGACCAAGCCGGTTTAATTCACGCATGAATTGACGCGTCGAGTTAATTTGTTGTTCCAGAGGCAGTTTTGGCCCTTTTGCCAGCGTCGCGTACAGCAGCATGGCATTGGGACGCGCAATTAACAGACCCGTGGGATTGCCGTTGCTGTCTCGCTGGATCTCACCGCCCGGTGGATTTGGGGTGTCACGCGTGTAACCCACCGTGCGCAGCGCCGCGCGGTTGAGCAAGGCGCGATCGTAGAGGTGCAGTATGAATACTGGCGTATCCGGTGCGGCATCGTTGATTTCATCCAGTGTTGGCATGCGGCGTTCAGCAAACTGGAACTCGTTCCAACCGCCGACAACGCGCACCCATTGTGGGCTGGGTGTACGCAGCGCTTGCTCTTTCAGCATGCGTAATGCGTCGGCGAGTGAAGGCACGCCTTCCCAGCGCAGTTCAAGGTTGTAATTTAAACCGCCGCGAATCAGGTGCAGGTGTGAATCGTTAAGGCCGGGAATGCCGGTTGCACCTTTCAGATCAACAATCTGCGTCGTTGCGCTGGCGTGTTGCATCACCTCGCTGTCGCTGCCTACGGCCAGAAAGGTGCCATCCTTGATCGCAACCGCTGTTGCGCGCGGATTCTCGGGATCAACCGTGTGGAATTTGCCATTAGTGAATATCAGTGATGCCGTCATGTCTGTTCTCCAGAATTTAGCCGCGAGGGCTTAACCAGTGATGTAAATAACGCGTGACCAGAGGCATCCAACAGTAGACCACCAGTGCAACGACACTGGCGTCATACAGTAAATGCCCCCACAGGGTGCCGGTGCTGGTGGGGAGCAGTTGGCTCCATATGCCGGGCACCAGATTGGTTGAAGGAAAAATAACGGCCAGGGTCACCAGAAACTGCTTCCAGCGTTCAGGGGCCGGGGAAGCGGGTGTGGCAGGGGTAAACCAGAATGCGGCACCAGGACGGACTTCAATGTGCTCCTGGTCACGCAGTAACGTCGCCAGTGCCGCAATGTGGGTTTTGCGCTCGGCAGACTGGCTCCATCGATACAGATTATCGACATTATCAAAGCGAATAAGCACGGTGTAGGTGGTTTCGCCGTGCACTGGGCGTAAGACATTAACGCCCAGATGGCCGGGAAATGCGGCGGCCTGTGGCATGATAATTTCCAGCCAGCGCTCATAATCAGGCTGTTTATCCTGTTTTACGCTGTGCGTAATCACTAATGTGATGTGTTCAGCCTGATAAGGGGAAGTCACGGCATGTTCCTTTTACTGTCTTGTCAGCGACGTCGTATTAAGTGAATTGACAATACGAAAAGCCGTAGTGGGTTGATAACGGAAAGATTTTGGGGTGTTGTTCAATATTTTTGGGGTGAGAGAAAATGCGGTTAAACCTGGAAGCGTTGCTGATCCTTGATGCGTTGGATCGTCATGGCACTTTTGCGGCGGCGGCGGCCCGTCTGTTTAAAACGGCTTCGGCACTGAGTTATACGGTGCAGAAAATGGAAAGTGATTTGGGGATTACCCTGCTGGATCGTTCAGGACATCGCGCCGTTTTTACGGCGACAGGGCGCTTAATGCTGGATAAAGGGCGCGTGTTACTGCGGGCGGTCAATGAGCTTGAGCAGCAGGCAAAATACGTTGAAAGCGGATGGGAAAGTACACTGACCATTAGCGTCGATGCCTCCGTGCCCTTTGCGCTGTTAACGCCGCTGATCGATGCTTTTTATCAGGAGGTTTCCCATACACAACTGCTGTTTCGCCACGATGTGTTGGCCGGATGCTGGGAGGCATTGAATTACGGTGAAGCCGATTTGGTTTTTGGCGCGGTGCAAGAGCCGGTCACCCGCAGCGGTATTGGCTGGCTCTCCCTGGGCTGGCTGGATTATGTGTTTGCCGTAGCGCCCCATCATCCGTTGGCTTTGCTACCCGAACCCCTACTGCGCGAGCAGATTCGACAATACCGTGCCGTGGTTGTCAAAGATTCATCGCGCCACGGCGTCGGTGTTGATTTACGTGTGCTGGACGACCAGAAAACGCTGAGCGTGGCTGATTTTCCCTCTAAATTACAGGCTCAGCTTGCCGGATTGGGTTGCGGTTATCTGCCTCGTTATATGGCGGCGCCGCATCTGGCCGATGGGACGCTAATTGAACGCCGTTTAGACAGTGAGCCACGTCGCGACCAGGCCTTTTTAGCGTGGAATGAAAATGCGACGGGTAATGCGGCGGCATGGTGGCGTGAGCGTTTACAGCATTTTGAGGGGATGCACAGCGTGTATTGTCAGGCGTAACCCAGCACGCTGTGCGGTCTCTTACAGTGAGAGATAGTGATGAACGACAGGAGGGTGTTCACCGCGATGAAAGCGGGTCACGCTGCGTTGCAGGTCAGCATCGGCGTGGGAAACCCGCTGATGTTGGCGCAAATGTTCATGCCATGATTCAACCAGAAACCACTCCATCAGCTGTTCGGGGTGATCGCTGTGTTCGGTGATCCCCCATGCATAGGCGCCATCGCGGCGGCGTGCTTGTGAAAGCCGGGTGATCTCCGCCAGGAAAGCCGGGCGATCTTCTGCTGCAATCTGATAGGCAATCTGCACCATTACCGGGCCTTTATTCCCTTGCTTTGCGGCGTCGACATCCGGTTCCTCCCAGTGCCCGGAGGGCTGAAGGTCGGCTTCACCGGTGGGCAGTTTGTGTTTCCAGCACCCTAACATCGCCACTGTCAGCCCAATGCCCGCCATGATTAAGGTACTTATCAAACCGGTTTGCTGCGCGATAAGCCCCCATAGCAGGCTACCTGCGGCCATGGCACCGTTAAATACCATGAGATACACCGCGAGCCCGCGGCCGCGAACCCAGTCCGGCAGCACGGCTTGTGCGAGACCGTTGAGCGTCGTGAGGGCAATGATCCAACTGATACCCAATACCACCATCAGCAGAACCGCCAGCCATTGCGCAGGCGCCGTTGCTAACAGGATCATCACCAGAGAGGAGAGCAACGCGGAGAGTAATATCAGCCGATCGGCGTCAAGTTTTTGCCGCAGGCGTGGCAGAAGCAGTGCACCTGCGATTGCACCGACGCCCACCGCGCCGAGCAGGGCGCCGTAAAACCCGGCGCTGCCATTCAGCATTTTGCGGGCGACCAGCGGCAATAAGGCCCAAATGGCACTGGCAAAAGCGAAGTAGATTGCCGCACGCAGCAAGACACGGTGGAGTTCGCCACTGGCTTTTACATAGCGAATGCCCGCCCGAAATGCCCCCAAAAAGTGCTCAGACAAGACGGTTTTCTGTTTCGCTGGACGCGGCCACCACAGCAGGGCACTGACTACAAATAAATAGCTCAACACGTCCGCACCATAGGTGGCTGCGGCACCTGCGCTGGCCAGCAGTAAGCCGCCGCTGGCGGGGCCTATGGCCCGCGCGATGTTGATCCCAAGAGAGTTAAGGGCGACGGCATTGCGTAAATCGTTGCGCGGGACCAACTCCGGCACAATCGCCTGCCACGCTGGCCCCATGAGTGCAGCTCCTATCCCGCCGACAAAGGTCAGGGCGATCAGGTATTCAACGGTGAGCAAATTATGGCTGGATAACATTAACAGTGTGCCACTCACGCCAGCCAGCAACACCTGAACGGCAATAAGCAGTTTGCGGCGATCGAGAATATCGGAAAGCACGCCCGCCGGGAGGGCGAGCAAAAAAATGGGTAAGGTTGCTGCGGTTTGCATCAGCGCAATCGCCGTTGGATTGGATGACAGCCCTGTGACCAGCCATGAACTGGCAACGTCGCGCATAAAACTGCCCGTATTGCCTAATACGGTGGCTGCCCATATTGTGGCGAATAATCCTTGTTTGAGTGGGGAAAATGCTCCTGCGCTGTTGGGTTTGGCCTCAGTTTGACTCATGCTTGCGTCCACTCTGTCCGTCAATTTATAAAACGTGCCACCCGTGCGGATGGCAAGTCACTCGCTGTTACGCTTTGCGTGCGGGGGCTTTGTGCACCAGTGTGTAGGCATAATCGACGCCCATGCCATAAGCACCGCTGTGTTCACGGACTAAGTCCATCACTGGGTCATAGGTTTCTTTGCGTGCCCAGTCGCGTTGGTATTCCAGTAAAACTTGCTGCCAGGTCACCGGCACGGCTCCGGCTTGTACCATACGGTCAACGGAGCGCTCGTGAGCGTCCACGCTGGTGCCGCCCGACGTATCCGTAACAACGTAAACTTCAAAGCCTTCACCCAGGGCCATCAGAGCAGGGAAGGTCAGGCAAACCTCCGTCCACAAGGCCGAAATAATCAGCTTTTTACGCCCGGTAGCTTTCACGGCCTCAACAAAAGCCGCATCTTCCCAAGAGTTCATTGAGGTGCGTTCAATCGGGGCAACATCAGGATGCACCGCCAATAATTCCGGCCAGATGTAGCCGCTGAAACTTTCAGTTTCGACCGAGGTGTAAATCACCGGGACATTGAAAATTTTGCCTGCTTTCGCCAGTGCGACGGTGTTGTTTTTCAGTTGTTGACGATCGATGTTGGCAACGCCAAAGGACATCTGAGGCTGATGATCGATAAAGATCAGTACTGAGTTCTGTGGGTCCAGCAGTTCGAATTTAGACATGTGAAGTTCCTCTCGTCGCAGTGTGTTTATCATGTGATGTTGTGTAAGAGCACAGTGATTAACGCGGTTATTCGTGTTGCTCTGTGCTGTTGAAATCCACAATACGGGAGGTGAAGGATCGCTGATAGCGGAAAGAATTTGCCCTCTTGTTAAGTTTTTTTTAACAGCGGTTCAATGCATAAAGGCAAGGATTGTCAAAGGGTTAAGTTGTTTAAATTATTTTGAGCAGTTGTCAAAATGCATGCGGCATTGGGTTGTGCAACGGCCACAGGTGAGGGGAGATGACGGGCAAAAAAAAAGCGATGCCAGAGCATCGCTTTTTAACCTGTAGCAGCGGACGATCAGTCGTCGAGGAAACTGCGCAGCACTTCCGAGCGGCTCGGATGGCGCAGTTTGCGCAGCGCTTTGGCTTCAATCTGACGAATACGCTCACGCGTGACGTCAAACTGTTTGCCCACTTCTTCCAGCGTGTGGTCGGTGTTCATATCGATACCGAAACGCATACGCAGGACTTTCGCTTCACGTGCGGTCAGGCCAGCGAGGACGTCATGCGTCGCAGAGCGCAGGCTTTCAGAGGTGGCAGAATCCAGTGGCAGCTCGAGCGTGGTATCCTCGATAAAATCACCCAGATGCGAATCTTCATCATCACCGATCGGTGTTTCCATGGAGATCGGCTCTTTGGCAATTTTCAGCACTTTGCGGATCTTGTCTTCTGGCATCAGCATACGCTCAGCCAACTCTTCTGGCGTTGGCTCACGGCCCATCTCTTGCAGCATCTGACGGGAAATACGGTTGAGTTTGTTAATGGTCTCAATCATATGCACCGGGATACGAATGGTACGCGCCTGGTCTGCAATAGAGCGGGTGATAGCCTGACGGATCCACCAGGTTGCATAGGTTGAGAACTTATAACCACGGCGATATTCAAACTTATCTACCGCTTTCATCAAGCCGATGTTGCCTTCCTGAATCAGATCGAGGAACTGCAGACCGCGGTTGGTGTATTTCTTCGCAATCGAGATAACCAGACGCAAGTTGGCTTCCACCATCTCTTTCTTCGCACGGCGCGCTTTCGCTTCACCGATCGACATACGACGGTTAATGTCTTTCACTTGCTCGATGGTCAGGCCGGTTTCTTCCTCAACCTGGGCCAGTTTCTGCATGCTGCGTTGAACGTCTTCGTCGACTTCACGCAGTTTTTCAGACCATGGTTTGTTCATCGCCAGAGCGGCTTTGAACCAGGTATCGTTGGTTTCGTTGCCGGTAAACAGCGTAATGAAGTTCTTTTTCGGCATCTTACAGATTTCGATGCACAGCTTCATGATCAGACGTTCCTGGGTACGCACGCGCTCCATCATGACGCGCATGTTATTCACCAGGTAATCAAACTGCTTCGGCACCAGGCGGAACTGTTTGAACACGTCAGACAGGTTCTGGATTTCAGCCTGCGCGTCCGCATGGCTGCGGCCACGTGCTTTGATCACATCACGCGTGGTTTCGTACTGGGTACGCAGATCGCCAAATTTCTCGCGAGCCAGTTCAGGATCGATGCTGTTGTCATCGTCTGAGCTGTCGTCGTCGTCGCTCTCTTCGTCTTCTTCCTCTTCTTCTTCACGCTGCTCTTCGGTTAATTCAGAGCCTACGTGCGTTGCGGTTGGCGCGATGTCCTCTTCCGCATTCGGATCGACGAATCCAGTAATGATGTCAGACAGACGGCTTTCGCCTGCTTCAACGCGATCATACTGTTCGAGCAGATAAGTAATGGCTTCTGGGTACTCAGCAACGGAACACTGAACCTGGTTGATACCGTCCTCGATGCGCTTCGCGATGTTGATTTCGCCTTCGCGCGTCAGCAGTTCAACGGTACCCATTTCGCGCATGTACATGCGCACAGGGTCGGTGGTGCGACCGATTTCAGATTCAACGCTGGATAATACTTGAGCTGCAGCTTCGGCTGCATCTTCATCCGTGTCGGAGCTGTTTTCATTCAAAATCAGATCATCGGCATCAGGGGCTTCTTCTACCACCTGAATACCCATGTCATTGATCATTTGGATGATGTCTTCGATCTGGTCGGAGTCAACGATATCCTCCGGCAGATGGTCATTGACCTCGGCATAGGTCAGATAGCCCTGCTCCTTACCACGGGTGACAAGAAGCTTCAGCTGTGACTGCGGGTTTTGCTCCATAAGACGGTATCCACACTTCTGTTAGAGAGATTGGTGTCGGTCGGCGATCAGCCAACAATAACAGCGAAGACATTAAGATTATTGCCGCGGTCTTCAACGCGGCTGTCAGCCTGCTGCTGACGGATTTTCGGCACTTAAGCCGCTTAAATTCGTTTTTTCGCGCGCGATTCAGTGATCACGCGGACTTCTTCACGTTCGTCGGGCGTCAAACCCTGAGTACGCGAACGTGCAATTAATTCAGAGAATCGCAGGTCCAGTGCGGAATCTAACAAGTGATTCAACGCATCAGTGAACGTTTTTTCAGCGATGTCCTTATCTGCTATATCGTCCCACATCGACAACTTTTCAAGGGTCGCGGCCTCTTTTGTGCTACGATAACGCTCTAAAATTTGTCCGGTGGTGACGCCCGGCTGCGCCAGGCAGACGCTTATTAATGTATTAAACAGGCCCAGACCCGGTAATTTTTCTTCATCCAGCCCGGCTAACGGTGGCACTAAAGCCGCCAGCGCAGGATTTTGAATCAGCAGTCCAATCAGTATACGCATGGTTGTGCGTTTTAGCTGAGGCTGCGGCGCGACTTTGGCGGTTTCTGCCTGCTTAGGCATTAAACGTTCAAGCTGACTGTCATCCAAAATGCCCAACATATTGCCCAACTGCTGGCGTAAATAGATGCGCAGTGTTTCGCCGGGAACCTGGGTAATCAGCGGCAAAGCCAGCGTGCTCAATTGCGCGCGGCCATCGGGGCTGCTGAGATCAACCTGTGGCAACAGCGAGTCAAACAAAAAACGCGACAGCGGCGTTGCCTGCTCCATGCGTGCCTCAAAGGCGGCTTTTCCCTCTTTACGCACCAGCGTATCCGGGTCTTCGCCATCAGGCAGAAACATAAAGCGTAGCTGACGCCCGTCAGTCATCCAGGGCAAAGCCGTTTCCAGTGCACGCCAGGCGGCTTCGCGTCCTGCGCGGTCACCGTCGTAACAGCAAATCACATTGTCGGTGCTGCGAAACAACAACTGAATATGTTCTGCCGTGGTGGACGTACCTAACGAGGCCACCGCGTAATCAATACCAAACTGCGCCAGCGCCACCACATCCATATAGCCTTCAACCACTAATAAGCGGGCGGGTTCTGGATGATTCTGCTGCGCTTCATACAGGCCATATAACTGGCGGCCTTTATGGAAAATATCGGTTTCAGGTGAGTTCAGGTATTTCGGCAGTGCATCACCGAGTACACGCCCACCAAATCCTATCACCCGGCCACGCTTATCGCGGATGGGGAACATCACGCGCTCACGAAAACGGTCGTAGCTACGGCCTTTATCATTCGTGACCAGCATGCCCGCATCGGTTAAAGACTGGCGATTTTCGGCATTTTGCCCAAATCGTTTCAGGGCGTTATCCCATCCCGCGGGGGCAAAACCAATGGCGAAATGGTTAATCACCTCATCGCTTAAACCGCGCTGAGTCAGATATTCGCGTGCCGAAACGGCAGAAGATTGCTGCAAAGCGTGTTGATAAAAACCGCTCAGGCCGTCCATGAGCTGGTACAGGTTCTGACGCTGATGACGTTCCATCTGATTGGGGCCGCTGCCGGCTTCATAAGGAACATCCAAACCATGTAGTGTAGCCAACTCTTCAATGCTTTCGACAAATTCTAAGCGATCATAGTTCATCAGAAAGTCGATAGCGTTGCCGTGGGCGCCACAACCGAAGCAGTGATAAAACTGCTTTTCGCCATTCACGGTAAACGAAGGGGTTTTCTCATTGTGGAAGGGACAGCACGCGTGATAGTTCTTGCCCTGCTTTTTCAGCTTCACACGAACATCGATCAGATCGATGATGTCCGTACGGGCAAGTAAATCACTGATAAAGGCGCGCGGTATTCTTCCTGCCATTTTTCCTCATTATCTTTCAGCCTGTGGCTGTATTGCTGCCTGCGCTCACACTCCCGCCTCTGAAAGCGCGGTGATGAATATTTTTGCCGCCAGGCGACAGACTAAAAGCGATGACGTAAATACCTGTCATCACAAATGGGATGGCTAACATATTGATTTATGCTCATCTTTCTTAAGAGCACAGATAAATAGGCACCAGCATAAAAAAGGGCACTGCTCTAAACGACAACAAGCCGCGCATTCCTTTCGGAAGCACGGCCCGTTTACGACTACTGTCTGACATCAGTGGAGACGGGCTCCAGCTGAATTAGTACAGACGAGTGCGGCGTGCGTTTTCGCGAGCCAGTTTCTTGGCGTGACGCTTAACTGCAGACGCTTTAGCGCGCTTACGCTCGGTAGTCGGTTTTTCATAAAACTCACGACGACGAACTTCAGCCAGAACGCCTGCTTTCTCGCAGGAGCGCTTGAAGCGACGCAGTGCTACGTCGAATGGCTCGTTTTCACGTACTTTAATTACCGGCATGTAAATCTCACCTCAGTATAGGGTTTGCTGGTCGCTTGATCACCAGCGCATTTCAAAATGGTGCGGAATTTTACTCCAACCGACAGCCTGTTGTAAAGCATTCAACGCATTTGAACACCGATGAGCAGCCGATTTTTAGCAAGCCGATGATTATACATCAATCCTCTCAGGCAACGCACTCTTTTACCGTTCATCGACGTAGCCTGACACGCGGAGCGTTGCCGCAAAGGCCCCAGGCTGTGCTACACTGCGCGCCGCAGAAGATAGAGGTAAATGATGCGAATTCTGGGTATTGAGACGTCCTGCGATGAAACCGGCATCGCAATTTATGATGACCAGGCAGGCTTGCTGGCCAACCAGCTTTACAGTCAGGTCAAAGTGCATGCTGACTATGGCGGTGTAGTGCCTGAACTGGCATCGCGCGATCACGTGCGCAAAACGGTGCCGCTGATTCAGGCTGCCTTGCAAGAAGCCCATCTGCAGTCTTCCGATATCGATGCTGTGGCCTGGACTGCGGGTCCGGGTCTGGTCGGTGCGCTGTTGGTAGGGGCAACTATTGGTCGCGCGTTGGCTTTTGCCTGGAACGTACCCGGGGTGCCTGTCCACCATATGGAAGGGCATCTGTTAGCCCCCATGTTGGAAGAAACGCCGCCTGAATTCCCCTTTGTTGCTCTGTTGGTTTCCGGTGGGCATACCCAACTGATTTCGGTGACCGGCATTGGTGAGTATCAATTGATGGGCGAGTCCGTCGATGATGCCGCCGGTGAAGCCTTTGATAAAACGGCGAAGTTGTTGGGGCTGGATTATCCCGGCGGCCCGTTACTGTCGAAAATGGCGCAGCAGGGTGTGGCAGGGCGCTTTCAGTTTCCGCGCCCAATGACCGACCGTCCAGGGCTGGATTTCAGTTTTTCAGGTTTAAAAACGTTTGCCGCCAACACCATTCGCAGCAATGGCAATGATGCCCAGACGCAGGCGGATATTGCGCGCGCGTTTGAAGATGCGGTGGTGGACACGCTGGCGATTAAATGTCGTCGCGCGTTGGAAGCGACCGGATTTAAAAATCTGGTGATTGCCGGCGGTGTCAGTGCGAACCGTACGTTGCGTGCCAAACTGGCCGAGATGATGACCGCGCGCGGCGGCGCCGTTTTCTATGCGCGTCCTGAGTTTTGTACCGATAATGGCGCGATGATTGCCTATGCGGGCATGGTGCGCTTACGGGCTGGTGTGACAGGGGAACTTGGCGTGACAGTACGTCCCCGCTGGCCGTTGGCAGAACTGCCGCCTGTTGCCTAGCGTATTAAGGGGCCGGTTTATCTGGCCCTTTTTTGTCCGTTTTTTTCTTACGCTTCCAAATCTTCGATTCCTGCCCACGCCACAAGCGCTGAATATTGTCATGATGACGCAACAAGATCAGGCATGACAACATGGCGACCGGAAAGGTGAACTGCGGTTTAAACCACCAGACATAAAACGGCGCGATCAAGGCACTGAGAATGGCCCCCAGCGACGAATAGCCACTGAGCAGAATGGTCAGCAGCCAGGTGCCGGTCATCAATCCCGTTAAGTCCCAGCCAATCGGCGCGATGGCCCCAAAGGCTGTTGCGACGCCTTTGCCACCTTTGAAGTGGAAAAACAGGGGATAAATATGGCCAAGGCAGGCGGCGATAGCGGTTAAGCCGAGGTAAATCGGGGTCACGCCCAACTTGTAGGCCAACCACACCGGAATCATGCCTTTTAGCACATCAAAAACGAGCACTGCCGCCGCGGCTCCTTTGCCGCCGATGCGCAGAACGTTGGTGGCACCAGGGTTGCCTGAGCCATGCTGGCGGGGATCGGGCAGCCGTGCCAGCTTGCAAACCAGAATTGCACTGGATACAGAGCCACACAGATACGCGAAAATAATCATGCCAAGCGCGATTGCACTCATACCATCGTTCCGTCTTGTCAGGGTCGTTTTGTACTCGTTAACCGTGGATAATACGCATAATCCGCCGCGAGTGATATCCGGCTAACGCAGAAACAGAGACTAACATCATGGATATCGTATTTATAGAGCAGCTCACCGTTTTCACCACTATTGGCGTTTACGACTGGGAGCAAGGCATTCAGCAAAAGTTAGTGTTCGATGTCGAACTGGCCTGGGACAATCGTCAGGCGGCCCGCAGTGATGACGTGAATGACTGCCTGAGTTACGCCGATGTGGCCACGCTCATTATCGAACATGTTGAAAATGGCAAGTTCGCATTGGTTGAACGCGTAGCCGAGGAATTAGCGGCGCTGCTGTTGTCACGTTTTGCTTCTCCCTGGGTGCGCATTAAAGTCAGCAAGCCAGGTGCCGTTGCCCAGGCGGCATCGGTCGGTGTGGTGATCGAGCGGGGGACTAATCCGAAATAAATCCGCTGTGATTGCCATCACAATGAAACCAGATCAAAGTATGCTGGTCTTAAGGCAACATTAAGGAAATGTTGACAAAATTCTTATGGCGGCCACGCATCAGCGCGACCGCTTTTTTATGGGGTTTCATTTTGGCTAGAGGATTAATTCATGCCTGAATTACACCAGCTGTGGATAGCGGCAATACTTGGCGTTGTAGAAGGATTGACGGAGTTTTTGCCTGTCTCTTCAACTGGGCACATGATCATTGTGGGTCATCTGCTGGGATTTGAAGGGCCGAAAGCGGCAACATTTGAAGTCGTGATTCAACTTGGCTCCATTCTGGCGGTTGTCGTGATGTACTGGCGTCGTCTGTTTGGTTTGATTGGCATTCATTTTGGTGGCAAAGAAGTCGAGCGTGACGGCACTGGCAAGGGCAGTTTGACACTGGTGCATATCCTGTTGGGAATGATTCCGGCCGTTGTGATTGGCTTGCTGCTGCATGACACCATTAAAAGTTTATTCAATCCCATCAACGTGATGTACGCACTGGTGGTCGGCGGTTTCTTACTGCTGGCGGCGGAATTCCTGAAACCGAAAAAGCCGAAGGCGGAAGGTCTGGATGATATGACCTATCTGCAATGCTTTATCATTGGGTGTTTCCAGTGTTTAGCGCTGTGGCCGGGCTTCTCGCGTTCTGGTGCGACCATCTCCGGGGGCATGCTGATGGGCGTTAGCCGTTACGCCGCAGCGGAATTCTCATTCTTGTTGGCGGTGCCGATGATGATCGGTGCCACCGCGCTGGATCTCTACAAGAGCCTGTCATTCCTGACCATGGCGGATTTCCCCATGTTCGCCGTCGGTTTTATCGTGGCGTTCTTTGTTGCGCTGGTCGCTATTAAAACCTTCCTGCACATCATCAAACGTATTTCGTTTATCCCGTTTGCTATCTACCGCTTTATCGTTGCGGCAGTGGTGTTCATGGTATTTGTGTAGTACGGACAGGGCCGGTGTTTAACCGGCCTGTTTCGCCTGCCACGCGGCCACGCGTTCAATGCGTCGGTGTGTTAACGCTTCGCGAATCGCTGGTCCACGAAATCCAGCATCTATCACCTCTTTGTTGGTCACGCCAAGCGCAGCCTGATAGGCGGCACGCAGGTAATCGCCTTGTGGATAGGGCTGATGTTCCAGTGTGGCACGCCCGCGTGCATCTGCTTCACTGGTCAACACAATTTGCTCGATCCGTAGCGGCTTGCGCCAGGCATCCATCTTATCGAACAGTGCAACCAGCGCCGTGGCCGACTGACGCTCAATGGTGTGAATGATGTCATGCACTTCCGCGACCAGCATGGCGAGATCGCGCAGGTGATTTGGCACACGTAACCGGGCGCAAAGTGCTTCAATCAAGGGTACACCCGCCAGGCCATGCCCATGGTGGCTTGGCCACAGCGCCGGAGGCGTCAGTCCTTTGCCAAGATCGTGGCACAGGGTCGCAAAACGAATATCGATTTCCGGGCTGAGTTGTGCCGCCATGGCCAGCGTCATCAGCGTATGAACGCCGGTGTCGATTTCCGGATGCCATTTGGCCGGTGCCGGGACGCCAAACAGGGCATCAATCTCAGGAAACAGCTCGACCAATGCGCCGCAATCGCGCAGAGTTTGGAAATAGACGTGCGGGTTATGGGTTGCTAACGCCAATTCGGTCTCTTTCCAGACGCGCTCTGGCGTCAGGTAACGCATCTCGCCACTGGCCACGATCTCTTGCATCAATAACTGCGTTTCTTCTGCGATGCGAAAACCCAGGTGCGCAAAGCGCGCCGCAAAGCGCGCAACCCGTAATACGCGCAGGGGATCTTCATTGAAGGCGGGAGACACGTGGCGTAACCAGCGTTGTTCAATGTCTGCCTGGCCGTGATAGGGATCGACCAGTTTGCCCTGTTCGTCTTGGGCAATGGCATTGATCGTCAGATCGCGTCGCAGTAAGTCTTGCTCCAGCGTGACATCGGGGGTGAAATCACAGATAAAACCGGTGTAGCCCTGACCTGATTTTCGTTCGGTACGCGCCAGCGCATACTCTTCGCGTGAGGCCGGATGTAAAAAGACCGGAAATGCTTTGCCCACTTGCTGGTATCCCGCTGCCAACATGGCTGCCGGTGTGGCACCGACTACCACCCAATCTCTGTCTTTGACCGGCAAACGCAGCAGTGCATCGCGCACTGCACCACCGACCAGATAGCTCTTCACGATGTCACTCCACAGGCAAAAATATCATCAGCGTCAGGATGCAAGAAAACCCGGCACAAGGCCAGGTTATCGCACAGTTGATTTTCTCTCCAGGCCAGCGCCTGCAGGCATTAATTCATCCAGCGGTCGTTCTTTTTACGGCGTGGGATCATATGTGGCAGCAACAGACCTAATAACAGGCCAATCCCCGCGACGCCTCCGCCGTACATGAACCACTGCATAATGATGGTACGCTGCTTGTCATCTAACTGCACATTTGCTGCGCTGACTTTCTTCTGCGCGACCAACAACTGATTTTTAAGCTGTTCGTTTTCCGATTTCAGCGCATCAATGGCGTTATCGCTACCGGCCACTTTCTGCTGCATGTCGGCGGTGCGTTTATTCCAGTTCTCATCAATACCCGCCAGTTTATCCGTCAGATCTTTAACCTGTTTTTCCAGTTCAGGCACGCGTGTGCGCAGGCTTGGTTGATCTTTAAGCTGAGTATTGGGGATCCAGGCGGTGCGGCCATTGCTGTCTCGCACTTGTGAGTAGTCGCCATTGGTCTGTAACAGGGCCACGGATTCGCCCGCGTTCACCGTACCGACCAAACGGTATTGATCGCCAGGGCCGCTGCGTACCCACGTTGAAAGTTCATCAGAAATATAGCGTTGAGACTCAGCCTGGACGGCAAATGTAGCGCTAAGCGAGAGAAAAGTAAGGCCAATAAGTTGTAATTTCTTCATTCGGGTTCGTTATTAAGTGAGTTCCTGAGAATGTCTCGGCACAGTGTGGAGTTGCTAACCTTAAAGCTGAATGAGAACTATCCTGGTCTCATTGGACTCCACGGCGCAGAATCCAGAAGAAAGCCAAGACAGCTTACCTGTTTCTGCATTACTCTCTGAGCCACAGCCCTTCTTTATACTGCATTGTTTTTGGAAATGCAGGTTTCACGGGTGGAAATTGCGTAAATGGGCATTTTTGTGACTCAGAAGGCCTTTTCACCTGCCAGCGAGTGTGATTAAAAAATTATGACAGTTGAGATTGAAGTTAAGTTCATTGCAAATGATCAAGCCGTTCAGGCACTGCCGACAACGTTGGCGCAGTGGCCACATCAGGCTTTTCCTGCACAATCCCTGACCAACATCTATTTCGAAACCGCGGATAACCAATTACGCCGTTGGGATATGGGTCTGCGCATTCGGGGTTGGGACACAGAATTCGAAATGACGCTGAAAACGGCGGGACAGACGGTCGGCGGATTACATCAGCGTGCGGAATACAATGTGCCTTTGCAGCAGGCGGTGTTGGACATCGCGCAACTCCCGGCTGACGTTTGGCCTGCGGGCACGGATGTGTCGGCGCTGCAGCAGGCGTTAAAACCGCTGTTTAGCACTCACTTTGTGCGTACCACGTGGCTGGTGACCTACTTAAACAGTGAGATTGAAGTGGCCTTTGACCACGGTGAAGTGGTTGCCGGTGAACTGACCACGCCGCTCAATGAAATTGAGCTGGAGCTGAAATCGGGTGAGCGTGACGACCTGCTGGCATTTGCCGCTCAATTGGCCACGCTACCAGGATTACGTCTGGGCAGCCAAAGTAAAGCGGCACGCGGCTACTGGCTGGCGCAAGGTGCCCCTGAGCGTCAACTTCGCCCCTTCCCGGTGTTAGCGATAGCGCCGAAAAGCAGCGTTGAGCAAGGGATGCAGGCCGCATTACAACTGGCACTGCAACAGTGGCAGTACCACGAAGAGCTGTGGCTGCAAGGGAATAAACAGGCACGGAAAGGCATTGAAGACGCACTGGAAGCGATCCGTCAGGTCTTTACGCTGTGTGGCGCGCTGGTTCCTCGCAAAGCCAACAGCGAACTGCGCCAAAAACTAACGCTATTAGAAGAGCAACTGGCGAGCGCCGATGTTCAGGCGGAAATCGTTAATACGCCGATCTCTGTTGATGCGCAGTTAGCCCTTACTCACTGGTTGGTCACCGCACACTGGCAGTCGTTTGTTGATGAGAAAGCAAAAAAGCGTCTGGCGGATTCCTTTAAACGTTTTGCGGATGTCATGTTGGGACGTATTGCGGCCGATCTGCGAGATACGTTTACGCAAGTCACACTGCTCAGCGCATTTCAGGATAAACAGCTGCGCTTAACACGCCAAATTTTGGCGGCCAAACTGCTGGCCGGTGCCTATGACCAGCACGCCGTCGAAGCCTGGCTGACGCAGTGGCAGCAACTGTCGCAGGCGATTACCTACAGCGATTATCGTCTGGCAAAAGAGAGCAGCCAGGCAGCCATCCGGTTAGCTCCGTTTTGGAAAAGTAGCAGTAGCCAGTAATTTGTCCTTTAAACCGTGACCCGCAGGGAGTGTGTATGTCGGAAATTCAGCCATTGCCCGTCGTTATGCAGAGCGATCGCGCGCAGTTAGCCATGCGACTAGGTGAGTCCTCACTAACGGATGAGGCCTATTCAGCGTTGATGTTCAGTGATTTTGTGCAGGAGAATCTCTGTCAAAATCCGGCGTGGTGGCAGCAGTTGCAGCAACAGCCGCCACAGCCTGATGAGTGGCAACAGTATGCTGACTGGCTGGATTCAACGCTGGCGAATGTCTATGACGAAGCCGCGTTAATGCGTGAGCTGCGCCTTTTCCGTCGACACATGTTGGTACGCATTGCCTGGATGCAAGCGCTGAACACCAGCCCGACAGCCCTCTCCCTGCAGCAGTTAAGTACGCTGGCAGAAACCCTGATTGTAGCGGCGCGTGACTGGCTGTATCGCGTCTGTTGTGTGGAGTGGGGAACCCCCTGTAACGCGCAAGGCGAAGCGCAACCGCTGCTGATCCTGGGTATGGGAAAACTGGGCGGAGGGGAATTAAATTTCTCCTCTGATATTGACCTGATTTTTGCCTGGCCGGAAAGCGGCACGACGCAAGGCGGTCGGCGTGAGCTGGACAACGCGCAGTTCTTTACCCGGCTGGGACAACGTCTAATCAAGGTACTGGATCAACCCACGGTGGACGGCTTTGTCTATCGTGTGGATATGCGTTTGCGTCCGTTTGGCGACAGTGGGCCACTGGTCATGAGTTTTGCTGCGCTGGAAGATTATTACCAGGAGCAGGGACGAGACTGGGAACGCTATGCGATGGTGAAGGCCAAGCTACTGGGCGATGCTGATGATCGCTGGAGCCAGGAGCTGCGCCAGATGCTGCGACCCTTTGTGTTTCGTCGCTATATTGATTTCAGCGTTATCCAGTCGCTGCGCAATATGAAAAGCATGATTGCCCGGGAAGTGCGGCGTCGGGGACTCAAAGACAACATTAAGTTGGGTGCTGGCGGTATCCGTGAAACGGAATTTATCGTGCAGGTATTCCAGCTTATTCGCGGTGGTCGCGAACGTTCGCTGCAAATGCGCGCCCTGTTGCCCACGCTCGCGGCCATTGGCGAGTTGCACCTGTTACCGCCTGAGCACGTTACCGCGTTGCACGATGCCTACCTCTATCTGCGCCGGTTGGAAAACCTGCTGCAGAGCATTAACGACGAACAAACGCAGACGCTGCCGGGAGATGATCTTAATCGCGCGCGTCTGGCCTGGGCGATGGGATCAACCGATTGGTCAGCATTGCTGCAGGTATTGGAACAGCACATGAATGCCGTTCGCGCGATCTTTAACGACCTGATTGGTGAAGAAGAGACGGAAAACGCCGAAGAGAAGAGCTGCAGCGCATACGGCCCGCTGTGGCACGATCCGTTGGAGCAGTTGGAGTTAGCGCCCTATGTGCCGCAACTGGATGAGCCTGCCTGTGAGCAATTGTGGCGTGCGTTACGCGATTTTCGTCAGGATGTTGATAAGCGCACCATCGGCCCGCGTGGACGGCAGGCGCTGGATCAACTGATGCCGCAGTTGTTGGCCGAAGTGGTTGTCCGTGAGGATGCGCCGGTGACGCTAAAGCGCATTACGCCGCTCTTGCTGGGTGTGGTGACGCGGACGACCTATCTTGAATTGCTGATGGAGTTTCCCGGCGCACTGAAACATTTGATTCGCTTGTGTGCGGCGTCTCCTAGGGTGGCGACCCAGCTTGCTCGCCATCCTCTGTTGCTGGATGAACTGCTTGATCCTGCCACGCTGTATCAGCCCACGGCGACGGATGCCTATCGCGATGAGTTACGCCAATATCTGTTGCGTATCCCGGAAGAGGATGAGGAGCAGCAGTTGGAAGCCTTGCGTCAGTTCAAACAGGCACAAATGCTGCGTATTGCCGCCGCCGATATTGCCAAAACGCTTCCGGTGATGAAAGTCAGCGATCACCTGACCTGGCTGGCGGAAGCCATGATTGAATCTGTGGTGCAGCAGGCCTGGCAGTTGATGGTGCAGCGCTATGGGCGTCCATCGCACCTAGCCGAAAACGGAGAGCGCGGCTTTGCGGTCATTGGCTACGGCAAGCTGGGTGGCTGGGAGTTAGGCTACAGCTCCGATCTGGATCTGGTGTTCCTGCACGATTGCCCGATTGATGCCGTGACGTTGGGTGAGCGCAGCATTGATGGTCGCCAATTCTATTTGCGTTTGGCACAGCGCGTTATGCATCTGTTCAGTACGCGCACGTCATCCGGCATTTTATATGAGGTCGATGCCCGTCTGCGTCCGTCCGGTGCCGCAGGCATGCTGGTCAGTACGTTTGAAGCCTTTGAAGACTACCAACGTCATGAAGCCTGGACCTGGGAACATCAGGCGTTGGTGCGTGCGCGTATCGTGTATGGCGAAGCGGCGCTCAGTGAGAAATTTGATGTGATCCGTCGCGCCATTTTGTGTCTGCCGCGTGAAGCCCTGGCGCTGCAGACCGAAGTGCGTGAAATGCGTGAAAAGATGCGCGGGCATTTGTCGAACAAGCACAAGGGACGCTGGGACATCAAAGCGGATGAGGGCGGTATCACGGATATCGAATTTATTACGCAGTACCTGGTGCTCCGTTACGCTCATCAGCAGCCGGGTTTAACGCGCTGGTCAGATAATGTGCGAATCCTGGAACTGATGGCGCGTTTTGATAAATTGCCCGAGCAGGAGGCGCACGCCTTGACGCAATCCTATGTCACGCTGCGCGATGCCTTACACCATTTAGCACTGCAAGAGCACCCTGGCCACGTTGAGCCAGAGGCTTTTCAGCAGCAACGGCAGCAGGTGAACGCCAGCTGGCAGCGCCTGTTGGTGGACGTACCGGCCGCACAGTGATGCCCACAGGAGCAACTGACACTTCTGTGCTATTATCCGCGCAACGAAATATGACAGCAGTCTGGAGTAACTGGAATGAAGGTAACACTGCCTAATTTTAACCGTGCAGGTGTTCTGGTGGTTGGCGATATCATGTTGGATCGCTACTGGTATGGCCCTACCGGACGTATTTCCCCGGAAGCCCCGGTGCCCGTGGTGAAAGTAGAGACCATTGAAGAGCGTCCAGGCGGCGCGGCCAACGTTGCGATGAACATCGCTTCTCTTGGCGCACAGTCGCGTTTGGTCGGATTAACCGGCATTGATGATGCGGCGAAAGCACTGAGCACGGCGCTGGAAAAGGTCAATGTGCAGTGTGATTTCGTTTCCGTTCCTACCCATCCCACCATCACGAAATTGCGCGTGATTTCACGCAACCAGCAACTGATCCGCCTCGATTTTGAGGAAGGGTTTGAGGGCGTAAATTTTGCGCCAATGAACGAACGCGTTGAGCAGTCGCTGAGCAAGGTCGGTGCAGTGGTGCTGTCAGATTATGCCAAAGGGGCGCTGGAGCAGGTGGAATCACTGATTGCGCTGGCACGTAAAGCCGGGGTGCCCGTGTTGGTCGATCCCAAAGGCACCCAGTTTGAACGCTACCGCGGGGCGACGCTGCTTACGCCGAATCTCTCTGAGTTTGAAGCGGTGGTCGGCAAATGCAAAACCAACGAGGAGCTGGTGGAGCGCGGCATGAAAGTGATCGCGGATTACGATCTGACGGCGCTGCTGGTGACGCGTTCTGAGCAAGGCATGAGCCTGTTGCAGCCGGGCAAACCGCCTCTGCATTTGCCTACTCAGGCGCAGGAAGTGTACGACGTGACCGGTGCGGGCGATACGGTGATTGGTACGCTGGGCGCTGCACTGGCATCGGGCACCTCGATGGAAGAGGCCTGCTTCCTGGCCAATGCTGCCGCAGGTGTGGTTGTCGGTAAATTGGGTACCTCAACCGTGTCGATTGTTGAGCTGGAAAACGCCATTCATGCGCGTCCCGATACCGGTTTTGGCGTGATGAACGTGGCGCAATTAAAACTGGCTGTCGCTCAGGCGCGTCAGCGCGGCGAAAAAGTGGTCATGACCAACGGTTGCTTTGACATTTTGCATGCGGGCCACGTCTCTTATCTGGCGAATGCCCGTAAGCTGGGCGACCGCCTGATTGTCGCGGTAAACAGCGATGCGTCCACCAAACGCTTAAAAGGCGAAACGCGTCCTATCAACCCACTGGAGCAGCGCATGATCGTACTGGGCGCTCTGGAATCGGTCGACTGGGTGGTGGATTTTGAGGATGACACGCCGCAGGCGCTGATTGCTGAAATTTTGCCTGATTTGCTGGTGAAAGGCGGCGATTACAAGGCTGAGGATATCGCGGGAAGCCAGGAAGTGTGGGCCAACGGCGGGGAAGTGCTGGTGCTAAACTTTGAAGACGGTATCTCAACCACCAATATCGTGAGTAAGATCCGCGCCAAGTAAGGCTAACGCCTTCTCTCATCAAGAGGGAAGGCGCTATTGCAGATTTATTCTGGCGCGTTAACGGCCGGTTCTTGCGCCGCGGTATTTTTGGCTTCCAGTGCGGCTAAACGCTGTTCCAGCGCAGCCAGTTTCTCACGCGTACGCAGCAGAACCTGGGTCTGCACATCAAACTCTTCACGATTGACCAAATCCAGACGGGTTAACTGCGATTGCAGTACCTGACGAATCTTCTTTTCTACATCATCACCGAATTCGCGGATGCCTTTAGGCATGGATTCGTGAACCTGACGAGCGAGTTGTTCGATTTTTTTCGGGTCAATCATGATGGCGTCCTTAATACAGATTATGCCGCTAAGTGTAATGCCATATCGGGCCAGGGGAAACCGTAAATCATCCACGCGGGTGCTTTTCATCCTTTGACGACCAGGCGATACGTGCGCTTAACCGTTAGCGAGAATGCTTAGTCATTATTGTACATTGCTCCACCATTCCAATGGCGTTATAGTTATCGCGCTTATTCTCAGGGCGGGGCGAAACTCCCCACCGGCGGTAAATCAGCAGCATGCTGAAAGCCCGCGAGCGCTTTTGTTCACGCAAAAGGTCAGCAGATCCGGTGTAATTCCGGGGCCGACGGTTACAGTCCGGATGGGAGAGGGTAACGTTTCAAGACGAGGCACTGCCTCGCCGCGCCGTTATTATTTTGTCTATACCGACACTCCTAAGCACGCCCTGGTTCTGGTAACCACAATTTAACCAAGGTTTTATTACCATGAATCAGTCGCTACTTTCTGAATTTGGCACGCCGTTTGAGCGTGTAGAGCTTGCCCTTACTGCACTGCGCGAAAACCGCGGTGTCATGGTTCTTGACGACGAGAGCCGTGAAAACGAAGGGGATATGATTTTCGCCGCCGAAACCATGACGGTTGAGCAGATGGCGCTTACCATCCGTTACGGCAGTGGCATTGTGTGTCTGTGTATCACCGAAGCGCGCCGCCAGCAGCTTGATTTACCGATGATGGTAGAGCATAACTCCAGCGCCTATGGCACGGGTTTTACCGTTACCATTGAGGCCGCAGAGGGCGTGTCGACTGGTGTATCAGCGGCCGATCGTGTGACAACAATCCGTGCAGCGATTGCTGACAATGCCAAACCCGCAGATTTACATCGCCCAGGCCACGTGTTCCCCCTGCGCGCGCGCGAAGGCGGTGTCTTGACGCGTGGCGGCCATACGGAGGCCACCATTGATTTGGTGACGCTGGCCGGTTTTAAATCCGCAGGCGTGCTGTGTGAACTGACCAATGATGATGGTTCAATGGCCCGCGCGCCTGAGTGTGTCGCTTTTGCGAAGCAACACAATATGGCGGTGGTGACCATTGAGGATTTGGTGGCGTATCGCCATGAGCATGATGCGCGCCAGGCAAGCTGAGCGTAACAGGCAGAAAAAAGCCGGTTCTGATGAACCGGCTTTTTTTTTATCCCTGGGAGGTTGAATAAAACACGTGGTTACCAATAACCAGTGTTTGCTGAAATGCGCCACGCCAATAGGGTTTTACGCGTTTACTGTGATAGTAAGTCGCCCCTTGGGTAACATCCTTTAATTCCCCTGCAACGATGCGATTTGCAAGCAATTTGGCTCGCATCCAGCTCGCATCCTTGTCAGAAGGGATGGTGTGTGCATCTCTTTTTAGATGTGTCCATGAAAACTGTCCTGGTGCGTAAACAACGGAGCAGACATCTTTTATATCCCAATTGGCGCGGTTCATGGTCACCGTACCGACTGCGATTTGCCCTTTCTCGGGCTCTCCACGCGATTCATGGTAGATATTCAACGCCAGGCAAAGAATAGCGCCTTGTACTATCATCGACTCTCCGTAACGTCTGAAAACGTCACGTAGTGTAACTAAACCACGAGTGATGACTAGTGGGACTGCTCTTAAATTGCACAGGGCTGCCAGCATCAAAAAATTTGATGATCACCGTCATGCTTATCTGAGTTCTTCTTGCCAGTAAAAGGCGTATCGTACTTCTAACCTTCAATATTACTGGGGAAGTATGATGAAATCGTCTTTGATGCCTGCGCTGTTTTTGGGCCATGGCAGCCCGATGAACGTGCTGGAAGAGAATACCTATACCGAGACGTGGCGCAGGCTGGGCAAGGCGTTGCCGCGACCTAAGGCCATTATTGCGGTGTCAGCGCACTGGTATACGCGCGGTACCGCAGTGACGGCGATGGCGCAGCCTCGCACAATTCACGATTTCGGAAATTTCCCGCAAGCGCTTTTTGATACCCATTACCGTGCACCGGGTTCACCCGAACTGGCGGCACAGATTGCCGACGTTCTGGCACCGGTCACCGTTGTGCAAGATCAGGAGTGGGGATTTGATCACGGCGCCTGGGGCGTATTAATCAAAATGTACCCGGATGCCGATATTCCGGTGGTGCAACTCAGCGTTGATGGCACCCAACCGCCTTTGTTCCATTATCAGCTTGGGCAAAAACTGGCGGCGTTGCGTGAACAAGGCATTATGATTGTCGCCAGCGGTAACGTAGTGCACAACCTGCGTCTGGTTCGCTGGCAAGGGGAAGCCGACCCCTATCCCTGGGCGACCGCGTTTAATGACACCGTGAAGGCGAATCTGGACTGGCAGGGCCCGGCAGAGCAGCATCCGCTGGTCAACTTTATGCAGCATGAAGGGGCCGCAGAATCCAACCCGACAGCCGAGCACTACTTGCCACTGTTATATGTGCTGGGCGCGCGCGTGGGTGATGAACCTGTGACGGTGCCCGTTGACGGTATCGTGATGGGATCGTTGAGTATGTTGTCAGTACAGGTTGGCGCATAAAAACGGGGCTGCGTAGGGCAGCCCCGTTATTGTTACTGGAAGGAGTGTGGGTAAAAACGTGAAAGATCTTGCGTGATTAACTCACGATCTTCACGAATACCGATGCCAGCGGGTTGATCGTTGATCAACCAACTGCCTATCAGCGTATAGCTATCGCCAAATTTCGGCAGGGGATGGAACTGTTGAACAATCATCCCTTCTTCGCCGTACGGGCCATCCACGCGGGCAATTTCCTTGCCGTTGTCGACAATGCGGATGTTGGCACCTTCGCGAGAAAACAGCGGTTTCACCACATATTTCTCCATCGGCGGAACGTCATCTTCGGCAAAGTAGGCAGGCAGCAGGTTCGGGTGATTGGGGAACATTTCCCACAGCAGGGGCAACAGCGCTTTATTGGAAATAATGCTTTTCCACGCGGGCTCTAACCAACGTACGCCAGCATCTTCCAGCTTGGTGGAGAACATCTCGCGCAGCATGAATTCCCACGGATACAGCTTAAACAGGTTACCAATGACTTGATCATGCACATCGGTAAACTGGCCTTTTTCACCGAGACCAATTTCGTCCATGTACAGAAATTCGCTGGGCATACCGGCTTCGGTGGCGCAATCCTGCAGATACTGAACGGTGCCACGATCTTCATCGCTATCACGGCAGCAGGCGAAGTGGATCCAGCTAAAACCGTGTTGCTGATGCAGCTCCGCAAAGCGCTCGATGATCTTTTCCTGCAGGCTGTTGAACTGATCGCTGCCTTCCGGCAGATTGCCCGCATTGAGTTGATCTTCCAGCCAGATCCATTGGAAAAAGGCCGCTTCATACAACGATGTGGGAGTGTCAGCGTTATTTTCTAACAGTTTGATCTCCCCTTCACCGTCCCAGGCAAGATCAAGGCGAGAATACAGCGACGGCTGACGTGTTTTCCAGGCGTTGCGCACGAATTCCCACGTGTGATTGGGGATGCAAAATTTGGTCATCAGCGCATCGCTGTTGACCACTTTTTCCACCACCTGCAAGCACATCTGGTGCAGCTCTGCGGTGACCTCTTCCAGCTTTTCAATTTGCGCTTCAGTGAACTGATAATACGCATCTTCACACCAGTAAGGTTCGCCATACAGCGTGTGAAATTGAAAGCCATACTCAGTGGCTTTTTCGCGCCAGTCTGGACGTTCGGTAATAGCAATACGCTTCATAGCAGGCGATTAGCCCCCCATGGAACGGCTGGAAGTACCGGTTGCGGCACTGCGTTGCATGGCTGATTGTTTAGCAACGGATTCACCAAAACCACCGCGTGTGACGGTGCTGGTAGTGGCTGGTTTTGGCGCCAGAGCTGTTTTCGGTACGCTCACGGAACGGCCACCCGCGGTAGCAGGGCCATAGTTACGGCCTGTGGCATCCACGAACTTGCCATTCGCCGGGCTGGCCGGGTTTTTCGAGCTAAACAGTGGCTGTTGCTGATAGCCACCGCCGCTCATCATGCGGCCCATCATGTAGCCCGCCATCAGTGGCATCCAGAAACTGCCGCCGCCGCTGTTAGCTTCCGCGTTGGTGGTCGTCCCTACACCGGCTTGTGCTGGGGTTTGCTGACACTGATTTTCACCAAACTCGGCCACGCACTCCTCGCGGGAGGCGTATTTGGGCGCGGTTTTTTCGGCTTCTTTCAGGGCGTTGTTATAGGACGCGGTACACTGCTCGCTTTGGCCTGTGGCACGGCTGCAGTCATCGGCATTTTGGTAAAGGGAGACGGTTTCGTCTGCCTGCTCACAGCCCGCCAACATAAAGACGGCGCTGATGGCCAGTGCAACTGGCGTTAAATGACGCGCGCTCCAGCTTTTGCGAAAAGCGGCGTGATGAATGTTTTTTGTCCGTTTCATCGTTATCTTCCTGTGCCCAAAGGTAGCGCACAGAATAGGCGATTCAGCCGGGAAAATGAAGCGCGACAGGGCGTCTCGCTGGGGATCTTTACGTTGCTATACAGAGGATTGTGAAAGGGGCGACGACCGCCGCCCCTGAGCCTTAATTGGCGAACGGATTACGGCTGTTATTGCTTGCCGGTGCCGCGGTGCGAGCCGGTGCGGCTGGCTGAGTATCCAGCGCCTGATTCACGCGAGCATCTTGCTGCGGGCTCTCCGGTGCCACGGCTTCTGGCGTGGTGGAGATCTCTTTACCTAACTGATTATTCAGCGCAACCAGGTCTTCCTCGTTTAAGGTGCCGATGGCTGACTTGATGTTCAACTGATTCGTCATGTAGGTATAGCGGGCGCTGGAGAGGTTTTGCTTCGCCTGATACAGCGTTGTCGTGGCGTCCAGCACATCAACAATGGTACGCGTACCCACGCTGTAACCCGCTTCCATGGCATCCAGTGAACTCTGTGCAGAGATAACGGACTGCTGGTAAGCCTCGATGCTGCTGACTGACGCATTCACGTTGTTATAGGACGAACGCACGGTTTGCACGGCTGTGCGGTGTGCGCTTTCCAACTGCTCACTGGCGGAAACAAAGTTAAACTGCGCCTGTTTCACCTGTGAGGTGACGGCACCACCGCTATACAGCGGCAGCGTAAAGCTCAGGCCCACCTGATTATTGCCCGAGATGCTGTCCTGCGTGCCTGAGGTGGTACCCGCACGGCTGCCACTGTATTTGCTGTTGCTTAAACCGGTCTGCGCGGTCAAGCCCAGTGTGGGCATGTGGCCAGTTTCCGCTGAACGGATTTGCTCACGTGCCAGGTCCTGATTCAAACGCGCCGTTAACAAACTTAAATTGCGGCTTTCAGCTTCTTTTTGCAGTTGGTTCACGTTGGCCGGTTTTTGCGTCTTGAAACCGTTAATATTTAACGAGGCCAGTGTCGGATAATAATTACCTGTCACCTGACGCAGCGCTTCGACGGCATTATCCAACGCGTTACGGGCAGCCACTTCATTGGCCAGTACTGTGTCATACTGTGAGCGGGCATTTTGCACATCGGTGATCGCCACCAGACCCACGTTAAAACGCTGAGTGGTTTGATCCAGTTGGCGATAAATGGCCTGTTTGTTGGCTTCGGTGTATGACAGCGCATCAATGGCGCTTAATACGTTGAAATAGGCGGTTGCGGTGTTCAGAATCAGCGTCTGCTGCGCCGTTTGATAAGAGACATCCTGCACGCCTGCCGCTTTTTCTTGTAAAGTCAGCGCACGCCACTTCGACATATCAAACAGCGTTTGCGTCAATTGCAGCGAGCCACTGGTGGTATTGGTATCCAGCCCGCGTGCATCGCGGTAGCCGTTATTCCAGGTGTAATCTGCACCCAAGCCTAACTGAGGTAACAACGGGCTGCGCGCTTCGTTAATCTTTTCAAACGCCGCATCACGCGTAGCGGCACTGCTGCGAAGGTCGGGGTTGCTCAGTTTGGCCTGCTGATAAATTTGCAACAGGTTTTCTGCCTGGCTGGTCGCACTGAAGCCAATCAGGCTCAGGCCAATCAATGATGGGAGCAGTTTCTTCATTTGCGTTCCTTGTAGTGCAGCAATATTGCTATGGTAGCGCTGACATATACTAAAAAAATAATCGAAGATTCTAGCAGAATCACACAGGCGATTAAGTTGGCTGAACGTGCCATCTTACGGGAGTTAATCTACTTAATAAGCCGCATCTTCACCAGAATTGGCGTCAGTAAGGCAAAATTAAGCCTCTGATCGACAAAATACGGAGAGTCACCGCATGTCAGACCACAAAAAATCCCCTGTGCGTTTTGGAAAAAACGATGTAGAAATTATTGCACGTGAAACCGCCTGGGACGGTTTTTTTTCCATTCAGCGTTATCGGTTTCGCCATCGGCTGTTTAGCGGTGAAATGAGCGGCGAAGTGGTGCGTGAAGTTTTTGAGCGCGGACATGCTGTTGTGCTGCTACCCTATGATCCCCTGCGCGATGAAGTCGTGCTGATCGAACAAATCCGCATCCCGGCTTATGATTCCAGCCCGTCGCCCTGGTTATTGGAAATGGTGGCGGGCATGGTTGAACCCGGTGAGACAGATGAAGACGTAGCGCGACGTGAAGCGGTTGAAGAGGCAGGCTTAGATGTCGGACGCATCAAACCGGTCATCAACTATCTCGCCAGCCCCGGGGGAACCAGTGAACGTCTGGCCGTGATGGTGGGAGAAGTGGATGCTCGTCAGGCGTCTGGCACGCACGGCCTGGCAGAGGAAAATGAAGACATTTTGGTTCATGTGGTGAGTCGCGAGCAGGCCTACCAGTGGGTCGAAGAGGGGATTATCGATAACGCAGCAACTGTCATTGCCTTGCAATGGCTGGCGTTGCACCATAAGAAACTCCAACACGAGTGGGATCCGGCATGATGAAGCGCTACACACCTGATTTTCCCGAAATGATGCGGCTGTGCGAAACCAATTTCGCCCAACTCCGTCGCTTGCTGCCGCGAAAAGATGAAGCGGGCGAGTCGGTGACCTACCAGGTAAATGGCGCCCACTATTGTTTGACGATCCAGGAATCCACGCGCTACACCACCTTGGTGGAGATTCGTCAGACGGCTCCGGCGGTAAGTTACTGGAGTCTGCCTTCTATGTCTGTCAGACTCTATCATGACGCGATGGTTGCGGAAGTGTGTTCCACACAGCAGATCTATCGCTTCAAAGCACGCTATGATTACCCAAATAAAAAGCTGCATCAGCGTGATGAAAAACATCAAATTAATCAATTTCTGGCCGACTGGCTGCGTTATTGCTTACTACACGGGGCAATGATGACGCCCGTTTGTTAATTGCGTCTTTACACATGTTTTATGCGAAAACCTTAAGGATTTTGATTGGATAGCCTGTCAATGTTTCCTGTGTCGAGTGGGGCGAAATTCAGGATTTTGCAGTTAACGGATACCCATTTGTTTGCAGGCAAACACGAAACGTTGCTGGGAGTGAATACGTGGTCGAGCTTTGAGGCGGTGTTGGACACCCTTGTCGCAGAGCAACGCCCCTACGATCTCATTGTTGCTTCGGGGGATCTGGCGCAGGATCATTCGCCGGAGGCCTACCAGCATTTCGTTGACGCGATTGCGCGGCTCAATGCTGCACCTGTGGTGTGGTTACCGGGTAATCACGATTATCAACCCACCATGGTCACTACGCTGGCAAATGGCGCGGGGATCAGCGACACAAAGCACATCCTGGTGGGCGACGCGTGGCAAGTGGTTCTGCTTGATAGCCAGGTGCCCGGCGTTCCACATGGTGAGTTGAGCGATTATCAACTCGAATGGCTGGAACGCACGCTGTCTGCCCACGCTTCCCGCCATACGTTGATCTTTTTACATCATCACCCGATGCCGTCTGGCTGCACCTGGCTTGATCAACACAGCCTGCGTAATTCGCATATGCTGGAAGCGGCATTACAGGCGTTTCCGTTGGCTAAAACGCTGGTGTGCGGACACATCCATCAGGATCTTGATTTGAACTGGAATGGCCGCCGTTTGCTGTCCACGCCGTCAACCTGTGTTCAATTCAAACCGCATTGCACCAATTTCACCATTGATACCGTGCCGCCAGGCTGGCGTTGGTTAACGCTGGGCCCTGATGGCAGCGTAGAAACCGAGGTTCAGCGTTTGCAGACCTCACGCTTCACGCCCGATTTAGATTCAGAAGGCTACTGAGATGCGTGTGCTGTTGTATTTGCACGGATTCAATAGCTCGCCGCAATCGGCAAAGGCAACGCAGTTCAAGGCGTGGCTGGCGCAACAGCACCCGGATATTAAGATGTTGGTGCCGCAACTGCCGGTGTTGCCCGAGCAAGCTGCCCAGCTTCTTGAGCAGTTGGTTCTTGAACATCAGGGTAAACATCTGGCGGTGGTGGGATCGTCATTGGGGGGATATTACGCCACCTGGCTCTCGCAATGCTTCACGTTGCCTGCAGTGGTGGTCAATCCTGCGGTGCGCCCCTTTGAGCTGTTACTCGACTATTTAGGTGACAATCAGAACCCCTACACCAGCCAGCATTATGTGTTAGAGTCTCGCCATATTGATGATTTGAAGGTGATGCAGATTGATCCTCTCGAATCTCCCGATCTGATTTGGCTGCTCCAGCAAACCGGCGATGAAGTGCTTGATTATCGCCAGGCGCTGGACTACTACAGCAGTTGCCGTCAGACGGTAGAAGAGGGTGGCAATCACGCCTTTATCGGATTCGAACGCTACTTCTCGCAGATCATCGACTTCACCGGGCTGCAAAGCGATGCGTGAGGCGCCGCAGGAAGTGGCCCACATTTTCAGACTTTAATCAGACTACGACGATGACGCAATCCAGTTACAACGCCGATGCCATTGAGGTACTCAGCGGCCTTGAACCTGTACGCCGCCGTCCCGGCATGTACACCGACACCACGCGCCCGAACCATCTTGGTCAGGAAGTCATTGATAACAGTATTGATGAAGCGTTGGCAGGACACGCGAAACGTGTCGAAGTGATCCTCCACGCCGATCAGTCACTGGAAGTGATTGATGATGGCCGTGGTATGCCTGTCGATATTCACCCGGAAGAGGGTGTGCCGGCGATTGAACTGATTCTGTGCCGGTTACATGCGGGCGGGAAGTTCTCCAACAAAAACTACCAGTTTTCTGGCGGCTTACACGGCGTCGGCATCTCGGTGGTCAATGCCTTGTCCACGCGAGTGGAAGTCACGGTGCGCCGCAATGGTGAAATCTATGACATGGCGTTTGAAAATGGCGACAAAGTACAAGATCTTACCGTTAGCGGCACCGTCGGCAAGCGTAATACCGGTACGCGCGTGCATTTTTGGCCCGATGCGAAATTCTTTGATAGCCCACGCTTCTCCGTTTCTCGTCTGACCCATCTGCTGAAAGCGAAAGCCGTCTTGTGTCCGGGCGTTGAAATCGTCTTTAAAGATAAGGTCAACAATACCGAGCAGCGCTGGTGCTATGAAGATGGTCTGACGGATTATCTGTGCGAAGCGATCAATGGCCTGATTACCCTGCCTGAAAAACCCTTTGTCGGTGCTTACGCAGGCGATGTGGAAGCGGTGGATTGGGCATTGTTGTGGTTACCGGAAGGCGGTGAGCTGCTGACGGAAAGCTATGTCAACCTGATCCCGACAATGCAGGGCGGTACGCACGTCAATGGCTTGCGCCAGGGCTTGCTGGACGCGATGCGTGAATTTTGCGAATACCGCAATATTCTGCCGCGCGGCGTAAAACTCTCTGCGGAAGATATCTGGGATCGTTGCGCCTACGTCCTGTCGGTCAAAATGCAGGATCCGCAGTTTGCCGGGCAAACCAAAGAGCGCCTCTCTTCCCGTCAGTGCGCAGCCTTTGTATCCGGCGTGGTAAAAGATGCCTTTAGTCTGTGGTTGAATCAGAACGTGCAGGCCGCAGAACAACTGGCGGAACTGGCGATTTCCAGCGCCCAGCGCCGTATGCGCGCAGCGAAAAAAGTGGTGCGTAAAAAATTAACCAGCGGCCCCGCATTACCAGGCAAACTGGCGGATTGTTCGGCGCAGGATTTGAACAAAACGGAACTGTTCCTGGTGGAAGGTGACTCGGCAGGTGGCTCGGCAAAACAGGCCCGCGACCGCGAATATCAGGCGATCATGCCGCTGAAAGGCAAGATCCTCAATACCTGGGAAGTCTCCTCTGACGAAGTGCTGGCCTCACAAGAGGTGCATGATATTTCGGTGGCGATCGGTATCGATCCCGACAGTGATGATCTGAGCCAACTGCGCTACGGCAAGATCTGTATCCTCGCGGATGCGGATTCTGATGGTTTGCACATTGCGACGCTGCTGTGCGCCCTGTTTGTGAAACACTTCCAGCGCCTGGTGAAAAACGGTCACGTCTACGTGGCGATGCCGCCGCTGTACCGTATCGATCTTGGAAAAGAGGTCTATTACGCGCTGGATGAAGAAGAGAAAGCCGGCATTCTCGATCAGCTAAAACGGAAACGCGGCAAGCCGAACGTCCAGCGTTTTAAAGGACTGGGTGAAATGAACCCGCTGCAACTGCGTGAAACCACGCTGGATCCCAATACGCGCCGTTTAGTGCAACTGACCATCGATGAAGAAGATGAGCAGCAGACACTGGCCGTAATGGACATGTTGCTGGCGAAGAAGCGTTCTGAAGATCGTCGCAACTGGCTGCAAGAAAAAGGCGATACGGCGGATTTGGAAGCCTGATAGCCCTGGGCCTTTACCTCATCACTCAGTGTGGTAGAGGCCCCATTCATTCCCGTTATTACTGCGCCTTAGTCTCTTTCAAATACTTATAAATCGTGGCTCTGCCCATCGACAACACATTGGCGACATAGTCCGCCGAGTTACGCACATTAAACGTGCCCTGCCGGTAGAGCGCCGTCACCAGCGCTTTTTTATCCTCACGCGAGAGTCCCGTCAGTGACGTGTGGTTTTCTGCCAGCCACTGATGCACAAAGGTATTAATTTTCTCGCGCCAGTCCTCTTCGAACAGTTGCACCGGTTGCGGTTGCAGGCGGTTGACCGATAAGAACATCTCCAGCGCCTGTTTGGCATCTTCCAGCAATCCGGTGCTGAAATTGATGCACATCAGATAGCGCTCACTCTGTTCAACATTGACCTTGATGCTCACGGAACGCATTTTTCTGCCGTCCCAGTTCAACTGTTCATAAGGTCCGGTTAGCGTGGCCAACGTATCGAGCGATAGCGCTTCCAGGCCTGCATCATCGCCAACGTTGCGGCGGGAAATATTGTTGGCTAAATAGACGATTTTACGGCTCTCGGTATCGTGGATCGCCACTTCAACGGCCGGAAAAAAGAGGGCCGCAATGCCTTCGGCAATGTTTTTAAGGGTCTTAAGCGCCAAGGGTGCGTCGGAGGAGGGCATCAGGCGGCACCTTTTTCATATTGCGCCAAAATACTGGCTGAGATTTGCGCATCCTGTACGCCGAGCCCGGTTAAATCGGCCACGGTAATATCGCCGGCCTGACGCACATACTGCGTGCGATCACTGAGCAACGCGCCAATTTCAATCCGTGTTTGCTCATCTCGCGATGGCGTGGAGACATGGCTCAGTTCGCCATACTGACGGCACTGGGCCAGTGAATCGACCAATATGCAGTGGGCATCAGCAAGAATGTTGGCTGCTAGTTCTTGCTTGCCTGGGGCGTCAGCACCCACGGCGGTGATGTGCGTGCCGGGCATAATCCATTCGCGTTGCAATAAGGGAACAAGGGAGGGCGTGGCAGTGACAATAATGGATGCGCTGTTGGCGGCATCCTGCGCATTTTCTGTGGTCACCAGGTGGGCATCCGTATCCGCCAGCCGCTGACGAAATTGTGTCAGTGCCTGCTCGCTACGACCCCAGACGATCACCTCGCGACAGGCTGTCAGCGTCAACAACTGGCGCAGTTGCAGCTCAGCTTGTAATCCCGTGCCAAAAATAGCCAGCCGTTCCACGCGCGCAGGCAGCAGCAATTCGGCGGCAATCCTGCCCGCTAATGCGGTGCGCATGGCGGTGAGCCAGCCATGGTCGTTGAGCAGCACTTGCGGTTGTCCGTTCTGCGCCGAGAACAGCAGGTTCAGTCCATCATTGCTGGGGAGACCCTGCTCCGGGTTGCGATAAAATCCGCTGGAGATTTTCACGCAGAAGCTGTCACTGCCGACAATCCAGGCGGATTTAACACAGCAGTCACCGCCAGCCTCAGGAAAGAAAAACTGCTGCACCGGGGGCAACTGTATCTGACCCGCCGAAAACGCCTGGAAGCCGGCCTTCACCTTTTCCAGCGCATCTTGTGGGTGATACAAGGCTTTGATTTGCGCCTCTTCAATGACTCTCATTTCACGGCCCCGGTGAATTTTTCCAACGTGATGTTTCTGCCGCACAAAATCACCGCCACGCGTTTACCGCGCCACTGTTCGGCTTGTTGTATAAAGGCCGCCATGGCCACGCCAGCCGCACCTTCGACCATCCAGCGTTCATAAACGGCCAGCGTTTTCATCGCCGATTTAATCTCTTCTTCACTGACAAGTACACACTCATCAATCACCTGCTGGCAGAGTGGAAATGTCACGGTACCCGGCTCCAGGCCGCCAGCCGTGCCATCGGACAGCGTATCCTGCTCTGGCGGCTCGACAATCTCACCTGCCTCTAATGAGGAATACATCGCGGTGGACGCCGCAGGCCAGCAGCCGATAACACGGGTTGTGGGCGACAGTGTTTTCATGACGGCACCAATGCCTGAAATTAAACCGCCGCCGCCAACCGCAACAAACACAGCATCCACCGGGGCTTCTTGTTCCAGCATCTCCAGCGCGATAGTGCCTTGTCCGGCAATCACATCAGCATCGTTATACGGTGACACAAAAGAAACGCCTTCGCGGGCAGCGGTGGCGGCGGCCTCCAGCTCAACACTCAAAGCGTCTTTTTCCAGCGTGACCACGTTGGCACCGTAAGCGTGAATCGCTGCCAGTTTGAGCGGCGAGGCACTGGCGGCAGCATAAACAGTGACGGGCACGCCCGCCATGGCACCGGCTAACGCCATACCCTGACCGTGATTGCCCGAAGATGCGGTTATCACACCTTGCTGGCATTGCGCGGCATTAAGCAGGCGCATCTTGTTACTGGCGCCGCGAAATTTAAACGAACCGGTGTGCTGTAAATGCTCACTTTTCAGCAACAGATCACAGCCATACAGCGTGGATAAGGCGTGGCTGCGATCAAAGGGGGTGACTTTTACCTGTGGACGCAGCGCACTGTGTGCTTGTTGGCTGGAGAGGCAAATCTCGGCAGGGGTTGGCATAATTCCACTCTCAATATGTATTTATTGTCTACTATAGACAATAAGTCTCTATTGTCTAGCCCTGTGCCACTGGCTGACCGCCCAAATGCATCCCTGATGCCTTGATGCGAGGAAGTGAACGCATTACGGCATAATCGTTGGTAGACTTTGTGCCGGTCGTGATGGCACATCAGATGAAAGAAGGCTGCGGTGAAAATAACCCTGGAAGAATTGAAAGCGTGGGTCGTGGTGGTGGACACGGGGTCGATTACCGCCGCGGCGGAACAACTGTGTCAGACGACATCCGGCATCAGCCGTGCCTTGAGCCGCCTTGAAAGCAAGCTGGAAACGACGCTGATGCACCGCACCACGCGACGTCTGGCGCTGACCGAGGAAGGTCAGGTCTTTCTTGAGCATGCGCGTGGCATCCTGGCCTCAGTTGAGGCTGCCGAAGAGCAGATCGCCCAGCGGCGGGAAACGCCCTCGGGACGCTTGCGGGTGAATGCTGCGACGCCCTTTATGCTGCATGTTATTGTGCCGCTGGTGGCCGAATTTCGCCGCCGTTATCCGCTGATTCACCTCGAATTAAACACCGATGACCTGGTGATTGATTTGCTGGAGCAGCAAACGGATGTGGCCATCCGCATTGGGGAACTGCGTGATTCAACCATTCATGCCCGCGCATTGGGCAGTAGCAAGCTGCGGCTATTGGCCAGTCCAGCCTACCTGGCGCAACACGGCACGCCGCAGTCGGTCACGGATTTAGCCCAGCATTCGTTGATCGGCTTTTCGAAATCAGAACGCCACAATCAGTGGCCCATCTGGCTTAATGAGGGAGAGTTCTGGCAGGTGCAGCCCGCCATCAGCGCATCCAGCGGCGAAACTATCCGCCAACTTGCCCTGCAAGGACAAGGCATTGCGCGGATTTCTGATTTTCTCAGCCATGAGGATGTCGCGGCAGGGCGACTGGTGATTTTACTGGAGCAGGAAACGCGGGAAATGCGGCACCCGATTCACGCCGTGTACTACCGGAACACGGCGCTGTCATCGCGGATTACCTGCTTTCTCGACTTTCTGAAAGAGCAGTTTGCGGGCAAGCCCTGGTTATAAAGGCGCCGCCTCCAGCACAAAAATCTTCACATCGACCACATCGTTTTTAATTGCTGAACGGTGCGCTTCCATGTGAGGGGCTTGTTGATGCCGCTCTAAATCGCGCAGTGAATCCCAGTGCTCCAGCATAAACAGAGAATCGGGTGAGTGCTGTTTCCACGGCACCTGCGCCGGATGATCGATCAGCATTTGATACTGCCCGCACCCTGCTTCTTGCAATACCGTCGGCGTTAGGACGGCAATCGCCTCCTGCACATGCCGACGGCGGCCCGGTTTAACGCAAATTTCA
The DNA here is from genome assembly GCA_002837195.1 of Enterobacterales bacterium CwR94. Lineage (GTDB taxonomy): Bacteria > Pseudomonadota > Gammaproteobacteria > Enterobacterales > Enterobacteriaceae > 1-19. The sequence continues at coordinate 348,537 of KZ478060.1, forward strand.
GCAATGACCGTGAGCATTCACTTTCCCCTGATTTAAAGACACAGGTATCAGTTAAGCAAAGATTGTCTGTAAGTGCTGCCGATAACGGGCAATATCACGAGGAACGTCGGGCATTTTCATCACGTCGTTACAGATAAAGGTTGGCAGACCTTCCATGCCCAGGAACTGATTGGCCTTGTGGAAATGCAGGTACAAACCATCAACGCCCACGCCTTCAAAGAACTGCTCTGGGTCAGTAAAGGCTTGTAATGGCGCGTTCCAGGTCAGTGACAGCATGTATTTTTTACCCTGAATCAATCCACCCGAACCGTATTTTTTCGCAGCATCGGCACGTGTGCGACCATCGCTGGCATACAGTTTTCCGTGGCCTTCGGTGAACACTTCATCAATGTATTTTTTCAGTGTCCAGGGTTCACCCATCCACCAGCCCGGCATTTGGTAAATCACGACATCGCTATCCAAATATTTTTGGATTTCATCGGCCACCACATAGCCGTCATCGACCACGGTAATGTCTACTTCGTGGCCCAGATCGCGTAACTGGCTGGCTGCGGTTGCCGTCAGCGTGTGGTTTAACTCCCCTTTTGAGTGGGCGAAAGATTTACCGGCATCAATAATCAGGATCTTGCTCATCGTGTTCTCCGTGGATGAAATTTTCGCTCACTCTACGCGCGACGAAGAATGAAATATATGTGCGCTCAGTCACAATACTTTTGCCTGCTGCGCAATAATCCCGTCAGGCTGCGTAGAGTAACGGGCGATTAACAGGGAGAAACCAATGAAAAAAAGCCTAATAGTGATGCTGGGGATGTTGGCGGGAAGTGCACAGGCCGCGTCACATCTGGATCAAGTGATCAGCAGCAAGGTACTGAACGTGTGTGCGACCGGAGATTACAAACCCTATACCTATGTGCGCAGTGATGGTGGCTGGGAGGGGATTGATGCGGAGATGATGACGCAGTTGGCTGACAGCCTGGGGGCGAAAGTGAACTGGGTGCAAACCAGCTGGAAAGGGCTGATGAACGATTTTCTCGCGCAACAGTGTGATATCGCGGTGGGCGGTGTATCGGTCACCCTGGCGCGCCAACAGAAAGCCTGGTTTGCCCAGCCATTGGACACCGATGGCAAAATCCCGCTGGTGCGTTGTGAAGACAAAGATAAATACCAAACGGTGGCACAGCTCAATCGTCCTGAGGTGCGGTTAATTGAACCGGCGGGCGGCACCAATGAGGCATTTGTCCACAGCCACTTGCCGCAGGGCAACCTGACGCTGTTTCATGACAACGTGACCATTTTCCAGCAGTTGGTGGACAAAAAAGCCGACGTCATGATCACCGATGCCTCAGAAGCGATGTATCAGGCTAAACGCTATCCGCAGTTGTGTGCGGTGAATCCCGAGCAGCCGCTACAGTACGGTGAAAAAGCCTATATGCTGCCGCGTGATGATGTGAGCTGGAAAGCCTATGTGGATCAGTGGGTTCACTTAAGCAAGGCCACCGGCAACTACCTGCAAGTGGTGAGTCATTGGCTGGCTAAACAGTAACGCGCCGCAAGGGCCAGTCTCTGGCCCTTCTTCTGGTGATTCGCCAGGTAAAAAGGTACTATCCTCGCCAACTATGCCGCAGTGCGGTTGTCCGTCAATCGCGACGCAGAAAGGATGAAGTAATGAGTGACCTGACGCAGGATGGTGCAGAGCGTCTTGCCCTGCATAAATTCACCGAAAAGGCGTATTTGGACTACTCCATGTACGTCATTATGGACCGTGCGCTGCCCTATATTGGCGATGGGCTCAAGCCCGTCCAGCGCCGTATCGTCTATGCGATGTCGGAACTGGGCCTGAGTGCCAGTGCAAAATTCAAAAAATCTGCGCGTACCGTGGGTGATGTGCTGGGTAAATACCATCCGCACGGCGACAGTGCTTGCTACGAAGCGATGGTGTTAATGGCGCAGCCGTTTTCCTATCGTTATCCGTTGGTGGATGGGCAAGGCAACTGGGGGGCACCGGACGATCCGAAATCCTTCGCGGCGATGCGTTATACCGAGTCGCGCTTGTCGAAATATGCGGAAATCCTGCTGGGTGAACTCGGGCAGGGCACGGCAGATTTTGTGCCTAACTTTGACGGCACCTTAGATGAGCCGAAAATGTTACCGGCGCGTCTGCCCAATATTCTGCTCAACGGCACCACCGGGATTGCGGTGGGGATGGCCACGGATATTCCGCCGCACAACCTGCGGGAAGTGACGAAAGCCGTGGTTGAGCTGATCGACAATCCCAAGGCGTCACTGGAAGCCTTGATGGATATCGTGCAAGGCCCTGATTTTCCAACGGAAGCGGAAATCATTACGCCACGCGACGAAATTCGTAAAATTTACCAGACCGGTCGTGGCTCTGTGCGCCAGCGCGCCGTGTGGAAAAAAGAAGATGGCGATATTGTTATCACCGCGTTGCCGCATCAGGTGTCGGGTGCCCGCGTGCTGGAACAAATCGCCACGCAAATGCGCAATAAAAAATTGCCGATGGTGGAAGACTTACGTGATGAGTCAAACCATGAAAACCCAACGTGTCTGGTGATTGTGCCGCGTTCCAATCGTGTGGACATGGAGCCGGTGATGAATCACCTGTTTGCCACCACGGATTTGGAGAAAAGCTATCGCATCAACATGAACATGATTGGACTGGATAACCGTCCGGCAGTGAAAAACCTGCTGGAGATCCTGTCTGAGTGGTTGGTGTTCCGCCGCGAAACGGTGCGTCGCCGTTTGAACCATCGCCTGGAAAAAGTGCTCAAGCGTCTGCACATTTTGGAAGGGCTGTTGGTGGCGTTTCTGAACATTGACGAAGTGATTCACATCATTCGCGCCGAGGATGAACCCAAGCCGGTACTGATGTCACGTTTTGGCATCAGCGAAATTCAGGCCGAAGCGATTCTGGAATTAAAACTGCGTCATCTCGCCAAACTGGAAGAGATGAAAATTCGCGGTGAACAGAGTGAGCTGGAAAAAGAGCGCGATCATTTGCAGGGCATTTTGGCCTCTGAGCGCAAGATGAACACCCTGTTAAAGAAAGAACTGCAAGCCGATGCCGAGGCGTACGGAGATGATCGTCGTTCGCCACTGCGTGAGCGCGGTGAAGCCAAAGCCATTAGCGAGAGTGAATTGGTGCCGTCTGAGCCGGTAACGATTGTTCTGTCGCAGATGGGCTGGGTGCGAAGCGCGAAAGGCCATGATATTGATCCCACGGGCCTGAGCTACAAAGCCGGTGACAGCTATATGGCTGCGGCGCGTGGCAAGAGTAACCAACCTGTGGTGTTCCTTGACTCCACCGGGCGCAGTTACGCTGTCGATCCTGTCTCGCTGCCTTCGGCGCGCGGACAGGGCGAGCCGGTGACGGGCAAAGTGACGCTGCCGCCGGGGGCCACGGTGCAGCATCTGCTGATGGATGCCGACGAGCAAAAACTGCTGATGGCATCCGATGCCGGTTACGGCTTTATCTGCACATTTAATGATTTGGTGGCGCGCAACCGGGCAGGCAAAGCCTTGTTGTCACTGCCGGAAAATGCGCAGGTGATGACGCCGATGGCGGTCATACATCAGGACGATCTGCTGCTGGCCATCACAGCAGCTGGACGTATGCTAATGTTCCCGGTGAGCGACTTGCCGCAGCTTTCTAAAGGCAAAGGCAATAAAATCATCTCGATTCCTTCCGCGCAGGCCGCCAGTGGTGAAGATAAACTGGTCTGGTTGCTGCTGCTGTCATCGAAGAGTTCGATTACCTTGCACGTGGGTAAACGTAAACTGACGTTGCGTCCGGAAGAACTACAGAAATTCCGTGCTGAACGTGGTCGTCGAGGTACCCTGTTGCCGCGCGGCTTACAACGTATCGATAAAGTGGATGTTGATACGCCAGACCGTCCGCAGCCGGAACCGCAAACAGAGTCATAAAAGCACGCACCGGGTGACACCTATCATGCGGAACCCGGTGTGTTTCTTACTGCTCGCGATATACTGATTAATTTTACGGGTAATACACCCGCCTCAGGCGCTGCCTGATAGTGAAGAGGTTGTCATGGTTGCAATTTTTCGTGTCATTTACGTGGTTATCTACTCGATTTTAGTCTGCGTAATTGGCTGTATTTGGTGCTTATTCACACCCAGAAATCCCCGCCATGTTTCGACATTTTCCCGCCTGTTTGGCCGCCTGCATGGCGTGTTTGGCGTGAAAGTCGAAATGCGTTTGCCGCCGGATGTCGACAAAATTGGCAATGCCATTTATATCGCTAACCACCAAAACAACTACGACATGATCACCGCTTCCAATATGGTGCAACCGAATACGGTCACGGTGGGGAAAAAGAGCCTGCTGTGGATCCCTTTCTTTGGGCAACTGTATTGGCTGACGGGAAATTTGCTGATTGATCGGGAAAATCGCGCCAAAGCACACGGCACGATTGGCGAAGTGGTGGATCAATTTAAGCGGAAGAACATTTCTTTCTGGATGTTCCCTGAAGGCACCCGTAGCCGTGGGCGCGGTTTACTGCCGTTTAAAACCGGGGCTTTTCACGCTGCCGTGGCGGCGGGCGTGCCGATCGTTCCAGTGGTAGTTTCCACGACGCACGACAAAATTAAATTAAACCGCCTCAACAATGGCCTGGTGATTGTCGAAATGCTACCGCCTGTCGATGTTAAAGGCTTTGAGAAAGAGTCTGTGCGCAAGCTGGCAACCCACTGCCGCGAACTGATGATGGACAAACTGGCTGCGTTAGACGCTGAAGTGGCTGAGCGTGAAGCCAGCGGTAAAGTGTGATCGGCCACCATCCCTGATATCGAAAAAACGCAGCAAAATAATAATTCACTAAGATAAAAAAAGGACCTGCGGCGCAATCGACGCTGCGGATAAGGGTACGGAGCATTTATGTCCTTCAGTAGACGTCAGTTTCTACAGGTTTCAGGCGCCGCGTTGTGCGCCTCTGCTTTACCGCTAAACGCCTATGCCAGCAGTGGAGAAACGGCCTTACCGGTTCCCCCATTGCTGGAATCACGTCGTGGTCAGCCGCTGTTTCTCACATTGCAACGCAGCCATTGGTCATTCAATGGCGGCAGTAAAGCCGCCGTGTGGGGCATCAATGGCCTCTACTTAGGGCCGACGGTACGGGTGTGGAGCGGTGATGACGTCAAACTGATTTACAGCAACCGGCTAAACGAACCGGTGGCGATGACCGTGAGCGGTTTACAGGTGCCGGGCGTACTGATGGGCGGCGCACCGCGCATGATCTCGCCGGGCGTAGACTGGTCACCCGTAATTCCTGTTCGTCAGGCGGCGGCTACCTGCTGGTACCACGCCAATACCCCTAATCGGATGGCACCGCACGTCTATAACGGGCTGGCGGGCATGTGGCTGGTCGAAGATCAGGTCAGTAAAAATCTGCCGATCCCGAACCATTACGGCGTAGATGATTTTCCGATCATTTTGCAGGACAAGCGGCTGGATACCTTTGGTGCACCGGTGTATCAGGCACCGGCCAATGGCGGCTTTACGGGCGATGTCTTGTTGGTCAACGGGGTGCAAAGCCCGTTTGTGGAAGTCTCCCGCGGCTGGGTGCGCTTAAGATTGCTCAATGCCTCCAATTCACGCCGTTATCAACTGCGCATGAGCGACGGACGCCCGTTTAATGTCATTGCCAGCGATCAGGGTTTTTTACCGGCACCGGTAGCCGTCCAGCAATTATCGTTGGCACCCGGTGAGCGTCGTGAAATCCTGGTGGATATGAGCCAGGGCAATGATGTAACGATCACTGCGGGTGAGGCTGCCAGCGTGATGGACCGTCTGCGTGGGCTGTTTGAGCCTTCCAGTATCTTAATTAATCCGAACGTATTGACGCTGCGCGCCACCGGCTTGTTACCGCTGGTGACGGATAACCTACCAATGCGATTGCTCTCCGATCAGGTGCTGGACGGCGCGGTCAGCCGCACGCGCGAATTCCGCCTCGGGGATAGCATGCCGGGGATTAATGGGGCGCTGTGGGATATGACGCGTATTGACGTGCAGAGCCAGCAAGGCACCTTTGAACGTTGGGTGTTCCATGCAGATACGCCGCAGGCCGTGCATCTGCAAGGTGTGATGTTCCTGGTGAAAAGCGTGAACGGCGGGCAGCCGCTCCCGGAAGATCGCGGCTGGAAAGACACCGTCTGGGTCGATGGTGAAGTCGAGTTACTGGTGTCCTTCACCCAGTCCTCAAACGATCACTTCCCGTTCGTTTATTACAGCCAAACGTTGGAAATGGCCGATCGCGGAACGGCAGGTCAATTGCTGGTCCAGCCCACGATGTAATCCCCCAGCCCTCTTCCTGCCGATGCTGCGAAGAGGGCGAAAATCCTCACAATTTCCCGTAGTGAATTTCCTGAATAACCCCTATAATGCTGCTCCTTTTTTCGCCGGACTATCATCATGAGTAGCACCAGCTTGATCCAACCGGATCGCGAACTTTTCTCCTGGCCCCAATACTGGGCCGCCTGTTTTGGACCCGCGCCATTTTTACCGATGACGCGCGAGGAGATGGACATTCTTGGCTGGGATAGCTGCGACATCATCGTGATTAGCGGGGATGCGTATGTTGATCATCCCAGCTTTGGTATGGCAATTATTGGCCGTATGCTGGAAGCGCAAGGTTTCCGCGTCGGCATCATTGCGCAGCCAGACTGGAGCAGCAAAGACGATTTCATGCGTCTGGGCAAACCGAATCTGTTTTTCGGCGTCACCGCAGGCAACATGGACTCGATGATCAACCGCTACACCGCTGACCGTAAACGCCGTCATGATGATGCGTATACGCCAGATAATCAGCCGGATAAGCGCCCCGACCGTGCGACCATGGTTTATACCCAGCGTTGTAAAGAAGCCTGGCGTGATGTGCCGGTGATCATCGGCGGCATTGAAGCCAGCCTGCGCCGTACTGCGCATTATGATTACTGGTCTGATACCGTACGTCGCTCGGTGCTGGTCGACAGCAAGGCCGATATGCTGGTGTTTGGCAATGGCGAGCGTCCGCTGGTGGAAGTGGCGCACCGTCTGGCTGCCGGTGAGCCCATCGGCACGATCACCGATGTGCGTAATACCGCGATGATGGTGAAACAGGCGATGCCCGGCTGGCAAGGCGTGGATTCCACGCGTTTGGACCAGCCCGGTAAAATTGATGCGATCCCGAATCCGTATGGCGAAGACCTGCCGTGTGCGACCAGCACACCGGTAAAACCGAACGAAGCCAAAGCGATCGTGGTACAAATGCCGAAGCCAAAACCGTGGGAAAAAACCTACGTGATGCTGCCGTCATTTGAAAAAGTGAAGAACGATAAAATCCTGTACGCCCATGCGTCACGTATTGTGCACCACGAAACCAACCCCGGCTGCGCCCGCGCGATCATGCAAAAGCACGGTGACCGCTATATCTGGTTAAACCCACCGGCGATTCCGTTGACCACACCGGAAATGGACAGTGTTTACGGCCTGCCTTTTCAGCGCGTGCCGCACCCCAGCTATGGCGATCGTAAGATCCCGGCGTACGACATGATTCGCTTCTCCGTGAATATCATGCGCGGTTGTTTTGGTGGTTGCAGCTTCTGTTCGATCACCGAACACGAAGGGCGCATCATCCAAAGCCGTTCAGAAGACTCCATTGTGGCGGAAATCGAAGAAATTCGAGATAAAGTACCGGGCTTTACCGGCATTATTTCCGATATTGGGGGCCCAACGGCCAACATGTATATGTTGCGCTGTAAAACGCCACGCGCCGAGCAATCCTGCCGTCGCGCATCATGCGTTTGGCCAGCCATTTGCCCGCATCTGGACACCAATCATCAGCCGACCATCGACCTGTATCGCCGTACCCGCAGCATCAAAGGCATCAAGAAGATCCTGATTGCCTCCGGCGTGCGCTACGATCTGGCGGTAGAAGATCCGCGCTATATTAAAGAATTGGCCTCACACCACGTGGGCGGCTATCTGAAGATTGCGCCAGAGCACACCGAAGAAGGCCCACTGGCGAAAATGATGAAGCCGGGTATGGGCAGTTACCATCGCTTTAAAGAGTTGTTCGATAAATACTCGAAAGAAGCGGGTAAAGAGCAATATCTGATCCCCTACTTCATCGCCTCGCATCCGGGCACCACAGATGAAGACATGGTCAATCTGGCGCTGTGGTTGAAATCGAACCGTTTCCGACTCGATCAGGTACAAAACTTCTATCCTTCACCGATGGCGAACGCGACCACCATGTACCACAGTGGTAAAAACCCGCTCAACCGCGTGAACTACAAAACGGAAGATGTGGTGATCCCGAAAGGCGATCGTCAGCGCCGTCTGCACAAGGCTTTGCTGCGCTATCACGATCCGAAAAACTGGCCAATGCTGCGTGAAGCCTTAACCGAGATGGGTAAAAAGCACTTGATCGGTAATGCGAAGGGCTGTCTGGTACCCGAAGCGACACCGGATGAGCGCCGTCAGGCAAGTCGCCGTCCGAAGCCAAAAGGCATGCAACCGGCATTAACGCGTCATATTCCGGTTAAAAACCAACAGCGTAAGCGTTAAAAGAGCAGGGCGGGATGATTCCCGCCCTGTTTGTTTTAATCCATGTTAAACGTCGCGGGATCCGGCCCCAGTCGATTTCCTGCATCGAGTTTTGCGATTTCACCAATCTCGGATTTATCGAGACGGAAATCAAATACATCAAAGTTCTCTTCAATACGCGATGGCGTTACCGATTTCGGGATGACGACCAGACCGCTGTCCAAATGCCAGCGGATCACGATCTGCGCTGCGGTTTTGCCGTATTTCTTCGCCAGCTCTTTAATCACCGTTTGCTCAAACACGCCTTTACCGCCTTGTGCCAGTGGGCTCCAGGACTCGGTCTGTATCTGATGCAGATCATTCCAGGCATGCAGCGTACGCTGCTGAAGCATCGGGTGCAGTTCAATCTGATTCACCACCGGTTTGACGCCGGTTTCATCGATCAAACGCTTTAAGTGATCCTCGTTGAAATTACAGACGCCGATGCTTTTCGTGAGTCCCTGCTTTTGCAGCGTAATCATCTGTTGCCAGGCTTCAACGTAGTTATCTTTTTCCGGGCACGGCCAGTGCATTAAGTACAGGTCAACCTGGTTGATTTGCAGCTTTTCCAGGCTGGTCTCAATGGCCGCCTTTGCATTACGCTGGTCGCTGTTCCACAGCTTGGTGGTGATATAGAGTTCATCGCGTTTGAGTGCGCTCTCGGTAATCGCCTTACCAATGCCTTCTTCATTCTTATAAATCGCCGCGGTATCAATGGAACGATACCCGACTTCCAGCGCCTTAATGGCCGCGCTGCGCGCTTCCTCCACGCTCGCCTGCCATACGCCCAACCCCAACTGTGGCATCAGCGTGCCGTCGTTGAGCTTTATCCTAAGTTGCTCTGCCATAACGTCTCCATTGCGTGAGTAAACCGTTCGTCAGTGAGTGGTCGTGAACCACTAATTCTAGTCGAGCTGCTGCATCCTGTGCGCCGAGACCACAAAAGGCGATTCACTGTACACCGTTACGTGAGGTTGCCACTCTGCCCATTTCTGCCTGTTTATTGCCTGATTCTCCTGTAGTCTGGAGAAAGTGACCGTGACGCGCGATGATAAGCGAAGCTAACTGTGATGAGAGAACAGCATGGATCGTGATGAGATTTGCCGCCGTTTGGCGCAGCAAACCCTGAAATTAATGACCGGAAAAACCCCGGCACTGGCGTCAGTACCCGACATTAAATTGTTGTATGCCGATAAGCCGTGCGGGCGCACGCCCGTGATGTATCAGCCGAGCATTGTGATTTTGTTTCAGGGACGTAAAACCGGTTATCTCAGCAACAGCGTGTTCGATTACAACGCGCACTCCTATTTGATGCTGACGGTACCTTTGCCGTTCGAGTGTGAGACCTTCGCCAGTCCGCAGGAGCCGCTGGCGGGTTTGTCGCTGCGCGTTGACGCTTTAAAAATGCAAGAGTTGTTGATGGCGATGGATGAGGACGTGGATTTCCAGCCACCGTCGCACAATCGGGGTATCCATGCGTCTCTGCTTACGGAACCGATGCTATGCGCGGCAGAAAGACTGCTGGAGGTGATGGAAAGCCCCCGCGATGCAAAGGTGTTGGGACCGCAAATTGTGCGGGAAATTCTCTATTATGTGCTGACGGGGCCCTGCGGCGGGGCCTTGTTGGCTTTAGCGAACCGCCAAACGCAGGTGAGCCAGATTGCGCGGGCTCTGCGGCGTATTGAACAGCATTTTGCAGAAAATATCAGCGTGGATCAGTTGGCCGCCGAAGTGAACATGAGCGTCTCGGCCTTTCATCACAACTTTAAATCCGTCACCAGCACCTCGCCGCTGCAATATCTGAAAAGTTATCGCTTACATCAGGCTCGTATGCTGATGGCACAAGAGGGCATTCGTGCCAGCACCGCCGCGCTGCGCGTCGGCTACGAAAGTGCCTCGCAGTTTTCTCGTGAATTTAAACGCTACTTTGGCATCACTCCGGGTGAGGAGATTTCTCGCTTGCGGCAGGCGGGGTAGCCTGTTTACGTCTACGAGACTGGCGTTTGCGCACCAGCCACGCGTAATACTGCCAAAACAGCAAACTGCCGCCCAGCGCAAACGCGCTCATAGCCAGAATAGCCAGCAGCCAGTCGCGAAGACCATCGAGATCGGCAAACACCGCCCAGATGATAAACGTGTTCAGGCCGATAACCAGAAGCAGAAGTAGCCAGCCAACCAAGTTGGCGATTTTTTTATTGCCATTCATAAACGTAATTCGGTTGTGCATTTACCGCGCCTGTCAGCGCGAACAGTAAGTCGGTCTAAAAGTATTTAAGCAAAGTGTACTCGCGACGAGGTGATTAATCTTCCGCTAAAAGATTATTAATTCATTACCCCACATTGTTAGGCTGAAAAAGGGCGGAGAAGGCCGTGATATGGGGGTTAAGGCAAGATCAATAACAATTGAAAGTGTGAATGTAGCGTATTAATTCCCAAGATTAATCTCGGCCAGGTGGGCATTAATACGCCATTATCTCAGTTACCAGGACTTTTCTTACGCTTAATTAATACCAGCAGGCTGCCAGCCAGCCCGATGAACAACAGGGCGACGGGCAGTATCATCAAGATGGCCATCACCTGATCTTCATGTCGCTTGATAAAAGGTACCTGGCTGATGGCGTAACCCAAGGTTACGACGATGCCTACCCACAGAAAACCGCTTAGCCAGTTGAAGAACTGAAAGCGGCCATTTTTTAGCCCGGAGATCCCCGCCATGGTGGGCAGTAGCGTACGCACAAAAGCCAGAAAGCGGCCCACCAGTAACGCCATCAAGCCATGCCGATGGAACAGATTCCAGGCGCGTTGATGATATTGTGCCGGGAGATGAAGCAGCCAGCCTTTCACCAACTGCGTATTACCCAGCCATTTCCCCTGTAAGTAACTGAGCCAGCAACCCAAACTGGCCGCTGCCGTCAGCAATAGCATGGTCGGGATAAATTCCATCACGCCTTTGGCGATCATCGCCCCCGCGAGCAACAGCAGGCTGTCACCGGGCAAAAAAGAGGCGGGCAATAACCCGTTTTCAAGAAACAGGGTGAGAAACATCACGCCATAGACGACCCAGACCACTTCGGGATTGGCAAGCGCTGCGAAATCTTGATGCCAAAGCGCCTGAACAATCTCATGTAACACACCCATGTGGGAAATCCTGTTAAGTCAAAGAGAAACGCAATTGTAGCGATTGTCGGGCCCGGGAGCCTTGATCTGCACCGCTTTCCGGCCCTGTGTTGATTATCGATTTATACAGTGTCGCGTAAACGCGCAAAGCCAGCTGCCAGATCGTCCAGCAAATCATCGACATTTTCCAGGCCAATATGCACACGCACCAAGGTCCCACTAAAATCGACACCGCCATGAGGACGAATTGCGGCAATCTCTTCAGGTTGATTGGCCAAAATCAGCGACTCATAGCCGCCCCACGAGTAAGCCATACTAAAATGCGCAAAGTGATCCAGATAGTGCGCTAGTTGTGTGTCAGTCAGACGGTCATGCAAAATAAAAGAAAACAATCCGCTGCTGCCCGTGAAATCCCGTTGCCAGAAGGCGTGGCCTTTTGACGTGGGTAACGCGGGATGATTGACGCGCGCCACTTCCGGTTGCTGCGCCAGCCAGTGGGCAACGGTCAGCGCGCTCTCTTCATGCTGTTTTAAACGTACGGCGAGCGTACGTAACCCTCGGCTGGTGACATAGGCGCTGTCGGCATCGGCCATTTGGCCCATCAGATAGCTGTTTTCACGCAATTCTGCCCAGCAACGTTGATTGGCGACGGCGGTGCCAATCATGGCGTCAGAATGGCCCACTAAATATTTGGTACCGGCCTGAATCGAGATATCCACACCGTGTTGCAGCGGTTTAAACAGCACACCGGCCGCCCAGGTGTTGTCGAGCATGATCACTGTATCTGGCGCTTTTTGACGTATGGCGGCCACAATCGCGGGGACATCCTGCACTTCCATGGTAATAGAGCCGGGTGATTCCAGGAACACCACGCGGGTGTTGGGCTGGACCAAATCAGCGATTTCTGCACCGCAGGAGTGATCAAACCAGGTGGTGGTGACGCCTAATTTGCTCAGGATTTTGGTACAGAAATCCTGCGTGGGCTCATACACGGCGCCGCTCATCAGTACGTTATCGCCCGCAGAGACAAAAGCCAGAATAGCGTTAGAGACCGCCGCGGCACCGCAGGGATACAGTGCGCAACCCGCACCGCCTTCCAGTTCAGTCATGGCATCTTGCAGAGAAAAATGCGTCAGGGTGCCACGACGGCCATAAAACAGTTCGCGTGCAGCGCGCTGCTGGGTGGCGTGCTTTTTTGCGGCAACGCTGTCGAAAACCAATGATGAGGCGCGTTGGATCACGCTATTCACGGCACCCTGGGTATAACGTTTGTCACGTCCGGCTTGCACCAGTTGGGTTTCAATTTTCTTGTCGGTCATTGTGCTGGCTCATAATTTTTTAATTTTCTTTACATTAACATGACTGCGCGCAGCCCACGAATCAGGATGTTGATAGTGCGAGATGCGGGTGTTGAAATGGTCAAAAACCAGGCGAAAAGATGTAAATAATAATGAGAACCACTATCAATTCCTTTGCGTTTTGCTATCATGCGCACAGACTTTTTATGAATACGATTAACGAAAAGGGTAAGCCAGCGTGGTAACCAGTAATTTGATGCAGACAGATCTTTCTGTCTGGGGCATGTACCAGCATGCCGATATCGTAGTGAAAGCGGTCATGATCGGCTTACTGCTGGCATCAGTGGTAACCTGGGCCATCTTTTTTGCCAAGAGCGTTGACCTGATTTCAGCGAAACGTCGTCTGAAAGCAGAACAGCGGGCATTGGCCGACGCACGCTCGCTGGCGGATGCCGAAAACACCGCAGAACAATTCAAAGCCAATAGCCTGAGTCGCCAACTGCTGGCAGAAGCACACAATGAGCTGGAGCTCTCTCAGGGTGTTGAAGATAACGAAGGGATTAAAGAGCGTACCGGTTTTCGTCTGGAGCGTCGCGTCGCGGCGTTTAGTCGTGCCGCAGGTAAAGGTAACGGTTTCCTGGCGACCATTGGTGCTATCGCGCCGTTTGTGGGTCTGTTCGGCACCGTGTGGGGCATCATGAACAGCTTTATCGGTATCGCGAAAACGCAAACCACTAACCTTGCTGTGGTGGCACCGGGTATTGCAGAAGCCTTGTTGGCAACGGCTATCGGTCTGGTGGCCGCGATCCCCGCGGTGGTTATCTATAACGTCTTTGCGCGCATGATTGCCAACTACAAAGCCTCATTGGGCGATGTTGCTGCACAGGTCTTGCTGTTACAGAGCCGCGATTTGGATTTAGGCGTTAGCGCGGAATCACGTCCGCTTCGTGGCACGCAAAAACTGCGCGTGGGCTAAACAATGGCAATGCGATTAAACGACGACCTCGACACCGATGGCGAAATGCATGAAATCAACGTAACACCGTTTATCGATGTGATGTTGGTTTTGCTGATTATCTTTATGGTTGCCGCGCCGCTGGCCACGGTCGATGTGCGCGTTAACTTGCCTGCTTCAACCAGTTCACCTCAGCCGCGTCCTGATAAGCCGGTCTATCTGTCGATTAAAGCGGATAAACAGTTATTTATTGGTAATGCTGCGGTGACAACGGAGACGCTGGTCAATACGTTAAATACCCAAACGGAAGGCAAGAAAGACACCACCATTTTCTTCCAGGCGGATAAAAGCGTTGATTACGAAACCTTGATGAGCGTAATGGATCAGTTGAGACAAGCCGGTTATTTGAAAATTGGGCTGATGGGTATGGAAACCGTCGCCAAATAATCTGCTGATGGCCCGGCAATTTCGGGCCATTTTTTTTGATGAAATTGCTTTGTTAAATATTAGTTACATATGTGACTGTGTTGTTTTTCTTAACAGTGATATCCGTCACATTCATGCGCCATCCTGAGGGTTAAAAACAGGCAAACCCCATAAGGATGTCATGATGACTGCTGTTAACTCCTCTGTGGCGCACGGTGAAAGCGGCGCTAAAAAAATCTTCCGCGTTACCAGCGGTAACTTCCTCGAAATGTACGATTTTATGGTGTTTGGCTATTACGCCACTGCCATTGCGCGTACTTTTTTCCCCGGCGATGACCCTTTCGCATCACTGATGCTGACGTTAATGACCTTCGGTGCAGGCTTTCTGATGCGTCCGTTAGGGGCCATTATTCTGGGGGCCTATATCGACCATCACGGTCGTCGCAAAGGTTTGTTACTGACGCTGGGATTAATGGCTATCGGGACGTTAACCATTGCCCTGGTACCCGGTTACAACACGTTGGGAATGGCTGCGCCGATCCTGATTCTGCTCGGGCGATTATTGCAGGGATTTTCCGCCGGTGTTGAACTGGGCGGCGTATCGGTTTATCTGTCGGAAATCGCGCCCAAGGGTCGCAAAGGTTTTTATGTCAGTTGGCAGTCGGGTAGCCAGCAAATTGCGGTGATTGCCGCAGCGCTGCTTGGACTGGGCTTAAATCATCTGCTGGAAAAAGATCAGGTCACCGAATGGGGCTGGCGTATCCCGTTTGTGGTCGGTTGTATGATCGTGCCTTTCCTGTTTTGGATCCGTCGGATGTTAGAGGAGACCGAGGCGTTTTCACAGCGTAAAAGCCATCCTTCCATGCGCCAAATTATTCACACGGTGGGACGCAACTGGGCGCTGGTCCTGGCGGGGATGTTAATGGTGGTCACCACCACCGTGATGTTCTATATGATCACGGCCTTTACGCCGACTTTCGGCAAAACCGTGCTGCAGCTTAGCGACAAACAGAGTTTTCTGGTCACGCTGTTTGTGGGCATCTCAAACCTGTTCTGGCTGCCAGTGATGGGCGCAATGTCCGATCGCTTCGGGCGTCGACCTTTGCTCATTATTTTCTCGGTGTTAATGATTTTCACCGCCTGGCCGGTATTACATTGGCTGGTGGGTTCGCCTTCCTTTGCTCACTTGCTGGAAGCCGAACTGTGGCTCTCTTTCCTGTACGCCAGTTATAACGGCGCAATGGTGGTGTATTTAGCGGAAGTGATGCCAGCCGAAGTCCGGGCATCGGGATTTTCGATGGCCTACAGCCTGGCGACGGCGCTGTTTGGCGGCTTCACGCCTGCGGTATCCAGTTATTTGATTCATGTCACGGGCGATAAAGCGATGCCTGGCGTGTGGCTGACCTTTGCGGCGGTCTGCGGGCTGGCAGGCACGCTGCTGATCCAACGGCTGGTGGTGAAGTACCAGCACCGTCAACCTGCGCAGACCGCGACAGCCTGATTGCTGCCGCCCGCCAACCCACCGGCGGGCCAGGATCAAAACGACAAGTCGACCACCACGCTGTCGGTGTAGTTACCGGCGGCCGGTGTGGTTTGCGTGCTCAAAATGCTGGCGGTGTAGTTAAAGGTGCGGGTCAGGCCATCGCTGCTCACGCTGGTCGAGGTGGGACTGCTCCAACGGTCGCTGCCGGTTGGCCCCCAACGGTTGCTGGTGGTGCCTTTATAAATCTCGTAGCTCAGTCGGTTAGCGCCGCTGGCCATGTTTCTTACACTGCCATTGGCATTGTTCCCGTTGCTTAATCCCACGGTGTACGTGCTGCCTTTGGTGCAAATCACGCTGATATTTTGATTAATGCTGGTAAAGCTGCTGACCAGTGGCGCGCTGCCAAAACTGACATTGGGTGCGGTAATGGTGGTGCAATCATTGGTGATCACCATCGTGACCGTCAGTGGCACGATACCGGAGCCATTTTGGTCGCTGCCAATCAAGCACAGCCCACCAATACCGATACCGGTACACACGCGGTATGACACGCCGACGTTAAGGATGCCCGTGTAGGTACCGGCTGCCACCACGGCACCCGGCACGGTTTGCACCGTTAAGGGAATGGTAAAGTTTAATCCCCCTAATAAACCCACCAGATTAACCAGTTGCGTACTGCTGTATACCTGAGAAGTACCGCCAATGGTCAGTTCTTTCGTGCAGGTATTGGTGGTACATAAGCGTACGGGGATCACATCGGTTGCGCTGCCGCCTGCCAGGGTGAGGGTGCCGCGGCTGGCAACCGGGGCAGAAGCGCCACTGAGAGAGAGCGTAATATTGTTGGTCGACAACAACGACAGCACGCTGCCTGCACCGCAGTTGACGTTAATGTTACCGGTTGTGGAACTGGCCGTGGTGTTCACGGCAAACGAGGTGACGGTGCCCAAACTGGCGCTGGAAGAGGGCAGTCCACAGGCCGCCTGCGCAGGCGCGGT
Organism: Enterobacterales bacterium CwR94; assembly: GCA_002837195.1. Lineage (GTDB taxonomy): Bacteria > Pseudomonadota > Gammaproteobacteria > Enterobacterales > Enterobacteriaceae > 1-19. Next base: position 365,410 of record KZ478060.1, read on the forward strand.
AAACAGCCACAACAGTAAGGCGATTACGCCTGAGAGAGACTTCATCATGGTGTGTGTCCTGAGTCAGCGGGCGTGAGCGCGCAGGTGATAGGGCCATACGTCTTCAAGGATTGCGGTTGACCGTCCTGAACGTGCAGCGTCCCACGGCAATGCTCACCTTCGGGCGTCAGCGCTTCAAACGGGTTATCGGTTGCCAGTTTCTCCATCCAGACCAGGCCATCCCAGCCCACGTATTCGGTGGCGTGATCGGGACGCATCACCTGGGTTGAGACGGGCAACGGTTTTCCCTGTTGATCGTGCAGGATAACGCTGGCCGCCCGCAGCGGCTCAATGGGGAAGTTCAGTAAGTAGCCACTTTGGCGTTTGACGGCGAACCGCTGTTCGGTGCCGGACACGGTCATGTTGGCGGGCAAATCAAGGGTGTCGATGTCATAGCGGGCCGGGTACCAGGCGTTAATGCGCGGCACCAGCAAATACCCCTTGTCATCGGTTTTCCCCATCGCCTGATTTTCGTAGCGCACAGTGACATCGGGATAGCCGGTTTTCACCAGCACAAAGGCATCATTCACCTGATTGGCTGCAAACCATTGATTGTCCATCACCACCAATGATCCCGTCAGTTCAGCCCAGGTGGTCGCATTATTGTCATCGCCATAGTAACCGCCTGCGGTTTCAATATGTTGATTGCGCCAGCGCAGACTCGCCTGACGATAATCACCGCTTTGGCTTTGATTAGCCCAAGAGGCATCCCAGGCCAGGCCACCGTCAGACGGCATGGAGCGAGACGCCCACAGGCGCTGCGCATTCCCGCCTTCCTGCGTGCGCTCGGTACTGATACTTACGTTGCTCAGCTCACCAAACGGCACAATCAACGAAATGGCCCCGGTCCAGTTATCCTGTTGTTGATCGCGGGTTGCTGAGACATACAAGGTGCTGTTGCCCCACAGGTTTTTACTCCAGGTCAGGTTCCATAATTGGGTTTTGTCGCCGGCACCGCTGGTGATATCAATCCAGGCAGCGCCCAGGTTGCCAAAGTCATTCAATGACATGCTGGTATTCACGGTGGTGCTGCGGCGGCTCAGCGTGAAGTTATTGGCGATATCGCTGGCGGCCCGGCGCGTGCTGTACAGGGCCAAATCGCCGTACTCTTCAGTGCGTTGCGTGTGTTGGATACCGGCACTGAAAGCCGCATTATTGTACTGATAACCCATGCTGTACTGGCGGCCTGAATCGCCCATCATGCGGCTTTCCGCCACGGCACCGTTTATCACGCCCAGTGGGCCAATACGCAGTTGAGCGCCAATGCCGCCCAGTGCCAAATCTTCTGCTCCTTCGGCATGGCTCTCCAGCGTCAGCCAGTCGGTCACGCCGTGGCGAAACGATCCGCTGGCGGCGGCATCGCCATAATCAAAACTCTTGATCCCGTAATTTTCACGCAGTGCACCGGCGGAAATCGCGTAATCGGAGAGGCCGGGCTTCAACAGGCTACTGGACACATAGAACGGCAACGTGGTGGACACCTGACGGCCTACGGCATCGGTGGTGACGACCACGGCGTTGCCTGCGCCGTTAACAAACGGCATATTGGTCAGCGAGTAGGGGCCTGGCTGTACGGCGGTGGAGCTGTTTTTATAGCCATTAACGAACAGATCGACCGTGGAGGGAACGGCGGCCTGGCCTGAAAAGGTGGGCAGCGGATAGGTAATCAGATCGGGACGCACGGAAAAATCACGACTGAACTGGACGCCGCCCAGGCGCACGCTGTTATTCCAGCCTAGTGAGTCGGTGATAAGGTCGCCCACACGCCAGCTCACGGCTTTATCCTCATTCTGGCCTGCCCAGTAAGTGTCATAGCGCAGGTAATCATCCCCCTGATAGCTCCGCTCGCCTTCCAGCTGATTCTGCCAGACGCCATTGCTCACGAACTGCCCGGCGCTGCCAAATAACCGCAGTTCATTCCAGAATGACAAACGCGTGCCCGTACTGTCAGTGCGGCTGGTGTAAAAATCATAGTTAATCAGCGCCCCGGTGCTGACCTGGCCCGGATAGCGACGGCGGTTTTCATCGGAGGAGAAGGTTTGTTCGGGCAGCCAGTCGGTCGGCACACTCAACAACAACCGTTGGCGCTGGGCATCATATTCCGCTTTCACCTGCGGCATGCTGGACACATCCATCTCTGTCGAGGTGATATGCGCGCTGGGGATACCGGCACGTTGTAAATCACCGGCGCGCACAATGTAATGCCCCTCCCGAAAGGTGACGGGAATAATTTGGTTTTGCGCGCGGCCATTCACCTGTAAGTCCAACATATACTGCTGCGCCTGGTTGGCTGCCTGCATGCTGGGCGGCGGTGGCAGGCTGTTCCAGGTTTCAGCATGGCTGGCGGTGGGCAAGAGCAGGCTGTGGGCCATCCCCATCGCGCAAAAGCGTTGCCACAAACGGACGTTGCGCATCGATTATTGTGCAGCGCTGCGGCTGCGCCACGCGGTGCCTTTACTCCCTAAGTCGGCGCGCAACTCACCGCTGTTGCCGGCGGCGAACGGCAGCGGCCATTGCTGGGTGCTGTTCGGCAGCACATAACCAAACAACCCTTCGGCCACGCGGCGGTCATTGAGGTAGACGTTGCTCAGTCGGGCATGACCTGGGCCACGATTGGTGACTTCCAGCGTCGATTTGCCTGCGACCTGGGCGATACGCCAACTGAGTTGGGGTTTGGCCGCCTCGGGCGTTAAGCCATCACCATAAGCAAACAGCGGGACGGAGTAGCGCATTTGCAAATTGAGTCCGGCCTGATTATCGCCATGTGCTTGCGGCGTGGGGATTTCATCCAGCAATACGCGATAGGCGTTTTCTGCGCTGGCGGGCAGCGCCGTTTGCTTAATCAGGCGCACCAGTTGGCGCTGGCCCGGCTCGATGCGCACCAGCGGCGGGCTGGCGACCACATTTTGCTGTGTTTGAAATTGTTCCTGGCCATTTTGTTGCTGCCAGCCAAATACGCGCACCTGCATTAACGTCGTCGCATCGCCCCGGTTTTCCAGCCAAAGCTCCGCTGCTTTGTCCTCGGCGGGAATTTTGGGGTCAATCGGCCAAATTAAAACGGAATTGGCGGCCAGCGCCGCGACGGGAGACAATAAAAGCAGTACGGCAGCAATGAGGGAGCGTAGGGGGTACATGGTTCATCCTTCTTAAAAACCGCGTCACCAACTGAGGGTAACGGTCAGCGTATCGGTATAGGTGCCGGCACGCGTCGGGCCGGTCAATTGCAGTCGCCCATAAATAGGCAGGACAATATTATTTGCGTTGCTATAAGTGATGCCGACATTCTGGTTAACGGGGATCTCGGTGGTGTAACTGGCGCTGTTGTACAGGCGATAAGCCACCAAATTGGTGTTGTTCGCCACTTTCAGGTTGCGGGTGCTGGTGTAGTTGGTGCCGCCATTGATGCTCATATTGAGCGTGGTACCCGGCGTGCAGGCGAGGGTGAGGCCACTGTTTTGCACAAAGCTGGCATTGACCGTACGGGTTTCTACACCCGACCAGCTGCCAAAATTGAGTGTGCCAAAAACCCCCGGTGAAGTGCCTGACACCACGCATCCGGCAACGATCGAGGCGGTTACCTGAAAGGTTTGCGTTGGTAGTGCCCACGCGGCCTGGCTGACCGCCCACCCTAAGGTGAGCGGGAGCCGCCATTTCTGCTTGCCCAGCCATCCCATTGTGACCTGATTATCAGTAATTCACTGCCACGTTGATGGTGTCGGTGTAGGTTCCGGCGGGGATGGCTGCGTTGAATCCTCCTCCCGCAATCCGTCCATAAATCGGATAATTATCACCGTTAGTGGGATCAGGCGTTCCAGAAGGGGTGAGGTTGGTGTTGTTCGCCAGCGGTGTCGTAAAGGCCGTCGAACCATACAGAGAATAGGCAATACCCACGGTGGTATCGCTGCCTAAAATCAGGTAGCGCGGTGCAGATGTGACGGTACCGTAAGTGGTAGCAGGAGCGGCGTTACTGCCGGTAATTTGCACGTTATAGGCTTGCCCGGTGGTACAACGCACATAAATACCGCTCCCGATGGCATTTTGCAGCGTTGCTTGCAGCGTATCGAAGGTGGCGGCGTGCGAACCAAAGTTTAAAGTACCGAAGTTCACGCCGGTGGTTGCAGAAGATCCGTTAACCAGGCAGCCCGTGGTGAGCGTCAACGTGGCGTTGATTGTACCCGTGGTGGTTGCACTCCAGGCGGAGGGGATCACACTGGCTGCTAACCCGCAAGTCACAAGAAATAGCTTCAGTTTCATAATCATTCCTTACCGGACTGTCTAAGAAGAAGGCGTTATTTCCTGGCGTAGTTAATGCGGCATGCTTTGAAAACAGCCGTAAAGCGAGAATTATCTCAATGTGAAAGTGGGTGTGTTGTTGTATTTGCTTTAGTTTTTATTAATTAATCAAATTTACTATAGAACAGCCTGGAACTGAATGTGAAATCGTTGTCAAAAAATCTTTCTGTTTCGTTACCCGGCGCAAATATTGTCAACACAGGCAAGGGTTTCAGGACTGGTCGGATCAATATGAAAAAAATATCTTGCCAGATCTGGTCGCCCATTCTTGAGAGTGATATGTTCATTCTCAGCGAGTACGAAATTAATAAACTTAATAAATTATACGGGTAATGTGAATGCAGCCCGATTTTTTGCTGCCATCAATTTTTGGTGTGGCGGCTAAAACGTGTTTTGTGCAGTCAACTGTTTCAGTAAAAGGCGATTGGCACAGCAATTGATCCCGCTGACAGGTGGGCGCGAGGGATTAGATATGCTTGTAAGTTCGTATGATCATCTTTTAGTGATGGTCTCCTTTTTTGTCGCCTTCATCGCCTCGTTTACGGCGCTGGATATTGCCGCGCGGGTTGCCACCTCACAGGGCATTGCTGCGCTGTGTTGGTTGGTGGGCGGCGGCGCGGCAATGGGCATTGGCATCTGGTCGATGCACTTTATCGGCATGCTAGCCATGATGTTACCGATGCCGATGAACTACGATATCCCGCTGACGTTAACCTCGATGCTGGTGGCGATGCTGGCCTCGATTGGCGCTTTACATCAGGTGTGTCGTATCGATTTGCCTCTGCGCCGCTGGGTAACTGGCTCTGTGCTGCTGGCCAGCGGCGTGGTGGTGATGCACTACACCGGCATGGCCGCCCTACAGGTAGAGCCCGGTATTATCTGGAATCCGTGGCTGGTCGCGCTGTCGGTGGTGATTGCGCTGGTCGCCTCTGCGGCAGCATTGTGGCTGGCATTTCATTTACGTGAAGGGGCGCGGCGCATCATGCTGTTGCGCGGTGGTGCGGCTGCGGTGATGGGCCTCGCCATCGCAGGCATGCATTATACGGGCATGGCGGCGGCGAGTTTTCATCACTCCACGCACGTGATGCCCCAGGGGCTGGGAAATCAGAGCCTGGCGGTATGGGTCACCGTGCTGACATTAACCATTCTGGGTCTCACGCTGCTCGGTTCAATGCTTGACGCGCAGGTGCGTGCCAGCCAACTTGCCCGTTCGCTGGCTAAAGCCAATGCTGAACTGGAAAAACTTGCTTTACACGATCGCCTGACCAATCTGCCTAACCGCCATTTACTTGAACAGCGGCTGGAGCAGGCGATTCTGAAAGCCAGGGAAACGCAGGGTGAGTTGTCGGTGATGTTGATGGATCTCGACGGCTTTAAAGCGGTCAACGATACCTGGGGCCATCACATTGGGGATGAGCTACTCGTGGCAGTCACCCAGCGCATGACGACCTTACTGCATGGTCGTTATACGCTGGCACGTCTGGGCGGCGATGAGTTTGTCTTGCTGGTTGCGGCACCCATTAATGAAACCGGCGCTATCGCCAGCGCCCTGGTGGATGAGATATCGGCGCCTTATAGTTTGCACAGCTATGATTTAAACGTGTCTCTCAGTATCGGTATTGCCCGTTTTCCCGAAGATGGTGAAGATCGTCAGCAACTGATGCTGAATGCCGATGCGGCGATGTATCACACCAAGCGGGGTGGGCGAAACGGCTGGCATTTTTTCCATCCGTCGATGAATGTCATTGTGCAGCATAAGCGGCAAATCCGTGAGGATCTGCGGCTGGCCATCGACAGCCAGCAATTGCGCCTGTTCTATCAACCGAAGTTCAGGCTGCCTGATGGCCCCATCGAAGGCTTTGAGGCGCTGCTACGTTGGCAGCACCCGTTACGTGGCCTGCTGGAGCCTGCCGAGTTTTTACCCCATGCGGAAAAGAGCGGACAAATCGTCGCCATTGGCCATTGGGTGTTAGATGAGGCCTGCCGCCAACTGCGCTGCTGGCATCAGCAAGGGTTCACCCTCTGGACGGTAGCGGTGAATCTTTCGGCATTGCAGTTTGTGCAAATTGACCTGCGTGCAACAGTGGCGGATGTCTTGCAACTGCACCAGATCCCACCCCAGTCGCTGATTTTGGAAGTCTCCGAAGCCACGGCAATGCGTGACCCACGCGTCAGCACTCGCATCATCAGAGAATTACGCGAGTTGGGCGTACAGGTGGCGATTGATGAGTTCGGGATTGGCTACAGCAACTTACTGCATCTGCATCGTTTGCCTGCCAGCGAACTGAAAGTGGATCGCAACTTTATTCATCAAATCATGCAGGGCGAAGAGTCGCCCGAGCAAATCCGTGCCCTGATCGCGCTGGCGCAATCGTTGAATGTGCGTATGGTGGCAGGCGGGGTGGAAACGCCGGAGCAGCAGCAACTGCTGGTTGATTTAGGGTTCAGCTCACTGCAAGGGTACTTACTGGGACGTCCGCAACCGGCTGAAACGGTACTGGATCAACAGGGGAATTTTCAGCAGGCTCCGGCACAGCCGGTGATGCCTGTTGCCGTTGCCGGTGGTGCCATTTGAACCTCTGATGCTTCGCATCAAATCGTTTTATCATCCAATCCTAAAGTCAAATATGCGCTGTGCCGATAACGGTATCAGCGCAGTTGCGCATAATAAAATGTACAGTAGGCAAGCCTGCAATGCGCAGGCCTTTCTCATTCCAGGAAAATAACCGATATGCTCGTCAGTCAATACGATTCTCTGATGGTAATCGTCTCTATTATGGTCGCGATCCTCGCGGCTTACACGGCGCTCGACATGGCTGGCCGGGTGGCAAATGCCACCGGTAAAGTGGCGCGCGTTTGGCTTATCAGTGGCAGTGTTTCAATGGGCATCGGCATTTGGTCGATGCACTTTATTGGCATGCTGGCGATGAGTCTGGCAATGGTGATGAGCTACAGTGTGTCGCTCACCCTGTTGTCTCTGATTATTGCTATCGCAGCCTCGTTGTTTGCGTTGCATGTGGTCTGTCGCGGTAACTTGCCCTTTCGGCGTTTGATCTTCGGTGCTCTGGTGATGGGCACTGGCGTGGCGGCGATGCACTACACCGGTATGGCCGCGCTAATGTTCGAACCTGGCATTGTATGGAACTTTGGCTGGGTGGCCGTTTCCGTGCTGATTGCCTGGGTGGCTTCCGGCGTGGCGCTGTGGCTGGCGTTTGTGCTGCGTGAAGGGGGCAAACATGTGCTGTGGCTGCGTGCGGGATCGGCGTTAGTGATGGGGCTGGCGATTGCCGGCATGCACTACACCGGTATGGCGGCGGCGGAATTCCCGATGGGCAGTCACGCCACGCATCACGGTGTCAACAGCCAGTGGCTGGCCATCCTGGTGACCGTGGTGACACTGTTTATTCTGGCCATCACGCTACTGGTGTCGATGCTGGATGCCCGCTTGCAGGCGCGTACCGCCATGCTGGCCAGCTCGCTGGCGGCGGCCAATCGTGAGTTGGCGCAATTGGCGTTGCACGACAACCTGACGCGTTTGCCTAATCGTATTCTGTTGGAAGACCGCCTTGAGCAGTCTCTGAACAAAGCCGATCGTGAAAAGTCGCGGTTTGCGTTGATGTTTATGGATCTTGATGGTTTTAAAGCGGTGAACGATGCCTTTGGCCACCACATCGGCGATCGTTTGTTAAAAGCGGTCACCGAGCGCATGGAAGAGACACTGGCAGGCCATTACACGCTGGCGCGTTTGGGGGGAGACGAGTTCGTGCTGTTGCGTGAAATCGACGATCCCAATGATGCGGCGGCGGTGGCGACATCGCTGGTCAATGCCATTGAAAAGCCGTTTACGATTTCACGCTACGAGTTACTGGTCTCGCTGAGTATCGGCATCGCCATTTACCCTGGCGACGGGACAAATGAACGCGAGCTGATGTTCAATGCGGATGCCGCGATGTATCACACCAAAAACAACGGGCGTAACGGTTACCACTTCTTCCAGCCTTCCATGAACCGTATTGCGCAGCAGCAGCTGCAATTAATCAACGATCTGTGGCAGGCACAAGAGAACAATGAACTGCGGTTGGTGTATCAACCCAAATTCACGGCACCGAGTGGACCGATCCTCGGTTTTGAGGCCCTACTGCGCTGGCAACATCCTCAGCGTGGATTATTAACGCCGGATCAGTTTTTACCGCTGGCAGAGAAAACCGGGCTCATTGTGCCGATTGGCAACTGGGTGATTAACGAAGCCTGCCGACAATTACGCGAATGGCATGTGCAAGGCAATGCACATTGGTCGGTCGCCGTGAACCTTTCCGCGCAGCAGTTTGAACAGGATTCGCTAGTGGCGACGGTGACGCAGGCGTTGCGTGATCACCAAATTTCACCGGCGTTACTGACGCTGGAAGTGACAGAAACCACGGCGATGCGTGACCCGGATGAAAGCGTCCGTATTCTGACGGCGTTGACGCAAATGGGGGTTAACGCCTCGATTGATGATTTCGGTACCGGGTATTCCAGCTTGCTGTATCTCAAGCGCTTGCCCGCCAGTGAACTGAAAATCGATCGCGCGTTTGTGAAAGCGCTACAGGCTGAGACGGAAGATGCCACCATTGTGTCGGCGATAGTGGCGCTGGCCCAAACGCTGAATCTCAAAGTGGTGGCTGAAGGGGTAGAAACCATTGAGCAGCAGGAGTTTCTGACCGGCCTGGGTTGCGATACGCTGCAAGGTTACCTGCTCGGCAGACCGATTCCACCTGAGCAGGTACCTACACTGGCGCACTATGTGCTGGAAAAAGTCCAGGCATAGCGAAACGGGGCGTCAGGCCATTTGCAGTCTCTGCTGCGCCTGACGCCAACGCAGTACATCAAACGCAATAAACATCACTAAGCTGACGCCCATCACCGGTAGCGCATAACCCAGAGCGATGGCCACCAACAGCGAGACGGCTTTCGCGGGGAGTGTCAATTGCTGCCAGCAGCCGGTGAGGGTTTCCAGTGGGTTGATGGCCCCAGGCTGAGCAGGGCGTCGCAACCACCACATCCGATAGCCCAGCGCAATCATCGTGCTTAATCCCAGCCCCAACGCAACCAGCAGTAGCTGATTAGGCAAGCCAAACAGGATCCCCATGTGCGCATCGACTCCCCAACGGGTGAGCTTTGCCAGCAGGCCGAATTGTGCAAACTCCACTTTATCAATGACGCGCAGGCTGTTGGCATCGACGGCGGCGGCATCGACCTGCGTCGGCCAACTGCGATCCACTTCGGTGACGGTCCAGGCTTTATCCGGCTGGGTACTGGGGCGAATTTCAACTTTGCTGGCGGTGATCCCCGCTGCGCGGGCGGCAGCCCACACACCGTCAAACTGCTCAGCCGTCACCGTTACCATCGAGGACATATCGTGATGCATCATGCCGTGATGCTCAGCATGAGGATCGTTGGCGATGGCCGGTTGGGTTGCCTGTAAACGGGTATCCACCTGCGGCGTGAGCCAGCCCATCTGTGCACGCAATGCGCCAATATTATTGCCCGCCCAGTTGGACCAGGTCAGCCCGGTTACCGAGAGAAACAGCAAACCTATCAACAAACTGGCTCCCAGCCAGGTATGCCAGCGTCGCTGGCGCAGCACGCGCTGTCCACGTGACAGAGCGCCGGTCTGTGCGCGTACGCGTGGCGTACGCTGGGTCAGCCACAGGATCAGCCCACCTAATGCGGCAACCCATAACCAACTGGCGGCTAACTCGCTGTAATTGCGTCCCGCTTCACCCAGCAGCAGGCTACGGTGCAGGTAATCCAGCGTGGTGCGGAACGGTAAAATACCGCTGGTGCCATACACGGTTAGCGCACCCTGAACGTTGAGGGTGACAGGATCAACAAACACCGCCAGCGACTCAGAGGCTGCGCTCTGCGCGCCGCGAAACATCACGCGTGTGGTTTCACCGGCTTGTGGCGCCGGGCGCACGGCATACAAGGCATCGTCGCCCTGATACCACGCCTGCGCAGCCGCAATTTGACGCGACAGCGGTTGCGCCTCTCCTTGAGAAGACGTGAAGAGCTGTTCAGCGTACAGGTGATTTTCTAATTGCGGTGTAATGACATACAGCGTGCCGGTCAGTGCTGCGACCAGGATAAAAGGCCCAACAAATAAACCAACATAAAAGTGCAGGCGACGCAGTAGCGCCAGCATCGCACCTTTGCCCTCTACGCTGGGGGGGCGAATATCAGACATAAAAATTCCTCTCCCCTTTCGGGGTGTGCAGGTGTCTGCTGTCAAAGGACAGCACGATTATTGTTTGTGTGACAACTCAAAGCACAAAGGAGAGCGGCGGGGCGCGGGGGTGATACGGGCGTGTTGTGCGCTTAGGCAGGTAGGGAGAAACGACAGCTTTAGGGCCGTCGCGCGTCGCGGGAAGACGTTGGCTAATCAGGATGACAATCATCATCGCCATGGACAGGTGCGCTAAAAGCACACAATAGCCACAGGCGCTGTCATCCATCATCGACATGTGGCTGGACATGCCCGCCATGGACGACATCGAGTGATGGCCCATCATCATGCTGCTGTGATCCATGCCCATATGGCTCGGCATGTTCATGCTATGTGTGGTGGATGCACGGCTTTCCGCCAGTGATTTGGAAATCACCGGAGCGATAAAAAGCAGGACAATCGACAGAATGCCTAACCAGGCCGCCAGCCGACTGCGCGATGTGCGCCAACAGTGCAGTGTCACAGCAGATTCCGAAAAAAAGGTCGGCAACAGTGTACGCGAAGTCCTCACCGGGACGAAGGTGTGAGCCCAAAAAATAAGGAATTTTTAGCTCGTTAAGACGCATTAAGGCGCGTTAGCGGAAAGCCGCTTTTGCGCCGTAATCATCATTACTGGTTGGGTATTCAGGAGGAGCGTGTTTTCTGCCCGCGAGAGGATAAGAAAGAGAATTTACGTATCAGGGACAAACCATCCTGACTGGTTTGCATCGCAGGTTCACCGGGGGGAAGCTGGCAAACGTCTACCCATTTCGCAGCGGTGAGTGCAGCGATTTGGTCAGGGGAGATGCGCACCGCGCTGTTGATAGAACCCGCGGCAGGTAACACTTCTTCATAGCGCCTTAGCGAGACATCGCAATAGACTTGCAGCGGCGTTTCCAGCCCAAAAGGGCAGACGCCACCAATCGGATGGCCTGTGCTATCCACCACTTCATCGGAACTCAGCATGCGGGCTTTGCTGCCCAGCGCTTTTTTTAATTTGGCGTTATCCAGCCGTGCATCGCCACGCGTTACCACCAGCACCACCTGGTTTTTTACTTTCAGGGTCAGGGTTTTGGCAATTTGTCCTGGAGCGACATGATGGGCGCGTGCGGCCAATTCCACGGTGGCGGTACTTTGTGGAAGTTCGATAATTTCTATTTCCGGGGCGTGTTCGGCGAAAAACGCGCGAACGGACTCAAGACTCATGGTGCTCTCCAGTAAAACAACGCGCTAAAACTGCCACAATGTTGCCTTACTGTAAATCACTTAGCGGGAAAAGCATTAACTGCAGAGCGATCCTGCGTTGGCGTTCAGGGTGCAATCGCCACACTGATTAACATCCGGCAGCTTGTAGCGCTGGCAGCAGGTGCGGCGACTGAGTACGCCCTCGCGGGGGATCATCGTGCGATACAACGGGTTATCGCTGCCATCGCACAGAGTGCGGCTGAAGAAGAAGCGGTGTTCGAGGTGAATGCGTGCCGCATCGCCAATCAGCGGATTCAGTTCTTGTAAAAACCAGTGCACCAGATAGCCAGTGTTGCTCCAGATTAACTTGGCGTTAATCCCTTCATAGGCGGCAATCGCGTTGGTGACCGGCATAAGATGTTGGGTGATCAGGCGCACCAGGCGCTGTTCAGCATTTAAATAACGGGCTTCATGATCTTCTTCAACCTCAAACCAGAAGCGGGCTGCACGGCCACTTTCATGAAACTCCACCCGCATGCGGTCAGGATGGCAATCCAGCGCAGCGCTGTCGGTGAGCAGCGCCATCATCATGGGCGGCACGACCAAACCGAAATACCACTGTGACCACAAGGAGTGCAGCGGCTTCTCTTCTCGCGCTTTGTCGGGATGGGCACCATAGTTGGCGTCCGCGTAGCGGTCGCACAAGGCACGGAACACTTCTGGCTGGCGCCATTGCGCAAAGCGCAGGCTGCCTTCCGGGGCCGGTTCATCCAGTTTGACCATATCCAGAAAGTAGTCACGCTGAAGGCGAAACTGCGCGCGCAAACGTTCCGCCAGCGGCGGCTGTGGGGTATGCAAAGGGATTAACATCTGCTCGGAAGGGAAAGCATGCTGGCGGGCAGATGAAAGAGGCATAGTCACACTCGCGCGTTCTTTGAAAGTGAATGAGAATGATTAGCGATTCTATCTGTGGTGTGAGCGGACTGCAAGCGCATCTGCGCATTTCACATCGAATGCTGTGGTACAGCATCTGCGACGTTATTTATGACGAGGGCTAAAAAATAGCGTTATAAATTTGATTTAAGAAAAACGATAATTCAGAAGCCAGTTAAAAGGGCGCAGATATTCACTATCTGCCTGGCTTCACAGTAATGGGATTTAGGCTTGTTGCGTTGAGAAAGGGTGTTTGTTATTTATTTCTTCCGCCGATAACAAGGTGTTGCGTCCGCGATTTTTGGCAACGTATAACGCACGGTCGGCATTGGCAACAGCGTCCGAAAAATGGTTATTTTCTAATGGCGCAAAGCCAGCACTCACCGTGACATGGGTCGCGACTTTATCGTTAAACAGATGGGGAATCTCCAGCGCTAATACAGACTGGCGAATGCGTTCGGCCAACTTACGGGCAATCTCAGGGTTGACGTTAGTGAGCAGCACCAAAAACTCCTCGCCGCCATAGCGCACCACAATATCGCGTGAGCGAACGGCATCGCGGATGGCCACGGAAACCCGTGCCAGCGCCTGATCGCCCATCGCGTGGCCGTAGTTATCGTTGTAGGCTTTGAAGTGATCGATATCCAGTAACAACACGTAATGACTGCCGCTGTAAGCCGTGAGGATGTGCTCCATACGGTTCTCCAGCCCGCGTCGGTTGTACAGACCGGTCAGCGGATCCAGCATACTCAGGTCGCTGTAGGTCTCTTTCTCGCGGTGCAGGTGCTGCATCAGTTCACGCGTGAAGGCATCCTGGCGGCGTGACATAAAGTGATGCAGGCTAATGCCGATCAGGGGCAGCGCCAGCGTAAAGAGGATCCCCGCCAGATTGCGCCCATCATCCAGCCACAGCACGGTAATGCCAGAGGGAGCGGCATGCAGTAAAAAGGCCAGTAGCTGGTCATTCAGCGCAATGGTGCTGATCAAAAACAAGCTGATAATGCTGACGATTAATACGCTTTGATCGAAATAAATATGCGTTTCATATTTCACGACAATTTGCCAACTCCACAGCAAACCGGTGACCAGCGCGGCAATATTTAACAGGCGCATGTGCCATTTCGGGCGCAGTAATAGCCAGGTGATTAGCGTTAACCCAAATGTTGCCAGTGATAATAAAGGCAAATTGACACCGCTGCTGTCGGCAGAAGTATTAATAATCATGCTGAATATTGCGGATGCTGTATTTAAAAAAAGAAATAGCATCAACGACAGCCGATACCTGCGGAACAGCAGCCCGTCGTAACTTTCAAATTTCATTTTTATACACTCTTGCCGACTCAGTGCGCACTGAGCGCTACGTCCTGACAAAAAAGGCGGAACATAGCGAGATCGTGTTTAGGAATGTTCTTATAGCGATATTCGCCAGACTAGCAAAATTCTTGTGCACTGTCATCAGCGCTGTACAAGTTTAAGGCGAGTGTCGCAAAGTGATAAAAATTATCATATGCTATTGGTAATCATTATCATCAATGCGTAAAGAGGAGTCAGTGCATGCTGGCAAAACGACTGGAAAGTGGTTGGGCAATTCTGCTGCCGGGTGTAGGGATGACGCTGCTGTCTTTACTGGATTTATCGATGACGCAATGGCGGGCATTGGTGGTGATCGCTCTGCTATCGACAGTGCTGATGCTGTTTCATCAACGATTGCGTCACTTTATGCTGCTGCCTTCCTGCGTGGCACTGGCGGGCGGAATGACGGCGATTGCCTTGAATTTTTATACGGCTTAAGGCCGTAACATCATGCTGTAATCAGGGGAGTTTGTTGGCCGAACGGCCTGAAGAAAAGACTCTCTTGGTGCGAGGGGGGGGACTTGAACCCCCACGTCCGTTAGGACACTAACACCTGAAGCTAGCGCGTCTACCAATTCCGCCACCGTCGCCCAGTCGAGTCTCAGAGCATTACATTTGGTGCGAGGGGGGGGACTTGAACCCCCACGTCCGTTAAGACACTAACACCTGAAGCTAGCGCGTCTACCAATTCCGCCACCGTCGCGCAAATGTAATACTGGTCGTGATTGTATGGTGCGAGGGGGGGGACTTGAACCCCCACGTCCGTTAAGACACTAACACCTGAAGCTAGCGCGTCTACCAATTCCGCCACCGTCGCATACCCGCAATACCAGACGATATTGCAACCACGGAGGCGCATTCTAGAGACTTTACCCTACCAGTCAACAGATATTTCGTGGTTCTTCAACGAATGCTGTAAAAACAAGCAGGGCAGGCGCAAGGTGAGCCTTATTTACGGGCGTCACGTCCTTTAATGGCACGATAAACCTTAAAACGTCCGGTTTGGGCCAGGACTTCGTGACTACCAAACACCTCATCCAGCAACTTTGGATAGGGTAGGAAGGCGTTGGCAACGATGCGCAGTTCACCACCATTGTTTAAATGGTTCACCGCACCTCTAATCAACGCCTGCGCGGCGGCAAGGTCGGTTTCCAGCCCGTCATGGAACGGTGGGTTAGAAATAATGATGTCATAGCGCCCGGTGACGTCCGAATAAACATTACTGGCAAAGACTTCACCTTCAATTTCATTCACATCCAGCGTACCGCGCGCGGCGGTCAGTGCGGCAGCATTGACATCACACAGCCACAAACGCACTTTGGGTGAATGGCTGGCCAGCATCGCAGCCAGTACGCCTGCGCCACAGCCGACATCCAGCACCTTGCCTTTGGTGTGCGGTTTAAAGGTTGACAGCAGCAGCGAACTGCCCGGATCGAGACCATCGCGGCTAAAGACGCCAGGCAGGGTGCAAATCTGGGTATCTCCCAGCATATAGCCGTGGCGGAAGGCTTTATCGTCAAAGGTAGGCTGCACGTCAAGGCGACCGTGATACAAGCCACAGCGGCGAGCGCTGTCGATTTTCTCCAGGTTTGCCCACGCTTCCAGCATGCCTTCCGCACTGCGCACACCGCTGCGGTTTTCACCGATCACGAAAATGTCGGTGCCGACGGGCATCAGCGACAGCAGATTTTGCAACTGGAAAGCGGCTTCGGGTTTGTTCTTCGGCCAGTAGTACACCAGCGTATCGCACCCGGCGACCATTTCCGCTGTCGCGACCAGACTAAACTGTGCCTGCTCGCCCAGCGTACGGCTGAGTGCCTGCCAGTGATGATATTGCTGCGTATGCACACGCGCAGAGGCGGTTTCCAACTGTGCCGGAAGGGTATCCTGCAAGTCGCCTGCGAACAGTACGTTGCGCGAAAGAAATTCATCACTGTGGCGCAGTATCACTTCACTGGCCGGGGTAAATGCGGACATGGGGACTCCTCGAAAGATCAGAACCGTCGATTATAGAGCTTTGTTGGCGCATGTTCGATGGGTTTGCTAGCATAGCGACGCAATTTAATAGCGGGGTTAACACAGCAGATGACGTCCAGACGTGACGGATTACTCCAGCAGATGGGGATCACGCAGTATCAATTGCGACGCCCAGGTGCATTACGCGGCGAAGTGGCCGTAACGCTGCCAGAAGGCGTGCGGCTGGCTATTATTGCCGAGACGCTGCCTGAGCAACAGGATGCCTTGCTTAACGATATCCTGCGCGCATTGCGCTTGAGCCTGCGCGAAATCGTGCTGATGACACCGCAACAGTGGCTGATGCTTGGCGATGTCCCCGGCTGCCCGCAGTGGCGACTGGGCGGTGACGCGGGTGATGCCTTACTGCACACGCCTCCGTTAACGGAGCTTTATCATAATCCCGCCGCCCGTCGGCACTTTTGGCAACAGATTTGTCATCATGAATCCCATTTCTTTACTCACCGCGGCTGATTTGCCGCAGGCGCTGGCGATTGAGCAACGCAGTCATGCGTTCCCGTGGTCAGCACAAACCTTTGCCTCTAATCAGGGTGAGCGTTATTTCAACCTGGCTGCAAGACGCGATGAGCGCCTGGTGGGCTTTGCTATCACGCAGCAGGTGCTTGATGAAGCAACGCTGTTCAATATTGCTATTGATCCGGATTATCAGCGCCAGGGGATTGCCCGCGCGCTGCTGGAGCAGTTAATCGTCGAGCTGGAGCAGCGTGATGTGTTGACGCTGTGGCTGGAAGTGCGCGAGTCCAATGCGCGTGCGATTGCGCTGTATGACAGCCTGGGATTCAACACCGTCACCGTGCGTAAAAACTATTATCCGACGGCCGACGGTCGGGAACACGCCATTATCATGGCACTGCCTTTATAAGCCGTAAACGAAGGAGGAGCCTTGTTAACTCACTGGGACTGGATACTGTTTGACGCCGACGACACACTGTTTCATTTTGATTCGTTTGCCGGCTTACAGCGCTTATTTGCGCACTATGATGTACCTTTTACGCGCACCGACTTTGACGCCTATCAGGCCGTGAACCAACCGCTGTGGGTCGAGTATCAAAACGGCACGATCAGCGCGTTGCAGCTACAACACCGCCGCTTTGAAGGTTGGGCGCAACGTTTAAACGTGACACCGCACGATCTTAACGAGGGATTTTTAGCCGCGATGGCTGAAATTTGCCTGCCCCTGGACGGTGCCACGGCGTTGCTTGAGGCGT
This sequence comes from Enterobacterales bacterium CwR94, assembly GCA_002837195.1. Classification (GTDB taxonomy): domain Bacteria; phylum Pseudomonadota; class Gammaproteobacteria; order Enterobacterales; family Enterobacteriaceae; genus 1-19. The sequence goes on from KZ478060.1 coordinate 382,699, forward strand.
TGAAGGGCCGCGTGAAGATGGGGATCATCACCAATGGCTTTACGGCCTTGCAGCAGGCACGCCTGACACGTACCGGCTTTCTGGATCATTTTGATTTGCTGGTGATTTCCGAGCAGGTGGGATATGCCAAACCTCATCCGGCCATTTTCGATCACGCGTTACAGCGTGCAGGGAATCCGCCGCGTGAACGTGTGATGATGGTGGGGGATAACCCCGATTCCGACATTCTTGGTGGTATCAACGCAGGCCTGGCGACCTGTTGGCTCAATGTGCATCAGCGTGCGCGCCCACAAGGCATTACGCCGACCTGGGAAGTACAATCGCTGCACGAGCTGCATCAGAAACTGCTGGGCTAACGCATGGCAAAGTATCAGCAACTGGTTGCGCAAATCCGTCAGCAAATTGAGGCGGATGTCTGGACGGCAGGTGAAAAACTGCCGTCGCTGCGCGAAATGGTGAAGCAAAGCGGCATGAGTTTAATGACCGTGATGCACGCCTACCAGGTGCTGGAGAGTCAGGGATTTATCGTCTCACGCCCACAATCTGGCTATTACGTCGCACCCGGCGGTGAGTTTCTGACGCAGCCTGCTACGCATCAGAAAGTGCAATACACCGAAGCGGTCGATATCAATGATTTTATCTTTGATGTGCTGCAAGCCTGTCGCGACCCTTTAATGGTGCCTTTTGCCTCGGCTTTTCCCGATCCTGAGCTGTTCCCACAACGACAGCTAATGCGCGCGCTGGCCGATGTTTCCCATTATCTGAAGCCCAGTGATGCCATCAATAATTTGCCGCCTGGCAATTTGCAATTACGCCAGATGCTGGCACGACGCTATGCGCAACAGGGGATCACGATTTCGCCGGATGAGATTGTGATTACCAATGGGGCGTTGGAAGCCTTAAACCTGAGTTTGCAGGCGGTCACCGAACCCGGTGATTGGGTGGTGGTGGAAAATCCGTGCTTTTATGGTGCGCTGCAAGCGATAGAACGCCTGCGATTGAAAGCCGTCGCCATTGCTTCTGATCCGCAACACGGTATCGATCTGGCTGAGCTCGCGCGCACGCTGCAAGAACTGCCGGTGAAAGCCTGCTGGCTAATGACCAGTCAGCAAAACCCGCTGGGCTGTACGCTGACGCCGGAAAAGAAAAGGGATCTGGTTGCCTTGTTACAACAGCACCAGGTGACGCTGATTGAAGATGATGTTTATAGCGAGTTGTGGTCGGGAGACGTGCGACCGCAACCAGCGAAAGCCTGGGATACCCAGCGGCAGGTTTTACACTGCTCCTCGTTTTCAAAAAGTTTGGTGGCTGGATTTCGCATTGGCTGGGTGGCGGCCGGCGAACATGCTGCGCGGATTCAACGTCTGCAACTCAGCAGCACGTTGTCGACCAGCGCCCCGATGCAATTGGCGTTGGCGCGCTATCTCGACAGCCGCAGCTATGAAACCCATCTGCGCACCATGCGTCAAATTTTGGCGCAGCGAAAAAATCAGGCGCGACAGGCTTTACGTCGCCATTTGCCGCTGGCGGCGCGGATTAACGCCTCGCACGGCGGCTATTTTTTATGGATTGAATTGCCCAAACAAGTCGACACCACCGCGCTCTACTATCGGGCGCTGGCGCGCAATATCAGTATTGCGCCTGGCAACATGTTTTCATCCGGTAAGCAGTATCAAAACTACTTTCGCTTCAATGCTTCCTGGGCATGGAGTGACACGCAGGAAGCGGCGGTGGCGACGCTGGGCGAGCTGATTGCGGAAATGCTGTGAAATTACATGCTCAAGCGGCTGGCTTTGCGTCCGCCCCAAGTCAGATGAAACACGTCGTAAAAGTCGACTTCCCCTTTCAGCCTCAATAACTTATCGATGCCGCCTTTGACGGTTTCCGGTACCGAAGGGTTGTGCATCAATTGGCTCACCGCCTCCTGCGACAGGGTGCGAATGTAATACCATTCGCCGTAGTAGCAGACGCGCAAATCCAGCGTATCAATATCTTCAAAGCGGTATTTGGGCGTTATGTCCATCAGCATCATCACGCTCATCGCCAGCATAAACACCAGGCTGCCCCAAAAGACGGGCCAACCCAGCCAGGGCGTGGAAAAAATCAGCGCCACAGTGAGGCCATAACACAGATACATCACCAGCCACAGGCCGGGATGTTTGCGCATGAAGCTAAAGCTAAAGCGTGGCTTGTTGTCGCGACGCTCCTGCTGATTCAAACGATCAATTTCCGATTCCAAAATGCGTTTAACTTCGTCCATGTTTTACCTCAATGGAAAAAGGGACAGATTTCATGCCGTCATAAAAACACAGCCGCGTAAAAAAAAGCAGGCACAGTTGTGTCGCTATACACTATAACAGTTGCAGAAATTCTGGATTAAGGATTGCTGACTGGTCGGCCGACAGGCCAAACGGTAAACTCTATTTCTATACAATAACAACGGGTTATTAATTGCTTATGTCCGTTCTAAAACGCTGTATGACCTTTACGGGCCTGCTGTTTTCCGGCCTGCTACTGCTGGCTTCGCCAGCGCGCGCAATGGACTGTTTACGCGCGACGACACTGATTGAAAACTCCATCTGCAGCCAGCCACAACTGTTATGGCTGGATCGCGTCTTGACCGACAGTTATATCAAGATGATTGCGCAACAGCCGCAGCGACTGGAGACCTGGCGCAAAAAATGGATCGCGGATCGCAATGCTTGCGCCAGTAATACCTGCATACGCCGTGCTTATCTACAGGGCATCAGTGATATCTACCAAAGCGATCACCAGTTCGACTGGAGTGGTGAATGGTGGAACAGCAGCGCGCCCAATGGGAGCGGCGGACGGCTGATGATTTCTCAGCAATCCGAATGGGGATTTAAAATAAACGGCGAAGTGTGGGCGGGGGTAAACCGCGGACGCTTTAGCGGTGATGCCAACCGGTGGTACGGCATCTGGCTGGTGAATAACATTCCGTTTGCCAGTGGCTGTTCAGTGTTGCTGATGCCGCGCACCGACGGCAAAGTGGAAGTCAGCAGTAATGATGATGGTCATTGCCGTTTACTCGCGCCGCAGGGGATCACGGTGGATGGTACCTATGTGCGTGCAGAAGAGGATCCGCGTCCGGCACCGACGTTGCTGTCTCTGGGGATTTTGCCCAATGCTGAACTGGATAAAGCCTTCCGTGAGCTGACGGGCAGCGAGTATCAGGCCTACGTGGATACCGCCAATAGCTTTGTTTACAGCAATGATTTGGATGAGATGGGGGCGACGGTGTTAACACTGTGGGTGAAAGGCGCGGCCAATAAACAGGCGGCGGTGATCATGTACACCCAAGACCATCAGATCTGGGCAATGCGCGCTTTTCCCGATGAGAAAAGGCACGTACGCATCCACTATCTGACCACGGAGAAATCGGGTCCGGTACCCAAAACGCTGGCCGGTTGGCGCAGCGTTTATGATGATACCCAAGACCCGGATTAATTAGCTGACGGTGCCGACGATACGCAGATCCGTTTCGTCTGGCACCTCGTTGTAGGACAGCACGTGTAAGCCTTTGGCGAACAAACGTGAATAGCGGGCAATCAGCGGGCGAAGCTGCGGAGTCACCAGCAACACCTGCGTCATGTTTTGTGCTTTCAGTTGTTCATGAACCACAGGCAGCGTTGACTGTAGCTGCGTCAAAATATTGGGGTCCACGGGGAAGCTATCCAACTGCACTTTACCCGCCTGTTGCGCCTGATTCAGCGCGCCCAGCAGCATATTCTCCAGTTCATTATCCAGCGTATAGGCTGACAGCGGTTTATTGTCCGGCGCGATGGCCGCCACCATTGCGCGGCGCAGTGAGTAGCGTACGTCTGAGGCCAGCAGTACCGGATCTTTGGTGACGGCAGAGCTCTCCAGCAGCGTGGTCGCGATGGTCGCAATATCCTTCAGCGAGACCTGATCATTGAGCAGCGTGCGGTAAACACGCAGCAACTGACTAAAATTCAAGGCATTATTCAGGTCATCTGCCAGTTTGGGTGCCAGGCTGCTCAGGCGCTCATTCAACTGCGTAATGTCATCGTAGTTAAACAGGTCGGGCTGGTTTTCACGCGCCACTTTGTTGACGTGTGTGGCAATCACACTGGCACAGTCCACCACCTGATAGCCCAGATTCAAGGCTTTGGGTTTTAACTCCGGCGTAATCCACACCACGCTCAAACCATAGGCGGGATCGGTATCCAGCACGCCGTCTATTTCGCCGTATTGCTCCGGGGTTGGAATCGCCATTAAGCGATCGGGATGGATTTCACCAATCGCCGTGCGCACCCCGTTAATCTTGATGGCATATTGCGCGGGGCGCAGGCGGAAATCTTCACGAATGGCGATTTCAGGCAGCAGGACGCCGCTGGTTTCTGACACCACTTGGCGCACCCCTTTAACACGCTGCGTCAGTGGGCTGCCTTTTGATTTATCCACCAGCGTCACCAGCTTATAGCCGAGATTCAGACCAATGGGTTCAATGGCGGGAATACTGTCCCAGCCGACGGCGTTTTGCTCATCAACCTGCAATGCTTGATTCAGCGCGGTAAAGTCTTCTTCGCGCTGCGGCGGTTTCTGAATGGCTTTGCTTTGTCGCCAGGCGGCAAACAGCAACAGGGCGGTAAACGACAGAAACACCATGTGTGGCATGCCTGGCACAATGGCCAGAATAAACATTACCAGCGCAGCGGTGTACAGCGTATTGGGCTTCGCCAGCAGCTGTGATTTCACCTCATCGCCAATATCTTCCCCATCGCTGACGCGGGTAACGATAATGGCCGCTGCGGTAGCCAGTAACAAGGAGGGGATCTGCGCGACCAGACCATCACCGATGGTCAGCAGAACATACTGCTCAAAGGCCTGACCCGCTTCGAGGTTGTATTTGAAGATACCGATTAAGATACCGCCGATCACGTTTATCAGCAGGATCATAATCCCGGCGATGGCATCACCACGCACAAACTTCGACGCACCGTCCATTGCGCCGTAGAAGTCGGCTTCGTTAGCCACATCCTTACGGCGATCGCGTGCCTCTTCCTGATTGATCAAGCCTGCATTCAGATCGGCGTCAATCGCCATCTGTTTACCGGGCAGTGCATCAAGGGTAAAGCGCGCCGATACTTCGGAAATACGCTCCGCACCTTTGGTGACCACCACAAAGTTGATGATCATTAAGATGACAAACACCACGAAGCCGACGACAAAGTTGCCGCCAATGACCACGTTACCAAAGGCTTCAATCACCTTACCGGCGGCGCCCACGCCTTCATGCCCGTTGAGTAACACCACGCGCGTCGAGGCGACGTTTAGCGTCAAACGCATCAGGGTGGTCACCAACAGAATGGTCGGGAAAACCGAAAATTCCATTGGGCGTTTGCTGTTCACGCTGGCTAACAGCACCATGATCGACAGCACGATGTTAAAGGTGAACAAGATGTCCAACACGATGGGTGACAATGGCAAAATCACCATCGCCAACACGCTTAACAGCAGCACGGGAACACCAATATGTGCCTGTTTTAACGTGGCCATCAATTGGCGGGCGTTAAACTTACCCATGGGTTTTTATTACCTCTTTTGGCAGGGGGATCTGGGTATCGAGCAGCGGTTTATGTTCTGCTTGTCCGCTACGCCAGGATTTTAGTTGCATCACATAGGTCAGTACCTGCGCAATGGCGCGGAACAGTGATGCCGGTATTTGTTGGTTAATACGCGTGCTGTGATACACGGCGCGGGCCAGCGGCGGGAACTCGACCACTTCCACGTTATGCTGCTGTGCCACGCTGCGAATATAGAGCGCGATTTCATCCACGCCCTTGGCCACGATATAGGGCGCCGCCGCTTTATTCGGGTCATATTTCAACGCCACCGCGAAGTGGGTCGGGTTGGTAATCACCACGTCAGCTTGTGGCACGTGGGTATTGATCTGCCCCATTGCCATTTGACGCTGCAGTTGGCGAATACGGCCTTTGATTTGTGGGTTACCTTCCTGATTCTTGTACTCGTCCTTCACCTCTTTTTTCGTCATCTTCATTTTTTTGGTGTAGAAGTACTTACTTAATGGAATATCAATCAAGGCAAACAGCACAATGGTGCCCACAAACAGGCGCAGCCTGTCGTAATAGCTTTCAAAACCATGCAGGATCGCGTTTTCTAAAAACATGCCCTGCAGCGCCATCATGTCGGTTAACTGGGTTCGGATCACCATCCACAGCATGGCGAGCAGCACGCTGCTCTTAATGATCATTTTGACGACTTCCATGTAGTGCTGGCCGGAAAAGAACTTTTTAGAACCGGTAATTGGGTTCAGTTTCTTAAAATCCGGTTTGATACGCGTCGGCACAAAAATCCATCCACTTGGCACCAAATTGGCGATGATAGCGGCAATGGGGATCGGCGACAGTGTGCCAATAAATTTGAGGATGATGAGTACGTTTGTCAGCAAAAATTGATTTAAGGCACCATCGTCATCTAATTTCGCGGCCATTTGGTGCATAGCCACAAAGCTGGCCTGGACCAGTGTTTGCCAATAGGGGAAAAACATCCCAATGGTGATAAAACTGCTAAGTAACACCGTGGCCATTGAAATATCTTTTGAACGAGGAACATCCCCTTTTTCACGTGCTTTACGCAATTTACCCGCGGTGGGTTTTTCGCTTTTATCCCCCGATGAACTCGACATCAGGCCACCCGCAGTCGGTCAAATATCGCCAATACTTCATTGGTCAGGCGCAAATAGTGGTCAGGGATCGTAGTGTTCAAAAAGGCAAAGCACAACAAACCAAACAGCATGCTGATGGGAAAGCCCAGTGAAAACAGGTTCAGTGTTGGGGATACCTTGTTTAATAAGCCAAACACACCTTGCACCAGCAACATAATGAAAATGGTGGGCATCGCAATCAGCAGCGCGGCGGCCAGCAGCCAGCCAAATCCCGTCACCAGCGTATTTAAGGTGAGATCGTTAATGGCCTGACCGATGGGCCAATAGCTAAAGCTCTTATGGAGAATGGTGACCACCAGCAAATGACCATCCATGCTAAAAAACAGCAGGCCGGAAAAAATATAGATAATCTGCGCGATAACCATGGTTGATGTACCGGTACCCGGATCGTTCATCACAGCCATCCCCAGCCCCATGTTCATCGATAAAACCGTTCCCGCCGTCTGCAGTGCCCAAAACACCCACCACATCATTTGGCCAAACAAAAATCCCCACAGGATCTGCTCGCCCGTCAGTAACAGGGTTTGTACGGTTAACAGTTCACGCAACACCACATTGTTATTCAGCATCGGGGTGATCACGATGCTCAGTAACAGCGCAAGGCCCACGCGCGCTTTCATTGGAAAAGCGCGGTGTTCCAGCATGGGACAAAATTTCAGGAAGGCCAGGATACGCACAAACGGCAGCCACAGTGACAGCAATGGCGTGATCAGGTCATTAATATTAATGCCCATAATTAGCCTATTAGCTGAGGTGCCTGTTCAAAGATCAGGACGGTGAAGTCGATAAGCTGAGTCAGCATCCATTTACCGGCAAACACCAGCACCAGCAGCGTCATCACCAGACGTGGCAAAAAGCTCAGTGTCTGTTCGTTGATTTGTGTGGTGGCCTGAAAAATACTGACCATCAGACCGGTAAGCAGGCTGGGTACAATCGCCACCACAGAAATCATCAATACCAACTTCAGCCCTTGGGCAAGGATATCGCCCGCCACATCAATGGTCATCATAGTGATAGCCCCTGCACACTCTGCGTCAGTGTGCCCACAATTAATGACCAGCCGTCACACAGTACAAACAGAATCAGTTTGAACGGCAGCGACACGATAAGCGGCGACAGCATCATCATCCCCATTGCCATCAAGATACTGGCAACAATCAGGTCGATAACCAGAAAGGGGATATAAATCATAAAGCCGATTTTAAAGGCCGTTTTTAGCTCACTGAGGACAAATGCCGGCGCGATAATCGAGAGATCTTGCTGTTCAGCTTCACCGGTGGCGTTGGCAATGGTCATGATTTGTGCCAGCGAGGTGCTGCTGGTTTGCGACAGCATGAACTTTTTCAACGGTTCGGCGCCCGTTGTCATCGCTTCTTTCAGGGAAATCGTATTTTCCTGATAGGGCACGACGGCTTTATCGTAAATCTGCGTCCACACCGGACGCATAACCAGCATGGTTAACACCAGGGCGATGCCCACCAATACCTTATTGGGCGGGCTTTGCTGCAAACCAATGGCCTGGCGTAGCAAGGCCAGCACGATAATGAACCGCGTAAAGCAGGTCATCATCAGCATCATGATCGGCAGCAGACCCAGCAGGGTCATCAGGATCAGAATTTCAACTTTGACGCTGTAGTCCTGACCTTGCGCGGTGTTCGTCGCGCTGAAAAGAGTGAATCCGTTCTGCTCGGCCAGCACGGTGACAGGTGCCAGAAAAAGCACTCCCAGCAGCAGTAAGCGCTGGAAGCATGGTGAACGCATCAAATCTTTCATCGTGTCAGTTCAGCCAGTTCTTTATTGTTAAACTCGATAATGCGCAGGCCATACTTATCGTTCAGCACCACCACTTCGGCTTTACCAAACAAAATGCCATTCACTTTGACATCCAGCGGCTCGCCCGCCAGTTTGTCCAGCTCGATAATGGAATCGTTATCCACATTAATCAGCTCAGCCAGTGAGACTTCCACTGAGGCCACTTCCAGCGTCAGGGTGACGGGAATACGGCTGAACAGAGAAAGATGACGCTTTTTATTACGCACCACGCGCTGCGCCGGTGTTTCAACTACCGGGGCAACCGGAGCTTCAGGTTCCGCGACTTCGGTCAACGGCTCGTCAAACGAGAAATCAAAATCCATCTCGTTGTCAAAGTTATCGGTCATATCATTCATGTTTTGTCTCGCTGCTACGATCACTGAATTCTGAGAAGAAAAGCTTGCCGCGATCTTCGCTGATAACGGCGTTGAAAAGAGGTTGCTTACCGACGTACAGCGGGAAATTATCCGGCATGGCGATCGGTAAGATATCGCCGGTTTTCAGGCGATACAGATCGGCCACCGTCATCGGCAGACTGGCTAAGCGGCTGGTTAATTGCACGGGCAGCGTCATAAAGGTGGCACGCGTGCTGGATTCATCTTCTTTAAGGCGCGTGCTGTTTTCATTTTGACGACGCAGTGTGGCTAATAAGCGGTCTACGTGTGCAGCATCGAGTAATAAAGAAAATAATCCTTCGTCATAACCGGCGAGACTAAAGTCAATACGATAAGCCCAATGTGTTACCAGTGCTGCAGGATCGGGTTTAAGCGTGACATCTTCACCAAACAGTTGATCGCTAACAATCAGTGCTACCAACTCAATGGCCAATTTATTGCGCAGACGTTCTTCTGTGCGACTAATTGGTGTCTCTTTAATAGATACATTGCCTTTATTATCTTTCGCTAAGCCGTAATAATCATGTAAGACATTTAACAGCAAAATGCGATCGATATAAAAAGCCAGGTTACCAATCTCGCTGGCGAGAATTTGGCACTGTTTAAGTTGCACGTCAGTTTCGTAATCAATACGTTCAAGAACGATATTGACGCGGAATTTTTTCAAGAAATAGGCATTCAACTTTGCATCCAGAAGATCAAAGTTGTCTTGAAATATTTTTGGCACCTTATGATAAGGGCGCCCGAGCTTGCTTATTTCCAGCTTCATCATGTTTGGTGCAACACCATCATGATAAATTCTGATCTTAGCGTTTTTAGTCCGCATTCTCTAATCCCGAAGGAACGATTGACCTGTCTGATTCTCAGAGATTCCTCATTTCGGAATCTGCCTGAGTAAAAGGTTTTTGATTTCAGTTTTTAACGGCAGAACAAGCGAATGCTATCTTCTGTAATGCATTAGGATTCTGTCTTGTTTGTCGGTAAATCTTGGTGCAGATTAAACCCTTGTTGGTAACTTTAAACAACCCTATTTGAGTTATTAATCGGTTATTAAAAACCAGAATAGTCCCATAATAATTTTTGCTAACCATATGATTTTAATGAATTAATATTTTAATATGTCGATAATGCTAGATCGGAATGTTCTGATAAGTATACTCGCGGTACAAATTATTGACGCGGAAGATTCCTAAAGTGTTCGACGCTTAGACGAATCTTAATTTCCTATAAAGGACGGTTTTCCGAACAGTCAGTAATACTACTTACAGGCTTGCGATTGACCGACTTCATCGGAAGACGTGAATGCGCAGGCTGGGATCATGGAGCTAACGAAAATTATCATGGCCAATACGACCCTGAATAAAAATGGCGCCAACTTCATCGCCAATGCACCTTCCAGCCTGAATTTGTTTTCACTGGCGAAGCGCGTTGCTAATTTTAATGTTCCCGTTCTTATTACCGGCGAAACCGGAACAGGTAAAGAGTGCGTGGCGAAATATATTCACCAGCATGCTTTTGAAAAAGAGGCACCTTACGTTGGTGTTAACTGTGCAGCCATTCCAGAAAGTATGCTGGAAGCTATTTTATTTGGCTATGAGAAAGGGGCATTTACCGGTGCCATCAGCAGTCAGCCGGGGAAATTTGAACAAGCCAATGGCGGTACACTGCTGTTAGATGAAATCGGTGATATGCCGTTGGCGCTGCAAGCAAAATTACTGCGTGTGTTACAAGAGCAGGAAGTTGAGCGTCTGGGGAGCCATAAAAAGATCCCCCTGGATATTCGCTTAGTGGCATCCACCAATAAAGATTTGGAAGTGGAAATTGCCGAAGGGCGTTTTCGACAGGATCTCTTCTATCGGTTATCCGTTGTGCCGATGCATATTTCCCCTTTACGTGAGCGCCGCGAAGACATTATTCCCTTAACGGAAATGTTTATCCGTAAATATAAATCCTTTGTCTCGCAAAAACCGTGCATTACCCCAGAAGCGCGTGAAGCGTTGCTGAGCTACCCGTGGCCTGGCAATGTGCGTGAGTTGGAAAATGTGGTGCAACGCGGATTGATTATGTGCGTGGACGGCGAACTGAACGCCGGCTGTTTTGGATTGAAGCAGGAAAGCGCATTGATGAATGCCGACGGCTTTGAACTGCCTGATGTGATGGTGAGCGATCTCGAAGGTCCCATTAAGCACCATGGCCGCAAAGCGGAATTTCAGTACATCGTCGATTTACTGAAACGCCATCAGGGCAACAAATCAAAAACGGCTGAATACCTCGGTATCACACCGCGGGCCTTACGTTACCGGTTGGCCAGCATGCGCCAGCAGGGTTTTGATCTCGGATACACCTCTTAATTTCCTTTCAGGAATGAACATGAACGCGAAAACAGAAGCCCTGGGTTTGATGGGTGCGCAGCATCAAATGATGATTGAAATGCAGCGCATGCAAGCTCAGGCATCCAGTGGTGCCATCGCACCCGCACCACTGTCCGATGCGCCCGCCGGGCTCAACTTTGGCAAGGTGCTGGATAGCGCCATTACCCATGTCGATAACCAACAACACATTGCCAGCCAAAAGCAGCGTGAAATTGAAATGGGCACCAGCGATGACCTGGTGGGCACCATGGTTGAGAGCCAGAAAGCCAGCGTGGCGTTCTCCGCCATGATGCAGGTGCGCAACAAACTGCAACAGTCGTTCGACGAAGTTATGAATATCTCTCTGTAAGGGCAAAGCGTGCTTGAGAAATTGAAACAGTCACTGGCCGGATTGCCTGTGCAACATCTAAAAAAATGGTTACTGCCCGCCGCGGGTGCGCTGGCGATCACGGCGGTGATCATTGCGCTGCTGTGGCAGAACAACCAGAAGTACACCATGTTGTTTGGCTCCCAGGAAAATATCCCGGTCGCGCAGGTGGTGGAAGTCCTTACCGGTGAGCAAATTCCTTACCGCGTTGATCCCAGCACGGGCTATCTGCTGGTGCGCGAAGGCGATATCTCCAAAGCGCGTATGGCGCTGGCGGGTAAAGGCATCTCCGTCAAAACCCCCACCGGCTACGAGCTGATGGATAAAGAAGAGATGCTGGGCAGCAGCCAGTTTATCCAGAACGTACGCTTTAAACGCAGTATGGAAGGCGAGCTGGCACAAAGCATCATGTCGATGGACGCCGTAAGTTTTGCGCGCGTTCATTTAGGGATCAGCGAAGCCAGCTCTTTTGTCCTGAGCAACAAACCTGACAGCACGGCCTCCGTCGTGTTGCGCCTGAAATATGGCCGCGAGTTATCAGACGACCAGGTGGCGGCCATCGTCAACCTGGTGGCCGGTAGCGTGCCAGGCATGAAAGTGGATCAGGTGCGTGTGGTTGATCAGGCCGGTAATTTGCTGTCCAGCAGCCTTGCGGAATCCATTAACGGACGCAACGTGAAGGGCAACAACGCGGTCATGCAGCGCATTCGCGCGGAGACCGAGCAGAACATTGCCAACATCATGGCACCGGTGGTTGGACGTGAGAACTTCCGCGTTAGCGTCGTGCCACGTATCGATTTCAGCCAGGTTGAAGAGACGCAAGAGCGTTACCTCGGCGATCCGAAGATGAGCAGTGAAAATCTGAATCAGGAAAACACCATTGACCAAATGGCATTGGGTGTTCCCGGTTCACTGAGTAACCGTCCGGCTCCAGCGAACAACAATGCGAATGCCAACGCCAACGCCAATAATGCGGCGCAGGATAATAACCCGAATTCGCAGGCCAGCCGTAACCAGGCGCAGCGCCAGTACACCTGGGACCGCGATATTCGTCATATCCGCCATCCTGGCTATCAAATTCAGAAGCTCTCCGTTGCCGTGGTGGTCAATGAGAATGCGGCGACGGTGAAAGCGTGGAGCGAAGCCAATCAGGCCGAGATCACCAAAATGCTGTGGAATGCTGCCGGCATTGATGAGCAGCGCGGTGACACCTTAACGCTGACGGCCCTGACCTTTAACGCGCCGCCTGCGTTCGAAGAGCCGGTATTGCCGTGGTATGAGCGTCCGGTAGTGATTGACTGGGCAGAGCGTGGCGGCATCGGTTTACTGGCGCTGTTGATTGTGCTGTTCGGCTTGCTGCCGATGATGCGTCGCGTTGCGGCCAACAAACAGACTGCGGTAGCGGAATTGCCGGCGGAAACCGAAGGCAGCGAGCCACTGAGCGCACCGACCTTTGAGCAGTTAACCAAACCGAATGACGCTGACGATCACGATGTGGCGAAAGCCTTGCCGGGCAGTTCATTTGGCAATGACGACAAATTGCCGCCGCAAGGCTCCGGTCTCGAAACCAATATCAGCTTCTTACAAACCCTGGCGAAAGATGAAACCGATCGCGTCGCCGAAGTGATTAAACAGTGGATTAACAGCAATGAGCGAAGCAGTAGCAAGTAAGGCCCCGGCAAGCAATGCCCCGCGTTCACGCCTGGACCAGGCAGCTATTCTGCTGCTGAGCATTGGTGATGAAGCTGCCGCCAGCGTGATGTCCAAACTTTCACGCGAAGAAGTGTTGCGCTTAAGTGAAACCATGGCGCGTTTGCACGGCGTGAAGCTGAGCCAGGCGCGTATGGCGATGACCAACTTCTTTGATGATTATCGTGAGCAGAGTGGGATCAATGGTGCGTCGCGCAGCTATCTGCGCTCGATCCTCGAAAAAGCGCTGGGCGGCGAGATTGCACGCAGCGTGATTAACGGGATTTACGGTGATGAAATTCGTCACCGTATGGCACGACTGCAATGGGTCGATGCGCCACAACTGGCCGCGCTGATCGACCAGGAACACTTGCAGTTGCAAGCGGTATTCCTCGCTTTCCTGCCGCCGGATGTCGCCGCGATGGTGTTAATGCAACTGGATCAGTTCCGCCAGGATGAAATCCTTTACCGCGTGGCGCGCATGGATGACGTCAACCGCGACGTAGTCAATGAACTGGAACGTCTGATTGAACGCGGGGTTGCCGTGTTGTCTGAGCACGGTTCGAAAGTGGAAGGGATTCGCCAGGCGGCGAACATTGTGAACCGTATTTCCAGCAACCAACAAGAGCTGTTGGATCAACTGCATGCGCGTGATGAGCAGGTGGTTGAAGAGCTGAAAACAGAAATGTACGAGTTCTTTATCCTGACCCGCCAACCTGCCGCGACGCTGCAACGCTTACTGACGGAAATCCCGCTTGAGCAGTGGGCTATTGCCCTGAAAGGCACTGAGCCGGTGGTACGTGAAACCATGTACGACATGATGCCAAAACGTCAGGTGCAGTTGCTGCAAAGCACCACGGCGCGAATGGGGCCCGTACCGGTCAGCCGTGTTGAGCAAGTGCGTCGCGACATCATGAACACCGTGCGTGAACTGGCGGAAGAAGGCGAGATCCAGATTCAGTTGTTCAATGAACAGACCATGGAGTAAGGGATGAACCGCAATCTGTTAAAGCAAGCGCAAGCGTTGGGAAAACTGCGTACCCACGTTTTTCCGCCGCTGCGTAAACCCATGCTGGAAATCAATAGCGGCGCGCTGGCTCTCGATCCTGCTGAGTATCAAAAGCAACTGATGGAAGGTTTCCAGCAGGGCGTCAGTGACGGTTTCGAGCAAGGGATCGAACAGGGTAAAGCGCAAGGTTACCAGGATGGCCTGCAGCTCGGTACCGAAGAAGGCATGACGCAAGGGCGTGCCGACGGCAAGCGCATCGCCCACACCGAATTTATGCTGGCCGCCCGTCCGTTGGACAGCCTGACCCAGCAATTGCAAACCGCGCTTGATGAACACCAACAGCGTCGTCGCAATGAATTACTGCAACTGGTGGAAAAAGTCACCCGTCAGGTGATCCGCTGTGAGCTGGCGCTGCAACCGACACAATTACTGGCGCTGGTAGAAGAAGCCCTCAGCAGCTTGCCAGAAGAGCCGGGTCGTTTGCGTGTGTTACTCAACCCGGAAGAGTTCGCGCGTATCAGTGAAGCGGCACCGGAAAAAGTGGCCGAATGGGGACTGACAGCCGAGCCCGGTATGGAAGCCGGTGAATGCCGCGTGGTCACCGATAGCGCGGAAGTGGATATCGGTTGTCGCCACCGCTTAGACCAATGCATGGACGTGCTGAAAAGCAGTCTGGGTGGCACTGACGCTGAACCGTCCGCGAGCGAAGACGAATAATCACCATGAGCGAACTGACAGACTTTGATAAAGCGCTGAAATCAATTGAAAACATCAGCCTGGCGCGCGTAGCGGGCCGACTGGTGCGCGTTAATGGCATTTTATTGGAATCTATTGGCTGCCGTTTGGCCGTTGGACAGCGCTGTCAGGTTGAAAGTGGCAATGGTGAATTAATTGATGCCCAAGTGGTGGGTTTTGATCGCGATACCACATTTTTAATGCCGTTTAAGCACCCGGAAGGGCTCAGTGCCGGGGGCCGCGTTTTCCCGATGGAGAAAAGCGGCGATGTCATGATTGGCGACAGTTGGCTGGGACGCGTGGTCAACGGCCTCGGTGAACCCATTGACGGCAAAGGCAAGCTGGGAGGCGATACCGTATTGCCAGCTCAGGTGCCGCAGATTCACCCGCTAACCCGTAAAGCCGTTGATGCGCCGCTGGATGTGGGCGTGAAAGCGATTAATGGCTTACTGACCATCGGTAAAGGTCAACGTGTTGGCCTGATGGCCGGCTCTGGCGTGGGGAAATCGGTGCTGCTCGGCATGATAACCCGCTGCACGCAGGCTGATGTGGTCGTGGTTGGGCTGATTGGTGAGCGTGGTCGTGAAGTTAAAGAGTTTATCGATCATGCCCTGCAAGCCGCGGGGATGGCGAAGTCGGTTGTGGTTGCCGCACCGGCAGATGAATCTCCGTTAATGCGCCTTAAAGCGACAGAAATTTGCCACTCGATTGCCACGCATTTCCGTGAGCAGGGAAAAGACGTGTTGTTGTTGGTGGACTCCTTAACCCGCTATGCGATGGCGCAGCGTGAAATTGCGCTGTCGCTCGGTGAACCCCCTGCGACCAAAGGCTATCCGCCTTCGGCGTTTGGCATGATCCCGCGGCTGGTTGAAAGTGCCGGAAACAGTTGTGGCGAAGGCACCATGACCGCGATTTATACCGTGCTGGCAGAAGGTGATGACCAGCAAGACCCGATTGTTGACTGCGCACGTGCAGTGCTGGATGGCCATATCGTGTTATCGCGCCATTTGGCCGAAGCGGGTCACTATCCGGCGATTGATATCGGCCAAAGCATCAGCCGCTGTATGTCCCAGGTCACGGAGAAAAGCCATCAGCAAGCGGCGCGTACTTTAAAACGCCTGGTGGCAGATTTTGCCGCCATTAAGCCACTGCTGCCGCTGGGCGGCTATGTCGCAGGCGTGGACGCCGCAGCGGATCGTGCAGTGCGTTTACAACCGGCGGTGGACAACTATCTGCGTCAGCAAACCGACGAATGTGCTGGTCTGGAACAGGCCATCGACAGCTTGCAAATGCTGGCTAACAGTTAATCAGGAGCGACATGATGAAAACGTTAAAAATGATTGCTGCACTTGAGCAACTGCGCCAAATGCGTGAGCGCGCGGTGGATGATTTATCGCGCAAGGTCTCGGGCCAAAAACAACTTAAGCAGCGGTATCTCAATAATATTGATGCGTTGAACGATCTACAGCAAACCAGCCACAGCTTGGCGCAAAACGCGTCGGCCATGAGCAATCTGGCGCGCTATAAATCCAATATTCAGCGCGTGATTAACTGGCAACAGCAGGAATGCGCGTTGGCGGAAATCAAAGAGAAAGAGCTGCAACAGGCACTGATTAAACAAGCCTGTCAGGAAAAGAGCGTGGCGATCGTCCTGAAGCAGCAGCAAGACGCGCTGGCGAAAGCGCGCGAAGCCAAACAACAGAAAATGACAGATGCCCAGGCCATGCAAGCCTGGATGCGCCGCCGCTCCGGGGCGTACTAAGGATTACTGATGAAAAACACCCATCGCCAACCCCAAAACAATCTGATGGCGCGTCTGATGGCGAAAACATCAGGTGTCGCTCGCGAGGGGGAATTGCCGTTTGTCAGTGTGATCACACCCACATGGAATCGCCGCGAGTTTTTGCCTTACCTGATTTATATGTTTCAGTATCAGGATTATCCGGCGGAGAAACGCGAACTCGTCATTCTGGATGATTCAGCAGAAAGTAATGCTGATCTGGTGGCGATGCTGAATCAGAAACAACAATTTACGATCCGCTATTATCATCAAACAGAGCGGCTCACCATTGGTGCTAAACGCAATAAGCTAAATGAATTAGCCCGCGGCGAATACATCATCTGTATGGATGATGATGATTACTATCGCTCGGATAAAATTAGCTACACCATTGGTGAAATGCGTAAGCACAATGCACTGTTTGCGGGTTGCGACCAGATCCCCATTTGGTACAGCCACATTAATCGTATTTACCGCACCAGTTCCATCAGCCAACATCATGCGTTAAATGGCACTTTTGCTTACCATCGCAATTTTTTACGCAATCATCGTTATGACGATCAGGCGGAATTGGCTGAAGAAATCAGCTTCACAAAAGATTTTAGTTCTCCGGTTCTACAGTTGGATCCTGAGCGCTCAATTCTTTGTATTGCCCACAGCACCAATACCTATGATAAAAACTTTATTCTGGGTACCTGTGAACTGATTTCTGAAGATATTGAAGATATCGTTAAAGATAAGTCGCTGTTAAAACATTTTAAACGACTCAATCTTGCACCACTCAAAACGAAAATAAATTGGGCACGTATTGAGGGTGTGATCATCAATGTTTTTTCAGATGACAATGCCGCAGACCTGTTACGCAAGGAGTTAATCTCCCTGGGAATGCCAGAAGAAAAACTGCAAAAGGTGACGCTGAATGCTGACCATTGCCTGGCCGACTATCATCTCAGTGCCCTGGATAAGGCGGTTGAACGCGGTTGGAACAATTATCTTGTGTTAGATGGTCGTTGCAGTCTGGTTCATCAAGACAAAACCATTAAAGATGTCAACAATATACTCGATATATTTTCAACTGTTCCATGGGACGTCTTGTTGCTGGGTGCTGAGTTAAGGAGTGCAATTCCAATCCAGTCTTTGGCTCAAGTTGTTAAACCTGTATGCGTCACCGGGCCAGTGGGCTGCCTGATCAACGCCACCTACTACCCAAAATGGCGGGAGATGTTATTGCACACTCGCGATTATCAACAAGACCTGCCAAAAAGTGCCCCTGAGAGCCATATTCTATATTGGGACAAGCATTGCCTTACAGATCGCTGGTATTTACTTTCTCCTGGCTGGGTGTATCGGGCGAATGATGATAATGGCAACGACTGTGCCCCCAAATATTTTAAAAAAATCTACATTGATAAATAAGAATTTTCACTGCTAGGTTGTTATTAATTTTAATGAGAGACAATAAAATGATTAGTTGTTATACGCCTGACTTCGTTAAGGTACTCAGCGAAAATGCCTGGACATGCAGTTGTGCTGGTTGCAATGGTGTTTTCCCCAAGCGTGAAGTGAAGTGGGATAGTCAGGTACGTGAGAGTGCATCCATTTTATGTAACACGGTGGCAAGTGCTGTTCTCAATTCACCGACATCTTTCCAGTTACATACTTCAGAAGTGCAAGCCGGTGATAGCGTTCTTTCTGAAAAAACGCAACTGGTAAATCAGGGATGCATCAATCTTCTGGTCGGTTCAGCGGCTAAAATTTCAATAACATTATTTGCTATTGGTGCTTTTTTATCAAAAGCCAAGACCTTAACGTCATTAGATGAAATTGCTGCATTGCAAAATGAATTTGTCACATTACTGGATGACGGTACGTTGGCGATGTCAGCTAAAGAACTGCCTGTTATCGACAGTTTCAAGCTGGATATGATGAATGGTTTATCGGCTCTGGTATTGGGTTCTGGTATTGAGCTAGATATTTCAGCTATGCTGAAATTAAACGAGGTTGAGGTTTTCTCCAGCGAGTACAAACTCAACTGGTTGCAAGAGATTTCTGACTGTGAGAGTGAAGTTGAGTATTCCCAGTGGCTGAATTACTTTCTCTATCCAATGTTTGATTCAGTATTTCCTGGAACTGATGAGTCGATGTGGGAGCAAAATTTCCTTGAGCTTTGCCAGCGTCACTTCATGTTAAAGTTAGCATTGGGTCTCTTCAGCGATACTGAAAGTGGCATTGATAAAGAAACATTCACCGCCTTAGCGATGGCAACATGGTCATATGACCTGCCTACTGTTTCGCATGCAGAAAAGAGCTTAATTGCATTCTCACTACTCAACTAAATCTCATTAAAAGAAAGTCAAATAATAATGGATGAAGTGAAAGTCATACTCAATCATATCAGTGAGTTACAGAGGAAGGTTATCCCTGAAGTCGAGCAAATGGTTTCATTGCAGAAGGAAATACCTCTCGACAGGCAACATGAAATCATCAAAGAGGCTTTTGATGTTTTCATGTTGCTCAATAATAATTTAACTCACCCGCAAATCAAAAATGACAGTTTCATTAAGCTGTATGTCATTACCTTATTCAGGGCAATGCAACATTTCCCGGAACCTGATGTTATAGATTTTTTTGACGATGCTTCATTCTATGAGCCCTTTCAGTACTTTTGGTTATTGGCAAGACAGCCCTTTACTCAAGAATTTTATGCAACACTGCTAGCGGTTCGCAATAATCAGCGCAGAATACAAATCACAATGCTGGCCCCGCTAGATTCCCAGGCTTGCTTTTATCTTAATGGGGAAAAACTAAATATATGTTCTGAGAAATCACGACGGGTTGAATTTTATGGCATCAGTTTGGCGAATCGTATCACAGTATGGTTAGATTTGCCGAACAACTATAATGATGATGAACCTATTGAGCTGTTCTGTGGTGATAAACGTGTCATCATGATTCCCCGCTTTGGTAAAAGCAGGATAAGTGGAGTAGAGTCGCTCAATCATTTGGTCGATATTCTGCATCCCGGGCGTCATCTCTATTCTGCAGATGCTGAAAACCTCTGGTTATTTATTGATCGTGCTGATAATGCGGATGACAACGCTGAACATTTCTATCGCTATGTCAAAAATAATCATCCGGATCAAGCGGCAGTTTTTGTTCTTTCCAGAAAAAGCAGCGATTGGGAACGCTTGAAGGTAGAAGGATTTAACCTTATTCCTTTTGGTACCGAAGCGCACCGGAAAGTGTTAAAACGTTGTTCGATGATTCTGAGTTCGCATCTGGCTTATTACGTCAGGGATTACCTTGGTCCGAGGTTGTGTAACCACAAAAAGATCGTTTTTTTGCAACACGGTATCACGAAAGATGATATCTCATCATGGATAAATTCTTTTGATTTAGACCTTTTTGTTACGTCCTCTAAAGAAGAACATCACTCAATATCACATAAAGGTTCTCCCTATTTTCTCTCTGAAGAGAGTGTTGCCAGAACAGGTTTCCCTCGACATGATGCTCTTGTAGAAAATATAGATAAAGAAACAAAGACTATTTTGATTATGCCGACGTGGCGGCGTTCTCTGGTGGATCGCTTTGAGGGGACGCAATGGATCGGGCTTGATAATTTTCAGGAAACGGACTATTTCAAGAGTTATCAACATCTCTTAAGTTCTCAAAGGCTTAAAGAGTTGGCCATAAAGCATAATTATAAAGTTATATTTTCTTTGCATCCTAACTTTGTCATTTACAAAAGCCTGTTTACAGTTCCTTCCTGGATAGAATTCCTGTTGCCTGGTGTTGATGAGACTTATCAGAGTCTGTTTAAACAGTCATCACTCATGATTACGGATTACTCCTCTGTGGCGTTTGAAATGGCCGTAGCTAAGAAACCTGTCATTTACTATCAATTTGATGAAAGTTCTTTCTTCAGTGGTACACATACTTATAGTAAAGGATATTTTGACTATCGAGAAAATGGTTTTGGCCCAGTAATCAACGAAGAAAATGATTTGTTGAGCGCACTTGAGGATTTTATGATGAAGGGGCACATTCAACAACCTTGGTTATCGCGATTAAATGAATATGATGTGCTTAACGATGGCTATAGTTGTAAAAGATTATGGGAAGAGATTAAACTCCGAATTCTGTAACAAAAAAAGACTCCACCGGAGTCTTTTTTTTAATGGTTTTTCAATTTTAATAGCCCCAGTTTTTCGTTGATATCAGAAAGTAACGCTGGCCACTCTAATTTGTAATATCTATTTTTATAAATATCATAAATCTCTTGGCATTCCTTACTATGATTTCGAAGCCATAGTTTTCCATCCAGACTCTTTGATCTTGCCGGTACTCCACTGAGCATTGAGAATTTAGAGGCAGGTTTTGTAACAACAGCATTAAACGCCAGTATTGAACAAGCACCGATGTGAACATTTTTAAGAATAGAAACTCTTTGTCCAATCCAGCAGTAGGGTTCAATAAATACCGCGGATAATGATTTATTAACTTGCTGTTGCGTTGCTAAATCTATCACCGGATGACCATCTGCTGCACGAATCACAATTTCCGTAGCAAAGAGACAGTGATCGCCAATCACAATTCCATTACCTAATTCCCCAGGATTGAATCCTGTTCCCCAGAAATTGTCATCAACCGTACAAACACCCTCTCCAACAATAATAAAATCATTTTCGCAGTGAGTTATGAAAGCCGTGCCATTAATATTTGATTTCCCCCCAATATAAACAATGTTATTTTTACTTTTCATTGATATGCGCGTTGAGGAGAATTTTGTATTGTCTGATATGAACACTGAGCAATTCTTTGCATCGGTGTCAAAGTTAACTCTTAACCCTGACGGCATTTTCCCGTCAGTAGTATAAATTGTATTGCTGTCACAGCCAGACAAACCCAACTGCGATGGTTTTAATGCAATGTAGTTTGTTTTTTTTATATTGAAGTTTGCAATGCAGTATTTAATTTTTCGCAAGTTCGGTGACAATATTTTATTTTCAATACTCATCTTATTACTCGAAATGATAAGCTGACAAGTAATGAGATACTTTATAAGTGCTCTCACTCATTACAAACAATACTTAACAGTATCAACGCTGATACAAATAATCTTCAGGTCGGTTATTGATCAAACTGTCCAACATCTCAACTTGATTATTTAGCAACATGCCATTGCGTTCGTTCAGTTGCTGGCATTCACTGGCGCGCAGCTCAAGCGAGCGCCACCAGCTGTCGGCTTGCTCACGAACAGGCGGCGGCAGACGCGGCAACAGGCTTTGAATGCCGGTCGCGTCAGTGGCCAGTTTAAAGGCGGAAAGGGTCGCGCTACGACGTTGCGCAGAGCTGTGCAGTTGCTGGTAAATATCCAGCAATTCGCGACCAATTTCCTCGGTTTTTTCGCCGTTGCACTCGATCATCGCGTCGCGTTGCGCCAGTAGCAGCACACGCAGCGAATCATAGTGCTGCGTATCTTGCTTCAAATCACGCAGCAATATTTTCACGCGTTCCGCTGCGCTGCTCATTTGCGGTGAAACGCCATCATGGCGCCGCTCAGTGCATCTACGTCCACCTTCAGCTCACCTTTTTGCAAGGCGGCTTTCATTTCTGCCACGAGTGCCATATCAACATCAGGCATCGCTTGCAGTGTGTGCTGAGCATCGGCCAGTGGGCCGGTCTGCACTTTTACGTCCTGCTGAGTCTGCGCAGGCTGTGCTTTGGCACTGTCGCTGGCAGGCGCGGATTGCGCAGTTTTCTGCGGGGTGTTAGTCGCATTTACATGGGAATGAGTAATTTTCATCTTGTGGGCAAGCCCTTGTCACTATTCATAAAATCTTTATTACTTAACCAAAGCGACCCCAAGTTTCGGAATCTTAAGTCGCAGGGTAAAAAAATTCTTAATTTCGATGCCAGGCCAACATCGCCTTTGCCAGGGCGTCAGCGTCCAGTGGGATTTGGCCTTTGGCCAACGCATCGCGCACTGCGGCAACCTGGGCTTCATCGATTTCCGGAAGCGCCTGTAATCCCTGTTGTGCATCCAACAAAACGCTGGCAGGCGCTTTGTTTTTGCGTACCGTGGGTGGCGCTTTGCGTACCGGCGTTTGCGGGCGGCTTAGCGACAGACTGGCACAGGGCGTTTTGTCTACACTATCAATCATTTTCATCCTGCTCTCCAGCCGTGGAATCTAGGGGCGATACTTTCCAACAACGGCAGGATGGGGCGGAAACTTAAATTCCGCGTTTACTGCCCAGGTGCCATCAGCATGCGCACCACGCCGTCGTTATCCACCACGGCACTGACCACACGCTGACTGTCGAGGTTTTTTACCTTGATCACATCCCCCCGACGCCCTTTCTTCATGGCTTCCCCGAGGCTACGCGCTTCGATGCCGTCTTGTTCCGCAATCATCACCACACGCTGTCCGCGCTCCACCATGATCGGCTGATCTAACTGTGTCACGTTAATCGGCTGCATATCGCGAATGCGTTTTTTCACCGTCAAGCCGACAACTTCATCGGGATTGGTCAAATAACCATCGCGCAGGTTAGCGACATTGTGTTTTTTCAAATCGATATCACTGGCTGCCAGCGGCCGACCGCGTTCCAGCGTTTTGTTGGCCACCAAAATCGGTAAGTAGATATCCGGTTTCACGGTAACAGCAATTTCCCAACCGTTGGGGCCATCACAGCGAATGTCATAGCGCAGCCGTGACAGTTGCATGCGATCTTGTGCCGGCAGGGCAGACGTCAGTGGCTGAGAGCAAAGCGGAAAGCGGCTGACTTCTGAAGGGATAAATACGTTCAGTTTGCTATTGAAATCTTTCCAGTTCTTATGCTTCGCCACGCGTTTGATATCCGCCGTCGCGTTAGCCACGGCCTGATTATAAATCTGCTTACGCGCGGTATCAGCCGCCTGAACGGGAGCGGAAAGTGAGCCGCCTACAGCAGCGACCAGGAAGAGGAAAATCGGTTTCCTCAACGGGGTGAATGTGAACATATAGCCTCGAAAATTCAGTGATTTATAAAGTTGGCATGCCAATTGCAAATAAGCGCATGAATCAAAGAATAATGAGGAGTTTCCCGTGGGGATTAGTTTTGATAAGGCCTTGAGTGTTCATCCTGCCGCGATACAGCTTCGACTTGCCCGAGCTGAGCTGTTATCGGCGAACCTGGCCAATGTAGATACCCCAAACTTTAAGGCTAAAGATATTGATTTTGCCAGTGAGATGCAACGTTCATTGAATAAAACCTCAATGAGCAGTGCGCCAGAGCAAAAGTATCGTGTGCCTTACCATCCCGCCACAGACGGTAACACTGTGGCATTGAATGTTGAGCAGGCGGAGTTTTCCAAAAACTCACTGGATTACCAGACCAGCCTGCAATTTCTTAACGCGAAATTCGTCGGTATGAAACAGGCCATCGAAGGGAAGTAAACATGTCATTCAATGATATTTACCGCGTATCAGGCTCAGCGATGAGCGCTCAGACGGTACGCCTCAACACTATCGCCAGTAACCTGGCGAACGCGGAATCGCCTGCCGCCAGTGCCGATGCCACGTATAAAGCCCGTCGTCCGGTGTTTGCCGCCATCTACGAACGTAATCAGATGGTCGACAGCGGAAAAATGGCGGGGGCACGCGTGCAGGTGCTGGATGTGGTGGAAACGGGCTCAGCGGTGCAACGCTATGAACCCGGTAATCCACTGGCTGATGCCCAGGGCAATGTCTATTACCCGGATATCAATCCCGTAGAAGAGATGGCGGACATGATGTCGGCATCACGCAACTTTGAAACCAACGTTGACGTGTTAAACAGCGTCAAAAGCATGCAGCAGAGTCTGCTGAAACTGGGTGAGGCATAAGCATGACCAGCATCGCAAATATGATGACCAACAATAATCAGAATTTTGGTACCAAAAGCGCGAACGACGAAAAATTGCCGGGCACCAATGGTATTAAGGATGATGAGAAGCTGCCGGGTACGGGCGACAACGGCAAGAAAGAAGAGTCCGTTAGCGACATGTTTATGAAGTTGCTGCTGGCGCAGATTCAAAACCAGGATCCCACCAACCCCACCAGCAGTACCGAGTACGTTAACCAGTTGTCACAGATGGCGAACATGGAATCAATGAACGCCATGTCTGGCACCATGGCGGCGGTAGCTGGCCTGGTCGGCGATATGCAAGCGCTCACCAGTGCTTCTTTGGTTGGCAAACAAGTGTATGTCAAAACCGACAAAATTCAGCTCGAAGATCAGCCGTTAGAAGGGCGTTTAACGCTGGAAAGCCCGGCAGGTTCGGTGAAGGTGAAAGTCACCGATTCCAGCGGCAAAGAGGTGACGATTGATCTCGGTCGTCAGGAAAAAGGCATGGTGGATTTTGAAATTGACCCGGCCAAACTGGGCCTCAAACCTGGCGAATATAAGCTGAAAGTCGAAACCGACACCGAAGAGAAAGACATTCCTACCGAGATTTGCGGCACCGTTAACAGCGTGCGTATCGATCAGAAAACGCAGCAACTGATGGTTAAAGTTCCTGGTGTCGGCGAAGTACCGCATTACACCATTACGCAGTACGGCCAACAGCCATCAGACGATGGCAAAGATAAAGACGACGACAAAGAAACCAAGCCCACCCCCGTTCCCGAATTCACAGCATAAGGTATTAACATGAGTTTCAATATTGCAAACACCGGCCTCAGCGCCGTTACCCAGCAGTTGGGTGCCATCAGTAACAACATCGCGAACTCCAATACCGTGGGCTACAAATCCATGCGTGCAGAATTCGCAGCACTGTATGCCGGCGGCCAGCCAATGGGTGTGGGCGTCTCAGGGATCACCCAAAGCATCAGTTCCGGTGGTCAGTTGGCCGCCAGTACGCGCGCATTGGATCTGGGCATTTCCGGTAACGGTTTCTTTGTGACCAAAGACAGCAGTGGAGCGGTGAGCTATACCCGCGCCGGTAACTTTGGTCTGGATGCGCAGGGCTATGTGGAAGGTATCAGCGGCCGTCTGCAGGGCTATGGCGTCGATGAAAACGGTAATGTGATGCAGGGTGCGATTGGCGACCTGCAGATCCGTGCTGGCAATATCGGTGCGAAAGCGACCAGCAAAGTCGATATCGTGGCTAACCTGAATAAAGACAGTGAAATCCCGAAGACCACGCCTTTCAACAAAGACGACTCCAGCTCCTATAACAACATGAATACCGCCACTATTTATGATTCACAAGGTGGTGAGCATACCGTGACGCAGTACTTTATTAGGACAGGTGAGAACAAGTGGACGGTGATGCATTACGTTGATGGTAATGAGCAGGCAAAGCAAGACATTGAATTTGATACAAATGGAAAACTGACGGGCTACACGCCGCAGCGCCTGACCGCATCTGCGGGCGGTGCCGCTACGCTCGATTTCGAAGTCAACCTGAATGGGACGACCCAATTCGGCAGTGACTTTAACGTCAGCAAAAACGAAGTAGACGGCTACCCACCGGGTGAGCGCAGCGGCTTGTCCATCGACAACGACGGTAAGGTCTACGCCACTTTCAGTAACGGCCAGAAAATGCTGCAGGGCCAAATCGTGATGGCCACCTTCCCAAATCCAGACGGTCTGCAGTCGATCAATAACACCGCATGGACCTCTAACAACAAGTCAGGCAATGCGCTGATCGGCGTACCGGGTGCGGGCATGAACGGCAAAGTGGAATCCTTTAAAACCGAAAGTTCTAACGTCGATATGACCGGAGAACTGGTGGGTCTGATGTCTGCCCAGCGTAATTACCAGGCGAACACCAAAGTGATCTCTACCAACGATCAGATGATGAACGCCCTGTTCCAGGCGCTGTAATCTCATGGATAAGTTGATTTATACCGCAGTCAGCGGCGCCAACCGCAGCCTGTCACAGCAAACCATCCATGCGAACAACCTGGCAAATGCCAACACGGAAGGGTTTCGCGCCGATTTAGAGCAGGCGCAAAGCCAGCAGGCCAACGGTTACGGTTATGACGCCCGTTGGCAGGTGATGAGTGTTAACGGTGGTGTGAATCTGGCACACGGTGTGGCGCGTGAAACCGGGCGTGAGTTAGACGTTGCCGTACAAGGCGATGGCTTGCTGGCGTTGGAAGACGGTGCCCGCGAGGTGTATACCCGCAACGGCCATATTGAAATGGATGATGAAGGTTTCCTCTCTGTGGGTGGTTTGCCACTGCTCGGGGAAGCCGGACAAATCCAGCTGCCGCCTTTTTCACAGGTCGCCATCGGTAACGATGGCACCATCACCATTATCCCGGAAGACGGCGACATTGCTGCCGCGCAGGACGTGGATCGCATCAAACTGGTGGATATCCCCGCCGGTGAGCTGACCAAAAACCCGGCGGGCATGCTGATCACCAATGCGGCGACTAACCCGCGCAGCGAAGACGTGTCGGTTGCACCAGAGCATCTGGAAACCAGCAACGTATCGGCAATTACCGAGATGGTGCAAACCGTTTCATTAAGCCGTCAGTTTGAAGCGCAAATCAAAATGATGAAGGCCGCAGAATCACTGGCGCAGGCCGGTAATCGCCTTATCCGCGGCAGCTAAGAGGACAGAAAATGAATCCTGCATTATGGATCAGTAAAACCGGCCTGGCCGCACAAGACGCCAAGATGGGCGCCATCTCCAACAACCTGGCCAACGTTGGCACCTATGGTTTTAAACGCGATCGCGTGGTGTTTGAAGACTTGTTTTATCAAACCCAGCGTGCGCCTGGCGCGGCGTTAGATCAGAACAATACCGCGCCCGGCGGTATTCAGTACGGCAGCGGTGTCAAAATCATGGGCACCCAAAAGCAGTTCACCCCAGGCAGCACCATCAACACCGATGGCAAGCTGGATGTCGCGATTGCCGGACAGGGCTTTCTGCAGGTGGAAACGCCTGACGGCAATATTGCCTATACCCGCGATGGCAGCCTGACGCAAAACGCAGATGGTGTGCTGACAACCCAGTCTGGTCTGCCGATTTTACCGGCAATCGAAATCCCGGCAGGCACCACCGATATCGCTATCGGCAAAGATGGCACGATTACTGCAAAAGTCGGTGGAGAGACCGATCCGGTGGAGCTGGGCCAACTGACGCTGGCGAACTTTACTAACCCCGGCGGCTTACAAGCCATGGGTGGCAATCTGTATCGTGAAACCGCAGCCAGCGGTGAAGCCTTAGAGGGTGTACCCGGTGAAGAAGCCTATGGCGAGCTGCTGCAAGGCTCGCTGGAAGGTTCCAACGTCAAAGTGGTGGAAGAGATGGTGGAGATGATCACCGTTCAACGCGCGTATGAAATGAACGCGAAGATGATTTCTGCCGCGGATGACATGCTGAAGTTTATTAACCAGCAGATGTAACCGGACGGGCGGAAGTTTTTCTTCCGCCCGACGAAAAAAAGACTGACAGGGTTATCGCAATGAAAAAAATCTTCATCGTCCTGGCGACGATGATCCTCGCAGGCTGTGAAAGCCAGGCGATGTTTGTCCAGAAGGATGATGTCGCTTATGCACCACCGGAATTAATGATCCAGCCTACACAGGCGATCAGCGGTGGTGGACTCTATGCCAGCAACTATAACTGGTCGCTGACGCAGGATCGCCGGGCCTATCGCGTGGGCGATATCCTTACCGTGCGCCTTGAGGAAACCACCCAATCCTCAAAACAGGCACGCACCAATTTTGGTAAGCGCAACGACGTTGAGTTAGGCGCGCCTTCCTTGTTTGGCAAAACCTACGACAAGCTCACAGGGGCAGTGAGCGGCGATCGCAATTTCAACGGTAACGCGACCTCCGCCCAGCAAAACATGCTGCGTGGCTCGATTACCGTGGCAGTGCATCAAATTCTGCCCAACGGCGTGCTGGTAATTAAAGGCGAAAAATGGCTCACCCTGAATCAGGGCGACGAATACATGCGCGTTACGGGCTTAGTGCGTAACGATGATATTGAACGCGATAACAGCGTTTCCTCACAGCGTATTGCGAATGCTCGTATCTCCTATGCGGGACGAGGCGCACTCAGTGATGCCAACTCTGCTGGCTGGCTCACGCGTTTGTTTAACCATCCGCTGTTCCCGATTTAAGGTCAAAAACATGTTTTCCCGTTTCTTAATGCCGGTGCTGCTGATGCTCAGCAGTCTGGCGGCGGCCCAGCCGCTCAGCTCCCTGGTGGATGTGCAAGGTGTACGTGGTAACCAATTGGTGGGCTATAGCCTGGTGGTGGGGCTTGATGGTACGGGCGACCGCAACCAGGTGAAATTTACCAATCAATCATTGGCCAACATGCTGCGTCAGTTTGGCGTGCAACTGCCGGGCAAAATCGACCCTAAAGTGAAAAACGTGGCGGCCGTAGCCATCAGCGCCACGCTGCCACCGATGTATGCGCGTGGGCAATCCATTGACATTACCGTGTCGTCGATTGGTGATGCGAAAAGCCTGCGCGGCGGCACGCTGCTGCTGACGCAACTGCGCGGTGCAGACGGTGAAGTCTACGCGCTGGCACAAGGTAATGTGGTGGTCGGGGGCGTTAAAGCCGAGGGCAGCAGCGGCTCCAGTGTCACGATCAACACGCCAACCGTTGGCCGTGTGCCGAATGGCGCCACCGTAGAACGCGAAATTCCCAGCGACTTTCAGGATACCAATACGGTGATGTTAAACCTGAAACGTCCGAGCTTTAAAACCTCTAATACCATTGCCGTGGCGCTGAACAGCGCGTTCGGCTCCGGCACCGCAGTGGCGAAAAGCGCCACCAATGTGGAAGTCAAAGCACCGATGGATGCAGGCGCACGTGTGGCCTTTATGTCGATGCTGGAAGAAGTGCAAATCAACGCAGGCAAACAACCGGCTCGTGTGGTGTTTAATGCGCGCACCGGTACGGTAGTACTGGGCGATGGCATTATTGTCCGTGCCGCTGCCGTGTCGCACGGCAATTTAACCGTCACCATTCGTGAAAGCAGCCGCGTCAGCCAACCGGGTGCGTTTAGCAATGGCCAAACGGTGGTTACGCCGGAAAGCGACATCGACATTAATCGCGGTAACGGCACCATGGTGATGGTACCGGCGGGCACCAGTCTGCGTAGCATCGTCAATACCATTAACAGCCTTGGCGCGGCACCCGATGACACCATGGCGATTCTGCAAGCGCTGTATGAAGCCGGTGCGCTGGATGCTGAACTGGTGGTGATCTAATGATTGTTAACGCACGTACCGGATTTGATGCCATTCCTGGCGATATCGCCAGCACCAAACGGCCAGATTCTTTAGAGGCCGCGGCGGAACAATTTGAAGCAATGTTTTTACGCACCATCCTAAAAGAGATGCGCAAAAGCGTGGATGCCATGAGCGGTGACGAGGGCATGTTCAGCAGTCGTGAAGCGCGTAACTTGCGTGATTTCTATGATGACTCGCTGGCACAAGAGTTGGCCAGCCAGCGCAGCACGGGGATTGCCGATCTGTTGGTAAAACAGCTTTCTACGGGCAAAACCGGACAAGAAAAGACTTAATTTTTGACCGCAACGGGTCGCTTTAACCGGGTAACAAGGTTTTAGCGACCTGTAATGAGGACAACATGAATATTTTCAATATTGGGGGCAGCGGAATCCGCGCCGCCAACGTGTTACTGAGTGTCACCGCACTGAATATCCAGAACGCGGCCACCCCAGGCTATTCTCGCCAGCGTGCAGAGTTAATTGCGCAGGCAGCACTGAACGGTGGACGCCTGAACACCGGTGACGGTGTTGAGGTGTCGGGCATTCGTCGTATGGCTGACCAGTTCCTGATTAAACAGGTGTGGAGCGGCAATACCGATGCTAACTACTACCATCAGACGCAAAAATATCTCGGGCAGTTAGAAGGGATGATTGGCTCTGAAAGTTCTGGCCTGGGGGCCGGTCTGGACGACTTCTTTGGCGCAATCAGCGGGGCTTCTGAAAAGCCGTTAGAAAAAGCGGGCCGCGATAACGTATTGAATCAGGCTCAGGCGCTGGCGACGCGCTTTAACAACCTGCAAAAGTTTGTGCAGAAGCAGCGTGCGGAAGCACAGCAGCAACAGCAAACGACGGTTGCCAGTATCAACACGCTGGTCGGCAATCTGGCGGATTACAACAAAAAAATTACTGAAACCGAAGCCACCGGTGGCGATACCAGCATTTTGCGCGATCAGCGCGACCAGCTGGTACAGGAACTGAGCACCTACGCGGATATCCGCGTAAATGAAGGCCAGGGTGGCAGTTATGCTATCTCTCTGGCGTCTGGCGAGCCACTGCTGCAAGGTTCCAAAGCCGGTACTCTGGCGATAGGTGGAACACCCACCTCAATGACCGTGGAATTCGCGGGCACAAAAATGCAGGCCAAAATGTCCTGTGGTGGTCAATTAGGCAGCTTGCATGACTACATGACCACTACGCTGACGGACATGGAAGAGTCTGTTGTGGGGATGGCGAAAACCTTATCGGAAGAGTTCAACAATGTGTTGGGCGGTGGATTTGATGCCAACGGCGATCCCGGCGGCCCGCTGTTTAAATTCGATCCTAACGATCCGACCGGCATGCTGCATGTCTTGATCACCGATTCAGACAAGTTGGCTTTTTCCGGCGACAAAGATGCTCCCGGTAATAATGACAACCTGAAAAAGTTGTTAGCAGTTAAAACTACCAACTACAACATCCCAGGGCTGGGGAACACGTCGCTGGACAGCGGCGCGGCGACACTGATCAGTCGCGTGGGCATTAAAAGTCGTCAAAATCAGGCTGACCTGGATGCTGCCGGGGCATTGTTAGAAAAATCCATGACCGCACGCGATAACTTCTCGGCCGTCGATTTTGACGAAGAAGCCGTCAATCTGATGAGTTACACCAAATTCTATCAGTCAAACATGAAAGTGATCGCCACGGGCGATCAGTTGTTTGGCGAATTACTGGGTCTGTTCTAAGGAAACACATTATGATGCGCGTCACCGGGCAGAGCCTGTATAACAGCATGATTAATAACACTAACTTAAGCAAACAGCGTTTTGATAAGTTAACCACGCAGTGGGCTTTACAGAAGCGAATTGTTAATCCTTCTGACGATCCGATTTCCAGCACGCAATTGGCACAACTGCAGCGTGAAAAAGCCTCTATCGATCAATACCAAACCAATATTAAGCGTTTGTCCGGCACCTTAGGGATGCAGGAATCGCGCGTGAAAGGTATTGAGGGTAATGTGGGGCAGATGCTGGGCAAATTACAAGAAGCCAACAACGCCAATCTCGGGGCGGAAGAGCTGAAAGGTTATGGTGCTGAACTGAAAACCATGCTCGACACCTTAATGACCGATTTAAACTCAAAAGATGAGAACGGCCATTATAGTTTTGCGGGCACCAAATCTGATAAGCCCCCCTTTGTGCAAGATCCCGTGACCGGGCAGTGGAGTTTCCAGGGCAATAAAGATTCGGCCTCCACCATTGTGGGTAATGGGGTTGAGGTGCCTTCAGGTGTCGATCTTTCTGAGGCGTTTGGTGGCAGCCTGGAGATGATCAACAAACTCACTGAGTTTGCCAATAAAATGGAAAAGGCTGACCCGGCGGATCCGGTGACGAATGCGGATTTCAACGACATCATTGGCCTGACTGAAAGTTCGCATAACAATCTATCAGCCGTCTATACCAGTATTGGTGGGCGCATTAACCATCTTAATTTACTGCAAGAGACGCATGAAGAAGTGGGAACCTTGAATCAGCTAGTGCAGGATGACTTGCAGCAGCTAAATATTCCTGAAACCTATATGAAGCTGAATACCTATATGTATTCTGCGCAGGCCAGTAATCAAATCTTCTCAAAAATCAACAGCCTGTCGCTGTTTGACTTGATCTAAGATGAGCATGCAAATCGACACGCGCCTGCAAACGGCGCTTACTGCTCCGGGTTCAGCCGGGAGTCAGCAGGTTACGCGTAATGTGCCGGTGGCGACGCCGCGGGTGCAAAATACGCCGCGTCCTGCGGCGACCTCGTTTCCTGAACAACCGCTGATCTCCTCGCAGCCGCTGCGTTACAACGTTCAGCTCAATAAACAACTGACGCAGGTGCAGCAGGCTGAGCATTATTTGCAAGGTACGGAAAAGTTGGTGCTGCAACTGAGCAGTGCCATTACTAAACGTGCCGGTGACACTACCATTGGTCAGCAGGCGCAGCAGCTTAACAAGTGGCTGGATCAGCGCCCTGAGCGCTCTGGCGGTACGGTCGATCGCCAACTGCAGGTCAATTTAGAGGGTAAATCACGCGTCAGTTTTACTCTGCGCGATGGTGATGCGTTACTGAAATCGCGCGCCTCTGAGGTGCTAACGTTTTCCCTGGCCGGTAACAAGCGCGATGTCAGTGCGGCGTCTCTGGATGCCGATAGCTCACCGCGTCAAAACCTGGTGCGTTTAAACCAGGCTCTCGGCAAATGGGGTATTCACGGTGCGTTACAGCAGGGGCCGCAGGGCCAGAATGTGGCGTTTGAAGTGGATGAGCAACGCTGGTCACGCGTCAGCCAGCACCTGAGTGTGCAAGGCAACGGTCAACGTTATCCGGAAGGACAGTTTTATCCGGTTAAACCGCAAGCCAGTGGCGCGCTGCAGGATGATATTGCGGCGTTAGCCAAAGACCCCGCGCGCGCAGAGCGCGTGCTGCCACAGTTGGAAAGCGCATTAACCACGCTGTCGCAGCAACGTGGCCTTATCCAGCGCAGTAAAGCCTCTGTGCAGGCGCGCATTCAAAGCATGGCGACCTTTAAAGAGGGCAATGCGATGGAGGCGTCACAACAGATCGGTGATCAGTTACAGAGCCGTGATTTTGCCACGCTGGCCAAAGCGGTCGGCGGTCAGGCCAATGTGCATGCGGCTACCGTACGTAACGTTCTCTCCACATAATCTTCCCCGCCTCTCACTCAGAGAGGCGTTGATTCACTTCTGTTCCGCCGCCCGGCGTTAGCCCTATAAGACAGCAAAGTGTTATTTTTCGGGGTAACTCAGCATTTGCCCGGAAGGCGTTACAATGATTTGCTGATTCTCAAACTGCATGCTGGCAAAACTTACGCCGTTATACGTCATAAAATTCAGTACGTTACGGATGATGCGATTATCGTTCGGTGAGGAGTAATACAGCGGTTGATAATCATACTGCACGCCGCTGCGGCTGGCGCTTTTTTCCTGTAAGCGGATACGGGCAACAAAGCGATTGTCATCTGGGCTGGTCAGCGTCATTAACGTCGTTTCGCCTTTGGTGGAGAAATGAACGTCATACACCTCGCGTTCCATCGCCATCATATCGTAGTAGCCCAATTGCATATTGAGACCCGTGAAATAGGGCTCAAACAGCGGGTCCATACGGGCGGGCATCAGCCGCCACAGGGTGGCACCGCCAGCGACCATCAGGAGCAGCAGCAGCAAACTAACGGAGACATTCTGCCATTTCATTGATCTTTCTCTCTGTTTCTCGGTAAATCAACGCATTTAACTGGCTGGGTTCCAGGCGCCAGTGATAAATATTCATTGCTAATTGATGGCGGTCGCAGCTATTGCTCAGCGTCATGGTGTAAGTCAATGATGTGCCGGAAGAGTGGTAATACACATCCATTTTAACCTTACGGCTAACCAGCGTTTGATCGAGCTGATACAACGTCGGGCTGATCAACTTATTCAGATCTTCTCGTTGGCTATCTTCCTGATTGCGCTGCAGTTGTAGCAAGCGGATGTTGTGATAGATGCCTGCCTCATGCTCTACCAGCTTCGGGCGGTTTGGGCTGTCGCTAAACCAAATCACCAGGGCTAAGGCCAGTAAAATAAAGCACTGCAGTAAACAGATATTGCGCCACAGGTTACGTCGACGCGTGGAATCCGCCTGTTCAATCAACTCTTCGCTCTGGTTCAGCGATTGATTCACCCACTCTTTTTTGGGTTCACGCAGGGTGATATCGCGAATCTCTAAGCCGGAAGCCGCAGCCACGCTATTAAAAGGTGATGGCGCCAGCTGCGTCTCGCCATCGGATGTCTCATCTCCTTCCTCATCGACGTCGGCGCGCTGTCGGAAAACACAAAACTCCGATTCCAGGATATAGCCTTTTTTGGGGATGGTTTTGATGATGCGCTGCTGTTTACCGTCATCTTCCAGCGCGACGCGTAAGGCATGTACCGCGTTTGGCAGGCTGTTGCTGCCAATCACTCTGCGTTCCCATACCAGCGTATTCAGCTCTTCCCGGGTAAGGATTTGTCCAGCGTGTTGAATCAATACTATCAAGAGCTTCAGCTGGTACTCGCCCAGCCGTTTCTGCTCGCCGTTTTGCTGGTGAATCAACGATCCGGAGGGGATGTCGATCAACCAGTCATTAATAATGCATTCTGAAGTCATAGCCTGCCACGGTGTCAGCTTAATCGATTATCCGAACCCAGTGTTAAATGCATTTATGGGCGTTCAGGTTAATTATTAGCGTAGCGCTTTTTGTTTAATAGAAAATCTATTTTTACCGGAATTTTCCCAATCTTCAACCTTGTTGTATTTGTGTTTAGTCGCGAGGGGGCGAGTGCGCATATTGATGCCTATTGTTTATGCAATTGTTAAGGTGTTTA
Source organism: Enterobacterales bacterium CwR94 (assembly GCA_002837195.1). GTDB lineage: Bacteria > Pseudomonadota > Gammaproteobacteria > Enterobacterales > Enterobacteriaceae > 1-19. Next base: position 418,195 of record KZ478060.1, read on the forward strand.
TCTCAAGCGGATAGAGAGAAATGATTATGATAATTAATCACTTAAAAGGGAGTGCAGTGCTGCGCTTAAGATTTATCCCCCGTTGGTCGTTTTGGTATTAATTGGCTTTTTTCGGGGGGGTGTTCGTGCGGCAAAAATTTTTTATCTCACTGTTTAATTTCTCCCAAATACGCGCCGTTTTACTCCTGTAACAGAAATACTCGGAATCTTCAGTGATTCCATTTAATTACAGCGGAATTACGATTCCTTCAGGAGATTGACCATGTTAACGATTTTCACCAACTCATCTGCGATGACCTCTACCAACGCAATGAACAAAGCCACTGGCAGCATGAACATTGCTATGCAGCGTCTGGGTACCGGCAAGCGCATCAACTCTGCGGCTGACGATGCAGCAGGTCTGCAGATTGCTACCCGCCTGCAGGCGCAGTCCAACGGTATGGGCGTTGCTAAGCAGAACATCAACAAAGCCACTGCGATGATGCAAACGGCTGAAGGCGCGTTTGATGAAGTGACCAACATCCTGCACCGCATGAAAGACCTGGCTACCCAGGCAGCGGACGCCAGCCAGACTGATAAAGACCGTGACTCCATGAAGAAAGAGTACGATCAGCTGGGCCAGGAGCTGGACAACATCATGAACAACACCTCTTACGGTTCAGAGAAGCTGTTCGCGGGTGCATCTGGTGGTGGCGCGGCAGGTAAAATGCGTGGCGCGATGCAGTTCCAGATTGGCGCGAGCGCAGGTGAAACACTGAGCGTGGATCTGTCTACTGGCTTGACAGGCGTTGACACCAGCATGGCAGCTGTTAAAGCGGTTGATTTCTCCAGTGCATCCGGTGCAGGTGGTGCAGCAGCAGCGAACAAAGCGATTACCACCCTGACTGATGCACTGGACAGCGTGGGTAGCATCCGTTCTGACCTGGGTGCGAACATCAACCGTCTGGGCCACACTGCGGCGAACCTGGCGAACATGCAGGACAATACCGACCTGAACATCGGTGTGATTCGCGATGCAGATTTTGCCTCTGAAGCAACCAACATGACCCGTAACCAGATGCTGATGCAGAGCAGCCAGGCGATGCTGAAGCAGGCGAACGGCATGAGCGGCATGCTGCTGGGTATGCTGGGCTAATCGTTCATTCTGTAATGTGAACTGTATTGAACGCCGCTCATTGAGCGGCGTTTTGCGTTAAATGGCGACAAAAAATCAAAAAAAATTTAAAAAGCGATTTAACTTTCAGCGTATTAGGGTCGTTCTCATTAAGTGTCAGGCACTGTATTACACAGGCTTATTACGTACTAAAGGGACAGTGTTTCCCACGGAGATTGAACCATGTTAACGATTTTCACTAACTCATCTGCGATGACCTCAACCAACGCAATGAACAAAGCCACTGGCAGCATGAACATTGCTATGCAACGCCTGGGCACTGGCAAGCGCATCAACTCTGCGGCTGATGATGCAGCAGGTCTGCAGATTGCTACCCGCCTGCAGGCACAGTCCAACGGTATGGGCGTTGCTAAGCAGAACATCAACAAAGCCACTGCGATGATGCAAACGGCTGAAGGCGCGTTTGATGAAGTGACCAACATCCTGCACCGCATGAAAGACCTGGCTACCCAGGCAGCGGACGCCAGCCAGACTGATAAAGACCGTGACTCCATGAAGAAAGAGTACGATCAGCTGGGCCAGGAGCTGGACAACATCATGAACAACACCTCTTACGGTTCAGAGAAGCTGTTCGCGGGTGCATCTGGTGGTGGCGCGGCAGGTAAAATGCGTGGCGCGATGCAGTTCCAGATTGGCGCGAGCGCAGGTGAAACGCTGAGCGTGGATCTGTCTACTGGCTTGACAGGCGTTGATACCAGCATGGCAGCTGTTAAAGCGGTTGATTTCTCCGGTGCATCCGGTGCAGGTGGTGCAGCAGCAGCGAACAAAGCGATTACCACCCTGACTGATGCACTGGACAGCGTTGGTAGCATCCGTTCTGACCTGGGTGCGAACATCAACCGTCTGGGCCACACTGCGGCGAACCTGGCGAACATGCAGGACAATACCGACCTGAACATCGGCGTAATCCGTGATGCAGATTTTGCCTCAGAAGCGACCAACATGACCCGTAACCAGATGCTGATGCAGAGCAGCCAGGCGATGCTGAAGCAGGCC
>KZ478060.1:420462-507038 GCA_002837195.1 Enterobacterales bacterium CwR94
AACATGACCCGTAACCAGATGCTGATGCAGAGCAGCCAGGCGATGCTGAAGCAGGCCAATGGCATGAGCGGCATGCTGCTGGGTATGCTGGGTTAATTCCCGCTTTAAAAAACACCGCTTAGTGCGGTGTTTTTTTTCCGCTTTCGGTTACACCTTCCTTCCGCTTGCGGAAAATACTTTTTCTAATACAAATAACTTACTGAAAAATATATTTAAAATAATTGGCATGCTTATTGCTTATTTTGCATCGGCACGCCTAACAGGAGAGACACGATGAGCTGGTTAGATTCATTTGATCCGCAAGCTTCAGCCAAGCAATTTGCAAGCTTAGATGTGCTGGCAATGCAAAACATGCTGAAAACGCAGCGCACAAAATTTAACTCAGAACAAGATGCGCTGAAAACGTTAAAAACCGCACTCACGACTTTCCGTTCGGCGCTGGAAGGCTTTGGTGACGGTAAAGATGGCATTGTTAAAAACAGCGCAACGACCAGTCAGGACGGTTTTCTTACTCTGAAGCCAGGGGCCAGCGCTAAAAAAGGCCTGTACCAAATTGATGTTGTAAGTACGGCTAATAAGCAGCAAGACGCCTTCGAGAAACTAACGGATGAGCAGGTAAAAAAAGCTACCGGGAAAATGGAGATCGAAATTGATGGTGAAACCGTCTCTATCGATATGTCCACAGTTAATGATCTTGCAGGGCTGGCTGATGCCATTAATAAAGAGGGTGAAAAACAGGGTCTGACAGCCTCGTTAGTCCAGCAAAATGGCAAAGTCACCATGATGCTGAACGGTGAAAGTGGTGCAAAAAATAGTTTCACCGTTAAGGAGACGGGGGGGGCAGCCCTCGATTTAACGGCGACCTCCGTTTCAAAAGCAAGTGATGCAGAAATCAAAATGGGTGACCTGGTTTTTACCAGTGATACCAACAACTTTTCTGGTGTGATTCCAGGCGTTGATTTCACGGTTATCAAAAAAACAGAAAAAGATAACCCCATTATTATCAGCGTTGAGAACGACTCTGCTGAGACGAAAAAGCAAGTTCAGTCCTTTATCGACGCTTACAACAAAGTGCGTAGCGAGATTGATTCGCTGACCAAAAGTGGCGGAGCAGACAACAAAGGTGGTGCTTCTGGACGCGGGCCTTTGGCCGGTGATTCGGGAATCAATGCGCTGGAATCACAGCTTAATGCCTTGATTCGTAGCAGCATTGGCGGAGTAGGAAAGCCAGGCGACCCTGATTATGAGAAAGGCACCACGCTCGCCGATTTTGGCATTACGTCTGATAAAGAAGGCAAGCTCAAACTCGACAGCAAAAAGTTTGATGAAGCCATTAAAGAGAACCCTGAAAAGCTCAATACCTTATTCGGCGGCGAGAAAAATGGCGATGGCATTATCCAGGGCATGGATAAAGGCCTTAATGGCATGCTCAGCACCAGCACCGGCGCGATTAAACAGCGTCAGGAATCACTGGATCGCCGTAATGAGCAACTGACCAACAAAGAGAGCCAGATTGAGCTGCGTTACAACTCAGCTTATGAGCGTTATCTCAAACAATTCAGCAACATGCAGGCGATGGTACAGCAGATGCAAAACACCGCTGGCATGTTCTTCGGTTAATTAAAAAATAAGTGACAGGTTATGTACGGAACTTCTAACGACTTTCAACAATATTCAGATGCGGATTTGGCAATCCGCACTGCCGCCGCCACGCCTCATCAACTGGTGTTAATGATGTTCACCGGTTTGATGGATGAGCTGACGCGCGCAAAAGGCCATATCGAAGCCAAGCGCTTTGAGAAAAAAGCCAACAGCGTGAATAAGTGCATCGATATCCTCAACGCGCTGACCAGTGCGCTGGATTACGATCGGGGCGGCGATCTGGCACTGCATTTGGCGGGGCTGTACGACTACTGTGTCTATCGTCTGTACGACGCCAGCCACAATCTGTCCGTTGAAGGTGTGGAGGAAGTGGAATCCATTCTTTCCAATCTCCAGCAAGGTTGGGAAGGGATGGGCGCGTGATGGAAAAGCGTATTTTTCAAATGGGACTTGATCTCAATGCTGCGGCTGAAGCGGAGTGCTGGAGCGATGTGAAGCGTTTGGATCGACAAATTGCAGAGCTTCTCACGGCATTGCGCCAGCAGGGCACCACGCCTGCGGTGATGGAGCAGTTGAATTTGCTAAAAAAACGTCACGCGAAAGTCGTACAAACCTGCCAGGAAGAGCTGGAAGTTTTACGCCATAAGTTGGCTACGCATCAGGAAACGCGTGAAGGCCTACAGGCATATGAATTGTTTGGCGAGCAGGGAGGCGTGCAGTGAGCGGATTAACCCCTATCTCCCTGCAAACTTCACAACCTGTCAGCGTTGCCCTGGAAGGGGAAACGTTGCCGGGGCTGCCTCAGCCAGGCGCGCCGATGGCGGGAACGCCGGGGTTTCAGTTAGGTGTTGTGCCTTCTCTGCCGCAAGCGGAAGGGGAAATGACACTTCCTGGGGAAACGCCCACGGAAGCGTCAACGCAAGAGCCCATCGCCGATCCTGCGCAACTGATGGCGCTATTACTGGGTCAGCCCGCGCAGCCGCCGCTGCCCGCTGTGCCGCAGGCAACGGGGGATGCCCCCGTGCAAGCTGCGGGCACGTTGCCCTTAGCCTCCAACCTGGCACAAGGTTTGCAAAGTACACCGCAATCACCGCAATCACCGACAGCACCTCAGACGCAACCTCTGATTGTGGGCAGTGAACAACTGCCAGCAACACCGGTGGTGCCCGATCGTAAAGCCGCGGTTGACGCGATGGTTGCGGGATTAACCAAGCGTGAAGAGGGGGGAAATCCCGCCTTACTGACGCCGCAAACGCTGAGCACGCCGGTTAATCAGGCCTTAATGGCGCGTGATATGACCATGCCGCAGGTGGTGAAGGTGCCGATGGCGCCAGAAGCACAAGCCGAAGCCTTAAAAAATGCGCTGGGTGAACGGTTACAGATGCAGGTGGACAGTAAGCAACAGCACGCCACCATCCGTCTGGATCCGCCAAGCCTTGGCAAACTGGATATTACGCTGCACTACGAAGCAGGAAAGCTACAAGTGCAGATTCAGGCGCAACACCCTGAAGTTGCTCGCGCGTTACAGCAGGTCAGTCAAGAACTGCGTGGTGCGCTGAGTGAAAACAACAATGTGCAGGTGAACGTTCAGGTGTCGACGCAGAGCGGTGATCAAAGCCGCCAACAATCGCGACAGCCCTCACAACCTGAAGCCGAGATTGCACAAAACTCTGAAAACGTACCGGAACGCCAAGAAGCGCACCGTACGGACGGCACAATTTTGACAAAGGTTTAACCTAATGACGCGCAAGTCTTTTTCCATCGGTCTGGTGGCAGTACTGCTGACCGTATTACTTACTACGATATCCGTCATGGTCGGCCAGCTCTGGCTGAAAGATCACCAGGAAGGCACCCGTATTTTCACCAACTTGTTTAGCAAGAAGGAGAAAAAAGAGTTGGTGTATACCGAAGTGAAAAACCTGGTGGTGACTTTACGTGCCGAAGGCAACCGCATTCACTATGTGCTGTTTGACCTTGCGGTACTGACCAACGCAGGGGATGACGAGAAGCTGGTAGAAAAACTGATGCCGGAGCTGAAAAGCCGCACGGTGAGCAAGTTCTCCCTTCTGAGCTACGAACAAGCGCGTGAACTGACCGTGGCACAAATCAGTGATGATTTAAAAGTGCGTTTCAATGACGCGTTTAAGAAGTACAGCGGTAAAGAACCGGTCTCCGAAGTGGCCATTTCAAAAATGATCCTTCAGTAAGACCGCCATTATGAGTGTGTTTAACGAAATCACCCCCATGAGCCCACTGGAAGAGAGCCGCTATCTCCAACAGTGGCTACCGCTGGTTAAGCGCGTGGTTCGACAACTGTCCGCCCAGGCGGACAGCGTGATGGATCGCGATGATCTTGAGCAGATTGCGTTGATGGGGTTGCTGGAGTCACTGCGTCGCTACGGTCACCCGGACGAGCAGTTTGCCAGTTATGCCATGCAGCGTGTGCGCGGGGCTGTGCTGGATCAGTTGCGGGTGCACGACTGGCGACCGCGTCGCTTGCGTCAGAAAACGCACAAGATCAGCGATGGCGTGCGGGAGTTGACCCGTCAGCTGGGGCGCGAACCCAGTGATGACGAAATCCAACGCCATTTGCAATTGAGCCCGGAAGAATTTCAGGAATACCTGATGCTGGACAGCGCAAGCGCCATGGAGAGTCTCGACGAACTGCTGGCCGGTGACAGTCTGCAAGGGGCCAACCTGGCAGGACGTGAGCTGGAAGACGAAGTGGCTATCCAACGCACACTGCGCACGGCACTGGCCTCGCTGGATGAACGCGAGCAACTCATTTTGACGCTTTATTATCAGCAGGAAATGAGCTTGAAAGAGATTGCACTGGTGCTGGATTTAACCGAAGCCCGCGTGTGTCAGCTCAACAAAAAGATTAGCGAAAAAATTAAAACCTTCTTTTAAGCGGAAACAGTCATGCAAAAGTTGTTAGGTCTGATCCTCGTTCTGGCGAGCGTGATCGGCGGGTATTTATTGTCTGGTGGTTTGATGGCCTCTTTTTGGCAGCCGGGTGAATTGCTGATTATTATTGGTGCCGGGGCTGGTGCGATGGTGATTGCTAACCCACGCTATGTCCTGAAAGAGATGTTTCGCCAGTTGAAATCGGCGATGCGTAAAAATGAGTACACGGCAGAATTCCAGCAGCAGTTACTGATGCTGTTATATGAATTGTTGGAGCTGGTACAGCTTGGCGGTTTGAAAGTGCTGGATGAGCACATTGAAGTGCCAGAAAAAAGCACCTTATTCCAGAAGTATCCACTGATTCTGAAAGACAAAGGCTTTATCACCTTTATCTCTGATAACTTCCGCCTGATGGCGATGGGCAAAATCAACGAGCATGAGCTGGAAAGCATTCTGGAATCCGAGCTGGAAGCCGTTGAAGAAGAGTTGATGGTTCCTTCGCGCTCCTTGCAACGTACTGCAGAAGCAATGCCAGGCTTTGGTATTTGCGCGGCGGTACTGGGCATTATTATCACCATGCAATCCATTGATGGCTCGATTGCCATGATCGGTGTGAAAGTGGCTGCCGCACTGGTCGGGACCTTTATGGGCGTTTTCTTCTGCTACTGCCTGATGGATCCCGCCTCTAACGCGATGGAACAACTGATGAAAAAGCGTCTGTCGGTTTACGAATGTATCCGTACAGTGCTCGTCAATCACGTGGCGGGGAAACCGACGCTGCTGGCGGTGGATGCCGGCCGTAAAATGTTGCCACTGGAAAGCAAGCCGACTTTTGCCACGCTGGATGCCTGGGTCAATCAGTTGCTGTTTGAAGGTGTGTAATGCGATCCAATAAACATGCCATGACCATCATTAAGCGCAGCTCCCGCAAATCGCATGCCGGTGTGCATACGGGGTCGTGGAAAGTGGCGTTTGCTGACTTTATGTTGGCGCTGATGGCGTTGTTTCTGGTGCTGTGGATTGTGGGTACCGTGACACAAGAAGAGCGTCAGGAAATTGTCGCGCAACTGAATGGCACCTCGCTGTTTGATGGTTCTTCCGTCTTTGATGGCCGTGATTCCAAACCTATCGTGCATGACAGTGGGGCGGGATCGATGCTGGTAGCGACCACACAAACCCCCGATGGGGCGGAACATACCGATGAGATGGCCGAAGATCTGGAGCGTAACGACAGCACGGCCATGAATGAGGCGGATGAAGCCGGAAAGGGCAGTAGCACCGAACCGCTGGAAAGCGTGCTGTTTCGCTCGGATAAAGAGCTGCAGCAGCTCAGCGTGATGATTTCCAACATCATTTCTGCGTACAACGCGCAGGATAACCTGAAGCTGGAAAAAGTGCCGCAGGGCCTGCGTATCCTGATTCAAGACGACAAAGACCGCATGATGTTCCCACGTGGTAGTGCGGTGATGACGCCTTATTTTGAAAAATTACTCAGCGAACTGGCTCCGGTGTTTAACCGTCTGGACAACCAAATCATGATTACCGGACACACCGATGCCGCGAAGTATCGTGACAGTGCGGTGTATAACAACTGGAACCTGTCGGGCGATCGTGCATTAACTGCCCGCCGCGCGCTGGAGCGTGGTGGTGTAGAGGGCGACCGCGTGATCCAGGTCAATGCGATGGGTTCACGCATGCTGTTAGATACCGAAGATCCGCTGGCGGCCCGCAATCGCCGCATTGAAATCATGGTGCTAACCCACTCTGCGACACAATCGTTGTACGAATTTTACGGTCTTCAGGGGGCAAACGTTGTGAAGCCCATTGTTGAGCGTATTCAGTAACCTGTCAGTGCCTTTGAACCTATATGCCTTGGGGTTCAGCCGGTGACATTCGTCACCGGTTTTTCTTTTTGTTCTCTGCAATAACATTCTGGTAACTTTTCCCGCCTGTGCCACACTTAGATGAAGCGTGACATCAGGGAGAAAAATCATGTCCTTCGCTGCCGCCACATTCTCTGCTGGCGCTTCAATGCGTCCACAAACATTACTGTTTGCTGCGCCTGACCAGGGCGTGCCCAATAATACATTTTTGCCGTTGATTGTCTGGCCACAAGTGGTGCCTGATGAGACGCAGGATGTTGCCGCCTGGTTTGAGGCGATGTTTGCGCAGCACGGCTGGCCGCCACAATGGCGCGCTGGCATTTATGAATACACGCACTTTCATCCCAATGTGCATGAGGTGTTAGGTGTCGCAGCGGGGTGGGCCGAAGTGCTATTTGGCGGTGATAATGGCCGTGTGGTCACACTGCACGCGGGAGATGCAGTGCTGATTCCTGCGGGCATTGGACATAAGCAAATTCACGCCAGTGACGATTTTATCAGTGTCGGTGCCTATCCCGCGGGCCGTGTGCCGCAAACCTGGCGCAATCAACCTGACCAACTGGCTGAGGCACAACAGCGCGTGGCCCGCGTGCGCGTGCCTGACACCGATCCTCTGGGTGGCACAGAAGGTGCCGTGATGGATTTTTGGCACCAGCCTTAACCTGTATTTGCCCCGCTTTGGTGCTTAATGGCACCCTTTCGCTTACCCAGGCGGCATTTTCCGCCGGTTGTTGCACCCGTTTCCCGCTTGTCTCTTGTGTCGCGCGGGGCGCGCTAGCGCCCACGCGGCTGGCACGTTTTATGCAAATCCTTATTCAGGCTCAGCAACTGTGGCAGGGGTACTATGACGCAACGTTATCAACCGGCTTCCCCTTTTTATGACGAAATGCAGTTATCTGACGGGACATGGCGTGAACATTATCATGCCTACGGACAGTGGCTGGAGGCGGCCGATCAAGCGGCCATCCGCCGCAAGCGGGAAGAGGCTGAACTGCTGTTTCATCGCGTGGGTATCACCTTCAATGTGTATGGCGATGATGACGGCGCCGATCGCCTGATCCCTTTCGACAGTGTGCCTCGCATTATTCCTGCCCATGAATGGCAGTATCTGGATCGCGGTATTCGCCAGCGGGTTCAGGCGCTGAATGCCTTTTTGCATGATATCTATCACCAGCAACACATCTTGAAAGCCGGCGTGATCCCTACGGAACAGGTGATGATCAATGATCAATATCAACCGTGCATGCAAGGCATAACGCTTCACCGGCAGATTTATGCACACATTGTGGGTGTTGATATGGTGCGCAACCACGATGGCGACTACTACGTGCTGGAAGATAACTTGCGCACGCCGTCCGGCGTCTCCTACATGCTGGAAAATCGCAAAATGATGATGCGCCTCTATCCGGAGCTGTTTGTAAGCCAGCGCATCGCCCCGGTTGAGCGCTATCCTTCGCACCTGCTCCAAACCCTGCGCGAAAGCACACCGGCCAATGATCCTGTGGTGGTGGTGCTAACTCCGGGTCGCTTTAACAGTGCCTATTTTGAACACAGTTTTTTAGCGCAGCAGATGGGAGTGGAATTAGTTGAAAGTGCCGATCTGTATGTGAAAGAAGGCGTGGTGTTGATGCGCACCACGGAAGGCCCCTGTAAGGTCGATGTTATCTACCGGCGGGTGGATGATGCCTTTCTCGATCCGCTGGCGTTTCGTCCTGATTCCTTTCTCGGCGTGCCGGGTTTGCTCTCGGTCTATCGTGCCGGCAATGTGGTGTTAGCCAATGCGATAGGCACCGGGGTGGCCGATGATAAATCGATCTATCCGTATGTGCCTGACATGATCCGCTTTTATCTGCAGGAAGATCCGATTCTCAACAATGTGCCCACCTGGCAGTGCCGTCGCCCGGATGAACTGAGCTGGGTGCTGGCGAATTTGTCACAGTTAGTGGTGAAAGAGGTGCACGGTGCCGGAGGCTACGGAATGCTGATCGGCCCGGTTGCCAGCCAGGCTGAGCTGGCTGCGTTTCGCGAGCGCATTCTTGCCACTCCACATAACTACATTGCTCAGCATACGCTGGCACTCTCTACCTGCCCGACCTTTGTTGAGCAGGGATTAGCCCCGCGACACATCGATTTACGTCCTTTTGCCCTCAGCGGTGAAGAGATCCGCTTAGTACCCGGCGGGCTCACGCGCGTCGCGCTCACGGCAGGGTCATTGGTGGTTAACTCGTCGCAAGGTGGCGGCACGAAAGACACCTGGGTTTTGGAGGAGGATGCCTGATGCTGAGCCGCACTGCGACCGGACTTTACTGGATGGCGCGTTACTTAGAACGCGCTGAGAATATCGCTCGCGTATTGGATGTGACGCATCGTTTGTCACTGCTGCCGGTTTCCGGGAGTCGTGACGATGAGTTGCGGGTACCGATTAACATTACCGGGAACGCCGAGTTATATCACACCGTGCATGGCGAACTGTCGATGGCGCGTTTATTTGTTTTCTTTGCCCTCGACGAGCGCAACCCAGCCAGCATTTTTAGCTGCTTTCAGGAAGCATGGAACAACGCACACGCCGTGCGCGGCAGCCTCTCTTCAGAGGTGTGGGAAAGTATTAACTCCACCTGGATTGAGATCCGCCAAATGCGGCGACGGAGCCTCTCTGTGAATGAGGCTGACCGCTTTTTTGACTGGGTTAAAGAGCGCTCGCATCTGTTTCGCGGTGCGATGTTTGGCACTTTGATGCGCGGTGATGCGATGCGTTTTATCCGCCTGGGCACCTTGCTGGAGCGCGCCGATTGCACGGCCCGTTTGCTGGACGTCAATCAATCACTTCTGGAGCGGCATGAGGATGCGGTACGAGAATATTATCGTCTGGATACCCTGCTGCGGGCAGTGTCGGCGCGCGAGGCCTATCACGCAATTTATCGCCAACAACTGGAACCTCACAACGTCAACACCTTGCTGATTTTACGCGATGAAAGTCCGCGATCGCTGCGCACCTGCATTGATGAAATCGCCCATCAGTTAACTGAAATTAGCCATAAAGGTGAAAATCGCGCGCGTTACCTGGTGTCGGTATTGCAGGCGGAAATGCAGTTCGGTGGCCACGAATCCTTGATGACGGAAGGCTTACACGGCTGGTTACAGGACTTTTTAACCACCCTGGCGTCGATTGCAGAAAGCATCAATCACACCTACCTGGAGGCGAAATAATGAAACTGACCATTGCCCATAAAACCCGTTATGCCTATGAGCAGCAGGTGCGTCAAAGCACGCAGTATCTTCGCCTGACCCCGCAAGACAGTATTCATCAGCATGTTCTGTCGTGGGAGTTGCTGTTGCCGGAACAGGCGGTGGAAACCACGGATACCTGGGGCAACGTGCTGCATGTGTTGACGTTGGACACGCCGCATCAGTGGTTAGAAATTGAAGCGCGCGGCGTGGTGGAAATTGTCGATCAAGATGTGTTGTCTTGCGATCCCGACAGTCCGTTATCGCCAATGATTTTTCTGCGCGGCACGCCTTTAACCCAACCGGATGAGGCGCTGCGCGATTTTGCGCTGCGCTATTGGCGCCCGGAAGCGCCGATGCTCAGCCTGGAAAAATTGATGAGCGAGATCCTGCTGCGCATGCCCTGGCAGCCGGGCAGCACCAGCGTCAGCGACACGGCGGCAACGGCTTTCGCAGCGCGCACCGGCGTGTGTCAGGATCACAGCCACGTCTTTTTAGCCTGCTGTCGCAGTTTGCAGGTGCCGGCTCGCTATGTCAGCGGCTACCTTTATACTGACAATGTCGAGCATGTCGCCACTCACGCATGGGTCGAAGCCTGGCTGGACGGGTGCTGGCACAGCTTTGATATCACCAATAATACGCGCAGCGTGCAGCAGCACCTGAAACTGGCTATTGGGATTGATTATCTGGATGCCTGCCCAGTACGCGGTGTACGGTTGGGCGGCGGGGCAGAAAATATGCGGGCGATTGCCGCTGTGCAGCGCATTCAACCGCAACAATAAACTCAGGATCGGTTATGACTTATTGCGTGGCTATGCGTCTTGATCGCGGCATGATTTTTGTCTCGGACTCGCGCACCAATGCGGGTGTGGATCACATCTCTTCGTTTCGCAAATTGCAGGTGTTTCAAACCCCCGGTGAACGCACGCTGGTGTTGCAAAGCGCCGGCAACCTGGCCACGACGCAGAGTGTGATTAGCCTGCTGCGCCGTGACTGCCAGGACAGTGAAAAACCCAATCTGCTCAACAGCGCGTCGCTTTACGATGTGGTGCTGTTGGTGGGACAAACGCTGCGCGAAGTGATTAAACGTGATGGCGAAGAGTTCAGCGGCACGCTGCTGCTTGGTGGACAAATTCGTGGCGAGGAATCGCGGCTGTTTCAAATCTATTCGCAGGGAAATTTTATCGAGGCCAGTGTCGATACGCCCTATTTTCAAATAGGGGAGAGTAAATATGGCAAACCGATTATTGACCGCGTACTGCGCTATGACACGCCATTAGAGCAAGCCATGCAGTGTGCGCTGATTTCCATGGATTCAACGCTTGCCAGTAATATCTCTGTGGGCTTGCCGTTGGATGTCATGATCTACCACTGCGACAGTTTTGATGACAGCCGCCAGTATCACATTACAGAAAGCCATCCCTACTTTTCACAAATTCGTCAGTTGTGGAGTCGAGGCTTACACAGCGTTTTCACACAGTTACCGCCGCTGACTTTATAGATAGATCGGCGCAGTCTGCTCCCCACCCAACCCTCCCCCGTGTACGGGGGAGGGCTCGTTGTTTATTAGCGGGAGAGGGCCCAATTTTCTCCCCTCCCACCGTCGGGAGAGAGCTGATTTTTCTCCCCTCCCACCGTCGGGAGAGAGCTCATTTTTCTCCCCTCCCACTGGCGGGAGAGGGCTCAATTTTCTCCCCTCCCGCCAGCGGGAGGGGGTAGGGGGAGGGACAGACGGCGCTTGTCTTAATTACAAATTGCCCTTCCCTTTATAAAAGCTTTAAAAAACCGTCACCGAACTGTCATTTAAGCGGGGTACTTTCGCGCTAAACCCAGCGGAGAACGTGCCGTGTTTAGTGTTGATCATGTGTTAGAAGAACTGGCCCCCGGCCGACCCACTGCCGCTTGGCAACGTAGCGTACTGAAGGTGCTGCTTAAAGAGCGCGAGTTTCAGGAATTTGCACAACAATACCGCCACCTGAAGGGGCTGGATATGGTTGAGCAGGTGCTGGAATATCTCGATGTGGCCTGCGAGCTCACCGAGCGCGACTTAGAACAAATCCCCAGCCATGGCCCTGTAGTGCTGGTGGCCAATCACCCAATGGGCACCCTTGATGGTTTGGCACTGCTCCTGGCCGTTTCGAAAGTGCGCAGCGACGTGAAAATTGTCGCCAATCGTCTGCTCGGTTGTTTAAAACCTCTCGCCAACCTGTTTATCGCCGTGGATAACATGGGTAACCGTACTGGTCGCGATCCACTCACCCAAATGCAGGCGCATCTGCAAGGCGATGGGGTGCTGATCTTCTTTCCTGCCGGGGAAGTCTCGCGTATGAGCACCAAAGGCGTGCGTGACGGTCGCTGGCACCATGGTTTTGTCAAACTGGCCGCAAAATTCCGCGCCCCCGTGGTGCCGGTGCACATTAGCGGCCGCAACAGCGCCCTGTTTTACCTGACTTCACTGGCTTATCAGCCACTTTCGACGCTGCTGTTAGTCCGCGAAATGTTTCGCCAGCGCGGCAGCCGTATCACTGTGCGTATTGGCGCGCGCGTGCCTTTTGCCCACTGGTACGATGGGCATACGCCTGCGAGAGAACTGGCTAAACGCTTTCGCCGCCATGTTTATCGCCTTGCACAGGGCCGCAAAGGTATTTTCCAAACCGAATCCGCCATTGCGCGCGCGGAAGATCGGGCGGTGCTAAAACGTGCCCTCTCACAGTGTGAATCCTTAGGCAAGCTGCCGGATGGCAAAGTGGTGTGGCTCTATCGTCGCGGGGCCGAAGACGCAGTGCCTATTCTGCGCGAACTAGGCCGCCTGCGTGAGATTGCTTTTCGTGCGGTAGGCGAGGGCAGCGGTCGTCGTCGTGACCTTGATGACTATGATGATGACTACTATCACCTGATCCTGTGGGATGACGACGCGCTGGAAATCGTCGGTGCGTATCGCTTTATCCCCACGGCGGAACAGGTGAAAAATAAAGGTGCAGAAGGTTTGTACAGCCACAGTTTGTTCCAGTACGACCACCGTATGGACGCCATACTCGAGCAGGGCATTGAGCTGGGGCGCAGTTTTATTCAGCCCAGCTACTGGGGACGCCGGGGCTTAGACTATTTGTGGATGGGCATTGGGGCGTTTTTGGCCCGTTATCCGCAGTATCGCTATCTGTTTGGCCCGGTGTCGATTTCCGGTGGCCTGCCGGTGGCGGCACGCGATCTGCTGGTGGCATTTTATCGCCTTTACTTCCCGTCATCGATTCCGCTGGCAACCTCGCGGCGGCCTTATCCCGCATCGCTGCCAGAAGTGTTGGCGCAGTTTTGCGGTGATGACTACCAAACCGACTTACAGCGCCTAAAACAGTTACTCGCCAACATGGGAACGGCCATTCCGCCGTTGTATAAGCAGTATTCAGAGTTGTGTGAATCTGGTGGTGTACAGTTTATCGATTTTGGCAGCGACCCGGATTTTAATCACTGCATTGATGGTTTGGTGTTGGTGGATCTGACCTGCCTCAAGCCCCAGCGTCACCAACGCTATATCGCCATTCATCAGTAAGTTCTTTTCGGGAGTGCTGAGCACTCCCCCTCCCTATGCCGACGACTGAATGTTTTTTGCACTCTGCCGATAATCTGTTCAATCAGATGAGATAATTCCTGGAATCCGCTTGCTAAATTTCAGTGAATTGGCTGATATAACGCAGAGGCGTCTTTGCGCTCATGAAAAACAAAACAACAATAAAACAGGGCCATTACAGGCTTGCCGTGTGCCAATCATCGCTTTTGCGTGGCGCACCCGGAGGTAAATTATGTCAACGCCAGAGAATGATGTGATGTACAGGCTGCTTGTCCAGGGTGTAGTGGACTACGCCATCTATATGTTGAAACCGGATGGGACCGTCGCGAACTGGAACGCGGGCGCACAGCGTGCAAAAGGCTATCTTGCGCATGAAGTGGTGGGAAAAAACTTTTCTCGTTTCTACAGTGCCGAGGACCAGCTTAACGGCGTACCGCAGCGCGGACTGGAAACGGCGCGCAAAACGGGCCGGTGGGAAGCTGAAGGGTGGCGCTACCGTAAAGACGGCTC
The DNA here is from genome assembly GCA_002837195.1 of Enterobacterales bacterium CwR94. Lineage (GTDB taxonomy): Bacteria > Pseudomonadota > Gammaproteobacteria > Enterobacterales > Enterobacteriaceae > 1-19. The sequence goes on from KZ478060.1 coordinate 434,155, forward strand.
TGCATTCTGGGCCCATGTGATTATTGACGCGATTTACCATGAAGGCGCGCTACTGGGCTTCGCCAAAATTACCCGTGACTGCACGGAGCAGCAGCAGTTACTGAGAGCACAGCGTGCGCAAGAGCAAAAATTCCGCTTGCTGGTTGAAGGCGTGACCGATTACGCCATCTATATGCTGGATCCTGGCGGCGTGGTGGAGAACTGGAATGCGGGGGCGCATCGCGCCAAAGGTTATACCAGCGAGGAGATTGTTGGCCGCCATTACTCCTGTTTCTACAGTGCGGAAGATCGCGCGAAAGGCATTCCGGATAATAACCTTGAAATTGCGCGTAATGCCGGACGCTTTGAAGATGAAGGTTGGCGTTATCGTAAAGACGGTAGCGCATTCTGGGCGCATGTGGTGATTGATGCCGTGCATGACGACGACGGGGAACTGATTGGATTTGCCAAAATTACCCGCGATTGCACCGAGCGCCGCGAACAGCAGCAGCAATTGATGTTAGCGAAGGAGCTGGCGGAAAAAAACAGCGAGCGGCTCAGCGCGTTATCCACCTTTTTAGACACGGTGATCAGCAATATTCCCTCGTGTGTGATTGTGGAAGACTCCGTCTCGCGCGAGATTTTGCACTGCAATTACAAGGCCGAGCAGTTGCTGGGTGAAGATCATGAATCCATGCTGGGGAAGAAATTTCAGCAATGCATGAACACCGAACTCAGTGAATACCTCAACGATCTCTCGTCGGATGCTCTGCGCACTGAAGGTATGCACCGCAGCGAGCAGCAAGTGCTGACGGCCAGTGGTGAACGTATCCTGAATACCAGCGCCTCGTTGATCCACAGCGAAGATGCGCGCACCAACTATATTCTGCTGATTATTGATGACGTGACCGATCAACGTACGGCACATGCGCGTATTCATCATATGGCGCATCATGACAATCTCACCGGTTTACCGAACCGCGTATTGTTCCGCCAACGGTTAAATGAAGCGCTGCATCACGATCGGGAAATGGGCAAAATGACCGCCACGCTGTGCCTCGATCTGGATAATTTCAAAAACGTTAACGATGCGTTAGGCCATCAAATTGGTGATGCGCTGCTTTGCGCCGTGGCAACGCGTTTGCGCGTCTGTTTGCGTGACCGAGATACCCTGGCGCGTCTCGGCGGTGATGAGTTTGCCATTGTACTACCCGGGTTACTGGATGAGCGTGAGGCGCGTGAGATCGCGCGTCGTCTGATCGATACTATTCGCCCCGCCTTTAATGTGGAAGGCCACACTCTTTCCGTGGGATTAAGCATTGGCGTTGCGCTGGCAGAGGCGCCTTACACGCCAGAAGACTTGCTGAGAAATGCGGATATGGCGCTGTATGAGGCCAAGCGCAACGGGCGTAACCGTTTTGAAAATTTCAATATTGAAATGGATGTTGCTGCCCGCCAGCGCCGCATTATTGAGATAGACCTGCGCGAGGCCATCACGGGCGATCAACTGCGGTTGTACTACCAACCCATCACCGATGGGCAGGGAAAAGAGATTATCGGTTACGAGGCGCTAATGCGCTGGCATCATCCTGAAAAGGGACTGATTATGCCGAATGATTTTATTCCGATTGCTGAGGAAACGGGCCTGATCCACAGCCTGGGCGCGAATGCCTTGCACGAGGCCTGCCGGGAAGCACAAACTTGGCCTGCGCACCAAAGTGTGGCGGTCAACCTCTCGCCGCTGCAGTTTAAAAACAGTGGCTTAATCGCGGTGGTGGAATCGGCATTACGCCAGTCTGGACTGGCACCGTACCGCTTAGAGATTGAAATCACCGAATCTGTACTGCTGGACGATACCCTGACCAACCTGCGCACGCTACAGCGACTGAAAGCCCTGGGGGTGCGTATTGCACTGGATGATTTTGGTACCGGCTATTCCTCACTCAGCTACTTGCGATCCTTCCCCTTCGATAAGATTAAAATCGATAAGTCATTTATAAATGACATGCAGGAAAGCCGCGAATCGCTGGCGATTATTCGCGCCATTACCGGTATGAGCCGCAGCCTGGATATTCAAATCACGGCAGAAGGGGTGGAGAGCAGTGAGCAGTACGATCGCCTGCGAGAAGAGGGCTGTACGCTGTTCCAGGGCTACTATTTTGGGCGGCCACAACCGCCTGAAACGCGTTTAAAAGCGTTCTGATTGCAACCGTAGGTCAACAGGCCGTATTTAGTCGAAGCGTTAAAACGTGGTTGCCACGTCGTTGAGAAAAGTCTTATTACACTGCGCCATTTCGAGGCATGGGATGGCAGGCATGGAACAGATTTCTCACGGCGCTGGTAATGCAGCGCAGACCACCGCGTTTTCACTGTTTAATTCACTGGCGCGGGGTAAATTACGCCCCGACGCCCGTTGGGATAGCCCGCGCTGGCGCACTAAATTTACCGCGCGCGCACTGCTACAGCCGCTGCAAACGCGGCAGTGGTTTCGCTGGCTGGCGAATTTTCCGGAGACGTCGTTGCTGGAAAATGCTGGGCAACGCCACTTTTGCAAACTGCAGCGTCCTTATCTGCATGCCGCCAGTCGTCCGCGACAAACCCGGCAGGCGTTAATTCAGCACTTCAGTTTTATTCAGCAGTTACCCAAAGTGTGGCAAGACCGGCTCTACAGTGCTCAGCCCGACGGAACGGAAATTGCACAGTTTGCGGGAAAAGCGCAGCACTATAGCCTGCGCCTGGTGTGTCAACACACGATGGATAAAGAGGGCGAGTTGTCGCTACAGCTGTCTACCGAGGGTGTGTTACTGACGCAGGCGACGTTCTCAATTATCCAGCGGGATAACCAATGGTGCCTGTTTATTGGCGGGCTGCAAGGGCCGCGTACGCACACGCCACATGAAGTGATTCAACGGGCTACCCGCGATTGCCACAGCCTCTTTCCCAAACGTATTTTACTGGAAGGTTTATTAGCGCTTAGCCGCCAGTTGGGTATTGAACAGGTGGTGTCAGTCAGCAATGAAACGCACATTTACAAGCACTGGCGCTATCGTCGTAAAAAGCGTGGTGTATTCCTGGCTGACTACAACAGTTTTCTGCTGTCGTTAGGCGGCGTGGTGCAAGCGGATAAAAATATTGCGCTGCCCATGTCGATTGCCCGCAAAGCGGAGGCTGATATCCCAAGCCGCAAGCGCGCAGAGTATCGTCGACGTTATGGGTTGTTGGATTGCTTGAATCCGTAAAAGGGCGTCATTCTTTAGCGTGTCAAATTCCGCTGTACCCCTTCAGCGTTTATACGTACTACGTTGGACTCACTTTGATTGGGAAGTGCCTCTTCCTTCCTCCTTCGTAAGAGGGAGGATGTTATTTAATTGAATCTTTAATTATCTGATTTGTTTGATTTTTTTACTTTGGCATGATTTTTGCTATGTAATGCATAATGAGATTGTATTATTAGGTCAGGAATTAATGTTGCATGAGTAAATTATTAAAAATCTATCACTTGGGTAGTGCATGGTCTTGCTTAAAGATGTTGCTTGATTATCTCAGCACTCGAGAAGATGATCAGATAATTCATATTATTTTCTCATCAGCACATAAGCTAAATGAACAGTTTATAAATAAAAAAAACACAGTGATTTTTAGTAAAAATGAACATAGTTGTCATGTGCTCTCGGACGTCATTTGTGATTTTATCGCTAATAAAAAAATAAATCATGTAAATGTTCATACGGAACATAGGGAATTAGATATTGGCTTTGGGATTGTTATCAATGGAATCATAAATAAGGTTTCATTAGAAAATTTACAATGCCATCTCTATGATCATGACTGGAGTGATGTTGAAAATCGCGCGAAAATATCTTCTGTTAATACAGTATCATTGCATTATGCAATCGACTCAGAAATAAAAAGAGTTGAGTGTTGGCTTAAAACACCATCGATTCTATCATCACTGCCATCAAGTTCGTTGATGAGAAATTTATTATGGCACCGTGTATTTAATGTTAAATGGCATTTCCTTGCATATGGATTTAGCTCAGATAATGCATTACTTTCAGAAATATATGAAGGTTGGATGCCGATGCTGGTGTCACCGACAAAGAAGGTATCATTAAAAAATACGCTACTTGTTGGTAAGTTATTAAATTTGAGCGATAAAAATATTAATGACCTATGTAAATTAAAGAATAAAAAAGAGTTGATATGGTATGCAACAGGTACACAATTCCTTGATGTTAAATCATGGATTCATAATCTTGCAGATAAAATAGAAAAAAATCCAGAAATTTCCAGTGTTGATAATGTCATTGTAAGTTCAAAGTCAGAATCAGTTTTCGAGATCATAACAAGTAATAAAATCATTATTTTACCCTCATGGATATCACCAGATTATGTCGCTTTATGTTGTCCTGACCTATTGCCCGCTATTGAAAAAAATAATAAGTGGCTGGATAACGCGGAAAATAGCAATGGAATAACATTATGTAGGATGTCTCAAGGTCAATTTTTACCTACGGAGAATGATTTCCTGATTGACAGTGAAAGTGTACATCAGGACGAGTGGGTGTTTTATATGAATGCCTCGATGGGGGACGTTTTATATTGCCTGGCAACATTAAAATCATGGAAGAATATCTACAAAGGTAAAGTGATTTTTGTTGCGCATAGTTTGTACCGAGAAATCATCTCTCGCTGCTCAGAGGTAGATGTTTTTTGGCCTTTGGATGATATAGAAGAGTATCAACCATTGATTAAGTTAGCTAAAAAGAATGGTAAATATAAATACTTAATGAAATTTGACTGGGCTGATCCTGATTTGCACTTTCAAAAAGGCATTACAGAACTATTGAATGTGGATTTTATTCCGGATGAGCAATTTTTACGCCTGACAACTACACAAGAAGAGCGTAAAAAAGTAGACGATTTTTTAAAAGAAAATAAATTAAATGAACAGCGTACGGTATTACTGCATACCAGCATCGGATCTCCTAATAAGACATGGTCGCAAGAAAACTGGTCTGCGCTGGCAGATAAATTTAGTCAGAATGGTTGGAGAGTTATTTTAATTGGCAGTAATAATAATAAACATGCGCATAAAATTATGCCTTCATGGAACGACCCTCGTTTTGTAAGCGCAATTGATTATTTCACTCCAATAGAAATGATTACTTTAATGAATGCCTGTGATTTGCTGGTTGCAACAGACAGTGGTCCGATTGCATTGGCGGGAGCGAGTACGATTGCCATTTGCGGAATATATTCAATCGTTTCTGCTCGTTCTCGTTTACCGTTTCGTCATGGAAAACTTGGCTGGAATGCAATGGGAATTGATACAAACTGCCATTTTGGCCATTGTGCCAGAGGGTGGGATAATAAACAGTTTCAAGCAACATCGGGCCTTGACGAAACGCATTTTAGACCAATAACAACTTTTGATTATTGGTGTCCAAATAATAAAAGCTATTCATGTATGAAAAATATTGATGCTGATAGCTTTTGGAAGGGTATAACCAGTTTTTTAGAGTCGGACTCATATATACCAAAGGGTATGAGAGTGGAAAATATTTAATTATTTTCAGTGCTGGATTTTAATAAAAAACTAAATTTAAATAATTTATTTGTTAGGAGAGTAAAGTGTCTTTATTTCCACCACGCCCATTGGCATTTGTTTTGAGTTCAACGCATCACGGAAGTATGATTGTAAATCGTCATGATTATAATCAAAATCAACGTCGTGGTCACTTTTATGGCGTGGGTTTTCAACTGCTCAATACGGCTAGTTTTGATCCCGATGAAGTTCAAACGCTATTGAAAGTATTAAATTGCAGAAGAAAATATTACGGCGATGGTGTATTTGCAATTGATGGTGGAGCAAATATTGGAGTCCATACATTAGAGTGGGCACGTCATATGCATGGTTGGGGGAATGTGTTGAGCTTTGAAGCACAGGAGCGTATTTTCTATGCTTTGGCTGGAAATGTTGCCCTAAATAATTGCAGCAATGCACAAGTAAAACTATGTGCGTTAGGGCGAGAAAATGGTGAAATAAGCGTTCCACAACCAGATTATTTTACACAAAATGCGAGTTTTGGTAGTTTAGAACTCAGACCGAGTGAGAAAAATGAATTCATTGGGCAAAACATCTCATATTCAGAAGAGAAATGTTTAAAAGTTCCTGTTGCGTCATTGGACTCTATGACTTTCCCACGTGTGGATCTTATCAAGCTTGATATTGAAGGTATGGAGTTGGAAGTGCTTGAGGGCGGTGAGATGCAATTAAAAAAACATTGTCCTGTCGTTTTCTATGAATCACAAAAGGGCGATAAGAACAAAATCAAGCTCTTTCTGAATAGCCTTGATTACAATGTTTTTCAGATTGGATATAACTCGTTGGCGGTGCATAAAGATGATCCTCTAATGGGGCACCTATAATCATTTTCATTTAAATAGAAAGCATGTTGAAGGCTAACTGGCTTTCCAACATGCTTTTAATCTGGTATTGATGAAATTCCAAACTAAATACTGTTAAAACATCGTATAACTTAAATTCATGGTGAGTCAGCCATCACCATGATTTTTGGAATCAAGCTAAAAGAGTCTCGATGGTTTTAGGTGAGATTCTATGCCCATACTTTTTAAGTAAATTATAGCGTGGAGGAACATAAATATCTAAAACGCTGGCGGGTACATCAGTGAATAAATTTGCATGATTTCCTTTCACGAAAAAGGCATTGGAACCCGTTTGAGCGTTACAACAGACTAAACGATATCCAAACTTAATAAAAAGTTCGCAAAGACTCATTAAAGAAGCGCCAAAGTAATCGCTACCATCCCAGCGATGCTGAGGGTTATAAGGCATAATGAAATGTCCCGGAGGCGTAAATCTCGCATTATATTCCACGATAAAAACATGAGGCGATAACCCTTTTTGAAGGAGAGCCTCAATAAAGTGATAGTCATTACCGTCTAGATCAAGAGAAATCAAATCAGGTGATGATGTTTGTAAGTAATTCAATCCTGAATTGGTTAGTTGATTAATGTTATCTAACGTTATCCATTGTTTTATATAGTGCAGGCGAGATGATTTTGTATAATCAAACGCCAAATCTTGACCGCCTACCCAGTAGCCTCTCCATCCGAGACTAGCTAAAATTAATGTGTTATTTTCTAAACCATTCCCAACGCCATATTCTGCATAAGTGCCATTCTTCGTCAAACCCATGCGGCGTAGAATTTCAAGAGTTATTCCATCTTCATCGTTCTGAGAATAGGTTTTGTTGCCATATTTTGCCAATGGATTTTTAGCATTCTCGTGCCATGATTCGATTAATCCTTCTAGCAATAAATCATAATTAAGATCTTGAGTTTTCGCTATGTTGGCGATTTTTTCTTTGATGAAAGAAATATCCTTCTCCAGGTTTTCTATCTTGCTTTCCATTCTCTCTCCACTAAATTATCTATGACAAGTACAGTGTTCATACTATTTCAGTCTAAGGCTTGTACAGTTACCATTACTGGTATAATAGTCAGGGCAAGCAAGGCATTTTTCACAACAAAACTTTCCCGGCTCTGAACACTCAAAATTTATTAATCACGCTATTGGCCAATGGCCTCACTCGTTAAGCATGTAAACAATCTTATGAAGTGATGTGATAACCCTTTTCTTTTTTAAAGCAAAAATCATACCAATGTTTAAGGCGTTGAAATGAACGGCAGCAGGGTTTAATGGCGTTGGGCGGAAGCATTATTTCATCACACGGAAAGAAATTTTCCTTTGGTGGCAATGAAAATGGAGAGTTTATTCGAAGGGCGCAGTCGCCATGCTGATTGTAATCACTTGAAGGATTTTAAGAATCTGAATGTCAGCGGAAGGGTAAAAATTCAATGAAGAAGGCAGTGGCAATGGCAATAGATTGCCGAGTTGTTAACCAGATGCCGTTAACAACTCGGTGATTTTATAGCGCTAAAAGATGATGAGTCACACCGCAATTAGCCGTGTGCGTGTACGGTATTGCTCATGCTGCCGAGATCTTTGTCCACAAAGTACAAGGCTTCACCGCTGTTGCCCACCAGTGCCAGTTTATCCAGCACAGATTTAAACAGTTTCTCTTCTTCATGCTGCTCGGACACGTACCACTGCAGGAAGTTAAAGGTGGAGTAATCGGCCACGGTCATGGCGGCGTGTGCCAGCTCGTTGATTTTGCCAGTGATCAGTTTTTCGTGATCGTAGGTCATCTGCAGCAGTTCTTGCAGTGAATTAAACGAGACCGGCGGCGCTGCGATGCTACCCAATACTGGCAGTGCACCGGTGTCGCTCAGATAGTCGAACAGGCGCTGCATGTGGTCCATCTCTTCGCGAGAGTGTTGCTTCAGGAAAGACGCGGCGCCATCGAAACCTTTGTCACTACACCAGGCGCTCATCTGCAAGTACAGATTGGCAGAATAGAACTCAAGATTCAGTTGGTCATTCAGTTTAGCGATCATTTCATTCGACAGCATACAGGCTCCGGAAAAGTGTGATGAATTTTCCGGCATTATGCATCTGGTATTTTAAAATAAAAACCCTAAAGTTTGCATAATGCTATATTAATTTTAAATTATTGTAACATGCTGATATTTAGTGATTTTTAATTGAAAGGAATTATCATTTCTGATTGATGATGATAATTAATATCAAGCGGGGCTAATCAAATAAAAACAAGAATGATTACTATTAATTATTGGCCCGTTCTCCGGCCATAATATCCGGAGAACGGGGTGGGGATTAATTACGTGCGTCGAGCAACTCTTTTGCGTTATCTGCGGTGACGGTGGTCCACGGAATGTAATAGTGTTTCTCGGTGCCGCCATCCCACTTCAGATCCTTCTCATACTGTTTCCAGATTTCTGATTGTGGTTGATAACTTTCGCCCTTCACTGCGCGCAGAGCGACATCGATTGAACCCTGAATCTGCCCTTTTGCATCTTGCAGGATGGAAACCATTTCACCCGCCTGTACGGCATGGATAGCATCGGAAACCCCATCAACACCGGCGATAGCAAAATCTTTCACATTCAGGCCGGCACCTTTAATGGCTTCAATTGCGCCCAGTGCCATTTCATCATTCTGCCCAATCACACCGTTGATTTTGCCACGGTGTTTTTGCAGCCAGTTTTCCATTAGAGGTTGTGCTTCTGCACGTGACCAGTTGGCGGTTTTGCGTTCCAGCACGGTAACCTGACCTGCGCCACATTCAGCAATGGCTTTATCGTTGCCTTTACCACGCTGGATTTCACCGCTGCCGCCTTTCGGCCCTTCAATGATGACCACATTCACTTTATTGGTTTTGCAATCCAGCTTATCCAGCACCGCTTTGGCTTCCAGATAGCCACCTAACTCATCGTTAGAGACCACTTCTGAGGTCATGTCGGTGGTATTCAAACGGGCGTTGGTGACCACCACCGGAATTTTGGCTTCGTTGGCGTTGGTGACGATATCGATATTGGCTTCAAAATCCATCGGGTTGACGATGATCGCGTCAGCACGGGTCTGGATGGCGGTGGCCGCCTGATCGTTTTGCACGGAAGCATCGTAACGCCCGTCATAGAAGGTCAGCACGGCTTCGCCGCTTTTCACTGCCGGATGCTCTTTACCATAGCGTTCCATCAGTTGCACAAACTCCGCTTTGTTACCGTACATCAGCACGGAAATCTTCACCGGTGCAGCCTGGGCAACCGCCATGCCCCCCATCATCATTGCTGAGGCAAGCAACGCAATTTTGGTCATTTTCATTGTTTTCTCCTGGTAGGGTTTTTTTATTCGAACACAGTTAATCGCGTTGTTGTTTACGCGAGGGGTCGAGCAGTACAGCCACTACAATCAATGCGCCTTTAATAATTTGTTGGTAGTACGATTGCACACCCAGCAAATCGAGGCCGTTATTCATGACACCGATGATCAGTACGCCAAAGAAAGTACCGACCAGCGTGCCGACGCCGCCCGCCATGCTGGTGCCGCCGATCACCACCGCGGCGATGGCGTCAAGTTCATAGCCCGCTCCGGCGTTGGTTTGTGCCGATCCGGTACGAGCCGTCAGGATCAAACCGGCAATCCCCGCCAGTGCCGCACACAGGGTGTACACCAGCACTTTAATGCGTACTACGTTGATGCCGGAGGTACGGGCGCTCTTCGGGTTGCCGCCCACCGCATACACGTAGCGACCAAAGATGGTTTTGTTCAGCAGCAGCCAGGCGAGACCAAACAGCGCGATAAAGATGATGACGGGCACGGGAATCCCCGCCACATAGCCGTTGCCCAACCAGCGGAAATCGCTATTGAGCTGTGAAACCGGGTTGCCATCAGTGGTCAGCATGGTAAGCCCGCGCGCCGCAGACAACATGCCCATGGTGACGATAAAGGGTTGCAGGCGATAACGGGCTAACACGGTACCGTTAATCAGACCGCAAACGATGCCAATCCCCAGCGCGATAATCAGCGGCATCATCACCGCTGTTGCGGTGTCGCCAATCGCCAGGCCAGCATTGTTGGTGGCAAAGCGGGCCGCCACAATGCCGCTTAAGGCGAGCACCGACCCCACTGATAAATCGACCCCGGCGGTGATAATCACAAAGGTCATGCCAATCGCGAGAATGCCGTTAATCGAAACCTGACGCAGGACGATCAACATGTTTTCGTTGCTGAGAAAATAGTTGCTGCTCCAGGCGCCTTGCGCGACCTGATATTCACCAATCAGTGCCACAATCAGGCACAGCACAAAGAAGGCGATAATGATGCCGTACTTATGCATACGGCGTTTATTGCGGGTGAAAAACGAAATCCCAGGTGTTAAAGAGTGTGTACCGTTCATGTTTTTATCTCTCTGTTAAACCGCTAGCTTCATCAGTTCAGTCTGGGTGGCATCGGCTGCCGATAGCTCTCCGGCCAACTGACCATCACGGAACACCAGAATGCGATCGCTCATACCAATAATTTCCGATAACTCGGAAGAGACCATGATGATGCCCTTGTCTTTCAAGGCGAACTCCGACATAAAGCGGTAGATCTCTTTCTTAGCACCGACATCAATACCGCGGGTGGGCTCATCCAGTAATAAGACGTCTGGGTCCAGCAATGCCCAGCGTCCGAGCACCACTTTCTGCTGATTACCACCGCTCAGATTACCGACGATCTGATCGCCGTCCGGCGTTTTGACGTTGAAGCGTTTGATCATCTCGTTGGCGCGCTCCTGCTCCTGCTTTTCATTGATAAAGCCGGCGCGGCTGATGCCGCTAAAAGAGGAGATATTGATGTTCTCGCTGACCGAGCGGCATAACACCAGACCGGTCTCTTTGCGATCTTCCGTGACATAAGCAATGCCGCAGTCAATGGCTTCTTTTGGCGAGTGACGGCCCAGCGTTTTTTCACCCAGGCGGATGGTGCCGCTGTCGGCGTGGTGCACGCCAAACACCAAATCGAGAAATTCGCTGCGCCCGGAACCCACCAGACCGTAGATACCGAGGATTTCACCGCGTTTCAGGTGCAGGCTGATATCTTTGATCTTGTTGCGCCAGCGCAGGTTATTCACTTCCATCATCACTTCGGTGCCGGGCTGGTTGAACTTGGCGAACTCACTGTCGTACTCACCGCCAATAATGTGTTCAATCAATTGTTCACGGGTGATGTCGGCAATAAAGCCTTCGTGAATGTAGGCACCGTCGCGAAAGATGGTGTAGCTGTCGGCGATCTGGAAAATTTCTGACAAGCGGTGTGAGACATAAATAATGCCTTTGCCTTTGTCCGCCAGGCGCTTAATGGTTTGGAAAATTTTCTGCGCGTCTTCTTCACCAATGGCAGAAGTGGGCTCATCCATAATGATGATGTCAGCGTTGGCGTGAGATAACGCTTTGGCAATCTCTACCAGTTGCTGCTCGGCGACACTCAAATTGCGCATTTTCTCGGTGGCATCAATATGGAAATCCAGCTCTTTCAGCAACGCGGTGGTGCGCTGATTCAGGGTAGTGAAATCCACAAAGCCAAAGCGTTTAGGTTCACGTCCCAGCCAGATGTTTTCTGCCACCGTCAGGTCAGGGATGGCGCTTAACTCTTGCTGAACAATCGCCACGCCACCTTTCAGCGCATCTTTCGGATGATGAAACTCGCAGCGTTCGCCGTTGATAAAAATGTCGCCTGCATCCGGCTGAATAAACCCCATCAGAATACTAAGAAACGTGGATTTACCGGCACCGTTGCCGCCGCACAGCGCGTGGATAGAACCGCGACGCAGGCAGAATTCGGCATTTTTAAGCGCGACAACCTGACCAAAGGCTTTGCGCACGCCCGTCACTTCCAGCAGGTAAGCGGGTTGTTGCGTGTGGGGGTCGCGGGTCACAGTTGCACCTCCGGATAGGCTTGTTGCAAACGTTGCAGATAGCGCTGATACAAGCTGTCATATTGCGTTTGACGCGCGGTATCAGGCTGCGTGCGGGTAGATTCATCGAGCGACACAAAGCGCTGACACAAGGTGTCCAGCACGGTGTTGGCGTCTTGCTGCGGGTTGTCGGCGAGCGTCGTGGCCCACATTGCCTGGATCGCACCACCCAATGCGGCAGTCTCTTTTACGCTGAGACATACCACCTGGCAGCCCATCACATCGGCCACAATTTGACGCCAGTGTGCGCTGCGGGCACCGCCGCCGGTCAGGCGGATTTCACGCGCATCCAGTCCCTGCTGGCGAAACAGTTCGATACCGTAGCGCAGGCCGTAGGTGGCACTTTCCACCACCGCCATACACAGGTTGGCGCGCGTGAAGTTATCGCTGTCGAGGTTGTGCAAACTGGCGCGGGCGTGCGGCAGTTGTGGCACGCGCTCACCGTTGAAGAACGGCAGCATTTCTACGCCGCCCGCACCCGGTGCGGCCTGCCCAAGCAGTTGGTTAAAGCCCGCCACATCTTCATCCAGCAACGCCTGCACGGACGTGGTGGCAGAAGTGACATTCATGGTGCAAATCAGCGGCAGCCAGCCGTTACTGCTGGAGCAAAAACCGGCAATCATTTCTGATTCGGCAATCACGGGGGTATCGGCGCAGGCAAACAGCGTACCGGAAGTGCCGAGGCTCATGGTGACCGTGCCGTTCGCGATGTTGCCGGAACCAATGGCTGCCATCATGTTATCGCCGCCGCCAGTGGAAACACGGGTGGCGGTTGATAAGCCCAGCAATGCTGCGGCTTCAGCGCGTACCGTACCAATGCAGCTTTCGGCGCTTTTCAGCGGGGGCAGGGCATTCCACAGGCGACCGCTGTCGTCGATCAGGTTTACAACGTGGCGATCCCACTCGCGGGTACGCACATTCAGTAAACCGGTACCCGATGCATCACCGTATTCGGCAACGCGTTCGCCAGTTAGCCAGAAATTCAGGTAATCATGAGGCAATAACACGGTATGCAAACGTGACCAGCTTTCAGGATGCTGCTGTTTGAACCACAGGATTTTGGAGGCGGTATAGCCGGTCGCCACCATTAATCCCAGTTGTTCCAGCGAGCCCTGCACGCCGCCCAGTTGCTGAAGCAGCGCCTCGTTTTCAGCCGCCGTTTCCGTGTCACACCACAGTTTCACGGTGTGTAAGACCTGACCCTGTTCATCCAGCGGCACAAAGCCATGCTGCTGGCCAGAAACGCCCAGCGCCTGAATCGCGCTGGCATCGACGCCTGCCTGTGCCACCGCCTGTTGGAACGCGCTGATCAGCGCCTCAATCCACCATTGTGCTTCCTGCTCGCGACGGCCATTGGAGTCGCTGATAAGGCGGTGAGTCGCGCTGCCCTCACCGAGGATCACGCCCTGTTCGCTGTCGACAATCACCACTTTGGTGCCTTGTGTACCGCAGTCTATGCCAGCAAAGAGCGCCATGGTGTTACTCCATTTCCAGCATGATTTTGATATCGGACGCGTGGCCTTCTGCGGCGCGTTCAAACGCAGAGACGCTGTCGGCGAACTTGTAGGTTTGGGTGATCAACGGCTGCACACGCAGTTTGCCGCTGCTCAGTAAACGCAGGGTGCGCGGATACATATTGGCGTAGCGGAAAATGGTCTTGAAGGTGATCTCTTTGGCCTGCGCCGCCACGATATCCATCGGCGCGGCATCAATCGGCATGCCAACCAGCACGGCGGTTGCACCGGGTGCAGCGTGTTCAGCCAGGGTGGCAATGGCGGGTTTCGCGCCGCTGCATTCAAAGACGATGTCGGCACCGTTGCCGCTGGTCAGCGCCGCCACTTTGCCAGCCAGATCGCCAGTTTTAATGTTTACCGCATGCAGACCTTCATAATTGGCGGCAACCGCCAGCTTTTCATCAAACAGGTCACAGATGATCACATCAGAGCATCCGCCAGCGAGGGCTGCCAGTGCAGTAACCACGCCAATCGGGCCTGCGCCAATCACCAGGGCGATATCACCGGGTTTGATTTCCGCTTTGGTGGCGGCATGCATGCCGATAGCCAGGGGTTCCACCATGGCACCTTCAGCGAAGCTGACGTTATCGGGTAATTTGAAAGTAAAGGCACCGGGATGAACCACGGTTTCACGCAGGCAGCCATGCACAGGTGGCGTGGCCCAGAAGCGCACGGCAGGGTCGAGGTTATAGATGCCTGCGCGTGACTGTGCAGAATTGAGGTCGGGAATGCCGGGCTCCATACACACGCGGTCGCCTGCTTTCACGTGCGTGACATTTTTACCGGTTGCCAGCACTACGCCGGAAGCCTCGTGTCCGAGCACCATGGGTGCTTTCACCACAAACGGGCCGATTTTGCCATGTTGATAGTAGTGCACATCGCTGCCGCAGATGCCGACAGAATGGATTTTGATCTGTACATCGTTATCGCCGAGGACTTCATCAAAGTCGCGATCTTCAATGGCAATTTTACCGGCCTCTGCCAACACTAATGCTTTCATGCGCAACCCCTCATAAATCATTTTGATGGTATCGATATCATTTGTCTGCGGCGATATTGGGGCAACTCGGGATGGAAAACTGTGACGTTGGTTAAATTTCTTTCAAATATGTAAACAGGTGTGAGTAGCTAAGGCGTATTTACGTGACGAAGATCACGGATTACTCACTGATAAGCCATGTTTAATGATACCGATACCATTACATGGCACGGAGAGTGAGATGAGTCATTCAGCAGAGCACACGCAGCGTACGCTGGCGTTTTTACAGCAGGCAGGCATGGTGTTAACAGCACAGGAGCAGCAACAGATTGAAATCGCCTCTTTTGGTCTACCTGACTATCCGATTTCTGGTTTGCAGTTGCTGACGTATGTGAATTCACCGCGCTATTGCGCGAAAGAGTTGGTGCTGTTTCCCCGTCAGACTTGCCCTGAACACCTGCACCCGCCGTTTGCCGGGACGCCGGGCAAACAAGAAACCTTCCGCTGTCGCTGGGGAGAAGTGTATCTGTTTGTTGATGATGACAATTTGACGCCCAATGACGCCAGTGGTTCTGCTGTGTGTCAGGTGCCGGAAGGCAGTGAAGCCTGGTATACCTGCACGCGCTATATTTTGCTGCGCCCCGGCGAGCAGTACACTATTGCACCCAATACTCGCCATTGGTTCCAGGCCGGGGAGCAGGGTGCGGTCGTTTCAGAATTCTCATCAGAAAGTCGCGATGAGCTGGATATTTTTACCGATCCGCGTGTGAATCGTTTGGCTTAAAATCAGCACTCGTATCCTGATGCCAGATCTGTCATGATTCGTTAATGTTACAAAATGATGCTTTTACTAAGGAGCAGCACTTGGGAGTGGCTCGGGGACGGAAGGCAACGCTTGCCAGCGTCGCAGCGCAAGCGAACGTCAGTAAAATTACCGCCTCACGCGCGTTTTCACAGCCGGATAAAGTGCATCCGGAAACGCTGCAACGTATCCGTGAGACGGCGGAACAGTTAGGTTATGTGGTAAATAGCGCGGCAAGGAGCCTGCGCGCCAAATCCAGCAAGACCATTGGTATTGTGAACCCCGACATGGCGAACCCTTTTTTTGGTGGCTTAACCCGTCTGATGACGTTGGAAGCGCAAAAACTGGGGTATGACACGCTGGTGTTTGACTCCTATGAGTCGCAGGAAACGGAAGATCGCATTATCGATAAATTGATTGGCTATAACGTGGATGCCATTATTTTGTCGGTGATCTCCAACGATCATCATTACCATCCGGCTTATCTTAACCGGCTGGAAACGTTGAATATTCCGGTTGTGCTGGTGGATCGCGAATTGGATGTCCGTCATTGCAGCGGCGTGTACATCGATAATCTGGATTGCGGTTTGCAGGCAGGGCGCTGGTTATTGGAGCAAAACGCGCAACGCGTGGTGGTGGTGTCAGGGCCTGAGAATTCCAATGTGGCGCGTGAGAGGGTGACGGGCTTACAGGCTGCTTTACAGGGCAAAGTGGCGTCTCTTGAAGTATTGCATGCGGATTTCTTTATGGATGTGGCCTGGCAAGAGACCAGCCGTTGGTTAGCCCACAATGACGTCCCCGACTACTTTATTGGCTGTAACAACCAGATTTCGTTGGGTATTGTCAAAGCCTGTATCGAACACCAACTTGCACTGGGTAAGCAGGTATCCTTATTCAGTATTGATGAGGTATCCCATGCGGGGATTTACGGTTTTCACTTCCCCTGTGTGTCGCACGATTTACAGGAAATTGCCTGGCAGGCTTTAAATCTGGCAATACGTCGTGTGGTGGATCCCGAAATCAAACCTGGAAAGGTGATCGTGCGCGGAAAAGTGGTGCCTTAATTTCATCGTGCTTCCTGACTCACCTAAACTGATGGATGGGGTCGGGAATCGCCGATCGAAATCTGAGGAAAGCGTGATGAAAGTGCAGCCCTATCTGTTTTTTGCCGGTAACTGTGAAGCGGCGATTAACTTCTACCAAACAACGCTGGGGGCCACCCTGCAGTTTCTGATGCGTTTTGGCGATATGCCTACAGACGAAGCCAATCAGGAGGGGTGTGTATCAGCCAGCGATTTTGCCCCCAATCCGAACCTCATTATGCATGCCAATTTGTTGATTGGTGAAAGCCAGATCATGTTGAGTGATGATCCCAGCGGATCGCAGCATGCGCATACCGGCTACGCGTTAAGCATTGCGTGTCGGGATGTGGTCGAGGGCAAGCGACTGTTTGATGCGTTGCTTGAAGAGGGGCAGGTCAGTATGCCGTGGGGAGAAACCTTCTGGGCATTGGGATTTGGCATGCTGAAAGATAAGTTTGGCGTGCACTGGATGATCAATGTAGAGCGACCACAAACGGGCGCCTAAGCGCCCGCTGGTGGGGCTTAGGCGGGGGTAATAATACGACTATTATCCACGCATACCCAGGGCGATGTTGGATCGGTACTGGTGGCGTAATAAAGACGCACGCCGTCGCGTTTGTCTTCACCGGTACCTGTACTGCGTTTCTCCCATGTGGCGACCACCATACCCAGCGTTTTACCTCTGGAGTTCAGGGCTGAGGCCTTTTGTTCAAGCTGCGCAATACCCCAACAGAAGGCGCTGGAAATCCCGCTATTGGCATCAACAAACCACTCGATCCCGGTGGGAATATCCGTCAGTGCAGTTTTGCCGCCATAGCGCAGTTGCAGCGTACCGGTGGTACCCATATTGTAGTTACCGGTGACGCTAAACTGGTTTCTGATGCCCGCGATATCACCAAAGAAGTCTTTACCGCCCACGCCGCAGTTATTCACCACAAACACATCGAGGTTAGCGATATCAAAGACTTTGGCGTCGCCTGCGGTGCCATCAATCACTGAGTTAGACAGGGTGATTTTGCCACCGGTGCCCGATTTGCAATACACCACGTTGCCGGTACCGTTACTGACCAGCGTGCAGTTAGTCACCTGGATATTGGTGGCACCGTTAGTGGTGGTGGAGATGATGCGGCTAAAACCCTTCGATTTACAGCTGCTCAGCAGCAGCTCGTTAGGTTCTTCAAGCTGGAAGCCGTAGTTGGCGGCATCGCCCTGGTTTTCCATGGAGACTTCAAGGGTGACGCCATGTTTATTGGTAAAGTTGCTGGCTTTTGGCATAACAAAGCCACTGCCCACCGAATCCTTGGCCATCAACACATTAGAGCGGATCACGCAGTTGGTGTTGTAGTTGACGCAAGCAATGGCGCCGCGTTTGGGAGCCCAGTTTCCGCCCTGATTATCATTTTTGGTACGGGTGTATTTCAGGGTATTTTGCGTAATCACGTTGGTACACATGATCAATGCTTCACACCACCAGGTCGCGCCCCCTAAGGAGACGTTGCCCATCATCACGCCATGGCTGATTCCTTCCATCACAAAGTGACGGCGGAACGTACCGTAGGCCATGTTATCCACCATCAGTATTTGCTGGGCTTTAAATTCGGGTCGCGTGTCTTCCCCGGATACCGGTGCTTCAGCGTGAAATGCCAGACGCGCATCTTCCCCGGCTTTGCAGGAAGCGAAATTACCCATGATAACGGAGCCGCTGCCCCACAGGGTGACGGCATCGCCACGGTCTTCCCCGGTTTTATCACCGTCAGCCGCGCCCAGGCACTCTAAAAAGCGGTTATCGGTCACGCGTGAGCCGTGCGCCCGGTATTGCGAAGTGGCCGTGACGGCATTGAGCTGATTGATCATTGTGCAGTTATCTACCACACAATAATCTGCACGCAGATCCACCGTACCCTGGCGTCCCCCTTTATTGGCTTTTAATAATTGTGGGTTGGTACTGGTCACATACTGCATGCGGCAATGTTGATGGGCCAGGGCAACCATAACCTTATCCGCCATATTGGCCGTAATAGGGCGTAAATTCCCCCCATACGCACCTTCTAATATTTGGGCCTGGAATTTCGTGGCAACAGGTTTTGCGAGGTTAATAATGGTATCAATAACGATATGGGTGTGAATATCTAATAACTCTTGTAATGCGGCACTACAATCGGTGGTTAAATCATTTTGTTCAACGCCAATTTTAAATGAAGAAGTGGTAACCGGGAGCGTGCTTGTTATGGCCATGCTTATTTCCTCTGGTGGAGTGCGTTACCTAATCAGTGTGGGTGGGAAATAAGATGCCGACTAGCTTGTAAACCACGTTGCAGTTACCTTTAAGAAAACGCTCAGAAAGCCAGGGCCATGCTAAATAATAATAATTGCGATACCTCGTTGTTTAATAATATGACGTTAGTGAGTATGAAGAAGTAATCACAAAAGAAACTATTTAAATTACCCCGCAATCAACCGCAGTATATATTGTGTAATAGAAAGTAGCGATATAATGCATCGCTCTTTTATAACCTTTTAAAAATGCACTGTTGGCAAGAGAAATTTGTATCAACCGTTTTACAACGAACTGCATTTTAGCGATTTTTGCCCGCATTAACGGCTTAACCCACCGAGTAAGTCGGAGTAGACTCGCTTCGGATATTTCTGAGAATGACTGACGCTTTCATAAGGAACTGGAAAATGGAAAAGAAAATCACTTTAAAACACCGCTCAGATTGGCACCGTGCGGATGTTATCGCAGAGCTGCGCAAGCGAGGGACCACGCTTGCCGCACTCTCTCGTCACTCAGGGTTAGCTTCCTCTACGCTGGCCAACGCACTTTCCCGGCGCTGGCCGAAAGGGGAGCGCATTATTGCCAGGGCATTGCATTTGATGCCACATGAAATTTGGCCTTCGCGTTATCCTCGTTAAATAAATGGGCCGATTGTTGGCCCATTTTTACGACCACTATTAAATTGTGTATAACCTGTAAATCGGTCTACTTTAATTTCACGCTAATTTAAACGGTAGCGAGAATCTGGCTGTAATCGTTCAGGTAACGGGAAATGATCGTCCATCTCTTTTTGCTGAATCTCAATGGCAGTGCAAATAGATTCCAGCGGTAAATCATTCGGCTGAGTACCAAAAGGATCTTCCAGCTCTTCCGCCAGGGATTCCAGTGCTAAAAAAGTATAAGAGACAAACACAGAAATCAGCGGCGTCATATAATGCAAATCAGCAACCAGCCCAAAGGGGAGCAGGGTGCAAAAGAGATAAACGGTGCGATGTAAGATTAAACTATAGGCAAAGGGAATGGGGGTGTTCTGAATACGATCGCAGCCGCCTAATACATCCGACAACACATTTAAATTGTGGTCGATTCCCTGCCA
This sequence comes from Enterobacterales bacterium CwR94, assembly GCA_002837195.1. Taxonomy (GTDB): domain Bacteria; phylum Pseudomonadota; class Gammaproteobacteria; order Enterobacterales; family Enterobacteriaceae; genus 1-19. The sequence goes on from KZ478060.1 coordinate 454,289, forward strand.
CAGCATATCGCTGATTTTTCCAGCTCGGCGCTGTTCAGACAGCAAATTGCCTAGGCACAATAAAATGCGTCCCGTGCGCAACGGGCTTTTCAAGATCTGCTCCTGAAACTCCATCGGCAGTAAGCGCTGTAAATCGTTACGGCTATCACTCTGGCGCAATTGATGTTTTAACGACCAGGCATAGGCCATCATCAGTTGATTACAGGCGCTGACCACCTGCGGATCATCGGGCAGTGCGCCTTTCAACTGGCGCAGCAGTGAACGTTGCGTTATTTGCAATGTTCCCCACAAATGGCGTGCTTCGGTAAAACGTGCGTAGCTGGCGTTGTTACGAAACCCGAGGAATATGGCAATCGCAATACCCAGCAGGCTAAAAGGGGCGGTGGATAAATGGATCCCCAGGTGCTCATACCATTGGAAGCTCCAGACTGCGGCGATGGCCATGGCCAGATTTAATCCCAGCCGAAACAGAATTTGCGACAGTACCGCACCATGCCAGACAAACAAACGAACAAACCAATGTTGATGGGGACGAACAATCATCGATGTTCCCCCTTGCCCGCGATAGCGACAATCATTTTCACTTCGTAACTCCCTGCAGATGAACCGGCGCGTTGGGCGCTCTTGGTATCAATAACGACAACAAGCATCAGCATACGCCTTTCTGCAACACCATTGAAGATGACGCGTACCCGGGCTTAAGCGTAAAGAAGCGCAAAAAAGTGGTCAAAATCACAGAGATGTGCCTGGATAGTAAACAGTGTTTTTCACTTAACTGGAGCGAAATGATGACGCGTCTCACGGCCAAAGATTTTCCTCAGGAGCTGCTCGATTGCTACGATTTTTACGCGCACGGCAAAATGAGTAAGCGCGAGTTCCTTAATGTTGCTGGAAAGTATGCGGTGGGTGGGATGACCGCCTTGATGCTGTTTGACTTGCTTAAGCCAAACTATGCGCTGGCGCAGCAGGTGGAATTTACCGATCCCGATATCTTGCCAGAGTATATCCGCTATCCCTCGCCCAATGGGCATGGCGAGGTGCGTGGATATCTAGTAAAACCCGCAACGTTGACCGGCAAGGTACCTGCTGTGGTTGTGGTACATGAGAATCGGGGACTGAATCCCTATATCGAAGATGTCGCACGCCGGGTGGCCAAAGCCGGTTATCTGGCGCTGGCGCCCGACGGATTAAGCTCCGTAGGCGGGTATCCCGGCAATGATGAAGAGGGGAAAAAACTGCAGGCGGAGATTGATCCCACCAAGTTGATGAATGACTTTTTCGCGGCGATTGAATTTATGCTTAAGCACGAGTCCTCGACGGGAAAAGTGGGGATGACGGGGTTTTGCTATGGCGGCGGCGTTTCGAATGCCTCGGCCGTTGCGTACCCAGAACTGGCCGCCACAGTGCCGTTTTATGGTCGCCAGGCACCCAGTGACGAGGTGGCAAAAATTCAGGCCCCTTTACTGCTGCATTACGCCGCATTAGACACGCGCATTAATGAAGGTTGGCCTGCTTATGAGCAAGCGTTAAAGGCGAATAACAAAGTCTATGAAGCGCATATCTATCCCGATGTAAATCACGGTTTCCATAACGATTCGACACCGCGTTATGACAAAGCAGCCGCTGAACTGGCATGGCAGCGTACGCTTGGCTGGTTTGACAAATACCTCCGTTAACACGCTCAGCCAGACGGGGTTTCCCGTTCTGGCTCTTTCCTGATTCCTCCCGTGCAGCGCGAAATTTTTAGGAAAAATTTAGAAACACTTGTTTACCGAGTTAACACTAATGCGTATAGTTCTCATTCGTTTTAGTGCAATCATTTGCATAAAACAGTCATCCGGGAACCGTACAGCAGGGACGTGAGACAGGGTGCACAAGGCAGGCCAACTTCCCTGATGACGACAGTGGCGAAGCTCAGCGACTCCGTTGAGTAAAAAATAAAAACCATAAGTGCTAAGGAAATATCATGTCCTTTGTTGTTTCTCGTGCCGGGAAAACCAGGGTTAACACCTCCTGCGCGTCTGTCTCTCCTGTCTTTGCTCGTTCTCTGTTGGGTTTATTAGTGGCCACCGCCGTATTACAGGCGCCGCTTGCCCTGGCAGCAGATGAAGAAACCCTCACCGTTGAAGCCTCTGCGGATGCTACCGCGGATATGCCGACGGCAACCGACAGCAAAAAAGCCTATGTTGCGCCCGTAAGTTTCTCCGGGACGAAAATGGCGTTATCGCCTCGTCAAATCCCGCAGACCACCACGGTGATGACCAAGCAACGTATTCAGGATCAAGATTTGGAAACCATTGGTGATGTGATGTCACATGCCACGGGGATCACCAAAAATGCAATCGATACCGATCGTGTCTCGTACTATTCCCGCGGTTTCTTAATCAGCAACTTCGTCTTTGATGGCATTCCCACCACTATTGATCCTATCTGGAACTTTGGTGACTCCGGCATTGATGCGGCGATTTATGATCGTGTTGAAGTCGTGCGCGGTGCCAACGGACTGATGACCGGCGTGGGCAACCCCGGTGCTGCGGTAAATATGGTGCGCAAGCATGCTGACAGTCGCGAACTGACCGGCAACCTTTCTGCCCTGTACGGCAGTTGGGATAAACAGCGTTACGTGGGGGATGTCTCCACCCCGCTGAATGAAGAAGGGACAGTACGTGCGCGTGCGGTGGCGGGTTATCAGGACAATAACAGTTTCCTGGATCGCTACAAATATGACAAAAAATTCCTCTACACCGTGTTGGATGCTGATTTAACCGACTCCACGACATTATCTCTGGGTTGGGAGTTTCAAAACAGCCACACCCGTAACCCAACGTGGGGCGGTTGGCCAACCTGGTTCAGTGATGGAACGCGCACTGATTACGATCGCCGCTTTAACGCCGCACCGGATTGGGCGTATTCCGATATGGAATCCAGCAAGATCTTCCTCGATTTGACGCAGCGCTTTGACAGCGGCTGGGCCGTGCGCCTGAATGGCACACACTCCAAAACCACGTTTGACTCGAAACTGGGTTATCCGTGGGGCTACCCGGATAAAGAGACGGGAGAGGGCGTCATTGCCTTCGGTGGCTGGAACAAAGGCACGCGCAATATGGACTCTGTGGACCTCTATGCGAATGGGCCGTTTGAGTTGTTCGGTCGTGAGCATGAATTAGTGGTTGGCGGGGCTTACAGCAAGCAGCACAATTTCTACTATAACGCGCAATCTTCCATTACTGCGGCGGATATCGGTAACTACAATAACTGGGATGGCAACATTACCGAAGGCACCTGGTCGCCGTGGACGCTATACCAAAGTGATTACATCCGTCAGAAATCGTTCTACAGCGCCGCGCGTATTTCGTTGGCCGATCCACTGATGCTGGTGGCTGGTGCGCGCTATACCGAATGGCGTGCCAACGGCTCTTCCGCGAATACCGTTCAGGATGATGTTACGCCTTACGCGGGCCTGATTTACGACATTAACGACAACTACTCTGCGTATGTCAGTTACACCGGTATTTTCCAGCCACAAACCACGCGTGATGCGGACAAAAACTTCCTGAAACCCACCACCGGGAAGAACTATGAAGCCGGTGTGAAGGGGGACTGGATGAACAGTCGTCTGACTGCGGCATTGTCGGTATTCCGCATCGAACAGGAAAACTTGGGCGTAAGTACAGGGGCCTTTATTCCCGGCACCAGCGAGTACGCTTATCAAAACCTGAAGGGTACGGTTAGCCGCGGGGTTGAATTGGAAGTCAATGGCGCGATTACCGATAACTGGAACATGATGTTTGGTGCTTCGCGCTTTATTGCAGAAGATAAAGATGGCATCTCCGTGAACCCGGATCAGCCGCGCACGACGTTGAAGCTGTTCACCAGCTATCGCTTGCCGTTCCTGCAAGATTTAACCGTGGGTGGCGGTGTGAACTGGCAAAACAGTACCTGGTGGAGCGGGGATGTGCCTGCCGGAGCAACGCGCCCAGAGCAGAGCAGCTTTGCGCTGGTCAGCCTGTTCAGCCGTTATCAGGTAACCAAAGATTTGTCCGTGCAGGCTAACGTCAACAACCTGTTTGACAAAGAGTACTACGATTACCTGAACACCTATGGTGTGTATGGTGAGCCACGTAGCTTCTCTGTACAGGCGAATTACCAGTTTTAAGTGATTCAGGAGGGCATCGCCCTCCTGTGATGATCTCCCCCATGCGGGGAGAACGCTTACACCGCTAAGCCATCAAAATCTGACGCATCATGACGTTCATGAAGTTGCACATCTCCCCACGTACGGTTAACGATACGGCCGCGGCGCACTGCCGGACGCTCAGCCACTTCTTTGGCCCAACGCACCACGTTTTTATATGACGCCACATCAAGAAATTCGGCGGCCTCATACTGGTTGTTCAACACCAAATTGCCATACCATGGCCAGGTGGCAATGTCCGCGATGCTGTATTCGGTGCCTGCCAGGAAGCGGTTGTCAGCCAGTTGGCGATCCAACACGTCTAACTGACGTTTGGCCTCCATGGTAAAGCGGTTCACCGCATATTCAATTTTGACCGGCGCATAGTGATAAAAATGCCCGAAACCGCCGCCTAAGTAGGGGGCTGAACCTTGTAACCAGAATAGCCAATTCAGGGCTTCAGTGCGGCTGGCTAACTCTTTTGGTAAGAAGTGGCCGAATTTTTCCGCCAGGTACAGCAAGATAGCGCCAGATTCAAAAACACGCTGTGGCGGGTTCACGGAGTGATCGCGCAGGGCAGGAATTTTTGAGTTTGGGTTTACGTCGACAAAACCACTGGAGAATTGATCGCCTTCCTGAATACGGATCAGGTGAGCGTCGTACTCGGCTCCCTGAATGCCCAGCGCCAGTAGCTCTTCTAACAGAATCGTGACTTTCTGACCATTTGGCGTGCCCAGTGAGTACAGCTGTAGCGGGTGTTTGCCCACGGGCAACGTTTTCTCATGCGTTGGGCCAGCAATTGGGCGGTTAATATTGGCGAATGCACCGCCGCTTTGTTGCTGCCAAGTCCATACTTTTTCAGGTTGATATTCGTTTGACATGGGCACTGCCTCCTAAGGGGGTAAGGCAGTGATTGTAGCAGGGTTGTTCAGCGCTATTTAGCGGTTAAGGTGGGTATGGCTCAGGCTATTAAGTCAAAAGGTAAGGTGGTAAGAATTTTCCCGTGATTGTCGGGTTAGTGTTTGTATTTAGACAGTTATGTGAGGAAAGCCAGGCTTATTGTCAGTAAAGTGAGCGCTTACCCTACTTGATTTCAGTAATTTAAACGGTGGTGTAAATATTCAGATGTAAAGTGGAATGTTTCAGATGCGCTGTGCGGATACGTGAATGGCTCACATTAATAAAATCCTGCAGAATCTTATAGTGTAAGCAACAGGGGAAAGGGATTGCCATGAACGCACGGCTCCTCAGGTCTGAAGGGGCTTTGTTTTGAATGGTTTTTTTTCTCAATCCTTTACGTCGATGCTAATGGCATACGCAACGTCAAAAGAGAATAACAAATCCATCATTAGTGAATGCAATGAGATTCGCACTCTTACTATTTGCAATATTGGTTTAAATATTAGTTAGACTCATCGTGATAAAGTGCTATTCAATTCTTACTTTCATTTTGTTTTTATCGTAACGCCATCTTTCACTTTGGCACTTTCTCTTTAACAAGGGTTAAAAAGGATGTATCAACTTAATGGAACGCTTGTGTTTTGTCCGCAATCTCGAACGCTGAGTAATGGTGCCATCGCAAAAGTCCTGACAAACAATACAAGCCGATTTCTGGAACTATTGATTACTAATAATGGAATGTATGTTGATAAAAAGACATTAATGCATCAGATATGGCATGAGCAGGGCATCATTGTCAGTGACGTCTCTGTGCGGCAAACATTGCATCATTTACGTAAAGTATTGGGGGAGTTTTCCTGCTCAGGCGATTTTATCCAAACCCTGCGCGGTAAGGGTTATGCGATATCCCCACAGTGCGTAGAACGTCTGAATGAGCAGGTTCTAATGTTGCCAGAAAATGCCGATATGCAGCAGAAATTACCCGCGTTAGCGGATAAATACAATAAAAGTGCGTTACGCAATATGAGAGTCTCTGCCGTAGTGTTTAGTGCCTTGCTGTGCTCTACCTTGCTGATATTCTTTTACAAGGTGTTTTTTTATCGTGATTCGAATTACACACTGGCCTACCAAACGAATCAGTATAAGTTCTATTCGGCAAAGAGTGATATCCTGGATGTTAAGGAAATTGAACGGCAAGTTGAGGCATTCAGAACGGTAATCAAACCGCATCTTGCCGATGTCACTGTGCGCCGAAATGTCTATATTCAAAGAAATGGCAGCCACAATGCTGTTAATTATGCAATATGCCATGCACTGCAGACGGCAAACAGCCCAGAGTGCAAACGTTATGCCCTAATTAATCGTTTTTAAGGTTTTTTTATTTCTTAAAATAACAAAAGTCTACAGTTGATAACGTTAAATGACGGTTATTTCTGCGCGCCGGTATTGTCAAAATTTATCAACTTGTTAAAGATGAGCTGACTGGCGGTTCGATAAGGGAGAAGGCGATAATAAGGAACGGGTATATTCATTATATCGCGGAATAGTGAGGGGGAGTTTTCCTATCCTATGTATTCAGACGGAGTTATCCAAATGTAGTCATTGCCTTATTCACACGTACAGGATTTAAGATATGGACGTTTTGATTGCCTTTGTTATCACTGTTAATGTTATTGCGGTGATTCTGTCCTATGTTTATCGAGAAGCTTTGAGGCATTTTCGAGGGATCTATTTTCTCTACGTTTCGTTGTATCTTCTTTTCACACTGTTTTATGGGATATCAAAATAAGGAAGGGGTGAGGCCCAGGGAGGGGCCGAATCATCCATTAAGGGACATGAAAGCAGAATCCCGATGGCTCGCCTCTCACAAAATCCATAACTCAAATTTGTTGTGTGCTTAATCGGTATACGCGTTGTCTGGTTATGGTTGCGCGGACAATGTCAGCCTGATGTTCCTAAGCCTAAAAGGTTCAGTGCCGTAGCAGATGGCGAGCAGAGTCACGTAAAAACGATTTGTATCAGCGCAAAAGGCAATCACTGCTCATATCCCTCTCTCCATTGGCTGGGTTTCTGAATTTTGGTGCCCGAACCCGGACAAAAACGCCGGGAGCGTTTTTGCACAGCGCTATGCGCTGGCCCGGAGGGTGAGGCCCAAGGATGGGCCGAAAACCAAAAACGCCGGGAGCGTTTTTGCACAGCGCTATGCGCTGGCCCGGAGGGTGAGGCCCAAGGATGGGCCGAAAACCAAAAACGCCGGGAGCGTTTTTGCACAGCGCTATGCGCTGGCCCGGAGGGTGAGGCCCAAGGAGGGGCCGAATCATCGAACTTTGTTCGATGACGGGTTCGCCTCGCTACAACGAAAAAACCCAGCCATTGGCTGGGTTTCTGAATTTTGGTGCCCGAACCCGGAATCGAACCAGGGACACGGGGATTTTCAATCCCCTGCTCTACCGACTGAGCTATTCGGGCAACGGGGCGCATTAAACCGTAAGCAGTGATGAGCGTCAAACGATTTCCGCGAAAATTGCGCTGACTGCCGCCTTTTCATCCATCTTGCTCAAGAGCGCAGCAGTAAGGTGAACAGGGCACTCCGTGAGTTTGCCTTAGGGCAGCGTAAACCTGTCTTTGACCAGGATTAATCCGAACTGACATAAAAGTGTCATGCTTCTCTTTTAGTCTGGCCCTATGCTGATTGCGGAGTCCTGCAATGAATCTCCCTTCCCAACTCTTTGGCGATCCGACTACCGACGGACGCAAACTGACTGCGCGTGATTTGGCCCATCAGGTGCCATGGGTGACGCCGGATACAGATAACCTTGATGTTGTGACCCTCTTTAATGAGCACAAAAATCTGGTCAGCCTGCCCGTTGTTGAGCAGGGAAGGCCGTTTGGTCTGATCAATCGCCAACTGTTTTTGTCGCAGATGACGCGTCCCTTCTTTCGCGAGTTGTATGACCGCAAAAGCTGCATTGCGTTTATGGATAAAACACCGCTGGTGATTGAAGCCAATAGTACGTTGGAGCAAGTGGCGGACCAGGTTGTAGCCTGCGGGGACAAAACCATTACCGATGGCTTTATCCTCGCGGAAGAGGGCCATTACCTGGGGCTGGGATTGGGCATGGATCTGATCAAGACCGTGTCGCAAGTTCAGGCGCAACAACATCAGCAAATTATGCAGAGCATTGAGTATGCGCGCGTCATTCAGGAAGCCATGCTGGATAAATCACGCAGTGCGATGGATATGCGCCTGCAGGATTGGTGCCTGAGCTGGCAGCCGCGAGACTGTGTTGGCGGTGACTATTATGTGTTTCTGCCGCAGCCGCAGGGTTTCTTTATGATGTTGGCGGATTGCACCGGGCATGGCGTACCGGGCGCTTTTATGACGGTGATTCTGGCGGGCGCACTGGAGAAAGCCTTTCAGCACGCCTCGCTACAAGCGCCTGAGCGCGTCCTGCAACATGTCAATCTGGCTATCAAAGAGACGCTGGGGCAATTCAATCAACAAACCCGTTTTGCCCTGTCAAACGACGGTTGTGATGCCTTTGCCGCCTGGATAGACACCGCAGAACACCGTTTATGCTGGGCAGGCGCGCGCAGCGCAGCATTTTTGGTGCGCCCGGATGCTGAGCCGGAGTCATTGGTCTGCGACAAAATGGGCGTGGGTTATACCGATACGCCTGTGGACTATGTCTGGACGCGTCACGAAATCACCTTTGAGCCACAGGACATGCTGTTTACGGTCACGGATGGTGTGACCGATCAGCCGGGCGGCGAACGTGGAATTATGTTTGGCAAGCGTCGCATTCGCGAGCTTCTTGATGTGCACCGTCAATCATCAATGAATGAGGTGAGTCAGGCCCTGATGCATGCCAGTGAGCAGTGGCAGGGCAGTGAGCATCGTCGTGATGATGTGACTTGGTTTGGTTTTCGTTATGGCACCGCCATTGTAAGTAGTGAGCACAGAAATGACCAATGACAGGCTGTTACAGCAACTGTTTCATGACAAGCCGAGCGCAGATATCGCGTTGCAATACACGGGGTTTTTCAGCCAAAACACCATCGCGACCATGGGTGAAGTGGTGCGTTTATGGCTGGATGAAAATGAAACCTCGTTGAGCCAGCGGCGCAAACTGTTTTCGACCTTTGTCGAGATGGCGCAAAACATTTTGCGTTATTCGTCCGACAGTCGCGAGCTGCATAGCGATGAACAAGTGATGCGTTTTGGCGCGTTCTGTTTAAGCGTGCAGGCATCGCAGTATTGTCTGGAAAGTGCCAATTTGGTACGTGCAGAAGAGAGCGATCGTCTTCGCTGTCAGTTGGAATCCTTACAGTCGATGTCACTGGAAGAGATCAAACGGGCGTGGAAAACGATGCTGAAATCGGAAACACCGGCCTACAGCAAGGGAGCCAATATTGGATTATTGACGCTGGCACGGGACGCCAGTCAGCCACTGGAATTTACAATACAACAGGTTGATAAGACGGAGATGTCAGCCTTTTATCTAAAAGCGACGATCTGATGAGCTATCCCATTACCCTTTCACTGTCGGCGGGTGCCTGTACTCCGATGGTTGATTTTGATTACAGTGCACGCCGCCTGGCCCTCACCGGGGAATCCTGGCCGGAAAACGCCGCCGCCTTCTATCGCCCACTGCAAACCGATCTCGATCTTTGGTTAAAAGACACTGCCGGACAAGCGCTAGCGCCGATTGAATTGCATGTCTCACTGAGCTATTTCAACAGTTCCAGCACCAAAATGCTGTTTGGACTGTTTGAACGCCTGCATCAGGATGCTCAGGCCGGTGTTGAGGTTGTGATGCATTGGTATCACGATGAAGAGGACGATATTTCGCAAGAGTTTGGTGAAGAGCTGCAGGATGATTTCCCCGCCTTTCAGTTCCAACTGCATACCGGACTACGCCAGCATGAAACATCATGAACTGTTTTCCATGGAAACCGCGCTGCTGGAGCTGACGCGCGAGATAGCCAGCCAACCCCAGCAGCCAGCAGAGCATTATCAGGAAGCTCTGCTGACGCTTTGCCAACACTATGAGCGCCTGATTCGTGAATCAGGCCGCTTGATCACGCGTAGCGACAGAGCAGAGCGAGAGCTCACGCGACTGAATAGCGAGCTGCAAAGCCTGGCGCATGCGCTGGAGTACAAAGCGACGCACGATCCGTTGACGGAGGTGTTTAACCGCAGTGCGATCATCGATCGCATTACGCAGGCATTGAGCCGTGGACGGGCGGGATTGATCCTGCTGGATATCGATCACTTCAAGGCAATCAACGATACCTGGGGCCATCCCGTTGGGGATAAGGTGATCATTGAATTGATTACGCGCGTACGTCAGTCGGTGCCAGAAAGCGGCAGCATTGGTCGCGTTGGGGGTGAGGAGTTTACGGTGCTGCTACCAGGAAGCAGCCTGGCGCAAACCGTCATTATTGCCGGCTACATTCATGCTTCTTTAAACGCTAAACCGCTCTCTGTGTTACCTGAAAGGTTGGTCACCGCCAGCCTTGGGATCAGCTTTGGCGAGCAGGCCAGTGATTTTGAGCAGCTTTACGGCACGGCTGATGAGGCACTGTATGAGGCGAAGCGTCGGGGACGTAATCGCCTGCACTGGCATGAAGTCAAATCGCTGTTAACCGTAAACGCTCAGTGAAGCCAAAATGCGGGTGAAATAATCGTCCGCCAGCTTTTGCGCCAGCTTACCGTCGCGGGCTTCCAGCGCTTCAACCAGTGGCGTCAGCTCGCGCAGGGTTTGTTCGCGCACCATTTCTCCCACTGCCGAATGGAGTGAGTGCTGGCCGTCGTACTGTACAGCGCGTCGGTCAGCAATGACATTGTCAAAAATTTGAATCAGAAAGCGGTTACGCGTGGCTGCAAAAATAGCCTGATGTACCGCGTAAATATGCTCTTTGTACAGGATCCACTCCTGCGCCTCGCGAATGCCCTGCAAATGATGGCGCATGGTCGCAAAATCTTCTGCGCTGGCTCGGCTGGCGGCCAGTGTCATCATCACCGGTTCAAACAGCAACCGGCCTTCCAAAATCTCACTGTAAGTGGGGACTTCTGTATGCCAGGCGGCAACCGGACGATCGGTCACATTTAACTGCTGTTGCAGATTATCTGACAGATAAGAGCCGCTACCCACTTTACGTGTGACCAGTCCCTGAGTGGACATCATCGCCAGCACGTTGCGAATGGTGCTGCGCGACGTCTCAAAGCGCCGCGCCAGTTCCCGCTCATTGGGTAATTTATCGCCCGCTTTTAAATCCCCTTCGCGTATTGATTGCATAATGGCGCGGTAAATACTGACCGCCGCGGTTTTATCGTGTCCGACTATGCGTTGGGAAATGTCATCACTGTTAGTCATCGGGCGGCTCCTGCAACCGTACGCGAAATGTCACTGAATGGCTGACCAATTGGGTAAGATGGCGGCGATTATAGCGTGAGATACGGGTCACGGCGAGCGCCGATTGATTCTAGTACGCTACCTGATGATACAAATAGATCTGGAACTTATCCCTCATTATCGGCGATTCCGCCCGCACGGCGTAAAAAAGCACATTAGTGTGAACTGCTTCGCAACCTGTCATATCGATCTCTTATTGGTTAACCATAATGGTTGACCATTAAAAACCAGCGTGTTCATAATGCCGAAAAAACAGCCTGGGATAAAAAATGAACACACCTTTCATCACACCCGAGCAGCCTGCCGATTGCCGCTTGCACGCGCACTTGCAAACACTGGGAATTGAACTGCCTCCTGTGCCAACGCCCGTGGCGAATTTCGTCACTTGCCGCCGTTTTGGCAACTACTTGTATCTCTCTGGTCAGGGGCCATTAGACGCCAGTGGGTATTTGCACACGGGCAAAGTGGGCAGCGAAATCAGCGTTGAAGAGGCTTATCAGCATGCGCGCCTAACCGGTTTAAACCTGCTGGCGGTTGCGCGCCAGGCGACGGGAGATTTAGGCCGCATAAAGAGCGTTGTAAAACTGTTGGGATGGGTGAATGCCGACGCTGATTTTAGGCAGCACCCGCAGGTCATTAACGGCTGTTCGGATCTGTTTGTGCAAGTGTTTGGCGAACAGATAGGGCGTGGTGCCCGATCGGCGATTGGCGCAGGCTCATTACCACAGAATCAAACGGTGGAAATCGAAGCGATTTTGGAGTTGGAGGAGGCCTGCACAAATGGACTACATCTTTGATTTCAGTGCGTTGCAGCCCTATAGCGATGTGCTGGCCAGAGGGCTAATGGAAACCGCGATTTATGCACTGCTGTCCATTGTGTTTGGCCTGACGATTGGCGCAGTGTGTGCATTAACGCTGATCTATGCAGCGAAAGGCTGGCGGCGGCTGGTGCGGTGTTACGTTGAGTTCTTTCGTAACACGCCATCGCTGGTACAGCTGTTTCTTATTTACTTTGGCTTGCCGAGTCTGGGGCTTCACCTCTCACCACCGGTTGCCGGTACTATCGCGTTGTCGCTGTATTGTGGCGCCTACATGACCGAGATTCTACGCGCCGGTTTTATCTCTTTGCCGAGAGGGTTAACGGAAGCGGGGGATGCGCTCGGGCTGTCGCGTCGGCAAATCATCACCCATGTCTTAACCCTACCGGCCATGCAAAACGTGTTTCCGGCACTGGCCAGTCAAATGGTGCTCACGCTGATCGGCACCAGTCTTATTTCACAAATTGGCGTTGAGGAGATTTTTCACAGCGGCAGTTTTGTGGAGTCGCGTACGTTTCGCAGCTTTGAAATCTACTTGCTGATTTGCGGGCTGTATTTCTTCGCGGTCAGTTTAATGAAGGTGTTGCTACGCATGGCGTGGTATCGCTTTCAGGCGCGGAGGTAGATATGCGCGGTATTTCACTGATTGATATCTGGATGATTATCAGCGCGTTGCGTTGGACGTTACTGCTGGCTTTTAGCACGTTTATTTGCGGAGCGATAATTGGCCTGTTAGTGGTGACGGCCCGTTCATCGCATCAGCGCTGGTTGCAGGGCGTGGCTTGGGTGTATGTCGAGCTGATTCAGGGCATTCCACTGCTGGGGCTGTTGTTCTTGCTGTTCTTCGGTGTCCCGATGCTCAGCGGTATTGAGGTCAGCTCATTCACGGCGGCACTGGTGGCTTTCTCACTGTCGGCGGGCGCATTTTTAGGTGAAATCTGGCGCGGTAGCATTGAGGCGGTGCCAAAAGGGCAGTGGGAAGCCTCATTGTCACTGGGGATCTCCCGCAGCCAGATGCTACGCAAGGTGATCTGGCCGCAGGCGTTTCGCCATGCGTTGCCACCTACCGTCGGCTTTTCAGTGCAGCTGATTAAAAACACCTCGCTCGCCGCGCTGGTGGGCTTTGTTGAACTCACCCGCTCCGGGCAAATCGTCAGCGGCTCGACGTTGCAGCCGCTGATTATCTATCTGCTGGTCGCACTCTGCTACTTTGCGCTTTGCTTCCCGCTGGCGCGACTTTCACTACATCTGGAGGCTCGTTTCCATGTCGCTGGTCGTTATTGATTCGGTTAAAAAAAGCTTTGGTCACAACGAGGTGCTGCGCGGAATCAATGCCACCATCGCGCGCGGCGATATCGTCACCATCATCGGCAAAAGCGGTTCAGGTAAAAGTACGCTACTGCGCTGCATTAATGGGCTGGAGAAAATAGACAGTGGCTCTATCCGCGTGGGGGGATTACAGGTTGGTGGTTCACCCGCTGAATTGCAAAAACTACGGCAGAGTGTGGGCATGGTGTTTCAGAGCTTCAACCTGTTCCCCCATCTCACCGTGGCGGAAAACGTCACGCTGGCGCCGCTACTTACGCGCCGTATCAATAAGTCTGAAGCCTCGGCATTGGCAAAACGCCTGTTGGAGCAGGTAGGACTGGGACAAAAAAGCGATGCCTATCCCTCTTCGCTATCCGGTGGGCAGCAGCAGCGCGTCGCAATAGCACGCGCCTTAGCGATGTCACCGGAAGTCATGCTGTTTGATGAGGCGACCTCTGCGCTTGATCCAGAGTTAGTGGGCGAAGTGCTGCGCGTCATGGAAGATTTAGCCAAACAAGGCATGACCATGATTGCGGTAACCCATGAAATGGCGTTTGCCCGCAAGGTGTCCAGCAATGTCATCTTTATGCATCAGGGGGAAGTTTGGGAAAGCGGCCCGCCTGCGGAAATGTTTGGCTCGCCACGCACCGCGGAATTACAACGTTTTGTACACACACCCAATTAATCACACCGGAGCTTACGCATGAAAATCATAAGTAAAACACTTGCACTCATCGCCCTGTGCGCCTTGCCGTTACTGGCACAGGCAAATTCGTTGGAAGAGATTAAATCACGCGGCGTATTGCGCGTAGCGACAACCGTGGATGCCGCGCCATGGGGCTTTACCGATGCTGCCGGTAAGCCCACGGGTCTCGATGTTGAGCTGGCACAAAAGCTGGCAGATAACATGGGCGTTAAATTACAGCTACAACAGGTGACCGGAGCCAACCGCATTCCGTACCTGATGTCGCGTAAAGTCGACGTATTAATCGCTGCGTTGGGGTCCAGCCCGGAGCGGGCGAAATTGGTGACTTTCTCGGAACCTTATGCAGCGGTCTATTTGGGCGTTTATGGGGACAGTAGCGTCAAAAAAGCCGAAAAAATCAGTGAATTGAGCAATGTTACGATTGCGGTACCCAAAGGCTCAACGCCCGACCTCACACTGACCGAACTCCTGCCGCAAGGGAAATACCTGCGCCTGGAAGATACGGCCTCGGCAGTCACGGCTTTTTTATCCGGTCAGGCCCCGTTATTTGCTGAAAATAACCTGATTGCGCAGAAAGTTGGACAAGAAAACCCGGCAAAACAGATCGAACTGAAATACCTGCTGCGTAAGAGCCCGGCATATATCGCTGTGCGTCCTGGTCAGCCTGAGCTGATGACCGCCATTAATCAGTTTATTGAAAAAAGCACCGCTGACGGCGAACTGCCCGCACTGCGTCAGAAATGGTTTAACGATGCACAAAATGACCTGACAACGGAGCAGTAAGCATGTCGACCGTATTCACTGATATTGATTTCTCGCTACCCGGAAAACAGGTGGGCTTTGCCCACTTACCGCTGTCGGCACACAATGATGCCTGGGGCACTATTGCCATGCCGCTGGCCGTGATAGCCAACGGCGAAGGCCCGACCTTACTGATAACCGGGGCGATTCATGGCGACGAGTATGAAGGCCCCATTATCATTAATGAGTTGATCCGTAATCTGCAAGCGGAACAGGTTCAGGGGCGGCTCATTCTGTTGCCTTGTGCGAACACGCCTGCGCTACGTGCTTCTAATCGCGTAAGTCCTCTGGATAACAAAAACCTGGCGCGCGTGTTTCCGGGCAATCCCTGGGGTACGCCCACTGAGCAGATTGCGGCCTGGATCCACGATACGCTCTTTCCTCTGTGTGACTATTACCTTGATTTGCACAGCGGCGGTAGCTCACTGTTTATTGAAGAGAGTGCGCAAGTGGTGGTGACCGATGAACTGGATCCCGCAGTGCGTAAGCACAGCGAGGCCATGGCCCGCGCATTTGGTGCCACGCTCACGGTAGTGACCAATAACATGGGCGATCCACGTACCAGTTGCGGTGCTGCTGCGAAACTGGGATTACCCGCGATTGCTGCAGAAATGGGATGGAACGGCAGCGTGTCGCCGCAGGGGGTAAAACGCACACGGGCGGCGGTGGCGCGCGTGCTGAACCATCTTGGTATGATGGAGACCGATCCTCCCTCAGCGACACCCTCGCAGCAGGTCTTTATCCCGGCTGGCGGCAACCTGTTGTCTCCTGGCGATGGCTGGTTTGAACCCGTTGTTTCGATAGGTGACACCGTGCTAGCGGGCGATTTGGCAGGTTGGTTGCATCGCCTGTCGGAACCTTGTGCAGAACCGCAGGCTGTCTATTTTCAGATTGCCGGACAAGTGTATTCGCAGCGTACTTTTGGTGTGACTTCACAGGGCAACAGTTTGGCAGTATTGGTGCAGAATTTGCCACAGGAGAAGCAGGCATGAGCGATGTGATCACCGCACAAGATTACCTTGCAGCACTGGATCGTGTCAGATCCTGGGTGCGTAAAACGCCGTTAGTCGAAACCGCCCCCTGGCAGCCAGTGGCAGAGATTAACCTGCGATTGAAAGCGGAATGTTGTCAGGTAACGGGCTCTTTTAAAGCGCGCGGCGCTTTTAATCGCGTGCTGAATTTACCAAAACACATACGCGAGCAGGGGCTGGCAACGGCATCTGGTGGAAATTTTGGCGCAGCCGTCGCCTATGTCGGTCAACAGCTTGCGCTGCCCGCCGATGTTTTTGTGATGAATACCAGTACGGCGCTGACGCGTCAGCGCATTGAAAGTTATGGCGCTAAACTCACGGTTGAAGGTGATTTCTGGGATCAAAGCTGGGATGCCGCAGGTTTACGCATCCAGAAAACCGGGGGCGCATTGCTGCATCCTTATGCTGACCGTGATGTGGTTATTGGTCAGGGGACAATGGCCTTGGAAATTCTTGAGCAGTGGCCGGAGATTGATACGCTGGTTGTTTCAATTGGTGGTGGTGGCTTAATTGCTGGCGTCGCGCAGGCTGCAAAGTTGCTGAAACCTGGCATTCGTATTATTGGGGTTGAGGCTGCGGGATGTCCGATGATGTGGACGTGCCGCCAACAGCAGAAAATCGTTAAACTGGAGCAGGTGAAAACCATCGTGCCCATTCTGGCTGCACGCTCAACAGAAGCCATCAACTTTAGCCTTGTTGAGCAATATGTGGATGAAATTGTGCTGGTGCCTGAAGATCAGGTAGAAGCCTCTGCCCGCGAAGTGTGGTCTGCCACCGGTCTGGCCATTGAGCTGGGTGCAGCAACGGCGGTTGCGGCGGTAACACGGCAACTTTTTTCAATGCAACCCGGTGAAAATATCGGTGTGGTGCTGTGCGGTAGTGGTACCAACGGCATGTGATCAGTAGGCTGCAAACAGAGCCTGTTGTCAGGGTTCTGTTTGCATAAATAACCACACAAAATGAATAACTAACGATTGGGGTTGAACGCTCTTATAAATAATGCCATCATGGCGCGAAATTTCTTACCCCTGCCAGAAAACGAGGCCACCGTATGACAGGCTTACTGCTCGCACAATGCAGTCCAATGCCACTTCATTCGTTGACGAATCCACTGTCCTCGTCTTTTAACGCCGTTTCTTCCTGCTCTATTCGGTGAGGCCAGTTGGCTCACGGTGAGTGATTCGCCCGCGTAAAGCACAGGGTTATTTTGCGGATCGTTTACCGTTGTAGCCATTCCACGCTATCTCGTTCCAGACAATTTCGCGGGCAGTTATCTGCCTACTTCGTGCCATCTGGCACCCACTCATCCTTCACCGCTGGGGATTTGTGCTATGACACCGTTAAAAATTGCTGCCAGCACCGCTGTCGCGCCTTTTATTTTGACTCAACGTGGGTTGATTGCGTTGGATTCTACGGATTTCACCGATGTTGCTGCCGTCGTGCTTTCACTGGCGGATTCACGCAGTGGTATGGTGAGTTTGTTAAGGCGCACGGGCTTTAATTTGCCGGTATTTGTTTGGCTGCAAGCCGGTGAGCAAGGAGCGGAGATCCCGGAAATCACGGGTATGCTTTCTGCTGGCGCAGAGGGAGAGGCCCAACTGGAACAGGCGGCGGCAAACTATCAGCAGCAACTGCTGCCGCCGTTTTTCGATACGCTGACCAAATACGTTGCAATGAACAACAGCACCTTTGCCTGTCCGGGGCATCAGGGAGGGGCTTTCTTCAAAAAGCACCCTGCTGGACGGCAGTTTTTTGAGTTTTACGGTGAGCACGTTTTTCGTTCGGACATGTGCAATGCCGATGTGAAGCTGGGAGATTTATTGATCCATGAAGGCTCAGCGAAACACGCGCAAAAATTTGCTGCCAAAGTGTTCAATGCTGATAAAACCTACTTTGTGCTCAACGGGACATCCAGTGCCAACAAGGTGGTGACAAACGCTCTGCTAACACGTGGCGATCTGGTGTTGTTTGATCGCAATAACCACAAATCTAACCATCATGGCGCACTGCTGCAGGCGGGGGCTACGCCGGTTTACTTAGAAACGGCGCGTAATCCGTTTGGTTTTATCGGCGGGATCGATGCGCACTGTTTTGATGAGCGCTATGTGCGCCAGCAAATTGAGGCGGTGGCACCGGAACGGGCAAAAGAGGCTCGTCCTTTCCGGCTGGCAATTATTCAGTTGGGTACTTACGACGGGACGGTTTATAACGCCCGTAAAGTCGTCGACAGCATTGGTCACCTGTGCGATTACATTTTATTTGATTCCGCCTGGGTCGGTTACGAACAATTTATCCCGGTAATGGAAGCCGGCTCACCGCTGCTACTAACGCTCAATGAAAATGATCCGGGGATCTTCGTGACGCAGTCTGTGCATAAACAGCAGGCTGGTTTTTCGCAAACGTCGCAAATTCATAAAAAAGACAATCACCTGCGTGGGCAAAAGCGTTTTTGTCCCCACAAGCGTCTGAATAATGCTTTTATGCTGCATGCTTCAACCAGCCCGTTTTATCCTCTGTTTGCCGCATTAGATGTCAATGCAAAAATCCATCAGGGTGAGGCGGGGCGGCGCTTGTGGCATGAGTGCGTGCTGTTAGGGATTGAGGCCAGGAAAGCCATTCTTGCGCAGTGCGAGATGGTGAAACCCTTTATTCCTGATGTGGTGGCGGGAAAGGCCTGGCAAGAGGCTCCTACAGCGGTGATCGCCAGTGACCCTCGCTATTTTAGCTTTGAACCCGGTGCGCATTGGCATGGCTTTGCAGGCTATGCCGCCGATCAGTATTTGGTTGATCCTTGTAAGTTACTGCTGACCACGCCGGGCATCGATGCCAGTAGCGGGCGTTATACTGCTTTTGGTATTCCAGCCACCATTCTGGCGCACTATTTACGCGAAAATGGCATTGTGCCAGAGAAGTGTGATTTGAATTCGATTCTGTTCTTACTCACGCCCGCGGAAAGTGCGGAAAAGATGGCGCATCTGGTCGCCATGCTAAAACAGTTCGAGCAGCATATTCGTGATGATGCACTGCTCAGTGAGGTGTTGCCCTCGGTATATCGTAAATATGCCACTCGCTATCAGGGCTATACATTGCGCCGCTTGTGTCAGGAAATGCACGATCTGTACGTTAGTTTTGATGTGAAAGATCTGCAAAAAGCGATGTTTCGTAAGACGAGTTTTCCGAAGGTCGCGATGAATCCGCAGGATGCACACCAACGTTATATTCGTGGTGACGTCGAACTGGTGGCCATCGCCAACGCGGAAGGGCGCATTGCTGCCGAAGGTGCGCTGCCTTATCCACCCGGCGTGTTGTGTGTGGTGCCTGGAGAAATCTGGGGAGGTGCCGTGCAGCGCTATTTCCTGGCACTGGAAGAGGGAATTAATCAATTACCGGGTTTTTCACCTGAGCTGCAAGGCGTCTACACGCAGGCAGATGAAAACGGCGTATTACGTCTGTTCGGCAACATGATTGTGTAGCGGTTTCTGCCCCTCGCTGAGCACGTGAGGGGCAGTGCTGTTCGCTATGCTGACTTCGCCTGGCGTGCTTCCAGTCGCGCCTGGTTAATCACCGCATTTGCCATCCACTTCGCCACATCCTGCAAGGTATCGTTGTCACAGCCCCAGATATCTTTCATTACCAGAAAGATTTCCGAACCGTAAATCAGCGAAAGCGAATAAATAACTTTCTGGACACTTTCGGGCGGCAGCTCTTGCATCAGGGGTTGCGTCGCCATCGTCAGCAACCGTTTGCGATTACCGCGCACCAGTTTTTCTTTCAGTGGTACCGCATCGTCTGACTGTGATTGCGCCCATTGCGTGAGTGAGAGGTGCAGTGCAGCACGCAGTGTACCTTCATGTTGCAGCATGTGCGGGAAGGCAAAACTCATTAAATCTTCAACACGCTTACCCGCATCGGGTTCTGTGGAGCTCCAGCGTTGCATAGGGCTGAGCGTTTCACTCACCAAAGCAGAAACCAGTGCGCTTTGAGTCGGGAAATAGCGATAAGCCGTGGCGCGGGATAACTGGGCTTCTCGCGCCACCTCTGTAATGGAGGGAAAAGCGCCGCTGTCGAACATTTTCATTGCTGTATCAATGATTAAGCGACGCGTTCTGGCGCGTGTCGTGGTGAGCATCGCACCACTCATGGATTCCGTCTGTTCCAGAATAACCTCCAAACTCATTCTAAACCCTGTACCCACTTGCGCGGGGCTTCTGATGACGTCGGCCCAAACCGACGCCATCATCATAGCTGAATTTCTGGCAGATCAGAATGATACATTATGTTGATTTATCATTTATGTTGATGATACTTTGGTCTCACGCCAAAATATCTGCTCAATCAGTAACTGTTTATTTTGTTACAAATATATTAATTTCAGACAATTAAATAAAAACCTAACAAAACGTAAGGACAGCTATGAAAGGTGAGGCGAATGTGATATTTGCTGTTGCAACAGCAGATACTAAAGGAAATGAACTGTATTATGTCCGTGATCTGATTGTAAAAACCGGCGTTGCCGTGAAGACTGTCGATCTCTCAACTCAACCCCTTTCAACTCCCTCTCTGGCCGATATTTCACCTCAGCACGTTGCCCGTTTTCATCCGCAGGGAGAAGCGGCGGTGTTCAGTGCCGATCGCGGCCAATCCATCGATGCGATGGCGGAAGCCTTTCGTCATTTTGTCGCTGCTCAGCACAATATTGCCGGCATGATTGGTCTTGGCGGTTCTGGCGGTACAGCATTAATTACGCCTGCTATGCAGTTGCTGCCTGTGGGCGTTCCAAAAGTCATGGTGTCCACCATGGCAAGTGGTGATGTGGCGAACTACGTCGGGAGCAGCGATATCAGCATGTTGTATTCCGTCACCGACGTGGCCGGGCTCAACCGTATTTCTCGCCAGGTGCTGGGAAATGCGGCACACCAGATTGCCGGTGCGGTGCGTTTTGCTGTGCCGGAAAGTGCAGAGGACAAACCCGCACTGGGATTAACCATGTTTGGCGTTACCACGCCTTGTATTCAGGCAGTGAGTGAAGCGTTATCAGCGCACTATGATTGCCTGGTGTTTCACGCGACCGGCAGTGGCGGCATGGCGTTGGAAAAACTGACGGCCAGCCGAATGTTGGCAGGCGTACTGGATCTGACCACCACTGAAGTGTGCGATCTGTTATTTGGCGGTGTGCTGGCGTGTGATGAAACCCGGTTTGATGCCATTGCGGCCACCGAAACGCCTTGCGTCATGTCTGCTGGTGCATTGGATATGGTGAACTTCGGCCATCCTTCCTCGATTCCTTCACGCTACGCGGATCGTCAGTTCTATCACCACAATGCGCAAGTCACGTTAATGCGCACCACCGCAGATGAAAATCGCCAGATGGCTGAGTGGATAGCCGCCAAACTAAATCACTGCCACGGGCCTGTGACCTTTCTTATTCCTGAAGGCGGTTTTTCGGCGCTGGACAGTGAAGGACAACCGTTTTGGGCGCCTGAGGCCAATAAGGCTTTTATTACTGCGCTGGAAGCGCAGGTTAAGCAAACTTCACGGCGTCGTTTGGTGCGACTCCCGTGGAATATCAATGATCCCCGTTTTGCGCAGGCTGCTGTCGAAGCCTTGCAGCAGGCGATATCCAAGGAGAACTAGACATGCCCGCTTTTTCACGCCAGGAACTGTTAAGCCGTTTTCGCGCCATTATTGCCCGTGGTGAGCCTATTATCGGTGGAGGGGCCGGAACAGGCTTGTCTGCCAAATGTGAAGAGGCTGGCGGCATTGATTTAATCGTGATTTACAACTCTGGCCGTTATCGTATGGCGGGACGTGGCTCGTTAGCAGGGCTGTTGGCTTACGGCAATGCCAATGAAATTGTGATGGAAATGGCACATGAGGTGTTGCCTGTGGTGAAGAACACGCCGGTATTAGCGGGCGTGAATGGCACCGATCCTTTCTGTCTGTTCGACTCTTTTTTAGATGAACTGAAAGCCAAAGGGTTCTCGGGCGTGCAAAATTTCCCAACCGTGGGTTTGATTGACGGTAATTTCCGCGCCAATCTGGAAGAAACAGGGATGGGCTATGCGCTGGAAGTCGACATGATAGCGCTGGCGCACCAGAAAGGGATGTTAACCACGCCGTATGTCTTTAGTGCCGAAGACGCAGAAGCGATGACCAAAGCCGGTGCGGATATTATTGTGCCGCATATGGGGCTGACCACCGGCGGCAACATTGGTGCGGATACGGCGCTAAAACTGGCTGATTGCGTTCCGCTAATCAATGCGTGGGCTGCCGCCGCTAAGCGCGTGCGAGAAGATGTGATTGTGCTGTGCCACGGCGGGCCGATTTCAGCGCCTGAAGACGCCGAGTATATCCTCGCGAACTGCCCATTGTGCGATGGATTTTACGGTGCCAGCTCCATGGAGCGTTTACCGACAGAAGTTGCGCTGACCGCTACCACGCAGGCATTCAAGAACATCACCCGCTAAGCAACAGGGCCGCAAAAGCGGCCCACTTTTTTAGTAGCGGTGATAGCTTTTTTGCGCGGTATTCACTTTGTACAAATAGCGCCGCGATTCAGCAGAAGGGTGCTTAGTGGTTAAGGTCTGATAAACCTCGGAAGGCGACAGGTCATTAATAGCGCCAAACGCGCGACTTTTATCACTGGAAAACACTCGAAGGACACTGCCTGCACCGCCGTTATAGGCGGTTATCACGGCGTAGCGTCGTGAAGTGTTATTGGTTATGCCGTTCAAATAGCTTTTTTGCAGGATCGATAAATAGGCAGTGCCGGCATCAATGTTATTGGCCGGATCCAACAGATAACTACGGCTGGGCTTGCCCCATTTCCCTTGCATGCGGAAGACATCGACGCCCGCGGTATGTTGAACAACCTGCATCAGTCCCAGGGCATCAGCATGGCTGACGGCGTACGGGTTGAAGCTCGATTCGATCTGCATAATTGCCAAAATCAACGACTGATCAACGCCGTACTTTTCAGAGGCTTTCCGCACCATTGGCAAATATTTATGCGCACGTTTGTCCAAATGGTTTGGCACCATGGGGATGGTCACCGAGTAAATAACATGCAGACCAGAAGTGCGACGCATCAGCTTGTTATTTAATAAGTAATCGGCAAAGGTGCCTGCACGACCTTCCCAGCGGATCGGCTGTCCGGTGTTGTCCAATACCTGGCCATACAGTAAGGGCTCTTTACTGATTTGGATATCATTGGCATCGGAATAGAGATCAACATTACCCGGATCATCGCCAATCAGCAGCGTGGTGATAATCGCCTGGCGCAGACTGGCCGCCGGGTTGGTGCCCGAAATGGTTTCAATGGTGATGGTACCGGCTTCAAAGTTAATGTGGCTGCGGGTAAAGTAGCCGTCAGTGTACTTCACATAATCTTTTGGCCCGGCAATCAGAACTTCGTTAATTCCCCAAATGTTCTCAATATTATGGGCAAACTGACCCATCAAAATATCAAATCCATTGGTGTCTTTAACCCACTCTTCATGGTTGGCGACGTTTTTGTTACTGGAGCAGGAGATCAGTAATGGTGCTATGACTAGCAAGGCGAGTGCTTTTTTCTTCATCGTAAAGTCGCGGTGCCCACTGATTATCGGGCCCCAATATGGGGCCGAACGGGTTTATTTTTCAGGAGGGGTATAGCCCTCAATGTGTACGTCTTTGCCTTCAAACAGGAAATTGACCATCTCCTGTTCCAGCACTTTTCGGTGCTCGACGTTCATCATATTCAGTTTTTTCTCATTAATCAGCATGGTCTGCTTTTTCATCCACTCAGCCCAGGCTTCTTTCGAGATTTCGTTGTAAATACGTTTGCCCAATTCTCCGGGATACAACTGAAAATCTTGCCCTTCGGCTTCGCGCTGCATATAGGAGCAAAAAATGGTGCGACTCATGACTCTTCCTCTTCTTTCGTCAGGGCCATCTGTTGGGGATGACGCAATTGTGCCAACAAGCGCTCAACGGGCGCCGCCAGACCCACAGACGGTGGTTGCGCTAAGTTATACCAGAGACCCGCGCCATCATCCATGACTGCACCTGCCTGGGGCACAGACAACCACATTGGCACGATGTCCAGATGAAAGTGGCTAAAGGTGTGGCGAAAGGCAATGCTCTGCGTCAGGCCGTGGTCACCAATGCTCCGCTCAGCAAGCCACTGACGCAGCTCTTTTTCGGTGCCAAATTGCGGAAAACAAAACAATCCTCCCCATAAACCCACCGGCGGGCGCTGCTCCAGCCAGACGTGCTCACCGCGTTGGATCATCAGGAACCAGCCGCTACGTTCAGGAAGTGTCTGTTTAGGTTTCTTGCCAGGATACTGGGCCCAACTGCTGTGTGCATAGGCCAGACATCCATTTTGCAATGGGCACAGCTCGCACTTAGGCCTGGAGCGTGTACACACCATGGCACCCAGATCCATCATCGCCTGGTTAAACTGGCTTACGCCTTCTGCGGGAGTTACCGTTTCGCTGAGTTGCCACAGTTGTTTTTCAACCTCTTTCTTTCCCGGCCAGCCACCGATGGTGTAACAACGTGCCAATACGCGTTTGACGTTACCGTCCAGGATCGGATGATGCTGTCCCAGTGCCAAAGACAGCACTGCGCCTGCCGTTGAGCGCCCAACTCCCGGCAAGGCTTCTACCGCTTCAAGCGTGGTCGGGAAAACGCCATGATGTTGCTCGGCAACCTGCTTTGCGGCTTTATGTAAATTGCGTGCACGCGCGTAGTAGCCCAATCCCGTCCACAGATGTAACACCTCATCCAGTGGCGCATTGGCCAAATCTGTCACCGTGGGAAAGCGCGCCATAAAACGCTCAAAGTAGGGGATCACGGTTGCGACTTGCGTTTGCTGCAGCATGACTTCCGAAAGCCAGACTTTGTAAGGCGTTTTTTCGTGCTGCCAGGGCAGTGTTTTACGGCCATAGCGCTGATACCAGTCCAGCACCTGTTGGGCGAACTGAGGCGCCTGCATCATGGTGAAAATATCCTTAAAAAAGAGTGGTGGAATTCCAGCACAGAGCATAACGGCTGTAAACCCGCAGTTGTCTAACATTTTGTAAAGCGAGCAGCGCGCTGTGCTGACAGACTGTTGGTAACGACGGTTTTCGGCTAGAATCATCGGCTCTTAGAAGACTCTTTTCGCAACCAGACGATTGATTATGATGAATGACGTTATCTCCCCGGAATATGATGAAAACGGACGCCCACTGCGCCGCATTCGCAGTTTCGTGCGCCGCCAGGGGCGGTTAACGAAAGGTCAACAGCAGGCGCTGGATACTCTGTGGCCTGAAATGGGGGTGGAATTCACCTCGCAGCCGCTGGATCTGGTTGAGCTGTTTGGCCGTGATGCGCCTGTCGTTCTGGAAATTGGTTTTGGCATGGGGGCATCGTTAGTCACCATGGCACAGAATAATCCTCATCAAAACTTCCTTGGCATTGAAGTTCACTCACCTGGCGTGGGGGCATGCCTCGCATCCGCGCAGGAAGCCGGTGTGAAAAATTTACGCGTGATGTGTCACGATGCGGTTGAGGTGCTGGACACCATGATCCCCGATAACAGCTTGCGTATGGTTCAGTTGTTTTTCCCTGATCCCTGGCACAAAGCGCGCCATAATAAACGCCGTATTGTGCAGGTGCCGTTTGCGGAAAAGGTGCAGCGCAAGCTCAAGCTGGGCGGTGTTTTCCATATGGCGACCGATTGGGAAGCCTATGCCGAACATATGTTGGAAGTGATGAGCAGCGTTGAAGGGTACCAAAACCTGTCAGAATCACAGAATTATGTACCGCGTCCAGAAACGCGCCCGCTGACGAAATTTGAGCAGCGTGGGCAACGTTTGGGACACGGTGTTTGGGATCTTATGTTTGAGAGGGTGAAATAATGGCTAAACAGCAACGTAGTCGCCGTTTACGTAAAAAACTGCACATTGATGAGTTTCAGGAATTGGGTTTCTCAATCGCCTGGCGTTTTGCTGAGGGGACACCTGAAGAGCAACTCGACAAAACCGTTGATGCCCTGATTGATGAAGTGATCGAACCCAATGGCTTGGCCTTTGATGGCAGTGGCTACTTGGCGTGGGAAGGTCTGATTTGCTTGCAGCAAACGGGAAAATGCACGGATGAACACCGTGAGCTGGTGCGCAAGTGGCTGAACGATAAACAGCTGCAAGACGTGCAGGTTAGCGAACTTTTCGATGTCTGGTGGGACTAAGTTTTTATCCACCACGGTGTGTTCGGGCGGGAATTTTCCCGCCCGATGTGTTTCTGGAGTAGGAAGCCAATATGATTCGCAAAGCAATTGCAGCAGCAGTGATGCTCGTGGCAGTCAGCGCGCATGCTGAGTATCAATGTAATGTGAAGCCTCAGGATGACGTGGCCATCACTTCGCAAAATGTGCAAGTGACCGGTGCCAGCGGCAATCTGAGTATCAGCCCGCAGGGTGATATTCAGCGCAATGGTCAGCGTGTGCAGATCGACAATGCGACGCGTCAGAAAGCGATTGATTATCAGGCTGCACTGCGCCGCGATCTCCCCTGGGTTGATCAAGGGGCGCGTGAACGTCTGGAGCGTTCTCGCACAGCTCTGGATAAAGTGATTGTTGAAAAGCTGGGCAGTAACAGCAATGTGCGCAATCGCCTGACCACGCTCAATGGTCAGTTAAAGCAGCAGATGAACCGTATTATTGAACATACGGGCGATGGGCTAACTTTCCACCATCAGGCCATTGATCAGGTGCGTCAGGATGGCGAACGTATTGTCCAGAGCAGTTTGGGCGGCGTGATGCAAGACAGCCTCAATGAGATGGGGACGAAGCAAGCCTTGAGTGGAGATAACCCGCTGCAAGCGGTGATGGGTAACTTGGGTGGATTACAAAAATCGATTCAAAACGAATGGAGTAATCAGGAACAAGACTTCCAAAACTTCGGTCGTGAAGTCTGTCAGCGTGTCACCGCATTGGAATCTCAACGCACAGTGTTACTTAAGGCGTTGCCGAATTAAGTTTTTTCACCGTACTCACGAACAGGGGACACATCAGTGTCCCCTTTTTTAATTAAGGAGCAGGAAAGGTGTGGCGGCGGTGGATAGCCTCTAAACCTTCCATAACGTCTGCATTTAGCGTGAGGTTATAGCTGTCAATATTGACCTTTAACTGCTCAATCGTTGTGGCGCCCAGCAATGTGCTGGCAACAAAAGGCTGTTGACGAACAAACGCCAACGCCATCTGCGAAGGATCAAGGTTGTGTTTTTTCGCCAGGGCAACGTATTCGGCAGTGGCTTGCGTTGACTGCTCGCCACTGTAGCGCGTGAAACGGCTGAACAGCGTATTGCGCGCGCCTGCGGGTTGCGCGCCATTCAGGTATTTTCCGCTTAATACACCGAACGCCAGACTGGAGTAAGCCAACAGCTCTACGCCTTCATGCTGGCTGATTTCTGCCAGACCGACCTCGAAACTGCGATTTAACAGGCTATAGGGATTTTGAATGGTCACAATGCGCGGTAATTCGTGCTTTTCCGCCAGTTGCAGATAACGCATAACACCCCAGGGCGTTTCGTTCGACACCCCGATATAGCGAATTTTTCCAGCGCGAACTTGTTCCGTTAAGGCTTCCAGCGTTTCTAATAATGTCACGGTTGCCGTTTGTTCGCTGTACTCATAATTCAATTTGCCAAAGTAATTGGTTTGGCGCTGCGGCCAGTGCAGCTGGTACAGGTCGATATAATCGGTATTTAAGCGTTTCAAACTGGCTTCTAACGCCTGGCGGATATTCTTGCGATCCAGCGCCTGTTCAGGACGAATGGAGGCGTCATTGCCACGTACAGGGCCAGCCACTTTGGTTGCCAGAACAATCTTTTCACGATTGCCGCGGGACTGTAGCCAACTGCCAATGTATTTTTCAGTCAAACCCTGGGTTTCCGGACGCGGAGGGACCGGGTACATCTCAGCGGTATCAATCAGGTTGATACCAGAATGAATGGCCAGATCGAGCTGGGCGTGTGCGTCGGCTTCGCTGTTTTGCTCACCAAACGTCATGGTTCCCAAACCCAGCGAACTGACTTCGAGGCTGCTGTGGGGAATACGGTGATAATGCATGCCAGCTTCCTTTTTCGTTTTATCGTTATGGATAATCGAGTAACAGAACGGAAAATGACTATAACCTTGCCAGACGGCAGGTGAAAGAGGGGATTTATCGGGAAATGCTGAGTGGGGGCTCCGGAGAGCCCAGAGCGCATCAGCGTTCGATGATTTGCGACACATCGTCGCCGTTAATTTGCAGCTCGTGGCCCTGATCATCGGTGTATTTCACCAGGCCGGTGTCTTTATCAATTTCAGGTTTACCCTGGGTCATGATCATTTTGCCGTCTTTCGTCGACATGACGTAGTTGCTGCTACAGCCGCTCAATAATAGTGCCAGTGAGAGCGCTAAAGCACCCATCATCCATTTCATTGCATACTCCCATCCAGATACTCGTGTCGAAGACATAGTGTAGTGGGAAAATGAAATGGGAAAAGGGCAAAAGGGCGCATTCTGAAAAATCCGAATTCAGTGCGCCCATTGTGACGTTACAGCGGAGACTTTTTATTGCGCAGTAAATTGAGTGTTTCTACTGCCATTGAGAAGAACATCGCAAAGTAAATGTAGCCTTTCGGAACATGAATATGGAAGCCTTCCAGAATCAGTGTGAAACCCACCAGAATCAAAAATGCCAGTGCCAGCATTTTTACCGACGGATGGCGCTCAACAAATTCACCGATACTTTTGGCCGCAAACATCATGACGCCCACCGCGATAATGACCGCAGCCATCATAATAAACAGATGATCTGACAGGCCTACCGCAGTAATCACCGAATCCAGACTGAAAATGATGTCCAGCAGCATGATTTGCACGATAGCGCCAAGAAAAGAGTGAACGTTGGTTTTGTGCTCCGCTGCTTCGCCTTCGATCGACTCGTGGATCTCCATACTGGATTTCCACAGCAGGAACAGGCCGCCAAAAATGAGAATCAGATCGCGCGCAGAGAAGGTGTGCTCCATGATACTAAAAAGTGGATTGGTCAGGCGTACAACCCAGGCGATGGAGGCTAACAGGGCAAGCCTCATCAACATGGCACCCGCTAAGCCAATACGGCGCGCTTTGGCTTGTTGATGTTTAGGGAGTTTGGCAACCACCAAAGAAAGAAAAATGATGTTATCGATCCCGAGAACGATCTCGAGAATGGTAAGAGTCCCTAAGGCCAGCCAGGCATTGGGATCGGCAATCCACTCAAACATTGTGACCATGCATCCTAAACGAAAATTAAACGAGCATTATACGCTTAACTCTGGAATGGCGCGAAAACTGTTTACAGATAAAAGTGGCGGGCCAGCAGTGCTGCGGTAAAAGGTTTCTTCAAATAGAAGCCACGCGGCAGCGTCATAATCGGCTGTCCGTTCTCGCCTGTGGCTTCGGTTAACGCACGGCTGTTGGCGGCTTTAGGACGCAGTTGTAAAACTTCGCCATGACGAGCCGTGATGCGCGCTATCTGACCAAGCACAATCAGATCCATCAGTTCTTCCCAGTCGCGTTTGAGCATGGCTTCTTCCTGTGCATTTGGGCTCCACAGTAACGGTGAGCCTACGCGCCTTGTCGCAAGGGGTAATGCCCGGTCACCTTCTACAGGTATCCACAGGACGCGTGATAACTTATGCCTGACGTGACTTCGTTCCCAGGTCACACCCGTATTGCCTGTAAGCGGTGCAACGCAGACAAAGGTGGTTTCCAACGGGCGGCCCTGCCCATCAACAGGGATCGTTTTCAGCTCAACGCCGATGTGTGCGAAATCCTGCTCGGGCTTACTGCCCGCACTGGCACCCAGGCAGCGTTCTAACAGCATTCCGACCCAGCCTTTATCGCGTTTTAAATCCTTCGGGATGGCAATGCCTGACGCCGTGGCCAATTCGCCGAGCGTATACCCCGCTAATGCTTGCGCGCGAGTGAGTAAAGACGTTTCACTGTCGGGGGGCGGTAACGGCAAATCAAACATGACGCGTTATTGTCTCTTAGGGGTTAAAAACCAGGCACCTGAATTACGCATGCGTTTATGCGCAATGAGTGCTGTGTAAAAGTATAATAATAGCATGATTATACATGCTTTTTTATCGAGATCTTACGGCGGTAAGAGAAGAAGGGAGGGGTTTATTCCAACCTGGTCACCGTTAATGAACAGGATCTCCCACGTAGTTATCCACAGAAAACTTGGATAACTCCTCGATAATACGGGTACTGGTTCGATTTACAGGCTTGACGCCTACGATTTGTCCGAGGATTCACCGTTGCCTGCCGTGATGTAAGTCAGTTTCTGTGGATAAAACCGATGCTGTGCGATCTTTCACCAGCTAAGTTTCTGCGCTTAGTTTGGGCGGCCCTACGGGGCAAGGAATAACCATGGTGTTGACATTATGCTAATGAAAAATAATGTTTTTTATCCCTTCATCTTCTCGCGGAGAGACAGTGATAAAAAAGTTTTACCCAGCTCAATCCCGACTTCTACACAAAGCTATCCACAGAAATCGTGAATAAGATCGCGTCTTTCGATCTTTTTCTGTTTATAACTTATGCTCAGTGGCTAAGTTATCCCACGCATCCTTGCGCATTGTCGGCTAAACCAGTGGTTTACCGCTTGTAAGGAGTGTGAAACAATCAGAACATCCAGATTTTATTTTGAGGTAGTCCGGTGATCGATGATGATGGCTACCGCCCGAATGTTGGTATCGTAATCTGCAATCGCCAGGGACAAGTGCTGTGGGCCAGACGTTTTGGTCAACACTCCTGGCAGTTTCCACAGGGTGGCATTAATCCTGGGGAGAGCGCGGAACAGGCGATGTACCGAGAGCTTTTCGAGGAAGTAGGATTACATCGAAAAGATGTCCGTATTCTAGCTTCGACCCGCAACTGGTTACGATATAAGTTGCCAAAACGTTTGGTGCGTTGGGACACAAAGCCGGTATGTATCGGCCAGAAACAGAAATGGTTTCTCCTGCAGTTGATGTGTAATGACGCGGATATCAATATGCAAACCAGCAGCACGCCAGAATTTGATGGCTGGCGTTGGGTGAGCTACTGGTATCCGGTTCGCCAGGTAGTGTCCTTCAAGCGCGATGTATACCGCCGCGTGATGAAAGAGTTTGCCAGTGTGGTCATGCCAATGCAGGAGAGTTCGGTGCAACGTAACTCGCCTCCGCAACGGCGAAGAAGAGGTTAGGCCACGCGAATCATGCTTACCCGTTTGCGCGAAATTGTTGAAAAAGTGGCAGCAGCGCCTCGTCTCAATGAGGCGCTGGAAATTTTGGTCAACGAAATCTGCCTGGCGATGGAAACCGAGGTTTGCTCGGTTTATCTCGCTGACCATGACCGCCAATGCTACTACCTGATGGCAACGCGTGGATTAAAAAAGCCGCGAGGGCGCACCATCACCCTGGCCTTCGATGAAGGTATTGTGGGTCTGGTTGGACGTCTGGCCGAGCCTATCAACCTTGCCGATGCGCAAAAACACCCCAGCTTTAAATACGTTCCCTCGGTGAAAGAGGAGCGTTTTCGTTCTTTCCTCGGCGTTCCCATTATTCATCGCCGCCAGGTTTTGGGCGTTTTGGTTGTTCAGCAGCGTGAACATCGCCAATTTGATGAAGGCGAAGAATCATTTTTGGTCACGCTGGCAACCCAATTAGCCGCCATCCTTTCTCAATCACAGCTCAACGCTCTGTTTGGTCAATATCGTCAAACGCGTATCCGTGCGCTGGCTGCAGCACCGGGTGTTGCCGTGGCGGAGGGCTGGGTCGACGTTACGCAGCCACTGTTAGATCAAGTCACTCAGGCGTCAACTCTGGATATCTCCAGTGAGCGTGAGCGCCTGACGCTGGCGATAGGCGAAGCGACAAACGAGTTTAGGCGTTTCAGTAAGCGTTTTACCGCCAGCCTGCAGAAAGAGAGCGCCGCCATTTTTGATCTCTATTCGCACTTACTGAGTGATGCGCGGCTGAAAAAGGATCTTTACGGCGCAATCGATCAAGGCTCAGTGGCCGAATGGGCCGTGAAAACGGTGATCGAACGCTACGCTGAACAATTTGCCAGTTTGCAAGACAGCTATCTGCGAGAGCGTGCCAACGACTTACGGGCGCTAGGGCAACGTTTGCTGTTTCATCTCGATGACTCGTTTCAAAGTGAAAACAGTTGGCCCGCACGATTTATTCTGGTGGCCGATGAGCTGACGGCGACGACGCTGGCTGAAGTGCCGCCTGAGCGGCTGGCTGGCGTTGTGGTGCGCGATGGCGCAGCCAACTCCCATGCCGCGATTTTGGTACGTGCGATGGGGATTCCCACCGTGATGGGGGCGGACATTCAGCCGCAATTGCTTAATCAGCGTTTGCTGGTGGTGGATGGCTACCGTGGCGAAGTGTTGGTTGATCCCGAAGCTGTACTGGTCCAGGAATATCAACGGCTTATTTCTGAAGAAAATGCGTTAAGTAAGCTGGCAGAAGGCCAGGTCGAGAAAGAAGCGCGCCTGAAAAGTGGAGAGCGTGTCCAGGTCATGCTTAACGCAGGATTGAGCGCCGAGCATGAAAAGACGTTGGGGAGCTGGGTGGATGGTATTGGACTGTATCGCACCGAAATTCCTTTTATGTTGCAAAGCGGCTTTCCCTCCGAAGAGGAGCAGGTCGCGCAGTATCAGGGCATGCTGCAACTCTATCTGGAAAAATCCGTTACGCTGCGCACGCTGGATATCGGCGCAGATAAACAGCTGCCCTACATGCCGATTAGCGAAGAAAATCCCTGCCTGGGGTGGCGTGGTATTCGGTTGACGTTGGATCAGCCGGAGATTTTCCTGGTGCAGGTACGTGCAATGCTGCGGGCCAATGTTGCCAGCGGCAATCTCAGTATCTTGCTGCCGATGATCACCAGTCTTGATGAAATCGATGAAGCCTGCCGCCTGATTGACCGTGCTGCGCTGGAAGTGGAGGAGGCGTTGGGTTATCCGATTCCCAAAGCCCGTATTGGGGTGATGGTAGAAGTCCCCTCGATGATCTTTATGATCTCCCACCTCTCACAGCGGGTCGATTTTATTTCGGTAGGCACGAACGATCTCACACAGTATTTATTGGCGGTGGATCGCAATAACACGCGCGTTGCCAGCCTGTATGACAGCCTGCATCCTGCCATGCTACATGCACTGCGCAACATTGCGCAGGAGGCTGAACGTGCCGGATTAGAAATTTGTATTTGTGGCGAGATGGCAGGGGAACCCATGAGCGTGGTGGTGCTGATTGGACTGGGGTTCTATCACCTCAGTATGAACGGCAAAAATGTGCCACGCATAAAATACCTGCTGCAACATATTGAAAGAGAAGAAGCACAAGTGTTGGCAGGCCAGGTGCTGAACGCCCAGTTGGCAAAAGATGTGCGTCAACATGTTGCGGCCTTTATGGAACAGCGCGGGTTAGGCGGATTGATTCGCGGCGGCCGATAAA
Source organism: Enterobacterales bacterium CwR94 (assembly GCA_002837195.1). GTDB lineage: Bacteria > Pseudomonadota > Gammaproteobacteria > Enterobacterales > Enterobacteriaceae > 1-19. The sequence goes on from KZ478060.1 coordinate 487,955, forward strand.
GCCTTTTACAGTTCTTTGCTGCTCTGCTTAACGTTGCATTTCCTGACTGTGCTAACATGCGTGCCTTCTTAACGGGTCTGAAACCGGCCCGTCAGTTCTTCAAGCGCTAAATGGCCCCATGCACAGGGCAAAAATAATTAAGGTGAAAGATGACTAACGGCTACATAGCTTTCCCGCAATTCGATCCGGTGATTTTCTCGCTGGGCCCGGTGTCTTTACACTGGTATGGACTGATGTATTTGGTGGGGTTTGTCTTCGCCATGTGGCTGGCAGTGCGTCGGGCGAACAAGCCGGGCAGTGGCTGGAAAAAAGAAGAAGTTGAGAATCTGTTGTACCTGGGATTCCTTGGCGTATTTCTTGGTGGGCGCATCGGTTATGTGCTGTTTTACAACTTGCCTCTGTTCCTTGAAAACCCGCTTTATCTGTTCAAGGTCTGGGATGGTGGCATGTCGTTCCACGGTGGCTTAATTGGCGTTATCGTGGTTATGCTGCTGTTTGCTCGTCGCACGAAGCGCCATTTCTTTCAGGTCGCTGATTTTATTGCGCCTCTGATTCCTTTCGGTTTAGGTGCCGGTCGATTGGGCAATTTTATTAATGGCGAACTTTGGGGACGCGTTGATCCCTCCGCTCCCTGGGCCATGTTGTTCCCCAACTCACGTAGCGAAGATGTGGCGCTGGTGGCAACACACCCAGAATGGCAGTCTTTGCTCAGCACCTATGGCGTCTTGCCGCGCCATCCCTCAATGCTCTATGAGCTGGCTTTAGAAGGGATTGTGCTGTTTATCATCTTAAATTTGTTTATTCGCAAGCCGCGTCCGATGGGCAGCGTCTCTGGTTTATTCCTGATCGGCTATGGCCTTTTCCGCTTTATCATTGAGTTTTTCCGTCAGCCAGATGCGCAGTTGGGCCTGTTTGGCGGCATCAGCATGGGGCAAATTCTCTCCACGCCAATGGTCATCGCCGGAATCATTATGATTATTTGGGCGTACCGTCGTCGTCCGCAGCAACAGTTTTCGTGAGGTAAAATGAAACAGTATCTGGATTTAATGCGTTATGTGCTGAATGAAGGCACACCAAAAAGCGATCGTACTGGAACGGGTACGCTTTCGGTCTTTGGTCATCAGATGCGTTTCAATCTGCAAGACGGTTTCCCGCTGGTCACCACGAAAAAATGCCACCTGCGTTCGATCATTCATGAGCTACTGTGGTTTCTGAAAGGTGAAACCAATATCCAGTATCTGACCGAAAACAAGGTCAGCATTTGGGATGAGTGGGCAGATGAAAACGGCGATTTAGGGCCCGTTTACGGCAAACAGTGGCGTAGCTGGGGCGCAGCAGACGGTCGTCAAATCGACCAAATCAGTAAAGCGGTTGAGCAGCTTAAACATGATCCGGACTCGCGCCGTATCATTGTCTCTGCATGGAACGTTGGCGAACTTGATGAAATGGCGTTGGCGCCCTGCCACGCTTTTTTCCAGTTCTACGTGGCGGACGGTAAGCTCTCTTGCCAGTTGTATCAGCGCTCGTGCGATATCTTCCTGGGGCTGCCTTTCAATATCGCCAGCTACGCGCTACTAGTGCACATGATGGCCCAGCAGTGTGATCTTGAGGTGGGTGATTTTGTTTGGACAGGGGGTGACACCCATCTTTACAGCAATCATCTGGAGCAAACGCGTCTGCAGCTGACCCGTGAACCTCGTGCTTTGCCAAAATTAGTGATTAAACGTAAACCTGCTTCCCTCTTTGATTATCAATTCGATGATTTTGAGATTGAAGGCTACGATCCGCATCCGCCAATCAAAGCGCCGGTCGCCATTTAATCCCTTCGCCTCCCGCTTAAACGGCGGGAGGAAAACAATCAAATTGCTCTTCTAACAGCGGATATGCGTGGGAGTCTGGCAGTTCAAAGTGCCACCACTCAGACGCCATCCCTGTGAACCCGCCTGCCAGCATAATGCCATTGAGCAACAAACGATTCCGCTGCGCAGCAGCCGGTACTGAAGGATGGAAGCAGTGTGCGCGGTCATGCATTTCATCAAACCCAGCCCCCATATCCAGTACCTGGCCCTGAGTATCCACCAGGGTTAAATCAATAGCGGTCCCGCGGCTATGGTTAGAACCCGACGCCGGTGGCGCAACGTATTGTGGATCTGGACAGGCTGCCCACAAACAGGCTTGAGCCGCCCGAGGACGATAAGCGTCATAGATGCGTAATCGCAATCCAGCCAGCGCTGCGACGCGAATGCTGATAGCCAATCCTGCCGCCGCATCCTTATGCAAAAGGCACTGCGCGTCGCGATAAATGGGCTGACCTGTAATGTTATCTGTGGTTGCGTATTTCAAATCGATCTCCAGGTCAGGGAACTGGGTGGCGAGATCAATCAGCTGTAAATCCTGCATTGTTTGTCCTTTGCGTAAGCAGTAAGCCAATCACTATGCATTTTGCTCTTACCCACTTCAACCTCACGCCTGCGACTTTTTTTGATTGTCGTCATGTATCTCAACGTTGGTGAAAACGCCTGTAGGTTCAACACATTGTCTGGAAGGAGCTACGAAAAACGGCAATGTGCAGATCGCTTAGAGAGGGGATAAGCGACAGGATAACGCCATGAAAACAGCCGAAAAGGGCTTTAGCCTGATGGAGTTAATGATTGTCATGGTGATTGTGGCTGTACTCAGTGGCAGTGCCGCTTTTGGCTGGCATACCTGGCAGCAGCAACAGCACCTGCGTGATAGTGCTCAGCAATTATATCTGTTTTTGTTGCGCTTACGCAGTGATGCACACTGGCGCAATACAGAGCATAAACTGGTGTGGAAGGCCGCGGAGCAGGGCAGCATCACGAGTGAGGCAGACCGCAATGCACTATGGACATTCATCCCGCCCTGGCCAGACGTGTATATCCGCAGTATGACGGGCGAACCCGGCTTTTATGGCAAACGGGATACGGCCTGGCCGGGAAGCATCGATGTCACGAGCGCGGTAGGGCGTTGGCGAGTGATTATCTCGGCACAGGGGCGAGTACGCTTGTGCAGGCCAGATAGAGAGGCCTGCCAATGAAGTCGCAGGGATTTACGCTATTGGAGTTGCTGATTGCGATGGCATTAAATGCATTGCTATTGCTGGGTACGGCGCGCTTCTTACCTCAATTTCAGCAACAACAGGGGCAATTGAGCGATGACCGATACGCGCAAGAGGCGCTGGAACAGTTAGCCGCGACCCTGGCCAAGCATTTACGGCGGGCAGGATATTGTAATGGCACCTGCAGTGGCAGTGCCGTGCGTGCCTCACCGCAGTGCCTCATTGTTCGCTGGGACAGCAACAGTAATGGCAAGTGGGACGTCGACGAACAATTCGCTTTTCGGCTGCAAAGCGGCGCAATGCAAGCACAGCGTGGTGTCGGTGATTGTCAGCAGGGCGTGTGGGAGCGCCTGACCGATCCACGGCAATTGCGGCTGACACATTTTTCCGTTGAAGTGCTGCCCGAGCGGTTATTTAAACTGCAGTTAGTTGGCGAAACGCCACGAGAAAGCCCTCGGCGCGTTACGGTGATGCGCTGGGTGAAAGGAGAGAATCTTTAGTGGCGAATCAGAGAGGCAGCGGGGCATTAATCATGGTTGTGATGGTCTTGATGATGGGCGGATTTATGATTCAGCTCTCTTTGCGCCACATTGAGAATCTGATGCCACAGGTAGCGAGTGAACAGCGCTACCAACAGGCCTGGCAGGGGGCACAATCGGCACTGGCGTGGGGGGTAAATCTGCAATGGAAAGAGGTACCGGAGACAACATGCCAACCAGGGCCAGATGCCGGGAGCCAAGCCTGCTTGCTGAAATCCGTTGGCGAACGGCGATTACTGCGCGGTCAGGCAGGGGAATTGCCCTGGCAGATTCAGCTCTATCGCTGGGTGAGTGCGCATCAGGGAAGACTGGTGGCACTGCCCAGTGGCTGGAGTGATTTTTGTCCACTTTCCCCCAGCAATGCCTGCGATGAAACAGGGTGAAAAAGGGTTTAGCCTGGTGGAAACGCTCTTTGCACTCATGCTGTTTGCCATGGTTGTCGCGTTTTTACTGCGCAGCCAGATAGCCGTTGGATACAGTCTTCAACTGCAATGGCAGCAGCGTGCAGCATGGCGCTATGCCGCGATGGGGTTGGATGGCATGCATGAGATACCTGTTGGATGGCAGTTAAATCGCACGACACAACCCGCCGGTGAGGGATGCCAGTGGCAGCAAATCGTGGTGGTGTCGCCTGGCGGACGTCAAGCCAGATTAAAACGATTTGGGTGTGAGTGACCCCGCGGTTAGGGTTGCATGATTTGCAAACCGGGCTCTGCGGGGTAAAGTGTTCGGTGGGGTCTACTGAAGATGTGCGTTATTTTTTCAGGCTTGCCTTTCTACTCATCAGGAGCAGCATGTTTACGGTTTATCACTCTAACTATCTGGAATTGCTGAAAGACATTGCTGTCATTCGCATCAAAAGCCAACCGCTGCCCGATCCCTTTCAGTCTGAAGTGATGCTGGTGCAAAGCCCTGGCATGGCACAGTGGTTACAAATGTCACTGGCTGACAGCCTGGGTGTGGCCGCAAACATTGCGTTTCCATTGCCGGCTACCTTTATCTGGAACATGTTCGCCACCGTGCTGCCAGAAGAGATCCCAAAAGAGAGCGCATTTAACAAGGCCAGTATGAGCTGGAAGCTCATGACGTTGCTGCCGGACATGCTAACGCAACCAGAATTTACGCTGCTTTCACACTATCTCGCGGAAGATACTGACAAGCGCAAGCTGTTCCAACTAGCCGCGCGTATTGCTGACCTGTTTGACCAGTATCTGGTCTATCGCCCTGAGTGGCTCAGCGCATGGGAGCGCGGCGAACGGTTGCCGGAATTAAGTGATACTCAGCTGTGGCAGGCTGCGCTGTGGCGAGCACTGGTCACATTGACGGCTGATTTAAACCAGCCCGAGTGGCACCGTGCAAATCTGTATCGTCGTTTTATTACAACGCTTGAACGGGCTACCGTGCGCCCGGCAGGCCTCCCCGATCGCGTGTTTATCTGCGGCATTTCAGCACTGCCGCCGGTGTATATGGAGGCACTGCAGGCGCTGGGTAAGCACATTGATATTCATCTGCTGTTTACGAATCCTTGCCGCCATTACTGGGGCGACATCCAGGATCGTGCGTTCTTAGCGAAGATGCAGGGGCGCCGTCGCCGCCATTATCAAACGCAGGCTGAAGTTGAATGGGTCCGCCCGGATCAAAATGTCACTCGGGACTTTACGGATGACACCGAGATGCAAGTGGGCAATCCACTGCTGGCATCGTGGGGCAAGTTGGGACGCGACAATGCATGGCAACTGGCGCAAATTGATGGGCAGGAAATCGATGCGTTTGTTGAACTCAGCGACGAGAAACTGTTACACCGTGTGCAGCATGATTTATTGGCATTGGAAGACCACTCGCAAATTGGATTAACGGAAGAGGCGCTGGCAACCAGTCGTGATAAGCGGCACCTTGATCCCGATGATCGGTCACTGACCGTGCATCTTTGCCACAGTCCTCAGCGCGAGATCGAGGTTTTACAAGATCGCATGCTGGCCATGATGGAAGATGACCCTACGCTCACTCCCCGCGATTTTATTGTGATGGTGGCTGACATCGACGCCTATACCCCGTTCATCCAATCTGTTTTTGGTAATGCGCCCGCCGATCGTTATTTACCATTTGCCATTTCGGATCGCCGGGCCAGCCACGCGCACCCTATTTTCCCCGCCTTTTTGGCACTGCTCAGCCTCCCGGAGAGTCGTTTTGCCGCGGAAGATATTCTGGGGCTTTTAGAGGTGCAAGCACTCGCCGAGCATTTCTCGATTGGTGAAGAGGGGCTACAACGGCTGCGCTCATGGGTTGCTGAATCGGGTATTCGCTGGGGATTAGACGACAGCAATGTTCAGTCTTTACAGTTGCCGGTTACCGGGCAGCATACCTGGCGATTTGGCATTCAGCGCATGCTGATGGGATATGCCATGGAAAGCGAAGCGGGTGACTGGCGGGGAGTTTTACCTTTTGATGAATCCAGCGGATTAGTGGCCGAATTAGCCGGAAATCTCGCGGATCTACTCGAAAGGCTCAGTGACTGGCGACAACGCCTTGCCGATGCTCGCACGTTAGAAGCCTGGATGCCATTGTGCACCACCTTACTGAAAGACTTTTTTGTCAGTGATGCGGAAAGCGAAGCGGCGCTGGTGATGATTGAGACGCAGTGGCAGCAGGTCGTAGCGAAAGGTATTGAAGCGCAATTTAGCGATGATGTGCCGTTAACGATCCTGCGTGATGAACTGACTTCTCGTCTGGAACAAGAGCGCATAAGTCAGCGCTTTTTGGCGGGAGCCATCAACTTTTGTACGCTGATGCCGATGCGTTCCGTTCCGTTCAAGGTGGTCTGCCTGCTGGGCATGAATGACGGTGTTTATCCGCGAAATCTACCGCCGCTGGGTTTTGATTTAATGAGTGAAAAACCGCGGAAAGGCGATCGTAGTCGTCGAGATGATGACCGTTACCTGTTCCTTGAAGCCATTTTATCCGCGCGTGAAACGCTGTATATCAGTTATATCGGGCGCGCGATTCAAGATAATAGCGAACGCTATCCTTCTGTACTGGTCAGTGAACTGATGGAGTATGTTGCGCAAAGCCATTGTTTACCGGAAGACAGTGAGTGCGGGCTTGATATCAGTGCTGAACGCGTCATGGCACACCTGCAAACCCTGCATACCCGCATGCCCTTCGCGGCAGAAAATTTTATGCCCAATAGCCCGTGGCCAAGTTATGCCAGTGAATGGGTGGCTGCGGCGCAAGGGGATGGCACCGCACAGCACAGCTTTATCCAGACTTTAGAGACACCTGCGGTGGAAACACTGCATTTTGATCAACTGATTCGTTTCTGGCGACATCCGGTAAGGGCTTTTTTCAATCAGCGACTGAATGTCAGTTTTTACCAGAACGAGAATGAACTTCCTGAATCAGAACCCTTTGTGTTAGAGAGCCTTGAACGCTATCAGCTCAATCAACACCTACTCAACTGCCTGATTGAAGAGGCCTCCGTTGAGAAGCTCTACGATCGCTATCGAGCGGCAGGAGTGCTGCCCTACGGTGCCTGGGGCAAGTTATTATGGCAAAAACAGCAGCAAGAGATGGGAGAGCTGGCAGAAAAGGTTATCCAACAACGATCTGGCGGCGAAGCTCATGAAATTAATCTCGACATTGCGGGTCTCACTCTCAGTGGCTGGCTACCGCAAGTGCAGCAAGATGGTTTGCTGCGTTGGCGCCCAGGGATTGTCAACATGCGCGATGGGTTGACGCTCTGGTTAGAGCACCTGGCATACTGTGCTATGGGTGGACAGGGGACCAGCCGTATTCTGGGGCGTAAGAACTCGCACTGGACGTTTCCTGCGCTGGCCGCAGCCGATGCGCGCCAATGGTTGGCGCGTTATGTTGAAGGCTGGCGACAGGGCATGTCATCGCCATTGTTGATGTTGCCTGTGTGTGGAGAAGCGTGGTTGAGTGTGTGCTTTGATGCAAAGTCCGGCACGTTAACTAACGAAGAAACGTTGCTCAAAGCCGGTGAGCAAAAACTGATAACCGCCTGGGGGGGGAATTATCAGGTGGAGGGTGAGGGCAGCGATGCCTATTTACAACGACTGTTTCGTCAACCCGATGAACAGCAAAGAGAAGCTATCATTGCCGGTGCCAAAACCTGGTTGCTGCCATTGCTGCAGCACCATCAGGCCGGCGAATAAATTTTGAGGTGAAATGCGCACAGCCATTTCCCTTTTGCGTCAGCGATGTTAAGGAGTTTTGATGCGTAAACACGCCGTGTGGATAACCAGTCTGTTCCTGTTTTTAGTGGCGGTAAGCCCGCTGAGTCAGGCTGCAACTGGCTGGAAAGCGATTGATCAAAAGATCGAAAAAAGCGAAAAAGATCCGCGTCAATATCAGGCCATTACGCTTGATAACGGAATGACTGTGTTACTGGTGTCTGATCCATTGGCACCGAAATCACTGGCTGCTTTGGCGCTGCCGATTGGTTCATTGGACGATCCTGCTCAGCAGTTAGGATTGGCGCACTATCTGGAACATATGGTCCTGATGGGATCTAAACGTTATCCAGAAGCGGACAACCTGGCCGAATTCCTGAAGAAACACGGTGGCAGTCATAATGCCAGCACCGCATCCTACCGCACCGCGTTTTATCTGGAAGTAGAAAACGATGCGCTTCAACCCGCGGTAGATCGCATGGCAGATGCCATTGCTGAGCCGTTACTGGACCCGGTTAACGCTAATCGCGAGCGAAATGCGGTGAACGCAGAATTAACCATGGCGCGCTCGCGTGATGGAATGCGAATGGCGCAGGTGGGAGCAGAGACACTCAACCCCGCTCACCCTGCGGCGCGCTTTTCCGGTGGCAATCTCGAAACTTTAAGCGATAAACCGGGCAGTAAATTACACGATGCGCTGACGCAATTTTATAAAACGCACTACTCGGCCAACCTGATGAAAGCGGTGATTTACAGCAATCAACCCATCGTTAAATTAGCCCCTATGGCAGCAGAGACGTTCGGGCGCGTGCCTAATCACAATTCAGTGGTGCCGAAAATTACGGTGCCCGTGGTAACGGATGCGCAAAAAGGGATCATTATTCACTATGTCCCGGCGCAACCGCGCAAGCAGCTTAAAATCGAATTTCGCATCGATAACAACAGCGATAAGTTTCGCAGTAAAACCGACACTATCCTGGGTTACCTGATAGGTAACCGCAGTGCCAACACGCTTTCTGACTGGTTGCAGACGCAAGGATTGGCCGACGGTATCAATGCGGGCGCCGATCCGGTGATCGATCGCAACGGCGGTATTTTTGCTATTTCCGTGTCATTAACGGATAAAGGGCTGGCAGAGCGGGATCGTGTGGTAGCCGCCATCTTTAGCTATCTGAATCTGTTACGTGAGAAAGGGGCAGATAAACGCTATTTTGATGAAGTTTCCCACGTCTTAGATCTCGACTTCCGCTATCCCTCAATCACGCGCGATATGGACTACATTGAGTGGCTGGCCGATACCATGCTGCGTGTACCCGTCAGTGAAACGTTGGTGGCTCCTTACATTGCCGATCAATTCGATGCCGCAGAGATGAAATCACGGCTGGCAGGACTAACGCCGGAAAATGCACGTATCTGGTATGTCAGTCCAAAAGAACCGCATAATAAAACCGCCTATTTTGTCGACGCGCCTTACCAGGTCGATAAAATCACGCCGCAGCAATTTAGCGCATGGCAGCAAGATGCTCACCAAATTCACCTGACCCTGCCGGTGTTAAACCCCTACATTCCCGATAATTTTGATTTGATTACCGGGGTTAAAAGCACCGACTCACCTCAAGCCCTGATCAATCAGCCTGATCTGCGTGTGTTCTACATGCCAAGTCGCTATTTTGCCGATGAGCCCAAGGCATCTGTCACGTTAGCGCTACGTAACAAGGCGGCGATGAGTGATGCGCGCCACCAGGTGATGTTTGCAATGAATGATTATCTGGCGGGGCTGGCGCTTGATGAACTTAGCTCACAGGCCTCTGTCGGTGGGATCAGCTTTTCAACGCAGGAAGATGACGGCCTGTTGGTCAATGCCAGTGGTTTTACTCAGCGTCTACCCGATCTGTTGAAAGATTTGTTGCATGGTTATGCCACTTATACGCCAACAGAAGATCAGCTTGTGCAGGCGAAATCCTGGTATAAAGAGCGCCTGGAATCCGCTGAAAAGGGCAAAGCCTTTGAGTTGGCTATCCAACCGATGCAGATGATTTCTCAGCTGCCTTACACGCAACGCGCTGAACGTCGTGCCATCGTTGATACCATCACACTGCAGGATCTGAATGCCTATCGTAAACAGCTTCTGGAGCAATCGACGCCTGAAATGCTGGTGGTCGGTAACATGCTGCCTGAGCGTGTGAAGCAACTGGCGACGGAGTTGAAGCAACAGCTAGGCTGCACTGGCGAAGGTGGATGGCGCAGCGAGTATGTCTCAATAGAAAAACAGACCCATGCCAATTTGCAAAAAGCAGGCAGCAGTACGGATTCCGCATTGGCAGCGCTGTACGTGCCACTCGGCTATGCAGAACATGAAAGCATGGCCAGCAGCGCCATGTTAGGGCAAATCATTCAACCCTGGTTCTACAATCAACTGCGCACGGAAGAGCAATTGGGTTATGCCGTTTTTGCTTTCCAAATGCCTGTAGGCCGTCAATGGGGCATCGGTTTCCTGCTGCAAAGTAACAGTAAGCAACCGGCCTATTTGTTGCAGCGTTATCAGGCTTTCTATCCACAGGCTGAGCAGCGTCTGCGGGCACTGAAACCTGATGATTTTGCTCAGTATCAACAGGCTATGATCAATGAGTTAAAGCAGCGTCCGCAAACGTTAGATGAAGAGGCTTCGCGTTTCTCAAAAGATTTTGATCGTGAAAACTACGCTTTCGACACGCGTGAAAAAGTGATTGCGCAGATCCAGACGCTGACACCTGAAAAGCTGGCAGATTTCTTCCATAAGGCGGTGATTGCGCCACAAGGCATGGTGATGCTGTCACAGGTCTCAGGTAGCCATCATGGCAAAGCGGATTATGCGCACCAGCCGGGCTTTACAACCTGGGATAAACTCTCTGAGCTGCAAAAATCTCTGCCCGTAAAGCGTGGTGATCAATGAGTCAAAAGGTTGCTCAACCACTCGATCCCCTAACCCTGCCGCTCTTTGGTGAGCGGTTGATTGAGGCATCGGCGGGAACGGGGAAAACCTTTACCATTGGATTGCTGTACCTGCGTTTACTGTTGGGACTGGGGGGCGCGGCGGCGCGCCCCTCACCGCTCTCAGTGGAAGAGATTTTGGTGGTGACTTTCACCGAAGCGGCCACCGCGGAATTGCGGGGACGTATTCGGGAGAATATTCATCAATTGCGCCTTGCCTGTTTACGTGGGCACAGCAATCAACCCTTGCTCAATGCGTTGCTCAATGAGGTTTCCGATCGTCAACGGGCAGCAGCATTACTGTTAGCGGCTGAACGCCAAATGGATGACGCCGCGATTTTTACCATTCACGGTTTTTGTCAGCGGATGCTCAACCTCAATGCGTTCGAATCTGGCATGTTGTTTGAACAACAACTGTTGGAAGACGAGACTGTGTTGCGCCGCCAAGCGGCTGCCGATTTTTGGCGTCGCCACTGTTACCCATTGAGTGATGATATTGCCGCGCGTATTGCAGAGTGTTGGCAAGGACCGGAAGATTTACTGCGCACGCTTCATCCGTGGCTGGGCGGAGAGCTGCCGCAGCTAAAGCAGCCTCCAGATGACAGTGAAACCTTGGAACAGCGCCATCAGAGAATCATCGAACGCCTTGATGCCTTGAAGCAGGCGTGGCGTACCGTTGAGCAGGACGCTGAAAACCTGATTGCTCAATCGGATGTTGATAAGCGCAGTTATAGCAGTAAACATCTGCCTGGCTGGGTAAGCAAAATAACGGCCTGGGCGCATGAGCCAACTGCGGATTATGGCGTACCAAAAGAGCTGGTGCGTTTTAGTCAGGCACAGTTGCTGGAGAAAACAAAAAAAGGAGCCCCCCCGCGGCACCTTGTCTTTGAACGGATTGAGGCATTTCTCGCTGAGCCGCTGGCACTGAGTGATTTAGTGATTGCACGTGCGCTGGTGGAGATCCGCGATATTGCGCAGCAAGAGAAGCGTCATCGTGCGCAGTTGGGGTTTGACGACCTGCTTGGTCGGTTGGATGAAGCGCTACAACAGCCTTCCGCAATGGCGTTGGCCAATAGCATTCGCCAACGCTATCCCGTTGCCTTAATTGACGAGTTCCAGGACACCGACCCCCAGCAGTATCGAATTTTTCGCACGTTATATGTTGGGCAGCCGGAATGTGGCTTGCTGTTGATTGGTGATCCCAAGCAGGCGATTTACGCGTTTCGCGGTGCGGATATATTTACCTATATGAAAGCCCGAGGTGAAGTGAGTGCGCACTACACGCTGGGCACCAACTGGCGTTCATCCCCATTGATGATCAATGCGGTAAATCACCTGTTTGAACGCAGTACTAACCCTTTTTTATTCTCGGCGATCCCTTTTCTGCCCGTCGCTGCTGCGCCACCGAACAGTGCGTTGCGCTTTACTCTGGATGGGCATACACAGCCCGCGATGCGCTTTTGGTTGCAGCCCGGTACTGGCGTGAGTGTCAGTGAGTACCAACAAGCAATGGCGCGCCAGTGTGCCGCGGAGATCCGCGACTGGCTGCATGCGGGTCAGCAAGGCCTTGCGCGACTGGAGAAGGGGGAGAATCACGCGCGGAACGTGACCGCAGGAGATATTGCGGTGTTGGTGCGCAGTCGTACTGAAGCGGCACTGGTCCGTGAAGCATTACGGGCGTGTAATATTCCCTCTGTTTACCTCTCCAGTCGCGACAGCGTATTTTCGATGCCAGAAGCGCAAGAGCTGGTTTGGATATTACAAGCCGTACTGGCACCGGAACAGGAGCGTGTGCTGCGCAGTGCCGTCGCCACCAGCTTCTTTGGTATGACGGCACAATCGCTGGATGCGCTTAATCAGGATGAACGCGCCTGGGATCGTCTGGTCGATGAATTCAGTGCATACCGCCAGCGTTGGTTACGACGCGGGGTGCTGCCAATGCTGCGCGAAATGATGCGCCAGCGTCAAATAGCGGAAACCCTGTTGGCAACCCCAGGCGGTGAGCGAAGACTTACTGACTTATTGCATCTGGGGGAGTTACTGCAGGAAGCCGCAACACAGCTGGAAAGTGAACCTGCACTGATTCGTTGGCTGCAGCAACAAATTGCGCAGCCAAATACGCAATCCTCCAGTCAGCAATTACGCCTTGAAAGTGACAGTCATCTGGTTCAGGTCATTACTATCCACAAATCGAAAGGGCTGGAGTATCCGCTGGTCTGGTTGCCGTTTGCAGCAAGTTACCGAGAGGCCGATCAGCCGCTGTATCACGACCCGCAAACGGGTGAAACGCTGCTGGATTTACAACATAGCGAGGAGAGCCTTGAGCGCGCGGAACAGGAGCGCCTGGCGGAGGATTTACGCTTGTTGTATGTCGCGCTGACGCGTGCTGTGTGGCATTGCAGTATTGGTATTGCGCCACTTTTTCGCGGTAATCGTAAAAAAGAGGGCGTTAGTGATGTCGCGAAGAGTGCGATCGGCTGGTTAATTGGGCAAGGCAGTGCGCTGACGGCAGACGGCCTGCAACAGGCATTGCTCTCCGTTGCCACCGAGAGTGGCATCGCGTTATCGCAAACGGAGCTCTCTGACGCTGCGCTTTGGCAGCCTGATGTCACAGCGCTACCTGCGCTACAGGCGGCGACGCTGAGTCGACAGCGACAGGATGACTGGCGTGTTACCAGCTATTCGGCGCTGCAGCAACAGGGACACAACGCCGTAATGGAGCTACTGCCGCGTCTTGATGTGGATGCGGTGGGTGAAGCCCACCAGGCAGCGCAAGAGCTGCTGACACCGCACACGTTTCCGCGCGGCGCTTCACCTGGTACATTCCTGCATGGACTTTTTGAAGTGCTCGATTTTACACAACCTGTTAATGAAGAGGGGATGTTGGAACATCTCGCGCAGCAAGGTATCGATCCCGTTTGGGCTCCCATGCTGTGTCACTGGTTGCAGGCTATATTGCGCACGCCATTGCACGAGAGTGGCGTGACGTTACAGGCGTTAGCGCCACAAGAAAAACAAGCAGAAATGGCATTTTGGCTGCCCATTCGTGGATTACTTACGCCCGCCAAACTGGATGCGGTGATTCAGCAAGATCCCCTCTCTGCGCAAGCGGGGCCACTGGGTTTCAACCAGGTGCAGGGAATGCTGAAAGGCTTTATTGATTTGGTCTTTCACTGGCAGGGAAAATATTACCTGTTGGATTACAAATCAAACTGGTTAGGGGAAGATGCCAGTGCCTATACCTCGCAGGCGATGGCACAGGCGATGTTGGCGCACCGCTACGATCTGCAAGCGCTGCTCTATACGTTAGCGTTGCACCGTTATCTGCGCCACCGCATTGCTGATTATGACTACGACCAACATATTGGCGGTGCCATTTATCTGTTCTTACGCGGTATCGACGCAGAGAAACCGGGGCAAGGCGTGTGGCAGGCGAAACCGTCTCGCGTGCTGATTGAACAACTGGATGCATTATTTGACGGTAAGGAGTACGCGCCATGAGTTCGATGCTGATGTTATTGCGCCAGGCCGTCGAGGTCGGTGCTTTACGGGCGATTGACGATCAATTTGCGCGCTTTATCGCGGCTGATGAATCCCCTGGCCGAATGCTGCTGGCGGCGATGGTCAGCGCCGAGGCCGGTGATGGTCATGTCTGCTTACCTCTTGCGCATGTCTCTGCTGAACGCCTCTTTGCCGGACGCTGGCCCGAACTGGCCGCGGAGATATGGCAAGCAGCAGAATGGACTGACAATATCGACAGCGCGTTGGAAGGATGGCAGGCGGTCAGTGATGGCTCGCAGCCAACGCCGCTGGTACTGGAAAACGGTCGCCTCTATTTACAGCGCTTGTGGCAGAGTGAAGGGCGCGTTGCCGCGTTTTTTGCGGCAACGGCGCTGCTTAACCGCAGCGCAGCGGAAGATATTCGCCACCAACTGGATATTCTGTTTGGACAGCAGCCTGAAAACTGGCAGAAAGTTGCCGCCGCGGTGGCGTTGACGCGGCGAGTCTCGGTTATTTCTGGTGGCCCTGGCACAGGGAAAACCACCACTGTCGCTAAACTGCTGGCGGCGATGCTGGCAACTCACGCACAACCTCTGCGTATTCAGATGGCAGCACCAACAGGAAAAGCAGCGGCGCGCTTAACGGAATCGCTGGGCAAGGCACTACAGTCGTTGGCGCTGGACGAGCAACTAAAGCAACGTTTTCCCACAGAGGCAACCACATTACACCGTTTACTGGGCGCTCAGCCGAACAGTCAGCGTTTACGTCATCATGCGAACAATCCCTTGCACCTTGATGTGCTGGTGGTTGATGAGGCATCGATGGTGGATCTCCCGATGATGGCTAATCTGGTGGCGGCATTGCCTGCGCATGCATGCGTGATTTTTTTGGGCGATCGCGATCAGTTAGCCTCTGTCGAAGCGGGTGCCGTACTGGGGGATATTTGTCGTTTTGCTGAACTGGGCTATACCCCGGCGCGGGCGGCTGAGTTAGAGACGTTGACCGGTATTGCACTGCCTGCATCAACCGGTGGCAGTCGCGTTGGGGATGCACTTTGCCTGTTGAAGCACAGTTACCGTTTTGATGCGCACTCCGGGATTGGTCAGTTAGCAAAAGTGGTCAATGCTGGCGATGTTGCCGGTGTAAATACGGTGTTTCATGAGGGTTTTCAGGATATTGCCCGACACTCACTCACCACCTCTGAAGAGTATCAGCATTTGCTGGATGCCTGTGTAACGGGGTATCGGCCTTTTCTCCGTGCGGTGGCAGAGGGCGCCTCACCCGATGTCGTCATTCAGCGGTTTGCCGATTTTCGCTTGTTGTGTGCCCTGCGCGAAGGGCCGTTTGGTGTCAGTGGGCTCAATGAACGGGTTGAGCAGATTCTTCATCTGAAACGGTTGATACAACGGCCGTTAGAGGGGCGCGGCAAATGGTATACCGGCAGACCCGTTATGATTTCGCGCAATGACAGCGCGCTTGGGGTCTTTAATGGTGATATCGGCGTTGCGCTACCAGACAGTGAAGGTGAGTTAAAAGTGTGGTTTATGTTGCCGGATGGCAGCATAAAAGCGGTGCAGCCGAGTCGTCTGCCGCCGCATGAAACGGCTTGGGCGATGACCGTGCATAAATCTCAGGGATCCGAATTTACCCATACGGTATTGGTGATGCCAAACACATCGCTGCCGGTTTTAACGCGGGAGCTGGTCTATACCGCAATCACGCGCGCGCGCAGCCAGTTAACGATCTACAGCGATGAACGGGTGTTTAATCGGGCAATTATGCTAAGAACGCTGCGACGCAGTGGATTGGCGGAGCGCTTGAAAGCACTGGGCGACACGTTCGCCCAGTAGTATGACTAACGAAGGTCGGCCATCAGCACCTTGGAGCGGCGTTGATAGTTATACATCTCTTTTTTACTCTCCGGCAGCAGTTCAATATCCACCGGTGTGAAGCCGCGTTCCTGGAACCAGTGAATACTGCGGGTGGTTAGGACAAACAGTTTTTCCAGCCCCATTTGTTTGGCTTGTAACGCCACGCGATTCAGCAGTTCTTCGCCACGCGAGGAACTGCGGTATTCCGGGTGTACGGCAACACAGGCCATCTCGCCGATTTTTTCTTCCGGGAAGGGATACAGCGCAGCGCAGGCAATGGTTAAATTATCGCGCTCAATAATCGTGAACTTATCAATCTCAATTTCCAGTTGCTCACGGGAGCGACGTACCAGTATGCCTTGCTGTTCTAGTGGGCGAATCAGCTCCAAAATACCACCGATATCATTAATGGTGGCGCGGCGGATTTGTTCGGCGGATTCCATGACGATCTGGGTACCAATACCGTCACGTGAGAACAACTCCTGCAACAGCGCACCATCAGATTGATAGCTCATAAGATGACTACGACGCACACCGCTGCGGCAGGCTTTTACGGCACCCCGTAAAAAGCGCACGGTACCGGAGTGATAATCACCTGCGGCTTCAAGTTCGTTGATTTTTTCCAGGGCTTCACCGGGAAAAAGTTCCGAGATAATGTTGCCTTCCGCAGTGGTAACACCTTGTTCAGAACAGAACCCGAGCATTTTTTCTGCGCGGAGCTTTATCGCGACTTGAGTCGCGACCTCTTCGGACGTCAGGTTAAAACTTTCGCCTGTGACCGAGACCGCAACGGGCCCCAACAGCACAATCGCACCGCTATCGAGTTGGCGGTGGATCGCTTCTTCGTCAAGACGACGAATGCGGCCACTGTGGCAATAGTCCACGCCATCATCGACGCCCAGGGGTTGGGCAATAATAAAGTTGCCGCTAACCACATTAATGTGTGCCCCCTGTAAGGGCGTATTGCTCAGGCTCATGGACAGACGAGCGGTAATGTCGAGTTGTAAACGTCCGGCGGCTTGTTTAACTAATTCCAGCGATTGCGCATCTGTAACACGAATGTGTTTATGATAAACCGGCTCCAACTGGTGTTCGGCCAGAGAAGCATCAATTTGAGGGCGTGCACCGTACACCACCACCAGCCGAATACCGAGACTGTGCAGCAATCCTATGTCATTAACGATGCTGGAGAAGTTTTCATGTTCGATGGCTTCGCCGCCTAACATAATGACAAACGTCTTCCCCCTGTGGGCGTTGATGTAGGGCACGGTATGGCGAAAGCCCTGGACCAACTCGGTGCTACGTTCCTTCACGGCAAACCTCTTGTGAATTTTTATTCGTAATTACTGTATTTTTATTCTTTTTTGGGCAGGAGTGCAAGGAGGAAATGCAGGCCAGATGCCGAAAGTAAATTTTCGTAAAATGCTTAAATAGCGACATCGGTGGGGCTTTTAGGGGTGACACTGCCGGGATGATTCGTTAAAGTTTTTCCCACTTGGTTTTCAATTGGTTGTTTTTTAAACACAGCTTACTACGGAGCGGCATGTCCGATTCATCCTCTTTCTTATCGCGTCGCCGCTTGTTACAAGGCGCAGGCGCTGTGGCACTCCTGAGTGTCACCAAACTGGGATTTGCCGCCAGCAGTCATGTGGTGGCCGTGCGTTTGTGGCCTTCCTCGACTTATTCTCGGCTTACCGTTGAGTCCAGTACACCACTGGAGTACAAACAGTTTGCACTGAGCAGCCCTGAGCGGGTGGTGATTGATATTAAAAATGTGCGGCTCAATGCAGCCTTGAAAAATATTAGCAGCCTGGTGCGCAGTGATGATCCCTATATAAAGAGCGCGCGCGTCGGGCAGTTCGATCCCACGACCATTCGACTGGTGCTAGAGCTTAAACAGAATGTCACACCGCGTACGTTTACGCTGGGGCCGGTGGCCAATATCAAAGATCGCCTGGTTCTCGATCTGTTTCCTGCCAGCGCGCCTGCAGAATCGGATCCACTGTTGGCGTTGCTGGAGGATTACAACAGCGGCGCACTCGATAAAGAACAGCCTGCTGTGGCACCGCTGCCTGGTAAAGCAGGCCGTGACAGACCTTTGGTTATTATGTTAGATCCTGGTCACGGTGGCGAAGATCCTGGCGCAATAGGCAAAAACAAAACGCGTGAAAAAGATGTGGTGCTAAAAATTGCCCGTCGACTTAAGGCGTTAATCGATAAACAACCCAATATGCGTGCTTATATGACGCGTAATGAAGATGTGTTTATCCCGCTGAAAGTGCGGGTTGCCAAAGCGCGCAAGCAGCGTGCCGATCTGTTTATTTCTATTCATGCGGATGCTTTTACTAACCGTGCTGCACGCGGATCATCGGTCTTTGCCCTTTCCACCAAAGGGGCGACCAGCACCGCGGCGCGTTTTTTAGCACAGACGCAGAACGAATCCGACCTGATTGGTGGTGTGAGCAAGAGCGGTGACCGCTATCTGGACCACACCATGTTCGACATGGTGCAGAGCCTGACCATCAACGACAGCCTGAAATTCGGTAAAGAAGTCCTGACGCGCATGGGGAAAGTGAATCACTTGCACAAGCGCAGTGTGGATCAAGCGGGCTTTGCGGTGCTGAAAGCGCCCGATATTCCCTCTATTTTGGTGGAAACGGCGTTTATCAGTAACCTGGAAGAGGAGCGCAAGCTGAAAACCAGCCGTTTTCAACAGCAGGTTGCGGAATCCATTCTGGCCGGTATCAAGGCCTATTTCGAAAAGGGCGCAGCGGTCGCGCGAAAATAGACATCAGGGCAGGGAAGCCCGAATTTCAGATACAAAAAAACACCCGTTAAGGTGCTTATTGTGTTGGTTGCGGGAGCCGGATTTGAACCGACGACCTTCGGGTTATGAGCCCGACGAGCTACCAGGCTGCTCCATCCCGCGTCCGA
>KZ478061.1:0-106284 GCA_002837195.1 Enterobacterales bacterium CwR94
GGCCTATTAGAGAAAATATTTCTTCTGCAAGTTTGCAGGTGGTATTTTTATAAGCTTGATAAGCACACCATGCTATTGCCCCTGCAAATAACTGCGAGACACAATAGCCAATTACCAATAAGATAAAATAACTTCTTACAAATAACACATCGTTGCTAAAAAAATGCACTGTAGAAAATGCAAACAATATAATAAAAATCAATAAAAACATAAGCTTAATTCTAAGCCAGAGTTTAGCGCGCCGCCCCCAGGCACATCCTGGACATACTGAAATAATGCGCTCACTGGGCAATGTAATTGCATACACCTCATAATGATCTTCCTGCCAGTCAGCAATTATCTCCACTTCGTCCCCGACTTTTAAGCGCGTAAGCCCTACCCAGCCGCGAAACGGTTTACCATTAATCATCCCCTGCACATATTCTGCCAGGCTCTTGGCATCATCATCGGAAACCAGGGCACCTGCAGTTGCTGAATTACCAACCAGCGTCAACATTGCGGCACCCCTCACCCGTTGGCTCTCTGTGAGCTGAGGTTGTTGAAAGGTGCGGTAACGGTCGGCATCAAAGCACTCTTCATAACTTTCGCTGGAAAATGCCTCCAGCACACCGCTGATTTTTTCCAGTGGGCCATAGGGCGGCAATACCGGACGCGGCGGCAGTTCACGGTCCCACTCACTGCCATTATTACGGGCAATCTCCTGGGCGGTACGCAATGCCTGTAGATCTTCTGCCTGGGTGAAACGACTCCCGCTTCTAATGGGTTTCCTTATTGTCATGTAATGTCCTTATCAACATTCCCTAAAACATTGCTTTCCTTACCAAATCCATACAATTAGTAGTAGAACCAATATTCCATGCTATACACAAATTTATTAGAGGGATATTTCTCACCTGTCTTATCCGCAGGATTTCTCCATTCACCTTTTTTCTTTAACTTTCGTTCATGTATATTTGTTACTTTGTTTAAACTGACACTTTTAGGCGATGGAAGGCCTATAAGAGAAAATATTTCCTCTGCAAGTTTACAGGTGGTATTTTTATAGGCCTGATAGGCAAACCATGCTATTGCTCCTGCAAATAACTGCGAGACACAATAGCCCATTGCCAATAAGATAAAATAGTTTTCGTCAAAAAAACCATCATCACCAAGAAAATATGCTATGGAGAATGTAAGAAGCATTAAGAAAATAAATGCAAACATATATTTAATTCTAAGCCAAATTTTAGCGTACCGACCCCAAACACATCTCGGACACACTGATATAATTCTTTCACTCGGTAATATGATGGCATAAACCTCATAATGATCTTCCTGCCAGTCAGCAATTATCTCCACTTCGTCCCCGGCTTTTAAGCGCGTAAGCCCCACCCAGCCGCGAAACGGTTTACCATTAATTACCCCCTGCACATACTCTGCCAGGCTCTTGTCATCATCATCAGAAGCAAAAGCACCAGCAGTCGCAGAATTGCCCACCAGCGTCATCATCGCGGCTCCCCCCACCCGTTGGCTCTCTGTGAGCTGGGGTTGTTGAAAGGTGCGGTAGCGGTCGGCATCAAAGCACTCTTCATAACTTTCGCTGGAAAATGCCTCCAGCACACCGCTGATTTTTTCCAGTGGGCCATAGGGCGGCAATACCGGACGCGGCGGCAGTTCACGACTCCACTCACTGCCGTTATTACGGGCAATCTCCAGGGCAGTACGTAATGCCTGCAAATTTTCAGGATTTTTAAAACGCCTGCTGACAATGCTAGGTATTCGGATTGTCATGTAATTTCCTTATCAACATTCCCTAAATCATTGCATTCCTTACCAAATCTATTTACTTAGTAGTAAAACCAGTACTCCGTATCATACATAAGTTTATCAGAGGGATATTTCTCACCTGTTTTATCATCAGGGTTTATCCATTCGCCTTTTTTCTTTAATTCTCGTTCTCGCCGTCGAGTTATCTTATTAAGGCTGACATTTTTAGGTGATGGAATCCCCATAAGAGTAAATATTTCCTCTGCAAGTTTACAGGTTGTATTTTTGTAAGCTTGATAAGCACACCAAGCTATTGCCCCCGAAATCGACTGCGCTATACAGTAGCCCATAATCATCAAATAAAAGTAGTCTTCATCAAAGACTCTGTTGCTATAAAAATACACAGATGAAAATGCGAATAAAATAAGAAAAATCAATATAAACATATATTTAACCCTAAGCCAGAGTTTGGCTCGCCGCCCCCAGGCACATCTTGGACACACTGAAATAATGCGCTCTTGGGGGAGTGCTATGGCATACACCTCATAATGATCTTCCTGCCAGTCAGCAATTATCTCCACTTCGTCCCCGGCTTTTAAGCGCGTAAGCCCCACCCAGCCGCGAAACGGTTTGCCATTAATTATCCCCTGTACATACTCTGCTGGATCCTTCTGATCTTCATCAGAAACCAGAGCACCTGCAATCGCTGAATTGCCAACCAGCGTCAACATCGCGCCCCCACCTACCCGTTGGCTCTCTGTGAGCTGAGGTTGATGAAAGGTGCGGTAACGATCGGCATCAAAGCACTCTTTATAGCTTTCGCTGGAAAATGCCTCCAGTACGCCGCTGATTTTTTCCAGCGGGCCATAGGGCGGCAGTACCGGACGCGGCGGCAATTCACGATCCCACTCACTGCCGTTATTCCGGGCTATCTCCTGCCTGGTACGTAGCGCCTGTAAATTTTCCGCATTTGTAAAACGCCCGCAGACGACAATCGGTTCTCTTACTGTCATGTGATTTCCTTATCAAAACGCCCTAATCTATTCTATTCACCGCTATGTCCATATAATTAATAGTAGAACCAATATTCCGCATTATACATAAATTTATTAGAGGGATATTTCTCACCTGTTTTATCCGCAGGATTCTTCCACTTACCCTCTTTCTTTAACGCGCGTTCTCGTTGTCGAGTCAGCTTATTAAGATTGATATTTTTAGTTAATGAAAGACCTATCAGAGAAAATATTTCCTCTGCAAGTTTACATGTTGTTTCTTTATATGCCTTATAGGCAAACCATGCTATCGCCCCAGAAACTGACTGTGCAAAAAGGTACATCACTGTTAATAAAAAAAAATAAGTTTTGTTAAAATCACCATCATTAAATTGATAGTTAGCTAGTGTCAAAATAGTTAGCATAATTAAGATCAGTATAAACATGTATTTAACTCTAAGCCACAGTTTAGCACGCCGCCCCCAGGCACATCTTGGACACACTGAAATAATTCGCTCTCTGGGGAGTGCTATGGCATACACCTCATAATGATCTTCCTGCCAGTCAGCAATTAACTCCACTTCGTCTCCAGCTTTTAAGCGCGTGAGTCCCACCCAGCCGCGAAACGGTTTACCATTAATTATCCCCTGCACATACTCTGCCAGGCTCTTGTCATCATCATCAGAAGCAAAGGCACCCGCAGTCGCTGAATTACCGACCAGCGTCATCATCGCGGCTCCCCCCACCCTTTGGCTCTCTGTGAGCTGAGGTTGTTGAAAGGTTCGGTAACGGTCGGCATCAAAGCACTCTTCATAACTTTCGCTGGAAAATGCCTCCAGCACACCGCTGATTTTTTCCAGTGGGCCATAGGGCGGTAATACCGGGCGCGGCGGCAGTTCACGATCCCACTCACTGCCATTATTACGGGCAATCTCCTGGGCGGTACGCAATGCCTGTAGATCTTCTGCTTGGGTGAAACGACTCCCGCTTCTAATGGGTTTCCTTATTGTCATGTAATGTCCTTAACTGCCTGTTCAAGTAATTCTTGCTGTTTACGCCAGCTTTTTCCCGCCGGGGATAACCCAAAAACGCAATTATTGCACCATATCTGCAAATCATCATCCTGTACGATAGCAATCACTCCCTGCAGTAATAATATTCCCACCTGAAATTGCCAGCTAATCATTATCGTCAATACACGAACGCCAAAAAACTTTTTCGTCAAAAAAAACCTTATTCCATTACTAATTTTTTCGGTTGATTCATATTTAAATAGTTTTAATAAATCACCTGAGTATTTAATAAATGAGATAACGTCAGTTCCCCCTCTGAGGGCATTCAACGTAGACATCCCATTATGTCCTTTCTCACCCTCTGTAAATGCAGAATCTAAACTCAAAAACATCGACAATCCCGACGCAGCCATCCCCGCTTTTGCGCCCAGGATTTTCAGTGCCCCCGCAGCTCGCTGGCTGTTAATCACACCCTGCTCCATGGCGGGGGCGATCATTGTCATTGTCTGCGTTGCGACCATCAGGCCGCTGGCCAATACGCTGGTCAGCGGTTTTCTGTCTTCACGGCACTCATTGATTAACCAGACCAGCTCAATGGCGTTAAACACCAGCAGCATGGCGCCGATGCGCGCCTCGCGCATTTTCCCCCGTCCTTCCTCTGTCTCCAGATAGTTGCTAAGGTTCTTTCGCATCGACTGCCGCCGCGCCAGCACCTCTGCTTCCGGGCTCATAAACTCATTGCTGCGCCGGAACGCCTCCAGCAGCAGTGCCCGTGTGGCCGGCGATTCATGCAGATTGGCCGTCAGCGTCCTTTCTACCCATTCCATAGGAATGCCCGCGCGGATCATAAAAATCAGCCGAAAGGAGGTGGTGGTCATCGATTCACCCACCGCAGTCAGGCGCGACATTTTTGTTATCCGGTCGCCCAGGGTAATCGTGACCGCATCAGCGCGCGACAGCCGCTGCTCCAGGCCGTGGGTATTATTATTCCAGTGCGACTGGTTTTTATTCGCCTCCGCGAGGCCATAATACTCCAGCGTCTTGTTCATCACGCCCGCCGTCGCCATCAGACGTGCCACCACGGGGTCTGCATTGGCAGGGGTGATCATTTCTTCAGGCTCTGCCTTTACCATCGCCAACAGTGGCTCCAGCTCCGCTAACATCAGCGGATTGTTGGCGGCTATGTGACGCCAGGCCAGATTGTGCCGATTACAGGTGCTGAACTCACCCAGCCAGCTATCAAGCAGCGTAGCCCCCCCTTCACACCGCTCAATACCGGTGATAGCCGCCGTTACTGCCGACTGATAAAACAAGCCTGCCCGCTTGCTAGTACAGTGTAAATCATCCAACGTAATGGACAGTTGCGGCGCGCTTAACCAGTTAAGCAGGCTGCGCGTGCGTATGGCAAACAGATCGTCACTTTCGCGTTTTAGCTTTTCATAGCAGGCTTTGAAATTATCAATACGCGGCAGACTAAGACGTTTTTCATAGTGCTTCCAGGCGGTCACTTCACTGTCGCGTCGCGACTGCGGACGGCGTGCTTCCTCTGCTGCGACCTCTGCTTTAATCTGTTCGACACGACGGCGATGCGACGCCAGTTGCCGGGGGTTGCTGAATATAATCCCTTGTATGTGCACCAGTTCCACGTGCTTGCCGCGCCAGGAAGCCAGCAAGGCATTGTCCTGGCGCACCTGCGCCAGCACATCCGGATGGTCAGCATAACGTTGTTCTGCTGCGGCCATGCGGGCACTGAGCGTATCCTCACTGAGAAAAGGCTCTCCCGAGCGCCCCCGGACATCAAGATAGCGTTCAATTCGGGCCTCATCCCGCTTGCCGATCACTTCGCGCAACCCATCCAGGCTGCTGAGCGTTTGTAACTCCAGGTCTCGCTCTTGTTCAAATTCGGCACGCCGCCCGAGCGCATCCTGGCACCAGCCGTTAAGTTCATGTGTGATACCTATTGCATCCCACAGTGGCAGCAGTACAGGCGCGTCTTCGCCACTGCGGGCCTGCATCTGTAATGCCGTCAGTTGTGCACGGCATTCACGTCCGCGCGACCAGGCATACAACGTGGTACAGTCGTTTAGCATCCCTGCGTTGTATTCCCATCCATCAGTCTCTCCCTTGGGTTCCACCTTCAAAGCCGGCGCAGTACTAAAAGGCGTTGACTGCTGCTGATACGGGCCGGGTAGACGCCCTGTGTGTGGCCCTTGCTGATAATCCAGCACGCTTTCCAGCGCATCGGTCGTCGCAATGGTACCCGGACTGGTGCGCTGACTTGTTAACCAGCTCTGAGGACTGAAACGGAGCATTCGCGCATCACGTGCTTTGGCATCATCACGGTAACGATCCAGGGTTTCGGTTTCCCACGGATACTGACTGAACGCCAGCCAAATATTGCCACACGTTTGTGGAGACGCTATCGTCAGGAAGGCTACATTGATTGGATTATGATGCGCGGCGGAGCACTGCGGCTTCTGAACAGACAGGGGTCTGGCTGCCGAAAACTGGCGCCACAATGAGCCATCCTCCGCGACGCTGTAGCACTCCCAGTAGCGTTCACCACAAGCTCCTTTCTCATAGAAAATATACATATAACCCTGACGCAATACGCGCAGCGCGTATTTTTCATCGTTTTCAAGCGCTACCGCCGTGGTGTTTCCGTCTTGCGCCCACGCGGGCAGTGTTGCATCCAGATACCCGGGAATAACCGCATAGCGGACAGGCATTATTGCCAGCCCTTTTGCATCACATAAGCCGTCACAGGCCATCATCAATTCCTTTTGCTTAACCGGTGAAAATGTTGCCGCTGGCATACACTTTGTGATCGCTGCATTGGCAGTTTACGCGATCTTGATCCTGAACTAAGAGGGTATTGCCACTGAGCAGATAACGCGCAGTGCCAATCAGAGGAAAAAGCCCCTTACACGCTGAACAACTCGCCATGT
The DNA here is from genome assembly GCA_002837195.1 of Enterobacterales bacterium CwR94. Taxonomy (GTDB): domain Bacteria; phylum Pseudomonadota; class Gammaproteobacteria; order Enterobacterales; family Enterobacteriaceae; genus 1-19. The sequence continues at coordinate 6,700 of KZ478061.1, forward strand.
CACCATCCTGCACTACGCGTTTTTCATTGGAATAGAAATTCGCGGTGGCCGTCATTACCTTGCCATTACTGGTGCTATCACCCAGCAAAGCCACTTTCTTTGCCATAATGATTCTCCTAATCTTCTGTCATCCCAGCTTTAGCACAGCACTCTGCTCAAGCGCTGCTGCTATCACTCCCGGCTTACAGCCTGGCGACAATGCCAGTGCCGTTTTCAGTTGCTCCGCCGACTGCTGCTGAATGGCAATGCATTTTACCGTGACGTTTTTAGCCGTTCCCATTTCAATACCCGCTTCGCTCAGGCGAATAAAAGATCCTCCACAGCTAAGCAGAATGGCTTTCCTGGCCGATAACACGACATCATCATGTGAACTTGCAATGGAAAGTTGCTGTTTTGCAAACAGATTTAAAGCATCTGATTGCGCCTGAATATCAACCTTTCCCTCTGACGCAAACATCTTAATGCCCATGCGATGGGCAAACAGGCTCAGTACCTCTCCCACCGCAAGACTAAATCGCTTAGCAATGCTGAATTCGGCGTTTTTACCGGTGGTGGCAATTAAATTTTCACCTGCGGAGAGCTGCAGACTGGCTGGCGTCACTTGTGCGATACCTGCCGGGGCAGACATTAATAACGCCTGCGCTTTTAAATCCTCTAACGCCTCTTTCATTAACGTGGTTTGCGCCGCAATATCTGCCAGCTCTGCACTGGCGGCCTCTGCGGCATGGCGCAATCCCGCTGCGGTTTGTTGTGCCGCCTCCAGTGTTTGCAAAGCCGCCTGCATTTCTCTTTGCAGGCCTTGTGCTTTTGGCTGACCATCGGCACTAATAAACAGCCCTTTCTCTGCGCGTATCGCCCCCCAACTGTCGGTTCTTAGCTCAAAACCTTCGCCGCGTTTCTGCTTTTCACTGTCGACCAGATGCCCAAGATTAAGCTGGCTTTTGCCGCCGTACTCGGTGCTGAGTTTGATATGCTCCTGGCCTGCGGTGTCATCGAGGCGCAGCTTATTGTTTTTAGGCGTGCGCAGTACGTTGCGCTTGTAGTTGCGAATGGTGACGTGATCGCCGTGGGCCGAATCATGCAGCACACCCGCAATATAGGGGCGATCCGGGTTGCCCTGCTCAAAGGCAATCGCCACTTCGGTGCCCGCCAGCAGCGGCAAATGCAGGCCGTAGGTATCGCCGGCGTAAGGACGTGCCTGGCGCACCCACAGGCTTTCAAATCCGGTTTCCCAGTCGCTACGATCAAACAGCATATTGACGCGATAACGGCCATCGCGATCGATGTGGCCGTAGCTGTCGTTGACGGTGGTGCTGGTCACCCGCGCCGGTAGCGTTCCGGCCATTACGGGGCGCGCAATCAGCGCAGGTCGGTAGCTGTAGCGCCCCTGCGCCGGGATAGCGGTAAACTGCGTTTCCATACTGCTGTCACGCGCCGCTTTACAGGTCAGCGCGGTAATCACCACGCCGTTGCGAAACGTTTCCGAAACCGCAGCGCCGCCGCTGACATTGACCACTGAACCGGCCATCAAACTGGCGCAGCTTGATACGGCAGTGAGCAACGTTTGTTGGTTGAGATAGCGCTCATGGCGCAGGCGAGCGTAGAACGCCCCGCTTTCGATAACGGGACTGGCGCTCCAGGCTTCTCCCGCGCTCAAGTAGTTATCCGCCCAATGGTAGGCCTCACCGTAGGTAGTGATATCGCCACCGGTGATATCGGCCTGGGCATTCATATCTGCGGTGGCATCGCGGTAGTTGTAGTCACGCGTGCTGACCGTTTTTTCCACCACGCTGTGGCGGCTGACCAGTTCCCAGACGGATTCCACCCCGTTATCGTGCAACCCGGAAGGCGGTACCGCTGGCAGGGTAACTTCTGAAACGTAGCCTTGTGGGCCGTCATAGAACTCAACAACGTCAATATTGAGACGCAGATCGGTCGTGAAGCGAAACCAGATCCCCACTTCTGCCAACAGGCGCGAGACAAATTGCAGATCGTCTTCGTTGTATTGCATCACCTGTTCGCGACGCGGGTATTCATGATTCAGCGAGAAAAGGAAATCCTGACCGCGCATGCCGTGGCGATCGCGCAGAATAGACTCGACAATTTGCGGCACCGACATGTCCTGCCAGATAGCGTTTTGTCGATTACGCGCCAGCAAGGCCAGTCGCGGTTGCAGCATAATGGCATAACGCGTTTCGTCTACTGAGGTGCCGAGTACGTCAAACCCCGTCACCACACCCTGCACCACACGCAGCGGTTCCGATGCAGGCTGATAGGTCTGGCTCTCTGCTGCGGGTTGTAAGGTCAGTGAAGCCCCTTTCAGTAGCATCGCTTCACGGGCCAGATCGTGATTAGCACTGGTAAAGGTAATCCTCCACGTAAAAGGCTTACTCAGGGCTTCATTGCCAGTGAAATTGAGTACATCCAACACAGCAGCACAGTCATGTACCGCCAGCAGATGGTGGCTGTGGTTGAAAAATGTTGGTGCAGGATTACCGGTCATCATAACGTCCTTATTGAGTGCGTGAGGTTTTCTTAACGTTGTTGCTTCAGAAGACCATCGTTATATCGCCGTCTTCACCGATGCCCAGGCTCAGGGTTGCCGGTAATGTGCCAGCCGCGCGGTGCTGAAGAATTTGCTGGCTGAGCGCTGGCAAGATTTGCTGATTAAGCAGGCTGTCGATATTGCGCGCGCCGGTATCCGGCAGCAGGCAGGCCTCGGTCAGTGCGTCGTACAACGCCTCTTCCACTTGCGTGCTGATGCCATAGTGCTGGCGTAAGCGACGGCTGACTTGTCCCAGCTTCATCTCGACAATTTTGCGCATCGCCGCCTGTGCCAGAGGGCGATAAATCACCGTCTGGAAACGCGCCAACAATGCCGGTTGGAAGTGATCGCGCAGTGTCGGACGCAGCAACTCCTGTAGATCGCCATCGCTGGCTTCCGGGCGCTCTTCCAGCAATTGCATCAATGCCTCGCTGCCGAGGTTGGAAGTCATCAGGATCAGCGTATTGCGGAAATCAATTTCGCGGCCTTCACCATCGCGCATCACGCCGCGATCAAAGACCTGATAGAACAGATTGAGCACATCGCGGTGGGCCTTTTCGACTTCATCAAGCAGCACCACGCTGTATGGACGCTTGCGCACGGCCTCGGTAAGAATGCCGCCCTGTCCGTAACCCACATAGCCCGGCGGGGAGCCTTTCAGTTGGCTGACGGTGTGCGGCTCCTGATACTCCGAGAGATTAATGGTGATCAGGGATTTCTCACCGCCGTATAACTGATCGGCCAGTGCCAACGCCGTCTCGGTTTTGCCTGTGCCGCTGGTGCCAACCAACAGGAATACGCCTTGTGGGCCATTTTCAGGTGTCAGCCCGGTTTTGGAAGTCCGCAGACGCTGTGCAATGGTATGCAAAGCCGCATCCTGGCCGACTACGCGGGCGGTTAACGCCTGCTCCAACGTCAGCAATTCACTCTGCTCATCTTTCATCAGCGATGACAGCGGCACGCCTGTCCAGTCAGCAATCACCCCGGCAACCGTGCGCACATCAACGTCGGGCACCAACAGCGGCTCACCGTTTTGGATGGCGTCCAGTTCTGCGCGCAGTGCCGCAATGTCATCACGCGGTGCGTTTTCCTGGCGGCATGCGATCAGCCGCTGCAGGCTGTCGCGCTCCAGACTGAGTTGGTTTTCCAGCGCCGTTAAGGCTTCACTGAGTGCGGCCTCTTGCAGGTTAATCGCGTTAATACGATCGGCCTGTGTGCTGGCACCCAACTCGGCATCGGTTTCCAGCGCCTGCTTTTCTAACGCCAGTGCTTCTCGTTGTGCCTTCAACTGGGTTATTCCTTCCGGCACGGTGTCCTGACTCATGCGCACGCGGGCACTGGCGGTGTCCAGAAGATCGACGGCTTTATCCGGCAATTGACGCCCGGTTAAGTAACGGCGTGAAAGCGTCACCGCTGCCCGCACCGCATCATCAGTAATGTGCACACCGTGGTGCTGCGCGTAGCGTGATTTTAAACCGCGTAGCATCAGGCAGGCGGTGTCGTCATCCGGCTCATCGACTTTCACCATCTGGAAACGGCGTTCCAGCGCAGCATCACGTTCAAAATACTGTTTGTACTCGCTCCAGGTCGTGGCCGCGATGGTACGCAGTTCACCGCGCGCCAGCGCCGGTTTCAGCAGGTTCGCAGCATCCGCGCCGCCCGCTTGATTGCCAGCGCCAATAATGGTGTGTGCTTCATCAATAAACAGCAGGACCGGGTCCGCGGCCTGCTGCACTTCGGTAATAATATTTTTCAGGCGCTGTTCAAATTCGCCTTTGACGCCCGCACCAGCTTGCAACATCCCCAGATCCAGCGTGCGAACACTGACCGGTTTCAGGCTGTCTGGCACGTTGCCCTCGGCAATGCGCAGCGCCAACCCTTCGACCAGTGCGGTTTTACCCACGCCCGGCTCGCCCACCAGAATGGGGTTGTTCTTACGACGACGTGACAGAATATCCACCATTTGGCGAATTTCCGTATCGCGTCCGTACACCGGATCGATTTTGCCGCTGCGCGCATCCGCGGTGATATCACGGGTAAAGCGCGCCAGCGCCTCGGCAACCGGGGCTGAGGCCTGGCCGTCACCCGCATTTTGCACACGCTCACTGAGGGTTGCGATCGGCTCGGCAAGAGGTTCCGCGCCCGGACGTTCATCAGATTGTGCGTCCAGCAGCGGGCGCAGACGTTGCAGTTGGCTTCCGCGCAGGCTTAACAGCGGCCACAGCCCTTCGCAACGCACCAGTGAAGGCTGCTCCGTCATGGCTTGCAGTAAATGATGGCTGCGAATTTGCGGCGTGCCGTCTTCCAGCGACGCGCAGAGCCAGGCCTGTTTTAACAGTGATTCCAGCGACTGCGAAAGCTGAGGGCGCGCGCTGAGCGAACGTGGCTGGCGCTCCAGAAACGTCAGTAAATCCTGCCAGAGGCTGTCCATGTCCCATTCGTAACGGCGCGCCAGCACCGTGATATCGCCCTCGCCCTGCTCTAACAGTTTCAGTAACCAGTGCTCGGGGGTGATATCCGCGTGTGCACGCGTTTGGCACAGGGATGCGGCGGCCTCCAGCGCCCGGGCGCAGAAGGGGTGTAGACGTCGTAACAGAACTGCTGACTGATGTTCCATGTTAAAGGCTCTCCGTTTCGGGCACGCTACCGCCCATCGCTGTAAACCAAAGCGCATAAGGCAGGCAGATTAAAAGGTAAAGATGACTTGTGGTTTCACCCCTGAATGGATGAATGCACCAGGCATCAAACGGGCTGTTAAAAAACAGCCCGGATGACGATTACGCTAAAACGTTCGTGCTGAAGCAAGGCAGCAAGCCGATGCAGCCCCGGACGCTGGCATAAAGCAACGACCGGGGTGCGCGAGCGCAGCAAACGCCGCTACAGCTCGAAATGAGATGCGTAATCAGGCGGTAGCGCGTTCATTCCAGGAATCGGAATGAATGATGTTGCCGTCTTTGTAGGTCCAGGTGATTTTTTCGTAACGCAGTTCAAGCTGCTCAAGGTGATTGTGCTTCTCTTTCGCCGGATCCTTGATGTCGTGCATCACAGGATTCACTTTCACTACTTTTACGTTTTCCAGTTTGGTATTGAAGTACTCTACTTCCTGGCCTGCATCGTTAATGCGGTACCATTTGAACTCGGCAGATTTCAGGGTCTGACCGGTGGTCACCGCTTTGTACAGATACGGGCTGGAGGCGTCGATTTCCTTGGTAAACAGGAACGGCGTATGGATACGGGTACCGGTTAATTTGCCAGTATTGTTGTCGGTCGGAATGTACAGATTATGTTCCTGCGCAACGATTTCGATGCTGCCTTCACGGTCCTGTACGTCCACGGAACCTTTAATTTCCGCGCCGCCGTCATCTTTCAGCCACAAATAAACTGGAATTGCCATGTGTTACTCCATTTGATTTTTAATGCCGTCACCATCCTGTGATGACGGCAGGGTTGCATCTGGCAACCGGCAGGCATCTGCCTGCGGCACCAGACTGATTTCGACACGTCGGTTGGTCGCGCGCCCTTGCGGCGTGTCGTTATTTGCCAGCGGGCGGCTTTGACCAAAGCCCTGCACCGCAAAACAACTCTCCGGCACATCGCCGGTATCGCGCATCCAGTCACGTACCGCTTCGGCACGTCTCAGGGAGAGGCGCTGGTTAAAGGTTGCATTTCCGGTGTTATCGGAATGTCCGGCCACCACAATCAGCCAGCCCGGTTTGGCTTTGATACCGACCAGGGCGTTGACCAGCACTTTGGTCGAGCCGGATTTAAGTTCCGCGCGCCCCGAATCAAACAGCGACAGGCTGTCGAGACGCACAATCGTTGGCTGCGGTTGTCCCTTATCTTCGGGCAACGGCGGCGGGATGGCTGGCGGCTGATAACTGGCTATCGCACTGAGTACGGGCTGGTGTAAGCGCCCCCCCTGGTACAGTCCCAGCCCCATGCCGACGGGCTCACCCTGTCGCGCCCAGGTATCAAGCTGCTCCGCATCCTGTTGCAGGGTTTCCACCGCGGCGAATTTCGCCACGTAGTCGGCCATGGCTATCTGTGCGTAGCGATTGAGATCAAAGGCCACGCGATGGATAAATGCCTGGTTATTCCAGGCGCTGCACAGCAGCGCTGCGACGCCTGTCGCAATAAACAGCGAGGTGCCCGCACGCATTGTCCGGGTTAGCGGCGTTACGCCCTGCCCGGCTGGCAACAGGGGCATAATAAAATCGGGCCGGGCCGCAGATTGCGCGGCATGTTCAGCGGGCTGCCATCCCTGCACGGCCTGCAATGCGCTATGCGCCGTGAGCCAGTCCGTCCACAGAGACTTCGCCTGCGTATCCGCAAGCTGTGGCTGTAGCGCACAGAGCACAGCAAAAGGCGCCACCGGTTTAATATCTGCGTTATCTGACGTGAACACCGACAGCACGTGCCGGTTAAACCAGGCATCGAGCGTGTTGAACAACACCTGCTGTGCAAAAGCCACAGTGCCTTCTGCCTGTAGCCACTGCGCAACAGCGCAGGGTGCCTGACCCGCAACCCAAACCTGCGTCTGTGCGGACGCCGTGGTCAGTTGCCAGACGGGCTCAGTTGTCTGTGTACAAGTGCCTGCAACCTGCGAGGACAACAGCAATGGCAGCGTCTGCCCGCACTCCCGGCGCAACAACGCAATTTGCCAGCGCAGTTCCAGCAACTGATTTTCCAGCGCGGCCACATCCTGATGCTGCTGAGGATTCACACTCACACTGATGGCCAGTTGCCTGCCCCAGTCCGGGCGCAGTTGCAGCACCTGGCGCAGAATGTGTTGCAGATCACCCGCACGGGCCACCTGTATTTCACACCCCTGCGTGACCCGACGTACCGTTACTGCTGTCGAGTCGGTGGCGCAGAGGTTGCAACACAACACAACCGGTAAACGGTAATGCGCCTCCGGCAGCGTCTCTGCCAGCACCTCGCTGCCGATATCTTCAGGCAGCGGGCGACGGCGCAGCGCGATAAACAATCCCGCAGCAATAAGGACAATGCACAGCAGCAGCAACATCACGCCCACGGCCCTGCTCACCGGCAGCATCAGCAGGCACAAAAAGGCGCACAGCAGCACGGCCCACGCTGCCAGCCCACCGCGTTGCGCGCGTGTCATAGCTTCACATCCGGTAGCAGCGTGGCGATCAGATGATCCAGCCAACTGCTTAACCCCCACCACACACCGGCTAACACCAGTACGCCAAGCCCGATACGCACAGGCCACAAACGCAGGATCCCGTTCCCCGCTCCCGCCTCGCTTTTCATCAGGATTGGCCGGGTTGCTTGTGCGGCAAAAGGCGGTACGCGCTCACTCAGACGCTGTATCAGGCGTTTACGATCCTCGGCGTCTGGCGACGCATATCCGCCCACAAAACCCAGCATCATCACTCTGTGGAAGCAGATCAGTACCTGCTCATCTGCGCCCGGTTGATTAAGCAAGTGCTTCATGCGATCGCACAGCGTGTTACCGGCATCAATGGTGTGCAGAAAGCGCCCCTGCAACGGCATGTTGTACCACTGCACCAAGGCATCATCCTGCTGGCCGCGGCTCTTCACCGTTTCATCCAGCAATGCGCACTGGGCCAGTAAAATATCGCGGCGGCTCTCTTCGCTCATTCCCGCTTCGCGCAGCGCTTGCTGAACGCGCTCGACGTTCTGTTCACAGCGCTGCCAGAGAGCGAGCCCCTCCCCCTCTTTGAAGGTGGGGCCGTGCTTCAGGCTGATAACCTGCAACCAGGTTTCCTGCAGCAGAGCATCCATGTCTGCGCCGTCTGTTTGACTGAGGTGGCTCATGTTCTCAATACCGCAAAAAGTTCAAGCTCGGGGTCGCCCAGCGTGCCGGGGACATAAAACATACAGGTGCCGCTGTCGAGCATGGCCCGCGCGGCCGGATGCGACAGATCCAGCGAGAAATACTGATTCTCCAGTCGCAGCGGAATAGCCGCCGGTACGTGACTCAAAGGCTGCAATGGAATACCCAGTTGCGAGGTGTTGATCAACGCGATAACGTCATCCGGGCAGCCCACCTTACACTGGCGCGGAAACTGCTCTTGCAGTTGCACAACCGGCAGCGGTGAACGCACAGAGAGATAGAAATCGGCCTCTTCACGCAAGCGGGGGTCGTGCAGACGTGCCCGCCACTGACGCAGGCGAGTATCGTGGCTCATCTCAATCGCGACCATCCGCGATGGCAAGCTGGCTTCCAGCAGCGTACCCAGCAGCGCGAACAGCGGTGGAAACACCTCGTTGAGGCTGTCGTGCTGATAAACCGGGATCGCATTGACCTGGTGCTCAAGCGAAAAGGTCAATAAATTCCCCGCCAGACGCGCCAGTTCGGGATAGAGCCGCTCCGGTGGACTTTGTGGGTGCCGCATTGCGTTTGTCAGCACGGGCTCTGCGCCATTAAGCGCATTCAGCAGCCAGAACAGCGACACATCTGCCACGGCAAAATCCGCCATACGCTGATTGCTCTCGCGGCGCATCCCCATTAAACGTGCCAGCCGTGCGCGCAGTTGCACCACCAGTTGTTCAAGTTGCGTCATCAGCCACGGACTGGCCTGCAGTTGCAGCAGCGGTGGCAGAAACGTGGTGTCTTGGGTCCAGCCACCCTGCGCATCCTGCTGCAGGCGGGCTATCGGACAGGTCAGCCAGTCACTGTTGTCCTGGTCGGCATAGCGCAGCGTCAGTTCAGGCTGTAGCACGGCAATCTGGCGCGTATCATCACCAAACTGATTGCGGACATCGCGCCAGCGCTGGCGGAAGCGCACCGGGCGCTCCGCTTTTTCATCAGGTTGCAGGCAGTTACCGCCACTGGCATACAGTTGCGGTAACGCCAGAACAATCGTCACTTCCTTGTGCGCGGATTCCAGCGTCAGCGTCGGCGGTAAGGGGTCGGCATTTTGCGTGTCGATCAGTGTGCCATCGGTAAAACGCACGTGCAGATGGCGCGGCTGAAGCCGCCCCTGTTTTAGCGCGTCGGCTTCAAATTCAGCCTGCAGGACGCCCCAGGGCTGACTTAGCCCCATTTGTGCCAGGCAAGCCTGTTGCCACTCTGTGCGCGATGCCTGCTGCTGAAAATGCTGAGGGGAAATCATGGTGCCTTTTCCCCACAGCGGCTGTTCCGTTTTCATCCCTGATTACCGCCTTAGGCTTTGGCTTTTGGCATCTGCGATACCAGCGACAGGTTGATATCCATGCCTTCCACCTGGAAGTGCGGCACTGCGAACAGCTTCACGCGGAAGAAGCCCGGGTTATCATCGATATCTTCAACCACCACTTTTGCATCGCGCAGCGGGTGAGAAGCCTGCAGCTCATCGCCCGGATCGGTCATTTCGGTCACCAGACCGCGCACCCAGGTATTCAGCTCCAGCTCCAGCAGGCGACGGTCTTTGGTGGTACCGATGTTCTCGCGCTGGATCAGCTTCAGGTAGTGCGCAATGCGCGACAGCAGGAAGATGTACGGCAGACGTGAGTTAATGCGGCTGTTGGCCGTGGCATCCGAGGTGTCATACAGCGCTGGCTTCTGGGTGGAGTTCGCCGAGAAGAAGCACGCGTAATCGCGGTTTTTGTAGTACGACAGCGGGATAAAGCCCAGGTTGGCGAATTCAAATTCGCGGGTTTCCGGGATCATCACCTCAGACGGGATTTTCACCTGGTTACCGGTGCCGAGGTCATACAGGTGGATTGGCAGATCCTGTACTGCGCCGCCCGCCTGCGGGCCGCGGATCTGCACGCACCAGCCGTTGTTGATAAAGCTCTTCACCATGTTGGCGGCAAAGGCAAACGACGCGTTGGTCCACAGATATTTGTCGTGGTCCGGACCTTTCACTTCTTCCACGTAGTTAAAGCTTCGCACTGGCACGGTATCCGGGCCATACGGCAGACGCCCCAGCACGCGCGGCATGGTCAGGCCGATATAGCGCGAGTCGTCGGTGTCGCGGAAGGATTTCCACTTGATGTATTCAGCGCGATCAAAGTAGTTGCCGATGTCTTTGATGGCGGCCACTTCTTCCATCGAGTCTTTCAGGAAAAACGCCGGGCCGGCGGAGCCAATAAATGGCATATGCGCCGACGCCGCCACTTTGGAGATATTGCGCAGCAGCGCCACGTCTTGTGCCGAAGCATCGAACTCGTAGGCAGAAATCACCGCGCCAATCGGCTCACCGCCGGGGGTGTCGTATTCAGCGATGTAGGTGTGGCTGTACAGCCCGCTCTGGATAATTTCCGGCGCGTCTTCGAAATCCTGACGCAGATCGTCTTTCGAAATGTCCAGCACTTCCAGCTTCACGTTCTGACGGAAGTCGGTTTTGTCGACCAGTGATTTCAGGCCACGCCACAGGGATTCCACTTGCTGGAAGCCTTCGTGGTGCATGATGGCGTCTAACTGACGGCTGATTTGGTTGTCCAGCGTGGCAATGTGGTGATCGAGCAGGTGCTTGTCGAGTTTTTCGACGCGATCACCAGACTGTTGTAGACGCTGCAGAAAGACGCGCATGGCGGCGGTCACGCGCTCATCGGCGCTGGCGTCTGACATCGCCTGATTATCCTGCCAGGTGTCCAGCTCGCTGATCTGGCTGACCGGGCTGAGGTTGATTTTTTCAAACAGTGAGGCATACACCGTGCCTGCGTCGGGACGGGCGTGCACGGTGGCGGCACCGGCAGTGAGGGTGTCGTTTTGAACTGACATGTGAATTCCCTTTTTATAATCCGTTAAGAGGAGATAGCGATAATCAGGCTTTGCTGTCGGCCAGTGCGGAAAGCTCTTCACGCAGGCTGTCGCTGAGCGCAGGATCTTTCAGAATGGTTTCCAGCTCGCGACGGAAAGTGGCGTTATCCAGCAGATTGGATTTCAGGTCACGCAGCAGGTTGCGCATGGCGAGCATGGCTTTAAGCTGGGGAATTTGACGGGCAACCTGCTCCGGTTCGAAATCTTTCATATCGCGGAAGGTCAGGTTGACGTTTTCTTCGCTGCCGTCATCGGCCAGCGTATTGGGTACGCTAATGCGAATCGCAGGTGCGTGATCGGATAACACGCTGTTGAAATTATTTTTGTTGACGTTGACCTTCTCCCGCTCAGATAATGGGCGTTCCTCCTGCCCATTACTGAAATCACCAGTAACCAGCAACTTCAGCGGTAATTCCATTTTCTTCTGCGCACCACCAGTGTGTAGATCCAACTTGATGTTTACGCGCGCCTTAGGGATTTCGTTCTGATATGAATTGCTCACGGGCACTCCTTGCTGTTTAAACTAAACTGACGCAAGAGAACTGCGTCTCACTGTAATAATTTTTACCAATATAGAGCGATGGCCCGACCAGATCAATAACATTTTTTTGATGATCACTAAGGTGAACATAGGAATATTCTCGGTTAAAACAGCAACATTAAGCAATTACTGGAAACGCACACCTTAAAAACCATTAGTAACCGACACCCAACTTTTCGTTAAGTGCCATAAACCAATCAGCTAACCTTAACCCTTAATAGCAGAATAAGGCGCACGTTACGGATTGTTCTTGTCAATAACTACGTTAAAACCCCTTTGCCCGTGGTTCATTCCCCCCCTTTCAGGCGCCATCAGTGTTTACCACAAAAAAAGCGATAGGGCTCAGCAAGCGGTTTTATATAAAGCGGGGTACGCTTCCCAATGAAAGCGTAAAAAAAGGGGAAATCTTAAAATATAAACAAGATTAATTACCGTCAGTTTTGTCGCTAATTAGCGGATTTGGATAGCTGGAAAGTGGCGCAACAAAGATGCGAAATTGCTTAAATTTAATTAACAGAAAAAGCAGTAAAAAAAATCTTAAAAAAGTGCGTGATATGTGATGGCGCGCAAACTTACTGCCCGCGCGCCACGGTAGTGCAGGTTAATGGCGGCTTGCGCAGCCACACTTTAGCATCTCTCCAGCAACTGCCCGGCCAAAATGCGAATGGCGAATCTGCAGCGCGCCTTGCTGCCATGCACCTGTGTTATCACCCGCTTGTGACAACAATCGATTGATGCCTTCGGCAACGATTAACTCAGGATGCTGCGTCCATGTCGTCAGATGCCAGGTCGAGGATGCCGCCTCTTCCACATCGCCAAAACCCACCACCGCTACGTGCGCCCCCTGCCCAAAATCACGCGTTGCCTGCAGCGCACCAAAAGCCAGCGCATCACTTGCGCAAAACAGCGCGTGAATGCGCTCCGAGGAATAGGTGGTTTTTAGATAATTCAGCATGGCCTGATAACCCGCCTCGCGCGCATCCTGTGTCGCCGTTAGCAAAACAGGGGTTTTATTGGCTAACGCCAGGCAATCAACATATCCCATCTCCTGGCGCGAGCGCGCTGCTGATTCTCGCGGTGCATGCAGATAACCCAGTCGCTGATGCCCTTGCTCCAATAACAAACGACTTATTGCCTCACCGGCGGCGTAATCATCACTGTTCAGCGCGTTCGCCCGTGAAGGCGCATAGCGAGTAGCGAGGTGCAAAGTGGGCACCTGAGGAAGGATGTCGTGGGCAATCTCAAGTTCATCTTCAAAGAGAGAGGTCAGAAACACTAAACCTACAATGGGTAAGGGTGCAGCATTATGCAATTGGGCACGAAAATCGTCGCGCGAGCTCACCTGCAGCAAGAGCGTCAATTCACCGCGTGCATTCAATTGCCGCGTCAGCGCATCGAGCATTTTTAGGTGCGATGGATTGGCGATACGCTCGCAAACAACACCGATTACCCGGGGCACATTCCCATTCTGCTGCATTTGCATTGTTGTCACTCCTTAATCTGTCGCGTCACCAGACGAACAAAAGGCTTAATGTCACAACATACAACAACTGACACGTTTCTCAACCGGCGATGACATCGTCAGACCACGGCAAAAGCTCTTTAGCCACGGCCTTTTCCAGTTGCACATCGAAGCTACGTTCATCGAACTCAGGCATGCCCAACATCACAATGCCGTCCAACCCGCAGACAAAAGCCATCATGCGCCAGGTCACCTCCTGCACATCGTCAGATAAGCGAAACTCTTGGGCATCAATACCTTGTTGCAGGATATGGACGACCTCAAGATGCCACATTTTTAGCGTGCGCCAATACGCATCGCGCATATCCGCGTCGTTTGCCGCCAGGATTTGTGCTTCACGCCACAGGCGAATGTATGGATCAATGCCTTCAGCGCTGCCGCCTAACATAAACAACAGTTTTCCCCGCCACGACGCCTGGTCTGAAACACCGTCAAGAGTGAGATGAGCGCGAATTAAGCGCACAAAAGCCAGTGACTTGAGTTCGCCAATCGAGGCGTAGTGATGGTGCAACTGACCGACAGAAACGTGCGCTTCCTGAGCGATTCGGCGCACCGTCATGCCCATAAATCCCTCCGCCAATGCCACATTCATCGCCGCCAGTAAGATGGTTTCTTTACGTTGGTCTTTATTCAGATAGTTCATTCGCACGCACGCCACAATAGAGAGTCAATGAGCGTAACAAAAACTTGGACTCTTGTTCAACTTTGAGTAGCATACCAACTTGAACACATGTTCAATTACACTTTATGGATGAGTTATGTTTAGTAAATGGTTGTCTTTAATCATTATTGTAATGGTCTACATTCCCGTTGCGATTGATGCAACCGTGTTGCATGTTGCCGCGCCAACCCTGAGCATGACGTTGAATGCCAGCGGTAATGAGCTGCTGTGGATCATTGATATTTACTCCCTGGTGATGGCTGGAATGGTGCTCCCAATGGGAGCCTTGGGCGATCGCATCGGTTTCAAACGTCTGTTAATTACTGGCAGTGCCCTGTTTGGTTTAGCCTCGCTGGCAGCGGCGATGGCACCGAACGCCGCCCTGCTGATTGCTGCACGAGCGGCGTTGGCGATCGGCGCCGCCATGATTGTCCCGGCGACGCTGGCAGGTATTCGCACCCTGTTTGTTGAAACCCGCGATCGTAACCTGGCATTAGGCATATGGGCCGCAGTGGGATCGGGCGGCGCGGCATTTGGCCCACTGATTGGTGGCTTTATGCTGGAGCACTTTTATTGGGGCTCTGTTTTTCTGATTAACGTGCCCATCGTCATCACTGTTGTCGCGCTCAGCCTTCGCTTTGTGCCTGCGCAGACCGGACGTGCCGAACAGGCGTTGAATCTGCGCCATGCGCTGCTGTTGATCACGGCTATTCTGCTGCTGGTGTATACGGCAAAAGTGGCGATGAAAGGCGGTACCCATGCCCTGCTGACACTGGGCTTTTTCATCGTGGGTGCCACATTGCTCGCGCGGTTCGTGCAGCTTCAACTCCGCGCACCCTCGCCGATGATTGATCTGTCGCTGTTTCGCAATCGCATTATTGTTAGCGGGATCGTGATGGCACTAACCGCCATGATTACCTTGGTGGGCTTTGAGTTGCTTATGGCGCAGGAGCTGCAATTTGTGCACGGCTTCACTCCCTTTGATGCCGGGATGTTTATGCTGCCCGTGATGTTAGCCAGTGGTTTTAGCGGCCCTATCGCGGGATTACTGGTCGAACGATTAGGATTGCGCACGGTAGCAACAGCAGGTATGGGGCTCAGCGCCATCAGTTTCCTCGGGCTTTCCACGCTGGATTTCAGCACTCAGCAATGGCAGGCCAGCATACTGATGGCCCTGCTGGGCTTCAGTGCCGCCAGCGCACTGTTGGCTTCTACCGCCGCTATTATGGCAGCGGCGCCAAAAGAAAAGGCCTCTGCCGCCGGTGCCATCGAGACCATGTCTTATGAATTAGGTGCCGGATTGGGCATTGCCATTTTTGGTTTAATTCTGACGCGTAGTTTTGCTTCGACCATCGTGTTACCCGCGGAATTAAGCCCGAGTGAGTCAGCCCGCGCGGCCTCCTCAATTGGTGAAGCAATGCGAGTTTCACAAGAGCTGATCCCTTCGCTGGCTGAAAGCACGATTCAGGCTGCTAAAACCGCATTTAGCTTTTCGCACAGCGTCGCGTTAAGCAGCGCGAGTTTTGTGTTGATGCTCTTGGCTGCCGCCATGTGGATAAGCCTGTCACGCGTACCCAAAATATAAGCACGGGTGAGATCCACTCTCCTGCCCTTGCGCGGGCGCTCCAGGACATCGATTATCGCGGTGTGGTGGCACAGGAAGGCTGGGCCATGAGAGATTCGGACAGCGCACTGGCGGCGTTTCGCCACGCATTCACCCTGTAGAAATGACACGGTATCGCACCTCAACGTGCGATACCGTGAGTGCGCTAACCTGACTGCCGCACGCGGCTGTAGAGGAAAAATGCGGCCAGTAGCATCATGATTCCACTGCCCCAAAACAGGCCGACCGCCCCTTGCCCATCATACAACCAGCCGCCTGCCGCTGCGCCCACAGAGATAGCCGATTGAATCGACGCCACCAGTAATCCCCCACCGGCTTCTGCTTCGTCAGGCACTACGCGCGCAATCCAGGTTGACCAGCCTGGCGGAATAACACCAAACGTCAGCCCCCAAAACGCCACGCCCACCGCCAAAAATCCGGCCATGTCACCAACCTGTGTCAACACCAGAGCAATGATCGCCATTAACAGGGCAGCCCCACTGAGCGTTAGCGCAATATGGCGAGACAGTAATACGCCGGCCAGCAGCGTTCCCACAAAATTCGACACGCCAAAGGCCAGTAGAATCAGGGACAGTTGGCTCAGATCGTGATTCACCGCCGTCTCAATAAAGGGACGCATATAGGTAAAGAACGCAAAGTGGGCGCTAAAGATCATCGCGGCAGTCAGCATGCCCCAGCGCATCACACTGCGTCGCAGCAAGCCAAAGGCACCCGCCGCGTTTGCCGCAATTTTCGGTGGCATCGATGGCAGTGTAAAATACTGCCAAATAAACCCCAGTACGCCGAGTGCCGCCGCCAGCATAAAGATATCGCGCCAGCCGATAAGCCCGCCCAGATAGCTCGCCAGCGGGGCTGCAATGATGGTCGACAGCGAAACGCCGCTGAAGACAATCGACAGCGCACGTGGCACATCTTTGGTCGGCACTAAGCGCATTGCTATTGCCGTCGAGAGCGTCCAAAAACCGCCAATGGCAATACCCAATAGCACGCGCGCCGCCAGCAGCAAAGGCAGATTGGTGGCTAACGCGACCATCAAACAAGACGCCACCATCAACAGCGAAAAGCTCAACATCATTACGCGGCGATCGGTGCGTCGGGTTAGCGGACCGATGAATAAACTGGTCAACAGCGCCAGCAATGCCGTAACGGTGACGGTTTGCCCCGCCTGACCTTCGGTTATCTGCAAACTATCAGCGATCGGCGTTAATAAACTAACGGGTAAAAATTCGGCAGTAATTAATCCAAAAACGCCAAATGCCATACTTAATACCGCACCCCATGCTGCGTGCTGGGGAATGGAAACCTCATCAGCCACTTCGCAACTCAGACTCATGCTGCTTCTCCAGTGAGAAAAGAAAAACAGAGCATAGAGAGACGGCCTAAGATGATCTATGATGCTTTCACCGCTTCTTTTGATAATTCGTCTTAACTATGCAAAGCCATTATGAAGATGTCATGAGTGAACTGCTGATGGGCATGCGCCTGCGCGGCGTTGAGTATAACCGTATTGAGGTGAGCGCCCCGTTTGGTTTGCGTTTTGAAAATGCCGTGGGCCGGGCACAATTTCACTTTGTGGGTCGCGGGCCACTGCTGGTGCGCAGCGCCACAGGCGAGACCTTAGCGTTAGATTCCGGCGATGCGCTGTTGATTCCGCATGGCAACGCTCACAGCCTGTTTTCTGATGCACAAGTGGCGTGCAGCAACCTCACCAGTCTGCTGCGTAAGCCGCTGTGTGACACCGTTTGTGCATTAACGCCACCCCATGAAGACAGCGATGATGGCCATAGTGTCATTGTGTTTAGCGCCTGCATGGAGTTCGATTTAGGCGGTATGCAACCGCTGATTAATACGATGCCCGGCATGATGTTGGTCAGTACGTTACTGGCAAAATACCCGGAAATTACCCCGATGCTCGCCGCAATGGAGCGCGAATCCCTACAGCGACAGGCGGGCTTTGCCGGTATTTTGTCGCGGCTGGCAGATGTCGTCGCGGCACTGATCGTACGCGGATGGGTGGAAAACGGCTGTGGTAAAGGCAGTGGTTTAGTGCAAGCCATGCGCGACCCGCGCCTGAGCCAGGCGATTACCGCTATGCACCGCGCCCCCGGAGAGAACTGGACGGTCGAAGCACTCGCGCGGGTTTCGGGCAGCTCTCGCTCGGTGTTTGCTCACCGTTTTCAGCAGGCGACCCAGATGACCCCGCTGCGCTATTTAACCGAATTACGGATGCGCTTAGCCGTTCAGCAAATTGTGAATGAGGGCATGGCGCTGGAAAACGTGGCGTTTAATTTAGGCTACGGCTCACTGGCTGCGTTTAGCCGCGCTTTTAAACGTATTATTGGTCACCCGCCAGGTGAATTACGGCATGCACGTGCGCTGCCTACATCGCAGGCATCTTAACCAGAATATTCCATGGTTATGCACTTAAATCGAAAATAAATTCACTTACTGTCTATCTGACTGCTGCCGCTTACGTCAGATTGTGGCATGGTATAGCCACAAGCAAATGAACAACATTAAAAATGCAGCACCAGCAGCACGCTATCTTGAGGACAGTATGAAAAAAATAGCCATTATCGGCAGCAGCGGCGGGAATCTGTTTAATCTGGGCGGTGCCGATCCAGAGAAATTATTGGCCGAGATTGGCCTGCAGTGTGACGCCGCCAACATCGGGATTGCAGCCGTGCAATTCATCGCAGCAGAAGCCTCGATGGACGCCATTAAACTCAGCACCCCGGCCACCCTGTATACCCTGAATGCTGAAGTCATCACCCGCACGTTTACCGGCACACTGGCTGAAGTGAACAGTGAAGTGGCCGCACTGGACAAGGCTATTGCAGATCAAATTCGCGCCGGTGAAATTGACGGATTGGTGGTCATGAGCGCCGATCCCGTTAACGCAAACCAGCAGGTTGTGGCCGCTGCCGCTGAGATGCACATTCCGGTTGTCGGCACCGGCGGCACCTCAATGGCGTTGATCAGTGCACGCCTTGCCAATGTGATTGCCACGTCGGGGACCACGGGAACCACCAGCCGCACGCGCGCCGTTTCCTTTATCGCCTCTCTCGCCAAATTCTGGGGAATCAAATATCGCCCTAATCTGGGGGGAGCACCGGGTAGCACGCAGGCTTCGGGACGCAGTCTGCTCAAACGCTTTAATATTCGCGGCATTATGATCCCCGCCCTGCCCGGGTTTATTGCCATGGCGCTGGTGCTCGCAGCCAGTCATATTCCCGGTCTTGAAAAACTGAATGACGTTTTTGAGATTTTGCTAAAAGGCTTACCGGTGCTGGTTGCCGTGCTGGCGGCGAAGCAAATCTCAGAATTAGATGAAGTGTCCATTGTCGCCGGGATTATCGCTGGCGTGCTGTCGGTGGAAGGTGGGCTCATTGGCGGCATTGTCGGGGGTGTCATGGCCGGTGTGCTGGTGCGTTATCTGTTTGAGCTGTGCCTCAACTGGCGTTTTCCAATGACCACCGTCAACATCGTCGCTGGCGGCATCGCAGGCTTGGCCGCTGGCCTGGTCATGCACTATCTGTTAAGTCCGCTGGCACTTATGGCAGGCGACAGCATCAAGCTGGCACTCAGCAGCGTATTGGAATTTAGCCCGGCACTGGCGGGTTTGCTGGCCGGTCTGGTGATTTGGCCAGCCATTTTAGGCGGCGTATACCACGCGGTTATTCTGCCACTGGTGCTACTGGAGATGGAAAAGTCGGGTGTCAGTTTCCTCGGCGCGGTGGATATGGTCGGCCTGGTGATGGTCGCGGCGGGCATCAATCTCGCGAATGTCATCGCACCGCGTGAACGCAGCGAAGCGGCCGTCGCAACGCCGGGTTTAATGATCAATCTGGGATTCGGTACCTTTGTCGAGTCGGCCTACCCGTTTATGTTCGCCAATAAAATTGTCTTTTTCTCAGCGGTGCTCTATTCCGGCCTTGGCGGCATGCTACTGGGGTATTTCAATGTGAAAGGGATTGCCTATGTGCCGGCCTTTGTGTCGCCCTTTATGTCGAACAGCGCTATTTATATGGCTGCCGTCATGTTTGGCGTGATGATCCTCACCTGCATCACCACCGTGATAGCGAACCGCTTTAAAGCGGTCGCCCGACAGCCTGCTTGATTCCGTGATGTGATGGGCGAGCCGCTTCTCGCCCACCGTCCCTATTTTTGCAGTGACTGCAAAATACGGTAAGCCGCCTGGATGCGCAGTGGATTCGGATAGCTTTTATTGGCCAGCATCACGATCCCCATCTCCTGTTGCGGAATAAACGCTACGTAGGCACCAAAACCGCCGGTCGAACCAGTTTTATGCACCCATGACGCTGCCACCGGCGGCTGGGGCGCGGCTAGCGGTATGACTTTCTGCGCACTGAGAGCCACGGCGTTATCGTTATCTTTCATCACTTTTTCGACCTTGATCGGCCAGTTCAGCATCTCCCATCCCAGCCCCTGATACAGCGCATCGGTGCGATAGTAGCGGGTTTGCGCAGCAATAATGCCCTGCTGTAAGGTCTTCGGTGCCACCTGCGACGGATTCATATTGACTTGCACCCATCGCGCCATGTCCTTGACTGTGGATTTTACGCCATAGGCTTCCATATCCAACGCCCCGGCGGAAACGCGCACCGGCTGGCCGTTGCGATAGCCCCAGGCATAATTCATCGCCGCACTGGCCGGCACCTGCAACCAGGTGTGTGTCAGATGCAACGGTTCAATAACGCGGCTGTTCATCGCCTCTTCATACGCCATGCCAGAGGGTTTTATCGCCAGTGCGCCAAACAACCCGATACTGCTGTTGGCATACAGCCGCTGCTCACCGGCTTGCCACGCAGGCTGCCATTGCTGATAAAAATTGAGCAGTGACGCCTGGCTGTTGACCTCCTCGGGCACCTGCAGCGGTAAACCGCCGACGGTATAGGTCGCCAGTTGCAACAGCGAAACACCTCGCCACTGTTTACCTGTCAGTTGTGGCCAGTAATCGGTAACGGGATCCTGCAATTTAATTTCATGGCGCGCTGCAGCATCGCCGCCGAGTACACCGGTGAAGGTTTTACTGACCGAGCCTAATTCAAACAGGGTTTGCTCGGTCACCGGGCGCTGCGCCTTAACATCGGCCATCCCATAGGTAAAGGTATGCACCTGTCCTTTTACGATCACGGCCACCGCCATTCCAGGGATCTCCTGCGTCTTCATAAGCGGTTTGATGGCTGCATCAACGCGGTGTTGCAATGACGGCTCAGGGGTTGCCATCGCAGAAGTTGACGCCAGCATTACCAGGGCAATCGGTGTCATCGTTAAGCGTGATTTCATTTCGTTCGTTCCTTCCAGAGTTATAGATGTTTCACACTGCCCGGGGCCCTCGGACTGGCACAGTCTGCTGAAATTGACAGCGGGTGACAAACGAGTAATTGTAGCGTCAGACCTAAGAAAAACTAACAGGCAGATACGATGACGCGTCGTTACATTCCTCTTAATGCACTGCGAGCCTTTGAAGCGGCTGCACGCCATTTAAGTTTTACTAAAGCAGCGATTGAGCTGCATGTCACCCACGCGGCCATCAGCCAGCAGGTGAAATCGCTGGAACAGCAGTTGAATTGCGCCCTGTTTATACGGGTATCGCGCGGTGTGATGCTGACAACGGAAGGGGAAAGTTTGCTGCCGGTGCTGCACGAAACCTTTGATCGCGTCGCTGATACGCTCGATCGTTTCAGTGCCGGGCATTTTCGCGAGAAAATCAAAGTGGGCGTGGTCGGCACCTTTGCTACCGGCTGGCTGTTCCCCAGACTGAGTGCGTTTCAACAGCGCTTTCCGCATATTGAGTTGCAGCTATCCACCCACAATAATCGCGTTGATACCGCCGCCGAAGGCCTGGATTTTGCCATCCGCTTTGGCAATGGAGCCTGGCATGGTACTGAAGCCCAGTTTATCTGCGATGCACCACTGACCCCGCTCTGTACGCCGCAGCTCGCGGCACAACTGCGTCAACCGAGTGACGTACTCAAGCATCGCTTGTTGCGCTCTTACCGCCGTGATGAATGGACGCAATGGTTACAGGCGGCTGGCGAAGTCGCGCCCGCGCCATCACAAGATATTATGGTTTTTGACTCTTCCGTTATTATGCTGGAAGCGGCTCAGGCCGGTATGGGCATTGCGCTGGCACCCGCCACGATGTTCAACCATCTGTTGCTCAGTGAACGTATTGTGCAGCCTTTCGCAACGGAGATTAGCTTTGGCGGTTACTGGCTAACCCAGTTGCAATCACGCCCCACCAGCACTGCGATGCGGGAGTTTGCACAGTGGATACGGTCGCAACCGCCTGAAGAAACTTAAGTTTATCTCCGCGTTTGTCGCTTTGATGTGAGATTACAACGACAATGAGAGAGCCCCATGAGAGCAACACATCGTATCCTGACCTGCCTGTCTGCCTGTGCTTTTTTGCTGAGTTCGCACGCCGCACTGGCCCATAGCGCCAGTGCGCCCGGCGTAAGCATTGAGAAGTTACTGGAGACTGAGCAATCCTGGGATGGTGAGCGTTACAGCACCTATCCACAAGGCACCCCGCAGCTTTCGGTACTGAAGATAACCATCGCGCCCAATACGGCACTGGCATGGCATACGCACCCTATTCCCAATGCCGCTTATGTTGCCGAAGGTGTGCTCACCGTTGAGAAAAAATCCACGGGTGAAAAACGGACCTTACAGCAAGGTGAAGTTTTACCTGAAATGGTAGACAGCGCCCATCGCGGCTATACCGGCAAAGAAGGCGTCACCCTGGTGGTGTTTTACGCTGGCCAGCAGGGCGTGCCGCTGTCAAAACCGGTCGCAGAGTAAGCGCTCTGACTTATCGTATTTGGCCTGCCAGCGCCGGGGCCAGATACAAACGGGCGCAGGCGTGCTCAACATTTTCGGGCAGAGTCACATGCCCGATAAACCCCGTCCCTTGCGGGCCATAGCCCGTAGCATCATCGCGCAGACGCTTCACCTCTCCCAACACCATCGCCACAAATCGCTCCGGCGACCACAGCGCGCGTTGGTGTCTGGCCCCCGCAGGCTCTGCTTGCGCATTCAGCGCAGGCGTAAAGACAGGCCAACTCACCCATTGCGGGCACCGGTTTTCATGTTGCCAGACATGGAGAAAGGTTTCGTGCGTACGGCGCTGCATCAGTGGATCTTGCACCAGCAATACGCACTGCGGGAGCGGCAAATTCAACTGTTGCAGCAGTTGCAGACTGTGCAGCGCATTCTCGCCACTATTACGGGAAAGTGGCTCTTCGATAATCAACGCGGGATCAATATCAAAGGCTTGCCGCGCCAGGCTTGCCAGCATCGCCGCTTCGCTATCACCTTGCAGATGGACACCCGGATAGTGTTGCTCCAGCGCCTGTCGTAACAACACCGTGGAATGCCCAATGCCCCCGCTCAGCAGCAAGGGGACTCGGTGATGACGAACATAGTCAAAGGCTCCTTCGATGGTGGGCAAAATAGCATGTCCCGCCAGAATCAACATATCCACCTGTTGATGTTGGAAATCATCGCGTGCCAACCAGCGGGCAATCAGGTTGAGGTCGGTTATGTGCGCGGCGGAAAGTCTCATGCGGCATCCTTTAAAAGCTCGGTTTGCAACACCCTAGCCGATTCATTTCCCAAAGGGCAGCGGAATATACTGAGATAGCAACAGCCAACGTGCGTTGCCATTCCTGCACAATTGCAGATCTGCTGAGTGCTGACATTCTCCCCTCATTAACGCTCGTCGCTGAAAAAATACGGCGCTTTTTGCCGCGACTCACCTGTATGATGCATAACTTGCGACCCGCAGTTGAAGTCGTGAGTCCGCCAGGCTTGCGGTTTTCAGGCTCTGTGCCAGCGCGATGTCAATTATATAAGGGAAAGGTAAACAAAATTGGATCTGGACAACGTCGTTAACGTGACACTGAGTTTTATCCGTGACCATCAGCACTGGACTCTGCTACTGGTGTTTATTCTCGCCTTTGGTGAGTCGCTGGCCTTTTTATCACTGCTGCTGCCCGCCACCGTTATTTTGCTGGGCGCAGGTGCCTTGATCCCAGAAATGGAGTTGTCGTTTACGTTGTTATGGCTGACGGCGGCGGCAGGCGCTTTTCTCGGCGACTGGATCTCTTATCTCGTTGGCCACCATTTTCAGGATGAAGTTCGCACTCTGTGGCCACTGAAAAAGCATCCCGCCATGCTGGAAAAAGGCGAACGTTTTTTTGCACGCTGGGGGACGATTGGTGTGTTCTTTGGACGCTTTCTGGGCCCACTGCGCGCTACGGTGCCGCTGGTCGCAGGTATGTGCCGTATGCGTTCGTTACCCTTTCAGGTGGCCAATTTACTCTCAGCACTGGTGTGGGGATTTGGCATGCTCGCGCCTGGCGCGTTCGGGCTGCCCTGGCTGGCAACGCTGTTTGGTGAGTGAGTCAGAAAGTGGCTCCTCACAATGAGGAGCCAGCATTCAGGCGCTCACTTTGACGCGCAGCAAACGCGGATACATAAACAGGGAACGCCCTGGTCCACGGTTCAACACTGTCCACACGCCCACAGAGCAGGCCGAACACAGTAAGACCATTACGATAGGGAAGAATGCCGCCCACATTGCTGAAAAACCCGGGTTATCGAACAATCCATGCCGCTCGGCAAACAGGATTGCCGCCATGCCAAACAGTTCGATAAAGATGCGGTGCAGCACATAAATTTGCAGCGTATTTTTGCCCACCCAGTTAAGAAATCGCAGGGAAAACCACTGATTCAGAAAACGGCACAGGGCAATACTGCCGGCAATCGCCAACAGGCAAAGCATGATACTTTTATTCAGCCCCACCAGCATATGCAGCACGGCCAGTAGCGCCAATCCACACCACAGTGGCAGGTTCTCTGCCCGCCATTCACTCAGTTGAATCATTTCACGGCTATAAAAAGCACCTATCACGAAAAACAGAAAATATTGTGACAGGCTTTCTGGCCCCCATCCGCTAATAAACCCGAGTTGCGCGGCATAGTTCAGCAGCACTGCCACTACCATCAGCGGCAATTTTTGGCGATGAAACAGTTTTGTACACAGGAAAAACAGCGCCAGTCCGTATAAATACCAGGAAGTGCTCATGGCCTTGAACATCAGAATCAAAAATTCAATTGGCGAATGGGCATACATTGAATTTGTGTTATGGGAATAGGGTTCACCGTTTATTTCGGCAACGATGCCATAAATGGAGAACCATTGAATCAGCCCCCACAGAAAATAGAGATAGAACAGATTGGTGATGCGTCCGGTAAATACCGTTTGCCAGCTACGTTCGGTTATCGCTTTAGCGGCTAATAATCCAGAGACAAAGAAAAAAGCCGGCATGCGCAGCGGAGAGAGATAAATATTAAAGTTGACCCAAAGCGCGGCGGGAATAAATCCCCCGGTGAGCTGTTTTAAACTTTCAGCATAGCCGGGTAATACAACGTGGTAGAGCACCACCAGCAGAATACATGCACCTTTGAGCGTGTTTATCCACAGAATTTCTTCTGTATTATTTTTTATCATGATTAACCTTCGCTGCTGTAGTGTTAAAGAGGACGAGTTACCATCCGCACTGTCTTTTGAGTTATGCGTTGATTATCGATGAAGATTTTCTTTACGACTGTGCGGAAAATCCTAAAACCTGAGTAAGTGTGTGTTTTTAGGATTAATTGGGCAGACATACGACCAGAAAAAGTATGAGCGAACGGACGGCACCGGGCCGTCCGTGAGATTAATTATTGATAAATTTTTCGAGAAATTGACGCGTACGCGGCTGTTGAGGATGGCTGAACAGCACCTTAGCCGGGCCCTGTTCGACGATTTTACCCTGGTCCATAAAAATGGCGCGATCGGCGACATCACGGGCAAAACTCATCTCGTGCGTCACAATCACCATGGTGCGTTTCTCTTCTGCCAGTGCACGGATGGTATTCAGCACTTCGCCCACCAGCTCAGGGTCCAGCGCCGATGTCGGTTCATCGAACAGAATCACCTCCGGGCGCATCGCTAACGCACGGGCAATTGCCACACGTTGCTGTTGGCCTCCGGATAACCGGCGGGGATAGCTCTCTTCTTTCCCTTTCAGCCCCACTTTCTCCAGCAACTGTCGTGCGCGCGCCGAGGCCTCTGCTTTGTTCTCGCCTTTGACGATCACCGGCCCTTCAATAATGTTTTCCAGCACCGTGCGGTGTGGGAACAAATTGAAGTTTTGGAACACAAAGCCCACTTGCTGGCGCAACTGGCGTACGCGGTCCTTTTGCCGGGAAAGCGACAGACTGGCATCCACCGTAATATTCCCCACCGTGATGGTGCCGCTTTCAGGCACTTCCAGCAGGTTAATACTGCGCAATAAGGTGGTTTTACCAGAACCGCTGGGGCCGATAATCGCCACCACTTCACCCGCAGCCACTTGCAGATCAATGCCGTGGAGCACAACCTGCCCGTTAAACTGCTTTACCAGGTTACTAACGTCGATGGTGCTCATTTCGGCTCCCTGTCCTGTCGATTCACGTGATCTTCCAGTTTGCTTTGTAATGCAGATAACACCGTTGCCATGATCCAATAGATCAGTGACGCAGCCAGATACATGGTGAAAACTTCCAACGTGCGCGAAGTGACTAACTGCGCCTGACGGAACAGCTCAGGAACCTGGATGGTGGCTGCCAGTGAGGTGTCTTTCACCAGACTAATAAAGCTGTTACCCAACGGTGGAAGCGCCGTGCGGGCAGCCTGCGGCAAAATGACGCGGCGCAGCGTTTGCCACGGCGTCATACCAATACTGGCAGCGGCTTCCCACTGGCCTCGTTCGATGGAAGAAATTGCACCGCGCAGGGATTCCGATGTATAGGCCGCCGTGTTGAGTGATAAGCCGATCATGGCAGAAGGAATAGGATCCAACTCAATGCCAAACTGCGGTAGCCCGTAATAAATCAAAAACAACTGAGCAATCAGTGGCGTACCGCGAAAAACAGACACGTAAAAACGCGACAGCCAACGCAGCGGCCAGAAGGGGGACAGGCGCATTAACGCCAGCAAAAAGCCCAACAGCAGGCCAAAGAACATGCCGCCGATGCTTAATTGCAGGGTAAATAGCGCACCTTTGAGTAAAAAAGGTGCTGAATCCAGCACCAGTTGAATACTGTCTTGCATTATTGAGTTACGTCCGCTCCAAACCACTTCTCAGAAAGCTGCTTTAAGCTACCGTCTTTCTGCATATCGGCAATCGCTGCATTGATTGCATTCAGTAAGTCTTCGTTGCCTTTACGCAGCGCGACGCCCGACGCCTGACGCGAAAAAGCCTCGCCGGCGACCGCCATGGTATTACCGGTTTTCTTCACCAGATCCAGTGCCGCCAAACGGTCGACCAGAATGGCATCAATGCGGCCTGCACGCAGATCGGCATATTTCGTCGGATCATCATCATAGGTGCGGACATCCGCATCCTTCACATTCTCTTTGAGCCATTGCTCATAGTTAGTCCCCAATCCAACACCGACTTTCTTACCCGCCAGGTCGTCTTGCTTGCTGATCGAGCCTTCTTTATCTTTGCGTACTAATGCCTGAATACCCGAGATCGTATAAGGCGTAGAGAAGTCATACTTCTTTTTGCGCTCATCAGAAATGGTGACCTGATTGATAATCACATCCGCACGTTTAGAATCCAGCGAGGCCAACATGCCGTCCCATTTGGTCGGTTTGAGGTTGGCTTTTAGCCCCAAATGTTTTGCCAGTTCATTGGCAAAATCCACTTCGAATCCGGTCAGCTTTCCTGTTTCATCCTGGAAACTAAACGGCGGATAGGTGCCTTCCAAACCCACAATCAGCGTGCCGCGCTCTTTTACCTTGTTGAGCAAGCCTTCATCAGCGTGTGATGGCATAGTGATGCCGGCAACCAGTGCAACAGCCATTATTCCCGTCAACAGTTGACGGCGGACAAAAGAAAATTTCATTTGCTACCCCATTTATTGTTTGACCCACCAATCCCACCGAATCAACTTACTCGATTCGGCAGGTAATACTCAGTCTACATCTAATCGTGGACGTAAAATTAGCACATTAGATGATAAGCAAATAACGCCGGTGCGCCGCCAGTGTGCACAAACAGAATTGGCCCTTCGCGACGAAAACGCTGTTGCACAATCCCATCCAGCAGGCCCGCCATCGCTTTGCCGCTGTACACCGGATCGAGCAAGATACCCTCCAGTCTGGCCAACAGTTTGATAGTCTCCTGCCCTGCATCATTCGGCATACCGTATTGCGGCGCAAAATACTCATCCCACAGCGTAATCGGTGCCTGCGCGGTTAACGAGAGCGAGGTGGCCACCGCCTGCTGCAAACTGTGTACTTTCGGGGCTTGCTCGGCCGCCTTTCGCGATACCGTCACGCCGACCAGCTCGGTGTCAGGGAGCAATTGCTCCAGCCCCACCGCCAGGCCAGCATGGGTGCCTGCGCTGCCAGATGCCACCACCACGGCAGCAAAATCCACGGCGCCTTCACTTTGATGCGCAATTTCCTGTGCGCACTCCACATAGCCAAGTGCGCCCAGCGCATTTGAACCGCCAACCGGAATAATATACGGGCGGAAACCTTGCGCTTCGAGGCGCTCAGCCTGCTCCAGTAATTGCGCCTGGGGATCGTGCAAGGCATCAACGGCAATCACCTCAGTATCGAACAGATCCAGCAACAGGCGATTGCCATTGCTGAGGTAATTTTCTGCGCGGGTATGAATGGGATTTTCCAGTAGCGCCATGGATTTAAGACCCAACTTGGCGGCGACCGCCGCCGTTTGACGCACATGATTGGATTGAATCGCCCCGGCAGTCAGCAATACATCAGCCCCAGAACGCAGGGCGTCCGCCGCTAAAAACTCGAGCTTTCTCAGTTTGTTACCGCCCATCGCCAGCGGTGTGACGTCGTCACGTTTGATATAGATATCACGTCCGACGTGGTCAGAAAGACGGGGCAGATATTCGAGCGGCGTGGGTGCGCCGATCAGATCCAGACGAGGAAAAGCAGAGAGATTCTGTAAGGACAACGCAGCCTCCAGGCAATGCGGTTGAGTTATCCTTACAGTGTTGCAGAAGTGACAAAGTTACGCACGTAGCGAATGTGTTAGTTGCGCTGCCAGCCTAAAAACTGATCGTATTTGCGCAGTGCAATACGGTAGTTGTTGGTTCCGGCATCCGGCAGACTGTTTTTTAACGACTCGTGCCAGCTATTATCACGCAGCCTTTCCGCTGGAAAGTTACTGGCCGAGAGAATGTCATCCAGTCTGCGCAAGCGAACCACATATTCACGAATCGTACTGTGGCTCATTTCGGTTTGTTCAAACAAATATTGCTTAAACGCCATGATGTCAAAATACGTTGGGTGTGTGTTGCAGTAAATATCGCTGCAGAAACGGCAAAGTGCCGTTAACTCATTTTGCAGCTTAAACCAGACCTGATCGTCGATCAGCTGGTCCATCCGGGCGATTGCCTCTTTATTGATTATTTGTCCACGGAACACCAACGCCATGCGATCAAGCACTTTCCCGCAGTGCGAACAGTGACTCTGCCCGTGTTTGTAGTCTTTTAAATAGCGGCTGAGGGGCCGCAATTTCACTTTGGATCCCATCACAGAGAGCCCCCGGTTGGTGGTTAATGCGAGAACTGACGCTGTTAGCGCGCTCCCGCTAACCGGGCGCGCAGGCGTTTTATTGCCTGACTGTGCAACTGGCTGACGCGGGATTCTCCCACTTCCAGCACGGCGCCAATCTCTTTCAGATTCAGTTCTTCCTGGTAATACAGGGTCAGTACCAGCTTCTCGCGATCGGGCAATGCCTCAATCGCGTCGATGACCCGTTCACGCAGACTGCCTTCCATCAGCTGATGCAGCGGATTGGCCTCTTCGTGCCCGTCCGTCACCATTTCGGCGCTGTCACCATGTTCTTCACGATATTCGTCGTACGAGAACAGTTGACTGTTATTGGTATCCAGCAAAATATGCCGGTACTCCTCAAGCGAGACGTTAAGCTGTTGCGCCACCTCTTGTTCAGAAGCGGCCCGTCCTAACGTTTGCTCAACCTGATGCATTGCACTGGCCACTTCCCGCGCATTGCGTCTGACACTGCGCGGTGCCCAGTCGCGACTGCGCAGCTCATCCAACATCGCGCCACGAATACGCTGAACGGCGTAGGTGGTGAAGGCTGTGCCCTGCAATGCGTCGTAACGTTCCACCGCATTTAACAAGCCGATGCCGCCAGCCTGTAGCAGATCGTCAAGTTCAACGCTGGCGGGCAGCCGCACTTGTAAGCGCAGCGCTTCGTGCCGTACCAACGGAACATAGCGTTGCCATAGCGAATGTTTATCTATCACGCCTTCGGCGGTATACAGATCGTTCACGCTCACTACCCTGCGTTAATGAAGTTATCGGCACGATTATCCGTTTCTGTAGGGAATTTGATGGCTGGAATAGCGGGTGAAAAGCGAGGTTATTTCACTATTGTGGCAGCGCAAGGGCTGCCAGCAGCATTATCGGCGGCGCTTGAGACGTTCACGCGTGGCCAGCGGCACACGATCCCATAACGCACAGACTGCGCCGTCAATGTCCGTATAAAACTGACTTAACTGCGTCTCATCGGGCGTGAAACGGCGGAACTGAACGGTGCCGTTATCGGCGGCAATAGTGAAGAGATGATTATCAAACAACTGGCGCAGGTCGCTTCGCAGAAACAGTCCATTGTCAGCCTCGGTGTCGGCCATCACCCCTTGCTCATTGCATTGCGTGTCAATATAGCTGGCCTCCACCCACGGCCAGGCACTGCCTGCCAGTAATGGCGTGCCCGTGACCACGCAGGCCCCATAGCGCGCCGTTACGGCATCCAGAAAGCGAGCTTCATGGGTGCGCTGCCAGACGCGTTTTTTACTTTGTAAGCCTAACGTCGCCCCTTCGACCACACCGCTGGCAGGCGGTAATAACACGCTGGTCAATACCACAACGAACTCCAACGGTCGCGCGGTGGCAAAACAGGGCTGCTGCTGCAAATCGAACAGTTGCCACAGTGCCTGTCCCTCTTCTTCACGCATCATCACCAGTTGATAGCCGCGCTGCTGCAACAGGTTGTGTAACGTCGTGGACGCGGGATCGATAATCGCCAGCACCCGGCTTTCACCCATCACTTTCCACTGCCCTTGCGTATTATCAAGATGGCGGCGGAAATAAAGGAAAGGGTCTTTGCGTTGCAGGTAGTGCTCAAAACGTTTGAGGTAATTTTTGCGTTCGTTGTCGCCACTGATAAACAACAGGTCTTCCAGCGGGCTGAGAAATTCGCGGTGGGCAAAGACCGCTCGGATCAAATTCTGTTTGCTGATGGTCGAAGGACTGAGCAAACCGCGCGACGTGAGTTCTTTGTCGTCAGGGTATTTCAGCGCGTAACGGCGTGCGATCTCCTCGAACGTCAGCAGTTGTCCGGGCAGAAAATCACTGTTAAAGCGCATAGATATCCCCTGCAGTTTCACGTTAATTGAGCTGGCTGTTGGTCTCTGCTCAGTTATCGGCAAAACGTAAAGATTCTGCAGGGAAAGTGTTAAGAAATGTTCTGCAACTCGCGTTTACACCAGTAAGTGCAAACAAGAGAGATCGTCCGCCACTTTCACTTTGTCGATCTCTTCGTGAAAGCGCAGCGCCGCTTCTGGCGTATGCTGGGTCAGTGCCTGAAAGCTATAGATGATGTTCACCACATCATCAGGGTGGATGCCCTGCTTCATCACCGCCTGCGCTGCCATTAAGGATTTGAGGTAGAAAAACTCTGCCAGAATCAGGTAGATGTTTTGCAGCATGCTGCGACCGTTGTTCTGCGGGAAATCCGCCTGCCATAACCGGTAGCGCAGATAGTTACGCAGCATCCACGGACGCTCGGCCAACCACGGCTGAATATACGCATCCCAATTTTTTCCAAGAGCGGCCATCTTCCCGGCGGCGTCATCATCCTGATGCAGATTGAAGGTGGCGTGAACCAGTCCATTAAGGAACAGGTTGTGTACGCCCTGGCTGCGCATCGCCGGACGGGTTTTTAAATAGTTTTGCAGACGCAGCAACAGCGACCATTGCAAATCCGTATCCGGCTTAATCTGCAAACGCTGTTGGCGCATTTCACCGCTGTTTAGCGCGTCAACTAACTGCACAAAGGTTTGCTCCAGCAGCGGAACGGCGGCCTCTCCCTGATCGGCCACTTTTTCGGCCATCATAAGCAACGTGACCATCGCATACAGGTTATCTTCAATCGCCCCCTCACCGGCTAACAGCAAGTGCGAGCAAAACAAGCCAATCAGTTGCTGAAACTGATCTTGCTGCGGCTGTTTATTGAATTCGGCTTTCAATACAACGCGCTGCTGAATGTCCATCGCATCGGGCTGCATCAATAAATTACGTGCCGCTTCCGGGCAGGACAGCGTTAGCATGTTTTGGGATTCATTACGGAACTGACGCTGCTGGCGTGGATAGGTTGAACAGGTATGGCTTAACGCCTGCGCCCCCAGATTTTTTTGCACTTCACACAGCCGCTCGGCATCCAAAAACGGGCAATTGCCGGTGGTAGGATTGAGTTTGACTCGCGCCCATTTTGCATGACTGGTTTTATCCAGCAGGAGATTTTCGGCGGCAATCTCTTTGATCGCAATGTGCTTGCTCTTAACGTATTTATTATAGGTCGGCTTATCGATATCAATCCGCCAGCCTTTACAGCAATGGTCAGGACAGGCACTGCCTGCACACTGAAAAGCGGCGACAAACGCCGGTTCGGTAACAAGGATCTCTTTCACGCTTCACGCTCCGCTGCAATCCAGGGATAAAAAAAGGCGACCCTGCGGTCGCCTTCCATCATTGCACTTTCGGTGCGCGTCAATCGGTCGATTAACGCAGCAGAGACAGTACGTTTTGCGTGGTCTGGTTAGCCTGTGCCAGAACAGAGGTGCCAGCCTGCTGCAGGATCTGCGCGCGAGACATGTTAGACACTTCTGTTGCGTAGTCAGCATCTTCGATACGGCTACGTGCAGCAGACAGGTTGTTTACGGTGTTGCCCAGGTTGGTGATAGTAGAATCGAAACGGTTCTGCACCGCACCCAGGTCTGAACGCAGGGAGTCAACCTGTGCCAGCGCTTTATCAATCGCGCTCATTGGGTCAACAACCACTTCTGCGCCCAGCGACACTTTACCCGCGGTTGCAGATGCTGCATCCAGGTCAGCTGTCGCTTTGTAGTAAGTCTCGGAACCATCAGCAGCGGTGTTTTTCACAAAGTATTCAGTGGAATCTTTGCCATCGGCATCTTTGGTGGTACGTGCGAACAGTGCGTTAGTACCGCCCAGCGCAGTGTTAACACCAGACAGGTCAACTTTGATTGCAGCCTGAGCAGCAGTGGTTGAACCTGGAACGGTCAACACGTTGCCGTTAGACACTTCCTGATATTTAGTATCATCAGCCAGGTCTGCTGCAGGAACTGCCGTGCCATCAGCGGTACCTAATGTTACTGCACCCGTTTCCAGATCGATGTCAGCTTCAGCACCTGTCCAGGTGGACGTACCGTTAGAAACAACGAAATCGCCAGTATCGTTCTTACGATACACGGTATAGGTCGCTGCTGCTGCAGTATTATCCTGCTTAGCACCCGCGATATCCGACAATTCAACCGCAGTACCGTTATTAACAAATGTGGTACCCGCTGCTGAAGAAGCTGCAGTAACACCGGTCAATTTACCGGTGGTGGTGTCAAAGCTAACGGTGTTTTTGTCAGCGTCGTAGGTCCCTTCGTAGTAATCGGTACCCACTTTAACAGCCAGCTTGCCTACGTCACCTGCAGTACCAGAAGCACTAATAACAGTCAGTGTGCCGCCAGCAACTTTTGGTGGGAACTGCAGATCAACAGTGGTAGCAGGAATATCTTTCGCCGCCACAGCATCTTTAATGGTGGAGTTAACCGCGGTCAGATCTTTGCTGTTCACTTGGTTAGTGACGTCCAGCTTGTCCAGACCCAGCGTCTTAGAAGTGATCTCTTTCAGGTCGATAGAGATGGTTTCGCCGTCGTTTGCGCCAACCTGAATTTTCAGAGACTGGTCGCTGGCCAGCACTTTCACGCCGTTGAACTGAGTCTGACCGGAAACACGGTCAATCTCGCTCAAACGCTGGGTGATTTCAGCCTGGATGGATTTCAGGTCAGAACCGGAGTTGGTGCCGTTGGTTGCCTGAACAGACAGCTCACGAACACGCTGTAAGTTGTTGTTGATTTCAGACAGTGAACCTTCAGTGGTCTGTGCGATAGAGATACCGTCGTTGGCGTTACGAGACGCCTGAGTCAGACCTTTGATGTTCGAGGTGAAACGGTTAGCAATCGCCTGACCCGCAGCATCGTCTTTCGCGCTGTTGATACGCAGACCGGAAGACAAACGCTCGATAGCGCTGCTCAGAGAAGACTGGGATTTGTTCAGATTGTTTTGGGTCAACAGCGACAGGCTGTTTGTATTAATGACTTGTGCCATGATGGTCGTTCCTTTTCAATTTCAAGTCTGGTTAAGGTTGGGCTGTTGCCCACGGTGTCATCACCGTCAACCCTTGTATCGGCCTCCCTGAACTAACCTTTAGAAAATTTTTTGCTTTCCTCTCGCTTTCGCCCTTTTCTCTTCCTTAATAGACATCCGATTTAAAAAGGTTATTTAACCGCGCGAAATAGCCAATAAACGCATGACTGTTTACACCATTGAACAACAATAGGTGGCGCTAAACTTTTCCTCATTGCTGCCGATACAGAGAGCAACTCTCTCTAAACCGGATCAAAAGGATTTAACCATGGCTTCGATTTCATCACTGGGTATTGGTGCAAACCTGCCTCTCGACACGCTGCTGACTAACCTGACGACGGCGGAGAAAGCACGTTTGACACCCATCTCCACACAGCAGAGCAGCTACACCGCTAAGCTGACCGCCTATGGCACCTTAAAAAGCGCGCTGGAAAAATTTCAGACCGCCAATACGGCGCTGAACAAGCCGGAAATTTTTAACAGCACCACCATTAGCAGTAGCAGCGATGCCATCACCGCGACCACCTCTGCGGGCGCAGCGGCGGGCAAATATACGGTCTCGGTGAGCCAATTGGCACAGGCGCAGTCACTGCAGTCGGCCGTGCAAACCAGCAGCACCGATAAACTGGGCACCACGGGCGCGGGTACGCGCACGCTGATTATTCAGCAGGACAGCAAAGAAAAGCCGCTGGAAATTACGCTGAGTGACGATCAAACCTCGTTAACCGGTATTCGCGATGCCATCAACAAAGCCGACGGTGGCGTCAGTGCCAGCATCATTAAAGCCAACGACAATAGCTTCCAATTGGTTCTGACCGCCAACGACACCGGCACCAAATCAGAGATCAACATTTCGGTCACCGGTGACGACAAGCTCAATGGCATTTTGGCGTATGACTCGAAAGACAGTAACGGCCTGCGTGCGATGTCACAAAGCGTGGAAGCCAAAAATGCGCTGTTGAAAGTTAATAATATTGATATTGAGCGTCAGTCCAACACGGTGACTGATGCCCCAACCGGCGTCACCTTGAACCTGGTGAAAACCACGGAAAACGCCACTATCACGGTCGCGAAAAGCAATGACAGCGCCACCAAAGCCGTCAATGACTGGGTAACCGCCTATAACTCCCTGATGAGCACCTTAGGAACGCTGACCTCCTATACCGCGGTCGATGCCGGTGCCGAGGGACAAGACTCCAGCAACGGCGTACTGCTGGGTGATAGCGTGGTGCGTACGATTCAGGCCGGATTGAAAGCGCAGTTTACCAACCCCGATTCGACGTCCGGTCTTAACACGCTGAGTCAATTGGGTATCACGGTAAAAGATTATAAAACCGGTGAACTGACCGTTGATGCCGATAAATTGAAAGACAAGCTGACCAACAACGCCAGCGCAGTGGCCGATTTGCTGGTCGGTGATGGCAAAACAAACGGTGTGAGTACCACCACCAAATCGCTGTTAACCAGCTATCTCGCCAGCGACGGCATTATCAGTAACGCGCAGGCCGGGGTGAACAGCACGTTAAAACAACTGACCAAAGATTACCTGAGCACCAGCGCCAGTATCGACGATACCATCGCGCGTTATAAGACTCAGTTTACCCAGCTCGATGTGCTGATGAGCTCATTAAACAACACCACCACCTATCTAACGCAGCAGTTCAATGCGATGAATAACAGCAACTAACAGGGGCAGTAATGTATAGCGCAAGTGGAACTCAGGCATATGCGCAGGTCGGTCTGGAAAGCGGCGTGATGAGCGCCAGTCCGCATCAGCTTATTACCTTGCTTTTTGACGGCGCACACAGTGCGCTGGTCAGAGCAAAAATCTTTATGCAACAAGGCGATGTGATTGCCAAAGGCGAGGCCTTATCCAAGGCCATCAACATCATTGATAACGGCTTAAAAGCGGGACTCGATGAAGAGAACGGCGGCGAGCTGGCCACCAATTTATCCGCGTTGTACACCTATATGGTGCGTCGTTTATTGCAGGCTAATCTGCGTAATGATGAGCAAGCGATAGATGAAGTGGATGCGCTGCTGCTGAATATCGCAAACGCGTGGAAAGAAGTCGGTGCCCAGCCACAGGAATCCGCCTGATGATGGCCAACAAAAGTTTGTATTCTCAATATCAGCATGCCCTGGGACTGAGTCAGCGCATGTTGCAATTGGCACGCCAGGGAGAGTGGAATAGCCTGGTGGAAATGGAAGTCACTTACTTGAATGCGGTTGAAATGCTGTCTGAACAGCAACAGGCCAGCCAGCTCCCGTTGATATTGCAAGAGCAACTGCGCCCAGTTTTACGCCAGTTAATCGACAATGAAACCGAGCTGCGCCAGTTGTTGCAAGTGCGCTTAGGTGAATTACGTCATCTGGTTGATCAAAACAGCCTGCAACAGACGGTTAATCACACCTACGGCAAACTGGCGGGCAGCATCATGTTCCCCGGTCAGCCGACCTGATCCACCGGGCCATTGACTGAAAATGGCCCACCTTTTCCTGTTGTGGTTCATACTCTGAGTGCCCCCCACACTGGAGTCCTCTTATGCCACACCCCACGCTACTGCAAAGTTTTCATTGGTACACGCCTGATGGTGGCACACTGTGGCCAGAATTGGCTGACCGCGCAGCGGGACTTGCCGACCTCGGCATAACCCTGGCCTGGTTGCCCCCGGCCACAAAAGGTGCGGCAGGCGGTTATTCTGTCGGCTATGACATCTATGATTTGTTCGATTTAGGTGAGTTTGCGCAAAAAGGCAGTACCGCGACCAAATACGGCGATAAACAGGCGTTGCTCGCCGCCATCGCCGCCCTGCGTGAGCAACAGATCGGCGTGCTGATGGATGCCGTGTTGAACCACAAAATGGGGGCCGACGAAAAAGAGGCGGTGCAGGTTAATCGCGTGAATCCTGAAAACCGGGAAGAGATTGCCGAGGACGTCGTTGCCGCCGAGGCCTGGACGCGCTTTACCTTCCCTGCTCGTGCGGGACAATACTCCCAATTCATCTGGGACTATCACAGCTTTAGCGGTGTTGATCATATTGAAAATCCCGATGAAAACGGCATCTTCAAAATTGTGAACGACTATACCGAAGAGGGCTGGAATGATCAGGTTGATGATGAATTAGGTAATTTTGATTACCTGATGGGCGCCAATATTGATTTTCGTAATAATGCCGTTCGTGAAGAGCTAAAATATTGGGGCCGCTGGATCCGCGAGGAAACCGGATGCGCTGGCTTTCGCCTCGATGCCGTCAAACATATTCCCGCCTGGTTTTACAAAGAGTGGCTCGCCCACTTGCAGGAGCAGAGTGAAACGCCGCCGTTTGTCGTGGCCGAATACTGGGGCTTTGAGTTAGATAAGCTGCAAACCTGGATTGCACAAACGGAGGGCCAAAGCATGCTGTTTGATGCCCCTCTGCAAAACCGCTTTCACAACGCCTCACGTCAGGGCGCAGACTATGACTTATCCCAGCTCTTTACTGACACGCTGGTGGCTGCCGATCCGTTTCACGCTGTGACGCTGGTTGCCAATCACGATACTCAACCCCTGCAGGCGCTGGAAGCCCCGGTAGAACCCTGGTTTAAACCGCTGGCTTACGCATTGATTTTATTGCGTGAACAGGGCGTGCCTTGCGTTTTTTATCCTGACCTGTTTGGCGCGCGCTACCGTGACACTGGCGATGATGGCAAAGAATACGACATTGATATGCCGGTGGTGGCTGAACTCGAAACCCTGCTGCGGGCGCGCCAGTCGCACGCGCACGGCCCGCAAACCGATATCTTCGATGCGCCTGACTGCATTGCATTTGTGCGTGCAGGAACGGCAGAGCATCCGGGTTGCGTCGTGGTGCTCTCCAACGGAGAACAAGGTGAAAAAACGATTCCCCTGGGCGAGAGCCACGCGAACAGCGAATGGCATGATTTATTGGGACATCGCGAAGATAACGTGCACTGCGATGCACAGGGCAACGGGGTCTTTTATTGCAACGGCATGAGCGTGAGTGTGTGGGTTCGATAACTCGCTGCCCGCCTTAGGCTGCTAAGGCGGGCACAGTGATTACGCTTTCGGTGCGGCCACGGTAGCCGCATTTTCCGAAAGAGAATCGATTTGAATATCTTGAATCACGCGCGCATTCGGCTGCGCTTTCACCGCCTCAAGTGCTTTTTGGCACTCCACCGTGGGTCGCGCAACGCGATGTAATTCAAGTTTGTCGTAGTTCAGCGTCTCGCCATCCAGCTCCAAAGGCATCACGCGTAACTGGCGATTAATATTGACGTAATCGCCATCCAGTACCGTAAGTTTGCCCGGTTTCGCGATCACGCGCTGCCACTGACGGCAATCCAATGTATCGCCTTCATGGGTAATAATCAGCGTGCCTGTCGCCTTTTCACTGATCAAACCGCTCTGCGGGCCCGACGTTTGCCAAATCCCCTGCAACGAATCAGGTGCTGGCGTTTTCACGGCCATGTTGTAGTTGGTAATTTGCGTACACCCACTCAACAAAACTGCGCCTGCTACAATCCACTTCTTCATGCTAAATCCCTGAATGCCAGTCTGGCCTGCTACGTTATATTTTTGTCTCTCTCACCGCAAGTCAGCCGCCAGCCAGAAACCCCCTTTCCTGCCCGCAGCGGATTAAAGTTTTTAGGCTTGCGTGTCGATAGTAATGCAAAACCTCTACAGCATCGGGAGATAGTGCATCATGCGTTTCACCCTTCGAACACGCCTTATTGGCGTGGTTGGTTTACTTTCAATTTTGCTGGTTGTGGCCTCGGTCTGGGGCATCCTGGGCCTGAAGGCAGCAGAAGATCGCGCCAGTGCGGCCTACCGAACCGAGATGCTGCCGCTGCAAGCGTCCTCCCGCCTGTATCGGTTGGCACAACAACAATCAGCCACACTGTTCGAAGCCTTACGCTACTGGACCGATGCCGGAGAAGTGGATAAACGCCTGGCGGTGATTGCCGGGTATGCCAGCGAAATGGAACGCACGCGCACCGACTGGCAAGGCATGGACAGTGCGCCGGGCACGGCACCGCTGCGTGAAGCCTTTCTCAGCCATTTAACCACCTGGCAAAGCGCGTTGAATGACGCAGGGGCACAGCTAAAAAGCGGCAATCCCTCTGCCGCGCTGGTCGTCATTGAAACCCGTATGCGTAGCGGCAGCCAAACGCTGCAGCACGACATTGACAGCCTTGAAACCACGCTGCGTACCAACTCTGAGCGCACCGCCGCCCAAAGTGCTGCGGCATGGATCTTAGCCCGCAATACCCTGATAGCCCTGTTGGCTGGCGGTTTGACGATCGCATTAGTATCTGGCTGGCTGCTGACACGCTCCATCACGCGCGCTGTGGCTAATGCCCGCCAGTTGGCCGGCGCTATCGCGGAAGGTCAACTCGGCCATCCTCCGCGCGCATGGGCACGTGATGAAATGGGTGAACTGATGCAGTCGCTCAGCACCATGGATGTACGCCTGTCCTCGATTGTGCGCGAGGTGGGCGAAAGTGCTCAGGCATTGAATCATGCCGCAGCTCAGATGGCAGAAGGCAATCAGGATCTCTCCTCGCGTACGCACGCACAGGCCAGCGCTCTTGAACAAACCGCCGCCAGCATGGAGCAGATGACAGCCACCGTGCGTCACAATGCCGACAACGCCGCCCAGGCCAATGAACTGGCACTGCAGGTACGTGAGCAAGCCACCAAAGGCAGTGCCGTACTGCAACAGGCGGTCAGTGCCATGCGGGAAATTGAAGCCGGCAGCAAACGTATTGCCGACATTAACCAGGTCATTGATGGTATCGCGTTCCAAACCAATTTATTGGCACTGAACGCCGCTGTTGAAGCCGCGCGTGCAGGAGAACAAGGTCGTGGCTTTGCCGTGGTCGCCGCGGAAGTGCGCCAGCTAGCCCAGCGCTCGGCTCAGGCGGCACAGGAAATTAAAGATCTGGTGCAGACCAGCGTCGCGAATGTCGATAACGGCAGCGCACTGGTTAGCCGTTCAGGCGACATGCTGAACGATATTAATCAGGGTGTTACCCGCGTGGTTGATATCGTGGGTGAAATTGCGATTGCCAGTCGTCAGCAGTCGAGTGGGATCGATCAGGTGAATATTGCGGTGATCCAAATGGACAGTGGCACCCAACAAAATGCCGCGCTGGTAAATGAAGCCAGCGCGGCCAGCCAAACCGTCAGTGAGCATGCTGCCCTGTTGGTCGATAAAATGGCCTTCTTTCAGTTACAGGCTGACATCAACGCCTCTCCCGCTCACTCGGCCCCGCGCCGTGTTACGCAGCCGGCGCTGGCGTGAGTGAGGTGATGATGAAATCACATGCCCTACTGCTCTGCCTCGCGGCCTTAAGTACCGGCAGCGTTGCAGCGAAAACCACCCTCAATATTGCCACCATCGCCAATGGTGACATGACCATCATGCAGCAGATCTCTGCCAGCTGGCAGAAAACGCATCCCGATATCCAGCTTAACTGGCACGTCTTAGATGATGGGGAACTGCGCCGCCAGGTCCTGACGGCCATGAACAGCGCTACGCCAGCCTTTGACATTATTACGGTAGGAACCTGGGAGGCACCGCTATGGGGGAAAAAAGGCTGGCTTAAACCACTCAGCAGCTTACCTGCAGAATACCAGGTTGATGATTTACTGGCGCCGGTGCGTAAAGCCCTCTCTTACCAGGACACCCTCTACGCGCTGCCGTTTTATGGCGAAAGCAGCATGACCTATTACCGCAAGGATCTGTTTGCTGAAAAACAGCTCACCATGCCAGATGATCCCGACTGGAGCGACATCCAGCGTTTAGCGGCCAAACTCACGGATAAGTCACGCGGCATCTACGGTGTGTGTTTACGCGGCCGCCCAGGATGGGGAGACAACACCGCTTTCCTTACTACCATGGCAAACGCCTATGGTGCACAGTGGTTTTCACTGGATTGGCAGCCGATGCTCAATTCACCTGAATGGCGTGCGGTATTGCAAGACTACCAGGCGATGGTCAAACAGGATGGGCCACCAGAAACGGCAGAAAACAGTTTTGGGCAAATTATTCGCCGCTTTGCCGCCGGTGAGTGCGCCATGTGGGTAGACAGTACGGTTGCCGCAGGGCTGCTTATCAATCCGCAAATTTCGCGCGTTGCCGACAAAGTCGCCTTTGCGCCTGCGCCGGGAGGATTGACGCGTAATGGATCAAACTGGCTGTGGTCATGGGCATTGGCGGTCCCCGCTCGCGCGGCAAATCCGACACCGGCGTTGGCCTTTATTCAATGGGCGACCTCCCGACAATACATCGAAGAAGTGGCTAACGTGGTTGGCTGGGGAGCGGTGCCACCAGGCAGCCGTGAATCGACCTACCAGCAAGCCAGCTATCAACGTTTAGCCCCCTACGCCGCACAAGTTAAAGCGGCGGTGGAGAGCGCAACCGTTGAAACACCCACACTGGGGCCTGTGCCTTATCAAGGCGTGCAATACGTGAGCATCGAAGATTTCGATAAAATGGGTGATGCCGTAGGCAAAAATATTGCCGCAATGCTGCAAGGCCAGCTCTCGGTGGATGAAACGCTGGAAAAGAACCAGCGCGACGTGACGGCCCTTATTGCGGCCACACCGCCGGGCCATTGATGCAAACAGGGCGGGTTGAACACCCGCCCGCCACTGAGTAAACTCAGGCTTTGTTTGAGCACCCTGTTGAGCCCCCTAATTGAGCACAATGATGAAAACCCCTGAAGCCTACTATGCCCTCGCCCGCGATATGTTTGTCAGCACCTGTCCTGATATTGAACAGGCGCTTGCCCGCTTAACGGAAGAGGATGCACGGGCCATGTCGATGTCTCTGACACAGCTACGCGATGTGCAAAAGGAGCGTATCTGGGCCGCTTTTTTGCGTGAGAAAAAACTCGATGGCATGATTTTCGCGATTCAGTTGGCAGAACCTGACAAAGCCGTGGCTGCAGACGCGATTGAGGCCTATCTCAAACAGCATGCTGAAGCCCTGGGAATGACATGGGAAGCATTTTGTCGCCAAAATGAGCTGTAATCATTACTCATTTAGCTAATTCACTGATTACATTGAATTACATTTAATTTTCGATCTGGCACGCAAGGATGACGACAGGTCGAAAAGTAGACTTTTTTTTGCGATGAAAGCCTGTTAGCGTCTGTGTATTATTTCAGCGATCAAGGAGTGCTCGCATGCTGACCTCAACACTTCTCTCTCCTTTTGAAAAACACTTCACGACGCTGAGTCTGCGCCTGGAGGCGGCTGAAAAGCATCTTGATAACGTTGACCAGCGACTGGATAAACTCACGGCCAGCGTGGACAGCCTCAAAATTGATGTGGCCATCATTAAAGAGGACTACACCACTCGGGCATATCTGCATCAGCAGTTTGAACGCCAGACACTGTGGCTCGTCGGTACCATGCTCGCCACGGCAAGTTGCTGCATGGCATTGGCGAAGCTGATGTTCTAACGCGACTTTTCAGGAGAATCCTGAGAGCCAGAGCCAGCGTATTTGTGTTAATGTCAGTAAACACACTCATACAAGGAAAAATGATGTCTGGGAACGAAGTCAATCGCGTGATCGTCGATGTTGTACCGTCAAAACGGGCCGAGAAAGGGGTCCTTATCGAAATGATGTCAGAAAAAGGGTTTACGTATCAGGACACCCTGGCGATTCAACCCCATGGCTTTAGTTATCGCTTTACTTCCAGCCTGCCTGCAGATGTCTCTGCACAAAAGGTGACAGTGCTGCTGGAAGGGATGGCTGATACGGTGACGGTATCCCCTGCCACCAGCCATTAAGTAATGACAGGCCTGACGTCCAGGCCTGAGAGCGTTCCCGCTTTACTCCCCCTTTTCTTGTGCAAAATCATTCCCTCTTCCTGATAACGCCCTCCCTTACCGCTGCGGCAAAATGCCCCTACTTTAAAAAACCTCTTACCGCGTTCTCTTTCATCCCGGTTAGAAGCATAAATAAAATTGAATGAAATCAATCGTAACGAAGTGAGACGCTAAATGAGAATTCAAATAACGCCGCTTTAAAAGAATTTGATCTTAGCGACCAATGAAAACCCTGTGGTAAGTAACATACTCACACTTTGGAGAATCAAATGAATCGCCGAATTTTTGACGAACACATCAGCAGTTGGCCCAAAATTACCTTTTGTGATCTGATGATCGATAGCCACGACGAAGGGCACGACATCTACGCTATCGATAAAGCCGGTGCGGGAAGCCGACTTTTTATTTTAAGAACCCATAATGAAGCGGATGCGAACGCGCACCGCGACTTAATGCGTTATTGGTTACAGCACTAAGTCGACAGGAGTCCGCATTAATGGCGGACTCAAAAGAAAGCAAAGTTATAGCCTGGATGTTAGCTTCAACGATAAAACCAAATCCTGAATAATATCTATTAGGAATATTATTACTAATAAATCTGATTTTAATATCACCCTGACGGCTAAATTTCCTGGTAATAATCATCTCTGTTAGGCTGATTATTGTGAACAGATAACAGGAAAGATTCGTTATGGATAACGCTTTAAGAGTCACCCTTACCCCCGTTCAACTCGCCGCCGTGCTTTCTGATAAAACAATCACTGAAAGTGAAACGCTCAGTAATCGCTTATGGGGCAGCCTTGAGTTCGTTTTAGGGGTTGCGGAGATGGCGGGAGCAACTGCGCTTTGCGTTGCTCCAGAACCTACAGGGTTGACAAAAGCGGGATGTGTGGTGGTTGGTGCTCATAGCATGGACACCTTAAGAACTGCTGCACAAAAAGTCATGACCGGCAGTAATGCACGGACGGCAACCTCCAGGATTGCAGCACAAACGGCAAGACTGTTAGGTGCTGATGAAAATACCGCAGTCAACATTGGTGTCGCTGTTGATGTTGCCATCCCTCTTAGCGTAGCTGGCATGGTAGGGGCAGCAAGAGTTTCTTATGTGCGGGCAGGCTCTCTCAAGATAGCAGAGCATGAAGCAATCGCGGGTATAAGAGTGGGCGGGCATACGATTGCAAAACATGTTGCCATACCTGAAAAAGACTTACTCGCCAGATTAGCTCGAAGCCCAATGCTCCCTTCAGCATCTTCTTTCTATACACTGCAACAGGCAGAAAAAGTCATCAGTTCCTCTTTAAAATCGAACAGAATTAAAATTATACATTGGGCTAACGCCAATAATTCGGAAAGGATCCTTGAGTTAACTCACCATGCAGGTACCAGTGTCGGTTATGGCTTCAAGCGGGGACAGGTGACAAAAGAGTCGATCAACAAAGTCCGAATCGTTTTGATAAAAGAAAGCTATAATAGAAAACCTTATTATATCCTTACCGCTTATCCTGTTATGGACTAAACATGGAGA
This sequence comes from Enterobacterales bacterium CwR94, assembly GCA_002837195.1. GTDB lineage: Bacteria > Pseudomonadota > Gammaproteobacteria > Enterobacterales > Enterobacteriaceae > 1-19. Next base: position 51,270 of record KZ478061.1, read on the forward strand.
AAATGTACTTGACCCTCAGAAAACTTCTTGTGGTTTTTTTTGGTCCCGACTTTGAAATGTTCGGAGAAACGGTGGACGAAATCATGCATAACTACAGGAAAATTGAAAATGAGGTTGCCCTTTCAAATCTTAGAAATCAGATTTCAGACATACTCAGCCTTCCCGATGCACAGTTGGATAAAGTGATGTCTGGGCTTGCGGAAAATCAGTTTTCCCCCGATCCTTGGGGATTCACCTGGCGAAGTTTTTTAGAAAAAGTGCAAAGCACTCTTTGATTCATGCAATACAAAGAAGCCCTTCACCATTAAGCAAGGGCTTTCGAAAATTCATCGTAGTGCGCCCTACTCCCGCAAACATCTTTTCAATATACCTGAACGCTATTCGCCAGCAGTTTACGCAAGCTCAAGATGTGTAGGCAGTCGAATTCACCACGCGTTTACGGCTCCTGGATGGATGATGGTAGTGAAGAGCAAAAGGCCTTTCTAAACAGTAAATTAAATGAATTTGTGCTACATACGTGCACTACCAAGAAGGTAATGTAGAAAAACATTTAAATTACAGCAAATTACACCACTACACCTGCATCGACATAATATCGGTATACGCCTGCACCATCTTATTGCGCACCTGAATGCCCATTTGCATAGAGACAGAGGCTTTCTGCAAGTCGATCATCACATCATTCAGCGCAACACCTGGTTTACCCATTGAGAAGTCCTGCGCCTGCGCGCGTGCGCTCTGTTGTGCGTTACTGATCTCACCCAGTGCAGATTTCATCACCGCAGCAAAATCCAGCTGGGCACTGTTATCCACATGGCCACCGGCCTGACGTGCGCTGACTGCCAGCTGCTGTACCACACTCTCAATACCTTGAACCGCCATGCTGTTCTCCATTCGACATTGAATTTAGCGACAACAAAATTATCACAGTGTCAATCGGACAAAGGCGCTAAATAACCCCTAAAACCCCGGCTTATCCACCCATCGAATTTCCGCGTAAGGCAAATAATGACAGCCATCAAAGTGGAGTTTTTATCTTAAGCCGCTGCAGGGAGTCAGTTTTGTTACGACTTAACCACCATACCGGGAACACACCATACTCAGGCAGGAACGCATAATGAATGCCACTGTCACGCCACAGGATCAGCCTGAAAAGAAGGGTGTCAACGATCTGTTCGCACGCCTGCGCGCTAATCCGCGCATTCCTATTATCATCGCAGCGGCTGCCGCTATTGCGGTGGTTTTCGCCCTGGTGCTCTGGGCAAAGCAGCCTGATTACCGCGTGCTGTACAACAACCTCACTGATGAAGATGGGGGCGCCATTGTTACGCAGTTAACGCAGATGAATATCCCCTATCGTTTCGAGGATCGCGGTGGCGCACTGATGGTGCCGGCCGAGAAAGTGCATGAATTACGTCTGCGTCTGGCACAACAGGGATTACCGAAAGGCGGTGCCGTTGGTTTCGAGCTGCTGGATAAAGAAAAATTTGGTATTAGCCAATTCAGCGAGCAGGTTAATTACCAACGCGCGCTGGAAGGTGAACTGGCACGCACCATCGAAACAGTCGGCCCAATAAAAGGGGCGCGCGTGCATTTGGCGATGCCTAAGCCCTCGTTATTTGTCCGCGAGCAGAAAGCACCCTCCGCTTCCGTTACCCTCAACCTGCAACCGGGCCGTGCGTTAGATGAAGGCCAAATCAGTGCCATTGTCCATATGGTCTCCAGTGCCGTTGCCGGTTTACCCGCCGGGAATGTGACGGTGGTGGATCAAAGCGGTCGTTTATTAACGCGCACAGACGCGGCAGGACGCGACCTGAACGATGCCCAATTAAAGTACGCCACCGAAGTAGAAAGTCGTTATCAGCAACGCATTGAAAATATCCTGTCGCCGATTGTGGGTAACGGCAACGTCCATGCGCAGGTGACTGCACAGATCGATTTCGACAGCCGCGAGCAGACTGACGAGCAGTACAAACCCAACAATGACCCGGCGCAGGCAGCGATTCGTTCACGGCAAACCAGCGCCAGTGAGCAAATTGGTGGTCCTTACCCAGGCGGTGTGCCTGGCGCGTTATCGAATCAGCCCCCACCTGCGAATACCGCACCGATAGAAACCCCGGCCGCCAATAATGCGAATGGGGCAAACGCCAATGGCAATAATGCCACGGGCAATGCGGCGAATAATGCGGCCAATGCCGCGGCAAATACGGCGACCAACCGCGCGGCCAGCGGCGTGCCATCCAATACCCGCAATGACAACACGACGAACTATGAAGTCGACCGCACCATATTGCATACCAAACGCAATGTAGGAAATGTGCAACGTTTGTCGGTCGCGGTGGTCGTGAATTATCGCACCGATGCGGAAGGCAAAGAGATTGCGCTTAATGAACAACAAATTAAGCAAATTGAAGACCTCACTCGCGAAGCCATGGGTTTTTCAGCACCGCGTGGCGACACCTTAAATGTGGTCAATTCACCGTTCAATATGACCCAGCCGGGAGGGAATGAACTGCCCTTCTGGCAGCAGCAGAGCTTTATCGATCAGATGCTGAGTTTAGGGCGCTGGTTGCTGGTGTTGCTGGTGGCCTGGATCCTGTGGCGCAAGCTGGTACGTCCGCAATTGAAACGCCGGGAAGAGGAAGCCAAAGCGTTGGCCGAAGCAGAAGTTCGTCGTCGTGAGTTGGACGATGAGATGGATGCCGTCAGCGTCACGCTGAGCAAAGATGAGCAGGATTCCCAACGTAAATCTCAGCACCGCATGAGTGCTGAGATGATGAGCCAGCGTATTCGCGACATGTCAGAAAACGATCCACGCGTCGTTGCGTTGGTCATTCGCCAGTGGATGAAGGACGAGCTATGAGTCTTACCGGTACAGAAAAAAGCGCCATTCTCCTGATGACCATTGGCGAAGATCGTGCCGCGGAGGTGTTTAAGCACCTTAGCACGCGTGAAGTGCAGCATCTGAGTACCGCCATGGCCAACATGAGCCAGGTTTCACACAAGCAGTTAACCGATGTGTTGCGCGAGTTTGAAACCGAGGCCGAACAGTATGCGGCGTTGAGTATTAACTCGAACGACTATCTGCGCTCGGTATTGGTGAAAGCATTGGGTGAAGAGCGCGCAGCCAGCCTGTTAGAAGACATTCTGGAAACACGCGACACCACCAGCGGTATGGAAACCCTCAACTTTATGGAGCCGCTGGTGGCCGCCGATTTGATTCGCGACGAACACCCGCAAATTATCGCCACCATTTTGGTGCACCTGAAGCGGGGCCAGGCGGCGGATATTATCGCCCTGTTCGACGAACGCTTACGCCACGACGTGATGTTGCGTATCGCCACCTTTGGCGGCGTGCAGCCTGCTGCGTTGGCGGAGCTTACCGAAGTGCTTAACAACCTGCTCGATGGTCAAAACCTCAAGCGCGCGAAGATGGGTGGCGTGAGAACCGCAGCCGAAATCATCAACCTGATGAAAACACAGCAGGAAGAAGCGGTTATCGATGCCGTTCGCGAATTCGACGGCGAACTGGCACAAAAAATTATCGACGAAATGTTCCTGTTCGAAAATCTGGTGGAAGTCGACGATCGCAGTATCCAGCGCCTGTTGCAGGAAGTGGAATCCGAATCGCTGCTGATTGCGCTGAAAAGTGCCGAACAGCCGCTGCGCGAGAAATTCCTGCGCAACATGTCCCAACGTGCGGCCGATATCTTGCGCGACGATTTGGCAACCCGTGGCCCGGTTCGCATGTCAGCCGTGGAAAACGAACAGAAAGCCATTCTGTTGGTCGTACGCCGCCTGGCCGAAAGTGGCGAGATGGTGATTGGCGGAGGCGACGAGACCTATGTCTGAGATGAGCATGAACTGGAAACGCTGGCAGCCTGACGACTTAATGCGCCCGCTGAAAGCGCCGGAGCCTGAAATCGCGCCGCAGGTGGTTGACGAGAACGATGAAATCACGCTGCAACAGCAGATGCTGGCCGAATTGCAACAACAGGCCCGCCATGAAGCGCAGGGGCAAGGTTACGCAGAAGGACAGCAAAAAGGCTTTAATGAGGGGCAAAAATCCGGCTACGAAGCGGGTTATCAGCAGGGGCTGGCCGATGCACTGCAACAACAAGCCCCTCACCAGGCGCGTATGCAGCAGTTAGTGACCGAGTTCCAACACACCCTGGATGCGCTGGACAGCGTGATTGCTTCCCGTCTGATGCAACTGGCGTTAGAAGCCGCGCGCCAGGTGCTGGGACAACCGCCCGTTTGTGATGGCACTGCCCTGCTACGCCAAATTCAAGGCATGATTCAGCAAGAGCCGATGTTCAGTGGTAAACCGCAACTGCGCGTGCACCCTGACGACCTGCCGCGTATCGAGCAACATCTGGGGGCCACCTTGAGCCTGCATGGCTGGCGCTTGCTCGGCGATAGCAGCTTGCACCCTGGCGGTTGCAAAGTCAGCGCAGAAGATGGCGACCTCGATGCCAGTGTTGCCACGCGCTGGCATGAACTTTGCCGCCTGGCAGCACCGGGAGACCTGTAATGACCAGCCGTTTGTCTCGCTGGCTGGGTGCCATCGACAGCTTTGAAAAACGCGTGGCGCAAGTGCCCAATACGCGCCGCTATGGCCGTTTGACCCGTGCCACGGGTTTGGTATTAGAAGCCACTGGCTTGCAGCTACCGTTGGGTGCCACCTGCGTTATCGAACGCCATGATGGCGCAACCATTAGCGAAGTGGAAAGTGAAGTGGTGGGCTTTAACGGCCAACGCCTGTTTTTGATGCCGCTGGAAGAAGTGGAAGGTATTTTGCCGGGTGCGCGTGTTTTTGCACGGGTGGACGGCGATAAGCAACACAGCGGCAAACAGTTACCCCTTGGCCCCGCGCTGCTGGGACGCGTGCTGGATGGCGGCGGACGCCCGCTGGATGGCCTGCCATCGCCCGATACCGGCTATCGCGCCGCACTGATTACGCCACCGTTTAACCCGCTGCAACGCACGCCGATTTCCGATGTATTGGATACCGGGGTACGTGCCATCAACGCGCTGCTCACCGTCGGGCGCGGTCAACGCATGGGCCTGTTCGCAGGCTCTGGCGTCGGTAAAAGTGTGCTGCTTGGCATGATGGCTCGCTATACGCGCGCCGATGTCATTGTGGTGGGCCTGATCGGTGAACGTGGGCGCGAAGTGAAGGATTTTATTGAAAATATTCTTGGCACCGAAGGACGTGCGCGCTCGGTGGTGATCGCCGCGCCCGCTGACGTCTCTCCCCTGCTACGTATGCAAGGGGCTGCCTATGCAACGCGTATCGCAGAAGATTTCCGCGATCGCGGCCAGCATGTGTTGCTGATTATGGATTCCCTGACGCGCTATGCGATGGCACAGCGTGAAATCGCATTAGCGATTGGCGAACCTCCCGCGACTAAAGGCTATCCGCCTTCGGTTTTCGCCAAGCTGCCTGCGCTGGTTGAACGCGCCGGTAACGGTATTGATGGCGGTGGCTCCATCACCGCGTTTTATACCGTACTGACCGAAGGAGACGACCAGCAAGATCCGATTGCCGACTCCGCGCGCGCCATTTTGGATGGTCACGTGGTCTTGTCACGTCGCCTGGCGGAAGCGGGACACTATCCGGCCATTGATATCGAAGCCTCGATCAGCCGTGCCATGACGCACCTGATTACCGACGCGCATTACGGCCAGGTGCGCCAGTTCAAGCAGCTTCTTTCCAGTTATCAACGCAACCGCGATCTGATTAACGTCGGCGCGTATGCGGCAGGCAGCGATCCGTTGCTGGATCGTGCGATCCATTTATGGCCACGCCTTGAAGCCTTTTTGCAGCAAGGCATTTATGAACGCAGTGATTGGGAAGATGCCACGGCGTCACTCAATCAGCTGTTCCATTAATTCAGGCATTCCGAGGGGAAAATGAAAGAAAGTACCCCCATTAATACCCTGCGCACGCTGGCGCAAAAAGACGTTGATGAGGCCGCGATTCGCGTCGGAGAAGTGCGGCGCGCCTGGCAACAAGCGGATGATCAACTGAATATGCTGCTCAATTATCAAAATGAGTATCGCCATCAGTTGAACACCACCATGAGCACCGGCATCGCCTCGCACCGCTGGACAAACTATCACCAGTTTATACAAACGCTGGAGAAGGCGATTGATCAACACCGGCAGCAACTCAGCCAGTGGAATCGTCGATTAGAACAGGCGCTACAGCACTGGCGCGACAAACAACAACGGCTGAATGCGTTTGAAACGCTGCACACACGGGCAGCCACCGCCGCCCTGCTGCAAGAGAGCCGTTTAGATCAGAAATTGATGGATGAATACGCGCAGCGCGCCACGATGAGGAAAAGCGAATGATAAGCCTCCCCACGTTGAGCCAACCAGGGCTTACCGACTTGTCAACCGACGGCCTGACCGCCGACGCCTCACTGCAGGGGCAAGGGCTACCCGCTGAGTTTTTAACGCTGCTCGGCGACCGTTTATTAACGTTGGCGACACAGCAAGGTACCCTCGCCAATGCACCTGCCGAAACACCTTTGGCGGTAGAAAATGCCGCCACGGAAAAACATCCCTTACAGACGTTGCTGGCGACGTTAGATAAACCTGAAACGCTGCAAGCACTTCTGACGCATGAAAATGCTAAAGCACCCGTCAAATCCGCCGATGATAAAGATAAGGAGCAATCGGTAGCGTTATCCGAAGAGGATAAGCAGGCATTGCAGGCGCTCTTCGCCATGCTGCCCGCCACTCAAACGATGACGCAACTGGCTCCCCAGACTGGCATTGGCAATACGCTGCCCCGCGACACATTAACGAGCAGCAAAACGGAGACTCCAGCCCTGTCGCTGACGGCTACTGCCGCACAGCCTGAAGCCCGGAGTGCCCAAACATTGCCGATGACAGCAGGCACCCCTACCGTCGCGCATGCGGCGCCGGGAACGCCCGCTTTGTCATCGCTAACCCCTGCGCCAGACCAGCGGCTGGGTGTTCACGATGAAGAGTTAACTGGACAGGCGACACAACAGAATGGTTCGCACAACGCTGCACTCGCCACACTCAGCAGTGCAAGCAGCGTGCAAACACCGGCCAGCCATGCTTTGGTGCAGGCACCTGGCACTCCCCAGCTCAACGCCCAGCTGGGGAGCCAGGAGTGGCAACAGGGGTTGAGCCAGCACATTCTGCTGTTTAATCGCCAGGGACATCAGAGTGCTGAACTGAAATTGAACCCGCAAGATTTGGGGGCCATTCAAATCAGCCTGAAGCTGGATAACGACCAGGCTTCTTTGAATCTGATTTCCGGCCACAGCCAGGTTCGTGCAGCGCTGGAAGCGGCCTTACCGCATCTGCGTAGCGCATTGGCTGATAATGGCATCCAGTTGGGTCAGAGCAGTGTTAGCAGCGACAGCCCGTCCTCAAACAGTGCGTTTGCAGGACAGCAGGAGCAGCGAGAAACCGCTCAAGGCAGGCAATTCCTGACGCAGCAATCAGGTGAAAATGAACAGCCACTGGCGGTTCCCACCTCATTGCAAGCAAGAGTTTCGGGTCACGGTGGTGTCGATATTTTCGCCTGATGGTGGCAAACGCCAAAGGTGATGGCAAAACGCGTGCCTGTTCCGCCTATTGATGACACCTGAACGCCGGATAATGACTCGGGTAAGTTCGGGGATCGCGGAGGAACACCACGCCGTAACCCAAATAATCACAGGAAGTTACAGCGAATATGTCTGATAACGCAAAAGCCAAAGGTCGCAAGCGCTCACTGCTGGTACCGGTATTACTGATTGTCACCGTTGCAGCGCTGGGCACAGCAGGTTATGCCGTCTGGCGGATGATGACTCCGTCTGCGCAGGCGTCTGAGAAAGCCGCTCAACCTGAACCGCCTGCGGCACCGGTCTTTTTTGCGCTGGACACCTTTACGGTGAACCTGGTGAATGACGAAAACGATCCCGACCGTGTGCTGTATGTCGGTTTCACACTGCGTCTTCCGGATGAGGAGAACCGCCGTCGCATGAACGACTATTTACCGGAAGTTCGGAGTCGTTTGCTGCTACTGCTGTCTCGTCAGAATGCCGCCGAACTTGCCAGAGAAGAAGGAAAACAAAAACTGGTCACTCAGATTAAGCAAGTACTGGCCCCGCCGCTGGTACAAGGCCAACCTGAACAGGTAGTCAGCGATGTGCTGTTTACTGCCTTTATCTTGCGATGATGGATAGTTATGGGCGATAGCATTCTTTCTCAGGCAGAAATTGATGCGTTGTTGAATGGCGACAGCGATTCCGACGCTGAAGAAAACACAACCACCACGGGCGAGAGCGATATTCGCCCCTATGATCCCAATACGCAGCGCCGTGTGGTTCGCGAACGTCTGCAAGCACTGGAGATCATTAATGAACGCTTCGCACGCCATTTTCGTATGGGACTGTTTAACTTACTGCGCCGCAGCCCGGACATCAGCGTCGGCGCCGTTAAAATTCAGCCCTACCATGAGTTCGCCCGCAACCTACCGGTGCCGACGAACCTCAACCTGATTCATCTAAAACCATTGCGCGGCACGGCTTTGGTGGTGTTTTCCCCAAGCCTGGTTTTTATTGCTGTAGACAACCTGTTTGGTGGCGATGGTCGCTTCCCCACCAAGGTGGAAGGACGCGAATTTACCCATACCGAACAGCGCGTGATTACCCGCATGCTGAAACTCGCACTCGATGCGTACAGCGATGCGTGGAAGGCTATCTATCCACTTGAGATTGAGTACGTGCGTTCCGAGATGCAGGTGAAATTCACCAATATCACGACCTCGCCGAACGATATCGTGGTGACCACCCCCTTCCAGGTGGAAATTGGCAATCTGATGGGGGAATTCAATATCTGCATTCCCTTCTCAATGATCGAACCCTTGCGTGAGCTGTTAGTTAACCCACCGCTGGAAAACTCACGGCGGGAAGATGAGAGCTGGCGCGATACGCTGGTGAAGCAGGTACAGCATTCAGAACTGGAGCTGGTGGCCAATTTCGCCGAAATTTCGCTGCGCTTGTCGCGTATTTTGCAACTGCAGCCCGGCGATGTGCTGCCGATTGAAAAACCCAATCGCGTCATCGCTCACGTGGACGGTGTTCCGGTACTCACCAGCCAATATGGCACGGTAAAAGGCCAGTATGCGCTGCGTGTTGAACATTTGATAAACCCGATTTTGAATTCGCTGAATGAGGAACAGCCCGATGAGTGACAACGATAAATCTGCCGATATCTCTGCGGACGATCTGTGGGCTGAAGCAATGAAGGAACAGTCGCCACCGGCGGCCTCCACTGACGGTGTGTTTAAGACACTGGATAATAATGACATCACCGGATCGCTGCAGGATATCGATCTGATCATGGATATTCCGGTGAAGCTCACCGTGGAGCTGGGCCGCACGAAAATGACCATTAAAGAGCTGCTGCGCTTAACGCAAGGCTCCGTGGTGGCCTTGGATGGATTAGCGGGCGAACCGCTGGATATTCTGATTAATGGCTACTTGATTGCCCAGGGTGAAGTCGTGGTGGTCGCCGACAAATACGGCGTGCGCATCACTGACATTATTACGCCAACTGAACGTATGCGCCGTCTGAGTCGTTAAATGAAGCCCCAGCCGCACCTCACCACCAGCACCGGCGCAGACAGTGCGCCGTTATCCACCGGCGGTATGCTCGCCCAGGTGAGCAGCGTATTAGCCGGTATCATTCTGCTGATTCTGTTTGCCGGTTGGCTCGTGAAACGCCTGGGATTTTCGCCCAGGAAACACGGGCAGCACGGATTAAGTGTCAGTGCCAGTTGCTCGCTCGGTGGCCGTGAGCGTGTAGTGGTAGTCGACATTGAAGGTGCACGCCTTATATTAGGTGTCACCGCTCAACACGTCACGCACCTGCACACCTTGCCCGCAGCACAACCTGATGAACAACCCCCCACGGCAACACCGCCCACTGATTTTCGCCAGCTCATCCAGTCCCTGACCCGAGGCCGATCCTAATGATGCGTTTTCTCTTGCTGGCACTTTTGTTGCTGGCGCCGGGTGTGCACGCCCAGCTTCCGGGCATCGTCAGCACGCCGCTGGCAAACGGTAGTCAAAGTTGGAGTTTGCCGGTCCAGACGCTGGTGTTTATCACCTCACTGACCTTTTTGCCCGCAATCTTGCTGATGATGACCAGTTTTACACGCATCATTATTGTGTTTGGGTTGCTGCGTAACGCCCTGGGGACCCCTTCTGCGCCGCCTAACCAGGTGTTGCTTGGCCTCGCCCTGTTCCTAACCTTCTTTATTATGGCGCCGGTGTTCGACAAAATTTATCAGGATGCCTATCTGCCGTTTAGCGAAGACAAGATCAGCATGCAAACCGCATTGGAAAAAGGCGCGCAGCCGTTACGCGAATTTATGCTGCGCCAGACGCGGGAAGCGGATTTAGCCCTGTTCGCACGCTTAGCCAACACGCCTCCGCTGGAAGGGCCAGAAGCGGTGCCGATGCGCATTTTGTTACCGGCTTACGTCACCAGCGAACTGAAAACGGCCTTCCAAATTGGTTTCACGGTGTTTATCCCGTTCCTGATCATCGATCTGGTGGTCGCCAGTGTTCTGATGGCCCTTGGGATGATGATGGTTCCCCCCGCCACCATCTCACTGCCTTTTAAGCTGATGCTGTTTGTTTTAGTGGATGGTTGGCAATTGTTAGTGGGATCGCTAGCGCAGAGTTTTTACAGTTAGTCGAATTTGAGTTTAGCCGTACTCATTGATCCCTGAGCCTGGAAATCGCTAATGGATCAAAAATCGGCAGCCGATCCCTTATTGGATCATTAAGATTTTCCTTAGACGGCAGGACAACCAGCATGACACCTGAATCGGTAATGGTATTGGGACATGAAGCGATGAAAGTCGCGTTGGCGCTGGCAGCGCCGCTGCTGTTAGTCGCGCTGATTAGTGGCTTAATTATCAGTATCTTACAAGCCGCCACACAGATTAACGAACAGACACTGTCGTTTATTCCTAAGATCCTGGCCGTCGCCGCAACCGTGGTGATTGCGGGCCCCTGGATGTTGAATTTGCTGCTGGATTACATGCGCGCCCTGTTCAATAACCTGCCTTATATGATCGGCTAACCATGCTGACCTTCGATAGCAGCCAATTATTAAGCTGGCTGGCCAGCGGTTTCTGGCCTTTAGTACGCGTACTGGCGTTGATTAGCGCAGCGCCAATCCTGAGTGAGCGCGCCGTCAGCCGTAAAGTGAAGATTGGTCTTGCGTTAATGATTACCTGGTTATTACTGCCAGGCTTGCCTGTGACCCCCGTCACACTCTTCTCTCCAGCAGGCTTCTGGATGCTGATTCAACAAATCTTAATTGGCGTGGCATTGGGCTTTACCATGCAGCTGGCTTTTGCTGCTGTACGCATGGCGGGTGAGCTGATTGGCTTACAGATGGGCTTATCATTTGCCACCTTTTTTGACCCAGGTAGCCGCCTGAACATGCCTGTACTGGCAAGATTCCTTGATATGTTGGCGATGCTTTTATTTCTCAGTTTTAACGGCCACCTGTGGCTAATCTCCCTGCTCGCTGACAGCTTTCATACTTTGCCGATTGGCGGCGAGCCCATAAATAGCAATGCATTTATGGCGTTAACCCGTGCTGCCGGATTAATTTTCATTAACGGAATGATGCTGGCACTGCCGTTAATCACGCTGCTTCTCACGCTTAACATGGCCCTGGGTTTATTAAACCGAATTACACCTCAACTCTCCATTTTCGTGATCGGCTTTCCTTTGACCTTATCAATCGGGATCCTTGTTATGGGAATGTTAATGCCATTACTGGCCCCATTTTGTGAACACCTTTTCGGCGAAGTATTTGATTTATTATCACGGTTAATTTCTGTCACACCGCCAAACTAATGTTTAGCACTTCCAAACCATTCCCTTATTGATACTTTAACCATTTAAAACAATTAGTGCATTTTTCGAACCATTTTTATCAGAAAACGGCTGAGGTTTATCTGATAAATTCTTAATTGGCTCGAAAATGATTCTTATTAATACGCCGTTGTCGTATTTTAATCGTGAAACCGAGGCGGGCCATGCGGGTAACTTTCGGCACTGATTGTTATAAGCCCCTGTTTTTAGTCTCTATTTCAAAATGTGTTTTTTTTCTTGTCTTAAAATGATTTTTGCGGCATTGTCAACACACCTTGCACACTGATATATTCGCAAGGTAAATGTTTTTAAGAATTGTCCTATCAGCATAAGCGCCGTTCTAAGCCATAGTGGCTCTCTATGCTTTTAGCACCCAACATGTGAACTGAGTCACCTTTTTTACCGGTACCAACTTTGGTCAACGATGAGGGTGGTTGCTTTGTCGCTCAAAATTATAACAATTATTTTGCAAGGAACGCCGGTGTCATCAAGGTGTCATCAGTAACCCAGCTTAATGCTGGTTATCAATACGGCAAGTGGACTGCTTATCTCGTATCAGGAACGCGTAATTCATCGTTGATTTAAACGGATAACAAATTTGGTGAGGGTCGCTAACATGCCAACGATTATTATGGATTCATGCAGCTATACACGCATTGGACTGACGGACTACATGTCCATTAAAGGTGTAAAGAAGAAAAATATTTATTCAGTCGCTGATATTGAGCAGTTGAATATTAAATGCAGTCAATTAAAGCCCGGTGTGGTCTTTATTAATGAAGATTGTTTCATTCACGAAATGGACGCCAGTGACAGAATTAAAAGTATTATCATGCAGCATCCTGATACGATATTTTTTATTTTCATGGCAATTACAAATATCCATTTTGAGGAATACTTATATGTCCGTAAGAACCTAATTATTACCTCAAAATCGATTAAATCTTCGACGCTTGATACCTTGCTGCACTCTTACATCCAAAAGAAGAACAGCACATCGATGCGTATCAACTCTGGGCACGATGTGCATCCGTTAACACTCAGCCAGACTGAGTCTAACATGTTGAAAATGTGGATGTCTGGTCATGATACGATTCGTATCTCTGAAGAGATGAAAATTAAAGCCAAGACCGTGTCTTCACATAAAGGCAATATCAAACGCAAAATTAAAACGCACAATAAGCAGGTCATTTATCATGTCGTCCGTTTGACAGATAACGTTACCAGTGGCATTTATGTCAATGTGAGATAACACACCGTTTTCTTGCTCTGCGTTCAGAAAAAAGCCCCGTGTGGGCTTTTTTTGTTTCTCCCCGCTTTAAGTTTCCAAATTGCGATCTCTGTCGCATTCCCTGCCTCATCCTTTTCACATTTCTGCCGATGACGCTATTACCCCGGCGTCGCGTTTCGCCTTTTATTTTGGGCTAACCTGATGCTTCTTTTCCCCTGACAGAGAGTCTATGGCAATGACAAACTTAGCGGCGTCACTCCCGCCACAGCGCTTACGCTTTTGGCAAAACGTGCGACTTGTTCCGTTATTTAGCGTTATCTTCTCCGGCATTCTACTGCTGTTTGCCCTGAGTATTGGCTGTGCCAGCTACTTCCTGCTGCAGAGCAACAAGGCCTTGACCAATGCCACTGACGAGATTCAGGTGCGCATGGCGCTGTCCGACAGCTCAAATCTCTTACGCACCGCGCGACTGACCATTATTCATGCCGCCGCCGCCGCACGTATCGGCGAAATGGATGAATTCCGCCGCAATCTGGCCATCACGGAAGATCGGCTCAAACAAGCGGAAGAGAATTTTCAGCTGTACGCGCAACGTCCGCTGAAAACCGCCGCTGACAAGAAGCTGGATGAGCCCTTACAGGCGCAATTTAAGCAATACATTGAAGGTGGGCTAAAGCCGATGATCGAATCGGCTAATCAGGGCAGTTTTGAAGGGGTAATCGCGCATGAAACGGAAAAAACGCGCCAGTTGGATGATCAATTTTATAAGATCCTGCTAGAGGCGGTGGCGATCCGTACAGAACGTGCGCAAGCCATTAATCAGTCAGCGCAGGCCGAGGCGCGCCTTGGTTACCTGATGATGGCGATTGCCTTTGCCGCAGCGGTGGTGCTTACCCTGCTGACATTTGTTTTTCTGCGTCGCGTCGTCATCACCCCGCTGCGTCAAATCGTGGCGAGAATTGAACAATTTGCGCAAGGTAATCTGACCGGTCATGAACAGCTCTGGGGACGCAGCGAAATTGGTGCGCTGGGGCAAAATTTACAACGCATGCAACAATCGCTGGTGAAAACGGTTGGCAGCGTGCGCGATGGTGCGATGGCCATTTATCAGGGCACCAGCGAAATCAGCGCCGGTAACACCGACTTATCCTCGCGTACCGAAGAGCAAGCCTCCGCGCTGGAGCAAACTGCAGCCAGTATGGAGCAGCTCACGGCAACCGTGAAACAAAATGCCGAGAATGCCCATCATGCCAGCCAGCTTTCTGCGGATGCCTCAGGTAAAGCCCGCGAAGGCGGCGAAATTGTTTCTGGCGTAGTGAACACCATGAACAATATTTCAGGAAGCTCAAAGAAAATCGCCGAGATAACCACGGTGATCAACAGCATTGCGTTTCAGACCAATATTCTGGCCCTGAACGCCGCGGTTGAAGCCGCACGTGCTGGCGAACAAGGCCGTGGATTTGCGGTGGTTGCCAGCGAAGTGCGCAGCCTCGCACAGCGCAGCGCGCAGGCAGCAAAAGAGATCGAGGGTTTGATCAGTGAGTCTGTGGATCTGATTGGGAAAGGGTCGGCCCAGGTGGGACATGCCGGTGAAACCATGACCGAAATCGTGACCGCAGTGCGTCGCGTCACCGATATTATGGCCGAAATTGCCGCCGCGTCTGACGAGCAGAGTCGTGGCATCCAACAAGTCAGCCTGGCGGTGACGGAAATGGATAATGTCACCCAACAGAATGCGTCACTGGTTGAACAAGCCACTGCGGCCGCCTCTTCACTGGAAGATCAAGCCGCGCGCTTAACGCAAGCGGTCGCCGCCTTTGATATCGGTCAGAGTCTGCGTGTTGAAACAGCGACCACCGTAGCAACGCCTGCAGCTCTGCCACTGGTCGCCAGACCCGCATTGGCCGCCCAGGGCAATGATGCCAACTGGGAGACCTTTTAACCGCCTGGCCCCAGTATAAAAACAGAACGCGTTGCGCCCCAACGCGTTCTGGACTGACTAATCAACCCGTTCGACAAAGATACCGTCTTGATTGCCAATCTCATTAAAAAACCAAATCCCCAACGGATAATCTTCTAACGCCACCAAATACATGGTGCCCTCGTTGAAGTCTTCGACGGCAAGCACAGTGCCTGCTCGTCGTGGGCCGCCATCGGTTTTGACGGTCACGCGATCGTTCACTTTCACGCTGTTCTACCCCTTATCAAGGCTGGTCGTTTAGGTATTTTAGTCTGCCACAGCGTGTGATTAGCGACGGGCGATAATCCATACCGCATGGACAATACCCGGAATATACCCCAATAACGTGAGCAAAATATTGAGCCAGAACGCCCCCGCGAAGCCGACTTGCATAAAAACACCCAATGGCGGTAATAAAATGGCAATCAGGATACGTAAGAAATCCATGCTTCCTCCTTGTTAATCACAGCCTTAAGCGTAGCAGTCTGTGTCTGATGTTGTTTCAAGCTGTGTAAAGACCCGCACAGTGGGAACATTCCTGGCCGTGACCTTTGCACAACCTTTACGCTTTATGGGGAGAGTACTTACGGGGCTGTTGACTACACTGCAATGGCTGCACAAACCCCAAGCGTGCAGCCAACCCAATAACCGTAGTCATACGGTAAAGTAACAAGGATTTTGCCCGCGCAGCGCGGGCTTTTTTTCTTCGTCGGTGGCCTGCGACTCAGGGTCTATACTTTCTGTTTAGCCGCTAAACGAGGGCGCAGTCATGAGTAAGCATGAACAGGAGTACAACGGTAACGTACAACGTGAAATCAACATTGACGTTGACGCATTACTGCAGGCCATTCATGAGAAAACATCCGGCGATGTCAAAGAGCACATGGAGGGCGAGCAAGCCCACCAGGTGGAAGTGGACGGCAGACATTACGGTTCTTACAGCGAACTGGCTGAAGCCTATGAACTGGATATCAGGGACTTTAGTATTTCTGAAGTGAATCGCTGAAGAGAAAAAAAAGATCCCGTCCACAAAGGGACGGGATTAACGTAAGACTAAGAAATTCGTTACACCAGGAAATTCTCTAACGAAATCAGCTTACCTGTCTCAATCGCTGAGACAAGTCCGAAGTTGGGCACTTTTCGACACTTTGCGCTTAAAACCAACATAAAAATCGGCATCCAAGGCGCACCAGCCCTGAAAAACCGATCATCGGCAGTGCGATAAATAGCTAAGAATAATCTTGCTACATTTAGGACTATTCCTAATATTTGCAGCAAATATTTCCTGTTGAAATTGATTAACCTTGATAAAGAAACGTTTCGCTCACTGCTCAAAACAGCATCACCCTCATTCGTTATACTGTAGATATTGCTAATAACCTTTGTGAGGTGAACGATGCATCAATTTCCACATCCCTTAATGGTGGTGTCTGATTTGGATGGTTCACTGTTGGACCATCACACTTATCGCTGGGAAGACGCGATAATTTGGCTGGACCGACTGCGCGCACAGGGCATTCCGCTGGTCTTTTGCACCAGTAAAACGGCAGCAGAAGTCCTGCCACTTCAGCGTGAAATGGGACTGGAAGGCCAGCCGTGGATTGCAGAGAACGGCGCGATAGCACACATGGCGGATGACGTAGGCACCCAACATCGCTTTCCCACCCCCTGGCACTACCCCGCCCTTTGCCAATGGCTTGCCAATCTCCGCCAGCATGAAAATTATCATTTCATCGGTTTTCATGATGCCACGGCACAACAAATCGCCGAGTGGACCGGTTTGTCGCTGGCCCAGGCACGGCTTGCAATGCAACGAGAAGCCGCAGAGTGTGTGATTTGGCGAGACAGCGAAGCGCGTTTACAGCAGTTTCAACATCAATTACAAGCACAAGGGCTGACCTTAACCGAAGGCGGGCGATTTTGGCATGTCATGGCTGACAGCGCGGGCAAAGGCAATGCGCTGCAATGGATGCTGCAAACCTTCAAACAGGTAGGAAAGCAATGGACGACGCTGGGACTGGGCGATGGACCCAATGATATTCCCATGCTGGAGATGACCGACTATGCGGTGGTGATTAAAGGCCACAGCCGCCATCCCGTGACGCTAACGCGCGACGACAGCGCACGCGTTTACTATGCTCACGCCCGCGGCCCGCAAGGTTGGAGTGAGGGGCTGGCCCACTTTATCTCCTGATCGCCTATGCAAGCCTCTGTCGCAAGACTGACCAGCACACCGCGCACCCTCCGTTTTCATCACCTTTTATCGGGTATTGTTATTCCGTCTGTGTCAGGGCAGCATAGCAGGCAGCAAAAAACGGGCAGGAAAATAGTGTGCAAGAACCCCATCAACAGCAGTTTGTTATCGCCCTGTGCGAGTGGATTGAAAACCATCTGCAGCGCGATATTGCGTTGGCTGAACTGGCGCAGCGTTCAGGTTATTCGGTGTGGCACATGCAAACGCTGTTTCGTGCCAACACCGGGATGGCAATTGGCCGCTATATTCGTGAGAGGAAGTTGACGAAAGCGGTGCATCGCTTACGTGAGGGTAATGACCGCATACTGCCCTGGATTTTGGCTTTAACTCACAATCCCAGTTCAGCACGCTGTTTAAAAAGTATTACGGGATTACGCCGCAGACATGCCGCAACCAGCCTGATATCCCCCTCAAACTCACTGCCGCCCTGTGCCCGGAATGCCCTTGAGTCTGTCTCATCAGCCCTCGGCCAATGAGACATCCACGCTGACACATTAACTGGCTATCTGTGCATAAGACTCGGCCGCGCGTTGCAATTCATCCTCATGAAAGGCTTCACGTCGCACACCGTAACCATCATGCCAGCGACACTCCACCATGCCGCTGGCATGCCCAGTCACCACCATACGTTGGCCTGCAGATATGTGCTCAACTTCATCACTGACTTGGTAACGCATAGCACCTCCTCTCCACATGAATTTAACCCTATCAGGTATAGCAGGTGATGGCGGCGTTTGCCGGAAAAAGGGGCGAGGAAAAGGCGATTGCGGAAATAAGCAGTTCATTATGCTGAGAATAAAAATACGCGTCGGTGACAAAGGTAAAGCCTGTCTTGAAATGATGGACGAATTATTAGAAGTGGTACTCCATGAATCAAAACAAAAAGTTTTCTATTGGGGAAGTGAGAAATATGATTTTGGAGAAGAGATAAGCCAGCCCGGTAAAGAATAAAGACAGGGCGGACATTTTCCGCCCTCGTTAACAGTTAGATTTTGCAGCCTTCGCAATCGGCTTCATCACTGAGATCGCTGGGCACCTCACTCGCTTTCTGCTCGGCTTTAGCTTCTGCCTGTTCCAGTTCAGCGTCGATGTCGAATTCAAAAATGTCGTCTTTCACAGTGGCCTTCCTCACGTCGGTTTCATACAGCCTGCGTTATACCGATTTTCCACGGGCTCTGGCAATCAGATTTACCACTGAGAGCACGATGGATCCACAAATCAGCCCCACCACCAGGTTAGCCAAATTGCTGATAACCCCGGCCACCAGCCCCTGATAATCGGCACTGAACTCGCTAATCAGGTGATGCAGTGAAGGCAAACCATGCACAATGATGCCACCACCGACCAAAAACATCGCAACGGTACCCACTACCGACAGCGTTTTCATTAACCAGGGGGCCGCCGCCAGCAGCCCTCGCCCAACACCTTTCGCCAGAGCAGAAGTGCGTTGGGTCAGCCACAGACCCAGGTCATCAATTTTTACGATCGCCGCGACAATGCCATAGACCCCGACCGTGACCAGAATCGCGATTCCAGAAAGAATCAGCACTTGGTTCATCAAAGGTGCATGAGCAACCACCCCCAGAGTAATGGCGACAATCTCGGCAGACAGAATAAAGTCGGTGCGCACGGCGCCTTTCACTTTATCTTTTTCAAACGCCATCGGGTCTTGCTGGGCAATCTTCTCGAGTCGCGCTTCACGGGCCTGCGGTGTTTTCTCCTCTTTGCTTTGATGCAGGCTATGCAGAACCTTCTCCACACCTTCAAAGCACAAATAGGCCCCCCCAATCATCAACAGTGGCGTGATTAACCAGGGGGCTAACGCGCTGATCACCAGAGCAAGCGGCACCAGAATCAACTTATTCAGAAAGGAGCCTTTCGCCACACTCCAGACCACCGGTAACTCGCGGTTGGCTTTAACGCCGCTGACCTGTTGCGCATTCAGCGATAAATCATCGCCCAGCACACCCGCCGTTTTCTTCGCGGCCAGTTTGCCCATCACAGAGATGTCATCGAGCAAAGTCGCGATATCATCCAACAACGTCAGTAAATTTGATCCGGCCAAAATCGTCTCCCTTAATCATGATTCATCATGTTGGCAGCAGGCACAGCCCTGCATTTCATGGACGGTCATCTCCGCTATACCGTCACACTCCCATTCGACGCGAGCAAGGTTACCGGGTGCTTCATTATGCTGTAACACCTTACTGACCGGGCTTTCGGTCAGCCCCTCAATAACCTCTGTGGCGATCAACACCTCGCCAACATACACACGCGCGGTTGCCGTGGTACGTACCATGCGTTCGCCGTCGACTTTATACAGACGTTTAACCGTCAATTTGACTCTGCTCATCCGCTTACCTGAGGATTAATTCGGCGCTAAACAGCGCACTGTTAACGCCAAAAGATATAAAAACAGTTAACCTGCTAACAAATTATTATCACACATCACTACTGTAAATGAACGCTTTAGCGTTATGGTATCTCCCCGTTTACTGCTTAGAGATTATGGATAATGTCTCGCCGTTCTGCACTGTTACCCTTAATTGCCTCGTTATTTGCCCTGTATATTATCTGGGGATCGACCTATTTCGTTATTCGCGTGGGTGTCGAAAGCTGGCCGCCGATGATGATGGCAGGCCTGCGTTTTCTGACCGCGGGAATTATCCTGTTTGCCTTTTTACGCTGGCGCGGCGCCCCGCTGCCTGACCGCCGCGCACTGATCAATGCGGCCATTGTTGGTGTACTGCTGCTGTCGGTGGGCAATGGACTCGTCACCGTGGCCGAGCATCAAAACGTCCCTTCAGGCATCGCAGCCGTCATGGTCGCAACGGTACCGCTGTTCGCCATGTGTTTTAGCGCCTGTTTTGGCATCAAAACGCGCCTGATTGAATGGGCAGGTATTGGCATTGGTTTGGTGGGCATCATTTTACTGAATAGCGCCGGGCATCTGGCGGGCAATCCCTGGGGTGCCGCACTGATTCTGATTGCATCACTTAGCTGGGCGTTTGGCTCTGTCTGGGGATCGCGAGTTTCACTGCCGCAAGGCTTAATGGCCGGTGCCATTGAAATGCTGACGGCGGGTGTCGTACTGCTGCTGTGCAGTCAACTCAACGGCGAGCGCCTGACGGCAATGCCCACCACCGCCGGCTGGGTGGCTCTGGCATATTTGATTGTCATGGGATCGATGGTCGCTATCAGCGCCTACATGTATTTGATTCGTAGCGTGACACCGGCAGTGGCCACCAGCTACGCCTATGTTAATCCGGTGGTTGCCGTGCTGTTGGGCGTTGGCTTTGCAGGCGAAACACTCTCTTCGCGGGAATGGCTGGCGTTAGGCGTGATTATTTTCGCTGTGGTGCTGGTGACATTGGGCAAATCGCTGTTTCCAGCGAAAGACAGCGCCTCTGTCACTCAGTCGTGTGATAAAGCCTGACGATGGAGAATGCCGCGGGTGTCGATTTCGGCATTGCCAGCACCCGCGCAAATCCACTCTTCTAAGCGGGGCGTCAAGGCCCCATCATCGAGCTTTAACTTTCCACGCAGTGCGCATTCCCACACGAGTAACACTCGCCATCCCGCTTTCGACAGCGTTTCGATATGCTGTTCATCGCGCAGCACGTTGCTGTTAATTTTTCCCATCCAAAAGGCCGTGCGCGTCTCGGGCACTTTAAAGAGATAGCAGTGATGGCGGTGCCAAAAACAACCGTGAACAAAAATGATGACCCGATAATCATCCAGAATAAAATCGGGTCGGCCTGCCAGGGATTTATCCTGCACGCGATAGCTAAATCCCGCCTGTTGCAGTAATTCAGCAAGGTGATTTTCGATTGCCGTATCCCGGGTACGAATCGCGCGCATATTCTTGCTACGGATTTCGCGTGAGTGAACGTCAGCCATCCTGAGATCCTTTTTTAGCCCCTCCCAGCAGAGTGTAGTCCTTCTGCCAACAGGTTGCTAAGTCGACGATTTTCGGGCTTTCACCGCTTGTTCAATCCAGGGTTTTAGCAACTGTGCGACCGCAGCAAATGCGGGAACCACCACGGAATTGCCAAATTGACGATAGGCCTGCGTGTCGGAGACGGGAATACGCCAGCGTGTTTCACCCGGTTGTTCAAAACCCATTAATCGCGCACATTCACGCGGTGTCAGCCGACGCGGGCGACGCTGTTGGTTATCCGCATGATCAAAATCCTGCTCGCCTAATGCCTTATCCCAGCCGCGATCAATGAGGATTTCCGATCCGTCTTTGTAATAACGTGCCGACAGCGTACGCACCACGCCCTCCTCTTTGGCGGGGTCCACCAGGCCATAGCCGAAACCGTTGCCTTTTGCCTGATGCTTCAACGCATACTGATAGAGATACTTCCACAAGACGGGCGTGAGTATGTATTTTGCTTCTACCTTAGGGTCAAGTAAGCGACGCAGTGGCACGCGCGCAGCAGGATAACAGGTGGGTAAATCGCGCAGCGTGAAAGGCGGTAATTGCAGATCGCGGCGTAAACCTACCAGCACAATACGTTCCCGATGCTGGGGCAAAAAGTGTTTACCGTCGATAACTTTCGGATCATTTGGCCCATTGGCCTCGGCATCCGCAACGTCATAGCCCAGCTCATCCAGCGTTTCCATAATGATACGAAAGGTTTTGCCCTGGTCATGGCTTTTGAGGTTTTTGACGTTTTCCAAGACAAACACGGCGGGCCGCTTGGCCGCAATAATACGCGCCACATCGAAAAACAGCGTGCCCTGCACCTGGCATTCAAAACCGTGAGCACGCCCCAGGGCGTTTTTCTTTGAGACGCCCGCCAGTGAGAAAGGCTGACAAGGGAAACCTGCCAGTAACACATCGTGATCGGGGACCTTGCTATCAATATGGGCGTAAGCCTGCTGTTCGCTAACATCGGGCTGGCCACTGAGCGTCACATCACGGATATCACCGTTGAAATGGTGGCGTTCAGGATGGCAGTACCAGTTGGCCTTATAGGTACGCACCGCGTATTTGTTCCACTCACTGGTGAAGACACACTCGCCTCCGATCGCTTCAAAGCCACTGCGAATCCCCCCAATGCCAGCAAACAGATCAATAAAGCGGAAACCGTAGTGAGGATGGTGTGCCGGTGGAGAAGGCAGCAGGGCCTGCAGCGCATCACGCTCTGCCACCGTCAGTGCGCTGGGCTGTGCCGTAGCTAGCCAGCGCTTGAGGCGCTCAGCGCTCCAGTCAGCATGACTCACCTGTGCCAGCGTTTGCGCCAGTGTTTTCGCATCAAAGATAGCCAACAACGTCGTCAGCAGTTGCCGATCATCCGTCAGTAATCTGTGCTGACAGGTCGGTTCAGCATTTTGTGCAAGATTTGAAGTCTTCATACTTTCACTGTTGTCTTATTTTCGCCACAGTCTATCACTGTTTATCTGCCCTGCTGGTTTTCTTTCCACGGCAACAACCGATCCAATAATTTGTGTTATTTCAACAGAAAAGCCCGTTCTGAACCGCTGTCACATCTCTGCCATACAGCCTGCACATACTGCTTTTCATTTTTGAGTAGAATCATGTCGTTACTCTCACTTCCTGTTTTGCGCAAAGCACGCAAATGGCGTTTACCGCACCTCACATTGCCACCGCTGTTCCAGAGCCTGCGCGGCGGATTTATGGTATTCCTGGTGCTGTTTTTAATTTTGCAATGCATCAGTGCTGCACTGCTCACCCGTTTGGTTGATCGCACACAAAACAATATTGAGATCCGCCAGGCACAAAATGCCCGTCAGGCGTTGTTGGATAAATCACGTATGGCGCTGCTAACCGCCAGTGATAATAGCCACCGCGCGGGGATCTACTTGCTGCAAGACCAACAGACGGGTTCCGTCGACAGTTGGCGCAGTCTGGCGGATACCGCCCAAGCCGCGCTCACCGAATCACAAGCGCTGTTTCAGCAGTGGCAACCTGCCGAGAAAGATCAGGCCCTCAGCCAGAGTTTTGGTATGTTGGTAGCAGGGCTGAAAGAGCAGTTACAAGGCCTGGAGAAAAATGATATCGATGCCTTTTTTATGGTACCGATGCAGGCTTTTCAGCAGCAGTTTAATGATCACTACTACCAAACGTTAAACGAGCAGAATCAAACTTCCGCAGCATTAAGCCTGACCACCTTACACTCAATGGACAGTAGCCGGACGATTTCACTCGCGATCTCCGTGCTGTTGTTACTGGTGCTACTCCTCTCTGGATGGGCGCTCTGGCGGGTGGTCTTGCAACCCCTTAACCGAGCCTCTAAACAGATGTCACGTATTGCGATTGGTGAGCTCTCCGCCAGTGAAATGCATCAGGGATGGCAGCCCGTAGAACTGCGTGTGCTCACCGACAGTATCCATGACATGCGCGAAGGGTTACGCCAAATTGTAACGGAGATCAATCAGCTCTCCAGTGAAGTCCTCACCCGCAGTGATGAGTTAAGCCATCATAATCAAGCCTCACGCGAGCACAACCTGAAACAGACCGCCGCCTTTGCCCATGTGAGCCAGCGTTTGCAACGTGTTGCTGAGGAAGTGGAAAACAGTGCCACCTTTAGCCTGCACGCCCGCGATCAGATGGTAAACAGCGGACAACTGATGCAAGACTGTGGCGATCGCGTGGCCGATATGGAAGAGAAAATGCGTGAGATTGTGGATGCCTCGGGTCAAATCGCCTCGATCGTCACCCTGATGGAAGAGCTGTCATTGCAAACTCGCCTGTTGGCCTTAAATGCCGCTATTGAGTCTGCCCACGCCGGTGTGTATGGGCGCGGATTTTCCGTGGTGGCGCGAGAGATAGGCTTGCTATCCGATAAAAGTGGCAGCTCAACGCGCAATATTGGTGCTTTGATCGGCGATACTCAGCAGCATATTCATGCAGGCTTTGAGAAAGTGCAGACGCTGGAAAAATTATACGAAGAGATGCAACAAGCGGTAAGTGCCGCCGGCACGCTGATGAATGAGTTACAGCAGAATGCCAGTGCACAGAGTCAGCGCGTGGGGAAAGTGGCGAAAGAGATCGCAACCATGCATGAGTCCGTAACCGACAGTGACACTCTTAACCAACTTAGCCATGCTGCAACAGCCCATCTCAGCGAACACGCAAAACGGCTCTCTTTGAGCGTGAGTCGTTTTCACTTGTAGTAAAAAGGGTGGCTCTCGCCACCCTTATTGATTACTTCTTTTTCTTCTTTTTAATCAAACTGCGTAGCTGTTTCACTTCGGCAGCCGTCAAGGTCGTGGCCTCATCTTCCGCCACATCTTGACTGTCCACTTTCGCCGCATCGCTGGCTTTTAAGCTGGCTTCCAGACGCTTAGACACTTCAGCGCTGATAGAGGTTTGATTTTCAAGCGCAATCGTCTTCAATAATTCTTTCAGGGCTGGGTCGATTTTTATCGTTAAGTTAACATTGCCTGTCATGCTTTAATCTCCTGTATGTATGCCAGTCTACGTTAGCGAAAACCTCGCCCTTTAATCTATATGTCACAAAAATTTAATATTCCAATTGTCTTGCAGAAAATGTGCTTAGCACCTCTTGATCCAGTGCGCAAAAATCGCCTTTTAATTCAGCGCACAATTTCGCCATGTAAGTGACCAGGAAATCTGCGTTGTGCTGTGCGAGCTTTCTCCCCTCTTCCGTTTGCATGGTATCGGGCAAGCGCAACAGTTTTTTCTGGAAGTGATCCAAAGACCAACGGGTGTCATCTAACTCACGCTGCTGTCCCAGCGGATCGCGATCGTCGAACAGCGCGCGCCCCAATGCACCGGAAACATAAAACACACGCGCCAGCCCAATAGCACCCAATGATTCAAGGCGATCGGCATCTTGCACCACTTTCGCTTCCAGGGTTTCTGCGGCGATCGCTGCACTGTAGCTGTGTGCAAGCACGGCGTGCGCCACAGGCTCAATTAACTCACTGGGAAAATCGGGAAACACATCGCGCAAAATACGCCGCGTTTCTTGTGCAGCGTAGGTAGAAGCCAAATGGCGTTCGGGATGGTTTTTGGGAAGATTGACGATGTCGTGGAAATAACAGCCCGCCAACACCACCAGCGGATTAGCATCTGTACCTTCAATAATACGGCCTGCGGTTTGCCACACGCGCCGCAAGTGTGCAACGTCGTGCGCTTTGTCCTCCTGAGACCAGGTTTCATGTAACCAACTTTCGAAACGAGTTTGCCAGATCAGTAATGACATAAGGCCTTCCTTCTTTTTTATCCAACCTACTTTGACCTCTTCAGGTCACCACACTTCAGGTCTTAGGGTTTTTATAACGGGTTATGCAAGGAATTGCTAACAGAATGCGTGGCCCTGCCGACAATCAGATTAATACTGTTCATGAACCTGAAATGCGCAATCACCATCACATACGATGACTTAAGTGAAATTGGCAGTTTTTGCTTTACTAATCCACTAGCAATTGCCGGCGCTAATGATAGGATTCATTGAAGAATCCGGTAATAAAAGGTGCGCTAGCGCAACCGGTAAGTTCGTCTGAGAGGTAACGCCATGAAAGAGCGTCCAATACTTTTTTCCGATCAACGGGTCTCTGCCTTGATCAGCGGTCAGCAAACGCAAACACGCAGGATAATGAAATCTCGGGTTTTTTCACCCGGGCAGGATAACCATGAAGGCTGTTTTGGCTTTGATGTCAGCAGCAATCATTTGCATGGCTTCCAGGTGTTGGGCATGAGCGATCTCAGCCAGCACTGTCCCTTTGGGCAAGTAGGCGATCAATTGTGGGTGCGTGAAACCTGGCGTGGCCCGGTATTACCGCCTGAACTGCTGGAAGATTATGCTAAAAGACCAGAAAAATTTAAGGATGCACAGTGGTGTCAATATTTGGCCGATCAGCGCCAACTCACCGCCGCGCAAGCTGACCTGGAAGATGTTGGCTGGCAAACCGCCATTCATATGCCGCGCTGGGCCAGCCGCATTGATCTGCTAATCCGCTCTATTCGCGTCGAACGCCTGCAAGATATTAGCGATGACGATGTGACCGCAGAAGGTATTGGTTCGACCACACACTTCCTGAATCACTTTTTTACCTTACCGGGTGAAACGCTCTCTGCACAAATGTCCTATAAAAAACACTGGGAAAAAGTCTACGGCGCAAACAGTTGGAATGTGAATCCGTGGGTATGGGTGATTGAATTCGAAAAAGTGTAATCGATTCCATTTTAGCACCGCGGTGAGACGACGATCACACCGCCTGTGTTTCTCAACAACGTTTTCAGCGCGAATGTGGTAAAAAAAGCACTAACGTCTTGTTATGCGCCTTGTTTATCACCTCTGTCAGGATAACGTCAGATGCTCAAATGGCCCTGGAAAACGCACGTCTCCCCCGCCGCTGAACTTCCCTGGCAGCAAGCATTAGCTGTTCCGCTTTTTTCAACCCTGACAGCGCCTGAACGTCAACAGTTAATCACGCTCGCCGACGCGTTTCTGAAACAAAAACAGCTCGTCGCCCTGCAAGGTGTGCAGCTTGATACGATCGCGCACGCGCGTATCGCACTGCTGTTTTGTCTACCGGTGTTAAAGCTCGGTCTGGAGTGGCTGGATGGCTTCTATGAAGTCCTGATCTACCCCGCTCCTTTTGTGGTCGACGATGAATGGGAAGATGAAAATGGCCTGGTTCACCGCGACAGTAATGTGCAATCAGGACAAAGTTGGCAACAGGGCCCGATTGTTTTGAACTGGCTGGATGTGCAGGACTCTTTCGATCTCTCTGGGTTTAATCTGGTGATACATGAAGTGGCACATAAACTTGATGCGCGTGGTACGGGCGTCGCCACCGGTATTCCGGCAATTCCGCTGCGAGATGTCGCCGGCTGGGAGCATGCACTGCACGAGGCCATGGAGGCGATTCAGGAAGAAGTGGATGCGGTGGGTGAAAATGCTGCCTCTATCGATGCCTATGCCGCGACCGATCCGGCAGAGTGCTTTGCCGTGCTGTCTGAATATTTTTTTACCGCCCCAGAACTCCTCCATGCGCGCTTTCCATCGCTTTACCAACGTTTTGAACAGTTCTATGGCCAGTCGCCTTTACAGCGACTCAGCGAGACAGAACATCCCCTTGCACAACAAGACGTTGCTCAGTAATTCGGCGCATTGCTGCAAACGCAGTCAACTGAAAGCCAAAATGATTTTTAGCGTTGACACCCAGAAAGTGGATCGCTAATATGCGCCCCATCGCAACGCGATTCCTCTGTAGTTCAGTCGGTAGAACGGCGGACTGTTAATCCGTATGTCACTGGTTCGAGTCCAGTCAGAGGAGCCAAATTTCGCAATCCCGCTTAAGGAAACTTAAGCGGGATTTTTGCTTTCTAACGCCAGCCCAACGCGGGAGCAACGTGTTTGAGAATGGCCTCCAGCACGTGCACGTTGTAGTCCACGCCTAATTGATTGGGTACGGTCAGCAACACCGTATCGGCCTCGGCGATCGCTTCATCGGCGGCCAACTGCGCAATCAATGCCTCTGGCTCTGCCGCATAACTCCGGCCAAACACGGCCCGCGTCTGTGGGTCAAGATAACCAAACTGATCGTTTTGATCGCGGCTACTGCCAAAATAGAGCCTGTCTTGTGCATTCATTAGCGCAAAAATACTGCGGCTCACCGACACCCGGGGTTCGCCCGCATGTCCCGCGGCTTTCCATGCTGCGCGATAGGCGCGGATCTGTTGGGCTTGTTGTACGTGAAAAGGCTCGCCAGTCTCGTCATTTTTCAACGTTGAACTTTGTAAGTGCATCCCCAACCGGGCGGCCCACACGGCCGTTGCATTTGAGCTGGCTCCCCACCAGATACGCTGGCGCAGCCCGGCAGAAAACGGTTCTAAGCGTAACAATCCCGGTGGATTTGGGAACATAGGTTGTGGATTTGGCTCCGCAAATCCTTCACCCGCCAATGCCTGGAGAAACACCTCTGTGTGGCGGCGTGCCATTTCAGCCTCTGTTTCTCCCTCTGCCGGTGCATAACCAAAATATCGCCACCCTTCAATGACCTGCTCTGGCGAGCCGCGACTGATCCCAAGTTGCAAGCGCCCGCCGGCAATCAAATCTGCGGCCCCCGCCTCTTCTGCCATATAGAGTGGGTTTTCATAGCGCATATCAATGACACCGGTGCCAATCTCAATACGCTGCGTTCTGGCACCGACCGCCGCCAACAGAGGAAACGGCGATGCCAGTTGGCGGGCAAAATGATGCACGCGAAAGTAAGCCCCATCAGCCCCTAACGCCTCTGCGGCCACCGCTAAATCGATGGATTGCAGTAACGCATCTGCCGCCGATCGCGTGGCAGATTGCGACGAAGGATTCCAGTGCCCAAAAGATAAAAAGCCAATTTTCTTCATCTGACGAACTCCCGTTGCTCAGCATTATGCCGCTACAGTGACAAACAGTGCCCTGCCAATGCCAGCACTTCCGCTGGGCAAAGCATTTCTGATCCTTCTCGCGAAACAATTGTAAAAAAAAAGTGAATACCGTATAACAAGACTGCTCCGAGGGGTGTCCAGAAATGGGCTGAGATGGCGTAAGCCGAACCCTTTGAACCTGATCTGGGTCATGCCAGCGAAGGGACGGGTCGGTAATATTGCATTCTGCCATTACCTGTTCACACCTCTGCACGCCCAGATCTCCACGATATTTCAGGAGGTCTTGTGATTCTTCCCGCATTTACCCAAGGCATTTATGGTCGTTTGCGCGCGCAGGCAGGCGCAGAATGGCAAACTTACGTGGCCCACCCGTTTCTTCAGCAACTGGCTGAGGGTTCCCTACCGGCCGCCGCTTTTCAACGCTATCTGACACAAGATTATTTGTTCCTCCTGCACTTCGCACGCGCCTATGCGTTATTGGTCAGTAAACTGCGCACGCTGCCTGAAATGCGCGCGGCCACTGCTTCATTGAACGCCATCGTGGCGGAATTGCCACTGCACGTCAGTTACTGTGCAAGTTGGGGGATAAGCGAAGCGGATATCGCGACAGAACAAGAAGCCAGCGAAACCGTTAACTACACCCGCTATGTGCTGGATATCGGCCACTCTGGCGATGCGCTGGATCTGTTGGCAGCGCTGCTGCCCTGTGTCGCGGGATATGCCGAAATAGGATTGGGGTTGTTGCACCATCCCGCCACCAATCTCACTGATAATCCCTATGCCTCGTGGATCCGCAATTACGGTGATGAGCACTATCTGCAGGGCGTTAATGCCGCGATTGCTTTGCTGGAAAATCAGTGGCAACAGCGAGGAAGCGAGCAGCGCTTTGCGGAATTAAGCACCATTTTCACCACCGCCACACGTCTGGAAGCCGCATTTTGGCAGATGGGTCTCAATGCCGTGACGGAAAAGCGCCCGTGACGGCGTTGGGCATCCAGGTGCGCGATCTCAGTCTGCACTACGGCACGCGGACGCTGTTTCGTCAGTTGAATATCGATATTCCGGCAGGCCAGTGGGTTTCTTTATTGGGGGCCAGCGGCTGCGGTAAAACCAGCCTGCTGCGCATTATTGCGGGGCTGGCTGTCCCCAGCACGGGCCACGTCTGCGCCTCCGATGGTGGTGTGCTGCAGGGCCGTCTGGCGTGGATGGGACAGCGCGATCTGCTGTACCCCTGGCTCAGTGTGCAAGATAATGTTGCGCTTGCTGCCCGCTTGCGGGGTGAGAAAGTCGACAGCGCATGGGTTACCCATCTGCTCGAACAAGTGGGCCTGGCAAGCAGCGCACGCCTGCTGCCCGCGGCCCTCTCCGGGGGAATGCGCCAGCGTGTCGCGCTGGCCCGAACACTGTATGAACGCCAGCCAATTGTATTGATGGATGAGCCCTTTTCGGCGCTGGACACCCTGACGCGCACTCGCCTGCAAACGCTGGCGGCTGAATTGTTGGCTGACCGCACAGTATTGCTGATTACCCACGATCCGATGGAAGCCTGTCGACTCAGCCACCGCCTGTTGGTGCTGTCTGCTGAGCAAGGCATTGATGACACGCATGCTGTACTGGGGTCACCGCCGCGTGCACCAGACGATCCCTACCTGCTGCAGAGTCAGGCAGCCCTGCTACAGCAACTGATGAGGGCACACGGATGAGGGCGCGCTTAACTCGCGGTGGCGTGGTGTTTGCCGGTCTGTTACTCCTGTGGTGGCTGGCCACCCAGACCGGTATGCCCGCGTTTTTGCTGCCGACGCCTGCAGCCGTGGCCAACGCACTGTGGCATAACAGCGCCTATCTTGGTTGGCACACCCTGGTCACCAGCAGTGAAATCGTTGCCGGTTTACTGTTGGGGATCGTTTTAGGTGCCGCCCTCGCGCTCGCCATGACGCTTTCCGCCGGGTTTCAACGTTGGATGATGCCACTGGTTCTGGTCAGTCAGGCGATTCCCGTCTTCGCGCTGGCCCCGCTGCTGGTGCTGTGGTTTGGTTTTGGCATGAGCGCAAAAGTTGCGATGGCCGTGCTGATTATCTTCTTCCCCGTCACCTCCGCGTTTTTTGATGGCCTGCGGCGAGTAAATCAAGACTATCTCGACCTGGCCCAAACTCTGGGAGCATCACGCTACGCACAATTACGCCACGTGCGCGTCATGGCGGCTTTGCCCGCCTTTGGCTCGGGTTTACGCATGGCCGCAGCGGTGGCTCCCATTGGTGCCATTATCGGTGAATGGGTGGGATCTGCCGAAGGACTGGGGTATGTGATGCTCAATGCCAATGCCCGTTTGCAAACAGATATCTGTTTCGCAGCGCTGTTTATTTTAGTGTTAATGACCCTGCTGCTCTGGCTGACGGTTGATGCACTGCTTCATCGGTTGATCGTGTGGTCACCGGAATAATCTAACGATACCAAGGGAATATCATGATGAAACACACTCTGGCAGGAGTTCTGCTCACCGCCACTCTGCACGCGCAGGCAGCAGATAAGCTCACACTGGTTCTTGACTGGTATATCAACCCGGATCACGCACCGATTTTAGTTGCTCAGCAAATCGGTGCTTTTCAACAAGAAGGCTTAGAGGTAAAGATCGTGCCGCCTTCTGACCCGGCGCTTCCTCCGCGCCTGGTTGCCGCGAAACAGGCCGACCTGGCAATTACCTATCAACCGCAAGTGCACTTTTTCGCTGACGAGGGCTTACCGCTGGTGCGCGTCGGCACGCTGGTGCATTCTCCGTTGAATACCGTTATCTCGTTGGATAAGAACATTAAAACGCCGGCGGATTTACAGGGCAAGAAAGTGGGCTATTCGGTGAGTGGCATTGAGCAGGCCACGCTGGCAACCATGGCACAGCATGCGCACATCAACCCGGCAAGTATTAAGCTGATTAACGTCAACTTCCAGCTCACCAGCGCGTTACTGGCCGGTCAGGTGGATGCGGTAATCGGTGGTTATCGCAATATTGAAGCCCTGGAATTGCAGCTACAGGGAAAAGATCCTGTGGTACTGAATGTCGAAGATTATGGCGTGCCAGCCTATGATGAGTTGGTTATTGTCGCGCATCGCGATCGTGCGCATGACGTGAAAATCAAAAAATTCCTCACCGCGCTGAAAAAAGGCGGCGACTACTTACGGGCGCATCCACAGGCCACCTGGCAAACCTTTGCGGCAGAGCATCCTGAGCTGAATACCGAACTCAATAAGCAAGCCTGGATCAAAACCCTGCCGCTGTTTGCGACCGATCCCGCTGCCCTCGATCGCCCACGCTATGAAACGTATGAGCAATTTCTGTTCAAGAATAACCTGATTAAGAAAATCACGCCCAGTGAGCAGTATGCGGTAGAACTGCATTAACCCAGCGCTGCGCCAGTGCTCTGCTGGCGCAGGCAATAATAATGATGGCGGCAAAAAAATTTTGGCCAGCTGGGAATAAAACCTTTACCTGAACGTTTATAGGGTAATCTTCCCTGTTCAGGACTCGCTATGCCTCGTCTCACGTCTCTTTTTCTGCTGTTGATCCCCGTGGTGGCTGTCCCACTGCTGCTATTGCTGTTTTTATGGAGCGGAGGTTGGCTGGCGCAAGACCGCCTCAGTGCCGATACCCTGGTGAATACGCTTGAACAATCGGCGGGTGAGCATCCCGGCTTTCGCCGCAATCATGCGAAAGGCGTTTGTGTCTTCGGTGATTTCACCGCCAGCGGTGCTGCTGCTTCGCTTTCACGCGCAACGCTGTTTCAACAAGGTGTGAAGACACCCGTTGTGGGACGTTTCGCCTTAGCCGGAGGCAATCCAAACGCCCCTGACTACGGCGTCCCCGTGCGCAGCCTGGCACTGGCCTTGACCTTACCCAATGGCCAACAATGGCGTACCGGCATGAATGCCCTGCCCTTTTTTCCAGTGGCGACGCCGGCGGGTTTCTACGATCAACAGATAGCGACACGCCCCGATCCCACCACCGGGAAGCCCAATCCACAGCACGTTGCTGCTTTTATTGCGCGCCATCCAGAAGCAAAAGCGTTCTTTGCGTGGGCGAAAACCTTTACCCCCACCAACAGTTGGACAAATGCGCGTTATAACAGCCTTAACGCTTTTCGTTTTATCGACACCGGAGGCAACGTCACTCCGGTGCGCTGGTCACTGATTCCGCAGGCCGCTGCCATGCCGATGTCCGCCGCCGACCGACAAGATCCGCTGTTTCTGCAACACGATCTTGAAAAACGGTTGCAACAGGGGCCACAGCAGTGGCAACTGCAGATTACCGTTGCGGGACCTCAGGATAATCCTCGCGATGCCAGTATCGCCTGGCCTGCTTCACGCCAAACCGTCAATGCCGGTACGTTGACGCTGACCCATGCCTCGCCCCAGGAAAAAGCGGCCTGCAATGACATTAATTACGACCCGCTGATCTTGCCGGAAGGGATCGCCGCATCAGACGATCCTCTGCTGAATGCCCGTTCGGCCACCTACGCAAAATCCTATAACCGCCGCACCGTAGAACAAGCACATCTTGAGGCACAACCATGACAAAAACGACGTTTCATCCCGCACAACGATGGGTGCACTGGTTCATGGCCGTGGCCATTATCAGCATGTTGTTCATTGGCGTTGGCATGGTTTCCACCATCAGTGACTGGCACGGCACCTTAGTCAATCTGCACAAACCGCTCGGTATCGCGATTCTGCTACTGGTGGTGCTGCGCCTTGGCCTACGCTGGCGCTATGGCGCACCGCCATTGCCTGCTTCCGTCTCTACGGTGCAGCAACGCGTGGCGCAACTTAGCCACCTGCTGTTGTATGTGTGTATGCTCTTGCAGCCGCTGTTGGGTTGGAGCATGCTTTCTGCTGCAGGGTATCCGGTGACGCTGGGGGACAGCCTGGTCTTGCCCCCTCTGGTACCCGAAAGCAACACACTGTATGCCGTGTTGCGACCACTGCATCAATATGTGGCCTTTGCGCTGTTTGCACTGGTTTTAATGCATATTGCCGCCGCGTTATTGCACGGTCTGGTGCTACGCGACGGTGTATTCTCCTCAATGACGGGACGGCCATCACGCCGCAAAAAGCCGCATGTCGACACTGAGTGATGAAGATATTAATGAGGTGATGCCCCATCTGCAGCGCTTTGCACTGTGGCTCACACGTCATTCCCACAGCGCAGAAGATTTGGTGCAAAGCACGCTGCTGAAAGGGCTGACGTCGAAACGCCCCCAACAAGATACGCGCTCGCTGCGCGGCTGGCTGTTTGCCATTATGTATTCAACCTTTATTGATGGGCAGCGCCGTCATCAACGCTGGCAGCGCATTATTGGACTGTTTAGCCGGGAGGATGAATGCAGCGATACGCCCGAAAACATCGCCATGAGTGATCAAACCCTGCAAGCCTTTGATTCACTCTCCAGCGAAGCGCGTGCCTTGATTTTATTAATCAATATTGAAGGCATGCGCTATCAGGAAGCCGCGGATGCATTAGGTATTCCAGTGGGAACGGTGATGTCCCGCTTGTCACGCGCCCGTCGTCAGTTAAGTGAGAAACTGACACCGCACGCCAGTCCGTTACGGAGGGTAAAATAATGGCACCACAAGATGATGATATCGCGCGCCTGCAGCACGCGATGCACAACGACCCACAGCTTGCCGCCATGCGCACACCAACGGCACAGCACCTTCGTCAACGACTACGCCAACGTCAACAGCGGCGAGCTGGCCTTGCCGCCAGTTTGCTGCTGACCCTAACGCTGGGCGGGGGAATGGGCTGGCAAGCCAGTCAGTGGCTGTCCCCTGCGCAAGGCCAACCAATGGACGATGCCGTACAAAGCTGGAAGCTGGTGAATGGGGTTGCCCCTGTCCGTTACGATATCAATACCACTCAGGCCTCGGAGCTCGCGACCTGGTTACGGTTACGTTTTAATCCCGGTGAGTTCCCTCCCGATCTGCAGCCCTATGGTTATCAACTGCAGGGCGGGCGTTTAATGGCCACCAATCAAGGGCCTGCGGCTTTGGTGATGTACCAAAATACGCAGGGGGAAAAAATTATGTGGTATATCCGACCCGGAGAGATTACACGCTTGCCACGAGGTGAACGTCAGGATGGGACGGCAAAAACGCGTTACTGGAGCGATCAGCACTACAATTATGCACTGGTCAGCCAGGGTGACGTTTTATAGAGACAAACAGACAAAAGCCGCGGGCATGCACTGCCAGCGGCTTAATTTTTATCAGGCGCAACGCGCGGTAGGATAGCTGCTGCCAACGTGACGACGCCATGCACCGGGTGATTCACCAAACTGGCGTTTGAAACTGCGATTAAACGACTGCTGTGAATCAAAGCCCAGTGACATCGCCACATCCATAATCGGGGCCTGGCTGGTGGCTAATCGTGCCGCCGCATCTTTTAAACGCGCGTTACGAATGTATTCACCCAATGAAATGCCGGTGTTTGATTTGAACATCCGCTGTAAATACCACTTCGAGTAACCAGCACGTTTTGCAACGGTATCAAGATCCAGTCTTCCTTCCAGATTGCCGTCAATCCAGGCGATGAGATCATCAATAAAATCGGTATGGCTCATGGTTTATTCCTGTTTAGTTGGCTCCCTGAGAAGGGAACATTAAAAGCAACTCTTTAAGATACAGAAAAGATAGAGCATGACAGTTTTAAATGCAAGAGTTAGGAGTACATTAAATTTGGAATGCCACTTTTTGCTAACACCCTGCCAGAGAAGGGTTTTTAGATAACAGGCATAAAAAGCAACTATAAAAATTGCTATAAATCAATGCGATGAAGGATGTGTTGCAGGATGCAACAGCGCGCACATTTGTGGCCAGGATGGGTATGTCAAAAAAACTGATGAAGAAGGTGAGGTTTTTTGACCGTCCGCGAACGGACGGTGTGAGTACTTAGGCTGATTCGGTATCAGAAGAGGATTGGCAGGCGTCATAAGCGGCGCGGCAATCTTTACGCTCAATCTCGCGCAGCGCATCCGCCAGAGTGTGTTGACCCAGC
Source organism: Enterobacterales bacterium CwR94 (assembly GCA_002837195.1). Taxonomy (GTDB): domain Bacteria; phylum Pseudomonadota; class Gammaproteobacteria; order Enterobacterales; family Enterobacteriaceae; genus 1-19. Next base: position 87,064 of record KZ478061.1, read on the forward strand.
ACGCGCAACGACGCCTCTTCCGCTTCACACACAATGGATTTGAAATACCAACACGCATTTGCGCTGACCAGACAGCGCCCTTCGGTTTCCGGGCGCGCGGCCCATAGCGGCTTGTCTTCAATGACCGACTGATAAATGTCGCGCAGCGTAATCTCCCCCGCCGGACGGCCGAGGTGAATGGAGCCATTGCGCCCTAGCGTGGAGGTAATAATACCGTCTCGCGTTAACGGCACCATCAGCTTACGGACGAAGCTGGGATTGGCGTCAAGGCTTTGCGCCAGCATCGTGCTGGTGGATCGTTTACCTGCCTGTTCCGCCGACGCGACGCCTAATACGATCTGCAAAGCGGTGGGGAAGCGATAATCAATCATCGAGGTTCCTGAAACTGAATTGAAACGTACGCATTCACTCTTCAGCCCACACAAAACCGCGTGGTTACTGGGAATGCGGCGTTAATATAACAAACATAATTGCAGTTTAGAAGGAACCCGCCAGGCGTGCCGTGCCCTGCGCCGCACTATTCTTTAGCGAATCGTGTGTTTTTAGGCGCAGGAAAGTCATGAAGGGATTAGCAAACTTGAATATCAACGCGAGCAGGCAGAGAGACCATGCTGTCGCCACAGGTCAGAATTAAATCCAGTGCGTCGACGTGGTTAGCCGCACGTTCTCGCAGGTAATTCAGCAGGTTCATCGGTAATTGCGGTGCAATCGCGCGGGATTCCGATATTTGCGCACCACGCAGACGCAGCGTCAGTCCGCCACTCAGCGAAGGGACCGCCATAATGACCGTCACATTGCGCCCTTCTAACGCGCGCAGCGCCGGGACGTTATCGGCAGTGAGCAGGGCAACATCTGATTGGTGTAATTCCGTGAGATGGGCTCCCTGCTGCCAGAGTGCTTCTTGCAGCGGTTCGGCCGCCAGCGCGGGATCAAGATAGACGGACGCCCCGTCATTCACTAATGCTTCGAGTGCGACACTGCTGGCAACAGACAGGCCAGGTAAAATGGCATGTGTATTCACTGACGTGCGGCTGCCTGGCTTCCCGATAGCATTAAGCAGATGTCGTCCCGCCGCGGGGCGCATTGCAGGCCATACGGCCTCGTTATTCATTTGGGTCATTGTTGCTTCCTTCATCGGGCCCGTTGTCATGGCAACGGAATGGAGCGAGTCTGCCGCTGCAATATGACAGTGGAATGACTCGCTTACAGAGTGCGATGAATTTAACTTAATGCACGACACCGTGGTGAAAATTTCAGACTATTGCTGGCTTCTAACACATTGAAAATACGGCTTCAACCCAGGTATTTCGCCGCATTGCACAGCCTGGTGGGCATAAATCTGAATCTGCGATTATTGCGTTTCGCCCCAGCCGCCGCCCAGTGCACGGTAGAGATCAACCTGTGCCAGCAACAAACTGTTTTTAACCTGCACTAAGGTTAGCTGCGTACTAAACAGCGTACGCTGTGCATCCAGTTCATCCAGATACGACGCATAGCCACTTTGATAGCGGTTGCGGGCAATGCGTAACGTCTCTTGTGCAATCTGCTGTTGCTTCTCCAGTTCAGCAATCTGCTCGCGGGTCCGCGTGATCGCGTCCAGATCGGTATTCACTTCACTAAAGGCGTTACGCACCACTTTCTCAAAGCCATACAACGCCTGATTTCGGCTGGACATCGCGATATCCACCTGCGCCGTCAACGCTTCACGGTTTAACAGCGGTGCCAATACGCTGCCACCGATACTCCACAGGCGAAAGGGGTTCTCCAGCAATTGGTTTAACGTGGCACTCTGCAGGGTGCCCGATGCGGTCAGGTTCAGCGACGGCAACAAATTCGCCTGGGAAGCCGCGAGAGAGTGGTCTGCAGCCAGTAATTGACGCTGCGCTTGCAGGATATCAGGACGACGCTGCATCAACTGCGATGGCAACACGGCAGGCAATTGTTGTGGTGTGATGCGATCAAACTGGGTTGTGCGCGCGATCTGGCGTGGGTTCATCCCGACCAGGATACTCAAGGCGTTTTCTTGCGCGTTAATTTGATGCAGCAGCGGCGGGATCTGCGCTTTCGCGGTTTGCAGTTCGGAAGCGGATTGCATCCATTCCAGACGGGATGTATAGCCTGTTTCATACTGCCGTTGCGCAAGTTGAAGGGCGTTCTCACGCGTGCTCAGCGTTTCCCGCGTCACACGAAGCTGCTCATCCAGCGCCACCAGCGTTAAATAGCCTGATGCCACGGAACTGGCCACCGTCAGCTCTGCCGCTGCCGCCGCCGCACGTTGCGCCTCTACAGAGGCACGCCCCGCCTCAATGCTATTGCTGCGTGATCCCCAGATATCCACCTCATAGGTGGATTGCATTAAGCCCTGGAACACCGTGTGATCGCCGGGTAAGCCCGTGGCAGCAGAAAGCGTACGCGCTCGTGTTGCATTGACGCCCACGTCCAGCGTGGGAAAGTTGTCTCCCTGGGTCGCACGCAGTTGCGCACGGTACTGCTCTACCCGCGATCGCGCGATCAATACATCAGGATTGTTCCGTAAGCCCTGCTCTACCAGGCGGTTCAAATCCGCATCATTAAAGGCACGCCACCAGCCTGCTTCTATCGCCGATGCCGGTCCCACACTGTTTCGCCAGGCGTCGGGAATTAACAGTGACGGTGGCGCTTTGTCGACGTGCGTGGCACATCCCGCGAATAAGGGAGCCAGCAGCAACGCAATTTTTACTGAGGACCAGTTCATTGCGGTTTCACCTCTGCCGCCGTATCAATATGCACTTCAACTGACATGCCCGGGCGTAAATGGGCGCGATTGTCGCTGGTGATACGAATACGCACAGGAATACGTTGCGCTATTTTCACGAAATTACCGGTGGCATTGTCGGGAGAAATAGCACTGAATTCTGAGCCTGCCGCAGGAGAAATAAACTCCACTTCGCCATTAAAACGTTCGCCGTCCAGTGCATCCACGGTGAACGTAACGGGCAGCCCCGGTTTAACCCGCGCCATTTGCGTCTCTTTTAAGTTGGCGATAACCCAGGTTTGCTCTGGCACCAGTGAGGTTAAACGCGTGCCAGCACTCACGTAGGCCCCTTCGCGAACGGAAATCTGTCCGAGTTGCCCTGCGCGCGGCGCAATAATACGCGTATTGGTCAGATCAATTTGTGCCAACTCTAATGCCGCCTGGGCATTGCTGACATCGGCTTGCAGTGCGGCGCGATTCACCACCGTGGTTTGCAAATCTTGCTTAGAGACCTCCAGCGTCGCCCTCGCCTGTGCAACTTCTGCCACTGTCTGGCTGTTGGTCGCACGTGCGGCGTCACGTTCACGAACGGACAGCGAACCATCCGCCACCAGATTCTCAACGCGTTTCAAATCGAGACCGCTTTTTACCGCCTGCGCTTTCGCATTTTCCAGTGCGGCTTGATTACGCTGAATAACCGCTTCGGCACTGCGCTGTTGCTGTTGATTATTCGCCAGCGCCGCCTCTTTCATTGCCCGTTGCGCCCGCGCCTGATCCACACGTTGTTGATAGATGCGAGCATCGATGGTCATCAGAAGATCGCCTTGCTTAACGGGCTGATAGTCTGTCACGTCCACCGAGGTGATATAGCCCGCCACCTGCGGGCTAATAAAGGTCACCTGACCGCGGACATACGCATTCTCGCTCGACTGAACCTGGCTGGTAAAAGGCCATATTTGCCAGGCATAAAGGATCACCAACACGCCCAAAATCGCAATCCCGCTGCCTACCGCGATAGAGAGGATGCGTAACTTATTGGTTCTTTCGCGTTCGGCGGTTTGCATCTGTTCCTGCTGACTCATTATTTCTCCGTTGTTGCCTGTTCGCGCTGAGGGGATAAAGATTCGCTGGCGTTCAGTTTTGCCTGCCGCCAGTTAACATAGCGCAGCCGGGTCAGACGCCACAGCACCCACATCAGGGTCGTCAGTGACAGGGCTGCGGTAAGATAATACACATCGTTATAGGCCAAAATATTGGCTTGCAACGTCGCCACACTTTGCAATTGTGAGGTTGCCTGAGCACTAAGCAGTGTGCTGTCACCAATTTGTGATGCAAACAGGCTGGAATACTGGCTTAAACGCTCCGTAACCCAGGGACTCAGCTGTGACAGTTGATCGCCTAACAGGCTGGAATGATACTTTTCACGCCAGGTCTGAAAGGTGCCCAATAGCGCTGAACCCATCAATCCACCAATATTTTGACTCATGCCAAACAGCACAACAAAGCTCACCAAATTTTTAGGCTGAGTCACCACACCGCCGATGCCCAATAACATAGCGGGAGCGATAAAAAAGGTGCTGCTAAAGCCGAGCAAAAACTGACTGATGTACATGTTATGTGGGCGCGTCAACGGCGAGGACTGGGCATCCATCAGCGAGGCAATCAACATCACCACCAGCGACGTCACAATGGGCCAGCTTAGGTGTTTAGGATTGATGGTTAGCGCACACACCACGATACCGCAAACCACGCCCGCTAAGATGGCCAGCGCCAGCCCTTGCATTTGATCATTCAACAGCCCGATTTGTTGTAAGTAGCCAATCGCGCCGGTGTTCTGCTCCGCTAATACCACACGGATCAGAATCATCACCACGCCCAGCCGGATCATCGTTCCGTTACTCAGCCAGCGCGTATTGATCAGCGGATTTTTACGGTTGTGCTCCACGAGTACCGCCGCCACGATCAACACCAGCGCCAGCGCCAGGCACACCCCCAGCCACGGCGTTTCTGTCCACCACTCAATGCGTCCGAGCGTTAACACCGCACACAGCAGCGCCATCCCCGGTGCCATCAAAATAAAGGTGACAAAATCCATCTTCTCAAAGGTTTTGATACGATCACCAGGCGGCAGTTTCAGCACCAGGACACAACCTAATGAGACCAGCGCCAGACCCAACTCAAACAGATACAGGCCTCGCCACTCATCGAGTTGCAGCAATTCAGAGGAAAACAGTCGGGCGAGCGGTATAGCCAACTGCGAGGCACAAATGCCAATGGTCAGCGCCTTTAATCGGTGCTTCGCGGGCCAGGCTTGAATTTGATAGTAGATGCCTAATGAACTGAGTGCCGCACCGACCATGCCATGCGCGGTGCGCACAATGATCGCAGAGCTCAGATCGTTGACAAACAAATGGAAAAACGCCACCAACACATACAACACTAAAAACGCTTCGGTGAAGATGCGTAAGCCAAACTGCTGGCGGAATTTTACTAATAACAGGTTGATGGAGATATTGCCCATCACATACACCGCGGGCAGCCAGGCAATTTCACTGGCATAGGCGCCAAATGAGCCTTGCAAGTTGGTCAGATTCGCCGTGACTAGGGCATTACTCAATGCGCCAGTAATCGAGATCAGCAGGCCAATAATGCCAAACGCAATGCGCTTATGGTTGGGGTGCACTGGCGTTGAGGGAGAACCCGGCAGCATCGGTTTTTCATGCGCCTGCCACTCAATCTGTGCATAAGGATTACGGTTCGAACGACGACTCACGTTATTTCGCCTCAGCCGTTTCCAGCAACTGCTGTAAAACACGCTGCGTCACCGCCAGCTCCTGCGGATGAATATTTGCCAGCAACTCTTCACGCAATGCATCTGCTTCGCTTTTCACCTGATGGTAAAGATCGCGGCCAGCGGGTGTGACCAACAACAAACGCTTTCGACGATCGTCTGCGGGTTGCACGCGTTCAATAAATCCCTGCCTGACGAGTCGATCAACCAGCGAAACCACACTGGCGCCCTCTAATCCCAGGTATTGCGCCAGCGCTTTCTGCGTCAGCGGATGCTCGCTGCTGGCAATAGTGGCAACGGCCAGCCAACTGCTCATCCCCAATCCGGTATCTTTTAACCGACGCGCAATGGCCTGCCGCCAGGCATGTGCAGTGAGGTGCAGTAAACGCGAGAAATTTGTGTCGGGCGTTGTCAAAATATTGAAACCTGATAATTAGATGTCTAACTAATAGTTTCGCTATTCTAGCGCAACCTCTCCCGCTTTGTTAATCACATGCGTAATGTTTTTTCTCACCGCATATTAAGCAACAGCGACCTGCCGTGCTTCGGTGGCGGGTGCAAAGCGTGTTGTCATCAGGATAAGCGCCACGATCAGCAGCACATGCCAGCCCCACCCCAGCGTATAACTGCCGGAAAAAGTGTGCATCAGACCAGTGGCAAAAGGCATGATGCCCGCCAGAATAAAGCCAAAACCTTGCATCAGTGCAACGCGGCGCGCGCCACGTTCCGGTGAGGGTTGCTGATCCAACGCCAGCACCAGACACAGTGGAAAAGCACCGCCTAATCCAATGCCGGCGCTTAGCGCCCATATCCAGGGCTGGACTAAAGGCGCAAGCAGTAATCCACTGAACCCGAACAACTGCAATGCCAATGCCAGCCATAACAGAGGCCGCCGATCGATGCCACGAGCCAACAGGGGCAAAACAATCGCCCCCACAACCTGCCCAACGGTCAGTAATGCCAGCAGCGATCCTCCCTGCTGCGCACTCCATCCCAACTGCTGATAGCTGTCTGGCAACCAGGCAATGGCACTGGCATAGCCGCCATTGATGGCACCAAAGTAGAATCCCAACAGCCAGGGGGCACGATCGCGAGGCGCTGTCACGTCGTCAGTCGTGGTTGCTACCTGCGGATGGCGATGCAGCGACCACGCCATCCGCGCGAACGCAGCCAGCATAGCCCACGCCGTCAGCGCCAAACGCCAGTCAAGCTGTTGTGCCAGCCAGGGAGAGACGGCGGCGGCGACGCCCCCGCCACCCATAATGGCCCCTGACCATAAGCCGGTCACCGCAGCCACGCGAAGAAAGCGCTGGCGAATAATGGCAGGCATCACGGCCTGGATGATACCAATGCCAGCGCCTCCCAGCAGCGCGCTGAAAAGCAGCGTAGCCCCGCTGTCTAGATGCCAGCGCCACAAGCAACTCCCCATTAATACCAGCAAGCCGCCACTCACCAGTTGTGTGGGAGAAAATGCCCGCAACAAGGGTTTCGCCAGCAGTGCCATCACACCCATCATAAAGACAGGTAACGCAGTGAGTAACGAGACGATGAGCGGAGCCAGACGAAGCTGCGCCTTGAGTATGGGCAGCAGTGGCGTGGCAGAAGTCAGCAGAGGACGAAGGTTAAGGCCGATAATCACCACGCTGAGCAGCAGTAGCAATGAACCCGATGTTTTCTTTAACACAATCAATAAACCTGAATAAATAGCGCAGAATGAGACAAAAATCGTTGCCAGCGTACGTCAACGCCGTAGTATTTAAAAATTAAATGTCACCATAGTAAGAAGTGGGAAAATGAATCGCTATCCGATGTTTACGCCGCAACAACTTCTCAGTTTCGTCGCTGTGTGTGAAACCGGCAGTTTTACCCGGGCGGGAGAACGCGTCTTTTTATCCCAGTCAACGGTCAGCCAGCAGGTGCGCAGGCTGGAAGAGGTCGTGGGTAAAGCGCTGCTGGAACGCTCTTCACATCAGGTTGAGGTGACCGAGGAAGGGAAAAAGCTGCTGGGTTACGCCCGGCGCATTATTGCGCTTAACGGAGAAGCCTTCGACGCACTCAGTGATACCTGGCGAGATGGGGTTGTCCGCTTGGGGGTTCCTGAAGATTTTGCAGCCGCGACCACTGGCCTGCTGGCCGCCTTCACGCGAGAGAAAGCACAATTACGCCTGGATGTGACCAGTGGTTTAAGTAATGACTTACGCGCCGCCTGGGGCCGTGAGGAATTGGATGTCATTCTGATTAAACAACCACGCGGAGAGAAATCGCGCGCCAGTCGCCCTGAACCCTTGCTGTGGCTTGACAGTGCTGCCTGGCCCGCAGCCGATCGCTCTCCCCTGCCACTGGTTATTTTTCCCCTGAATGGCCTCTATCGTGAAGAGATGTGCCAGGCACTTGATCGTCAGGAGCGTCACTGGCGGATTGGTTACAGCAGTGCCAGCCTTGCCGCTCTGGTAGCAGCCAGTGCAGCAGGTTTAGGCGTCACATTATTGCCTGCCAGTTGCCAGACGTCCGCGCACAAAGTCCTCACTGCCGCTGATGGCTTTCCTGAAATAGACGCTTTTGAGCTGGCGTTACTGTATCGCGATAATGCCTCAGAAGCCGTTCGGGAATTAGCAGAACGCTTAAAAGTGTTTTGTGGTCTGGGCGGGCCTAGTGAGTTTCCCACTGGGTAGCAGTGCGAAATATCTCGGTGCCCTGCGGCGCATTTTTTTATATTGGTGAACCTGCCCTCAAGGCTAAATCATAAAAAGAGAGGATCCCGCCATGGAAAATTTATCTCAGCCCGCGCGCCGCAAGTTTCTCACGCAATCCGCCGCTGCTGCTGGCTGCACACTTCTGGGTATGGCTGCCAGCGGCGCTAAAGCAGCGCCTGTCGCCTCAACAGAGACGTCGGCGAGCAAGTCAACGCCGCTGCCTGCTCACTATGTGTTAAGTAATGTGCGACTGGAAGAGCGCTTTATTCGTGAAGGCGGCGATATTAGCGCAACCCAGACAGGTCTCTATAGTATTGAAATTAACCAAGGCAAGGTTATCCAGGTCACAGCGGGAACACTGAGTGGCTCCTCTCTTCCCCATGTTGATGCGCAAGGTGCGCTTCTGCTTCCCGCCACCCGCGACATGCACATCCATTTAGACAAAACCTTTTACAGCGGCCCCTGGCAGGCGCCGATGCCGCGTAAAGGGAAAACCATTATGGATATGATCGCGCGTGAGCAAATTCTTATCCCTCAGTTGCTTCCCACGTCTGTCGCGCGGGCTGAAAATTTGATTGCTCTACTGCAATCAAAAGGCAGTACGGTTGCTCGCAGCCACTGCAATATTGATCCGGTCAGCGGTTTGAAAAGTTTAGAGCATCTGCAAACCGCTCTGGCAAAGCACCAGTCTGACTTCAGCTGTGAAATTGTGGCCTTCCCTCAGCACGGTTTATTGCATTCCAACGTTGATGCTTTGATGCGTGAAGCGATGCAAATGGGCGTGCAATGGGTCGGTGGTCTCGATCCCACCAATGTTGATGGAGCGATGGAGAAATCGTTAGATGCGATGTTCCAAATTGCGCTGGATAACAACAAAGGCGTGGATATCCACCTACATGAAACCACGCCCGCAGGCGTAGCTGCCATCCATTACATGATTGATACCGTAGAAAAAACGCCAGCATTAAAGGGCAAGCTGACCATCAGCCACGCTTTCGCTCTTTCCACGCTCACGCCCGCAGAAGTTGAAGAAACAGCGCCACGCCTCGCGGCGCAAGGCATTACCATAGCCTCAACCGTGCCTATTGGACGCATTATGATGCCGCTGCCACAGCTTTACGCGCACGGCGTAAACATTGTTACCGGAACCGACAGTGTTATTGATCACTGGTCGCCGTTTGGTAGCGGAAGCATGTTGGAGAAAGCCAACGTGTTTGCCCAGCTTTACGGTTACTCCGATGAGTATGGCCTTAGCCGGGCATTGCGGATCGCCACGGGTGATATTCTCCCCTTAAGCAATCAAGGCGAACGCGTGTGGCCAGCGGCGGGAGACGAGGCCAATATGATGTTGGTCACAGCCAGTTGTTCAGCCGAAGCCGTGGCCCGTATATCCCCAGTTGTTGCGACCTTCCATCAGGGTCAAAAGGTGTTTGGCCAGCTCAGCTAACCCCCGAAAGAGCCACGCAATGTGGCTCTTTTTTCGTCATTGCCAGGAAAGTACTAGGAATCGTCCTATTAACTTGAATTAGTATCTCGTTTGTGGTCATATCTCACCAAATTTTTTCCTACCCACCTTACGACCACCCTATACTGCATAAAGTGGCTTCGGTGTGATTATTTCAATTCGGGATTGTCAATGAGCGGCTTTAATAAGGATGAGCGAGCAGTTTCAGCTCCGCACTCCTCTACACTTCCAGTATTTCCCGCTCAGCAGGATGAGCTGGATCTTCTTGAATTACTCTCTTTACTGTTAGACCGTAAGAAAACTATTTTGGGCATCACCTTTGCCGCCATGGTGATTGGCGCAGGCGTCAGCTATATGCTGCCACAGCGCTGGACCAGCAGTGCGGTTATCGTACCGCCAGAAGTCCAGCAAATGCGCATGATGGAAAAAACCCTCAATGAGCTGACCGTGTTGGATATCAAAACCGATATAACGCCTGACAGCTTACTCTCGGATTACATGCGTTATTTTGATTCACGCGATTTGAGAGAAAAATATCTGGTCAATACCACCTATTTTAAAGAGTTGGTGAAAGACAAAGAATTAGATGCGACTCAGCGCTATCAGAGGGTCGATGGAATATTAACGGGAAATATTCTCTCGCATAGCTCCGCTCAGGACAAAGACACGGACAAGAAAGAGTATCGCTATTACGAGTTGTCTTACAGCGCAGAGACCCCAGTAGCGGCGCGAGATTTGCTGCAGGGCTACATCAATTATGTCACCGATGTGGTTGAAGAAGAGCTGCACCAAAAACTTACCTATCAGGTTGATCAAGTTAAAAACCGTGTCACCGGCTTGTACGACCTCGATCTGCAGCGTGCTGAAAATGCACATAACATCAAAATTGAACGTTTAACCTATGCGCTTCAGATTGCGAATTCTGCCGGGCTGAAAAAGCCGTCCTGGTCGAACGGTACTGCTATCGTGGATGATCCCGATTTCTCCGTGACGCTGGGCGCAGATGGTTTGAGCCGCAAGCTCGCGATTGAAAAATCCATTGATGATGTCAGTACGCTCAACGCTGATTTGCAAAATCGTAAACTCTATATCGATAAGCTGAATGCACTGGAAATCGATAAAATGCAAATCACGCCCTTTAAATACATGCGTGAGCCCTTTCAGCCGATTAAGAAAGATAAACCGAAACGTGTATTGGTGGTCTTGCTGGCCGGCATAGCAGGATTATTAGGCGCCTGCGGTTATGTGCTGATCAGTAGCATGATGCAAGAGCGCAAACGCCAGCGCACAGAATTGCTCTAAAGCAAAAAGGCACTGCGGTGCCTTTTTTAATCCCCTGGATTTGTTTTCTCCTTCTGTTTTCGGTAGTCTGCCCACTCTCACCTTTTTTCACCCTGGAGCATGCATCGAAATGAACAACTAATGCGATTACTTGGTTTACCTTTATGCCAGTGTCATATCCGCATTGTTGTTTGGATGTCTGTTCGTTGTATAGGCTGTAGCGCTTCCCGCGCGGCTATGCTAATGCGTTGATTGCTGGCTCTCTTCTATCCCGAACTCCTCAGGAAAATAAGATGCCTAACTCTTTAACTCCCAAAACTGACGTTATTGCTCATAATCGCCGCATCTGGAATCAGCAGGCGCAGCAACAGTGCGCCTGGTCACAACCGGTCAGTGCTGACATTATCGCCTCTGCCAAAGCAGGCCAATGGAAAATTCACCTGACGCCCGGTAACCTTCCCGATCACTGGTTACCTGATGTGCGTGGGCTGCGTATTTTATGCCTGGCTTCAGCAGGCGGTCAGCAGGCTCCGGTGCTTGCCGCTGCAGGTGCTGAAGTGACCGTATTGGATTTATCCGCAGAGCAACTGGCGCATGACGACAGCGTTGCCAGGCGAGATGGCTTAACCCTCAGGCTGGTTGAGGGAGATATGCGCGACCTCTCTCTTTTCGCTGACGCCGCGTTTGATTGCATCGTGCACCCGATTTCCAACCAGTATGTGCCCGATATTCGTCCCGTGTGGCAGGAATGTTTCCGCGTATTGCGCAGCGGCGGCAAACTGCTCTCCAGCTTTTTCAATCCGGTCGTGTTTGTTGGCGATCGCGCGCCAGAGTATGCGGAACAAGGCGTTATCCGCCCACGGTTTCGCCTACCTTATTCCGACCTGACCGATTTAACCGCCCAGGCGTTAGCTGAAAAAAGCCAGCGCGGTGAAGCGCTGACTTTTGGCCATTCCCTCAGTGAACAGATCGGTGGCCAACTGGAAGCTGGATTTAGGCTGGCGGGATTTTATGAGGACAACCAACCGCATCCGCGCTTTCTGATCGAGCATTATTTGCCCTCGTTTATTGCCACTTACGCCCTTAAGCCTTAATTCGATAAAACAAATTGCCTTTGATCTTTCAGAGATCAAAGGCAAAAAAAAACCGCCTTGCGGCGGTTACGACATTACTTTTATTGCTTTTTTAGATTTGTTGGAATACCTGACTATTTCACTCAAGTATTCCTGAAAATTCAATGAGATACAATCCCCTCATAAAACGCATGGTACCCGCCCAGTGAAATAATGTCCAGTTCCCGTGGTAGCGAATTGTGCGATCCCTCATAAATCATACCGTTACTCTTACAGGCCAGGTCGAGGCAGGATATAGTCGATACGTCTTGCAAAACCGCTCTCTGAACACGTGGTTGAATGAAAAAATTTTCCCTCAAGCAAATCGCCGCACAATCCGGACTCAGTCTGGCCACCATTGATCGTGCGCTACACCAACGGGGCAATGTTCACCCGCAAACATTGCAACGTATTGAACAAGCACAAGCAGACCTGGAATTACTGCAGAAAGCCAGCCTCGCGCAAGGGCGCACACTGTGGTTTGATGTGGTGATGCACACCCCTACACGCTTTAGTGATATCGTCCGTGACGCCTTTATCAGTCAGATAGCCAGCTTTGCATCCTTTCGTATCCAGATACGCTTCCATTGCCGCGAAAATATGACCCTGGCAGAGCTTAATGCCTTATTGAAGAAATGCGCCGTCGATAGTCACGGCATTATTTTAAAAGCCTTGTATGCACCAGCATTGGTTTCCACTATCGATACGTTGGTCAAGCAGCATGTTCCCGTTATCACGCTGGTCACCGATATTCCGGGCAGTGCACGATTGCGCTACATAGGCATGGATAATTTTAATGCGGGCAAAGTGGCGGCGTTAATGATGGCCAAATGGCATCACTCGCCCAACGCGACTATCGCCGCGGTCACGGGAGATGCCGGGTTTACAGGAGAACAAGAGCGTATTTGCGGCTTTCAGGCTGGCATTCAGGAATATGCCCCCCACTTTTCAGTGCAAGTTGTCTCCGGCGGTTTCGGCTTAAATCCACTGATGTACCAGTTCGTCAGTCAATTTCTCACTGAACACCCCACCATCAATGCCGTGTATACCGTGGGCGGCGGTAATACAGGGATCTTGCAGGCTTTTGCAACCCATAGTCGGGAAATCAGTACCTTTATTAGCCACGATCTGGACCGAGAAAACCGCGCTCTTATGCAGGCAGGTAAGATCGATGTCTTGATCGAGCATAATTTGCAACTCGATGCACAGAATGCATTGCGGGCATTGTTACAGTTTCATCATTTCATTCCACAGACGGAGAATGCCGTCCCTTATTCCCCCATCAATATCATCACCGCCATCAATATGTCGGTGTAAACCATTCTGTTTAAGACAATTCCTACCAACGCAACATCAAACTGCAATGGCTTTATTTTCTCTATTTTTCAATCGGTAAGCCTTAAAGCCGTTGAAACAGAGCCCTCTTTGCGCTGCACGCGCCCCCTACTTAAGAAGGGTTGTCGCTCATAGCAACTGAACGTAGCATGATTGATTGATTCCTGACGGAACAGGTTGTTTTCAAAGGAAGCGCCTCACAAATTAAAAGGGTATAAAAATGAAAAAGTACTTTGCGGCTTCGGCACTTGTCTTAACGCTCGCGGGATGTACCACAATGAAAACGGACCAGGCTATTCCGTTGCTGCAAGCTGAAACGGCTAAAATGCTGGGTCTGGCGTCTTCTGATGAAATCACCGTCACGCAAGTTAATGGCGCAGCACCTGATGCATTGGGCGGTCAAAAACTGAATTACCGTGCCACTACTGACAAAGGGCGTATTTTTGATTGCTCATCTTTGATGATGCCAGGCCTGCTTCTTAGCCCAGCATCACTGAGCACACCGACGTGTACGCCTGTGGTCACGCACAAATAAGCATCCTTAGAGCGTTATTTTTCATGTTGTCAGTAACGCTCTTCTCCCCTTCTCCTTATTCTTCCCTGCTTGCCTCCGTTTCTTTGTGTTTAACAAGAGCCAAAAACATCACCTCTGTCCGGCTGGTCACGCCAAGCCTTCGAAAGATATAAGTAATATGCTCTTTGACGGTCGCCTCTGCGATGCATAACTGACCCGCAATGCGTTTATTGGGGTATCCCTTCATCATCAACAGCAAAACATCCGTCTGGCGTCGAGTGAGGCCATATTCCCGTTGGATTTTCACGGCTTCACTGCTGATTTTAAGCGCGGGAGAATGGCTGAACCACAAAGAGCCTTGTTTAATTGCCGCAATGGCCTGAACAAAGACATCGGGGTGCTCATTCTTATGTATAAAGCCTTGTGCACCTGCTTCGCGGATTCGCATCTCCAGTGAGCTATCGGCATCGCCGCTGACCACCAACGTCACTATCTTTTTATTTTCTCTTCTCAGTGTTTTCAGTAATTTTAATGCCGTGCCATCCCCGAGCCAGAAATCAATAATGATAATGTCGGGATACCCTTCTTTTTTTATACATCGCCAACATTCCAGCATCGATGAAACAACACGAACGCATTCATAGTGACACTGCGTTCTCAAAAAAGCAGCCAATCCTTTACCGACTAACAAATGGTCATCCACAACTAAAGCATACGTTAATCCCATACCGTTTCTCTCTTTAATTAATCGGCCGTGAATATAAAGCGACTTTACTCCGTGTTAAACAAACCCCGACCAATGTAGGGATAGATTGATCGTTTTTTCAGAATTAGACTAATCCTAATACTGTGACAATCTCACGGTATTACCTCAGGTCAACTGTGAACGGATATCAATAATAAGGATCGTGACATGAGTCTCAAAAGAATCATCGTATTAGATGATCATCCATTATACCTTTCGGGTCTTAAATCTGTTTTAAATGACAATCAAAATTATATTGTTGTCGGCTGCTGTAAAAACGTGTCTGGTTTGCTGTATGCTTTAACGGTATGTCATATTGACATCATTATAATGAGTGAATCTCAAACCTTATACGACCTGCCCTTAGACCGGTTCAATCGTGTCATCGGTGATAATTATCCTGATATAAAAATTGTCGTGCTGAATGGCGATCATGAATCACCACTGTTCATGCCACATCACAAGCTCGATGCGGCTGCCAGAATTGATAAAACCATGAAAGCCGATGAGGTGCTGTCCATATTAGATACTCTCCGCATTATCCCAAAAAAAGACACCACCTTTAAAACACGTCTTCACGAGAAGCATCCCAATGAAGAGTTTCCAGCACTCTCGGTGCTTACTCAGAAATTCAAACTGAGTCGTAGTGAGCAAGCCGTCATTAAATATATCCAACAGGGGATGCGTGTCTCCCAGATATCAGCGCTGATGGGGAAAAGCCCCAAAACGATCAGTGCTCAAAAAAGGAATGCCTATCGAAAAATGAAAGTGGATTCAGACGCTCAATTTTTTATTCATTACAAAACACGTTAAGGAGCATTAATAAGAAACATATTCAACCTTACTCATCAAAAACCCGTAATACCTCCCGTCGACACAGCGAATACTTTTAAATGAAAATAAAATTAAGCACCTTCCTTTATGCTGGGGTGATCCCCATGCTTATTCCATCCTTTTTAACGACTGCCGCAGAAATACCGTCTTTATCCTCACCCACCACACAGAGTGAGGCGTTGACTGAACATCAAATCGCGCAGGGACTTTCTCAAACCGGCACCTTTTTAACATCAGGTGCAAACCTTTCTGACGCAACAAATGCAATGGCAGCGGAGCTAAATCAGCAGGCAAATAACCGACTGAGCTCGCTATTAAATCCCTTAGGGACAGTGAATGTTTCCCTTAATACGGATAAAACCTTCTCGCTTAAAAATTCTGCCTTTAGTCTGTTGGCCCCTCTCTGGCAGGACACATCATGGATGTTATTCAATCAAACCCAATTGCATCACACGGATGAACGCACGCAATTGAATACCGGTTTCGGGCTGCGCTATATCACGGACAACGCGCTCTATGGGGGCAATCTCTTTTATGATTACGATCTCTCCGAACGACATCGCCGTCTGGGGAGCGGTCTGGAATATGGGCGTGACTATCTGAAGCTCAGTGCAAATTACTATGCGCGATTATCAGAATGGCGTGCCTCAACAAAAGTAGAAGACTATGATGCACGCCCTGCCACAGGATGGGATCTGCGGGCTAACGCCTATCTGCCATCATGGCCACAGTTGGGCGGAAAAGTGGCTTTCGAACAATATTATGGCGATGACGTCGCCCTGTTTAATCGCGATAACCGCTTACGCAATCCCTACGCGATGACGGCTGGCTTGAGCTACACCCCCTTTCCCCTCATGACAGTGAGTGCTGAACAACGCCTGGGTAAAGACAACCTCAAAGAGAGTCGGCTGGGGGTTCAGTTTACCCTCGGCCTGAGCACACCGTTGCACAAACAGCTCTCTGCAGACTCCGTTGCCGCAACACGCAGCCTCGCGGGCAGTCGACACGATCTTGTGGATCGCAACAACAATATTGTTTTGGATTATAAGAAACAACAAACCATAACGTTGTCTATTGCCAGCGCCTTATTTGGTATGGCAGGTGAGCGTAAATCAATGGGGGTAAATGTTACGGCTCCCCATGGCTTATCACATTTGGAATGGTCTGCGGCCCCCTTACTGGCCGCTGGCGGGCAGTTGATCAAAGGAACCACGCCCTATCAGCATGACATTGTATTACCCGCCTGGAACAGCGCTGGTACAGAAGCCAATCGCTATGCTCTTTCTGCCGTCGCCGTGGACACAAAAGGTAACCGCTCAGCACCGCAATACTCAACGGTGACCGTCAATCAACCTCTGGTGAATGCCGCCAACAGCCTTATCACTCCTGAGAATAGCCAGCTTCCTGCGGATGGTGTTTCGCAGCAAATACTGCGTATTCAGTTGCGAAATGATGATAGCCAGGTCGTCGATCAACCCGCATCTGCTATTACGTTTACCCTGGATTCGACACGCCCTCAGTCGCAAACACGATTTTCACCGGTAAAACGCATTGCTGAGGGGGACTATCACATCGTGGTGACAGCGGGTAGCGAGGAAGAAGAGATAACCCTGCATCCCCTGGTGGCGGGCATAACGCTCCAACCGGCTAACATTCAGATCGTAAACCACGTTGTTACTGGCGACATTTCACCGAAAAATACGGTTATGGCGGCTGACGGTAAAAGCAGGCAACCTATCACGCTGTTTCTTAAAGATGCACAAGGTCGCCCCGCCTCCCTACGCGCATCCGACATAGCGCTGAACGTTGAATCGACGCTCGGCGCTCCGGCGGCACAGATTTCGCACTTTCGCCAGCAAGCGGCGGGTCAATATGAACTGAACGTAACTGCCAGTACTACGCCTGAAACACTGACACTCACCCCTTCTGTTGGTAACACATTATTGCCTGCCGCACGCGTGACGCTGCAAAAAAGTGCCATTACCGGTTCTTTTTCCCCTGAGGCAACCCAACTCACCGCAGATGGTGTCAGTAATCAGGAATTACGACTGACCCTGAAAGATGAAAATCAGCAACCTGCCAATGTGAATGCTGCAGATATTGGATTAATTATTGAATCAACACGGCCATCGCCGGCGATCAAAGTCAGTGGATTTCGCAAAGTGTCGGCGGGTCTGTATGCCATGAATGTCACCGCGGGCAAAGTCGTGGAGACCGTGACGCTGAAACCGACGCTGACTGATAATATTCTGCCCACTGCGCAGGTGAAGGTCACCTACGGTGAATTTAACGCGCAACTGACACCGCTCTCCGCGACATTACCTGCCGATGGCAAGAGCGTGCGAACCTATGAACTCAGGCTCAGGAATGCAGAACTCTGGCCCGTTGATCTTCCACTGAACGAACTCGCCCTGCGTGCGGAGTCCAGTTTACCCACCCGAGCAGCCACCCTTTCTGAATTCACTAAAAGAGCGCCGGGTGTTTATCGATTTGACGTCACCGCAGGTCTAAAGCCAGAGCTATTAACCCTATTTGTCACCGCAAATACCAAAGAACTGGACCCCGTAAAACTGGAGATCATGCCCAGAGAACCCTATGTCCACTACTCCTCCTTAACGCTTTCAGCGAGTGAACTGAAAGCAGATGGTAAAGACGCGATAACCCTCACTCTGGCGATCAATGATTTTGATAATGTGCCTGTTGATGGTATCGCAGAGCAGTTCAAGATCGAGATTTCGACCAATCACAACAAGTCCAATCGTTTACCTGAAATCAGCTCACTGCAAGAAACCAGCCCGGGCGTCTACACTGCAACCCTCACTGGCACACAGCCAGGGAACTTTACGCTGATGCCGGTCTATATTGATGGTTATCCCGATCAGTTTTGGCACCTTCGCCAGGACATCACCCTGACACTGGCGCCTGAGCAAGCTCAATTTGAATCATTAGTCTTATCTTCAAGTGATCATCGTTTCTCAACCAGCAGCGGTTTTCCAAAAACTGGATTTGTGGGTGCCAGATTTATGATGAAACTCACCGATGCAGCAAAACCTGAACATTTTGTCTGGCGAGTCGACCAGAATTGGTTAACGGTGAATAATCAGGGCGAAGTGCGATTTACAGCAGAGCCATCCAGCGCAACCAAAAATGTCACTCTGACAGCTACTGCACCTTCAGGTTATCAATTAACCTACCGCTTTACAGTTGATAACTGGTTTGTTACAGCAGGGTACAGCAATCAGATGTCGTATCAGGATGCTGTCAATTATTGCTCCGCTAAACCCGCCGGTTATGCTCTGGTCTCTTTGGCAAATATCACCACGGCCACACAGTATGCCGAAAGAGGAGAATGGCGCGTGGGTTACCTGTTTGGAGAATGGGGATCAATGTATGCATATGAGAACGGCTGGGGAACCATTGGTTATTGGACTTCCGACAAACGGACAGACGACTCTTGGGAGACCATGTTTACCGTATCGGCTTCTGGGCCAGGCGTGACTAACTCTTCATCATTGGATTACGGTGTTGAAGCGGTAGCCTGCCATCGAGCATTGTGATAATCCGCACTATTCAGGATTTAATATGACAGTAAGGGCTGCGGTAGGCAGCCCTTTTTTGTGGGTGCTGAAAGGTGAATGGTAATAGCTACATTATGAAAACATAAATTTCAGGCACAAAAAAACCGCCATTGGCGGTTGTAAATTCTAATACTGTCTG
>KZ478061.1:106381-457080 GCA_002837195.1 Enterobacterales bacterium CwR94
CATAAATTTCAGGCACAAAAAAACCGCCATTGGCGGTTGTAAATTCTAATACTGTACTGATTTTATTATATTAATTCAGTGGTGCCCAGAGCGGGACTTGAACCCGCACAGCCATAAGCCGAGGGATTTTAAATCGCGCGCTTTCTTAAGTGATATCAGTTAGATAGCGCGATTTTTCATAACATTAATGAATAACACCGTCTTTATCATTCAGTTACTTACATTAAGTTAATTGCCAATATTACGTATTTATTGACCATAACCTCGATCCCGTTTACTGTATATACACCCAGCAAAAAGGATTGTTTTATGGCTACCGCAAAAGAATCGAATGCAGGCGCGATGCCCGAGTTGAGTGATTTTGCTATCAGTTACTGTGCTCGTACTTAACATGTTCTGTTACACGCCCAATTCACAGACACTATGGCTTCTGTCCCATCATGGCCATCGGTGGAATTTCCAGATCAAACGATCTGCTTATCCCGTAGGCAAGCTCAAAATCTCATGCGTGAACTAAAGAAAACCGTCGATTACATAGATGCTGGCATTGAGCATCCTTCCATAAAATTCATTGACTGATGGGTGTGTTATGTTCGTTGAATTGGTTTATGACAAGCGTAATGTTGAAGGGCTCGAAGGGGCCAGAGAGATTATCCTGGCAGAACTGACGAAGCGAGTGCACCAGATTTTCCCTGATGCCGAAGTGAGAGTGAAGCCGATGCAGGCGAATAGTTTGAATAGCGATGCCAGTAAAAGCGCTCGGGAAAAACTCAATCGCATGCTAGAGGATATGTTTGAAGATGCCGATATGTGGCTGGTTTCTGAATTCCCATCGGTTCGCCAGGTTGGTCTGTGAAATGGACTGGCGGATAGCTAAACGCCGTCCGCCCCAGCCGGCTTAATAAGCTGTGAGAATTATTACTCTTTCAGCAATTTATAAATATCATATTTCCGTCCTAAATAACTACTCCCCTCATAGGGTAAGTGGCCTTTGTCCCTGTAAAAGAACACGCCATTCTCGGAAGCCTTACACCTGCCATTTTTACAGGTAAGATCGGATAACCATATAACTTTTGTTGTTTTAGATATATCCCTTAGTACATTATAGAGCTTTACCTGCACCTCCGGCATATTATCAAAATTAAAATCACAGCGTTCCAGGCTCATCCCCAACAAAGACGACTTCATTAAGCAGAATCCGACATCATTAAGTTCATATTTAATCGGTGGTGCGATAACGACTGGAATTTTTCCAAGTGATTTTATTTTATCAATTGTGTTTTTAAAGGATTGAATGAAAACGTCTGCCCCACGATTTATAATCGTTCCATTACGCAAAACAATTGCTCCGTTATCACCAAATCGTTCGAAAGGAGAAGCCAGGACAACATACTTGATGGATGGCATTGTCTTTAAAAGATCAAGAGTTCGGTCATTTGCTTCAATACAATCTCTTGTACCATATATAGCATTTGCATAAGAAACACCGATAACAGGAGCGCACTGCGATATTGTTGCTTGAATCATTCTGATCTCAGGGTTTGAGGCAGTAAACATTCCAGCCAAATGCATCGCATAGGAATCTCCCCATAACAAAACCTCTGGTTCGTCACTGGTCATACAATTTTTTGAATAAAAAAACTTTTTCTCACATTGCTCTGCAAGGCCATAATTACCACGCAATCTGTATACGAGTTTATCATACATCGGATTGTCGTTGAATCTACTCAGATAGCCAGTTGAACTTCCAATCATACCGAGCAGAAGAAAGAATACGCTACCAGCAAGTGAGAATTTAAATATCGTTTTACGAGAAAAATTCCCTTTAGTTCTAAATGGAGTTTCTACGTACTTCCAAGTAAGCCATGCTAAAGGGATTGTCGCAAATGAAATTATCCACATAAGCGACGCCGGCGGCTCAATTACAAATTTATGTCTTGCAAATGACATCAACGGCTGGTGCCAAAGGTACATGCTATAGCTTATAGTTCCAATAAAAACTACCGGCTTAAGCGATAGTAAGCGCTCTGTTACATTATTCCCATTACTAAACACAATAATTAAAAACGCACCAAGAGTCGGAATTAAAGCATATCGACCAGGGAAAGGCGTGGTTTTATTTAAATACACACATGAGAAAAGTATTAATATCAACCCGAAAAAACTTAATAAATTAGAGATGAGTTTATTTTTATGATACTTCGAATTTGATCTTAGATAAAAAGCAGCAAACACTCCAATCAACAACTCCCAACTGCGAGTAGTTAAACTGTAGAAATTTAAAATCGGATCAATTATCGCCCCCCGATCAGACCATGCCAGACTAGATATAAATATCATAAAGAGTAAAGCATACATTACGCGCTTACCTGTTCCCCACAAAACCAAAAGAATCAAAGGAAATAACAGGTAAAATTGCTCTTCAACAGCCAAACTCCATGTATGAAGAAGTGGTTTTAATTCAACGTTAGGTGAGAAATATCCTGTTTCAAATGCAAAGAAATAATTAGAGATAAAGAAGCATACCGAAACAATACTCTTCCAGAAACTCTTTATATCTTCAGGTAGAAGGTAGTTGTAAGCAAATGGAATGCATACCAGCATAACTAAAAATAGAGCAGGTAGAATCCTTCTTGCTCGCCTCTCATAAAAACCAACGATACTGAATGTCCCTTCAGCCATTTCGTTAATAAGTATGGTTGATATTAAATAACCACTTATTACAAAAAAAACGTCTACGCCAATAAATCCACCGGGAATCCAGGAAACCCCCGCATGGTATAAAATCACTGGCACGACCGCCAGAGCCCTTAACCCATCAATTTCAGGACGATAACGCAATTTATTCTCCACACTTACGACTCAAAATTTTTCTTTGTAGTTCGGAGTGTGGAGTATAAAGTATTGAAATGGATATTCAACCGCTCTTAGCTTTTACTTCTCCTTAGAATCAATAAGAATTGGCTGCATTTGGTCATTAACGCTAAGAACTTTTCCGTCAGGTATCTTTGAATCTACAAAAAACCAGTTGTCATCGGGTAATTCTGTGGTTCCTTCCAGATTATGGATGCCCGGTATGGCTTCAGTGAGCGTGATTGGATCAAAATGCCGCATAGATAACCCTCCAGGAGAAACCACTGCCAGTCGGCCCAACAGTATTAACCGTTTTTGATTGAAACTTTGTTGACGTAATCGTAGTAGACATGACAATTGTAGTTGTAGGAGTCGTTGGCGTTGCCGATGTGAACTGGCTTACCGATATTCCCATTTCCGTAGGGGAGGCTGGCAATGCAATTGGGTAGTTTACCGTTGCAATCCCATCACTTCCTGGCGCTGCAGCAAGGCCCCACATTTCGATGCTACCATCCGAATACTGTCGCCACTTACCGTTAGCATTTGAGCCCTGAGCCACAATCGTAATTTTTGTGTCAAGGCTAAGATTCTTGATAAGTGCATTCGTGAACTTCGTCACTAGTCCGTTAACGTCAGCATTATCCAGAGCATCCACGCCAGAGTTCGCAATAAATTGTCCTACTAGCGCGGCAATCGTGGTTGCCTGGCGAATAGCTTTGTTCATCTGTGCTGATCTTGCTGGCCCACTAATAAAGCCGGACAAAAGTGCCGGGAATGCTTCCCAGTCAGCCTGTGACATTACGTTAGCATTTGGATCAATCGCGAACGCTTTGAAGTTATTTGTTGCCATTAAAGTTTTACTCCCCATGCTCCAACATCGAACCCGCCGATGTATTCGTTATCCATATCAAACCCAAAAAATTTAGTGCCTTCAGACGGTGTTTCTACCGAAGGCGTCTCTACATCACCGGCCCATACGCCAGCTGCTTTAGCCGCGACGGATTTAACAGCCGTTGGATGAAATGCAAAACAGAAGCGAAAAGCCGGTACCCTACTCTCGATTTTGATTTCACTTTCCACGATTTAAAAGCGAAAGGCATTTCAGATCTGGAAGGTAACTTGTATGAGAAACAGGCAATTTCAGGCCATAAGAACGTTGAGCAAACCGCAAGGTACAACAGGAAAATAGCAGTAGTTCCCGTTGTCGGCGGGCAAAAAACGTTCAAATGATGTTAGGAAAGCATGTTAGGAAAGCATAAATTTCAGGCACAAAAAAACCGCCATTGGCGGTTGTAAATTCTAATACTGTACTGATTTTATTATATTAATTCAGTGGTGCCCAGAGCGGGACTTGAACCCGCACAGCCATAAGCCGAGGGATTTTAAATCCCTTGTGTCTACCGATTTCACCATCTGGGCAAATTTGGAGGCGCGTCCCGGAGTCGAACCGAGGTAGGCGGATTTGCAATCCGCTGCATGGCCACTCTGCCAACGCGCCTTATCTGCATTTGGTAGCCTGTGGCTACCTTTTTAATTTGGAGCGGGAAACGAGACTCGAACTCGCGACCCCGACCTTGGCAAGGTCGTGCTCTACCAACTGAGCTATTCCCGCTTCGGTAAATCGTTGCCAATGAGGCGAACTTACTGATTTACATTGTCTTCTGGCGACTGTGCCGCCGTTCGATGCGATGCATTCTACTGACATCGCGCACTGAGTCAATAAAATTATCCGCGCAGTTTGACTGTTTGCTGTTTTTTGAATCGCATCGATCACGGTTCGAGCAAATCGTTGCGCGCCGCGCTCAAATATTGAAACATTGACCAGAATGTTAGCACTGCAGCAATGTACAAAGCGACGACGCCCACGGCTTCCACCCACTCGACAGGACGCCATAACAGAGCGACCAGTGAGAGCATCTGCGCCGTGGTTTTGACTTTGCCAATCCACGAAACCGCCACGCTATTGCGTTTACCAATTTCAGCCATCCACTCACGCAGCGCTGAAATGATAATTTCTCGCGCAATCATGGTCGCCGCTGGCAGCGTTATCCACCAGGCATGGAAGTACTCCGCCACCAGCAAAAGCGCAATCGCCACCATCACTTTGTCTGCCACCGGGTCAAGAAAAGCGCCAAAACGGGTGGTTTGCTTTAAGCGACGCGCCAGATAGCCATCAAACCAGTCGGTGATTGCTGCGATGACAAAAATCAGTGCACAAGCAAACGGTGCCCAATGAAACGGCAAATAGAACGCCAGGACAAAGAAGGGGATCATAGCAACACGAAACAGGGTGAGACACGTTGGGATATTAAATTGCATATGTCTGGCTAACTTGTTGACCGGGGTGAGTTTGTCCGTATGTTCCTATAAAGCCTGAGGCGATTCAATGTTTAGTGTTTCAGCGCGTAGAATATTTTTTCGGCTAAAGCATGAGAAACACCGGGAACGCGGGCAATCTCTTCTATAGAAGCGTTCATTAAAGGCTGTAACCCTCCCATGTATTTCAACAACATCTGACGACGTTTAGGACCAATGCCTTCGATACTTTCCAGTGCGCTGGTATTTTTCACTTTCGCGCGTTTAGCACGGTGTCCGGCTATCGCATGGTTATGTGCATCATCACGGATATGTTGAATGACATGTAATGCCGGTGAATCAGAAGGCAGCGCGAACCCCTCCCCTTCCGGTTCAAGAAACAGTGTTTCCAGCCCGGCCTTACGGTCGGTGCCTTTAGCAATACCCAGCAGTAAGGGATGGGCTTTGTCCCAGTTGACATCTAACTCAGAAAACACCTGTTTTGCCTGCGATAACTGCCCCTTTCCGCCATCGATAAGCACTAAATCGGGAACTTTGCTTTCCTCCAGTGCTTTACCATAACGACGACGTAACACCTGATTCATTGCGGCATAATCATCGCCGGGTGTTATACCGCTAATGTTGTAGCGGCGATACTCCGCGCGCAGTGGCCCATTACTGTCAAAAACAACGCAGGAGGCGATGGTTTGTTCTCCCATCGTATGGCTGATATCAAAACACTCCATCCGTTTGATACCGGGCAGTGAGAGCGCCTCAGCAAGCGCGGTAAGGCGCTGATGGATGGTTGACTGCTGAGATAGTTTGGTTACCAGCGCGGTTGCTGCATTGGTACGCGCAAGTTTCAGATATCGAGCACGGTCGCCACGCGGTTTGCTTTGAATATTCACACGCCGTCCAGCCAATGCTGACAGGGAGTCCGCCAGCAATGTTTTTTCTGGCAACGTGAAATCCAACAAAATTTCTGCGGGTAGCGTGCGCGCTTCACTGCCCTGGAGGTAAAACTGCCCCACGAAGGTTTGCACAACCTCCGCCAGTTCCGTTCCCGCAGGCACTTTTGGGAAATAACTCCGGCTTCCCAACACTTTACCTTGTCGAATAAAGAGCACATGCAGGCACGCGATACCCGCATCAAAACTGACGCCAATGACATCAAGGTCATCGCCAGTATTAGAAACAAACTGCCGCTCAGTGACGCGCCTCACGGCCTGAATCTGATCGCGTAGTCTCGCGGCGTCCTCAAAATTCAACGCCTGACTCGCCGCCTCCATTCGGCTCACCAGTTGTGAGATGACCTGATCGTCTTTTCCTGCCAGAAATAAACGCACGTATTGCGTTTGCTGCGCATACTCCTCTTCGCTAACCAGTCCACTTACGCAAGGGCCCAGACAACGGCCTATCTGATATTGCAGGCACGGGCGAGAACGGTTGCGATATACGCTGTTTTCACACTGACGGATAGGAAAGGTTTTCTGTAACAACGCCAGCGTTTCGCGCACCGCATAGCCATTCGGGAATGGACCAAAATACTCCCCTTTTGCATGCTTTGCGCCGCGGTGCATGGCGAGCCTCGGGTGCTGGTCACCGCTCAGGAAAATATAAGGATAGGATTTATCGTCACGCAGCAGCACGTTATAGCGTGGTTGATAGAGCTTAATGTAATTGTGCTCAAGCAACAGCGCTTCTGTTTCTGTGTGCGTCACCGTCACATCGATATGTTGGATAGCCGCCACCAGCGCTTCCGTTTTACGGCTGTGCAAATTGCCGCGGAAATAGCTGGTAAGACGTTTTTTGAGATCTTTCGCTTTGCCAACGTAGATAACCGTATTGCCAGCATCATACATACGGTAGACGCCGGGCTGACTGGTAACGGTTTTTAGAAAAGAGGAGGCATCAAAGACTTCATTCACTGCTGATCAAAGACTCCGCATTGAGCAAACCATGGCGTAGCGCCAGATGTGTTAACTCAACATCGCCGCTAATATTCAACTTGCTGAACATGCGATAGCGATAACTGTTAACGGTTTTCGGGCTGAGGTTCAGTTGTTCAGAAATCTCAGTGACTTTCTGTCCACGCGTGATCATCAACATAATCTGCAGCTCGCGCTCGGATAAGCAGCTAAACGGCGAATCAGCTTTTTGGGGCTCAATCTGGCTCAATGCCATTTGCTGGGCGATATCAGAAGCTATATAACGTTGGCCAGCATTCACTGCGCGAATCGCGCTAATGACTTCCTGCGGGGCAGCGCCTTTACTCAGGTAGCCCGCAGCGCCCGCCTGCATCACTTTTGCTGGCAGCGGATTTTCAGTATGTATGGTCAACATAATGATTTTGATATCGGGATTGTAACGGAGGATCTTGCGCGTTGCCTCAAGACCGCCGATACCGGGCATATTCATGTCCATCAGGATCACGTCAGCGCTGTTCGCACGGCACCACTTCACCGCGTCTTCTCCGCAACTTGCTTCGCCAGCAACCTGGATGCCTTTTATCTCTTCCAGAATGCGACGGATCCCGGCACGCACCAGCTCATGATCATCGACGAGAAGAACAGTAATCAAAACAGCACTCTCCAGCACGCGGCGGTAAATAGAATTCAAGCGCTCATACTACTCTTTTTTTAACCATAACAGAAATGAAATCCTTTTCAGGATAAACTGTGCAGATGGCTGATTTTTAACATGTAATCAGTTAGCCTACAGCGCAATTACAAATCATTATCGCTCGCATTAAAGTTTAGTAAAATTTCATCAGATAGCGCTGAATACCTGTTAAAGCCGTTCTACACCGCACACGGAAAGTGTGCACTGTGATACACTTTATTTTTGAATCCGCGTGACGGATTGTTATCTCAGGATGTTGGAGACACCATGAATAATAGCGATTTTTCGACTAAAGAAGATGTGCAATCTCTGGCCAGCGAAGTGGCTTGCTTAAAGGCGTTAGTGACTTTGATGCTGAAAAGCATGGGCCAGGCCGATGCTGGGAAAGTGATTATTAAACTGGAAGATTACGTTAATCATTTAAACAACCCGCAGCAAGCCGAGGTGTTTAGCGAAACCATTAAGCAAATCAAAACCGCGTTTCGCAAATAATTGCGTCAGCCCATTGATTTTTCTCTTATATTACGCAATTTTATTGTTTTATAGCGTAATAAACAGACAACAATGGGCTTATTTCTTAAAGCAGTACTGGGTGCTGCCATCGTCGTACTCATCAGCTTTCTTTCCAAAACCCGTAATTACTACATTGCAGGTTTGGTGCCTCTCTTTCCGACATTTGCACTGATTGCACATGCCATTGTGGCAAGTGAACGCGGGACAGATGCGTTAAGGCAAACGATCCTTTTTGGCATGTGGTCAATCATTCCCTACTTCGTTTACCTGCTGTCGCTGTGGTATTTCGTCGGTACGATGCGCCTGAGCTATGCGCTAACAGGCGCAGTCCTTTGCTGGGTGGTTGTTGCCTGGATAGTGATCAAAGTCTGGGTTTGGTTTACGTAACTAGCGCCCTTGATTACGCCAGTTTGCCATCACGCCCAAACTGGGCAGAACCTCCGATGGGGAGAAACGACGGGTACCACGGTATTTTTCAGCAAGCGCAGGCTGTTGCACGGGGATTTGAATGGCAAAAAGATTGTCTTCCGACTGAATTAAACCCGGCGTCAATGGCTGGTAGACCACATTATGTTGTGCAAACATTTGCTCCAACATGGGTGTGGCAGCGCTGACAATCGCCTGCTGGCCCTGGATTTCAGTGATTTGTAATGCATGCCATAAAATTTGTAATGGCAATTCGTCATTGATATTCAAGCGCGCGGAAAAACGCGACATCTCCAACACCTGTTCAGCAGCAAAATCCAGACTCGCGGGGGGAACCAGCAGTGCGTCCGGTGCGTGCCATGCCATTAAGCGTGCACAGCCACAAATACCGTGCTGCTCGTTCCAGGCAATCAGCCAGGTCACATCGGAGCGGTCAAAACGATCATATTCCTGTCCGGGCGTATGCAATCGTGAAGGAACCGACCAGCCCTCACCCCGCATAAACACGCTGTATCGATAAGTGCCTAATTCTGCTAACAACGAGGACGGCATATCCCTAAGTTGAGTTTGGATAATCTTCGTCATAGATCTCCCGCGCACTCCCTTGTAATGTCGCAACTGCGAACGTATCGGGATTGCCCCCATCGCGAGAGCGTAGACAATCCCAGTGATAATTATAATCTACTAGTTTTAGTAGCTGATGCTTACCCAATAAGGCCTACCGCAGCGGCATAACACGCAATCTGGGTTTTATTGGGTGCATTAAAACGTTTCTGCATATTTTTCTGGTGAAAATTCACCGTATGTTGGGAAATCCCCAGGATAAGCGATATTTCGGCCGCCGTTTTCCCTTCCGCTGTCCATTGCAGGACCTCGAGTTCGCGACGCGTCAGGCTGATGTTGAGGGCTGACATGGAAGGATCGTCGATTCTTATCAATGTCATGAGCGCCAGTTCTGCCAGATAGCGCAATCGCTCAGGCAAGCCATACTCCAACACAATCGCCTTGATCACGTCCTTGCGCGCCACGGAGATAATCCCTGTCGCCCGATTGGGTGCAATAACCGAACAGGAAAAACCAGCACGCAGTCCAAAGTCTCTGATGTCATTCCACATCGTTCGGCTGTGCTGAAACAACGCATCGCTCCACAACTCAGCACGGCCTGGCTGGCGATACAAACTGACCGTGGGATCAATATCAATAAAATTGTGTTGATGATAATGATCAAGCCAGGCTTGCGGCGTATTACTAAAAATAAAAATGCGTGGCCGTGTAAAGGGGATAGGATGACGAATCATCAATCCGTAATAGTCAAAACCCAACGCTAACACCTGCTTATGCAACAGCTCACGGAGTTGTTCCGTTGTTGAAAGTTGTTGAAAAGCCTCATGCAAGGCTCTTTGCCAGGCGAAATAGTTGTCGGGTGTCATTAATGCCTCACGAAACATGAAGCAACTCATGTTTATTATTAATATTCTTGAATGTCGTTTGCAAAAAAGAAAATGATAATAATGAATTTGCTAAGGGTTAATCATACGTTCAATCGATCACCAGGCAGACAGAATTCAACATCATTACGCTCACAACAGTGAGAAGAAAAATTAACGCAAATCCATTAAAATCAACAACCTAAAATCAGAGGCCACGAGTAAACCCATTACTTGTAGAATAAGAGTTCTCTTAATGCTTTTCAACGTTTTTACACAAAGGTATTTTCAGTTAACACAAATAGCCTGCGATGTCTGAATACCCCGTTTTTTCTGCAAACCGAGTCGCATTTTTAGCCGATTCATTCTCCTGATCGTTGTGGCTCTGCACGCCATGACTTTTTCTCGCCAGTATCATTCATTTCGCCTGCTGAAAGACAATGACACTCGAAATAGATAACCTTCATTGTGCAAATCCCGATCTGCTGTGGCACTTTCGTGGAGATTATCGGCACAGGTTAAAGCCGCGCATTCCCATATGGAAATGGTTGGCATGGGCCGCATTGTAATTGGGCCCTAAGGCATTGCCGTAATAATCGCAGGCGCGGTTAAAAACGTGCTGCATCCACGCCGCGGCTTCGGCCGGTCGAGCCCAATTATTTTGCACGGTTAACACTGTGCCATTGGCAAATCGAAAGCCGGAGATGTCCCATGCATCTGCTGTTGCATGTTCACTGCGGCGTCCTTCGGCACGATGATAGATGTTTCGACACGCGAAACTGCCCATGTGATCGATGCGTGTTAATGGCGTACGCAGCATGTTTGATGCGGAGGGTACCGCTTGTTGATGTACAAACATGGCACTGCTAACAGCCAGTGGACAACTGGCAAGAAAGCTGCTGCTCAGCGACACACGACCAAAGCGTTCGATGCGCACTGCATCTGCAAGAGGACACGCTACACTCCCACCCTGTGCTGAACGGAATCGAATCAGACCCTCGCGCTGTCCCTGCTGTAGCACACTCATGCACACGTCGGGTTCACTGGCCAGTTGCTTGAGCTTATAACGTGTAAGCCATGTCGGAGGATCACTGAGGGCCAGTGGCGTAAAAGGATTCCAGCCAGCGGGAAGATGCGTGGTAAACCAGGGCTTCATACCCCATGCCAACAACACTAACAGGATGAGACTAAAAAGAAGTTTCACTTATCACATCGCCCTTATCGATCATGCCAGATATCTCCGGTGAGCACATCGTCATTGACGATCTGACAGAAGTTTAGTCTGTCGCCCGCATTAGCCTGCCCTTTTCACAGAACTTTACGTGATGATTTGGCGACATAACGCCGTGTCATCGCTGCGGGACATCCATGGTGTGGTGCGATTGTCCTCAAAAAGAGCGATTACTCACAGATGTTAAAAAACAATTACCCAATAAGCGCTTACGTACACTATCTTATGCCAACTTACCCACGGGTAAGCCAGATTAAATAATCACCACTGAGAAGCCAGCAGAGCTTTCACAACATCATTGCGAGACAGGATACGTATGGTCGATCAATCAAAAGATACTGTTCTTGAAGAACAACCACAGAAGTTGCAACGAAGCCTGCATAATCGTCATATCCAACTTATTGCAATTGGCGGCGCGATAGGGACGGGTCTGTTTATGGGATCGGGGAAAACCATTAGCCTCGCCGGTCCCTCGATCATTTTTGTGTATATGATCATCGGTTTTATGCTGTTTTTTGTTATGCGCGCCATGGGCGAGCTGCTGCTTTCCAATCTTGAATACAAGTCCTTTAGTGACTTTGCCGCTGACTTGCTTGGGCCATGGGCGGGCTACTTTACAGGCTGGACGTACTGGTTTTGTTGGGTCGTCACGGGTATCGCCGATGTCGTCGCCATCAGCGCTTATTTTCAACTTTGGTTTCCCGACTTTTCAGTTTGGATGAGCGCCCTGCTGTGCATCGCCGTCTTTCTGACCCTGAATATTGTGACAGTAAAGATGTTCGGTGAGTTGGAGTTTTGGTTCGCAATCATCAAGATAATCGCCATTGTTGCGTTAATTGTGGTGGGCATTGTGCTGGTGGCGATGCATTATCCTTCACCCGGCGGTGGCACCGCATCGCTGTCTAATATCTGGGATCACGGCGGTATGTTCCCGAAAGGTCTAAGCGGTTTCTTTGCCGGCTTCCAGATTGCTGTGTTTGCGTTTGTGGGCATTGAGCTGGTCGGGACAGCCGCTGCGGAAACGGAAAATCCACGCAAGGTGCTCCCCCGTGCAATCAACGCGATTCCGTTGCGTATTATCATGTTTTATGTGCTGGCCCTGATGGTGATTATGGCCGTTACTCCCTGGACACAGGTGGTGGCCGATCGCAGCCCGTTCGTTGAGATGTTTGTGCTGATTGGTCTTCCTGCCGCCGCCAGTATCGTGAACTTTGTGGTCCTGACTTCAGCAGCCTCTTCAGCAAACAGCGGTATCTTCTCGACCAGCCGCATGCTGTATGGTCTGGCCGAGCAAGGCGTTGCGCATCGCAGTTTTGGCCGCTTATCACGCCGTGCAGTGCCAACCACTGGACTGTTTTTCTCCTGCATCTGTCTGCTCGGCGGCGTGGTGCTCATCTATTTGATCCCGAATGTGATGACCGTATTTACGCTGGTTACCACCGTGTCCGCGATTCTGTTTATGTTTGTCTGGACGATCATTCTGTGTTCTTACCTGGCCTACCGTAAACAACGCCCGCAATTGCACGCAGAATCCCACTATAAAATGCCACTCGGCAAGTTTATGTGTTGGGCCTGTATGGCATTTTTTGCCTTTGTGTTGGTACTGTTAACGCTGGAAGAGGACACCCGCCAGGCGCTGTTGGTCACACCGATTTGGTTTATTTTATTGGGTATTGGTTGGTGGCTGCGAAGCCGCCGCGCTGCTTAAGAAATTACGCCCCTCCTGCGAGGGGCGTTTCTTTAGAGGCGCTGCAAAAACTGTTGCCACATCGTGCTGAGTGACGGTCTGCTATCAGCCTGTTGTGTCGGCAAATGGCGTTGATGGTCCAGCGGCAGAGGTCCTAACTGGAAAGTGAAGGAGTAACTGGGTTCTTCGCCCATTCGCAGGTCAATGACCTGAACGTCACCCTTTTGTTGCCTGAGGTTGTAAACCCCCTGACTGAACCACGCGACGCGCTCAACATACCAGTCACCACGCACCTGCTCACGTAACGCAGGATCTCGTGGATAACGCTGAGTCTCCAGCGGTTTCGACGGTGAAAAGAGCGAGTAGTAACCTTCTCGATACGCCTCATCGGTAACACTCACCACGCGCCACACCAGGGTATTTAAGGCCGTTGGCGTGACTAATAATTTCTCGTAAACGATACCTTGTTGCGCAAGCGATGCTTCAACTTTATGGGTTACCCATGCCTGCGCCAGCATACTCCAGGCAAGATAGCCGGTACTGAGCGCCAACCCCCTATTGTTCCAGCGGCGGCCTCGCTCTCCCCGTAACAGCAGCGCCAATACGATGCCAGCCAACAGCGGTAGGGTGTACAACGGATCAACGATAAACATACTGCCTATCGCATAGGGAAAATCCGTGAAAGGTAAACCCAATTGCGTTCCATATACTGTCATTAAATCGAGTAAAGGATGTGTAATCAAAGCCAGCCAAACCGCCACCCACCAGCGCGGAAATTCAGCTTTCGCTTTGAGGACGCCGGCAATAAGCCAGGCCAATACGGGTGAGATCAGCGTTAAGAAGAGTAATGAATGGCTTTCGGTGCGATGGAAGGTCATGTTGCGAATGGCATCACCGTGATCGATAAAAACATCTAAATCAGGCAGTGTCCCACACACCGCGCCCACCAATGCGCTTTGCCACAGTCGGGCTTTGCGCCCCATAACGGCAGTCGTCACGGACGCACCAAGTAATAACTGAGAAACGGAGTCCATAAGTATCCTTTTAGTCAGTACTGCTGTTTACGCCCTGTTGTTTATTTTGCTACGACCCGCGGGTACGAATACCCTCAATGATCATCCTTTGCACATTCTCAACGGTTTGGCTGAAGAACACGTCGTCGCTCAGTGTGCTGCCACTCACCGCCTGTACTTGAGTAGCGAAATCAGCATAATGCTGCGTTGTCGCCCACAGCATGAAAATCAAATGGTAGGGATCAACAGGAGCCAGTTTCCCCTCTTGTATCCAGTGCGAAATAATGGCGGTCTTATCATCGACCAACTGTTTTAGGTCCCCCTCAAGCTCGGCCTTTAAAAGTGGCGCCCCTTGCAGCATCTCCAGACAAAAAAGACGCGAAGCATTGGGGTGATCGCGTGACACTTCCAGCTTTAACCGGATGTAGTGGCGTATGGCATCTAAGGGCTGCTGATCGCTCTGTAAAGCGCGTAAAGGTGCCAGCCAGACGTCCAAAATATTCTTCAGCACCGCAACGTATAACGCTTCTTTCGAAGGAAAGTAGTACAGCAGATTTGTTTTAGAAACTTCAGCACGTTCAGCCACCTTCTCAAGGCTGGTGCCATGCAATCCAAACTGTGAAAATAGTGCCAATGCGGCGGTCAGAATGGCTTGCTGTTTTGCCGCGACCGCTTGCGAACGGCGAGTCGGATTTTTCATCGTAGTCACGCAGTGATGGTCTCCAAAAGGAAGTTACTCTTCAGCCGCTGAAGCAACAGCACCTGCTTTTTTTCTCAGTTTGAACTCACTCACTAAGACTCCCAGTACGATTAATGCGCCACCAATCAACGCCACCGCCGGTAATCGCTCACCCGCAATACGCCCAACCACCCCTGCCCATACAGGCTCGCCAGCATAAATGACGGTGGCTCGCGTGGGAGAGACACTGCGTTGCGCCCAGTTCATGGTGACCTGAATAATGGCACTGGCCGCGCCTAATCCGAGCGCACTGAACAGCAGATAGGTAGAGTAAGGAGGAAGCGACTCGCCGTTGGGTGCCATCATACAAAAGGCAAACAACGAGGCGACGGCTAATTGAATCACGGTCACACGCTTTACATCGACCTTGCCTGCGCAGGCACTGATCAAAATAATTTCACCTGCGATGGCTAATGTGCTGATCAGTGTGGCGATTTCGCCCGGCCCCAGCGCCAAACTGCCGCCTTCTGGCCCGGCCAGTAGCATTAGGCCAGCAAAGGCCAGCGCGACCCCAATCCACGACATTAACCCGGGCAGTTTGCCCAGAAACATCCACTGCAACAACGGAACCAGTGGTACATACATGGCGGTAATAAAGGCCGATTTGCTGCTGGAGATGGTTTGTAATCCCCAGGTTTGCAGCCCATAACCGATGCCAATGGCGATACCAATCCCTGCCCCGGCCTTCACTTCCTGCCAGGTCACACCGCGCATATGTTTGCCCGTGATCAACATCAACAACAGCGCAGCCATCGCAAAACGCAGGCCCACAAAAAAGAACGGACCACTGACCGTCATTGCGTGGTGAACAGCGAGGAACGTTGCCCCCCAAATCATGGTGATGAGCATCAGAACGCCTTCCTGCGGCTTGATGCTGAATTTATAACGCGTAAGTAGTGCTGACATGAAATCACTCAAAAACGGGCAAAGTGGCGCTAGTGTGCGGGTTACAGCGCAAAGGGTCAATGGCTCCCCTGCGCACTGCGGTTCTCTTCTATACTTACTTTTTAGCGGGTACTAACACCCCTTCTTGAATCCTGACGGAGATGACCGATGGCGAAAATTCTGGTGCTGTATTATTCGATGTACGGACATATTGAGAGCATGGCGCATGCTGTGGCGGACGGGGCTCGCAAGGTTGCTGGCGCAGAGGTGACCGTTCGGCGAGTGCCTGAAACCATGGAAGCTGAACGTTTCGCTCAGGTCGGTGGCAAGACAGATCAACCCGCCGTCATCGTGACACCAGAAGAACTCCCGAACTATGATGCCATCATTTTTGGTACACCCACACGTTTTGGCAATATGGCAGGTCAGATGCGCACCTTTCTGGATAGAACCGGAGGTTTATGGGCCAGTGGTGCGCTACATGGAAAAATTGCCAGCGTCTTTTCATCGACAGGTACTGGCGGTGGGCAGGAACACACCATCAGTTCAACCTGGACAACATTAGCGCATCACGGAATGGTCATTGTTCCTATCGGGTATGCAGCAAAAGAACTCTTTGATATTTCACACGTCCGGGGCGGCACGCCTTATGGTGCAACAACACTTGCAGGCGGAGACGGCTCACGTTTGCCCAGTGAGGCAGAATTAAGCATTGCACGCTATCAGGGTGAGTACGTTGCCGGGTTGGCAGTAAAACTGAAAGGATGAAACGGTAGAGGAGAGAAGGAATGACATCAAAACAGGCGAAGGCACATCATGTCGGTGAGTGGGCGTCGATACGTGACACGTCACCCGAAATCGCTGAGGCGATATTTGAAGTCGCGCAGTGGGATGAAAAGAAGGCACAGCAAATTTGGGCAGATCAAGGCAGCAACGACGTATTGGTCAAAGCCTTCAGTTTGACAGACGATAATTATCTCACCTGGGATAACAAAGTGGTTGAGCGAAAAAACGTGTAATGTTCAGGGCGGATGTCTCCGCCCTTTTCTTTTTTATAGGGAGAGCCGTAATGCATTATCAAAGTTTAAATCCCGCGACAGGCCGGGTGCTGGAAAACTGGACACCTCATACGCCTGAAGAAATCGAACACGCGTTGCACAGCGCACACCAACTTTATCAATCCGCCTGGAGCAAGGGCGATCGCACGCCACGTTTACAACTGCTTCGCGCTATTGCTGATCAGCTGGAGCAGAATCTGGAACCTCTGGCAACGGCAGCCAGTGAAGAAATGGGCAAACTGATTGCCGCCAGCCGGGGAGAAGTGCGTTTTTGCGCGGCCATCGCACGCTACTATGCCGACCACGCCGAGACCTTTCTCGCCCCCGTTTCATATCCCACGGATTTGGGTGAAGCCTGGCTTGAACATCACCCTATCGGCGTCATTATGGCCGTCGAGCCGTGGAACTTTCCTTACTATCAGCTTATTCGCGTACTGGCACCCAATCTGGCCGCGGGCAATCCCGTTATCTGTAAACACGCACAGATTGTTCCGCGCTGCGCGCATCTGTTTGCCCAGGTCGTTAAAGACGCGGGAGCGCCCGCTGGGGTGTGGAGCAACCTGTTTATCACCGCACAACAAGTGGCGACACTGATCGCCGATCCTCGCGTACAAGGTGCGGCACTGACAGGTTCAGAACGGGCTGGCAGTGCGATTGCCGAGCAGGCGGGCAAACATCTGAAGAAAACCACCCTGGAACTCGGTGGGAATGATGTTTTTGTGGTGCTGGATGATGCTGACTTACCGCGTGCGGCGCAAGAAGCGGCGGCAGCGCGTCTGAGCAATGCGGGACAGGTATGCACTGGCGCCAAACGATTCCTGATCCAGGAGGCTATTTACGATGATTTCCTGGCCCTGTTCCGAGAGGCAATGTCCCAGGCGGTGATGGGCAATCCGTTGGATGAAAAAACAACGCTCGGCCCGCTCTCATCAAAAGAGGCACTACAGCGCTTGCACGAACAAGTCGACGCTGCAGTGAAGCACGGGGCTACAGTGCTGTTGGGTGGAGCCCCTGTTGACGGTGAAGGATTCTTTTATCCCCCCACCATCTTGGCCGATATTGCGCTTGATAATCCTGCACGCCAACAAGAGTTCTTCGGCCCTGTCGCGCAGGTTTATCGCGTAAAAAGTGATAATGATGTTGTTGCACTGGCCAACGATTCGCCATATGGGTTGGGCGGTGCCATTTTCTCCAGCAACATTGAACGCGCGAAGCAATTAGCTTCACGTATTGAAGCCGGCATGGTGTTTATTAATTCTGCTTCAGATACCGCACCAGAGCTGCCTTTTGGCGGCGTGAAACTATCCGGTTTTGGGCGTGAGTTATCCGATTTGGGCATCAAAGAGTTTGTTAATCAGAAGCTGGTTGTCGTGGCGAAAGGATAAAAAAAGGGGCGATAAAATCGCCCCCACTGGATTACTGCGCTGCGGGTTTTGCCGCAGCCGGTTCAGAAGCTGATGGCTGCGCAGCTTTCTTCTCTTCAGCCGCCTTCTCTGCTGCGGCCTTTTTCTCTGCCGCGGCCTTTTTCTCTGCCGCGGCTTTTTCTTCCGCTGCCTTTTTCTCTGCGACAGCCTGTTCTGCCGCTTCCTTATCGGCCGCCGCCTGATCTTTCTTGGCTTGCTCAGCAGACGCTTTTGCCTGCGCATCGGCTTCTGCCGCAATGCGGTCAGCTTCTGCCTTCTCTTTTGCTGCTTTCTCTGCAGCAATACGGTCGGCTTCAGCTTTTTCTGCGGCGGCTTTCGCCTGAGCGGCTGCCGTGTTGTTTTGCGCGACCTTGTCCTGCGCGGCACTGACCATTGCAGCCGCTGAGTCGGCATCCGGCGCTACTTTTGCCTGCAACTGCTTACCTTGCAGCGCGGTATTTAACACCGTTTTGAATTGTTCCCAATCACAGAAACCCTTCGCATCAACCTGACACCCTTCAAGAGAGAGTGCGACGCGTTGCGGTGGTGTTTTTAGCGACAGCGGTGTCGCGTTACGTAGCTGTTCGGATGTTTGATAAACATACTCAATTTTGAGTAAGTCTTTATTATTTTTCGTGTCATGCCAGCGCTGGAAAACGATCTGTCCACCGATAGGGGTTTTCTCGAACTGCCCAGGCAAGGTATAAGGGGTAAATTTCAATGCACTCAACAAAGAGGCAATATTGGAATCATGCCCAACCATTAAGGTCACTTTCGGGGCATTGGCCGGGTCCTGATCGATAAGCTCACTGCGGATATAATCAATTAACGGTGCAGCAACATTGCTGGCAACCTCACTCGAGGTAAACAGTGCATCCTGATAACCGTTTTTAATTTGTGACAGTTGCTTCCACTGCTCATCGGTTTTAATTTGACCCCAGGCCACCTGGTCGCTTGGGAATCCTTCATAATATTGCAGTGTAAACGCATCAACCAATGCGTTGCCCGTCCGCAACGGACCGCTTACGCCCGGCTCAGCGCCGTTTTTCGCGCTAAAGGTATTTTGAGCGTTACCTTCCAGTACGCACTGTTTTTTACCTTTACAGGCTGGCGCATTTTTATAATCCACCAGCTTGTCCAGTTGCTGAAAAGCTGCTTTTAAATCTTGTTTATCTGATGCCGCTTTCATTGCCGCGACGGCTTGTTGCTGGAAAGCATCTGTGCTGTTGGTGATAACCGGATTAAAGATGGGATCCATCGTGCCCATCGCATCCTGGTGTGTTACGGGAATATCACACCCTGGGAAGGCTCCAGTCACAAAATATTGCGCCGTCGCCACCGTGCGCTGCAGGCTGTTAGCGTAGGCAAATATGCGGCTTGGGTCTGGGCAAGCTGATTTATCGACCAGTCCCTGCTCATCAAGCCAGGCGCGGGTGTAGTTGCCCATATACACTTCCAGAATACCGCCTTTGATGGTCAATTCACCGCCAGGTACCTGCCACTCAGGCCAACTTTTTTTAGTCGCCTGTTCCAACACGCTGCCATTATTCGCCAGGGGCGCACGCAGATTATGACGACTGAACATCAATACCTGCTCAAGTTGGTAATCGCCATTCGCGGCAAGGGCCACGCCGCTAGCAGGTAGCAAAGTGAGGAGTGAGAGCGCGCAAACCGTAAACTTTTTCATTCGCCTGTTCCATTGAGTGTTCATAACCGATGCCTGATAACGCCTCATTGCGTCTCATGACAGGCATCTCTGATGCGGAAGCTGTGTAGGGAATGATAGCAGACAGACTACCGAGGTTAAGTAGCATTAGCTGATTGAAAAGCAAAAATTTATGACAGACGCGGCAAAACGCAAACAATCGAATTGGGGAATAAAGCGTGTAAAGCAAAACGGGCCAGCTTTCGCTGACCCGTTGAATTTAGTGGCGGAGGAGGAGAGATTCGAACTCTCGGATGGTTTCCCATCGGCGGTTTTCAAGACCGCTGCCTTAAGCCGCTCGGCCACCCCTCCGCAATGAGGCGAACTATAAACACCCTCCCCGGGGTTGTAAAGCATCAATCTGTTTAAGTGCTGAAAAAACCAGCAAAGAGAGATTGATTGCCTTTATTCTCACCAATTTGAGTATTTCACCAGCAATTTGTTTGGGTAAAGAAGGGTAAAACGCCTTTAAAGTCAGTCAGTCACTTCGTATGCTGCTTTTTATTTGTGACTCACAAAGAGGCGCTATTATGGATCGCATTGTTACCTCCTCCAGCCAGACTTCACTGCTTAGTACGCATCGCGTGCTGCGTAACACCTATTTCTTACTTGGCCTCACACTGGCTTTTTCAGCCGTTACCGCCACCTTGAGTACCGTATATGCCCTGCCTTCTCCGGGACTGATCCTGATGTTGGTTGGCTTTTACGGTCTGATGTTCCTGACCCACCGTTTGGCTAACAGCCCAATGGGCATCCTGGCGGCGTTCGCCTTTACAGGCTTCCTTGGTTACTGCCTGGGCCCGATTCTGAACAGCTATCTCTCTGCGGGCATGGGTGATGTCATTGGTATGGCACTGGCCGGCACCGCGATCACTTTCTTTAGCTGTTCTGCCTATGTGCTGACCACCCGTAAAGACATGTCTTTCCTGGGCGGGATGATGATGGCCGGTTTCGTTGTATTACTGGTTGCCGTGATCGCCAACATCTTCTTGCAGATGCCGGCGCTGCACCTGGCTATCAGCGTTCTGTTTATTTTGTTCTCCTCTGCTGCCATTCTTTGGGAAACCAGCAATATCATTCACGGTGGAGAAACAAACTACATTCGCGCCACCGTGAGCTTGTATGTTTCTATCTACAATATCTTCATCAGCCTGCTCAGCCTGTTAGGCTTTGCCCGCAACGATTAATCGTAGCGCTAAACACTTGCTTCCAAGCCCCGCACTGCGGGGCTTTATTTTTGTGCGCAATAATCTTTGCTACACTGTCGCGCGAAAAGTTTAAATGAGAGGTATGCAGTGGTAGTGAATGGCAACGTCATCGAACGCGATGCGCAAGGATATTTAAAACACATTAGCGACTGGGATGAAGCCCTGGCCCTGATGCTCGCGGCTGAAGAAAGTATTGAGATGACTGATGCGCATTGGGAAGTCGTGCATTTTGTTCGCCATTTTTATCAGCAATTTAATACCTCTCCTGCGGTGCGCATGTTGGTTAAAGCGATGGCGCAAAAATATGGTGAAGAGAAAGGCAATAGCCGTTATCTGTTTCGTCTGTTTCCTAAAGGGCCTGCAAAGCAAGCCACCAAAATTGCCGGGCTGCCTAAACCCGCGAAGTGTCTGTAATTACTGAATCGTGAAGCCTTCAGGCACCAGGCCTGTGGCTGACGGTTCACTCCTGACCTGCTCTACCCGTGCAGAAGTGGGTCCCCCTTTTTTAAGCCAGCCGAGCAACGCATCAATCTGCACCTGATCGCCTGCGGCTAAGATTTCTACGCTGCCATCATCCAAATTACGCGCATATCCCCGCAGCCCCAGCTCACGCGCTTTTTTTTGGGTGCTGTAGCGAAATCCGACGCCTTGCACAATTCCATATACCCAGATTTTCATGGTGGTAGCTGACATATACCTCCCCTTTTCACGCGGTTGATTGCATTTTCGGGTGAGTCACCCGACAATGGCGCCCATATTTTCTTAATAAAGCATAGCAAAGATGACCGTACGTTTAATCCTCGCCAAAGGGCGTGAAAAGTCCCTGCTCCGCCGCCATCCCTGGGTTTTCTCGGGCGCAGTTGCGCGAATGGAAGGAAAAGCCCAGCGTGGTGAAACCATTGATATCGTTGATAACCAGGGAAAATGGTTGGCCCGTGGCGCGTACTCTCCTGACTCCCAAATTCGCGCTCGTGTTTGGAGCTGGCAACCGGATGAAGCCATTGACATCCCGTTCTTTGTTCAGCGATTGCAGGCAGCTCAAAAACTGCGAGACTGGCTGGCCGAGCGTGACAATCTTGATAGCTATCGTTTGATTGCGGGTGAGTCAGACGGCCTTCCTGGCGTGACGATTGATCGCTTTGGTTCCTATCTGGTGCTGCAGTTGCTCTCGGCAGGTGCTGAATACCAGCGCGCGCCCATTATTACGGCCCTGCAGCAGTGCTATCCCGACTGCGCAATTTACGACCGCTCTGACGTTGCCGTCCGCAAAAAAGAGGGGCTCCCGCTCACGCAGGGTGTCGTTCTGGGTGAAACGCCTCCTGCCTTGTTGCCTATAACAGAGCACGGTATGAAATTGCTGGTTGATATCCAGGCCGGGCACAAAACGGGTTATTACCTTGATCAACGAGACAGTCGCCTTGCTACGCGCCGCTATGCGACAGGCAAACGCGTACTGAACTGCTTCTCGTACACCGGCGGATTTGCGGTTTCTGCTTTAATGGGCGGTTGTACTCAGGTAACCAGTGTTGATATCTCTCAGGATGCGCTGGATGTTGCGCGTAAAAATGTTGAACTCAATGGTTTAGATCTGAGCAAAGCGGAGTTTCTGCGTGCCGACGTGTTCAAATTGCTGCGTCAATACCGCGATGAGGGTGAAAAATTCGATGTCATCGTGATGGATCCGCCAAAATTTGTCGAAAATAAAGCACAGCTTACCGGCGCATGCCGCGGGTACAAAGACATCAATATGCTTGCCATGCAGTTGCTAAACCCAGGCGGCAT
Organism: Enterobacterales bacterium CwR94; assembly: GCA_002837195.1. Lineage (GTDB taxonomy): Bacteria > Pseudomonadota > Gammaproteobacteria > Enterobacterales > Enterobacteriaceae > 1-19. The sequence continues at coordinate 129,229 of KZ478061.1, forward strand.
GCTGCTGACTTTCTCCTGCTCCGGATTAATGGCTATTGATTTATTTCAAAAAATTATCGCCGATGCCGCCGTAGATGCGCATCGTGATGTACAATTTATAGAACAGTTTCGTCAGGCTGCTGACCATCCTGTGATTGCCAGCTATCCAGAAGGCCTGTATTTAAAAGGTTTTGCCTGTCGCGTGCTGTGACTTGAAAGCTCTGCCACTGTCTCCATATCAGGAGACAGTGCAATGTTTTACAGGAGGTCACCATGATTGCCAGCAAATTTGGTATTGGTCAGCAAGTCAGACACAAGTTATTGGGTTTTTTAGGCGTCATCGTTGATGTTGATCCTGAATATTCTCTTGACGAACATGACACTGACCAGGTTGCAGACGATAAAGCACTACGCGATGCCCCCTGGTATCACGTTGTGACAGAAGATGAAGAAGGTGAACCTGTTCATACGTATCTGGCGGAAGCACAGATTGACAGCGAAAATGATAGCGAGCACCCGGAACAACCGTCCTTAGATGAATTGGCGGCATCAATCCGCCAGCAACTCATGGCGCCTCGCCTGCGCCACTAGTCCCGTCCCGCGAACCCGGTTACTTTTGTAATCCCAGGCGCGGGATTTCAATTTTGGGGCAACGATCCATTACAACCTGCATACCTGCATTTTTGGCCAAAACTGCGGCTTGTTCATTGATCACACCTAACTGCAACCAAAGGGTTTTAGCCCCTATCCCAATGGCCTCTTGAGCCACTTCCCATGCCGCATCGCTGTTGCGAAATACATCTACCATGTCCACCTGACCTGGAATATCCGCCAATGTGGTATAGCCTGTTTGTCCAAGCAGTGTTTTACCGCCCTTTAATTTGGGGGTGACAGGAATCACGTTATATCCCTGCTCCAACAGATACTTCATAACCTGATAACTTGCTCTCTCCGGCTTATCACTGGCTCCCACCAGCGCAATCGTCTGTGTTCCTGTAAGGACATCCTTAATAAATTGATCGTTCATCGCGTACTCCTCTGATTAGTCATTCTATTCTATGTCAGACGCATTTTTTTCGGCATCAACCGCCGTCAAACTTGGATAATTATGAGATACCGCACAAATAAATATGTTCAAATGTAACTAATCTGCCATACTGAAAGACTTTGATACATTCAACTCTTTCGCGTTTATCCTTTGGAGAAACCATGAAATTTCGTCTGCTCATTGCAGGTTTGTTGTCCCTGTTGATGACGCTTAACGCCTGGTCGGGGACGCTCAAACTGAGTCCCGAAATTGATGTATTGGTGTTAGATGGGCGCAAAATTTCCGGCTCGTTGTTAAAAGGGGCTGAAGGTTTAGAACTGGAAAAAGGCGAACACCAAGTGCTGTTTCGCGTAGAAAAAACATTAATGCGCGGCAAACAGTCGGTGAAATATGTTTCCGTTCCACTTATCGTCTCCTTCAGCTCGCAAACGAAGAGCATCTCTATCCAACTCCCGCCCATGACCACCCTGCGCGAAGGTCATCAATTTGACCGCACACCGCAGTTTCAGTTACTGGACGAGCACGGTAATGAAATAACCAGCCGCCGCGATACCTTACATCATGCCCCAGGCAGTGATATTGAGCAGGCAATGGTTGCGTATAATCGCAACGGCAGAGCCGCTTCTGTTCCGCGTTTTGCAAAACCAGAATCGCCAGGTCAAATCCAGCAGAAGCAGGGTGTGAAACTGGTGAGTCGTCGCAATGACGATAATCCGTCGCTGTCGCGTTGGATTTATCAGGTTGATAATGCTACACGTGAACAATTGGCCCGCTTAAAACGCGTGCTGCGTAACAGTTGAATTCCCGCCAGGCTCAGGGCTACACTCAGGTCAGTTTTTTCTGTTGTTTCACAGATTTAATAACCAGGATCCCCTATGCAGCAAACAACTCGCCAATTGCCCGCTCGAAAGCACATTGCGTTGGTCGCACACGATCACTGTAAATCATCATTGTTGAATTGGGTCGAAACGCATCATGCCGTCTTGTCGCAACACTCTCTGTCAGCGACAGGCACTACCGGTAATTTGATTCAACGCACGACAGGCCTGCACGTTAATGCAATGCTTAGCGGCCCAATGGGCGGGGATCAGCAGGTGGGCGCCCTGATTTCTGAAGGAAAAATTGATGTCCTGATTTTCTTTTGGGATCCTCTCAATGCCGTCCCACACGATCCCGATGTCAAAGCCTTATTGCGATTGGCAACGGTATGGAACATCCCTGTTGCAACCAATCGTGCGACCGCAGATTTTATCATTCACTCCCCCTTATTTGCGGGCGAGGTCACCGTCTCTATTCCTGATTATCAACGCTACCTGCAGGATCGTTTGCAAGCCTGATTACGGCTTACGCAAAACAGGCACGCCGAGCGCTTTCAATATTTGAACAAAGGATGAAGGCCGCTCGGCATCAAACAGCAACCACACTTGTTGTTTAGCCCGCGTAATCGCGACATAAGCCAATCTGCGCTCCTCCGCATCAGGAAAGTCCTCTGGCTGCGGTAACAAGCCTGATTCAATCACCGATTCCCGCTGTGGCGCTGGAAATCCCTCTTTGCCATCATGCAAACCGAGAATAATGACATAATCGGCCTGCTGCCCTTTACTGGCATGAATGGTCATAAAATCAATGCGCAATTTCGGCCAGCGCGTCGCGGCTTTTTCCAGAATCTGCGGACGAAGATGATGGTACCGGGCTAAGACCAAAATCCGCTCATGGGTATCAGCATAGCCACTCAATTTGTCCAGTAACGCTTCCAGTTGATCACCCTTTAAGAGTGAAATCGCTTTTTTGTTGCCCTTACTGAGACTGTTGAGCGGCTTTTTTAATTGGTGCGGGTTTTGTTGTACAAAACCATTGGCGATTTCGCCAATGCGATCATTAAACCGATAGGTGGTATCCAGCACACATTGATCACCCTCACCAAAGAAGTGATGGAAGGCAGTAGTTAATGTCATCTCAGCGCCGCTAAAACGGTAGATAGCCTGCCAGTCATCACCAACAGCGAACAGAGATACGCGTTTATTTTGTGCTCTGAGTGCACTTAATAGTGCTGCACGCTGCGGTGAGATATCCTGGAACTCATCGACCAGAATATGTTTCCACGGCGAAATAAAACGTCCTTTTTCCAGCACATTGATCGCCTGGGCTATCAAGCCGGAAAAGTCGACCGCGCCCTCCTCTTTCATGTCCGCCTTCCAGGCTTTAAGCAGCGGTGCCAGTAAGCGAATACGTTTACCGAACAGATCGCGTACCTCTTCAGGCGCAGATTCAATCATCGCCGCCTGCGCTCCGCCATGCATTCGCATGAGTCCAATCCAGCGCTCTAAGCGTGTGGCTAACCGACTGGCGAGTTTATCATTTTGCCAAAAAGGGCCGTCCTCAATGTCCCAGCCAAGCTCTTCTGTTAACCATTGCCGCCACCCACTGGCTTGCGCTTTTTTCTCAGCACATTGCGCACGCCAGGTGTCGATTAACAAGGTTCGACGCAATGGGCTGTTGGTTTCCAGACGGCTGACTTTCGGGGCCTTACTGCTTCCTTGCTGAATAATGTGTAATGCCAGTGAGTGAAAGGTACGAGCGGCTATATTATCGGTTTGCAAGCGAGACTGAATGCGTTCATTCATCTCTTCGGCAGCCTGGCGACCAAAGGCCAACAGCAGAATCTGGTCAGGCGTTGCCTGCTGTTGGGAAAGTAACCATCCTGCACGTGCAACCAGCACGGACGTTTTGCCACTTCCCGCACCTGCCAGCACTAAAATATTATCTTCACCATTGATCACCGCACGGGCTTGCGAAAGGTTGAGCGGCGATGACTCAATGGTCGCAAAAAACGCTTCATGCTGTTGGAGCGTACGTTCGCACCATGCTTCATTGCGTTGGCGTAACAGGCTTTTCCCCCGCTCTAGCCAATCCAGACATAACTGATAATGTGCTGCACAAGCAGGGAAGTCACGCAATCGCGCCTCGGGTAAGGGGACGGCGGCAAGTGCATCGCGGATACCCTTTTGTAAATCCTGTAACTCGCTGCGCTTTAACCACCGATTTTGTGCCTCAGCCGCCTGCAATTCCGCCACTTGTTGATCTAAAACCCGCGCGGAGACCTCACTCATTTCATCACTCCACTGTTGCCAGGCGCGCTCCAGATAGTGAAAAAAACGTTGAGTCTCCTGCCATTCGGTTCCATGAAGTCGTACAACTTTATTGTCAGGCAGCGTGAACACCAGCTCTCCCCACACTAATCCTCTTTTACAGGCAATCTCAAGTAACTGATTAAACGGGATCAGATACTCATGTTTCGCTCCGCTAACTTCGATGCCGGCGGGTAACAAGCGGACGCGGTTATAAGGGTGCTGCGCCAAATGTTTACCCAGTGAGGTTGCTTTGAGTTCCATAATGCCCGTCCAGATTGGTGTATCTGATGAGTGTACCGTTGAGAAGTTTCACGCTCCAGCCAAAAAACACGTTACAATCAACAGAATGATGACCCGAACACTAAGGAAAACACGCCATGCGCACGGTGCTTAATATTTTGAATTTTGTGCTTGGAGGCTTTTTCACGACGCTAAGTTGGTTGCTGGCAACGTTGGTCAGTATCATTCTGATCTTTACGCTTCCTCTCACGCGCTCTTGTTGGGAAATCACCCGGCTTTCCTTATTCCCCTATGGCAATGAAGCCATGCACGTCAACGAATTGTATCCAGAAAAGAAAAACGTGCTGATGAATACGGGCGGTACGGTATTGAACATTGTCTGGTTTATCTTATTTGGCTGGTGGCTCTGTTTATCGCATATTGCTGTCGGTATCGCGCAGTGTATTACCCTGATTGGTATTCCCGTAGGGATCGCCAATTTTAAATTGGCAGCCATCGCACTGTGGCCTGTCGGACGTCGTGTGGTCTCCGTTGAAGATGCTGAAGCCGCGCGTTCTCGCAATGCACGGGATCGCTTTCGCTAGTATTCACGATGATCAAATTCAATGCTCCCCTTCGCCGCACACTGTTTACCAGTGCGGCACGTTATAATGTGCGCATTTTTCTTGCCTTGTGCGGTACGGTCGGCATTGCCTGGGCCCTGCAAGAAATCCCCTGGACCATCCCCCTGACGCTGGGTGTCGTTGCTGCGGCCCTGGCGGATCTCGATGACCGTCTGACAGGCCGCCTGCGCAATCTGATTATTACCCTGGTTTGCTTTTGCATTGCTTCCGTATCCGTAGAGTTGTTGTTTCCCTATCCCTGGTTTTTCGCTGCAGGTCTTGCGCTGTCGAGTTGGGGATTTATTTTGCTCGGCGCACTGGGACAACGCTACGCCACCATTGCCTTTGGCGCACTGCTGATTGCTGTCTATACCATGCTTGGCATCGGGCTTTTCACCCAGTGGTATATGCAACCTGCACTCCTGCTGGCCGGGGCGCTTTGGTATAACCTGCTCACGCTAGTCGGACATTTACTCTTTCCTGTCAGGCCACTTCAAGAAAATCTGGCCAGCAGTTTTGAGCAATTAGCCCAGTATTTGGAAACCAAAGCATCAATGTTTGATCCCGATGCGACGGAAGAAGAAGATAATGCTTTTATCGACACGGCCATGGCAAACAGCCGGCTGGTTGCGGTGTTGAATCAAACCAAAAATTCAATTCAATCCCGGTTACGTGGTGACAGGGGCCAACGTGGTACACGCAGAGCACTGCACTATTACTTCATTGCACAGGATATTCATGAACGTGCAAGCTCTTCGCATATCCGTTATCAACAATTACGCAGTGAATTTCGTTATGCCGATATTCTGTTTCGCTTTCAACGCATCATGACATTGCAAGCCGCAGCCTGCAGGCAACTTGCCAAAACGGTCATTACCCATGAGCCTTACCAGCACAATCCACGATTTGAACGCATCTTTACCCCGCTCCAGGCCGCGCTATCTCGTCTGACCGAAAGCGGCGTTAATCAAAAAGAAATACAGGCTTTTGAATATTTACTGAACAATCTCAAAGCCATTGATGCGCAACTCAATACTTTAGTCACAGAGCAGAGCGATACCGAAAGCCTGACAGATGAACAGTTGCTCCCCAGCGAGGGACTTTCCGGTTGGCAGGATATCCGTTTACGGTTTAGTCGCCACTTAACTCCCGAATCCCCGCTGTTTCGCCATGCTGTTCGTATGTCGTTAGTGCTGTGCGTTGGATATGCCTTTATCCAAATCACCGGCTTGCAACACGGTTACTGGATACTGCTGACCAGTTTATTTGTCTGCCAACCCAACTACAGCGCAACTCGCCGACGTTTAGCTTTGCGTATTGTCGGTACTCTCGCCGGCATTATTATAGGGCTGCCGCTGCTCTGGCTTGTTCCCTCAACGGAGGGACAGCAAATATTAATCATTGTGACGGGGGTGTTATTTTTTGCCTTCCGTACCGTGCAATACGCGCATGCAACACTGTTCATTACGCTGTTAGTGTTGTTCTGCTTCAATTTATTGGGTGAAGGATTCGAAGTCGCCCTGCCTCGTATCATTGATACGTTACTGGGCTGTGCAGTGGCCTGGATGGCGGTGAGTTGGATCTGGCCAGACTGGCGCTTTCGCCAAATTCCCCAAGTCATTGAGCGAGCACTGAATACGAACAGTCTGTATTTAGCCGCCATTCAACGACAATACCATCATGGCCGTAATAATCGTCTTGAATACCGTGTCGCGCGCCGCGATGCGCACAATGCCAATGCAGAATTAGCCTCGGTGGTATCTGGACTCAGCGCCGATAAAAATTTGTCATCCGCTGAGAAGGAGAATGCGCTGGCGTTATTAGCGTTGAACCATGCACTGCTCAGTTATATCTCAACATTAGGTGCGCACCGTGAGCTAATACAACGTGAAGAGGTGCTGGCTCTGTTGGATGATGCTGTACGCTACGTTGATGTTGCATTGCAGCCAAACAGCAGCCGTATGAAAACCCGGGCTTTGTTGAGCGATTTAACCGCTCGCATCCAAAGTCTGGAAATGACAGGAGAGAGCAAGGCGCCCTTAATGCTGCAACAACTTGGCTTACTGATCGCCTTGCTCCCCAAAATGACCACGCTACACCGGCGCGTACTGGAAGAGGATCACTTTCGGCGCGGCAATGTTTCTGCTATTAAGCGCTGATACCATCCCTCAAGTTCTTCAATGACGGCGGCCGGTAAGGCCGCCTGATGTGTGCCCAAAATGGCTCCCTGTATTGCCAACAAAGTGTGAATACCTAAATGGGGATTACATTGACGCAAACGGATCCAACAACGCTTCGCCCCCAGCGCTTTCATCATATCGATTGACGTAATGCCTGCCTGAAACAGCAGCAGCTCCATTCGCATGCCCATATTCGGCATATCTTTGAAACGCTGAACCTGTTTGCGTTCTGATTCTTCCTGATACACAGCATTCAGTGAAAGTTGCGAGAGCTCAATGAGCTGTGGCGAGGCCCATAACGCGGGGTCAACACGAAAATAATTGAGCTGAACAAACAGGCCTCGCTTACGAATCACCAGTTGCACTAAACGGCGCGCGGTAAACCAGGGCAGGGTCTCTTCGCAAGCACGAAGATAAAGTTCCCCATCCATCACAACCGCAAAAACTTTTTTATCTACCGACAGGCTGTATCCCCCGAACTGCGTCCGTGACGCGATGGTACCCAGTTCAGCCAGCCGATTTTTTGCTTGTATTACCCGATCTTTAGAATTCAATTTCCTTACTCCTTAAGGTCTTTAAATGCATATGACTCAATGAGTTCCCTCTATGAATGAACATAAATAATGCACCTAACAGCTTCAAGCAATTCTCACTCAATCGCATAAAGTGAATTTATGATTTGCGAGGCGCTTTCAGAAAATCAGTTTGATCTTTGTGCGAATAAGCATTACTGTACATCCATACAGTAAACAACATGAGCGACTTCATTATGCGAACTCATCTTTCTCACCAGACTTCAGCAACCGTTGTAACCGCATTGAAAACGTGCCCTGCTCCAACATCTTTTGCGGGTAGTGGTTTAGTGAGTGAAGTGATTTACCATCCCCAACAACCGGGGATGACGCAGATGTTGTTGTTGCCTCTGCTGCAACAGTTAGGCAATCAGTCACGCTGGCAGCTTTGGCTAACGCCACCGCATAAATTGAGCCGTCATTGGTTTGAACAGTCTGGATTGGCCGTCGATAAGATTATGCAACTCCCGCATGAATCAGCACTGGGCATTAATACCCTCGATGCCATGATAAAGGCGTTGCAGACCGGAAATTATAGCGTTGTACTCGGTTGGATTGAGGGTGAAATTAGCCCAGAAATGCGCCAACGTTTGGATAATGCTGCCGCAATTGGGGGGTCGTTAGGGTTAATTATGCGCCCCCAAGGCAGTCATTCACGGTCAAGCGGACTCAAAAACGCCGCAATAATTCAGTCAGTTTTGTATCATTAAGTAAAAACGAGACTTTTCCTGGCACGAGGAAACCTGAGGATTATCTGAGCAACAAATTATAGTAAAAACGAGGCAGGCCAACGCTCACGCCCGATCTGGCATTTTCTGGAACCCGGCAAAGTTCACTCAGAATTGTTAAACTTTATGTCAAGGCGGCTATTTTTTTACCGCCTTTGACCACATCATACTTGTAAGTTTCCAACCACGTTGTAGACTTTACATCGCCAGGGTGCTCTATAACCTCAGCTTTTAGAGAGTCATAATTCAGAGCTAAAACCCGGCGAAGGAATAATACCAAGAGCTTAATATTGAGCTCATTGCCTATTTGGATGATAACGAGGCGCAAAAATGAAAAAGACAGCTATCGCAATTGCAGTGGCACTGGCTGGCTTCGCTACCGTAGCGCAGGCCGCTCCTAAAGATGACACCTGGTATACCGGTGCTAAACTGGGCTGGTCTCAGTACCACGATAAAGGTTACTACGGTAACGGCTATCAGGATAACGATGGCCCATCTCACGAAAGCCAACTGGGTGCAGGCGCATTCATGGGCTACCAGGCCAACCCATACCTGGGCTTCGAGCTGGGTTATGACTGGCTGGGTCGTATGCCTAACAAAGGCAACGAAGTGAATGGTGCTTTCAAAGCGCAGGGCGTTCAGCTGGCAGCTAAAATCGGCTACCCAATCACTGACGACCTGGACATCTACACCCGTCTGGGTGGTATGGTTTGGCGTGCAGACTCCACTCAACAAGTTGTTGGTGGCGATCGCATCAGCAACCACGACACTGGCGTTTCTCCGCTGGCGGCCGTTGGTGTTGAGTACGCACTGACCAAAAACTGGGCAACCCGTCTGGATTACCAGTGGGTTAACAACATCGGTGACGCAGGTACCGTTGGTGCACGTCCAGATAACAGCATGCTGAGCGTTGGCGTTTCCTACCGTTTCGGTCAGGACGATGTTGCTGCTCCAGCACCAGCTCCAGCTCCAGCACCAGCGCCAGTTGTTGAAACCAAGCGTTTCACTCTGAAATCTGACGTTCTGTTCAACTTCAACAAATCTACGTTGAAAGCTGAAGGTCAGCAGGCTCTGGATCAGCTGTACTCCCAGCTGAGCTCTATGGATCCTAAAGACGGTTCTGTGGTTGTTCTGGGCTTCACCGACCGCATCGGTTCTGACGCTTACAACCAGAAACTGTCCGAGCAACGCGCTCAGTCTGTAGTTGATTACCTAGTGTCTAAAGGTATCCCAGCTAACAAGGTTTCTGCACGTGGCATGGGTAAATCTAACCCAGTTACTGGCAGCACCTGTGACAACGTGAAAGCTCGCGCTGCACTGATCGACTGCCTGGCACCAGATCGTCGCGTTGAGATCGAAGTGAAAGGCATCAAAGACGTTGTAACTCAGCCAGCGGCTTAAGTTATTACGCATGATGTAAAAAACCCCGCTTAGCGGGGTTTTTTTACGTCTGACACACAAGTAAATTACTCGTCGTCACCCGGTTGAGACAGGATATCTTTAAGATCTTGTTTGAGTGAAGACATTTGGTTGGCGTATTTCTCTTTACGCTCCGCATCTTCAATCAGCTGAACAATGGTGTCTGATAATGTGCTATGGCGACGATGCGCCAAACCCGCCAAACGTTGCCAAACCAGATATTCCAGATCAATAGACTTTTTACGCGTGTGTTGGTGCTCAGCATTAAAATGGCGCTTGCGACGTGCACGAATCGTTTGCTTCATGCGGTTTGTCAATGCGGGATTCATATGCTGCTCTATCCAGCCAGCCACTTCCGTCGGGCGGTTTTCCATAGCCAGCAATTCATCTACCGCTTCCTGTGCCGCGCTGAGTTCAATATAGCGAGTCACCAACTCACCTTCCCGATGTTTTTTCACCAGGTACTTCCATTTCCAGCCGCTTTCAAGATTTTCGAGTTGCTGATATTTCATCTTGATCCCTTCGTGACCACGTAACGGAGTTAGAATAACAGCTTTTCACACCATTGCAGCCCCGAAAATCCGCATGTGAAAAGGTTGCACTCCATCACACTGAACAAAACCCGCGCTACAGTGCGTACGCACTTGAAATCCTGTATAATCGACGACTTTATTAATTCAGAAAAATACGATCATTTTGAGCAATAATCGACTTGAATGGCATACCCTGCTGCCTGATACCGCGACATTCACTTCCATTTTTGAACAGCAATGGAATGGACTCTATCTTGAAAACATCGCAGCGGTGCAACCGCGTCTTTTTGACAGCCTGAGTCAATTACAGCGAACAACAGCCCCTTTTCCGCTGCTGCTGCTCAAGAACGCTGAAAGTCATGATGCGCAGCAGCTGCTTGCTCACGTCATTGCTGAGATTGCACCTGAAAACACGACATCTCAGGGTGGACGGTATGACTGGAATGACAACAGGTTCCAGTTCACTCCAGAACCCACCGCCGACAGCCCTTTTAGCACGCTGAGTGGTTCAGTGCAGATTGCTGACTGGATTGAAGAAGAACAGCTGTTTGGCGCATTGCGCTCCACTTCGTCTGGCTTTCAATTACAGCCAGGCTTAGTGCATCAAGCGAATGGCGGGACATTGATCCTGCCTCTGCGCACATTACTCCTGCAACCGCGCATGTGGTTACGACTGCGCCAAATGCTGATGCAGCAGCGCTTTGAGTGGTTATCTCAGGATGAGCGTACTCCTCTGCCCATTTCTGTTGCACCGATGCCATTACACCTACGCCTTGTTCTTACAGGCGATCGTGATGCGCTGGCGGACTTCCAGGAAAGCGAGCCTGAATTGTGTGCAGATGCGCTCTACAGTGAATATGAAGAAGACTGGCAAATCACCGATCACGAAGACGGGGAAGCCTGGTATCAATGGGTGCATAGCATCGCGCAAATGCACAATTTTGCTGATTTAGAGGCGGATATCTGGCCAGTGTTATTCCGTGAGGGCGTTCGCTACACTGGCGATCAGCAGACACTGCCGCTGTGTTATCGCTGGTTGTTGCGTCAATTACGTGATGCACAACTTGCGGGCGAAGCCTTGAATGCAGAAAACCTCGAAATTGCCGTGGCTACGCGGGAATGGCGCGAAAGTTTTCTTGCCGAGCGCGTGCAAGATGAGATCTTGCTGGATCAAGTTCGCATCGAAACCGAAGGCGAAGCCGTTGGGCAAATTAATGGCCTCTCTGTGCTGGAGGTCCCCGGCCATCCTCGTCCGTTTGGCGAGCCTTCACGTTTGAGCTGCGTCGTACATATCGGCGATGGCGAATTTATGGACGTCGAGCGTAAAGCTGAACTCGGCGGCAATCTTCATGCTAAAGGCATGATGATTATGCAGGCGTGGTTGATGTCAGAGCTAGAGCTTGAACAGCAACTCCCCTTCTCTGCGTCGATTGTGTTTGAGCAATCCTATTCAGAAGTCGATGGAGATAGTGCATCACTGGCCGAACTTTGCGCCCTGATCAGTGCACTGACGCTGCATCCGATTAAGCAATCCATCGCGGTAACAGGCTCCATCGATCAGTTCGGTAACGTACAATCGATTGGTGGCATCAATGAAAAGATTGAAGGCTTTTTTAATCTATGTGAAATCCGTGGATTAACAGGCCAGCAGGGTGTCATTTTGCCCGCCTCGAATGTCCGCCATCTGTGTCTGAAAAGCAGCGTTGTGGACGCGGTTCGCGAGGGTAAATTCCATCTATGGGCGATTGATAGCGTTGAAGAGGCACTGATATTGCTGACCGGAAAGTGTTGGCAGAATGATGATCAAGCGGTGCCCGCATTGATCGATGATATTCAGGAACGCATCAGTCAGTTTAACCAGCCAGACCCACGCCATCGCCCATGGATACTGCGTTGGTTAAACTGGTTTAACCACAACTGATCGGACTTGTTCAGCGTACAGGTGTTAGCTAACCTCCGGGTTCACTAAAAAAAGGCTTTGAAAAACATGTCAGAGAAATCTCGTAAATCGTCTTACACGAAAGAAGACCTTATCGCTTCCGGCCGCAGTGAATTGTTTGGTGCAGGCGGCCCGCCACTGCCATCCGGTAACATGCTGATGATGGATCGCGTCATTCAGATGTCTGAAACCGGTGGTGCCTTCGATAAAGGTTACGTGGAAGCGGAACTGGATATTAACCCTGACCTGTGGTTCTTCGGTTGCCACTTTGTCGGCGATCCTGTGATGCCGGGTTGCCTGGGTCTGGATGCCATGTGGCAGTTGGTTGGCTTCTATCTGGGCTGGTTAGGCGCAGAAGGTAAAGGCCGCGCACTGGGTGTGGGCGAAGTCAAATTCACCGGCCAGGTGCTGCCAACGGCGAAGAAAGTCACTTACCGTATCAATTTCAAACGCGTTATCAACCGCAAGCTGGTGATGGGTGTGGCTGATGGCGAAGTGTTGGTTGATGGCAATGTTATCTATACCGCCACGGATTTAAAAGTGGGTCTGTTTAAAGACACTTCTGCATTCTAAATTCTGCAGATAACACTCTCTGCCTGATGCGTTAAAGCCTCTTACTAAAAATAAGAGGCTTTAATTTTTATAAATAATAACTCAGCTCATTCCCCTTACTGTTTATTAAAATCCACTTACCCCGTCTTAAATTGTTAATTATCGTTCTTGCTAATTCTGATTAAGCGGTTGACGTCTGTCATCATTCATTTACTTCACTTAACTTTATTACGAATTCTGCGGTGAGTAATCGCAAGAATTCATAATCAATAAATTTCTCGCATAATAATTTTCTGGTGAATGGAGATAGTGATGAAACTGAAATCCGTGCTTAACCCTATCAGTGCCGCTCTGTTGGCAGCGGCGCTCTGTGCGCCGGCCGTTGCTGCGCAACCTGAGATCAGCGCTTACTTCCTGTCTGGCCCTGCCGCAACAGCAGGTACGCAACCCTGGTATGCCAGCCTGGATAATCTGGAGCAGATGAGCCAAAGTATTGCCAATAAGAAAGCCCCTTTTAATTCTCTGGTACTTTCATTCGTCCAACCCTCTTTAGTGAAATATGAGCCTTTCTCACTGGCGAATACCGGATTATTTGGATACGTCTATGACGCCAATGCAAAATCAGAATCGTCAGTAAATATTGAGCAAGCCCAGGCAGATTTCGGGCGTCTGAAAGCTATTATCGGTCAATTGAAAGGAAATGGCATTGACGTTTATATTGCCGTCGGTGGTTGGAATTTTAGCTGTCAGCCTGAAATATATGATGCCACTGCGGGCAAAGTTGATGCATGCGGTAACGAAGAGGGTGCGGTGTATGACACTTTCCCAAATCCCATGACCAGCAGCCAAATCCCACGTGCCGCCTTTGAGAGTAAAATCATCGGTGCTGAAGCCGATAAGGCTTATCGCGCACTGGTCAGCCTGGCGAAAGATCTGGGGGCCACCGGCATTGATGTGGATTACGAAGAGTTCTGGCACGCAGATATCAATGCCAAGCAGTGGAAACTGACACCCGATACCATCGGAAGCGCACCTGGTAGCAACTTCGAGAAGCTCACCACAGCGCAATTAATGGACAAAGGTGGCATCGCCAATGGTCGAGGCGATAATGTTTATGACGACAACATGAAAATTGTCGCTGGCGCTGACAAAATTCCACGCGCCATGCCATTCACCGTCGATAAATTTAATGCCATCTTAAAATCGATTTATAAAGCCGCAGATGAGATTGCACCAGAGCTTAAAATCAGTACTGCCGCCCCAGCGGTAGGCGCGCTGCCTAACATGTCTGCCAACTATGGCACCGTCGCCACTAACGCCGACGTTTATGGTGGAGCCTGGTGGGGCGGCAACCTGTATGGTCTGGTGTATAACACTGCGCTGTTGTATCCAGAAAGTATTGATCGCCTGAACCATATTGGTGTGATGTCATATGACCTTGATGAAACCGATTGTGGTAGTGACTCTGAAATCCCTTGCGACCTGCCAGGTCAAGTCGGTTTCTACCTCGGACAGTATCAAAACTGGCTGAAAGCAGCTAACGCAACGGCCTCTCACCATACGCTGGTCAAGGGCGCTAAAAACTGGGCGGCGGCATCTATCCAACCTCAACGTTTGCTGATTAAGCCTCCAATTACCGTCGGCTTTGAAGTTGGAAAACCGGCTACCGGCAACCTGCCTCTCACGCATGCCGATCTCAATGCCATTGTTGATCAAACGGTGAAATACAGCCCAACAGGAATCATTATGTGGGATCTGTTTAAAGACTTACGTCATGACGGCGGAAACTGGCAGTCCGATTGGGCTACACCGAATGATGTATTGACCACGGTTTGTGAAAAAATGGGTCTGCAAGGTGAGCACTACGACTGCACAAGCGAAGTGCCAGAAACAAAATAAGCGGGACGATTAGAGTAGACGTGTAGAGTCAATGCAAACCTCCGCTCAGGCGGAGGTTTTTTCAACTTAGGACAGAGGTTAAGCGATAACCGACCTGTCCTCCATGGCTTGTCGCCAACCTCCCAACCAATGAGACCGGATATCTACAGCCTGGTAAGGACACATCTCTTTCGGGCGTCCTGTAATACCTGCTTGATACCCTCTCGATTGTGCGCGCTCAAGGCGATCTCGTTTCTGTCTCTTCATGCCTTATTTCCTTCTAATTCGGTCGGATTGAATCTGGTGGAAAGAAAACAGTGGCTACTTATCGAGCAACCACGATTAAGTTTTACCCCTCTGAAAGCGAAAGATCAATGCCGAATCGTCATAAGGATGTCATAAATGTGATACAGGCAACGGAGGTTGCTAAGCGATTGAATTACACTAAGAGGTTCTTAATACATTGATTAAAATGAAAAAAACCCTTGAAAGCATCGAATAAAGATTCTTCAACTTTCAAGGACTTAGCAACACTATCGAACTTTTCTTAAATTAACTTTACTTAAGTATGGATCTCATTACTTCTGCGCGGCACTGCTAATATTTTCAGCCACTTGCTGCCATGCTTTACCCAATGTCGCCACTAAAGCATCGTAACCGTCTTCTTGTTGAGGCAGCATGATATTAAAAGGCTGCTTGATCAGTTGCCCCTGTTTTTCCAGTAACCACTCACCCGTCACCACCACCTGCCCATCATAACGTCCCTGGAAACCCGCAATCGTGACATTCAAGGTGTCATGTTCACCCAGCGGTGCGCTTGTAACCAGTCGCCCCGGCAGTGTGGCACTGAGATTCGCGATTAAAGTTTGCTTTAACATCTGATCCAGCGGGCTTGCCCACAGGTTGTTAACGGCAATGGTGTAACGCACCTCCGAGGTTTGAAACGCCACGCCATTCCCTGCCAAATAATCTGGCACTGCCACATGCTCAACCCACAAAGTACGGCGATCGGCTTGCGCTTGCTCTACAGCGACCGCACCCGTTGCTGCAGGGATCTGATAATAGCGCGTCTCTTCTGTGCTGCTACACGCACTCAGTAGCAGCACTGCCGTCACCGGCAACCATTTCATCATTGCTTCGCCCTCTTCGGCTGGGGATCCTTGCCTTGTGGAGCTTCAAACACCAACGCATTGCTCTTGGTATTTAACGTCCGCAGTACAGGCTGTAGCTCACGCAGAACCTGGTCTAAACGCTGCATGTCACCTAACAGCTTGTTGTAAGCCGGTGCGCCAGGCTGAAAACCTTTCATGCTGCGATTAAGCTCACGCAACGTTTGTTGCATATCCGCAGGCAAGTCTTTCATCGCTGCACTGCCGGTTATCTGGTTGATGTTATCCAGTGTGCGCTGCAACTCTTTGATCGTACGTTGACTCTCCGCCAACGTGTTAGTCGCCTGATTGATCATTGGATTCAGCGGTAAATTATTAATCTTATCCAGCGCATCCATTAACTTCTGCTGAATTTGGCTTAATCCGCCGCTGGTGGTTGGGATGATTTCATACCCGGCCAGCGTTTTAGGCCCTTGATAAGGCTTAATGTTGTCGTAAAAATCAAGATCGACATACAGCGATCCTGTCAGCAAGTTGCCAGTTTTCAGTGAGGCACGCAGCCCCCGCGCTTTTCCATCCTGCAAATGCTGCTCAAAATCGAAATTCTCGCCCAGGTTATTGCGGAAGCGATCGGGTTCGATGCGCATCACCACAGGAATACGATAATCATTATTCAGCTTCTGGCTAATACCCGGAATTTGAGCAGGCACTTCAGAGACGGTACCCAGTCGTATGCCGCGAAACTCTACCGGCGCACCGGGTTGCAAGCCGCGCACTGAATCACTGAAGAACAACAGGTAATCACGGTGCACGGTATACAACGAATCCTGAATACTGCGCTGGTTGTCGTAGAGCTGATACTCTGCTTTATTCTCCGCAGGCACGCCTAATTCACGCCCCTCTGGTACGTCAAAGCTGACACCGCCACTGAACAGCGTGGTCAAACTGCCCATTTCAACACGCATGCCCGAAGCTGACATATCAACCGCGATGCCACTGTCTTTCCAGAAGCGAACATTGGAAGTGACCAGACTGTCATAGGGCGCGCCCACAAATACCTGATAGCGCATAGCCCGCAATTTAGGATCGAAAGTGCTGGTTTCCACTGATCCCACACGATATCCGCGGAACAGAACCGGATCGCCGGGATTCAGTTGCCCGGCTTTATCACTGTCTAACAGGATACGGATCCCTTTGGCATCGGGTGGCGCCAGGGGTGGAGCGTCCAGCAGTTGATACTCTTCCGCTGGCGCATTTTTGCTGCCAGGCTGCAGTTCAATATAAGCACCTGAAAGCAGTGTCCCTAAACCGGAGACCCCTTCGCGACCAATCTGCGGTTTGACCACCCAAAACACGCTGTCGCCGTGCAACAGTTTTTCCATGCCCGCATTTAAACGCGCTTTGATTTCAACATGGTGCAAATCGTCTGACAGCACGGCACTTTCAACAACGCCCACATCCACACTGCGACTTTTAATGGCCGTCTTGCCCCCTTCGATCCCTTCCGCATTGGTGGTGATCAGTGTGACTTGGGGGCCCTGATGGCTGAAATGCCAAAACAGGATCCACGCGCCAATCAGCACGGTCACGATGGGAAAAATCCACACCGGTGACCAGCGCTTGATCGCATCTACTTTGGCTTCGCCCTGATTATTGTCCGTCAACGCCAGACTCCTTATGTTTGACTTCACTTACGCGATCCCAGTTAAGACGGGGATCAAAGGTCATTGCGGCAAACATGGTGAGGATCACCACCAGCGCAAACAGCAGTGCGCCGATATCGGGATAGATACTCATCAAACGCCCAATTCTTACCAGCGAGGAAAGAACCGCAATCACAAAAACATCGATCATTGACCAGCGGCCAACAAACTCCACAACTTCATACAGCAAATGCATTTTTTCGCCGTCACGCTGCCCATGACCATTGGCATTCCAACATAGCCAGCCGATGGCCAGCATTTTCAACGTCGGCACCATAATGCTGGCGATAAAAATAACCAGTGCGACAGGCCATGATCCGTCGCTCCACAGCAATACCACCCCTGCCATGATGGTGGAGCCCATGCGGTTACCCAGCGCTTCCGTCACCATAATCGGCAACAGATTAGCCGGGACATAGAGCAGGATTGACGTGAGCAGTAACGCAAGCGTCCACTGCAAACTGTGTTTGCGCCGTGCGTGCCCTGCGGCACCACAACGCGAGCAGTGCAGTTGTCCGGCGGGTAAAATCGCCGTACAGGATGAACATGAACGCAGCCCCTGACGTAATCCTGTTTGCCCGGCAATCGGAGTATGCAAAAGCGTGGGCATTGGCGCCACCTGCTGCCAAATCCAGCGGCGATCAACGCACTGAAAGGTACGTAATTGCAGAACACAAAACAGACACCAGGGAATAAAGCTGCTGCCAATTCCGATGTCGCCATACGCCATCAATTTGACGAAGCTGACTAACACCCCCGCCAGAAAGATTTCCGCCATGCCCCACGTTTTTAACTGAAACAGTACCCGCGCCAAACCACGTTTTAAGGTGAGCGGCAACCTGACGTTATTGACCAGCAGCAAAATGGAAATCATGCAGAAGGCGGGCACACCCTGAACAAAGAGTAAAAACAGCGTCGCTAAACTGCTGTAATCCTCATCCACCATCACCTGTGGAATTTGCATCAGGGTGATTTCGCTGCCCAGTCCTTTAACCTGCATATTGACGAACGGAAATAAATTCGCCAACAGCAGCATAAACAACGCCGCGAGTGCATATGCCGTGGGGCGCTTTTGCGGTTCGTGCCAGCGCGAGACTAATGTTGTGTGGCAGCGCGGGCAGCTGGCTTTGCTACCCGGCGCCATGGCAGGAAGATGTGTCATCAGATCGCACTGAGGACAGAGCATCCACTGTTCTGTTCGCTGTGATGAACACATAGTTTATCTGCTCGCTTTATTTAACCGTTTTTCAACGCTTCAAGGTGTTCCCAGCGTTCAAAAGCCGTTTCCAGTTCTTGTTCAACCTGCGCCAACGCATCCAGCACAGGCTGTGTGACATCGTGTCCCTGATTGAAGAAACTGGCATCCGACATTTGCGCTTGCAAGGATTCGATTTGGCCTTCCAGCGCCTCGAGTTTCGCGGGCAATTGCTCAAGCTCTCGCTGCAGGTTGTAGCTAAGTTTAGCAGCCGGCTTTTTAGACGCTTCGTCACGTACCGTCGCGGGTTTAGACTCTGAGACCGCCGCCGCTTTTGGCTTGCGCATCGCTGACCAACTGGCACGCTGCAACTGCGCATCATGATAACCGCCAACAAAAGTGCCGATACTGCCCTGGCCATCAAAAATCCAACATTCGGTAACCGTGTTATCAACGAATTGACGATCATGGCTCACCAATAAAACGGTGCCCTGATACTCTTCAATCAGCTCTTCCAATAATTCCAGCGTTTCGACATCCAGATCGTTGGTCGGTTCATCGAGGATCAGTAAGTTGCTGGGCTTCAGGAACAGACGCGCCAATAATAAGCGGTTACGTTCCCCTCCAGAGAGTGCGCGAACCGGCGTCATGGCACGCTTGGGATGAAATAAGAAGTCTTGCAGGTAACCCAGCACGTGGCGAGGCTTACCGTTCACCAGCACTTCCTGCTTCCCTTCCGCCAGGTTATCCATCACCGTACGGTCAGGATCAAGCTCGGTGCGATGCTGATCAAAATAGGCCACTTCCAGCTTGGTACCACAATGCACGCGGCCGCTGTCGGCTTTTAACTGCCCTAACATCAACTTCAATAGCGTCGATTTACCGCAGCCATTCGGCCCCACTAGCGCAATCTTTTCGCCACGTTGCACTTGCACACTGAAATCATTGACCAGCGTTTTACCCGGAATGCTGTAATCCACGTTTTCCAGCTCAAACACGATTTTGCCTGAACGCGTTGCTTCTTCGACCTGCATCTTCGCTTTGCCCATCACGTCACGACGCTCAGAACGCTCACGACGCAGCGCTTTTAGGGCACGAACACGGCCTTCATTACGGGTTCGACGCGCTTTAATCCCCTGACGGATCCACACTTCTTCCTGCGCTAACTTGCGATCGAACTCGGCATTTTGCAGCTCTTCAACGCGCAGCGCTTCCTCTTTGCCTAACAGATATTGATCATAGTTGCCCGGCCATGACACCAGCTTGCCACGGTCTAAATCCACAATGCGGGTCGCCATATTGCGGATAAAAGCACGGTCATGCGAAATAAACACAATGCTGCCCGTGAAGGTTTTCAGGAAACCTTCCAGCCAGTCAATGGTTTCGATATCCAGGTGGTTGGTCGGTTCATCCAGCATCAATACTCGTGGATTACTGACCAGCGCACGTGCCAACGCCGCTTTACGCAGCCAGCCACCCGACAACGCGGACAGTTCTGTATCGCCATTCAGCCCGGTTTGCAGCAGCACATCGTTAATGCGGCTCTCTAGCTGCCATAAATTCTGATGGTCGAGAATGCTTTGCAGGCGCGCCATCTCATTTAAGTTTTTGTCGCTGGGATCTTCCATCACCACATGCGAAATCGCATGGTAGGCCTTAAGATGTTCCGCCTGCTCCGCCACCCCTTCTGCCACAAAATCGTAGACCGAACCTTTCACATTACGTGGCGGATCTTGTTGCAAACGGGCAACCACTAAATCTTGCTCGTAAATAATCCGGCCATCATCTAAAGGTTGTTCACCATTGATGATTTTCATCAGCGTGGATTTTCCCGCGCCGTTACGGCCGACCAGGCAGACGCGTTCGTTCTCTTCGATGTGCAACTCGGTGTGATCAAGCAGCGGTGCATCGCTGAACGACAGGTACGCACCATGGATACTGATTAAAGACATTTTCAGGCTTCCTTACTGGCGTGGGTGATGAGCCAGCAATTATGAATTTGGCGATTACGGGAAAAATCAGGTGACAGGGTTTTGGCCGTAATTTCCTGCTTTTGCAGGCCGAGTGCAGCCAAACCGTCATCGTCCATTTTGAATCCGCGTTTGTTATTCGAGAACATGATAGTGCCACCTTTACGCAACAGGCGTTTCAGATCGCGCATCAACTGTAAGTGATCGCGCTGCACATCGAAGCTGGCTTCCATGCGTTTTGAATTAGAGAAGGTTGGCGGGTCGATAAAGATCAAATCAAACTGCTCATCACTCTCGGCCAACCAGTTCAGGCAGTCTGCCTGAATCAAACGGTGTGGACGTCCGGTCAAGCCGTTTTGGCGCAAGTTGCGCTCTGCCCATTCCAGGTAGGTGCGCGACATATCGACCGTGGTCGTTGAACGCGCACCGCCCAAACCGGCGTGTACGCTGGCACTGCCGGTGTAGGCAAACAGGTTTAAAAAGTCTTTTCCTTTACTCATTTGACCCAATGTGCGGCGCGCAATACGGTGATCAAGGAACAGACCGGTATCCAGATAGTCGGTCAAGTTGACCCAGAGTTCTGCGTCGTACTCACGTACAAGGAAGAAGTCCCCTTTCTCGCTCAGTTTCTGATACTGGCTTTTGCCTTTTTGGCGCTCACGGGTTTTCAATACCAAACGATTAGCCGGGATCGCCAGCACGCTAAGCGTGGCGGAAATGACATCAAACAGACGCTGGCGGGCTTTCAGCGGATCGACCGTTTTCGGCGGTGCATACTCCTGAATAACGACCCAGTCGGCATAACGGTCAACGGCAACGTTATATTCCGGCAAATCGGCATCATAAACGCGATAGCTCTCAATACCCTCTTGCTTCGCCCATTTATCCAGTTTCTTCAGGTTTTTACGCAAGCGATTCGCGTAGTCGGCCGCAATATCCGTCGCACCACCCTGCGGATTCTCTGCCAGAAGATAGTTTTTCTGCACGCAATCTAAAGGCCCATTTTTCGCCTTGAACTGACGATCGGCACGCAGTTGTAAACAATTCAACAAGTCAGGTGATGCGCTAAACAAGGACAGCGTCCAACCACCAAAGCTGCCTTTCATAATGCGGCCCAATTGCGAATGCAGCGCAATCAGCGCCGGTTCGCTTTCCAGACGCTCACCATAAGGAGGATTGCTCAGCACGGTCCCGGCTGGCCCTTCTGGTAAGGGGTTTTTCAGCTGCAAAATGTCCTGCTGCGCCAGCGTCACTAACTGTTCCAGCCCGGCGCGGCGCACGTTCGCTAATGCGCGCTCAAGTACGCGTGCATCGTTGTCAAAACCATAGAAGCGGGAAGTGGTGTTCTGACGTCCACGTTTGGCGCGCACCTGTGCTTCGGTTTTAATCTCCTGCCACAGCGCGTCATCAAATTTTTTCCACGCCAGAAAGCCCCAATGCTCGCGGTACAAGCCGGGTGCACGATCGGTGGCGATCATGGCCGCTTCAATCAATAACGTGCCAGAACCGCACATGGGATCCACCATCGGTGTGCCGGCCTGCCAGCCAGAGCGCAGCACAATGGCCGCCGCTAAGGTCTCTTTCAGTGGCGCAAGGCCCGCTTGTTGGCGGTAGCCACGTTGATGCAAGCCTTCACCACTGAGATCCAGCGCAATGCTGGCTTTGTCTTTGTTCAGCCACACATTGATGCGAATATCTGGATTCTCGCGATCGACATTTGGCCGCGGTAGATTTTTTCGAGTGAAAGCATCCACAATCGCATCTTTGACCTTCAGCGCACCGAATTGGCTGTTACGAATCACGTCGTTGGTGCCACTAAAATGAACGGCAAAGGTCTGCTCGGGATCGAACATGGCCGTCCAGTCAATGGCAATCGCGCCCAGATACAGGTCTAAATCACTGTAAACGTTACATTCGCTCAAGGGTAGCAGGATGCGTGACGCCAGACGGCTCCACATCAAGCTCTGATAAAGTAAACGATCGTCTCCCTGATAGTGAACGCCTCCCTGAACCACCTGGCAATCGCTGGCACCGAGTGCTTCCAGTTCCGTTTTCAATAGCTCTTCGAGCCCACGTGCCGTACTGGCAAACAAAGAATTCATAACATCACTTATCTTTCAGGGAAAATTGTCGCGCATTATAGCCAATCGCGCCCGCTTGTCATAAAGTTAGCTTCTTTGTGTGCTGATTTCCTGTTGCCGCACCCGCCCGCTTTGTGAGTTGCTGTCATGATGATCACCCTTTCACGCTTGTTTATCCATCCCGTTAAGTCGATGCGCGGCTTGCAGGTTTCACACGCGCAGGTCGCGCTCAGTGGATTGGCCTTTGATCGCACCTTTATGCTGGCAGAGCCCGATGGAACCTTTATTACCGCACGTCAGTTCCCTCAACTGGTGCTCTTCACGCCGGCGCTAACCCCTGAAGGGCTATGGCTTAGCGCCCCCGATGGCACCAGCGCGCTCATCCGCCTGGAGGATTTTGCTAATCAGGAGAGTGCTTCAGAAGTGTGGGGATCAACGTTTAATTCCCTGACCGCCCCCGCCTCAATTAACCAATGGCTGAGCGGCTTTTTCCCTCGCCCGGTAGAACTCCGTTGGGTGGGCCCGACACTGCATCGCCGCGTGAAAAAAGCACCTGATGTGCCTTTGGGTTTTGCGGATGGCTATCCCTTCTTATTGGTAAATGAAGCCTCCCTGCGCGATCTACAGCAGCGTTGCCCCGCTGGCGTGCGTATGGAGCAATTTCGCCCCAACCTGGTGGTAACCGGCGCCAGCGCCTGGTCTGAAGACAGTTGGTCCGTGGTGCGTATTGGCGAGATTATTTTTGATGTCGCCAAACCTTGTAGTCGCTGTGTCTTTACCACCATTAGCCCGGAGCGCGGTCGCAAACACCCGAGCGGTGAGCCTTTGGCAACTCTGCAACGTTTTCGCGCGGCCCAGGATGAAAGTGGTGACATTGATTTCGGCATGAATTTGATCGCGCGCAGCAGCGGTGTGGTTCGCACTGGCGATGAATTACAGGTATTAAGTACTAAGCCCGCGCGCCCGTATGGCAGCACAGAAGTCGAAGAGACGCTGGAAGTGGCGGAAGAAGCCACGCAGAAAGTGACCATTACCTGGCAAGGTCAGGAGTATAATGGTAATAACCAGCAAATTCTGTTAGAGCAATTGGAAATGCAAGGCGCCCGCATTCCCTATTCTTGCCGGGCCGGGATTTGCGGCAGCTGTAAGATGAAATTAGTCACCGGAGAGGTAAAGCCGTTAAAGCAAAGCGCTGTACGCGCAGACGGTACCATTTTGAGTTGCAGTTGTATTCCAGCCAGCGATATTGAGCTCGCCTGATAACCGCAGGAATTAAACGGCCTGGTCGAAACGGGCCGTTTGCTGCACAGGTAAAGGATAAAGCCGATCGTTCATCACTTTAATCGCCTCGCCCAATATCATGGTTTTCCCTGCCAGCAGAAGCTGATTTTGTGCCAGTAAACACAGCGCAGCACTCTCTCCGCTCTCAACCACGACCAGCGTGGCGATTTCACCGCTGTCACACAGTTGCACTTGAACACCATCGCCTTCTGACGGCACAAATGCCTGTCCATGAGACGTGAAGTGCCAGCTTTTAGGCATTAATGGTTTTAAAAAGCGACGTGCCACCAGCGCATTCAGCACCAGTTCCGCACGCAGATGGCTTTCCAGCGCCAATAAACGGCACTTTTCATCCATATTAAAAAAGAACGCCGCATCATCAACGCAGAAACCGTTGGCCTGAAAGGCATCCGGCGTCAACATTCGACGAGAAAAGCGCGAACGAAACAGCATGCCGTCAGCCAAATCAAGCATCATGCGGTCATGATCAGTATCAAAATACCAGTGCCAACTGTCATCGGGTTTAATTTTCATCTGTCGCTCTACTCTGTGTCTAATTTCGCCTTGGCGCGCAAAAATTCAGAATGATCTGAATGCGCGAAAAATTTTAATCGTTATCAGAATATCGATTAAAAAACACCTTAATGGATTAAAATATAAACGAGCCGGGGCAATAAATAAAGTCCCCGGCTAAATAAGACAGAAAATGAATCAGAGGTGGGTCACAATTTCTTTCACAAGAGGTGGCCCTTTGTAAATAAAGCCTGAATAAATTTGGATTAGCGTGGCACCTGCGGCCATTTTTTCACGCGCTGAAACCAGAGAATCAATACCGCCAACACCGATAATCGGCACACGCCCTTGTAATTCCAGTGCAAGGCGGCGAATAACTTCTGTACTGCGCGACTGCACAGGGCGCCCACTGAGTCCGCCTGACTCATCAGAATATTTTAAGCCACTGACCAAAGAACGATCGAGTGTCGTATTGGTCGCAATCACACCATCAATATTATGGCGTACCAGACTGTCCGCAATTTGGATCAATTCTTCCTCAGAAAGATCCGGCGCGATCTTCACCGCCACAGGCACATATTTATTATGTTGCTGCTGCAAGGTGTGTTGTTTCAGTTTAATGGCCGCCAGTAAATCATCTAAGGCTTCACCATATTGTAGCGTACGTAATCCCGGGGTATTCGGAGAAGAAATATTCACTGCGATGTAACTGGCGTGCGTGTACGCCTTCTCCATGCAGATCAAATAATCCTCTTTTCCCTGCTCAACCGGCGTATCTTTATTCTTACCAATATTGATCCCCAACGTACCTTTAAAGCGGGCTTTTTTGACATTCTCGATCAGTGCATCGATCCCATGATTGTTGAAACCCATGCGATTAATGATGCCCTCGGCTTCCACCAAACGGAATAAGCGGGGTTTATCATTGCCTGCTTGAGGACGTGGCGTCACGGTGCCGACTTCAATAAACCCAAAGCCCATGGCGGCAAAAGCATCAATACATTCTGCGTTTTTATCCAAACCCGCCGCTAATCCCAATGGATTACTGAAGGTGAGCCCCATGCATTGCGTAGGCTTCGCGGGCATCTGCTGGCGAATAAGTGCTTCCAGTGGCGTACCACTGATGAATTTCATTTGATGAAAGCTAACTTCGTGGGCGCGTTCCGGGTCAAGTTGAAACAGCGCTTTTCTGACGAGGGGGTAAAGCATAACCACTCCTGGGATCCCGATGGCAAGTCGGGGCCGTATTATCCGGTAATACGCACAGAAAGGGAAATGACCTGGCGCAATTTTCTCTCCTGCCTCTCGCTATTCCCATTCCTGAACTTAGTTATCTCAGAAAAATCATTTAAGCGCCGCACTGCGCTCTGTCAGGATAAGTCCCATACGCTATCTAAATATTACAATCTATTCCATTTTGTTATAAGGAGATGCTATGCGTGTCATCACTTTGGCGGGCAGTCCGCGCTTTCCCTCTCGTTCAACGGCGTTGTTGACCTGGTGTCAGCATCAGCTTGAACAGCGCGGTGTAGAGGTCACGCCCTGGAATCTGCATAACTTCCATCCTGAAGATCTCCTGTACGCACGTTTTGACGCCCCCGCGTTAAACGCCTTAAAGGCCGATCTCGAAAAAGCGGATGGCTTGATTGTCTCCACCCCTATTTATAAAGCCTCTTTTGCCGGTGCCCTGAAAACGTTATTGGACTTACTGCCTGAACGCGCACTGGAGCACAAAGTGGTGCTGCCTCTGGCAACCGGTGGCACGGTTGCCCATATGCTGGCCGTCGATTACGCCCTGAAACCGGTGCTCAATGCCTTAAAGGCACAAGAAATATTGCACGGTGTCTTTGCCGATGACAGTCAAGTGACCCATTACGACCGCGCGCCTGAGTTGCACCCCAATTTGCGCCACCGCCTGGATGCATCACTCGAAACCTTCTGGCAAGCGCTATCGCGTCGCCATCAGCCATTGGCGGCAGCCGTATAGCCATATAAAGGAAGAACCATGAAGAAATCGTTATTCGCCACCGGTGTCGCCACGTTGTTACTCACCGCCAGTGCGTTGGTCAATGCGGCGGCACCAGACAGTTTACGGATTGGCTATCAAAAGGGATCGGTGGCGATGTTGCTCACCAAATCGCACCAGTTGCTGGAAAAGCGTTATCCCGCAACACGCATCGACTGGATTGAGTTTCCTGCCGGCCCCCAACTGCTGGAAGCGCTGAATGTTGGCAGTGTCGATTTAGGCGGCACTGGCGATATTCCGCCGTTATTTGCGCAAGCCGCCGGTGCAGATTTGCTGTATGTCGGTTCTGAACCGGCGAAACCCAAAGCGGAAGTCATCCTGGTACCCGAAAAGAGTGCGATTAAAACCGTTGCCGATCTGAAAGGAAAAAAAGTCGCCTTTCAGAAAGGTTCTAGCTCACACAATTTATTACTGCGCGCCTTACAACAAGCGGGATTGACCTTTAACGATATCCAGCCGGTTTACCTGACGCCCGCCGATGCCCGAGCGGCTTTTCAACAGCACAATGTTGATGCCTGGGCTATATGGGACCCGTTTTACTCTGCCGCAATCGTGCAGGGAGATGCGCGCGTGCTGACCGACGGCACAACGCTGAATCTGACGGGATCTTTTTATCTTGCCACGCGCAGCTACGCTGACAAGAACGGCCCTTTTCTTCGCGCCGTTTTGGATACTTTTACCGACGCTGAGAAACTCACCCGCACACAAACCGCCGACAGCGTCGCGCTCATTTCAAACGCCATCGGATTACCTAAACCGGTCATCGAACGCTATCTGGCAAATCGTCCAGCGATGACCATCGGTTTGGTGAGTGCAGAAACGGCCGCCGCCCAGCAGCATACCGCTGACTTATTTTATGACTCGCGCCTTTTGCCGGTGAAGCTGGATATTAGCCAGCGCATCTGGCACGGCCCTCACGCTCAGTAAAGGAGATAATTATGAGCCTTTCTATTTTCTGGTTCCTGCCGACCCACGGTGATGGACACTATCTTGGTAGCGGTGAAGGTGCACGCCCGGTCGATCATGCTTACTTGCAGCAGATAGCCCAAGCTGCCGATCGCCTGGGCTTCGGTGGCGTGCTGATCCCCACTGGCCGCTCATGTGAAGATGCCTGGTTGGTTGCCGCCTCGCTGATTCCGGTTACGCAACGATTACGTTTTCTGGTGGCGCTACGTCCTGGTGTTATTTCACCCACACAAGCCGCACGTCAGGCCGCGACACTCGACCGACTGTCCAATGGTCGGGCACTGTTTAATCTGGTGACCGGTGGCGACCCGGAAGAACTGGCGGGCGATGGTATCTTCTTAGATCACACTGAGCGTTATGCAGAATCTGCCGAGTTTACGCGCGTCTGGCGACGTGTGATTGAAGGTGAAACCGTCGATTACCAAGGGGATTACGTGAAAGTGCGCGGCGCCCGGCTGATGTTTGAACCGGTACAGAAACCTCGGCCACCGCTGTGGTTTGGCGGATCTTCCGATGTTGCGCAAGACCTGGCAGCAGAGCAGGTCGACGTCTATCTGACATGGGGAGAACCTCCTGCTCAGGTAAAAGAGAAATTAGATGCTGTGCGGGCGAAAGCCGCAGCGCTGGGGCGCGAGGTCAAGTTTGGTCTGCGCCTGCACGTGATCGTGCGCGAGACCACCGAAGAAGCCTGGCAAGCCGCGAATCGACTGATCTCACATCTGGATGATGCCACTATTGCCAAAGCGCAGGCGGCCTTTGCGCGTACCGATTCGGTCGGGCAACAACGCATGGCGGCCTTGCACGGTGGCCAGCGTGATAAGTTGGAAATCAGCCCTAATCTGTGGGCAGGCGTTGGGCTTGTTCGTGGCGGAGCCGGCACCGCGCTGGTTGGTGATGGACCCACTGTCGCTGCACGCTTGCAGGAGTACGCCGCTTTGGGCATCGATACCTTTATTCTCTCCGGTTATCCCCATCTGGAAGAGGCGTATCGCGTGGGGGAATTGCTGTTTCCCCATCTGGATCTCAAAGTGCCAGAAGTGCCTCAACCACGCCAACATACGCCGCAAGGGGAAGTCGTTGCTAATGACTTCGCCCCACGCAAAGTGTCGCAGAGTTGAGGTGAGCGATGAATAAAACCTTAAATCGTCTCGCCCCCTGGGCGCTGCCCGTGGGATTGATTGTTATCTGGCAAATCGCTTCACAAACAGGCCTGCTATCAACACGTATTCTGCCCTCACCCGAAAATGTGGTGCTGGCTTTCTGGAAACTGTCCGCCAGTGGAGAGCTGTGGCATCACCTGGCGATCAGCAGTTGGCGTGCCGTGATCGGTTTTGCCATCGGCGGATCAATCGGTTTAGTGCTGGGCTTTATCACCGGTTTATCACGGTTGGGTGAACGCTTACTGGATACCTCCGTACAGATGCTGCGCAATGTGCCACATCTGGCGCTGATCCCCTTGGTTATCTTGTGGTTCGGCATCGACGAGTCTGCGAAAGTGTTTCTGGTGGCCTTAGGTACCCTGTTTCCTATTTATCTGAACACTTACCACGGCATTCGCAATGTCGATCGCGGCTTGCTGGAAATGGCGCGCAGTTATGGCCTTTCTGGCTGGCAACTGTTTCTACAAGTGGTGTTACCCGGTGCTCTGCCTGGCATTATGGTCGGCGTGAGATTTGCTCTGGGTCTGATGTGGCTAACGCTGATTGTTGCCGAAACCATCTCCGCGAATGCAGGCATTGGTTATCTGGCCATGAACGCACGCGAATTTCTGCAAACCGATATTGTGGTGGTCGCCATTATTCTCTACGCCCTGCTGGGTAAACTCGCCGATGTGGCGGCCCTGTTACTCGAACGCGTTTGGCTGCGCTGGCATCCGGCGTATCAACTGAAGGAGCAAAACCCATGAGTCTGCTCTCAACATCCCCTGCGCGCCTGAACGCAGGCACGCCCTTAACCTTAAGCGGTGTGAGTAAGCAATATGGCAAACGCACCATCCTGAATGCGTTGGATTTACACATCCCTGCCGGGCAATTTGTTGCCGTGGTGGGGCGCAGTGGGTGTGGTAAAAGCACACTATTGCGTCTGCTGGCAGGACTGGAAACCGCCAGTGCCGGCGAATTATTGGCAGGGCGAGCTCCCTTGAGTAATGCGCGTGATGATACGCGGCTCATGTTTCAGGATGCCCGCTTACTGCCCTGGAAAAGCATTATTAATAATGTCGGACTCGGGCTAAAAGGCCAAACCTGGCGCGAACAGGCGCAACAGGTGCTGGCGGCCGTCGGCCTTGCCGATCGGGCAGACGAATGGCCCGCAGCGCTGTCTGGTGGTCAGAAACAGCGTGTGGCCTTGGCGCGCGCCCTGATTCATCGTCCCGGACTGCTGTTGCTGGATGAACCCCTCGGTGCCCTTGATGCCCTAACGCGTATCGAAATGCAGGCTCTTATTGAGGGTCTGTGGCAACAACAAGGTTTTACTGTGTTACTGGTCACCCACGATGTTAGTGAAGCGGTTGCGATGGCCGATCGGGTGCTGTTAATTGAAGAGGGGAAAATTGGTTTAGATCTGACAATCGATCTGCCGCGTCCACGTCGAAAAGGTTCAGTACGTTTGGCTGAACTGGAAGCGCAAGTGCTCGATCGTGTGATGAATAACGCACCGCTCAGCCCTGCTGAAACGGTACAAAGTGTGAAAGCGTAGACGAATGAACCGCCTTCCAGTACAGGAAGGCGGGCCTTTTACTCCATTATGCATTCAACGCCTTGGTGATTTTTTCGTACAAATCACCCGACAGTTTTTCCAGTCCTTGCAATTGTTCCAGTGCCTGACGCATCAAGGCCTGACGGCCTGCATCGTAGCGCTTTAATCTGATCAAAGGCTCAATCATACGTGCCGCCACTTGCGGGTTACGCGTGTTGAGGTCAGTCAAGATTTCAACCAGGAATTGATAGCCACTGCCATCTGCAGCGTGAAATGCAGAAGGGTTTGCGGATGCAAATGCCCCAATCAAAGAGCGTGTGCGATTTGGATTGCTGAGGCTAAATGAACGGTGTTGCAATAAGTCTCGAACCTGATGCACCACATTGGCCGCTGGGCTGGTGGACTGCAGCATAAACCACTTATCCATGACCAGACCATCCTGATGCCAACGGTCATCAAAGTCTTGCATCAACGCCGCACGGCACGCCAGTTGCGCGTTATTGGCGGCGGACAGTGCAGCCAACGCATCCGTCATGTTATTCGCCGCACGGTATTGTGCTTCCACCCATGTATTCGCCTGCGCGCTGTCAGTAAATGCCAGGTAGCTGAGGCAGACATTTTTCAGCGCGCGTTTACCGATATCTGCATGTTCAATGCGGTACTCAGGCGTGCTGTTAGCCTGATAAACCTGCAACCAATCTTCTGCTAAGGCGGACGCCAGCAGACGCGTTAATGCTTCACGCACCGCGGCAATGGCCTCTGGATCGATGGTTTCAAACAGCTCAGCAATTTCATTCTCACTCGGTAACGAGAGAATCAGCGCGGTGAGTGCCGGATCGCGAGACGTGTCCTGTAAGACCGCACGAAAAGCCTCCGCAACGTGAGAAGGCAATGACAATGGCTGTTTTTGCTGATGACGCGCCACATTTAATTTAATGTGCGTCGCCAGCAAACTTTGCGCGGCGTCCCAACGGGCAAAATCATTACGCGCATGGCGCATCAGGAACGTCAGTTGCGCGTCGCTCCAGTTATATTCCAGTTTGACGGGTGCTGAGAACTCACGCAGCAGCGATGGCACAGGTTGATGGTAAACCTTATCAAAGATAAAGGTTTGCACACCTTCAGTGACATTTAACACGTGATGTACCGGATGGCCGTTATGCTGCAAAGGGATCACTTCGCCTTTGTCATCATAGAGCTCGATATCCAGTGGGATATGCAGTGGCTGCTTATCTTTCTGATCGGCGGTTGCGGGCGTGTGCTGGCTGACATGTAGCGTGTATTGTTCCAGCTCAGGGCTGTAATCATCACGCACACTTAATACCGGCGTCCCCGATTGGCTATACCAACGACGGAACTGTGACAGATCGACATTAGAGGCATCTTCCATTGCCTGTACAAAGTCATCACAGGTCGCGGCACTGCCATCATGGCGCTCAACATAGAGTGCCATGCCTTTCTGGAAATTCTCTTCACCCAACAGGGTATGCATCATTCGAATCACTTCAGAACCCTTTTCGTAAACCGTCAAGGTGTAGAAGTTATTCATTTCAATAACCTGTTCTGGGCGAATCGGGTGCGCCATAGGGCTGGCATCTTCCGCAAATTGCGCGCCACGCATAACCCGCACGTTATCAATGCGGTTGACGGCACGTGATCCTAAATCAGAGCTGAACTCCTGATCGCGGAAGACCGTCAGGCCCTCTTTCAAACTCAATTGGAACCAGTCGCGACAGGTAATGCGGTTCCCTGTCCAGTTATGGAAATACTCATGACCAATAACCGCTTC
Source organism: Enterobacterales bacterium CwR94 (assembly GCA_002837195.1). GTDB lineage: Bacteria > Pseudomonadota > Gammaproteobacteria > Enterobacterales > Enterobacteriaceae > 1-19. Next base: position 161,360 of record KZ478061.1, read on the forward strand.
AATACCGAGGTAATCTTTATCGGTAGCCGTTTCCGCTTTTGCCAGCACGTATTTGGAGTTGAAGACGTTGAGACCTTTGTTTTCCATCGCGCCCATATTAAAGAAGTCGACGGCCACAATCATAAAGATATCAAGGTCATATTCCAGATTGAAACGTTCTTCATCCCATTTCATGCTGTTTTTCAGCGACGTCATCGCCCAGTCTGCCCGGTCCAAATTGCCGCGATCGACAAAGATTTCCAATGCGACATCACGGCCCGAACGCGTACGGAAACTGTCGCGCAAGACATCAAACTCCCCCGCCACCAGGGCAAACAAATAACAGGGTTTTGGGAAGGGATCTTGCCATTTCACCCAGTGGCGGCCGGCATCCAAATCCCCCCCGTCAAGGCGGTTACCGTTGGAGAGCAAATAGGGATACAAGGCTTTATCGGCATAAAGCGTGGTGGTGAAACGCGCCAGTACATCCGGGCGGTCCAAATAATAAGTGATATGACGGAAGCCCTCGGCTTCACACTGTGTACACAACGCGTCACCGGATTTATACAGCCCTTCCAGTGCGGTGTTCTTATCGGGATGAATATGATTAACAATCTTTAATGAGAAGCTATCTGGTACATTTTCCAGTACCAATGCGCCCTCTTCCACGCGGTAATCAACCCATGGCGTATCATCAATATGCAAAGAGACCAAGGTGAGATCTTCACCGTCCAGGCGCAGTGGCGCCCCCGGTGCGCCCTGACGCTTAACCTGACTGACGGCCGTAACAGTGGTTGTGGCAGCATCCAGTTCAAAAGTTAAATCAATGTCGCTGATGGTGTAGTCCGGAGCACGGTAATCGTGGCGGTTTTTAGCTTGTGGCGCTTGCGTCATACTTCCCTCTTGCCTTTACGATACGGTTACGGCTTTAGTCTATTCTGCTTGTCACAATGTTGCCATGCAGATCATTCAGCTTCCTGATATTAAGCAGATCATGGCATTAAGCGTTAAAGGCACATTTTCGCCATGACCTTGGGGCATCATTTATGGTGTGATCGGGTTCAATAAAAACGTAATCAGGTTATACTCCGCCAACTTGATCACTTTATTAACACCAGGTAACGCGCTCCTCGAGGATGCTGAAACGCACCATGACAAGAAACGTTTCCCCGATTTTGACCACCCTACTGGATACCGACGCCTATAAACTGCATATGCAGCAGGCCGTCTTTCATCATTACCACGATATTACGGTTTCCGCAGAGTTCCGCTGTCGCGGTGATGACTTGCTGGGTATCTATGCAGGCGAAATCATTGAACATATCAACGCGATGGCCACCCTGGCCTTGCGCGATGACGAATACGCCTACCTCACAGGCTTGCCGTTCTTTAAACAGGACTATCTCGACTGGCTGCGCCGCTTCCGCTATGACCCGCAGCAGGTTCAGGTACGCAATAATCAGGGCAAGCTGGATATTAAAATCGATGGCCCCTGGCGTGAAGTGATCATGTGGGAAGTGCCTTTACTGGCACTGATCAGTGAAATCGTACACCGGAATCGCTCACCGCTGATCACCGCCGAACATGCGGTGGACCGTTTGCAGGATAAATTGGCTGATTTCCGCAAAGTCACCGCAGGACTCGATTTATCCCGTTTCAAATTGATGGATTTTGGGACGCGCCGCCGATTCTCACGTGATGTGCAATTGGCCATTGTCCGCGGTCTGCAACAGGATTTTCCGTGGTTGGTGGGTTCCAGTAACTACGATTTAGCTCGCCAGTTATCGATTGCTCCCGTGGGAACTCAGGCGCACGAGTGGTTCCAGGCACATCAGCAAATCAGTCCTACGCTGGCAAACAGTCAGCGCGTCGCACTGCAAGCCTGGCTGGATGAGTATCCCGACCAGCTTGGCATTGCACTGACTGACTGTATTACCATGGATGCCTTCCTGCGTGATTTTGGCGAAAACTTTGCCCAACGTTACCAGGGCCTGCGTCATGATTCAGGCGATCCTGTTGAATGGGGCGAAAAGGCCATTGCGCATTACACTAAATTGGGCATCGATCCGCTGACCAAAACGCTGGTGTTCTCCGATAATCTTGATTTGAATAAAGCCGTGGCGCTGTATCGGCAGTTTGGCCAGCGCGCGAATGTCATTTTTGGCATTGGTACCCGCCTGACCTGTGATATTGAGCAGGTGACACCGCTGAATATCGTGATCAAATTGGTGGAATGTAACGGTAAACCGGTGGCCAAACTGTCTGACAGCCCAGGAAAAACCATCTGTCACGATCAATCCTTTGTGCGTGCGCTGCGCAAAGCCTTTGACTTGCCCTTGGTGAAAAAAGCCAGTTAATCTTGCGCCGGCCTACGCTGGCGCTGCCCTCCACTGCGCATTCCGCGCGTTTTCGCCGATTTACTCTGTCGTTCGTCCCTTTCCCAGGCGCGAATTTGCGCCAAAGTGTGAAATCTACTTGTGTCCTGTGAGACGCCAAGTAACATAAGCACTCCCCCAAATTCCGGGGTGGATTAACTTTATGAACACTATATAGAGAGAAGAATATGAGCGTAGTGCCTGTAGCGGACGTACTGCAGGGCCGTGTTGCGGTTGACAGTGAAGTCACCGTACGTGGCTGGGTGCGTACCCGGAGAGATTCAAAAGCCGGTATTTCCTTTATCGCCGTTTATGACGGTTCCTGCTTTAATCCCGTCCAGGCCGTCGTCAATAATTCTTTGAATAATTACCAGGAAGATGTACTGCGCCTGACAACCGGTTGCTCGGTTATCGTCACAGGTACGGTGGTTGCTTCTCCTGGTCAAGGACAAGCATTCGAAATCCAGGCCACTAAACTCGACGTCGTGGGTTGGGTAGACGATCCTGATACCTACCCAATGGCGGCCAAACGTCACAGTATTGAATACCTGCGAGAAGTGGCACACTTGCGCCCGCGCACCAATTTAATCGGTGCGGTTGCTCGCGTGCGTCACACCCTCGCACAGGCACTCCATCGCTTCTTTGATGAGCAAGGCTATTTTTGGGTTTCGACGCCGTTAATCACCGCCTCAGATACGGAAGGCGCGGGTGAAATGTTCCGCGTTTCTACATTGGATCTGGCAAATTTGCCGCGCACAGCCGACGGCAAAGTGGATTTTGATAAAGACTTCTTCGGTAAAGAGGCCTATCTAACCGTATCAGGTCAATTAAACGGTGAGACCTACGCCAGCGCCATTTCTAAAATTTACACTTTTGGCCCTACTTTCCGTGCCGAAAACTCCAACACCAGCCGTCACCTGGCAGAGTTCTGGATGTTAGAGCCCGAAGTGGCATTTGCCGACCTGAATGATGCTGCCGCTCTTGCAGAAGCCATGCTGAAATATGTCTTTAAAGCGGTATTGGCTGAACGCGCTGACGATCTGGCGTTCTTTGCTGAGCGCGTAGACCAGGATGCGATTGCGCGCCTGGAACGTTTTGTGGAAGCCGACTTCGCGCAGGTAGATTACACCGACGCCATCGACATTCTGCTGAAAAGTGGCCAGTCGTTTGAAAATGCCGTGGAATGGGGTATCGACCTCTCTTCCGAGCACGAGCGCTATCTCGCGGAGAAACACTTTAAAGCACCGGTGGTGGTGAAAAACTATCCGAAAGATATCAAAGCGTTTTACATGCGCTTAAACGAGGATGGCAAGACCGTGGCCGCGATGGATGTTCTGGCGCCAGGCATCGGTGAAATCATCGGCGGTTCTCAGCGTGAAGAACGTCTGGATGTTTTAGACGCGCGTCTGGAAGAAATGGGCCTGAATAAAGAAGATTACTGGTGGTATCGCGACCTGCGCCGTTACGGCACCGTTCCGCACGCTGGATTTGGCTTAGGTTTCGAAAGATTAATTGCCTATGTCACTGGCGTTCAAAATGTAAGGGATGTTATCGCCTTCCCACGCACACCACGCAATGCGAATTTCTAACTTACGCAATTAATTATAAGAAATTCATATATCTACAAAGGTCGGCTCTGCCGGCCTTTTTTTATTTTTGTAAAGTTAGATTGGAGTCACAAAGTTCCGTGATTTTTACATTTTGTAATACATATTTTCTTAATGAAACACTATTAGGACATTTGTAGCATTTTAGGGGTAGATTCAGGTGGGGTCCGATGGAAAGATGCGTGCAGACACAGGAGACATCAAAGTTGCGTAAAGGTTCTTTTTTTACTTTGGAAAGAAATTTTTACGGTAGTGGCAGATGTCCAAATAACTCCAATGAGGGTAATAAAAAATGATGAAGCGCAACATTCTTGCAGTGGTTATCCCAGCTCTGTTGGCTGCAGGCGCAGCTAACGCAGCAGAAATTTACAACAAAGACGGCAACAAACTCGACCTGTACGGTAAAGTTGATGCACGCCACACTTTCTCTGACGACGCAGGTGCCGATGGCGACAAAACCTACGTGCGCTTCGGCTTTAAAGGTGAAACTCAGATTAATGACCAACTGACCGGTTACGGCCAGTGGGAATACAATATTCAGGCTAACGGTCCTGAGTCAGAAGGTGGCGATACCGCTACTCGTCTGGGCTTTGCAGGTCTGAAATTTGGCGACTACGGTTCATTCGACTACGGTCGTAACTATGGCGTGATCTATGACGCAATGGCGTACACCGATCAGCTGCCAGTGTTTGGTGATGATACTCAGTACACCAACAACGACAACTTCATGACTGGCCGTTCTAACGGCGTTGCAACTTACCGTAACAGCAACTTCTTCGGCTTGGTTGATGGCCTGAGCTTCGCTGTTCAGTATCAAGGCAAAAACGAAGGCAGTCGTAGCCGTGTTGACCAGAATGGCGACGGCTGGGGTACTTCTGTAGCGTATGACACCGGCATGGGCATTAGCGCTGTAGCTTCTTACTTCGCTGCTGACCGTACTGATCTGCAGGTTCTGGATGGCAACGGCGACCGCGCTGAAGCATTCGGTACTGGTCTGAAGTATGATGCAAACAACGTTTACCTGGCTGCATTCTACGGCGAAGCACGTAACACCAGCACCTACGCATCAACTCTGACTGCTAACAAAACTCAGAACTTCGAAGTGGTTGCACAGTACCAATTCGATTTCGGTCTGCGTCCATCCATCGCTTACCTGCAGTCTAAAGGTAAAAACCTGGCAGCCCAAGGTGCATACACCGGCGGTGACGCTGACCTGGTTAAATATGTTGATGTGGGTGCCTACTACTACTTCAACAAAAACATGTCTACCTATGTTGATTACAAAATCAACCTGCTGGACGAAAACGACTTCACTCGCGCTGCTGGCATCAGCACCGACGACGTTGTGGGCGTAGGCCTGGTATACCAGTTCTAATTGCCACATTAGAACCTTGGTATATGCCTAAAAACGGAGCCTTCGGGCTCCGTTTTGCATTTCAGTGATCCCGTTCGCAATTAGCCATTTTAATTCTCCCGCAAAGATTATTTCTTTTTCAGCCAAACGGTTGGCAAGCACGGCTTCTGGCGTTACCCTGTTTTTGTTACTTCACGTTTCATCGCCTACTTTGAGCTACGGAACCCGCACATGTTTGAAAAAATCTCAGCCGCACCCGCCGATCCCATTCTTGGCCTGGCCGATTTATTTCGCGCCGATGACCGCACGACAAAAATCAATCTCGGTATCGGGGTGTACAAGGATGAAACCGGCAAAACGCCCGTACTGACCAGCGTTAAGAAAGCGGAACAGTACCTGCTGGAAAACGAGACCACCAAAAACTATTTGAGCATTGATGGGCTTGCCGATTTTGGAAGTGCCACGCAACGTTTACTGTTTGGCAACGACAGTGCCATCGTAACCAATAAGCGTGCGCGTACGGCACAAACCCCCGGCGGTACGGGTGCACTGCGTGTCGCCGCCGATTTTCTGGCGACGCAGACTGCCGTAAAACGCGTCTGGGTGAGTAATCCAAGCTGGCCAAACCATAAAAATGTCTTTGAATCTGCTGGTCTTGAGGTTTGCGAATATCGCTATTACGATGCCGCTCAGCACACGCTGGATTTCGCAGGGTTAAAAGAGAGCTTACAGGCAGTACAAGCCGGTGATGTGGTGTTATTCCACGGCTGCTGCCATAACCCAACCGGCATTGACCCTACGGCTGCCCAGTGGCAAGAATTGGCAGAAATGTCGAAGTCCAACGGCTGGTTACCGCTGTTTGATTTCGCGTATCAGGGCTTTGCTCGTGGTTTGGAAGAAGATGCTGAAGGCCTGCGTATTTTCGCCGCCCGCCATGAAGAACTGATTGTTGCCAGCTCGTATTCCAAAAACTTTGGTCTGTACAATGAGCGTGTGGGCGCACTGACGTTGGTGACTCACACCTCCGACGTCGCCGAAGTGGCCTTTAGTCAGGTTAAAGCCACAATACGTGCTAACTACTCTAACCCACCGGCACACGGTGCTGCGGTAGTCGCGACCATCCTTAATAATGAGGCTCTGCGCACCCTGTGGGAACAAGAGCTGACAGAAATGCGTGAGCGCATTCAGCGTATGCGTCATTTGTTTGTCAAAACGTTGGCCGAGAAAGGCGCGAAAGGTGATTTTACCTTTATCACCACGCAAAATGGGATGTTCTCATTTAGCGGACTCACCAAAGATCAGGTATTACGCCTGCGCGAAGAGTTCGGTGTCTATGCCGTCGCTTCTGGTCGCGTCAACGTCGCCGGCATGACGCCAGATAACATGTCTGCGTTGTGTGAAGCGATTGTCGCCGTGCTGTAATTGTCGATGAGAAAAAGGGCGAGAAAATCTCGCCCTTTTTTTACGCCTGTAGAAAAGGGTTACTGCGCCGCTCTTCGCCCAGCGTAGAAACCGGACCATGCCCCGGCAGGAAGGTGACGTCATCGCCCAGTGGCAACAGCTTATGATGAATGGATGCAATAAGATCGTCATGACTGCCTTGCGGGAAATCACTGCGCCCGACGCCACCGCGGAAAATCACGTCGCCTGAAATCAGCAATCGGGCTTTCGCATCAAAAAAAACGATGTGGCCCGGTGTATGGCCTGGGCACAGCAAAATCGCAAATTCACGCTCCCCAACTTTCACGGTGTCCCCTTCCTGCAGCCAACTGTCCGGCAGGAAAGGTTCACAGCGGGGAAAGCCAAACATTTGGCTTTGCGTCGGCAAGTTTTCTAACCAAAATTGATCGGCAATGTGCGGCCCGACGATGGGTACGCCGAAATGTTCAGCCAATTGCCTGGCAGCACCAACGTGATCTAAATGTCCATGCGTGAGTAAGATTTGTTCAACGCGAACACCGCTATCAAGCACAGCCTGAATCAATGTCTCTGCATCGCCACCGGGATCAACAATGGCAGCAACACGCGTTTGAGGGCACCACAGCAGCGTGCTGTTTTGCGCGAAGGGGGTAACAGGAATAATCTGGTGGTTCATAACGCTCCTGCGAACCAGGAGCGTCTCAGGAAGGATTACCAGTGACGAACCGGTCCGGTATCAATATGCACAAAGTTACTACGTGGGTAGTATCCTACACCACCGGCCTTCATTTTTAACGCCGCTTTGCGAATATTCGTCAGTTGCAAACCTTCGATATGGAAGTCCATCGCTTGCCCCAATGTGTGGTAACTGTGTTTCGCCACACCACTGCTGCGTTCACGCAGTGAGTTATTGGTCGACAGTGAGCGATAGCCTGATAAGAGCTGCACAGGTTTGCGCGTTTCCAACATGGTTTGTAAGCGATAGAGCTGATCAAACAGTGAAGGATCAATGCTTTTTACTTTATTTGCCCGAAAATCACGGAAAAAATGATTTAAACGCGCCAACTCATCCTTGTTATAACTTTTGCCATTGAAGAATTCCGTCTTCAACGTTTCACCTGTGTGCAGATTATTCAGCGTTAGCACACGTGGGCGAGGCGTGGAGAGTGTGGCCATTGCCTGACCAGGAAGGAGCGCAAGACTCGCGGCAGCCCCACCTAAAACCAGCAATTTACGGCGTTGAGAATCAAATTTATGCATGACGAACATATTACCTGGGAAGATGACTAAAAAACAAACAAAAAGCGTTTCGGAGGCAACAATACTCGTCTGACCTGACTGCGTCAACAAAACAGGGACAAGACCGGTCTTGTTTTTAACGACTTAAGACCGCTACTTGTCCCTGAAAAATGTTGGATGATACTTTCAGAGTGACTGATTTTTAAGCGTTTACAACATCAATTTACCGGCAACAGACATCACCTGCGTTCCCGAACGTACTGTCTGATCATAATTGTAAATATCTGTACGATATTGCGGTGTACCGTCTTTGGCGACCCAGGCGGTCAGATAGTAGAGATTAACGGGAATACGTTGGCGAACCGGAACGAAACGCGTATTTCCCTCTTTCAGGGTGCTGGAGATGCGGGTGTTATTCCAACCGGAGTCTTGCAACAGTAAATTCGCCAGATCAGAGGCTTTATTCACCCGCACACACCCTGAGCTCAACGCGCGAATATCCTTTTGGAATAAGCCGTGGTTAGGCGTGTCATGCAGATAAATCGCATCTGAGCTTGGCATATTGAATTTATAGCGCCCCAGTGAGTTGGTGGCACCCGGGGCCTGACGCAGACGGTACGAGAAATTAGCGGCTGATACCATGCTCCAGTCAATCATTGTCGGATCGATAACGGATGCGTCGTTACTCCAGCCGGACAACATGGTATAGCCATGTTTATACAGATACGACGGGTCACGTTTCACTTTTGGAATGATGTCCTGACGCACCAATGTTGTCGGCACATTCCAGGGGGGATTCAACACCACATTGTTTAATGCACTGCGCATTAAGGGCGTTTTGCGGTCCGGGCGCCCTACAATCACACGCGAAGTCAGGATTTCCGAACCATCCACATAGTAAATCAGTGAATAATTGGGGATATTCACCATAATCCCGTTGTGCATATCATCCGGCAGCAAGCGCAGACGTTGAATATTCAAGGCTAACAACGCGGCACGGTTTTGTGGCGTCGCATTAAGCCACTCACGGGTACGCGGGCCAATCGCACCGTCGCTGCTTAATCCCTGCCACTGTTGAAAACGCTTAACGGCTTCGACCAGTTCTGGCGTGTAGCGGTTATCGCTAACGTTGGTGGTCGAAGTCTGTGATGGCTGTAATACGCCGTGGTTTTCAGGCGTCTGTGCGTCAACAGGCGTTGCAGTGAGCGCAGAAGGACTGACCACGGTGTCTGACGCCGCTGGCAGGGTCTCGGTTTGAGGCGTACCGACATCCTGATTGGGTGTTGGCGTCGCGGTCTTGGCCGTTAGCATCCCCGTGCGCTGCAACACTTCGCGTAATGCAGGCACATCATTGCTGAGTTGACCGGGGCGTAGCGTCTCTTTGTCATTCAATTGTGGCCAGGCGCGGGTATCCGCCAGCAATGTTTTTAACGCCTGATGCATCGGCGCATACTGCGGGTGGCGCGGCGTTAATGACGTCACAAAGGCGTTCAGCGCATTCGCATTGACCGCGTTCTGCCATTGATTGATCACCGACAGCGTTGGGACATCCATTTTGTAAGGCACACTGCTGTACAGCCAGGTTTCACCCTTTTCTGGCACGCTGGAAACAAACTGCAAATAACCCAACATGGCATCAGAAAGCACCACATCACGCGCCATATCCTTGATATTGGCATCGGTCAACTGCTGTACCCACTGCGTAAACTGAGGCTGCACACCTGACATCGCCACTTCAGCTAACTGCTGCTGGAATTGCTGAACAGCGGCGCGATCTTGCCAAACAGGCTGCATATTGCGCGCGGCATAGAGCGTCGCCAGCGTAGGGAGATAATGAAGGGTTTGTCCCGCAGGCAAGAGTGCACTCAATTGCGCACGGGTTTGCTGAACATCTTGCGTAACCTGCGTGGCCGTTTCAACCGGGCCGGATAGTGCGCTGTGGCCTGCAATGGGCGTCAGCACCAGCATCAATGCACACCAGAGTGCATTTCTCTTCATCATTGTCGTCTTCATGAGCAACCTCCCTGGCATCCTGCGCAAATGTGAAACGAAAGCTCAGCATTCAGCGAGCCTTACCGTTAGTTGTTGTAATAAGTATAGAAACTAAAAGCGGCATTTGCTCACCAACAAATGCCGCTGTCACTTTAATCAAGTTAAGGTTAACTGACTAGCTAATTCCTTGTTTGAGAGGTTCACTCAGACGATGCGGGTTCCGACAGCTTTGCCGTTGGCTCCGCCGCAAAACCGCGTAAACCCACCACATGAACATGCTCAGTGGTACCAATCACTTTACGCACCAGCTTGTAGGTCGTGCCTTTTTCAGGAGAAATATTCTCCGGCGCCGCGATAACTAACTGCATCTGCAAACGATCGCAAAGTTCAAACAGCGTGGCGATAGAACGTGCATCCAGACGGGCAGCCTCATCGAGGAACAGCAGACGGCACGGAGAAATATCTTTACCGCGTAAGCGACTCGATTCATCTTCCCAGCTCTGCACCACCATCACCAAAATGGACATCCCGGTACCGATCGCTTCACCGGTAGAGAGCGCCCCGCTCTCTGCGCGCAGCCAACCGTCAGATCCACGATTCACTTCGACTTCCATCTCCAGATAGTTACGGTAGTCGAGAAGCTCCTCACCAATGGTCTGCGGTGTCCGTTGTCCCATATCAATATGCGGGTTCAGTCGCTGATACAGCTTCGCGAGCGCCTCAGAGAAAGTAAGGCGGTTACTGTTAAACAGATCCTGATGCTGCTCATGTTGTTCTGAAAGCACTTCCAGCAATGTCGCGTGCGCTTCACGCACATTCACATTCAGACGCACACTCTTCACCTGGCCAAAACTCACCGCTTGCAAGCCCTGGTTCAACTGTCGAATACGGGTTTGCTCACGTTGAATGGTTTTACGAATGATATTGGACACGCTGCGCGCACTGATCGCCAGCGTTTGCTCACGCGCCGTCAGCTCCTCGGTCAGGCGATTCAGCTCAATTTCCATCTGTTCAATGGCTTCAACCGGATCATCGGTACGAATAATATCCTGACGAATACGCTCGCGCAGATGCTGATAGACCGAAATAAAGAACTGAATTTTACGCTCAGGACGTTTGGGATCTTCCGATAAGCGCAACACGTCGCGCAAATGCTCATTATCGGCCACCGCCAGACGCAGGGCTCCCAACGCCTTATCCGACATCGAACGCAGTTCATCACCGCTCTGATAAGCCAATTCGCGACGATGCAGACGACGCTCCATACCGTTTTCTTTCACCAGGCGTAATACGGTCACCCAGCCCGCCTTGGCACTGACCACCGTTTCCCGCTTCTCGTGATATTCACGTTCCAGGCGGCGCAGTTTTTTCTGCAATGCATCCATCTCGGCTTCACAGAACGTCAGCTGTTTTTCCAGTTGATTACGGCGGGCGCGGTTCGTGCTTAACGCGGCATGCAACTCATCGCGGCGTGTCCGCGCACGCGCTTCCGCATTAGGATCTGCCTGCACACCAATATCGTGCATTTCCTGGTTAAGTTCTTTCAACATGTCACGTTTGGCATCAAACGAGCTTTTCAGTGACGCCAATACCTGGGAAAACTGCGTAAATTGGCTTTGATGCTGACGTAACTGCTCACGGGCGCGGGCACGCTCAGATTCGGCCTGCTCCAGACGCTGGCGTAACTTGTCATTGAGATCGCTGGTGCCCGTTAGCATGCCTGCCGAGTCGGCATAGCCAAAGTGAGCACGACGCTGCACCACTTCCGTCAATGAGAATGCCTGCTGACGCGCATCGCGTTGCTGCTGCTGCGCCTGCTGATAATCATTTTTTAATTGCTCGTGCTGCTCAGGGTCACTTTGCAAGACGGAGAGCAAGGGCTCCAGTTTGGCAAGGGTTTGCCCATGCTGGTGCAGGAAACGCGAGGCTTCCTGTGCCTCATCCAACTCCGCTTGCAGCTCTTCAATACGATCGGCTAGCGTGTCATCCAGCAATAAATTAACGCGTGGCAGCAAGCGGTTCAGGTGGCTGACGCCCTCTTTCGCTTGCTCATACTGTTGGCGCTGCTGCTGGTTTTCGCTTTCATGGTTGTTCAGTGCACGTTCAATTTCATTACGTTGCGTGCTGAGCTGGCGAATTTCCGCTTCAGGATCTGATTCAAAGGCAACCGCTAAATGGCTACCAATAAAACGACTGAACGACTGGTGCAAACGCTGAATTTTTTGGACATCAAAAGAGAGCGTAGCGTACTTTTCCGCCAGGGTATCGCGTTCATCCCGCAGTAATTCCAGTTGATGTTCGCGGGCTGCGCGCCCAAACAGTGGAATTTTAGGGAACCGAGAATAGCGCCACTGGCGATCGGCAACTTTTACCACCACCGCTTTATCCAGCTCTTCGGTGCTGAAGACGCTGTCATCAAAAGATTGTGGATCCCCTTCGATTAAATATAAATCTTCCGGGCAATCTTCTAATCCTTCGAGCTGTTCACGCACTAAAGATAAATCAGGCACCACGATGGCATGGCGAGACGGACCATAGAGTGCCGAGAAATAGGGCGCATCCTCGATGGTGACATCATCATAGATCTCCGACAGCAGAACCCCGCCAAAACGCTCGGCCAACGCATTCAGGCGCGCATCTTCCGAACCGCCGGGCTGACTCAGACGTTCAATCTGCTGCTCGGCTTCGCGTTTACGTGTCGCTAAATCGTCACGTTCAACGGTGGTTTCACGCTCTTGCTCCAGCAACTGCTGCATATACTCGGTCACCTGCTGGCTGTTCGCCAACGGTTGCCCGGTTTGCTCACTGAGCTGCGTCAGGATCTCCTGTGCTGCCAGCCAGTGCGGCGCGCGCGCGGTTAACGCCGCGATGCGTTCACGCAGGTGTTCCAGTTGCTGGCGCATTTCCATGCGGCGCTCGCCCGCCTCAGAGACGGTTTGCGACAACTGTTCAATCTGTGCTTCCAGTTCGTGTTGCAATGCTTCCAGGGCATCGGGCTCATAATGTTGTCCCTGACGCTTATTGAAATCATTGAGCAAACGTTCAGCATCATGTTGTTCACGTAAACGGCTTTCCAGCTCGGAAAGGCGCATACGTAATCCTTGTAACTGCTCAGCCTGATAGCGCTGATTACTGGCATCACGCAGCAGTTCGCGCGCCGTGTGCCAGGCATCGCCACGGCTGACCGTCCCGGCAATTTTGTTCACTAACGAGAAAGCCAGCTCAAACTGGCTGTGTGCCGCTTCCGCCACACTCATTTTCTGTTCAAGTTGCAACAAGCGCTCTGTGGCTTCTTGCTCACGGGCCTGGAACGTTTCCTGCCAGCTTTCAGCATTATCAATGGTCAACTCGGACAATTGGCAAATCTGCTGTGCACGCTGTAACGCCTGTAAGGCTTGTTGATATTGAATCGCGCGGGTCTGTTGTACATCGAGTGCCTGCTGATAGTCGGCAAGCTGGCTTTTCAACTCATCGACTTCAAGCTCAGCGGCTTCTGCACGCCCCTCATACTCTTCCTGAACTTCGCGGCCTTCGGCAACGACCTCATTTTGCTCTTCCAGCCGCCCGGTCAGTTCCTCGAGATCCGCTTCGTAGCGCTCGATTTTTTCCTGCTGACGCATGGCGGTTTGCACCAGGTTCAGGTGATCGCTGGCTCCCTGGTAATCGGCTTCCAGATCGCCTTCTGCGCTATTGTGCTCCGCTAATTCACGCGCCATCTCGATATGGCGGTACTGTTCAGTGCCCAACTGCTTGCGGCTGTTAAACAGGTCATGACGCAGTACCAACCCACTGTCCAGGTGGATGCGACGCTCATTGGCGTGGCGCATATAATCGGCAGCCACATAGCTGGTCGCTTCAGAAATCAGGTGTTTAAACAAATCACGGTCGGATTGCGTTACGCGAATGGCTTCCAGCGTCATGCGGTTTTCGCGCAGTGCCGCTTCCATATCCTGAAACGCCTTACGCACGCCGCTATTTTCTGGCAACAGGTAGTCACGTAATGAGCGGGTAATCGCGCTGGAAATACCGCCATACAGCGAAGATTCGATCAGACGATAGTACTTGCTGCGATCCGATGCTGAGCGTAAACGACGAGCAACCAGCCCCAGATCAAACATCATGGAGTGGTAGTCGGTAATCGAGTTGTACTGTTTAAACTGCACCCCTTCGATGGCTTCCAGCCGCTCTTTCAAATCCCCCAGTGACAACACGCGCACCTGGCGCTCGCTCAGGTTTTCGGTCATCACTTCGGTTGGGCTCACCGCCATTGGCAAGCCGTGGATGCTAAACGGGCGAATATCCACTTTCTTATCGCGGCCAGCCACCTGCTGCAGTCGCACACCTACAATGACGCGTTGATGGCGTGAATTCACCACATCCAGCGCGGAGTAACAGACACCCGCACGCAATTTACCGTGCAGGCCCTTGTCACGAGAGCCCGACGTGGCCCCCGCTTCCGTGGTGTTGCGGAAGTGCAGCAGTGTTAAATCAGGGATCAGCGCCGTGATAAAAGCGGCCATGGTCGTGGATTTACCCGCACCATTACCGCCGGAAAGCGTGGTGACCAATTCATCAAGGTCAAAGGTACGGGCAAAAAAGCCGTTCCAGTTAATCAGGGTTAAGGAGCGAAATTTTCCGCGTTCAATCATGGTTACTCTTCCTCACCTTCGCCATCTGCGGATATCGCATCATCTTCGTCATCACGCGTGTCTTCTTCTGGAGCATCTTTCAGATCGAGGCTGCTGTCTAACATCATTGCCTCACCGTCACGGATCATTCTCAGTTGTGCTTCGCGTGCATCATCGCCCGAGCGAACATCGGCACCGAAACGAAACACGGATTCATTGATACGAAACTTACTGCTGTCATTCCCGTTGTACCAAATCATGCCAAGACGGCGTAAACGGGTTAATGACGCGCGTACCTTCTCCAGCAGCTTTTGCCTGTCAAGATCAGAGCCGGTTGAACGTTGGTTCACCAACTTCAGCAGCTTCCCTTCATCTGCCAGACTCAGCAACTCATCATAGAGCTCCTGCTGTGTGAAGATCCCCTCATTCGCCAGGCGTTCCGGGCTGAGATAGAGATAGCAGAGAATTTTGCCGACCATCATGTCTAATTCGGATAACACAGAACGCGGAATCAAGGTGGTAGAGCGCGGGCGCAAATAGAAGAAGCCTTCCGGGGCGCGAATGAGCTCAACGTTGTAACGCGTGTAAAACTCTTCCAAAAAGGTTTGAAAATCCATCAAAAAAGCGTGGTTATCCAGCTCTTCAATGCCGATATGGCGTCCCGCGCGCAATTGACTGTCCAACGCAGGAAAAAGCGGGTTTGCCAGTGCTTGTGCCAGTTTTACTGGCATCACTTGTTCAATATTTGTCGATGACATGTGCCTGCACCTTGGCTCCGTAATCATTAATTGCTTGCCACTCCGGTGGCAAACCAGAAAAATCAGCTTCCGCAACGCCTAAGCGAACTGCCTGATCGACAACAATACGCGCCAGATCAAAGTGACGGGCCCGCGGATATTGCGCCAGATAATCACGCATCACTTCAGCAAGATTCAGCGGCTTTTGCTGCTCTTTATAACTGCGCAGCGCTTCTTCAATCATTGCCGCCAACTGTTCGCGGATTTCATTAAACTCTTCGTACTCCAGTTCCGACGGAAGTTCCCCGGTCACTTCAT
Source organism: Enterobacterales bacterium CwR94 (assembly GCA_002837195.1). Taxonomy (GTDB): domain Bacteria; phylum Pseudomonadota; class Gammaproteobacteria; order Enterobacterales; family Enterobacteriaceae; genus 1-19. Next base: position 177,008 of record KZ478061.1, read on the forward strand.
CATTTCGCAGCGTCAGTTCTTCGTCACGCATATCGAATAAGCGATCCGCGTTGGCGTGGGTCAAAGCCCATGGCGTGTCGAAGTAGGATTGAACGGACTGGCGGAGGCGTTGGGCAAAGACACGGTTTTTATCCATGTCGATAGCAGTACGAATAAACTTGTGCACGTGGCGATCATAACCAATCCACAAATCAATGGTTTGCTGGCCCCAACTGATAATGCGATCGAGTTTACTTTGCAGATCGAACACCAGTTTATCGACAAAGCCCAGATCAGGGCTGTTCAGCGTTGCTTCCTGAATACGCAGCAGATTCGCTTGCAGCTTGTCACCCGCGGCTTCTAAAGTATCTTGCAGCTCACGCAACGTGCCGGATGTTTCTGACAACAGCAACTCACAGCTAGAGATTGCCGCGCGCCAGTCTTTACTCAGCAGTTGTGCAATATCGTCTTTCACATGCTGCTGCTGTTCATCCATCATGCGCTGGGTCAAATCAATACTGTCGAAGATCTCGGCGACCGAGTATTTCAGCGGCGCAAACACATTGCGATGCCAGTGAAATTCATCGCCATTTTCTTCTGCGGCATCCGCAGCGCGCTTCAGCTCAGAGGCCACAATAGACAACTGCATCGACAAGCGCAGCGTTGAAAACTCACGCTGGCGAATATAATAATCTGTGATGCCAATCGCGAGTGGCGTCAGACGGTAAATGGCATGCCCTTCCGTCAGTTCACTGGTAAAGCGATTTAACAAACGCTGACGCACCATGTCATTGATGGCGTTATTGGCTCTGACCTGCACGGTTTCGTGAGTTTGCTCAAAGGCTTTACTCACGTGGCGAAAGGCGTCAATCAGTTCGCCTTCGGTCATTTCGCCGTCCATCCGCTCGCCATTCAGCGTGGCAACGGCCAGTAAAAAAGCCAGACGTTCGGTGGGCAAAGAGACGGAAAAGTCATTCTTTCTCGCCCAGGCAACCAATTCCGGTACAGTCTGGGAAAAATCACTCATAGCGCATCCTTCTGAATGGGTTTCCGCGCTGTCACGTGGATATAACGCCCTAAACTAATCCAAGGTTCCTGACGGCAGTAGCGTGATTCTGCTTCCAGCAACTCAGCAAACTTCTCATTGGGTAATTTTTTATCGTGTACGTAATCGTGAAAAACACGAATCCCTGTCTTACCTTCTATCTCAAATCCCTGATTCTGCAACCACGTGTAAACCACATTCGGTTCACGCGGCCAGGTGGGTGTCAATTTGCTTTTGCGGCGCAAATTTTTGGGTAAGCCCTCATTAATATGCTCAAACCACCCTTTTTGCATACCGCGCAGGATGGCGAACTGGCTGTTATAAAACATCAATGACAGCACGCCACCAGGCGCCAGAACATCCCACAGCGCTTTTAACGCCAGTTCCGGATCGGACACCCATTCCAGCACAGCGTGAAACAATACCAGATCTACCGGCGTATCCAAATGTTGACCGATCGTCTGCACACTGCTTTGTTTAAATTGCATGTTATCGCTCACACCTTTTTCGGCGGCTAACGATGCGGCACGTTCTAACATCACTTTTGACACATCGCACAGCAGAACCTGGTGCCCACGGGCAGCAACGCCGCAACCGGTCTGACCTTCACCGCCTCCGGCATCTAATACCTTAAGGGGGCCAGACGGAAACGCAGAAAGTATCGCATCAAGATCCTGCCAAAGAATGGCCTGGCGTAAACGGCCCTTGCTGGTGCCGTAAATGTTCTGCGAAAATTTTTCCGCGATGACGTCAAAGTTGCGGTCCTGCATATGCTATGGTTTGCCTCAAACACCTTTAAGGTGACTATTTTGTCACACCCTGGGAAAGAATGAACCTTTCCATCTCAACTTCCTCATTAGCTGCTGATTATTCCAACAAAAGGACGCGTTTTTCATGCTTTTCGTTCTGAAAAAAGTGGTAGGTAGTTTGCTGTTGCCTTTGCCTTTGCTGCTGCTGATCATGGCATGCGGCCTTTTGCTGCTTTGGTGCAGCCGCTGGCAGAAAACGGGCAAAACGGTCATCAGCATTAGCTGGCTGTTACTGCTCTTGTTGAGTCTACAACCTGTCGCCGACAGCCTGTTGCGCCCAATGGAGAACCGCTATGCCACTTGGCAAGATCAACAAAAAGTGAATTATATTGTGGTGCTCGGTGGTGGTTACACCTGGAATGAACAGTGGTCCCCCAGCGCCAACTTAATAGGCAACAGCCTGCCACGTCTGACAGAGGGCGTTCGCCTGTGGCGCATGAATCCGGGCAGCAAAATGATTTTTACTGGCTACTCTTCGACGGGAAACCCGGTCAGCACTGCCGAAGCAGGCTCACGCGTGGCACAAACGCTCGGTGTCCCCGCCAGTGATATCATCGTGTTGAGTGCTCCAAGAGACACTGAAGAAGAAGCGGCGGCCGTAGCACCGGTGGTGGGGAATGCGCCCTTTTTATTGGTCACTTCCGCCAGCCATCTGCCGCGAGCAATGAACTTTTTCCACGCACAAGGTTTATCGCCGCTGCCTGCCCCGGCAAATCAATTGGCTATCGACTCGCCGCTTAATCCCTGGGATAAAGCCACACCTGCTGCCATGTGGCTGGGGCACAGTGAACGCGTGTGGTATGAAGGTTTGGGACGCCTGTGGCAGGCATTAAAAGCAGGATTTTGATGAGAAAGGGGCCGCCTAAAATGGCGGCCACACATCAGCGTGGCAGCATCGCCTCGCGAACACGCACCAAATCTTCTTGCGTATCCACGCCCACGGTCGGAATGGCTTTCGCAACATCGACGTGAATTTTTTCGCCGTACCAAAGCACGCGCAATTGCTCTAGCAGTTCGATATTTTCTAACTGACTGGGTTCCCATGTCACGTAGCGGCGAATAAAGCCTGCGCGATAGGCATAGATGCCAATGTGACGCAGGAAATGATCGCCAATTTGCTCACGCGACGCGGCAAAACGCTCACGATCCCACGGGATCGTGGCACGTGAAAAATAGAGCGCATAACCCTGAGCATCAGTGACCACTTTAACCGCATTCGGGTTAAAGGCTTCTTCCGCACTGTGAATCGGGACAGCAAGTGTTGCCATTCCTGCCTGACAGTTCGCCAAATTATTCGCGACCTGACGAATGATGACCGGTGGCACCATCGGTTCATCACCTTGCACGTTAACCACCACCTGATCGTCGGCAAAACCATACTTTTCGATCACTTCCGCCAGACGTTCCGTCCCGGAATGATGGTCAGCCCGCGTCATGCAGGCTTCACCGCCGGCTTGCTGGACAACATCCGCGACCGCTTGCGTATCTGTCGCGACAATAACGCGTGATGCCCCAGACTCCAGCGCACGCTCCATAACGTGGACTACCATCGGCTTACCATGAATATCCACCAAAGGCTTACCCGGCAGACGCGTGGAAGCGTAGCGCGCAGGGATAATGGCAATAAAACTCATGGATGGATCTCTTCAACGCTGAGGGAACGGGCTTCGGTTTCTAATAAAACCGGAATGCCATCGCGCACGGGGAACGCCAGGCCGTCTGGTTTACAGATCAATTCTTGCTGCTCTTTGTTGAAGTAAAGTTTGCCATGGCAGACAGGACAGGCAACGATTTCAAGCAAACGATGATCCATGGTTCCTCCGTTGGATCGAAAATATCAAGGATAAAAGCATATCACAGCGCGTATGCGCATGTTACTGCAAGCCTCACAAAGCCCAGTGCGCGCGCCCCCAGATGGCCTGTAACAACGTCGGAAGTTGGTGGATCTCCACACAGGTTGCACCGTGCCATCGCGCCATCTTGTTAATCGCACTCTGCACATCTTTCGCCAGTCGTTGCGTAACACGCACCGACTCCTCAAGCCACAGTCCCTTAATGATAAACTGCCCGCTTGCGCGATCCATCTTCGCATCAACACGCCCTTTTAAACTGCCACGATGTAACAGAGGCAAGACAAAATAGCCGTACTGTCGTTTTGGCGCGGGGGTATAACACTCCAGCCGGTAATCAAAATTGAACAACGCCAACGCACGTTTACGATCCCATACCACGGGATCAAACGGCGATAGCAGTGCCGTAACCGTCGCCGCAGGCGGCGTAGACAGCAAGGGCGCCAAGCGGGCATCCAGCCACATTTCACCCAATTGTTCGACGTGAAGCAGGATTAAGCGCCCCTCTTCCCGTTGTTGCTGTAACCAGGTGAGCGGCTTTATCTGACGTAAACGGTAATAATCGGCCAACCAGTTGATGCGAAAAATACCTAATGACCGAACACTGTTACTGAGCATGCCATGAAGCGCGTCTTCATCACGTAAACCATCGCGCGCATCATCCCAGTCTGGTAGCACACGCTGGCGCAAATCGTAAACACGCTGGAAATTACGCCGCTCACTGACCATGAGCTCACCGGCACTAAACAAATTTTCCAGATGTCTTTTATGTGGTTTCCAGGCCCACCATCCCGACTGATGACCCGGTGCGGCGTCAAAATCTGCTGCGCGCACAGGGCCATTTGACGCAATAAATGCCAGCATCGCATTGAGCTCTTCGCGATACTGTTCTGCCCACGCCGCATTGTATTTCCATCCCAACGCCTGGGGATTCAGCATCCGGTGACGCAGTAGTGCATAATCCTCGCGAGGCACAAAGCAGGCTTCGTGCGCCCAGTATTCAAACAAATTGCCACGACTGAGCGCCTCTTCCAGCCAGGACATCGGATAAGCCCCCAACCGGCTAAACAGCACCAGATAGGGGCTACGCGCAACCACATTAATGGTATCAATTTGCAGCAGGGACATTTGCCGGATGGCGGTAAGAAGATCAGTAAAGGCTGCTTTTTTGGTTGGTGGTCGCAGCAAGCCCTGAGCGGCAAGGTGCAAATGGCGCGCATGCTGTAATGATATGGAAGGTAACGTCATCGGTTCTCCCTGACATCACAACGCACGCCATATTCAGGATGGGCGATTGTGCGATGTCACTTGTTGCATTACATGAGAAAGTAAAGCAGAGGCTTGTGGCTCTGGCATCACCGCATCAACGGGCAGAAACCACCAGTTTTTATGTGCAAAAGCGCGGCATTTCACCGCGTCTTTTTCTGTCATTAGCAGCGGTTCGGCATGGGGCGTTAATGCCACCAGTTGATTTTGTTGATAGGGTTGGTGATCGGCAAAAACGATGCGCTGCGCGAGTTTGATGCCCATGTTCTCCAGCGTGGCAAAAAAACGAGGAGGATGCCCAATGCCCGCCATGGCAACCGCGCCACTGAAGGTACCCGCATCCACTTTTTGACCATCAACAAGATTAACGAACTGACTCGGCTGTAACTGCATGGGGATTTCATCCCCTTGAGCCTCACCGCCGTTGACGATGACGGCATCAACCTGCTTCAGCCGCGCTGCACGTTCACGCATCGGGCCGGCGGGTAGCCACCAGCCATTCCCAAAACGGCGGACGCCATCAACAACCACAATTTCAATATCGCGTGCCAATGCGTAATGCTGCAAACCATCGTCGGTAACAATGATATCGACGGCTGATTGTGCCAATAACGCTTTAACCGCATCCACCCGCTTAGGCGCCACGGCAACAGGTGCCCCGGTGCGTTGAAAAATCAACACAGGTTCATCACCGGCCTGCTCTGCACGGGTGTGAGCGTCAAGTACTAAGGGATAATGCGCAGATTTTCCGCCATAGCCTCGAGAAACGACGCCAACACGAAGACCACGGGCCTGGAGTTGCTCCACCAGCCAGATAACCACAGGTGTTTTGCCATTGCCGCCTGCGGTGAGATTTCCCACCACCACGACAGGCACTGGCGCTTTCCACTGCTTACGCCAGCCCAACCGATAGCTCAGACGAATCATCGCTGTGATAACGCCATACAGCCAACTTAGCGGCAAAAGCAGCACATACAGTGCTGACTGCCCACGCCAGATACGGTCAATCATTGACCAAATTGCATTTTATGTAACTGCGCATAGACGCCACACATATTCAGAAGCTCATCGTGTGAACCCCTTTCTACAATTTGACCATCCTCGATCACGACAATTTCATCGGCTTTTTCGATGGTAGAGAGTCGGTGGGCAATCACCAACGACGTGCGGTTTTTCTGCAGTTCATCAAGCGCTGACTGAATAGCACGTTCAGATTCCGTATCAAGCGCCGACGTGGCCTCATCAAGAATCAAGATTGGGCTGTCACGCAGCAGTGCTCGTGCAATGGCGATACGCTGGCGCTGACCGCCTGAGAGCAGCACACCATTCTCGCCCACCACCGTATCAAGGCCGTTGTCCATTTTATTGATGAAATCCATTGCATGCGCCAGTTTGGCAACTTGCTCAATATCTTCACGGCTATACTGCTCTTCACGTGCGTAAGCGATGTTATTCGCCACCGTATCGTTAAACAGATGCACGTTTTGTGACACCAACGCCACCTGATTACGCAGTGACGGCAAGGTATATTCCCGCAAGTCATGACCATCCATGAGGATTTCACCCTGCTGGATATCATAAAAACGCGTCAACAAACTGGCCAGTGTCGATTTTCCGGAGCCGGATCGACCAACCAGCGCCACGGTTTTACCGGCGGGGATCACCAGGTTGATGTCCTTCAACGCAGGCGTTTCACGTCCAGGGTAGGTAAAAGTGACGTTGCGGAACTCAATATCGCCTTTAGCACGTGTGATTTGACGTGTGCCTTGATCTTCCTCTTGCTCGCTATCCAGGATAGAAAACAGGGTTTGGCACGCCGCCATACCGCGCTGGAACTGGGCATTCACGTTGGTCAGGGATTTCAACGGGCGCATCAGCGCAATCATCGCAGAGAACACTACCGTAATGGTACCTGCCGTCAACGTTTCCATCACACTGGGGAAACTGGCCGCGTACAGAACAAAAGCCAGTGCTAAAGACGCAATAAGTTGAATGATGGGATCAGAGATAGATGAAGCAGAAACTAACTTCATACCTTGCTGGCGCATGCGATTACTGACTTTTTCAAAACGTGCCGTTTCGACTTCCTGACCACCAAAAATTAACACTTCTTTGTGGCCTTTGAGCATCTGCTCAGCGCTGGTTGTTACCTGCCCCATGGTGTTCTGCATGTTTTTACTGATATTGCGAAAACGTTTGGAAACCAGACGGATCGCAATAGAAACTATTGGAGCTAACACGATTAAAATCAGTGATAACTGCCAGCTGTAATAGAACATCATGATGAACAAACCGATGATTGACGCTCCTTCACGCACTACCGTCACTAATGCGCCGGAAGAAGATGAAGCCACCTGCTCTGAATCATAGGTAATACGGGATAGCAGTGTACCTGTCGATTGCTTGTCAAAAAACGCAACCGGCATGCCCATCATATGACCAAATAAGCGACGGCGCATGTTCATGACCACATTGCCTGATACCCAGGAAATACAGTAACTGGAGATAAAACTGGTGACACCGCGGATAAGCATTAAGCCAATAACCGCCAGCGGCATCCAAATTAATACCGACTTATCCGCTTTACCAAAGCCATCATCCAGTAAAGGTTTCAGCAGTGACAGCATCAGGGTATCGCCCGCCGCATTAAGCACCAGAGCAACAGCCGCTACCGCCAATCCCGCTTTGTGCGGTGCAATCATTGGCCACAGACGGCGAAATGTCTGCCATGTTGAGAGATCTTTATCGAGATGCATTTAATTACCTGCTCCAGTTAAATAGCCGCTTATTCTACCTGGAATCCCGGGGGACGCCAAACCACTGATGATACCATCGGGGAAGAATTTGCTCCCGTAACCCCTTAATCCGCACTTGATTGCTGAAAAAATCCACATGTATTTGGCCAGACTGCGCGGTATCCCACCATTGATAACCCGCGTGCTTATAGCGCTGAATCACCTTTTTTGCAGGCAGTCGCCAGGGGCTGAAGCGTGCGGCGGAGGCCAGTGCATGCTCTCCTTGTAAACGACGTAATAACGGCGCTATTGAAGAGGTATTGCTGCCATGATGTGGAACTTGAAGTACGGTAATCGGCCGCCCTATAGACCCATGTGTAAGCAGATATTGTTCCGCTGAACGCTCCATATCTCCGGTCAGTAAAACACGATGCGGACCCGCCTCAATCAGCAATACGCAGGAATCGTTGTTGCCGCCTTTGGTCATGCCCTGCGGGGGATACAACACCTTAAATTGCAGTCCACGCCAGACCCACTGCTCGCCCTGGTGACAGGCAAAAACAGGTGACGCAGAGAAATTATTTCGCTCTGTCATCGCTGGCCACTGTTTGCGCAGGCTTTCCGCTCCGCCACGATGATCAAGATGAGCATGGCTTAAGATCAGTTGCTCTGGCGTGATCCCTTGCCAGCGAAGCCAGGGTGCAATGATACGTTCTCCTGCATCACCGCCCTCCCAGCGTCCACCGGCGTCATACAAGACTGAATGTCGATCCTTGGTGATAACCACCGCAAGACCGTGCCCAACATCTAGCATATCCATTTGCCATACTGGCTGTTCCTCGCTCTCACGCCAGCTGATCACTAACCACGCTGAGGCGCATAATGTCGCAGCAAGGTATCGCCACAGTGTAAAACGGAAGGCAAAGATGATTCCCCCTGCGCAAACCGCCATCAACAATGCGAATCGACTGACGGTTATCCACCCTTCAGGTAAGTGCTGTAATGGCACCAGGGTCCACGCTAAAGATAGATTAGCGGCTTTCCACCCCATCGCACTGAGTGCTGGCCAGGGGAGTGATAAAAGTCCCAATAATATTGCCGGTACCGTGACCAACGTGATGAGAGGAATTGCCCACAGATTCGCCAGCAATGCGGTGTAGCTAATACCGTTAAAAATTAAAATTTGCAGAGGGACAAATAACAGTGTCATAAGCAATTGCAGGTGAATAAGGCGCACTATCCACCAGCGTTTATGCTGAAGAAAACGCGGCGGTAAAGGAAAGAACTGATAGCCTGCAAATAACGTCGCCACGGCCAGTACAGATAGCCAAAAACTGTCTGATAAGACAGTGAGCGGATCGCTGACCAACAAAGCCGCAACGCAATACAGCCATACCTGCCAGCGCGTAATGTTGATACCCGCAAGTTTAATGCCTAGCCAAAATCCCGTTGCAAACAATGCGCGCATTGCCGGAGGCTGACTCCCCGACAGTCCTGTATATGCCAATGCAAAAAGCATTGCCCAAAACAGCGGCCAACGGTAGCTGATATGCCTGGCAGGAAACATGAGCTGCATAAACCGCCCTAGCATGGCCCCAAATCCTGCCGCTAAGCCAATGTGCATCCCGGAGATTGCCATCAAATGTGCTGTGCCGGTATCGCGCAATAATTTCCGTATGTCTGCACTCAGTAAATCACGTTCTCCAAAAGCTAAGGCTCTTAACAGCGGCGCATAATGCAGGCCGGTATAATGCTTCTCCGCACGCTGAATAATGCGTTCACGCCAATTGCATTGCGTATCCAGGGCGGTCGCAAGAGTGACACGGCCAGTAAGTGGTTTTCGCGAGGCAACGGCAAAACGCTGTGCGTCATATCCTCCCTCATTTAACAAGGCGTGCACCGGGCGTAACGATAATTGCATTTGCCATTGTTGGCCGCTACACCATCCCTGATTCTGCTGATAGTAGACACGAGCATAAACAGGCGGGAACAGTTGTGGCCCATCACGCAAAGCGATCACATGCAATGTTAACGCACGCCGGGCAGCGTCATGACTTATCACCCGCGCTTCTACCGTGACAGGATGCTGGGTGAGCGTGCTGATATCGCGCATCAGAGTCTGGCCCTGCCAGACAGCCCAACAAAATGCGAACAAGAGGAGTGAAATATACGCTGAGCCTTTGATGGGGAGCCAGCCAATCACTACAGCGGCGATAAGCAGCATTGTTACGCTGCCCGTTGTCGGCAATCGCGGTAAAAACAGCAGTGGTAGAATACCTAAAATGCTCCATATCGATACCTGCGTCCATGTCATGCCGTATTCCATGATGTAAAGGCACTATTTTGACGTGGGGCAGGAAAATTGCAGGGACTGAATGGCAAGGTGTCGAGCGGCCTTCCTGTTTAGATACTGAGATTGCAAATTACATTTCAAAAATGCGTACTGCTTCCAGCCACCGTTTCTTGCAGGCAAAAAAAAACGACACCGAAGTGTCGTTTGGTCGTTTAATCAAACTTAGCCATAAATGTTGGCGCGATCGCGCAACTCTTTACCCGGTTTGAAGTGCGGAACGTATTTACCTTCCAGCTCAACTTTATCGCCTGTTTTAGGGTTACGACCCACACGAGGCGCTCGGTAATGTAAAGAGAAGCTGCCGAATCCCCGGATTTCAATGCGCTCACCCTCAGCCAACGTTGTGGCCATGTGCTCGAGCATCTCTTTAACTGCATCCTCAACCGCTTTCGCGGGAATATGACTCTGCTGACTGGCAAGCCTTTCAATGAGTTCGGACTTGGTCATAGATCCTCCGGTTATTTCCTGCAGGTAGATATTTGACAGCGCACGACATGTAAGGGTGGCTTACGCCACCCTTAAGACTAAGTCGATTACTCGCCTTTCGCCGCTTTAAACGCTTCTGCCATTGCATTGGAGAAGTTGGTTTCTTCCTGCTTGTTGTTTACGGTAGCGATAGCGTCTTTCTCATCCGCTTCGTCTTTCGCACGTACAGACAGGCTAACAACGCGGTTCTTACGGTCAACACCGGTGAATTTCGCTTCAACGTCATCACCAACGTTCAGAACCAGTGTTGCGTCTTCAACGCGGTCACGGGACGCTTCAGAAGCGCGCAGGTAACCTTCAACACCGTCAGCTAATTCAACTGTAGCACCTTTAGCGTCAACAGCAGTCACTTTACCGTTAACAATTGCGCCTTTCTTGTTCAGAGCGACGTAGTTGTTGAACGGATCTTCTGCCAGTTGCTTAACGCCCAGGGAGATGCGCTCACGTTCTGCATCAACTTGCAGTACAACGGCAGCGATTTCGTCGCCTTTTTTGTACTCACGAACGGCTTCTTCGCCAGTCGCGTTCCAGGAGATGTCAGACAGGTGAACCAGACCGTCGATACCACCGTCCAGGCCGATGAAGATACCAAAGTCAGTGATTGACTTGATTTTACCTTCAACGCGATCGCCTTTGTTGTGGGTCTCAGCGAACAGCTGCCATGGGTTAGATTTGCACTGCTTCAGGCCCAGGGAGATACGACGACGTTCTTCATCGATATCCAGAACCATAACTTCCACAACATCACCAACGTTAACAACTTTGGATGGGTGGATGTTTTTGTTGGTCCAATCCATTTCGGATACGTGTACCAGACCTTCAACGCCTTCTTCGATTTCAACGAAGCAGCCGTAATCAGTCAGGTTGGTCACGCGGCCAGTCAGCTTAGTACCTTCTGGGTAACGCTTAGCGATAGCGACCCATGGATCTTCGCCCAGTTGCTTCAGACCCAGAGACACACGGGTGCGCTCACGGTCAAATTTCAGCACTTTCACATTGATTTCATCGCCAACATTGACGATTTCGCTTGGGTGCTTAACGCGCTTCCAAGCCATGTCAGTGATGTGCAACAGGCCGTCAACGCCGCCCAGATCAACGAATGCACCGTAGTCAGTAAGGTTCTTAACGATACCTTTAACTTCCATGCCTTCCTGCAGGTTTTCCAGCAGTTGATCGCGCTCTGCGCTGTTCTCGGATTCAATAACCGCACGACGAGAAACAACAACGTTGTTGCGTTTCTGATCCAGCTTGATCACTTTGAATTCAAGCTCTTTGCCTTCCAGGTGCAGAGTATCGCGAACTGGACGCACATCTACCAGTGAACCTGGCAGGAACGCACGAATGCCGTTCAGCTCAACTGTGAAGCCACCTTTAACTTTGCCGTTGATAATACCGGTAACAGTTTCAGCGTCTTCGTAAGCTTTTTCCAGCGTGATCCAAGCTTCATGACGTTTAGCTTTCTCACGGGACAGCAGGGTTTCGCCGAAGCCGTCTTCTACTGCGTCCAGCGCAACGTCAACTTCGTCACCTACCTGGATTTCCAGTTCGCCGGCTGCGTTCTTGAACTGCTCTGCAGGGATTGCAGACTCAGATTTCAGACCCGCATCAACCAGAACGATGTCTTTGTCGATAGAAACAACAACACCACGAACGATGGAACCCGGACGGGTTTCGATTTCTTTCAGTGATTCTTCAAATAGTTGAGCAAAAGATTCAGTCATGTTTAATCTTCAGGATTCATTATTAACGTCCACCTGACGTCCTGCCGGATGGGGTTGTTTCACATACCTCATGACAATCCTTGTCACAAGGGAACTACAAATTCGTTTATACCGAGGCCGATGACAGTTTTTCTCGCGCATATTGCAGAGCAGTTTCAATGACTTGCTCAATACTCATTTGCGTAGAATCCAACACCAGCGCATCGCTGGCAGGGACTAACGGGGCAACGGAGCGGTTGCGATCCCGGTCATCACGTTCTTTTATCTCGGCTAAAAGGCGATCAAAGTTAACACTAAAGCCCTTTTCCTGCAACTGAAGCATGCGGCGGTGCGCACGCTCTTCCGAGCTGGCATCAAGGAAAATTTTTACCGGCGCATCAGGAAAAACGACGGTCCCCATGTCACGCCCATCTGCAATCAGGCCCGGCGCTTCGCGAAAGGCGCGCTGGCGGCGTAACAGTGCTTCACGCACGCGAGGAAATGCAGCCACCTTTGACGCAGTATTACTGACTTCTTGTGTACGGATTTCGCCAGTGACGTTTTCGCCTTCCAGAATCACTTTCATTTCGCCATTTTCAGACACAAAGCGCACATCAAGATGGGCAGCAATCGGCACCAATGCTTCTTCGGAGGCGATATCCACATGATGATGCAGTGCAGCCAGCGCTAAAACACGATAAATCGCGCCAGAATCCAGCAAATGCCATTGAAGCGCTTCCGCCATAGCCTTGCACAGCGTGCCTTTACCCGCACCACTTGGGCCATCAATGGTGATTACCGGGGCTATTGCTGTCATCATATTCTCCTTTGGGGGATTCGCTCGCCTGGTCGCCAGGCAAAGATCGCGGCGTATTATACGCACCCGCACCGAGGAACGTTACCCCTAAAGCATAGCTGTTGAAAAAATTCAGGGAATTTCGCAGCCAGGTACTTCCTCTGCCCATCGTAAAATGGGCAGAGGTGAGGGATTACGCAGACTGGCTAATGCTATTAAGACGCTCGAAATAATCAGGGAAAGTCTTGGCGGTGCATTTTGGATCTAAAATCGTGACCGGCGTGTCAGACAACGCAACCAGCGAGAAACACATTGCCATCCGGTGGTCGTTGTAAGTACCGATTTCGGCATGTTGCAATGTTGCTGGTGGGGTGACGCGAATAAAGTCATGCCCCTCTTCAACTTCCGCACCCACTTTACGTAATTCCGTCGCCATTGCCGCCAGCCGATCGGTCTCTTTGACCCGCCAGTTGTAGATATTCCGCATCAGCGTCGTCCCTTTGGCAAACAACGCCGTGGTTGCAATCGTCATTGCTGCATCAGGGATGTGATTCATGTCCATGTCGATGGCGATTAAGTCACCCCGCGTACAGGCAATATAGTCATCACCCCACTCAATTTTGGCACCCATTTTTTCCAACACATCAGCAAAACGAATGTCACCCTGCACACTGTTGCGCCCAATACCCGTTACGCGAACGGTGCCGCCGCGAATCGCTGCTGCAGCCAGAAAATAGGACGCAGAAGAGGCATCGCCCTCGACTAAATAATCCCCAGGGGATTGATACTGTTGCTGCCCGCGGACAATGAAACGGCGGTAATTATCGTTTTCAACCTGTACGCCAAAGCACGCCATCAAATTCAACGTGATATCGATGTAGGGTTTGGAAACCAGCTCGCCGATAATGGTGATCACCGTGTCGTTAGGTGCCAGCGGTGCTGTCATCAGTAAGGCAGTCAGAAACTGGCTGGAAACAGAGCCATCAACGCTGACCTCGCCTCCTGCAAATCCGCCCCGCAAGCGGATCGGTGGATAATCTGTTTGCTCAAGATAGTCAATTTGCGCGCCGCCCTGACGGAGTGCGTCAACCAAATGCCCAATAGGACGCTCTTTCATGCGAGGCTCGCCGGTTAACACGACATCACCCTCACCAAGACAAAGTGCGGCAGCCAGAGGACGCATTGCAGTACCCGCATTGCCTAAAAACAGCTCTACAGCGCTGCTACTTTCAAGCGGGCCAGCATTCCCCACAACCTCACAGGTCATGCGATCATCAGACAGACTGTACTCAACACCCAGCGCATTAAGCGCTGTCAGCATATGGCGTACATCATCGCTGTCTAAAAGGTTAGTGAGTCGTGTGGTGCCCTGCGCTAATGCCGCCAGCAGCAACGCACGGTTAGACACACTTTTTGAGCCTGGTAGATTAATTGTCCCATCCACGCGAGCGATGGGTTGTAAAGTCAGGGAGTCCTGCATGTGAAATCACTATCTCCAAATTGTAGATGCCAAAACCTCGCACAAGGCGAGGTTTTGGTTATTCTCCTTGATCGTATTCGCAACGACAAAGGATATCGATGCTCCGCCCAGGCTTATCCGTGGCGACGGGCAAAATCAGTCATAAAATCGGTCAGTGTTTTAACACCTTCCAAAGGCATCGCATTGTAAATGGATGCACGCATACCGCCGACAACGCGGTGTCCTTTCAAAGCATGCAACCCTGCAGCCAAAGACTCTTCGAGGAACAGTTTATCCAACGCAGCGTCTTTAAGCTGGAAAGGAACGTTCATCAGTGAACGGTTAGCACTCGCAACATCATTACGATAGAAATCGCTGTTATCAATTGTGCTATACAGCAACTCGGCCTTAGCCTGATTGATTTTGGCCATTTCAGTGACACCGCCCTGCGTCTTCAACCATTTGAACACCAGGCCGGACAGATACCATGCATAGGTCGGCGGGGTATTAAACATGGATTCGTTATCCGCCAACACTTTGTAATCAAGAATGGATGGAATCATATTGTTGGCTTTACCCAACAAGTCTTCACGCACAATGACCAGTGTTAAACCTGCTGGACCAATGTTTTTCTGCGCGCCAGCGTAAATAACACCGTATCGGTTGATATCAATCGGATGTGAAAGAATCGTTGAAGACAGGTCAGCGACAACCAACTTATCGCCAAAATCCGGTATTTCATGAATGGCGATACCGTCAATGGTCTCATTGGGGCAAAAATGCACATACGCCGCATCGTCTTTTAATGCCCAGTCGCGCATTGGCAGGATCGCACGCTTACCTTCTTGTGTCACCTTCACATCAATGGCGTTCGGCGTGCAATATTTTGCCGCCTCTTTGATTGCGCTGTTCGCCCAATAACCACCATCAATGTAGTCCGCCGATTTCGCGCCGCCGAGCAGGTTTAAGGGAACAGCAGCAAACTGTGCACGCGCCCCGCCATGGCAGAATAAAACTTTGTAGTTCGAAGGGATCTTCAGGAGATCACGTAAATCTTTTTCAGCCTCCTCCGCGACCTGAATAAATTCCTTACTACGGTGGCTAATCTCCATTACGGAGGTACCCAGCCCATTCCAGTTAGTCAGTTCTTGTTCAGCACGACGGAGTACTTCTACCGGTAACATCGCAGGACCGGAGCTAAAATTGAAAACCTGAGTCATTTCCCCTCACCACATTCAGCGCAATCGATTTTGTTCAGCTATCGGTTTTATCACTGCGCCTGAATAGCTGCAATGCTTAATCCCAGTATGGGCCCATTTTTCGCGGGTTCTTCATGACAGCTTGTATCGTTTATGCAATGAGAAACAGAATTATCACATCTTATGGATAGCATTACGCAGTTTAGAGAGAAAACACTGTACATGCATGGCGACAGGGTATGAAAACCCGTATCATGCGCCCTTTCCGCAGCCATTACAGAGTGCCACCATGACGCAAACATATATCCCTGGTAAAGACGCCGCGCTGGAAGACTCCATCTCCCGCTTCCAACAAAAATTGCAGGATCTGGGCTTTAACATTGAAGAAGCCTCCTGGCTCAACCCTGTTCCTCATGTCTGGTCCGTTCATATCCGCGATCGTGACTGCCCACTGTGTTTTACTAACGGTAAAGGTGCCAGTAAAAAAGCGGCGCTGGCCTCTGCGTTGGGTGAGTATTTTGAACGTCTGTCGACCAACTATTTCTTCGCCGATTTCTGGTTAGGCAATCAGGTTGCAAACGGCGATTTCGTTCACTATCCAAATGAGAAATGGTTCCCACTTACTGACGATGACAGCCTGCCTGCGGGTATTCTCGATCCGCGCCTGCGTGCTTTCTACGACCCAGAAAATGAATTGGGCGCGAGCATGCTGGTCGATTTGCAATCCGGCAATGAAGAACGTGGTATCTGTGCGCTGCCGTTTACGCGCCAATCTGATGAACAAACGATCTACATACCGATGAACATTGTCGGTAACCTGTATGTGTCTAATGGGATGTCTGCAGGCAATACGCGCAACGAAGCGCGCGTGCAGGGATTATCAGAAGTTTTCGAGCGCCATATTAAAAACCGCATTATTGCTGAAAGCATCAGCCTGCCTGTTATCCCAGACGACGTTCTGGCGCGCTACCCAGGCGTCGTAGAAGCCATCGCCAAGCTCGAAGCAGAAGGTTTCCCAATATTCTCTTATGATGCCTCCCTTGGCGGGAAATATCCGGTAATTTGCGTGGTGTTATTTAATCCGCAAAACGGCACCTGTTTTGCTTCATTCGGGGCACATCCAGATTTTGGTGTCGCGCTGGAGCGTACCGTTACCGAACTGTTACAAGGCCGCAGCTTAAAAGATTTAGACGTCTTTACGCCGCCAACCTTTGATGACGAAGAAGTTGCTGAACACACCAACCTGGAAACACACTTTATCGACTCCAGTGGCCTTATTTCCTGGGATATGTTTAAGGACGATGCCGACTACCCGTTCGTGGACTGGCGGTTTGATGGCTCCACGGAAGAAGAATTCGCTACCCTGATGGCGATTTTCAAGGCCGAAGATAAAGAAGTCTATATCGCAGATTACGAACACCTGGGTGTTTACGCCTGTCGAATCATTGTTCCGGGCATGTCTGACATCTACCCTGCGGAAGACTTGTTGTTAGCTAACAACGCCATGGGCCAGCATCTGCGCGAAACGTTGTTGTCACTGCCTGGTAGCGAGTGGGAAAAAGAGGATTATCTGGCACTGATCGATCAACTGGATGATGAAAGCCACGATGATTTCACACGTGTTCGTGAGTTACTGGGCCTGGCGACAGGTAAAGACAACGGCTGGTACACCTTACGCATTGGCGAGTTAAAAGCCATGCTGGCATTAGCCGGTGGTGATCTTGACCAAGCCTTGAGCTGGACTGAGTGGACGATGGAATTTAACGGCTCGGTCTTCAGTGCTGAGCGTGCTAACTATTATCGCTGCCTGCAAACATTACTTCTGCTGGCGATGGAAGATGAGCGCGAGCCCGTACAGTACCATCAGGCATTTGTACGTATGTATGGCACGCAAGCCGTTGAAGCGGCCTCAGCAGCCATCAGTGGTGAAGCGCCATTCTATGGCTTGCAACCCGTTGATGGTGACTTGCTTGCATTCCCTGCTCATCAAGGATTGCTGGCTGCCTACGAGAAATTACAAAAAGCCAAACGTCAGTACTGGAAGTAAAACATAATGATTGCGCCAGCCTAAACAGGCAGGCGCATTATTCGGACCAAAGGTTATTAAAAAGTAAAATTAACGTTTCACTCGCTATTATCTATATTCATAAATTTGTTACCAAAAGACGATATCATTCTGCATTCTGACCTATTCCCCGGCAGCAATTAAAAATTTTTTAATATTTTAAAATTTATTTTTAATAATAAATTCAAACGGATATATTTAAAATCACTGTTTTTCATCTGCCCTCCAGGCCATCCCACAGGGCGTTTATGATCCACGTCAATTTCTGCTCTATACTCCTTTGTTAGTATTACTTTGCTGACTAATTTTGGGAGATCGTTAGTGTGAAAGCTGACAACCCGTTTAATTTATTACTACCTCAAGCCATGGCAAAAGTTGCCGAAGACGCTGGGGTATATAAAGCAACAAAGCATCCTCTCACCACGTTCTTCCTGGCAATCACAGCTGGCGTTTTTATTTCTATCGCCTTTGTCTTTTATATAACAGCAACCACAGGCACGGCAGGTATGCCCTTTGGCATTGCCAAACTGATCGGTGGACTTTGCTTCTCTCTGGGTTTGATTCTGGTTGTCATTTGCGGCGCCGACCTGTTTACCTCAACCGTCCTGATTGTGGTTGCTAAAGCCAGCGGTCGCATCACATGGGGACAATTGGCGCGCAATTGGATCAACGTTTACATCGGAAACTTATTTGGTGCCTTGTTCTTTGTGGCCCTCATTTGGTTTTCCGGCGAGCACATGCTGGCAAACGGTGCCTGGGGTTTGAATGTGTTGCAGACGGCTGACCATAAGATGCACCACACTTTTATCCAGGCCGTTTCGCTGGGTATTTTGGCCAATCTCATGGTGTGCCTGGCCGTTTGGATGAGTTACTCCGGCCGCAGCATGACCGACAAAATGTTTGCCATGATTTTGCCCGTGGCCATGTTCGTTGCCAGCGGTTTCGAACACAGCATTGCAAACATGTTCATGATTCCGATGGCGATTGTGATCAAACAATTTGCCAGTCCTGATTTTTGGTTAGCTGCGGGAAGTTCTGCCAGCCAGTTCTCTCACCTGACCGTAAGCAATTTTATTACTGATAACCTCATCCCCGTCACTCTCGGCAACATTATCGGAGGCGGGTTGCTGGTGGGGCTGACATATTGGGTTATTTATTTACGCGGCGGCGATCATCACTAACCGACGTTTATAGATTCAACACCGCTCACTTCTGATCGGTGAGTAAAAATTCTGACACCATAAGGTAGGTATAACATGGCCGAACTTAACGAAAAAATGGCACACGCCTGGGAAGGCTTCGCGAAAGGCGAATGGCAAAACAGCGTTAATGTACGTGACTTTATCCAGACGAACTACACCCCGTATGAAGGCGATGAAGCCTTTCTCGCCGGCGCAACACCTGCCACCACAAAATTGTGGGATAGCGTGCTTGAAGGCATCAAAATCGAGAACCGCACACACGCGCCTGTCGATTTCGATACCGACCTTGCCTCAACGATTACCTCGCACGATGCCGGTTACATTGAGCAGTCTCTGGAAAAAATCGTAGGTCTGCAGACTGAAGCCCCACTGAAACGCGCCATCATTCCATTCGGTGGCATCAAAATGGTTGAAGGTTCTTGTAAGGTTTATGGTCGCGAGCTCGATCCACAACTGAAAAAGATCTTCACCGACTACCGCAAGACGCACAACCAGGGTGTATTCGATGTTTATACTCCTGACATTATGCGCTGCCGTAAATCCGGTGTTTTGACCGGTTTGCCTGATGCCTATGGCCGCGGACGTATCATTGGTGACTACCGTCGCGTCGCGCTGTACGGTATTGATTACCTGATGAAAGAGAAACTGGCTCAGTTCACATCTTTACAGCAAGACATGGAAAATGGGGTTGATCTGGAATCCGTTATCCGTCTGCGTGAAGAGATTTCTGAGCAATACCGTGCACTGAATCAGATGAAAGAAATGGCAGCCAAATACGGTGCTGACATTTCCGGCCCTGCTGTTACCGCGCAAGAAGCGGTGCAATGGACCTACTTCGGTTATTTGGCCGCGGTGAAATCTCAGAACGGTGCCGCCATGTCCTTTGGTCGTGTCTCCACCTTCCTGGATGTGTATATCGAACGTGATATCAAAGCCGGTAAACTGACTGAAGAACAAGCGCAAGAGCTGATTGACCATCTGGTGATGAAACTGCGTATGGTGCGCTTCCTGCGTACCCCAGAATACGATGAGCTGTTCTCCGGTGACCCTATCTGGGCAACAGAATCACTGGCAGGTATGGGTGTAGATGGCCGTACTTTGGTGACTAAGAGCACCTTCCGCTTCCTGAACACACTGTACACCATGGGGCCTTCCCCAGAGCCAAACATGACCATTCTGTGGTCAGAACAGTTGCCGATTAACTTCAAGAAATACGCAGCAAAAGTGTCTATCGATACCTCCTCTCTGCAATATGAGAACGATGACCTGATGCGCCCTGATTTCGATAATGATGATTACGCCATCGCCTGCTGCGTAAGCCCAATGATTGTGGGTAAACAAATGCAGTTCTTTGGTGCGCGTGCCAACCTGGCCAAAACGCTGCTGTACGCAATCAATGGCGGTGTGGATGAAAAACTGAAAATCCAGGTAGGTCCAAAAGAAGCGCCGATTACTGATGACGTATTGGATTTTGATACTGTGATGGCGCGTCTTGACCACTTTATGGATTGGCTGGCGAAACAGTATGTTGCCTCCCTGAACATCATTCACTACATGCATGACAAGTACAGCTATGAAGCTGCACTGATGGCATTGCACGATCGTGATGTGTATCGCACGATGGCATGCGGCATCGCTGGTCTTTCTGTTGCAGCCGATTCACTTTCTGCGATTAAGTACGCAAAAGTGAAGCCTGTACGTGATGCGGATGGCCTGGCCATCGACTTCGAAATTGAAGGTGAATACCCGCAATTTGGTAACAATGACTCACGCGTTGATGATATGGCCTGCGACCTGGTGGAACGCTTCATGAAGAAAATTCAGAAGCTGAAAACCTACCGCAATGCTGTACCAACACAGTCTGTACTGACCATTACCTCTAACGTGGTTTATGGTAAAAAAACCGGTAACACACCTGATGGCCGTCGCGCAGGCGCACCTTTTGGCCCAGGCGCTAACCCAATGCACGGTCGCGATCAGAAAGGTGCTGTAGCATCCCTGACTTCCGTAGCGAAATTGCCGTTTGCTTACGCGAAAGATGGTATCTCTTACACCTTCTCTATCGTGCCAAATGCACTGGGTAAAGACGACAATGTGCGTAAAGCCAACCTGGCTGGCCTGATGGATGGTTACTTCCACCATGAAGCCAACATTGAAGGTGGACAACATCTGAACGTTAATGTGATGAATCGTGAAATGCTGTTGGAAGCAATGGATAACCCGGAAAAGTATCCGCAACTGACCATTCGCGTCTCCGGCTATGCTGTACGCTTTAATTCACTGACCAAAGAGCAGCAGCAAGACGTTATCACCCGTACGTTTACGCAGTCGCTGTAAGTATGACCGGGCGGGATAATATCCCGCCCTTTTCCACCGCTATCCCATAATCAGACGCAGAGCTTTATCTGCGCGCACGTCCCCCCGAATCACCTGGAGATCACATCGCAATGTCAGCCATTGGTAGAATCCACTCTTTCGAATCCTGCGGTACCGTCGACGGACCAGGCATTCGCTTTATTACCTTTTTCCAGGGCTGCCTGATGCGCTGCCTGTATTGCCATAACCGCGATACCTGGGACACTCACGGGGGCAAAGAAGTCACCGTGAAAGAACTGATGACCGATGTCGTGGCCTACCGCCATTTTATGAATGCCTCAGGAGGCGGTGTTACGGCCTCCGGTGGCGAAGCCATTTTGCAAGCTGAGTTTGTGCGTGACTGGTTCCGCGCCTGTAAAGCCGAAGGTATCCATACCTGTCTGGATACCAATGGCTTCGTACGTCGCTATGACCCGGTCATTGATGAATTACTGGATGTCACCGATCTGGTCATGCTGGATCTGAAACAGATGAATGATGATGTACACCAGAGTTTGGTGGGTGTCTCGAACCATCGCACACTGGATTTCGCACGCTACATTGCGAAGAAAGGGATCCGCACCTGGATCCGTTACGTTGTCGTACCAGGATGGTCTGATGACGACGATTCGGCACATCGCTTGGGTGAATTCACGCGTGATATGGGAAATGTCGAGAAAATCGAATTGCTGCCGTATCACGAGCTGGGCAAGCACAAGTGGTTAGCAATGGGCGAAGAGTACAAATTAGACGGTGTAAAACCGCCAACGACAGAAACCATGGAACGCATTAAGGGCATTCTGTTAGCGTATGGACATACTGTGATGTATTAAAAAAGGGCGGGAAACCGCCCTTTTTTACGTCTGTCTTATGCGTGCGCCACCGGGGTCGCATGATGATCGGCTTTTCTCATCAGCATAACCAAATACCACAACGCCACCACGGCAATCATAACGAACAGCAGTTGGTCTGAATAACGTTGCATGAGCATGGCGGTCATACTTGGCCCCACTAAACTGCCGATGGTGTAGCTTAAAAGCAGCGCCTGATTCATTGCCACCAGTTCATGATGCTTCACCGTCTCACACGCCCATGACATGGCCAGCGGATACAGTGTAAAGCCCGCACAGCCCAGCACGAACAGCGCAGGAGCCATCGATGCGTTCCCTAACATTGCCAGCGCGCCCATAATAACGACGAACACTTGAACGCGTAAAACCAACAGTCGACCAAAGCGATCAGCCAGTTTACCTATGGGCCATTGACCCACAATGCCAGCGCTGACCAGTAACGCCATCCAATAACCCACATTGGCGTCTGTCATTCCCTGATGCGAAAGGTAGAGCGGCATCAGACCATAGAGCGAACCCAGCACAATGCCAGAAATAATACAGCCGTGGATCCCCAGCCGTGCATTGCGGCGGCGCAGCATTTTCCACATCCGATCGGGAGCCGCCCCTTCTTCTTCATGACCTTCTGCGGTAATGCGCACAAACAGCAGTGGCAGTATTGCCGCAGTGATTAATGCGCTGACCCAGGGAATAACGTGCAGCAGTTGTGTGGACATACTGCTCACCAACAGTTGACCCACCACCGTGCCACCGTAGTAAACAATCATGTAGGCGGCTAATAACTGGCCACGGTTGCGTACGGTACCACTGGACATCAGGGCGCTTTCCACCACCACCCAAATCAGCGCACAGCCCACACCCGCAACAAAGCGAAACAGAGACCAGCTCCAGAAATCCGCTCCGATTGCCAGCGCGACAGTGGCAATACAGAACACCGCAGTCGCCAGGTAATAGCTGCGGTTGAAGCCGTATTTTTTAATCAGCATTCCCGCCATTAATGTCCCCGCCAGGTTCCCGGTATAGTAAGCCGAGCTCACCACGCCCACCTGCCAGGTCGGCAAGGAATCATGGGTAAGCCAGAGCGGGACCAGTGTATTTAACACAGCCAAAGAAACTGTCAGCAGCATCAAGCCACAGAGCAGCAAGATCACATGACGAGACCAGGTGGTAGACATTAGGGGAAAGCGCCAAAAATGAGGTGAAATCTGGCGCGCATCATGCCATTACTGTTTGTAATGTCAACGCTCAGAAATCACTCAAAGCACGTTTTGCTGGAGGTCGATTTAAATTACTTATCTAAAACGAGAAAAAGCCGAATTGCGATCCCGGTCACATTAAAATAAAAGTGATAAAAATCATAAAACTAAGAGATTCTGTCACGTTATAACAATTAGGTAAAACGCCTTCAACTTGCAGAATTTTTCGTACAAAAAAAGCCTGCGTAAACGCAGGCTTCTGATAGCGGTCAACAAGTCGATTAACCGATAAATTCAAGGCCTTTCATGTAAGGACGCAGCACTTGAGGGATCTCAATACGGCCATCAGCTTGCTGGTAGTTTTCCAGCACGGCAACCAGTGTACGTCCCACGGCTAAGCCCGAGCCATTCAGCGTGTGCACCAGACGCGGCTTTTTGTCCGTTTTACTGCGGCAACGTGCCTGCATGCGACGCGCCTGGAAATCACCCATGTTGGAACATGAAGAGATCTCGCGGTAAGTATCTTGCGCTGGTAACCAAACCTCAAGGTCGTAGGTTTTGGTCGAACCAAAGCCCATATCCCCTGTGCAAAGTAACACTTTGCGATAAGGTAAGTTCAGCAGTTGCAGAACTTTTTCTGCATGGCCGGTTAACTCTTCCAGCGCCTGCATGGAGTCTTCAGCACGGACTATCTGCACCATCTCAACTTTATCGAACTGGTGCATACGTATCAGACCGCGCGTGTCACGCCCATATGAACCCGCTTCAGAACGGAAACAAGGTGTGTGCGCTGTCATTTTCAGTGGCAGTGACTCTTCTTCAAGAATGTCATCACGGACCAGGTTAGTCAGCGGGACTTCCGAGGTGGGGATCAGCGCGTACTGGCTGCTATCGGCCTCTTCTTCCAGTGGACGCGTATGGAACAAGTCCTCACCAAATTTTGGCAGTTGTCCGGTACCGTACAGCGAGTCATGATTCACCAGATACGGAACATAGGTTTCACTGTAACCGTGCTCTTCCGTGTGCAGATCAATCATAAACTGGCTCAACGCACGGTGTAGACGCGCAACCTGTCCTTTCATGACCACAAAACGTGAACCGGTTAATTTTACCGCCGCTGCAAAATCCAGTCCCTGAGCCATTTCGCCCAGTTCAACGTGATCACGTACTGCAAAATCGTATTGACGAGGTTCGCCCCAGCGACTGACTTCCTGGTTCTCAGAGTCATCTTTGCCCAAAGGGACTTCATCGGCAGGGATATTAGGGATCGTCAGCGCAATATCACGGATCTGGTTTTGCAATGCATCCAGCTCTGTTTTTGCCGCATCCAGGCGCTCGCCTAACGTATTCACTTCCTGACGCAACGGTTCGATGTCTTCCCCACGCGCTTTGGCCTGCCCGATGGATTTGGATCGGGAGTTACGCTCCGCCTGCAGACTTTCCGTTTCAACCTGCAACACTTTACGGCGCTCTTCTAATGAACGCAGTGTGTCAACATCCAGCTTAAAGCCTCGGCGTGCCAGTTTTTCAGCGACTGCGTCTGGCTCGGTACGCAGTAGATTGGGATCGAGCATGCTTATCCTGTGCTTGTTGTGAATTGAGAAAATGGCAGGCCGCAGAACCGGACGGCTCTGCGGTAATTGCTTGTTAACCTTACCGCAACGCCCGCATTAGCGGTAGCGTTTTGTCGGGCTAATTTGATCCTGTTCAGTTAACCAGGCGAGCTTTTCGGCAATTTTACCTTCAAGCCCCCGGGTCACAGGCTGATAGTAGTGCGTTTCACGCATCTCAGGAGGAAAGTAGTTCTCACCCGCAGCGTAAGCATGGGGTTCATCATGCGCGTAGCGATACTCCGCGCCTAACCCCATCTCTTTCATTAATTTGGTTGGTGCATTGCGCAAATGTTCAGGCACATCATAGTCTGGACGCTCACGGGCATCGCGCATCGCGGCTTTAAACGCCGTATACACCGCATTGCTTTTGGGCGCACACGCCAGGTAGACAATCGCCTGTGCAATAGCCCGCTCACCTTCAGCGGGCCCCACGCGGGTGAAACAATCCCAGGCTGCAATCGCCACCTGCATGCCACGTGGATCAGCATTGCCGACATCCTCCGAGGCAATCGCCAGCAAGCGTCTCGCCACATACAAGGGATCGCCACCGGCGGTGATAATACGCGCATACCAATATAAAGCGGCGTCAGGAGACGAACCACGCACCGATTTATGCAGCGCAGAAATAAGATCGTAAAAGCGATCGCCTTTATTATCGAAACGCGCACTGCGCTCACCCGAAACTTCATTCAGTAAGGCGGGCGTCAGCTCACGCAGTCCCTGCGCATTGGCTTCCGCCATATCGGCCATCATTTCCAGCGTGTTAAGTGCTCGTCGTGCATCACCATTCACCAATTCTGCAATCATGCGACGAGTGGCATCAGGTAGCACAATATCACTCTTGCCTAACCCTCGCGTTTCATCACTCATTGCCTGCTGCAGAACTGTTTCAATATCTTCCGTCGTCAGAGACTTCAGCAGGTAAACACGTGCACGGGACAGCAGTGCCGAATTGAGCTCAAATGAGGGGTTTTCAGTGGTTGCACCAATAAAAGTGATCGTGCCATCTTCGATATGCGGCAAAAACGCATCTTGCTGACTTTTGTTAAAGCGGTGCACCTCATCAACAAAGAGGATTGTACGCCGGCCAGCATCGCGGTTATTTCGAGCGCGCTCAATCGCCTCACGGATTTCTTTTACGCCCGACGTCACAGCAGAGATACGTTCGACATCTGCCTGACCATAACGGCCGATAATCTCTGCCAGCGTGGTTTTACCGGTGCCTGGCGGCCCCCATAAAATCATCGAGTGCAGGTGCCCCGCTTCAATGGCCCGCGGCAAGGGTTTCCCGGCAGCCAGAAGATGCTGCTGCCCAATATATTGCGCCAGCGTTTCTGGCCGCATACGCGCGGCCAGAGGTTGAAACTCATTATGGGAGAAATCCAGAGAGAAATTGCTCACGCGTTGCTCTCGTTACTTACGTTGGTCGTCAACAGTGACCCCCTGCGGGGGAGTAAAGGTGAATTTATCCGCCTGCACACTGCCATTTTCCTGGCTTTTCAGCGCATAACTGCTGCGCTGGCCATCTTGCTCAATCGCACTGAACTGATTGATGGTGCCGTTGGAAGACACGTTCAGTGTGAACTGTTTGAGATTGCCATCTGCACTTTTTGGCGTCAGCTCGAAGCTGTCACCCTGCTGTTTAATATTATACTGCTGCCAGTCTTTCGCCTGGTTACGGGCAATCAGCATAAACGGCGTATTGCTGGTGGCGTCTTGCAGGTTTGTCACGCTGACTTGCTCAACAAAGGGATTATAGAACCACAGCGCTTTCCCATCCGAAACAATCACACTTTCATCCGGTGCTGTCATGTGCCAGTTGAACAGGTTTGGGCGCTTCACCCACATCTCACCCTCACCTTCCTGCACATTTTGCCCGCCCGCATCGGTGACTTTCTGCGTAAAGCTGGCATGGAAGCTTTGCACTTTATCCAAACGGCTTTTCAGTTCACTGCTGGCATTTGCCCACACGGCAGAGGAGGTAAAAGCGGCCATAACGCAACAGGAGATAAGCAATTTTCTCATGACAACAGATTCCTTTTAAGAATAAAAATGCACAGCATGGCGGCTGGTATACGCGATACCGCCTGTTTCACCTTGCGCTCCCCTTTATCTGGGGATCGCGCGCATAAAAACAAGGGCCAGGCATGCCTGGCCCTGAACATTCAGGTTGCGGTATTACATTTCATGAGGTGGTGGAGCCAGAACTTCGCGATTTCCATTATTGCCCGGTGGCGACACTATGCCCTGCGCTTCCATCTGTTCGATGATGCGCGCTGCACGGTTATAACCAATACGGAATTGGCGTTGTACCCCGGAAATAGAAGCGCGTCGTTTATCAACGATAAAGGCCACCGCCTGATCAAACAGGGGATCCAGCTCTTCATCGCCGTCGAGGCCCAGCGAACCATTTTCACTCTCTTCACCGGCAGTAATGCTGTCGATATACTGTGGACGCCCACGGGCTTTCCAGTCCTGAACCACTGCATGCACTTCCTGGTCAAGGACGAAAGCACCGTGAACACGCACGGGGTTGGAGGAGTTCGGCGGCATATATAACATGTCACCCATGCCCAGCAAGGATTCCGCTCCGCCCTGATCGAGGATGGTTCGCGAGTCGATTTTGCTGGATACAGTAAAGGCAATACGCGTTGGAATATTGGCTTTAATCAAGCCAGTAATCACATCCACTGAAGGACGCTGCGTGGCCAGCACTAAGTGAATCCCCGCTGCGCGCGCTTTTTGCGCCAGGCGAGCGATTAACTCTTCCACCTTCTTGCCCACCGCCATCATCAGATCAGCAAACTCATCGACCATAACGACGATATACGGCAGTTTTTCCAGCACCGGCGGCGTCATGTCCATGCTGTCACCCGGTTTCCAGAAAGGATCCGGGATGGGGCGTCCCATCGCCTCCGCCTGGGCCACTCGCTCGTTGTAGCCAGCCAAATTACGCACACCCAATGCTGACATCAGCTTATAACGACGCTCCATCTCACCGACACTCCAACGCAGCGCATTGGCGGCGTCTTTCATATCAGTAACCACTTCCGTCAGCAGATGCGGGATCCCTTCGTAAACGGACAATTCCAGCATTTTCGGGTCAATCATGATAAAGCGCACATCATCCGGCGTGGCTTTATAGAGCATGCTGATGATCATGGCGTTAACGCCAACAGATTTACCGGAACCTGTGGTCCCCGCGACCAGTAAATGCGGCATTTTCGCCAAATCAGCCACCACTGGCTGACCTGAGATGTCTTTACCCAATACCACCGCAAGGGGAGAAGGATTGTCACGGAATTTGGCGCAATCCAGTACTTCGCGCAGGTAAACGGTTTGACGACGCTTGTTCGGCAATTCAAGCCCCACATAGGGTTTACCTGGAATCACTTCGACAACACGTACCGCAACGGCTGAGAGTGAACGGGCTAAGTCACGCGATAAATTGGAAATACGCGCGGCTTTTACGCCTGGTGCCAAATCCAGTTCAAAACGGGTGATCACCGGACCCGGGGAAATGCCCACTACTTCAGCTTTAACGCGATAATCTGCCAACCTGGACTCAACCAATCGCGCCGTTTGCTCCAGCGCAAACATATCTACCGGTTCTTCTTCCGCTGGTGGAGACGTTAATAAATCCAGCGTAGGTAGCGGCGTGCTGGGTTTCTCAACCGGTTGCTCATGGCGCATCAAGAATGGGTGTATCAGACTGTCCATTGCCGGTGCAGCAGGTTCAGGCTCAGGTTGCGTTTCAGGCTGCGCTGGCGAAGACGGCGCCTGTGCAAAACTTTGCGGCTGGGCAGCTGGTTGGGCCTGCCAGGACGGTGTCACTTGCGGCTGCGGTGGGGACACCGGTTGTTCAGGTTCGATTTCTGGCGTTGCCGCGATGGTAAATACTGGAGCTACCGGACCATCATCGACCAAATCTTTCATCGGTGAGAAGTCAAAAGCATTAGACGTGTCCAGGGTAAACACTGGGCCATCATCCGCTGCGGGAGCCGTTTCAGGTTGTTCTTGATAGCGCGACTGCTGCTGCGCCGCAAATTGGCTCGCCAACAAAGCCTGTTGATGAGCATCTTGCTCTTCTGGTGAATCGTCTTGCCAGTCATCACCGTAGCGATCTTGCTGTTGGCTGGCAAAAGCATTACGCAAATCGGCCTGTTGAGCAGCATCAGCGGCTTCATCATCCTGTTCATCCGGCAGAGTAAGACGCTGCGCCTCTTCTTTCGCACGCTCTTCTGCCAGCCGCTGTGAAGGCAGCTTAATGCCATAGGACGCGAGCTCACGGCGCGTCGGCAATTTCACCGGATTAGGTCGCGGCAATGCCGGGCCAATGCCTTGTTTAACCTGTGTGTTGTCCCCTTCTACACTGGCCGCTGAGAATTCAGGCATAAAGGTTATCGGTGCGCTGTTCGCGGTACTGAGGCTCGTGGCCGCTATTGCGGCAGCGGCAGGCACAATGTCAACCGGCTGCACCGGTTGCGGATGGGAAAAATCAAATGCCGCTGTTTGCGTCGTTTGACGCGGCGTCGGTGCGGACTCTTGCCAGTTGCCCATCACAGGCTCATCGACAGGATCGGCAACGTCAGCCGGAAGTTCAAAATGATAAAGCGGCGGTGATTCAGGCTGTGTCGGCGTTGAAGGCACGGCCACCGCAGGATGTGCAAGCGCATCGGGCACTTCAGGGAGCGCTTCAGCCGCAGGTGCACTCGGTGCCGTTGGCGTGACAGGTTCCGGTGTGTTCAGGAGAGGATCGTCACTCTCCTTATCTTCTTCATCAGGGTAAATCGCGGGTTTGCCGCTGAGCAGCACATCATCTGCATCTGCTGTTTCACGCTGATGTTGCCGCTCAACCGCGCGTGTTTCAGGCTGTGTTTCTTCTTCCCAGCGCGATTCGGCGCGTGAACGATTACTGGCAAATGACAGGACGCCCATCACGGCAGCCCCCACCTTCTCGGCAATGGTCAACCATGACCAACCGGTATACAGCGTCAAGCCCGCCGCCCATACGCAAAGCAGTGCCAGCGTGCCGCCAATACCATTGAGCCACGGCGCCATGGCGTTACTGACCAGGCTGCCAATCACGCCACCGGAGGCAAAATACCAGATGTCATCCGCATTGAGTGCAGCCAGGCCACAGGACGTGATAACCAGTGCCAGTACGCCAATCAGGCGCAGTGCGATAGCAAAATAGTCGATATAGTCCTGTTGCTCACGCTGACGAAACGTAATCCAACACAGACCTAAAATAACGGGAGGAATGGCATAAGCCATGACACCAAAAATAAATAACAGGGTATCCGCCAGCCAGGCGCCAACCGTCCCCCCAAGATTGTGGATCGGTTCATGCCAGGCGGTTTGCGACCAACTGGGATCGGAAGGGTTAAAACTGACGAGTGCCACCATCAAATAGATGGCAAAGAGTGCAACCACAATTAACAACGCCTCAAGTAAACGCCGACGGCTACTCAAGGGTTGCAATGAGACTTCTTTATCTTCTGTATATTCCTGGCTCAAGCGAACACTCCAGGTTCCTGTGACCTTGCGAACGTTTCAGCGCCGGGCCACCGACGCTGAAACTGTATGAATTCACAGGAGTGTAGCGAAAACTATCAGGTTTTGCACCTGCCCTGCGTTACCGGGTCTTAATGACCAAACGGTTACTTTGCTTCACTTCTTCCATGACCACATAGGTACGCGTATCGTTCACGCCTGGCAGACGCAGCAAGGTCTCACCAAGCAGTTTACGGTAGGCGGACATATCCGGCACACGTGTTTTCAACAAGTAGTCGAAATCACCAGAAACGAGGTGACACTCTTGAGTTTCCTCAAGTTTTTGCACTGCGGCGTTAAATTGCTCAAACACATCAGGCGCACCGCGATTCAGAGTAATCTCAACGAACACCAGCAATGATGCATCCAGGTAATGCGGGTTTAACAACGCGGTATAACCCAGGATGAATCCTTGACGCTCCAGACGACGCACGCGCTCGAGACACGGCGTAGGTGATAAACCAACCCGCTTGGAAAGCTCGACGTTTGAAATCCTGCCATCTTTCTGCAATTCATTCAGGATATTGCGATCGATTCGGTCGAGATCTTTCCCAGGCCTTTTTTTATTGTCTACCATTATTATTGTCTCTCTTAAGCTTCCCTTATACCTGCCATACCCTGAGCAACATCACTGTGCCAGGGTCAACGAAGTGAAGTCCTGAGTCTGTTGCGCTATCAATGCTCATCCGCATGACGCATGCTGTCTGTCCACACCATGCGTTATTACGGATGACAGACTGAGCGTATTCTGCCGCCCTGATTCACAAGCAAACCTGTGACAAGGTTGAAAATAGTCTCTGCTTCCCCCACTGTTTTCGCAAAAGCGCAGCCGATTGTCAAAGCAAAACAGAGAAAATCAGTACAAGATACCGGGCCAATCGCTGTGTAATTGTTTTATAACGCTTATTTCTTACGACATTACGCGCACATTCCCGACGCAGTCTGGTTGTGTGTGGATCGAATCTCGCCTGCTGACGAGGTGAACGAAAAAAGCGGCAATCCGTCTGGGCTCTTTTTTTGGTGATACAAATTCCCTACAATCAAAATTATTGTCAGATGACTAACCTTGAGGGTCTTATGGCCAAACACAGTAAACTGCTTATTCTTGGCTCGGGCCCGGCGGGATATACCGCTGCAGTCTATGCTGCGCGTGCAAATCTTAATCCTGTTCTGGTGACTGGTCTGGAAAAAGGCGGTCAGTTGACCACTACAACAGAGGTGGAAAACTGGCCTGGCGATCCGAACGATCTCACGGGCCCGCTGTTGATGGAACGTATGCACGAGCACGCAGTAAAATTTAATACTGAAATCGTGTTTGATCACATTCATACGGTTGAGCTGCAACAACGTCCGTTCCGTCTGGTAGGCGATAACGACGAATACACCTGTGATGCTTTGATTATCGCCACCGGTGCTTCTGCGCGCTATCTGGGGCTGCCGTCCGAAGAAGCCTTCAAAGGTCGCGGTGTGTCCGCTTGCGCAACCTGCGACGGATTCTTCTACCGCAATCAAAAAGTGGCCGTGGTCGGCGGCGGGAATACCGCGGTTGAAGAAGCGCTGTATTTGGCCAATATCGCCGCCGAAGTGCATCTTATTCACCGTCGTGACAGTTTCCGTGCGGAAAAAATCCTGATCGACAGACTGATGGCGAAAGTCGCCAGCGGTAACATTGTTCTGCATACCGATAATACGCTGGAAGAAGTGCTTGGCGATGAGATGGGTGTGACCGGAGTACGTCTGCGCTCTACCCAAGACGATAGCCTGAAAGAAATTGAGGTGGCGGGAACCTTTATCGCCATCGGCCACAGCCCAAACACTGCGATTTTCAGCGGTCAGTTAGCACTTGAAAACGGCTATATCCAGGTCCAGTCCGGTTTGCAAGGCAACGCCACACAAACCAGCATCGCCGGCGTTTTCGCCGCGGGTGATGTGATGGATCATACTTACCGTCAGGCGATTACTTCAGCGGGCACAGGATGCATGGCAGCGCTGGATGCTGAGCGTTTCCTGGATGGATTAGTTAAAAACGATAAGTAAGTTGTTAACACCTTGATCCATATTGACTTAAGGCGACGCTTAGCAGTCGCCTTTTTTATTACTCAACGGTAACATAAGCCCCTGACTAAGCCTCCGTCCCACGGAATAACAGCTGAGAGCCAGTGGCGCCTATGGAAAAGTCCCGACAACAAGAACTGACCCGCTGGCTAAAACAGCAAAGTCGCCTTGCACGCCGTTGGCTGCAACTCTCCTCACTCCTCGGCACCCTCAGCGCCGTCTTGATTATTGCCCAAGCCTGGCTACTTGCCGAGCTGCTCTGGCAACTGATTTCCCATCAAACCCCGCGCGATACATTGCTTCCCTGGTTTATTGCCCTGGTGAGCTGCTTTGTGGTCCGCGCGTTGTTAAGTTGGCTGCGTGAACGTGTTGGTTTTCGTTGCGGGCGTGCCGTGCGTGAAGTGCTGCGCCAACGTGTTTTAACCCGTTTAGAGATTCTGGGGCCAGCCACTGTTCAGGGACGTCCGGCGGGCAGTTGGGCGACGCTGGTGCTGGAGCAAATTGAAGATTTACACGATTATTACGCCCGCTATCTCCCGCAGATGACGCTTGCCGTCATGATCCCGTTGCTGATTTTAGTGACATTATTTCCCGTCAACTGGGCGGCCGCCTTAATTTTGTTAGTCGCCGCCCCCCTGATCCCGGTCTTTATGGCGTTAGTGGGTATGGGCGCTGCCGATGCCAACAGGCGCAACTTCGCGGCTCTGGCACGCTTAAGTGGACACTTTTTAGATCGCCTGCGCGGGCTTGAGTTACTGCGCGTTTACCATCGCGGTGCAGCAGAAACGCGCGGCATTGAAACCGCCTCGGAACGCTTTCGCGAACGCACGATGGAAGTTTTACGGCTGGCCTTTCTCTCCTCTGCCGTGCTGGAGTTTTTTGCCTCACTCTCGATTGCTATCGTGGCGGTGTATTTCGGTTTTTCCTATCTTGGCGAATTAAACTTTGGTCACTATGGTGTGGGCGTGACGCTGTTTGCCGGTTTTCTCACACTGATTTTGGCACCTGAGTTTTTTCAACCGCTGCGCGATTTAGGCACTTTTTATCACGCCAAAGCGCAAGCCGTGGGGGCTGCAGATACACTGCTGACTTTCCTGAACGAAGACGATAAGCCAACCGAGACAGCAAGCAAGCCCGTGTTAGCGCCGCAAACAGCCGCACGCATTGAAGCCCAGGCATTGTGTGTGATGGCGCATGACGGCACCGTTTTGGCAGGGCCGCTCACCTTTACCCTCAACGCCGGTCAACGCATCGCGCTGGTAGGCCAAAGCGGCGCGGGCAAATCCTCCCTGATACAAGCACTGATGGGATTTCTCCCCTACAGTGGTTCCTTGAAGATTAATGGTCACGAATTGCGCGAGTTCGATGCAGAAAGTTGGCGTCAACAATTGAGCTGGGTCGGACAAAACCCGCACCTTCCCGCCGAGACGTTGCGTGAGAATCTGCTGCTTGACCCTCGCGCTGATGCCACACAATTATCTCAGGTGCTTGAAGCCGCAGGCGTGAGCGATTTTATTTCAAACCTGCCAGAAGGGCTCGACACGGTGGTAGGCGATCAAGCGGTGCGGCTTTCTGTCGGACAAGCCCAGCGCGTTGCCGTTGCGCGTGCGCTGCTCAGAACGCCCGCCTTGCTGCTGCTGGATGAACCTGCCGCCAGTTTAGACGCTGACAGCGAGCATCATGTGATGCGCGCCCTCGACGATGCCTCACGTCGCCAATCGACGCTGATGGTGACGCATCAATTGCACCATTTGCAGCAGTGGGACGCTATTTGGGTGATGCGCGAAGGGATGCTGATTCAGCAAGGCAGTTGGCAGCAATTATCCGATGCGCCCGGTTCCTTTCAGGCACTTCAGCATGCACGTCAGGGGGATGAAATATGATCCGTGCTCTCGCACCTTTTATTCCACTTTGGCGCCGCCACTGGCTTCGTCTTGCCATCGGGGTTGCCCTGGCCATTCTGACGCTGTTATCCAGTATTGGATTGTTAACGCTGTCAGGCTGGTTCCTGGCAGGTGCCTCACTGGCTGGCTTTGCGGGTATTTACAGTTTTAATTATATGTTACCCGCCGCGGGTGTCCGTGGTGCCGCCATTACGCGAACCGCCTCACGCTACTTTGAGCGACTGGTCAGTCATGACGGAACCTTCCGTGTGCTCCAACATTTGCGCGTGTTCACCTTCACTCGGCTCCTGCCGCTATCGCCTGGTGGATTGAGCCGATTCCGTCAGGGCGATTTGTTAAATCGATTAGTGGCCGACGTAGACACCCTCGACCACCTGTATCTGCGGGTGATCTCGCCGTTACTGGGCGCTTTCGTCGTGATTATGGTGGTAACTTTTGGTTTAAGTTTCCTGGATATCGGGCTGGCCTTCACGCTGGGTGCCATTTTACTGTTGGTGCTGCTTGCGATGCCGCCAGTATTTTGGCATCTGGGACGCCCGGCAGGCATCAGCATCACTCAGCAACGCGCGAATTATCGTTTGGGCCTGGTACGTTATCTCCAGGGTCAGGCAGAGTTGCATATCTACGGTGCCCTCACCCACGCCAGGCAACAACTGGATACCACTGAACAACGTTGGCACGACGCCCAGCAAACCCAGGCTAACCTGACGGGATTATCGCAGGCCGTGCTGATTGCGATGACAGGGTTCACCATCACCTTGATGCTCTGGTTAAGCGCCGGAGGTGTTGGCGGTGATACCTCGCCTGGCGCCCTGATTGCCTTAATGGTTTTTTGTTCTCTGGCCGCCTTTGAGGCACTGGCACCAGTGGCGGGTGCCTTCCTGCATTTGGGGCAAGTCACCGCGTCGGCTGAGCGCCTGAATGAAGTGATTAATACAACGCCAAGCGTCCATTTCCCGGTAGCGCAAAAGGCTTTGAGTGCAGGTGATATTGATCTTCAGGATGTCAGTTTCACCTATCCCGGCCAACCCGCACCGGTATTGCGCTCGCTCGATATGCATATTACAGCCGGGCAACGCGTTGCCATTCTTGGAAAAACCGGCTGCGGAAAAAGTACCCTACTCCAACTGTTAACTCGCGCCTGGGATGCCGATAGCGGTCGCATTACCTTTGGCGGCACAGCGCTTGCGCAGTGGGATGAAGCCAGTCTGCGAGCGGCAACCAGCGTTGTCAGTCAACGCGTGGTGCTTTTCAGTGCTTCATTACGCGATAACCTGCTGCTGGCTCAGCCGCAGGCAAGCGATGAGCAGCTTTCTGCCGTGCTTGAGCAAACCGGGCTTGGTAAATTATTAACAAGCGGTGAAGGCCTTAATGCCTGGATGGGAGACGGAGGTCGTCTGCTCTCTGGTGGCGAATTGCGCCGCCTCAGCATAGCGCGCGCCTTGCTACACAATGGCAGCCTGTTGTTACTTGATGAGCCTACAGAGGGTCTTGACGCCGAAACCGAACGACATATCCTCGATCTGTTAGCCGAAACGACCGCTGGCAAGACAGTGATTATGGTCACGCACCGCCTGCAACGGCTGGAACAGCTCGACCAAATCCTGGTTATGGAGCAAGGGCGCATCATCGAACAAGGAAATCATGCGGAATTAATCTCAAAACAGGGGCGCTACTGGTCTTTTCAGCAACGCTTTACGCTATAGTCTCCCTGTTATCCTTCGCTGAATCCGGGCTATGAGACTGATCCAACTATCGCGTGAATCATTACACTTTCCGCCTCCTGAGATGGCCTTACGCGAGCCCAATGGCTTGCTGGCGATGGGAGGTGACCTTAGCCCTGCCCGCTTACTTAACGCTTATCATCGCGGCATTTTTCCGTGGTTCTCACCCGGTGACCCTATCTTATGGTGGTCACCCGATCCGCGCGCTGTGCTGGTCCCGGCAGAATTCCACCTCAGCCGCAGCATGAAGCGCTTTCACCAACAAACGCCCTATCGCGTCACGCTTAACCACGCTTTTTATGAAGTGGTGGAAGGATGTGCCAGCGATCGCCATGAAGGCACGTGGATTACCCATGAAGTGAAGCGCGCCTGGCAGAAACTGTTCCAGTTAGGTCATGCGCACTCTATTGAAGTGTGGGAAGGTGAAAACCTGGTGGGCGGCATGTATGGCCTGGCATTAGGGCAGCTCTTTTGTGGTGAGTCGATGTTTAGCCGCCGCCCCAATGCCTCCAAAACGGGCCTGCTGGTCTTTAGCCAACATTTTCAGCAGCAAGGTGGCCAGTTAATTGATTGTCAGGTGCTGAATCCCCACACCGCTTCCCTGGGTGCCAAAGAAATTTCACGCCATCTTTATTTGCAGCAATTGAATCAACTGGTGACGCAACCGCTGTCTTCCAGTTGCTGGCAGGCGCAAACGCTGCTTTAAACCCCGCGCAAGGTTTACCACCGGCCGCGATTAAGTGATATAATAAGCGCGTTTGGTGTGCTGACCGCAATTATCCAGAAACAATACCCTGGTTGCGGACCCCAAAATACTTCGTCTCTCTGTCCTCCATCCGTGGACGTTATCACTTCAAGACGGCAATGGCGCATCACCGCTAAACGGGGTTTTTAGCGGCAACCGGTATTGCTGGTGATTTCACCAACAATTCTTTACTTAACACAGGAAATTCGGCATTATCTTGCCGGTTTAAAACTTAGGTAGTCCACCCAGAGGATTCGATGGCCAAAGAAGACAATATTGAAATGCAAGGTACCGTATTGGATACGTTGCCTAACACCATGTTCCGCGTTGAATTAGAAAACGGACACGTGGTTACCGCTCATATCTCCGGTAAAATGCGTAAAAACTACATCCGTATTTTGACTGGCGACAAAGTCACCGTTGAGCTGACCCCGTACGACCTGAGCAAGGGCCGCATTGTCTTCCGCAGTCGCTAATAGCATTCTTGCTGTGTAGCGCGCTGCTGCACAATGCACAAAGAAAAGGCCGGATAATTTATCCGGCCTTTTTGCTGCTCACTGATGCTATTGCTTAGTGAACGGTCCCTTCCGTTTTACGCTTCTCTGCGCTCAGGAAATGGTACGTCAGTTGGTTTTTGTCTTTGTCTAATGCAACAGTGACGGAACCACCGTCGACCAAAGAACCAAACAACAGCTCATTTGCGAGCGGTTTTTTCAGGTTTTCTTGCACCGCTCGGGCCATTGGACGTGCACCCATCGCTTTGTCATAGCCTTTGTCAGCCAACCAGTCACGCGCTTCATCACTGACTTCAAGCGAGACGCCTTTTGCGTCCAACTGGGCCTGCAATTCAACGATAAACTTATCTACCACCTGATGGATAACTTCGGCAGACAAGTGCTGGAACCAGATAATGTTATCCAGACGGTTACGGAACTCCGGCGTAAAGATCTTTTTAATCTCTTCCATCGCGTCAGTGCTGTTGTCCTGATGGATAAGACCAATCGACTTACGCTCCGTTTCACGTACACCGGCGTTGGTTGTCATCACCACGACCACATTACGGAAGTCAGCTTTACGACCATTGTTATCAGTCAACATGCCGTTATCCATTACCTGCAACAGCAGGTTAAAGACATCCGGGTGCGCCTTTTCAATTTCGTCCAGCAGCACTACCGCATGGGGATGTTTGATCACCGCATCCGTTAGCAGGCCGCCCTGATCGAAACCGACATAGCCCGGAGGTGCGCCAATCAGGCGGCTCACGGTATGACGCTCCATGTATTCCGACATATCAAAACGCAGCAGTTCAATGCCCAGTGCTTTGGCTAACTGCACGGTGACTTCCGTTTTACCGACGCCCGTTGGACCGGCAAACAAGAAAGAGCCCACCGGCTTGCGGTCTTGCCCCAATCCTGCACGACTCATTTTGATCGCTTCGGTTAAGGCCTCGATGGCATTGTCCTGTCCGAACACCAGCATTTTCAGGCGATCGCCGAGGTTTTTCAGCGTATCGCGATCGGTTGCCGACACACTTTTCTCTGGGATGCGCGCAATGCGCGCGACCACGGTTTCGATATCTGAAACATTGACGGTTTTTTTACGCTTACTGACCGGCAGCAAACGCGCACGCGCCCCGGCTTCATCAATTACGTCAATCGCCTTATCCGGTAAATGACGGTCATTGATATATTTAACCGCCAGCTCAACCGCCGCACGCACCGCTTTTGCCGTGTAACGCACGTCATGGTGCGCTTCGTACTTCGGTTTCAAGCCGTTGATAATCTGCACGGTTTCGTCAACCGAAGGCTCGGTGATATCGATCTTTTGGAAGCGACGCGCCAGAGCACGGTCTTTTTCAAAGATATTACTGAACTCTTGATACGTGGTAGAACCCATTACGCGGATTTTACCGCCAGAGAGCAGTGGCTTAATCAGGTTAGCCGCATCCACCTGCCCACCAGATGCCGCACCGGCACCGATGATCGTGTGAATTTCGTCAATAAACAGAATACTGTTCTTGTCCTGCTCCAACTGTTTCAACAGCGCTTTAAAACGTTTTTCAAAGTCACCGCGATACTTGGTGCCGGCCAATAATGAACCGATATCCAGTGAATACAGCGTGCACTCTTTCATCACTTCCGGCACATCGCCCTGCACGATTCGCCAGGCAAGGCCTTCTGCAATCGCCGTTTTACCGACACCGGACTCGCCCACCAACAGCGGGTTATTCTTGCGACGACGGCACAGCACCTGGATCGCACGTTCCAGCTCTTTATCGCGGCCAATCAGCGGATCGATACCGCCGACGCGAGCAAGCTGATTGAGATTGGTGGTGAAGTTTTCCATACGATCCTCCCCGCCTGCTTGCTCTTCGTTAACCGGATTCTCAGCGCCTGGCGCCGGATTAGGCTCATCTTTACGGGTGCCGTGTGAAATGTAGTTCACCACATCAAGACGGCTGACTTCATGCTTACGCAGCAGGTAAGCCGCTTGCGACTCCTGTTCGCTGAAAATGGCCACCAGC
This sequence comes from Enterobacterales bacterium CwR94, assembly GCA_002837195.1. GTDB lineage: Bacteria > Pseudomonadota > Gammaproteobacteria > Enterobacterales > Enterobacteriaceae > 1-19. Next base: position 216,475 of record KZ478061.1, read on the forward strand.
ACATTGGCACCAGAGACTTCACTGCGACCAGAAGACTGGACGTGAAACACCGCGCGCTGCAGAACGCGCTGGAAGCTGAGCGTCGGTTGTGTATCACGCTCCTCTTCGCTGGCAGGCAGCACCGGTGTTGTTTGTTCGATGAAGGTTTCGAGTTCCTGACGCAGAGCGACAATGTCCACCGCACAGGCTTCCAGTGCCTCACGCGCCGCCGGATTACTGAGCAAAGCCAGCAGCAAATGCTCGACGGTCATAAACTCGTGTCGGTGCTCACGCGCTCTGGCGAAAGCCATATTTAAACTGAGTTCCAGTTCTTGATTGAGCATAGGCACCTCCCCCAATATATTGCCCTAAAGCCAACGGCTTTAATTCAGGCTTTTTCCAGCGTGCACAGCAACGGATGCTCATTTTCTTTCGCGTAACGATTCACCATCACCACTTTGGTTTCCGCCACCTCGGCGGTGAAAACACCGCAAATGGCTTTGCCTCGATAATGCACGGTAAGCATCAGTTGCGTTGCACGTTCAGTATCATAAGAAAAGAACTTTTGCAGCACGTCAATAACAAATTCCATCGGCGTATAGTCATCATTATTGAGAATAACTTTATACATCGATGGTGGCTTTAACTCTTCGCGGACTTTATCGTCAGCGAGTTGTTCGAAGTTAAGCCAGTCTTTTGTGTTTCCCATACGATCCCATCAGTGTTTACGCGTCGTGCTAACTTCAATCTAGCACGTCACAGGGTAAGTTTAACACCTGCGCGGGGAGCGACTTTACAGCGCTCACATTTTGCAGAAATTTTCCTCACGCGACCTCTGTCACAAAATTTGAAATAGCGTTATCTGCTTCAAATTTTGAGGATTTTTTCCTCTGCCGACAGGGGCGTTTGCTTGACGACCCGGCCCTTTTTTCTACATTGTACAGAGACAAGCTGATTGAGTTTTAAACAGCTTACAGGCATCAGCCTGCACCTCACTCATAACAGAATTGTCTTGCGAGGGATCCAGAAGCATGGAGACGGGTACTGTAAAATGGTTCAATAACGCCAAAGGTTTCGGCTTCATCTGTCCTGTCGGTGGCGGCGAGGATATATTCGCGCACTACTCAACAATTCAGATGGACGGCTATCGAACGCTTAAAGCCGGACAAGAGGTTCACTTCGATGTCCACGAAGGACCGAAGGGCAACCACGCCAGCCTGATTGTGCCGGTGGAAAAAATTGCGGTCAGCGCCTGACCAATCCCCACATTTTGAACAACCACACCCTAAAATGCCAGCCTGTGTGCTGGCATTTTTCTCTCTGCTTCATGGGAAACAACGCACTGTAACTAAGATGGGATTGCCCTTTTCAGATTCAAGCCAGCAGGCACAAACTGTTCAGTCCGCCTTTCCACGCGCCAGCCACAGCACACGAGCAAACATTTTGCGCAGCACAACAGGAATCGCCTCAGTGCCCCGTTCTGCCGCGACGGTGGCCACCGCAATGGCTAAATCAGGCTTGGAGGTGCGATGAATAGCCTTGGTAATAATACGTCGGGTATTCATGGGGACATTGTCTGGCAATTGCGCCATGCGGTGAAAGACATCACTGAATCCCTCACGATACAGAAAGTGCTCCATATCCAGCGCTGGTAATACCGTCAGGTGATGGCGCTCCGGGTTATCACCATGACGCAATAATCCCCGCGCTGTTTCCGCATATTTTTTCCCCGCCTGATCGCCATCGGTCAACACATGCCATTCAATGCCCATCCGATAGGCAAACTTCAATAACGGCTTTAAACCTGACTGGGCAAACTCAATCACCTTAATGCCCTCTGCCTCAAAGTGATAGCCGCACTGGCGCGCTAACTCATTCATCACCCAAACCTCCGTCTCCCCTTCGACCAGCAGCCAACAGCGCGCAAACAGTGAAGAAGGCCGATTAAAGCGGATATGAAAAGCAATGCGGCGGCTGTCTTCGCTGTTCATCCCCTCGGGCCCTAAACGCCATGCCGCCACGTGTGAGGCTTCGCGCACCAGCCGACAGACGTGCGTAATCGGCACCTGAGAGAGCAACTCGCCTGAGTTTGTGGTGGTGATTTTTTGCAAAGGGAGCAACGTCAATAATCCCCAGGCCACCGAAAGCATAATGGGATGCAAGCGAGTTTCCGGATCTTCAATCAGCAACAGCGGTCGAGCCTGCGGATGCAGGTGAAAATGCCCGCGGGCCTGAATCAACAACGAGAACATCCGCAGGAGAATCAGACGGCGGCTGCGACTGTCGGCAGACGCGATCGTCTGATTAAGCGTATCGAGGTAGCGCCAGCCCTGTGCGGAGGCCCGCCCCGGCACACTGCGTTGCGACAGCGCCCGTTCTTCAGGCGGATGCTGGAGCGCAAAATAGTGCTGGAGCAGTTGCTGCATAGTATGCAACCCCTGTCGCAGGGCCTGATCGGTCAGATTTTGCGGGCGTGCCACCATGTCACGCGTCAGTGTATCAATACGGTTCACCAGCCCAGACAGATCTGCCGTGGGGCGTTGCTCTCCTTGCAGACGAAAATGCCGATTAAAGCGCGCATCGCGCAGTCGCAATACGGGATGCAGACGAATCAGTGTTTTTACCGCCGGCACCACCTCTATCCCGGACAGCACCTCACCACGCAGATCAATAAACTGTCGCTGTGTCGTCACCTGGTCTTGTGCATCCCTGTCCCCCCTCAAGTGATAGCGCAGTCGATACAGCCCCTGCTCTGCACGCTGCCAGCATGCCTCCAGTCCCTTAAGTCTGGGCAGAAAACGCTCATCCACTTCCGATTCGCGAAAGGTAAACACCACCTGCAAATGCGTCAGCCGCGTATGCTGCTCACCCGGAGTGAAATGAAAATCATGCAGGGTGAACTGATAATCCGGGGTTTCAGGTGACAATAACAACGTCAGTGCATCCAGCAGGCTGGATTTACCCCACGCATTCTCACCAATCAAAACGTTGTCGCCTTCCAACGGCAGCGACAACTGGTTAATCCCGCGAAACCCGGTGACCTCAACGTGTTCCAATTGCATACGCCGATCCTTCCCTTTGTTTTAATTGAGAATGATCGCTAAGTTTCGTGCCGTCAAGCCGAGAGCTCAGGGCGTGGACTATGCTTAACGGGTTTCCCTTTACGGGTAAGTTTTAACAAGGAGGATGTATGAAACAAACCGTCGCTGCTTTTCTGGCCAAAACATTAGAGAGCGCAGGGGTTAAGCGCATTTGGGGCGTCACGGGGGATTCCCTCAATGGGTTGAGTGACAGCCTGAATCGTATGGGCACCATTCAATGGATGCCCACCCGCCATGAGGAAGTGGCCGCTTTTGCCGCAGGAGCGGAAGCGCAACTAACGGGTGAACTCGCGGTCTGTGCGGGGTCTTGCGGCCCGGGCAATTTGCATTTGATTAACGGACTGTTTGACTGTCACCGCAATCACGTCCCCGTGCTTGCCATCGCCGCACACATTCCGTCCAGCGAAATCGGCAGCAACTACTTTCAAGAAACGCATCCGGCATCACTGTTTCGTGAATGCAGCCACTATTGTGAACTGGTCTCCAATCCTGAACAGCTCCCACAAGTGCTGGCGATTGCCATGCGCAAAGCCATTCTTAACCGGGGTGTATCCGTGGTGGTACTGCCGGGCGATGTAGCACTCCAGTTGGCCCCGGAAGGAGCCAAAACCGCATGGTATCCGCCTCAGGCGCCGCACATTGTTCCCGACAGCAGTGAAATCAAAAAGCTGGCAGATGTTCTCAATGAAGCCAAAAACATCACCCTGATGTGTGGCAGTGGTTGTGCCGGTGCGCACGACGAAGTCGTGCAACTGGCTGCAACACTCAAGTCGCCCGTTGTACATGCGCTGCGCGGTAAAGAACATATCGAATGGGACAACCCTTATGATGTTGGGATGACGGGCCTGATTGGTTTTTCCTCTGGCTATCACGCCATGATGAATGCCGATACCCTGATTCTGCTCGGCACGCAATTCCCCTATCGCGCGTTCTACCCGCAGGATGCCCGCATTATTCAGATTGATATCAATCCCGGCAGTATCGGCGCGCACAGCCACGTTGATGTCGCTTTACAAGGTGATATCAAAACCACATTACGCGCGCTACTGCCGCAATTGGCGGTGAAACAAGAGCGCGGCTTCCTGGATAAAGCGCGGGCACATTACGTTGAAGCGCGACAAGGCCTGGATGACTTAGCGAATGCCAATGACAAGCAAGCGATTCACCCGCAGTTTCTGGCGCAGCAAATCAGTCGCCATGCAGCGCAGGATGCCGTGTTTACCTGTGATGTTGGCACCCCCACCGTATGGGCTGCACGTTATCTGAGCATGAATGGCCAACGGCGGTTAATCGGCTCGTTTAACCACGGCTCAATGGCCAATGCCATGCCGCAAGCCATTGGTGCACAAGCGACATTTCCTGAACGTCAGGTGGTTGCCCTGTGTGGTGATGGCGGTTTTAGCATGTTGATGGGCGATCTTCTCTCGCTGAAGCAATTAAATTTGCCGGTAAAACTGGTGATTTTTAATAACAGCGTGCTGGGTTTTGTAGCAATGGAGATGAAAGCGGGTGGCTATCTGACCGACGGCACTGAACTGGTGAATCCTGATTTTGCCGCGATTGCGCGCGCTTGTGGAATAAAAGGTTTGCGTGTTGAAAAAGCCTCCGAAGTGGATGCGGTATTGGAAGAGGCCTTTGCACATGACGGGCCCGTTGTGATTGACGCCATCACTGCCACCGACGAACTGGTTATGCCGCCGCAGATTAAAGCGGAGCAAGCCAAAGGCTTTAGTCTGTATATGTTACGCGCCATCATCAATGGCCGCGGCGATGAAGTGGTAGAACTGGCTAAAACCAACTGGTTACGCTAAACCGGCAAACACAATGGGAAGGGAAAAATCCCATTGTGTTATTTTCAGACTCGCATCTACTCGACTGCATTGGGCAACATGGTAATTTATCGGTGCCTTCGTTTGCCACCGACTGACACCATGAAAACCACTTTTTGCGCCATGCTGTTTTGCCTGTTCGCTGCCTGCTGTAGTCACGCGGCGGCATTACCTGCAGGACTCGAGAACACGCTGAAACGGCCCAAACACATCGCCAGCTACGCGCTGGAAAAAGGGCAGCTGACGATTTTTTCTACGGCAGAAAAACTCGAACGCCAGGATATGGAAATCCTCGTCAAACAAATTTGTCTGACCATGACAACGCTAACCACCAAAAAGCGCGATCGCGAGTTTGATAATAATTTTGACAATATGCTGGTCGTCTACAACTGGCGCCCCACTGATATCTCGCGGATCACGTTGCGCTCTATTGCCCGCGAGGCCTATCAATTCGATGGCGGCGGCACCAGTTGCGATTTGGCGCTGAATAGTCTGACCGGTAAAGAGTTTGATCGCATCATCCAGTCTCATATTCATCCCATCACCCTCTCCCGACAGACGACTGGTAATCATCCTTCACCTACGGTAAAAAAATAGCTGGCACAGAACGCGAAAGCCCAGGCTTTCGTTTTTATTTTGGTAAGGAGTAAGCGTGATCGATCTGCGTAGTGATACCGTGACCCGCCCTTCCAGCGCGATGCTGGCGGCAATGATGCAGGCAGAGACCGGTGATGATGTCTACGGCGATGACCCCACTGTCAACGCACTGGAAGCCATGGCGGCTGAGATCAGCGGCAAGCAAGCCGCCCTGTTTCTGCCTACCGGCACGCAGGCTAATCTGGTTGCCCTGCTCTGCCATTGTCAGCGTGGCGACGAATATATCGTCGGCCAACTGGCGCATAACTATAAGTATGAGGCCGGGGGCGCGGCGGTGCTGGGCAGCATCCAACCGCAACCGATTCAGGCGGCATCCGATGGCACCTTACCGCTGGATGTGGTGGCTGCCTTTATCAAACCTGATGACGCGCATTTTGCCCGCACCCGCCTGCTCAGCCTGGAAAATACACACAACGGCAAAGTGTTACCCCTGAGCTATTTGGCTCAGGCGTGGGATTTCACGCGTGAAAAAGGCTTGAGTCTGCATATCGACGGGGCGCGCATTTTCAATGCGGTTGTTGCGCAAAATACCACGCTGGAAAATATCGCCCGCTATTGCGACAGCCTGACCCTTTGTTTGTCCAAAGGGTTAGGTGCACCAGCAGGCTCTCTGCTGTGTGGCAGTGCGGAATACATTCAACAAGCTCGACGCTGGCGCAAAATGACCGGCGGTGGCATGCGGCAGGCTGGCATTCTGGCCGCGGCGGGAATCTACGCGCTGGAAAACAATGTCGCCCGCTTGCAACATGACCACGATAACGCCGCCTGGTTAGCGACAGCGCTGCGCGACCTGGGGGTAAACGTGCGCCGCCAGGAAACCAACATGGTCTTCGTTGATGTGCCCGCAGAGTATGTCGCCCCGCTCAGCCGCTGGTTACAACAAAACAAAATCCTGGCGTCCGTTGGGCCCGTTACCCGTCTGGTCACCCATTTGGATGTCAGCCGCGAACAACTCCAGCAGGTGGTACATACCTGCCGTGAGTTTATTCAGGCGCAATACTGAGTCAGAGGGGAAGCCATCAGGCGTCCCCGTATTTTTCCAGTAAGGCTTGCGCAATGGCCAGGGTTTCAACATCTGGCCAGCCGCGGTAATCAGCAGGCCGGTAGTGCATCTGAAAAGCAGCGATGACTTTACGCTGTTGCACTGGCGTCATTTGCGCGTCCACCGGATAACCGTAGCGTTGCAACGCCGCTAACACCGCTTCTACCGCCACACTTTGATGCGCCGGTTCGCCGCGCATCAACTGTTGTACGCGTTGGCTGTCGGGCCAGGCACCAATGCCCGCCTTCGCCAGTTCACCCCATGGAAACAACGGACCCGGATCCTGTTTGCGCTGCGGCGCAATATCGCTATGCCCAACAATGTTGTACGGCGCAATGCCATAGCGTTGAGTAATATCCTTCACCAGCGCCTGTAGCGCAGCAATTTGCTGTGGCGGAAAAGGTGACCAGACAATGCCATTCGCGGTGCGCCGATAGCCTGCATTGACGAGTTCAATACCAATAGAAGTATCGTTAATGCGTGTCGCTCCCCGCCAAAAACTGGGGCCAGCATGCCAGGCGAGCTGCGCTTCCGGTACCAGTTGCAAAATAACGGGATTGGACTGACCTGGCTGCGGGGCGATCAGATAATGGGTACTGACATTTTTCGCCGTGAGCGTCGCCAGTGAGGAGGAGTAATCCTCTGCGGTATAGTGGATAACCACGACTTTAACCCGAGGGCGAGCCCCCCAGGCGTGATGGCGACTGTCGGCAACATAACCCGCACGTTGCTCCAGTCCACTCGTCGTACAACCGGCCAGCAACCCTGCCAGCAATATCATTATTCCCTTGTGCATTAGCGACGCATCTTAACAGCCGTACCGGTGACACTGACCATCAGCATGCTGCTGTCTTTGCCGACGGTTTGATAATCAATGTCTATCCCGACCACCGCATCGGCACCCAAGGCTTTTGCCTGCGCTTCAAGTTCTTCAAACGCAATTAACCGCGCTTTGCGCAATTCTTTTTCATAGGCACCCGAACGGCCACCCACGATATCGCGGATACCGGCAAAAAAATCACGGAAAATGTTGGCGCCCAAAATCGCCTCTCCGGTGACGACACCGCAATAATCCGTGATCGTCTGGCCTTCGAGGCTGGGTGTTGTTGAGAATTTCATCCGCTACTCCTGTCTATATCCGTCACCTGGTCGCCGCTTCATCGTGAGACGGCGTGCGAAATACCACTGTATGATAAACAGTGTAAATGCCAAGTGTCAGAAGTTAAAAAGAGGAAAAGTTGTACGCCACAGGCTGCCACTGCCTTGTCTTTTGCCCCCGGCTCGCACGCGTCATCTCGCAAATATTGAAAAATTCCCCGCGATGCGTCCTGATAAAACCGCAGCGGCGTGATCTTGTGCTAACTTTAGGGGTATCTGCCTACTAATAATAAATTTTAACCCGCCAGGATTGCATAACTATTCTGTCGACGTTAAGATTTACAACATCAATTGCTATTCACTTTTTGCGCATGAGTATTCAACTTAACGGAATTAACTGCTTCTACGGCGCACATCAGGCGTTGTTTGATATTCAACTGGAATGTCCACAGGGTGAAACGCTGGTGCTGCTCGGTCCGAGTGGTGCGGGTAAGAGTTCACTGCTGCGCGTCCTCAATTTGTTGGAAATGCCGCGTTCTGGCACCTTGCACATTGCCGGCACACATTTTGATTTCACCAAAAAACCGTCTGACGAAGCCATTCGCGCCCTTCGCCAGAATGTCGGTATGGTGTTTCAGCAATACAATCTTTGGCCGCACTTAACCGTGTTACAAAACCTGATTGAAGCCCCTTGCCGCGTGCTGGGTTTGGCGAAAGATCAGGCGCATGCGCGCGCGGAAAAATTGCTGGAGCGCTTGCGCCTGACGAAATACGCTGACCGTTTCCCTTTGCATTTGTCCGGTGGTCAACAGCAGCGCGTCGCCATTGCGCGTGCACTGATGATGGAGCCACAGGTATTGCTGTTTGACGAACCGACCGCCGCACTCGATCCTGAAATCACCGCGCAAATTGTCAGCATCATTCGAGAGCTGGCACAAACGCAGATCACCCAGGTCATTGTGACCCACGAAGTCGAGGTGGCGCGCAAAACCGCCAGTCGCGTGGTGTATATGGAAAATGGCTATATCGTTGAACAGGGTGATGCCACTCGCTTTTCACAGCCGCAAACCGAGGCGTTTGCCAATTACTTATCGCACTAACGCAGGATATAAAAATGAAAAAGATTGTACTTGCTGCTCTGTTAGCCAGCATTAGCCTCAGCGCCAGCGCTGCACAAACTCTTCGCTTTGCGACCGAAGCCTCCTATCCTCCGTTTGAATTCGTGGATGCCAGCAACAAAATTCAAGGATTTGACGTTGACCTGGCGAACGCCCTGTGCAAAGAGATCAACGCGACCTGTACGTTCACTAATCAGGCGTTTGACAGTCTGATCCCAAGCCTGAAATTCCGCCGTTTTGACGCGGTGATGGCAGGTATGGATATCACGCCAGAGCGTGAAAAACAGGTGCTGTTTACCAAACCTTACTACGACAACTCCGCCATTTTTGTGGCGCAAAAAGGCAAAGTGGCGGATGTTGCTGCACTGAAAGGCAAACGTGTCGGTGTGCAAAACGGTACCACCCACCAAAAGTATTTGATGGATAAGCAGTCTGGCGTAACGGCCGTGCCTTACGACAGCTATCAGAACGCCATTCTTGACCTCAAAAATGGCCGCATTGATGCCGTATTTGGTGACACCGCAGTGGTAAACGAGTGGTTGAAACAAAACGATGCGCTGGCAGCGGTGGGTGAGAAAGTCACCGACAAAGCCTACTTTGGCACTGGCTTAGGTATCGCATTACGTCAGGGCAATACGGAGCTGCAAAGCAAGTTCGATGCCGCGCTGGATAAAGTGAAACAAGACGGCACCTACAAGACCATCTACGACAAATGGTTTCAGCAGTAAGGTTTAAATGAACGAACTGAACACACTCGCAAGCGCCGCCGGCATGACCGTCGGCCTTGCTCTTTGTGCACTCATCGTCGGCCTCGCGCTGGCGATGGTGTTTGCTGCATGGGAATCCTCACGCGTGCGTCCGCTGGCCTGGTTAGGCACCGGATTGGTCACGCTCTTTCGCGGTTTGCCAGAAATTCTGGTGGTGTTATTCATCTACTTTGGTGCGTCGCAATTGCTGCTCACGCTGTCGGATGGCTTCACACTGAATCTCGGCATCGTGCAGATCCCCATTCAAGTGCAGATCGACAATTTCGATGTCAGCCCCTTTTTGTGTGGGGTGATTGCACTGGCGATCCTGTACGCCTCTTATGCCTCACAAACCCTGCGTGGAGCATTGAAAGCCGTGCCACTGGGTCAGTGGGAATCCGGCCAGGCGCTGGGTATGACCAAAAGCGCCATCTTTTTCCGCTTGATCATGCCGCAGATGTGGCGACATGCCCTGCCCGGTCTGGGCAATCAGTGGCTGGTTCTGCTAAAAGATACCGCGCTGGTATCACTGATCAGTGTGAACGATTTAATGCTGCAAACAAAAAGCATTGCCACGCGCACCCAGGAGCCGTTTACCTGGTATCTGGTCGCGGCGGGCATTTACCTGATTATCACCCTGCTTAGCCAATATATTTTGAAACGTATCGACCTGCGGGCGACGCGTTTTGAGCGGGGGAACAGCTGATGTTGGAATACTTTCCAGAAATATTAAAAGGCCTGCACACCAGCCTGACGCTGACGGTCGCCGCCCTGGTTGCAGCGCTGCTGCTGTCGGTGCTGTTTACCGTGATCATCACGTTAAAAGTGCCCGTGTTGAGTCAACTGGTGCGCGGGTACATTACGCTGTTTACGGGCACGCCACTGTTGGTGCAGATCTTCCTGATTTATTACGGACCGGGCCAGTTCCCCTCCATCCAAAATATCCCGTGGCTGTGGCACTTACTGTCTGATCCCTGGCTGTGTGCGATGCTGGCACTGTCACTGAACAGTGCTGCCTACACCACATTACTGTTTCACGGTGCTGTGCGAGCCATTCCTTCAGGTCAGTGGCAGTCATGTGCAGCATTGGGGATGAATCGGAAAGATACGCTGCGTATCCTGCTGCCCTACGCTTTTAAACGTGCGCTTTCCTCGTACTCTAACGAGGTGGTGCTGGTGTTTAAAAGCACCTCACTGGCCTACACCATCACATTGATGGAAGTGATGGGACACGGTCAGTTGTTATACGGGCGCACCTATGATGTCACGGTGTTTGCCGCCGCTGGTGTGGTGTATCTCTGCGTCAATGGGTTACTCACCCTGATGATGCGGATGATTGAACGACGCGCACTGGCGTTCGAACGCCGAAATTAACGCTGTAACGCTACCTGTTCATCGCAGGTAGCTTCTCTTTTCTTTCCCCATCCTGGCCTTTTTGCTCTATCACAGCCATAGCGCTTATCGCCTCATTGTGCACATTTGTGGCTACTTTGCGCACTGTTTTGATTTTATATACACAAATATTGCATAAATACGCAATCAATGGCAGAGTGACTTGCCTGCCAATGCGCAGCGATGACAACGATAAAAATGGAGCATACACGATGAAAAAATTACTTTTGGCAGGACTTCTGGCAGGCATGGCCTTCACCGCGCAGGCCGCAGAAACCATTCGTTTTGCCTCCTCTGCAACTTATCCGCCCTTTGAGTCTCTTGATGGTAACAACCAGATCGTCGGCTTTGACATTGATTTAGCCAAAGCGCTGTGTGCCAATATGCAAGCCAATTGCACCTTCACCAATAATCCTTTTGACAGCTTAATTCCGGCGCTGAAGTTCCGCCGTTTTGATGCCGTGATTTCAGGTATGGATATCACGCCAGAGCGCAGCAAGCAGGTCACCTTCACCGCCCCATACTATGCAAACTCGGCGGTGGTCATTGCCCAGAAAGGCAAATTCAGCAGCCTTGAGCAGTTAAAAGGCAAACGTATCGGCATGGAAAATGGCACTACGCACCAGAAATTTATGCAGGATAAACATCCCGAAGTGGTCACTGTCGCCTATGACAGCTATCAAAATGCCATTTTGGATTTGAAAAACAACCGCCTGGATGGCGTGTTTGGTGATACTGCCGTGGTCAACGAGTGGTTAAAAACCAATCCTGGCCTGGGCACCGTGGGTGAGCACGTCACTGACGCACAATATTTTGGCACCGGTTTAGGCATTGCCGTGCGCCCGGATAATACTGCGCTGCTGGAAAAATTGAACGCTGCGCTGACCGCGATTAAAGCGGATGGCACTTACCAGAAAATTAACCAGAAGTGGTTTCCGCAGTAAGTGAATCAGATAAAGACACTGCGCTAACCGCACAGTGTCTTCACTCTGGCAGACGTTGTAATAACGTCAGCACTTCGTAGTGTGCCGTATGCGGAAACATATCAAACAATTGGATTTTCACCGTTTGGTAGCGCGTTAACCGCTGCATATCCGCTGCCATCGTCACTGCGTTGCAACTGGAATACAGCAGCCATTCAGGGGCCATGCTGTTCAAATACTCGCACAGCTCAGTGCCCACACCGCGCCGTGGTGGATTCACCAATACCAATTCAGGAACATCCCCTTCTGCTGTCGCAAATCGCGTAGAATCCAGCGCCGCAAAATGCACCTTGTTCAGCCCCATCTCCTGTGCTGAGCGGGTGGCACACGCGATGGCTTCCGCGCTGATTTCAATGCCGGTTAACCGCATTTCGGGTGTCGCGCAATGCAGGCCAAAACCGCCAACGCCACAAAACAGATCCCACATATGCTGAACGTTCAACTCAGCCACCCACTGACGCGCACTGTCGTACAGCCGACTCGCCACGGCCGTGTTTGTCTGGAAGAAGCTCTGCGGACGTAGCCACAGCGGCACGTCATTCAGTTTTGCCGCCAGCGTCTGTTGTTCGGTGAGGTAAATCTCCTCATCCCCTTCCAAAATAGCCATATGCACAGGTTGCACGTTAACCGTAATCACCTTGAGCTGCGGCAATTGGCGCTGCAGATCGGGCAATACCGCGCGCAAAAGATCGAGCTTAGCGGTACTGCGCAGCACAAAACGCAGCATCATCTCACCACGGCTGTTTTCCGTCAGCAGGAGGAATTTCAGCTCGCCGCGCTTACGCGCCACGTTGTAGGGCGTTAATCCCGCGCGAGCAATAAAGGGTTTTAACTGATGAAAGACCGGCGAGAACGTGGCGGGATAGAGAGGACACTCACTCAGATCGACTGCGCTGCCGTCTTTATGTACCAGCCCAAAGACGGGCCGCTCAACGCTGCCACTGACCACCATTTTGGCTTTATTACGAAAGCCCTGCTGCTCTGATACCTGCACCGGCAACCAGCGATCGGCGGGAATATCTGGCAACAATTCGCGCAGCAGCGCAGATTTATCGCGTAGCTGTTGCGCATAAGGCGTGGCGAGCCACTGGCAGGAACGGCAAGAATGGGCGTTAAAAAGCTCGCAATGCATGGTCACAACGTCATTATTAAAGCGGGCGGCGATTGTACACTACTCGCCACGCGCACGGAAAAAAAGTCGGCTACTGGCAGGCATAAATAACAGCAGAATCACCACCAGATCAGGAAACTTATGCCAGAACAAGGCACTGAATATTTCCCCGTTAGAATCACCGCTGAGACTGAAAATTTCCGGCCAGATCCATCCCATCGAAGCCATCATCAGGTAACTACACACCACAATTTGCGCCAGCAGATAGCCCCACCGCCCACGGTTTTCTCCTCGCATCAGGCGAAATGCACAGTGGATTTCTAAACAGACAATCAGTTGGCTGGCAATAAAGATCAGCGTGGAATCCCATGCCTGCACACTGCGATGCACAAAATCCAGCATGCCATCATAGCCGAGCGTAGAAAACAGTAGCAGCAGCCCGACGCAGCGAGTAATGATAATCGCCAGCCCGGCAATGCGCACCGGAATGGGAATGGTGTGAGTTTCCACAGCAGTGGCTTTGATCTCTTTGAAGAGTTCGGACATTGTCTGCCTCTGTAAACAGCACTCAGCTGCCTGATTTTACAGAGTATAGAGCCAAATGACGGGGGCGCGCCACCAGACGCGCCCCCGAATGATCAACCGCGTTGCGCGCGTTGAATATCGCGCAGGCGTTTTTTCTCTTCGTTGGCCATCAGTCGCCAGGCAATAAAGCCGACGATACCGACGATAAACAAGATGAGTGACGCCAGCGCGTTGATTTCCGGGTTCACACCACGTCGCACCGTCGCAAAGATCTGCATCGGTAAGGTTGTGGCACCAGGGCCGGTGACAAAACTCGATATCACCAAATCATCAAGCGACAAGGTGAAGGCCAACAGCCAACCGGTAACCAGTGCAGGGGCAATCATCGGCACGGTAATGACGAAAAACACTTTCAACGGTGTCGCCCCCAAATCCATTGCGGCTTCTTCCAGAGAGCGATCCAATTCACGCAACCGCGCATTGATCACCACCGCCACGTAGGCGGTACAGAAGGTAACGTGCGCCAGCCAGATGGTGAGCATACCGCGCTCAGCAGGCCAGCCCACCGCATGCGCCATCGATACAAACAGCAACAGCAAGGATAAGCCGGTAATCACATCGGGCATCACCAAAGGCGCCGTCAGCATAAAGGCAAACCCGGTCTGGCCTTTGAAACGGCCAAAACGCACGATGATAACCGCCGCGATTGTGCCCAGAATCACCGCCATTGAGGCGCTGAGTGCCGCAATGGTCAGGCTGAGACTCACTGCGCTGATCATCGCACTGTCCTGGAACAGCACGCGATACCAGTGCAGAGAAAAGCCTTCCCAGACCGTGACCAGTTGTGAACTGTTGAACGAGTAGATCACCAGTAGCACCATTGGCGCATACAGAAAGAAGAAGCACACGGCTAAAATTGCGGTGCGCCAGGGCGAGCGAATCGTTGGTAATGAATTCACGATTTTTCTCCCATCTCTTTATTCTGATGTTTATGGAACCACATAATCGGCACGATCAGGATCAACAAGATAATGACCGCCAGAGCGGAAGCGACTGGCCAGTCACGGTTATTAAAGAACTCCTGCCACAGGATACGGCCAATCATGATGCTATCTGGCCCACCCAACAGTTCAGGGATCACGTACTCGCCCACCGCAGGGATAAACACCAGCATTGAGCCGGCAATAATGCCCCCTTTCGTCAGTGGCACAATCACGTTGAAAAACGTTTTAAGCGGGCGCGCGCCAAGATCCAGCGACGCTTCCACCAACGAGTAATCAATACGCGTCAATGCGGTATAGATAGGGAGCACCATGAACGGCAGATAGCAGTAAACAATACCGATATACACCGCCCAGTTGGTGTACAAAATCACCAACGGATGATCAATAACCCCTAACCACAGCAAAAAGCGGTTCAGAATACCGTTGTTGTTCAGCAGCCCCATCCATGCATAGACGCGAATTAAAAAAGACGTCCATGACGGCAGAATAACCAGCAACAACAAAATATTACGCATTGAGGGTTTGCTGTGCGCAATCGCCCACGCCAGCGGATACCCTACCGCCAAACAAATCAGCGTCGAAATTGCCGCCACTTTCAACGACTGCATATACGCGTCGAAATACAGTGGATCATCGGTTAACTGGAAATAATTCCCGAGGTTGAGCACCACACTCAGTTGCCCATCGGCCCAGGTAATCAGTTCAGTATAAGGCGGTATAGCCCGCGCAATTTCCGAAAAACTAATCTTAAAGACAATCAGAAATGGCAGTAAAAACAGCAGCACAAGCCACAAATAAGGCAGTGCTATCACCAATTTGCGGCCATGTTGCATCTGCAAGCGCGTGAAAAAACGCTTGATGCCGCCAGGAGGCTCAGTGACGCGTTCAGGTAGAGACGACATACAAACCCCCTTACACCGTCAAAACAACACAGCTGTCAGCATCCCAGCAGAGACGCACTTCATCACCCCAGGTCGGGGCACCTTTGCGATAACGGTGGGCGTTTTGTAACTGCGCACTGATCACCTGTCCGCTTTTCAAACGCACATGGTAAATCGACAGATCGCCAAGGTAGGCAATATGAATCACCTCTCCTACGGCAAAGTTACAGCCATCTGCCGGCACCTCTTCACAAAGCATGACCTTTTCAGGGCGCAACGCTACGCTGACCGGCACACCATCCACCACAGACGCATCAGAATCGACTTTCAATGGATGAATAAGACCGGGGCTGGAAATCACCAAACCATCGTCCTGACGCTCGTGCAGCAGGCCTTCAAATACGTTGACCGAACCAATAAATTCGGCGCTGTAACGGCTGGTTGGGTGTTCATAAATTTCTTCGGGTTCGCCGATCTGCACAAACTTACCGCGATTCATAATGGCGATACGGCCCGCCATGGTCATGGCTTCTTCCTGATCGTGGGTCACCATGACGCAGGTCGCGCCTACGCGCTCAAGAATGTCCACCACTTCCAGTTGCATACGATCGCGCAGTTTTTTATCCAGAGCGCCCATTGGTTCATCCAGCAACAGCAGCTTAGGACGCTTCGCCAGGCTGCGCGCCAGCGCGACACGCTGACGTTGTCCGCCCGATAACTGGTGCGGTTTGCGCTTCGCATACTCTTGCATATGCACCAGCGCCAACATCTCTTGCACGCGAACGCCAATTTCATCCTTGGGCATTTTGTCTTGCTTCAGGCCAAAGGCGATATTTTGCTCCACCGTCATATGGGGAAACAGCGCGTAAGACTGAAACATCATATTAATTGGGCGCTGATACGGTGGCACATGGGATAAGTCCTGCCCATCCAGCAGAATTTGCCCATGGGTGGGCGATTCAAAACCGGCCAACATACGCAGCAGCGTGGATTTGCCACAGCCCGATGCGCCTAACAGGGCAAAGATTTCACCTTTGTAGATCGTCAAACTGACGTCATCAACCGCGTGTTGACCGTCAAACGACTTGGTCAGATTACGGATTTCCAGCAGCGGGGTTAGCGCTTTGGCTGATTTATTCGGGGGACGGGAAATTGCGTCGCTCACTACTTTTACTCTCCACCGCAGTGACAACTGGCCCGAGGGCCACAAAATGCAACAACAGAGGCCACTATCGCCTCTGTTGTCATCAGGAACCTGGCAGCAGGCTAGGAAATTTTACTTACCACTTTTAACTTTAGTCCATGCACGCGTACGTACACGATCCAGTTTTGGATCCTGCACTTTCAACACAAACAGTTTTTGCATGGTTTCCGGCGTCGGATAGATGCCCGGGTTATTACGGATCGCCTCATTGACAAACGGCAGCGAGGCCTTAACGCCGCTGGCGTAGAAGATGGTATTGGAGATGTTCGCCATCACTTTCGGTTCCATCAGATAGTTGAGGAACTTATAGGCATCATCGACGTTTTTCGCATCTTTCGGAATCGCAAACATATCAAAAAACGCCAGTGCGCCCTCTTTAGGAATCACGTATTCCAGATGCACACCGTTTTTGGCCTCTACCGCACGGTTTTTGGCTTGCAGAATGTCACCCGCCCAACCAATGGCCACACAGGTATTGCCGTTTGCCAAATCATTGATGTATTGCGAAGAGTGGAAATAGCGAATGTTGGGGCGCAGTTTTAACAGTAAATCGGTCGCCGCACCGGAATAGTCTTTAGCGTCGCTGCTGTTAGGATCTTTGCCCAGGTAGTTAAGAACAGTGGCGAAAATCTCTTCTGGAGCATCGAGGAACGAGACGCCACAGCTTTTCAGTTTTTCCAGGTTTTCAGGCTTTAACACCAGATCCCAACTGTTTACTGGCGCATCGGTACCCAGTGCCGCTTTCACTTTATCGACGTTGTAGCCAATACCGGTGGTCGCCCACAGGTACGGGATTGCATATTTGTTTTCCGGATCGTGCTGTGCCACTTTCGCCAGCAACTCGGGATCCAGATTTTTGTAGTTTGGCAGCTTGCTCTTATCCAGCGGTTGGAACACACCGGATTGCAACTGGCGCGCCAGGAAACTGGATGAAGGCACCACAATGTCGTAGCCGGTGCTACCCGCCATCAGTTTGCCTTCCAACACTTCGTTGGAATCAAACACGTCGTAAACCACTTTCACGCCGGATTCTTTTTCGAAATTCGGCACGGTATCTGGCGCGATATAATCTGACCAGTTATACACATGCAGCGTCTTCTGTTCTGCCTGCGCGCCGGCGGAGATCGCCATTAGTGCACCCGCAATCACACCCGACACCCATTTTTTACGTTGGCTGAACATACTTCCTTCCTCCTGAATAGGGGCCATTCAAAAGTCTACATAACCGTCTTTGCGGTTGTGCAATCAAAAGTCACATCTCAGGCACAGAATGAATCACTATTCATCCTTAAGGATAATAGAAAAAAACAATACCTGAGATGAGGTTATACGCTGCATGCAGCCCCGCCAGCATAGCCTCCGCGGGGCTTCAGGGATAGACCTCAGAGTAAAAAACGCCTTTTATCGATTTTTTATTCACGTTTCTTCTATGTGATATGCCATTAACGACATGAGTGGCGAGGATTATCGGGCAATAAAGGGCAAAATGCAGAATAATAAGCGGTAGTAAGAAGGATGAAAATGCCGCTTGAGGCGGCAAATTTTCAATTAATGCAGGCGTGAGAGAGGGGCTTCAAATGCAGAGTGATCATCATCCTCACCCAGCATCAACAGATTGTTGGCAAAGGCTTCCATCACGATCATAGAGATCTGCTCTTCGCTCTGTTTCATGAAGTGCGAAAATTGCCCGTAGGTCAGGCCTGCACTAACGGAGATTGACTGGCAAACGATCAGTTTCGGCAGATTATCATCCTGAATATCGATGAACGCCTTTACGGTAAGTGAACTGGCATTAATTTGCGACAGATCACCCACCAGTGGAATCAATGCCGTGGGCTTTACCTCGGCCAACGCGGAGAACAGGATAACCCCATCGACCAAATCGATTTTTGCGTCAAACACACCGTCAAAATTTTGCATGTGTGGCAAATGCAATGCCTGACATGAGTCACATTCAAACCAGGTGATGCTTTGCAGGTCCAGCCAGCGACGCAAAACGTCTAGATCCGGAACAATAAGTGAATCCATAGCGGGCTACCTCTAAATAAAGTGCGGCATAGCTTACGGAAAAAAAGGGGTGAACTCCATGAGTTCTGCGCAAAAAAGCGCTTATCCTCCGGTTTTCGGACAGTAACCTGGGCTGGCGTTTTCCTCTATCCAGCGAATAAACATACCAGCAATGTTTAAACCCGTTGTTTTCTCGATACCTTCTAATCCCGGTGAAGCATTCACCTCCATCACCAGCGGACCACGATGGGCACGTAAAATATCGACACCGGCGACCTCCAGGCCTAACGTTGCCACCGCTTTGACGGCAATTTCACGCTCACGATCGGTGATCTGCACATTACGCGCTGTGCCTCCGCGATGCAGATTGGAGCGAAAATCCCCCTCTTTCGCCTCGCGCTCAATGGCTGCGACCACCTCAGACCCAATCACTAAACAACGGATATCGCGGCCGTGTGCCTCTTTAATGTATTCCTGCACCAAAATATGGGCATTAAGACCGCGGAAAGCATCAATCACACTTTCTGCAGCCTGCCGGGTTTCTGCCAGCACCACACCAATACCCTGCGTTCCTTCCACCAGTTTGACGACCAGCGGCGCGCCGCCGACTAACTCAATCAGGTCACGGGTATCATCGGGGGAATGGGCAAAACCGGTTACCGGCATATCAATGCCCTGGCGCGCCAGCAGTTGCAAAGAGCGCAATTTGTCACGCGCCCGCGTAATGGCCACGGATTCGTTCAGCGGGTAACTGCCCAGCATTTCAAACTGGCGCAATACCGCGGTGCCGTAGAAGGTGTGTGCAGAACCAATACGAGGAATCACCGCATCAAACGGCATCAGCAATTCCCCCTGATAATGAATACCCGGTGAAGCCGGATTGATATTCATATAACAAGAGAGCGGATCGATAACATCAATGCTGTGCCCACGCGCAAGCGCGGCTTCGCGTAAACGTCGACATGAGTAAAGCGCACCATCACGAGACAATATCGCTAATTTCATCACACCCTCCCGGCATCCTGAAAATGGAACAACCTCTGTTCGCGGCCGCGATTGTGCCACAGTGCATCAGGGCCGACTATAGGCCTGACAAATGAGATCAACAGGTAATTCCTTCTTTCTTTGGCCCCCTGAAGCGGGCATGATGATTGCCATGCTTATTCTTGTGACCTCAGTCACATAACATTATTTACCTCAGGAGCAACTATGTTAGCTGTGATTTTTGGCCGCCCGGGCTGCCCATATTGCGTTCGCGCGAAAGACCTGGCAGAAAAACTGAGCAACGATCGTGACGATTTCAGTTACCGCTATATCGATATTCATGCCGAAGGGATTACGAAGGCAGATTTGGAAAAAACCATTGGTAAGCCTGTTGAAACCGTGCCGCAGATTTTCCTTGATCAGAACCACGTTGGTGGCTTCACTGAATTCGAGGCTTATGCCAAAGCCAATCTGGGTCTGTTTGCCTGATTGAAGCGGGCCAGTGACGCTGGCCCAATGTGCTATCCCTGCCGATAAATGCGCCACAACTCCCGCCAAAGCATGGTAGTCAATGCGCCCATCACGCACCAAAACACCGCACTTGAGAGCCAGGCCGTTTCCTGCCAAATACTTTGACCGTGTAGAAATTGCATGCTGGTGATCGACAAGCACAGTGGCGTTGCCACCAGAGACGCCAAGAGGGCAAGCGTGAGAGGCTTTTCACGTGACATCAGCGCACTCAGTACGCCCGGCAGCGTAAACAGCAGCAGCCCGAGACGCATTTCCGTCACCGCACTGCCTTCCAACGCGATACCCTGGCGCACCATCACAAAAATAGCCGTATAGACCAGTATCCCGCTGAACAGCGCCGTGACCGACAGCCCGCGCAACACCATAATTTACTCCCTATCGCTAAGTCACTTTACAAACAGGCAAGGGGCCTGACAGACGAATGTTCACTGGTGAAAGAAAGCGGCGCACAGGGGCGACCAGAACAGGCGCAGAAAAGTAAAGACCAAGCGTGGGCGCACTGAAAGCGCAGAAGATAGCCCTTTTTATGAAGCAAATCAAATGGTTGGTGGTTAAATAATAGTTAAATGAGTAACTAAATTTTCGCTGAAATGTTAACCGGTTGCCGAGGCAAAAGAAAAATCAAAATATTTTTGTGAGGGGGAGAACTTTCACCGGAAGGCAGAGTCTGAATATGTGCCACTGCTTTTCTTTGAAATCCCCAAATTGAGGAGCCCGCTTATTATCCGCCTGGATAATTTAGCGGGTTTTTTTATGTCCATACTCAGCCATCCGGTGAAAGCTGCACGGCACTTTGACAAAAAATCACGCCGCTGTCAGCCCCTCGAAACGCTTCTTTACACTCTTTCATGCCACTTAAGGTTACCTTAAGCGTGCCATGCCAGACTCAACCTCCTCATTTCTTTTGCCATCATTCCGCCATGTCACTGCCATCATTCTTAAACAAAACAGAAACGCCCTTGGGGATTAAGACAAAATCCATTTACCTGTTGCCGTTACGTTTCTATCTTATGCACTTCATTTTATTAGCGCTTTCTGGTCTGTTGCTGTTTTGGCTGTCGCGCCACGACGCTTGGGACTGGGCAGTGAGCCGCTATTGGTTTGACAGTGCGCAGCAGCGCTTTCCCTTACAGAACAATGCATGGCTGGATCTTCTCAACCACCGGTTGTTGAAAGATGCGGTCATCACGGGAGCTGTAGGACTGTTGCTTGCGGGCTTAGCGCTGCGCCGCAGTCGCTGGGTATTCGTGGCACTGTTAATTGGCATCGGGCCTTTGGTGGTCGGCGTACTTAAAGCCACCAGCGCACATTCGTGTCCGTGGGATCTGGTGGAATTTGGCGGTAAAGCCTGGGCATACCCGTTGCTGGGTAGCGTCCCCGCCGACAGTGGACCCGGTCACTGTTTTCCTGGCGGGCACGCCTCCAGTGGATTTGGTCTGATGGCGCTGCTGTTTTTGTTTTGGCCTGAGCGCAAGCGCCTTGCCTGGTTTCTGTGGAGCGCTGCAATGCTGTTGGGGCTCTTGATGGGCTTTGGGCAAGTGATGCGCGGCGCCCATTTCGTTTCCCATAACCTGTGGGCAGGTTGGTGGGTTTGGTTTTCACAATTGAGTGTTTACGCCGGGGTCACCTGGTGGATGAAGATGAGGAAAGGAACGCAGAATGGAAACGCTAAATCAGGATCTGTTTCTCTGGATTAACGCCACACCTGCATCACCCACGTGGCTGATTGCGCTGGCCACCTTTATTGCCCGCGATCTGATCGCCGTGGTGCCCATTCTGATCGTGATGTGCTGGTTTTGGGGTTCCCGCGATCGACTCACCTCTCAACGTGAACTGGTACTAAAAACCGGCATTGCCCTGCTGTACGCCCTGACGATCTCCTGGTGCCTGGGTGCGCTGTTCCCGCACGCACGCCCCTTTGCGGTGGGCATCGGGCACCAGTATCTGGCGCACGCCGCCAACTACTCGTATCCCAGCGATCATGGCACCATTATTTTCACCTTTGCGCTGGCCTTCGCGTTTTGGCATCGCCTCTGGTCAGGCAGCGTGCTGCTGCTGATGGGTTGTGCGATTGCCTGGTCACGCGTCTATCTGGGCATACACTGGCCTCTTGATATGCTGGGCGGGCTGCTGGTCGGTTTACTGGGATGTTTGTTTGCGCAAGTGGTCTGGCACTTTATGGGCCGCGGGCTATTGCGTCTCGCCTCACGCGTATATCGCACACTGTTTGCCGTCCCTATTCGCAAGGGTTGGGTACGCCATTAATCTTGCAGGCCGTTGAATTTTAAACGGCCTTTATTTTATTCGGCGGTTAATTTGCCTTAACCGCATATTTCACCACGCGTTGCGCAATATATTCTTCTTCTCTTCGTTGCCGCAATTATTGTTGCGCAAATCAAAAGCCCTTTCATTTAACCTGTTAAATTTAAACAATAAAAATACAGCACCCTGTTAAAAAAACACCAATGCGCCTGAAATTTAATCATTCAAACTCAGCCGCAATACGGAATATTTCACTAATTAGAAATATTAAAGTGGTGTTAATGACAAATTCATTTTAATTACACAGAAGTTAAATCTAAAAAACCTTAAAGTTTTGTGATCAGGATCACCAGACCCTTCTTAAATGTCGCTTTATTCCTGCCTCTTAGGTGGTAGAGTGTGCGCCATTAAATTTTGCTATTTATTCTATCGACAGAATAACACTCGATAAGAAAGCCATTCTGTCGTTATTAAGTTTCTTTAATTTACCACCGGAGAAGTTATGGAATCCTCTCAAACCGCAGTTCTCGAGAGAGAAGAGCAACAATCCGCGCAGGGCTGGCGTAAAAGTGACACCATGTGGATGCTGGGTTTATACGGCACTGCTATCGGTGCAGGCGTCTTGTTTCTGCCCATCAACGCAGGTATCGGCGGACTGATCCCTCTGCTTATCATGGCAGTATTAGCCTTTCCCATGACCTTTTACGCCCACCGCGGTTTATGCCGTTTTGTGCTATCCGGACGTAATCCGGGTGAAGACATCACCGAGGTGGTGGAAGAGCATTTCGGCAAAGGTGCAGGCAAGCTGATTACCCTGCTCTACTTCTTCGCCATCTATCCCATCCTGCTGGTTTACAGCGTCGCGATCACCAATACCGTTGAAAGTTTTATTACGCATCAGCTGCAATTGCAGGCTCCGCCGCGCGCGCTGCTGTCACTGATCCTCATTATTGGCCTGATGACCATTGTGCGTTTCGGGAAAGACATGATCGTGAAAACCATGAGTATGCTGGTGTTCCCGTTTGTCGCCGTCCTGATGGCCTTAGCCCTGTTCCTGATCCCACAATGGAGCACGGCTATTTTTGATACCGCCTCCTTTAGCGCCAGTGCGACAGGCAACAGTATGATAATGACGCTGTGGCTGGCGATTCCGGTCATGGTGTTTTCGTTTAACCACTCGCCGATTATTTCTGCCTTTGCCGTTGCTAAACGTGAAGAGTACGGTGCTCAGGCAGAGAAGAAGTGTTCCCGCATCCTGGCCTGGAGCCACGTGATGATGGTGATCACCGTGATGTTCTTTGTGTTTAGCTGCGTATTAAGCCTATCCCCTGCCAATCTGGCGGAAGCTAAAGCACAAAACATCTCTATCTTGTCGTATCTGGCAAACCATTTCGATACGCCGATGATGGCGTGGATGGCCCCGATCATTGCGATGGTGGCGATCACCAAATCGTTCCTTGGACACTATCTGGGTGCGCGTGAAGGCTTTAATGGCCTGATTTTGAAATCCCTGCGCAGCCGCGGCAAAACCATGACCGAAGGCAATCTCAACCGCTGCACCGCGATCTTTATGCTGGTCACCACCTGGATTATCGCGACCTGGAATCCAAGCATTCTTGGGATGATTGAAACCCTGGGCGGTCCTGTGATTGCCGTGCTGCTGTTCCTGATGCCGATGTATGCAATTAATAAAGTGCCGGCCATGCGCCAATACAGCGGACACATCAGCAACGTGTTTGTGGTTATCTGCGGTCTGGTGGCCATCTCTGCCATTCTGTTCAGCCTGATCGGATAATTCTCTGCCTCGCCTTCTTCCTGCACGGGAAGAAGGCGTTATTTCGAGACAATGCGCACAATTTAAGGCTATGATTTCCCGACTGGAAACTCAGGAGCCTGTCATGCGACCTCTGTTAATCCCCCTCTGGCACTACCTTCGCGCGTTTAGCATTATTTGGGCAGCATTGCTGGCTGGCAATGGCGTGGCGTCACTGCTGCCGATTAAACTTCCAGGCAGTATTCTGGGCATGCTGATTCTGTTTCTCTTGCTTTGCTTGCAGTGGATCCCTGTGCACTGGGTGAAACCCGGTTGCGTGCTGTTTATTCGTTATATGGTGCTGCTGTTTGTCCCGGTAAGCATCGGCATTATGAGTTATATGGATACGCTGATGGCGCAATTTGGCCCGATTGTGGTTTCCTGTATTTTGAGCACCACGCTGGTGTTTGTGATAACCGGGTTAAGTGCTGAGCACCTGCGTAAAAAGGCCGATGGAGAACATCATGACGTTTGATGCGCTCTGGGCTTTGCCGCTGACAGTGTTAGTGTTCTTTGCTGCCCGCTGGGTGGCAAAGCGTCTGAAAAGCCCGTTGGTGAATCCGCTGTTAATTGCCATGGCGGTGATTATCCCGCTGCTGTTGGTGCTGAATCTGCCCTATGCACGTTACTTTGCCGGTAATGCGCTACTCAATAACTTGATGCAACCGGCGGTAGTGGCCCTGGCACTGCCTCTGTATGAGCAGTTGCACCAAATTCGCGCCCGCTGGAAAGCGGTACTCACCGTCTGTTTTATTGGCAGCGTAACGGCAATGGTGTCCGGCACCGCCATCGCTTTATGGCTGGGTGCCACGCCTGAAATCGCCGCCACTATTTTGCCGAAATCCGTCACCACTCCCATTGCGATGGCGGTGTCTGACAGCCTGCACGGTATTCCCGCCATCAGTGCTATCTGTGTTTTAGTCGCTGGCGTATTGGGTGCGGTATTCGGTCATATGCTGCTTAACCTATTGCGCGTAAAAACCAAAGCGGCCAGAGGCTTAGCCATTGGCAACGCTTCCCATGCCTTAGGCACCGCACGCGCGGCAGAAGTGGATTATCAAGAAGGTGCATTCAGCTCACTGGCTTTGGTGATTTGCGGCATCATCACCTCGCTGTTGGCCCCCTTTATTTTCCCAGTGGTGTTGAGCTGGTGGGGATAAACTTGCGATATATCTCGCAAATCTTCATCTCGTTGCACAAATTGCAATTTTAGTGTGATAGAAGTCTCGTATCGATTTCAGGGGAGCGCGTACAATCGCCTCCCGCTTCGCACTCAGAGAGGCTTTTATGCACTCACGTTACACCGCGGCTTTTCAGGCTCTGCCCTCTTCCTTACAGCAGGCGTTGCGCCCCTCTTTAGACGCACCCGATTTCGCTGGCTGGCTGGACGGTGCTACCGTGCAGCAGATTTGCCAGCAGACTGCACTCCAGCCCGATGCGCTGGCGATGGCCCTGCTTCCCCTGGCGGCGGCGTGTGCCCGTGCAGAACTCTCACAGTTCAACGTCGGTGCTATCGCACACGGTCAGCAAGGCGACTTCTATTTCGGTGCCAACATGGAATTTGCCACCACCACCATGCAGCAGACAGTGCATGCCGAGCAGAGCGCCATCTCCCATGCGTGGATGCGCGGTGAGTCGCGTTTGCAGGCGGTGACAGTCAATTACACACCCTGTGGGCACTGCCGCCAGTTTATGAATGAGCTGAACAGCGGAACCGCACTGGTTATCCATCTGCCGGAACGCGTGCCTGGCACGCTGGCAGACTATCTGCCCGCCGCCTTTGGTCCACGCGATCTGAATATTTCAACGCTACTGTTGGATGAACAGCACCAGGGGTTTACCTGTGAGGGCGACGCGCTGACACAAGCCGCCGTTCAGGCCGCCAATCGCAGCCATGCGCCTTATAGCCAGGCGTGGAGCGGTGTGGCGCTGGAAACCGTCAGTGGCGCGCAATTCTGTGGCAGCTACGCAGAAAACGCCGCGTTTAATCCCTCATTACCGCCGTTGCAGGTCGCACTGAATATGCTGAACCTCGCGGGGGAAGATTGCACCCACATTAAACGTGCGGTCCTGGCGGAAACCTATCAGGCAAAATTAGTGCAGCATATTGCCACTGAACAAACGTTAACCGCGTTGGGTTGTGAAGATCTGCAGGTCGCTATTCTTAACTGAATCGAATCAGGCGGACCTTGTGGTCCGCTTTCTCCGGATAATGCCAACAAAAGCTGTCACTCCGTGCGAAATTCTCTTAGGATCGAGACCTTTCCTATAATAATGAGTATGAGTCATCGCATGGAACTGGATTACGAAAGTAAACGCCCCCTGTACATCCCTTACGCCGGCCCCATTTTGCTCGAGTTTCCATTACTGAATAAAGGAAGCGCTTTCAGTCTGGAAGAGCGTAACGATTTCAACCTGCATGGACTATTACCCGAAACGGTCGAAAGCATAGAAGAGCAGGCAGAGCGCGCCTGGCGTCAGTTTGAAGATTTTAAATCGGACACCGACAAACACATTTACCTGCGCAACATTCAAGACACCAACGAAACCCTGTTTTATCGCCTGCTGGATAACCACCTGGAAGAGATGATGCCCATCATCTATACCCCAACGGTGGGTGCGGCCTGCGAGCACTTTTCGGAGATCTACCGTCGCGCACGCGGCCTGTTTATCTCCTATCCCAACCGCGCCCATATCGATGACATGCTGCAAAACGCCACCAAGCAGAACGTAAAAGTTATCGTGGTCACCGATGGCGAACGCATCCTGGGCCTCGGCGATCAGGGCATCGGCGGTATGGGCATTCCGATTGGTAAGCTGTCACTGTATACCGCGTGTGGTGGCATCAGCCCGGCATACACCCTTCCCGTGGTGCTGGATGTGGGCACCAATAACCAACAGCGTTTGAACGATCCACTGTATATGGGCTGGCGTCACCCGCGTATTACGGGTGAAGAGTACGATGCCTTTGTTGAAGAGTTTATTCAGGCCGTGAAGCGCCGCTGGCCGAATGTGCTGCTGCAATTTGAAGACTTCGCACAGAAAAACGCGATGCCGTTGCTGGAGCGTTATCGTGATGAAGTCTGCTGCTTCAACGATGATATTCAGGGTACGGCAGCCGTCACGCTGGGTACGCTGATTGCCGCCAGTCGTGCCGCCGGCAGCCAGTTGCGTGACCAAAAAGTGGTGTTCCTGGGCGCCGGCTCTGCTGGTTGCGGTATTGCCGAGCAAATTATCGCGCAGATGAAATCTGAGGGTCTCAGCGATGAAGAAGCACGTGCGCGTGTCTTTATGGTCGACCGCTTTGGATTATTAACCGACAAGCTGCCTAACCTGCTGCCGTTCCAAAGCAAGCTGGTGCAAAAGAGTGAACTGCTGCAAGCGTGGGACGTGCAAAATGATGCGTTGTCGCTGCTGGATGTGGTGCGTAATGCTCAGCCCGACATCATGATTGGTGTCTCCGGCCAGCCGGGCTTATTCACCGAAGAGATCATCCGTGAAATGCATAAGCACTGTAAGCGCCCGATCGTGATGCCGCTGTCTAATCCGACCTCTCGCGTGGAAGCCACGCCGCAGGATATCATTGCCTGGACCGATGGCGCCGCGCTGGTAGCCACCGGCAGCCCCTTCTCTCCGGTCCAGTGGAAAGGCGAAACCTATCCTATCGCGCAGTGTAATAACTCCTATATCTTCCCCGGTATTGGCCTGGGTGTGATTGCTGCGCGCGCGACGCGGGTGACCGATGGCATGTTGATGGCGGCCAGCCGTGCGCTGGCTGACTGCTCACCACTGGTCAATGAAGGACATGGCCCGGTACTCCCTGAAGTGAAAGACATTCAGGGCGTTTCGAAAGTGATCGCCATGGCGGTGGCAAAAATGGCACAGCAACAAGGTGCTGCCGTGGTGACCTCCGAAGATGTGTTGTCTCGCGCCATTGCCGATAACTTCTGGCTACCGCAATACCGTAGCTATCGTCGTACCTCAATCTGAGCCAAACAAAGGGCGAAATATCGCCCTTTTTCTGCGCAAAAATTCCTCGGGCGGCATCTGCCGCCTTGCTTCCCTTAACCGGGTAAAGTAGCCTTATTGCTCCCTTTCACTACCCGCCCGAGTCTGTCAGAACATGTTGAAGCGCCTGCTAATCGGTTTATTCGTCCTCATCTGTATGGTGGGTGTAACCGCATTTGGCCTCGACCGCTGGATTAGCTGGAAAACGGCACCTTACATTTATGACAACCTCAGCGCACTGCCAAAGCGTCAAGTTGGCGTGGTACTGGGCACCTCTAAATATTACCGTACGGGCTCCATCAATCAGTATTACCTGTACCGCATGCAGGGCGCGATGAATGCCTATAACAGCGGTAAGGTGAACTACTTACTGCTCAGCGGTGATAATGCGCAGCAAAGTTATAACGAGCCACGCACCATGCGCCGCGATCTGATTAACGCAGGCGTTGATCCAACGGATATCGTGCTGGATTATGCCGGTTTTCGTACGCTGGATTCGATTGTGCGCACGCGCAAAGTGTTTGATACCAACGATTTCATCATTATTACGCAACGCTTCCACTGCGAACGCGCACTGTTTATTGCCCTGCACATGGGCATTCAGGCGCAGTGTTACGCCGTCCCTTCCCCTAAAAATATGCTGAGTGTGCGCCTGCGTGAGTTTGGTGCGCGTCTAGGCGCGCTGGTCGATTTGTATATCATGGAGCGCGAACCCCGCTTCCTTGGCCCGCTGGTGCCGATCCCCGCCGTACATTCCGTGCCTGATAATGCCCAAGGATATCCGGCGGTTTCTCCGGAACAACTGGTAGAGATGCAGCAAGAGAAACACTAGATGTAAAAAAGCCCCGCCTCCAGGGAGACAGGGCTTCTGCGCGAAGGGCATTACTTCTTACGGGCGTATTTCAACGAGTCCAGCGCCACGGCAAAGATGATAATGCTGCCTTTGATGATGTACTGCCAGTAAGGGTTAACACCGATATAGGTCAGGCCGTAGTTGATCACGGTAAAAATCAGTACCCCGGTGACCACGCCCGCCACGGTGCCGACCCCGCCAGCAAACGAAACGCCGCCCACCACACAGGCCGCAATCGCATCCAGCTCATACATAAAGCCGAGGTTGTTGGTGGCTGAGCCAATACGCCCTGCCTCTAACATCCCGCCAAAGGCATAAAACACACCCGACAGCGCATACACCAGAATCAGGTTGAGTGGCACGTTAACACCCGAGACTTTCGCCGCTTCCGGGTTGCCACCGATAGCAAAAATGTTCTTACCGAACTGGGTCTTGTTCCACAGCACCCAGACCAAAAAGATAGCAATCGCCGCATAGAAGGTGATGTAGGAGAGTTTGAAATCACCAATACGGATAAAGCCTTGTGCAAAACTGGAGAAGCTGGAATCAAATCCCGCCACCGGTGAGGCACCTACATAGTCGTAGTACAGCGAGTTAATGCCGTACACGATAATCATGGTGCCTAAGGTGGTGATAAACGGCGTCACGCGCAGATACGCAATCACCATGCCGTTAACCAGGCCAATGACCGCGCCCACCGCACACACCACCAAAATCACCACCGGAATGGGCAGCGTATCCATACCGGGGAACACTTTGTTGGCGTTCTCCATGGATTGCAGCAGCGTAGCAGCAATAACCGCCGCCAGACCAACCTGACGCCCGGCAGATAAATCGGTGCCCTGAGTCACAATCAAGCCTGCAACCCCAAGGGCAATAATGATACGCACTGAGGATTGCGTCAGAATGTTACTCAGGTTCATCAGGCTTAAAAACGTTGGGTCCTGGATAATAATCACAGCCAGTAACACCAGCAGAACTACATAAATGCCGCCTTCCTTTAACCAGGTCAGCGCGTGTTTCTTAGTTTGAGGATTCATGGTCAAAGCCCTTACATCATTACAGGTGCAAAGATGCCAAACGTAAAATTTCGTTTTGCGTCGCTGTTTTTGTCTCTACTATTCCGGCCACCTGGCCATTACTCATTACCAAAATGCGATCCGTTATGCCGATCAGTTCCGGCATTTCGGAAGAGATAATGATGATGCCCTTGCCCTTCTTCGCCAGTTCGGCAATCAATTGGTAGATCTCGAATTTCGCCCCAACATCAATCCCGCGCGTGGGTTCATCCAGCATCAGGATCTCCGGTTGCGTCAGCAGCCAGCGACCGATAATCACCTTTTGCTGGTTTCCTCCCGAGAGCGAACCAATCGATGTGCGATGTCCTGGGGTTTTCACGCGCATCGAATCGATGACCCATTGGGTGTCACTTTTCATGCGGCGATTATCAAGCAAGCCCATCTTGCTTTTGTAGTTGCGAATATTGGAAATCAGCGAGTTAAAACCGATATCCAGATAGGCATAAATACCGGTTGAGCGACGCTCTTCGGTGACCAGCGCAAATCCATGGTTAATGGCTTCATTGGCGCTGTGGTTATCAATGGCTTTACCGTGCAACTTAATGGTGCCGCTGGCTTTTTCGCGGATACCAAACAGCGTTTCAACGATATCCGTGCGTTTTGCGCCAACTAATCCGGCAATACCGAGGATTTCGCCCTTGTGCAGGTCAAAATTAATATCGCGAATCGAGGGCTGGCGTAACGATGTCAGGCCGCGCACCTCAAGGATGGTTTCGCCTGGCACGTTGGTTTTGTCAGGAAAGCGCTGGCTCAGAGAGCGACCGACCATCATGGAGATGATCTTGTCCATATCCAGCCCTTCCAGCGGCTGTGTCGCAATCCACTGACCGTCGCGCAGAATGGTAATCTCGTCGCACAACTGGAAAATCTCTTCCATTTTGTGGGAGATATACACGATGCCGCAGCCGCGATCTTTTAACTTACGAATAATAGAGAACAGATGGTTCACTTCTTTTTCAGTTAATGACGAAGTGGGCTCATCCATAATCACAATTTTGGCGTCGTAGGAGAACGCTTTGGCTATTTCCACCATCTGCATTTGCGACACCGATAAATTGACCACTTTATCGCGCGGATCAATATCGATATCTAATTCGTCAAAGATGGCTTTGGTATCCTGATACATCTTGTTCTGATCGACAAAGATACCTTTTTTGGGATAGCGCCCCAACCACATGTTGTCCATCACCGAGCGCTGGAGAACCAGGTTTAATTCCTGGTGCACCATAGAGACACCGTTTTCCAGCGCCTCTTTTGAGCTTTTAAAATCAATTTCTTTACCCTGAAACAAGATGCTTCCCGCATCTTTTTTATAAATACCAAACAGGCATTTTAATAAAGTCGATTTCCCGGCACCGTTCTCACCCATCAAGGCGTGAACTGAATGCGGGCGCACTTTTAAATTCACATTATCCAGCGCTTTTACGCCAGGAAATGACTTGCTGACATCGGTCATCTCCAGCAGAAACTCGCGCGTTACTGGTGCTTTATCGCTGCCCATAATCTGGTGGCTCATCTTAGATACAACGCAGGGCTCAGGGCGCAGCGAACGCTGCGCCCCACGGCATGATTACTTCGTGAACTGCGCCAGGTTGTCTTTATCAACCGGGACGTAGGCAACGCGGACCACTTTGCCCTCTAACTTATAGTTGGTGCCTTCGGTCGCTGGTTTGCCTGCCGCCAGGTTTTTCGCCATTTGGAAGGTGGCTTTCGCCTGGTTTTCCGCATCGTTCAACACGGTTCCCGCCATGGCACCCGATTTGACCAGAGCCAAGGCTTCTGGCAGCGCATCCACGCCAAACACCGGAATAGAGGTTTTATTGTGTGACTTCAGCGCTTCAACTGCACCCATCGCCATCGCATCGTTATTGGCGATCACCACTTCAATTTTGCCGCCGTTCGGGCCCGATAACCAGGCGTCCATTTTGTCTTTCGCTTGTGCGGTATCCCACATCGCGGTATCCATATGCAACTGCTGCGTTTTGATACCGTCTTGATTCAATTGCTCAATCACATACTTGGTACGCGCTTCAGCATCCGGGTGACCCGGTTCACCTTTTAGCAGCACAAACTGAATTTGACCGTCTTTATTCAGATCCCAATTAGGGTTAGCTTTCCAGTGTTTTTCAATCAGTTCGCCCTGCTTCAACCCAGACTCTTTGGAGTCGGTGCCGACGTAATAGGCTTTGTCGTAGCTGGCCAGTGCTTTAGCGGTAGGCTCTTTATTAAAGAACACCACCGGAATGTCATTGCCTTTGACTTTATCAATGATGGTGCCAGCAGCAGCAGGGTCGACCAAGTTGATAGCCAGTGCTTTCACGCCTTTCGCAATTAAAACATCAACCTGATCGTTCTGGGTTGACTGACTGTTTTGCGAGTCATTCATTAACAACTGAACATCCGAGCTGCCCTTGGCTTCTTTTTCAATGTCTTTACGAACCACGGACATAAAGTTGTCGTCGTATTTGTAGATGGTCACACCGATACGGGTGTCCGCAGCCTGAGCAGATGTGCCTAACATCAAGCCAGCCATCAAAGCAGTAAGAACAGAAACCTTCTTATTCATGGTATCTCCGGATATTTGCAGGGTAGTACTGTGCGCCTGCGCAATTTGCCCACGCGAACGGTAATCATCGGTGAAGTGCACTTATTAATGGCGTGATGCACAAAGCCGACAAGGGTACGTCATCTGTGCCATCCTTGTGCCTCACGCGTCCAGAAACTACTGGGAGAATCCGTTAGAATGCTGCGAACAGCGGCGAACAATGACACTTCTAATGGTGTTACATCCTGTTCCACCACTAACGGAGTGCTGCCATCATAGAGAAGCCAATGTTAATTAACTGTGAATTTACTCACAGATTGAAAACGGTTACACAGTGGGATTGTCTGAGTTAGTGATGGATGCCACATTTTGGCGGAGTGCTACAGAGTGACGACGCACCAGCGTGGGCATAAAACAGTGTTGCGCGGTGTTATCCAGAGTGCCTGCCGCCCCTTTTAATGCCAACTCCGCCGCCAGTTTTGCCATAGAAACAATAGGATAGCGTACCGTTGTCAGTTGTGGATCGGTATAGCGCGACATGGGAATATCATCGAATCCCATCACGGAAACCTGTAACGGCACCGCAATGCCGTTGTCTTTTAACGCGGTCAACGCACCAGCAGCCATACCATCGTTGTAGGTAAAAACCGCGGTCAGTTGCTGATTGCGCCCCAACAGCTCGACCATCGCGGCTTCGCCGCCTTGCATGTCCGGCTCTCCGCTGGCACTCCAACTGTCGGGCGGTGAAATCCCCTGCTCGGACAGCGCTTGCAGCCAGCCCGCCCGCCGCTGTTCGTCATCTTCAATAGGATGGGCAGAGCCCAAATAGCCAATCGACTGATGCCCCTGCTGTTGCAGCATTCGCGTCGCCATCAGCGCCCCGGTCACGTTATCGAGGCACACACAGCGATGTGCAAAGCCCGGTAGCAATCGGTTAATCAGCACCATGCCGGGCACCTGTTGCATAAAGGCAATCAGCTCAGCGTCACTTAAGGCTTTTGCATGCACAATCAGTGCGTTACACCGCTGCCGTAACAATATTTCAATGGCCTGGCGCTCTTTCTCCGCCTGATGGTAACTGTTGTTAATCAACACGTTTTTTTGCAAACGCTGAGCGACAATATCCACGGCTTTGACCAACGCACCAAAGAAAGGATCGGAAACATCCATCACCACAACGCCCAGGGTGTCTGTGGTTTGCGTTGCCAGTGCCTGCGCATTGGCATTGGGGCGATAACCAAGCTGCTCTACCGCCTGTAACACGGTTTCACGCGTCTCTTGCGTTACCGCATTGCTGTTGTTAAGCACGCGTGAAACGGTCGCCACTGACACGTTAGCCAGCCGCGCCACATCGCGAATGGTGATCATACTGTCACCTCGAAGAAGGAATATGAGTGCATAGCGCATCCTGTAACACCAGTTCTCGCGCTATTCTTGCAGTCAGAGGGGAAGTACAGCGTGAATCAGGTCACAGAGATGAAAGCGGTTACATTGAAACTTTCCACCTTTGTGACCTGCATCATTGTCTTATTTCGATGAGGAGACAGAAGCCCCTGCGGTGAATCGGGTTAATTGGCGCCACAGGGCTTCCATTGGCCCCTGACGGAACCGACGTAACCACAGATGTGAAAAGAGCAGATTGACGCACCAGATAGCCGGTACCATCGCCAGTAATTGCAGGCGGTCAAATTGCATAAAACCGCCAAGGCGGTAAAACAGCGTGGTACAAATCAGCGTTTGCAGCAGGTAATTGCTCAAGGCCATGCGTCCAACCTGGCTTATCCAGCCCACCCAGCGCTGTTGCGACAGCGAGTGCCAGACACTGTAGAGCAAGGCCACATAACCCAATCCTTGCAGTGGCGCGCCCAAATCGCGAGGAATTTGCAAAAAGAACGGTGCCCACGGCCACGCCCATTGCAAATGGATTTGTAGGAGCAAGCCCGGTAATTGAATCGCCACGCCCGTCAGGATCAGGATAATGCCCTGCCGACGGTACACCGCGGATGTTCGTTCTCCGGTGAGCCAGCCGTTACGCAGCAACGCCGCCCCCGCCATCATGGCACCGGCCAGTTGCCAGCCATACTGCGACAGCAAGGCCATGATCCCCGAACTGAGCATATCTATTCGGTTTAACAGCGCTTCACTGCCGCTTTGCACTTTCCAAAACTGTTCATACTCCAGGCTTGATGGGCCAGGTAACCACGAACTGCCTGGGTTATCCCCCGCCACGAGCCCGTACGGGATCAGCACCAGCGCCCCGACAAAGTACAAAAAAATACCGGTGCGCAGCAGGCGATCATTATCTTCGACCTGCGCGATAAAACGCCAGACAAACAGGCCAATCAGTCCGTAATCGAGCAGAATATCGCCTTCCCAGAAAAAGACGCTGTGCATGAGCCCAATGACCACCAGCCAGCCAAGCCGGGAAAACAGGAAGCGTCCACCGCGCGGAATTAGCATCGCCAGACTGGCACCAAACAGGATGGCAAACAGGGATAAAAACTTGACCTGCGTGGTGATATCCAATATCGCCCACGTCCAAAAATCAGATGTAGAGGGTGTGCCGTGCCAGGCCGGGTTCAGATAGGCCGCCCCCGGCAGGCCAAAGCCGCTGATGTTCATCAGCAGGATACCCAGCACAGCAATACCGCGAACAAAGTCCAACTGGAGGATGCGTTGCATGATCGGTCTCTGTATCGGTCGCAGACAAGCCTTGCCGGCATCACGCCGGCAAGAGAGCAGGATCAGTTATGGCGTACAGCGCGCAAAAATTCCTGGCGCGTGTTTTGGCTGGACTTGAACAAGCCGCCTAACGATGTGGTGGTGGTGGCACTGGTGGCATCTTTGACACCGCGTGCTTTCACACAGTAGTGCACCGCATCAATCGAGACCGCGACGTTGTTGGTGCCAAGCAGTGTCTGTAGCGCCACCAGCACTTGCTGGGTCAAACGCTCTTGCACCTGCGGGCGCTGGGCGAAAAACTGCACGATGCGGTTAATCTTCGACAAGCCAATCACTTTGTCTTTCGGAATATAGGCCACGGTCGCCTTCCCATCGATAATCACAAAGTGATGCTCGCAGGTACTGGTCAGCGTAATGTCGCGCACGGTCACCATTTCATCGACCTTCATTTTATTTTCAATGACGGTGATTTTGGGGAAATTGGCGTAATCCAACCCAGAGAAGACTTCATTGACGTACATCTTGGCGATGCGCTTCGGCGTTTCCGCCAGGCTGTCATCGGTCAGATCCAGATTGAGCAATTGCATGATTTCCGTCATATGCCCGGCAATCAAGGATTTGCGTTGTTCGTCATCCATTTCACGCACCGGGGTGCGTAACGGGGTTTCCAGTCCACGCGCCAATAAGGCTTCGTGGACGAGCGTGGCTTCCTGGCTCAGCGTCGCCATGGTTTTTCTTCTCCGGCAGGTGAACGCCTGTTGTTCTGCGTATCAGGCGTGAAAATCAGCGCGTAGTGTGAAGCAGTCGCGGCAAAAGTGCCAGTGAATCCCTTTCTCCTGCCGTGAAGAACTTTCAATCAGCACGACGCCAGACCAGCGCACCCGCGACCACGGTCGCCACCCCGGCAACCCACAGGGCCGGCTCTAAGCGGTGCAAAAAATGCGTTGAGAGTGCTGACAGCAGCGGGCCGACCAGTTGGCCCACGGCGTACCCGGTCGTCAGTAACCCGGCCAGATAACGCGCGTGCTGTGGCGCGAGCTCACGACCGTACTGCATCGCCAGTTGCACCACACACAGGAAGCCACCACCGATCAGCAACGCGCCAATCACTAAACCATTTAAACCGCTCAGCAGATCAGAGGCAAAAATGCCCAGCGCCTGTAGCCAAAGCACAATCGCCAGCCGTTGATGCGTGCTGCCCCAACGTCGCGTCACAATGCCTAAAATAATACCGATCACCGAGGCACCGCCAAATACCGGCCAGACAAACTGCGCAAAGGCGCTATCCGGGAAGCGCGCGGCGGCCATCTGCGACAAAAAAGTAGCAGGCAGAATGTAACCGAATCCCGCGATGCTGTAGCTCCACACCAGGCGTTTGAGCGTTGGCGTCAGTTGCAACGGCTCAACGGGCGGCCCACTGCGATGCACATCGCCGGTTTTCGGCAACGCGCGCGCAATCAGCATCACCAGAATCAATGCCAATGCGCCGTAGGTGAGCCACGCGGCTGCCGCACTGACATTCATGTCGTGTAACACCACGGCCAGTATGCCGCTGATAAAAATCCCGGTGCCTGGCCCGGCAAATACCGCCGCACTCAAACCAGGCCGCCCCAGTTGCATCAATTGCTCATTGCTCCAGGCGGCAATCAACACCAACGCCCAGCCGCTCGCCCAGCCGATGAAAAAGCGGATCACCGCATGCTGCCAGGCCTGATCGAAACAGCCGGAGAGCAACGTCAACAATACAGCGCCCCACACGCCGCTTTTCAAACGCCATTCGACGTGCGTCATTGCACGCATGGCATTCCACGAGCCCACCAGATACCCCAAATAGTTGAGCGCCGCGACAATACCTGCGCTGGTGAGCGTCAATTGCTGCTCGCCAATCATTAACGGCACCTGCGGAGTAAATGCAAAGCGCCCGATCCCCATCGCCACCACTAATGACAGAAAGGCACAGATCGCGACGCGATATGCCTGCGAGTTATCTTGCATAGCCGGTTTCCACTCTTTTTATTGCGCCAGCCTGGCGATTTATTGTTGTCAGCATGATGCACGATGGTTAAACTCACGAAAAGTGAATAATCATCACGAAGTTAATGACGAAAAGAGAACAACCATGGAGTTGACCCAACTGCGAATGTTTTGCGCAGTGGCCGAAAGCGGTTCACTGGCCCGCGCCGCCGAACAGCTACACCGTGTACCCTCCAATTTAACGACGCGCCTGCGCCAGCTTGAGCAAGAATTAGGCTGCGATCTGTTTATCCGCGAAAAACAACGTCTTCGCCTGTCACCGATGGGCCATAATTTTCTTTGCTATGCACAACGCATTATTGCGCTCTCTGATGAAGCCCTGAGCATGGTGCAAACCGGCGATCCGGCCGGTAACTTTGCGCTGGGTAGCATGGAGAGTACCGCCGCGACGCGGTTGCCCGCTTTACTGGCGCGGTATCACCAACGCTATCCGCAGGTGGCGCTCTCGCTGATCACCGGCACTTCCGGTGAAATGATCGAACGCGTCCGCGAAGGCACGCTGGCCGCGGCGCTGGTCGAAGGCCCGGTTGCCAGCGATGACCTGAACGGTTGCCAGGTGTTTGATGAAGAGATGGTGCTGATTGCAGAACGCGACAGTGCGCCACTGACTGATGCTCGCGCGGCCAGCGGCAGAACGCTATTTGGTTTTCGCACCAGTTGCTCTTATCGCCAACGCTTTGAGCGCTGGTTTCAGGAAGCCGGCGTGCAGCCAGGCCCAGTGATGGAAATTCAGTCCTATCACGCGATGGTGGCCTGCGTGGCCAGCGGCGCGGGCATTGCGATGGCACCGCGCACGGTACTGGAAAGCATGACTGGCGGTGAACGGGTGAGTATTCATCCGCTTCCCACCACGATCAGCGCCAGTAAAACCTTTCTTATCTGGCGTCGGGATGCCTTTACGCCCAACGTCGAAGCATTGAAGTATCTGATTATAGAGCAGTTTGAGACTCAGCCTGTCTGAGGCAAAAACGGCCACTTTTGTTAGGCTTATAGACACAACACTCACTCGGAGAGAAAGATGGAGATGATCAAAACCCGCGCTGCTGTCGCCTGGGCTGCTGGCGAACCCCTGAAGATTGAAGAAGTGGATTTGATGCCGCCACAAAAAGGCGAAGTGTTAGTGCGTATTGTCGCCACCGGCGTCTGCCATACCGACGCCTATACCCTTTCCGGTAAAGATCCGGAAGGCGTATTCCCAGCGATCCTCGGTCACGAAGGCGGTGGCGTGGTTGAAGCGGTCGGCGAAGGCGTCACCAGTGTGGCCGTCGGCGACCACGTGATTCCGCTGTACACCCCAGAGTGTGGCGAATGTAAGTTCTGTAAATCCGGTAAAACTAACCTGTGTCAGGCGATTCGCGCCACGCAGGGCAAAGGCTTGATGCCCGATGGCACTACACGCTTTTTCAAAGACGGCCAGCCCATCTTCCATTATATGGGCACGTCCACCTTCTCTGAGTACACGGTTATTCCAGAAATCTCGCTGGCTAAAATCAGCAAAGAAGCGCCTCTGGAAGAAGTGTGTCTGCTGGGCTGCGGCGTCACCACCGGTATGGGTGCAGTGATGAATACCGCGAAAGTGAAGGAAGGCGATACCGTCGCCATCTTTGGTCTGGGCGGCATTGGTCTTTCCGCCATTATTGGTGCCAAAATGGCCAAAGCCGGTCGCATTATTGGTATCGACCTCAACACCAGTAAGTTTGATTTAGCGCGTAAATTGGGTGCCACTGACCTGATTAACCCAAAAGACTTCGATAAGCCGATTCAGGACGTGATTGTTGAAATGACCGATGGCGGCGTGGATTTCTCCTTTGAGTGTATTGGTAACGTTAACGTGATGCGTTCCGCGCTTGAGTGCTGCCATAAAGGCTGGGGCGAATCCGTGATCATCGGTGTGGCAGGCGCGGGAGAAGAAATTGCGACCCGTCCTTTCCAGTTGGTGACCGGGCGCGTGTGGCGCGGTTCGGCGTTTGGCGGCGTCAAAGGCCGTTCCCAGTTACCGGGCATTGTGCAGGATTACCTGGACGGTAAATTCCAGCTCAATGATTTCATCACCCACAATATGCCATTAGAAGAGATCAACGACGCGTTTGAGCTGATGCATGAAGGTAAATCCATCCGTTCTGTGGTTCATTTTACTCGCTAAGAGGGAGCACGCATGACGGCAGCACTGGAATTACTGGAAGAGCATCGTATGTTTGGCGGCTGGCAGCAACGCTGGCGCCACGCCTCAGCCACGCTGGGCTGCGAGATGACCTTTGGTATTTTTCTGCCCGAGCCAAAAACCACACCCCCACCGGTGGTGTGGTTTCTCTCTGGGTTGACCTGTACCGATGAAAATTTCACGACCAAAGCGGGCGCCCAGCGCGTAGCAGCAGAGTTGGGTATTGTGCTGATTATGCCAGACACCAGCCCACGCGGTGCCAGCGTGCCGAATGATGATGGTTACGATTTGGGTCAGGGTGCGGGATTTTATCTCAATGCCACACAGACGCCGTGGCAGCAGCACTATCAGATGTACGACTATCTGCATGAGGAACTGCCCGAACTGATTGCCAACAATTTCAGCATCAGCGATCAGCAGGCAATCATGGGGCATTCGATGGGCGGACACGGTGCACTGGTGTTGGCCTTACGCAATCCGCAGCGTTTTACCTCGGTTTCCGCCTTCGCGCCGATTGTGAACCCGATGGAAGTACCGTGGGGACAGAAGGCCTTTACCGCCTATCTGGGCAGCGACACGGACAGCTGGAAGCAGTACGACAGTTGCTGGTTGATGCGCCATGCGCAGTCGGTACCGCCTGTGTTAATCGATCAGGGAGACAGCGATCAGTTCCTTGCCGATCAACTGCGCCCGGAGCGTCTGCAAGCCATTGCTGATGAAGAAGATCGCGATCTGACGCTGCGCGTGCAGCCGGGTTATGACCACAGCTACTTCTTTATTGCCAGCTTTGTGGAAGATCATTTGCGTTTTCACGCGACGCATTTGTTCAACGGCGAGAGATAAAACAGACGTTGTCATCCGAGGGAGGCGCTGCGCCTCCCTCTGTTAGCGGTTTTTAGAACGCATAGTCCATCGCCAGGAAGTAGCGACGTCCATCCTCGTTATAGCTGTAATCATCGCGATTCAGGTCTTTATCCCCCAGGTTCAACACACCGGCGCGCACTTTCACCGCCTTGGTGGCCTGCCAGCTGGCCCCGGTATTCCAAATCACGTACCCACCCGGCGTGGCATCATCATTGGCCAGCGTGCGGCGCTCGCCAGAGTAGTTGGCCTGCAGGTAAAAGTTCCAGTCCTCTAGCGGCGACCAATCCAGCGTGCCGTTAACGGTATGGAATGGCAGTTCGCTTAGCGGTTTGTTACCGCCGCTGCTTAAATCACGCCCGTCATTGTAGGTGTAATTCAGTGTCAGCTTCAGCGCCTCATCCAGTGGGATCTTCACTTCGGTCTCTACGCCGCGAATACGCGCTTTATTGACGTTGAAGTAACGGAAAATCGGGCGGCCCGCACTGTCAAAACCGGCAAAGTTCGGGTAGCTCGGTGCCAGACTGGCATTCGGGGTACGCAGGATACTGATCATGTCGTCAATGTTATTCTGAAACGCCGTCACGCTACCGGTCACGCCCTCTAACAGCCCTTCATCCCCTTCGTAGTACCAGCCTAACTCAAAACTTTCGCTGGTCTCAGGTTTCAGGTCTGGGTTGCCCACCACCTGGCAGCTCCCCCGGCAGGATGCGCTCGTCCATTCAGGGCTCAGTTGCAGCAGCGACGGCGCTTTAAAGGCATTCGCCCAGCCGCCTTTTACCGTCATGGTATCCGTGGCATTCCAGACCAGATACGCTCGCGGGCTCCAGTGGTCGCCGTAGGTTTTGTGATCGTCCATACGCAGGCCAGTGGTCAGCGCCAGTGACTCCAGTAAACGCCACTCGTCCTCAACAAACAGGGCATATTGGCTGGCTGAGGTACTGCCGCTCTGCGACAAGTTCACCGCGTCCGTCAGCGCATCGTGTCGCCATTCACCGCCGAGAGTCACAATCTGATTGATATCCGCCAGCGGCAGCGTCACTTTGCCGTCGATGCTGTTGTTGCGTGAGGTAATGGTGTCGGTATTACGGTTATCAATCTTATCGCCGTAGAAGCGCAGCTCGGTGTTGCCGAAGTCCCATTGCCCATTGTGGCCCAGCGAGTAATTTTGGCGCTCAATGCGGTTTTTATCCAGCGAGTCAGAATCACGATCCTGGCGATCAAAACCGTATCCCAGCGTAATATCCTGATTGTCGGTGGGCGTCAGCGCAAACTCGACATTGGTGTTGCGGCTGGTAAAGCCTTCAATGCGCGGCGTGACGCCCGTCGCACCTGTTGAGGGCTGCTGGTCGTCTTTTTCACGTTTCCCCAGATTGCCATACACTTTGACGCCCAGTAGATCCTCTATTAGAGGGCCGGAGGTAAAGAAGCTGCCGTTATAGCTGTCGCCGCGATCGCGGTGTTCCTGCACGGTGGTATCGGCACTTAATGTTCCGTGCCAGCTTTTCCCCACTTTGCGGGTAATGATGTTGACCACGCCGCCCAGCGCATCGGAGCCATACAGCGAGGACATCGGGCCGCGCACCACTTCAATTCTTTCGATGGCGTCAGCCGGGATCCAGTTCAAATCAAAATCGTTATGGCGGAAGACCGCATTGCGCGAGTTTACGCGCTTACCATCCACCAGGATCAGCGTGTAGCTGCTGTTGAGACCGCGCAGACTCACCCCTTTGCGGTTATCGCCCTCATTGGTGAGTTGCACGCCAGGCACATCGCGTAGCACGTCTTTCAGGTTCTGTACCGGCTTACGTTTAATCTCTTCTGCGGTCACCACGCTGATACTGGCCGGGGCATCTTTCAGGTTCACTTCGACGGCGCTGGCGGTCACTACTAAGGTTTGTTCTGCATTTTCCGCCGCCATCGCGGGCAGCATCAGAACCAGTGAGGATGCACACAGGCCTGCCCGTACCACCGGGTTAAAACGAAACATATCGATCTCCATGAGGTGAAATTAAGTCGTTAACGCAAAAATGTGCTCACAAGGGCTGTCCGTTATCCCAGGTTTTTTATTATTTATCTTTTCGACAACGCGGCTGATTCTGCGATCGGTCCGTGATGAAGGCGGGTATTGTGCCTGTCAAAGCCCCCGCGCATGCGCCTGTGCGCATGAAGAAATGTCTGGAGGGAACAAAAAGCGCTGTCTGTCATCCCTCCGTACAGCAAGCGTCAAGACATCCCCAATGGCCTGTAAAACCTGTGACAAGATGCATCACGGTATTAACACCCTTAGGATCCGGTTTCACCCGTGATGAAGCCAGAAACGCTTGCAGCGGTAACCCTGTCGAAAATAACGGGCGTAACCATAAAGCAAATGCAAATACTTATCAATGACATTCGCAATAACTTGTAACACTCTAGCGCCCTACCCGCTGTTGATGCTGGAAGACAAAATTGGCGCATAAAAAAGGCGCCTTGCGGCGCCTTTCAAACGGTTGCTGTGATGCAGAATTATTGGTCTTTAAACTGCGGGAAGTCCATCTCGCTGTAACGCACAAAGCGTGTGCGCTGCGACCATTTGTATCCCAGCCAAATCGCCAGGAACAGAGGAATACCAATATAGGTCGCCGCTACACCGCCCCAGTCAATGCGATCTTCCAGGAAGGCCTGGTAGTTCTGGCCCAAGGTGATGATCAGGCACAGCACAAAGGCAAAGATCGGCCCAATGGGGAAGAAACCCGATTTATAAGGCAGCGCATTGATATCAAGACCTTGCTTCACGTAACCGCGACGGAAACGGTAGTGGCTGATCGCAATCCCCAGCCAGGCAATAAAGCCCGTCATCCCGGAGGTATTCAGCAACCATAAATAGACCGTCTGATTACCAAACATCGACGTCAGGAAGCACAGCCCCGCGACAACGGTGGTGGCATACAACGCGTTACGCGGCACCCCGCCTTTTGACAGTTTGGCAAAAATACGCGGGGCTTTACCCTCAGAAGCCAGGGTGTAGAGCATGCGCGTGGAAGCGTACATCCCGGAGTTACCCGCCGACAGTACCGCGGTTAAAATCACCGCATTCATTATCGCGGCCGCAGAGAGTAAGCCAGCATTCTGGAAGACCAGCGTAAACGGGCTGACGCTGATATCAGTGACGTCGTTACGCAGCAGGCTCGGATCGGTATACGGAATGATTAAGCTGATAATCAGAATCGCAAACACATAAAACAGCAGAATACGCCAAAACACCTGCCGCACCGCGCGCGGAATGTTCTTCGCCGGATCGGCTGATTCACCGGCGGCAATGCCGATCAATTCTGTGCCCTGGAATGAGAAGCCGACAATCATCGCCACACCAATCATGGCGGAGAAACCACCGGCAAATGGCGCATCGCCAATTTCCCAGTTATGCCAACCCGCTTTCTCACCGCCGCTCATAATGCCAACGATCATCAGCACGCCCACGGCGATAAAGATGATAACCGTCGTCACTTTGATCAGTGAGAACCAGTACTCCGCTTCGCCAAAGCCTTTAACGGAGATGTAGTTCAGCAGAAACATCAAGCCTAAGAACAACGCACTCCAGATCCAGCCTGGGGTATCAGGGAACCAATAGTTCATCACCAGTTGTGCGGCCACTAGGTCAACGGCAATGGTCACGGCCCAGTTGTACCAGTAGTTCCAGCCCAGTGCGAAACCGAAACCCGGTTCAACGTATTTGGCACCGTAAGTCGAAAAGGAGCCGGAAACCGGCATAAATGCCGCCAGTTCGCCGAGACTGGTCATCAGGAAATACACCATCAGGCCAATCAGAGCATAAGAGAGTAATGCACCGCCGGGGCCTGCCTGAGAAATGGTTGCGCCAGATGCGACAAACAATCCGGTGCCGATAGAACCGCCAATCGCGATCATCGTCAGGTGACGTGCTTTTAGCTCGCGTCTTAACGCAGGCTGTTGTGTTGTGTTTGAATCCTGAACCATGCGATCACGCTATCCATAGAAAAAATGAGGCGAGATTGTAGCAAAACAACCTGCGAGGTATAGCGCGTTAGCGCTGTTATAAGTAAGCATTATAATTGCTAGCCGATTATTAGCCGGTCAGTGTACAGAAATGTGATCGCTTCGTGGTTCATCTTGCATTGAGCACAGTAAAGGCATAAAACACGGCATACTGCTGCGCACAGGACACCGGATCTCACCTCTATCAACATGGAATAGCAAGATGATCGATTTCTCAGGTTTTAGCGCATACCGCACCCAGCTTAGCGCAACGCTGCCTGTGGCGGGAAAAGTCACTGAGTTCGAAGTCGCCGGGATTTATGGCCGCCTGTATGCACCTGAATCGA
The DNA here is from genome assembly GCA_002837195.1 of Enterobacterales bacterium CwR94. GTDB lineage: Bacteria > Pseudomonadota > Gammaproteobacteria > Enterobacterales > Enterobacteriaceae > 1-19. Next base: position 261,308 of record KZ478061.1, read on the forward strand.
CAATCGAGGATATTTTGATTGTCTACCACGGCGGCGGCGTCAATTCAGATGCCGGTTACGATATTCTTGCTCGTCAAGTTAGCGATGGCACAGCGGTCGCTGTTTGTCTTGTCGATATCCGTGGACACGGACGCTCTTCGGGTCATAAAGGGAAAGTATCAACGCCAACGCATATCTGGCGGGATGTGGATACGGTGGTTGGCGATATGCACGCAACCTTTCCTCACGCGAGGATTCATCTGCTTGGACATTCCAGCGGAGGCGGCATGCTGATTAATTACTTCACGCGCTACACCCCCACACAAAAATGCAACAGCATGATTTTAATTGCTCCCGAATTCGGGCCTTTTGCTCCCGCTGAGATTCGCAAAAGCACTGCAACCCCTTTTGCCTCAGTGAATACGTGGCCGTTTATTGTCAATGCGCTTAGCTTGGGTTGGTTGAGCGGTGACCGTTTCGCAATAACGCTACATTTCCCCGAAGAGGTGCTGGCATCAAACCCGCAGTTTGTTAAGCACTACAGCGTTAACATGGCAAATGCCCTGACGCCTCGTCAACCTGCCACCCAGTTAGCTTTATTGCCAGTCCCTGTCACTGTTTTGCTGGCTGAAAAAGATGAGCTGTTTGATGCACGGCTAACGGAAACGTTTTTAGCGGCATGCGCGAATCAACAACTACGTTGCCAGATAATAGCCAACAGTCATCATCTGGACTGCCTCTTTAACGCCCTCGATTTGATACTCCAGCATTTGATAGCGCATGGGTAGGGCTGGTTTGTGCCAGGAGCGGACATAGGGCAATTTAATTAAAAACAATATTAGGAACTCAGCCCATAGGGCTGAGAGTATGGATCTTTGGCTTGATGATAATTGAAAAATAATAGTGACATCTACTTTTTATCAATATCTGAAACTTCATCTGATAATTCCGATAAAATTTCTAAAGAACAACCAATGTCATCATTGTAACCACCACGCCAAATCAATTTTTTTATATTTGAATGTGCTTTTGAAGACCAGGCTATACCTTGAAATAATTCCGGATACTCCTCTATAGATTTAATTTCTCTGAATATCTCAGCAACTCCATCAATGGCTTTATCTGAACCTTCATGCATAAGCCCTGCAACTATAAAGCCCTTTGATACTTTAGAATGTTCATGACTTAATACCCATAAAAGCATATTTATCCTATTTGGATATGAGCAACTTACTGATAGCATTAATAGATGTTCTAACGATTCAGATTCAAGTTCTTCAACTCTTAAAGCGATCATGTCTAGTATCTTAGGATCTTGAAGATTAAATATCTTAGCTGCGGCGTTAACACCCATTGCTCCCTTATTTTTTACTGCTAAATAAATGAGTTCACGCTGTTTTTCTTCATCTAAAAATGCTATCACGGAATGAAAACTTATTAACTTAGATGCCAGGGCACTCATTTTTTCTATATTTATTTCCTCATGGTATCTATTTAACTCATAGAAAAATGACTCTGCTGTTTTTTCAGTTATAGCGTCAAAAGCAACTGAGATTATTGATTCAGAATGCTTGGGGTTATTTATTTTTCTTATTTTTAGTGATTCATTCCACTCAGGTTCATCTAGTGTTGACAGTTGCTGAATGGTGCCATCAAAGCTAGTATGAACTTGAGGTATTTTATTTTCAAGTGTTGTAATTGGGTGATCCAAATACTTTTTTCTAACTTCTGATATTTCATTTATTAACTCATTGCATGTTAATCTTTGATGCCTGTTCTCTACGATTGTTCTCTGAAAGACTAAGTTGAATATCTCATAACGACAATCATCTTTTATTTCACTAAGATTCCAATGCCTTAATTTATATTTTTCACGAGAGAAGACTTTTCCTCCTGATAAGAGGAAATATAGGATTTTACCTAATGAATAAATGTCAGCATTAAAATCAACATCTAAGAATAAACCATCTTCAAGTTCCGGCGCCATGTAATATCTAGGGCCCACAGCTTCTTGAGTTTCTGTAACGCGGGGCATATCGCCTATAAGGCAAAGGCCGAAGTCACTTATCTTCGGTTCTCCTGAAAACATCAGCACATTATCCGGTTTAATGTCGCGATGTATAATCCTACTATTATGTAAGTGTTCGACACCGGAAACAATTTTTTCAAACAAAGAAAGGCATTCTAAGACACTAAGTTTCACTGATTCATCGTTAATGTGAGACTCGAGGTTATTATCAGCCTCAGGCATAACATAAGTAGGTTTATCTGGGTCTTTATATGAACCGTAATCAATAATATCAATTACATGAGCATGTTTTGAAAGCAATGTAATCGCTTTTATCTCATTGGAAAATCTCTCGTTTCTCTTTGGATTTAGGAGTTCTTTGAGCACAAATATACCTGAATACTCACAACTTGTGTCGCGAACTCTGTAAACAAGCCCTTGCCCCCCTCTTGCAAATGAGTTTTCATTTGCTTCCCATTTTCCCCACTTTCTTACCTTACTCTTAACTACCATGTAAATTTTCCTCAATAATATAAATTAAGTAAACACCGTAAATGTGGAGTTACTTAATTTATCATGCCCTACAAGGGATTGATTGTGTAAGGAAAAGGGATAATCCCCACACAATATTTATTACAATCATAAAAACCTGTACCGACAGTACTTAATAAACGGAATCTACCATCATCACTCTATTCGCGCAAACAACCTTCAGCGTCTGGCACACACCTCACTGGACGTATGCTCATATGTGGTCATTAACACCTACTAACATGACTCCTCGAATGATTGGCCGCTTCGTGCCAAGAGCGGACATTGCAGAAGCTATTTCTTGTGAGGTCAAATATCAAAAAGCGTATTGTCTGCTGTCATTAAATTTTATGCCTTTTTTGACCTCATGTTTTTTAACGTTTTTTATGCCTTACCAACGAAGGATCATCCTGATGAATTTATTTTTTTCTTGCTGCGTGAACTTTTGATTAAACTCACAATCAAGAAAATCGCCCTCATCATCGCCAAACCCGCAGATTATAAATTTATTGCTAAATTTTTCAAAAAGATAATCATGATAGCTAATGAAGAAGTTTGTAAAGTTAATGTTATAAAAACATTCAGACAAACGACCAGATTCCGCGTGACTCGCTCGGTTTGAAGTACCATCTTCATTAGTAGATATGAGTTCAAGATATTCCAATGCGCTTCGCTCAATCTTTTCAACCTCGGTTTTCGTAAGATCATCTCGACATTTAAAAGCACAAAACAAATAATAGTTAGGATTGGAAGAGCTAGATGATCGACTTGAAAGATCACCCATGGTCAAACCTACCTTAGCAAATCCGCTGTCTTTAATATCAGCTCCAAGATATAACCATTTTGTTAATGACTCGAAATTTTTTTTATCTCTTTCATGAAGCCACTCCATCTTATAATCTGCATTTGGATCAAGTTCTAAACCATATTCAACTTTTTGTTTTTTCATATTTCCCTCTGAAAATTGATATAGAATTGGTATAAATAGGTGGTAAAATAGCTTGAGGCTGAGATTTTCAAGACTACCCGACTAGTTACGATGCAACAGAACGACATCGACCGCAATTCAATTTTGAAAATAACCGGTCTGGCTGAAGGCGAGTTGGTCAGATCCGTTGATCTGCTTCCATTGATTAACACGCGGAAATGTTAGTAATGCCGCTTGGTGGTGAGAACAACAATTTCGTACTTCCGCTGCTCGCTCACAGCAGACTTTCATCTAAGTTAGCTCGTCCGCTGTGTGCCAGAAGCGGAAGTCATTACTTTAGTGATGTTGTTGATTTAAGATATCATTTAGAGTAAGTTAGAGTTTTCTATTGAATGAAAGTATATTTCCATTGAAGTTAAATTTACATATTACTAATCTAGCTCGTGCTTTTTCTCACACATAGTTAAATATATACCCCTCTTGCACCAAATAAAGGCACAGGGAACTCCATCAATAACATGAGGCGAAACACATGGATACTTCAGAGTTCGATGACTTTAAAAAAAAGCTTATTAAGAATGGTTCTATAATAAGTGCAATTGAAATACTGACATTTAAATCATTATTTATCGAGATGTATTTTGATGAACAAAAGCTTAGTTCTGGAACAGCTTTTCTTGCTGCAAATGATAAGGAATCTCATTGTGCACTGATTACTAATCGACATAATGTTACAGGAAGAAATCAAGAAACAAACGAATGCCTTAGCAAGACGTGTGCAACACCCAATAACATAGTCATATACTTCCATAAAAATAAATCAGTTGGCGAATGGCTCAAAGTAAAGCTTCCTCTATACCGTGAGGATGAAACTCCATACTGGATTGAGGACCCAAAGCTAGGTGCAAAAGCTGATGTTATTGCTTTAAATTTAAACTGGGGAAGCGATGTATCTAAAGTTCCATTTTATATAAAGACTAATTTGGACCGAGATAATTTGTATGTAGGGCCGGGAGATACTGTCAGCGTGATAGGTTTTCCATTTGGTGTTAGTAGTTTTGGCAAATTTCCAGTTTGGGCTACCGGTTCTCTGGCTCAGGAATTATTATTAATGACAGATGATAATCCAATTTTTTTAATCGATTGCCGAGCGAGACAAGGCCAGTCTGGTTCTCCTGTTGTAGCTCATCGAACTGGGGGATATAGAAAATATCAGGATGGCAAAATATCGTCAGTAATGGATGCCACTCCAAAATGGGAATTTTTAGGAATCTACAGTGGAAGGGTTAATAGTGAATCAGATCTTGGAAGGGTATGGCATGTTTCAGTTATTGAAAGAGTTTTGAATGCAGCAGAGCAAGATTATAAAAACAGAGCAAGTAAAATTCAATAAATATTAAAAGTTCAGAAAGTATATTTTAAATATCAGCAATATAATGCAAAGTATCAAATGGGTATGTATTTTATAAAGAAAATCCATTCAGCAAAATACCACAACTGTGATGTCCGTTCCTCGCTCAAAGCAGACCCCAACTCGCCCGCTCCATTCCCGAAGCGGGCTTTTTATCACACTATCAACTGCCGTCATCCACTTTAAGAAAACGCAAATCCTCTTATTCGCCCTCTCCATTCAACTCGCAGTAACTTAGAAAGCGCGACAGCGCTTTGGAAAGGTGTTTTTGGCGATGGCGAATACGGTACAGCGTGCGCGTTAACGGCGGTAAAGGCACGGTCACTTCTACCAGCGAGCCGCTGGCAAGCTGTTCAGCGATAACGCGTCGCGACAGGCAACTGATGCCCATACCGTGGCGCACCGCATGTTTAATCGCTTCTGAGTTGCCGAGCTCCATGGCCAGGTCAAATTGCGGCAAATGCGCCAGCAGTAAGTAATCCACGATTTCACGCGTGCCAGAACCTTGTTCACGCAAGATCCACGGCGCTGCTGCCAGCGTTTCCAGCGTGACAGGCTGCTGGAGGAGCGGCGAGTCCGGGGCGGCAAACACCACCAGCTCATCTTGCAACCAGGGCTCAGTGATCACATCTGGCATGTGGCATGGCCCTTCAATTAAGCCAACGTCCACGCGAAAATCCGCCACGGCGGTGATGACATCCAGGCTGTTGCCTACATTGAGTTCGACGGGCAAACGCGGAAAATCACGTCGGTAGTGAGCAATCATGCCAGGTAACAGATAGTTGCCAATGGTGCTGCTGGCGGCAATGCGCAGTGCGCCGTTGTCTTCGCGAAACAACTGTTCAATTTCAAGCGCTTGTTCCAGTAAAGCGACCGCACGCGGGTACAGTAAGCGCCCATGCTCATTTAATACCAGCCGTTTCCCGACCCGGTCGAACAGTTGCACACCCAATTGCCCTTCTAAATCAGCCAGCGCTGCGCTGACCGCAGATTGCGACAGCGATAACTGCTGTGAGGCCTGGGTGGTAGAGCCGCTTTTAAGAACCTCACTGAATACTTCAACCTGACGCAACGTGATATGCATCCGCCTTCCTTATTATTTTCCTGCCCACAATGCCCAGGCGACCAGTATCGCCCACACACACAGCAATCCGATTAATACTGGCTTAAATCCTGCGGCTTTCTGCGCCGCCGTTGCCGTTCGTGCAGGCCGATTTGCCGCCAGCAGTACCTCATCAGGTACAAATTTCAATAAAAAACCAATGCCCAACGGCACCAACAACGCATCATCGAGCCAGCCCACCAGGGGGATCACATCAGGAATGATGTCCACCGGGCTGACCACATACAGCGCAATCGCCGCCATCGCCCCTTTGATCCACAACGGCGTACGAGGATGACGCACCGCGTACCACAGGGTGAGCAAATTTTTACGAAACTGGCGCACTCTTTTCCACATGCTCACCTCCCGCTATAGCACTTATTCCGGTTGATTATAACCATATTATCAATTTCTCTTTTAAGCCAGTTCCACGGATGATGTGCCTGTCACATAAATCCACACCATTGCCATGGAGAGCCCTATGACAACCCTTTTATTGCGAGCGGTACCCCGCTCTCCTCTCAAACACCTGCCCGGCATGTTGCTCGCGGCAGCCATCGCCGCCGCGGCGTGCCTGCTGGGCACTCTGCCTGCGGTGTCAGCGTGGGGATTGGGTGCCTTAACGCTGGCTATCGTTCTCGGCATTGTTATTGGTAATACGCTGTATCCCCGCTATGCCACAACCTGTGACGATGGCGTGGTGTTTGCCAAGCAAAAGCTACTGCGCCTGGGCATTATTTTGTATGGCTTTCGCCTGACGGTGCAGCAAATTGCCGATGTCGGACTCAGCGGTGTCCTGATTGACATCCTGACGCTGTGTTCCACCTTCTTTCTGGCCTGTTGGCTGGGCAAACACCTGTTTGGCCTCGACCGCCAAACCCGCTGGCTGATTGGTGCCGGTAGCAGTATTTGCGGGGCCGCGGCAATCCTCGCGACAGAGCCGGTGATCAAAGCCGATGCCTCAAAGGTGGCAGTCGCGATTGCAACGGTGGTGATTTTTGGCACGCTGGCCATTTTTATCTATCCCGTATTATGGCCACTGGCACAACAGGCTTTTCCTTCACTCACTGAAACGCAGTATGGCATCTATGCCGGTTCGACGATGCATGAAGTGGCGCAGGTGGTTGCTGCAGGTCACGCTATTGGCCCCGATGCTGAAAACGCTGCGGTGATCAGTAAAATGCTGCGCGTTATGATGCTGGCACCGTTCCTGCTGTTTATTGGCGCCTGTCTGCGCCGTCAGTCAACCGATGCAAACACCACCGCCGGCGGCGTTACCTTCCCGTGGTTCGCCCTGCTGTTTATTGGGGTCGCCCTGTTTAACTCACTGGGTATTGTGCCTGCCCACGCGGTCGAGGCGATCAATCAATTCGATACGTTTTTGCTGGCGATGGCGATGGCCGCGCTGGGTTTGACAACGCATATGAGCGCATTAAAACGCGCCGGTGCCAAACCGCTGTTAATGGCTTCGCTGCTGTTTATATGGCTGATTATCGGGGGTGGCGGGATCAATCTGCTGATCCACCAATTGATGGGTTAAGGCTGCGTTTCAGGTATGATGGCGCCCACGTCCAATACGGGAGAAACGCGATGAAGTATATCGGTGCGCACGTTAGTGCATCAGGGGGAGTGGATCAGGCGGTTATCCGCGCACATGAACTGGAAGCCACGGCCTTTGCCCTGTTCACCAAAAATCAGCGTCAGTGGCGGGCTGCGCCGCTGACGCAGGAGATCATCAGTGCGTTTCGCACCGCCTGTGAAAAGTATGGCTATACCTCAGCGCAAATCCTACCGCACGACAGCTACCTGATTAACCTGGGGCATCCGGTTGAAGAAGCCTTGCTGAAGTCCCGCGAGGCCTTTATTGATGAGATGAGTCGCTGCGAGCAGTTGGGGCTTTCCCTGCTGAACTTCCATCCCGGTAGCCATTTGCAGCAAATCGATGAAGAAGCCTGTCTGGATCGCATTGCTGAATCCGTGAACATTGCGCTGGATAAAACGCGTGGCGTGACCGCCGTGATCGAAAACACCGCGGGCCAGGGCAGTAATCTGGGTTTTCGCTTTGAGCATTTGGCGCGCATTATTGCGGGCGTCGAGGACAAATCACGCGTTGGCGTATGTATTGATACCTGCCACGCTTTTGCCGGTGGTTATGATTTGCGCACCGAAGAAGCCTGCGTGCAGACGTTTGCTGAGTTTGAGCGCATTGTAGGCTTTGAATATCTGCGCGGGATGCACCTTAACGATGCGAAAAGCGAATTCGGTAGCCGCGTTGACCGCCACCACAGCCTCGGTGAAGGCAATATCGGTAAAACGGTGTTTAGCTGGTTAATGAAGGACAGCCGCTTTGATGGCATTCCCATGATCCTCGAAACCATCAATCCCGATATCTGGAAAGATGAAATTGCCTGGTTAAAGGCACAACAAAAAGCCTGATTTCAGAGAATAAAAAACCGCGCCTGGGCGCGGTTTTTTTTGTCCGTTCACACGGCTTAGGCTGGGCTGTGAACCGCTTCCACTTCTGGGCGTTTCAGCACGGCATACGCCAGTCCCGCCACCAGAGTTCCCGCGATAATGGCCAGCAGATAACCCACAACCGGTGTTATCGCACCTGGGATCAGCAACACAAACAGTCCCCCGTGCGGTGCCATCAGTTTAGCGCCTACCAACATCGAGATGGCACCGGTCAGCGCACCACCCACGATACAGCATGGCAGCACACGCATTGGGTCACGTGCAGCAAACGGAATGGCCCCTTCAGAGATAAAGCATAGGCCGAGCACTAACGCGGCTTTACCGCCTTCCTGCTGGTTCTTGTTAAATTTACGACGCGCCACCAGCGTTGCCAGGCCCATTGCCAGCGGTGGCACCATACCTGCCGCCATCACCGCGGCCATCGGCGCATAGGTTTGCGAGCTGAGTAGTCCCACACCAAATGCGTAAGCCACTTTATTTACCGGGCCACCCATATCGGTACACATCATGCCACCCAGTACCGCACCCAGCAGCACCGCGTTCGCGGTGCCCATGTTCTGCAGCCAGTGGGTTAACCCTTCCATAATGCTGGCAACCGGCTTGCCCACCACATAGATCATCAGCAGTCCGGTCACCAAACTGGCCACCAGTGGAATGATCAAAATCGGTTTTAGCGCTTCCATACTCTGTGGCAGTTTCAGCTTGGTACTGAGGAACTTCGCCGCATAACCGGCAATAAAGCCCGCAATAATCCCGCCAAGGAAACCCGCATTGATACTGGTGGCTAACATACCGCCAATCAGGCCAGGCGTCAGACCGGGGCGATCGGCAATCGAGAAGGCAATAAAGCCCGCCAATACCGGAACCATTAAGGCAAAGGCGCTACCGCCACCAATCTGCATCAATGCAGCGGCTAAGGTGCCCTCTTCTTTAAACGCGGTGATCCCGAACGCAAAGGAGAGTGCGATGGTCAAACCACCGGCAACCACCATCGGCAGCATATAAGATACGCCGGTCAACAAGTGACGATACGCACCGGCACCGCCCTTTTTGCTTTCATTTTGGCTGTCTTGCGCGCCTTGATTGCCGCCCTGCGGCTGCCAGGTTTTCGCTTCTACCACGGCTTTGTCTAACTCTTGTGCCGTTTTCTTCAGCGCCAAACTGGTGGAGGTGCGATACATCGGCTTACCGGCAAATTTTGCCAGGTCAACTTCAATATCTGCTGCCACAATCACTAAATCCGCAGCAGCAATCTCTTCTGCGGTGATTGCATTGCCCGCCCCAACCGAGCCGCGCGTTTCAACCTTGACCCACCAGCCACGCTTTTTGGCCTCGGTATCAATGGCTTCTGCCGCCATAAAGGTATGCGCCACGCCCGTTGGGCAGGCGGTTACCGCGACAATGCGTTTTTGGCCGGTTGCCGCCGGTGCTGCCACAGCAGCTGGTGCCGGTGCCTGCCAACTGGCCGCGCCGCTTTTGGCGTGTTGAAGAAAGGTTTCAGGCTCGCGCAGTGCCAGCGCGATATCGCCCTGCCACAGGGTTTTTCCGTTCAGGTTAGCCTCAGGTGGCACAGCCCCCGCAACAGCAACCAGTTCGGCTTCGGCAACATTATCCGTCAGCGTCAGACCCGCTTTAGACGCGGCGGCACGCAATAAGGTATTGGCTAAGGCTTGTGTGGCTTGCCCCAGCGAAGAATCGACGATCAACAGCGTTTTCATTCTATCTCTCCTGCTGTTAATTAACGGGTTTCAGGTCGACGCGCGCCATCATCGCGGCCAACTGAGTACGATCGGTAATCCCCACGTTGCTCTGGCTAACAGCCAATGCAGCAACGGCGGTTGCAAGGCGCAGCGTATGCTCGCTGGACTCACGCATTAAAAGGCCATAAATCAGGCCGCCAACCATGGAGTCGCCCGCACCAACGGTGCTGACCACTTCACACGCTGGCGGTTTCGCCAGCCATTCACCGGAGGCATTCACCCAGAGCGCGCCTTCTGCGCCCAGTGAGATAACCACGTGTGCGATCCCCTGCTCACGCAGTTCATGCGCTGCGGCAATCACATCATCCAGCGTGGGCAACTTGCGCCCTGCCCAAATTTCCAGCTCGCGGCGATTCGGTTTCACTAACCAGGGCGCGGCTTTCAGTCCCGCCACCAGCGCGTCGCGGCTGCTGTCGAAAATAATGCACGGGCATTGCGTGCGCAGTTGTGACATCCAGGCGGTAAAGGCTTCCGGCGATACGCCTGCCGGTAAACTGCCGCTGACGCACACCATATCGAATTGCCCTAACCAACTCAGTGAATCGGCGCTGAAGCGCTCCCAATCCTGGGCACTGACGTCAAAACCGGAGAAATTGAGGTCGGTCACTTCACCGTCTTTTTCAGTCAACTTAACGTTGATACGTGTGCGGCCAGGTACCACCTGAAAACGGTTGGCGATGCCTAAATCGCTGAACAGCAGTTGGAAGCCATCCTGGTTCTCTTTCCCCAGGAAGCCACCCACGGTGACATCGATGCCGAGATCTTTCAGCACTTTCGCCACGTTGATGCCTTTGCCCGCCGCATGCAAACCGGTGGTTTTCACCAAATTGACTTCACCGCGCTCGATCTCCGGGGTGTATCCCACCAGATCATAAGCGGGGTTTAACGTGATAGTGGCAACGCGTCTGCTCATGCTGCCCCCTCACCCAAACCGGCATTGATCGCTTCACCAATGCTGTCCAGCGCCTGCTGCGCATCAACGCCGCTGGCGGTAAAGCGCAAGCGATGGCCTTTTTTCACGCCCAGCGCGACCACTTTCATCAAACTACGGCCGTTCGCCGGTTTGCCGCTGCCATCCAGATTGGTGACCGTGATGTCACTTTCAAACTGTTTGATAACGGTGACCAACGCGGTGCCTGGACGGGCATGCAAGCCGTGCTCGTTACGGATGGTGTATTCTGCCGTCAGCACATCCGCTGTTTCAGCCACGTCGCTGGTCAGCAACGCCAACACGCCCGCGGCATCGGCCTTCAGCAGGCGTTCAGCTTTTTGGTTGATCAGCAGATCGCTCAGGTAGTTCAGCACGTTGAGAGGTTGTTCATCCGCGACCGCAACGGTAATCAGCATGGCAGCGTGTTCACCGTTCACCTCGAAAGGTTGTGCTGCGCGGCTTATCGCCACGCCACTGGCCAGGTTGCCCTGAGTGCTGTCGTTCAACCAGATACCTTGTCCCAGGCTCAGCGGTTTTGCCGCAATGACCTGACTGACAAAGTGGTTATCGACAGCACCCGCCTGTTGTAAACGTCCGGCGTTCAGCGCTTGCAGCGTCATCAGATCGCGCGCCGGTACGTCGACGGCAATCAGCGAGGCATCAAAAGCAAATTCTGCACCCTGCTTTTCACCCATCAACAGGCTGCGCAACGTTTCGGCCGACGTGGTGGTTTTGAGTTGTTCCGCAACGTTGTCATCACTCAGCACGTGCGTTAACTGACGCAACAGCGATAAATGCTCGTCGGATTTCGCCGCAATACCAATGACCACGTAGGCGGTTTGATCATCACCCCAGTTCACACCTTGCGGGAATTGAAAGACCTGCACGCCGGTGTTTAAGACCAGATCGCGCGTGTCAGTAGTGCCATGGGGAATCGCAATGCCGTTGCCCAGATACGTGGTGGTCTGCTGCTCACGGTTGAGCATGCCCTCCACGTAACCTTCTGCCACATTGCCTGCTGACGTCAGCGCCGCAGCAACCTGACGAATGGCCGTTTGCTTGTCGCTGGCCTGACTATTCAAGTGAATAGCACGGGTATCGAGCTGGAACATAATTCTCCTCTCCGCTGAAATCGAATCGTTTCAGCCATGTGATCGCTCAGATGAATTGCGCCACGACAGATGTCTTGCTGAAGGGCGCTGAAACGTTTCAAGGATTGTGAATCAGCGGCTCTGTTAATGACCAGCTTTTTCCGAAACGGCGTAGCAGATTTTTGATGTCACGCACATTTGGCGCATCAATTCGGATAAAACCGATCGCAGCCTGCTGAACCCAGCTGAACAACATCAGCCTGTTACCGCTTACGTTCAGCTCGGTTAAGTATTGGTCAAAATTGCAAAAAGTGCTGTCTTTTCCGACACTTTCAGATTTCAGGCCCCGGCACCTTTTATTATTTTGATATCGGCGTACACTGCGCGCGTCTTTTCTCTCGCCCTGGTGTCTGTTATCCATGTCTACGCCTGATTACCCTGCTACTCGCCGCCTGGATTCCGGTTCGCTGGCTTTTTTAGTTGTCGCGTTTGTCTCCGGGCTGGCAGGTGCCTTGCAAACCCCCACGCTGAGCCTCTATCTGACCACTGAAGTGCAGGTGCGCCCGTTGTTAGTGGGGCTCTTCTTTACGGGAAATGCGGTAATTGGCATTTTGGTCAGTCAATTCCTGGCGCGCCGTTCTGACTTGCAGGGAGACCGAAAAAAGCTCATTTTTCAGTGCCTGCTTCTGGGCGCACTGGCCAGCCTGCTGTTTGCTTTTAACCGCAACTATTATGTGCTGCTGATCCTCGGCGTATTTCTCGCCAGCTTTGGCGTGACCGCCACGCCGCAGATGTTTGCCCTCGCCCGCGAGCATGCCGATAAAACCGGGCGCGAAAATGTGATGTTCAGCTCGGTGATGCGTGCGCAGATTTCACTCGCCTGGGTGATTGGCCCGCCTTTGGCATTTGCCCTCGCGTTGGGCTACGGCTTTACCGCGATGTATCTGCTGGCAGCGGTCGCCTTTGTCCTCTGCGCCATCCTGGTAAAATGCTATCTGCCCTCCATGCACAAACAACCCGCTGTTGTTACGGGCAAACTCGAAGCACCGCGTCGCAATCGCCGCGATACCCTGCAACTGTTTATCGCTTGCGTATTAATGTGGTCATGCAATGGGTTGTACCTGATCACCATGCCGCTGTATGTCACGCACGAGCTGCACTTATCGCAAAAGCTAGCCGGTATCCTGATTGGTCTCGCGGCAGGGCTTGAGATCCCCGTGATGCTGATTGCCGGCTACTACGCCAGAAGAACGGGTAAACGCCCTTTAATGCGGGCGGCGGTAATTTGTGGTGTGGTGTTTTATGCCGGCATGCTGTTTATTCACGATCCGCTGCCCTTGCTGATGTTGCAGGTGTTGAATGCGGTCTTTATTGGCATCTTAGCGGGACTGGGCATGATTTGGTTTCAGGATTTGATGCCGGGACAAGCGGGAGCCGCTACCACACTTTTTACAAACAGTACCCGCGTTGGCTGGGTGGTGGCAGGTTCTCTGGCGGGCGTGGTGGCAGAGATCTGGAGTTATCACGCCGTATTTGGCTTTGCATTTATCATGATGTTGGCGACAGTGGGCTGCATCTGGCGCGTCAAGGAAGCCTGAGTTCAGGGTGCCGTTTCGGCTTCCAGTTTCAATAGCCACACCATTGCAGCATCGCGTGTGGCGCCGCACATCTCGGCAGAAGGTTGTAAGCCCGCGCACACTTTGGGACGCGATGGCAGCCCAAATATCTTACAGCGCTGCTGCACATCCAACTGGATACAGGGCGTGTTAGCGGGTTTGCCCTGCGGCATTCCGGGGATAGGAGAAGAAATAGAAGGTGCTGTACAACACGCGCCGCAGCCAGAACGACATTCCATGGGGTGATTACCTATAATGATACCCTCACAGGCTAACAGCATTTTGCGACTCCTGCTTGCCAGTTTTCTGCTTGACCGTTAAGTTGTCGCCATCATTTATCCTTCATGAGAAATACGCAATGCCAAGAGCAAATGAAATCAAAAAGGGAATGGCCATCAGCCATAACGGTAAACTCCTGCTCGTTAAGGATATTGACGTGCAAAGCCCCAGCGCACGCGGTGCCGCCACGCTGTACAAAATGCGTTTTACCGATGTGCGCACCGGCATGAAAGTAGAAGAGCGTTTTAAAGGGGACGACATGATTGACACCATCAGTCTCAGTCGCCGCGCCGTGACCTTCTCGTATATTGACGGTGACGAATACGTCTTTATGGATGACGAAGATTTCACGCCTTACAGCTTTAAGCACGAACAAATTCAGGATGAGCTGCTGTTTATTCCGGAAGGTGGCATCCCTGGCATGCACGTACTGACCATGGAGAGCCAGGTGCTGGCCCTGGAACTCCCGCAAACGGTGGAAATGGAGATTGTCGAAACGACACCCGGTATTAAGGGGGCTTCTGCCAGCGCGCGTACCAAGCCCGCAACCATGATCACTGGACTGGTCATTCAGGTACCCGAATACCTTAGCAACGGCGACAGAATTCAGATCCACGTACCGGAGCGCCGCTATATGGGCCGTGTGTGATCGGCATCGACACGATGCTTTTAAATGTTATAAGATAACAAAAAGGCGACCTGAGTCGCCTTTGTTGTTCTTAACGATATATCGCCGTCAGGATCCCCAAACGACGCTCGTTATCCAACCAGCGCATTTCAGTGGTACCGATATTTAACGGTAAGGTGAGATTCTTTGTCGATGAGATGGCTTGCGCAGTAGTAACTGTTTGCCCATTACGATAGCAACTGGAAACCATTTGGTTACCCCGCTGCTGCAATGAACAAGGCGATTCTACAATCGCGCCAGTAAAGTGGATAATGCCTGAACTGGCTGATGTGTCGTTGCTTCCTGCGGAGACGGCGGTCGTCCATGAGGTCATCAGCAGCAGGCCCAACATAACGATGGGTCGGCGTGCTTTCATAATTTCCTCATTCATTTTTCGGCCTCACGATGAGCATAACGGATAATTAAGAAACGGCACATTTTTCTTAAACTTTAATACCAAATATTTAAAGAGTGACAAATTATGACCTACGTCAATCTTATTACGGGTTTTCTCGGCAGCGGCAAAACCACCACCCTGCTCTCTTTATTGGCCCAGAAACCCCAGCATGAAAAATGGGCGGTGCTGGTCAATGAGTTTGGTGAAATTGGGATTGATGGTGCCCTGTTGGCGGATAGCGGTGCGATCCTCAAAGAGATCCCCGGCGGCTGCATGTGCTGCGTCAATGGCTTACCGATGCAGGTTGGGCTCAATATGCTGCTGAAACAGCATCGCCCCGACCGGCTGTTGATTGAGCCAACCGGCCTGGGCCATCCCAAGCAGATCCTCTCGCTTTTAACCAGTGAAACCTACAAAGCCTGGTTTACACTGAATGCGACGCTGTGCGTGCTGGACCCCCGCCAGTTACTGGACCCTCGGGTGCGGGAAAACGAGAACTTCCGCGACCAGTTAGCGGCGGCAGATATCCTGATAGCCAATAAACAGGACAGCGCGACGGCGGAAAGTCATGCTGCGCTTCACGCGTGGTATCAGCAACACGGTGAAAAACGCCCGCTGGTGCAGGCAAGCTGGGGCAATATTGAAGCCGCGCTATTGGATACGCCTCACCTTAATGCGCGCGAACTGCCTGATGCACAGCATCACCACGCCACTAAACAGGCGCTGCCAGAAACATTAACCACCTTGAGATTGAACCCGCAACAACGCTGGCGCCGTGCACTCAATGCGAGCCAGGGCTATGAGGCCTGCGGATGGATTTTTGACGATGAAACACTGTTCAATACGGTGGGTATGCTGGAATGGATGCGGACATCGCCTGTCGATCGCGCCAAAGGCATCGTGCGTATTCCAGAAGGTGCATTAATCATTAACCGTCAGGGCGAGGATTTCTACTTTGAAACACAGCCGGCCCCGCCTCCGGACAGCCGTATTGAGATGATTCATTCCTCAACGGCCCCCTGGAACACCTTACAAAGCCAGTTGTTGAAACTTCGTTTAAGTTAGGAGAATTATCCTATGCCGTTATTTTTTGTCCGATAGGCTTTCCATGACCCGTAATCGTCTTCCTACCATCCTGTTTTGTAACCTGCTAGGTATCGCCATTTACCTCTCCTGGTACTTGTCTGCCAATCACGGTTTCTGGTTCCCATTGGATAAAGGCATCTTCTATTGGTTCAACAACCATATTGTGACCAACAAATTCCTGCTGTATGTCGTCGCGATTACCAACTATCGTGCCTTTGACGCCATTTCCCTGATCGCAATGGGCGCACTCTATTACAGCTACTGGCGTAAAGAGTCACCGCAGGGCCGCCGCCGCATGCTGGCGATTGGCATTACCATGCTCCTGACTGCTGTGGTCCTCAATCAGTTGGGCCATCGCCTGCCAGGCAGTCGTCCCAGCCCGACACTGACCTTTGAGAATGTTCATCGCATTGCCGAGCTTACCGGTATACCGGCAAAAGATGCGTCCGCCGACAGTTTCCCTGGCGACCACGGCATGATGCTGATTATTTTTGCCTGCTTTATGTGGCGTTATTTTAGCCGTCGCGCCTTTGCCATTGGTGTGGTGATTGTGGTGGCCTTTTCGCTGCCACGAATAATGATTGGCGCACACTGGTTTACTGATATTGCCGTGGGTTCTCTGTCGATTGTTTTA
This sequence comes from Enterobacterales bacterium CwR94, assembly GCA_002837195.1. Classification (GTDB taxonomy): domain Bacteria; phylum Pseudomonadota; class Gammaproteobacteria; order Enterobacterales; family Enterobacteriaceae; genus 1-19. The sequence continues at coordinate 278,203 of KZ478061.1, forward strand.
GTGGGATTGAGTTGGTGGCTGCTGACGCCTGCCAGTGACTACGTGGTGAATTGGTTTAATCGCACATTGCCAGGAAAATACAAACCACAATAATCACTGTGCTGATATCCCTTTCAGGTTGATGACGGCAACGATTAACGCACACTTTCTTTGCGTTTTTATTTCACCCTTTATAATTAGCGTACTAATAAAGGAGTGAATTAAGATTTTATTCTGATGTTTGCTGTGGGTCACAAATGTAACAGTTAAGTACAATCGGACTTTACTGAGTTAGGTCAACATGGCTGGGCACCGCACGTATTGCGGGAATGCCCGCCCTGGCCCATCCGGCCAGAAAGGAGACGATTTTTTAACCAGTATGTTACATACTGATTTCACATAAAAAAAACCTATAGAAAAGGTTAAAAAAGGCTGTGCAACCTGAGATTAATCCGGTAATCTCGATTTCGGCGTCAAAAAATGACAGCAATTTTCGGAATATGTCTAATTTATGTGTGCGCGTTTACACATTTTAGCAATTAAGAAATTGTCTCTTTTTTCTCGTCCGATTACTCTCACTGCGTTTCGCAATTTTATAACGACTTCTGTCGTTAAGGACTTCAAGGGATCACACTCAAAATGGTCACGTCTCAACCAATTCTGAGATATATCGTGCGGGCGATACCCGCAGTAGCGTTAGCAGTGATGCTTTCCGCCTGTACTTCACCAGGCAGCCATCAGAAACAAGCAGAGAATCATGCAGTAAATACCCAGCAAAATGGATTTTTACTTCAGGCTTCTCAAGACGAATTTGAAAAAATGGTTCAGAACGTGGATATCAAATCCCGTTTAATGGATCAGTACGCTGACTGGAAAGGCGTGCGTTATCGTCTGGGTGGCACCACCAAACGCGGTATCGATTGTTCCGCTTTTGTACAGAATACCTTCCGTGAGCAGTTTGGCCTTGAGTTGCCACGCTCTACATCGGAACAGCAAGACAGCGGTCGCAGCATTTCACGCAATAAACTGCGTGCTGGCGATTTAGTGATGTTCCGTGCCGGTTCCACAGGTCGCCATATTGGCATCTATATCGGCAATGACAATTTTGTTCATGCATCAACCAGCAGTGGCGTGATGATTTCCAATCTTAATGACAATTATTGGAAAAACCGTTATCGCGATGCACGTCGCGTATTGACGCCGTCACAAAGCTAAGTTGTGCATTGAAGTCCTGCGAAACGAGAGTGAAAGACGCTGCCTGAGGTAGCGTTTTTTTTTGCCTTCAATAATTACATCACTATTAAACATTGCTGGAAAAAAGGTTTTTAATCATAAATATATAGCGACAGCTCCCCTTTCCTCGTTATATCCTGCCCTCCTTCCCAGTCAGCCTTTAAGAGTGATTACGCCGCAGGCGATACGTGAGAAACGCAGAGATGCCACTTTCCAAAACATTCTCAAAGCATGTCACCCATCCTCGTAAAAATGTATTTGTTAGCCTGGGCGTAGGCTTGCTGTTCTTTCTTTTATTTTTAACCATTGCCACCAGTGTGACCTGGCACAAGCGCGATCAGCGTAACGATCGGCTCGCCAATTATACCGGCCAGTTTGTTCTGCAAACCTTTAATGAACTGAGCCAAACCTTGTCTCCTTTGCTGGCCTGGACGCAATCGCAGTGTTCAGCAGTCAGTAGTGATCTCACGGCGCGCGCGGCCTTCACCAGCAATGTAAGAGCCATGTTGTTGGTGCGTGACGGGCAGGCATTCTGCTCTTCGGCCACTGGCGCGATGGACCTGAATATTCATCAGATTGCCGCTGAAGTTGACTGGGATAAAAATATCGATATTACGCTGGTTCCCGGCACCCCGATGTTGCCTGAGAAACCGGCGATTGTGTTCTGGCTTAAAGATCCTCAGCATCCACGCAGCGGCGTGCTGACTACGCTAAACGTCAACCTGACGCCCTGGTTATTACTGACTTCCCGCGAACCCGATATTGCGGGTATGGCAATCGCCACCTCGCGCTATGCTTTGAGTACCTGGAATGCCCGCGTTGTGGAATCTTCCGCCCTTCCCGCCTCACCACTGCGCACGCTGACGCTGCCAGGCTATCCGATTCATATCTTGCTCTACGGTGACACGCTGGCAGACCGAGACGTGCACATGATTTTGTTAGCCGCTGTGCTGTTGTGGGTGCTCGCATCACTGAGCACTTATTTGCTGCTCAGCCTGCGCGCGAGTCCTGGAAAAGAGATTTTACTCGGCATTAAACGGGGTGAATTTCACGTGGATTACCAGCCCGTGGTTAACGCACGCACCGGCGAAACCTATGGCTTAGAAGCGTTAATGCGCTGGACGCACCCGACTGAAGGACGCATTCCACCGGATGCCTTTATTAATTATGCAGAAGGGCAAAACTTAATTAATCCGCTCACGCGCCATTTGTTTGAGTTGGTGGCTCGCGATGCACAACAGCTCAGCAAGGCTCTTCCCAAAGGCACCAAGTTGGGGGTCAACCTCTCCCCGTTACATTTAAATGCCCCGGAATTTCGCACCGATGTGCAAAACTGGATCGCTGCCATGCCGCGCGATCATTTCAGTTACGTCTTTGAAATTACCGAACGCACGATGGTCGCTGAAAGCAATGCGGAAGCCATTTTTGACTGGATCCACGACCGCGGCATTAAAATCGCCATCGATGATTTCGGCACCGGGCACAGTGCCTTGATCTATCTTGAGAAATTTAAATTTGATTACCTGAAGATCGATCGTGGCTTTGTGCAAAGTATTGGCCGTGAAACGGTGACGTCTCCGGTGCTGGATACCGTCTTGAATCTGGCGCGCAAATTAAACCTCAATACCGTGGCAGAAGGCGTAGAAACCGCCGCCCAGGCCAACTGGTTGATTGATCGCGGCGTGACCCATTTACAAGGCTATTTCTTTAGCCGCCCGCAGTCTCCTGACGACTTATCGGCCTGGTTAGCGCTCCAGCAACCCTGGCCTGCCTTTGTCGAGCTGAGTAAACGGGGTTAATTCAGCAGAATGAAGCTGTTACACTGACATTTTTCTCGCAGCGGGCTGCTACGCTTATGAGAATAGCCAGCGAATGAGAATGTGGGGAGATAACAAATTGCGGCTGATACTGCTTTTACTCAGCGTGATTGCCTGCGGTGTGCATGCCGAAACGATTCGTGAGGATTACGCTTTTGCACAGCTTGGCACGCCAAAATATGCCACCGATTTTACCCATTTTGATTACGTGAATCCCGCCGCCCCTAAAGGCGGCAGCATCACGCTTTCTGCCATCGGCACGTTTGATAACTTTAATCGCTACGCCTCACGCGGGAATCCGGGCGCTGCGACAGACTCGCTGTACGACAGCTTGTTTGTCGGTTCTGAGGATGAAATTGGCAGCTACTATCCCTTGATTGCCGAATTTGCCCGTTATCCCGAAAATTTTAAATGGATAGAAATCCACATTAATCCTCGCGCCACCTTTCAGGATGGCAGCCCAATTACCGCTGAAGACGTTGCCTTCACTTTCCAAAAGTTTATGACCGAAGGCGTCCCCCAATTTCGCGTGTTTTATAAAGACGTCAAATACACGGCTATTAACCGTCTGGTGGTTCGCATTGAGCTACCGCAGCCCAATAAAGACATGATATTAGGGCTGCTAACGCTGCCGGTGATTCCCGAGAAATTCTGGAAGAATAAAAAGTTTAATGAGCCACTCTCCTACCCTCCTCTGGGCAGTGGCCCCTATCGCATTACCGCTTATAAAATGGGCCAGTATCTCACTTACAGCCGCGTGAAGAATTACTGGGCGGCTTCACTGCCTGTTAATCGTGGGCGCAATAATTTTGACACCATGCGCTATGACTATTACCTCGATGACAATGTCGCTTTTGAAGCCTTTAAAGCCGGTGCTTTTGATTTGCGTAACGAAGGGTCTGCCAAGAAGTGGGCCACACAGTATCGCGGCTCCCAATTTAACAGCGGACAAATTGTAAAGAATGTCACGCCAAATACGGTGACCACCGATACGCGCTGGCTGGCCTTTAACGTTGAGAAACCGCTGTTTCAGGATATCCGCGTACGCGAAGCACTGGCGCAAGTTTTCGATTTTGAATGGATGAATAAGGCCCTGTTTTACGGTGCCTATAAGCGGGCCAACAGTTACTTTCAGAACACCGAATATGCTGCCACCGGTTATCCCGACGCCGATGAATTGAAAATTCTCGGCCCGTTAAAAGGTAAAATTCCCGATGCGGTGTTTACCGATGTTTTTCACCCCCCGACCTCGGATGGCAGCGGCTATGATCGCCCGCATTTGCTGAAAGCCCTGGCGTTATTAAAGCAAGCGGGTTGGGTGTTGCGGAACCAGCAACTGGTGAATGAAAAAAACGGTCAGCCTTTCCAGGTCGAACTGCTGCTGCCAAACGGTTCCGCCACCGAATGGGTATTGCCGTATCAGCATAACCTCGCTCGCCTGGGGATCCGGCTACAAATTCGTCAGGTCGACAGTTCGCAATTTTTAAGTCGTATGCGCAATGGGGATTACCAAATGATCCCCAGTGTGTACCAGGCCACGCCATTTCCTAATTCCGATCTGCCTATCCGCTGGCACTCCAGCTACGTCGACTCCACCTGGAATCGGCCACGAATTAAAAGCCCGGTGCTTGATCAGATCCTCGATAGCATCTCAGCGAATCAAGGCAATGCGCAGGCCTTGCTGCCGCTGGGTCGCGCCTTGGATCGCATTTTACTTTGGAATTACTACCAGATCCCGATGTGGTATAACGCAGAAGAACGCTCTGCCTGGTGGAACAAATTCTCCCAACCGGGTATCAAACCCCTGTATTCTTTGGGACTGAGTACCTGGTGGTACGATGTGAATAAAGCAGAAACCCTGCCTGCGGCACGGCGATAAGGAGCAATTTTGGGCGCCTATTTACTGCGACGCTTATTGTTGGTGATCCCCACACTGTGGGCCATCATCACCATCAACTTTTTCATCGTTCAGATTGCGCCCGGTGGCCCGGTCGATCAGGCGATTGCCAATATTCAGTTAGGCCAGTCAACGGGGCTGCCTGGTGCAGGTGCGGGCGATGTGATGTCCTCACGCGCGTCGCTGAACGGCAATATCGGCGACAATCAATATCGCGGCGCACGCGGCTTAGATCCCGAAGTGATTGCGGAAATCACTCATCGCTACGGCTTTGATAAACCGCTTCACGAACGCTACTTCGCCATGCTGTGGAGCTACATCCGCTTTGATTTCGGCGACAGCCTGTTTCGCAGCGCATCGGTTATCCAACTGATCAAAGAGAGCCTGCCGGTTTCCATCTCACTTGGCTTGTGGAGCACGCTGATTATCTATCTGGTCTCCATTCCATTGGGGATCCGCAAAGCGGTCAGGAATGGCAGCAGCTTTGATATTTGGAGCAGTGGCCTGATCATTGTCGGTTATGCCATTCCCTCCTTTCTGTTTGCGGTAATGCTTATCGTGTTATTTGCGGGCGGCAGTTATTTCGATCTCTTTCCACTGCGCGGCCTGACCTCGCCTCAATTTGATGCGATGCCCTGGTACCAGCAAGTGACCGATTATCTCTGGCATATCACGTTGCCGGTCCTGGCCACGGTGATTGGTGGCTTTGCCACACTGACCATGCTGACCAAAAACGCCTTTCTGGATGAGATCCGCAAACAGTATGTGGTGACGGCACGCGCCAAGGGGTTGGGGGAAGAAAAGATCCTCTATCGCCACGTGTTTCGCAACGCCATGCTGCTGGTGATTGCGGGTTTCCCCGCCACCTTTATCAGCATGTTTTTTACCGGTTCGGTATTAATTGAGGTCATTTTCTCACTGAATGGCCTCGGCTTGCTGGGCTACGACGCCACCTTACAGCGCGACTATCCGGTGATGTTCGGCACACTGTATATTTTTACGCTGATCGGGTTGCTGCTGAATATCCTTAGCGATATCACCTACACGTTAGTTGATCCACGCATTGATTTCGAGAAACGCTCATGAGCCGCTTAAGTCCCGTCAATCAAGCGCGCTGGGCGCGATTCCGTCACAATCGACGCGGTTACTGGTCGCTGTGGATCTTCGCCATTCTGTTTGTTTTATGCCTGTTTGCTGAACTGCTGGCTAACGACAAACCGCTGATGGTGCACTATCAGGACCGGCTCTATTTCCCGGTCGTGGTGAATTATACCGAAGCCGATTTTGGTGGCCCGCTGGCAACGGCGGCTGATTATCAAGATCCCTGGCTAAAAACCCGTCTGGAACAAGATGGCTGGGCAATTTGGCCGTTGATTCGCTTTGGCGACAACACCATTAATTTTGCCTCTCAACAGCCCTTTCCTTCTCCGCCTTCAGCACAAAACTGGTTAGGCACAGATGCCAACGGCGGCGATGTGCTGGCCCGCATCTTGTACGGAGCGCGCATTTCCCTGCTGTTTGGCTTTGCACTGACGCTGGTTTCCAGTGTGGTGGGCGTCACAGCAGGCGCTGTCCAGGGCTACTTTGGTGGCCGGGTGGATCTCTGGGGACAGCGTTTTATTGAAGTGTGGTCTGGCATGCCGACGCTGTTTTTGATCATTCTGCTTTCCAGCGTGATTCAGCCTAATTTTTGGTGGCTGTTAGGCATTACGGTTCTGTTTGGTTGGATGTCGTTGGTTGGCGTGGTGCGCGCTGAATTCCTGCGTACGCGTAACTTTGATTACATCCGGGCCGCACAGGCGCTGGGCGTCAGTGACAGCCGCATTATGCTGCGCCATATGCTGCCCAACGCCATGGTCGCGACGCTGACTTACCTGCCCTTTATCTTGTGTGGCTCCGTGACCACACTGACCTCACTGGATTTCCTCGGCTTTGGCTTACCACTGGGTTCCCCGTCGCTCGGAGAATTACTGCTCCAGGGGAAAAATAACCTGCAGGCTCCCTGGTTAGGTTTGGCCGCATTCTTTTCGGTAGCCATTCTGTTGTCGCTGCTTATTTTCATTGGCGAAGCCGTGCGCGACGCATTCGACCCTTCAAAGGCGCATTGATATGACAACTCCTCTGCTGGCGATTGATTCTTTGAGCATCGCGTTTCGCCAAAATGGCGTTGAGCGGCGCGTCGTCGATAACTTATCACTGCAGGTGCAGGCGGGAGAAACGCTGGCGCTGGTCGGTGAATCCGGTTCGGGTAAAAGCGTCACCGCCTTGTCGGTAATGCGGCTGTTACCCACCCCGCCGGCGGTCTATCAGAGCGGGCGCATACTGTTTGAAGGGCAAGATGTGCTACAGGCGGATGAGCGAACGCTGCGCGGCCTGCGTGGGAATCGTATCGCCATGATTTTCCAGGAACCCATGGTGTCATTGAACCCGCTGCACAGTATTGAAAAACAGCTTTATGAGGTGCTATCGCTGCATCGCGGCGCGCGGCGCGAGGCGGCCCGTGGAGATATTCTGGCCTGTCTGGATCGTGTCGGTATTCGCAACGCTGCCCGTCGTTTGAATGATTATCCGCACCAATTGTCAGGCGGCGAGCGTCAACGCGTGATGATTGCCATGGCCTTACTGACCAAACCCGATTTGTTGATTGCCGACGAGCCTACAACAGCGTTGGATGTCACCGTACAAGCACAAATTTTGGTGTTGCTGAAAGAGTTAAAGCAGGAACTCAATATGGGGTTGCTGTTTATTACCCATAACCTGCGCATCGTGCGTCAACTGGCGGATAACGTCTTAGTGATGCATAACGGACAAGGTGTTGAACACAACCGCACATCGTCGCTGTTTAACGCACCGCAACATGCCTACACCCAGCAGTTACTGAACTCAGAACCTGAAGGCCGCGCCTTGCCGCTGGCTGACACCGCTCCCCTGCTTCGCGTGGAAAACTTACGCGTTGCCTTTCCCATTCGACGCGGCTGGTTGAAGCGAACGGTTGATAATCACTATGCGCTCAAATCACTGAGTTTTTCCCTTCGACGCGGTGAAAGCCTTGGGCTGGTCGGTGAGTCTGGATCGGGCAAAAGCACCACTGGCATGGCACTGCTGCGTCTGATTAACTCACAAGGCGAGATTTGGTTCGATGGACAGCCTTTGCATGACTGGCAGCGCAAACAGATGCTGCCGGTACGTAAGCGCATTCAGGTGGTCTTTCAGGATCCTAACTCGTCACTCAATCCACGTCTGACGGTGATGGAGATTATTGCGGAAGGGTTGGCCGTCCACTTTCCAGAATTAGACGCTGAGGCACGTGAGGCCCGCGTACAAGCCGTTATGCAGGAAGTCGGGCTCGATCCCGCCAGCCGGTTTCGTTACCCTGCTGAATTTTCCGGCGGCCAGCGTCAGCGTGTAGCCATCGCACGAGCGCTGATTCTGCAACCCGAGCTGGTCATTCTCGATGAACCCACCTCTTCTCTCGATCGTTCCGTGCAGAAGCAAATTTTGACGTTGCTGAAAAAACTTCAGCACGAGCATAAACTGGCCTATCTGTTTATCAGCCACGATTTGGAAGTGGTGCGTGCTCTGTGCCATCAGGTGGTGGTGCTGAGACAAGGTGAAGTGGTTGAGCAAGGCGAGTGCGAAGCGGTATTCACGACGCCACGTGAAGCCTATACGCGTCAGTTGCTGACGCTGGCTTGAGGGGGTTGTACTGCCATGTGTTCAGCGATGGCGACGCCGATGTTTTTTAGTCGGCAATTCGTCGCGCTCTCGTCACGCCGATGAACAAACAGGCAGGGTTGTCCTTGCCACTCGGCCACAAAGCACTCCAGTTGAATTTCATTCAGCGTTTGCTGTAGCGCGCGCATGATATCCCATGCCGAACTTCCATCATGGCTTAAGAGCTGCAGCGCAATATAATCATCGGCTCCCGCCAGCGCCTGTACTTCAACAGGTTGCGCATCGGTAATGCGCCAGCTTTGCGGCAATCGATGAATCACGGAATGTTGTAATTGACTCACTCTTCCCCCAGAAGGTGAACGTGTATTACCGAGGATAATTGCAAGGGTTATGCAGTTAATTTGTCGATAACGTCACGCTGTCGCGGATTAAATTGCGATGTCTCTCGCATTTTTGTCCTGTATACCCTGTTAACGGAAAATTAACAACACTTGTGTAGCAAGGTTGTTAAATATCTGCCGTTCAAGATTCACATTATAGCAACATACATAAAAGAGGGGGCCGCCTGTGTCCAGGCGGCAAGCGACAATTTATTCGCGCTTCTTACGTGGGCGGCTGGCGTACAGATACAGCAGAATCGACGCCGTGGCACACAGCGTAATAGACCACACCATCGGCCAGGCGGACTGGAAATCAATGGTTGCCAGCAGCGCGCCAGCCAGTGCACCAATACCAAATCTCAGCGTTCCCGCCAGCGAGGATGCTGTGCCGGCCATATGGGGAAATTCATCCAGAATAATCGCCATCGCGTTCGAGGAGACAATCGCAACGCAGCCAATAAACAGTGCCACGCCAAACACCATCGGCAAAAAGCCCAAATCGAACGCGCTGACAATCAGTAACCAGATGCCCATTGAAAACTGGATCATCAAGCCAAGGCGAAACATATTTAATGGCCCAAACCGGCGGACAAAACGGCTATTCAGCAGCGTCATGATGAACAGAAAGACCACGTTCAGCGCAAAGTAATAGCCAAAATGCTGCGGCGAAATATGGTTCAGTTCGATGTAAACAAAAGGCCCGGCGTTCAGGAATGAAAACAGTCCCGCAAAGGAAAAACCGCTCGCCAGCATGTAGCTCAGTACCCGCTTGTGACGAAACAGCGACCCAAAATTGCCAACGGTGGTGCGCAAATTAAACCGTTGACGCTTTTCCACCGGCAGCGTCTCACGAATTTGCGTGACCACCAGCAGCGTGGTAATAACAGCAGCAATCGCGATCGTCCAAAAAATGGCATGCCAGCTCCACAGCACCAGTAACCAACCGCCAATAATCGGCGCCAGCAGCGGTGCAACGGTGGTGACCAACATGACAAAGGACATCATGCGCGAAAACTCCTCTTTCGAGTAAGTATCACGCATCACCGCATTGATCACGACGCTGCCTGCCGCCGCAGACAAGCCATGCAAAAAGCGGATATTGATCAATTGCTCAATGGTTTGTGACAGCGCACAACTGGCGGCGGCAACGGCAAAGATCAGTGTGCCAAACGCAATGATCGGCTTGCGCCCAAAGCTGTCTGCCAGCGGCCCGTAGAACAACTGCCCCAGTGCAAAACCCAAAATATAGGTATTCAACGTCATCTGCACACTGCCAGCACTAACGTTAAATTCCCGAGCGATTTCCGGGAACGCGGGCAGATACATATCGATCGACAGCGGCATGAGCATCGCTAACAGGCCAAGAATCACCACCAAACCGATCGAGGAATTTTTTTCCTTTACCACCACAGGCTCCCTAAGCCCACCGTCGTGGGCTGATTAAACGGCTCTCAAAAACTGTTTATTTCTTCTTCTGTCAGTTCTCGGTATTCACCCGGCGCAAGATCGTCGTCCAGCGTCACGGCACCAATACGCTCGCGGTGTAACGCCACCACATGATTGCCCACGGCGGCAAACATGCGTTTTACCTGATGATAGCGCCCTTCGCTGATGGTTAAGCGCACTTGCTGCTCTGATACCACTTCCAGCGTGGCGGGCTTGGTCAGGGATTTCTCGTTGTGTAACTGTACACCGGCAGCAAACTGCGCCGCCGTGTCTGCGCTCACAGGATGCTCCAGCGTCACCAGATAGGTTTTCTCGCAATGACGGCGCGGTGAAGTGATCCGGTGCGACCACTGCCCATCATCGGTCATCAGCACCAAACCGGTGGTATCGATATCCAGCCGCCCTGCCGCATGCAGTTTGTAGGCCATCGGCTCTGCCAGGAAATAGAGCACCGTTTGGTGGTTAGGGTCATCCGTGGAGCAGACATAGCCCACCGGCTTGTTCAGCATGTAATAACGTGGGCCAAGCTGCATCGCCAGCGGGTTACCATCATATTCAACTTCACTGTCTGCCGTGAGTTTGAACGCGGTATCGCGTACGACCTCACCGTCCACGGTCACTTTTCTCGCCCGAATTTCCCGCGCAGCGATAGCACGGCTGATCTCAAGTTGTTGTGAGAGAAACTTATCAAGTCGCATTAATTCTGTCTGGCCTGTATGTCTGGTTAGTCAGGACGTGAAAACGTCCAAAGAGGGTAGCGCGAGGGGCGCTCTCCAGGATGGAAGCCCCCATTATAGCGAGAGTTGTCAGTCGGGCACAGTAGGCAATCCCGTTACAGGCCATTTTCATGGCATAATGCGATTTTGCCTGCATTCCACGATAGAAAATGTCTTATCAACTCCGTCCTTATCAGCAAGAAGCAGTGGATGCGACTCTCGCCAGGTTTCGCCGTTCACACCAACCTGCCGTGATTGTGTTGCCCACTGGCGCGGGAAAAAGCCTGGTGATTGCCGAACTGGCAAGGCTGGCACGCGGGCGCGTTCTGGTGCTGGCGCACGTGAAAGAGTTGGTGGAACAAAACCACAGCAAATACGAAGCACTGGGCTTGCAGGCAGATATTTTTGCCGCCGGGTTGCAGCGCCGGGAAAGCCGTCGCCAGGTGGTCTTTGGCAGTGTTCAATCTGTCGCGCGCAATTTGCCTACGTTCGACGATGCGTTTTCCCTGTTGATTGTCGATGAATGTCACCGTATCGGCGATGATGATGAAAGCCAATATCAGCAAATACTGCGTCATCTGCGTGAGCGCAATGCGCGCCTGTGTCTGCTGGGCTTAACCGCTACGCCTTATCGCCTGGGAAAAGGCTGGATTTACCGCTTTCATTATCACGGCATGGTGCGCGGCGATGAGCAGGCCCTCTTCCACGACTGCATTTATGAATTACCGCTGCGCTATATGATCAAGCACGGCTATCTGGTGACCCCGGAACGTCTGGATATGCCGATCGTGCAATATGATTTCTCTCGCCTGACGCCGCAGCCTAATGGCCTGTTCAGTGAAGCCGACCTGAATCACACCCTGCGCGACCAGTCGCGCGTGACGCCGCATATCATTAAACAGATTATTGCTATGTCGGAGGGCCGACGCGGCATCATGGTCTTTGCCGCCACGGTTGAGCATGCGCGAGAAGTGCTGGCGCTGCTGCCGGAAAACAGCGCCTTGATCAGTGCTGACACCCCCGGCGCTGAACGCGATGCGCTGATTGCGGCCTTTAAAGCACAAAGCCTGCGCTTTTTAGTGAATGTCGCCGTGCTGACCACCGGTTTTGACGCCCCGCATGTGGATGTTATTGCCATCCTGCGCCCAACCGAATCGGTGAGCTTGTATCAGCAAATTGTTGGCCGTGGCCTGCGTCTCAGCCCCCATAAAACAAGCTGCTTGATTTTGGACTATGCCGGTAATACTCACGACCTTTACACGCCTGAAGTGGGCAGTCCGAAAGGGAAAAGCGATAACCAGCCGGTGCAAGTATTTTGCCCAGCCTGCGGATTTGCCAACACCTTTTGGGGCAAGGCCACCGCAGAGGGCATGGTCATTGAACACTTCGGCCGCCGCTGTCAGGGCGTGATGGAAGATGATGACGGTGAGCGCGAACAGTGTGATTTTCGTTTTCGTTTTAAATCCTGCCCGCAATGCAATGCCGAGAATGATATTGCGGCGCGGCGCTGCAACACTTGTGACCACATCCTGGTGGATCCCGACGACATGCTGAAAGCCGCGCTGAAGTTAAAAGACGCCCTGGTGTTGCGCTGTGCTGAAATGACGCTGGAAAGTGGCGCGGATGCAAAAGGTGAATGGCTGAAAGCCACCTATTTTGATGAAGAAGGCGTGAATGTCAGCGAGCGTTTTCGCTTACAGACGCCAGCACAACGCCAAGTCTTTGCACTGCTGTTTATGCGCCCACACCAGCGAGCCCCCGGCGTTGAACTTGGTTGGCAATCTGCGGCGGATGTGGTCGCGCTGCGCCCGCTTTTGCGCCATCCCGATTTTATCGTGGCTCGCAAGAAAGATCGCTTCTGGCAAGTCAGAGAAAAGGTGTTTGATTACCAGGGACGTTATCGCCTTGCACATCAGCTGCGATAAGGATCGTTGCCGTAGGGACAAATCCCCGTTATAATGCCGCCCGCTTTTGCGACCGCAAAAGCTGAACACTATAACCTGTAGCTGGGTCGCCTGTTACAGGTCTTTGACTGAAAGAGACATCACAATGTTTACTATCAATGCTGAAGTACGTAAAGAGCAGGGTAAAGGTGCGAGCCGCCGTCTGCGTTTAGCAAACAAATTCCCAGCCATCATCTACGGTGGTAAAGAAGCTGCAGTTGCTATCGAACTGGACCACGATTTCGTTATGAACGCACAGACTAAGCCTGGCTTCTACGAAGAAGTGATCACTCTGGTTGTTGACGGAAAAGAAACCAAAGTTAAAGTGCAGGCTGTACAGCGTCACCCGTTCAAGCCAAAACTGCACCACATCGACTTCGTTCGCGCTTAATCGCCGAATGTGTTGATTAAAGAAACGCCGCAATTGCGGCGTTTTTTTTGGCTTATTTTCCGCTGGTGCGGCGTTGCAACTGGTCGCGCAAATTCGGCGGTGTGCCTTTAATGGTCAGGGTATCCGTGGTGGGATCCCAAAAAATACGCTCACCCAGTAACAGTGCATCAAAATTCAGCGTTAACCCACCGCCGCTACCGGCAAATTTGGTTAACTGCTTAAGCGTGCTGCGGTCGGCCGGAAAATGGTCTTCCAATTCATAGCCCTGCTCACGCGTAAACTCCTCAAACTTCTTCTCACCCAGCGGTGCCAGCTCATTTGACAGCGTGGCCAGCGCTATCTCTTCACCCGACTGAAACTGCTCATTGCAGTATTCGTACACCTGCTGACGGTATTGCTGACGCTCATTTTTATCTGCGCCAGATTCCACGCAGTAGTCTTCTACTGCCTGTAGCAACCCTTTATTTTGCGCTTTGGTATCCAGCCCCACGCTGGCACCGAGGAAATCCATAAAGAAGTCGGCAACTTTGCGCCCAATACGGCCACGCAGGAAGGTCAAATAGCGCGTTGACTCCGGGTTGGTTTCCCATTCAGTGATGTCGATGCGGGCGACAATATCGGCATGATTAATATCCAGATACTGCGTGGCACTGATATCCAGCTCATCGTTCACTCGTCGGCTTTGTTGATTGCTTAAGACGGCAACCAGCAGATATTCCACGGCCAGATAACGATACTGAGCAAACAGCACCACACCGCCTTCAGCAAACGGATATTTAGCCAGTTCATCACGCAGACGACCGGTCGCCGCGCGGCTAAACGCCAGAAAATCATCCTGACCAGAGCGACAATTTCTCAGCGCATCGGCCAACTCACTGCCTTCGTTAAATAAGCCGTAGGCTTTATTTTTTGCACTGTAGACGCGGTGCAACTCTTCCATCATGTCACTGACGGCCACCGTCTCCGGCAGCAGCGATTCACGCAGAACCAGTTCCAGCGTTTGTTCATCACGCTTAATCAATTGGTGCAGCGCGATCTGGTTGATGTCCAGACTCATGGGTAAACTCTCCTGTTGGCTCAGGGGGCGTATTCAATCACTCCCGCGTCCGCCTTTCAATAGTCAAACGCGCCATCAAAAAGTGCAGAAAATGTCGCGTCCTTACGGTAAGATATCGCGTTTTATAGCCAAGATAATTTGCACTTATGCCACAATCATCTCGTTACAGCGACGAGCGCGTTGAAAAACTGCTCGCCGATATGGTTCGCGTACTGGAACAAGACCAGGCGCCTACCGATCTTTCCCTGATGGTACTCGGGAACATGGTCACCAATCTGATCAACACCAGCGTCTCTTCCGCACAGCGCCGTACGCTGGCCCGATCCTTTGCAGAGGCGTTGCAAGCGTCTGTTCAGGAAGACAAAGCACATTAACAGCAATGGCGAACTGATCCCGTTATGGTAAACAATCGGCAGCGATACCGAGAAAAAGTCTCCCAGATGATTAGCTGGGGGCACTGGTTCGCCCTGTTTAACATTCTGCTCGCCTTTGCGCTGGGCAGTCGGTATTTGTTCGCATCAGACTGGCCAGCCTCGCTGGCTGGTCGCATTTACGCGTTTACCAGTTGGGTGGGGCATTTTAGCTTTCTTGGCTTTGCCGCCTACTTGCTGATTATCTTCCCGCTGACCTTTATCGTGATGTCGCAGCGCTTGCTGCGTTTTATTTCCGCGATGGTCGCGACCGCCGGGCTGACGCTGGTTCTGGTCGACAGTGCGGTCTTTAGCCGTTTTCACCTGCACCTGAATCCGGTGGTGTGGGAGTTGGTGGTAAACCCCGACCAAAGTGAACTCGCGCGCGACTGGCAACTGATGTTTATCAGCATTCCCATTTTGTTTCTGGTGGAGATGCTGTTTGCCACCTGGAGCTGGCAGAAGCTGCGTAGCCTCAATCGCCGCAGCTTCGGCAAGCCGATGGCCGCGGTGTTTATCACGGCGTTTTTCGCCAGCCACCTGATGTATATTTGGGCCGATGCGAATTTCTATCGCCCGATTACCATGCAGCGCGCCAATTTACCGCTTTCTTACCCAATGACCGCACGTCGCTTTCTGGAGCGTCACGGGCTGTTGGATGCGCAAGCCTATCAGCGTCGTCTGGTGGAGCAAGGTAACCCAGAAGCGCTGTCGGTCGCCTACCCACTTAACGATATCAGCTTCCGCGATGCGGGCTCGCGTAACAATCTGCTGGTGGTCACAGTGGATGGGCTGAATGCGAAAACCTTAAACAGCGCCCTGCCGAATCTGGCGAAATTTGCTGATAATAATGTGAATTTCCGTCAACACTACAGCGCAGGTAACACTGATGACAGTGGCTTATTTGGCCTGTTTTACGGGATTTCCCCCGGCTTTATGGACGGCGTGTTAGCCGCGCGTATTCCTTCTGCTTTGATCGGCGCACTGAGCCAGCAGGGCTATCAATTTGGCCTGTTCTCCTCCAGTGGTTTCCACTCTCCTCTGTACCGACAAGCACTGTTGGCTGATTTTTCACTGCCCAATGCCGAGAGTCAGGAAAACAAGCAAACCACCCAGCAGTTCCAACGCTGGCTGGAAGGACAACAGCAACAATCAACACCCTGGTTCTCGTGGGTTTCTTTAACCGGTAAGCAGGATTTAGAAGACAGCCGTGGCGATGTGCTCAATCGCCGCTACAAGCGGAATGCCGCGGATGTCGATCAACAGATTCAAGCGTTGCTGGACACGCTGCAGCAAAAAAATCTGCTGAATAACACGGTGGTAGTCATTACCGCGCAACACGGTGTCGCCCTGAATGACGCGGAGTCTTCAGCCGGTAACCGTGCGCAGTTACAGGTGCCGCTGGTGATCCACTGGCCAGACACCCCCGCGCAGAACATCAGTAAACTCACCGACCACCAGGATGTCATGGCAACGCTGATGCAGCGCCTGCTGCACGTCCGCAATAGCGTGGCGGATTATTCTCAGGGTGAAGATCTGTTTGCCGCGCAGCGTCGACACAACTGGGTCGCCAGTTACGAAGACAATCAGTTGGTGGTGCTAACGCCGCAGATCACCCTGATGCTCGACACCAACGGCACCTATAAAACCTGGGATGCCCAGGGCAATACCCTGAAAGAGCACAAGCCTCAGTTGACCCTGTTATTGCAGGTTCTTACGGAGCAGAAGCGATTTATTGCTAATTAACTGCTTAAATTCATAGCAGTCAACATGTTAGTGCCTTGCAATCGTCTAAAGAAAAGGTAGTATAGGCACCCACATGTCGGCACGTAGCGCAGCCTGGTAGCGCACTGTCATGGGGTGTCAGGGGTCGGAGGTTCAAATCCTCTCGTGCCGACCAAAATTCCCTAAAAAAACCAACCTTTTATGGTTGGTTTTTTTATGCCTGCACCTTGGTAAACGCTAATCAGCCTGCCTGGATGACCTGTTGATGCGAAAGTCCAGCCGCAAGGGAATATCCCGTCGAGCGTCAGCGCGCTCAAAAGACCACTGATGCATCTGTCGCTCAATGTCTTTTTCAAAATCCGCCAGCGGGTTGTCACGTTGAAAGCGGATATTCTCAACCTGCCCGCGCGTATTGATGTCATACAGCACATCAACAATACCGCTGGCACCCTGAACGAAGGCCCCTGTAGGATAGGTAATATTTTTATTCGCCGCGTGGCTATTCATTGCGATGGCGAAGAGGAATAAAATCCATTTTTTCACATTGATAATCTACTGTTGATGGCAGCCAGGGTGGCTGAGCGTTGCAATAAGACCAGCCATGATAGCTGGTCTTGCGGTCTACAATACCACTTATTCAGAGTGCCAGGCCGGTCGAATCCTAAACCTTGCCCAATTGCACCTGGCAGCAATCTTCACAGCTCCCGACTTGCGGGTAGTAGTAACGCGCCACTTTTACCGCATGCCGTGAGTGATAGAAGGTGCCTAAGAACTGACGCTGTGCAAGCGTCGGTAAATGCTGGCACCCTTTGGTGTGAACATGGTGCTGCCCATCTCTTTTACTGTTTTTATCGACGTAGTAGTAACTCGCCATTTAGGTTAACTCCGCTGTGTGAAACAAAAGACTCCAGTCACTTTAGTTCGTTTCATAAAATAAGTGGGGCTGAAAACATATTTTTTTGTGATGACGGCCCAACCAGCAATCTGTGACGTGCGCCACGCCACATCTTGTTATCCTGTCATATTATTGTCACTAAAGTGTCATCATACTCAATTAATCTTAAATACGGAATTTTCCCGCTGTATCACTCAAGTGAATAAACGAAGGTTTCCTCTCATGCCTGTGACTAAAGCTAAAAATCTTAACGACGCCGAAGCCCTGCTGCATGCCGGCATTAACAAAGTTGAACTGGCCTATGATATTGGCAGTGATGACTTTTTTCGCCTGGCCAGTCGCTGGTGCGACAAGGGTGCGAAAATCTCTCGCGGCAAAAAATTCTTCGTCGTGTCACGCAAAGGATTTGCGATTCCACCCAATGATTAAATGCAAAAAGGGGTGCCCAGTGGCACCCCTTTTTGTTTAGAAAAACTGATTTTTTGTCAGGTCGTTTCCGTCCGCGAGACGGCATCTCGACTCGCCAGTTCACGCTCCGCCCCCATCAACTCACCTAACTGCCCTGCCCGCATCTCAAGTAAGCGATCGGCATGCATAAAGTAGTGATCGTCGTGGCTAATCGCAAATACCGTTTTGCCCATGCCTTGCAGCCACGGCAGGAGTTCACGGTAAAATACGCGACGGAAATGAGGATCTTGATCGGCAGCCCATTCATCCAACAATAAGATATCCCGATCTTCACTCGCCGCCAGCAGCAGCGCCAAACGCTTACTCTGTCCTTTGGACAGCTTCAGGTTTAACACCTTATTGCCCTCCAGCTTGAGTTTGTCCTGCATCTGCAAACGTTCCAGCCAGGCATCCACTTTCACCGGATCGGCAGGCTGTCCCTGCTGATTGATCAAACGGTCAAATAAGTGGACATCGGTAAATACCGCCGAGAACAAGGCGCGATAGTCATTCATGCCCTGGGCGGTAACAGGTTGACCGTCCAGCAAGATTTCACCTGCCACCGGTTCATATAATCCGGTCAGCAGCAGCGCCAGCGTTGATTTACCGCTTCCGTTGCCGCCAATCAGGAACACCAACTCACCGCGTTTAAGCGTCATATTGACAGGGCCGACGGTAAATCCGCCGTCCGCATAGCGGAAACTCACATTACGCAGCTCCAGCGTTTGCCAGTCGCGCGTTTGCGTCGGTGCATCAAATGACTCGCGGTAATCCGTGAGTTTAAAGCTGTTGAGCTTACGAAACGCCACCTGGGCACTCAGCAGCGTCGGCAGTGCGCCTACCGCCGCCAGCAACGGCGTGCGCAGGAACAGCAGCGTTAAAGAGTAGGTGGCCGCCACGGCGGTATTCGCCCATCCCAAACCATTCGCCAAATAAAACGCCACGCCAATGGCACCCAGCATCATGATATTTGACCAATTCACGGCACTCAGGTGAAAGGTATCTGCCCGCACAATGTGGTGACGATAGGCTTTCGCATCCGTCTGGTAGACGTCATCGAAAATCTGCTGTGCTCGCGTGCGGTTGAGCGTCAGCTCTTTGCGCCCTTCAATCAGGGTTTGATAATCTTCATACAGGCGCGCTTCCGCATCACGCGTCTTTTCCAGATGACGATAGACCCGCGATACCAGCAGCCATCCCCCCACAATGGTGATGATTATCCACACCGTGGTGACCAGCATCATCTTCGGCGAGAGCCAGGCAAGGTAAGCCGCAGAGGCAAAGGTAATGATGATGCCCTGGATCAGTTCCGGCAGACGCACAAAGGCAATCGTGATATTGCGGACATCGCTGGTGACCCCCGCCAGAAGTTGCGCCCCGCCAATTTTCTCAATCTGCTCCAGGCGGGTATCTAACATACGTTTGATAAATTGCCCGCGCAGGCGATAGACGAAATGGTGACCCAGCAGCGTCAGCGCCAGTTGTGCCGCTAAGGTGACAGCCATCAGTAAAAACAGCAGTCCCAGAAAGGAGGGCAAAAGTCCCGCCCCTGCCGATCCGCTTGCGGAGACAATCAGCTTTTGGTTAATAAAGGCGATTAAGCCAATACCCAGTGCCGCACCCAGTAAATTGAGGAAAATGACCCCAATAAATGCTCCACGATATTGACGGTAAACGACCCGAAGTAATTCCATGACACCCTTCCGACGTGAAAAACAGCAGCAGGCAGTTTACTGGTGCCGTTAACGATAGCAATAATTATTCTCAAATAATTACGCCTGCTAACGAACCTTGCGAAAGGTGAGATTGAAGCGGTAGCTGCCGGCATCAGGATGAATCCCCGCCTTCAGCGGCAAAATGCCGTGATAACGCAGTCGGGATGCGCCTCCCCACACCACCACATCGCCCTGTTCTAATAAAATTCGCTGGCACGCGTCGCTGCGCTCAAAACCACCAAACAGAAACACGGCCGGCAGCCCGAGGGAAACCGAGACAATGGGTTGGCTGAGGTCACGCTCGTCTTTGTCCTGGTGCAGCGTGAGTTTTGCACCTGGTGCATAGCGGTTAATGAGGCAGGCATCAGGCGTGAAATCCGCATAGCCCGCATCGGCGGCGGCTGAGTGCGCCAGGGCGCGAAATCTGTCAGGCATTGGAGGCCAGCTTTGACCATTGGCGGCATCGCGGGATTCATAACGGTATCCCCGGCTGTCACTGCCCCACCCCAAATCACCGCAGTTGGTCATGGCCACCGACATGACATGCCCGCCAGGCGTGATACGGTGCCAAAACGGGTTGATCTGGGCTATAGCATCGATCTCTCGCAGGTAGGCCAGGGCTTCATCCCGCACGCGACGACGAAAAATCACCGCTCCCTCAGCAAGAGGCTCTTGCCAGGGAGCTTCATCGGCAAACAGATCGAACATAGCGGCACCTTATTACTGGATATAAAACCAGTATAGCAGCTACTTCTGGTGCAAGAAAGCGCTGAACTGTGGCGACATCCAGTGGGCAAAGCCGTCGCCCTCTTTATAGATAAGATAGACCGCCAACTGCTGTTGCAAGGCCAGCGTTTTCGCCTTTTCCGTGCCCAGCACCATCAAGCCCGTATCCCAGCCATCGGCTTCCAGAGCGGTCGTCGCGATGACGGTGGCAGAGACCAATTTATGTTGTATCGGGCGGCCGGTAACGGGATCGATAACGTGGGATACACGCTGTCCCGCCAGCTCATAATAGTTACGATAACTGCCTGAGGTGCTAATCCCGTGGCCTTGCAAATCCACAGTGGCTTGAATTGCATTTTCACGGTCGGTGGGTTTCTGGATCGCCACACGCCAGGGATTACCGCTATTGGTGCCGCGCGTGAGCACCGCTCCGCCCACTGAGACCAGATAGTTGTTGATGCCCTCTTTTTCCATTAAGCGTGCAAGATGGTCGGTGGCAAAACCTTCACCCACGGTCGACAGGTCAACATACAGCGCGGGCAAATCTTTCTGCAACCAGGCGCCCTGTGCGGTCTCAATGACGGTTAAATGCTGAAGTCCGGTAAGCTGGCGAGCCGCCTCAATCTGTGCCGCCGTGGGGATAACCGTCGGCGCTTTCTCAGGCCCAAATCCCCATAAATTCACCAGCGGCCCGACCGTGATATCCATGGCACCCTGAGTGAGATGACCGATACGCAATGAAGCCGTGATGATATCCGCCATGTTGCGACTAACGGGTTGAGGCTCACGACTGCGCGACTGATTAAAGCGCGAGAGCGCGGAATCGGGTTTCCAGGTAGAAAATTCCTGGTCATCGGCATCGAGTTGTTGTTGGATTTTTTGACGCAACATTTCCACTTTACTGGCATCCACTCCCGATAGCGCGACGCGCCATACCGTGCCCATGGTTTTGCCTTCCAGGACTGGGTTTCCTGCATTAGGCGTATCACAGCCTGTCAGCCCAACGCTTAACAGAGCCAAGATTAACTGGAATATTCTAACCATTCTGTTTCCTTTTTTCGGACAAAGGGGGTTGATTGCGGCGAAATGACGAGATTCTGATTTTTCACCGCCATCTTGACCAACCTAAAAACTCGCGGCAGGATTGGCACTGAGACAGGACTCTCACCTGGGCTTATTCACTGACATGGAGAAATTATGCTTAATCTGTTTATCGTTGTAGGTTTAACAGCACTGGTCATTTTTTCAGGCTACAAATACTATCGGTCCCAACAACAACGCTTCGTCAATCGCAATCCTCGCCGTATGTAATTTCGTCGGCCCTGCCTGCTGGCAGGGCACGCTTTGCCCTAAAAGCGTGCTTAATCTCCGCCCTTCTGCTTAGCCGAGCCGCAATTCAATCGCCTAAAGAGTGGCACAACTTATGCTTGCTGTATTTTACATACATTGCAGGTTGGAGTGTCCCATGAAGCGCTATTTCACCCACGATCAAACCCGTCGATTGCAGCAGTGGCTGATAAAGTATTCCGCTTTTACATTGGCCGGTGTCGCGATGGAAGGAACATTGCGTGATGCGGTGAGCAGGCAGTGGAGTGAAGAGGACGTGCAGCAGAAACCCAAAAAGCCCTCTTAAGATCAACAAAGCGCGGCAGGTGCCGCGCTTGAGAACCGTTACGCAATCGCGATTAGAACTGGTAAACCAGGCCCAGTGCAACAACGTCATCGGTGTTGATACCTGCGGCGTCAGTAAAGGCACTGTCATCCAGCAAGTTGATTTGGTAATCCACATAGGTGGACATGTTTTTGTTGAAGTAGTAGGTCGCGCCTACATCAACATAACGCTTCAGGTTCTGACTGCCATACCCTTCGATGTCGTGGCCACGCGAGGAGACGAAGGCCAGCGATGGGCGCAGACCGAAGTCGAACTGGTACTGTGCAACCACTTCCCAGTTATCCGCCGTGTTGGCATAACCGTAGATAGCGGAATCACTGGAATTACCAAAGCGCGTTGCGTTGTAAGAACGCGTGTACATTGCCGCCAGGTAGACGTTGTTCGCGTCATATTTCAGGCCGCCGGTGTAGGCTTCCGCTTTATCACCATGACCACGCAGTGCAGGGTTCAGGCTGTTTTGTTGATCGGTCGTGCGATCGGACTGGAACGCTGCCGCACCGATGCCGAAGCCAGAGCCCAGATCATAAGTGGTGCTCAGACCCCAACCGTCGCCGTTTTGGCCTAACACGTCACGTCCGTTATTGGATTCGGTCGCGCTGCTGTTTTTACCCTGATACTGAACGGCGAAGTTCCAACCATCGACCAGACCAAAGAAGTTGTTGTTACGGTAGGTCGCCATGCCGTTGCCGCGCTGGAACATAAAGTTGTCTGCGCCGTAGGTGTCACCACCGAATTCTGGCAGCACGTCAGTCCACGCGCCGATGTCGTAAGCTACGCCGTAGTTACGACCGTAGTCGAACGAACCTGCATCACCAAATTTCAGACCGGCAAAACCAACACGGGTAAAGCTGTTGGCGGTGCCTTCAGATTCAGCAGTATTCAGTGCAGCCTGATATTCCCACTGGCCATAGCCTGTGATTTGATCGCTGACCTGAGTTTCACCTTTAAAGCCGAAACGCAGATAAGATTGATCGCCATCAGAACCGTCGTTATCAGAGAAGTAATGCAGGCCGTCAACTTTACCGAACAGGTCAAGTTTATTGCCATCTTTATTGTAGATTTCAGCTGCGCCTGCAGAACCCGCCACAAGCAGCGCGGGGACCATCAGGGAGAGAATGCGAAGTTTCATTTTATTACCCTCTTGTTATATGCCTTATTTGCCACTGCAAGCCGAAGGTCAATATTCAGCCGGCTTTTTAATGTTATGTCGAGGCGAGAAATAATCTATAAAGAAAATGATACTAAATTAAAAAAAGTATTTCATTTTTCTGACAAACTATTTCCAGATATTAACAGAAGGGAACTTTTTAAACTTAACGACCTATGGTTAAAATATCGCACAAATGGTCAAAAAATATAACAATCATTTCTTTTCATCACCTTACAAAAGCTGACAGCCCGCAGCACTGAATGGTAAAACACACCCCTTAAACACCGATAGACTTATTCCCGCTATCATCATTTTATTTTTGTTATTACCTTCATTCACCCCGAATGAGTGATTCACCCTTTTTTATTATTCTGGCCGACATCTGTTCGGCCATTCTTTTATCTGCCGTACAATGCGTCATTTTGTGTAAACTTACACCACTGCGCATATTAATCACCCTATTCACTCGCACGAAATGCTAATAACCGCACAAAGTGATAAAAAAACATTCCCGTTTAGCCTTGCTTAATTAACCACCTTAATTAACTTCCCTGTTAATTATTCGGCACTGATGTTTATCGCTCACGCAATGATTCATTGACCTTATTCAACGGTTTAAGCAGATAATCCATCACTGATTTCTGACCGGTCTTAATTTCGACATTCGCCACCATACCAGGCACGATTGGGAATTTTCTCCCTGCTTTATTTGTGAGTTCGGCACTTTGCGTGCGCACATACACGCGATAGTAGTATTGGTCGCGTTTGACTTCATCTTGCAAGGTATCTGGCGACACGGTTTCTACTTCTCCCGTCAGGTTGCCATAGATGGACGAATCATAAGCCGTGACTTTCACCGTGGCGGGCAATCCTGGCCGGATATAGGCGATATCACGCGGGTTGATACGTGACTCAATCAGCAGTTGATCCTCTAAGGGCACAATCTCCATCAGTTTACCGCCGGGTTGCAGCACGCCGCCGACGGTGGTGACCTGGATATCTTTCACAATGCCGCGCACGGGCGAGTAGAGCGTGGCACGCGTGAGCTGGTCTTCTTTCCCGGTCAATACCTGTAATTGCGCGTCCAAATCAGCGTTGTTTTTCACCTGCTCCTCACGCGCACGCACGGCATACTGGTTACGCGCCTCATCAATCTTGCCGCGCAATTCGGAGACTTGTCGCTTCAGGCGAATCACTTCAACTTCACCGGCCGCGCCTTTCGCCACCAGCGGCTGTGTCATCCGCAGTTCATCCTGTACCAGCCGCATAGAGTCGGTGAGATTTTTGACCGTTTCACTTAAATCCCGCCGCCGAGATTCATAGAGCTGAGATTCTCGCGCCACCAGCGCAGGCTCTTTCAGCGTATCCGTGCTGAATTTTAATGGCTCTCCGCTTAATTCCGCACTGAGACGTTCGGCCGACGCGCGCAACGTGCGCACGCGGGAAGCGGCCTCACCGGTGCTGGATTGAAAGCGAGTCGGATCTAAACGTGCCAGCACCTGACCCTTATCCACGATATCCCCTTCGTGCACATTCAATTCATTAACGATCCCGCCGTCCAGACTCTCGATGACCTGCGCCCGGCTCGACGGCGTGACCTTACCTGTGCCGACGGTCACTTCATCGAGCACGGCAAAATGCGCCCAGATTAGAAAAAAGGCCAGGGCTGCCGTGCAGATCCAGATGATGCCCGAACTACGACGTTCATCGCTTTTCAGTTTGTTTTCAACAATCAGGCTCATGCCGCATCCCCCGCCGTGGATTTCGCCTGCGCTGCGCTGGCAGCACTGGCATTGCGCAAGATCTCATCCCGTGGCCCATCGGCAATGACGCGTCCGGCATCCACCACGACGATGCGATCGACCAATTTCAGCAGCGCGGGGCGATGGGTGACCAGCACCAGGGTGCGTCCGGTTAACCACTCGCGCATTTGACGGATTACATGCTCTTCCAGTTGCTCATCCATTGACGCCGTGGGTTCATCCAGTAGCACCACTTGCGGCTGGCGCAGGATCATGCGGCTAATCAGCACCATCTGACGCTGGCCACCGGATAAGCCACGTCCTCCCTCGTTGATAATTTGGTCCAGGCTGGCGGCATCCTGCTGCACGATGGATAAGGCACCACTGACACGCAGTGCCTGGAGCATCTCTTGCTCACTGGCATGCGGATTGCCCAGCATCAGGTTCTGACGCAAGGTGCCAAAAAACAGCCGCGAATCCTGCGAGAGCCAGCCAAGCTGACGGCGTAAGTCCACCGGATCGATATGTTTGATATCCACACCGTCCACCACCACCTTGCCCTGCTGCGCCGTGGCCTGCCCGGCCAACAATTTCAGCAGTGTCGATTTGCCCGCGCCCACTTTGCCGAGGATAGCGACGCGCTCACCAGGTTTGATCTCCAGCTTCGCCACATTGATAACGTTTTTGCGTTGCTCTTCATCGTAGGTGTACTGCACGTTGCGGAGATCGTAGTGGCCTGCCAGCGTCGGGCAATGCGCAATGTCTCCGCTGTCCGGTTGATCAAGCGGGCGTTTGAGCAGTTCATCCAGGCCGTTCATCGCACTTTTTGCATGCTGCCAGCGGGAAAACACCATGGTTAATTGCATCAATGGCGCCAGTGTTCGTGATGACAACAGACTGCTCGCCACCAGCGTACCGGTGGTGATATCCCCTGACAGAATCAAGTAGGTACCGAAAACCAGCATGCCCGCATAGGTCAATTGCTGCACCGACGAGGCCCAACCGCTCAGTCTGGCGCCCCACAAGCGCTGTTTCATCCCTATCGCGGCGCTGACTTCGTGCGTTTGCTCCCACTGGCGCTGAAAATAGGGTTCCGCCTGCAGGGCTTTGATGTCCTCCACCCCTTCGATGGTTTCGACCAGTACCGCATTACGCAGCGCGCCCTCACGCATCCCCTCTTTGGCCAGTTTAGCCATCGGGATTTGAATCAGCAGACCGGGAATCACAATCAGCGGGATCGCCACCAACGGCACAATCACCAGTGGGCCACCGATAAAGGCCATGATAAACAGAAAGAGGATCACAAACGGCATGTCCGCCGCCGCCCCGACGGTGGTTGAAGTGAGCAGTTCACGAACCTGATCAATTTCACGCAATTGCGAGATAAACGAGCCGGTGGACTTCGGGCGAGCCTCATTGCGAATGTTCATTGCGCGGGCAAACAGCATCGAGGAGACTTTCAGATCAATGCGTTTTCCCATCAAATCAGACACCTGGGTACGCATCAGACGAATTAAATATTCGATGCCCGCAGCAATCACCACCCCGAAAAACAGTACCCACAGCGTAGGCTGTGACTGCGCCGGAATAACGCGGTCGTATATCTGCATCGAGAACAGGATACCTGCCAGCGCCAGCACATTACTGACCACCGAGGCCAGTGAGATTTCAGCAATGCGCCGTCCCATGCCGCGAAAGTTGTGCCAGAACCAGTGCTCTTTATAGGGCTGCACAAACTCATCAATGCGCGCATCACGCCCGCGTGCCGCCACACCCACCACACCGACCTGCTCAGCACTTTGCGCCAGTAACAGCGCCAGCTCGCCCTCACGCACGACATCGCCCCCGTCGCTGAGCCAGTAACGCACATGCTCTTCATCTACGATCTCTTCAATGACCGCCAGCCCACCGCTGTCAAGTAGCAACACCACCGGTGTCACTTCATTGCGCCAGCGTAATTTATCACGCGGCATCAAGGTCAAATGTAAGCCCAACAGCGCCGCCAGGCGCTCAAGTTGCTGCACGGCCCCCAGGTGTTCAAACCAGCGCATCTGTTGGCGCAAATTTTTACCGTCAGCGGGCTTTCCGAAGCGTGCGGCGATGCGTAACATCGCATCGATCCCATTGTCCGTGGTTACGGTTTTCGTCGTCATAGCAAGCCTTACTTTCGGTTACAGCGAGGGCAGCGTTTCGCCGCTGCTCGCTTCACGATCAATACCCAACATATCGAGCAAGTTATCCACGGCTGCGGCATAGCGCACTGTCGCATCCCAACCGTCATACAGCGCCATCGCACGCATGCTCACCGCCTGAAACACATCCTGTTCCACACTGAGTAAATCATTGAGACTGCGCTTGTTCAGGCGATATTCATCGGCATACACATTGCGCGTATGTTCGGCACTGCCGAGTTGCTCATCGCCGGCGGATTCACGTTGCTGTGCGCCAATCATGTCGGCATACGCGGTTGAGGCGCGCTGGTTAATATCGAGTTTCGATTGCTGAATAGCGGCCTCTGCGGCCTGGCGATCGCCCTCTGCCGCGCGCGTTTTCGCATTCACCAATCCGCCTTGATACAGCGGCGCTTCTACCTGCAGTTGCAGTTCATCATCCCAATATGAGCGCTGATTGTTCTCATAACGTGTGCGCCCGGCCTGCACGCGCACGGTGGGCCAGTGGTTGGAGGCCGCCTGACGAATACGTTCCCGCGCCGCTTCCTGTTTGGCCTGTGCACTGCGCACGGCGGCACTTTTTTCATAGGCGATGCGATCCAGCGTGACCTGCTGATTCAGTAACGTTTGCGGCAATTCCGGTAAATTGTCGGACACCACACCGGTGAGCACCGTGAGTTGTGCCTGTGCGGAGCGCTGTTGGGCGCGGTACTGTTCAAGGGTGGCGCGCATACTGGCAATACGCGTCTGGGCCTGCAACACATCAGATTGTGAACTGAGCCCGGCATCGGCACGTAATTTCGCAATATCACGGACGTGCTCCAGCGAGGCCATATTATCGCGAGAGGCCACCACCAGCGCCTGATAGCGCTTCACTTCCAGATAAGCGCGCAGCGTATCCTGTGCAACGGCGGTCATGGTGTCATAGAGTGCATAGCGATAGGCCTCTGACAGATGATGCTGTTCATCTATCGCCCCGCCTGTGCGCCCAAAATCGTAGATCAACTGGCTAAGGGTCAACCCACCCGAGCCGTTGTTGTTCAAACTTCCCGCCGAGTCGGTTTGATGCGAGCGACCCGCCGTGCCTTGTAAGGAGATCTGCGGATACCAGGCACTTTTCGCCGCATCCAAATCCGCCTCACCAACGCGGATCTGCGCTGCGGCTTCTGAGATTTTTGGATTGCGAGCAAATGCGCGCAAGATAGCATCACGCAGCGTCAGCGACGCGATTTGCTCTTCGGTTGGCGCAGCGCGCCAGTTAAATTCCGCCGTGGGTTCATTGGTGGCTGACCAGACAGGTAGACTCCCCATTCCCCAACAGGCGGTGATGCACAGTGTGATTACCGCTTTTCTCATCTTCTGTACCCTTGTCATTCTTGTTATTCATTACGCGTAGCCGCGCCATCAACCCAATGCCAACGTTGCAAAGGCCGCTTCCTGCGGCCCGCTTACTGCTTCTACACCAGTACGACCTGCACTTGCTGTTGCACCAACACCTCCGTGATACCGTCGATGCCATTACCGCTCTGCCAGACGTTATATTGCTCGCCGGCTTGTGTGCGTTCACCGGCCATCGCCCACAGGTCACCGTCTTGCCCCGTGAGAGAGAGCAGGCTGGAACTGAGTCCGCTAATGGTCAGCGCCGACTCTGCCGTGGCCTGCAACTGCTCAGCACTGTGGCTGTCCAGTTCCAGTGCACTCTTCTCGCCCAGTTCAATGTGTTCAATGCCGCTCACATTGAAGCCCAATGCGGCAAGATTGAGCAGCGACCCGTTTGCCAGCGCCAGGGTATCCTCGCCCGCGCCGCCCTCAATGTTGGCGGCCGACGCGTGGTTCACCTGGATAACATCATCCAGATCCGTTCCACGGATGACTGCCTGCCCCTGATCGGTGATAACAGGCACCCCATTAATGCTGTAGTCGCTGTAAGGCGTTTCTGCAGCAACAGACTGAGAAGAAAGATTATTTTCTGTGGATAGGCTCACGTTTTGTGAGAACCATGAGGAGAAAGTGGCCGAATCACTGGCACTTTCATTACCGTTATGCGTGGCACTGTTTTCTGCTGCTTCCGCCGTTACCACTGTGGCCGCCACCAGCGGATCGTCAGCAACCGCAAGGGGTTGTGCCGACGGGAAATCGGCCTCAACCACCACAGAGGTTGAACCGGTTGCGCCACTGGAGGTTTCAGCAGTGACGGTATAGGTTCCCGCCAGCAATCCATTGAAATCTTCCGGTGCCAGCGTCAGGCTCCAACTGCCGTCGGCTAAAACGCTGGTGAAGTAGCTATGGCCATCAATAAAGACGGTCAGGCCACTGAACGCACCAATGCCCACGGTGTGTCCGCTGATCACCACCTGCTGCTGCACTTCCGTTGCATCAATGATGTTGTCTCCGCTAATAGGATCAAACACCACCGCCGCCGGTTGTGAGGTCAGTACACTCACTGGCGCACTGCCCGTGCCACCGTCTGCCAGCACCGCCACCAGGGTGTAACTGCCATCAGGAATGGCAGACATCTGTGCAGGCGTCAGCGTAATGCGCCAGGTTGCGTTTTGTTCCAAAGCCGTTTCAAACGTCAGTCCCGCCAGGGTGACGGTCACCGGCATCCCCTCATAAATGAAATCACCACTGGCGCTACCGGTAATTTCCAGCGGCGTCTGTGCTTCAATTGAATTGATGAGGTTATCTTCCGTGATGGAGTTGATGTTGACCGAAGAAGGGGGAAGATTACTGACGTTGACACCGAGATCCGTTTCCGCCACAAAGCCCAAACTGTTTTGTACGCTGGCAGAAATCACCGTACTGCCTGCACTGAGTGCCTGCAGGTCGGCGGCGGGGATGGTGACGGACCACGACCCGCCAGCCTGTACCGTGGTGGTGTAGGTGATGCCGTTCATCACAAAACTCACCGTTTGTCCCGGTTCGACATTCACCGTCATACCGCCAATCTGTTGGTCAGACTGACGCTCTGCCAGGGTAATCAGCAAGTCGCTGATAATACCGGTTTCAATGCTGATGCCCGGCGCGGGCAGCGGATTGTCAAAAATAACGGATGTCGATACCGAAAAGCCGCCCAGCGTGCCAATCACCAAATCAAAGGTTTGCTGGCTGGGATAATGCGCTAACTCTTCGGGCGTTAGTGTCAGCGACCACTCGCCATTATTGTCCACGGTGGTGTACCAGGTATTGCCCCCCAGTTCAATCACCAGCGTGCTGCCGGGCCCTAAACCTACCGACGTGCCGCTGATCACCACCGGCGACGCCGCCTCTACGGCATCAATAATGTTATCGCCCGCAATCGGGTTGATTTCGATGCCCGCCGGTTGATCGGTGATGAATTTTACTGACTCGCTATCACTGACCTTTTTCCCTTTGCTACAAATGCTGGCTTTGACGGTGTAATCGCCGTCGGCAAACCTCGCCAGTTGCTGAGCCGTGAGATCCACCTGCCAACTACCGTCATTTTCTACGCGGGTTTTAAACACCTTACCGCCCACGGCCACCGTGACTTTGGTGCCTGCGCGGATGTGCTCAGTGGTGCCGCTGATCGTGACGCCATGGTAGGCTTCTTCGGAATTTATCCAATTGTCTTCTGTGACGGGATTCAGCGTAATGGAGGCTTTCTTGCCGCCGCCAGAGTGGTGGCCCGCTGGCAGTGAGGTTTTGAGATCGGCAACCAGCGATTGCCAGGCACTGTGAAATGACACACCCTCCTGGCGGACTGCGCTGAATGCCTCTTTCACACTTTCCTGCACCCGTTCACGGTATTCCGGGGAGTGCTCATACGCGGATTTGATCGCCCGTAAGTCATCTTGCGCAGCGATTTTCTTCATGACGCGACTCAACAGTAAGCCACGTCCATCATTGATACTGGACATAAGATACCCCTGTGTGCACCTGTTTCATGCAGACATCACCGGATGACCTCAGGTCATCGGAAATGATCGGCATAGCGATCCCCGCCGTAGCCACGGCAAGGAGTGAGGCGGTGTACACCAGAGGTCAGAGTTGACCCATTAAAAATAGCATTGGCTGGAAACAGCACTGACGTCATCATTATTTTGCTTCCTCTCCAGATATAATGAAGTTTCCAGATACTCATGCTGATTAAACTTTATCGTGGCGATTAAAAAATACGCTAAAAGTCATAAGCTGTGCTTATTTCGCACCGACCATTGTTGGGTTTCATGACGGGTACTTTTGCCCACCAAGGCCCGGCCTTACACTTCTACGATTATTCCTGGACGTAACCCAGCGCCGTTACGGTTGCTCATATTTTGTTTCAATTAGGATTAATCTTAATACGCCTGTCTGACACCCTCTCCGCTTTGCCGACTGCGCACGGCGGAGAGGGTCATCCATCAGCGTTGTTACACCACATGTACCTGCAAGTTATGCTGAATCAATACGTCCCCCAGCGTGTTATCGGTACTCAGTGACGAGTTGTGGTAGATGTCATACACCTGACCTTCCACCGTGCGTTGACCTACCGTGGCCCAGACGCCTCCGTCGGTATTGGCCAGCGTCACCTGGCTACCATCAGCCCCTTTGATTAACAGATCTTCCTGCGGTGAATCGGTGATAGTCATCGCCTCATGCAGATCCAGTTTGACGCTGTTGGTACCGGATTTACCCAGGTCCAGAATTTCGATGTTTTCGACTTTCAGTCCCAGTGAGGTCAGATCCAACTGCATGTGATCCCCGGTCAGCACCAGCGTATCGGTACCCGCACCGCCATCGATATGCGTGAAACCCAGACTGGCGACGGTTACCGTGTCATTAC
Source organism: Enterobacterales bacterium CwR94 (assembly GCA_002837195.1). GTDB lineage: Bacteria > Pseudomonadota > Gammaproteobacteria > Enterobacterales > Enterobacteriaceae > 1-19. The sequence continues at coordinate 310,173 of KZ478061.1, forward strand.
CACTGCCGCCCGTCACGTTCGGGCCGCTAATGGTGTGTCCATCCGCCAGCGTCAAGGTCACGCCACCAATGGTAAAGGTGTCATCAGCCTGGCCCGTGGCGGCGGTTTGCGTCACGTCATCCTTGTCGGTGGTCAGTGTGGAATCCGCCCGCGTGGTACTGGTCGCTGCGTGGCTGCTTTCCGCTTCACTGCTGGCCGCCGCGGCTGCCGCTGCCACAGCGACTTTTGCGGTCGCCGCATCGCTGTTCGTCGCAGCCGTTTGGTGATGCGTGGTTTGGCTGTTGTCCTCAGCAACGGCAAACAGTGACAGGGTTTCATTACTGTGGGTGGCCGCCGCAGCCGCCACAGGCAACAGTGAGCCCAGCAACAGCGTGGTGGATACCGAGGTCGCGTTCCCCGCCGCATCCACCGCCGAGACAGTGACAATCGAACCGAGGTTCAGCGCGGTTAATAATCCGCCCGAGAACTTCGAGCTGTAGCGGCCAAAGGCATCAACCGTCGCCTGCTGTGTCACACCATTCAGCGTGATGTTAACTTTGCTGCCCTGCGCCAGATTCAGCGTGCCGCCACTGATGGTCAATCCGGTCAACAACACGCTGACCAAACTGAGCACCGGATCGACACCCACGGCCGGCAGGTTATGGGTGATGGCCGTAAAGTTGTTGGACGTGCTGGCGGTATTGCCCGCGGTATCCGTGACTTTCACCGTTAAGGTATAGCTACCATCCGCAATGCCTTTCAGCGTGGCAGAAGGAATGTTCAGGCTCCAGCTACCGTTAGCGCCGACGGTAGTGCTCAGGGTCGCGCCATTGATCACCACCGAGACCGTTCCGCCCACCGCATTGGTCGCTGTCCCTGTCAGCGTGTTGCCGTTATTGGCTTCACTGAGGTTCAGATAGTGGTCACCCCCAAACACCGAGCTGTTATTCAGCGTAATGGTGGGTTGCACATGGGTACCAATCACCACCGAGCCCGTGCCGCTGCCGCTGTTACCCGCAATATTGGTCACGCTGGCCGACAGGGTTTGGGTGCCATCCGCAATACTGGCGAGGCTGGCCGGCGGCACCGAAATGCTCCATGAGCCATCGGCAGCAACAATACCGGTTAGCGTAAGGGTGCCCAGTTTCACGGTCACCGTTGAGCCTTCCGCATTGGTTGAGGTTCCGCGAATCACCTGGCTGGTGAGCGCATCCGCGGCACTCAGCGCACCATCACCAAACACCGAACTGATACTCACGGTCGGCGCGGTTTGCGAGATCACGCTGACGCTGCCGCTTTTGGTGGCCGGGTTGCCATAGCTGTCAGACACCGACACGTTGACCGCCTGCGTGCCGTTGGCCAACAAGGCGAGATCCGCTTTCGAGACGCTCAGGCTCCAGGTCCCATTGCTGGCGACCTGAGTGGTGTAGCTCTTACCGCCCAACGATACGGTGACCGTGCGACCGGCTGAGATATTGGTGGTTGAACCGCTGATAATTTGCGCCGTCGCCAAATCTGCTGCGCTCAGCACACCGTCACCAAACACCGTGTTCAGTGTCACGGTTGGCGTGGTATGCGCACCGATGATTAGGCCACCCGACGCGCTGGTGGTGTTACCAACGGCATCGGTGACGGAGACGCCCACGGTCAGATTGCCATCCAACAAGGTGCCGAGAATATTCGGCTGCACGGTGGCGCTAAACTTACCGTCTGCGCCCACCGTGGCCGACAGCACCGTACTGCCGAGGTTGATTCTGACCTGCGTGCCGGCGGCCACGTTGGCGATGGTGCCACTGATGGTTTGCGCCACCAGCAGATCCAAGGCACTGAGGATGCCGTCGCCAAAGATTGGGCTCAGGTTAATGGTGGGCAGATTGTGGATCCCCACCACCGCACCGGCGCTGGCAGAGGCCGTGTTGCCCGCACTATCCGTGACGCTGACGCCCACGGTCAGGTTACCGTCCAGCAGACCTTGCAGCACCGCCGGCGTTAACGCCAGGCTGTAGCTGCCGTTTTCTGCGGTGGTGGTGACAAATTTCTGTCCACCCACCGTCACGGTGACCTGCGCTCCCGCCCCTACCCCGGAAACCTTCCCGGTTAACAGTTGGGTGGTGAGCGCATCAACCGCATTCAGCAAACCATCGCCAAACAGCGGCTCCAGCGTAATGCCAGGGCCTGTCAAACTGACTTGCAATCCTGCGGTGGTCGAGGCTTTATTGCCTGCGGCATCGGTCAACGAGGCGCTGACGGTCAGATTACCGCTGGCAAGGGTGCCGAGAATATCGGGGCTGACCACGGCGCTAAACGCGCCGTTTTGCCCAACGGTCGCCGTCACCGTGCTGTTGCCAATGCCCAGTGTGATCACCGTGCCCGCCGCGACATTGTTAACGACCCCGCTGATGGTTTGATTCACCAGGGCATCCGCAATGTTGAGGATCCCATCGCCAAAAATCGGACTCAGACTGATGGTTGGCTGCTGGGTGAAAATCCCCACATCCACCGATTGCGATGCGGTGTTGCCCGCCGGGTCCACCACCTTCACACCCAGCTTCAAGGTGCCATCAAGCAGCGATGTCAGATCGGCAGGCGGGATATTCACACTCCACAATCCGCCCGCTTGCACCGTTGAGGTATAGGATTTGGTGCCCAGGGTGACCGTCACAATAGAGCCGGTCGCCGCATGCAGTGTGCCGCCCACGGTTTGTCCCAACAAGGCTTCTGCCACGTTCAGCAACCCGTCACCGAAGATACCGGTGAGTGCCGGAATCGTCGGTAGATCGTGGATAATCGACGTGACGGTTTGCGATACCGACTTGGTATTGCCGTAGTCATCGGTGATTTTGATATCCAGATTCAGGTTGCCGTCGCTGAGCAGGCCCAACACGCTAGGTGGCACGATGATTGCCCACTTACCGTCCTGACCCACTTTGGCCGATAGCGTGGTGCCGCCTAAAGTTAACGACACCGTGGCGCCAATTCCGGCCACCGAGTTCGCCACGCCGCTGATGGTTTGCGCGACGGTCGCATCAACGGCACTCAGCGTACCGTCACCAAAGATCGAATCGACCGTCAGGTTAAGGAGCTGATTAACCACTTTATTAACGGTTAACGTGGCATCCGTTTCATTGCCAGCGGTGTCGGTGACTTTCAGGCCAAAGACCAGCGTGCCGTTGTTGAGGCTTTGCAGCACTGACGGGGTTAACTGCAGACTAAATTTACCGTCTGCACCAATCACCGCAGTGGCGATCGGCGAGCTGTCGCCAAGATACAACCCAATGGTTTGTCCCGGCGCGCCCGACACGTTCCCGGTCAGCACTTGCGTCAGCAGAATATCTGCCGCATTCAACACATTGTTACCCAACAGCGCATCCACCTGAATCAGCGGTGCCTGGGTATCCACATTGATCGGGTGCGAAGCGTTGCCGGTATTACCGGCGGCATCACTGAGGCTGGCAGAAATATTCTGGTTGCCCTGACCCAGCGCGTGCAGATCGGCCGAACTCACGGTCGTGCTCCAGGTGCCGCCCGCTTGCACCACCGCATGATAGGTTTTACCGCCCAGCGTGATATTGACCGTACGTCCCACATCGCTCAACGACGCTGTCCCACTGATCACCTGCCCACCTGCCGCGCCCGCTTCTGCGCTGTTCAGCACATCATTGCCAGCAAAGGTGTTGATGGTCACCGTCGGCACCGAGCGATCCACCAGCACGCTGGTGTTGGTGGTCACCGTGCTGCCGCCGTTAGGCGTATAGTTGACAGCAATGTTGTATTGCCCTTCCGGCAGCGCGACACCCGCCAGACTCCAGGCCCCGGTCACCGAAGAGAAGGTGGCATTGACCGCTGCCCCACCATTGATCGAGACAGTGACCGTGCCCCCGGTTAATCCCGGATTGAGTACCGTACCGGCAAGCGTAGTGGTGGCCGCATCCGTCGCATTAACGATGTTGTCCCCGGAGATCGGTGCAATGGTCACCACGGCCGTCAGTGGCGGTGTCAGGTTGAGCGACACCGACGATGACGCCGTGCCAGGGTTACCTGCCGTATCCGTCACACGCACCGAGATATCGCCCGTCAGCCCGGTTCCCAGCAGCGCCAGTTGCACAGGCGTCAGGTTCACGCTCCAGGTGCCATTTGGCTGCACAATCGCCGTCACCGCCGCCGGGTTCAGCCCCAGCGAAATGGTTACGGTTTGCCCAGCCGCCACGCCTGTCGTGGTACCACTGAGCACTTGCGAAGTCAGGCTCTCAGCGTAGGTCAGTACGTTATCGCCGGTGATCGGGTTGATGGTGATGCTCGGCGGTTGGGTATCGACAATCACATGCCCGGTCGCCGTGGCACTGTTGCCCGCACCATTGGTGGCGGTGACGGAGATCGTTTGATCGCCTTGCCCCAGCGCGCCCAGTTGTGCAGGCGTTAAGGCCAGCGTCCAGTTGCCGTCGTTGCCGACGGTGGCGTTATAGGTAGTGCCGCCGACGGTAACGCGTACCGTTTGTCCGCTGCCCGTCACCCCTGTGGTGCCGGTGAGATTGCCCCCGGCACCCACTTCAACCGCGTTGAGGAAACCATCGGTGAACGGTGTCGCAATGGTCGGCACCGGCAACGTAAAGTTACTGGTGAACGGCAAGGTCGCAGTGGCGGTATTGCCTGCGCTGTCGATGATATTGACGATGATTTCATGGCTGGTGCCATCCAGCCCCTTCAGCGCGCCCGCTGGCAGCGGTACACTCCAGTTGCCGTTGCTGTCCACCGTGCCGGTATAGGTCACGCCCGCCACATCAATCGTGATTTTTACACTCTGATTGGCCCCCGTGACGCCGGTTTTACCGGTCAGCGTCAGCGCACCATTGGCTTCCGCCAGATTTAATACGCCATCGCCAAACGGCGTATCGATAACCGGTGCCAGCGCTGTCAGTTGCGAAGAGAAGCTGGTGCTGACGCTGTCCGTGTTCCCCGCCGCATCGGTCACATTCACCGTAATGGTATGCGAGCCGTTCGCCAGTCCCTGTAATTGAGCCGGCGTCAGATTTAACGTCCAGTCACCGTTAGCATTAACGGTGGCGGTCAGTGGATTACCGCCATTGATGCCCGCAATAGTGACAGTCACCGTTTGGCCTGCGCCCACCGTGCCTGTGCTGCCCGCCAATACCTGCCCGGCAGCCGCTTCCACGATATTCAGTAAGCCATCGGTGAACGGCAGGTTAATGCTGGCATCCGGCAGATCATGAATATGCACCTGCAGACTGCCGTTGGCGGTGCCGACGTTACCCGCGCCATCGGTGACCGACACTGCAATAGGCCAGTTTCCATCCGGCAGCGCCGCCAACTGAGCGGGTGTCAGAGCCAGTGTCCATGCACCGGTCGCGGTGTTAACTTGCGCACTGTATGCCGTGCCGTTGATATTGACGATCACCGTCTGCGCGCCGGTGATCCCGGTGACGCCACTCAAGGCTCCGCCTGCCGCCGCCTCTGCCGCGTTGAGCAAACCATCGGTGAACGGTGTATTCAAGGTCGGTGCGGGCAAACCTGTCACGATCTCGTTGAAATCCAGTGACGTACTGTCGCTGTTACCGGCACGATCGGTGACGGTCACCGTGACAGTGTGCGTACCGTTGCCCAGCGCCAGCAGTTGTTCCGCAGTCAACGCAACCTGCCACTGGCCTTTGCTGTCGATGGTCGCATTAAACGTCTGGCTGCCGATGGTCACTCGAATGGTTTGACCGTCGCCAGTCACGCCACTCAGCCCGGTGATCACCTGGCCTAATTGGGCTTCTGCCAAATTCAGTGCGCCATCACCAAAAGGCGTGTCAATGCTGACATCCGGCACCGTTTTGGCAATCACTTCCACATTTCCGCTGACACTGGCCGGGTTGCCCGCCGGATCTTGCGCACTGACTTGCAGTTGCACCGTGCCATCCAGCAATGCACTGAGGCCACCCGCAGGAATGTTTACCTGCCAGGTTCCCCCAGCCTGCACGGTACCGGTGAAGGTGGCATCACCGATTTTCACCGTGACAACGGTGCCGACCGCCAGATGGGTTGCGGTACCGCTCAGTACCTGGGCTGCACCCAGCTCCGCCGCATTGAGAATGCCGTCAACAAAGGGTTGCGCCAACGTCAACACCGGCAGAGCATTGATCGCGACACCAAAGTTGACCACGTTATCCGTGGTGTTGCCGTGGCTGTCAGTGACTTTAACATCCACTGCCGCCTGTCCATCGGCAAGCAGCAGGAGATCACCGCTTGGCACTCGCAGGCTCCAGTCACCTTGCGCATTCGCCGTCGCATTGTAGGTTTTCCCGTTGAGCGTGACGGTTACCGTCAGGCCCGCATCGGTTTTACCGCCAATCACCAGCCCCGCTAAGGCTTCTGCCAGATTCAATATGCCATCAGCCCCGACGCCTGCGGTCACCTGCAACAGCGGCGGCGTGGTATCCACGTCCACATTGTGACTGGCGCTGGCCGGGTTAGCGGCAACATCATTGGCGTTGGCCGTCACCGTATGTTGGCCCTGACTCAAGGCTTTCACATCGGCTGAAGGGACGCTGGCGCTCCAACTGCCAACCGCCTGCACCAGTCCGGTATAGGTTTTACCGTTCAAACTCACGGTGACCGTCGCACCGGCTTGCAGGTGCGTACTGGTCCCGCGAATAATGACCGGGCTGTTGGCCTCCTGCGCATTAATGACGTCATCACCTGCAATCGGGCTGATGGTCAGGCTTGGCAAGGCGCTGCCACTGGCGACCACCGTTACGCCATGGCTGGCGCTGGCAGGGTTACCTGCGGCATCGCTGACGCTGGCGGTGATGGTTTGCGCACCGTTCGCCAGTTGCCCGACATCCGCCGCTGGCACGGTGAGCGTCCAGCTACCGTCACCGGCCACCGTGGCAGTGTAAGTTTTACCGTTCAACGTCACGTTGACCGTGCGACCTGCTTCAACGTGCGTAGTGGTGCCCGACAGCGTCAGATTTTGGCCCGACTCTGCGCGGTTAATGTAGTCATCACCAGAAACGGTCCCCACGGTGATCGCAGGCAAGTTGGCAGTATTCGCATCCACTCGCACCACACTGCTGCCGGTGGTGGTGTTGCCCGCTTTGTCGGTCAGACTGTAGCCGAGGTTATAATTGCCATCCGCCAGCGCTTGCACCACATTGGTGGGGAGATCCACATGCCAACTGCCGTCATTTTGCACCAGTGCCTGATAGGTCTGGCCGTTAAAGGTCAGCGTGACCGTCTGGCCAGCATCACCGACAGACGCCTTGCCCGACAGGGTAATCGGACTCATACTCTCTGCCGCGTTAATGATGTTATCGCTGGCGACCGGATCCAGACTCAGCGTCGGCGGCGTTTTATCAACGGTGACACTGCTGTTCGCCGTGCCTTTATTGCCTGCGGCATCGGTGGCCGTGACCACAATTGGCAGGCTGCCGTCGCCCAATCCTTGTAACACGGTCGGTGATAATGCCAGCGACCAGTTACCGTTGGCATCTACCGTGGCGGTGTAATCATTACCGCCCAGTGTGATAACCACGCTTTGGCCTGCGCCCGCTAACCCCGTCGACCCGGTCAGCGTTTGTGCGCTGCCCGCTTCGCTTTGATTTAAATAACCATCGCCAAACGGAAGATTGAGCGTTGGCACCGGCGCGCTGGTGGCGACGGTAACCGGAACGCTGACGCTGGCTGGGTTACCTGCCGCATCGCTGACCGACGCCGTCAGGGTATAACTGCCGTTGGCAATGCCCGCCAGTAACCCTGCCGGAAGATCCAGCGACCATCCTCCATTTGCCCCCACTGCCGTGGTGTAGCTCTGACCATTAATGGTGACCGTGACGCGTTGGCCAGCTTCTGCTCCGCTGGCTTCACCGCTAATGGTGATCGCCTGCTGCGCCTCCGCGCCATTCACACGTCCATCGCCCGCAATCGGATTCAGTGTCAGGGTCGGCGCGGTGGTATCCACCACCACCGGCGCCGTCACGGTGCTGCTGTTACCAGCAGCATCTTTGACCACCACCACTACATTGGTCGAGCCATCATTCAACCCATCAAGCGCACCGGCTGGCAAGTTGACTTGCCAGTTGCCATTGCTGTCTACCGTGCCGGTAAAGCTGTTGCCGCCCAGGGTAACGGTGACGGTTTGCCCATCTCCGGCGATCCCGGTTTTACCGCTTAGGGTTTGCGCGCTGTCCTGCTCGCTGGCATTCAGTTTGCCATCGCCAAACGGGGGATTGAGCGTGGCAGAAGGCAGTTGATGAATCGCTACGTTCACCGTGCCGGAACTGGTGACGGGATTTCCTGCCTGATCGGTAGCACTGACGGCAATGTTTGCCGGGCCATCCTGCAAGCCCGCCAGCGACGCAGCCGGAATCACCGCGCTCCATTTACCGTCGGCACCCACTTCCGCCGTAAAGGTTTGGTTATTAAAGGTAATCGTCACAATCGCACCCGCCGCCAGATTCGCGGAGGTGCCGCTGACAGGCAGATCGCCGCGTGCTTCGGTGGCATTTAAGTAGCCGTCGCCGCTGACTGGATCAACCGCCAACCCTGACAGGGCATTGTTAACGGTAAAATCGTGAGTGCCGGTAACCGGGTTGCCTGCTTTATCACTGACGGCCACCGTCAGGCTGGCGCTGCCATTGTTCAATGCCTGCAAATCTGCGGTTGGCACGTTCAGGCTCCAGTTACCGCTTGCCTGAACCTGGGTGGTGTAGACTTTGCCGTTAAGGGTAACCGTCACGGTTTGCCCGGCTTCTACGTGGGTCGTGGTGCCGCTGATGCGCTGATCGCTGCGTTGTTCTGCGCCGTCCAGAATGTCATTGCCCGCAAACGCATCCACCGTCAGGGTGGGCAGATTTGCCGGATCGGCTTTCACCTGCAAATTACCGCTCACCGTGCTGCTGTTGCCTGCAGGATCGGTTGCCGTGACGCCAACGCTGTAGCTGCCATCAGCAAGCGCTTGCAGGTCGGCGGCGGGAACCGTGACGCTCCACTGACCATTAGTACCGACGGTTGCAGTATAGGTGTTACCGCCTAACGTAACCTGGACAGTGCTGCCATTTTCGCCGGTGCCGCCCACAATCAATGGATTGCCCTGCTCACTGGCATTCAGCACGCCATCGCCCGCGATCGGCGTGGTGATCGCGACGGCAGGCGGCTGGGTATCAACATTGATTGGCGTGGTGCTGCTATTGCTGTTGCCTGCTGCATCACCCACTTTCACCGTCACATCGTTACTGCCCTGCGGCAGCGAACCTAAGGAGCCGCCGGGAACATTGACACTCCAGTTGCCGTCACCGTCGACAGTCCCGTTGTACTCTTTGCCACCAATGGTCACCACCACGGTTTGTCCCGGACCACTGACGCCGGTTGAACCGGTGAGCGTCTGATTACTGTTGGCTTCGTTGCCGTTCAAGGTGCCATCGCCAAAGGGCGGATCGATATTCGCCACGGGTTGCGTGGTGATCGCCACCGTCAAGGTGGTTTCACTGGTGACCGGATTGCCCGCAGCATCGGTGGCCGTCACGGTTATCGTTAACGGGCCCTCCGGCAATGCGGCCTGCTCAGCAGGCGTCAGCGTCAGACTCCATTTGCCGTCGCTGCCCACCGCGGCGGTGTAATTCGTGCCATTGATTGAGACAGTGACGTTGTTGCCGGATGGAATATTGATCGAGGAACCGCTGATCGTCAGCGGCGTTTGTGCCTCACTGGCATTCAGATAACCGTCGCCGCTGATCGGATCGACCGCCAAACCGCTGAGGGTGTTGTTGACATCAAAATCGTGGCTGGCTTGCGCGGAGTTACCAGCTTTATCGATCACCGAGACCACCAGCGTCTGTTCGCCGTTCGCCAGACCGCTAAGCGCGCTGGCAGGAACGGTGATTTTCCAGTGGCCACTGCTGTCTACCACGCCGCTGTAGACATTACCATTCAGCGTCACGGTGACAATTTGTCCGGCTTCAACACGCGTGGTGCTGCCGCTGAGCACCTGATTCACTTGCTGCTCTGCACCATCCAGCACGTCATTGCCCGCGAAGGCATCCACGGTAATCCCCGGTTGGCTACCCGCACCCGCCGCCACTTGCAGTGAGCTGGACTGCGTAGTGCTGTTGCCTGCCGTATCGGTCGCCGTGACGCTCACCGGATAGGTTTGATCGCTCAGGGCAGCAAGATCGGCCTGCGGTACACTGACTGACCATTTGCCGTCATTGCCCACCGTTGCGCTGTAGTCTTTACCATTTAGCGTAACGACAATCCGCGCCCCCGCTTCCCCCGTCCCGCCGATGGCCAGAGGTTGTCCCTGCTCTGCGCTATTCAAAATGCCATCGCCCGCGATAGCACCCACATTCAGCGCCGGTGGCTGCGTATCCACCACCAGTGATCCACTCTGCGTGGCACTGTTGCCCGCCGGATCGGTCACCGTCACGGTGGCATTGTTGACGCCCTCTTTCAGGCCCGCCAGATCGGCGGCAGGCACAGGAATGCTCCACTGCCCGCTTTCTCCAACGGTGACGGTATAGGTTTTCCCGTTCAGTAATACCGTGACCACATCGCCCTGGGTGGCACTGCCGGTGATATTCAGCGGCTGTCCTATCTCTGCGGCGTTGAGCACGCCATCACCCGCCAGCGGAGCCAGCGTGAAGGCAGGCGGTGTAGTGTCCAGGCTAATCGGATGATCAACCGTTACGGTATTGCCGACGCTGCTGGTGGCTTTGACGGTAATGTCATACTTGCCATCGGCCATGCCCTGCCAAACCGCCGGTGGAATCGCCAGACTCCACAAGCCGCTACTGCCGACAGTGGCGTTGTAGTCCTGACCATTAATGGTCACCACCACTTTGCTGCCTGGCTCAGTACCGCCCGTCAGTTGCAGCGTTTGTCCGCGCTCAGCGGCATTAAGAATGTCATCGCCGGTCAGTGGGTTAACCGCCAACAGCGGCGCGCCAGTACTGACCGTGACGTTTTGATCCAGCGTTCCGGTGTTGCCAGCGGCATCGCCCACCACCACTTGTAAGGGATTCTGCCCCTGTGGCAGATTTTGGAGCGCGTCACTGGGCAGTGTGACGCTCCAGTTGCCCTGCGCATCCACCGATCCTTCATAACTCACGCCACCGATAATCACGGTGACGGTTTGTCCATCGCCTTTGACGCCGGTGCTACCGGTCAGGGTTTGATCGCTGCCCGCTTCACTGCCGCTCAGCACACCGTCGCCAAACGGCGGTTGCAGCGTCGGATCTGGCAGCGTATTGACGATCACATCCACGCTGCCGTTGGCGGTCACCGGATTGCCCGCGCCATCATTCACTGTCGCGGTGATCGGTTTTTCACCGTCGCTGATACCCACTAAATCTGCCGGAGGTACGGTCAGCGTCCAGTTGCCGTCACTGCCAACCTCTGCGGTGTACGTTTTGCCGTTAAAGGTGACGGTGACGGTATTGCCCGCAGGCACGTTTTGCGTCGTTCCGCTGATGGCAAAGCCTGCTCCGGCTTCACCCGCATTCAGATAGCCATCATCACTGATAATATCAATGGCCACCGCGCTGGCGTTGTTGTTGACCTCAAAGCTCTTATCGCTGGTCACCGGGTTTCCTGCGGCATCCGTCACACGAACCGTGAAGGTTTCGCTGCCGTTTTGCAGCGCTTGCAGTGCCGCCGCAGGCAGCGTGACATGCCATGCCCCGCTGGGCTCGACCACCGCGGTATAGTTTTGACCATTCAGGGTGACGGTGACAATTTGTCCCGCCTGCACGTGGGTCGTAGTACCGGAAAGAATTTGATCGGTTTTCTGCTCGGCTCCGTCCAGCACGTTGTTGCTGGTGAAATCGTTTACCGTTAAGGTCGGCAAATTCGCCGGATTAGCAATTACCGTCACCGATGCCTGCGAATCTGTGGTGTTGCCCGCGCTATCCTGCGCTCTGACCGTCACCGGATAGTTGCCGTCAGCCAGTGCTGTCACATCGCCCACCGGCACAGTGACACTCCAACTGCCGTTTTCAGCAACGGTGGTGGTGTAAGTCTTACCATTAAGCGTCACGGTGATCTTATCGCCGGCATCACCGGTACCGCCGATCGCCAGCGGTTGTGTGTGTTCACTGGCGTTAATATAGCCACCGGAGACCGGGTTAAGGGTCAAATCCGGTGGCGTAGTATCCACCGTCACCGGCTGCGTCTCACTGGCGGTATTGCCGTTTTTACCGACCACACCAATCGAGACATCCTGCTCACCCTGTGGCAAATCTTTCAACGCGGAGGCCGGAACGGACACTGACCACTGGCCGTTTTCCCCCACCGTTGCGGTGTACGTTTGCCCATCCAGCGTCACCGTGACTTTATCACCCGCGCTGCCGGTACCTTTGATCACCAGCGGTTGGCCTTGTTCAGCCCCGTTGACTATGCCGTCTCCGGCAATCGGACTCACGGTAAAGGTAGGTGGGGCCGTTTCCACCGCCACGGCGCTGTTTTGCGTTGTGGCGTTGCCGGCCGCATCGGTGATCACCACTTTCACCGGGTAGTTGCCATCGGCCAGGCCACCGACCGCCGTGGCCGGAACGGTCACCGTCCACTGTCCATTACTGCCCACGGTGCCAGTATATTGAACCCCGTCCAGCGTGACCGTCACCACGGCACCGACTTCACCCCGTCCGGTCAGGTTCAGCGCCTGGCCGTGTTCTGCGCTGTTGATAATGCCATCGCCCGCAATGGGATTGAGCACCAGCGCAGGTGCCTGCGTATCCACGGTCACATTGTTGGTGATCACGGTGGTGTTGCCCGCCGCATCTTTGACGATCACCTGGAGCGGATTGTTGCCTTGCGGCAGGGCTTGCAGCGCCCCCGCAGGTACACCAACCGACCAGTTACCGTCACTGTCTACCACGCCGGTGTAGGTTTTACCGCCCAGCGTTACCGTCACGGTTTGCCCCGCACCGGTGACCCCCGTCGAACCGCTCAGTGTTTGGTTAGTCTGACTTTCGCTGCCATTCAATGCCCCATCGCCAAACGGCGGTTCCAGGGTTGGATTAGGCAGCGTATTGACAATCACATCCAGCGCACCACTGGCCGTAACGGTATTCCCGGCGGCATCGGTGGTGGTGGCGGTGATATTTTTGATGCCATCGGTGATACCCGCCAAATCACTGGCAGGCACATTCAGCGTCCATGCCCCATTACTTCCTACTTCGGCCTGATAGGTTTTGCCATTAAATGAAACGCTAACAATGCGCCCGGCGGGAACCCCCGACGTCGAACCGCTAATGGTAAAGCCCTGACCCGCCTCTTGCGCATTCAGGAAACCGTCGCCGCTAATCGGGTTAATGGCAACGCCGCCTAAGCTGCTGTCGACGGTAAAGTTATGGCTCCCGCTCACCTGGTTACCGGCCGGATCGCGCACCACAATCTGGAAAGCCGCACTGCCGTTGGCCAGGGCTTCCAGCGCGCTCGCCGGAATATCCACGTGCCAGTTACCGCTGGCATCCACCGTGCCGTTGTAGGTTTTCCCGGCCAGTGTCACCACCACCTGGCTACCATTGCGGGCATTGTCCACATGCCCGGAGAGCGATTGAGTGGTTTTCTGTTCGGCACCGTTCACCACATCATCGCCAGCAAACGGATTGACGGTCAGGTTGGTGGGTACCGAACCCGGATCGGCAATCACGGTCAGTGAATGGCCCGGAGAGGCGGTGACGTTGCCGGCTTTGTCGGTGGCCGTCACATTGATGGTGTAGTCGCCATTGGTGAGAGCAGCCAAATCACTGGCTGGAATGCTGACGGTCCACTGACCGTTGCTGCCCACGACGACGTTATAGGTTTTGCCGTCCAGCGTGACCGTAATGGTTGATCCCGCTTCGCTGGTGCCGCTGATGTTCAGCGGTTGCCCGCGCTCGGTAGCATTCAGGTAACCGTCACCGGAAATCACACCCTCATTGTTCAACGCTAGCTGCGGTGGCGTGGCATCCACAGTGATTGTTGAGGTTTGCGTCGTGGTATTGCCTACCGCATCGGTAATGATGACTTTGACGGGATAGCTGCCGTCTTTCATCAGCGCCAAATCGCCGGTTGGGACATTCAGCGACCAACTGCCATCCTGGCCAACAACGGTGGTGTAAGTTTTGCCGTTCAGGGTAACCGTAATACTGTCGCCCGCTTCACCGCGACCACTGAGCTGAAGCGGTAGCGCTTTTTCAGCACCATTCAGGATATTATCGCCCGCGATAGGGTTCAGTGTTAACGGCGGCAGCGACGTATCGACGGTGAAGTTTTCCGTGCCGGTGCTGCTGTTCCCTGCCCGGTCGGTAACCGTGACCGTAAAGCTGCCGTCACCTTGCGCTAACTGCTGTAAGGCCGCCGTGGGGAGCGTCACTTTCCAGTTGCCGTTAGCGTCTACCGTGCCGGTATAGGTTACGCCATTGAGGGTAATGGTGACCGTTTGTCCGGCACCGCTAAGCCCCGTACGCCCGCTGATGGTTTGATTGACACCCGCTTCCTGACCATTAAGAACCCCATCACCGAAGGGTTCATTGATGCTCACATTCGGCAATTGGTGAATGGCGACAGTCACGTTGCCGCTGGTATTGATAACGCGCCCATCCGTATCGGTGACACTGGCCGTGACCGTTAAGGTTCCATCACGCAACCCTGCCAGTACCGAGGCCGGTACGCTGGTGCTCCAGCTACCGTTAGCGCCGACAATCGCCGTGTAGGTCTGACCATTAAAAGTCAATGTCACCACGCTGCCTTGTGCAACGCCGCTGGTGTTACCGTTAAGTGTCAATGGTGATTGCGATTCCTGCGCGTTCAGGAAGCCATCGCCGCTGATCGGCGCCAGCGCAATGCTGCTCACATCCGGCGGCAATACGTCAACCACTTGCGAAGCAGATGCACTGTTGCCCTCTGCGTTGGTGACGGTCGCACGTAGCGTTGTTTCGCCACTCGCCAGCGCAGCCAGATCGGCGGCGGGAATGGATACTGACCAGCTACCATCCGCTTTCACCTGCGTGGTATAGGTCTTGTTATTCAGGACAATGGTTACCGTACTGCCCACCTCTGCATTGGTGGTGGTCCCGCTGAGGGTCTGAGGGTTTTGCCGTTCGGCAGGTGTGAGTTCAGCATCACCGGTGAAAGGCGCAATGGTAATGGTCGGGGTGGCCCCTTCACCTGGCAGCACATCCACCACCTGCGATGCCTCACCGCTGTTACCCGCGCCATTGGTGACGCTGACCCGCAAGGTCAGATCGCCAGCCTGCAGCGCCGCTAAATCCGCCGCGGGAATCGACAATGACCAACTGCCATCGGCCTGCACCAAGGTGGTGTAGGTTTTGTTGTTGAGGATAATGGTGACGGTACTGCCCGCTTCGGCATTGGTGGTGGTCCCACTCAAGGTCTGCGCACTCTGGCGCTCTTCAGGCGTCAGTTCGGCATCACCGGTAAACGGATTGATGGTGATGGTCGGCGTTTGTCCCTCTGGCGGTGGATTTCCGCCGCCGTTATCGCCACCGCCACCTCCGCCGCCACCGCCCGCCCCAATGGCGATACCGGCCAGACCGAGCAAGCCAATCCCTGCCGCCGTGATCACTCCCCCAGAGAGTTGGTTATCTGCCAACAGCAAGGGTTCAAGCGAGCTCATGGATTCGTAGGTCGGCGTGATAACCGTGGCGAGTGTGGCATCGCTGGCTTCAGCAGTGACCGGAAAGAGCGCATGCTCAGGAGGATTAACCCCGTCATCGAACACCAGTTCACTGTGTTCGCCATCGACGTCGTCAAAGAAAAACTGTTGGTAGCGCACCACGCTACCGTCGCGCATGTGCAAGATAAGGTCATTGCCCTGCCGCTCAAACTCGACAACCATCGCTCGGGTACCGTTGATTTTCACCACGCTGGGTTCGGCCAACAGTACGTTGTGAGAATAACCACCGTTGGCTTGAGAAACCAAGGTCCCGTTATCGCGCGAGATGATATCTACGCGGCCTTCATTGAGCAGTGCCATAGCTAACCCCTTTACACCCAATCAACAGATGATAAACACGGCAAGATTCTGCAGAAAATATGCAGAATATCGCCAGATCAAAATGCCTACTTTTTGTACAAAACAAAACGTTCTGTACCTGGTGTAAAAAGGGTCTCGGCCTTAATCAATAAAATTACACTCAACATCCACGGGCTTTTCAGCCACTTTTTAATATTTCTCCTATCAACGTATAAGAAATAAATGGCCTCAATGATTTGAATATTTTTTATTAAAAAAATAAAAAATATTAATCAACAAGCGCAAGAATCATTAAATTATCTTGTGTTAAATACACCTCATCACCGCCATGATTTGAGTTAAGATTCTGATTTTTCTTAAAGATGTTGAGGTGGCGGATTTTCATGCCGTTGAGAACAGATACAGATTAATCTGAGAAAAAGCAGGGAAAATTCCGGTAAAAAATGGCCGCATAAAAGCGTAAATTCGTGATGTGTGACGCAGAGGTTGTGTCAGAAAAGCAGCAGATGAAAAACCGGCACGTCGGGAGAGAGAATTGTTAAATTTCCTTAAAAATAAGACAGATATCAATAATTTGTCTTAAGGTGACATTTTTTACTACTCATCGCTAAGCATAGGAAAAAACGCCACTCATCATCATCCTTACGTCGAGTGCTTGTTTTTTGAGCGCTGCACTTTAGTACACTGAACAGGTAAGCATTCTTATTCAGAATGACACGTTTTTGTGTTAGAAATAAAAACTAAGAATCATTTAACGCCACGGTTATGACCCTGTTATCGATTGAACAACCCAAATCTCAGCGAGTAAGTACGCAAATCGCGACGCGCGCCGTGTTTTTTATCGCGGGTATCGCCATGTCTGCCTGGGCCCCTTTGGTCCCGTATGCCCGCGATCGTGTCGGCGTCAATGACGCTTCTCTGGGCACGCTGCTGCTGTTTTTAGGCATGGGTTCTTTAATTGCGATGCCGCTAACCGGCGCTCTGGTCTCCCGTCAGGGCTGCCAGCGAGTGATTGCTTTCAGCGTGTTCGCCACCCTGTGTGCTCTGCCTCTGTTGGCGATTCTGCCGACTCCCGCCTCCTTAGCGCTGGGCCTTATGTTATTTGGCGCAGCCATTGGACTGGTGGATGTCGCCATGAACATTCAGGCGGTTGAGGTTGAAAAAGCCGCTTCTAAAGCCATGATGTCCGGATTTCACGGTTTTTTTAGCCTCGGCGGCATTGCCGGTGCGGGCCTGGTCAGCGCCGTGTTGTGGCTGGGTGGCTCGCCATTACAGGCAGTCGCGGGGGTTATGCTGCTTATCCTGCTGATCTTCGCTTTTTGCTTTCAACATTTGTTGAGCGATCGCATCGCAAAAGGCAACGACCCGCTGTTTGTCATCCCTCGCGGCTGGGTACTGTTTTTAGGCATTCTGAGTTTTATTCTGTTTCTCACCGAAGGTGCCATTTTGGACTGGAGTGCGCTGTTTTTAACAGAAAGCCGTTCACTCTCTGCCAGCCAGGCGGGCCTTGGTTATGCCGTATTTTCCGTGGCCATGACCATCGGCCGCCTGACCGGAGATAAAGTGGTGAACGCGCTGGGTCGCACACGCGTGCTTGCCGGCGGCAGCCTGTTAGCCGCCAGCGGTCTGCTGTTAGCCGTAGGTGTCGATAGCGTCGCCGCCACGTTAACCGGTTTTTTGCTGGTAGGCTTTGGCGCCTCAAATGCCGTGCCGATTCTTTTTAATGCCGCCGGTAATCAGCAGACCATGCCCGTCAATCAGGCGATTTCTGCGATGACAACCGTGGGGTATGCAGGTATTCTTGCGGGTCCGGCGCTGGTCGGATTTGTCTCGCACGCCTTTGGCCTGTCTGTCGCATTCTGCGCGCTGGCGATAATGGTGATGTTTGTGGCTGCCAGTGCTCGCAGCGTGACCCGTTGATCAGGATATCAGGCATTCATGGTGTATAAACTTCCCCTCACCTCAGGCAACGTAACGCGCTTCCTCGTGATGTTTATGCTGGTGCTGTTTATCGCATTGGGATTCACTGTGCACACCGCCGTAAATGCCTGGTTGACGGAAAAACGCTATGCCATGGTCGGCGTCACACACGCGATGCAAAAACGGATCGACAGCTACCGGTTCGCGACCTGGCAAATCTATGAAAATTTGGCGGCCAGCCCCTCTGGCAGCACGACCTCCAGCCTGCAAGAGACGCGCTTACGTCCTGATGTTTACTATGTTGAAAAAAGCCGCCGCAAAACCGAAGCGCTGATTTTTGGCTCGCATGACAGCAGTACGCTGGAAATGACCCAGCGCATCTCCACCTATCTGGATACCCTGTGGGGAGCAGAAAACAGCACCTGGTCTATGTACTTTCTCAATGGCATGGATAATAGCCTGGTGTTGGTCTCGACCCTGCCGTTAAAAGATATGGCCGAGCGCAATAAAGAGAGCGCCATTAGTCAGATTGTCGATGCCCGCCGCAACGAGATGCTGCAGCAAGCTAACGCGTTAGACGAACGCGAAAGTTTCTCTCCTCTGCGCCGTTTTGCCTGGCAGAACGATCACTACTTCACCGTGCGCACCACCTTTAATCAACCCGGCCATTTAGCCACCGTGGTGGCGTTCGATTTGCCGGTTAACGATCTGATCCCGCGCAATATGCCACTGGAAAACTTTCAGTTAAAAGCCGATACCTCACCAGTCACGGAGAGCAGTAACACCAGCGATGAAGAGATTCATAACACGCAGATTCGCCTGCAGAATCCCAACGTCGAAATCGCCGCCACCTTGAGTAATGCCCCGTTGCAATTGGTGTATCAGGTTCCGCTGACCGGGCTGATAATGGATACCCTGCGCAATCTGATGTGGCCGCTGCTGGCGAACCTGTTGCTGTTGGCTTTGACCTTTGGCTGGTTGATGATGTTGCGTCGTCAAACCCTGCGCCCCAATGAGAATCAGAGTGCGGAGCTGGATGCCCTGCGGGTGTTAAACGAAGAGATTGTTGCCAGCCTGCCGGTTGGCTTACTGGTGTATGACTTCGCCACCAATCGCACGCTGGTGAGCAATAAAATCGCCGAACATCTGCTGCCGCATCTGAATTTACAGAAAATCATTAATATGTCTGATCAACATCAGGGCATATTGCAGGCCACCGTGAATAATGAAGTCTACGAGATCCGCCATCTGCGTAGCGCTGTGTTTCCCCATACCCAACTGTTTATGATGCGCGACCAGGATCGTGAGTTGCTGGTGAACAAGAAATTGCAGAAGGCGCAGCAGGTGCTGGACCGCAATCATCAGACACGCCAACTGCTGTTACAAAACCTGGGTCTGGCATTGCAGAAACCCCTGCATACGCTCAATGAGAGCCTGAAAGAGGCCTCAACCAGTGCCGCCGTGCAGGAACAGGCCCATCTGGTTTCACGACTGGTTGACGATATTGTGTTACTGAATCAGTTGGAGACCCACGACTGGACGCCGGGCAGTGGCCGCTTCCCATTGCAGGAAGTGCTGGATGAACAGATCCGTGTCGCGCTACCCATGGCGCGTCGCAAGGGACTTAAACTGATTGTTAATAATAATCTGCCCAGCGATGAAGTGCGTCACGGTGACAGCAGCGCGATCGCCAAGCTGATGGGTTCCCTGCTCGATTACGCCATCACCACCACCACCTTCGGCAAAGTCACCCTGACCTTGAGTGCTCAGGATGAAAGCCCCGATCGCGTGCGGGTTGAAATTGTCGATACAGGGGCCGGACTGACGCGAGAGGAAATTGAAAACAGCGAGTTCCCGTTCCTCGGCGACACCAGCACCGATCGCTATGGCAAGGCCTCCGGGCTCACCTTTTTCCTCTGCAAGCAGTTGTGCAAGCAGATGGGCAGCCAGTTAGATATCCATGCGCGGCCCGACATTGGTACCCGGTATACCCTGACGCTGAATTTGCCTCTGGAAGCGCAACAGGAACAGGAAGAGAAGTTGCTTGAAGGTGTAACGGCCTTGATTGATATTACGGTAGATGACGTAAGAAAGATCGTCACTCACCAATTAGAAAGCTGGGGAGCGCAATGCATCACGACGGATGAGCGCTTTTCCACTCAGGATCAGCAACATGATTTGATGCTGACCGACGATCCGGCCCGCCTGACGCCGTGGTCATTGCTGGTTTGCGATGACGAAGATGGGTATCGCCCGCTGAGCGAAAATCAGTACCGGGTAAATTTTAACCTGGGAGACGCCATGCAGGACGCATTATTGCAGCTGATTGAGCGGCAACTGGCGCATGACTCGCTGGAAGAACAAGATAGTGAAGCACAAACCGCCGCGCAATTGTTCTCCAGCGGCTATTTTCAACTGTTTGTTGACACAGTACCTGATGATGTAAAGAGATTGTATAATGAGTCTGCGAATCAAGATTACGATTCGCTTGCTCAGACCGCACATCGCCTTAAGGGTGTGTTTGCCATGTTAAATCTGGTGCCTGGCAAGCAGTTATGTGAAGCGTTAGAACTGCACATCAAAGCCTGTGACAATTCAAACATCAAGTCTACAACCAGTGACATTGACGCGTACGTCAACGAACTGCTGCAGCAAGGTAACCAATAATATGAATAACTTAAATGTAATCATTGCCGATGACCATCCGATTGTACTGTTTGGGATTCGTAAGTCTCTTGAGCAAATTGAATGGGTCAACGTTGTCGGCGAGTTTGAAGACTCCACTGCGTTAATCAACAGCCTGTCAAAACTGGATGCTAATGTCTTGATCACCGATCTCTCGATGCCTGGTGAGAAATACGGTGATGGCATTACGCTGATCAAGTACATCAAACGCCACTATCCGGATCTGTCGATCATTGTGCTGACCATGAACAACAACCCGGCGATCTTAAGTGCCGTGTTGGATCTGGACATCGAAGGCATTGTGCTGAAGCAAGGTGCACCCACCGACTTGCCAAAAGCGCTGGCTGCCCTGCAAAAAGGCAAAAAGTACACGCCAGAAAGCGTGGCAAAACTGCTGGAAAAAATCAGTGCCGGTGGCTACGGCGACAAACGCCTGTCTCCCAAAGAGAGTGAAGTTTTGCGTCTGTTTGCCGAAGGTTTCCTGGTAACCGAGATTGCTAAGAAACTGAACCGCAGTATTAAAACCATCTCCAGCCAGAAGAAATCAGCCATGATGAAACTGGGTGTGGATAACGATATCGCGCTGCTTAACTACCTCTCTTCCGTGAGCATGAGCTCTGCGGCAGATAAAGAGTAAGCACCGCCATGATGGCAAAAGCCCCCGACGGGTCTCTCGTCGGGGGCTTTTTTGTTATCCGCTGCAAAGCTGCTGGCGTACACCAGGCGGCATCTCAGTTTCGCGCTTTACGGACACGCTCAGCGTAGAAGGCCAGCGTCTGACGCAATTGGTCTAAGGTCACCGGTTTCGATAAACAGTTGTCCATTCCCGCCTCCATACAACGCTGCTTCTCTTCGGCCAATGCATTTGCCGTTACGCCAATCACCGGGAAAGTTTCCCCCAACTCGCGCAGGCGCTGCGTTAAACGATAGCCGTCCATATTCGGCATATTGACGTCGCTGAGCACAATATCAATGTCATTGCGGCTCAACACATTCAGCGCATCGACGCCATCCTGCGCGGTTTTCACGCGATAGCCCAGCGAGCCGAGCTGATCGGAAAGCAGCATGCGGTTAATCGGGTGATCATCAACCACCAGAATAATGATGTCGTCATTGTTGACCTGCTCAGGCGTGGTCGCGGCAGGAGAGAGCAACAGAGGCTCACCGCCCGGGACATCGACCGCCACGCGCCAAATGCGCCCCAGCAGTGTCGGCAGCTCATGCGGGGAAGCCGTGCTGTGCACCCAGTGGCCACTGCTGACCTCTTTCGGGGAATCAATGTGCATCCCGTCGAAGCAAATCACTGCGCGGGCAAGCGTCGCGCCACTAAAGGGCACATCACACAAAATAATGTCATCGCTCTCTGCCGTCTCTCCCTCTTCCCATTGAGAGACCGGAATTCCGTGCTGGGTTAGTAAGTCAGATAAGAAGGTTGCCAACGCATGATTGCGTAACGCCAGCCAGCATCGTTGGTGCTGAAGCCCTTCCATTAACGGCGGTGCCACTACCTGGCTGTTGTATAAGGGAATACGCACGGTGAACTGGCTGCCCATTCCGGGTTCAGACTCCACCTCGATATCACCGTCCATCATGGTGATTAATTTCTCGCAGATCGCCAGCCCAAGACCGGTTCCCTGGAAATTACGTTGCACGCCGGTACCCACCTGAAAGAATGGGTCAAACAAGCGGGTGATCTCTTTCGCAGGAATGCCGACGCCAGTATCCCGCACGCGGAACACCAGATAGCCCTCTCTCACACCGGCGTGCAAAATGATGCAGCCCGTATGCGTAAATTTAATCGCGTTGTTAAGCAGGTTAGAAATAACCTGCTGCAAGCGCATGGGGTCGCCTTCCAGCGACACCGGCACATCGCTATCAATAAAGCAGTACAGCGTCAGGCGCTTTTTCACCACCAGCGACAGGTAGTTGGAGGCGATATGGGTAAGCACTTCGCGCGGAGAGAATTCGCGCGGCTCGATTTGTAATTGCTCGGATTCAATCTTCGAGAAATCCAGAATGTCGCTGATGATCTTCAGTAACAGGCTGGAGGAGTTATTCATGGCCGTCACCAGCGAATCGACACCAGAAGGCAACTGACGAGTTTGCAGCAGATCCAGGTTGCCGATAATGCCATACAGCGGGGTACGCAGTTCGTGGCTGACCGTGGCCAGGAACATCGATTTTGAGGCGCTGGCCTGCTCGGCGGCTTGCGCCATTTCCTGTAAGGACTCTTCCATTTTTACGCGTGCGCTGACGTCAACCAGCACGCAAATTGCCACATTCTCGTTGCGATAACGCGAGTGTACAAAGCTGATTTGCAGGTTGGTATTACTGCCCGTCAACACATCAACAAAGTTAACCTGCTGCCCGCAGATAATCTCCGTCAGTCGCTGTCTGTCCTCCTGCGTCAGCAAGGTCAGGTAGTTATGGGCCAGCTCGTTACTGAGGATGTTACTGCCGTCGCTGGTGCGCAGAATACAGATCCCCACCGGTGCCGAGGCGACAATCTTGCGGTTAAACTGCTCATGCTCTTCCAGGCGATGTGCGTTTTCTTCCGCCGGTAAAAACATGCGCCGTTCAAACAGCCAGGCCAGCGTAAAAAGCACAAATCCGCAGACAATATTCAGCAACACTGCGTTGATGATCAGCATTTTCAGCCGATCAATCAGCACACTGGTCGGCAGCGAATACACCACGCTTAATGAGGACGGTGACAGCTCGCGCTTCATCACCAACTGTTGGTAATTACTGATGTAACCAAACCAGGATTGCCCCTCCGGGATATCATTCACCGTCAGGCGCTGCGCCAGCGAGCGGGCCGAGCTCAGCAGCACGTCTCCGCTGTCATCAATCAGGCTAACGGTAACCGGCAAGCTGCCAGCCGCCGCGAAATCTTCCATACGCACATGCTGTTCAATACCCAGCAAGGCTTCAAGTTTGCCGCCGACATACACCGGCGTCAGCATGTAAAACTCCCCTTCCCCGGTCTGATTACCCGGCAAAATCCACCACTGGCTCTTTTTGCGCTCGTCGTCGTTGCTGCTGCGGTATTGAAGGATATGTTCGTTTAACACTTTCAGGGAGCGGTCTCGCTCAACCTGGGTATTGCCTATCGCGAAATCCGCCATGCACTGACTTTCACCGCCAATAAAAAATACGCGGTTGAGTTCATAGGCAGAGGCAAAATTGCTCTTCCAGTAATTGAGAAAATAGCTCAGAGAGGTCAGCGAGTTACGCCAGGTGTTACTCATGGCGGCACAATCAGCATCGGAAAATAACGGTGTCAGTTCCGGCATATCGCTATTACCGGAATACACGCCGTTGATCACATCCAACCCATTACTGCTGGCCGTCAGGCGATTTTCTGCGATGTATTTCAGCTCGCGTGTGACTTCGGAGGCGTGACGGACTTTCCACTGGGCCTGATCGAAGCTGACGTTAAATTCCTGGCGCACTTCCGCTTCGCGCTCATGCAGCACATTGATAATGTAGAAAGTGGTGAGTAGCGCACCCAAGGTCCACAGCATAAGCGCCAGTGCCCGAAACAAATAGCGGGAGATGCGTAACGTCGTGCGAAAGGAAACGAGGTATTTCACGTCATAACCTGTGTGGATGTGCGCCATAAAAAAGGGGCGGGACAGGTCCCGCCCCTACTTCGTAAGGAGGTATGGATTATACGTCGTCGTCTTCCGGCGCATCGTCCTCGTCGGTTTCCACTTCCGGGGCGATTTCATCTTCCCCTTCCGCGACGCTACCGTCGATGGCGTCCAACTCTTCCTCTTCTACCGGCTCTGCAACACGTTGCAAGCCAACCACGTTTTCATCTTCTGCGGTACGGATAAGGATCACACCCTGGGTGTTACGCCCAACCACACTCACTTCAGAAACGCGTGTACGCACCAGCGTACCGGCATCGGTGATCATCATGATCTGATCGCCATCCACCACCTGCACCGCACCAATCACCGGTCCATTACGCTCGGTCACTTTGATCGAGATAACACCCTGTGTCGCACGAGATTTGGTCGGGTATTCGGTATTTGCCGTACGTTTACCGTAACCGTTTTGCGTGACCGTCAGGATAGCGCCGTCATCACGTGGCACAATCAACGACACGACGCTGTCGCCTTCGGCAAGCTTGATACCGCGCACGCCAGAAGCTGTACGGCCCATGGCACGCACGGCTTGCTCGCTAAAGCGCACCACTTTACCACCGGCAGAGAACAGCATCGCTTCGTCCTGACCGTTGGTCAGCGCAACGCCGATCAGTTCATCATCTTCACGCAGGTTAACCGAGATAATCCCGGCGCTGCGAGGACGGCTGAACTCCGTCAGTGCGGTTTTCTTCACGGTACCTTTCGCGGTTGCCATAAAGACGTTCCAGCCTTCAGCATACTCACGTACCGGCAGGATAGCGGTGATACGCTCGTTGGCTTCCAGCGGCAACAGGTTGACGATAGGACGGCCACGGGCACCACGGCTGGCTTCCGGCAGTTGATACACCTTCATCCAGTACAGGCGACCCCGGCTGGAGAAGCACAGAATGGTGTCATGGGTATTCGCCACCAGCAGACGATCAATAAAGTCTTCTTCTTTAATGCGCGCTGCCGACTTGCCTTTGCCACCGCGACGCTGTGCTTCATAGTCGCTCAACGGCTGATACTTCACGTAGCCCTGATGCGACAATGTAACCACCACATCTTCCTGATTGATCAGGTCTTCGATGTTGATATCGGCACTGTTGGCGGTAATTTCAGTACGACGTTCATCGCCAAACTGATCGCGCATAGCAACCAGCTCTTCACGGATCACTTCCATCAGACGATCGGCATCGCCCAGAATACGCAGTAACTCGGCAATTTCACCCAGCAACCCTTTGTATTCGTCGAGCAGTTTTTCGTGCTCCAGACCGGTCAGTTTTTGCAGACGTAAATCCAGAATCGCCTGTGCCTGCTGCTCGGTCAGGTAGTATTTACCGTCACGAATACCGAACTCGGCTTCCAGCCACTCAGGACGCGCGGCATCATCACCGGCACGCTCCAACATAGCGGACACATTGCCCAGTTCCCACGGCTGCGCGATCAAACCGGCTTTGGCTTCGGCTGGCGTTGGCGCACGACGGATCAGTTCAATGATCGGATCGATGTTTGCCAGTGCAACGGCTAAGGCTTCAAGGATGTGCGCACGATCGCGGGCTTTACGCAGTTCAAAAATGGTACGGCGCGTCACCACTTCACGGCGGTGGCGCACGAACGCTTCCAGAATCTCTTTTAGCGTCAGGATTTTAGGTTGGCCCTGATGCAGTGCCACCATGTTGATACCGAACGACACTTGCAACTGCGTCAGCGAATAGAGGTTGTTTAACACCACTTCGCCCACGGCATCACGTTTGATTTCAATCACGATGCGCATGCCGTCTTTATCAGACTCATCACGCAGCGCGCTGATCCCCTCAACGCGTTTGTCTTTTACCAGCTCGGCAATTTTCTCAATCAGGCGCGCTTTGTTCACCTGATACGGAATTTCATGCACGATGATGGTTTCGCGACCGGTTTTCGCATCCGCTTCGACTTCTGCGCGAGCACGGATATACACCTTGCCACGACCGGTACGATAGGCTTCTTCAATCCCCCGGCGGCCGTTGATGATGGCAGCGGTAGGGAAATCTGGGCCCGGAATGTGTTCCATCAAGCCTTCAACGGTGATGTTCTCATCGTCGATAAACGCCAGACAGCCGTTAATCACTTCGGTCAGGTTATGCGGTGGAATATTGGTGGCCATACCTACGGCGATCCCGGACGACCCGTTGATTAACAGGTTCGGAATTTTGGTCGGCATGACTTCCGGGATTTGCTCGGTGCCGTCATAGTTCGGCACGAAATCCACGGTTTCTTTTTCGAGATCCGCCTGAATCTCATGGGCGATTTTCGCCATGCGTACTTCGGTATAACGCATCGCTGCAGCGGAGTCGCCGTCGATGGAACCGAAGTTGCCCTGACCATCCACCAGCATATAGCGCAGTGAGAAGTGTTGGGCTAAACGTACGATGGTGTCGTAAACAGCAGAGTCACCGTGTGGGTGATATTTACCGATAACGTCACCTACCACACGGGCGGATTTTTTATAGGGTTTATTCCAGTCGTTGCCCAGCACATTCATGGCATACAGCACACGACGGTGTACGGGTTTCAGTCCATCGCGGACATCCGGCAGTGCACGGCCAACGATGACCGACATGGCGTAATCAAGGTAGGAGTTCTTTAACTCTTCCTCGATGTTAACCGGTGTGATTTCTCTGGCAAGGTCGCTCATGGAGCCCTATTCCCTCTACATTAGTCCCGGATTCAAAGGTGCGAAAGTATATCACACTGCCCACGCGGAGGGGAAAGTAAAGCATCGAATTGGTGAGGGGCTTTTTCTCGCCCGCGTGAGATGCGACAGCCAGGCGAGGAAACATGTATACTCAGCGCAAATTGTGCAGGAGTAATTTGCGAATGAATTCATCACAACAGCCCCAGGGCCAGAACGTCGATCACCAGGAAATTGCAAAATTTGAGGCCGTGGCTTCACGCTGGTGGGACACCCAAGGGGAATTTAAACCGCTGCACCGTATCAATCCCCTGCGTCTGGGTTATATCGCACAGCACAGCAACGGATTGTTCGGCAAAAAAGTGCTGGATGTCGGTTGTGGCGGCGGCATTTTAGCAGAGAGCATGGCGCGTGAAGGCGCTCAGGTTACGGGTCTGGACATGGGCGCGGAACCGTTACAGGTTGCACGTTTGCATGCGCTGGAAAGCGGCATTGACGTCGATTACGTGCAGCGGACGGTGGAAGAGCATGCCCAATTGCACGCCGGTGAGTACGACGTGGTGACCTGTATGGAGATGCTGGAACACGTACCGGATCCTCGTTCCGTGGTCGCCGCCTGCGCCAAACTGGTTAAACCCGGCGGTGAGGTCTTTTTCTCGACCCTGAATCGCAATGCGAAATCCTGGCTGATGGCGATTGTCGGTGCGGAATACGTACTGCGCATGGTGCCGCAAGGCACGCACGACATTAAAAAGTTTATTCGTCCCGCAGAATTGTTGGGCTGGATTGATGAAACGCCACTGCGTGAACGCCGCATGATTGGCTTGCATTACAATCCGCTCACCAATCGCTTTAAACTGGCACCGGGCGTCGACGTTAATTATATGGTACACACCCACCACGCAGGCGTATAAGGCCAGGACCGTGCTGCTCCCCAGCGGAGAGCAGCACACACTTCACGACGGAAAGACGCCTTTAAACACCGTTTTTTTACGCGGTTCTGTCATCAATGCTTCCAGCGCCTCAACACACGCCAAATAGTGCGGTGTTTTTTTATGTGCCTGAACCGCAGCATCGTCCGTGTAGGCTTCATAAATATAGAAACGGCTGGGCACGGCACTGTCCTGCAGCACATCAAAGCGCAAGTTACCGGGTTCCTTGATTGCCCCCAGGTGGTTAGCTTCAAATACGCGCAGAAATTCGTCGATCTTATCGTCTTTTACGTTAATTTCGACCAAAGTGACTTCCATGCAGGCTCCTTAAAAATCGTAATTATCGATATTGTCTTTGGTAAACACCACACGCTCAGGAAGCAGCACAATCCCGCTGCCAGCGGCTTCATAGCTGTAACCTTGCACGTCGTTTTTTGAGACGGTGACTTTACCGACATCCGGCACGTCCAGCGAATCACCGACCTTCACGTCCCCTTTCAGCAGTTGATTCGCCACCGCAATCGAAATCTTGCCCTGATTCACCACGTCCCACAGGCCAAACTGTTGCACCGTGCCACGTTTAACATAAGGCCGCATCACATTAGGCGTACTGAATCCCACAATAGTGACATCTTTACGCCCCAGGTTTTCGGCGGCTTGCGCAGCGGCGGGCAACGCGTTGGCATCGGGCGCGATAATGGCATCCAGATCGCCCCAGGATTTCAAAATCCCCTCTGCGGTTTGCAGTGATTTGGTTGCATCGTTATAGCCATATTGCGTGGTCACCACTTCCCAACCGGGATGCTCTTTCGCGATCTTCTCTTTCGCCTCTTTTACCCACTGATTTTGGTCAGTAACGGTGGGGCTGGAGTAGAAAAACGCCACTTTGGCTTTCTCTTTTTTGACCTGACTGCCCGCCATATCCACCAGCATACTGCCAAGCTGGGTCGGCGTGCCCTGATTGATGTAAATTGAGCGGCATTCGGGTTGCGTATCGGAATCCCAGGTCAGCACTTTAACGCCGCGCTGCATGGCACGCTTCAATGCCGGGCAGAGACCATCGGGGGAAACCGCCGCGACCACAATCGCGTTGTACCCCTGATTGACGAAGTTATTGATCATCTGCACTTGCCCGGAGACGCTGGGTTCCGTCGGGCCGTCATACGTCACATCCACCCCGAGGGCTTTTCCTGCCTCGACGGCACCTTTGCCGCCGCTGGTGAAATACCCTACGCCCACCAGTTTCGGGATAAAGGCAATGCGCTCTGCGGCATGTGCGCTCATGCTGAGCGACATGCCCCCTAAGGCGCAACTCAGCGCCACTGCTTGCCAGCGTTTTTTCATGATTTACTCCTGATATGAGGAAGGTTGACGCCCCCACCGCGCACGCAGGCGGCGTGCCAGTTGGCGCGTAATGCCAGGATTCAAACTCCAGGAGCGACCAATCACCGCGACAATCAGCAGCGCGCCTGCCAGCGCGCTACTCACTTGACTCGACACCCCAACCATTTGCAGCCCTTGCTGCA
This sequence comes from Enterobacterales bacterium CwR94, assembly GCA_002837195.1. Classification (GTDB taxonomy): domain Bacteria; phylum Pseudomonadota; class Gammaproteobacteria; order Enterobacterales; family Enterobacteriaceae; genus 1-19. The sequence goes on from KZ478061.1 coordinate 339,497, forward strand.
GAAATCCAATCACTAACGTCGCTAGCGCGGCCCCCAAAACCGAGCCAGAGCCGCCATAGATATTCGCACCGCCCAGCACCACCGCCGTGATGGCGGGCATCAATAGCGGCGCACCGAGATCAGCCCGTGCCGAGCCGAAATAGCTGCTCATCACGGTGGCGGCAATCGCCGATGCCAGCCCGGTTAACAGATATAACGTCAGTAAAGTGCGCGTCACCGGCAGCGCACCATAGCGTGCTGCCCGCGCATTTTGCCCAATCAGAAACACATAACGGCCCGTGCGTGTGCGGTGCATTAATGCCCAAAACAGCAGCGTGAGCACCAGAAACAAAAGCAGGGGTGATGGCACGCCAAGCAGCGTCATGTTCGCCAAATCGGTAAACACCATGGGGAAATTGCCAATTCCTTCAAACCCCGTAGCGCCGACCAGCCCGGAGAGCAGCAAGGCGGCTCCACCATACAAATAGAGGGTGCCCAGGGTAATCACTAACGGGTTAACCCCGGTCCACAGGATCAGGCCGCCGTTAAGCAGGCCGCAAAGCGAGCCCAGCACCAGCGTACAAAGAATGGCGACCGGCAGCGGCCAGTGATTTTGCAGCATCACACCCAATGCAATGGCACACAGCCCCACCACCGCGGCAAAAGAGATATCAATGCCCCCGCTGATCACCACCATGGTTAACGGCAACGCAATAATGCCCACCGTAATAAAATCGCTGGTGCTAAACAGCAAGGTATCAAGGTTGAGCATGCGTGGATTGGCCCAGCCAAACAGTAAGATTTCCAGAATCAGCAGCGCCGCCAGCGCCGCTTCCCAATTCAGGTAGCGCTTCATTCGGTGGCTCCTTTCTGGTGATGGGAGGGACGACGCTGTCTCTGCAATCCGCGGGGTTTTGCGGGTGGCGTCAGAAAGCGCGCATATTTCTGCCGCCGCAGACGCCGCGCCAATGCTTGTCGTAAACGGCCATCAATCACCAACACCGCCAGCAAGACCAGCCCAGAAATAAAATCATTCCACCATGCCGGCAGGCGTAACAGCACCAGTACGCTGTCGATTTGCGTCAGGAACCAGGCACCCAATACCGCTCCCAATACAGTGCCCATTCCGCCCATCAGGCTGACGCCCCCCAGCACGCAGGCAGCAATGGCTTTCATTTCCATCCCAGTGCCGGTTTGATTAGGCACAAACCCAATTTGCGCGGCGAACACAATGCCCGCCAGTGCGGCAAAGGCCCCGTTGCCGGTAAAGGCGAGGATGCGTACCTGATTCACCGCCACGCCAAGTTGTCTGGCCCCTTGCAGGTTATCGCCAGTGGCATACAGGCTGCGTCCTGCGCGGCTATAGCCTAAGATGCCAATCAACGTCGCCAACAGCCCCAGCACCAGCCAACCAGCTGGCGAGATCCCCAGCCACACTGGCGCGGCCAACTGTTTCAACGGTTCTGGTAATCCTTCAATCCATTTCCCGCCGGTCAGTAGCAGCATCAGGCCGCGATATAATCCCAGCGTGCCCAGCGTGGCAACAATCGCCGGAATGCGTAATCCGGTGACCAGCACCCCATTAAACAGCCCCGCCAGCATGCCGCTGAGCACGGTAAGCAGACACGCCAGCGGCAACGCCATCCCCTGGTTGAGCAGTACCCCCAGAATGGCGGCACACAGCCCCATCGTGGAGCCACTGGACACATCGATATTGCGCGTAAGCAACACCAGTGCGGCGCCCATCGCCAACAGCATCGCAATTTGCGCACTGCCAAAAATCATGCCGATCAGTTGCAAACTGGCATTTTGCCTGTCGAGGGCCATTGGCAGCAGAAACAGCAGTAAAATCGCCAATAGCGTGCTGAGTTCGCGGTGCGTTTGCAGGTATTTCAGCATGCGATGTCTCCCGACGCGCCTGCGCGTCCCCAGGCCAGTTGCATCATGTTTTCCACGCTGATCTGCTCACCGGACAGCTCTCCCACCCGTTCGCCGTGGTGCATCACTAATACCCGGTCCGCGAGCTGCACCACTTCGTCCAAATCCGATGAAATCACCACCAGGCCCACCTGCTGAGCAACAATGTTACGCAGCAGTTGGTAGATATCCGCGCGGGCGGCCACATCGACTCCCCGCGTGGGTTCGTCGACAATCAGCACGCAAGGTGAGGCTGCCAGGCAATTCGCCAGCAGTAATTTTTGCTGATTGCCGCCAGACAGCGTGCGCGCCGCTTGCGATTCATGATTCAGCTTAATGCCCAATGCCCGTTGGTAACGGGTCAGCAATGCTTGCTCCTGGCGCGGACGCAGCCACCAGTTGCGCTGGCCCAGCGTCAGTGCCGTTACGTTCCAGGTTAATGGCGCATCTAAAAACAGGCCGGAGGTTTGCCGATCTTCGGGCAGATAAACCAGTCCGGCCTGCAGACGCTCAGCGCAACGCAGTGCGAGCAAACTGCGGCCGTTCAACGTCGCCGAGCCGCCGCGCGCCGCGCGCAATCCGTATAAGGTTTCAGCCAGCTCTGTTCGCCCGGCACCGACGATCCCCGCGATGCCAAGGATCTCCCCTGCCCGCACCTGCAATGAAATCTGTTGAAATCCTTCCCCGCTCAGATCCTCAACGCACAGCAGCGTCTCACCGTCTTGCGTTGGCCGCGCTTGCCCGGCGTGGATCCACAAGTCCTGCTCCGCGCTAAGCCGAGAGGTGTTGCTTAGCGGCATCATGGCGTTGATTAGCGCATCATCATTCCAGTTATCCAGCTCACCTTGCAGCACCACACAGCCATCGCGCATCACACTGACCGCGTGTGCCAGTGCGCGGATCTCCGGCAATTTGTGCGAGATAAACACAATCCCCACGCCCTGTGCCGCCAGTTGACGCACCAGACGAAACAGGCGGTCGGTTTCAACCGGAGTTAATGACGCGGTGGGTTCATCCAGAATCAATACCCGGGCATCACGCATTAGCCCACGCAAAATTTCCACCAGTTGCTGATCGGCAACATCAAGCATGCCCGCCGGTGCATCAAGGCGCAGCGTACTGCCTAACTGGGTCAACAAGGCATTGAGACGATTATCGCTGGCCTGTTGGCGTGACAAGCGAAACACAATGTTCTCGCGCACCGTCAGGCTGGGGAACAGCAGCGGTTCCTGCGGCACCAGATAGATACCGCATTGATGCGCTTTCGCCGGTGTCATCGCACGCAATACTGCGCCATTCAAACGCAGGCTGCCGCTGTCCGGCTGCTCAATGCCGGCAATAATTTTCATCAGCGTTGATTTGCCTGCGCCATTACCCCCGAGCAAAGCATGAATCTCCCCCGCCTGCAGTCTGAAGCTAATCGCTTTTAACACCGCAACACCGGAGAAGGCTTTGCTGACCTCGTCAATCTGTAACAGTGGTCCGTTTGAGGTGTCTTGCTGCATCATCGCCCCTTAGAACAAATGATTTTTAAATTTCATAATGTTCATAATCCTGGCGAGCCGTGGGATAAAAAACTTTCGGTTTGCTCACAGAATGTTCATTCAGCGTTAAACGGGGTATTATTTACGGCAAACATGTTGCGGAATTGTAATCTCACTCACAGTTCTCGCTCGCCGACAAACGAACAATTGATTTAAATTTTATAAAGTGTTCATCATGAAAAACGATCGCAGCCTGGAGTCAGGCATCACTGTGGACAACGGTATGGGCGAAGAAGAGCTACTGGCGCGCACCGCCTGGTTCTATTACCACGACGGTTTGACGCAAAACGAAATTGGTGAACGTCTTGGGCTGACGCGCCTGAAAGTCTCGCGTCTGCTGGAGAAAGGCCGCCAGTCGGGCGTGATCCGCGTGCAAATTAACTCGCGCTACGAAGGCTGTTTGACACTGGAACACGCGCTAAAGCAACAATTCGCGTTGAAACATGTCCGTGTCCTGCCGGAACTGGCCACACAAAATTTGAGCCAGCGTTTGGGCGTCGGTGCTGCGCAAATGCTGATGTCGCTGCTGCAACCGCAGCAATTACTGGCAGTAGGATTCGGCGAAACCACCATGAATACGCTGCAACATCTGAGCGGCTTTATTGCCTCACAGCAGATTCGTATGGTGACCCTCTCCGGTGGCGTCGGCCCCTATATGACCGGCATAGGCCAGTTGGATTCCGCCTGTGGCGTCAGCATTATCCCGGCGCCGCTGCGTGCTTCCAGTGCCAGCGTCGCGCAGATTTTGCGCCAGGAGCGTAGCGTACAAGATGTAATGCTGGCGGCCAGCGCCGCCGATGTCGCCGTGGTGGGCATTGGTTCACTGCGTCAAAAGCAGCAAGCCACTATTTTGCGCTCAGGCTATATCAGCGAAGGTGAGCAACTGCTGTACGCGCGTAAAGGCGCAGTGGGCGATATCCTCGGTTATTTTATGCAGCCCGACGGGCAGCTCGCCGCCAACATGCCGATTCACGATGAGCTGATTGCCGTGCGTCCAGAGGAGATGGCCACCATTCCGATGGTGGTGGGTGTGGCGGGCGGCAGCGAAAAAGCCGATGCCATTCTGGCCGCCCTGCACAGTCAGCGTATCAACGCGCTGGTCACAGATGAAAGTACGGCCCACGCCATGCTGGCCGCCTTATAGGCGGTGACGGGGGTCAGTCTGATTTGAACCGTTTTTTACGTGGAGAAACAGAGATGACACACGCCCCGCACGTAATGGCGCTTGACGCCGGTACCGGCAGCATTCGCGCCGTCATTTTTTCAGAACAAGGCGAACAGATTGCCGTCGCCCAGGCGGAGTGGCAACACCTGGCGCTGCCCGACGTGCCGGGTTCAATGGAATTCGACCTGCAAAAGAACTGGCAGTTAGCCTGCCAGTGTATTCGCCAGGCCTTAGCGAATGCGCAGTTGCCTGCCAGTGCCATTCGCGGTATCGCCTGTTGCTCAATGCGTGAAGGCATCGTGCTGTATAACAAAGCCGGTGAAGCCATTTGGGCCTGTGCCAATGTGGACGCACGGGCCAGCCGCGAAGTCAGCGAATTAAAAGAGATCCATCAGGGCGCCTTTGAACGTGAGGTCTATCAATACTCAGGCCAGACGCTGGCGCTGGGTGCCATGCCGCGCTTACTTTGGCTGGCACATCATCGTCCTGACATCTACCGCGAAGCCGCGACGCTGACCATGATCAGCGACTGGCTGGCCTGTTGCCTGAGCGGTGAACTGGCGGTGGATCCCTCTAATGCTGGCACCACGGGCATGCTGGATTTACATACCCGCCAGTGGCGACCTGAGCTGTTAGATATGGCCGGTTTACGTGGCGATATCCTCTCGCCGGTGCTGGAAACCGGCGTTCCCCTCGGTAAAGTGACCGCACGTGCCGCAGAGGCGTGTGGACTGGCGGCCGGAACGGTTGTCGCCATGGGCGGCGGCGATGTGCAACTGGGTTCGCTGGGACTCGGCGTGGTACAACCCGGGGAAACCGCCGTACTGGGCGGTACCTTCTGGCAGCAAGTGGTGAACCTACCGCGGCCCGCCGTCGACCCGCAGATGAATATTCGCGTTAATCCGCATGTCATCCCTGGCATGGCGCAAGCAGAGGCGATTAGCTTTTTTACTGGCCTCACCATGCGTTGGTTTCGCGACGCGTTTTGCAGCGAGGAGAAGCTGATTGCAGAACGCTTAGGCGTGGACTGCTACAGCCTGCTGGAGGAGATGGCGGCGCGCGTGCCCGTCGGCTCCTGGGGCGTTATGCCGGTGTTTTCTGATGCCATGCACTTTAACAAGTGGTATCACGCCGCTCCCTCTTTTATTAATTTGTCTATCGATCCCGAACGCTGCAATAAACAAACGCTGTTTCGCGCACTGAAAGAGAATGCCGCAATTGTTTCTGCCTGCAATCTGGATCAGGTCGCGGCGTTTTCAGGTGCGCGCAGCGACAGTCTGGTGTTTGCCGGTGGGGGATCGAAAGGTGCCTTGTGGAGCCAAATTCTCAGCGACGTGACAGGCTTGCGTGTGAAAGTGCCGCAGGTTAAAGAAGCCACCGCGCTAGGCTGTGCTATCGCCGCCGGTGTCGCCGCAGGCATGTATGATTCGCTGGCGGAGACCGGGCGTTCACTGGTGCGCTGGGAGCGTGAATACCATCCCAATGCCCAGCATCATCAACTTTATCAGGCGCACAAAGCGCGCTGGCAAAAAATATACGCCGATCAACTTGGGCTGGTCGACAGTGGGCTGACCACCTCAATGTGGAAAGCCCCTGGGTTGTGAACCCGCCAGATCAATTTCCTTTTGGACGCCATTAAGCATTTTCAATAGTGTATTCACGTCACAAAAAATTCATAACCAATCCCAGATAAGTCCGCTGCCCGCGGCCTTATCCGGGCAGTTTTTGGGCAAAGAAAAGTCTTATCGAAATAAGCTGTTTAAGAAACATGCGCTCAATCAACTTATGAAAAAAAAGTCCTTAGTGATTGACAGTACAGGCAGGCCTTATGGAATGCGGATCCAGGATTTATACCAGGGTCTTGAGGGATTTTTTCGAAAAAATCAACTCTTGTGAAGCGCAGAATGCTGACTAGAATACTCACCATATTGTTATCTTTTGTTCCCGCACCCCCAATATGTAGTGTTTATCCACAGAGTTACTCACAACGAGCGCCCTGTGTATAAACCGGGGATAGTTTTGACTTCACGGACAGGTAAAAACGCGACATGAATCAGAGTCTGCTTGTAACTAAACGCGATGGCCGCACCGAGCGCATCAATCTCGACAAAATTCACCGCGTACTCGACTGGGCGGCTGAAGGCCTGCAAAACGTGTCTGTTTCTCAGGTTGAATTGCGTTCACACATCCAGTTTTATGATGGCATCAAGACGTCGGATATCCACGAAACCATTATCAAAGCGGCAGCGGATTTGATCTCCCGCGACGCGCCGGATTACCAATACCTGGCCGCGCGTCTGGCAGTTTTCCACCTGCGCAAAAAAGCCTATGACCAGTTCGAGCCGCCGAAACTGTATGCACACGTACAGCGCATGGTCGACATGGGCAAATACGATCGCCATCTGCTGGAAGACTACACTCAGGCAGAGTTCGAGCAGATGGACAGCTTTATCGATCACTGGCGTGATATGAATTTCTCCTACGCTGCCGTGAAGCAGTTGGAAGGGAAATATCTGGTGCAGAACCGTGTCACCGGTGAAATTTACGAAAGCGCTCAGTTCCTGTATATCCTGGTAGCCGCCTGCCTGTTCTCCGGCTACCCGCGCGAAACGCGCCTCGATTACGTGAAGCGTTTTTATGACGCCATTTCCACCTTTAAAATCTCCCTGCCAACACCGATCATGTCCGGTGTACGTACACCCACGCGCCAGTTCAGCTCTTGCGTGCTGATTGAGTGTGGCGACAGCCTGGATTCCATCAATGCGACCTCCAGTGCGATTGTAAAATATGTTTCTCAGCGCGCCGGGATTGGCATCAATGCGGGTCGCATTCGTGCGCTGGGCAGCCCTATTCGTGGCGGCGAAGCCTTCCATACCGGCTGTATCCCGTTCTATAAGCACTTCCAAACCGCCGTGAAATCCTGTTCACAAGGTGGCGTACGTGGCGGTGCTGCGACGCTGTTCTACCCAATGTGGCATTTGGAAGTTGAGAGCCTGTTGGTGCTGAAAAACAACCGTGGGGTTGAAGGCAACCGCGTACGTCATATGGATTACGGTGTGCAGTTGAACAAACTGATGTATCAACGCTTGCTGAAAGGCGAAGACATCACACTGTTTAGCCCTTCCGATGTGCCGGGCCTGTACGACGCGTTCTTCGCCGATCAGGATGAATTTGAGCGCCTGTATGTTAAATACGAGCAGGACAGCAGCATCCGCAAGCAGCGCGTTAAAGCCGTTGAGCTGTTTTCATTGATGATGCAAGAACGTGCTTCTACCGGGCGTATCTACATCCAAAACGTCGACCACTGCAACACCCACAGCCCGTTTGATCCGGCTATCGCCCCAGTGCGCCAGTCCAACCTGTGCCTGGAAATTGCGCTGCCGACCAAACCACTGAATGACGTCAATGACGAAAACGGTGAGATTGCCCTGTGTACACTGTCAGCCTTTAACCTCGGAGCCATCGAGAGCCTCGACGATTTAGAAGAGCTGGCGGTGCTGGCCGTTCGCGCACTCGACTCCCTGTTGGATTATCAGGATTACCCTATTCTGGCGGCCCAACGTGGCTCGATGGGGCGTCGTACACTGGGTATTGGCGTGATCAACTATGCTTACTATCTGGCGAAAAACGGTGTGCGCTATTCCGATGGCAGCGCCAATAACCTGACGCACAAAACCTTTGAAGCCATTCAGTACTATCTGCTGAAAGCCTCCAATGCGCTTGCGAAAGAACAAGGTGCTTGCCCGTGGTTTAATGAAACCACCTACGCGCAGGGCGTGTTGCCGATCGACACGTACAAGAAAGACCTCGATACCATCAGCAACGAGCCGCTGCACCTTGACTGGGAAGGTCTGCGTGAGCAAATCAAAACCCATGGCCTGCGTAACTCCACGCTGTCTGCCCTGATGCCGTCTGAGACCTCTTCCCAGATCTCAAACGCCACTAACGGTATTGAGCCACCGCGCGGTCATATCAGCATTAAAGCGTCAAAAGATGGCATCCTGCGTCAGGTCGTGCCGGAATATGAAGCGCTGAAAGACAACTATGAACTGCTGTGGGAAATGCCAAATAACGATGGCTACTTGCAGTTGGTTGGTCTGATGCAGAAGTTTATTGACCAGGCCATTTCCTCAAACACCAATTATGACCCAACGCGTTTCGCGAACGGGAAAGTGCCGATGAAGCAGCTGCTGAAAGATTTGCTGACGGCCTACAAATTTGGCGTGAAAACCCTGTATTACCAAAACACCCGTGACGGTGCTGAGGATGCTCAGGACGATCTCGCACCTTCCATTCAGGACGATGGCTGCGAAAGCGGCGCGTGCAAGATTTAATGTTTGTGTTGGGCGGGCGCACTCGCGCTCGCCCCTGCACCTTCTGTGCATAACATTATTATTTGGATTTGAATCATGGCCTATACCACGTTTTCTCAGAATAAAAACGACCAGCTTAGCGAACCGATGTTTTTTGGTCAGCCGGTCAACGTTGCCCGCTATGACCAGCAAAAATATGACATTTTTGAAAAGCTGATCGAAAAACAGCTCTCCTTTTTCTGGCGTCCAGAAGAAGTGGATGTGTCGCGTGACCGTATCGACTATCAGGCTTTGCCCGATCACGAAAAACACATTTTTATCAGCAACCTGAAATACCAGACGCTGCTGGACTCCATCCAAGGCCGCAGTCCAAACGTTGCGCTGCTGCCGCTGATTTCGATTCCAGAACTGGAAACTTGGGTTGAGACCTGGGCGTTTTCAGAAACTATTCACTCACGCTCCTACACCCATATCATTCGTAATATCGTTAATGATCCGGCCGTGGTGTTCGATGATATCGTGACCAACGAACAGATCCTGTCACGCGCCAAAGACATCTCCGGTTATTACGACGATCTGATCGAGATGACCAGCTACTGGCATCTGCTGGGTGAAGGCACGCATCAGGTTAACGGTAAAACCGTCACCGTCAGCCTGCGTGAACTGAAAAAACAGCTTTATATCTGCCTGATGAGCGTCAACGCCCTGGAAGCGATTCGTTTCTACGTGAGCTTTGCCTGCTCTTTTGCCTTCGCAGAACGTGAGCTGATGGAAGGCAATGCCAAAATCATCCGTCTGATTGCCCGTGATGAAGCCCTGCATCTGACCGGAACTCAGCACATGCTGAATCTGCTGCGCAGCGGCGAAGACGATCCAGAAATGGCGGAGATCGCCCAAGAGTGCCGTCAGGAGTGCTATGACCTGTTTGTGCTGGCTGCCGAGCAGGAAAAAGAGTGGGCAGATTACCTGTTCAGCGACGGCTCCATGATTGGTCTGAACAAAGACATTTTGTGCCAGTATATCGAATACATCACCAACATTCGTATGCAGGCTGTGGGTCTGGATCTGCCGTTTAAAACCCGCTCCAACCCGATCCCGTGGATCAACAGTTGGCTGGTCTCTGACAACGTGCAGGTTGCCCCGCAAGAAGTGGAAGTCAGTTCTTACCTGGTCGGTCAGATCGACGCCTCGGTTGATGCTGACGATCTGAGCGATTTCCAACTCTAAGATGGCTGCCGTCATCACACTGCGCGCCACTGGCGCGCAGGTTCCCTGCATTGATGAAGAGCGTACGCTGCTGGAAACGCTGGAATTAAACCAAATTTGTGTGGAATTTCAGTGTCGCGAAGGGTATTGCGGTTCTTGTCGTACACGTCTGCTGAAAGGCCAGGTGTGTTATCGCGAGCAACCGCTGGCCTTTATTCAGCAGGGCGAAATTTTGCCCTGCTGTTGTCGCGCCGATGGGGATATCGAAATCGAGCTGTAACCGCGTGCGCTGACTATATGCGCACCGTTTCCACAATTTCCACCCAGCCATGCCCGGTGGTCACATCCATTTGCAACAACCAGCGACGCAGTAAATTCATCGCCAACATCGCCACCATTTTCTGACGCGTTTCCTCACTGTGGCGCAACACATTAAATTTCACTGCCAACGCCCAGGTGCCTTCTGGCGTATGCAGCGCAATGCCCAGCCGATCGCCGTGCATGCCGCCCACCGTTAACGCCAGTGGTTGCCCCGCTGCGGCGGTTCTCGCCGCCAGTTGCTGTAAGGATTCCTCCTGCAACGGCAGCACTTCTCCCGCCACCCGCGGTACCTTGCCCGAAGCCAGTTGCCACTGCAGCAAGCCGGCCGTGTATTGCTCACTGACACGCAACGCTAAACCTCGCGAGCTCAGCAAACGAGCAAGCAACGCGGGCAGCCCTTCGGTGCCCTCGAAAATAAGGCTATCGCCTGCAATATCGCGCACCTGCTGGAACAGGGACTCCATTTCGCGACGCTTCGATGATGGCCCCGTCAGTTTCAACTCAATGATCGGCATCGACGAACGATAGCCCATCACCACATCCGCTGGCAGCGAGAGCGTTTCCAGATCATTCGCCAGATCGCTTTCACCGCGCCCAAAGGTGGTCAGACGCAGGCAAATCGGCGCATCTTGCAGTTGGTAGTGCTGACGCAGGCGCGGAATGATTTCATCCGTCACCATACGTTTGAATTCTGATGGCACGCCGGGCGTGAAAAACATCCAACAGCGATTTAAACGCAGCGCGAATCCGCAGGCGGTGCCAACCGGGTTATTGATCATCTCGGCACCCACGGGAATTTCCGCCTGCTTGCGATTGCTGGGTGCCATTGGGCGACCACGGCTGGCAAAGTAGGCTTCCATCTCGGCGAGCCACCCCGTGTGCAAGGCCAACTCGACGCCTGCGGCTTTTGCCGCCGCCAACGCGCTGAGATCGTCGCTGGTTGGTCCCAAGCCGCCGTTGACAATCAGCACATCGGCAATGTGGCTACGCTCCGTTAACACCGCAATCAGCGCCGATAAGCTGTCCCCAACCGTGCTGCGGCTGGTCATGGGTAAGCCTTGCTCAAATAGCGTCTCTGCCAGCCAGGCGGCATTGGTATCGACGATCTGTCCGTGCAGAACTTCGTCGCCGGTCGCCAACATTTCCACTCTTATCATTATGTTCTCCCGTGGGTTCAGTGCTCTTTACTCTCGCAGGGCGAGCCAATAAAAACAACCGTGATGATTAGCAAGATGGCTTGTTTGATAAATAGCAGTGATAGCCAGGGTCATTTTGCACAGCCCACCCATAACAGCTGAAAATACAGGCACATTCAGAGACCCCGTCATTACAAGAGGAATGCACAATGAGCAAAAAAGGATTAACCACAGCCGCTGGCGCCCCGGTCGCCTCTAACAATAATTCCATGACCGCCGGACGGCGTGGTCCACTGCTGCTGCAAGACGTCTGGCTGCTGGAGAAGCTGGCACACTTTGATCGCGAAGTGATCCCTGAACGCCGAATGCACGCCAAAGGCTCGGCCGCCTATGGGACCTTCACCGTGACACAGGATATTTCGGCATTTACGCGCGCAAAAATTTTCTCGTCAGTGGGCAAGCAGACGCCGCTGTTTTTGCGCTTTTCAACCGTCGCCGGAGAACGCGGCGGTGCCGATGCCGAACGTGATATCCGTGGCTTCTCGATTAAATTTTACACCGAAGAGGGAAACTGGGATCTGGTCGGCAATAACACCCCCGTCTTCTATCTGCGCGATCCCCTGAAGTTCCCGGACCTTAACCATGTCGTTAAACGCTGCCCGCGCACCAACCTGCGTAACCCAACCTATAAGTGGGATTTTTTCTCGCAGTTGCCCGAGTCGCTACACCAGTTAACCATTGATTTCAGCGATCGCGGTCTGCCGCGCTCCTATCGCCATATTCACGGTTTTGGTAGCCACACCTTTAGTTTTATTAACAACGATAACCAGCGTTTTTGGGTGAAGTTTCATTTGCGCAGTGAGCAAGGTATTGCCAACCTGATGGATGATGAGGCCAACCAACTGATTGGTGAAGATCGCGAAAGCTCGCAACGCGACCTGCTGGAATCCATTGATAACGGTGACTTCCCCCGCTGGAAATTCTATGTGCAGGTGATGCCAGAGGCCGAGGCCTCACAAACGCCGTATAACCCCTTTGATCTGACCAAAGTCTGGCCGCATGCTGATTATCCGCTGCTGGAAGTCGGGACGCTGGAGCTGAATCGCAATCCAGATAACTATTTTGCTGAAGTTGAACAGGTGGCGATGAGCCCGGCCAATGTGGTGCCCGGCATCGGGTTTTCACCGGATCGGATGTTGCAAGGCCGATTGTTTTCCTACGGCGATGCGCACCGTTATCGCCTGGGCGTTAACCATCATCAGATCCCGGTGAATGCGCCGAAATGTCCCTTCCACAATTACCATCGCGATGGTGCCATGCGTATTGACGGCAATAGCGGCAACGGCGCAACTTACGAACCCAACAGCTTTGGTGTCTTTCAGGAGCAACCCGATTTCAGTGAACCGCCACTGTCGCTGGAAGGCGCTGCCGACCACTGGAATCACCGTGAAGATGAGGACTATTTTAGCCAGCCCCGTGCGCTGTTTAATTTATTGAGTGATGCAGAACACCAGCGCATGTTTACGCGTATTGCCAGCGAACTGGTGCAGGTGCCAGAGTTTATTCAGACGCGGCAGATTGCGCTGTTTAATCAAGTGGATGAGCGCTACGGTGCCGGTGTGGAAAACGCGATACGCGCACTTAAGGGATAAACCGAAGAAAAAACCCGCAAGGGCCGGAGCGTTCCGGCCCTGTTCGCCTTAGCGACGTAGCAACAAGCCCAGTACCAGACCCACTGCCGCGCCCACGCCAACGCCCTGCCACGGTTTGTCATGCACAAAATCATCGGCACGATAGGCCACTTCTTTGGCACGATAATAGGTGGAATCCGACGCGCTGCTGACGCGTGATTTGACATCGTGCAATGCCGCTTCCGCTTTCGATTTCAGCGCCAGGTATTTCTGGTCAGCCGGATCGCCTGAGGATTTCAGCACCTCTTCCAGTGTTTCCGTTAACAGTGCCAGATCGTCATCTAACGTGGTTCCCGTCGCTGCGGTTTTTCTTACCATGCTTTCCTCCGTGCGATTTTCAACAAGCGTAGTCATAACTATAGACGCTATTCAGGTTACTGCGCGCATCTCACGGAAAAGCGTGGGTTTATTTGATTAATCTGATAAATTGCGCTTAGTGGAATTATTAACCCGACAGGCTGTCGTAACCCCTGAACACGTGGCTTGATAGCCGACCATTCCGTTCACAAAGGATAAGATTTCTGGCATGAATCGAAGACTGTTTATGAAAGCATCCATGGCCTGTGCTGCCGTGGGAAGTCTCTCCGGACTCTCTACCCTTTTCTCTCAATACGCCTGGGCCGATACCGATATCGCCGATGGAAAAGCCGTTAAATTTGACTTCAATGTTCTGAAGAAAATGGCGGCAGAGATGGCAGCCAAACCCTGGGGCGGCGCGCCAGGCCCGCTACCAGAAACCCTTGCGACCTTAACACCGCAAGCCTACAACGCCATTCAGTATGATGCCGCGCATTCACTGTGGAATGCGAATGGCGAAGGACGGCAGTTGGATGCCCAATTCTTCCACGTTGGCATGGGCTTTAAGCGCCGTATTCGCATGTTTGCGGTTGACGCCGACAGCCGCGAAGCACGTGAAGTGCACTATCGCCCGGAGCTGTTTAATTACGACAAAACCAACGTCGATGTGAAACAACTGGAAGGCAAAACCGATCTCGGGTTCGCTGGGTTCCGCGTTTTTCAAACCCCGAAGCTGGACAGCCGCGACATTCTCTCGTTCCTCGGTGCCAGCTACTTCCGTGCGGTGGATGATACCTATCAGTACGGGCTCTCTGCGCGCGGCGTTGCCATTGATACCTTTAGCGACGGCAAAGAAGAGTTCCCGGATTTCACCGCTTTCTGGTTTGAAACCCCGAAAGCGGGCGATACCACCATTGTGGTGTATGCCCTGCTGGATGGCCCAAGCTGCACCGGTGCCTTCAAATTCACTATCGATTGCGAAGGCAAACGCGTGGTGATGGAAATCGAAAATCACCTGTATGCGCGCAAAGACATCTGGCAGTTGGGTATCGCGCCGATGACCAGTATGTTCAGTTGCGGCACCAATGAACGACGCATGTGTGACACGATCCATCCGAATATCCATGATTCCGATCGTCTGGCCATGTGGACTGGCAGCGGCGAGTGGATCTGCCGTCCCCTGAATAATCCGCAGAAATTGCAGTTCAACGCCTATCAGGACAATAACCCACGCGGGTTTGGTCTGTTGCAATTAGATCATAACTTCGAAACCTATCAGGATGTCATGGGCTGGTACGACAAGCGCCCAAGCCTGTGGGTAGAGCCGCTGAGCAAATGGGGAAAAGGTGCCATTAACTTGATGGAAATCCCCACCACCGGTGAAACGCTGGATAATATCGTGTGCTTCTGGCAGCCGGAGCACCCCATTAAAGCCGGTGAAAGCTATAACTTCCGCTACAAACTGTACTGGAGCGGTCTGCCACCGGTGCAGAGCCAACTGTCGCGGGTGAAAGCCACGCGCACTGGCATGGGTGGCTTCCCGGAAGGCTGGGCACCGGGCGAACACTATCCGAAGGAGTGGGCACGTCGCTTCGCCGTGGACTTTATCGGCGGAGATTTAGAGGCTGCTGCACCAAAAGGGATTGAACCGGTCATCACGGTTTCGTCGGGTCTCATCAAGCAGGTCGAGATCCTGTATGTTGCGCCGATGAAAGGCTATCGCATTCAGTTCGACTGGTATCCCAATAGCCCAGACGCGAAGCCGGTTGATATGCGCATGTTCTTACGCACGCAGGGTGAGACGCTGAGTGAAACCTGGCTGTATCAGTATTTCCCGCCGCCGCCTGACAAACGTAAATACGTTGATGACCGGATAATGACCATCAACTAACACCGGTGCTTTGCACTGACTGCCCTCTTCCGCTGCTGCGCAAGGGGGCTTTTTTTGGGCAAAAAAAATCAGGCCCGCAGGCCTGATGAGTATTTTTCGCCGAGGGCGATTACATCATGGGTTGTGCCATCTGCACCAGAGAGATCAGCGGTTGCGGATAGACACCCAGCAACAGCACCAAAATCGCAGAAATCAGCACCACAATACCGCCCGCCGTCACTGCCCAATTGTTTGGAGTGTCGCGCTGATGCAGCTCAGGTGGTGCCAGGTACAGGCTCACGGTGACACGCAAGTAGTAGTACAGGCCAATCGCACTGCCCAGTACCACTGCCGCCGTCAACCACCACAGATGCGCATTCACACCCACGGCCAGCACATAGAACTTACCAATAAAGCCCAGTGTCATCGGGATACCCGCCAGTGACAGCATCATCACTGTCATCACCGCAGCCAGAATCGGACGGTGCCAGAACAGGCCACGGTAAGAGTACAGCGAATCCGCGTCCGGGCCACGATACGGGCTGGACATCAGACTCACGACACCAAACGCGCCGAGGCTGCTAAACAAGTAACCGGCCAGGTAAACGCCCGCCGTTTCAATAGGCAACTGATGGGTTTGCACCGCAATCAGAGCAATCAGCAGGTAGCCGAGGTGCGCGATAGAGGAGAAACCCAACAGACGCTTGATGTTGGACTGGGTCAGCGCCATCAGGTTACCAAACAGAATCGACACAAAGGCGATAATTGCCAGCACGGTACGTACCGCTTCGCTGTCTGCCGCAGGCGCATACATAAACAGACGCAGCACCACAGCAAAGATAGCGATTTTACTGGCCGTGGCCAGGAAGGTAGAGACCGGTGCAGGCGCACCCTGATAAACATCTGGCGTCCACAAGTGGAAAGGCACCAGGGACAGCTTAAAGCCCAGACCAACAATCATCAGACCCAATCCTGCCAGCAGCAGAGGTTGGTGAATCAGCGAATCGTTGAGGCTTTTGCCCAGCGCCGCAAAGCTCAGGTCACCGGACTCCGCATACACCAGCGCCATACCAAACAGCAGGAAGGAAGAGGCTGCGGCAGACAGAATGGTGTACTTGATACTGGCTTCCAGTGAACGTCGTTGGCGGAATGCGTAGCCAATCAAGCCGAATAACGGCAACGAGATAAGCTCAATACCAAGGAACATCGAGGCCATGTGGTTAGAGGCCGACAACAGGATGCCTCCCAATGCCGCAATCAGCACCAGCAGGTAGAACTCATCACGGTTGTCAGGATAGCCCGCCAGCCACGGATACGCGAACGTACAGGTCGCCAGACTGGCGATCAGCACCAACCCGGTATAGAACATCGCATAGCCATCAACGCGCATAAGCGGTGTGACATCCATCGCGCCCGCTTGCCCAACAAAATAGAGGGACAGCAGCGCCACGTTCAGGCCGACCACGGTCATGGTGGCGTTCACAAAGTGATTGCGTCGCCACGCAATGAGAAGCATGACCACGACCACCGTCAGGCCGACAATCAGCAGCGGTAGTAGTGCAATCAGGTGTTGTGCAGTTATTGTCATGGCGAATTACAACCCTGTTGTTGAAAGTGAAGCAGAGAACCACTGCTGGATATTGCTCATCGCAGCATGCGAAGTGTCCAGAATCGGCTGTGGATACACACCCAGCAGCGTCAACAGAACCACTAACACCAGAATGATGGTGAATTCGCGCGAGGTCATGCCAGGCAGCGGTTGGTCAGATTTAGGCGCGCCGTAGTAGGCACGCTGCATCATGATCAGTGAGTAGACTGACGCAAAGACCAGACCAAAGGTTGCAATCACAATCGTCACCGGCACCACAGCGAAGCTGCCCGTCAGGATCATAAATTCGCCAACGAAGTTACCCGTTCCTGGCATACCGAGGTTAGCCACTGCAAAGAACAGCGACAGACCTGGGATCCATTTAATACGTGACCACAAGCCACCCATCTGACGCATATCACGCGTGTGCAGGCGCTCATACAACTGACCACACAGGATAAACAGTGCCGCCGCCGACAACCCGTGTGCAATCATCTGCACAATCGCGCCCTGATAAGCCAGTTGGTTGCCGGTGTAGATAGCAATCAATACAAAGCCCATGTGCGAGATGGAGGTGTAAGCGATAAGACGTTTGATATCCGTCTGCGAGAATGCCATCCAGGCACCGTAGAAAATCCCCACCAGACCCAGCACCATGACCACTGGCGCAAACTCCGCAGAGGCATTAGGGAACAGCGGCAGGCTGAAACGCAGCAGGCCGTAAGCCGCCGTTTTCAGCAGGATCCCCGCCAGGTCAACCGACCCTGCGGTTGGTGCCTGGCTGTGCGCATCAGGTAACCAACCGTGTAACGGCACAACCGGCATTTTCACCGCGAAGGCGATAAAGAAGCCCAGCATCAGCAAATATTCAACGCCGTGAGACATCGGCGTTTTCAGCAGCTGCTCGTAGTTGAAGGTCCACACGCCGGTCGCGTTGTAGTGCACAAACACCAGACCCAGAATGGCGATCAGCATGATCAAACCACTGGCCTGGGTGTAGATGAAGAACTTGGTTGCAGCAAAGACGCGGGTTTTACCGTCTGATGAGCTGTGGCCCCACAGCGCAATCAGGAAGTACATCGGAACCAGCATCATCTCCCAGAAGAAGAAGAACAGGAACATGTCGATGGCAAGGAACACGCCAATCACACCGCCCAGGATCCACATCAGGTTCAGATAGAAGAAGCCCTGACGATCGGCGATCTCTTTCCAGGAACAAAGTACCGCCATCAGACCCAGCAGACCGGTCAGTACGACCATCAGCAGCGAAAGACCATCAATGGCCAGATGAATGGTGATACCAAAGCGCGGGATCCATTGCAGAATGAATTCCGATTGCCACTGCGGTACGCCTTCAGGCTGCACCAGGCCGTAGTTGCCTTCCATCCACAATTGCAGACCTAGCGCCAGCGTCAGCGCCATGGTGAGCAGCGCTATCCAACGCGGCACGTGCGTCCCAAAGCGTTCACACTGCCAGCACAGCAGACCGCCAATAAAGGGGATTAATATTAGCCAGGGTAATAACATGGCAGGTTGTGTCCCTTTCTCTTTCCCTGACAGGCACTCTGCCCGTCAGGAAGGTTAACTTTCATTTTTGTAACAGGGGGGAACCCCCTCGCTCACAAACCCTTAAACCACCATCATCAGCGCCAGAACGACCACTGCGCCGAGACCGACTGAAGCCACATACCAACGCAGGTAGCCGCTTTCGGTTAACAGCAGAGCCTTGCCCGCCGCACGCGAAACGATCGCAGGCAGGTTCATCAGGCTATTCAGTGGATCGCTCTTCAGCAGACGTGCAATCAGCAGATACGGCTGAACAAAGACTTTGTCGTATAACCAGTCGAAGCCCCAGGCCGCAAACCACCAGGTGCTAAAGAAGCGCCCGATGCCGCTGTTGGCAACGCTCGTCACGAAACGGCGTTTGCCCAGCCACAGTGCTGCAGCCAGCAGGATACCGATTACCGCTACCGCACCCGACGCGATTTCCAGCGTCAGAATGCTGCCATGCGCCAGTTCAGTCGTCTCTGGCAACACGCCTTTCAATGGCGGAACAATCATCGCGCCAACAAAAGTAGACAGCACCAGTAAGACGATCAGTGGCAGGTGGTGAGTAATGCCTTTACCCGCGTGAGCGTGAATCTTCTCTTCACCGTGGAACGCGATGAAGATCATACGGAAGGTGTACAGCGAGGTCATAAATGCTCCCGCCAGGCCTGCAATCATCAGGTTCATATGGCCATTGGCCCATGCACCCGCAAGGATTTCATCCTTACTGAAGAAGCCTGCGGTGATCAGCGGCAGTGCAGACAGCGCGGCACCACCCACCAGGAAGCAGACATACACCAGTGGAATGCTCTTACGCAGGCCCCCCATCTTGAAGATGTTCTGTTCGTGGTGGCACGCGAGGATCACCGAACCGGATGACAGGAACAGCAACGCTTTAAAGAAGGCGTGGGTCATCAGGTGGAAAATCGCCGCATCCCAGGCTTGCACACCCAGTGCCAGGAACATATAGCCAATCTGGCTCATGGTGGAGTAAGCCAACACGCGTTTGATGTCGGTCTGCACCAGGGCGGCAAAGCCCGCCAGCACCAGCGTGATAGCGCCCACAATACCCACCAGATGCAGCACATCAGGCGTCAGTAAGAACAGACCGTGCGTACGTGCAATCAGGTAGACACCGGCGGTCACCATGGTGGCGGCGTGAATCAGTGCCGAAACAGGCGTTGGACCAGCCATCGCATCCGCAAGCCAGGTTTGCAGTGGCAACTGTGCCGATTTACCCACCGCACCACCGAGCAGCATCAGGGTAGCCCACTGCAGCATGGTGTTGTCTTGTGCAAAGTGTTGCGGTGCCAGTTCCATCATCTCGCGGAAGTTCAGCGTGCCCAGTTCATTCCACAGAATGAACAGCGCAAAGGCCAGGAACACGTCACCCACACGGGTAATGATGAAGGCTTTCATCGCCGCCGCACCGTTGTTCGGGTTGCTGTAGTAGAAACCGATCAGCAAGTACGAACACAGGCCCACACCTTCCCAACCCAGATACATCAGCATCAGGTTGTCTGCTAACACCAGCACAACCATGCTGGCGATAAACAGGTTGGTGTACGCAAAGAAGCGCGAATAGCCCTCTTCACCACGCATATACCAGGAGGCAAACATGTGGATGAAGAAGCCGATACCCGTCACCACCGACAGCATGGTCAGCGACAGGCCGTCCAGCGTCAGGTTGACGTCAATCTTGAAGTTACCGACCTGCATCCACGTCCACAGCGCCTGGTGAAACACCTGCTGTCCCTGGTTGAAAAAGTCGATACCCGCATTCAGCGTCACCAGTGCCGCCAAGCCCACCGAACCCATACCGATAGCGGCAGAGAGATTCTCTGACCAGCGACCGCGAGAGAACGCCAGCAGTAAAAAGCCAATCAGCGGGAACAGGATAGTTAAGTAGAGAAAATTCATCCGCGCATCTCGCTCACTGTATCAATGTTCAATGTCTGACGACGGCGATGGAGTTGCAGCAACAGCGCCAGACCAATACTGGCCTCCGCGGCTGCCAGGCTAATCGCCAGGATATACATCACCTGACCGTCGGCCTGACCCCAATAGCTGCCCGCCACCACGAAAGCCAACGCCGCAGCGTTAATCATGATTTCGAGGCTGATCAGCATAAACAGTAAGTTGCGACGAATGATCAGTCCGGTCAGTCCAAGAACAAACAGGATGGCTGCCAGGATAAGTCCGTGTTGAAGAGGGATCATGCTTGCTCCTCCTGATTACGCTTTGCATCCGTTTCACGGTTACTCAGCACTTCACCGGCGCGCTCTTCGCGACCGACGTGGAATGCCACGACCAGACCCGCCAACAGCAGCATTGAGGCCAGTTCAACCGCCAGTACATAAGGGCCAAACAGGCTGATACCCACGGCTTTCGCATCGATCATGGTGCCTTCGATACCCTGATCGTTTACCGACAGGATGCCGTACACCACAATCGCCAGCAGGGCCAACGAGAGAATTGACGGCCCGATCCACATTGCCGGTTTCAGCCAATCTTTTTCCTGCTGTTCCGTGCTGCCGAGGTTCAGCATCATCACCACGAACACGAACAGCACCATGATGGCCCCGGCGTAGACGATGATTTCCAGCGCACCGGCAAAGTAGGCACCCATGGAGAAGAACACACCGGCCACCGCCAGCAGAGAGATAATCAGGTACAGCAGCGCATGTACCGGATTGGTATGGGTGATCACTCGCAAAGTGGTGAGCACCGCAATCAATCCACAAAGATAAAACGCAATTTCCATGCCTGGCTCCTTAAGGTAATAAGCCTTTGACGTCGATAGGTTTTGCTTCGCTTTCAGCGTCGCCCTTATCCTTCCCGTCAATTGCCATACCTGACATCCGGTAGAAGTTATATTCCGGGTATTTGCCCGGACCGGAGATCAGCAGGTCCTCTTTCTCGTACACCAGATCCTGACGTTTGAACTCCCCCATTTCGAAATCGGGCGTCAGCTGGATAGCGGTCGTCGGACAGGCTTCTTCACACAGGCCACAGAAAATACAACGTGAGAAGTTGATACGGAAAAACTCCGGGTACCAGCGCCCATCCTGCGTTTCTGCCTTTTGCAGTGAGATACATCCCACCGGGCAAGCAACCGCACACAGGTTACAGGCGACGCAACGCTCAGAACCGTCAGGATCGCGCGTCAGTACGATGCGACCACGGTAGCGTGGCGGCAGGTAAACCGGTTCTTCCGGGTACATCATGGTTTCGCGCTTGGCGAACGCATGCATCCCGATCATCCAGATACTGCGTACTGTCGTGCCGAAACCAACGACAATATCTTTTAATGTCATTTTGCTAACCCCTTACTGCGCGGTGTACAGAATCACTGCGGCAGTCGCCAGCAGGTTCAACAGCGTCAACGGCAGACACACTTTCCAGCCGAAAGACATCACCTGGTCATAACGCGGACGCGGCAATGCAGCACGAATCAGGATAAACATCATCATGAAGAAGGCGGTTTTCAGCGCGAACCAGATAAACGGAGGTAACCACGGCCCATGCCAGCCACCAAAGAACAGCGTCACGATCAGGGCAGATACGGTCACAATACCGATATATTCACCGACGAAGAACAGACCAAACTTCATCCCGGCGTATTCGATATGGTAACCGTCCGCCAGCTCCTGCTCGGCTTCCGGCTGGTCAAACGGATGACGGTGACACACCGCAACACCCGCGATAGCAAAGGTCAGAAAGCCCAGGAACTGAGGAATGATATTCCACATATGTTCCTGACTGTTGACGATGTCATACATGTTGAAGCTGCCCGCCTGTGCGACGACGCCCATCAGCGATAAGCCGAGGAACACTTCATAGCTCAGCGTCTGGGCCGATGCACGCATCGCACCTAACAGTGAGTATTTGTTGTTACTCGCCCAGCCAGCAAACAGCACAGCGTAGACCGCCAGACCCGCCATCATCAGGAAGAACAGCAGACCAATGTTCAGGTCAGCCACAGCCCAGTTTGGCGTAATAGGTACGATGGCAAAGGCCAACAGCAACGACGTAAAGGCGATCATCGGGGCCAGAGTAAAGATCACACGGTCGGTAAAAGGTGGGATCCAGTCCTCTTTAAAGAACATTTTGATCATGTCCGCCACCAGCTGGAGAGAACCTCCCCAGCCTACGCGGTTTGGTCCGTAACGGTTCTGGAACAAGCCCAGTAAACGACGCTCACCAAAGGACATGAAGGCACCGCACACCACCACCACCAACAGAATGGCAATCGCTTTCAACACGCTGATCAGAATGTCGATAACATCCGGTGTTAACCAACTCATTGTGCGGCCTCCTGCAGGGAATCAAGGGTTGCGCCCGACAGATACGGCGGTACGCCAGGCATTCCCAGCGGCAGACCCACCTGCCCTGCTTGCAGCGCATCAGAAATACGCACAGGCAAACGCAGTGAAACACCCGCACAGGTCAGCGACAACGCTGCACCGGCATTAACGCCCAGTTTAGCGGCATCCGCAGCGCTAACGGCAACGAACGGCTCCGGCATGCGTTGCTGCATCACTGGTGCACGCTGTGACATCTCTTCACTGCCGAACAGATTGAAGTACGGTGCCACGCGCCAGGTTTCGCCACCCACAAATGCCGCAGGAATGGTCGTGAACCAATCCAGCGCGCCTTCACTGGCTTCAAACAGACGCACGCCAGGATCGCCGTGGCGCAGTTTACCGCCCACTTCGACCTGGAATTTGTTCCATGCCTGCGGGGAGTTCCAGCCTGGTGCCCATGCAAAAGGAATCTGCGAGCGTGCGGCACCGGGTTGGTTGTTCCCTTCCATTGAGAAGGAGAACATGGTGTCTTTATCTTGTGGCTGACGCGGTTCATGCACGCTGATGTTGGCGCGCATCGCAGTACGGCCACTGGAGCGATGCGGTGAACGCGACAGTTTTTGTCCACGAATACGGAACGACGCATCGGGAGCAGCATCTTTAATGCCCGCCAGTTGCGGCAGTGCCGTCACACAGGCATCGATCACATTGTCCAGTTGTGTCCAGTCAACGTGACGGCTTTCCACGGTGGTATGCAGTGAATGCAACCAGCGCCAGCTTTCGAGGATCTCAACCTTGTCGTTGTAATAGGCAGGGTCATACACCTGGAAGAAACGCTGTGCGCGCCCTTCCTGGTTAACCACCGTACCATCACTCTCGGCAAAGCTGGCGGTAGATAGGATCAACCCGGCTTTTTCTAACGTTGCGGTGCGCTGGTGATCCAGCACAATCACATTCGGCGTATTACGCAAAGCCGCATCAACACGCGCTTTCGGCGCATGGCGATAGAGATCGTTTTCCAGCACGATAACGGCATCGGCCGCACCGCTTTCCAGATCGGTTAACGCTTCATCCAGCGAATGACCGCCGATCATCCCCAATCCAATGCTGTTCGCTGCACCGCCAATCAGGGTAATACCCACATCAGCGCCACGGCCTTTCAACGCTTTTGCCACGTTGGCTGCCGCTTCGATCATCGCCTGCGAACCGGAGTGCGTTCCGGAGATAATCAATGGCTTCTTCGCACCGGCTAACGCCTGCACGATAACGTCGATTTTGCCTTGCAGGTCGCCACGGATATCCGCAACGGCTGGCGCAGCGTTATCCAGCGCATGCGCGATGGCAAAGCCCAGGCGAGCCTGATCTTCTACCGGTGCGCGATAGCTCCAGGCAGCGATATCATCCAAACGCGTCGCATCAACGTTGGTGACAAACAGCGGGTGTTTGGCATTCTGACCAATGTTCAGGATGGCCGCGATCTGCCAGTCCGCGACTTTCTGCGCAGCGGCCATTTCGCGCGACTTGCCTTTCACGGCCTGGCGCACAGAGAGCGCCACACGTGCACCGACTTGCGTCAGATCTTCACCCAGCACCAGCACGGCATCGTAGCTTTCGATTTCACGCAGCGCAGGCGTGTGAATGCCGCCGTTGCGCAGCACGTCTAGCATAAGATCCAAACGCGCTTGCTCACCCGCAGGAATACCGGTAGAGAAGTTTTCGGCACCCACCAGTTGGCGCAGCGCAAAGTTGCTCTCAACGCTTGCGCGTGGAGAACCAATACCGATCACTTTTTTGGCATTACGCAGGACATCTGCCGCACCCTGCACCGCTTGTTCAGCATTCAGCGTGATCCAGTCATCGCCACGGCGCGTGGTCGGCTGACGCGGACGATCGGCCAGGTTGACGTAGCCATAACCAAAGCGGCCACGGTCACACAGGAAATAGTGGTTCACGGTGCCGTTATAACGGTTTTCGATACGACGCAGTTCACCGTAGCGCTCACCTGGGCTGGTGTTACAACCGATGCTGCACTGCTGGCAGATGCTCGGTGCAAACTGCATGTCCCACTTACGGTTATAGCGCGCGGAGTGCGTTTTATCGGTGAATACGCCGGTTGGACAGATTTCCACCAGGTTGCCGGAGAACTCGCTTTCCAGCGTGCCATCTTCCGGACGACCAAAGTAGACGTTGTCATGTGCGCCATACACGCCCAGATCGGTGCCGTCCGCATAGTCTTTGTAGTAACGCACGCAGCGGTAACAGGCGATACAGCGGTTCATTTCGTGGGAAATGAACGGGCCCAGTTCCTGATTGCGGTGCGTACGCTTGGTGAAACGGTAACGACGGAAGCTGTGGCCCGTCATCACGGTCATATCTTGCAGGTGACAGTTGCCGCCCTCTTCACACACCGGACAGTCGTGTGGGTGGTTGGTCATCAGCCACTCGACCACGCTTTCGCGAAACTCTTTCGCTTCGCCATCGTCGATGGAGATAAAGGTGCCATCAGAGGCCGGAGTCATACAGGACATGACCAGGCGTCCACGGGTATCTTCGGCATTTTGGTACTGCTTCACCGCGCACTGGCGGCAGGCACCGACGCTACCCAGCGCCGGGTGCCAGCAGAAATAAGGAATATCGAGACCGAGGGAAAGACATGCTTCTAGCAGGTTATCCGCCCCGTTCACATCATATTCTTTACCGTCTACATGAATTGTAGCCATAGTGAACATGCTTCCGTAAGGCTCGTCTTGCAACGAGCACGTTAATCAAAATTCTTTTCCCCTACTGCTTTCGGGGGCCGTGATGGATTACCAGCGTGCTTTCAGCAGGTTCGGCTGAATACCGCTAATCGCGCGTGCATTGCTCAGCACTTGTGGCGCGATGCCGGCTTCAAACTCTTCACGGAAATATTTAATGGCACTCTGGAGTGGCTCCACGGCACCTGGCGCATGCGCACAGAAGGTTTTACCTGGGCCAAGCTGGCGGCACAGCTGCATCAGGGTTTCGATATCCCCTGGCTGTCCTTCACCACGCTCTAATGCACGCAGGATCTTCACGCTCCACGGCAAGCCGTCACGGCAAGGTGTACACCAGCCGCAGGATTCACGCGCAAAGAACTCTTCCAGATTACGCACCAGCGAAACCATGTTGATCTCGTGGTCGACCGCCATTGCCAACGCGGTACCCAAACGGCTTCCCGCTTTACCAATGCTGGCAAACTCCATCGGCAGATCAAGGTGTTGATCGGTCAGGAAATCGGTACCTGCTCCGCCGGGTTGCCAGGCCTTGAATTTCAGGCCATCACGCATACCACCGGCATAATCTTCAAGGATCTCACGGGCGGTGATGCCGAAAGGCAATTCCCATACGCCTGGATTTTTCACGCGGCCCGAGAAGCCCATCATTTTGGTACCGGCATCATCACTGGTGGACAAGCCTTTGTACCACTCAACGCCATTCGCGAGGATCGCCGGGACGTTAGACAGGGTTTCCACGTTGTTAACGCAAGTCGGTTTACCCCACGCGCCCGCACTGGCCGGGAATGGCGGCTTGGAACGCGGGTTAGCACGACGGCCTTCCAGCGAGTTAATCAGCGCCGTCTCTTCACCGCAGATGTAGCGACCGGCACCGGTGTGCACAATCAGCTCGAAATCAAAGCCGGTACCGAGAATATTTTTGCCGAGGAAGCCTGCTGCCGTCGCCTCTTCAATCGCGCGACGCAGATTGACTGCCGCTTCGATATATTCGCCGCGCAGGAAGATATAGCCACGGTAGGTTTTCAGGGCGAACGCACTGATCAACATGCCTTCAACCAACTGGTGCGGCATCTGCTCCATCAACAGGCGGTCTTTGTAGGTGCCCGGCTCCATCTCATCGGCGTTACACAGCAGGTAACGGATGTTCATGGATTCGTCTTTCGGCATCAGGCTCCACTTTAAGCCGGTAGAGAAGCCTGCACCGCCGCGCCCTTTCAGGCCGGAGTCTTTGACAGCATTGACGATTTCATCAGGCGACATGCTTTTCAGCGCTTTTTCAGCACCGGCGTAGCCGTTTTTACTGCGGTATTCGTCAAAGAACACCGGCTGCTTGTCGTCGCGCAGACGCCAGGTCAGCGGATGGGTTTCCGCAGTACGAATGATCTGTTTGAATGTCATTGATACTGCTCCAGTAAATTCGGGATGTTTTCCGGCGTCAGGTGAACGTGTGTATCTTCGTCAACCATCATGGTCGGGCCCTTGTCGCAGTTACCCAGACAGCAGGTTGGCAGCAGTGTAAAGCGACCATCAGCCGTGGTTTGTCCCGGTTTGATGTTCAGTTGCTGCTCCAGCGCACTCTGAATGCCCTGGAAACCGGTGATGTGACACACCACGCTGTCGCAGTAGCGAATAACGTGACGGCCCACCGGGGTACGGAAAATTTGGCTGTAGAACGTGGCCACGCCTTCAACATCACTGGCGGGGATGCCCAGCACATCAGCAATCGCATTGATTGCGCCGTCTGGCACCCAGCCACGCTGCTTCTGCACAATCTTCAGCGCTTCAATCGACGCCGCACGGGCATCTTCATAGTGATGCTTTTCGTGCTCAATGGCGTCGCGTTCCAGCGCACTCAGGACAAAAGCCTCATCTTCGTTGATCGTTTCGATCGCAATTCGTTGATCGTGCATAATTAGCGGTCCACGTCTGACATTACAAAGTCGATACTACCGAGGTATACGATCAAATCGGATACCAGGCAGCCATTGATCACCGATGGGATCTGCTGCAGATGCGGGAAGCTCGGCGTACGCACGCGGGTGCGGTAGCTCATGGTGCTGCCATCGCTGGTCAGGTAGTAACTGTTAATACCCTTGGTCGCTTCAATCATTTGGAACGACTCATTGGCAGGCATCACCGGCCCCCACGATACTTGCAGGAAGTGGGTGATCAGCGTTTCGATGTGCTGCAACGTGCGCTCTTTTGGCGGCGGCGTCGTCAGCGGGTGATCGGCTTTGAACGGGCCAGCAGGCATGTTGTTCAGGCACTGCTCAAGGATACGCAGTGACTGACGCATCTCATCCATCTTGATCATCACGCGGCTATAAGCATCACTGATGCCATCGCCCACCGGGATCTCAAACTCGAAGTTCTCGTAGCCAGAATACGGACGCCATTTACGCACGTCGAAATCGATACCCGTCGCACGCAGGCCAGCACCGGTGGTGCCCCACGCCAGGGCTTCTTCCTGATTGTAAGCAGCAACACCTTTTGAACGACCAATCAGTACGGTGTTTTTCAGCGCCGCAACTTCATACTCTTTCAGGCGTTTTGGCATCCAGTCCAGGAAGGTGCGCAGCAGGCGTTCCCAGCCGTTTGGCAGGTCATGGGCGACACCGCCAATACGGAACCAGGCCGGGTGCATACGGAAACCGGTAATCGCTTCCACCACATCGTAGATTTTCTGACGATCGGTAAAGGCGAAAAACACCGGAGACATCGCGCCCACGTCCTGAATAAACGTAGAGATGTACAGCAGATGGCTGTTGATACGGAACAGCTCAGAAAGCATCACGCGAATCACATTGACGCGGTCAGGCACCACGATGCCCGCCAGTTTCTCAACCGCCAGCACATACGGCATTTCATTCACGCAGCCGCCGAGATACTCAATACGGTCGGTATACGGAATGTAGCTGTGCCAGGATTGGCGCTCGCCCATCTTCTCTGCACCGCGGTGGTGGTAACCCACATCCGGGACGCAATCGACGATCTCTTCACCGTCCAATTGCAGGATGATACGGAAAGCACCGTGCGCCGAAGGGTGGTTCGGGCCAAGGTTCAGGAACATGAAATCTTCGTTGGCCGTGCTGCGTTTCATGCCCCAGTCTTCAGGCTTGAACAGCATGGATTCCATCTCTAAATCTTCTTTCTGCTTAGTGAGGAAATAGGGATCGAACTCCGTTGCACGCGCCGGGTAATCTTTACGCAGCGGATGACCTTCCCAGTGTTGCGGCATCATGATACGCGTCAGGTGCGGGTGCCCCTGGAAGGTGATACCGAACATTTCCCATGTTTCACGCTCATACCAGTTAGCGTTCGGGAAAATTTTGGTGATGGTCTGCACATTGAGATCGTTTTCGGACAATGCCACCTTGAGCATGATGTCGCGGTTACGTTCAATAGAAATCAGATGGTAGAAAACGGAAAAATCCGCAGCCGGTAAACCGTTGCGGTGGGTGCGAAGACGCTCATCTACACCATGCAAATCGTATAGCATGACGTAAGGTTTTGGCGATTTACGCAGGAAGTCGATGATTTCCAGTAGTTGCTCACGCTTCACCCAAACCACGGGAATGCCGGTACGGGTGGCCTGAATCGTAAAAGCATCAGGCCCAAAGCGATTACGCAGCTCGCCGATCACAGGATCATCCTGGTGATCGCGGGTTTGCCAGGCTGGCTGAGCGAGCTCTTGCGCGGTCAAATCAGTCATATGTTACTCACCATATTGGCCTGAAAACAGGCGCAAAGTCGTTGGCGTCAGAACAGGAATCGCTGCTTAAGATGTGCTTTTTTGGCGCGATTTCGGGTCCTGTTCCGAAACGGATAAATTACACTTCGTCAGGCGAACGCAGGTTAGTCACTGCGATACGTTCTTCGCGTTTTCTTTCACGCTCTGACTGCATATTGGCGCGATACACACCCTGGTCACCGACGACCCACGACAGGGGACGACGCTCTTTACCGATAGATTCCTGCAGCAGCAACAGGGCTTGCATGTAGGCTTCTGGACGCGGTGGGCAGCCTGGGATGTATACATCGACCGGCAGGAATTTATCCACGCCCTGCACCACGGAGTAAATGTCGTACATGCCGCCTGAGTTGGCACAAGCACCCATGGAAATCACCCACTTTGGCTCCAACATCTGGTCATACAGACGCTGTACCACGGGTGCCATTTTGGTGAAGCAAGTACCGGCAACCACCATGAAATCCGCCTGACGCGGAGAAGCACGGAAAACCTCGGAACCGAAACGCGCAACGTCGTGCACGGCGGTAAACGAGGTGGTCATTTCCACGTAGCAGCATGAAAGACCGAAGTTATACGGCCAAAGAGAGTGTTTGCGTCCCCAGTTCACCATGTCGTGCAGGGCGTGCTCGAGTTTGCCCATGTAGACACTGCGGTGAACGTGCTGCTCCAGTGGATCGGTTACGATCTCCTGTTTTTGCAGGGGGTAACGGTCGTTCTCACCACCGTTCGGGTCTATGCGGGTGAGCGTATAGTCCATCTGAATGCCTCGCTGTTACTGCGTATGATGGTTGGTGTGCGTGACGGGCGATTTGACGACCGCACGGCGTGAACGGGAAGGAGTCCAGTCCAGTGCACCGATGCGAGACAGGTAAACCAGTCCAGCTAACAACACCAAAATGAAAATTGCGGCTTCGACAAAGCCGACCCAACCGCTTTCGCGAATGGCGGTCGACCATGCATATAAATAGAGGGCTTCAACGTCGAAAATGACGAAGAACATCGCAACGAGATAGAACTTTGCAGACAGACGGAGTTTCGTGCTGCCGACCGACGCGGCGCCAGATTCAAAAGGGGTATTTTTATAGCGTGCGCGTGCGCGACCGCCCAAAAACCATGCTCCGGCCAACATCGCGCAACACATGCCCACGGAGACGACTAAAAATACAGCGAATGCCCAGTGATGAGCCATGACTTCTGTTGTTGTTGACATACTCTTTGCTTACTCATCAAAAGTGGTGCTTTGCGTCCTGCTGTTATTGTGTTCTGGCAGTCCAACACCACATCGATTCAAGGGAAGGATGAAAACCTTATAAATTGTGCCGATATTGTCCTGTAGGCAGCAATTTTATGGGGTTTTTTACTCCTTTAGATAACCTTTTGTCAACTTTGACAAAAGTTTCCACACAATATTTTACACCAGCATCTTTTTATTAACACTTGATGCGTAAAAACCAGGCTAAATCGTGTCAGTGAGAGCAGACGATCAATGACTGGTCGGGCGAGTGTGACGGTGAACTGTGCGGATAGCGTTCATATTCTGACAGGATTTATTCGGTTTTCCTGCCCCTTATCAGGGTTATTTTTTTGATCCAGCACACACTTTAGGCCTTTTTGCTAAATTTTTGTGCAATATTTAGAGGCGATTGCACAACAGAATCTGATTTGTTCTCGATTCGTTTCGCCTAAAAATTCCACATTTAACATTTGTGATTAAAAAATACCGCCCCAGTGCTAAAACCCACTAAATTAGTCAACTTTTCACCGAGAATTGCGCCAAAAAAAAGCCTCTCATTACCTAACGGCAATCAGAGGCTTATTTTTAGTGTTTTTTACAAAAAACGCCCTTCTCAGATGCGAAAGGGAATCGTTTGCATTTAAGCGTTACTCTTCCTCATCCTCGTAGTCACCTGCCGGTGGCGTTAGAGAAAGATTATAAGGGTCGTTGCTGGATTCCATCGCGTTGAAGATGGCAATGGCCAGTTCGCTGTTGCTTTCAGGATTACGGCACAGCAAATACTCGGTATCAGGCAGTACTGGCAGACCTTCAGCCGCTCCCATCACGCGCAGCTCTGGGCTCATCATTTCCACTGGACGCGCCGTCACGCCTAATCCTGCCTTCACCGCCGCACGCACGGCTGCCAGCGTAGAAGCAACGTAGGAGATACGCCATGGAATGCCCGCTTCGTTAAGATGGTCAATCGCCATATCACGGTACGGGCTCGGTTCATCCAGCAATACCAGTGGAATCGCTTCGCCAGGCTGGAAAATATAATCGGCAGCACAATACCAAAGCGTTGGCGAGGTACGCAGCACCTGCCAGGTATTGTTTCCTGGGCTGGAGGTGGTAACCACCAGGTCCACTTCGTTTTGATGCAGCATTTCCATCATGAACGGTTGACGCTTCACGCGCACATCGATTGCCAGCTTCGGATAGACCGACGTGACGCGATTAAGCAGGAAAGGCAGAATGGTGTCTGACGTGTCATCAGACGCACCGATGGTCAGTACGCCCTGGATGTTGCTGTACATCAGAGAAGTACAGGCTTCATCATTGAAACGCAGAATTTTGCGGGCATAACCCAGCAATTGAATGCCATGCTCGGTCAGCAGTTTGTTACGACCGTGGCGAGCAAACAACTCTTTGCCTACCAGTTGTTCCAATCGTTGCATCTGCTGACTTACCGCGGACTGTGTACGACAGACTGCGGCCGCCGCAGCGGCAAACGTATTGAGATCTGCAACCGCGACGAACGTTCTGAGCAGATCGAGGTCGAGGTTCAGTATCGGACGATTTGCGTTGGTCATTTTTTCTTCACTTATAAGTTTTGTATTTACTACTACCCTGGTGTTTTACCTCCGTCACAAGGGCGACGAGAGGCGTTGCAATGCCTGCCAGACAAAGGGCCCAGCCGGCCTGACTTCTTGGTGACGCACATAAAACCCTGCATTCTGTCTCATGCCTGCACAATAGCAGCGCAACAAAGGCATGATGTATAAGCAATGGCACGATTTCACGATGTTCATTGCCCGGCCTCTTTAGACTTAACAGATGAGCACTGAAAGAGGACGCGAGTCTGTATTTCCCAAAAAATAAATAATCATGCTGCTCTAATTACACGACTAAATATTAAAAAAAACTTAATAAAACAGCGGAATTCTGGAGACTATTCTTTACGGCAACAGTTCAAAAGAATCACGATAAGCCTGTTACTGTGTATCCTGCCACACTGCCGACTACTTTTTAAGCCCCCTGCTTGTGATTCTTATCAGTAAAGCAAGATTTTATTGGCTAACCGCCTTGGAATCCGCTGAGCCATCATAAAATTGATGAGTCAATGAAAAATTGGTCCTGCGACAGGGGATTTAATGTAAATGAGACGCATGTTCACACCTGCTAAACCCTACATTTACCAGGTATTACGCTGCGCCCATTCCGTTAGCTGAGATTAACTGTTTCATCTTTCATCAATCCACCTTTTTTTATCGAATAGCGTAACAAAGCATAAATGGATACCTTGACTACTAACCCAGTCTCACGCAGCAACAAAGGGTGATTTATTCTATCAACCCTTCAAAAATAGATATTTAAATCCAGATTAAGGCCATTCAGCCAAAATAGCTGTCAGAGATTCGGGGTTTGATATGGAGAATCACCAAAGCCCTGTACGGATCTTCAAAACCCGCAGACAGAAGAGTACATTAGCGAAGTGATATTCCATGGCAGGATCTACTGCACGTCAAAGGCGATACTGATGACTACCCCGATTATTGAAAAATCCAGCAAACTGGATAACGTCTGTTACGACATTCGTGGCCCCGTATTAAAAGAAGCGAAACGCCTCGAAGAAGAAGGCAATAAGGTTCTCAAACTCAACATCGGTAACCCCGCCCCTTTTGGTTTTGAAGCCCCGGACGAGATCCTTGTCGATGTCATTCGTAATTTGCCCAGCGCGCAAGGATATTGCGACTCAAAAGGCCTGTACTCTGCGCGTAAAGCCATTATGCAGCACTACCAGGCGCGCGGAATCCGTGATGTCACGGTAGAGGACATCTATATCGGCAACGGCGTGTCAGAGTTGATTGTGCAATCCATGCAAGCCTTGCTGAACAGCGGCGACGAAATGTTGGTGCCTGCGCCTGATTACCCTTTGTGGACAGCCGCCGTCTCGCTTTCCAGCGGCAAAGCCGTGCATTATCTCTGCGATGAAGGCGCCGGCTGGTTCCCGGACCTGGATGATATTCGCAGCAAAATCACACCGCGCACCCGCGGTATCGTGATTATCAACCCGAACAACCCGACTGGCGCGGTGTACAGCAAAGAACTGCTGCTGGAAATCGTGGAAATTGCCCGTCAACACAACCTGATCATTTTTGCCGACGAGATTTACGACAAAATTCTGTACGACGCGGCGCAGCATCACTCGATTGCCGCGCTGGCCCCCGACCTGTTAACCATTACCTTTAATGGCCTGTCAAAAACCTACCGTGTGGCAGGTTTCCGTCAGGGTTGGATGGTGCTAAGCGGGCCGAAACACCACGCTAAAAGCTATATTGAAGGGCTGGAAATGTTGGCCTCCATGCGCCTGTGCGCCAATGTGCCCGCGCAGCATGCCATTCAGACAGCTTTAGGCGGCTATCAAAGTATCAGTGAATTTATTGTGCCGGGTGGCCGCCTGTATGAGCAGCGCCAGCGTGCATGGGAGCTGATCAACGACATTCCTGGCGTGTCTTGTGTTAAGCCGCAGGGTGCGTTGTATATGTTCCCGCGCATCGACGCGAAAAAATTCAATCTGTACGACGATCAAAAGATGGTGCTGGACTTCCTTCTGCAAGAGAAAGTCTTGCTGGTACAAGGCACGGCGTTCAACTGGCCATGGCCAGACCATGTGCGTATTGTCACGCTGCCACGGGTTGATGATTTAGAAATGGCGATCAATAAGTTTGGCCGTTTTCTGGAAAATTACCGTCAGGTCTGAGTCGCAGGTTATACTGGCTCCGGGGCGCCCTGCCCCGGACTTCAGTACAAGGATCGCCTGCCGCCATGAATCAGAGTCATTTTTTTGCCCATCTCTCCCGCCTGAAACTCATCAATCGCTGGCCGCTGATGCGCAATGTGCGCACCGAAAACGTCTCGGAGCACAGCCTGCAAGTCGCGATGGTGGCACACGCCCTGGCCCTGATAAAAAACAAAAAATTTAATGGGAATCTTAACGCCGAGCGGATTGCGTTGATGGCGATGTATCACGATGCCAGTGAAGTATTGACCGGGGATTTACCCACGCCGGTGAAGTACTTCAATGCGCAAATCGCGCACGAATACAAAAAGATTGAGAAAATTGCCCAGCAAAAACTGATTGAAATGCTCCCACCGGAGATGCAATCGGCTTATCGCCCGCTGCTGGATGAAAGCCTGCACAGTGAGGCAGAGACCGCCATTGTGAAACAGGCCGATGCGCTGTGTGCCTACCTGAAGTGTCTGGAGGAATTATCGGCGGGAAACCGGGAGTTTCGGCTGGCCAAAGCGCGGCTGGAAAAAACGCTTAATCAGCGCCGCAGCCCGGAAATGGATTACTTTGTCGAAGTGTTTGTTCCCAGCTTTAACCTGTCGCTGGATGAGATTTCGCAAGATACACCGCTGTAAACCTGATGGCCCCTCCGCTGTGCGTGAAGGGCCACCCGCATTAGAATCCGCTCAGTGCGACACTGCCGTCCGCCTCACGTGCCACCTGCAGGTTCGCCAGGCTGTCTAAACGCAAATGGACATCGGCTAAACGCGGCGCATCGGCGGGCACATTAACACCAATCACAAAGCTGCCTGCGGCCAGTCCCGACAGAATCCCCGCCGCCGCATCTTCAACCACGATACACTGCTCAACAGGCACGCCCAGCAATTCAGCACCTAACAAATAGGGCTCTGGGTCGGGCTTGCCGATTTTGATGCGCTCTGCGGTGACAAACACTTCAGGCATGGGCAATCCCGCCGCTTTATGTCGGGCATGTGCCACCGGCACGGAACCCGATGTCACAATTCCCCACGGGATGTGCAATTCGTTCAAGCGTGCTAACAAGGCAACGGCGCCCGGCAGAGCCACAATCCCCTCAACCTCTTCGGCTTCGGTTTTCTCCAACGCCAAAAACTCGCGTTGAATCTCTTCTTCGCTTTTGCCCGCCAGAAAGTGACGTAACGACGTTATCGCAGGCTTACCGTGAATAAAGGCCAAAATCGTTTCCGCGTCATAACCGTGTCTTGCGCCCCACTGAATCCAGGCGCGTTCAACCATTGGCAGCGAATCGACCAGGGTACCATCTAAATCAAAGAGAAAACCTTTGTACGTCACGTCATGTTCCTTATCAGGCGTTGATAATCTGCGCAATCTCGTTCGCGCTCAAATGATATTGACGTGGGCAAGTGTGCCATACATTCAGCATGCGTTGATACTTCTCCGCCATCGGCGTTTGCGCATTGAAGCCATGCGTTCCTGAATCAAAGTGGGTATAACGCCCTTCAATGTTGACCATAAAGCGCACATAGCCCAGCAGACGCGCTTCGGTCGCCGCGTCAAAGCCGAGGAATTGCAGACGGCGTGGATCGATATCCGCTTTCTCTTTCAGATTTGACCAGGACTCATGCAGCGCGTGATGCATTTCCATCACGTCGATAATGCCACGGCACACCGCTTCGCTGAGTTCACCAAACTCACGATCCAACTCACGCAACTGTAAGCCATAACCGCGCTCAACAATGGTCTGATAGCGGCGATAGCGCACGGCATTATCAGGATCGAGCAGCGTCATCATTTGGTATTGATTAGAGAGGATCAGGCGTTGGGCGTGGGTCATTTCCATGGGAAGCTCCAGAACAAAGGTTAACTGGAGCGCAGCATGTCAGTTTTGTCAGATACGCGGTACACAAAACCACCGCTTTATTGATTTAGACAGGGGTTTCGGCGGATTTTCATCCGCCGTGATGATTACAGATCGTCGAGAAAGGTTTTATCCAGTTGCTTAAAAGCACGTTTCAGCACATCAGCCAACGACTGATACGTCGGTTTGCCTTCTACCGGTGCCAGCGCCTGGCCCGACTCCTGCAGTTTGGTTCGCACATCGTGAAACCACTGTAACAAGGTGGGCGGTAATGGCGTCACCGATCGTTTGCCCAGCCACCACAAGCCCTGCATCGGGAGTGTGCAGGCGAACAGTGCGGTGGCCACGGCAGGCCCCAATTGCCCGCCCAGGGCGATTTGCCAGGTCAAGGTAAAGACAGCCAGTGGCGGCATAAAGCGAATGGCAAAGCGCGTTGCAGTCGTCACGCGGTTTTCTGGAAACATCGGTGCCAAACGTTTGTCATTTGGCCATGTTTTCATGTAGTGCTGCCCATGTTGGAATAATTTAAACCAACCAACCGAGCCAGATTCAGGATTCGCCATGGCAGACCTCAACTTCTGATGTAAAAATTAAAGAAAACAAATAACACACCAACTTTATTTCATGTGCTTCAAAATATTTTGTCTTTGCGAGTGACTGTCGGTATCCTGAGCGCGTTTTTTGGCACGCCCCTTTGTTGCCTTTGTAGCATGTCACACGCGGTAAAATGCCATGAATCGCGAAGCAAAATTCAAAAAATCGTACAACAATGCTGCGATATTTTGAATTCGGTGAAAAAGTTCCCGTCGCTATGACGTGAATCATTAATATACCCGCTTTCATGCGCTACGCTGATATTCGGATTGATTTTTTTTTAGCCACTTTCAACAACAGGACTTTCCATGTCGAGTAAGTTAGTACTGGTTCTGAACTGCGGGAGCTCCTCCCTCAAGTTTGCCATCCTTGATCCAGCCAATGGTGATGAATTCCTTTCCGGTCTGGCTGAATGCTTCCATTTACCGGAAGCGCGTATCAAGTGGAAACTGGACGGCGCAAAACATGAAGCGGCTCTCGGCGCGGGCGCAGCTCACAGTGAAGCGCTTAACTTCATTGTTACTGACATTCTGGCACAAAAACCAGCGCTCTCTGCACAAATTGCTGCAATAGGTCATCGCATTGTTCACGGTGGTGAAAAATTCACCCAGTCCGCCATCATCGATCAGGATGTGCTGCAAGGCATCAAAGATTCCGCCTCTTTTGCACCGCTGCATAACCCTGCACATCTGATTGGTATTGATGAAGCCTTTAAAAACTTCCCGCACCTGGCTGATAAGAATGTGGCGGTTTTTGACACGGCATTCCATCAGACGATGCCGGAATCGTCCTATCTGTATGCCCTGCCGTACAAATTGTACAGCGAGCATGGCATCCGTCGTTATGGCGCACACGGCACCAGCCACTACTATGTGTCCCGTGAAGCCGCCAAAGTGCTGAACAAGCCTGTTGATACCCTGAATGTGATCACCTGTCACCTGGGCAACGGCGGTTCCGTTACGGCGATCCGTAACGGTGAGTGTGTCGATACCTCAATGGGTCTGACGCCGCTGGAAGGTTTGGTGATGGGCACACGCAGTGGCGATATCGACCCGGCTATCATCTTCCATCTGCACGATGCGCTGGGCATGAGCGTTGATGCTATCAACAAGCTGCTGACCAAAGAGTCAGGTCTGCTGGGTCTGACGGAAGTCACCAGCGACTGCCGCTATGTTGAAGATAACTACGCCAGTAAAGAAGACGCCAAACGCGCCATGGATGTGTTCTGCCACCGCCTGGCAAAATACATCGGTAGCTACAGTGCCTTGATGGAAGGCCGTCTGGATGCGGTTATCTTCACCGGCGGTATCGGTGAGAACTCAGCGCTGGTGCGTGAAAACACCCTGAAGCAACTGGGTCTGCTGAATATCGAAATGGATGCCGAGCGCAACCTGGCAGCCCGCTTCGGTAAAGCCGGTGCCATTAATAAAGAAGGCACCCGCCCGGTACTGGTTATCCCAACCAACGAAGAGTTGGTCATCGCTGAAGATGCGGCGCGCTTAACCGCCTAATCATCCCCGCCGCCAGCCCACGCTGGCGGTGCTGTTTTTAGCACGTGGGCAGCGTTTGCCCTTAACCTGAGAGGTTACATCGTGTCACGTACCATTATGCTTATTCCTACCGGCACCAGCGTTGGCTTAACCAGCGTTAGCCTCGGTGTGATCCGCGCTATGGAGCGCAAAGGCGTTCGTCTGAGCGTGTTCAAACCTATCGCCCAGCCTCGTGCCGGCGGTGACGCGCCCGATCAAACCACCACCATTATTCGTCGCAACTCGGGCATCCCTGCTGCCGAGCCCTTGCAGATGACCCGCGTTGAATCGCTGCTGGGTTCTAATCAGCAAGATGTGCTGATGGAAGAGATCATCGCCAATTACCACGCCACGGCACAAGATGCTGAAGTGGTACTGGTCGAAGGCCTGGTGCCCACCCGCAAACACCAGTTTGCCTCGGCATTGAACTACGAGATTGCCAAGACGCTGAACGCGGAAATCGTGTTTGTTATGTCGCTGGGTAATGACTCCCCTGCGCAGTTGAAAGAGCGTATTGAGCTGGCGCGCAGCAGCTTCGGTGGCAGCAAAAACAAAAATATCACCGGCGTTATCATTAACAAATTGAACGCCCCGGTGGACGATCAGGGCCGTACACGTCCTGACCTGTCAGAAATTTTTGATGACTCCACCAAAGCCAGCATTGCTAACGTCGATCCTAAGCAGTTGTTCGCCAACAGCCCGTTACCCGTACTGGGTTGCGTGCCGTGGAGCTT
Organism: Enterobacterales bacterium CwR94; assembly: GCA_002837195.1. Taxonomy (GTDB): domain Bacteria; phylum Pseudomonadota; class Gammaproteobacteria; order Enterobacterales; family Enterobacteriaceae; genus 1-19. The sequence continues at coordinate 378,607 of KZ478061.1, forward strand.
TGATCTGATTGCGACCCGCGCCATTGATATGTGCCGTCATTTGAATGCCAGCATTGTCAATGAAGGTGATATTGCCACGCGCCGCGTCAAATCCGTGACCTTCTGTGCCCGCAGTCTGCCGCACATGCTGGAGCATTTCCGCCCTGGCTCATTGCTGGTGACCTCAGCCGACCGTCCTGATGTGTTGGTCTCCGCCTGTCTGGCAGCCATGAACGGGATTGAGATTGGCGCTATTTTGCTGACCGGGGGTTATGAAATCGATCCGCCGATTCAGAAACTGTGCGACCGCGCGTTCCAAACGGGCCTGCCGGTATTTATGGTGAAAACCAACACCTGGCAGACCTCGCTCAGCCTGCAAAGTTTTAACCTGGAAGTGCCTACCGACGATATCCAACGTATTGAGAAAGTGCAGGAATATGTGGCCAGCCACATTGATGCTGACTGGATTGAATCGCTGACCGCCACCTCCGAGCGTAGCCGTCGCCTGTCGCCACCGGCATTCCGCTATCAGTTAACCGAGTTGGCACGCCAGGCGCGCAAACGCATTGTGCTGCCAGAAGGTGATGAGCCGCGCACTGTGAAAGCCGCTGCGATTTGTGCTGAACGCGGCATTGCCACCTGTGTCCTGCTGGGTAACCCAGAAGAAATTCAACGCGTTGCCGCCGCGCAAGGCGTTGAGCTGGGTGCTGGCGTCGAGATTATCGATCCGGTTGTGGTACGTAATAACTACGTGCCGCGCTTGGTCGAAATGCGTAAAAGCAAAGGCATGACAGAAGTGGTGGCGCAAGAGCAACTGGAAGACAACGTGGTGCTGGGCACCATGATGTTGGAAAGAAACGAAGTCGATGGCCTGGTTTCCGGTGCCGTTCACACCACGGCGAACACCATTCGTCCACCGCTGCAGTTGATCAAAACTGCGCCGGGTAGCTCACTGGTCTCCTCGGTGTTCTTTATGCTGCTGCCTGAACAGGTACTGGTGTATGGCGACTGTGCGATTAACCCCGATCCGACCTCAGAGCAACTGGCCGAAATCGCCATTCAATCTGCGGATTCTGCTGCCGCGTTTGGCATTGAGCCACGCGTTGCGATGATCTCTTACTCTACGGGTAACTCCGGCGCCGGCAGTGACGTTGAGAAAGTGCGTGAAGCCACACGTATCGCACAGGAAAAACGTCCGGACCTGGTCATCGACGGCCCCTTGCAGTACGACGCAGCGATCATGGAAGACGTGGCGAAGTCAAAAGCGCCGAACTCGGCCGTTGCCGGTCGTGCTACCGTGTTTATCTTCCCGGATTTGAACACCGGTAACACCACCTATAAAGCGGTACAACGTTCCGCCGATCTGATCTCTATCGGCCCGATGCTGCAAGGCATGCGCAAGCCAGTAAACGACTTGTCGCGCGGTGCATTGGTTGACGATATCGTCTACACCATTGCTCTGACGGCGATTCAGTCAAAGCAGGCTGAAGGCTAACAGACAGTAAAACGACTCACGGGGCTACGGCCCCGTTTTTTATTGCCCGTCTTCAACATTACGCGGTCTGCAATCGCTGCAACACACGCTCAAAAAGCCGGTCGGTGATGATTGCCAGCAGCGCCACCAGCATAGCGCCCTGTATCACATACGCCGTGTTAAACCCGCTCAGCCCAATGATCACCGGCGAGCCCAACGTTTTTGCTCCCACCGTTGAGGCAATCGCGGCGGTGCCGATATTAATGATTACCGAGGTACGGATCCCGGCCAGAATCACCGGAGCCGCCAGCGGCAATTCCACTTTCAGCAAGCGTTGTAACGGGCTCATCCCCGCGCCTTCGGCTATTTCCCTTACGCTGGCAGGCACCCGTTCAATGCCTGCCAACGTGCCTTGCAGAATCGGCAAGATGCCATATAACAACAAGGCAATAATGGCCGGTTGTGCGCCAAATCCCATGACGGGCACGGCAATCGCCAGCACCGCGACAGGCGGAAAGGTTTGTCCGGCTGCCACCAGCGTTTCCACCAGTGAACGAAACGCATGGCCCGCACGACGGGTGACCAGGATCCCAGCCCCCACCCCAATCAACACAGCCAGCAGACTGGAGATGCCCACCAGCGAGACATGCGACCACGCCAGTTGGATAAAACTGTCTTGCTGATACAACGGGCGCTCTAACTGCGGGAACAGCGAAGCAAACAGAGCTCCACTGTACGGTAGCCACACCAGCAGTGCGATAAACAGGGCAATCAGCCACAGTAACGGGTCACGCAGGACGCTCATTGGGGCTCCTTGCCGCGCAACAGGTCATTGAACCACAGCACACCCAGCGGTTGCTGTTGGTTATCCACCACTGGCAGGCTCTCCTGCTGACGCGAAATAAATTGTGATAACGCTTCACGCAGGTTCATGCTGGCCGCAATCGGCTCGCCGTCCGTCCACTCGCCCTGGCGTGCGAGATCGCCCACCTGCCCAAGTGACAACAGCCTGACGCCCAGTTCGGCGCGCCCAAAAAAATCGCGAACGAAATCGGAGGCCGGTTGCGTGAGCAACTGCCAGGGCGTGCCCTGCTGTACAATGCGCCCTTCATCCATCAGTACCAGTTTATCGGCCAGAAACAGCGCTTCGTCGATATCGTGCGTCACCAACACAATGGTACGCCCCGAAAGCTGATGGATGCGCGCCACTTCCTGTTGCAGCGTGGCACGAGTGACCGGATCGAGGGCACCAAAGGGTTCATCCATCAACAACACCTCGGGATCGGCCGCCAGCGCACGCGCCACGCCGATGCGTTGCTGCTGGCCGCCCGACAGTTGATGCGGGCGTCGTTGGCGAAAACTGTCATCTAATCCCAGCAGTATTAAAAGCTCGCTGACGCGCGCGCTGATTTTTTCCCGCGACCAGCCCAGTAGCGCAGGCACGGTGGCAATATTCTTCTCCACCGTCCAGTGAGGAAACAAACCGATGCTTTGGATGGCATACCCCATACGACGACGTAACGCGCGCGCATCAATACGGCGGATCTCTTCGCCGCCAAAGGTAATACGGCCTTCATCATGCTCCACCAGCCGATTAATCATTTTCAGGGTGGTGGATTTTCCCGACCCCGACGTACCGATCAGCACCGTCAGTTCGCCCTTTTCAATGTGTAGTGAGACGTCGCTCACGGCCGCACGTCCCTGATAATATTTTGTCACTTTATCGAACTGGATCATCCGCGACCTCGCGTTACCCATGAGAGAAGGATCTTAAACAGGCCATCGATCATGACCGCCAGGGCGATAACCGGAATCACCCCCAGCAACACCAGCTCGGTGGCGCTGCTGAGCAAGCCCTGAAAGATAATACTGCCAAAACCACCGGCTCCGATCAGGGCTGCGATCACCGCCATCCCGACGGTTTGCACCGCGACAACCCGCAGGCCGCTGATCAGCAGTGGCAATGCCAGGGGCACTTCGACCTGCCAGAAAATTTGCGCTCGCCCCATGCCCATCCCGCGCGCCGTTTCAAGGACATCGGCGGGGACCTGTTGCAATCCCGTGACCACACTCCTGACCAGCGGCAACAAGGCGTACAGCACCAGGGCAATCAGGGCAGGCGCCACGCCAGTCCCGCTGATGCCCCAGCGTCCCAGCCACGGCAGCGCCGACACCAATGCCGCCAGAGGCGCAATCAACAGGCCAAACAGCGCCACCGAAGGCACCGTTTGAATGATATTCAGGACCGAGAAGACGCCAGACTGACGCGAGGCATGCCGATAACACCACACGCCGAGCGGAACGCCGATCAGCAATGCCGGCAGCAGCGTACCGATCAGTAAGAAGAGGTGGCGTAACAGGGCGGCATCGAAAACATCACGCCGATTGGCATACTCTTTCAGCAAGGCGACCTGGTCGAGCTGGCCGCTGACTAACAGCACGATAACCGGCAACCACAGCAGCACATTGAACACTAAGCGCCACAGAACGCTACGTGTGAGCCGGGAGACGGCCTCAGCGGCCATCAGCAGGCACAGCGCCAACACACACCACAAACCACTGCCAAAGCTCGTCCGGGCCAATGGCGTCCCTTCCACCGCCAACCGCGCGGCCTCACGTCCACTGAGCAGTAACGTCAGCGTGATGAGCAATCCACACAGGCCAATCATGGTTATCAGCGTGCTGGTGCGAGCTGGTCGCAGCGAGAGTAGCAACAGCCCAAGGAGGGGAATCAGCGCCCACAGCCAGTCAATACCGGTCAGTAACGAGCTCAGACGCTGAGGCTCGCCGGAAACCAGACGATTAGGCGCATAATTGAGAAACGGCAGCCACAGCGCTGCCATCAGCAAAGCAACCCACAGCGTCAAGGCGACGCTTTGGGGACGTAGGTGAGAGACCATCAGGAGTTACAGCAACTTTTTCTGCTGTAAATAGTCACTGGCGACCGTTTTCGCATCTTGCCCTTCCACGGCAATTTTCGCGTTCAATTCCTGCAAGGTTTTCTCATCCAGCGATGCAAACACCGGTTTCAGCCACGCATCAAGTTGTGGATAGGCTTTGAGTACCGATTCGCGCACCACCGGGGCTGGCGCATAAATCGGCTGTACGCCTTTCGGATCGCTCAACGTTTGCAGCCCGAGAGCCGCCACCGGCCCGTCTGTGCCGTAGGCCATTGCAGCATTGACCCCAGACGTTTGTTGGGCGGCGGCCTTAATGGTCACCGCCGTATCGCCCCCGGCCAGTGACAGCAGTTGTCCCTGCTCCAGTTTGAAGCCATAGGCACTTTGGAAGGCAGGCAGCGCATCGGAGCGCTCAATGAATTCCGCCGAAGCGGCCAGTTTGAATTCACCGCCCTCTTTCAGATAGCGGCTGAGATCGTCCAGGCTTTGCAGTTTTCCCTTCTCGGCCAGGTCTTTGCGTACGGCAATGGTCCAGGTATTGTTGGCGGGCGCAGGCGTTAGCCAAATCAGGTGATTTTTCTCCGCGTCCCACTTTTTCACTTTTTCATAGCCCGCAGTAGCATTCTTCCAGGCGGCGTCTTTTTCGTCGTTAAAGAAAAAGGCCCCGTTACCGGTATATTCCGGATAAATATCCAGCTCGCCCGCCGTGATAGCCCCGCGCACGACCTGGGTTGTGCCAAGCTGCACTTTATTGACGGTTTTTACGCCGTGCTTATCCAACACCTGCAAAATAATATTGCCCAGCAGGGAGCCTTCCGTGTCGATTTTCGAACCGACACGAATCGGTTCGGCTGCCATTGCCGCTGCGCTAACGCTCAATAATGTGCTGACGAGCACTGCCCGCGCGAATCCTGTTTTCAGAGCCATGTTGACTATTCCTTGGTGTTGAAGAATTTTCAGCGTAGCCCAATATCAGGAAAATGCGAATGAACAATAAGCGCTAATCATATGAGTATAAAGGAAATAAAAAACGCACCCGAGAGTGCGTTTATGTAGCGGCATCAACGATTTATTCGCCCATCGACCGGCTGGCTTCGCTGTTGTAGCGCGTCAGCCACAATGAGAGCGCTTTTAGTGAATCCGGGGTGAACTCATCACAACGCGCGGTCACTTCCTCTGGCGTCATCCAGTAAATATCGTCGACTTCTTCAGGCTGCATGACAAACGGGCCATGCGAGACACAGCTAAACAGACCGCCCCAGACGCGGCAGTGTTCATCTTCAAAGTAGAACTGCCCATGCTCGGCAAAAGGGACCGCCGCCACGCCCAGTTCCTCTTCGGCCTCCCGCAGTGCAGATTTCAGTAAATCTTCACCGCTCTGCACCACGCCGCCCGCGGTGGCATCCAGCTTGCCCGGTTGAAAATCTTTGGTTTCCGTACGACGCTGAACCAAAATTTTCCCCATGCCATCGTGCACCACGATATAGGTTGCGCGATGACGCAGACGCTGTGCACGCATTTGCGCACGCGAAGATTGAGCGACCACCTCGTTATCTTCCGAGACGATGTCTACCCATTCCTCTGCCGGCGTTGCAGCCTGACTCTGTTCACCCATGTTCAAACCTTTGTCTTCGATTGTCTTCGCGCTGATTAAAATAATGACTTACTGGCCCGGACGCAATGCTCAACTGTGGCTTTTCGCTGAATGCGTTAACCAGCGCTGTACGGAGGCGCGCTGCCATTGAAAATGCGCATACTGGGCCAGCCGTTCAGGGAGCGGATCGCCATGCAACGCCAGGCGATTGATCATCACCGCCAGGTCAGTATCCGCAATTGACCATTCACCAAACAGATTCTGCTGGTCGGCAGGCAACAAACGCTCAACCGCCACAAAGAGCTTCTCTGCGGCCTGCTGAGCCTGTCCACTGAGCGGAGCAAAGCGTTGATGAGCAAACAAAACCTCGGTCGGACGTTCACTGCGAATTGGCCCAAAATCGCTGCGCAGCCAGGCCTGTACTTCTCGCGCCCTGGCACGCTTTTGCTGGTCTTGCGGATACAGACGGGAATAGTCAGGCGCAGGGAAAGCCTCTTCCAGATATTCATCAATCGCAGAGGACTCAGACAATAAAAATGTCCCATGCTGCAGGGTCGGCACGCGCTGGGTGAGGGAAACCCGTGTGTAGTCTGACTGCAAATGCTGCTTCTCACTCAGGTTCACCGCCTGCAGTGTAAAAGGCAACCCCTTTTCCGTTAATGCCACAAACACCGATAAGACATAAGGGCTAAAAAACGATGCATCGGACCACAGGGTGAGCTCATCTGTACGCATGGCAATCCTCTTCATGAGATAACGTCGGCAGGTCATTGTTAGTGATATTGTTAACGCAGAGCGCAGATTGAAAGCAAGGAGAAATCCAGCGGAAATTTTTGTGAGAAGTGTGAAGTCTTGCCTACCGCCAGAAAGGCATCTTCTATGCTTAACAACAGAGAAGGCAGTGAGGGAACGAGAATGAAAGTATTAGTGACCGGTGGAACAGGATTAATTGGCACCACGTTAATCCCCCGCTTACAACAGGCAGGCCACGATGTTGCCGTACTCACGCGTAACGTGAAAAAAGCGCGCCACACGCTGGGCGACAGCGTGACCTTGTGGTCAGGCCTGGAACAGCAAACGGATCTCAATGGCATCGATGCGGTCATCAATCTGGCCGGTGAGCCGATTGCCGAGCAGCGCTGGACGGAAGAGCACAAACGTAAATTGTGCGACAGCCGCTGGGCCCTCACGGCGAAGTTAAGCGCACTGATTCGCGCCAGCAGTCACCCGCCTGCGGTGTTTCTTTCAGGCTCAGCCACCGGCTTTTATGGCGATGCCGGAGATGTGGTGTTGACCGAAGATGACCCCGGACATCCAGAGTTTCAGCATACGCTTTGCGCGCGCTGGGAAGCGCTGGCGCTGGAAGCACAAAGCGCTCGCACACGCGTCTGTCTGCTGCGCACCGGCGTAGTACTGGCGAAAAAAGGCGGCGCCCTCGATAAAATGAAATGGCCCTTTAAGCTCGGTATTGGCGGGCCCATTGGCAGCGGCAAGCAGTATCTGCCGTGGATCCACCTTGACGATATGGTCAATGCGGTGATGTGGCTGCTGGACACACCGGATTTGCAAGGGCCGTTTAACGTGGTAGCCCCTTATGCCGTTCGCAATGAGCAGTTTGCCGCCACGCTGGGAGAGGCCCTGCATCGCCCCGCCATTGTGCGGACTCCTGCGCAAGCCATCAAACTGTTAATGGGCGAATCTGCCGTGCTGGTGCTGGGCAGCCAACATGTGCTGCCCAAACGTTTAGAGGATTCCGGTTTTGCTTTTCGCTGGTTACACCTTGATGAGGCGTTAAAAGACGTGGTGTAGCCCGCTGCCCCTCGCCGCCGAGGGGCACGTCACTCACTTTAGCGCACCGGATAAAAACTGCTGCAAGCGTGGGCTCTTCGGCTGACCAAAGACCTCTGCCGGTGCGCCCTGTTCTTCAATTTTGCCCTGATGCAGGAAAATCACGTGGTTGGAAACATGGCGTGCAAACTCCATTTCGTGCGTTACCACCACCATGGTTTTCCCCTCTTCAGCCAGCTTTTGCATAATGCGCAGCACTTCACTGACCAGTTCGGGATCCAGCGCCGAGGTCGGTTCATCAAACAACAGCACCTCTGGCTCCATTGCCAACGCGCGGGCAATGGAAACACGCTGTTGTTGGCCCCCCGATAAATGCGCCGGGTATTTTGCCCGCGCACGCTCATCAATGCCCACTTTATCCAGATACTGAATCGCACGTGCTTTGGCATCGGCTTTGCTCAGCCCCAGCACCTGCACCGGGGCTTCCATGACGTTTTCCAACACCGTCATATGGCTCCACAGATTAAAGTGCTGAAACACCATGCACAGCCGCGTGCGTAGCGCGCGCAATTGCTCAGCATCGGCCACTTTCAGTTGCCCATCGGTATCACGCACCAGACCAATCTCTTTGCCATTCACGGCAATGCTGCCTTCACTGGGTTTTTCCAGAAAATTGATACAGCGTAAAAAGGTGCTTTTTCCCGAACCGGATGAACCAATAATTGAAATCACATCCCCCGCTTTTGCCGTTAGCGAGACCCCTTTTAGCACTTCATGACCGCCATAGCGTTTGTGCAATTCCGTGACGTTTAGTTTTTCAGCCATATGCGACTCAATGCGATGAAGAGGTATAAACATGCGCCATCCAACGCTTTTCCGCTTTACGGAACAGGCTGATCAACACATACGAAATAATTAAATAGATAACGGCGGCGATCCCAAAAGCGATAAACGGCTGATAGGTGGCCGAATTGATATCGCGCGCCACTTTGAGCACATCGGGTACCGTGGCGGTAAACGCCAGCGCCGTCGAGTGCAGCATCAAAATCACCTCATTGCTGTAGGCCGGTAAGGCACTGCGCAGGGCCGAAGGCAAAATGATGCAGCGATATAACTTAAAGGTGGAGAAGCCATAGGCGCGCGCCGCTTCAATTTCACCGTGCGGCACACCGCGAATAGCACCGGCGAAAATTTCGGTGGTGTAGGCACAGGTGTTCAGCGTTAACGCCAGCAGCGTACAGTTCAGGCCGCTGCGGAAAAAGGCACTCAGCAACTCACTGCCCTTCACCACTTCCAGCGTGTAAAAACCCGAATAAAAAATCAGCAGTTGCACATACAGCGGCGTTCCGCGAAACACGTAGGTGAACAACCACACCGGAAAACGGATCGCTTTCAGCGGGGAGACGCGGGCAATCGACAACAACACCGCCAGACAACCGCCCAACACCACAGAGATAATCAGCAACCACAGCGTGATTGCCACGCCGGTAAAGCGGTAGCCGTCGCTGTAGAGCAGGGCTTGCCAGTACTCCTGTAGAATATCGATCATAGCTCCGCCCTCTTCACACCTACTGAGTAACGACGCTCCAGCCACCACAGCACGCCATTGGAGAGCGTGGTAAACACCAGATAGATAATGCCCGCCACCACCGCAAACCAGAACGGCTGCCAGGTGCTTTTGCCCGCCAGTTGCGTGGCCTTCACCACGTCTTCCAGCCCCAGTAACGAAACCAGCGCCGTGGCTTTTAAAATAACCTGCCAGTTATTGCCGATGCCGGGTAAAGCAAAGCGCATCATGCCGGGAAACAAAATACGGCGGAACGTTTGGCTGCGCGTAAACCCAAAGGCTGTTGCGGCCTCAATTTGCCCTTTCGGCACGGCCATATAGGCACCGCGAAAGGTTTCCGTGAAATAGGCACCGTAGATAAAACCCAGCGTAATGATCCCCGCCACCATGGGGTTGATATCAAACTGGGCGAGCCCCAGGCCTTCGGTTACCTGGTTGAGCGCAATTTGCAGGCCATAGAAAATCAGCAGCATCAGTACCAAATCCGGTACGCCGCGAATAAGGGTGGTATAGAGTCCAAAAACGCCCGCCAACAGGCGACGTGAAGAGAGTTTTGCGCTGGCCCCAATCAGGCCGATGACCACGGCTAACACCACTGAGCTGAGTGCCAGCTCAAGGGTAACCAGTGCCCCCTGGAAGATTACGGATGAAAAACCGTACAGCATAGTCAGTTCCTGTCTTATCTTTCACATATGCTTTGCCCGCCGTTACCAGCGGGCAAATGTGCGGATTCAGTTTCCCGCCGACAGGTGATGCTTAACCGCCGTAGACATCAAAATCGAAGTATTTTTTCGCGATCTTGTCGTAGGTGCCGTCATCACGCATCTCATTAAAGACTTTATCGATAGCGGCTTTCAGCTCAGCATCGTCTTTGCGTAACCCCATGCCGGTGCCCACACCAAAGATGCTGTCATCTTTCACCGCCGGGCCTGCAAAAGCGTAGTCTTTGCCCATTGGGGATTTCAGGAAACCTTCTGACGCCTGCACTTCATCCTGGAAAGCCGCGTCGATACGTCCGGCGGCCAGATCCTGATACACCAGATCCTGATTGGCGTACGGCGTAATGGTCACGCCGTCTTTGCGCCACTTCTCATTGCCGTACGTTTCCTGAGTGGTGCCTTGCAGCACGCCAATATTTTTGCCTTTCAGCGCATCTGGCGTCGGTTCGATTTTCGAGCCTTTCGGTGCCACCAGACGGGCATTGGCTGCATACAGCTTTTCAGAGAAGGCAATCTCTTGCTGGCGTTTTTCGGTGATGGACAGGGATGAAATAATGACGTCGATTTTTTTCGCCTTCAACGAAGGAATCAACGCATCAAAGTCACTCTCAACGTAGTTGCATGTCTTCTCAAGACGTTTGCAGATCTCATTGGCCAGGTCGATATCAAACCCAACCAGTTGGCCCTGCGCGTTTTTCGATTCAAAAGGAGGATAGGTCGGATCGGTACCAATTTTTATTGTGGATGGCAACGCGGCGAATGCACCGCTGATACCCGATAGGGCCAGCGCCAGAGAGAGAGCCAGAACCTGCTTTTTCATACATTACCCTCAAGTCGATTGCTTTTGTTATGGTCGTCGTGATGTGTTTGCTTTGCTTAACCGCTGTGATGAACTGTCTGTGTTTTGCCATTTTCATGTGCAGTTTTCGTGCCAGAGTGCGGCACACACGGCGTGTTTTAACGCACAGGTAACAAATCTGACCTGTGCGTGAGAAAACTTATATCAGGATTGTTTAAAGCGGGTAACGGGAATGTGAGTTTTTGGTGCAGCAGATGCACGAATAGTGATCCGGTACGAATTATTGCACCTGTTTAGTGCACTTTGCGTGATCTATGCACCTTGCCAGCGCGTGAAGAGATCCTGGGGTAAATCAAGGTCGAACTGATCCAGTACGCGGTTTACCGTTTGATCAACGATATCCATAATCTGTTTGGGTTGATGATAAAACGCGGGAACCGGCGGCATGATAATGGCCCCCATTTCAACGGCGGTGGTCATCATCCGCAAGTGCCCAAGGTGCAAAGGCGTTTCACGCACCCCTAACACTAATCGGCGATTCTCTTTGAGCACCACATCAGCGGCACGCGTTAATAACCCGTCACTGTAGCTGTGCACAATGCCCGACAGGGTTTTCATGGAACAGGGCAAGATAGCCATACCGAGGGTTTTAAAGGAACCAGAGGAGATACTGGCGGCAATATCACGGACATCATGCACGACGTCTGCCAGCGCTTGTACTTCGCGCACGCTCCACTCGGTTTCCAGCGTGAGGGTTTGGCGCGCCGCCGGGCTCATCACCAGATGGGTTTCTACGCCATCAACCTGCTGTAAAACCTGCAGCAAACGCACACCGTAAATCGCGCCACTGGCACCTGAGATCCCAACAATCAATCTCTTCATTTGCCTGCCCTTAAAGATGAATAAGGCCGGAATTATCCGGCCTTTGTTCTGAAATGCAAGGTCTGCGCCTGAGCGCAAGGCATTAGCCTTCGTTGTGCAGTTCGAGGTTCTCCACCTCATTCTGCCGGGCAACGGCCTTGGCATCATCGTTACGCAATGATTGCAGGTAATCAAGATAGCGTTGATCGACATCTTTGGTGACGTAAATGCCATTAAATACCGAGCATTCGAACTGCTCAATATCCGGATTTTCTTCACGTACCGCTTCAATCAAATCCTGCAAATCCTGGAAAATCAGCGCATCGGCTTTGATAATCTGGCAAATTTCATCCACTTCACGACCGTGCGCAATCAACTCGGTTGCACTGGGCATATCAATGCCGTACACGTTCGGGAAACGGATTTCCGGAGCGGCCGATGCCAGATACACCTTTTTCGCACCGGCTTCGCGGGCCATTTCGATGATCTGCTCAGAGGTGGTTCCACGCACGATCGAATCATCGACCAGCAGGACGTTCTTATCACGAAACTCCGCGCGGTTAGCGTTCAGTTTACGGCGCACGGCGTTACGACGCAGTTGCTGGCCCGGCATGATAAAAGTACGCCCGACATAGCGGTTTTTCACAAAGCCCTGACGATAAGGTTTGTCCAGAATGCGGGCAATTTCCAGCGCGATATCGGTCGAGGTTTCTGGAATCGGGATCACGACGTCGATGTCCAAATCGTCCCATTCCCGCGCGATTTTTTCACCCAGCTTCGTGCCCATACGCACACGTGCGCTGTAGACCGAGATTTTATCGAGGAAGGAGTCTGGGCGAGCAAAATAGACGTACTCAAACAGGCAAGGATTGGTTTTCGGGTTTTCTGCACACTGGCGAGTGAACAGTTGCCCTTTTTCGGTGATGTACACCGCTTCGCCTGGCGCAACATCACGTAGAAACTCAAAGCCCAACGTGTCCAGCGCAACGCTTTCGGACGCGACCATGTATTCCGTGCGCTCGGCATCCAGCTCACGCTTGCCCAGCACCAACGGGCGAATGCCATTGGGATCGCGAAACGCGACCATGCCGTGGCCGATAATCATCGCCACCACGGCATAGGCACCACGGACTTGCTGATGTAACGCGCCAATGGCGGTAAAGATATTGTCCGCTTCCAGCGGATGGTGCTGAAAACGGTCCAGCTCCTGGGCAAAGATATTGAGCAGGATTTCAGAATCAGAGGTGGTATTCACATGGCGACGACCGCGCTCAAACAGTTGCTTACGCAGTTCGTGGGCGTTGGTCAGGTTACCGTTGTGTGCCAGGGTGATACCCCAGGGGGAGTTGACATAAAAGGGTTGCGCTTCGGAAGCGCTGGAGCTTCCTGCAGTAGGGTAGCGCACGTGGCCGATCCCCATATTCCCTTGCAAACGCTGCATATGACGTGCTTCGAATACATCACTGACCAGGCCGTTTGCCTTTCGCAGGCGGAAGCCGTTCAGTGCATCGATAGTACAAATGCCTGCGGCATCCTGCCCACGATGCTGAAGCACCGTTAACGCGTCATAAATCGACTGGTTTACCGGCATAAAACCGGTGATCCCGACAATACCGCACATGCTGTCATTTCCTCATAAGCGCATCCCCGGCGCGATTACCGGGGCAAAAAACTGGACGTGCTTTGCAGATAGTCAAAAAACCATCTGATGATGTAACTGAACTGAGGAACCAATTGTGACTGTTGCCAGTCATCGCTTTTTGAGAAACCCGTGAACGTATCAAGAAAGAACAGGAGAGCGGAAACAATTAATACGCCGCGCAACGCCCCGAAACAGATCCCCAATACCCTGTCGGTGCCCGACAGCCCGGTTTTCTCAACCAACGAGCCAATCACATAGTTAACTATCGCGCCAACGATCAGGGTGGCGATAAATAACACCGCGATGGCGATTCCATTGCGAACCAGTTCATCGTCAAAACCGGTGAACCAGACAGCAAGGTAAGTGTAGTAGTGGCTGGCGACGAAAAAAGCACATCCCCAGGTAACCAACGACAATGCTTCTCGCACAAAGCCACGAATCAGGCTCACCAGTGCAGAAAAAGCAACCACTCCTATGATGACGTAATCAATCCAAACCATGAATTTATTCCAGCGCCATCGCCCCTGCATCCAATTCGGGGCGAATTCTAACAGAAAAAGAAAACGTTTGCGTAGGCTTTTCCGTGCCCACAAAAAAATAGTATTGGCGTTAAAAAAAGGGGGTGGCATCGCCCTCCCCCCTGCGTACTACGCCCTTTTCCTTGCCAATTGAAAAGGGTCAGAGAAAGGGATGGCTCTGGCCTTCCCCTGCCGTTTTAGCGCGCTGAATACGGCTTCACTACGCCGCTTAATCCAGAAATACTTTTCAGCTCACCGACGGCCGATTGCATCCGGGCTTTTGAAGCATCCGGGCCAACATAAATACGTGTAATCTCGCCCTGCACCGGTGTCGCGGGTACCGTCCACGCGCGGTAACCTGACAACCTCAGTTGAGCAACGATTTCATTCACTTTGCCCGCATTTTTCAAGGCACCCAGTTGCACCATATACGCCTGCCCACTCGGTGCCTCCGCCGCTTTGGGTTCCGCTGCTGGCTTAGGCTCAGGTTTCGGTTCAGGCTTGGGCTGCGGTTTAGGCTTCTCAACGGTTTTTGGCGGTACCACAGGTTTGGTCGCCGCTGGCGGTGTCTGCTGCACCGGCTTAGCCGGTTGCGCAGGTGCCGTTTGCATCGGCGGTGGGGTAATCACCGATGGCTCACTGCGGTTTTGCGGCATTTGCATCCCGCTGTCTGCATTGCGCGTGTTTTCACCCGGTGCCACGCCGCTGCCTTGTGGTGGCTGGGCAGGCAAGGCCTGGGTAACCGGTGGCACCATTTCGCTGTCTTGCTCGTCGTTACTGTCCGGCACCAATGGGATCGCCGCAAACTCTTCCTTGTAATGCTTTTTCTGACCGTCCAGCAGTCCCGGTAACACAATCACGCCAAGCGCCACCAGAATAACCGTGCCAACCAGTCGATTTTGAAACTTACTCGCCACTGTGACTCTCCGTTTCTCGTTCTGTCATGACCGCTGCAACAGTATGGAAGGATCCACAGACTAAAACCGTATCCTGCGGTTGCGCACTGCTGATTGCCGCTCGCCACGCCTCTGCCACGCTGCTAAAGGCGTGCGCTTGAGGGAGATGAGCCACCAGTTCAGCAGCGCTGGCCCCGCGCGGTCCTTCCAGCGGTGCGCAATACCAGACGTCAATTTGCGCGCGCAGGCAGGCTAAGGTCCCTGCGATATCTTTATCATGTAACATGCCCACCACGGCGTGTACCCGGCCGCGATTCGGCTGTTGTGACAAACGTTGTGCCAGATACGCCGCCGCATGGGGATTGTGCGCAACGTCTAAAATCACCGTTGGCTGCTCGGCAACAATTTCGAATCGCCCAGGCAGTAATGCCTGTGGCAAGCTGTGCCGCAGTGTGGCTTCCTCAACGCGTAAGCCACTGGCCCGCAAAGCCGCTAACGCGGTCGCCGCGTTTGGTAATGGCACCTGTGGCAGGGCTAACCCATTGAGCTCACCCTGCTCATCGCGGAAATCCCACCCGTCGGCATGCACGCGAATGTCCCATTGTTCGCCACGACGCAATAAGTGCGCACCGGTTTCAGCAGCCACCTGCGCAATGGTGTGCGGCATATCAGGTTCGCCGACCACCGCGGGCTTATGTGCCCGAAAAATACCGGCTTTTTCACGACCAATGCTTTCGCGGTCTGGCCCCAGCCAGTCCACATGATCAAGGGCAATACTGGTGACCACCGCGACATCGGCATCAACAATGTTGGTGGCATCTAAACGCCCACCCAATCCAACTTCCAGAATAACGACATCTAACGCCGCCTGCTTAAATAACACCAGCGCAGAGAGCGTGCCAAATTCGAAGTAGGTCAGCGATGTTTCACCCCGCGCAGCCTCAATGGCAGCAAACGCAGCGGTGTGTGACGATTCAGGCAGCTCTGCGCCCTGAATGCGCACACGTTCGGTATAGCGCACTAAATGGGGAGAGCTGTAGACACCCACGCGATAACCCGCGGCCATCAGCACCGTTTCTAACGTGCGACAGGTGGTGCCTTTGCCGTTGGTCCCCGCCACGGTAAACACCATCGGCGCTGGTTTCAGCACATCAAGTTGCTGTGCAACCTGGTGAATGCGCGTTAAGCCAAGATCGATGGCTTTAGTATGGAGGTTTTCAAGATAGCAAAGCCACGTGGCCAGAGGCGACGTGGCTTGAGGAAGAGGACGCTTTTCCATGTTTCCCGTTCAACTTTTTACAGTTCATTGGAAACGGCCCCGTAGGGCCGTTGCATTGGGTTACGCTTCGTTGCGCTCGGGTGCTTTCTCAGCATCCAATTCGTCGACCGTCGGCTGCGGCGAAGGCAGGTTCATCATCTTCGCCAACACGCTGGCCAACTTCAGGCGCAATTCAGGACGGCGAACGATCATATCGATAGCGCCCTTTTCAATCAGGAATTCACTGCGCTGGAAGCCCGGCGGCAGCTTTTCACGCACGGTTTGCTCAATCACGCGCGGCCCTGCAAAGCCGATCAGTGCTTTTGGCTCAGCGATGTTGAGATCGCCCAGCATGGCGAAACTCGCCGATACACCGCCCATGGTGGGGTCAGTCAGCACAGAGATATACGGCAAACCACGCTCCTGCATTTTGGCCAATGCAGCACTGGTTTTCGCCATTTGCATCAGCGACATCAGCGCTTCTTGCATACGGGCACCGCCGGAAGCAGAGAAGCAAATCAGCGGACAGTTATCTTCCAGCGCTTGCTCAACGGCACGCACGAAACGTGCGCCCACTACCGAGCCCATTGATCCACCCATAAAGGCGAATTCAAACGCCGCAGCAACCACCGGTTGCTCATGCAAAGTGCCTTTCATAACGATCAGGGCATCTTTTTCGTCGGTGGCTTTTTGCGCCGCGACGATACGGTCTTTGTATTTTTTGGAATCTTTGAACTTGAGCAGATCTTTCGGCTCCAGTTCGCTTCCCAGCTCAACCGTGCTGCCTTCATCTAACAGACTCAGCAGACGATCACGACCGTGCATGCGCATGTGGTGGTCACACTTTGGACACACCTCAAGGTTACGTTCCAGCTCAGCGCGGTACAGAACCTGGCCGCAGCTGTCACATTTGGTCCATACCCCTTCCGGGATACTGGCTTTGCGCGATGGGGTTGTTGTGCTCTTATTGAGAATGCGTTCAATCCAGCTCATTGATGACTCTTCTTTGTGATTTGGCTGTAAAATCAATCTGTTAGTGCGATTTTAAGCATAAAAAACATGCGACATTACACCATAAATCGCAACAACGCGCTACCTATAACTCAATGGCTTAGCCAGGGCTTGGTAAACAGCCCTTTTGCGCTTTCAGCGGCTTTGACCAACCTGCCACTCGCCTTGTCGGTTGTACAGTAATCATACGGTTAACATGACAATTTAATGACGGTGAGTAACTATTTAATTTACGTTTAGGTCACAGCGGGCTTAATGGTCGCGAGGCGGCAATCCCGATCGCCTTATCAAGTGTCATGTGTAGTACCCAACCTTTTGCCACCTGTTAACTGGGTGGCTTTTTTTTGTCCATCTCTTGCAGTCATCTACGCTGTCATCAGCCTGCGCAGAATAGAAAACAAACAGGCCCGGCAACTGCCAGGCCTGGAGAAAGGGCTGCGGTTAAATCTTACTGCGGTTTTTGTTGGCGCGCCGCACGGCGATGACGCCACACTTCAATGATCCCGGGGAGAATCGACACAAAGATAATGCCAACAATCAGGAGTTTCAGGTTTTCCTGCACCACCGGTAAATCGCCAAACAAGTAACCTGCATAGGTAAATGACAAAACCCACAACAGCGCACCGGTCACGTTATAGAAGGCGAAGTGACGATAGGACATGTGACCCATACCGGCGACAAAGGGCGCAAAGGTACGCACGATAGGCACGAAGCGCGCGAGGATAATGGTTTTTCCACCATGCTTGTCATAGAACGCGTGGGTTTTATCCAGATAGCTACGGCGGAAGATTTTTGAATTCGGGTTGCTAAACAGCCGCTCTCCAAACAGACGTCCGATGGTGTAGTTCACCGCATCACCCAAAATGGCCGCGATGATCATTAATATCACCATCGTATGCACATTCAGATCGTTACTCGGCAGCGCGGCCAGCGCCCCCGCCACAAACAACAGCGAATCGCCCGGCAAAAATGGCGTCACCACCAGTCCGGTTTCGCAGAACAGGATCAGGAACAAAATGGCGTAAATCCACAACCCATATTGTGCCACCAGCTCCGCAAGGTGAACGTCAATATGCAGGATAAAATCGACGAGAAAACGAATCAAGTCCATGCGTTCTTCCTAAATAAAACAGCCTAAATTAATCCTCAAGGAACAGCGGTCCCATTGGAGGACGTGGGAGCGCAAAGCGCTCAGGGTAATCAACGGAGACCAGATACAGCCCCTCCGCTTTTGCCGTTGCCGCTGCGAGCGTGCGATCTTTTGCCGCCAGCAGTTCAGCCATCCACCCCTCAGATTGGTTGCCGCAGCCAATTTCCATCAGGCTGCCAACAATGTTGCGCACCATATGGTGTACAAAAGCATTAGCCTTGATATCCACCACCACATACGCCCCGTGGCGGGAGACATTCAGGTGCATCATATTTCGCCAGGGCGTCCTTGACTGACACTGCACTGCACGAAACGACGTAAAATCGTTCTCGCCCAGCAAGCACTGTCCTGCCTGATGCATCTTCTCCGCGTCCAGCGGATGATAAAAATGGGTCACGCCGTTGCCCAGAATAGCGGGGCGCAGCCGCTGATTAAAAATCACGTAGCGATAACGCCGCGCGGTGGCACTGAAGCGGGCATGAAACTCCTCAGGCACCGCTTTCACCCAACGTACAGCGATATCGTCGGGCAAGTTAGCATTGGCCCCCAGCGTCCAGGCTGCATCTTTACGCACTGAAGTGGTGTCAAAATGCACCACTTGCCCGGTGCCGTGCACGCCAGCGTCAGTGCGTCCGGCACAAAACACATTTACCGGATGATTCGCCACTTTGCTCAGCGCACGCTCTAAACGTTCTTGCACGCTGCGGACTTCTTGCTGTCGTTGCCAGCCATAGTAACGGCTGCCATCGTATTCAATGCCCAGCGCCAACTTATAAACCGGCGCGTCATGCTGTTGTGTCATCAGTACAGATACTCCTGCACTAATTTTTCCGCTGTTTTCACCGCCATTAATGCGCCGCCAAAACGCACATTGTCAGCAACGCTCCAGAATTGCAGCAACTCAGGTGTGCCGTAGTCGTTACGCAGTGCGCCAATGCTCAACTGATCATTGTCAGAGGCATCACTCACCGGGGTGGGAAACGCCTGCTCTTCCGTCAGATTCAACGCATCGCCGCGCGACAACTCATCCCGTGCTTCTTCGGCAGAGAGCGGACGCAGTCCCTCAAAATGCACAATTTGCGCGTTACCAAAGAACACCGGCGTCTGAACCGTACTGGCGGACAGCGGTAATCCTTCGTCCTGCATCACTTTGCGTACTTGATCCACCAGGCGACGCTCTTGCGCCACGCTGCCTTCAGGGTCAGCCAACAGCGGCAACAGGTTAAACGCCAACTGGCGACCAAAGAAGTGCTCGTCCGCCGGTACGCCATTCAGTAAACGCGCGCTTTCACCGGCCAGTGCATCCACGGCGGCTTTGCCTGAGGCAGAAGCCGGCAGCAAATTGGTCACCTGCAGGCGACTTAACCCTGCCGCATCAACCAAAGGTTTAATAGCCGTCAGCAACTGGCACACGGTGCTATCCGCAACACTGATCACATTGCGATTACGGTAATCCGCTAAGACCTGCGGATTCACATCTGGCACCACCAGAGGGACATCCGGCTCCAAAGCAAAGGCGTCGCTGCAGTCAATCACCAAACAGCCCGCGCTGGCAGCCTCCTCAACATATTGCATTGAGGCTTGCGCGCCCGCGGCAAAAAACGCTAACTGCGCCTGCGACCAGTCAAATTCCCGCGCCTCTTCCACGCGCAGAGATTTACCGTTGAAACGCAGCACTTCACCCGCTGAACGCTCGCTGCCGAGCAACCAGAGTTCACCTACGGGAAACTCACGGGCTTCCAGTGTTTCCAGTAAAGCGTTGCCGACCGCGCCCGTGGCACCCAGTAGCGCAATATTCCAGCCGTCAGACATGTTGCTGTACTCCAGACAATGACATAAAAACAGAAGGCGGTACTAATACCGCCCTGAGGATTCAGATTACTTCCCAAAGCCTGGGAAAGACTTAAGACGTTGCGTGAAAGCCCAATTGACTCAGCAGCGCGGCGGTCTCTGCATCATCGCACTCGACGTGCAGTGACGACCACTCACGACGCTCTTCATATTGCTTGCGCAGACGGTCGAATTCACCGGGCTGCCCCGCCACTTTTCGCAGCGGCGCATCATCGCGGCGCACATCATACACCAGATGCACCAATCGTTTTAGCGTTGGCTGATCGAGTTTGCCGTTCAGGCGAATATGGCTAAATTCCGGTGTGGGTAACAGACTCGCTAATGCCACCTGCTCCGGTTTACCAAGAAACGCGGTCCAGGCTTCAAAAACCTGCGTCGTGCCGCGCGCCTTGCCTTCCAGGGTATAACCCGCAATATGCGCCGTACCAATATCCACTTTTGCCAGCAGTGCCGTATTTAAGTCCGGCTCCGGCTCCCAAACATCCATCACCACGCTCAGATCATCGCGCTGATTCAGGACCGCAAGCAATGCCGTGTTATCCACCACCTCACCGCGGCACGCGTTAATTAAAATCGTGCCGGGTTTCAGCGCCTGCAACAGTGACTGATCGGCCAAATGCAGCGTTTTATACGGGCCGTCTTTAAACAACGGCGTGTGGAACGTCAGGATATCCGCCTGTTCAACCAGTGTGGAAAGCGGCAGGAATTCGCCAGCATCACCGCGATCGGCGCGTGGTGGATCGCACAGCAGTGTGCGAATACCCAGCGCCGCCAGACGGGCCTGCAAACGTGCCCCCACGTTGCCAACACCCACAATACCCACGGTGCGATCGGTCAGGGCAAAGCCGTCACGTTCAGCCAGCAGGAGCAGCGCAGAGAAAACATACTCCACCACCGCAATCGCGTTGCAGCCCGGCGCCGCCGAAAAGGCAATCCCCTGCTCTGCCAGCCAGGCATCGTCAATATGATCGGTGCCTGCCGTCGCTGTCCCGACAAATTTCACCGGTTTACCCTGCAGCAATTCTGCATTGACTTTGGTAATCGAACGCACCATTAAGCCATCGGCATCTGCCAACTCGGCGACGGGCAGTGGCCGCCCGGGTACGGCAATCACTTTACCGGTACGACTAAACAATTCACGGGCGTAGGGCATGTTCTCATCGACAAGAATTTTCACGCGGTTTTCCTGACTGGCTGCTTAACAAATGGGACCGACAGTGTGCCACGTCAGACGCCATGGGATCTATCATTCAGGTGCTGCGTTGGCGATATCGCTCAGGTGTGGTGCCTGAGAGTTGCTGAAACATAACAATCAGTGCCGATGACGAGCTGTATCCAAGTTGCAGCGCGATGTCTTGTACCGTCAGCCCTTGCTCTAACAGCGAAATCGCATGCACAAAGCGCAAACGTTGCCGCCACTCGCTAAAGGTCATGCCCAATTCAGTTTGAAAACGGCGCGCCAATGTTCTTTCGGTGGTAAAAACGCGCTGCGCCCACGTGGAAAGCGGCGTGTTATCGGCGGGATCTTGCTCAAGTGCGTGTAGCATCGGGGCCAGAAAACGATCTGGCGAATGGGGTAAATAGCTCTCTTGCGGCAAGGCTTGCCGCAGTTGATCAAGCAGAACCTCACACAGTCGCTGGTCTTCCTCACTGTCAGGAAGCCCTACCTGCCGCGCAGCGCAATCCTCAACGATGGCATGCACAATCGGGCTCACTTTCAGCAAACACGCCGTGGGCGGTAATCCCTGACACAGCTCGGCATGAATATCCAGGGTACGGAAATGTGCCTGCTTATGGTTATAGCTGGCATGCTCTATTCCCGGAGGCACCCACACCGGGAATTCAGCAGGCGTAAGCAGGCGCTGCCCGGCCACCTGCATCTCCAGTACGTTGCACTTTACAAAGATCACTTGTCCCCACGCGTGGCAATGCGGCAGGTATTCCGTTTGGGCATTGGCCTGCTCATAGCGGAAAAAGAAGTGAAAGGCATCGCCGTGTTCTGGCTGTTGGTAAGTGAGCTGATTGATCATTGTCTGATTCGGTGAATAAGTTGTCTGATTCGCACTATCTCATGACAAACAGACAGCAGTAAACTGCCGCCATTATTGACAGGAGTGATTTATGGCGTTTTTATTTCCCCTCTTCGCGGTGTTGATTTGGTCCGTCAACGCCATCGTGAGCAAGCTGTCGGCCGCAGCGATTGATCCAGCGGCCATCTCCTTTTACCGCTGGCTGCTGGCATTGCTGGTGATGACGCCTTTTGTGCTGCCTGGCGTATGGCGCGCCCGCGCAACGGTGCGTAAAGCCTGGTGGAAACTGTTGGTTCTGGGATTATTAGGCATGGTGCTGTACCAAAGCCTTGCTTACTACGCCGCACAAAGTGTGAGCGCCCTGTTTATGGGCATTATTAACTCACTGATCCCTCTGCTGACCGTTTTGTTTAGCGTCGTATTACTGCGCCACGCGCCGACTCAGGGCATTGTATTGGGCAGCGTGTTGTCGCTGGGCGGACTTATTTGGTTAATCAGCGCAGGCCAGCCCGAGCTTTTGCTCACGCACGGTATTGGGCCTGGCGAGATCATGATGCTGGCAGGCTCCGCCTCCTATGCGCTGTACGGTGTACTGACTAAGCGTTGGGCCATCGCACTGCCGGGCTGGCAGAGTTTATATGTTCAAGTGGCCTTTGGCGTGCTGCTGTTGCTTCCTGGGTTCCTGCACGCACCGGACGTCAGTTTGAATGCCAACAATATTCCACTGGTGGTATTTGCAGGCCTGTTCGCCTCACTGATGGCGCCGTTTTTGTGGATCAAAGGCGTTGCGGCGCTCGGTGCCAATAACACCAGCATTTTTATGAATCTGGCACCGGTCTTTACCGCGATCATTGCCGTGACATTTTTACATGAGCAGATGCACAGCTATCACTACATTGGCGGCGGTATCACGCTGTTGGGTGTGATGGTTTCTCAGCGCCTGCGCAAACCGGTGACGCTGAAACGTGCGGCATCGCCGGTGGCGGAAGAGCCTGTGCGCTGAAATCGATGGTCACCCGCAGCCCTCCCAATGTCGGGCTGCGGGAGAGTATCGGCTGTGTGCCGTGCCATGCGGTAATGTCTTTGACCAGCGCCAACCCGAGCCCGCTGCCCGCTACCGGCTCTTCATGAGTCAAACGATGAAAGGCGGCCATGGCGTGTTGCTGCTGATCCCGCGCAATGCCCGGCCCACTGTCTTCCACCACACAGTGCCCATTCGTCACACTGACCGTCACGATCCCGGCCACCGGCGAGTATTTCAACGCGTTGTCCAGCAAATTAGCCAGCAATTCGGCCAATAGCAGCGCATCGCCCTGAATCCAATACTGTTCATCACCTTCATAGCCCAAATCGATCTGCCGACTACGTGCCTGTGTCATGCGCAGTAAACACGCCTCTTGCGCTAAAACCACCAGATCAAGACGCTGTTGCGGTGGACGATTTTGCTGGTGAGCACGCAAGCGGGAGAGCTGAAGTAAGCGGTCGGTTAACGCGATGGTGTCATCCAGTGTGCTACGCATGCCCTGTAAGCTCTCTTGCCGGTGCGCGGGATCGCGGCTTTTCAACGCCAGAGATACCTGCGTTTTCAGGATGGTCAACGGCGTGCGCAATTGATGGGAAGCATCGGCACTAAAGCGCGCTTGCCGCGCCATCATCTCCTGCAACCGCGCCTGATAACAGTTCAAGGCGCTCAGCAACGGCTGCATTTCTGCCCACGGAATCACTGCGGGCAGCGGAGAGTGATCGCTGCCATCACGCCGCATCAAAATACCCGATAGCTGGCGCAGTGGTCGCAATACGCGCCGGAGCATCAGTGCCACTAATAACAGTGCCACCAGCACCAATGCGCCCTGACTGGCGATGGCAGTCAATAATAAACGGCGGGCAAAGGCCTCGCGAGAGGTCAAGGTTTCGGCGACCAGAATCAGCGCCATGCCTTCAAAACCTGCTTCACTGACGGGCTGCCACAAGGCTGCTACCCGGATAGGCAACGCGCGGTAACGCGCATCATAAAAATGCACCAGCGCCGGATAATGGGGCGAGAGCGAGGTACTGGCAGGAACAGAAGGAAGGTCATCAAATCCCGACAGCGTATGGCCATCCGGGGCAATGACCTGATAGTAAAGCTGGTCGTTCATGTTGCGCTCAAAGCTATCCAGCACCACCCAGGGCACATCCACCTCTAATCGCCCCTGCTGCACACGCAATCTTTCCGCGACCGTTCGCGCCGACGCCAGCAGTGAGCGGTCATAGGCCTGGGTTGCGGCGGCAGAGGCACTTTGGTAATGCGTCCAGACAGATAAGCCCCACAGCACACAAAGCGGTAAGCCAAACCACAACAGCAGTTGCCCGCGCAGAGTGCGGATCACGGTTGACACTCGAGCGTGTAGCCTAACCCCCGCAGCGTCACGATGCCGACATTGCTGCCCACCAGTTTTTTTCGCACCCGGTGCACATAGAGTTCAATGCTTTCCGGGCTGGCCTCATCCGTGAGCGTAAAAGTCTGCTCATACAGATGCTGACGCGAGACCGGTTTGCCGGGCCGCTGCATCAGCGTCGTGAGAATACTGGTTTCACGCGGCGTCAGAGACAAGGGTTTATCCGCCAGTACGAAGTAGCCCTCGTCATGGAGCACCAATTCACCGTAGGTCAGCGCCGCCTGCAACTGACCATGGCGGCGGCGCAGCAACGCGCGGATACGTGCTTCCAGCTCTTCAAGCTCAAAAGGTTTGGTGAGGTAGTCGTCAGCCCCCTGATTCAGGCCACGCACCCGATCAGCCACGTCTGCGCGTGCTGTCAGCAGCAGCACAGGCAACGTCTGTCCCCGACGGCGCATGCGGGCCAGTAATTCAAGCCCATTTAACCGCGGCAGTGCGACATCCAGTACCACGACTTCGTAGTGCTCGCTTTGCAACACGTGGTCAGCGGCAATGCCGTCGGCCACCCAGTCAACAGCGAAACCGGCCTGCGTCAGCGCTTTTTGCAGCCAGCTTGCCAGGTCCACCGTATCTTCCACCAGTAAGAGACGCATATCACATCCTGTCACATTTGTTCCTCAGTGAAAGGTAAATGAAAGGTTAAGGATTTAACAATCTGGCAACCGCAAATCGCGGGGAGGTTCACACTCTCACAGAAATATAACGGAGCACCCGATGAAAACAGCGATCCGTACCACGCTAACCTCACTTGCACTGGCCCTGACGGCACCACTTGCCGTCGCCGCCGAGCCCCCGTCGCGCACCGAATGCATTGCCCCTGCTAAACCCGGCGGGGGCTTTGATCTCACCTGCAAACTGTTGCAAGTTTCCCTGCAAGAAACCGGGCAGATCAGCTCACCGATGCGTGTGACCTATATGCCAGGTGGCGTGGGGGCCGTGGCCTATAACGCGATTGTGGCCCAGCGTCCAGCGGAAGCCGGCACCGTGGTGGCGTTTTCCGGTGGATCGTTGCTTAACCTGTCGCAGGGCAAATTTGGTCGCTACAACGTGGATGACGTGAAGTGGCTGGCGGCTGTAGGCACCGATTACGGCATGATTGCCGTTCGCACCGATGCGCCGTGGAAAAATCTCGGCGAACTGCTGGCGGCCATGAAAAAAGATCCCAACCAGGTGGTGATTGGCGCAGGCGCCTCGATTGGCAGCCAGGATTGGATGAAAACCGCGTTGCTGGCGCGCGCCGCTGATATCGATCCGCGCAAAATGCGTTATGTCGCCTTTGAAGGCGGTGGCGAGCCAGTCACCGCCCTGTTAGGCAACCACATCCAGGTGGTATCCGGCGACATGAGCGAGATGGTCCCGCATCTTGAAGCGGGGAAAATGCGCGTTCTGGCGGTCATGTCCGATGAACGTCTGCCAGGCCAACTGCGTGAAATCCCCACGGCTAAAGAGCAAGGTTACGACATTACGTGGCCCATTATTCGCGGGTTCTATCTGGGGCCCAAAGTCAGTGATGCCGACTATCAATGGTGGCAACAGGCGTTCAGCAAGCTGGTGCAGACCCCTGAATTCAAACAGCAACGCGACCTGCGCGGGTTATTTGAATTCAACCTCAGCGGTGCCGAACTGGACAGCTACGTGAAAAAACAGGTCGCGGAGTACCGTGAACAAGCCAAATCCTTCGGATTGGCCAAATAAAGGGGCATGACGATGAGCGACAAATTATTTGCGGTCATCTGGGGACTGTTATGCCTTATCGGGCTGACGATCGCCTGGGGCATTACCTCGGAGTACAGCTATGAACCGGTGGGCCCGCGCCCGTTCCCATTAGCAATTATTGGCCTGATGGCGGTCTGCGCTTGCCTGATGCTGATACGTAAACCTGATGACATCCGCTGGCCTGGCAAAGGTGTTTTGGTTCGCCTGCTACAAATGATGGTCATGTTAATGGCGTATGGCTGGCTGTTTGAAACCCTGGGCTTCCCACTGAGCACCGCGCTTTTAACCCTGGGCATCGCCATGCTGTTTGGTGCGACCTGGTGGGCAGCAGCGCTGTCGGGGGTCATCAGCGGCGTCAGCCTGTTTTATGCCTTTGATCGCTTGCTGGATGTCACCCTGCCGCTCGGCAGCGTGTTTAACTAAGGAAAGCACCATGGAAACCTGGAATTTTTTAATGCAAGGCTTCAGCGTCGCGCTGACGCCCTCCAACTTACTGATTGCCCTGATCGGATGTTTTATTGGCACCATTGTGGGGCTGCTGCCGGGCCTTGGCCCAATTAATGGCGTGGCCATCCTGATGCCGTTGGCTTTTGCCCTGCATCTCCCTGCGGAATCAGCGCTGATCCTGCTGGCAACGGTGTACATCGGCTGTGAATATGGCGGGCGGATTTCGTCCATTTTATTAAATGTCCCTGGCGATGCGGGGGCCATCATGACCGCGCTGGATGGTTACCCGATGGCGAAACAGGGGCGTGCGGGCGTGGCGCTGTCCATTTCGGCAGTCAGTTCGTTCGTCGGTTCCACCATTGCTATCACAGGTATTATTTTGTTCGCGCCCTTGCTGGCAAGTTGGTCGCTGGCGTTTGGCCCGGCAGAGTATTTCGCCCTGATGGTCTTCGCCCTCGCCTGCCTCGGCGGCATGATGGGCAAAAACCCGGTGAAATCCATTATGGCAGCACTGATAGGCCTGGGGATGGCCACCGTGGGCGTAGATGACAACACCGGCGTGTATCGCTTTACCTTCGACAGCGTACATTTATCAGACGGTATTCAATTTGTGGTTGTCGTGATTGGTTTGTTCTCGGTGAGTGAAATTTTGCTGATGCTGGAATCCACCAGCGGCGGGCAAAAAG
Organism: Enterobacterales bacterium CwR94; assembly: GCA_002837195.1. Classification (GTDB taxonomy): domain Bacteria; phylum Pseudomonadota; class Gammaproteobacteria; order Enterobacterales; family Enterobacteriaceae; genus 1-19. The sequence continues at coordinate 405,931 of KZ478061.1, forward strand.
CGGTACGCGCCAGCGGACGCATGATGTTTAACCTGAAAGAGGGGGCCAGTTGTATCGCCACGACGTTGCGATCTTCATTCCTCGGCTTCTTTGTCGGCGTATTGCCGGGCGCGGGCGCAACGATTGCCAGCGCGATGGCCTACATGAGTGAGAAAAAAATCACCGGCAGTGAAGAATTTGGTAAAGGGGATATTCGCGGGGTTGCCGCGCCAGAAGCCGCCAATAATGCATCCGCCTGTGGCTCGTTTATTCCCATGTTAACGCTGGGTGTGCCCGGCTCTGGCACCACGGCCGTGATGATGGGCGCGTTAACGCTTTACAACATCACGCCAGGCCCGGCGATGTTTACCGAACAACCCGATATTGTCTGGGGCCTGATTGCCGCCTTGTTAATCGGCAACGTCATGTTGCTGATAATGAACCTGCCGCTGATCAACCTGTTTGCGCGCATGCTCACCATTCCCATGTGGATTCTGGTACCGGCTATCGCGTCGATCTCCGCCGTGGGCGTGTATGCGGTACACAGTACAACCTTCGATTTACTGCTGATGGTGGGATTAGGCATTTTCGGCTATATCCTGCGCAAAATGGATTTCCCAATGTCGCCATTAATCCTCGGTTTTGTATTGGGTGAACTGCTGGAACAGAATCTGCGTCGTGCGTTATCCATCAGTAACGGAGATTTGCATATTCTGTGGGGCAGTGCCATCAGCCAGGTCTTACTGGTGCTGGCGGTCCTGGTGCTGGTGGGGCCGGTAATATGGAAACACTGGCGCCGTAAACAACGCCGCTCGTTGGCCCAGCAAGGCGAATAAATTTTTAGCCGCAGGGACGCGGCTTGCATAGGCATCGCATCGCGGTTTTGTTACCATTAGCGACCCTTTTTTCCCGGCGGCTAAAACGACAAGGAATCCGCGATGCAACCTCTTAGTGGACCCGGCACGCCCATCAGTGGCGAACAACGCCCAATTGTCGATCTGAAACCCGGTGGCCCGCGCCCAGCCCCCGGCGAGCAACCCCTTTCGCCGGCTCAACGCACCACGCTTGAGCGACTGATCCTGCGCATTACCGCATTGAGTACGTTAAAAGGCCCGGAGCTGTGGGCAGGTATTCGTCATGAGGCGGGAGTCAAAAATGACGCCGAGCTGTTATCTCGCCATTTTCCTGCCGCTGAAAAGTTCCTGACGACACGCTTAGCGCAGGTGCAAAATACGCATGCCACACGCCAGTTGCTTCAGCAACTGACGGATCTGCTGCCTCAGGGAAATAATCGCCAGGCGGTCAGTGATTTTATCCGCCAGCAATTTGGGCACACGGTGCTGAGCTCGCTGAGCCAGGATCAACTGCGTCAGGTGCTGACCATGTTGCAAAATGGACAGATGACCATTCCACAGCCGCAGCAAACCCAGCCGTCAGACCGCTCGTTGCTGCCCGCTGAGCACCACCAGTTGAACCAGCAAATCGCCCGTCTGGCGGCGGCTACCGGTGAACAACCCGCCACTATCTGGCGTGAGGCGCTGAAACTGGTGCAACTGAAACCGGGCGATCCGGTTCCTGCCCGCCACTTCACCCTGCTCACGCAGTATTTGCAGGTGCGTCAGACGTTGAGTCAACATCAGGCACCCACATTGCAATTACTGGAGACAGCACTGAAACAACCTCTGGATCGTCAGGAGCAGCGCGCGCTGGAAGAGTACAGCCAACAACGTTTCCAGGCCACACCGACCACGGTGCTGACCGCCGCACAAGCGCAAGATTTGCTGAACTTCGTGTTTGCGCGCCGCGCGGAGCGCCTGCGTGAAGAACGACTGGCAGCCAATGAGATCGATCCGCAGCCCATCTGGTATCCGTTTGGCCCGAATCTGCCGAGTTTTTTACAGCCACTCAACAACCGACCAGCGCTCACGGTCTGCGGTGCGCTGGTGGTAGTTATCTTTTTATTGTGGGTCTTTCTCTGATCAGCAACCACATTCCGTAGCGACGTGATGCGTGGGCCATGTGCCTGGCGCATCACCGCTGATCACCGGATGCTGATCGCGCAGCCAGAAGTCCAGTCCACCGATTAACTCTTTCACCCGCAGCCCCGCACTGGCCAATTTGTACGCGCCTTTGGTAGAGCCGTTACAGCCAATACCGTCACAGTAGGTCACATAAACGATATCGCGATCCCATTCCGCCAGCGTGTCGGCGTTCATCAAACGGTGGGGAAAACTGATAGCCCCTGGAATATGCGCGGCCGCGTATTGCGCTGCGGAACGGGTATCAACCACCACAATCTGCGTCACACCCTGTTGGATATCGACGGCCAAATCCCAGGCATCGGCATAATGTGCCAATTTATCGGCGAGCCAGCGCGCACTTTGGCTGGCATCGGGCGGAGGAAACTGCAATACAGCAGATTGAAGGGTCATCGCGGGCTCCTGTTAAGCGTAGGTAGTCCCTATTTACCGCATGAATTCCCGCATAACGCAATCACTACTGTCGGCGCATAAAGCCCAGCGTCATGAACAAGCCCACGACGGCGCAGGCGGCACCGGCAAAAAACACCGAGTCATAGCCGTGCGAGCTGGCCAAAATACCGGTTAATGGGCCACTCAGGCCGTAAGCGATGTCCTGAAACGCAGCGTAGCCGCCCAATGCCGTGCCCCGTACCTGTGGAGGCACTCGCTTCACCACTTCAACGCCCAGCGCAGGGAAAATCAGGGAACATCCGCTACCGGTCAATGCCGCCCCCAGCAGCGCCATGCTGGCAGTGGTGGCAAAGCCCAGCAGCAGTAAGCCTGCAATTTCAATCACAAAGGAGGCCAACGCTACGCGCACGCCGCCGTAACGGTCGGGCATCCAACCAAACAGCACGCGCATGGCAACAAACGCCAGGCCAAATGCCGAGAGCGCAAAACCCGCATTCCCCCACATCTGCGCACTGAAATAGAGCGAGACAAACGTGCCTATCACTGCAAAGCCGACGCCCTGAAGTGCCAGCCCCATGCCGGGCTGCCAGATTTTCGCGACCACAGAAAGCAGTGAAGGACGATCCCCCGCGTGCGGGGTCACCGGTTTCACCGTGGCATTAGACAGAAAACCGATCACGGGCAACAGCACAGTCGAGACACCCAGTGCAACAAATCCCCAGTGGCTGTGTAGCAGTAGCCCCAGCGGTGCGCCTGCGGCCAATGCGCCATAAATAGCCATGCCATTCCATGACATCACTTTCCCCGAACGGTGCGGCCCAACCAGGCCCATCCCCCAGGTCAAACTACCGGTCAGTAGCTGGCTCTCACCAAATCCCAGAATTAAACGCCCCACTACCAACAAGGCAAATTTCGCCATCACCGGTACAGGCAACACTGCAGCCAGCAGGTACGCCACCCCCGCCAGTGAACAGGCCATCATTCCTTGCAACGTTGAGCGTTTTGCGCCCTGCTGATCCGCAAGGCGTCCGGCATAGCTGCGGGTCAGTACCGTCGCTAAGAACTGAATACCTACGGCGATCCCCACCATAACGTTATTCAAACCGAGTTCATGGTGCACCCACAGTGGGATAACCGGCAGTGGCAATCCCACCGTCATGTAACTCAGGAATACGGCAAACACGATACGCGCCAGCGAACGGGTTTCATTCGGCGCAGAAGAGGGGGTCATCGCAGACATACGTCACGCTGCTCCTTGATGGACGTTGTGCTGAAGCATCAACTTCTACAGAAGTGCTGGAGTCTGGCGAGATTGTCAGAAGTTGTCAATTGGGGAAAATGCGGGGAATCCATCAATATGCCTCCCCTACAAACCGAGGGGAGGCAACGGTTTTTACGCCAGTTTACGCATTACCAGCGTGGCATTCGTCCCACCAAAACCAAAGCTGTTGGACATCACTGTCGTCAGCTTGCGCTCGGTAGGTTGAGTGATAATGTTCATGCCTTTGGCCGCTTCATCCAACTCGTCAACGTTAATGCTTGGCGCGATAAATCCGTGCTCCAGCATCAGCAGTGAGTAGATGGCTTCCTGCACACCTGCGGCCCCCAGAGAGTGACCGGTCATGGCTTTGGTGGCGGAGATAGCTGGCGTGTTGTCACCAAACACTTCGCGAATAGCGCCCAGTTCTTTGACATCACCCACTGGCGTCGAGGTGCCGTGGCTGTTCAGGTAGTCGATCGGGGTATCCAGGCCGTGCATCGCCATCTTCATGCAGCGTGCGGCACCTTCACCTGAAGGTGCAACCATGTCGGCACCGTCAGAGGTTGCGCCGTAACCGACGATTTCAGCATAAATGTGTGCACCACGCGCCAGTGCGTGTTCCAGCTCTTCCACCACGATCATGCCGCCGCCGCCTGCGATAACAAACCCATCGCGGTTTGCATCATAGGTACGTGAGGCTTTTTCTGGGGTTTCATTGTACTTGGTCGACAAAGCACCCATCGCATCAAACTCACAGGACATTTCCCAGCACAGCTCTTCGCCGCCGCCAGCAAAAACAATGTCCTGCTTGCCGAGTTGAATTTGCTCTACCGCGTTACCGATACAGTGGGCAGAGGTAGCACACGCAGAGCTGATGGAGTAGTTGACACCGTGGATCTTAAAGGGAGTCGCGAGACAGGCTGAAACACCCGATGCCATCGCTTTGGTCACCACATAAGGCCCCACGGCTTTCAGGCCACGTGGGCTGCGCATCGCATCCGCACCGAAGACCTGGAATTTTGGAGAACCGCCGCCAGAACCTGCAATCAGGCCCACGCGCGGATTATTTTGATATTGTTCGTCTGTCAGACCAGAGTCTTTAATCGCTTCTTCCATGGAGAGATAGGCATAAATCGACGCGTCACTCATAAAGCGAACGATTTTACGGTCAATCAGACCGGTGGTGTCGAGCTTAACGTTGCCCCAGACGTGACTACGCATGCCGGAATCCTTCAGCTCCTGAGAGAAAGTAATTCCTGAGCGACCCTCACGCAGAGAAGCCAGTACTTCCTCTTGGTTGTTACCGATGCTGGATACGATTCCCAAGCCAGTAATCACTGCACGTTTCATTCAAACCCCTTCCACTTCATTATCAGGATCATAGCCCTGGTCAATTTGAGAGGACAGCCTAGCTTACACTTGTAAGCCGAACAAGTCCGATCAGCGACTAACTTTTGTAAATTTGCGTCACGTCACCCTCAGCGCTAAAATCGCGCCACTCCCTGAATTATGAGCCATTCCTTTGAAAGCACCTGCCGTGGAACATGCGACCTTGCGTTGGAACGAACAGGGTACACCTGTTTCCCGAGTGTTCGATGACGTCTACTTTTCCAACCAGAACGGACTGGCAGAAACGCGCTATGTGTTTCTGGGCGGCAATGACATCCCTGCTCGCTTTATCACGCACGACCGCAGTCTGTTTATCGTGGCAGAGACAGGGTTTGGCACCGGCCTTAATTTTCTGGCACTGTGGCAAGCCTTTCACGCTTTTCGCCAGCAAAATCCCTGTCACGCCCTCACGCGCCTGCACTTTATCAGTACCGAAAAATTCCCACTGAATCGTGACGACCTGCGTGCCGCCCATGCACATTGGCCCGAACTGGCAGCCTTTGCCGAGCCGCTGCAACAACAGTGGCCTGAAGCGCTCCCCGGCTGCCACCGTCTGCTGTTTAATGCAGGTGAAGTGACTCTCGATCTTTGGTTTGGCGATATTAACGCCCTAATTCACACTTTTGATGACAGCCTGCATCGACAGGTAGATGCCTGGTTTTTAGACGGCTTCGCGCCAGCCAAAAATCCTGATATGTGGACGCCAGCTCTGTTTACAAAAATGGCGATGATGGCGCGTCCCGGCGGGACACTTGCCACCTTTACGGCGGCAGGGTTTGTACGGCGAGGATTGCAGGAAGCCGGTTTTACTCTGCAAAAACGCAAAGGCTTTGGCCCAAAACGCGAAATGCTGACTGGCGCACTCCAGACAGCACCGGCACTGCCTGCCAGCGCGCCCTGGTATGCGCGCCCCGCCGCGCAAAGCGACGACATCGCCCTCATCGGTGGCGGTATTGCCAGCGCGTGTCTGGCGTTGGCTCTGCTGCGACGGGGGAAAAAGGTCACCCTGTACTGCGCCGATGAACAAGGCGCGCAAGGGGCTTCCGGCAATCGCCAGGGGGCGCTATATCCGTTGCTAAACCAACACGATCCCGCGCTGGCGGCCTTTTTTCCGCACGCTTTTACCTTTGCTCGCCGCGTGTATGACGCCCTGCCCTTCACTTTTGCACATGACTGGTGCGGCGTGACACAGTTGGGTTGGGATGAGAAAAGCGCGCACAAAATTGAACAGATGCTGGCGATGGATTTGCCCACGGCCATTGCTGCCCCGCAAAATGCCGAGCAGGCCAGCCAACTGGCAGGCGTAGAAACCCTGTTTGGCGGGATTCATTATCCATTGGGCGGTTGGCTCTCTCCGGCAGACACCGTGCCAAAACTACTGCAAATGGCAGAACAGCAAGGCTTGTCTATCCATTGGCAACACACCCTCCAGCAGTTGGAGCCGCAGGGCGATGGCTGGCATCTGCACTTTCGTGACCAACCATCGGCGCAACACCGCACGGTGGTGCTGGCCAACGGGCACACGATTGCTGACTTCACGCAAAGTGAAAAACTCCCGGTGTATGCCGTCGGCGGTCAGGTCAGCCATATTCCTACCACCCGCGCGTTAAGTGCCCTGAAGCAGGTATTGTGCTACGAAGGCTATTTAACGCCGGTCAGCCCACAGCAGGGGACGCATTGCATTGGCGCCAGCTATCGGCGCGGTGATACCGCAACGGATTATCGCACCGCCGATCAACAACAAAACCGTCAACGCTTGCTGGATTGTTTGCCGGGTGCCGCCTGGATCGAAGACGTTGATATCAGCGCAGAAGAAGCGCGCGTAGGCGTTCGCTGCGCAAGCCGCGACCATGTTCCCATGGCAGGTGCGCTGCCCGATTACGCGCAAACCCTGGCGGTATATCACGATCTTCATCGGCAGTCAGAGGATGCAGCAACCGCGCCGGTCTGGCCTGGGCTGTTTGTGATGGGAGCATTGGGTTCACGCGGATTATGCAGCGCGCCACTGACCGCTGAAGTGCTGGCAGCCCAGTTGTGCGCAGAGCCACAACCGTTAGACCGCGAGACATTAGCGGCCTTTAATCCTAATCGCTACTGGGTGCGAAAACTGCTGAAGGGAAAAGCGGTCAAATAAGTAGTGGGCACCCGCAGGTGCCCACCGGAACATCAGGAGGCGTTTCTGGCCTGCATCCACAGGTTGTCCCACATCCCCACCACCAATTGCTGATCGCGAGGTGACAGTTCACCTGCGCGGATAGCGTTTTCCAGGCTGTGCAGGACCTGCGCCTGTAACGCATCGGGCGTATGCTCACCGCTGTGTTCCAGTTCGGCCACCGCCAGCGTTAAATGTCCGCGCAGATAGCCACTGGCAAACAGCTCATCATCGCTCGCGTGTTCCACCATCGCATCAATCAAGCCCAGAATTCGCGATTCAAACTCAACAATCATTGTCCTTCCTCATTTATAGATCCACTACCGTGAATCACAGATCTTCCGGCCACGGAAACTGTGCTGCCGTTAACGGCGGTGTGTGATAATAAGCCTGCAACGCAGCAATCAAGCGGGACGGTCGAGCCGGAATGCCGTTTTCAAGGTAGAGCATGACTTGCGCATGCACCTTACGCTGAAAGGCCACGCGGTCGGGTTCGCACTCGCCCTCAAGATTGTCGCAACTGACGTTGAAGGGAAAACCTGCCGCCGCACACAGCAGCCATTCCAGCGCCTGCGGCTTGATTTCAACGCTTTCGAACTGGCTCTGCGTTGCCGCATCTCGTCCATCGGGGCAATACCAGTAGCCAAAGTCGACTAACTTTCGCCGCGCTTCCCCGGCAATACACCAATGGGATATCTCATGCAGTCCGCTGGCATAAAACCCGTGTGCGAACACAATGCGGTGCCAGGGGGATTCATCATCTGCGGGAAGATAAATCGGTTCATCGTCGCCTTTAATCAGGCGTGTCTGAAAATCTGCCATAAAGCAGCGATCGAAAATGTCGATCAATTGTTGATAGTGGTGACTCGTACTCATTTCTGGTTTTCGTTTAGCAAAATCGTGCAAGTGTGACATTAAGCGCCCGCAGTGACGAGCGCAATCTGAAAAGGGTCAGGCGACGAGCGACTGGAACCAGGCGGCGATTTCCGCGCCATGGCTGTCATACAGCAACTTGGCACTCATCACGGCAGAAACAATGACAATCATCGGGCGAATCAGCGTCTGCCCTTTGCTCAACACCATGCGAGCCCCGAGGCGGGCACCAAGAATTTGCCCCACCAACATCACCAGACCAGTGCCCCATACCACCTTGCCGCCCAGCATAAACAGCAGCAGGCCCCCCAGATTGGAGGTGAAATTCAGCACCTTCGCGTGTGCCGTGGACTTCGCCAGGTTATAGCCTGCCAGCGTCACAAAGGCCAACGCATAAAATGACCCGGCACCCAGCCCAAAGAAGCCATCGTAGAACCCTACGCAGCCCCCGGCGATCAGCGCAAAGGGTAAACCATGCAGGCGGCGCAGGCGATCGTCCTCTCCCAAACGCGGCATCAAAAGGAAATAGAGACCAATTGCAATCACCAGCAAGGGCAGCAACTGACGCAGGATATCGGCTTGCACATGTTGCACCAGCAACGCGCCGGTAATAGACCCAATAAAGGTCATGGCGATATTGAGCTTTTGCTCACGCAGATCCACCGCTTTGCGACGAATAAAATACAGACTGGCAGAGAAGGAACCGCCCACCGCCTGCAATTTATTGGTCGCCAGTGCCTGTGCCGGCGACATGCCGACGGCGAGTAACGCCGGGACGGTGAGCAGTCCGCCGCCCCCGGCAATCGAATCAATAAACCCGGCTAATAAAGCCACCAAAAACAGGACGCCAAGCAGCGCTGGCGCAACGACAAACCAATCCATGTTGATCCTTAAAGAAGATGCTTATCCAACAGGGCCTGACAGGATGCCGGTAGCGGAGGAGGTTCAGGCTTCACCGGGGTGCCGCTGCCGGGTTTTTTCGGTTCAAACCAACTTTGCAGTTCATAACCGCAGCCGTCACCAGCAGGGATCGGGGCTTGCTCAATACATTCGTTACTGCCCACCGGGCAGCGTAAACGCACATGCATATGCGCGCGGTGCTGGAACCACGGACGCACCTTGCGTAACCAGTCGCGGTCAGCACCAGCATCCCGGCACAACTGCTGTTTGATCGCAGGGTTAACGAAGATACGCGTGACGTCGTTATCCTTCGCAGCCAGTTTGATCAGCGCAGGAATTTCCGGCTGCCAGTGTTGTTGACGCACACCTTTGCCGTCCGCCGTCACCAAATCCAGCGGCTGAGGTTTCAACAGCCTCTGCGCTGTCCACCGCGTTTTAGGCAGTTGCAGCCAGATATCCACATCCAGACCGGTTTGATGGCTGGCATGGCCGCCGTTAAAGCGACCACCGGCAGGCATTCCCATATCCCCGACCAGCACTTGCCCCAGTTGCAAATTGTGCGCCTGAGTAGAGAGACGTTGGATAAAAAGCACTAAATCGGGATGCCCAAAGTAGCGGCGCTGATCCTGGCGCATCACCTGATAATCCGGTGAATCGAGTGGCAGTGCGTGCGCGCCCACAATACAGCCGTTCGAAAAGCCGCCGATGCTGTCAGGCGTACCCGCCACCGGATTGACAATTTTCTGCCAGGGCGTTGCCGCCCCCGCAGAAAGACTCAGCATCATGGCGGCCAGCGCCAAAAACCACTTTTTCATCTTCAGTTACCAGCGTGGAACCGTGGAGTTAACATCCGCGTTTTGCGCGCGATGGCGCAGCAAGTGGTCCATCAACACAATGGCCATCATCGCTTCGGCAATCGGCACTGCGCGGATCCCGACACAAGGATCGTGACGACCTTTGGTAATCATCTCAACTTCCGTACCGTCGCGGGTGATGGTTTTACCCGGCACGGTGATACTGGACGTCGGTTTCAAGGCAATACTGGCCACCACCGGCTGGCCGCTGCTGATGCCACCCAGAATGCCGCCCGCGTGATTGCTTTGGAAACCATTGCTACGAATTTCATCGCGGTTTTCACTGCCGCGCTTACCGACCACGGCAAAACCGTCACCGATTTCCACGCCTTTCACTGCGTTAATGCTCATTAAGGCATGCGCCAGGTCAGCATCCAGGCGGTCAAACACCGGCTCACCTAATCCTGCTGGCACCTTTTCTGCAATCACACAGACTTTCGCGCCAACCGAGTCGCCGTCTTTCTTCAGGCCGCGCAGCAACGCGTCGAGATCATCCAACCGATCGGGATCGGGGCAAAAGAACGGATTTTGTTCAACCTGCGCCCAATCTTTCAGCTCGCAGGTGATATCGCCCATTTGGGCCAGATAGCCACGCACCTGCACACCAAATTTCATGTGCAGGTATTTTTTGGCAATCGCCCCTGCCGCCACACGCATCGCGGTTTCACGCGCAGAGGAACGACCGCCGCCGCGATAGTCGCGGATACCGTACTTTTGCTCATAGGTATAGTCGGCATGACCTGGGCGGAACAGATCTTTGATCTCGCTGTAATCCTGCGAACGTTGGTCGGTATTTTCAATCAGCAAACCGATGCTGGCACCGGTTGTCACCCCTTCAAAAACGCCAGAGAGGATTTTCACCTGATCCGGTTCGCGGCGCTGCGTAGTGTAGCGGGAGGTGCCCGGACGACGGCGATCGAGATCATGTTGCAGGTCAGCCTCGGTTAACGGGATACCCGGCGGTACGCCATCCACAATGCATCCCAATGCCAATCCATGCGACTCGCCAAACGTGGTCACACGGAACATCTGTCCAATAGTATTCGCGGCCATCACGGCTCCTTAGGGTTATTTTTCTTGCGGACTCAGTCGCGGTAAATCTTAAAGTGATGTTGTGCATCAACGATTTGCTGGCGGGTCAGCATAAAGACGCCGTCGCCACCGTTGTCAAATTCCAGCCAGGTAAAGGGCACATCGGGATACTGATCCATCATATGCACCATGCTGTTGCCCACTTCGCAAACCAGGACACCCTCTTCACTGAGATAATCAGGTGCGCACGCCAGGATACGACGCGCCAGTTTCAGACCATCGCTGCCAGCGGCCAGACCCAGCTCAGGCTCATAACGATACTCGTTTGGCAAATCGCTCATGTCTTCTGCATCGACATACGGCGGGTTGGTGACGATCAGGTCATAAGGCACTTTGGTCAGTTGGCGGAACAGGTCGGAACGCATAGGCGTCACCTGGTGCGCCAGCCCGTGCGCCTCAATATTTTGCTCGGTGACTTTCAAGGCATCTTCCGAGATATCAACCGCATCCACTTCCGCTTCCGGGAAGGCATGGGCACAGGCAATGGCAATGCAGCCGCTGCCGGTGCACATGTCGAGAATACGTTGCGGTTCAGAGGAAACCAATCCCGCAAACTGATTGTTGATAAGCTCAGCGATTGGCGAGCGCGGCACCAGCACGCGTTCATCCACGTAAAATTCATGACCACAAAACCAGGCTTTATTGGTGATATAGGCCACGGGAATGCGCTCATTAACGCGGCGAATCACGCGTTCAACGATGCGGTGACGTTCACTGGAGGTCAAACGGGCATTGTACATCTGCTCAGGAATATCCAGTGGCAGCCAAAGCGAGGGGAGCACCAGTTGCACAGCTTCATCCCACGGGTTATCCGTACCGTGCCCATACCATAAGCTGGCGGCGCTGAATCGGCTGACGGTCCAGCGCAACATATCCTGAATGGTGTGCAGTTCGCTGACTGCTTCCTCGACAAAAATCTTGTCCACATTGCCCTCCACAGGCACTAATCGCGTTTGGGCGATAGTGTGCCACGAAGTCGCAGAGAATTCAGCAGCCAGCCCGCACTGGCAACAGGAAAATGCCCTGGCGCTGGAGCCAGCCCCTGCCTTCTGGTTACAATGGGTCAAGACCCGTGTGGATTTTGACGATGAAAAAGAAAGAAACGCTGAGTAGCGATGATAAATCGCTGTTTCGCCAGCTTGCTGAAGGCACGCGCCGCATCAGCCACGACACCGTGGTACACAAGCCTGCGCCCAAAAAATTACGTGATGTGCCGCAGAAACGCCTGTTAGCGGAGCAAGTGGATAACAGCCACTATTTTTCCGATGAATTTCAGCCGCTGCTCGCCACTGAAGGTGCGGTGCGTTACGTGCGTCAGGATGTGAGCCATTACGAATTAAAAAAGCTGCGCCGTGGCGACTACTCGCCGGAAATTTTTCTTGATCTGCACGGTTTAACGCAACAGCAGGCCAAACAGGAGCTGGGTGCGCTGATTGCCGCCTGCCGCCGTGAGCATGTGTTTTGTGCCAGCGTCATGCACGGTCACGGTAAACATATCCTCAAGCAGCAAACCCCGCTGTGGCTCGCCCAGCATCCACATGTAATGGCTTTTCATCAGGCACCGAAACTGTTTGGCGGCGATGCAGCCTTGTTGGTGTTGATTGAAGTGGAAGAGTGGCAGCCCCCCGCAGGCCTTTAGCAGGCCAGAAACAAAAAAGGGAAACCGTTCGGCTTCCCTCTCGCAGCGTTTTCGCTTCGCTATTACATGGCTTTTGCCAGTTTTGAAGGGCTGACTTGCCACTCCAGCTTGCCTTGCGCCGCCTGGGCGTCGTAGTCAATGCGAGCAATCGCAGAGGTGGCAAACATCGGCGGGCTTTCGTGTGGGCACAGCTCAGACACTAAATATCCCACCAGAGGCAGATGCGAAATCACCAGCACAGCCTCTACACCCTGCACGGCCAGCGCCTGAATTTCGGTGGTGACTTTCGCCGGATTACCGCCAGGCGTCAGTTCTGGCAACACGGTTTCACCCGCAGGGAGCGTCAATCCCTCACGCACTTTCGCCAGCGTCTGTTGCGCACGCAGATAAGGGCTGACCAGCACGCGTTCAATGTTGACCGACTGCGTCTCTAACCAACGCGCCATTTGGCACGACTCATCGCATCCACAATGGGTTAGAGGTCGAACCGAATCACTGGCTGCATCCAAAGCTGCATCGCCGTGACGCATGATAAAAACTTGCATATTGCACCGCTGTTGTTATGACACACAGCCAGAAAACAGAGGTTCTCTGGCCCTTCACTCTGTGAATGAAACGACGTGTTTTACCCTAATGCCCAGAGTATAGTCAACCGATTGTGTATTAAATAGACAGAGTCTCAGAACTGTACCCGAGGCGATATTCATCGCCTCGGTGTTAACCCACTGAATCGCTGTGGGTAATTATTTTTCCTGTGCAGAATAAAATTTTTCACCGTTAGTCGCCCAGCGCTGCAACGCCTCACAGGGGGCGAAACGGTCGCCATAACGCGCCTGCAATGCCACTAATGTTTCCACCACTTTATCCGCACCCAGTCGGTCAATGTAACGGAACGGGCCGCCCAGAAACGGGGGGAAACCAATACCGAACACGGCGCCAATATCGCCATCACGCACCTGACGAATAACCGACTCCTCAAGACAACGCACCGCCTCATTGAGCATCAACATCACGCAACGTTCTGCGATTGCTGGCTGTGTGAGCTGCTGCTGGGGTTTCACCTTCAGTAAACTATAGACGCTGGTATCGACCTCACGCTGGCCCTTTTTTCTGCCGCTGTAACGATAGAAACCGTGCTTATTTTTACGGCCTTTACGCCCGTCTTTGAGCACCGCCTCAAAGGCATCGGGCATCCGAAACCGCTCGCCATAAGCCGCCTCTAAAACCGGCAGGATTTTGGTCCCCACATCAATGCCAACTTCATCCAGCAATTGCACCGGGCCAACCGGGAAACCAAATTTCACCAGCGCGCGATCAACGTGCTCAATGGGCTCGCCGTCCAGTACACAGCGCATCGCCTCATTAATGTAGGGTGCCAAAATACGGTTTACATAAAACCCGGCCTTATCGGCGACCACAATCGGCGTTTTGCCCTGCTTTTTCGCCAGTGCCACGACGGTGCTAATGGTCTCTTCTGCAGTGCCTGCGTGTGGAATAACTTCCACCAACGGCATTTTTTCCACCGGGCTGAAGTAATGCAAACCAATCACGTTTTCCGGGCGCATCGCCTGCGCGGCAATATCCCCGATCGGCAATGAAGAGGTATTGGAGGCAAACAACGTCGTGGGTGAACACACCGCTTCGATCTCCGCCACCATCTTCTGCTTCAGGCTGAGGTCTTCAAAAACCGCCTCAATCACCACATCGCGATGGTGAAAACCTTGCCACTCCGTTGTGCCGGTGACGCGAGCCATTTGTTGCTGACGTTGCGCCGGGGAGATCTGGCGTTTTTTGACACGCGCTGACAGCCCTTCCCAGCACGCTTTCATGGCGTGGTTAAGCCCTTCATGATTAATGTCTTTGATACGCACAGGCAATCCGGCTTTGGTGGCGGTCACACTGGCGATCCCTCCGCCCATCAGCCCACCGCCCAGCACACCAATTTCGCGTAATGCACGGGGCTTGGCTTCGCCTCCCGTGTCTTTCTTCAACGCCGTCGAGGCAAAAAACAGCCCTCGCAGCGCCTCTGACTCCGGTGTCATCACCAATTGACCAAACGCCTGCGCTTCGGCGTCATATCCGCTGTTGCTCCCCTGCTCCAGCCCAGTGCGTATCACAGAGAGAATTTTGTCTGTCGCCGGGTAATTGCCTTGCGTTTTCGCCTGCGTCTGTTTGGCCGCCATACGAAACACCAGGGCGCGACCAGCCGGACCGTTCATCAGCCGCTCACGCCACGGCAATTCACGCGTGGCGGGCTTGCCTTTCAACGCCATGGCGACCGCAGTATTCAGTAAGATAGCCTGCGGCACCACATCGTCTACCAGCCCCATTTTCTTCGCCTGCCGCGCACGCAATGTGCGGCCAGACAGGATGAGATCCAACGCCCGCGAGACCCCGACCAAACGCGGCAGCCGCTGCGTTCCTCCTGAGCCGGGCAGCAACCCTAACTGCACTTCCGGCAGGCCCAGACGGGTTTTATCATCGTCGGTGCAAATACGCTGATGGCACGCCAGCGCCAGCTCAAGGCCACCGCCTAAACAGGCGCCGTGAATGGCAGCCACCACCGGAACAGGCAATGCAGCAATCTCTGCCATCACCTCTTGCCCTTGACTGGCAAGCTGTTTGGCCTCGCTCGCCGTTTGGCAGCCTGCAATCATGCCGATGTCAGCCCCTGCAATAAACGAATCGGGTTTACCTGAAATCAGCACAATGCCTGCCAGCCGCGGATTTTCACGCGCAGTGGCAATCACGGCACGGATCTGTGCGGCAAACTCAGCCTTAAGCGTGTTCATTTTTTCATCAGGCACATCGATAGTGATCACCGCAACCTGGTCCTGACGCAGGGTCAGGTGAAATGCCGTACGCTGCTCCATTATTCCGCCTCCAATACCATCGCCGCACCCAGACCACCGGCCGCACAGGCTGTCACCAGCCCCAGACCGCCTCCGCGTCGACGCAGCTCATTCAGGGTTTGCGTGATCATGCGGGCACCGGTCGCGGCAAACGGATGCCCGTAGGCAATCGAGCCACCCAGTACGTTGAACTTCTCTTCATTGACTTCACCCAGCGCGTGAGGACGCTGCATCACCTCACGGGCAAAGCGTTCATCGGCGAACATTTTCAGGTTAGCCAGCGTCTGAGCGGCAAACGCCTCGTGCATATCGATAAGGGTCAAGTCTGCCAGCGTAATGCCTGCGCGATCGAGCGCCAGCGGTGAAGCCCAGGTCGGTCCCAGCAGCATGTCTTGCCAGACATCAATGGCCGTGAACGCATAACTGCGCAAATACCCCAACGGCGTGATACCCAATTCACGCGCACGGGTTTCCGTCATCATCACCACGGCGGCAGCGCCATCGGTGAGCGGAGTGCTGTTGGCGGCGGTGACCGTACCATGTTTACGGTCGAAAGCCGGACGCAGCTTGGTGTAATCCTGCAGGCTGCCGTCTTTACGTACGTTGTTGTCCTCTGCAAACGGCGTTTTCCACGGTGGCACACAGGCGGTCATCACTTCATCACGCAATTTACCCTGTGCCCAGGCCGCGGCGGCTCGCTGGTGAGAGCGATGGGCCAATGCATCCTGCTGCTCGCGGGTCACACCGTGGGTTTTCGCCATTTGCTCCGCGGTATCGCCCATGCGCAGTCCCGTAGAATACTCCGCCACCGCCGGGGGCACCGGCAGTAAATCACGTGGGCGCAGTTGGCTAAACAGTTTAAGTTTTTGTCCCAGCGTTTTGGTTTTGCTCAGATCCACCAGGGTACGAGCCAGTTTTCGACTGACACCGATTGGCAATACCGAGGAGGAATCTGCGCCGCCGGCAATACCGGCGGTAATATGGCCCGCCATCAGCGAGTCAGCCACATTGGCCACCGCCTGAAAACTGGTCGCACAGGCGCGACTCACGCTGTAAGCATCGGTATGCACATTGAGCCCCGCCGCAAGCACAATTTCGCGGGCAATGTTCGGTGCCGCAGGCATCTGCACCACCTGGCCAAACACCAGTTGTTGAATCACCTCCGCGGGAATTTCTGAACGCGCCATCAATTCACTGATTAGCAAGGTTCCCAATTCTACAGCGGGAATGCCATGAAAAGCGGTGGCCTGACGGGCAAAAGGGGTGCGCAGTCCGTGTGTAATCGCGATACGTTCGCCCTGACGCGTCAGCAAGGGTTGGGCTTTACTCATTGTTCATTCCTGTTAACAGTCTGAAAGTGCGGGCATCACTGCCAAAACCAAAGAGGTCTGACCTGATCAGTGTTAACTATTTTTACTGAATTCGCCAAGATGAGAAGCAGAAAAATGCGAGGAGAAACACGCTTTACAGCGTGGCCCCGTCTTTTGACAGGGCCATTGAGGGGACTTAGCGCAAGGCTAATTGAAAAATCATGGTTTCTGCCTGGCAGCAGAAGGTGAAGTGCGCATCGAGCGTGACACCGTGTGCTGAGGGCGTGAGCGTAGACTGAATCTCACAGGGATCAGAGGCCACCTCATTGGCTTTCGCGGTCAGGGCTTGCAGTGCCGTCTGAGCCTCGGCTTCCGTGGCAAATTCCGCCTGCCACTGGGCACTGCAGTCGGTGTTATCCAGTACGGTGCCCACGTCAACACAGCAGCAGGCTGCCGTTTCTGTCGCACTGCATTTGTTTATTGCATCGGTCATTTTGCTCTCCTCTGACACGCGTGCCAGCCTAAGACTTGGGTTTCGATAACGTCGATTTTACCGCCAGCCTCGGCAGGCTCTCCAGCAATTCAGCAGCAGAATGGCTGATTGAGGCTAAAATCAGGGTGTTCTTTGATCTGACGCAATTTCGCTCACTTTAACCTTAGTGGTATTGATGAGATTTTGTTAAGCGGATCGCTTTTCCAACATCAAATTGGAAATAAACATAAAACAATATTGCAACATGTGTAGTGGTCAGACCTATACTGGTGCCACTGGTCTGATTTGTAAGTTGTACTTCAGTCCCTACAATCCGCCGTCCTTGTTACGATAAGTAACAGAATTATATAAAAATCAGATAATGAGGTTGTGGTTATGAACCATAAGAACCTGTTAACAAAGTCGGCACTAGCCGTCGCAGTGGCAATTGTCTCTTCTAACGTTTCAGCAGCGGGCTTTCAGCTAAACGAATTTTCTTCAATTGGTCTGGGTCGTTCTTATGCCGGTGAAGGTGCGATGGGTGATACCGCCGCCTCTGCCAGCCGCAACCCGGCCACGATGGCGTTGATGGATCGCCCGATGTTCTCCATCGGCGCGGTATTTATCGACCCGGATGTAAACCTTTCAGGTACCAGTGCCTCGGGTAATAGCCTGGATGCGAAAAACATTGCTCCAACGCAGTGGGTGCCTAACATCCATTACGTGCAACCCATTAATGACCAGTGGTGGGTCGGCGCCTCCGCCACCAGCAACTACGGTCTGGCAACCGAGTTTAACGACGGTTATGCGGGCGGCGCCTATGCCGGCACCACTGACCTGTTAACCGCCAACCTGAACCTCTCTACCGCCTATCGCCTGAACCAACATTTTAGCTTTGGTGTCGGTGTGAACGCCGTGTATGCCAAAGCTAAAATTGAGCGTACCGCAGGTGAACTCTCTGCCGTAATTCCGGGGACAACCCCAAGCACCCCACTGGCTCATCTTGAAGGTGACGAGTGGGGATATGGCTGGAACGCGGGCATTCTTTATGAAGTCAACGAAAACAACCGTTTTGGTTTGACCTACCGCTCCGAAGTTAAAATCGACTTTAAAGGGGATTACCGTGGCGGTATGAATCCAGCCTTTAATGGTGCAGTTCCTGGCCTGCCATGGGGCACCGGTGGCACAACGATTCCAGGTTCATTGACCCTGAATCTGCCGGAAATGTGGGAAGCCTCGGGCTGGCATAAAGTGGCACCGAAATGGGCCGTTCACTACAGCCTGGCCTACACCAGTTGGAGCCAGTTCCAGGAGCTGAAAGCCACGGGCACTAACGGCCAACAGTTGTTCTATAAAGATGAAGGCTATCGTGATGCCTACCGCCTGGCGTTAGGGACCACCTACTTCTACGACGATAACTGGACCTTCCGTACCGGTATCGCGTTTGATGACAGCCCAGTACCGGCTGACAAACGTTCTATCTCTATTCCAGACCAGGACCGTCTGTGGCTGAGCGCCGGTGCTTCTTACGCCTTCAACCCGGATGCGTCTGTCGATGTGGGTGTTTCCTACATGCACGGTCAGAAAGTAACGGTGAAAGAAGGTGCCGATCCTGCCGCAGGCGGCGCACCTTACACCTTCCAGTCTGAAGGTAAAGCCTGGTTGTACGGCGCGAGCTTTAACTACAAGTTCTAATCATTCCGTTGCAGAAACATCAAGGGCGCCTAATGGCGCCCTTTTGTTTTACTCAGCATCAATATCTTTTAAATCATCCTGAATCGCCGATGCGTTCGGGTTTTCCATCGGCTTTAACTTACCGCCGCTGGCCAGGAAATCGTGGCGCTGGAAATAAGCATTACGGATAAAGGCATAGGGATCTTGCGAATTACTCAGCATCGCATCAGAGTCCAGCAATTGCGCACGGGTTTCCACGCCCTCAAACATCCACTTCACTGGCGCCATCCACCAGTTCAGCCAGCTCAGAGCCGGATACAGATCATCGGCTAAATCACCAATGTCTTCACGCGGTGTGGCGCTGCCATAACCAGGCACCACCACATAAGGGCCGTAACCCACGCCCCATGTGCCCAGCGTATTACCGAAACGCGGCATCTCTTCACGCGCCAGTTTTTCATTCGCCATGCCCGCAACATCGATAAAGCCGCCCATCCCTAACAGGGTGTTCAGGAAGAAACGGTTAAAGTGGATCATCCCACGGTAGGGATCGCCGCGCAGAAAGGAGTTCACCATGCCGGCGGGCTCTTCCAGGTTGCTCAGGAAGTTGCTCAAGCCAGTACGCGCAGGCATTGGCACATAATCACGCCAGGCAACCGCCACCGGACGCACAATGTACGGATCCAGCACATTGTAGTTGAAATCAAACATGGTGCGGTTAAACCCTTCCAAGGGATCGCCGCGCCCTTGCGGGTCATTGGTGTTATTCGAACTGGCACAGCCAACAAGCATCACGCTTGCCAATGCCAACCCCGCCAGGCGGTATTTCATACAGTTCTCCCTGTTCTGATCATGTTCGCTATCGCGTTAAGGTTGTTGCCTACCGATGTCGACGGTGAGAGGCTGGCCGTCCAGTGGGACGGGCGCACTTTCTCCAAACCAGTCACCGGATTGCGGATTGGCGCTGCCATCACGCGAGATCCGCGCACGCACCTGGATGGTTTGCTGCGCCGAGAGTAAACGCGACGGCATCATGGCATCGCTGTCATCCAGCGTCAGTGAGAGAGGAAAATGACTCAGCGGCACTCTCTTCACAGCAACGGGCACCGGCGAATGACCGTCAGACACAGAAATATACAATACTCCGCCTTGTGGTAACACGCTTTCTGCGCCTTTCGACAGCGTCAGTGTGACCGGGACACGCACGGAAGCCACGCCAGCCGCCGATTGCGCCTGCGCAATTCTGCGCTCGATCTCCGCACGGCGGGCATCCTGCGGGGGTAAAAGACGTAACAATTGTTGCCAGGCCGCAATCGCCTGCGCAAAATGCTGTTGAGTAAAAGCATTAAATGCTAACAAACTCAACACGCGTGGATTGTCGGGATCGCTTTTCAGCATCTCTTGCAGCATCATTTCAGCTTCACGGTTATCACTGGCATCCGACGAACGAGTGAGCACTTCGGCATAGCTCAATTTAACACTCGCGTCGTGAGGTGCTAAGGTCAGCGCTTGACGAAAGGCCTGGCTGGCATTCTCCAACTGATTGAGCACCATATTGACGCGCCCCAGCATCAGCCAGTCAGACACATTATCGGGCTCTGTTTGTAAAGCGCCCCGCAACCCCAATCCAAAGCGCGCTAATTCATCCCGGCTCGGCGGTGTCGCCTGCTCGTCCATGATCCGCGCACGCAAGGCAGGATAGTCTGCCTGAATACGTTGCCATTCACTCACGCGGGCATAACCACCGGTTTTCAGGTACAGCACCAGGCTGAGCAGAACAAGCAGCGCACACCCCGGCAGCAACCAACCACGGTGAAACGGCCGCGCCACGGCAGTTGACGGTGAGTTAGGCACATCATTTAACAGTGCCTGTTGCAGTTCCGCTTCCATTTGCGGGCGCTCTGCAATCACTCCTTGCGCTTCATCCTCGTGTAATTCCTGTAAACGCTGCTGATAAAAGCGGGTATTTAGCGCATCGCGATCGTCTTTCACGTAATGCTGTTGCGCACGGGCGCTGTGCCACAGTACGCCCATGGCGACAATCAATAACACCACGACAACTAGCCAAAACAGGCTCATGGTTTCTTCTCCTGATGGCCGAGCAAAGCGGCTAAACGAGCCTGTTCATCGGCATTCAACGGCGCAGTGTCGCGGCGGCGACGACTGCGCAGGACAATCACCATGCCACCGCCAACCACGAACAGCAGCGGGCCCAACCACAGCACCAGCGTTGAGGCTTCCAGCGGCGGGTTGTACGTCACAAAATGGCCGTAACGCGCCACCATGTAATCGGTGATCTGCGCAGGCGTTTGACCTTGTTGCAGCAATTCATAGACTTTCAGCCGCATATCCGCGGCAATCATGGCATTGGAATCCGCAATGCTGTTGTTCTGGCACTTTGGACAGCGCAAGCCGTGGGTGATGTCGCGGTACTGCTGCTCTTGCTCAGGAGATGTAAACGAATAGGTGTCAATGGCCGCCAGCGTCCAGGCTGAATACAGCAGGCTGGCAAGCAGGATAATCAAGGATTTCACGCGCCACTCTCCTGCGAATATTTCTGCCACAGCGGTAAAACCTCTTGCTGCCATACGCGTTCATTCATATCCCCGGCGTGGCGATAGCGAATAATCCCTTTGCCATCAATCAGGAAGGTCTCTGGCGCACCGTAAACCCCCAGATCAAGGCCCAACATCCCATTGCCGTCGTACAAACTCAGCGCATAGGGATTCCCCAATGCATTCAGCCAGTGCACGGCTTTGTTACGATCGTCTTTGTAGTTCAATCCCACGACCCGCACACCAAGCTCTGCCAGGGTGTTCAGATACTGGTGCTCAGCGCGGCAGGTTGGACACCAGGTCGCCCAGACATTCAACAGGATCGGTTTGCCACTGGTTAAAATGGCTTGATCGTAAAGGGTGCCCGGTTTATCCAGTGACTCTAAGCGGAAAACCGGCACCGGTTTACCAATCAGCGCGGATTCCAGCCGGGTAGGATCATCACCGTTAGCATTACGCGTCAATTGCCACAACAGCGCGGCGGCCAGCAACAGAAACAGCACCAGCGGAATGAACAGAATTTTCTTCTTCATGCGAGCCCCTTCTGCGCCTGTTTACGGGAACGATAGCGGGGATCGAGCAGACACAGCATCCCGCCCACGGCCATCAACACGCCCCCCAACCAAATCCAACGCACAAACGGCTTGTAGTAGACCCGTACCGCCCAACTGTCGTTATCCAGCTCTTCACCCAATGCGGCATACAGATCGCGGGTCAGCCCACCGTCGATTGCCGCTTCCGTCATCATGGTGCGCGCCACGCTGTAAAAACGCTTCTCTGCATGCAGTGTGGCTTCTGGCTTGCCTTTGTAGGTCACATCAAACACCCCAGCGCCACCCACATAGTTCGGCCCGGTGAGATCCCGCACCCCGCGAAACACAAAGTGATAATGATGAATATCCAGCGTATCGCCAGCCTTCATGCGCACATCACGCTCAATGCTGTAGTTTTGGCTAAAGGCAATACCTATCACCGTGACCGCCACCCCGACGTGCCCCAACACCATTCCCCAATGACTGCGCGATAAATGGCGCAGCCCTTGCCAGAAAGTGTGCCGGTGCGTTGCCCGTTCATGCAGCTCCATCAGCGTCAGTATCACCACCCACAGCGCCATCATTAAGCCCACCACGCTCATCGCTTCAATGCGATCCTGCATCCACCACGGCAGTAGCAGAGAAAGTAGCAATGTGGTCAGGGCAGCCAGTGCCAGCCGCTTCCACAGTTTCTGCGGTTCATCACGGCGCCAGCGTACCAGTGGCCCAATACCCAGCATTAAGGCAAACGGTGCCATCAACACGCTAAACAGGGTGTTAAAGAAAGGCTCACCCACAGAAATGCTGCCCAGCCCCAATTGTTTATGCACCAGCGGCAATAAAGTCCCCAATAACACCACCAACATTGCCGCGATCAGTAAGACGTTATTTCCCAACAGAAACGACTCTCGCGACCACAGTTCGTTCTGCACGCGTGAGCGCACCTGACCGCCCTTGATGGCATACAGCAGCAGCGAACCGCCAATCACAATCACCAGGAACGCGAGGATAAACATGCCGCGAGCCGGATCGGAAGCAAAGGCATGCACCGAGACCAGCACGCCAGATCGCACCAAAAAGGTGCCTAACAAACAGAGTGAGAAAGCCATAATGGCTAACAGCACCGTCCAGGCTTTAAAGCTGCCACGCTTCTCGGTAACGGCCAGCGAGTGCATCAGTGCCGTACCCACCAACCAGGGCATAAAAGAGGCATTTTCAACCGGATCCCAGAACCACCAACCCCCCCAGCCCAGCTCGTAATAAGCCCAGGCCGAGCCCAGTACGATGCCGATGGTTAAAAAGACCCAGGCAGCCTGCGTCCATGGACGCGACCAGCGTGCCCAGGCGGTATCCAGTCGGCCTGTCATCAATGAGGCAATCGCAAAGGCAAAGGCCACCGAGAACCCGACATACCCCATGTACAGCAGCGGCGGATGCACAATTAACCCAGGGTCTTGCAGCAATGGATTAAGATCGTGCCCGTCAATCGGGAAATCAGGCAGTGTGCGGGTAAACGGATTTGAGGTCAGCGTGATAAACAGCAAAAAACCAAGGCTGATCATGCCCATCACCGCAAGCACACGTGCGACGGCATCCAGCGGCATTGCGCGACTAAACAGCGCCACCGCCAGCGTCCAGACACTGAGCAATAACACCCACAGCAGCAGTGACCCTTCGTGCGCTCCCCAGGTGGCCGCCGCGCGGTACCACACTGGCAGTTGCGAATTAGAGTTATTTGCCACGTACTGCACGCTGAAATCGTTTACCACAAAGGCGTGAACCAGAATCAGAAACGCGCCGAAGATAGCAAAAAACAGCAGATAACTGAGGGGACGTGCCAACGCCATCAGCGCGGGGATCTGACGTTGAGCGCCCCACAGTGGGTATACCGCTAACAGCGCAGAAATCGCCAGTGCAAAACAGAGCAGAAAACTGCCAATTTCAGGCATCATGAGCGAGGCTCTCCGGCTTGTTGATACGCACTGACCTGTGCTTGTGGATCGCCTTTCATCGCCTCTTTGATCTCAGGCGGGGTGTATTTTTCATCATGCTTGGCCAGCACTTCTTGCGCGGCAATCAGATTGCCTTTTTCGAAGGTCCCCTGCGCCACGACGCCCTGCCCTTCGCGAAACAGATCCGGCAGAATACCGGTGTAATTCACACTGACCGTTCCGCGGCCATCATATAAGGTGAAACTCACCTGCAAGCTCTGAGGATCGCGCTTCACACTGCCCGGCATCACCACACCGCCAACGCGTAAACGCTGACCTGGCTCAGGCATCAGTTTGTTCTCCCCTTTGCCGTAGAGGATCTCACCCGGCGTGTAGAACAGATCGATGTTGGCACGTAACGCATACATCACCAGTGACGTGGCTACGCCGAATCCCAGCAGAAGGACCAGCACCACCAGCAGGCGGTTTTTACGACGGCTATTCATGCGGCGTCTCCGGCTGTATACGCTGTGGCTGGCGACGATGTTCACGTGCCTGCCGCTGACGAATATCGCGCAGCAGAAAACGGCGCTGTAACGCGGTATGCAGGATAAGCCCCATCAGCGCGACCAGCGTGACACATACGGACAGCCAGACATAAAAGGCGTAACCGCCCATTGCGATAAAATCAGCGACAGAATCAAATGCAGGCGTCATGCTTTGCTCCCCCTTTTTGCCGCCAGTTCAGCAACCCAGGGACGTTGGCGCTCGGTCAACAGCAATAAATTGCGCAACCGCTGTAGCGTCAGAGAAACAAACAGGAACAGAAAACCCAGTATTGCCCAGCGCAGCGGTGTGCGCATTTCCGGCGCGATAGCTTGTTGCAACATCCCGGAGGATCCCTGATGCAGCGTATTCCACCACTGAACCGAATAGTGGATGATGGGCAGATTCACCACGCCCACCAAAATCAGAATGCTGGCCGCGCGCCCAGCCATGCGGCGATCGTCGAATGCCTGCCATAGCGCAATGGCACCGATATACAGAAACAGCAGCACCAGTTCCGACGTCAATCGCGCGTCCCAAATCCACCAGGTGCCCCACATCGGTTTACCCCAGACAGACCCCGTGACCAGTGCGATAAACGTAAACACCGCGCCGACGGGCGCCATTGCCGCGGCGGCCAGATCGGCGGTTTTCCACTGCCAAACCAACCCGCAAAAGGCGGCAACCGCCATCGACGCATAGATCCCCATCGACCACATCGCGGCGGGGACATGAATGTAGATAATGCGATAGCTGTTGCCTTGCTGATAATCCTGCGGCGCGTAGACAAATCCCCACACCCAGCCCAATATCAGCGTCAACGCTGTCAACAGGGCAAACCACGGGAAGAGCTGACCGCATAGCCGATAAAGCCTGTCAGGCTTAGCCAGCAGATGTATTTTTTTCCACATTTTCACTTGCTCACTTTCGACAATATCCAGTGTTAAAAAAGGGATCTAAAGCGTCTGTTTTAATTGAGTGTGACGCGTAACGCCGCCGCAGTCGCAAAGGGTGCCAGTGTGATACTGAGCACCAGAATGGCTGCGAGGATCGCCAGATACCCCTCGATGGGAAGTCCCATTCCTGCGGCATCCATCGCCGCAGTGGCAAAAATCAAAACCGGTATTGCCAGTGGCAAAACCAACAAACTTAACAACACACCGCCACGCCGCAGCCCTACGGTCAATCCCATGCCAATCGCGCCCAGCAAACTTAAGGTGGGCGTGCCGAGCAGTAATGTCAGGGCCATCGCCTGCCAACTGGCAAAGTTGAGGGAGAGCAACAGTGCCACCAGCGGTGACAGCAGTAACAGTGGCAATCCTGTCACCACCCAGTGAGCGATGACTTTTCCTAACACCACCAGTGGCAGCGGTGTCGGCAGCAGTAATAGCTGTTCCAGTGAACCGTCGGCAAGATCATCGCGAAACAACCTTTCCAGTGCCAGTAGCGATGAGAGCAATGCGGCCACCCAGACGATCCCCGGTGCAATACGCGCCAGTAATTGCGGTTCAGGCCCGACGCCCAGTGGAAACAATGTAATGACGATCAGGAAGAACCACAGCGGATTTAGCATCTCACCCGCACGTCGAAACGCCATCCGCAGCTCACGCTTGAGCATGCGCAGCATCATGGTCGAGGCTCCACGGCGTCTAAGGTTAACTTACGCAGGTTCGCCACGTGGGCGGGAAAGTCCTGGTGCGTGGTCACCACCAGTATGCCACCGCGTTGGCAGTGATGTTCCATCTGAGCCATCAGGTTGGCCACACCGCGTTTATCAATGGCGGTAAAAGGTTCATCCAGCACCCAAACGCGTGCCTGACTCAGCCATAAGCGCGCCAGTGCCACTCGACGCTGCTGACCTGCGGAGAGTTGCCCGACACAAACTGTTTCGTAACCGGCTAAATCCACCGCCTCCAGCGCGCGCCAGATAGCCTCTTCGCCGACCGACGGGTGATAGAAAGCCACGTTCTCTTCCGCTGTCAGCACAGCCTTGATGCCAGGCTGATGCCCTAACCACAGCAAATCCTGATGCCACTGCGCCCGTTGATGCGTAATAGGTTGCTGCTGCCAGTGTATCGCACCTTGTTCAGGCGCACTGAGTCCAGCCAAAATGCGCAGCAGTGACGTTTTTCCCGCCCCATTGGCCCCTTCGACGTGCAGCATATCCCCCGCTTGCAGCGTAAAACTCAGGGTTTCGAACAGGACGCGTTCATCACGAACGCAGGTGAGATTAACGGCTTCCAGCATGCAGGTATTCACAATGACCAGTCAGGACGGGGAGTTTATCACAGCAAAATAACCACGCCGAAAGTCACCTTCCGTTACCATCGCCGCAATTAAGACAAACTCTCCGTAAATCGCCCACTGTCGGGGCAAAATCCTGAAGAGGTTAAAATTTTGTAACCCTTCCCTACATCTGTTGTTACATTTCAACCGCCGTCTATGCTTATCACTGGACTGACTTTACCGGGGAAGGCGTATGGGTGTGGATAACGATAAAAAAAACGACCAGCAGATCGATAACCATCAACTGCAAGACGACGATGAAATTGAAGTCGATGAGGAGCACTTGCCTTCCGCCGCTGCCGCTGTGCATGAACAAATCCGTCAGGACGGACAGAAAGAGCTGGAACGGGACGGCATGGCGCTATTATGGTCAGCCATTGCAGCAGGTATCTCAATGGGTGCCTCCCTGATGGCAAAAGGCATCTTTCAGGTTCATCTGGAGGGTGTGCCGGGAGCCTTCCTGCTGGAAAACCTGGGTTATACCTTTGGCTTTGTGATCGTGATTATGGCGCGTCAGCAATTATTCACCGAGAACACGGTCACCGCGGTGCTGCCCGTCATGCATACACCGACCGCCGGCAATATGGGGTTGTTGATGCGCTTATGGAGTCTGGTGCTGGCGGGCAATCTGGTCGGTACCGCTCTTGGCGCCCTGGCTTTTAGCTGGATGCCCATTTTTGATGAGGCAACACGTGACGCTTTTCATGCCATCAGTATGAAAGTGATGGAAAATCCCCCGAGCGAAATGTTTGCCAATGCCGTGATCTCCGGATGGATCATCGCCACCATGGTCTGGATGTTCCCCTCGGCGGGTGCCGCGAAAATTGTGGTGATTATTCTGATGACCTGGATGGTGGCCTTAGGGGATTTGGCGCATATCGTGGTGGGCTCGGTAGAAATTTTATATCTGGTCTTTACCGGCGCGCTGCCATGGCAGCAGTTTATCTGGCCGTTTGCTATCCCAACCCTGCTCGGCAACATCGTCGGAGGCACCTTTATCTTTGCCCTGATCAGTCATGCGCAAATCCGCAATGAATTGGGTGAAAAGGCGCGTGCAGAAGCAGAAGCCAGGCGCCGTCGTGAACAACGGGAAAAAGCGCAAAATTCGCAAAGTTGATGACAGATTAGGCAGTCAGGCGGATAAGCGGTTAATTTTACATGATGTTGCAGGTATACTGCCCGCCGCTGCCCTCATAGTTAAATGGATATAACAAGCCCCTCCTAAGGGCTAGTTGCAGGTTCGATTCCTGCTGGGGGTACCATGTAGTCGTTCGCCAACATCCTCACTCATTCGCAAAATCCCCGTCACATTGATACCTCACCAAAACAGTCGTTCGCACCAGTTCGCCTAAGTTCGTTGAAAGTCAGTCAAGATAGTGGAAATCATCGGCACAACATCAATAATCTCTCCCCTGTAACCAGGATATACTCCGATCAAATAGTCAGCCAGGAGGCAGAATGCGACGCTTTGAAGAGTTAATTACATACAGTGAAGAACTGACGAATCATGAGGGAGAGCATGTAAAAGGCCTTCATTTATCATTAAATCCCGCTAGAGCACTCTTTGTCAGTCACCGCGTTGATGCTGAATACGGCACTGAAACTAAGCCCTTCCATCTTCCTCGCCACTCTGAAGATTTGCGCAAAGTGGCGGACGCTATCAACAAGTTGGCTGACAAGCTCGACAACGAGTAAATGCCATCTCACACAACATTGCAGCGCACAGCTAAGAAGAGCGCGATAAAGTTAACATTGCTTTCAAAGAGCGGCTAAATTTCTATCGCGAGCAGTCGATGAAATTTCCAAGGGGAATGACCCGGTATCTCACAAAGAAGGAAAAGAATGACGATCGAATGGAAAAAAGCCCAAAACGAGCGACCACCTCTGAACACCCTGGTGTTGATTTATGTCTGCAGGGGATTCGCAACCGGAATGCTAACCAGAGAAGGATGGAAGTACTTTGATGGCTACAGGGATACGCCGGATGAAAATGGATGCCTTGAGAAATTCACGCTTGAAGGCAATCCAGTTGAACACTGGGCAGAACTGACGAAACCCTAATCACAGCATCCCTTGAAAGAGACCTTGTTATTCTTAACGTATTCTAAGAATAACAAGGTCGATTATAAAAGCCTGTACTCAGCATGATTTTCGCCCTCTTTGAAATATACCCTGCTTACTCTTCCTCGTCATAAAATCCAACCAACATCACAAAATCATTAGCCATTATGTTAGCCATTTTTTATCGCTGGACAATTTAAGCATTAATAGCCTTAGCCCTCCTTATTTAAGGCACCCTTTTGTTGTGAATATGTGATTTTTCGATAACAGTTTAGCGGTCAGTTATCTTGTTTATTGCTCAATATAGGAGAAGTGATGAAAAGTCTTACCGCCATACTATTAGCGTCTGTCGTATCAGCATCTTCTTTTGCTTCAGAGATAAAAATCACCCTGATTAATAAGCACAGCGATGCGGGTATCTGGGTAAATAAAGCGCATTTTGAGGATTGTGAACCGCATCCAACCGTTCCAGTGTGGTGCATACTGCCGCCGAATAGCGAAAGTACCATGACGCAAACCTTAGATGATGAAGACTGGACGAGCCACTACCGCGATTTCCGTCTTGTTTCAATGGAGAATAACAGTGAGGGGCGTCCAGAGCTGTTGAGTGGCGCCACCATCACCCACCAACCTGCCGTTCCTTTCACCAGTCTGGTGTGCAATACCCTGGGCGAGTCATCTAAGTATGCGGTGCGTATCAGTGCTGATACTTCCCCACCCCTTTCCTTTACCTGTTTTGAGAATGAAAGAAACGTTCAGCATCAAAGAGTGACGGTGGAAAATATCATCATTGCATTTGATCCCGAGCTAGACAGATATAAATAAGTTAATTTCGCCGGTCCCATTATTAATAACAGAATCACATTACAGAGCGTTATAAGAAAAACCCTGAGCCCGGGGGTAACCCCTCGCTTACCCAAAAACCTTTTTATTCAGAAATCTGAACAGGAGTCTTTACCTCATGAATATGATCAAAAAAATGGTTTTCGCTTCGCTATTCGGCGGACTCACCTTTTCCAGCGTAGCCCACGCCGACGCAGGTGCCATATGTTGCCCATTTAGTGATATTACGCTCAAAGAGAATGTTAAGCCGCTGGAAGATCCTCTGCAGAAAATCCTTCAACTTAAGGGTGTTTCCTATACCTGGAAAAAGGACGGCACAGCCGATATTGGATTGATTGCTCAAAATGTGGAAAAAGTGTTCCCGCAACTCGTGAAAGAGAAAGACGGCCTTAAACAGATTGATTATCAGAAACTGGTTTCTCCTCTTATTGAAGCCATTCGTGAACAACAAAATGAAATCAATCAGCTTAAGAAAGATATGCATGAGATACAGCAATTAAAAAAATAACGCATGAAGGCTCTGCCTTAACCGTCTCATAGACGGTCGGGCGCTCGCTGAACATTCCATCGTTCAATGAACGCCCCTGCAGGCTGTCCACTTCACAAGCGGGAGTATATTGCCACACAGTCAGGCGGGTAGTTTTATGCCAACACTGGCCGCTTATACTTTGGCAGGCTCTGGACCACAATATGGTAGGAGGTCGCCACAAATCCCTCGATAACCGCGGGTGTTATCTGCGGTCCTGCCGCAATAGAGATCCAGTGGCGCTTATTCATATGATAGCCCGGTGTCACACTGTCATACACAGTGCACTGCAACAGATTATCTTCGGGCGTGCCTTTCACCGTGACCATTTTTATGCCCCGCACCTCTGTGGTCATCATAAAAATTTTATCCGCCACTTTATAGACATCATGCTCTGGGCCAAACGGGTTACTTTTCTCTGATTGTGGCAACTGCAATGCGTAATCCGCAGCACAGGCCTGCAGGCGTGAACCGTCCATTCTTTCTCCTCAATCCGTAAAGCAGACAGCAAATTTATCGGTTGCGTAATGCTGAGGGTGCGATACCAAAATGACGTTTAAAACGGTGGCTAAAGTGACTGGCAGAGCTGAATCCGCACGCCAGCGCAATATCAGTGAGCGATAAGGGCGAGTGACGAATCATCTCATCCGCACGCGTCATGCGCCGTTGCATAACATATTGATGCGGCGCACTGTTCATGCTTTGACGAAACATACGTGCAAAATGGAATTCACTCAGGCCTGCCTGTTCGGCAAGCTGCTTAAGGGTGATCCCATCGGCCAAATGCGCTTCTATCCACGCCAGCGTATTGCGCAACACCACCGGTGCCAGGCCCCCTTTCACCGACGGCGTTTGCCACTGCACGCTGCTGTAATGTTGCAGCAGGTGGGTCAGTAACAATGTCGAGGCACTGCTCAGCATTAGACTGTTCGCCGCCTGTCCCCAGTGAGTGCTGAGCAGGAAATGGCGATACAGTTGAGTGATACTGTCATCCTGCGCAAAAATACGCTCATCCAGTGAGACCGACGCCGGATTGCGATCCCAGATTTTCTCCGCCAATTCACGCAGGTGCGCATCAGTACAATAAAGATGCACAAACGCGAACGGGCTGCGGATATCCCAGGTGGTTTCACTGTTGGCTGGCATCAGGCAAAAATGGTCGGTGCCACCGCCATTCTTCCATCCAGATGCCGTTTTTTGCCAGGTGTTGTGACCTTCATGCACATATAAACTCAAGGTGTGATGATCACTGAGCTGCGTAATGCGATCGTAATCGTTACTCCAGGACGCCAGTTGAATGCCAGAGTCAAGCTGCACACTGCCATGCAGGCGTGCACGATGCTGACGAAGATTTTCAAACGCGTGATAGGTATTCATGGTCTTTTGCAACGCAATCATTCAGATAATCAGTGTACGAATCCCTTGCGGGAGAAACCAGTCACAACCGCCACCGTACAGAAAAAAACCGCAAGATTAGACAAGTCCTGCGCAAGTGGGTGAAAGGCAGGTGACCGAACAACGGGCACACTCTCCTCATTGGTTGATGAGGAGAAAAACATGAACGCGTTGTTATACCTTTCGGTGGTGTTGATCTGGGGCACCACCTGGCTGGTCATTACGTTGCAACAGGGTGCCGCTTCCGTCACCGTCGCCATTTTTTGGCGTTTTTTGATCGCCACTGTCACTCTGATGGTGATTTTAGTGCTGCTTAAGCGACTCAAAAGGCTGGCCTGGAAAGATCATTTTTACTGCCTGCTACAAGGCTGCTGCGTGTTTGGTTTCAATTTTGTCTGCTTTTATCATGCGTCTGCTTTTATCGCCAGCGGACTGGAATCGGTGATTTTCTCGATGGCGGTGCTGTTTAATGCCCTCAACGGCTGGCTGTTTTTCCGCATCAAGCCCCCTGTTAGCCTGCTGCCAGCCTCGCTGCTGGGATTTGGCGGCGTCATTGCGCTTTTTTGGCACGATTTGGCCGCCACTCAACTTTCTCCGGCATTATTAACCGGCATTGGTTTGAGCCTGTTAGGCACTTTTGGCTTCTCATTAGGCAATATGCTGACGCAACGTCATCAGCGACAGGGACTTGATGTGTTGAGCACTAATGCCTGGGCGATGGGGTATGGCACCCTGGTGATGGCGCTGATCAGTCTGTTCAAGGGGGATAACTTTATGCCAGACCTGACATTGACCTGGACCGTCGCGCTGCTCTGGCTGGCAATTCCCGGTTCCGTTATCGCCTTTGGTGCTTACTTTTCTCTGGTTGGACGTATCGGCGCAGCAAAAGCGGCCTATAGCACCCTGCTGTTTCCACTGGTGGCGCTGGCCCTTTCAACCTGGTGGGAAAATTATGTCTGGCACAGTAATGCGGTTATTGGGCTGCTGATGATTTTGTCCGGTAATCTGGTGTTTTGGCTCGTGCGTCCGCAGGCGAAAACGCAAGACAAATTACAGAAAACCGGACAGGCAACCTGAATTACGACGCTGACAGGCGCACTTGCATCAGTGCGTCAAACAGGCTGTTAATGTCTGACGCGCTGAGTGGACGCTCACTAAGCTGCTGTGCAAACTGGGCGCGATCGGCATCTGTAATGGTTTGTCCCGCTTTTAACTGGTTCGCTAACTGGGCCAAAATCGCATCGCTTTGCTGCGCAATGGCGGCACGCACTTCCGACAAGGGGCGTGGCTGCCAACCTGCCGGTAACTGGGTTTTCCACTCCGCAATATAGTGGCGCTGAATACGCTTCGCCGCATCCATTTGTGCCTGAATAAAGGGTTTCACTGATTCGCCATCCAGGCCGAGCGTTGCCGCTTTATTGGCCGTTGCTTGCAGCACACGCGCTTCCTGCGCTAAATCCTCTACTGCCAGATTTTGCTGGAATTTTTCGCCTGCTACGTCCTGCATCCAGCCAAGTCGTTGATTTATTAGAGAGGTTAAGGGTGTTATATCACTGGCTTGCACTGCAAAACTGAGGCATAACGCTAAAGTTAGGGAAAGAGTACGCATGGTGATGCTCCGTGCTAAAGAGGAAGTGCCTGATTCTACGGGCGATAAACTTAACGAGAATTTAACACATGAGAGTAATGCTGTTGACGATATTGCTATTAATAGACCTTAGCAGCGGGGTTCACGCCTCTCCTTTGCGTATCAGTAACCCGCTCACCAACTGCCTGAATGACCATATTGTTCCTCAAGCCGGGCGCAATTTGCCGCCAGCAGAAATCATTAATAACGCTTTTGGCCGTTGTTACAACCTGATGGAAGACTGGCTCTCGCGCTATTCCCCCGCGCGACGTCAGCAGCTTCGCCAGGCCCTGTTTGATTACTATATCGACTGGCTGGTGCAAATCGAACAGCACCATAAGCTCCCCAAATAATTTGATGCCCGCCATTCATACACCGCGGTCGATAACTATTCGTCTGCCGGGTAAAACGCAAAAAATGACGCAAGCCATGAGCACATCGTAAATAGTACGGTGCGGGCGATATTATCGCTCGCACCAAATTCAGAATATTCTCTTGAAATATCTCGTTATTTCTTCTTTTTCTTATTCCTTTCTGATTTCACCGCGCAACACATCTGCCCTTGAAACATTCCGCAATATCCTTATGCATAACTCTACATTTCTCGCATCCTCTCTCCACTTTTGAATTTTACGCTAACAGCATTGAAAGAGGTTGGAGGCATAAGATGAAAACAACGATTAAAGTCAGCGCGGTTCTGGCCGTTATTATGATGTTAAGCGGATGTATTGTGGAACGGGATCACTATCGCGGTGGACACGGCGGGGGATATCATTCTGGCTGGGGCCATCATCACTGGCACCGCTAGTTTCGCGGGCAAAGCCTGCACACAGCAAGGCAGTAGATAATAAGAAAGCAGTACAAAAAAAGCGGAGGGCAACCTCCGCTTTTTTTATTTAACTTTTGATCGCGTAATTACACTGATACCAAATTTTTTCTAATCCCGGGATATGGCTATCTTGTGAAGGCAGCAAATCAACTTTGTCAAACCCGCGTGTTGTACAGTAATCGGACACATCGGCCAACATCGCATCCTTATTGACTTTCAGTGGATTATAACGATATTGCACGGTATTTGAGACCTGATCTTCATCCACGCGTTCAAATGCGCCAGGCTTGTGAGATGTACAGCCCGCTAACATAAACAGTGCACATGCACCGATAATAATATTCTTCACACTCTGTCCTCATTTTCGATGCGGCAGAATAACAGGATGATTCAGGGAGGCAATCGGAATAGCGGAAAAAACAGCCAGACTGACAAAGTTTTACCAATTGAATTGATACAAAACACCGCGTTGTTGCGAATGTACCCCGATGACATACTGCATTGCGACAAGGTTATCTTGTCTGCCAACACCAAATTTATTGTCTCTTGTAGCAATGCCCGCGGCGAGCGGGCTTTTTTTTATTCGTTGATCACGCCGAATAGTCGAACAAGTAAATTATAACCGTGCAAATCGTTCTGTTTTTAATCAGATGTGCCCTTTGCTGCCACAGGTTTGCCAATCTCCTGCATCAATCCCGTTTTACACACCAATAATGCTTCACACCATTGCGCTTCGTTACGCTGAAAACGCGCTTCCGGAGACAGCAGTGAAATCGCATAGCGCCCCAGTACCGTATCAATTGCCACCGATAACGTGCAGACGCCTTCGCGTGTTTCGCCACGATCAATCGCAATGCCTGTCACCCGGATCTGCGCAATGCGCTGCATCAGTTCCGCCCGCGTTGTGATCGTGAGATCGGTCACCGCATCAAAACTGTCACCGACCCAATTGGCAATCGCCTCATCGCTTTCCAACGCCAGCAGTGCGCGCCCGCCAGACGTGCTGTAAAGCGGGAGATTCAAACCAATACGCGGTACGACACGCAACTCACGCTCAGCAATAATGTAATGCACGATAGCCAATTGCAGTCCGCTGGCACGCGAGAGCGAGACCGTCTCCTGGGTGGTATCCGCCAGGCGCTGTAGCCACGGCGTGGCAATACTCACCACTTCACTGTGCACACTGGCAATCAGCCGGAGTAAGGCTGGCCCAAGCCGCACACCGCCCGCACCTTCGCTGCGCACCAGTTGTTCAGCATCCAGCGCCGCAATAATGCGTTGCACCGTGGACCGCGGGAGATCCACGGCTTGCGCGATCTCGCCCAAACTCATGCCATTCGGTTGAGCACCAAGCGCATTGAGGATTTTCGCCGCTCGCGCGATGACCTGGATCCCGCCACCTCTTTCATCCTGACAGACTGTCATATTCATTCGATTTCCTTCTGCTGTGCGGCGTTACTGTAGCCTGAATGCAGGCGCGGGATAAAGTGTATCGTATTGCAATACAGCAAACCACAATGTAACATTCGCGCCCTGTATCACATTGCGATACACCAAATCACATTTACGAGGCGTTATGTCTACTCCTGCCGCACAACCGCGATTCACGCTACGCCTGGCGCTGGGCTTACTGGGCGTGCTGATTGCTGCCCTGAGCGCCGGCTTAAACGATCGCGTAACAGACATGGCACTGGTAGAAATTCGGGTTGGATTGGGCATCGGCAAAGATGAAAGCAGTTGGATAACGGGTGTCTACCAGGCAGCGCAGGTCGCTGCCATGCTGATTGCTCCCTGGTTCGCCGTTACCTTTACCCTGCGCCGCGTTGCCTTACTGGTGGTCACCCTGCTGACCTTGATTGCCCTCCTGCTGCCGTGGGTGAGCTCACTGCCGCTCTTTTTAGGTTTGCGCGTGATTCAGGGTTTGATGGCGGGAGCCTTGCCGCCGCTGTTGATGACAGGAGCGCTGAGATTTATGCCGCCAAACATCAAATTATATGGACTCAGTGCCTACGCATTGACCGCAACGCTGGGGCCAAATCTTGCTGCACCGCTGGCAGCATTCTGGACAGACAGTGTCGGCTGGGCGTTTATCTTCTGGCAAATTGTGCCCGGTGGGCTGCTTGCGCTGCCGCTTATCGCCTGGGGATTACCCCAGGACCCACCGCGCCTTGAGCGTTTTCAGCAAATGGACTGGCTTGGCATGCTCACGGGCGGGAGTGCGCTGGCGCTGCTGGTGTTAACCCTGCAGCAAGGTGAGCGCCTGAATTGGCTGCAATCACCGCTGATCAGCGGAATGTTTCTCAGCGGCATGGCACTGCTCATCGTGTTTGTGCTCAATGAGTGGTGGCATCCGCTGCCGCTGTTTAAATTTCAGATGCTGGCGAGGCCCAATGTGGCGCACGGCTTACTGACGCTGGCCGGTATTTTACTGCTGGCCCTGTCCGGTTCAGCACTGCCCAGCGCTTGGTCAGGTCAGGTCGAGGGGTTCCGCCTTGCGCAATTCGCCCCGCTGGCCTTGATTATCGCGATCCCCCAACTCTTGCTCGCCCCGCTGATTGCCACGCTGTTGTATGCAAAGCGGGTGGATTGCCGTTGGGTGCTGTGTCTGGGGGCCTTGCTGCTGATGGCCGCCTGCTTGTTGGGTAGCCAACTGACCAGCGGGTGGTCGCGCCAAAATTTCTGGGTCATTCAATCTTTACAGGCGGTGGGACAACCTATGATGGTGCTGGGTGTGTTGATGAGTGCCACCAGCGTAGTCGCCCCGCTGGAAGGCCCGTTTGCCGCCGCCATGTTTAACAGCGTGCGAGGCATCGCCAGCGTGGGAGGCGCGGCATTGCTGGAAACTGTGATGAGTCACCGCGAGAAATTCCACTCCCATATATTGCTGGAAAATATCAGCAATCGCGCGGTGTTGATCACCGCAGATGCTGGCCAGATGCCAGACGCACATGCTCCTTTGTACACCACAGGTGCTGCCGACAGTGAGCGCCTGGCGCAGTTTGCCCAAATCGTTCGCCATCAGGCACATATTCTCAGCATCAGTGATGTCTACCTGCTGTTGGCAGGTTTCGCCGTAATGCTGATCGCTTTCACGCTGCTGTTACCCCAGCGCGTCTGGACACCGCATATTTTATTTACCTCTGCCACCCCCGTTACGAGAGACCCACGATGACCCTGACATCTGGCAAACGCCATCTGCTTCTCAGCGCCCTGTTGCTGTTTTTACTGCTTGTCGCGGCGGCTATTTGGCTGGCGATGCAGCACCACCACCGTCGTACTGACGATGCCTGGATTACGGCGGATTACACCCTGGTTGCCCCGCGTGTCGCCGGCTACGTGCAACGTATTTATGTGACAGATAATCAATCGGTTAAAGCAGGAGAATTGCTGGCAGAGATCGATGACAGTGATTATCGCGTCGCGCTGGAGAGCGCACTGGCAAGCCTTGCACAGAGTAGCGCCAAAAAAGGGGCCGCATTGGCACAATTAGAGCAACAACAGGCCATTATCGATCAGTCAGTGGCCAGCGTGGCTGCCAGTGAAGCCACATTGAACTATGCCGGGCAAAATGCCGATCGCTATCGCCGCCTGCTGCAAAGCGGCACCGCCACCGCCGACGAACAGCAAAAAGCCAATGCCAGCCAACGTGAGGCCAGCGCCAATGTGCAGAAAAACAGAGCCGCGGTGGTTGCAGCACGTAAACAAGTGGGCATATTGGCAGCCAGCGTTCGTCAGGCAGAGGCCGACCAGGCCGTCGCGCAAGCTGCCGTGGATAAAGCAAAGCTGAATGTAGCGTGGACTAAAATTACCGCCCCCGTCGACGGCGTCATTGGCCAGCGTGCGCTACGCCAGGGCGCCTGGGTTTCAGCCGGCACTCGCTTACTGGCCGTAGTACCGCTACAGCACAGTTATGTTACCGCCAACTTTTTGGAAACGCAGTTGCCGGATGTTTCTATTGGGCAACCGGTCAATATTCGGGTGGATGCCCTGCCGGGATATGCATTTAGCGGCCATATCGACAGCATTGCGCCTGCCACAGGGGCCACCTTCTCGGCGATTGCCGCCGATAATGCTACAGGAAACTTTACTAAAATAGTGCAGCGTTTACCGGTAAAAATTACGCTAGATCCGGGCCAGAAGGGGCTTGATAAGCTGCGTGTTGGCATGTCGGTAGTGCCAGAAATACAGACAAATTAATGTGACAAAACTCTCAGAACAATCCTCTTTATTTTGCACTAAATAAGGCCTATATTTAGCGCCGATCCTGCCCTGAGTTGACTCCGGGCGGCCAGAGCGGAAGTGTCACTTTTCGCTTTATCTGTTCAGCTGACGCGAATTGGGATCGCCGCGAAAATATCGCTCAGAGGAGCTGCTGGTGAAATATGCATTGATGGGCGTTTCGTTCTTTCTGCTCGTGTGGGTCGGCACCTTCTTTTTAATGGTGTAATGCCCCCAATGGGCGACGCAAAGGTCGCCCATCTGTACATCCGATTACTCGCTTTCTAACGCTGCACTGCCCTTCTCATTCGCTAACACGCCATCTGCACGAAACATCGCTTTGATCCCGCGCACCGCCTGACGAATACGATCGCTGTTTTCAATCAGTGCGAAACGGACATGGGTATCACCGTAGTCACCAAATCCAATGCCTGGCGAGACGCACACTTTCGCATCCTGCAGCAGTTTTTTCGCAAATTCCAGCGATCCCAAATGCGCATAGGTTTCTGGAATTTTTGCCCACACGTACATGGAAGCCTTCGGCAAATCGACCATCCAACCGGCTTCATGTAAGCCTTTGACCAACACATCCCGGCGGCGCTTATACTGCTCAGCAATATCGCGCACGCACTGTTGATCACCTTCCAGAGCCGCAATCGCCGCGACCTGTAACGGCGTAAAGGTGCCATAATCATGATAGCTTTTGATGCGTGCCAGCGCCGAGACCAGCTCTTTGTTACCCACCATAAAACCAATGCGCCAACCGGCCATGTTGTAGCTTTTCGACAGGGTAAAAAATTCGACTGCCACATCGCGCGCGCCGGGCACCTGCATAATCGAGGGCGCTTTCCAACCGTCGTACACGATATCGGCATAGGCTAAATCGTGGATCACCAGTACGTTGTATTGTTTGGCCAACGCGATAACACGCTCGAAGAAATCGAGTTCCACACATTGCGAAGTCGGGTTGGAGGGAAACCCCAGGATCATCATTTTGGGTTTCGGGTAACTCTCACGGATAGCGCGCTCCAGTTCATTGAAGAAATCGACGCCTTCCACCAGCGGCACCGAACGGACTTGCGCTCCCGCAATGACCGCACCATAGATATGGATCGGATAGCTGGGGTTCGGCACCAGCACGGTATCGCCATGATCCAGGGTGGCCAGCATCAGGTGGGCTAACCCCTCTTTGGAACCAATGGTCACGATCGCCTCACTTTCGGGATCGATATCGACCTGGTAACGATCGGCATACCACCGTGAAATGGCCCGACGCAGGCGAGGAATACCGCGCGACGTGGAGTAGCCGTGCGTATCCGGTCGCTGGGCAACGGTGCAGAGTTTCTCAACGATATGTGGCGGTGTCGCACCGTCCGGATTGCCCATACTGAAATCGATAATATCTTCGCCGCGCCGACGCGCAGCCATTTTCAGTTCAGCGGTGATGTTAAACACATAGGGGGGAAGACGTTCAATGCGTGAAAAACGACGAGACGAACTGGAATCAGCCATAAAATCCTCTGGTAACGTGAGCGCCCGGACCGTCCGAGCGACGCTGACCACTGCGGTGGTCGAGGAGTGAACATAACGTGAATGAAATGTTGCTGTCGAGAGGGGCGAGAGATTATTTTTTATTTGTCCCTTTTCAGCCGACCAAACAGCCAATCATTCACCCAGCCCTCGCGTAACCGATAATTATCCCGTAATAAGCCTTCTAACTGGAAACCGTTTTTCTCTAAAACGCGGCGCGAGGCGGTGTTGCCTTCAATCACCAACGCTTTGAGTTTCCAAAAATCGCACTCATCAAATAAAAAATCACACACGGCCGCCAGCGCCTCGCTGCCATAACCCCGGCCGAAAAATGCACTGAGCAGCATATAGCCCACCTCCGCTTGCCGATGGGGCTCCCATTCGGCATTGCAGCCGATAAGGCCGAGCGGTTGCTGACTTTCCCGGTCTCGGATCACCAAACTCAGCATGTGATAACTGGTGACGCGCCAGGGCGCCAGTCGCTCATTAAAGCGTTGTAAAATTTCGCTCTCTGTGGGGATTTCACTGATCCATTGCTGACTGATCGCATCGGTATGGACCTGATAAAAAATCCCCCAGTCAGTGGGCTGGAGTGTTTGCAGACTTAAACGCGGCGTAGAGAGTTTCATCACGCTATAAAACCGGAAATCGCTGAAAGCGCTGTCATCATTATTGCCTCTTTTATTCTGTACCTGCTACCAATAATTCCATATAAATCACAAGGGTAATCTTCACCGCATTTGGTTTTGAATACTCACAACCTGCTGTTTTAATAGACCTGTTAATCCTATACCATCGCCAGAATTATCCAGATAGCACCGATTCCCCTTTTTGTGACTCAAGTTTTCCCTATTCACGCACCTTTCTTTCAACAGGCAGCGCTTCTTATCATAGTGCTTTTCCCTCACCGGAGCCGAAAGTGCATACCCTGTTTGAGATGGTATAGGCGGTTTTTGATCGTGTGGGAAAAGCGATCGATATTAACGGTATTGATTACGTATCAGCGTGCGAGAAACGGACGTTTGTTAATGCGCGCAAGAAGCCTGGGTTCTGCATAAAATCCGCGAAAATTGAGCGGGGTTTTATCTGCTGAAGTTACGAGATAGGGATGTGCGGGTGCCGGTCAGTCTCAGCAAAGTGAAGGCATTTCGTCAGTGAATGCGCTGATAACGACGGGCAGAACGCCCGCCGATACAGGTTAGAGCACACTCCCCAGCTTTTGACGCAAATGCGCGCCCGCACCCAATAATCCGGGCTGATCGTGGGTAATCAAATACACTGGAATTGCTTGCACGTATTCGCGAAAACGCCCTTTATCTTCAAACGCCGCGCGGAAACCGGACGCCTGAAAAAACGACAGAAAACGTGGCACGATACCGCCCGCAATGTAGACACCACCAAAGGTGCCCAAATTCAGTGCTAAATTGCCACCAAAGCGGCCTAATGCCACGCAAAACAGCGACAGTGCACGGCGGCAATCCAGGCAGTCCCCTGCCAGCGCACGCTGGCTGACATCTTTGGGTTTCAAATTTTCCGGCACGCGGTCATCTGATTTTACAATCGCCCGATACAAGTTCACCAGGCCCATTCCGGAGAGCACCCGCTCGGCAGAAACATGCCCCAGCTCCGCGCGCAAGACTTCAAGGATCTTATCCTCTTCTTCGCTGTTCGGCGCAAAATCCACGTGCCCGCCTTCGCCCGGCAAACTGACCCAGCGCTTATCAACGTGCACCAAATGTGCCACACCTAAGCCCGTGCCAGCGCCAAATACGGCAATGGGTTTGTCTTTCACCGGCTCTTGTCCACCAAATTGCAGCTTATCCTCTGGCTGCAGCATGGGGATGGCCATGGAAACGGCCGTGAAATCATTGATGATTTCCAGCTCCTCAAAGCCAAGATGGTCTTTCATTTCGGCGGTTGAAAATGCCCAATCATGGTTGGTCATTTCCACCCAATCTCCCGTAATTGGGCAGGCAATGGCAATACAGCCATGTTTGATGCCCTGCACCTGGCTGTCGAGATAGTGGCGAATCACCGCTTCCAGGCTCTCAAAATCCTGCGTTGAAAAGGTTTCAATCTGTGAAATTGCACCGCTGTCGACGTCACAGAGGGCCAGGCGTGCGTTCGTTCCGCCAACATCTCCCACCAAAGCATATGTTGTCATTCTGCTGCTGCTCCGCTTATGTCGTGAATCTTTCATTTCTGTGCCAGTTAGCATAACCTGGCCTCGGCGAGACGCCATCCGCCCCCCCGCTCCTCCCCGATTTTCCGTCAAAGGAGGAGAAGGCCTTAAGATAACGCACTCGTCGCGACAGACAAGCGTCAAGACTCCTGGTTTGCAGAATTTCGTTGGTGCAATGAGCGCGTTACAGCAGCCAACAGCGGAGGAATATCCTCTTTTGGCAGTACCACTTCCACCAACGACATCCGTTGGCGCGTCGCTATCAGCGTCATCACTTCTGCCAATTGCACGGGTTCACATACCCGCCAACTCTCGACCGGACAATCCGTGCTCAGCGCCTGCGGCAACTGCGTCCAGTTCCAGGGGGCGATATCGTTATAACGCTGCCCAGCGCCGTGGATGGCGCGCTCAACCGAGTAACCCGCATTATTGAGCAGGAAAATGATTGGGGTTAACCCATCGCGCATCATGGATCCCAGCTCTTGCGCCGTCAGTTGCGCCGAACCGTCTCCGATAATCAGGATCACGCGACGAGCGGGCTGCGCCGTTTGCGCGCCAAACGCTGCAGGCAACGTATAACCAATCGATCCCCACAAGGGTTGCGTAATCATTTTCACGCCACTGGGTAACCGCAGCCCAAAGGCACCAAAGGCGGCAGTGCCTTGCTCAACCACCAGGATGTCATCAGGGCGCAGAAACTGCTGAATCGCCTGCCAGAAGGCACTTTGCGTCATCCCCGGTTGTTGCGCCTCGGGCAAGGGAGCCGGTATCACCTCACAGCGCGGCCAGAAAGGCGCATATTCACGGCTCAGACGGTGCAGACATGCCACGGCCTCCGCCTGAGTGATACCACTGAATACCTTGCCAGCGAGAGTGATACGATCGGGCATCACGCTGATAACCTTGCCGGTTTCGATGTGTTGAGTGAAACCTGCGGTGATGGTATCCGTGAATTTTACGCCAACCGTGATAATCAGCTCAGCCTCTTCAATGGCCTGCCGCGTTGTGCAGGCACTTGCCTCACCTGCATAGGTGCCGACAAAACCCTCACGCTGTTCGTCAAACACCCCTTTCCCCATCAATAAGGTGGCATGCGCCAGGGGCACTTCCGCCATCCACTGATTTAAGGCAGACGCGAGACCGTAACGATCCGCTAAAAAATCAGCCAGTAATGACACGCGTTTTGCCTGCGCAAACAAGGGCTGGACGGCCTGCGAGAATGCAGTGATGCGATCATTATGCCCCGCATGTCGCCATCTCAGAGGGGCATCGGGCAATACAGCAGGAGATTCGGCCACTGTCGTTGATAACACTAAATAGCCTGGACGCTGGTAATGCAGGGCATCGGTCAGTACACGGTCAATCTCCTGACAGGCGGTCTCGGTTTGCAAAATGGCTTGTGCCACTGAGACTTCACGATGCATACGGGCAAAATGCCCAAAATCGCCGTCGCCCAGAGAGTGATGAATCAGGTCCCCCTGCGATTGCGCCTGCAAAGAGGGAGCGCCCACGATATGAATAACGGGCAGATACTCTGCGTAGCTCCCCGCAATACCGTTAATCGCACTGAGTTCCCCCACACCAAAGGTGGTCAGCAAGGCTGCAGCCCCGCGGCAGCGTGCGTAGCCATCAGCGGCATACGCCGCATTTAGCTCATTTGCGCAGCCAACCCAGGCAAGACGCGGATGTGCAATCACATGATCCAGAAATTGCAGATTGTAATCACCCGGCACGCCAAACAAATGCTCAATACCCAGCTCATCTAACCGATGCAGTAAATAATCACCTACGGTAATGTTGCCCATAATGCGCCCCCACATGTCGATAGATTAAGTATTTAGGACATTTTGGTATTTGGTGTTGGCCGTAATGGGAAAAATCAGACATCAACTGGAAACCCTTCGTTACGCTGCTAAGTATCGGTCGAGTTTGGGATCTTTCCGTCTATTTTAACCAGTGTAAACGTATACACTGATTGTTCGATGCCCCTACAGGCCCGTTAAGAAATAAGGAAAAATGATGCAATATCTGGCTGCCGCTCACCGTTATGAAGCAATGCAGTACCGCCGCTGCGGACGCAGTGGGCTCAAACTCCCCGCGATCTCTCTTGGTCTGTGGCATAACTTTGGTGATGCTACGCGGGTGGATAACAGCCGTGAATTGTTGCGTCA
This sequence comes from Enterobacterales bacterium CwR94, assembly GCA_002837195.1. GTDB lineage: Bacteria > Pseudomonadota > Gammaproteobacteria > Enterobacterales > Enterobacteriaceae > 1-19. Next base: position 450,043 of record KZ478061.1, read on the forward strand.
TGCTTTCGATCGTGGCATCACCCATTTCGACCTGGCGAATAACTATGGGCCACCGCCAGGCTCTGCAGAAAGCAACTTTGGGCGCATCTTGCGTGAGGATTTTTCTGGCTACCGCGATGAGTTAATCATCTCGTCAAAAGCGGGTTACACCATGTGGGATGGCCCTTATGGCGACTGGGGTTCGCGAAAATACCTGATTGCCAGTCTTGACCAAAGCCTGAAGCGCATGGGACTCGACTATGTCGATATTTTCTATCATCACCGCCCAGATCCGGAAACCCCGCTGGAAGAAACGATGCGCGCCCTTGATCACGTGGTGCGCCAGGGCAAAGCACTGTACGTGGGATTGTCCAATTATCCCGCTGAACGGGCAGCGCAGGCCGCCGACATATTGCGCGAGTTAGGCACGCCCTGCCTGATTCATCAGCCTAAATACTCCCTGTTCGAGCAAAAGCCAGAGCAGGGGCTCTTGTCGGTATTAGAAGAGAAAGGCGTTGGGTGCATCGCCTTTTCACCGCTCGCGGGCGGTGTTCTGACTGACCGTTATTTAACGGGGATCCCCACGGATTCTCGCGCCGCCAGCGGCAGCCAATTCCTGACCAGTGATACGCTAACCGCTGAGAAAATGGCCACCGTGCGCAAACTCAACGCGATTGCTGAACAACGTGGTCAAAAGCTGTCGCAAATGGCACTGGCATGGGTGTTACGTAATGTCACCAGCGTGCTGATCGGTGCCAGTAAAACAGCGCAAATTGACGATGCTGTCGCGATGCTGGCGAATACCTCATTCACCGATGAAGAACTGTCACAGATTGCTGACGCAGTAGTGTAACCGTTTACCCACCGACGTTGTCGGTGGGTTTTCCACTACAGAATACTCTCAAACCCCTCATTTCCCCGCAGTTTTTAGGAATTCGCCGCAAGCCGTCGCGTTAACGCTCAGTGTAACCTGCTGTTACAGCGGCATCCTGATGTCCGTTGATAAGGAGAAACGATGATAAGAGCTATTCTTTTTGCTGCCGCGTTAGCCACGCTGGCACCTTTGACGACCACAACAGCACATGCCGATGAAATCACCCTGCTACCCGGCATCTCTTTAAAACTGGGCGACTCGGATAATCGGGGCCACCGCTGGGATGGCCATCACTGGCGTGATGACCGCTGGTGGCGAGATAACTATGCCTGGGAACGCGGCCGCTGGTGGCGTCATGAGGAGTGGCGACGCCACGAAGCGTGGGAACGTGAACAGAAATGGCAGCGCAAAGCCTGGGAACGCGAACGCCGCCATGAACGCCGTGAGTGGAAACATGAACGTCGAGAGAGAGAACGTCACCACGATCATCACCACTGACTGAGGCATTGGCAAGGATGCCAATGCGCTTCGCGCTTATTTGCCCAACGCCATTCCAATCAACAAATACAGATTCAGGGCGACCACCAACACCACAATCGCGCGGCCGAGATTCTGCATAAGCCGCGAATTCACCATATCGCCCATCACCTCTCGGTTCCCCGTAAAGGACAAGAGCGGTATCAGGGCCAGGGCGATACCAAAACTCAGCAGCACCTGACTCATCACCAGAATGCGTGTTGGATCCCAGCCTGCCCAAATCACAATAAAGGATGGCAGCATAGTAATGACGCGGCGAACCCATAACGGAATGTAAAAACGGATAAAGCCTTGCATCACGACCTGCCCCGCCAGCGTCCCGACCACCGTCGAGGAGAGGCCTGCCGCCACCAAACTCAAGCCAAAAATCGTTGCAGCTGCCTGGCCCAATAAAGGTTCGAGGGTCAAATAGGCCTGGTCTAAATCGGCAATGCCCGTGTGTCCACTGAAGTGGAATGCCGCGGCTGCCGTTGCCATCATCGCCAGATTAACGAAACCAGCAATGGTCATTGCAATGGCAACGTCCAGTTTCGTCGAGGAGTAGCGCTCAGATTGGGTTCCCCCCGCGCTGTTTTGCGTCAACGAGGAGTGCAAATAAATGACATGCGGCATGATGGTGGCGCCTAATACGCCCGCCGCCAGATAGACAGCATCCGCCGTGGGCAGCGAAGGAAATGCCATTCCCGCCGCCAGTTCGGCGATTTTCGGCTGGGAAAAAAACAGTTCAACCACATAAGCCGCCGCCACAAACAGCAGCAAGCCCGCAATCAGCAGCTCAAGCGGCTTCTGCCCCCGACTTTGCAAGCCCAGAATCAGGAATGTTGCAATGCCGGTTAATACCGCACCTTGCAATAATGAAATACCGAGGATCAGCTTAAAGCCAATCGCCGCGCCAATAAACTCTGCGAGATCGGTCGCCATGGCGATGATTTCTGCCTGAATCCACCAGAACCAGACCGCCGGGCGGGGATAACGATCGCGGATATGCTCGGCCAGGTTCTTGCCCGTTGCAATGCCCAGTTTGGCCGACATTAATTGAATCAGCATCGCCATCAGGTTTGCCCAGACCACCACCCACAACAGTGTGTAACCGTAACTGGCGCCGGCCTGAATATTGGTCGCAAAATTGCCGGGATCGATATAGCCAATCGCCGCGATAAAGGCGGGGCCCATCAACGCCAATTTCACTTTACGCACACCTTTGGTGCGCTGTTCTGCTGTACGACTCTCCAGCATTGTTCCCTGCCTTGCCTGTAAAAATCAGTGAATTGTCAATTAAATGACAATGATTATCAATTGCATTTATTATTGTATGATCGATTGCTGCAATAGCTTTAGCCTAAACTATAAAGTATAGCCATTGCTATACCTCAGGCGTAAACAAATCATGCTCAATTTTGCAACAGTTGACACTGTATGAAATGCACTCATTGAATACAAGGGGGCGCTTAAATTTTCCACAAACGGGAGTTTTGTCAGAACACGTAAATGTGATCGGGGGTATATTTTCTCTGCACAACTGCAGATATCAGGGATAGGTAATCGTTATATTGTGGCTTTGATCTCGTTTTTGCGTAATCCGTTACATAGAATGTGCAACAAAATCCAACCTCCCTCATATTTGGAGCCGTCATGTCCCGCATTCTTCATTTTGCTTTGGCCCTGGGTGTTATCACCTTGCTGGCATTGCTGGTCAGCCGCGACAGAAAAAACATCCGCGTGCGCTTTATCGTCCAGCTTCTGGCCATCGAAGTCTTGTTGGCCTGGTTTTTCCTTAACTCAGAAATCGGCCTTGGGTTCGTTAAAGGCTTCTCAGACCTGTTCGAAACCCTGCTGAAATATGCTGCGGAAGGCACCAATTTCGTGTTTGGCGGGATGAACGATAATAAGCTGGCCTTCTTCTTCCTGAATGTCCTGTGCCCTATCGTGTTTATTTCTGCGCTCATCGGTATTTTGCAGCACTTCCGCATCCTGCCGATTGTGATCCGTGCTATCGGTACCGTGCTGTCCAAAGTCAATGGCATGGGAAAACTGGAATCCTTCAATGCAGTAAGTTCGTTGATTCTGGGACAGTCAGAAAACTTTATCGCCTATAAAGATATCCTCGGCAAGATGTCAGAGCGCCGTATGTACACCATGGCAGCCACGGCGATGTCGACCGTGTCGATGTCCATCGTGGGTGCTTACATGACCATGTTACAACCCAAGTATGTGGTTGCCGCGCTGATCCTTAACATGTTCAGTACCTTTATCGTGCTATCGCTGATTAACCCGTATCGCGTCGATAAAGAAGAAGATTTGCAGCTACAGGATATCCATAAAGGACAAAGTTTCTTTGAAATGCTGGGGGAATATATCCTGGCCGGTTTCAAAGTGGCCATTATCGTCGCCGCGATGCTGATTGGCTTTATTGCGCTGATTTCGGCCATTAACGCCCTGTTCGACACCCTGTTCGGTATCAGCTTCCAGGGGATCTTAGGCTATCTGTTCTATCCGTTCGCCTGGATGATGGGTGTGCCAAGCGGTGAAGCGTTGCAGGTGGGAAGCATTATGGCGACCAAACTGGTTTCTAACGAGTTTGTGGCCATGATGGATCTGCAAAAAATCGCCGCCACGCTGTCGCCACGTGCAGAAGGCATCTTGTCGGTGTTCCTGGTCTCCTTTGCTAACTTCTCCTCTATCGGGATTGTGGCAGGTGCCATTAAGGGTCTGCATGAGGAGCAAGGGAATACCGTTTCACGCTTTGGCCTGAAACTGCTGTACGGTTCAACGTTGGTGAGCGTGCTGTCAGCCTCGGTGGCAGGACTGGTGTTGATGTAATCGCACGCTGAGCGAGACAAAAAGCGCGAGTTATCGCGCTTTTTTTATGCGCGCAATAAATGAAAATCAGAAAGTGGGTATCAGCGTTAAAACAAGAAGAGGAAACAGAGAACAACAGAATTAAATGGTGGAGATAAGCGGGATCGAACCGCTGACCTCTTGCATGCCATGCAAGCGCTCTCCCAGCTGAGCTATACCCCCACACCAAGGGACGGTTTTTCGTTTGCCAAACTTCTTGGGTAAAAGTTTGGTGGAGCTAAGCGGGATCGAACCGCTGACCTCTTGCATGCCATGCAAGCGCTCTCCCAGCTGAGCTATAGCCCCATACCGAAAAACTGTGTCGTGTTGACGGCGGGGATAATATGAAACCGCACACGGGGTGTCAACGCCAAATTGCAGATGTGTGTGCGATCGCTGAAAAAGCCGCCAAAGAGGTCTCGCGCCCGCTTTTTTTGTGAGCGCTCTCGATAGTCTTAATTTTTTTAGGGCTAATAAACACGTTAGTAGATCTTGTTAGTTTTTCTCGTGACGAAATATTGTAAGATGTTCTCCTAATATCGTTACAGGGAATGATTAACGTGAAAAAGGACTGGTTAACACCGGAAGAGTTAGCTAAAGCGACAGGATACAGTCGGCAAACCATCAACAAATGGGTGAAGAAAGAGAGTTGGAACACCGCCCCAAAACCGGGTGTTCAAGGTGGGAAAGCGCGCCTCATTCATATTGATGAACGTGTAAAAACGTTTTTGAAATCCACACGCCATGTTTCCGATGCGTCGGCTGGCTATGTTGTGGGACAAAATGGTCTTGCCGGGTTGATGCTTAATTCCATCCAGCAGATGTCTCCTGAAGAGCAGGATCAACTCAGCGCACTTCTACTGAGGGAAGGTATTCAGGGTGTAATACGTAAACTGGGTATTAATGAGTAAATAAAAAGCCAGCATTGATAGCTGGCTTTTTTATTATTCGCGTAACTTAGTTCGCTTCACGCTCGGCAATGTAGGCCAGCGCGCGATCAATACGCGCCACGCTGCGGGATTGTCCAATCGCCTCGACGGTCACGTCCAGCGCAGGCGATTGGCCCGCACCCGTCACCGCCACACGCAGCGGCATCCCCACTTTACCCATCCCGACTTCCAGCTCATCCGCCGTTGCCTGAATCGCGTTATGCACACTTTCTGCATTCCATTCCGTCAGGGCACGCAGCTTATCGCGCACCACTTCCAGCGGCTGACGTGCAACGGGACGCAAATGCTTCTTCGCAGCATCGGCATCCAACGCTTCATATTCTTCGTAGAAGTAACGGCACGTCTCGGCGATTTCTTTCAACGTTTTGCAACGCTCGCCCAGCAAGGTCACTAATTTTGCCAGTTCCGGCCCGGTGCGGGTATCGATGTTTGCTTGCTCGATATGCCACTGTAAATGGGTCGCAATATATTCTGGTGGCAATGTATTGATGTAGTGATGATTAAGCCACTGCAGTTTCTCAGTATTGAAGGCGCTGGCTGACTTACTGACGGCATCCAGATCGAACAGGGCTTTCATTTCATCAACCGAGAAGATTTCCTGATCGCCATGTGACCACCCCAAACGCACCAGGTAGTTTAATAAAGCCTCAGGAAGGTACCCGTCATCACGGTACTGCATCACGCCCACCGCACCATGACGCTTAGAGAGCTTTTTACTGTCATCCCCAAGGATCATCGACACGTGCGCGTAGACAGGAACCTGCGCACCAATCGCTTTCAGGATGTTAATTTGACGTGGCGTGTTGTTGATATGATCTTCACCACGGATAACGTGAGTGATCCCCATATCCCAGTCATCCACCACCACACAGAAGTTATAGGTGGGTGAACCATCGGTGCGACGAATAATCAGATCGTCGAGTTCCAAATTACTGAATTCAATCGGCCCACGGATTTGGTCATCAAAAATCACCGAACCGTCTTGCGGATTGCGAAAACGCACCACGCAAGGCTCATCATCAGCATGCTGTTCATGGCTGTCACGGCAATGGCCGTCGTAGCGTGGCTTTTCATTGTTAGCCATCTGCGTTTCACGCAGATTTTCCAAACGTTCTTTCGAGCAATAGCATTTATACGCGGTGCCCTGCTCCAACATCTGGTCAATCACATCGTTATAACGATCAAAACGTTTGGTCTGGAAATACGGGCCCTCATCCCAGGCCAGGTTCAGCCAGTTCATGCCATCCATAATGGCTTCGATGGCAGGCTGAGTGGAACGCTCCAGATCGGTGTCCTCGATACGCAGAACAAATTCCCCCTGGTGATGACGAGCAAAAAGCCAGGAGTACAGTGCGGTACGCGCACCGCCGACATGCAGGTAGCCAGTTGGGCTGGGAGCGAAACGAGTTTTGATTTTCATTGGGCGTTGCCTTAAATGCGCAGTGTTGCGGGTAAACCGCAAAGAGTGGCTGCCTGTTGCAGCTTTTTAAGTCGGCATATTCTAGCACTTAGCCCCAATTCCTCAATCATCCCACCCAGTGTTTGCACAGTAATGCGAGTAATTTAAACAGAAAAGGCCCACTTTTGACTAAAAGCGCGACAAGGTGCCTAAATTTAAGACGAACAAACATTTATGTTTTAAAAAGCGTTGACTCATTTTGCGCGATCCCTATAATGCGACTCCACACAGCGGGGGTGATTAGCTCAGTTGGTAGAGCATCTCCTTTACACGGAGGGGGTCGGCGGTTCGAGCCCGTCATCACCCACCATCTTAAATGATGCCCGCATGTGAAACTTGAAGTGTAAAATGGGTGATTAGCTCAGTTGGTAGAGCATCTCCTTTACACGGAGGGGGTCGGC
>KZ478062.1 GCA_002837195.1 Enterobacterales bacterium CwR94
TCTGTCCTGTTGAGTGCCCACACAGATTGTCTGATAAATTGTTAAAGAGCGTTGCCACATTCTCGCGTGGCGCGGGATGCGTATATTACGCTTTCCGCTTTGTTAGTCAAGCATTTAATTCGCTTTTCTAACCTGTCACGTCACCGCGTTTCGCGCTGTTCCGTGTCAGTGGAGGCGCATTATAGGGGGTTTTAATGAGGTGACAAGGGATTCTTTAAAAAAAGATTTCAACCGCCTGGTTTTTAATCATTCGAGTAAAAAAGAGGCGTTTGTTGCACAAACAGAGAGCAGTATTGTCCGTTTGTGGCACATCCCTTCTTTCTACCCAGTGATATGCTAACGTTCTCATTGTCGGCTACATCGCGTTATTAAAGGAAAAAGCATGATCAAATCCGCCCGCAGTATGGCCGGACTCCCCTGGATTGCCGCAATGGCGTTTTTTATGCAGGCTCTGGATGCCACGATACTGAATACCGCGCTTCCCGCCATCGCCGCCAGTCTCGACCGTTCTCCGCTGGCAATGCAGTCAGCCGTCATCAGTTATACCCTGACCGTGGCGATGCTTATCCCCGTCAGTGGCTGGCTAGCTGACCGCTTTGGCACACGCAAAATCTTTATCGTCGCCGTAACACTCTTCACATTAGGCTCTTTAGCCTGTGCGCTTTCCCCCACGCTACTGATGCTGGTGATTTCGCGTGTATTACAAGGTGTAGGTGGCGCGATGATGATGCCGGTTGCGCGCTTAGCCCTTTTACGCGCCTATCCACGTAGTGAACTACTGCCTGTGCTCAACTTCGTTACCATGCCTGGCCTGGTTGGCCCGGTGATCGGCCCACTGCTCGGCGGCGTGATGGTCACTTATGCCACCTGGCATTGGATCTTCTTAATTAATATTCCTATTGGCATCGCTGGCATCTTCTATGCCCGAAAGTATATGCCTGACTTCACAACGCCTCGCCGCCGCTTTGATATCCTGGGCTTCTTACTGTTTGGGATTGGGCTCGTGTGCCTGTCGAGCGGCCTTGAATTGTTCGGGGAGCGCATCGTCAGCAGTTGGCTGGCATTCGGCGTCATGCTGAGCGGAGTGATACTTATCCTTCTCTATATAGTGCACGCACGCCGCAACAAAGCCCCGCTGATCCCATTACCCATGTTCAAGACCCGCACCTTCTCCGTAGGTATCGCGGGCAACATAGCCTCGCGATTAGGGACAGGATGCGTGCCTTTCTTAATGCCCTTGATGTTGCAGGTGGGTTATGGATTTTCAGCCATAGTCGCCGGATGCATGATGGCGCCAACGGCTCTGGGCTCTATTTTGGCCAAATCCATGGTGACACAGGTATTGAGGAGGCTGGGCTATCGCAGCACATTAGTGGGAATTACCGTCGTCATTGGGGTACTGATTGCCAGTTTTGCCCTGCAAACACCGGGTATGGGCATAACGGTGATGCTGCTGCCACTCTTTATTCTGGGAATGGCAATGTCGACGCAATTCACTGCCATGAATACCATCACGCTGGCTGATTTAAATGACGAGAATGCCAGCAGTGGCAACAGCATGTTGGCGGTGACGCAGCAATTGGCCATCAGTTTTGGTGTCGCGATTAGCGCAGCGGTGCTGCGCTTTTACGATAACGTCGAAGGCAGCACATTAGACCGATTCCACTACACCTTCTTCACGATGGGGATCGTGACTATTGCCACGGCCGCTGTCTTTTTACTGCTGCGTCGGCATGACGGGCGCAATCTGATTGCCAATCGAGAGAAACGCAAAGCAAAGCAGGACGCTTAAACCCCGCCGACCGACGCGCGCTCCATCAGCTCCGGCGTCAGGATCAGCGTTTGCTGTTCCAGCGTCGGATCGGCGATGCGATGTATCAATGTATCGATCGCCAGTTCTCCCAGTTCATGTTTAGGCTGATGAACGGTGGTCAATGGCGGCGTCATATAACGTGAGAGCTCAACATCATCGTATCCCACCACCGCAATATCTTCAGGGATACGGAGCCCGGCCTGCCACAGGGCGTGATAGACCCCAACAGCCATCGCATCATTTCCGGTAAATACCGCCTGGGGAGGATGTGGCAAGGTCAATAACTCCGTCATGGCGTTGTAGCCGCCGGAGAATTCAAAATCGCCGTACACCAGATAACCGTCGAGAATAGGCAATTTCGCGGCAGCCATCGCCTGCTTATACCCTTCCAAACGCAGTCGCGCGGGTGATTTATCTTGCGGGCCAGCAATACACGCAATACGCGAATAGCCGCGCGAAATGAGATGGTTCGTCGCCATCTCCCCACCGAGCAGCGAGTTATCCTGGATGACATCACTGCCTTCAAAGGGTGCCCAGTCCATCATGACTGACGGCAGTGTCGGATAACGACTGAGAATGGCGGAGGAGGGAATATGGCTTTCGGTACACAGGATCAGCAAACCATCGACGCGCTTTTGCAGCAGCGTATTTAAACTGCGATTGAGACGGTCTTCGTCACCTTCCGTATTACACAACACCAGACTGTAACCGCGCTCGTAGCAACTCCGCTCAACGCCCCGCACCACTTCAGCATAGAAAGGGTTACTACTGGCGGTCAGTAGCATGCCAATCGTGCGGGTCTGGTTCATTTTCAAACTGCGGGCCAGCGCAGACGGTGCGTAATTGAGTGACGCAATCGCCTGATTCACCTTCTCCTTTATTGCCTCACTCACAAAGCGATTGTCATTGATAACGTGTGAGACCGTGGAGGTGGAAACGCCCGCCAGGCGGGCGACGTCTTTCATCGTTGCCAAGGATCACCCCTGCGACGACAAAAACGCGTCAATTTCATGACGCCAGGGCACTGAAGGCTGTGCGCCAGCGCGTGTGACCGCAATAGCCGCTGCCGCATGGGCAAAGCGAACCGCCTGAATCATCGGTTGTTTTTCAAGCAGTGCTGTTATCAACGCGCCATTAAAGGTGTCGCCTGCGGCGATGGTATCCACGGCTTTCACTTTGAAACCCGCAATCCGCTGGCCCACGCCCTGCTCGCTGAGCCAAACGCCGCGACTGCCCAATGTAATCAGCACTCGCCCGATCCCTTTGTCATGCAACGCTTGTGCGGCAAGTGCCGCATTTTCATCACTGTCGACACGAATGCCAGTCAGCGCTTCCGCCTCGGTTTCATTGGGCGTGATCACGTCAATCATGGCCAATAACGCGTCAGGTAATGGGCACGCGGGCGCAGGGTTAAGGATCACTTGGGTATTCTGCGCGCGGGCAATCTCTGCTGCGGCAATCACGCTCTCTAGCGGTGATTCAAGCTGCATAAGTAAGGCATCTGCCTCACCGATAACCTGCTGTACAGAGGAGATATAGGCGGGTGTTAATGCGGCATTCGCACCGGCATAAATGCCAATCACGTTTTCACCTTCACCATTAACAAAGATCAGAGCCACTCCGGTGGCTTCTCCAGCCACTGCGCTGATTGGGGCAATATCAATATTGTCTTGTTGCAATTGATGGCGAACGCGCTCACCGGTATCGTCATCTCCGACGCAGGCAATGAAAGCTATATTGGCACCCGCACGCCCTGCCGCTACCGCCTGATTGGCACCTTTCCCGCCAAAGGCAACCTGATAGTTTTCGCCTTTCAGGGTTTCTCCCGGACGCGGAAAAGCGGCCAGATTAAGAATATGATCGGCATTAATGCTGCCCAATACCGCCAGTTTTCCAGTTGTTGCCATGGTGCATCCCCAAAAGCGCCATCTGATGATGGCGCATTACGCTATCTGTATTATTTGGTGACCAGTTTTAAATCTACTGGGTTAACAGCCTGCACTTTCTCACCTTTCAGCACTTTATCTGCGGTTTGCACACCAATGACGCCAATTTGCTCAGGCATCTGCGCAACGGTGGCCGCCAGCTTACCGCCTTCAACCGCTTTTACGCCATCATCAGTACCGTCAAACCCCACGACGATCACATCAGATTTACCGGCAGTCTGCAGTGCACGCAGTGCACCCAGAGCCATTTCGTCGTTCTGAGCAAATACCGCCTGTACGTCAGGATGCGCCGTCAGCAGGTTCTGCATAACGTTCAAGCCTTTAGTACGGTCGAAATCAGCGGGTTGGCTGGCCAGAACCTGGATTTTATGCGCGGTAACGGCCTGTTGGAAACCTTCGCCACGCTCACGCGCCGCGGAAGTTCCTGCAATGCCTTGCAGTTCGATAACTTTTGCGTTTTCACCCACTTTACGCGCGATGAAATCACCGGCCATTTTGCCGCCAAAGCGGTTATCAGAAGCAACGTGACTGACCACGGTACCCGCACTGGCAACGCGGTCAAGTGTGATAACAGGAATGTTTGCCTGATTAGCCAGTTTCACTGCATTCCCTACGGCATCAGAGTCGGTTGGGTTAATCAGCACCAGCTTGGTGCCACGCACCGTCAAATCCTGCACGTTTGCCAGTTCTTTTGCCGGATTGTTTTGTGAATCCAGTACGACCAGGTTGTAGCCCAGTTTATCGGCTTCTTTCTGCGCGCCCTCTTTCAGGGATACAAAGAAGGGGTTATTCAATGTGGAAACCACCAGCGCAATATTTTCTTTCGCCAGTGCGCTCGCGCTAAAGGTCATGGAGAGCAGAACAGCAAGTGCAGTCAACTTTTTCATTTTAAAGATCCTGTAGGTTCACGATTTACTTATTGCTTTTGTTATCTACCAACACCGCCAGCAGAATTACCGCTGCTTTAACGATCATCTGGTAGTAGGAAGAAACACCGAGCAGGTTCAGGCCGTTATTCAGGAAGCCCAAGATCAGTGCGCCAATTAATGTCCCTACGATGCGCCCTTTCCCGCCCGCCAGGCTGGTGCCGCCCAATACCACGGCGGCAATAGCATCCAATTCATAGCCCGTACCGGCCGTGGGCTGCGCCGAGGAGAGGCGTGCCACTTCGATAGTGCCTGCCAGTGCGGCCAATGTGCCACACAGGGAATAGACGATAATTTTTACGCGATTTACGCTAATGCCGGACAGGCGCGTTGCCGATTCATTGCCGCCCAAAGCGTAGATGTAGCGGCCCAGACGGGTGTGATGCAGCATGTACCACGCCAGCAAAAACACCAGCCCCATCAGCCAGATTGGCGTGGGAATGCCTAATGGACGACCAATCCCAAACCACCCCAGCAAGTCGGCATTGTCATTGAAGCCGGTGTTGATAGGGCTGCCGTTGGTGTACACCATCGTGACGCCACGTAGCAGTAGCATCATGACCAGCGTTGCAATAAATGCCTGCACTTTGCCGATAGCGACAATCACGCCAGTCAAACCGCCGATAGCGGCGCCCAGCGCCAATGAAGCGGCAACCGCCACCAGCGCATTAATCTCCATTCCAACCAGTGATGCCGCTACCGCACCGGTGAGAGCGAGGAGCGATCCCACCGACAGATCAATACCTGAAGTGAGAATAACCAACGTCATGCCAACAGCCATAATGGCGTTAACAGACGTTTGCTGCAGAATGTTGAACAGGTTGTTGACCGTAAAGAAATTTGGGCTGAGGCTGGAGACCACCGCAATCAGCACCAGTAACGCAATCAGGGACTTTTGCTCCATCAGCCAGGCTTTACTAAACCAGCGACGGTTGGCGGTAAGGGTTTGAGTACTCATGGTTATGCCTGCTCCAGCTGTTGTTGCTTGCCTACTGCCGCCGCCATCAAAACTTCCTGCGTGGCGTCTTCAATCGGGAATTCGCCACTGAGATGCCCTTCATGCATCACCAGAACGCGGTCACTCATCCCCAGCACTTCCGGCAATTCGGAAGAGACCAAAATGATGCTAAGCCCTTCGGCTTTAAACTGATTAATCAGTTGATAAATCTCTTTTTTAGCCCCGACGTCCACACCCCGCGTGGGCTCGTCCAGGATCAGCACTTTTGGACGCGTCATCAATCCACGGGCAATCGCCACTTTTTGCTGGTTGCCACCGGAAAGCAGGCCAATAGGCTGTTCCATCGACGGCGTTTTGACGTTGAATAAGCGAATGAAATCCCCCACCGCCTGGCGCTCATCAGCTTGTTTCAGCTGTCCGCCCGGATGACTGAAATAGCGCAGCGCGGTGAGCGACATATTCTCTTTCACCGACATGCCCAGCACCAAACCATCGCGCTTACGATCTTCTGAGATATACACAATGCCGTTTGCCAGGCCTTGCTGTGGCGTCCGCGCATGGACATCACGGCCTTCCAGGCTGACGCGCCCCGCCGTGCGCGGCAGCGCCCCATACAGGACTTTCATCAATTCAGTGCGTCCAGCGCCCATGAGCCCAGCAACACCAAGAATTTCGCCGCGACGCAGGGTAAAACTGACATTATTCACCCCCGGGCCACTGAGATTTTCCACATGCAATCGCACATCACCAGGCGCTTTATCCAGCCGCGGATATTGCTCTTCCAGTTTGCGCCCGACCATCATTTCAATCAGCGCTTCTTCATTCAGCGATGCCACCGGGCGCTCAGCAATAAATTGCCCATCCCGAAAAATGGTGACGTCATCGCAGATTTCAAAAATCTCTTTCATGCGGTGGGAGATGTAGACAATGCCACACCCCTGCGCTTTCAATTCATTGATGACACGGAATAATGAGGCGGTTTCCGTATCCGTCAGTGCATCGGTTGGCTCATCCATAATGATGACCCGCGACTGAAAACTCAGCACCTTGGCGATTTCAACCATCTGTTGATCACCAATCGACAACTCACCCACCAGTTTGTGGCTGTTAAAGCGCAAGTTCAGACGCTTTAACAACGCGTCGGCTTCGCGATACATCTTTTGCCACTGAATGCGTCCAATACGATTCACGAACTCACGGCCGAGAAAAATGTTTTCGGCAATCGTGAGTTGAGGGATCAGATTCAGTTCCTGATGAATAATGCCGATACCCGCCTCTTGCGAGGCTTTTGGGCCATTGAAATGGGTTTCCTGACCCAGCCATTTCAGGGAGCCAGCGTCTTTTTGGTAGATACCGGTCAGCACTTTCATCATGGTGGATTTGCCTGCACCGTTTTCGCCCACCAGCGCCATGACGCGCCCAGGATAGACAGACAACGCCGCACCCGATAACGCTTTTACGCCCGGAAACGCTTTATCAATGCCGCTTAATTGCAGTAACGGTTGCATAACCACCTCAGAAGGTGACGCCAGCGAACAGAATAACGTTCGCATAGGGTGAGCATTCTCCCGTGCGAATCACGCCGTGGCTATGATGCGTCTGGAGTTTGAAATCTTCATGACTGACATACTCAATCGCGATGCTATTGCCCTGCTGCTGGCCCAAAGCCTCAAGCTGTGCGAGGAGATCAGCATGCAGTTGAGGATTATGGTGTTTGATTTCCGCCGCCAGTAACGCACGCTCAACCTGCATTTCACTGGTGACCACCTCAGCAACCGATAAGAAGCTGGGCAATCCCTGCGTCAACGCAAGGTCGATACGCTCAGCGCCAGAAGGAATGGGTAAACCCGCGTCACAAATAACCAGACTGTCGGTGTGACCCAGACGTGATACCAGGGATGAGATGCCCGAGTGGAGTAAGCGGCCTTTTTTCATTGTATCCTCGCAAGCGAAACGTTTCGCTGGTGAGATTTTGAAAAAACCCTAGAGGGAAAACAACGAGCAGAGTGCGAAACTGTGATCGCCATCGAAACGTTTCGCTTACGCGTAATGCAATTTGATTTAAGGGCGAGGAACCTCGCCCTGACAGGTATTACGGCAGTTTGCGAATTTGCTTTACATCGATTTCGGCGGAGTTCCAGTCTTTGTCTAATTCACCGGTGATCTCGACCTTGTCATTCGGCGATATCGTTTGTCCATTCCAGCGCTTGTGGTCGATCTCGACACGGATTTCGCCGGTTTGATCCTTGAAGGTGTAATCCTCATCCCCCACACGCTGCACAATGTTGCCCTGCAATGTGACCCAACTGTCATCCTTCATCTCTTTGGCTTGCGCGACCGTGGCTTTCGATCCCGCAGGGCCCTGAAAACCGCCCTGTGTCGCTTGCGGTTTGCCTTGGGCATCCACAAAACCGCCGTTTTGTGCGGCCAGAACCGGAGTAGAAATCAATGCCACAATGGCGAGTACTGCTGCTGACTTTTTCATTTAACGTTCCTCTGATCCTTGTGAGTTCGGGAGCCATTACACCAAAGGGTTCTTAAGAGGATCTTAAGGCCTCGGCCGCGCGATGAAACTAATTAAAAAATGTCGAAAATCGACGAAAAGTACCGATCCAGCCTGTACACCGCGGCATCTTGTTGCGTATAACCACGCATTAAAGGGAGCAAATTATGCGAATCTTAATCATAGAGGATGACCGTCAAATTGGTGACGGCTTGAAAATGGGGCTAACACAGCTCGGTTTCACTGTGGATTGGTTTCAGGATGGCGAGAGTGGACGCCAGGCATTATCAGCCGCAGCCTGGGATGCCGTTATCCTTGATTTAAGTTTACCCGGCATGGATGGCATGGATATCTTGCGCAGTTGGCGGCAAGCGGGACACGATGAGCCCGTTCTTATTCTCACAGCACGCGATGCCTTAGAGCAGCGGGTTGAGGGATTACAGCGAGGTGCAGATGATTATCTGTGTAAACCTTTCGCGCTGACCGAAGTGGCTGCGCGCTTACAGGCTTTAATACGCCGCCGCTACGGGCAATTGCAGCCGGAGTTAACGCATGGCGGGCTCAGTCTCGATCCCTCATCGCATCGTGCCACATTGCACGGTGAGGCGTTAACGCTGACGGCAAAAGAGATGATGGTGTTGGAACTTCTGCTGCGCAGCGCTGGGCGTGTTCTGACGCGCGCGCAGTTGGAAGAAAAACTGTATAGCTGGGACAACGACGTTTCCAGTAATGCAGTCGAAGTCCACATCCACCACCTGCGCAAAAAGTTAGGCAGCGAAACCATCCGCACAGTGCATGGCGTGGGTTACACCCTGGGAAGCGCACCATGAAAGGGTTATTGCACAGCCTGCGTGGACGCTTACTGCTGGGATTTACGCTTATCACCCAGATTTGTTGGGGCATCGCCGCGTTCGGTGCCTGGTATGAAACGCGGGATAAAATTAATGCGCTGTTTGATACGCAGCAAATGCTGTTTGCCAAGCGGCTTGCCAGCTTGCCCGCCAGCGCGCTTGAGGATGCCGCCGTTTCATTACCCAAAACCAAACGCATACTTAAAGACCATCGTGGCGAACAAGATGATGATGCGCTGGCCTTCGCGATTTTTTCCCCTGATGGCCAACGCCTGTTAGATGATGGCGAAAAAGGCCGCGATATCCGTTTTAGCGATGAGCGTAACGGCTTTCGTAATCAACACCTTGGTGATGATGATGACCGCTGGCGCATCGTCTGGCTTAACAGTGAAAACAACGCATTTCGCGTTGCCGTCGGCCAGGAGTGGGATTATCGTGAGGATATGACCGGTGACATAGTATTCAGTAACTTACAGCCCTGGCTGTATGCCATGCCGCTGTTATGGATACTGCTGTACGCCGTTATTACGCGTGAAATTGCACCGCTGAAAAAAATAACCCAGCAGTTGGGTCAGCGCCAACCCGATGAAACACGTCCCATGCTGACACCGCGTTTGCCGACGGAAGTCCAACCCATGGTGAAAGCCCTGAACCACCTGTTTGCCCGTACGGGTGAACAAATGCAACGCGAACGCCGCTTTACCTCAGATGCTGCACATGAGTTGCGCAGCCCCCTGGCGGCATTGAAAGTGCAAACCGAGGTTGTCCAACTGGCAGCCAACAATCCAGACGTACGGCAACATGCGCTGCAGCAATTAAACACCGGTATTGATCGTGCGACCCGGCTGGTCGATCAGTTACTGACGCTGTCTCGTCTGGATGACTCCCCCGCGGCATTAACGCAGGAAACCGTGGATCTGCACTCCCTTACTCAGCAGCAAATCGCCAGTCATTATCCAGCGGCTGAGCAGGCGGGCATTAGCCTGGCGCTCCACGCGGAAGATAAGCCTATTATGCGGCAAGGCTATCCTTTGCTGTTGAGCTTGTTGCTGCGCAATCTGCTGGAAAATGCGCTGCGCTACTGTCCAGCCGGCAGCCAGATTGATGTCACGTTAACCCCTAGGGGTTGGGTTGTGGAGGATAATGGTCCCGGCGTCAGCGAAAGCGATCTTGCCCGTTTAGGAGAGCGTTTTTGGCGCCCTCCTGGCCAGGAGATGTCTGGCAGCGGACTGGGACTCTCCATTGTGCAGCAAATTGCCCAGTTGCACGGTATGCGTGTGCGTTTCGAACAGCGTAAGTGGGGCGGATTTAAGGTGATCGTGCAGGGTTAAGCCCCCAAAAGGGGGCTTCGTGGCGTTAAATCTCAATCTGCGTGCCCAGTTCAATTACCCTGTTGGGGGGGATCTCAAACTGATCGGGGGCACGTAAGGCATTGCGTTGCATAGCCAGGAATAATTTGCCACGCAAGCGCAGATACCACGGGCGCTTCTCACCAATAATCAATGATTCGTGCGACATAAAGAACGAGGTTTCTACCATGCGACAACTGAGTCCTTCCAGCCCACAACGGTGGAAAATCTCTTCCACATTCGGCGTTTCACGCCAGCCATAGCTGGCAACCACACGCCAGAATGTGGGTGACAGTTGTTCAATGGTGACGCGCTTCACGTTGTGTACATAGGGTGCATCCTCAGTACGCAACGTCAGTAACACCACGCGCTCATGCAACACTTTGTTGTGCTTGAGATTATGCAGCATGGCAAACGGGATAACGTTCATTGCCCGCGACATGTACACCGCTGTCCCGGAGACACGCACTGGAGGCGATTTCTCCAGTGACGCAATCATTGCCTCAAGGGAATTACCATGTTCATGCATACGTCGCAGCAGGCGAAAGCGCTCACTTTTCCAGGTTGTCATGACGATCAGCATCATCAGTGCTAACAGCAGCGGCAGCCACCCGCCAGAGAAAAACTTAATCAGGTTGGCAGAGAACAGGGGAATATCAATACACAGCAGGCCAACCATGATCAGCGCCACCAGCCAGCGGTTCCAGTGCCAGTTTTTAATGGCCACGGTGCAACACAGAATCGTGGTTAACACCATGGTTCCGGTCACGGCAATCCCGTAGGCCGCCGCCAGGTTACTGGAGTGTTCGAAGCTAACAATCACAATAATCACGGATAAAAACAGCAACCAGTTGATGACCGGCACGTAAATCTGCCCGGACTCCATTTCCGAGGTATAAATAATGCGCATGGGCGGTAAATACCCCAGACGCACGGCCTGACGCGTAAGTGAGAAGACGCCGGAAATCACCGCCTGTGAGGCAATCACCGTTGCCAGCGTGGCAAGGATCAACAGCGGGATTAATGCCCAGTCTGGGGCCAATAAGAAGAAGGGATTTTTAATTGCTTCCGGGCTCGACAGCAGCAGCGCGCCTTGCCCAAAGTAGTTCAGCGCCAATGACGGCAGCACCACGGTGAACCAGGCAATTCGGATCGGGAATTTACCAAAGTGCCCCATATCGGCATACAAGGCCTCAACGCCAGTCATCGCCAGTACGACGGCACCCAGCGCAAAGAATGACACCTGCTTGTATTCAAGAAAGAAGTGGAAAGCCCAGTAAGGATTCAACGCCTGTAAGATCTCAGGATGCTGGATAATGCTGCGTGCACCCAGCACACCCAATGTAATGAACCATACCAACATGACAGGCGCAAACAGCTTACCGACTAATCCCGTGCCATGTTTTTGAATAATAAACAGCAGTGTCAGTACCGCAATGGAGAGGGGCACGATGTAGGCATCCAGTGACGGTGCCGCAATCTCCAGCCCCTCAATGGCCGACATCACCGAAATAGCGGGGGTGATAACCACTTCACCATAGAAGAAACTGCCACCGACCAAGCCCATAATCAGTAAGACAGAGGTCACCCGCGGCGACGTATTCCGCCCTGCCAACGACATCAGGGTTAAAATTCCCCCTTCGCCAGCGTTATCTGCACGCATGACATAACTGATGTATTTCAGTGACACCAAAATCACCAGTAACCAGAAAATCAGTGACAGGAAACCAAAAATAGCATCCCGTTCCACCCCAAAACCAAATTGCCCGGAAAGGCACTCGCGCAAGGTATACAACGGACTGGTACCAATATCGCCATACACAACACCAATTGCCGCAAGCGTCACTGCTGGCAAGGACTGCTTATGATTTGTACTCATAGCCTGATCTTATTTGTGCGAAGGCACCCAATTGCGCCCAGCAAACTCTTTTTTCGACGGCGCACAGTATGCACAAAAGCGAATCTATGCCCACCCTTAGGAAATATGTGGCAATAATTAAAGTCGCCATTTCACCGTTTGGCGATAAAAATACTGACGACGATTAACACTTTCACGCATCATAGCCGCTATAAGTAACCGTCTTGATTTAAGGATGACAGAAAGATTATGGCTCACTCTCCGGGACTGGCAGAAAGAATTTCACGCCTCAGCAATGCGTTAGAAAAAGGCTTATATGAGCGACACCACGCCATTCGCCTTTGCTTGCTGGCGGCGCTCAGTGGAGAGAGTGTCTTTTTACTCGGGCCACCGGGTATCGCCAAAAGTCTGATTGCTCGTCGTTTAAAATACGCCTTCCAACACGCGCGCGCATTTGAATATTTGATGACGCGTTTTTCGACCCCAGAGGAAGTTTTCGGTCCACTGTCGATTCAGGCGCTTAAAGACGAAGGGCGTTATCAGCGTCTGACAAAAGGGTATTTGCCTGACGCTGAGATCGTCTTTCTGGATGAAATCTGGAAAGCGGGGCCAGCCATTCTCAACACGCTGCTGACGGCCATCAATGAGCGGCGTTTTCGTAATGGCGACGATGAGCAAAAAATCCCTATGCGCCTGCTGGTGGCAGCCTCCAACGAGTTGCCTGAAGCAGACAGCGGCCTGGAAGCACTGTATGACCGTATGCTTATCCGCCTGTGGTTGGATAATGTTCACGAGAAGCAGAACTTCCGTAGCATGCTCACCCACCAGCAGGATGAGAATGCGAATCCCGTTCCCGATGCCCTGTGCGTCAGCGATGAAGAGTATGTGGAATGGCAACAGGCGATCTTGAAAATCGGCCTGCCCGAGCCGGTGTTTGAATTGATTTATCAATTACGTCAGCAATTGGAAACCACCGCGGAAGCACCCTATATCTCTGACAGGCGCTGGAAAAAAGCCATCCATTTGTTGCAGGCCTGCGCCTTTTTCAGCGGCCGCGATGCCATTGCCCCGATTGACCTGATCCTGCTGAAAGATTGCCTGTGGCACGACGTTAATGCCATGAAACTGCTTGATGGCCTGATCGGTGATCTGATGACACAACAGGCCTGGCAGCAACAGCCATTACTGATCAAGCTCCAGCAGATTAGCGCACGCCGCCTGACACTCCAGCAACAACAGAGCCGCCAACAGGCCGTTAAACTGGAGAAACAGAGCGGCATGTTCAGCCGCAAGCCACACTATGTGTTGCCTGAAACGCTGCAAGAGCCGCAACTGACGCTAATGCTGCAAAAAAGTTTGCTTCTGCATGAAATTCAGGTCACTCACGTGGTGATTGCCCGCGAGGCGCTGGAAAGCTGGCTACAGAAAGGCGGTGAGCTGCGCGGAAAACTCAACGGCATTGGGTTTGCGCTCTCCTTAGATATGCAGGTCGAAAGCGATGGCTGCATGGCACTGCGCGACGTGAGCTTGCAGGCCAGCCGACTGAGCTTGCCCGGTGTGGCTAACGGCGATATTCCGGCAGAGATTATTCAGGCTCTGGAGGATGTCGATACCCAATTGCGCGCGCAGCGTACCCTGTTCAGTCAGCATCAACGCTGTTTATTTATCAGTGACGACTGGCTGGCGCGGATTGAAACCAGCCTGCAAGGCGTCGCAGAACAACTGAAACAGGCTCGCCAGTGATTTCGCTGGATACCCTCAGTGTGTATTTGGCGATCAGCGAAAGCGAACTGATCGAGGAACTGGTGCTGGTCCTGTTGGCCTCTCCTCAACTTGCGGTGTTCTTTGAAAAATTCCCCGCGCTTAAAAAAGCGCTGACACGCGATCTGCCGCGCTGGAAAGCCGAAATCATGGAGAAGATGAAGGGGACACCCGTGCCCCCAGCACTTGCCGATGAGTTTGGCCTCTTCCAGCAGGCCCAGCGCGCGCCCCTTAACGCATTTACGGAGAGCCTGCCAGACTGGGTGCTGCAACTTGCTACGCTCGATTCGCCCTTCAGCACTGAAGCCGGTGAGTTGATGGCAAATGCAGACACGCAACAGGGCTACACCAGCGCCTTTCAGACGCTGTTTCTACAACGCTGGCGTTTAAGCCTGACACTGCAAACCCTCACGCTGAATCAGCAACTTCTTGAAGAAGAGCGCGAGAAATTACTGGCTGAACTCCAACAACGGCTGGCAATGAGTGGGCAATTAGCACCGGCGTTGACCGGTGAAAATGAAGCAGCAGCAGGACGACTGTGGGATATGACGCGCGGCAGTCTCAGCCGTGGCGATTATCAGTTGATCGTGCAATACGGTGACTTTCTGGCGGGGCAGCCACAACTGATGAAGCTGGCTGAAGCGCTGGGGCGCAGTCGGGAAGCCAAAGCGGTTCTGAGTGAAGACGCCCCAATGGAGCCTTTCCACCAATGGGTTCGTGCACCGGATAATGTGCCAGAGGAAGTCAGTGGCCTGCACCAAAGTGACGATATCCTGCGCCTGTTGCCCCCGGAACTGGCCACCCTCGGTATGAGTGAGTTGGAACTGGAATTTTATCGCCGGCTGGTGGAAAAGCGCCTGATGACGTATCGGCTACAAGGCGATGCCTGGCGAGAAAAGGTCGTCATGCGCCCCGTCACTCACCAACATCATGACGAAGCGCCGCGTGGCCCCTTTATTGTGTGCGTTGATACCTCCGGCTCGATGGGCGGTTTTAACGAGCGCTGCGCCAAAGCCTTCTGTTTAGCGTTACTGCGTGTGGCAATGGCAGAAAACCGCCGTTGCTACATTATGCTGTTTGCTCACGATGTCATCGGCTATGAACTCACGGGTGACGAGGGGATCCAGGAGGCAATACGCTTTTTAAGTCAGCAATTTCGCGGCGGGACCGATCTGGCCGCCTGCTTAACACGGATTTGCGAGAAAATGTCTGGTCCAGCCTGGCAAGAGGCCGATGCGGTGATTATCTCTGATTTTATCGCCCAACGGCTCCCCGATCCGCTGATAGCCACTATTCATCAGCAACAGTTGCAGCATCAACAGCGCTTCCATGCTGTTGCCATGTCCGATCATGGAAAACCGGCCATCATGCGTATTTTTGACCACATTTGGCGTTTTGATACCAGCCTGAAAAGCCGTCTGATGCGACGCTGGCGGCGTTAGACATATTTCAGAAAAGGTTATTTGCTATAGTGAGGAATCCGCCACACAGCAGGAGTTCCTCGTGACCGCATCAAATCAGACCGCGCATCAGCTCCCCCAGCCGACGCAAACATTATTACTCAGCGGCGGCAGCGTTGAAGCTAAGCGTGAGGAAATACTCACATACTTCAATCAAACCTGGCAGCTTTACGAGCGTCTGTTCGATTGCCTGAGCGATGAACGCGCCTACTTTACGAAAGCCATTCCTCTGCGCCATCCGCTGATCTTCTATTTGGGGCATACCGCCACCTTTTATGTCAATAAGCTGATGGCAGCACGCCTGATGAACGAACGCATCGACGAAAACCTCGAAGCGATGCTGGCGATTGGCGTGGATGAGATGAGTTGGGACGACCTCAATGATCAGCATTATCACTGGCCGTCCGTCGCCGCCGTGCGTGACTATCGTGGCAAAGTGCATCAGCACGTCACCGAATTAATCCGCACGCTGCCGCTTGAATTGCCCATCCAGTGGGATAGCCCGGCCTGGGTTATTTTAATGGGTATCGAGCATGAGCGAATTCATCTGGAAACCTCCAGCGTGTTGATACGCCAACTCCCGGTTGAGTGGGTAACACCGCAGGCGCATTGGCCACATTGCACACAAGCGCGATATCAACGTGAGTCAGTACCCACTAACAAGCTGATATCAATGCCCGGCGGGCGCGTCACACAGGGCAAAGTGGACGACACTTACGGCTGGGATAATGAATACGGCGTACAGCACACGGAACTGGAGCCCTTTAAAGCCAGCCAAATGCTGGTCAGCCATGCTGAGTTTTATGATTTTATTGCCGCAGGCGGTTATCAACAGCAGCAATGGTGGGATGATGAAGGCTGGCGCTGGCGTAATTTTGCCGCTGCGGAGAAGCCGACATTTTGGGTTGGTGATATTGCCCACCCCGATCAGCTTAAACTGCGCCTGATGGCAGAAGAGATTGCGTTGCCCTGGGACTGGCCTGTCGAAGTGAATCAGCTTGAAGCCGCCGCCTTCTGCCGCTGGAAAGCCGATCAAACGGGCAAATCCATCCAATTGCCGTGTGAGGCTGAATGGATGCAGATGCGTGAGCAGGTGCCTGGCGATCAACCCACCTGGGCCGAAGCACCGGGCAATATTAATTTAGCGTTTTGGGCCTCTTCCTGCCCGGTAGACAGCTTTGCTCAGGGCGAGTTTTATGATGTGGTGGGTAACGTCTGGCAATGGACAACCACACCGATTAACGGCTTTGAAGGGTTTCGCGTCCACCCGCTGTACGACGACTTTTCAACCCCAACGTTTGATGGCAAACACGCGATCATCAAAGGCGGTAGCTGGATCTCCACCGGCAATGAAGCATTGAAATCTTCACGCTATGCCTTCCGTCGTCACTTTTTCCAGCATGCGGGTTTCCGCTATGTGGTTTCCCGTCATCAAGAAACCATGGCGTTAAATCCGTATGAAACCGACACCATGGTTTCACAATACCTGGATTTCCAATACGGCCCGGCTTACTTTGGTGTTCCGAACTATGCGGCTGCCCTGGTCGATATCGCCCTGCAAGCCACAGACAAACGGGGCCGCGCCATGGACATTGGCTGCGCGACGGGGCGTGCCAGTTTTGAACTTGCCCGCCACTTTAGTCATGTGGTGGGCATGGACTACTCCGCACGCTTTATTGATGTGGCATTACAACTGACGCAGGGCGAAGACTTTCGCTACGTCACCCAGGAAGAGGGTGAGCTGGTGGAATACCATCAGGTGCGATTAAAAGACGTTGGGCTGGATAGCAAGCTCGCCAGAAAGATCGACTTTGTGCAGGGCGACGCCTGTAATCTCAAACCACAGCCCGAAGGCTTTGATCTGGTATTAGCCTCCAATCTTATCGATCGTTTACGTCAGCCAAAGCGCTTCTTACAAGACATCACGCGCATGATTAATCCAGGCGGCGTGCTGGTGCTCTCCTCGCCCTATACGTGGCTTGAAGCGTTCACTCCCAAAGAGAACTGGCTGGGTGGCATCCGTGAGAATGGTGAAGCCTTAACAACGCTACAAGCACTGCAGCGGTTGTTGGCAGCAGATTTCGAACCGGTTGGCGCGCCTCGCGATGTGCCTTTTGTGATCCGTGAAACCGCACGTAAATATCAACATACGCTGGCGCAGGTCACCGTCTGGCGCAAGCGTTAATCCCTTCGGCGCGACGTCTGTCGCGCCCTTTTATTGCCTTTTGTTGTTGATTCATCCAAATTAGCCCCTGTTTATTGCACATTCGCTAATGAGGAGCCGCTATGGCAGAAAATTCCCCTATCGACGATCTCGATCGTGGCATTTTGAATGCCCTGCTGGACAACGCGCGTACCGCCTACGCTGAGCTGGCCAAACAATTTGCCGTCAGTCCCGGTACCATTCATGTTCGCGTCGAGAAGATGAAGCAGGCAGGCATTATCAAAGGTACGCAGGTCGCCATCGATCCCCGGCATCTGGGTTATGACGTCTGCTGCTTTATTGGCATCATTCTGAAAAGCGCCAAAGACTATCCTTCCGCACTCGCCCGCCTCAATGCGCTCGATGAAGTGGTGGAAGCCTATTACACCACGGGCCATTACAGCATTTTCATCAAGGTGATGTGCAAATCCATTGATGCCCTACAACAGGTGCTGATTAACAAGATCCAGACCATTGATGAAATCCAGTCCACGGAAACCCTGATATCGCTGCAAAACCCCATTATGCGTACGATCAAACCTTAACCGCTGAGGATAATGTTGTGCACTGCAGAATCCCTATGGTGCATGAGGATCCTGACGCAATACCCTTACTTATTCACAGGTAGATCCAAGCTCTTACACAGCTTACAATGAGCAGCCTTTTTTATAGCTGGACAGGATCATGGCTGATATCACCTTTATAAGTGGCAGTACGCTTGGCAGTGCAGAATACGTTGCAGAACACCTTGAAGAACATCTGCAAGAAAGCGGCTATACCACCGAAATGCTGCACGGCCCGGAATGGGAAGAGTTGACTGCCGAAGGGATTTGGATCGTCGTGACATCCACGCACGGTGCGGGTGAGTTGCCTGATAATCTCCAGCCATTGTATGACGCCATCGAAGAACAGCAGCCCGATCTCTCGGCGGTGCGCTATGGTGCCGTTGGGCTGGGCAATCATGAATACGATCTTTTCTGTGGGGCTATCCGTAAATTTGATGCTTTGCTGCAAGCGCGTGGCGCTCAACGTATTGGCGATTCGCTTGAAATTGATGTGTTGCAGCATGAGATCCCAGAAGACGCTGCCGGCGAATGGGTAGCAGAGTGGAAAGCCTTGATCTGACCTTCAGATCTTCGATCATGATCACTTATTTACACTCTTTTGTGTAAATACCAGTCAATCGGATGTGGATAACTCTGCTATTTCACAGTGGAAAAGCAGTAGTTATCCAAATAACAACCGCAGTACATTGTTTGACCTGTGAATAACCCAGCATTTTGATCCCAGCTTATACGGATCGCGATCACCGATCACTCACAGGCTTTGATCCTCCCTAGCTTATTGATCAATAGACGTAAAAAGCACTTATCCACCGGATCAAGCGATCCTAATAGAAGATCCAATAAAGAGATCTTTAAATAAAAAAGATCTTCTTTTTAATACGCCAGGATCCCGGTGCTTTCGTCCTGAGCTAAAGTTGAGTAGAATTCCCGCCCCGAACAGATTTTCTCTTTTTTCGCTCAACCGCGAGGTGCAGTCCCATGTTTTATCCAGATCCTTTTGACGTCATCGTGATCGGTGGTGGTCATGCGGGAACAGAAGCCGCAATGGCTGCTGCCCGAATGGGTCAACAGACGTTACTCCTGACGCATAACATCGATACGCTTGGACAGATGTCCTGTAATCCGGCGATCGGGGGTATTGGCAAAGGCCATCTGGTGAAGGAAGTGGACGCCCTCGGTGGACTAATGGGTCATGCGATTGACCATGCAGGTATTCAGTTTAGGATACTAAACGCCAGCAAAGGCCCTGCTGTGCGTGCCACCCGCGCGCAGGCAGATCGTGTGTTATATCGCCAGGCCGTACGCACTGCCTTAGAGAATCAGCCAAACCTGATGATCTTCCAACAGGCGGTGGATGATCTGATTGTGGAAAACGATCGTGTTGTGGGCGCAGTGACCCAAATGGGATTGAAATTCCGTGCAAAGTCCGTGGTTCTGACGGTTGGTACCTTCCTGGACGGCAAGATCCACATCGGTCTGGATAACTACAGTGGCGGCCGTGCGGGCGATCCTCCGTCCATTCCACTGGCGCGTCGCTTACGTGAGCTCCCGCTGCGGGTTAACCGACTCAAAACCGGTACACCGCCGCGCATTGACGCTCGCACTATCGATTTTAGTGTACTGGCACCGCAACATGGCGATACGCCACTGCCGGTCTTTTCGTTCATGGGCAATGTCGCGCAACATCCTCAACAGGTACCCTGTTACATCACGTACACCAATGAGCAGACCCATGACGTGATCCGTCGCAATCTGGATCGCAGTCCGATGTATGCTGGCGTTATCGAAGGCATTGGCCCGCGTTATTGCCCCTCGATCGAAGACAAAGTCATGCGCTTTGCCGATCGCAACGCACACCAAATCTTTCTGGAACCAGAAGGCCTGACCAGCAACGAAATTTACCCGAATGGCATCTCCACCAGTTTGCCCTTTGATGTGCAGATGGGGATCGTTCGTTCGATGAAAGGGCTGGAAAATGCAAAAATTGTGCGTCCAGGCTATGCCATTGAATATGATTTCTTTGACCCACGCGATCTGAAACCTACGCTGGAGAGCAAATTCATTCACGGCTTGTTCTTTGCGGGTCAAATCAACGGGACAACCGGTTACGAAGAAGCGGCAGCCCAGGGATTACTGGCAGGTCTGAATGCCGGTCGCCACGCTGCTGACAAAGAAGGCTGGGCACCGCGTCGCGATCAAGCCTATTTGGGTGTCCTGGTTGACGATCTGTGTACGCTTGGAACAAAAGAGCCTTACCGTATGTTCACCTCTCGGGCGGAATACCGTCTGATGCTGCGTGAAGACAATGCTGATATGCGTTTGACTGCGCAAGGACATGCACTTGGTTTGGTGGATGAAGCGCGCTGGGCACGCTACAACCAGAAACTGGAGCTTATTGAGTTAGAGCGTCAGCGTCTTCGCGATATCTGGGTTCATCCAAAAGTGGAACGCGCCGCAGAGATCAACACGGTACTTAGCGCACCCTTGACCAAAGAAGCGAACGGTGAGGATCTGCTCCGTCGCCCGGAGATGACCTACCCACAATTGGTTAAGTTAACGGATTTTGCACCGGGCCTCGAAGACGCTCAGGCTGCTGAACAAGTTGAGATTCAGGTTAAATACGAAGGCTATATCGCACGTCAGCAGGAAGAGATCGACAGACAGCAACGCAATGAGAATACCCTGTTGCCGGTGGATCTTGATTATCACCAGGTTTCTGGTCTGTCGAACGAAGTGATCGCCAAGTTGAACGATCATAAACCGACCTCCATTGGACAGGCATCGCGTATTTCTGGTATCACACCTGCAGCCATCTCCATCTTGCTGATTTATCTCAAGAAACAGGGCCTGCTGCGTAAAAGCGCTTAACACTTCTTTGATGGGCCAACCAGCAAACGCTTGTTGGCCCCTCTGCATTTGGATGACCTCGTGATTAATAAACTCTCTGCGCTGCTGAAAAGCACCTCGCTTACCCTGTCCGATCAGCAGAAACAACAGTTGGTGGATTATGTTTCGCTCCTCGATAAGTGGAACAAGGCCTATAACCTGACATCGGTTCGCGATCCCCAGCAGATGCTGGTGCGACACATTCTCGACAGCATCGTGGTGAGCCCTTACTTACAAGGTAAACGCTTTATTGATGTTGGTACGGGTCCGGGATTACCGGGGATTCCACTGGCCATTGTGATGCCAGATGCACAGTTCACGCTGTTAGACAGCCTGGGCAAACGCGTACGTTTTCTCCGACAGGTACAACATGAACTGAAGCTGGAAAACGTCACGCCTGTACAGAGCCGAGTTGAAGAGTTTCCCAACGACCCACCGTTCGATGGCGTGATCAGCCGCGCCTTTGCCTCTTTGACGGACATGTTGCAATGGTGCCACCATCTGCCCGCTGCGGAAGGGCGCTTTTATGCCTTGAAGGGCTTGTTGCCAGAAGATGAATTGTCAGCCCTACCGACAGGATTCGTTGTTGAAAAAACCGTGAAACTCTCAGTGCCAACGTTAGAAGGGGAACGCCATTTGGTGGTTCTGCGCAAAGAATCCGCCGAATAGGATCCGGGCATTGTTGAAAAAAACAGCGTTCGAACGTGAGGGGGAGGTTTTAGGCTTTCCCCTCTGGCACATTAAAACGTTAAATTCACCCCGCGTAATTTTCCGAAACTCGCGTTTACATTTAACGTTATTTTCACAACTCTTTATCAATTAGATCACTGAGTTTCATTTCAAAGACAGATTTGTCAGTAAAAGCTGACGAAATTCTTATTCTGATTTCTCGCCATTATTCCCTTTCATCCTTAATTAAAAACTTCAGTCTGATGTCAACATGAGCTTTTTATCGTTATTAAGGCAATATTGAGCGCTTTTCAATATTAATCATCTGATTTTAAAGGTTAATAAAAAATTTCCCGCTCGATATTTCAGAATTGTCCGGTCGTTGTTGTCGGATTTTCATACCGGAAATGTGATCGCCAGCACGCTTTATAATCGCATTAATTCGTTTTTATCGTGAAATAATGACGGACGAAGCAAACCAACAAGTTTTGAAAAATAGGTCGCCAGAAAGAAATTTAAATAATTGTTCACCTTTTCGCTACTTTGCGATTGAAATCGCAGGTGCGGCCCGTATAATTTGCCGGGTTTTCACTGCTTGACTCTCTTAGTCAAAGGCAGTCTTATACGACACGCGACATACCCCAAAAGGGGCAGGAGAAAAGAGCGCCATGTCAGTGTCCCTTTACAGCGTAAAAATGGCCCGAAAGGTGCTGTTGTTGCAGCTGGCCACTTTAGTGGTTATCAGTGCGCTCTTCGCCCTCAAGGACACGATATGGGGCCTGTCCGCTCTTATGGGCGGCGTGGCAGCCTGGCTGCCCAATGTGATGTTTATGATTTTTGCCTGGCGCCATCAGGCGCAAACACCCGCGAAAGGCCGAGTCGCCTGGAGCTTCGCCCTCGGAGAAGCCCTGAAAGTGTTTGTGACCATCATTTTACTGATTGTGGCGTTGGGTCCGTTCGATGCGGTGTTTATGCCGCTCGCGCTGTGTTGGATATCGGTGTTAGTGGTTCAAATACTGGCACCGGCTGTAATTAACAATAAAGGGTAAGAGGCATCATGGCTGCTGGAGAATACGCATCGCCGCAGGATTACATAGGCCACCACCTGAGACATCTTCAGTTGGACCTGCGTACATTCGAGCTGGTTAAAGGACACGACGCCCCGGCGACGTTCTGGACAATTAACCTTGATTCCATATTTTTTTCTGTGGTTCTGGGCCTGATTTTTCTCTGGCTATTCCGCAGCGTAGCGAAGTCGGTCACCAGTGGTGTCCCGGGTAAGCTGCAAACCGCAATTGAGCTGGTGGTTGGGTTCGTTGACAGCAATGTTCGCGACATGTACCACGGTAAAAGCAAAGTTATCGCCCCTCTGGCCCTGACCATCTTCGTCTGGGTTTTCTTAATGAACTTCATGGATTTGCTGCCTATCGACCTGCTGCCGTATATCGGTGAGCACGTGTTCGGTCTGCCAGCGCTGCGCGTCGTACCGTCTGCGGACGTCAACGTAACGCTCTCCATGGCTCTTGGCGTATTTATTTTGATTCTGTTCTACAGCATCAAAATGAAAGGCATCGGCGGCTTCACTAAGGAGCTGACTCTGCAACCTTTCAATCATCCGGTATTTATTCCGATCAACCTGATTCTGGAAGGCGTGAGCCTGCTGTCCAAGCCTGTTTCTCTGGGTCTGCGACTGTTCGGAAACATGTATGCGGGTGAATTGATCTTTATCCTGATTGCGGGCTTGTTGCCGTGGTGGTCTCAGTGGTTACTGAATGTGCCGTGGGCCATTTTCCACATCCTGATTATCTCGCTGCAGGCTTTCATTTTCATGGTCCTCACGATTGTCTATCTGTCGATGGCATCTGAAGAACATTGATTTTTTACTCAACACTACTGCGTTTTAACTGAAACAAACTGGAGACTGTCATGGAAAACCTGAATATGGATCTGCTGTACATGGCTGCCGCTGTGATGATGGGCCTGGCGGCAATCGGTGCTGCGATCGGTATCGGCATCCTCGGAGGCAAATTCTTGGAAGGCGCTGCGCGTCAACCTGATCTGATTCCTCTGCTGCGTACGCAGTTCTTTGTTGTTATGGGTCTGGTGGATGCAATCCCGATGATCGCGGTTGGTCTGGGCCTGTACGTGATGTTTGCGGTTGCCTAGTAATACCTGTTCGCTGCCAAACGCGTGAGCGTTTGCAGTGAACCCCTGTCTGCCAGCAGCTTTTGGGCTGCGGCAGATAACGTAAACTCAACGAGAGGCATTGTGCTGTGAACATTAATGCAACAATCCTCGGCCAGGCTATCGCGTTCATCCTGTTTGTCGCGTTTTGTATGAAGTATGTATGGCCGCCGATTATGGCTGCTATCGAAAAGCGCCAGAAAGAAATTTCTGAAGGTCTTGCTTCTGCTGAACGTGCGAAAAAAGATCTGGATCTCGCGCAGGCTTCTGCGACCGACCAGCTGAAAAAAGCGAAAGACGACGCCCAGGTAATCATCGAGCAGGCAAACAAACGCCGTGCACAGATCCTGGACGAAGCCAAAGCTGAAGCCGAAGCGGAGCGCAACAAAATCGTCGCGCAGGCGCAGGCCGAAATCGATGCTGAGCGCACACGTGCACGCGAAGAACTGCGTAAGCAGGTTGCGATGCTGGCGCTGGCGGGTGCCGAGAAGATTATCGAACGTTCCGTGGATGAAGCTGCTAACAGCGACATCGTTGATAAACTGGTCGCTGAACTGTAAGGAGGGAGGGGCTGATGTCTGATTATATTACTGTAGCTCGCCCCTACGCCAAAGCAGCTTTTGACTTTGCTGTTGAGCATCAGAGTCTTGATCGCTGGCAGCAGATGTTGGCGTTTGCCGCTGAAGTTGCACGCAACGAACAGATGACTGATCTTCTTTCAGGTGCCCTGGCACCGGAAGCACTGTCTAAATCGTTTATTGCCATCTGTGGTGATCAACTCGATGAAGCCGGTCAGAACCTGATAAAGGTAATGGCTGAGAACAAACGTTTGATCGCACTTCCTGATGTATTAGCGCAATTCATTCATCTTCGTGACGAGTATGACGCCACGGCTGATGTTGAAGTGATTGCCGCCAATACACTGAGTGATGAGCAGCTGAATAAAATCAGCGCCGCGATGGAAAAACGTCTGTCACGCAAAGTTAAGCTGAATTGCAAAATTGATAAGTCTGTAATGGCAGGCGTAATCATCCGCTCGGGTGATATGGTCATTGATGGCAGCGTACGCGGCCGTCTTGAGCGTCTGGCAGACGTCTTGCAGTCTTAAGGGGACTGGAGCATATGCAACTGAATTCCACCGAAATCAGCGAACTGATCAAGCAGCGCATTGCTCAGTTCAATGTCGTGAGCGAAGCTCACAATGAAGGTACTATCGTTTCCGTCAGCGACGGGATCATCCGCGTAAACGGCTTGGCCGATGTTATGCAGGGTGAAATGATCGCGCTGCCGGGTAACCGCTTTGCTATCGCCCTGAACCTGGAGCGCGACTCCGTAGGTGCTGTGGTGATGGGCCCGTACGCTGACCTTGCCGAAGGCATGAAAGTTAAGTGTACTGGTCGTATTCTGGAAGTACCGGTTGGTCGTGGTCTGCTGGGTCGTGTTGTTAACACCCTGGGTGAGCCAATCGACGGTAAAGGCGCTGTTGAAAACGACGGCTTCTCTCCGATCGAAGTGATTGCACCTGGCGTTATCGATCGTCAGTCTGTTGATCAGCCTGTACAGACCGGTTACAAATCTGTCGATGCGATGATTCCAATCGGCCGTGGCCAGCGTGAGCTGATCATCGGTGACCGTCAGACCGGTAAAACCGCAATGGCTATCGACGCCATCATCAACCAGCGTGATTCTGGCATCAAGTGCGTGTATGTCGCGATTGGTCAGAAAGCCTCCACCATTTCTAACGTGGTGCGTAAGCTGGAAGAGCACGGTGCGCTGTCTAACACCATCGTGGTTGTGGCTTCTGCTTCTGAATCTGCTGCACTGCAATACCTGGCGCCTTACTCAGGTTGTGCAATGGGTGAATACTTCCGCGATCGCGGTGAAGATGCACTGATCGTATACGATGACCTGTCCAAGCAGGCAATCGCTTATCGTCAGATCTCCCTGTTGCTGCGCCGCCCACCGGGCCGTGAAGCATTCCCGGGCGATGTGTTCTATCTCCACTCTCGTCTGCTGGAGCGTGCATCTCGCGTTAGCGCTGATTACGTTGAGCGTTTCACCAAGGGTGAAGTGAAAGGCCAAACCGGTTCTTTGACCGCGCTGCCAATCATCGAAACGCAAGCGGGCGACGTTTCTGCGTTCGTACCGACCAACGTTATCTCCATCACCGATGGTCAGATCTTCCTGGAATCTAACTTGTTTAACTCCGGTATTCGTCCGGCGGTTAACCCAGGTATCTCTGTATCGCGTGTAGGTGGTGCTGCTCAGACCAAGATCATCAAGAAACTGTCCGGTGGTATTCGTACCGCACTGGCACAGTATCGTGAACTGGCTGCGTTCTCTCAGTTCGCATCCGATCTGGACGATGCAACCCGTAAACAGCTGAGCCACGGTCAGAAAGTGACCGAGCTGCTGAAACAGAAACAGTATGCGCCGATGTCTGTCGCGCAACAGGGTCTGGTGCTGTTTGCGGCCGAGCGTGGCTTCCTGAACGACGTTGAGCTGGCTAAAATTGGTAGCTTCGAAGCGGCATTACTGTCGTTTGCCGATCGCGACCACGCCGAGCTGATGGCTGAAATCAACCAGTCTGGTAACTATAACAACGAAATCGAAGAGAAGCTGAAAGGCCTCCTCGAAACGTTTAAAGCAACCCAGTCCTGGTAATGTCTGGCGGCTTGCCTTAATCGGCAGGCCGCAAGGCTTTTGAGGAGAAGCTAATGGCCGGCGCAAAAGAGATACGTAGCAAGATCGGAAGCGTGAAAAACACGCAGAAGATCACCAAAGCGATGGAAATGGTCGCAGCGTCCAAAATGCGTAAAACGCAGGAACGCATGGCGGCCAGCCGTCCGTATGCAGAGACCATGCGCAATGTGATTGGTCACGTTGCACTGGGAAATCTGGAATACAAGCACCCTTACCTGGAAGAGCGCGACGTTAAGCGCGTCGGCTATTTGGTCGTTTCTACCGACCGCGGGCTTTGTGGTGGTCTGAACATTAACCTGTTCAAAAAATTGCTGGCAGAGATGAAAACCTGGGCAGATAAAGGCGTCGAAAACGACTTAGCCATTATCGGTTCCAAGGGCCTGTCCTTCTTCAGTTCTGTAGGTGGCAATGTGGTTGCTCAGGTCACAGGCATGGGAGATAAACCTTCTCTGTCAGACTTGATTGGCCCAGTAAAAGTCATGTTGCAGGCATACGACGAAGGCCGCATCGACAAGCTGTTTGTGGTCGGCAACAAGTTCCACAACACCATGTCTCAGTCTCCAGAAATCACCCAATTGCTGCCGTTACCGCCAGCAGAAGGTGAAGAAGAGATGGAGAAGAAAACATGGGATTACCTGTACGAGCCCGATCCAAAAGCGCTGCTGGATACCCTGCTGCGCCGTTACGTGGAATCGCAGGTGTACCAAGGTGTTGTTGAGAACCTGGCCAGTGAACAGGCTGCACGTATGGTAGCGATGAAAGCCGCTACTGATAACGGCGGCAACCTGATCAAAGAGCTGCAGTTGGTGTACAACAAGGCGCGTCAGGCCAGCATCACCCAGGAACTTACCGAGATCGTCTCGGGGGCCTCCGCGGTTTAACCAGGTATATACCCGGCCAGAGCGTAAGCCTGTGCG
This sequence comes from Enterobacterales bacterium CwR94, assembly GCA_002837195.1. Taxonomy (GTDB): domain Bacteria; phylum Pseudomonadota; class Gammaproteobacteria; order Enterobacterales; family Enterobacteriaceae; genus 1-19. The sequence goes on from KZ478062.1 coordinate 27,554, forward strand.
GGGTATGATTGAATTAGGTAGAGGATTCAAGATGGCAACTGGAAAGATTGTCCAGATCATCGGCGCCGTAGTTGACGTCGAGTTCCCTCAGGACGCAGTACCACAAGTGTACAACGCCCTTGAGGTTCAAAATGGTGATGCTCGTCTGGTGCTGGAAGTTCAGCAGCAGCTGGGCGGTGGCGTGGTTCGTACCATTGCCATGGGTTCTTCTGACGGTCTGAAGCGTAGCCTGGTTGTAACTGACCTGGCTGAGCCAATCAAAGTACCGGTCGGTAAAGCAACCCTGGGCCGTATCATGAACGTATTGGGTGAGCCAATCGACATGAAAGGCGACCTGACCAAAGAAGACGGCAGTGCAGTAGAGGTTGCCTCTATTCACCGCGCAGCACCTTCCTACGAAGAGTTATCTAACTCTCAGGAACTGCTGGAAACCGGTATCAAAGTTATCGACCTGATTTGTCCGTTCGCTAAGGGCGGTAAAGTAGGTCTGTTCGGTGGTGCGGGTGTGGGTAAAACCGTAAACATGATGGAGCTGATCCGTAACATCGCGATCGAGCACTCCGGTTTCTCCGTGTTTGCAGGCGTGGGTGAGCGTACTCGTGAGGGTAACGACTTCTACCACGAAATGACCGACTCCAACGTTATCGATAAAGTTGCCCTGGTGTATGGCCAGATGAACGAGCCGCCGGGTAACCGTCTGCGCGTTGCTCTGACCGGTTTGACCATGGCAGAAAAATTCCGTGACGAAGGTCGTGACGTTCTGTTGTTCGTTGACAACATTTACCGTTACACCCTGGCCGGTACCGAAGTATCCGCACTGTTAGGCCGTATGCCTTCAGCGGTAGGTTACCAGCCAACGTTGGCAGAAGAGATGGGTGTTTTGCAGGAGCGTATTACCTCCACCAAAACTGGTTCAATCACTTCCGTACAGGCCGTTTACGTCCCTGCGGATGACTTGACTGACCCTTCTCCGGCGACCACCTTCGCCCACCTGGACTCCACCGTTACGCTGAGCCGTCAAATCGCGTCCCTGGGTATCTACCCAGCCGTTGACCCGCTGGATTCCACCAGCCGTCAGCTGGATCCGCTGGTTGTTGGCCAGGAACACTATGATGTTGCCCGTGGCGTGCAGTCTTTGCTGCAGCGTTATCAGGAACTGAAAGACATCATCGCGATTCTGGGTATGGACGAGCTGTCTGAAGACGACAAACTGTTGGTGGCACGTGCGCGTAAGATCCAGCGCTTCCTGTCTCAGCCGTTCTTCGTTGCAGAAGTATTTACCGGTTCTCCGGGCAAGTACGTCTCTCTGAAAGACACCATCCGTGGCTTTAAAGGCATCATGGAAGGTGAGTTCGACCACCTGCCAGAGCAGGCCTTCTACATGGTTGGTTCCATCGACGAAGTCGTCGAGAAAGCGAAGAAACTGTAATCTCTTCCCCTTTCATGTCCTCGCGCTGTGGCTGAGCTACAGCGCGCAGGATAGCGGGAAGAGTTTCACTGGAGGTTTGTTATGGCTATGACCTTTCATTTGGACGTTGTCAGCGCGGAAGAACGTATGTTCGCCGGTCTTGTTGAGAGCATTCAGGTGTCCGGTAGCGAAGGTGAGCTGGGTATTCGCCCAGGCCACGCCCCGCTGCTGACTGCCATTAAGCCTGGTATGGTTCGTATCGTTAAACAGGGCGGCGACGAAGAGTTTATTTATCTCTCCGGTGGCGTGCTGGAAGTGCAGCCGCAGTCTGTGACTGTGCTGTCTGATACGGCGATTCGCGGTACTGACCTTGATGAAGCGCGCGCGCTGGAAGCGAAACGCAAAGCGGAAGAGCACATGAACAGCTCTCACGGCGATGTGGATTACGCTCAGGCGTCAGCAGAATTGGCGAAAGCAATTGCCAAACTGCGCGTCATCGAACTGACCAAAAAAGCGATGTAAGGCTTGATGTCTCTAAAAACCGGTCCGGTGCAAACCCGACCGGTTTTTTTATCTCTGCATAAAGACGCTTGCGTCTCCCCCCGTAACACGTATCTTGTTTTCAGGATGAAAATAACCTACGCCTTTCAGGATCATTCTGGCGTTTAAATCGCCAACAATCTGCTAAAACAGTGAATGGGATAAGGCCTTGCCAGACAAGGAAATCCGCTAATTTTTAGCCGAGAAAGATGTGGCAATTTCGCCCCTGAAACGTTTTACTTCTACTGTTAAATTTAGGCTCAGGATAGTTATGTCAAACAGCGCAATGAGCGTGGTGATCCTTGCTGCAGGCAAGGGTACCCGCATGTACTCCGATCTCCCTAAAGTTCTGCATACCCTCGCCGGTAAGCCGATGGTGCAGCATGTTATTGACGCTGCGAAACACCTTGGCGCGCGCAATATCAATCTGGTTTATGGCCACGGCGGTGATTTGCTTAAGCAAACGCTTACCGATGCTGCGCTGAACTGGGTATTGCAGGCTGAACAATTAGGTACCGGACATGCGATGCAGCAAGCTGCGCCGTTCTTTGCCGACGATGAAGATATCTTGATGCTGTATGGCGACGTGCCATTGATTGCCGCTGATACGCTGGCGCGCTTGCGGGATGCCAAACCACAAGGTGGAATTGGCTTACTGACAGTGACCTTAGATAACCCAACGGGCTATGGTCGCATCCTGCGTGAAAACGGCACTATTACGGGCATCGTTGAACAAAAAGATGCCTCTGCCGAGCAGTTAGCAATCGACGAAATTAACACCGGTATTCTGATTGCCAACGGCGGCGATCTGAAGCGCTGGCTGGCGAAACTCAATAACAACAATGCGCAGGGCGAGTATTACATCACCGATATCATTGCGTTAGCGCATGCCGAAGGCAACCGCATTGCGGCGGTTCAGCCACAGCGCGCCAGTGAAACGGAAGGGGTGAATAATCGTCTGCAATTGGCCACTTTAGAACGTGTTTATCAAAGCGAGCAGGCTGAAAAGCTGCTGCTGGCGGGCGTTATGCTGCGCGATCCGGCCCGTTTTGATCTGCGCGGTACACTCAATCATGGGCGCGATGTTGAAATCGATGTCAACGTGATTATTGAAGGTCAGGTGACGCTGGGCTCCCGCGTGAAGATTGGTGCGGGATGCATTATCCGTAATGCCACTATCGCGGATGACAGTGTGATAAGTCCCTACAGCATTATTGAAGAGTCTCAACTGGATACCGAGGTGACCGTTGGGCCGTTCGCCCGTTTGCGTCCTGGCAGTGAATTGGCCGCGGGCTCCCACGTAGGTAATTTTGTTGAGATGAAAAAGGCCACGTTGGGCAAAGGGTCGAAAGCGGGCCACTTAAGCTATCTCGGTGATGCTGAGATTGGTACCGGTGTAAACATCGGAGCCGGTACGATTACCTGTAACTACGACGGCGCCAATAAATTTAAGACTATCATTGAAGATGATGTCTTTGTGGGATCGGATACACAGTTGGTTGCCCCAGTGCGCGTAGCGCAAGGCACGACGATTGCTGCTGGGACCACGGTCATGAAAGACGTTACAGAGGGCGGGTTGGTCTATAACCGCAAAGAACAGAATCACAAGTCTGGCTGGCAGCGTCCGGTAAAGAAAAAATAAGCCTTTCCCACAGAGGAAAGGTTAACTAAAACGCGCCATTGAGCGCGTTAGCCCCTGTTTTCTACAAAGGCTCGGGGCATGATCAGGTAGCAAGACAACATAAATGGTCGTCAGACCATGAAGTCAGGAATAACAACTATGTGTGGAATTGTTGGCGCAGTCGCGCAACGTGATATCGCTGAGATCTTATTAGAAGGATTGAAGCGCCTCGAGTATCGCGGTTACGACTCAGCCGGTTTGGCTGTCGTCACACCGCAAGGTGAAGTAACGCGTTTACGCCGGTTAGGTAAAGTGCAGATGTTAGCGGATGCCGTTAATGAAGCGCCGGTTTCGGGCGGCACGGGGATCGCGCATACCCGCTGGGCGACCCACGGTGAACCTTCAGAACGAAACGCTCACCCGCATATTTCCGAGCACATCATCATTGTGCACAACGGCATCATTGAAAACCATGAGCCGCTGCGTGAATTGATGATCGAGAAAGGCTATCGCTTCACCTCTGAAACCGACACGGAAGTGGTCGCGCATTTGGTGCACTGGGAGCAGCAACAAAACGGCGGATCGCTGCGTGAAGTGGTGCAGCGCGTAATCCCTCAGCTTCGCGGCGCCTATGGCATGGTCATTCTCGACAGCCGTGACCCGTCCACGCTGGTGGCGGCGCGTTCAGGCAGCCCATTGGTGATTGGCCGTGGGATGGGTGAAAACTTCCTCGCCTCAGATCAATTAGCGCTACTGCCGGTCACCCGTCGCTTTATCTATCTTGAAGAGGGCGATATCGCGGAAATCACCCGTCGCGACGTGACGATTTTTGATCGCAGTGGCACGCAGATTAAACGCGCAGAAGTGGAATCCAGTGCGCAGTACGATGCGGGCGACAAAGGCGCGTATCGCCACTACATGCAGAAAGAGATTTTTGAACAGCCGAATGCGATTAAAAATACGCTGAGTGGCCGTTTCAGCCAGGGGCAAATCTCGCTGGCGGAACTGGGGGCGGATGCGGATGCTTTATTGGCAAAAGTTGAACACATTCAAATCGTAGCCTGTGGGACGTCTTATAACTCCGGTATGGTTTCACGTTACTGGTTTGAGTCGTTGGCGAATGTGCCTTGCGATGTGGAAATCGCCTCCGAATTTCGTTACCGCAAATCGGCCGTGCGTCGTAACAGCTTGCTGATCACTCTGTCGCAGTCCGGTGAAACGGCAGATACGCTGGCGGCATTGCGTCTCTCGAAAGAACTGGGCTATTTGGGTTCACTGGCTATCTGTAACGTGGCGGGTTCATCACTGGTACGTGAATCCGATTTGGCGCTGATGACCAAAGCCGGTACAGAAATTGGTGTTGCTTCGACGAAAGCGTTCACGACGCAGCTAACCGTTTTGCTGATGCTGGTGGCGAAAGTGGGTCGTCTGAACGGTATGTCAGCAGAGGTGGAACACGATATTGTTCACGCGCTGCAGGCATTGCCAAGTCGCATTGAAGCGATGCTGTCGCAGGACAAGCTGATCGAAACGCTGGCGGAAGATTTCTCGGATAAGCATCATGCACTGTTCCTGGGCCGTGGCGATCAGTACCCGATTGCGATGGAAGGAGCGCTCAAGCTCAAAGAGATTTCGTATATTCATGCCGAAGCCTATGCGGCAGGTGAGCTGAAACATGGTCCGCTGGCGCTGATTGATGCAGATATGCCGGTGATCGTTGTGGCGCCCAACAATGAGCTGTTGGAAAAGCTGAAATCGAACATTGAAGAGGTGCGCGCGCGCGGCGGCTTGTTGTATGTTTTCGCCGATCAGGATGCGGGTTTCAGTGATAGTGAAGGGATGCGTATTATCCCGTTACCACACGTTGAAGAGGTGATTGCACCGATCTTCTACACCGTACCACTGCAAATGCTCTCTTATCACGTGGCCCTGATTAAAGGGACGGATGTTGACCAGCCACGCAACCTGGCGAAGTCTGTCACCGTAGAATAGCGTTCAGGGGCCGATTTTTTCGGCCCTTTCTTTCCTGAAATATCCAAGACTGCCGTTTACTTCCCGCCCTTTGTCACAAAATTGTCATAAAGCATACATTTAACTGTCACTAAACTGTCCTATTTTCCCTCCTGCAGCAATTCTTAAACTTATAAATCGGTACACACACTGACTTTGACGACTCCCTCGGAGGGAACATGACACTGATGCATAGCACCGTAGCGCGTATTGTCGCAGTAGCCGTTTCAATGAGCGCAGCCTCTGCTTTCGCTGCTGCGAGCCTGACGGGTGCGGGCGCTACCTTCCCAGCTCCGGTATATAGCAAGTGGGCTGCAGATTACAACAAGGCTACTGGTAACCAGGTGAACTACCAAGGTATTGGTTCTTCCGGTGGCGTTAAACAAATCAACGCCAAAACCGTTGATTTCGGTGCCTCTGATGCGCCGTTAAAAGATGAAGATTTACAGAAACAAGGTTTGTTCCAGTTCCCAACCGTGATCGGTGGCGTGGTACTGGCCGTGAATATCCCGGGTATCAAATCAGGTGATTTGACGCTGGATGGTAAAACGCTGGGTGATATCTACCTGGGCAAAGTGACCAAATGGAATGATCCGGCGATTGCTAAGTTGAATTCAGGCGTCAAACTGCCTGATACCGCGATCAACGTGGTTCGTCGTGCAGATGGCTCTGGTACCTCTTTCGTCTTCACCAGCTACCTGGCGAAAGTCAACGAAGAGTGGAACAGCAAAGTTGGCAAAGGCAACACCGTAAACTGGCCAACCGGTCTGGGCGGTAAAGGCAACGACGGTATCGCTGCTTTCGTTCAGCGTCTGCCTGGCTCTATCGGTTACGTTGAGTACGCGTATGCCAAACAAAACAACCTGGCGTACACCAAGCTGATTGATGCCGACGGTAAAGCGGTTTCTCCAAGTGAGCAGAGCTTCAGCGATGCAGCGAAGGGTGCAGACTGGAGCAAATCTTTTGCTCAAGACCTGACCAACCAGAAAGGCGACAACGCGTGGCCAATCACGTCGACAACGTTCATCCTGATGCACAAAGAGCAGGCGAAACCTGAGCAGGCTGCTGAAGTGTTGAAGTTCTTCGACTGGGCCTACAAAAACGGTGCTGAGGCTGCAACTGCTATCGACTATGCAGTATTGCCGGACAGCGTTGTAGAGCAAATCCGCGCGGCATGGAAAACCAATATCAAAGACAGCTCTGGTAAAGCGCTGTACTAATTGATGACCCTTGGCCCTTCCACTGCGAAGGGCCTTGGGATAATAAATGACCTGACTGTCGAGACTTCCTATGGCTGCAACCAAGCCGAATTTTAAAGCACCGGGTAAGCAAGGCGATGTTCTGTTCAGCGCGATCGTTAAACTGGCCGCGCTGATTGTGTTGCTGCTCATGGGTGGCATCATCGTCTCTCTGATTTTCTCCTCCTGGCCGAGCATTCAGAAATTTGGTTTCTCCTTTTTGTGGACCAAAAACTGGGATGCCCCTAACCAAGAATTTGGTGCGCTGGTACCGATTTACGGCACCATCGTGACCTCTCTGATCGCCCTGATCATTGCCGTACCGGTGAGTTTTGGTATCGCCCTGTTTCTAACCGAGCTAGCCCCTGGCTGGCTGCGTCGTCCGCTGGGTACCGCGATCGAATTACTGGCAGCGATACCGAGTATTGTTTACGGCATGTGGGGATTGTTTATCTTTGCCCCGCTGTTTGCTGAGTATTTCCAGACACCGGTCGGGAATGTTCTGTCCAACATTCCTTTTGTCGGTGCGCTGTTCTCCGGCCCAGCCTTCGGTATTGGTATTCTGGCGGCGGGCGTGATTTTGGCCATTATGATCATCCCGTACATTGCCTCGGTCATGCGTGACGTATTCGAGCAAACGCCGGTGATGATGAAAGAGTCGGCCTACGGCATTGGCTGTACGACGTGGGAAGTGATCTGGCGTATCGTGCTGCCGTTCACCAAAAATGGGGTGATTGGCGGCATTATGTTGGGCTTAGGGCGCGCGTTGGGGGAAACCATGGCGGTGACCTTCATCATCGGTAACACCTACCAGCTCGACAGCGCCTCGCTGTACATGCCGGGTAACAGTATTACCTCAGCACTGGCTAATGAATTTGCGGAAGCCGAAGAGGGTATTCACACCGCTGCGCTGATGGAACTGGGCCTGATCCTGTTTGTGATTACCTTTATCGTATTGGCGATTTCTAAGTTTATGGTTATGCGCCTCGCGAAAAATGAAGGAGCACGCTCATGACAACGATGGAACTGCAATCGACCGAAGCTTTGCAAGCTTCGCGCCGCAAGCGTCAGGCGAAGCGTTCAATGCAAAACCGCATTGCGCTTACGCTGTCGATGTCGACCATGGCGTTTGGTTTGTTCTGGCTGATTTGGATCCTGTTCACCACCATTACTAAAGGTGTTGATGGGATGTCGCTGGCGCTGTTTACCGAAATGACGCCGCCGCCAAACACGGCGGGCGGTGGATTGCTTAACGCAATGGTGGGCAGTGGCTTACTGATTGTCTGGGCCACCGTGATTGGTACGCCGCTGGGCATCATGGCGGGGATTTACCTGGCTGAATACGGTCGTAGCTCCTGGCTTGCTGAAATTATCCGTTTTATTAACGATATCCTGTTGTCTGCGCCGTCTATCGTGGTTGGCCTGTTTGTTTACACTCTTATGGTGGCGCAAATGGGGCACTTCTCCGGTTGGGCGGGTGTGGTTGCGCTGGCGCTGCTGCAAATCCCTATCGTGATTCGTACAACAGAGAACATGCTCAAATTGGTACCGGATAGCCTGCGCGAAGCGAGTTACGCGTTGGGGACACCAAAGTGGAAGATGATTTCAGCCATCACGTTGAAAGCATCGGTTTCCGGGATTGTGACCGGTGTGTTGCTGGCGGTAGCGCGTATCGCGGGTGAAACCGCTCCGCTGCTGTTTACTGCACTCTCTAACCAGTTCTGGAGCACCGACATGATGCAACCTATTGCAAACTTGCCGGTCACCATCTTTAAGTTCGCCATGAGTCCGTTTAGCGAGTGGCAAAGCCTGGCCTGGGCTGGGGTGTTAATCATCACGGTATGTGTGCTGCTGTTGAACATCGCTGCACGTATGATTTTCACCAAAAGCAAATACTAATGACTAATTGCGCGGCGCGGCGGTAACGCGGCGCCCAACAACGAGAAGAGAATTAAGTATGGTTAACAAAGCACCCGGCAAACTCCAGGTTCGCGACTTGAACTTCTATTACGGGAAATTCCATGCGCTGAAAAACATCAACCTGGATATTGCTAAAAACCAGGTGACGGCCTTTATCGGCCCTTCAGGTTGCGGAAAATCCACTCTGCTGCGTACCTTCAATAAAATGTACTCGCTCTATCCTGAGCAGCGTGCAGAAGGTGAAATCTTGCTGGATGGGGAAAATATCCTCACCGCTACCCAGGACATCGCTTTGCTGCGTGCCCGCGTGGGCATGGTGTTCCAAAAACCTACGCCGTTCCCGATGTCGATTTATGACAACATCGCGTTTGGTGTGCGCCTGTTTGAAAAACTGTCACGCGCCGATATGGATGAGCGTGTGCAGTGGGCGTTAACCAAAGCGGCACTGTGGAACGAAACCAAAGACAAGCTGAATCAGAGCGGCTACAGTCTCTCCGGTGGTCAGCAGCAGCGTTTGTGTATCGCACGCGGCGTGGCAATTCGTCCTGATGTGTTGCTGTTGGATGAGCCTTGCTCGGCACTGGATCCGATTTCAACCATGCGTATCGAAGAGCTGATCACCGAGTTGAAGCAGGATTACACCGTGGTTATCGTGACCCACAACATGCAGCAGGCCGCGCGTTGTTCCGACCACACGGCGTTTATGTACCTCGGTGAACTGATTGAATATACCGATACCGACACGCTGTTTACCAAGCCTGCGCAGAAGCAGACTGAAGATTACATCACTGGCCGTTACGGTTGATTTGGCGGGAGCCCTAAATGGATAACCTGAATCTGAACAAACACATCTCCGGTCAATTCAACGCCGAGCTGGAGCATATCCGTACCCAGGTAATGACCATGGGCGGAATGGTTGAGAAGCAACTGACGGATGCCATCACGGCCATGCACAACCAGGATGCAGAGCTGGCGCAGCGTGTCATTGATGGTGACCAGCAGGTCAACATGAAAGAGGTGGAGATTGACGAGGCGTGCGTACGCATCATCGCTAAACGTCAGCCGACGGCCAGTGATTTGCGCATGGTCATGGCGATCATCAAAACCATTTCTGAGCTGGAACGTATTGGTGACGTTGCTGAAAAAATCAGCCGTACAGCGCTGGAAAAATTCACCCAGCAGCAGCAACCGCTGTTGGTCAGCCTGGAATCTTTAGGCCGTCACACCGTGCGGATGCTGCACGATGTGCTTGATGCCTTTGCACGTATGGATCTGGATCAGGCGATCAAAATCTATCGTGAAGATAAAAAGGTCGACCAGGAATACGAGGGCATTGTTCGTCAGTTGATGACCTACATGATGGAAGATCCTCGCACCATTCCAAGCGTATTGACGGCGTTGTTCTGTGCGCGTGCCATTGAGCGTATCGGCGATCGTTGCCAGAACATTTGCGAAATTATCTTCTACTTCGTGAAGGGACAAGATTTCCGTCACGTAGGCGGAGATGAACTGGATAAACTGCTGTCAGGTGATGTTGACGGTAGTAACAATCCGGTGTAATCCAGACAAATTAGTATCAGGCGGGCTCAGGCCCGCCTTTTTCATGCTCCTTTCCCTGGTATCCGCTGGCTGGCGAACTTATAATCGCCGCACTTTTTTACTGTCAGGGAAAATGTCATGACCAACAAGACGTCTGCAAAAGACGCAACGCCAGGAAAAGCCATGGTGGCTGCCGTCAGCGGCTATGCTATGGATGGATTCGATCTGCTGATCCTCGGTTTTATGCTGCCAGCGATAGCGGTCTCACTCTCACTCACCTCATCTGAAGCCGGTTCGCTGGTTACCTGGACGCTGATCGGTGCCGTTATCGGCGGTATTCTGTTTGGGCATCTGAGCGACCGTCTCGGACGTATTCGGGTGCTGACCTTTACCATCCTGATGTTCTCACTGTTCACCGGCCTTTGTGCGTTTGCGCAAGGGTACTGGGATCTGCTGATTTATCGCACCTTGGCGGGCATGGGTTTAGGGGGTGAATTTGGTATTGGTATGGCGCTGATCGCCGAAGCCTGGCCACCGCACAAACGTAATCGCGCCTCTGCCTGGGTGGGGATGGGATGGCAGTTGGGTGTGCTACTGGCGGCCTTTATTACACCACCGTTGTTGGAAGTGATTGGCTGGCGTGGGATGTTCCTGGTGGGGCTGCTGCCGGCGCTGGTCTCCTTTGTGATTCGCCGCAGCATGGGTGAGCCTGAAGCCTTTACGCAAAAAGCGGCCCTGACGGAATCCCTCTCTTTCTCGCAGCGATTAAAGCTGCTGGTGAAAGATCGCCGTACCACCAAAGCCAGTTTGGGCATTTTCATCCTGTGTTCCGTGCAAAACTTTGGCTATTACGGCTTGATGATTTGGATGCCGAGTTATCTTTCCAGCCAGTTTGGTTTTTCACTCACCAAATCGGGCGTCTGGACGGCAGTCACCGTGATCGGCATGACGCTGGGTATTTGGCTGTTTGGTGTGCTGGCAGACCGCTTTGCACGTTGGAAAATCTTCCTGATTTACCAGTTCGGCGCGGTGGTGATGGTGGTGCTGTATGCGCAGTTAAGCGATCCCACCCTGATGCTGTTTACCGGTGCGGTGATGGGCATGTTTGTTAACGGCATGATTGGCGGCTATGGCGCACTGATTTCCGATACTTTCCCGGTTGAAGCACGGGCGACTGCGCAAAACGTCCTGTTTAATCTGGGACGTGGCGTTGGCGGCTTTGGCCCCTTAGTGATTGGTATGCTGGTGGCACAATGGTCATTCGCGGCGGCGATCACACTGTTGGCGCTTATCTACCTGTTGGATATTTTGGCGACGCTGTTCCTGTTGCCGAAAAAGCAGGGAGGTGAGGATACGCTGGGCGCCATCGGCTAATCTCTCGGTGTCCTCCCATTTGGATGGGAGGACACGCGCCCTCTTACGCGTGATTGACCAACGTCCATCCACGCGCTGCCCACAGCGCAGGCAATTGCGCTAACTCCGTAAAGGTGGTCACTAGCGGATGGTGTAAGGGGGGATTATGGCTATCAGCGCAGAAGTAAAACACCGGAATGCCTGCCGCAATACCTGCCTTCGCACCCGCTTCAGAATCATCAATTAAAATACATTCGGTAATATCGACCTGCATTTTATCCGCCGCGTGATGCATAAGGTCAGGATCGGGTTTCCAGCGTTGGATATCGTAACCGCTGTACAACCGATCACCAAAAGCCTCCAGCATGCCGGTCAGACCTAATGAATGCTGCATCTTCTTAACGGTGCCATTAGACACGGTGCAAATCGGGACACACATGCTTTTGATCAGCGCCTGTGCGCCAGCAATCGGCTGTAGCTGTTCATCAAACAAGCGGGCCACTTCGGCGCGATAGGCGGGTTCAAATTCTGTCATTGGAATCACCGCGCCGTGTTGTTTCAGCACATCTGCCACAATGTCGTAAAGTTTTACGCCTTTGTATTTCTCAAACATCTCTTGCAGTGAGAGTTCAATGCCCCATTTTGCAAAGGTGGTGACATAGCCTTCGGTACAAAGGCGCTCACTGTCTACCAGAGTGCCATCGCAGTCAAAAAACACGCACTTTACGGTCATCATTTTTCCCGTCTGTCGGTGAAATCAACCTTCACTTTACGGCTTTCAAACAGAAATGCGACCAGCAATTGTCAACTTCCGTTAATGGCAGGGTAATCTGCGGCGAACGTGCGGCAAAAAGGGGGGATATTTTATTTGTGAGCGGCATCAAATCTCAGGGTTTTGGGGTAGGATAGCCGACGAATATAATTGCCACCTTCAGGGCCCGCTTCATGAATAATTCAGGTTTGTTGCAGCGCATCTTCAAGCTGCAAGAGCATGGAACCACCGTCCGCACGGAAGTGATTGCCGGTATCACCACTTTTCTCACCATGGTGTATATCGTTTTTGTTAATCCTCAAATCTTAGGCGTTGCAGGCATGGACACCCAGGCGGTGTTTGTGACCACCTGCCTGATTGCTGCATTCGGCAGTATCTTGATGGGGTTAATCGCCAACCTTCCTGTTGCGTTAGCACCTGCGATGGGCCTGAACGCCTTCTTTGCGTTTGTGGTCGTGGGCGCCATGGGCGTTTCCTGGCAGATGGGCATGGGCGCAATTTTTTGGGGAGCCGTGGGTCTGCTCATTCTGACCCTGTTACGCGTGCGTTATTGGATGATTGCCAATATTCCCGTCAGCCTGCGCGTGGGAATTGCGTCCGGTATCGGCTTATTGATTGCCATGATCGGGCTTAAAAATGCCGGTATCATCGTACCGAATAAAGACACGCTGGTGATGGTCGGTGACCTCACCTCACACGGTGTGCTGTTAGGGGCACTGGGCTTCTTTATTATCGCCATTCTGGCTTCGCGTAATGTGCATATCGCCGTACTGGTTTCCATTGTGGTCACCACGTTGATAGGTATGGTACTCGGCGATGTTAAGTTTAACGGCGTATTTTCTCTGCCGAGCGGTATCGGTAATGTGGTGGGCCAGGTTGATCTCGCGGGTGCATTGAACCTCAGCATGGCGGGGATCATCTTCTCCTTTATGCTGGTGAATCTGTTTGATTCATCCGGCACCCTGATTGGCGTGACGGATAAAGCGGGCTTAGCGGATGAAAACGGCAAGTTCCCGCGCATGAAACAAGCGCTGTACGTGGACAGCGTCAGTTCGGTCGCCGGTTCGTTTATCGGAACCTCGTCTGTCACCGCCTATATCGAAAGTTCATCGGGCGTTTCCGTGGGTGGACGTACCGGGCTGATGGCGGTGGTCACCGGTATCCTGTTCCTGTTGGTGATGTTCTTGTCACCGCTGGCGGGCATTGTTCCGGCCTATGCGACGGCGGGTGCGCTGATTTACGTCGGCGTGTTAATGACCTCCAGCCTGTCGCGCGTGAAGTGGGATGATTTGACCGAAGCGGTGCCGGCATTCGTCACGGCCGCAATGATGCCGTTCAGTTTCTCAATTACTGAAGGCATTGCGCTGGGCTTTATCTCTTACTGTGTGATGAAGCTGGGCACCGGACGCTGGCGCGAAATCAGCCCGTGCGTGATCGTGGTTGCCCTGTTATTCGTGCTAAAAATTGTGTTTGTCGACGGACACTAAAAAATCAAACGGGGCCAGTCTGGCCCCGTTTTAGTATTCATCAATGCAAGACTTTATAGGCACTTCTTAACAGCAATTATATATTCTATCCTTTCTATCCTTTCTATCCTTTCTATCCTTTCTATCCTTTCTATCCTTTCTGTTTTTCTATGCTGATACAGTGATAAAACAGTCTCTTTATTTTCATTTGAGTCTAAAAAAAACACCAAAGTGTAATTATCACTACTGCCGAATTTTATGCAATATCGCGAATTAGCAGGCGTGATTTTAATTGTGTTTAATGCTTTTTATATGGGTGTTACTGGTTAGATTAACCTTTATTAAAATAACAACTTTAAAAAAACTTATTTTTAATGTGTGATTGGTTGATTGTTTTAGAAGTAAAGTAAACCCTATCACCAGGGCGGTTTTAAAGATTTATATTGAATGGTCTTTATCCAAGATGGAGAGAGCACATGGATAAAATTACGCAGCATAAGACGCTAATGGATAAGGTTATGAAAGGGACCCGCCATCTGCAAAGAAAAAGTATTACTACAGAAAGCCTGCGATTTGACCAACAACAGAAGGATTTCATTTCAGCCTCAATGGCTCAGGATGCTTGTGAGGAGGTGATTCGTACTCTCGATTTCCATCACGATTGCCAGCGGATGGGCCTTGATGATGGACGTCGCTACTGGTGTTTCAAACAAGAAGGAAAAATCATAGGATTAACCGGCTACCACTACCGCTTGTGGGATCACCCAGATATCGTTTGGTCAGCCTGGTTTGTTGCTGCACCGGATGCTGCAGCCATGACCAAGTTGGGTATGATTTATAACAATATGTATGTTTGCCTGACACAGACTCGCTTTAGCATGATGTATATTGAACTACTTGGGGATGGTACCGACTCAAATATCTATAATATTTTTAAGGCTCTCGGATTGGAAGAAATTGCCACTTTCCACGATTTCCACGGTCATAATAAAGACATGGTTGTCATGAAAATAAACCTCAACGAATTGCGCGAATTCAGCAGGAAAGAATATGGTATTGATACTATATGTTGAGTCGGGGGCAGGGTCGTTGACTTTGGCAAGAAATGTTCAACATGCATTGAATGAACAAAGTATTGAAAATAAAATCATCTCACTCCATGAATTATTACCGGTATGGGTAAATAAGTTGCTATTTAGTCATTATGAAAACTGGTGTGTTGAGAATAAGGGATATTTTAAGGCGATATTTAAAAGTCCGTGGTTTTATCCTGTTTTGTACCGGCTGCTGCCATTAATTATGCGTTGTAAGGGTGTGGGTCAAGACAAAGATGTTCCGCATCAACTGCAAAGTGCTGATGCGATTGTGAGTTGCAGCTTCTTTTGCGGCTGGTTTTCCCGTTATTGGCTCAACAAAAGCGGCAGAACAATCCCGCTTTACGGTGTATTGGGTGATTACGCAGTATCCCCCGGTTGGCAGCTTCACATTGATATGTTGTTTGTCCCCTATTCTTTCAACAGCCCTGTCTTTAAAGCGATTTGCCGCAAAGGAGGAAAGCTGATGGTGTCTGGTATTCCAGCATATCTGCGTCCGTCCAATGCGCCTGAAGAGAAAGGATGCGTCATGCTGAGCGGCGGCGGGTGGGGACTGCAAATTAATACAGACACCGTTGAGGCATTACTGGCACTGCCCGTGCTTCATCGACTCATTGTGTTATGCGGAACAAACACTCCTTTATATGAAGCTATGTGTGCCCGTTTTGTTGAGCCAATAAAGCTTAAACGATTGGAAGTGCACTCTTGGACACGGGATATATCCAACCTTTATGCCCGAGCGGAGGCTGTTATTACAAAAGCGGGAGGGCTGACCCTGACCGAAGCTGCGCTTTCAGGAAAACCGCTCATTATTAACGGTTACTTACCCGGCCACGAAGAAGAAAACATGCGTGTGTTTCTGCGCAACAACGCAGCGCTCTATGCCCAAGATGACCAGGCGCTGGTGAGTACAGTCAGTGCGGTATTAACCAATAAGTTGCTGACCTGCGAGTTGAAAAGGCAAGCTGCCACGTTGGTTAATGATCAAGCTGGTAATGTGATATGTGAACAGATTAAGAAGGATTTGAACTATGTGGACGCGTAAATCAACGCATACGGACTACGATATTATTCCCGCTGAATATCAAAATTTTATTAGCAGAAACCCGGTTTATACTCGCCATCATGAAGCCAGTACCTTCAGAGTTCAGCAGGCGATTCAGGATTATCAGCAAACAGGCAGAATTGAAGAGAAAAACATCTGCAAGCTGGTAATAAAGATGACCAACACCTGCAATCTACGCTGCACTCACTGCTTTCAGTGGCGTGAGGGTGGCTTTCATCACGATCAAGATCCCACCGCAATTCCTTTTGACAAATGCCAACACTTGTTCGATTTTGTCGCACGCAATAAGCCCGATATTATCCTCAACGGCGGAGAAGCCACGCTTCATCGCGATTTTGGTAAGTTTGTCGACACTTTTGCGGAAATGGGATGTTTTATTCATATCTGTACTAATGGTCTCAGCATTCGTAAGCACTACGCTGTGTTTGAGCGTTGGCATAATCAATTGGCATTTTTGATTTCCCTCGATGGTACGGGAGATACCCACGACAATATTCGTGGCAAAGGTACCTGGCGTAAGACTCTGGCGGCCATTGAGTTGCTGGTCGAAGGTAAGCGCAATGGGAAAAATTGGCTTATTGGCGTCGAAAATACGCTAATGGCCGCCAATCTTGATGAAACACTCGCACTGAAGCAAATTTGTGAAGAGATGGGCGTTGACTGGATGATTTTTAATCATCTGTGGATTGCGGGTTTGAGGGATCGCCACGAATATAATCAGTTCTGCCAATTGTGGGATGTAGTGCCTGTTTCCTATTCTGGTTTCGATACCGGCCCTTTCTCAGAGGCGTATATTGAAAAAGTGATTAGCACTGTCGAGGCGCTTAAGAATAGTGATAAAACTATTCCCATCCTATTTGGGCCTGACTACTCGCCAGAAGAGCTTGGCTGCTATTATCGCAATGAGATGCCACCGGCACCCGCTTACCTAAAAATGGGCTGCAAAATTGATATAGATATTGGTGGTGAATTGGTACTCACTAAGCAATTTCCAGACATTGGATTCGGTAGCGTGCTTGATCAGCCTGTTGAAACACTGCTTGCTTCAGAGAAGTACCAAACAGTGGCGAGTATGTTGAGAGACTCCTCATTGGGGATCCTGACCGCTTGTGCAGATACACATAATTTGCGTGTATAGCAAACTATAACCATCATACTTGCCCCCAGTAGGAGGCTGCAGACTGTCAGTCTCTTACTGAGGCATCAATTGCTGCTGTATTGAGGCTTCAGCCTGCGGTAGCGCTCCGTTTCACATCATCGAGATATTCTTTTCCGCCGTTACGCTGGTCAGGCGTAGCGCACGCGGTCCCATACTTTGCTGACGCAGCGGAATGTTGCGTAGCTCCTGCCAAAGGCTGTCACCCTGATATTCCCATAATCGAAGTTTGTCGGTTTCAGGGGAAAAGGCGCAAGACCAAACCAGCAAGGGTTCTGCATCGCAAATTGCCTGCAAATTTGGCTGATTCATCGCGCGAAGGCGGCCGGATGCAGGGTGTAACTGTAATGCCCGATCGCGCATCTGCGCATCATTATCGGTCAGTTTCAGAATACTTTGGCGCAGTGTCCAAATTTGCGTGGCGGCTTCAGCAGGATCGCTTTGTGCATTGATCCATGCGCGTTCAGCGGAGGTGAAATGTTGATGGTGGTGTTCCAGGGTCTGGCGGCTGTGGGCGCGGACTATTTCCATATCTAACCCTGCTTTGCCATTTTCTTCTGCCAGTAACACGCCGATCATGTTGCCAGCATAAGCGATGCTGAAATCGGGTAATTCGTTATCGAGAAAACAGGGGCGTCCAGCTGCGCTGGTGGTCAGTGCCGGGAGTTTGTTAATACCGTAAACATGAAACAGGAGTTCAGCCAGCAGCGCACGAGCAGCCAGCCAACGACCACGCCGTCGTTCTGGCAGGGTTTGACTGTGGGCAATCAGCTCTGAAGAAAGGCGCCCAGTGTGCGTTTGCGGCGGTATCCACCGTGCAAAATGACTTGCCATTTGTCGCTCCGTGATAATGGTCGGATAATCATCACCTGCATTGTAAGAATTTTCTTGCGAAATTGCATCTGGCCTAAGGTATAGCCCACCTTTTTTCAGAACAGTCAGCAATGAGGAAGTGGGAAAACTGTACCAATGGGTATCAGTGCGGTTTCTGTAATACCTTGTCTTAACATTATTTTCTCTAAAGGGAAGAAACTGTCTATTCCTCAGGGGCGTTGCGGATCCTACTCTGTGAAGCGGCCCAACATGACAGAGGAGAAGACGATGTTTCGCCGCATGCAAGATGATATTAACACTGCCTTTTTTAACGAATATAACCGCATTGAGCAGAACCGCTTGATGCAATATTTGTACAATCTGGGCTATAACGTCCCTGCTATTGCCCGTAAATTTGCGTTAAGTCCGCAATCCGTTTACAGCCGCATTGATGCTCACCGTGGTCGTGGTCCTGCGTTTACGTGAAGCCTTTCAGACTTTAGTGGCAGGCAGACGCGGGTCTGTTTGCCCTTCTTAAAATTATAAGGAAATAAACATGAGCAAAAGTGAAATCAATCAACGTTTAAGAAAGCAAAGTATTGAGTGGTATTTAACGAAAGCGCCCGTACAACTCAGCCACTTCAGTGCGCCGGAATACTATTCGCCGTTATACAGAACGCTGTATGAACATCTCGGGCGTTCGGCATCTCCTCCGCACCTGCCTTTGCAGTACGATGATCAACTCCGTCGTGAGATTGAGGCCTGTACGTCAGTGTTTGACCGTTACCTCGTGGCGCTGTATCCCAGCCGTTATGAAGCCTCTAATCCACACGCTTTGCCCGAAGCCTGGTGTAAGAAAGAGCTGCTGGTGGAGTATCTTTCCGCGCATTACGGCAAAGCAGATCCGGACGGGGATTCCTATAATTATGATCGTGAAGTAAAAAACGTATTTAGCCTGATTAATCAGGGTGAGGTTGAACATTTTAAAAAAAATGCCAAGTCGGCATTGTACAAATTGCTGGTGCTGTCCTTCAAACTCTCATCTATCAATCACAATTGGCGCAACATGGTGCGCTTATTGGATGACGAATCCGCCGCCAAAGCGAGCATGGATAATATTGTTGATTTCAATTCAATGGAGGATGAAAAAGCCCAGGAATGCAGTGCATTAATTAAAATGTTTTATTATGAGATTGACCAGGGCAAAGAGAACGGTGACGAAACGCACTCGCGGCGGATCCCCATTCTGACTTATGCCCAAGGGTTGTTGTACAAGTTCATTAACCTGCATTTTCATATCCACTTTATCAAGGGGACGACCTGCCAGGACCTGCCTGTGCTTATTCAGGAGATGGCGGACTGTTTTACCGTAAAACACCGGCCGATCTATTACCGTGATGCCAATCTTGAGCTGTTTGATGCTGTGCAGACCTCGCTGCTGAAAAATATCTTCAGCAATGGCTTGTTGGCGCGAGAAAGTTTTGATCAGCACACGGAATACCCGTTTATTGGCATTGAAAATCACAACGACTGGATATTGGCAGCGCATAGCGATTCGCAATTACGTGGAATACTGGAAAAGCAGATAGGTAAGGCGATACCTCAGGAATGGATTACGCTCTCCCAGACGCTGCATAAAATTCTGCGCTGCTCCGATAAAGTGTTACCCGAGACGGAAGCCGTGCGAGCCAATCTGTGTGCCCTTATCGTGACGCAGTTGCTCAGTCAGGACACCATTATGCTGAAGAGTCGAGTACAGGGGAGCAAGCGCAATACCTATAACGTGATGCATGAGCTGAAGCGAACGCATATTCAAATGATGCAGTGCGACCCAGAGTTAAAGGACAAACATACACTGAGTATGATGAAACCGACCTCATTGCATTTCTTTGAATATTTGTATGATCAGGCGGTATGGTCACTGGATTGTTTGAAATTAAACCGGGCTAACGATCGGGAAAGTTTTCAGCAATTTCGCGCGGGCGCTTATCAGGTTATGCGTACGATAGCTAAACAGTTGCAACCGGAAAACCACGTGACCTGTTTGCATTCACTCAATCTGTTCTTTGAGCACATCTTCAACATGCCTTTCGATTTAGATCACGCATTCCATAAATCATTGAACAACCGTTGGTTTATTGAGCAGCATATTGAGAGAGCAAAAATAGTCTGGTCGCCGCTTGGATAAAGATGATGAAGGGGCAATCGCGCCCCTTTCGAATCACTTACCGATGCAGAAGCTGGAGAAGATGCGCCCGAGTAAATCATCGGAGGTAAACTCACCGGTGATTTCACTGAGTGCCTGTTGTGCCAGGCGCAACTCTTCCGCCAGTAATTCCCCTGCGCGCGCGCCTAACAGCTGATCTTTTCCCTGCTCCAGATGGGTGGCGGCCAATGTCAGCGCCTGCAAATGGCGGCTGCGGGCCAGAAAGCCCCCTTCCACATTCGCCGTGAAACCCATGGTGTGTTTAAGGTGATCGCGCAGTATTTCGATGCCGTCGCCGGTGCGGGCGGAAAGACGAAGCAGCGCGTGGCCATTCACTTCGGTCAGTCCAAGTGGCTCGCCGGTGGTGTCTACCTTGTTGCGCACCACGGTCACTGGCAAATTGGCCGGTAAACGAGCAATAAAGTCTGGCCAGATTTGCGCGGCTTCGGTTGCGTCAGTGGTGGTGCCATCGACCATAAATAAAACGCGATCTGCTTTTTCTATTTCCTGCCAGGCACGCTCAATACCAATTCGCTCAACCTCATCACTGGCTTCGCGTAAACCGGCGGTATCAATGATATGCAATGGCATACCGTCAATATGAATATGTTCGCGCAAAACGTCGCGGGTGGTGCCGGCGATATCAGTGACTATCGCGGCTTCACGGCCTGCCAACGCATTTAGCAGGCTGGATTTACCGGCGTTAGGGCGACCAGCAATCACCACTTTCATGCCCTCGCGCAGCAAACTGCCCTGCCGTGCTTCAGTACGTACAGCATCAAGATCGCCCATTACCGTCATCAGTTGCGCCTCGATTTTACCGTCAGAGAGAAAATCGATCTCTTCATCCGGGAAATCTATCGCGGCTTCGACATAAATGCGCAGATGCGTCAGGGCTTCCACCAGGTGGTTTACGCGGAGGGAGAAGGCGCCCTGCAGTGAGTTCAGAGCAGAGCGCGCAGCTTGCTCTGAACTGGCATCAATCAAATCGGCAATCGCTTCTGCTTGCGCTAAATCGAGCTTGTCGTTCAGGAAGGCGCGTTCTGAAAATTCGCCGGGGCGCGCAATGCGTAAGCCCGGTAAAGCCGCGATGCGTTTCAGCAGCAAATCAAGGATGACGGGCCCACCGTGACCTTGCAGTTCCAGCACATCTTCGCCCGTAAACGAGTTTGGACCAGGAAACCACAGCGCAATACCTTCATCTAATGCACTGCCATTGGCATCAAGAAACGGCGTGTAGTCGGCGTAACGCGGCTTAGGCAGTTTACCCAGCAACGCGTGTGCAACAGCGGCGGCTTGTTTACCGGAGACGCGAAGGATACCGACGCCCCCGCGACCGGGTGCTGTCGCTTGCGCGACGATGGTGTCATGGTGGCTCATGTCTCACCCTCTTCAGAAACAAAAAAACAGGGCGGCAATAATTGCCGCCCTCTGCAAAATGTCCTGTGCGTTCAGGCCGGTAAATCCCGACCTGAGCGTGATCAGGCTTTCTTCTTGTCGCGGCTGTGTAAGCCACG
Source organism: Enterobacterales bacterium CwR94 (assembly GCA_002837195.1). Lineage (GTDB taxonomy): Bacteria > Pseudomonadota > Gammaproteobacteria > Enterobacterales > Enterobacteriaceae > 1-19. The sequence continues at coordinate 49,273 of KZ478062.1, forward strand.
TTTTTCCAGACCGCGATAAATCATCTGCTGCTGGAGAATGGTGACCAGGTTGCTGACGATGTAGTACAGCACCAGACCGGATGGGAACCACAGGAAGAACACGGTAAAGATAACCGGCATGTACGTCATGATCTTCTGCTGCATTGGATCCGTGACGGTGGTTGGCGACATCTTCTGAATGAAGAACATCGTGATACCCATCAGGATCGGCAGAATGTAGTACGGGTCTTGCGCAGACAGGTCTTTAATCCACAGCGCGAACGGCGCATGACGCAGTTCTACAGAGCCCATCAACATGTAATACAGCGCAAGGAAGATTGGCATCTGAATCAGCAGCGGTAAGCAGCCGCCCAGCGGGTTAACTTTCTCCGCTTTGTACAGCGCCATCATCTCCTGGCTCATCTTCTGCTTATCATCGCCCAGACGCTCACGCATCGCCTGAATCTTTGGCTGCAGCATGCGCATCTTCGCCATCGAGGTGTACTGCGCTTTGGTCAGCGGGTACATGATGCCACGAACGATGAAGGTGATAACGATGATCGAGAAGCCCCAGTTACCGATAAAGCTCTGAATAAATTTCAGTAACTTAAACAGTGGCTGAGAGATAAACCAGAGCCAGCCGTAGTCCACGGTTAAATCCAGGTGCGGTGCAATGGCCGCCATTTTGTCCTGAATTTCTGGGCCCACCCACAGTGTGGCAGCCAGTGTCTGCTGCGCACCCGGTGCGATGGTTTGTGGCGCAGACTTATAGCCGATAGCCGCAACGCCGTTGCCCAGGTTGCTGGTATACAGTTGGTTGTTACCCTGAGTACGAGGTACCCACGCCGTCGCGAAATATTGCTGCAGCATAGCGACCCAGCCGTTGGCTGTTGTCGTGCTCAGGTTTTCGTTATCTGCGATGGTATCGAACTTATATTTCTCGTATTTGGTCTCGCCAGTCGAATAAGCCGCGCCACGGAAGGTGTGCAGCGCAAAGTTGCTGCTTCCGGTGTCACGGTGTTTCGGCAGTTCAATCGTCTGCTTTAACTGACCAAACATTGCCACTTCCAGCGGTTGCTGGCTGGCGTTGTTGATCTGATAGTCGACGTCGATGGCAAACTCACCACGCTTCAATACGAATGTTTTGGTATAGGTCGCACCGTTCTCTGCCGTAAAGGTCAGCGGGATACGCAATTCGTTCTGGCCATTTGCCAGTTCGAAGCTCTCCTGTGTGCTGGTATACAGAGGACGTTCGCCATTATTCGGATTGTCTGGGCCATTACGGCCGGTCAGGCCACTCTGTGCCTGGTACAAGAAGGCAGGGGTGGTTTCCAATAACTGGAATGGCAGCGCGGAACCCAGTTTGTCTGGATAGGACAACAGTTGAGCTTGCTCAATGTCGCCGCCGCGTGTGTTGATCTGCAAAGACAGGACATCGGTCTTAACGGTGATCGTTTTGCCCTGGCCGCTGGCGGGCACGCCCTGGTTAGCGGCATCTCCGGCTGCGCTGGTCGTGGTCTGCGTGGTCTGGGTTTGCTGTGGCTTCGGAGCGTTGTCCGTCTGCCAGGCTTGCCAGATCATGAAAGACACGAACAGAAAAGCGATGAGAAAAAGATTGCGTTGCGATTCCATCGTTAATGTTCTCTGGTATCAATGTTTTTTTGGCGGCACCGGATCGTCGCCACCCGCGTGTAAAGGGTGGCATTTTAATACGCGTTTAACCGTCAACCAACTGCCTTTTAGCATGCCAAACCTGCGTAAGGCCTCAATACCGTAAGCCGAACAGGTTGGCGTAAAACGACAATGGGGTCCAAGTAGCGGACTGATGACGCGTTGATAGACGCGAATCAGCGCAATCAGGAGCCGCGCGCCAGGCGACAGTGACGACGCCATAACTTCTCCAAAGCTTCCGTCAGCGCACGATTATCAAGATCGGCCACCCCTTTTTTCGCCACCACGACAAAATCCATGGCAGGTAAGTCGTGTTGTAAAAGACGAAAGCTTTCACGCGTCAGTCGCTTGATGCGATTGCGCTCATGGGCACGCTTAACATTCTTTTTGGCAACAGTGAGACCGATGCGGGGATGCCCCAGCGAGTTTTGGCGGCCGAGGATGGTAATTTGCGGCGTGCCTGCACGTAGCGGCTGCTGGAAGACGAAGGTGAAATGAGCGGGAGTTAACAAGCGTAACTCCCTGGGAAATGCGAGCTTAACCACGGAGGGTTAGCTTTATTACTTAGAAACGGTCAGACGAGAACGGCCTTTAGCACGACGACGTGCCAGAACCTGACGACCATTTTTGGTTGCCATACGAGCACGGAAACCGTGTGAACGGTTGCGCTTCAGTACGGACGGTTGAAAAGTGCGTTTCATGGCGATTTCTACCTAAACTTGAAAATTTCACTAGTGACGCGTGTTTAATGGTCCGTGAAAGACCGACGCCTCAGTGTATCTTTAATAAAGAGGCGGGATTGTAATAATTGTACAGTCCGGAGTCAATTCACTTCGCATTATAACCGCGTCTTTACTGGCCTAATCGCCTTCCGAAGAGGGCATTCAGCACAAGACGCGCAACACGTGGGCAGGGAATTATACGGGCTTCCTAACAAAGCGCAAGGATCGTCCAGGATCTTCTGCCGATCGCCTGCCTTTTTGTTGCGCGAAAAGCGTGATGAAGCAGAGCAAAAATGCGTGATTAGGAGCGATCCTCAGTGCGCTTTATGGCAACAAGCGTAAACTGATCCTCCGCGATACGCCCCTGTGGATAAAACGGATCAAAACTGTGTAGAAAGTGGAGATCTCTGGAGCGCTTTGCGCTATGATCCGCCCTTCCGCTGACGATCCCACGCCTGGATCGTAGCCGGAGCAACCGCAAATAGCGGTTCGTATGCCGGATCGGTATGCGTCAACAACGATGAAACGTCTTCAGTACTTTTTCTTTTTATTGATCTTGTTCGAGTGGAGTCCGCCGTGTCACTTTCGCTTTGGCAACAGTGTCTTGCCCGATTGCAGGATGAGTTACCTGCCACAGAATTCAGCATGTGGATCCGTCCTTTGCAGGCCGAACTGAACGACAACACCTTGGCGCTGTATGCCCCAAACCGCTTTGTTCTCGACTGGGTGCGGGATAAATATCTGAATAACATCAATACGCTGTTAAATGAGTTCTGTGGTGTGGATGCGCCGCAGATGCGTTTTGAAGTGGGGACAAAACCCGTCACACAACCTGTCGCCCCTCGCGTGGAGGCGACTGCCGCTGCTGTGGCGCCAGCGGCCTTTCACGGCACGCGCCCGGCACCGGTTCGCCCAAGCTGGGATACGCTCCCGGCACCTGCAGAGCTGTCTTACCGTTCCAATGTGAACACGCGGCATAATTTCGATAACTTCGTTGAAGGTAAATCGAACCAATTGGCGCGCGCGGCGGCGCGTCAGGTCGCAGACAACCCTGGTGGTGCCTATAACCCACTGTTTCTGTATGGCGGCACAGGGTTAGGTAAAACGCACCTGTTGCATGCTGTGGGCAATGGCATCATGGCGCGTAAACCCAATGCGAAAGTGGTGTATATGCATTCGGAGCGTTTTGTCCAGGATATGGTGAAAGCGCTGCAAAACAATGCCATCGAAGAGTTCAAACGCTATTACCGCTCTGTTGATGCATTACTCATCGATGATATTCAATTCTTTGCAAATAAAGAGCGCTCGCAAGAGGAGTTCTTTCACACCTTTAATGCGTTGCTGGAAGGCAACCAGCAGATCATCCTGACTTCAGATCGCTATCCAAAAGAGATCAACGGTGTCGAAGATCGTCTAAAATCCCGTTTTGGATGGGGATTGACGGTCGCGATTGAACCGCCTGAACTGGAAACGCGTGTCGCGATCCTGATGAAAAAAGCGGATGAAAACGATATTCGACTGCCGGGTGAAGTGGCGTTTTTTATTGCCAAACGCCTGCGTTCGAATGTGCGTGAGCTCGAAGGCGCATTAAACCGCGTAATTGCGAATGCCAACTTTACTGGCCGGGCAATTACCATTGATTTCGTGCGCGAAGCGCTGCGTGATTTACTGGCGCTGCAGGAAAAGCTGGTCACCATCGATAATATTCAAAAGACGGTGGCGGAGTATTATAAAATCAAAGTGGCGGATCTGCTCTCTAAACGCCGTTCCCGTTCCGTGGCGCGTCCGCGTCAAATGGCAATGGCAATGGCGAAAGAGTTGACCAACCACAGTTTACCGGAAATTGGTGATGCTTTTGGCGGTCGCGACCATACCACGGTGCTGCATGCGTGTCGTAAGATCGAGCAGTTGCGTGAAGAAAGTCACGACATCAAAGAAGATTTCTCAAATTTAATCAGAACATTATCTTCCTGACGCTATGAAATTTATTGTCGAACGTGAACATTTACTCAAGCCTTTGCAGCAAGTCAGCAGCCCTTTAGGCGGACGTCCAACACTGCCTATTTTAGGAAACCTGTTGCTGCAGGTGAATGACGGAACGCTACTGTTAACGGGAACCGATCTCGAAATGGAGATGGTTGCACGTGTGTCATTGACGCAGGAGCACGAGCCGGGAGCGACCACCGTTCCAGCCCGTAAGTTCTTTGATATCTGTCGTGGCTTGCCCGAAGGCGCGGAAATCAGTGTGGTGCTGGAAGGCGATCGCATGCTGGTTCGCTCTGGCCGCAGCCGTTTCTCCCTATCCACATTGCCTGCCAGCGATTTTCCAAATCTGGACGACTGGCAAAGTGAGGTGGAATTCACCCTGCCGCAAGCCACACTGAAGCGCTTAATTGAAGCGACGCAGTTTTCCATGGCGCATCAGGATGTCCGTTACTACTTGAACGGCATGCTGTTTGAAACGGAAGGTGAAGAGCTGCGGACGGTCTCCACCGATGGTCACCGTCTGGCGGTTTGCGCATTGCCGATCGGGCAAACGCTGCCCAGCCATTCGGTGATTGTGCCGCGTAAAGGGGTGATTGAACTGGTGCGTTTGTTGGACGGCGGCGATACGCCCCTGCAAGTGCAAATCGGCAGCAATAACATCCGAGCACACGTGGGCGACTTTATCTTCACTTCCAAGCTGGTTGACGGTCGTTTCCCTGATTATCGCCGCGTCTTGCCGAAGAATCCCGATAAAACCCTGGAAGCCGGGTGTGATTTGCTTAAGCAGGCCTTTGCGCGTGCCGCCATTCTCTCCAATGAAAAGTTCCGCGGTGTTCGCATCTATATCAGCGAAAATCAGTTGCGGATCACGGCCAATAACCCGGAACAGGAAGAAGCGGAAGAAATTCTGGATGTCACCTACGCCGGTACGGATTTGGAAATTGGCTTCAACGTCAGCTACGTGCTGGATGTGCTGAATGCACTGAAATGTGAAAACGTACGTTTACTGCTCACTGACTCGGTTTCCAGTGTGCAGATTGAAGATGCTGCCAGTGCTTCAGCATCCTACGTCGTTATGCCCATGCGTCTGTAAATCCGATCAGCCCGGTTTCCGGGCTGATTTATACCTGACACTGTCCTTTCCTGAGATTGCCCTCTGATATGGCTCTTACCCGCCTGCTGATTAAAGATTTCCGCAATATTGAAGACGCCGATCTGGCTTTAGCGCCGGGTTTCAATTTTTTGATTGGTGATAACGGCAGCGGTAAAACCAGCGTGCTGGAGGCAATCTATACGCTCGGGCATGGACGCGCTTTTCGCTCTCTGCAAGCCAATCGCGTTATCCGCCATGAGCAGGATGCCTTTGTGCTCCATGGGCGTTTGCAGGGTAAAGAGCGTGAAATCTCGCTGGGTCTGACCAAAAACCGCGAAGGCGACAGCAAAGTCCGTATTGATGGCAGCGACGGCCACAAAGTGGCGGAGTTAGCGCAACTGCTGCCGATGCAACTGATTACGCCGGAGGGGTTTACGCTGCTTAATGGCGGGCCAAAATTTCGCCGCGCGTGGGTAGATTGGGGCTGTTTTCATAACGAGCCTGGTTTTTTTCAGGCCTGGAGCAATCTGAAACGATTACTCAAACAGCGCAATGCCGCGCTGCGTCAGGTCTCCCGCTATCAGCAAGTACTGCCCTGGGATCGCGAGCTAGCGCCGCTGGCCGAGCAAATCAGTGCCTGGCGGGCCGCCTACAGTGAAGCAATCGCCGCGGATATCAATGCCACCTGCCAACAATTTCTACCTGAGTTCTCACTGAGCTTTACCTTCCAGCGCGGTTGGGACAAAGAAACCGATTATGCCACCTTGCTGGAACGTCAGTTTGAGCGCGATCGCGCTTTAACCTACACCGCAACGGGGCCACATAAAGCGGATTTCCGCATACGTGCGGACGGTACGCCAGTTGAAGAGCTGTTATCACGCGGTCAGTTAAAATTGCTGATGTGCGCATTGCGACTGGCACAGGGCGAGTTTCTGACGCGTCAGTCGGGCCGACGCTGCCTGTACTTAATCGATGATTTTGCCTCTGAACTGGATGAGGGGCGTCGGCAGTTGTTAGCTGACCGATTAAAAGCGACACAGGCACAGGTTTTTGTCAGTGCAATCAACGCGGAACACGTCTTCGACATGAGTGATGAAAATGGCAAGATGTTCCGCGTAGAAAAGGGTAAAATACAGGGCTGTGCCTAATCTAAAGACTAAATGAGCGAGAAACGTTGATGTCGAATTCCTATGACTCCTCAAGTATCAAAGTCCTTAAAGGACTGGATGCGGTAAGAAAACGCCCGGGTATGTACATTGGCGACACGGATGACGGCACCGGTCTGCATCATATGGTATTCGAGGTTGTGGATAACGCCATTGACGAAGCGCTTGCGGGTCACTGTTCAGATATCCTCGTAACGATCCACGCCGATAACTCGGTCTCCGTGCAAGATGATGGCCGTGGCATTCCAACCGGTATTCACCCTGAAGAGGGCGTTTCTGCTGCGGAAGTCATCATGACCGTTCTGCACGCAGGCGGTAAGTTTGATGACAACTCCTACAAAGTCTCTGGCGGCTTGCACGGCGTTGGTGTGTCGGTGGTGAATGCGCTGTCCTCGAAACTGGAACTGACCATTCGCCGTGAAGGCAAAGTTCATCAACAGGTTTACGCGCACGGCGTGCCGCAGGCACCGCTGGCAGTGAGTGGCGAAACCGAGCAAACCGGAACGCGCGTGCGTTTCTGGCCAAGCTATGAAACCTTTACCAATGTCATTGAGTTTGAATACGACATTTTGGCAAAGCGTCTGCGTGAGCTCTCATTCCTCAACTCCGGCGTCTCTATTCGCCTGGAAGACAAACGCGATGATAAGAAAGATCACTACCACTACGAAGGTGGTATCAAAGCGTTTGTTGAGTATTTGAATAAAAATAAAACCCCGATTCACCCTAATGTCTTCTATTTCTCGACTGAAAAAGACGGTATCGGTGTTGAAGTCGCGTTGCAGTGGAACGATGGCTTCCAGGAAAACATTTACTGTTTCACCAACAACATTCCTCAGCGCGATGGCGGTACTCACCTTGCAGGCTTCCGTGCTGCAATGACGCGTACCCTGAATGCCTATATGGACAAAGAGGGATACAGCAAAAAAGCCAAAGTCAGCGCGACCGGTGATGATGCCCGTGAAGGCTTGATTGCCGTGGTTTCCGTGAAAGTGCCTGATCCAAAGTTCTCCTCGCAGACCAAAGATAAATTGGTGTCTTCCGAGGTGAAGTCTGCTGTTGAACAACAGATGAACGAACTGCTGGCGGAATACCTGCTGGAAAACCCAAGCGATGCGAAAATCGTCGTCGGTAAAATCATTGATGCTGCGCGTGCGCGTGAAGCCGCACGCCGCGCACGTGAAATGACGCGTCGTAAAGGTGCACTGGATTTGGCGGGTCTGCCAGGTAAGCTGGCGGATTGTCAGGAACGCGATCCTGCGCTGTCCGAACTCTACTTAGTGGAGGGTGACTCTGCGGGCGGTTCTGCCAAGCAGGGGCGTAATCGTAAGAATCAGGCCATTCTTCCGTTGAAGGGCAAGATCCTTAACGTCGAGAAAGCGCGTTTCGATAAAATGCTCTCTTCTCAGGAAGTGGCAACGCTGATCACGGCGCTGGGTTGCGGCATCGGTCGCGACGAATACAATCCGGATAAACTGCGTTATCACAGCATCATCATCATGACCGATGCTGACGTCGATGGTTCGCACATCCGTACGCTGCTGTTGACCTTCTTTTATCGTCAGATGCCTGAAATCATCGAACGTGGTCATGTCTACATTGCACAGCCACCGCTGTACAAGGTGAAAAAGGGCAAGCAAGAGCAGTACATCAAAGACGATGAAGCGATGGATCAGTATCAAATCGCTATCGCGCTGGACGGCGCGACGCTGCACACCAACGCTGATGCACCTGCTTTAGGTGGCGAACAGCTTGAATCGCTGGTGGCAGGTTTTAATAGCACGCGCAAAATGATCAAACGTATGGAGCGCCGCTATCCGGTAGGCTTGCTCAACGCGTTGATTTATCACCCAACGCTGAGTGCGCTTAACGATCAGCCTGCGGTACAGAAGTGGGCCGATGATTTGATCACCTCTTTGAACGAGCGTGAGCAACACGGCAGCAGCTACAGTGCCATTGTGCGTGAGAACCTGGAGTTGCATTTGTTCGAGCCCGTGGTCCGTATTCGTACCCACGGTGTGGATACCGATTACGCGCTGGATAACGAGTTCGTGACAGGTGGCGAATACCGCAAACTGTGTGAACTGGGTGAAAAGCTGCGTGGCCTGGTGGAAGAAGATGCCTTCATTGAGCGTGGTGAGCGTCGTCAGCCTGTTTCCAGCTTTGAACAAGCGTTGGATTGGCTGGTGAAAGAGTCGCGCCGTGGCCTCTCCGTACAGCGTTATAAAGGTCTGGGTGAGATGAACCCAGAACAGCTGTGGGAAACCACAATGGATCCAGGCAGCCGTCGTATGCTGCGTGTCACCGTTAAAGATGCCATCGCTGCCGATCAGTTGTTTACCACACTAATGGGCGATGCCGTTGAACCGCGCCGCGCATTTATTGAAGAGAACGCACTGAAAGCTGCAAACATCGATATCTAATCGACAGCGTCCTGCGGAAGAAAAGGCAGCCTTAACGGCTGCCTTTTTTATTGCTCTAGCTGAGCGGCAATGCAAAGCAGAAACTGGCCCCTTCGGGCTCATCACCCAGACGGATATTACCGCCGTGCAATTGCAGCATGCGTTGAACGATCATCAATCCTAATCCGCCATGATTCCGCTGGTTATGGTTGAGCACCGAGGGGCGATGAAACAGCGTTGTTTTTATCGCGGCAGGAATACCTGGCCCCTGATCGTGGAGCGACACAGAGAGCATTCCCTCATGTACCCACAGGCGCAGATGGATAATGCTGTTATCAGGAGAGTGGCGAATCGCATTGTCCAATAAGTTGGTTAACACGCGTTCCATCATCGACAAATCAGCATTGATCAGCGGCAAATGAGGGGCAATGTCAGCACGAAGCTGGATCTGACGGCGCTCAGTGGTTAACTCAAATTTCTGCCACACATCCTGCGCCAGTTCACCGAGCGAAAAACGCTCTTTATTGGGTTTTACGCCGCCATGCTCCAGACGCGCCAGCTCAAAGAGTTGCTGCGCCAACCCGCCCACTTTCTGGCTTTGCGACAATGCGATACTCAAATAACGCTGCCGCTCTTCCTGGGTGAGATGCTCGGATTTCAAGGTCAGCGTTTCCAGGTAGCCGTGCATGGCGGTCAGCGGGGTTCGCAAGTCATGTGAAATATTGGCAATAAATTCACGCCGTTGTTGATCCTGTCCAGCCAGTAAATCCCACTGCTCGTTGATGCGACGACACAGTGCCGCAAAGGCCTGTTGAAGCTGACTTACCTCGTTTGGACTGGCGGGAGAGATTTGTTGGGTCGCGAGTAATTTAATCGCAGGCATGCCACCCTGATCCAATTGCGCTACCTGTTTGATTAGCTGGCGCATGGGCCGCGTGACCCAGCGAAACGCCACGGCACCGGCAATCACGGTTAATAGCAGCAGTAAGCCCATCGCCGACAGGGTAAACATCAACAGGGCGTTCTTTTGCGCATCATTTGCCAGCTGGTTGTAATCTTCGCCTAATAAAATCACGTACAACCAGCCTTCGGTTTTACCGTCACGCATCAATGGCGCCGCACTAAACACCTTTGAACCGTCCTCACTGCGTGGGTCATCACCAAGCACAGGCAAAGTGGCTTTTGATTGCAGTTGATGCAGAGGTGCCAGATCAATGCGTTGGCGCTTCACATGGCCACTGGGTGCGGCATCGGCGATGATATTGCCCTGTGTATCCAGCAAGTAAACTTCCACGCTGGGATTCACGACCATGGTTTGTGAAAACAGACTTTTAAGGGCGTTTTGATCAATCCCTTCTGAACGCATCAGGGGGATCTGCTGAGCGATATGGCTGGCTAAATCCAATGAAAGTTGCTGAATTACCGCCTGGCTGTAGCTCTTGCTGGTACGAATTTGCAACCAACCGGATACGGCGCAACAAAGCACCAGCATCAACGTAAAGCCCGCGACCAATTTTTGCGATAAAGACAGCGACCTCATTATGGGTGTTCTCCGGTGAGCGGGACAAACTTATAGCCTTTCCCCCACACTGTCAGAATGGATTCTGGCGTGGCGGGATCGCGCTCAATTTTAAAGCGCAGGCGATTGATATGCGTATTAACGGTATGTTCGTAACCATCGTGTTGATAGCCCCACACCAGATCCAGCAGTTGCAAGCGGGAAAAAACCTGACCGGGATGGCGAGCAAAGTGATACAGCAAATCAAATTCGCGTGGTGTTAGCTCAATCGGGCTATTGCGCAGTAGCACTTCGCGGGCAATGGGATCGATATGCAATTCACCCAGCGTCAACAGCCCGGCATCTAAGCGCAAATTTTTGCTCATCGCTTCCTGGCGACGAAACAGCGCTTTAACGCGCGCAACCAACTCCATCATTGAAAACGGTTTTGCCAGATAGTCATCGGCACCCAGTTCCAGACCCAACACGCGATGCACTTCACTGCTGCGTGCGCTGATCATAATAATCGGTGTATAGCGCGTCATCATGCGTGCACGACGGCAGATTTCCAGCCCATCCACGCCGGGTAGCATGAGATCCAGAATAAGGGCATCCCAGCCGCCCTGTTCCAGCAGTGCAACGCCTTGCGACCCGTCGGGTGCGTGTGTCACCACAAAACCTTCGTCTTTCAAATGCATCTGTAACAGATCAGCGATGTGCTGATCGTCTTCCACGACCAACAATTTGCGGGGTGCATCCATTTCATCATCCTCACGGTCTCGAACAACGAGTGTATCGAAACGCCAAAGCGGCAGTATTCACATTTTATTTAAGTTTACGTGAGGCTTGAATGAATTCTTTCTGCGCACACTCTCTTCATCGAAGGAATGAGAGAAGGGTTCCAAGATGGCGACATCGGACAAGGTAAAGATTCATCCCGGCTGGTTACGACTGTGTCATTGGGTTAATGCCGTGGCGGTGTTGATTATGGTGGCGAGTGGCTGGCGGATTTATAACGCCTCACCCTTATTTGATTTTCGCTTCCCGAACGAATGGACGTTGGGCGGTTGGTTAGGTGGTGCATTGCAATGGCATTTTGCCGCCATGTGGATTTTTAGCATCAACGGGTTGGCCTATCTCCTCATCAACCTGTTTAGCGGGCGTCTCAGGCATAAGTTTGGTGATTTCCGGCTACGCGCTTTTTTTGCTGATGTTCATGCCGCTCTGCGTGGACGTTTGCAACACGCTGATTTACGCCATTACAACCATGTACAAAAGGCTGCCTACCTGTTTGTGATGATTGACGGCATTTTGCTGGTGATTTCCGGGCTGGTGATGTGGAAATCCGTGCAATTCCCGTTGTTGCGAACCTTATTGGGCGGCTACGAGGCGGCTCGCTACATCCACTTCTACAGCATGGCGGCGCTGGTGGGCTTTGTTGCGGTTCATCTCGTGATGGTGCTACTGGTGCCGAAAACCCTGATTGCCATGCTGCGCGGACGTTAAGGAGAACATCATGCCCATGACCACCAAAGACAGCGACGCGCTGGTAAAAGAAGCGCAGCAATTGCTGGCGAAAAAGCTGCAAGGGGACGCTCGACGCCGGTTTCTGCGTCAGGGATTAACGTTAGGCGGTGTGGCTTTGCTGACAGGATGCGACCTGAGCAGTAATCCAAACGTGGAAAATGTGTTGAATCGGGTTTCAGCGCTTAACGACCGTGTACAGCACTGGCTCTTCAGCGATCGCCGTTTAGCACCGGAATACAGCGCCGCGCAGATAGATCCAGATTTCCCTTTCAATGCCTTTTACGGTGAAGAGGATATCCCGTTGATTGACGGCGCTGACTATCGCTTAGCGGTGGCGGGGTTAGTCCAAAACACGCGTCCCTGGCAGCTTGCAGAGCTACACCGTTTGCCGCAGGAGCACCAAATCACCCGACATATTTGCGTAGAAGGTTGGAGTGCGATTGGCCAATGGGGCGGAGTGCCGTTTGGCGTATTCCTGAAGCATATTGGTGCCGATCTTTCCGCAAAATACGTGAAATTCACCTGTGCAGATGATTACTACACCAGCATCGATATGTCGACGGCGCTGCATCCGCAGACCTTACTGACACTCAGCTGGAACAGGCAGGTTTTACCACCGAAGTATGGGTATCCGATGAAACTTCGCATCCCCACCAAGCTGGGATACAAAAATCCCAAACACATCCAGGTCATTGAAGTGACCAACCGCTTTCCCGGTGGCTACTGGGAAGACCAGGGCTATAACTGGTTTGGCGGCAGTTAATCGCAACATAAAGGAACTGAAAATGAAAAAGACCATGATCGCCGTAATGACTGCATCCATGTTAATGGCTTCCGGTGCCTGGGCCGCCGACGCGATGAGCAAGGATGCCATGAAAAAAGATGAAATGAGCCAGATGTCCCATGACGGCATGAAGAAAGACAACATGGGTAAAGACGGTATGAAAAAGGATGCCATGGGTAAAGACGGCATGAAGAAAGATCACATGGGCAAAGAGGGCATGAAAAAGGACGCCATGGGTAAAGATGAAATGAAGAAAGACAACATGGCGAAAGATGGCATGAGCCACTAAACAGCCTGCGCCGGATATCCCTCATATCCGGCGCAATCACGTAAAATCCCGAAAAGGGCGAGTCTGTTGATCGCAGGCTGGTCAATGTGAGCGGAATCGCGTTAGCATGACGTAAAACTCGACACGATGAGGGCGTTATGGCGATTAAACTGATTGCAATTGATATGGATGGCACGCTGCTAAATCCGCAGCATGAAATCACACCGCGCGTTAAAAAGGCGATTCAGGCAGCGCGTGAGCGCGGTGTTACGGTGGTATTAGCAACCGGGCGTCCTTATGTGGGTGTGCAAAATTATCTGATGGAGTTGGGGCTGAATGAGCCGGGCCAATATTGCATCACGAACAATGGTGCGTTGGTACAAAAGGCTGATACAGGCGAATGCGTGGCAGAAGTGACGCTCAGCTTTCAGGAGTTTCTGGATTTCTCCCGCCTTGCCGACGAATTAGGCGTACATTTCCATGCGATGGATAAATCGTTCCTCTACACCCCGAATAAAGACATCAGCGAGTTTACGGTGCATGAAGCGGCGCTGACCGGCATTCCATTGCGCTATCGTGCCCTGGATGAGATGGACAGCAGCACGCGCTTTCCTAAAGTCATGATGATTGATAAGCCCTCTCTCTTGGATGCCGCCATCGCCCGTATCCCTGAGAGCCTGAAACAGCAGTACACCATCCTGAAAAGCGCCCCTTTCTATTTGGAAATTCTTGACCGTCGCGTCAATAAAGGCACGGGCGTTGGCCAGTTAGCAGAAAAACTGGGTATCGCGCCGGAAGAGGTGATGGCGCTTGGCGATCAGGAAAACGATTTAGCCATGATTGAATACGCAGGTTATGGCGTGGCGATGGGCAATGCAGTGGACAGTGTGAAAGCCATTACGCCTTATCACACAGCGACCAATATGGAAGATGGCGTTGCATTGGCGATTGAAAAGTACGTGCTTAATATCGCCTGATCAGGCGTTGGAATAGCGTTCCGTCTCAGGCAGCCAGCGAGCAATCAGTGCGTCTGCCTGTTGCGGATAGCGTTCATGAATATGACGGGCAGCGCGCTGCACCTCAGGGATCACGGCCTGATCGCGAAGTAAATCAGCCACCCGAAACTCGGCATTCCCCGTTTGACGCGTACCCAGTAGTTCTCCGGGACCGCGGATTTCTAAATCACGCTGAGCAATAACAAAGCCATCGTTGCTGTCTCGCAGGACCTGCAGGCGTTTTTGCGCGGTTTGGCTGAGCGGCGATTTATACAGCAGAACGCAGTGTGAAGCGACGGCCCCACGGCCCACTCGCCCGCGTAACTGGTGCAACTGTGCCAGTCCCAGACGCTCAGGGTTTTCGATAATCATCAAACTGGCATTCGGGACATCCACCCCGACTTCAATAACGGTGGTTGCAATCAGCAAATGGATTTCTCCCTGCTTAAATGCCTGCATGACTGCCTGTTTTTCGGCGGGTTTCATACGGCCATGCACCAGACCAACCTGTAAATCAGGCAGCGCAATTTTTAGCGCCTCCCAGCTGGCCTCAGCGGCCTGTGCCTCCAGCACCTCTGATTCTTCAATCAGCGTACAAACCCAATAGGCCTGACGACCTTCTTCTGCGCAGGCGCGTCTGACGCGATCGATAATTTCGTCGCGGCGGGTATCCGAAATCGCCACAGTGGTCACTGGCGTACGGCCAGGTGGAAGTTCGTCAATCGTGGAGGTATCCAGATCGGCGTAGGCGGTCATGGCCAGAGTGCGTGGAATGGGGGTTGCGGTCATGATCAATTGATGGGGGTGAAAGCCTTGTGCTTCGCCTTTTTCCCACAGCGCTAACCGTTGGTGGACGCCAAATCGATGCTGTTCATCGATAATGACCAACGCAAGGCCATTAAACTGAATCTGTTCCTGGAACATCGCATGGGTGCCGACCACCATGGCGACCTCACCGTTGGCGATGGCCTCTTGCTGTGCCTGGCGTGCTTTGCCTTTCTGTTTACCCGCTAGCCAGCCAACCTCGAGTCCCAGAGGGGCCAGCCATTGGCGAAAGTTGTTTGCATGCTGTTCTGCCAATAATTCAGTGGGGGCCATCAGTGCGACTTGTTTGCCGTAAGCAATAACGTTTAAGGCGGCCAGCGCTGCCACTAACGTTTTTCCCGACCCCACATCACCTTGCACCAGGCGCATCATGGGATAGTCACGGGTAAGATCTTGCTCGATTTCTTTCACCACGCGAGACTGCGCGCCTGTGGGTTTGAACGGCAAAGCGGCCAGCAGTTGATCGCTGAGCTGGTGGTTCGCTGGCATAGACAACGCATGATGGCGCTGAGCGCCAGCCCGCACCGCGAGCATGCTCAGGTTGTGTGCTAATAACTCTTCAAAAATCAGTCGCTTTTGTGCTGGGTGCTGCCCGCTCTGTAAATCTTCAAGCTGCATATCCGGCGGTGGCCGATGCAACGTGCGCAGAGCATCGGGCAAACTCATCATCCCCTGATGCAGTGAGGGGGGAAGCAATTCGGCAATTGCACAGGTCTCAAGCAGCGTCAAAGCCTGATCGGTCAGATTGCGCAGTGTCGCCTGGCGAATCCCTTCGGTAGTGGAATAGACCGGAGTCAGTGTTTCTTGCAACTCGGTGGTACTGTTCTCACCCTGCACGCGGTATTCGGGATGGATAATCTCTCCCCCGCGTTGACCGCGGCGAATCTCACCGTAAGCCGTAACACGGCGGCCGGGGGCAAGGCTGTTTTTCATCCCGGCATTAAAATTAAAAAACCGCAGTGTGAGCGAACCCGTACCATCACTGATTTGACAAACCAGCATACGACGACGGCCAAAGGTGATCTCACTGTTTAACACCTCACCTTCAACCGTGGCCCAAATGCCAGGTAGCAGGTCATTGATGGCGTACAGTTTGGTGCGGTCTTCATAACGCAGTGGAAGATGAAGCAGGAGGTCTTGCAGCGTGTGCAGGCCCAATTTGGCTAACTTGCCCGCCTGGCTGGCACCCACGCCGGAAAGCGTGCTTAACGGGATGGCATCCAGCAGGCGGCCTTTCATTTGATTTTCGCCGCTTGCATCGTTGCCCACCAGGCAGGGTCTGCAACAACCTCTCCCTGATCGTTGATGAACGGATAAGGCAACTGTTTCTGTTTTGCGACCCGCGCCAGCACGGGATAGCCCCCTTCAAACAGCAATCGCTGCTGTTCGGCTTCATCAAGCAAACAGGTTTCACGCTGATACATGCCGGCATTTTGCCGCTGACGCTGCGCTTCGTAGAGAATCAACGCCGATGCGACAGAAACATTTAATGACTGCACCATTCCCGCCATCGGAATAATGATGTGTTGGTCTGCCAGCGCCAGGGCTTCATCGGAGATACCGGTTTTCTCCTGGCCCATCAAAATACAGGTAGGACGCGT
The DNA here is from genome assembly GCA_002837195.1 of Enterobacterales bacterium CwR94. Classification (GTDB taxonomy): domain Bacteria; phylum Pseudomonadota; class Gammaproteobacteria; order Enterobacterales; family Enterobacteriaceae; genus 1-19. Next base: position 65,787 of record KZ478062.1, read on the forward strand.
GTAATCCACCGCACGAAAATCAACAGCAGAGGAGGAAAGATTGGTGGCGAGAACCTGCATACCCTGGCTTTTAATATGCTGCACGGCTTCGCGGATGCTGGTGTGATTTTTTACGGTTACCCAGCTGTTACTGCCTGCTGCGCTGGAAACCATAATGCGCATGCGATGGCCGGGCCAGACAGCATGAACCTGATGCACGCCAACAGCATCGGCTGTGCGGATAACGGCAGAAACATTGTGTGGTTTATGGACTTCTTCCATGCATACCGTCAGATCGTGCTGGCGGGCAGCAAGCATCTGACGGATTCGGGCAAAACGTTCCGAATTCATGGCTTAGTTACGATTTCGATGAACTTTAATCACATCCGGCATCACGCGGATCTTACGCATGATATTCGCCAGATGAACGCGATCGCGTGCGGTCAGGCGAATAAAGGCGGAGTAGACACGGCCATCTTTTTCTTCGGTATTCAGGCTTTGGATATTTGAACCCGCAGTGTTAATGGCCGCCGTCAGGTTAGCCAGCGCACCCTGATGATTAAACATGTCCACTTTGATTTCAGCCACGAACTCTTGATCTGATGGCGCGTCATCCCACTCTACGGCCATAAATTTCTCAGGCTCTTTCTGGTAGCCACGGATATTTCGGCAGGATTCATGGTGAACCACCAATCCTTTACCAGGGCTGACGTGCGCCACAATAGGATCACCAGGGATTGGGCGACAGCATTTCGCAAAGGTAATCAGTACGCCATCCGCACCTTTGATCGGCAGTTTGCCACGCGTTTTCGCCGTGGGCTGCTCAGCAGGCGATCCTGCGTGCTGCAGGTTCTTTGCCACAACCACGCTCATGGCGTTACCGAGGCCAATTTCCGCGAGCAAGTCATCCAGGCTGCTCAACTTCATGCGTTCCAGCTCGGCCTGCACATTCTCTTGCGGGATTTCAGCCAGTTTGCGGCTGCCACCGAGCGCATGGCTCAGCAGGCGTCGACCCAGGCTGACAGATTCATCACGTTTCAGGTTTTTCAATAACTGGCGAATTTTGGCGCGTGCTTTCGAACTGACCACAAAATTGAGCCAGGCCGCATTTGGACGCGCGCCGGGCGCGGTGATGATTTCAACCGTCTGACCGCTGGTCAAGGCTTGCGAAAGTGGGTAAGGCTGTCTGTCGACGCGGGCACCCACGCAGGCATGTCCGATATCGGTATGCACAGCATAGGCAAAGTCGACCGGTGTAGCGCCTGTTGGCAGTTCGACAATGCGGCCTTCAGGCGTAAAAACGTAAATCTCATCCGGGAAGAGATCGGATTTAACGCTTTCAATAAATTCAAACGAACTACCTGCGCTTTGTTGTAACTCAAGCAGGCTTTGCATCCAGCGCTGGGCACGAATTTGTGCCGTGGTGCTGCTTTCACCCTGCTCTTTGTAAGCCCAGTGTGCTGCGACCCCCATTTCTGCCATTTGATCCATATCTTCGGTACGGATCTGCACTTCGACGGGGACGCCGTGTGGGCCAATCATTGAGGTGTGCAGGGATTGATAGCCGTTCGCTTTTGGGATGGCGATATAGTCTTTAACGCGGCCTGGGCGCGGCTTATACAAACTGTGCATTTGGCCCAGAACGCGATAGCAAGTATCGACATTCAGCACGATGACGCGAAAGGCGTAGATATCCATAATAGAATGGAATCGCTGCTCTTTCAGGTGCATTTTCAAGTAGATAGAGTAAAGATGCTTTTCGCGGCCAAAGACGCGACAGGCAATTCCCGCTTCCTGCAGACGCCCCTCAATTTCTGAAAGGATCTTCTGAATCATCTCTTTACGGTTGCCGCGTGCCGCTTTCACCACTTCTTTGATAACACGATATCGGTTTGGATACAGTGCCTCAAAGCCCAGCTCTTCAAGCTCGGTTTTAAGATGATGAATACCCAATCGGTGTGCGAGAGGGCTGTAGATTTCCAGCGTTTCACGGGCAATGCGGCGGCGTTTATCTGGGCGTAAAGAGCCCAGCGTGCGCATATTATGCGTGCGGTCAGCTAACTTGATCAAAATGACGCGGATGTCTTGCACCATCGCCATGATCATTTTGCGGAAGTTTTCTGCTTGTGCTTCTTTCTTGTCGCGGAATTTCAGCTTATCGAGCTTGGAAACCCCTTCCACCAGTTCAGCAACGCTTTTGCCAAACAGCTGTTCCATGTCCTGGTAAGTCGCGGGGGTGTCTTCGATAACGTCATGCAGGAGCGCGGCCATGAGGGTTTCATAGTCGAGCTTCATTTCAGCGAGAATGCAGGCCACAGCGACCGGATGGGTGATGTATGGCTCACCGCTGGAGCGTGTCTGTCCCTCGTGAGCATCACGTGCGACAAGATAGGCTTGCTTGAGGCGCTTAATCTGCTCCTCAGGCAAGTAAGTTTCAATCAGTTGATTGAGGCTTTCAAACAGATACAAGGCAGGCCTTCCGGCAGCAAATTAACGACGACCTTCAGCGATAGCGGTGACTGCCTGTAATTCAGCGGCTTCCTGCTCTTGCTGTTCCTGACGATCACGCACATCCAGAATCTGGTTGGTGATCAAACCTTCTTCGATTTCACGCAGAGCGATGACAGTTGGCTTGTCGTTCTCTTCGGGAACCAGCGGATCCTTGCCGCCAACCTGCATCTGACGTGCGCGACGCGCTGCGACCAGAACCAGGTCAAAACGGTTACCAATATTTTCTACGGCGTCCTGAACGGTTACGCGTGCCATAAGTGTGATACTCCACGGGTGACGAAATGACTCGGCATAATACTGAGTTGTTCTCAGTCTGCCAACAGTTTGCTGATTAATGCATCATGGCGCAGCTTTTGCCGGCCCATGCGCAGACGTTCAGCGCGAATGATGTTTTTCAAATCGGACAGGGCCAAATCGAAATCATCATTAACAATCAAGTAATCGTACTCAGCGTAATGGCTCATTTCAGACACAGCTTGCGCCATGCGACGAGCAATCACGTCTTCACTGTCCTGACCGCGGCCACGTAGGCGGCGATCTAACTCATCTTTAGACGGCGGCAACACGAAAATGCTGCGTGCTTGCGGCATGCGTTCACGAATTTGTTTCGCGCCTTGCCAGTCAATATCCAGGAACACATCAACGCCGGTCGACAGCACTTGCTCAATCGCTTTGCGCGATGTGCCGTAATAATTGCCGAACACTTCTGCATGCTCCAGAAAGGCATCTTCCTTAATCATTTGACGAAATGCGTCATGATTAACGAAGTAATAGTGCTCACCGTGGTTTTCCCCCGGGCGAATACCGCGCGTGGTGTGGGAAATCGACACTTGGGTGTCGTACAACGGTTGTGTTTTTAACAGGGCCTGAATCAGGCTGGATTTTCCTGCACCGCTGGGAGCAGAAACAATAAATAAGGTGCCTTGCGCCATGAGTCTATGCGTTTTCTTAATGCGGAGTTTATTTCCTGCACAGTATACACGGCTTACTCCACAGATGCAGCGTTTGTCAGGCTGCGGGGCAATTTTCTCCTCATTCTTCGTGCCGCTATCCAAAGAAACCGTAAATGCTGCAACAGCGCATGCATTATTACGAGGCTTTTCCCAGACGTAACTTTTCCCCGTCGCAAAGCGCAAGGCGTTCCTTTGTAATGGGCTGACCAGCAAAGGAGGGCGAAATGGGCAGAATGGTTATCTATGGTTTTCTGCTTTTTATCTCGGGGGAGAGCTTAGCGCTTTGCCCTAATTGGTCACCTGCACGAGCACATCAGGAAATCCATGCGCTGCAGGAGCAACTTACCGTCTGGGATGATCGCTATTATCGGCAAGGCGAGGCCTCGATCAGCGATACGCAATACGATGCGTTACGTGAGCGCCTTAAACAGTGGCAATTATGCTTTGCGGCAGAGGCTGCACCCTCAACGCCACAATGGTTGACCGAGGGGCAACTACGCCATCCGATTGCACACACCGGCGTAAAAAAGCGGCCGGATGGCCCTGCTGTCGCACGGTGGATGGCACAACATTCCGATATGTGGGTACAGCCCAAAATTGATGGTGTTGCCGTTACGCTGGTGTATCGCTATGGCAAGTTCTATCAAATGATCAGTCGAGGAGATGGCTTACGTGGTGAAGATTGGACAGCAAAAGCGCGAGCGATGCCGGCGATTCCGCTAACTCTCGCCGATGATAGCGATGAAAGGGTGCTGCAAGGCGAAATCTTTTGGCGATCAACGGGCCATCAGCAGGCCATGCATGGCGGCGTTAATGCGCGTAACCGTGTTGCAGGTGTCCTGCGACAGGTCAGCGACTCCCCTGCGTTGAAGGAACTGGGGATCTTTATTTGGGCATGGCCAGATGGCCCAGCCTCGTTGCGTATGCGACTGGATAAACTCACGGCATGGGGCTTTGAAGAGACGGCACGCTGGACGCAGCGGGTAACGACGCTTCAGGACGTTGCGATGTGGCGTGAACAGTGGTTCCGGCAATCACTGCCTTTTGCTACTGACGGTATCGTCGTACACGCGCAACCGGGTGCTGCTGGTCGGTATTGGCTGCCTGGCCAGGGAGACTGGGCGGTGGCATGGAAATATACGCCGCCGCAGGTGTTGGCAGAAGTGAAGTCAGTCTCTTTTCCTGTTGGGCGCACCGGCAAAATTGCTGCCGTGCTGAACCTGATACCCATCAAGTTGGACGATAAATGGGTCAGGCGCGTCAATGTGGGTTCAATCAAAAAATGGCAGGAAATGGACATTGTGGCAGGCGATCAGGTGCTGGTTTCTTTAGCTGGACAAGGCATTCCCCGATTAGACCGTGTTGCCTGGCGAATAAAAAATCGCATCAAGCCCCGTGAACCAGAAAAGGGGCGTTACCACACCTTGAGTTGCCTGCGCTTAACACCTGAATGTGAAGAACAGTTTCTTGCTCGCCTTGTGTGGTTAAGTAGCCCTTCGGGATTAGGCATGACGGGGTTGAGTAAAAGCCTTTGGCAACGACTGATCGCAGGCCGTGAAAACATGTCATTGCTGTCGTGGCTGGAGTGGAGCGCTGAGGATATTGCTCGCCCCGCGGGAATGACACCCAAGCGGCAGGCGTTAATTGATTACCACTTTAAACAAAGTCGCCAGCAGCCACTTCGCCGTTGGGTACAGGCTATTGGGTTACCGCTTCCCGCCGCGGCGCTGCGAGCGATCAACGATGCGCAATTGGTGAGCATGGGAGAATGGACAACGGAACGTTGGCAGCGGTTACCCGGCGTGGGAGCCAAACAGGCCGCACAGTTAATGCGGCATTTCGCAGATGCTGCATTTTACCCGCTGTGGCAGCGGCTCATGGCGCTGCCTTCAACCATTAATGTTCAGGATGTGGGTAATTGAAAATGGGGAGCCCTAATTTGAAACGCAGTGCTAACAGGCGGGCCAGGAAAGCAAATAGCAGCGTAATAATGGTGACCACTTCGTGACTGAGGGGCGTCTTTAAAAGCAGGATGTAAATCCAGCCGGAGGCAAAGGCGATACCCGCATACAATTCTTTTTGGAAAACCAGCGGAATGCGATTGCAAAACATATCGCGTAAAACACCGCCGAAGACGCCTGTCACTACAGCACAAATAGCTGCGATGATGCTGGCATGCCCCATATCTAAGGCAACCTGCGCGCCGAGAATGGAAAAAACGGCCAGGCCCAGTGCATCCAGTACCAAAAAAACTTTGCGCAGATGGGTCATGAGCGGAGCGAGCCACGTTGTAATGACTGCCGCTGCTGCCACAATCATGATGTATTCAGGATGAGCGACCCAACCCAAAGGGTAATGACCCAGCAGCATATCGCGTACTGAGCCGCCGCCAATCGCCGTGACAGAGGCAATGATAATGACGCCGAACATATCCATTTTTCGTCGGCCTGCTGCCAGCGCGCCGGTCATCGCTTCAGCGGTGATGCCAATGATGTATAAGACCGTAAGTAACATAGTTAAAGCTCCCGATGATCGGCGGCAAGACTGACGATTCTGTTAACTAAATACAACCTAATTATTTTAACGGATTGTGCGTGATATCAGATTTTTTCAATAACAGCTAAAGATTCTTACCTGTGAGAGTTAAGAGTTTTCTTGTTAGTGTCGCTTTGTGCTGATAGACAGTCATGGCTATCGGAGGCCGACAAGTTAATGAATAACACAAAATCTGAAATAATTACTTATGCATCAGATTGTTATGCGGCAATTGGGCTAGATCGTGTATTGGATAATCTGGATGAGCCTGTCACTGCTCACTCGGCAAATACGTTGCACGATATTGCGCTCATGTGTGAAAAACGTCGGCCTGCACTGGTGATTTATGTTTTCCATGAAAATATGGATCTCAACGGTGTTTTAACGCACCTCTTAGAGCAACATACCCGCTTCCCCGACCTTCGAAGCCTGGTGATTACCAAAAAGCTGTTTCCTCTTTTCTCTGGCTTATCACGCCACCTGATGGGGCTAAAAGTCGCTTCACTGCATCTGCCGCTTTCGGAACTTGGGTGGATAATTTCCGCCGAGCTTATGCGCATGAATTGCGACTATCAGATGGAGCCTTGTGCCGATATCATGCTGCCCGATCGCCATCTTAAAATTTTGCAGTTGCTCGCCTGGTCAATGTCGACTGACCAGGTTGCAATGCTATTGGGGATCTCTGGTAAAACAGCAAATGCGCATAAGTTGAATGCCCTGGCCCGCCTACATGTTCAAAGCAAAAGCGATATAGCCGATTTATGGATTGTGGCCGATGAACTGCGCATGGTGATCAACGTGCTGCGTTACTCGCGTACTCAATACCCGGTACCGAGAACAGAACCTGTTCCTGCTGGAAATGTTTACGCGATGATCTCTTAACGCGTAAAAATTCCGCCTGTAAGCGTGATAATGCGATACATTCATCGTGAATTGCGTTCAAGGAGGGGTTATGCCACGCGTTGTTTTTTCAATGAGCCGGGCCTTGTTGACCTGGCTCGATATCAAATTGCCTTGGATGCCACAGGAAAACAGTAAACGACGTGGTATGGAAACGCTGACGTCTGATGAATCAGTGGTTTCCTGGCAGTGCGATATTTATCCCTTATCAAAACGTGACGTGCTCATCATTGCGATGGAAGCACACAGTCGCTATTCGGTGCTCATCCCCTTCACCAATCCGGTTCCAATGGATACGTTGCTGAGTGAAATCCTTGCCTGCTGGGAAGGCCATTTTGCGGCGATGGCCGTTAATTTAGATATTGTCGAAGAAGAACTGGCAGTGGCGCTGTTTATGGGGTTTCGCAGTCAGGATTTCCATCTGGAGTGCTATCAAAACAGTGACCGCAGTTTGCAAGGGTATATCCGTGAAAATTTTTATCAGATTGATAATCTGCTGGAAGATAACGTGGAGCCGATGACCTCTGATTACATTCACTATCTTGAAGAAGAGTTAAATTCTTCGCCACGCCATCTCCTTGGACGCGTGCAAAGCGAGCACCGTTTTCTTAAAAGTAACCTGCTGCGATTTGCTGCAGAGTGCGTCTCTGAAGAGGGGTTGGATGATGCGATTGCTCAGCAACTCCTAAAATTGAATCAACTCTCATCCGTATCCGAGCCCGAAATCGTGCCCGTTCGTGGCAATAAAACGCTTCACTAAAAGTGAAGCGTTTTCATCGAATTACTCGATGTTCTGAATCTGCTCACGCATTTGCTCAATCAACACTTTCAATTCAATCGCCGATGCTGTGATGTCTGCATTAATTGACTTTGATGCCAGCGTGTTTGATTCGCGGTTAAACTCTTGCATCATGAAGTCCAGGCGGCGCCCCACGGCTTCCTTTTTCTTCAGAATGTTGTAAGTCTCTTTGACATGCGCATCGAGACGATCCAGCTCTTCAGCGACATCGACACGCTGCGCCATCATGATCAATTCTTGCTCGACGCGATTGCTGTCTAACTGAACCTGTGCCTCTTCCAGCTTGCTGGTCAGACGCTCACGTTGCCAGGTAAGGACATCTGGCATTTGCGCGCGTACTTTGGTCACTTCAGCACTGACACCGGCTAAACGTTGCTCGATCATGCCTTTCAAGGCTGCGCCTTCCGTTTCACGCGCGGCAACAAAATCGTCTAATGCCAGCTCAAGTGCAGCCAGTAATTCCGAAGCTATGGCGTCCAGGTCTTGATCCTGAGCCGACATCACGCCGGGCCAACGAAGAATATCCAATGGATTAATCACACCTTCGTCACTTTTTAACTTGACCCAGTTTGCTGCCTGGACAAGTTGAACCGCCAATTTCTCATTCAGAATTAGCGCACTTTGCGCACTGGGATCGGCATCAAAACGCAGGCTACATTCGATTTTTCCACGCGTCAGGCGATTACGAATGCGTTCGCGGGCCACGGGTTCCAGGCTGCGGAATTGCTCAGGCAGGCGTAAGTAGGTTTCCAAATAACGCTGATTAACGGAACGAAGTTCCCAGGCTGCACTGCCCCATTCGCCCTTGATTTCACGGCGTGCATAAGCGGTCATGCTGCGGATCATAATTGCCTACCTAAAATAACGAAAGATAAGGGATTATAGCGGTGTCAGAGGCAGGGTGACAGGGATTCACCGTATTTTCGCGCCTAAAAGGAATTTCATTCACGGCATTGTGGGTGCCAGATTATGATAGTCCTCATGTTGCTCATTGCGTCAGGGAGAGGCCATTACTTATGATGTTTTCGTACAGCCGTTTATCGTTATACAGCCTGCTGGTCTTCACTTCACTGCTAAGTGGTTGCCAGGCGCCTGCGAATTCGCCGCTACAGTGTGTGGCTGGAGAACGCCAACAACAAACCACACTGTATTTTGGGCTCAATCGTCCTGAAGGCGCGGCCATCACACAGAGTGAGTGGCAGCAATTCGTTGATCAGGAAGTGACGCCTCGCTTTCGTGATGGTCTGACAGTGGTAAATGCGGATGGCCAATGGTTAGGCAATAACGGTGACGTGGTCAGGGAGAAAAGCAAAACCTTGATGCTGATTTATGCTCAAGATAATGCGCACCAACAGGCGATTGAAGCCATTCGGCACGCTTATAAAGTGCGTTTTGCGCAAGAGTCAGTTATGCGCGTCGACTTGCCAATATGTGTTGATTTTTAGCGTAGGGGGAATCGTTAGATTCCCCCTGCTCGTCAAAGAAAAAGACCGGCAAACGCGGCAGATAACAGGCTTACCAACGTTGAGCCGTAAACCAGCTTCCAGCCAAAACGTGAAACCACGTTTCCTTGTTGTTCATTCAGGCCTTTAATCGCACCGGCAACAATGCCGATAGAGGCAAAGTTGGCGAAGGAAACCAGGAAGACGGAGAGAATGCCTAAGCCTCGCGGTGTCATTTCTGCGGCGATTTTCTTCAACTCGATCATTGCCACAAATTCGTTAGCCACCAGTTTGGTGGCCATAATGCTGGCGGCTTTTAGAATATCTTGCGCAGGAATGCCCAATAACCAGGCAAACGGCCAAAACACCCATCCTAATAACTGTTGGAAGCTATAGCCAAACAGTGTGCTAAACAGCGCGTTAACGGCTGCAATCAGTGCGATAAAACCAATCAACATCGCGGCAATAATCATGGCGACTTTGAAACCCGCGAGAATGTATTCCCCAAGCATTTCAAAGAAGCTCTGCTTCTCATGCAGTTTTTCCAGTTTTACATCAGGTTCATCGCCCGGCAGCATTGGGTTGATAATGCTCAGGACGATAAAAGTGCTGAACATATTCAGTATCAAAGCAGCAACAACATAACGTGCATCAATCATGGTCATATAGGCACCCACAATTGACAGTGAGACTGTCGACATGGCGGTCGCTGCCATGGTGTACAAACGGCGTGGAGAGATATCACTCAATACGCCTTTATAGGCAATAAAGTTTTCTGACTGACCCAGGATTAATGTACTGACGGCGTTGAACGATTCCAGTTTTCCCATGCCGTTCACCTTGGACAGCAAGGTTCCAACGATGCGGATAATCAGCGGCAGAATACGGAAGTGCTGCAAAATACCGATCAGGGCAGAAATAAAAATGATTGGGCAGAGCACACCAAGAAAGATGAAGGCGAGACCTTGCTGGCTCATATTACCAAACACAAAATTCGACCCTTCTGCGGCAAAGCCCAGCAGTGACTCAAACAAGTCTGCAAAGCGAGCCACCATGAGCTGTCCACTTTCTGCATTGAGCAAGAACCACCCCAGGGCAGCCTCAATCACAATCAACTGCAACAAGTAACGGACACGAATACGCTTACGGTCATGACTGACCAATAGCGCGAGTACACCCACGACAGCGAGGGTGAGAACAAAATGCAGTATCTGGGACATAAAAAGCAAAATCCGCTTTTTTAAAAAGGAAAGAGGCGCGCATTTTAGCTGGAGATGATTGCAGTTTGCATCACTTTCCCGCGAGACCGCGCGCATATCCGGCATCCTTGCTGCGGGACGATAGGCATTAAGAACTGAAATCCGTATAATGCGCAGCCAACACAGCTTTCAGCCGGAGAAAACCCATGCGTCCAGAAGGTCGTAGCGCACAGCAAGTACGCCCAGTCACCCTGACCCGAAACTACACAAAACACGCGGAAGGCGCGGTGCTGGTCGAATTTGGCGAAACCAAAGTGCTTTGTACCGCCACGGTGGAAGAAGGTGTTCCTCGCTTCCTGAAAGGACAGGGCCAGGGATGGATTACGGCTGAATATGGCATGCTGCCTCGCGCCACTCATACCCGCAATGCTCGGGAAGCTGCGAAAGGCAAACAAGGTGGCCGTACTTTAGAAATTCAGCGTTTAATCGCGCGTTCCCTGCGTGCCGCTGTTGATCTGAAAGCGCTGGGCGAGTTCACCATTACGCTGGATTGCGATGTGCTACAAGCGGATGGGGGCACTCGTACCGCCTCTATTACGGGTGCCTGCGTGGCGTTGGCCGATGCCCTGAATAAACTGGTGGCCAACGGCAAGCTCAAAGCCAACCCGATGAAAGGCATGGTGGCAGCGATTTCTGTCGGCATTGTTAACGGTGAAGCACTGTGCGATCTTGAATACATTGAAGACTCCGCCGCCGAAACGGATATGAACGTCGTCATGACTGAAGACGGGCGGATGATTGAAGTTCAGGGCACTGCAGAGGGTGAACCTTTCAGCCACGATGAGCTACTTGCTTTGTTGGCTCTGGCTCGAGAAGGCATTGCGACACTGATTCAGGCGCAAAAAGCGGCGCTTGAAGCGTAATAATAATGATCAGGCGACTGCAGAGTCGCCTTTTTTATGTGTGACATGTGAGGAGAAGACAATGAAAGCCTGGCAGCGCCAGTTTATTGAATTTGCCCTGAGCAAACAGGTTCTGAAATTTGGCGAGTTTACGCTGAAATCCGGGCGTAAGAGTCCTTACTTCTTCAATGCAGGTCTGTTTAACAGCGGGCGCGATTTGGCGCTATTAGGACGTTTTTACGCTCAGGCGCTTGTTGATGCGGGCATTGATTTTGATGTGTTGTTTGGTCCGGCTTACAAAGGTATTCCCATCGCGACCACCACCGCAGTGGCGTTAGCCGATCACCATAATCGTGATGTCCCTTACTGCTTTAACCGTAAAGAGGCCAAAGATCACGGAGAAGGCGGTTTGTTAGTCGGCAGTCCTCTCAGCGGGAAAATCATGTTGGTGGATGATGTGATTACGGCGGGGACGGCGATTCGTGAATCGATGGAGATCATCGCAGCAAACGGTGCGAAGCTGGCGGGTGTGCTGATTTCTCTCGATCGCCAGGAGCGCGGGCGCGCTGACATTTCTGCTATTCAGGAAGTCGAGCGTGATTATCAGTGCAAAGTGACATCTATTATCACCTTGAAAGACCTGATTACTTATCTGGAAGAAAAACCAGAAATGGCGACATCGCTGGCGGCAGTAAAAGCCTATCGGGAAGCATACGGTATTTGATCAGACAGCGGGCAATGCCCGCTGTTGTTGTATTAAACCAGTGCGGCGGCCATTAAAGGCCAACGAGCTTCAAAATCTGATGTTGGACGATAGCGGAACTCGGAACGTACAAAGCGTGACAGCATGCCTTCACAGAAGGCCAGTAACTGGCTCGCCAATAACGTTTCATCGGTTTCGAACCCTTCTCCCTCACGCATTTTCCGTTCGCGTAGAACCTGGCGCAACTGGGCTTCAATGCGCTCAAAGAGCTGATTGATGCGACCTTGTAGGCGATCTTGTTCAAACATGAGGGCGTGACCCGTAATAATGCGCGTCAGTCCAGGATTACGTTCACCAAAGCCCAGAATCAGCTGCACGATCAATTTGAGTCGCATCTGCGTTTCTTTCTCATCTTTCAAGATGAGATTGATACGCGTGATCAAAGTATCTTCGATAAACTCGATCAAACTGTCGAACATACGGGTTTTACTCGGGAAATGGCGATAGAGCGCCGCTTCAGAAACCCCTACGTTTGCCGCAAGTTTTGCGGTGGTAATACGCTGGCTACCATCACTGGATTCCAACATATGCGCCAGTGCTTGCAGTATCTCTTCGCGACGATTCCGTTTCGCACTCTTCTTCTCTGCCATGATGTCAACGACCCCTGAAAATCACCGAAAACGAGCAAATGCCCACGCACGTTAGTCAAAGCGTCTCACAACGTCGGAAAGTTAACCGAGAATAGCGTGGGCGAAATTACGATTATTGGCGACCCGAGTGGCCAAAGCCACCTTCACCGCGCTGGCTGGCGTCAAAATCCTCAACCAGATTGAATTCTGCCTGCACCACGGGAACGAACACCATTTGAGCGATGCGTTCACCGGGCTGAATGGTAAAACTTTGTTGGCCACGGTTCCAAACAGAAACCATAAGCTGTCCCTGATAATCAGAATCGATCAGGCCAACCAAATTCCCCAGTACAACACCGTGCTTATGGCCTAGGCCTGAGCGTGGCAAAATCACGGCAGCCAGAGACGGATCGGCAATATGAATTGCGATGCCCGTAGGCAGCAGCGTTGTGGCACCGGGTGCCAGCTCAATCGCATCATCTAAACAGGCGCGTAAATCTAAACCTGCAGAACCAGAGGTCGCATAGGTTGGCAATGGAAATTCGCCACCCACGCGTGAATCGAGAATTTTAACGTCTATTTTTTTCATCATAACGGCGAACAATCTCGTCTATTAACTGTTGGCCAAGGAGTGCCTTCTCACTGAGTGGTAAGACTTTATCTCCCTCCTGCCAAAAAAGATGCAGCGCATTGGAATCACTATTAAACCCTTGCCCTGCCTGGGATACATCATTGGCACAGATCAAATCTAACTGCTTACGTGCCCTTTTTTGTTGAGCGTATTCTTCCACATTCTGGGTTTCGGCGGCAAACCCTACAACGTAAGGCCGATTTTCTTTTAATTTCCCGACACCTGCGACGATATCAGGGTTTTTCACCAGGGTAAGGGTGATTTCCTCGCCCTGTTTTTTTATTTTTTCAGCCGCGATTGCCTGGGCGCGGTAGTCCGCAACGGCCGCACAGCCAATAAAAATATGCTGTTGTTGCACGCTGTGCATCACGGCCTGCTGCATTTCCAGAGCGGATGTGACATCAAGACGAGTCACGCCCGCTGGAGTGGGTTGGTTGACGGGACCGGCGACCAATGTGACGTCAGCGCCGCGCGCCGCGGCTGCCGCAGCGATCGCAAATCCCATCTTTCCTGAACTGTGATTGGTCACAAAGCGAACAGGGTCTAATGCCTCTCGGGTAGGGCCCGCGGTAATCATAATCTTAAGATGCTGCAAATCTTTGACAGGGGCGGCGGCCCAACGGATCGCTTCTTCGACAATCGCCAGCGGATCAAGCATTCTGCCTGGCCCAATATCACCGCAGGCCTGGCTGCCGCTGTCGGGACCCCAAATCATCAACCCGCGTGAAACGAGGGTCTGCAAATTCTGCTGCGTTGCGGCATTACGGTACATTTGCTGATTCATGGCGGGCACAACGGCAACCGGTGCGGCGGTTGCTAAGCAGGTTGTGGTTACCAGGTCATTTGCCATTCCTGCGGCAACGCGGGCAATTAAATCGGCTGTTGCAGGGGCGAGAATGACCAGGTCAGCCCATTTTCCAATCTCAATATGCCCCATTGCCGCTTCTGCTGCTGGGTCGAGCAAATCATCGAAGACCGGAAAGCCAGAAACCGCTTGTAGCGTCATGGGAGTAATAAAGGCTTTGGCGGCGGGTGTCATGACGACACGCACTTCCGCACCGCGATCGCGGAGGCGGCGTACCAATTCGGGGGTTTTATAGGCAGCAATGCCACCACTGATCCCCAGTACGATTTTCTTTCCGACCAGACCTGTCATACGTTACCTGCCTTGATTCGTGCGGTGGAGTACACCGCCTAATACACTATCCTGGCATGTTATCACAAAGCGTTGTCGTGGCAGGGTAACCCAATAAATCCCTCTTCGAGAAAGCTCGCAAAGTTAATATTGCCTGCTGTCCCTGAATACCGCAGTCGCGCATGATGGTGTTTTAACGGAGGCTCTATGACCACGGGATTCGCCGAACTGGCTCCGCGTGAAAAATTAGCACGTTATGGGGCAGAAGCGCTGACGGATATCGAGCTGCTGGCTATTTTCTTGCGGACAGGTGCCGCCGGAAAGAAGGTGGTTGAACTGGCAAAAGAATTGCTGGAAACCTGCGGATCGTTGCAGCGTTTTGCACATGAGCAGGCAGCGGATTTATTACATATCAAAGGCATCGGCCCGGCCAAGCACGCTCAGCTACGGGCAATCGTAGAATTAAGCCAACGCATCTACAGAGCACAATTGATGCAGCAAGATGCTTTGCTGTCGCCTCAAATAACAAAAATTTATTTACAGCAGTTGATTCAAAAAGAGACGCGCGAAGTGTTCGTGGTGGTGTATCTGGATAATCAACACCGCATGATTGAAACCGTGCAGATGTTTAGCGGCAGTGTGCGTAGTGTTGAGGTGCACCCGCGAGAAATTGTGCGTGGATGCCTTGCTCATAATGCCGCGGCGCTTATTTTGGCGCATAATCATCCCTCAGGCATGGCTGAGCCCAGTTTGGCGGATAAAGAGATTACGCAACAGATTGTTGATGCCTGCGCCCTGGTGAGCGTACGTGTGTTAGATCATATCGTTGTAGGGCGTGGACACTGCGTATCCTTTACTGAGCGCGGGTGGTTGTAGCGAGGATTTGTCCCTTAAGTGGTTTTATTTCGTGCGACAGAGTGCGAAACGGCAGATTTTTGCGCGATCCAGCGGGATCTTTATCTGTTCGGGACTTGAGCACTTGCGCTTAGCGGCGTATACTACGCCACCTTTGAGAATCTCGGGTTTGGCGTTTCGCCTGCTCAGTGGGTTCACATTGAACCTGTCTGGATAGGCTATAAGCCTGACGAGGCGGCTGAAACCTGATTTTAAAGCTCGAGCTGATTTGATTTTTGGAGAATAGACATGTCACGAGTCTGCCAAGTAACTGGCAAGCGTCCGGTGACCGGTAACAACCGTTCCCACGCAATGAACGCGACGAAACGCCGTTTCCTGCCGAACCTGCACTCTCACCGTTTCTGGGTTGAGAGCGAAAAGCGCTTCGTTACTTTACGTGTATCTGCTAAAGGTATGCGTGTTATTGATAAAAAGGGTATCGATACAGTTCTTTCTGAACTGCGTGCCCGTGGTGAGAAGTACTAAGGAATAAATCATGGCTAAAGGTATTCGTGAGAAGATCAAGCTGGTTTCCTCTGCTGGTACAGGTCATTTCTATACCACCACGAAGAACAAACGTACTAAACCGGAAAAATTGGAACTGAAAAAGTTCGATCCAGTTGTACGTCAGCACGTGATCTACAAAGAAGCTAAAATTAAGTAATTTTAGTGTTCTGAAAAAACCTCGCTTCGGCGGGGTTTTTTTATATCTGTACGCAGAGGAGTGAGTGATGCCTGAGTTACCTGAAGTCGAAACCAGTCGCCGTGGTATAGAGCCACATTTGGTTGGAGAAACCATTCTTCATGCGGTTGTGCGCAATGGCAGACTACGCTGGCCCGTCTCGGCAGAAATCCACGCGTTAAGCGATCAGCGAGTCATTAGCGTGCAGCGACGCGCCAAGTATCTACTGCTGGAATTGCCAACGGGTTGGATAATCATTCACTTGGGCATGTCAGGCAGCTTACGTGTGCTTCCTGAAGAAATCCCTCCCGCGAAACACGATCATGTTGATCTGGTTATGAGCAATGGCAAAGTGTTGCGCTATACCGATCCTCGCCGCTTTGGCGCGTGGCTGTGGAGTGTTGATCCACTGACCAGCAATGTGCTGGCGCACCTCGGTCCAGAGCCTTTAAGTGAAGATTTTACGGGTGATTACCTGTATGAGAAATCACGCAAAAAGAAATCCCCACTTAAGCCCTGGCTGATGGACAATGCGGTTGTGGTGGGCGTGGGCAATATCTATGCCAGTGAATCACTGTTCACTGCCGGTATTTCCCCTGAACGTCCTGTAAATTCGTTGAGTTTGGAAGAGTCACTGCGGTTGGTTGAGACCATTAAAGCCGTGTTACTACGTTCAATTGAGCAGGGTGGCACGACGCTACGCGACTTTTTGCAAACGGATGGCAAACCAGGGTATTTCGCGCAGGAGCTACAGGTCTATGGACGAGCGGGTGAGCCCTGTCGTGCTTGTGGCACACCCATTATCAGTGCGAAACACGCTCAGCGCAGTACATTCTGGTGCCCAAACTGCCAGCATTAAAGTTTATTGAGCAGTGCCTGATACACACAGGCGGGTAAAAAAGCCTGTACGTCGCCCTGATGGCGGGCCACTTCTTTTACCAGTGTTGATGAGATAAACGAATACTGCTCAGAGGGCATTAAGAAAACGCTTTCCAGAGTGGGCAGCAGATGGCGGTTCATATGCGCCAGCTGTAGCTCGTACTCAAAATCGGAGACTGCGCGCAGACCGCGTACCAGTACGTTCGCTTGCTGAGCCTGAGCAAAATTGGCCATCAAATCGCTAAAACCCACGACTTCGATATTGGGGATCGTGGCCGTGACTTCTTTTGCCAGTGCGACGCGTTCATTCAGGTCAAACATCGGTTTTTTACTGGGGCTGGCAGCCACCGCGAGCACCACCGTATCAAACATCAATGCTGCGCGAGAAACGATATCTAAATGGCCATTGGTCATCGGGTCGAATGTGCCAGGATAGATCGCTTTTGTGCTCATGATTCCTCCTGCGCTTTGATGCGGTGCAACGCCCATAAGGCGGCGTACTTATTAAAGGTGTATTGTGCGCTAACCACCGACAGTATCCAGCCCTGTTTACCATCTAAGACGCCCGCACGCAACACCAGTGTTTTTAAAAATGCGCCGAAGGTATGGCCAAAAATCGCGGCGATACTGGTCTTTTTACCGCGCAAAAAGCGCTCTTGTGCCCAGGCTTCGGCATAGGTGAATTGTTTACGCTGAAAATCACCAAAGTCGCGGCAGGTCAGATGTTTTAAATCACCCTGCAAGGGAACAACCTGCGCGCCTTGAACGTCCAGTGACTCATGCACCAGATTATCATTGTAGTGGTAATGCGCGGGATAGAGTCGAATCACACGATCGGGGTACCAGCCACTGTGGCGCATAAAACGCCCCAGAAACAGATTTCGACGTGCGATGCTGTAGACGGTATTGGCTGTGGGGGTGGCAAGAACGCGTTCGATAGAGTGGCGGAGCGCGGGTGTCACCCGTTCATCCGTATCGATCATCAAAATCATATCACCGGTGGCATAATGCTGTGCAGCCTGGCGCTGTTTGCCAAATCCCGGCCAGTCGGTAGATTGATAAACCTTTACGCCACGTGCGGCGGCGAGTTCACAGGTTTTGTCTGCGCTGCCTGAATCAAGCAAGATGATTTCATCTGCCCAGTCGATGGAGTCCAAACAGGCTGGCAGTAACGCTTCGGCGTTTTTAGCGATCATCACCACCGAAAGACGCTGTTGAGCCATCATTTAGTGATTCCGTTGCGGGAGATAAGGTTCCAGCAGTTCCAGTAAGCGATGGAGTGCACCCTGGTTTTGGTGCAAAACGTCAACGGCATGGCGGCCATACCACAGACGGTAATCTTCATCGGTTAATAACGTGCTGACTTCTTTCACGATTGCATCAGCATCTGCAACCGTTATCAGGCCTTCTGCTTGCTGCAGCTTGGCGCAAATATCTTTGAAATTCCAGGTATGCGGGCCCATTAATACGGGAATGGCATGGGCTGCGGGCTCCAGAGGGTTATGACCGCCGCGTTCTACCAACGATCCACCAACAAAGGCCAAATCGGCAATTCCATACAGCAACATCAGTTCTCCCATGGTGTCGCCAATCACCACTTGGGTGCTACCGGAGGGGATCTCATTACTGCTACGTTGTGTGAAACTGAAACCGAGCTTTTGCGTCAATTCGCGGGCCGTTGAGAAACGCTCAGGATGGCGGGGCACCAAAATCAGCAATAAATTGGGAAATGTTTCCAGTAACTGGCGGTGCGCACGCAGAATAATGTCTTCTTCACCTTCATGCGTGCTGGTGGCAATCCACACCGGCCGACGCGGTGCCCACTGACGACGCAAGGTCACAGCACGGGCTGCCAGCTCTGGCGTGACGGAAATATCAAATTTCAGGCTACCGGTCACGGTCAGTTGGCTGCGTTTAAGCCCTAACTGGATAAAACGGTCACCATCTTCCTGATTCTGCGCTGCAATCAGCGTGATACGCTGCAGAAGCTGACGCATGAACTTACCCAGTTTGCCGTAACCTTTGGCAGAGCGTTCAGACAGGCGGGCATTGGCAATCACGAGTGGAATTTTGCGTTCGTGAAGCGTAGTGATGAAATTTGGCCACAGCTCGGTTTCCATAATGATCACCAGCCTGGGATTTACCGTATCCAAAAAGCGACGCAGTGAACCCGGAAGATCATAGGGCAGATAGACGTGATGGACATCTTTACCAAAAGCGGAGTGTGCCCGTTCTGAACCCGTTGGCGTCATGGTGGTGACTGTGATGGGTAATGTCGGATAGCGATGGCGCAAGGCGCGAACCAATGGCACTGCGGCTAAGGTTTCTCCCACCGAGACCGAGTGCAACAGGATACCATTTGGTGCTACTTTACCCGCGCAGAAGCCGTATCGTTCCGCCCAGCGTTTACGATAAGCCGGCGCTTTTCGACCACGCAGCCAAAGACGTAACCAAATGAGTGGCTGGATGAGATAGAGCAGTGCGGTGTACAGCGATTGCAACATGGTATCCGTTTTTTGAACTGCAAAGTGGCGATTCTAAGTATTTAAACAGGCTAAAGCTATTACTTTTCCGACCCACAAAAGGTTCCCAGAAAGCCTTTATTGGCCAGCGGGGAGTGCGTTTAGCGCCAACCAGCGATCGCAGAGCACAGATAACCGGTACTTCTCAAACATTTCGCGATGGATTTCAGGCGGCGCAGAATAAATATCCTGTAAGGTCTTTGCCAGACCTTCAACGCTAAGCGGAGCGAGCCCACGTGCCAAACTGCCGGTCATGATCTCCTCCGGTCCGCCTGGACAGCGTGTGCTGACAATGGCTGTGCCACAAATCAACGCTTCAACCAGAACATTACCAAACCCTTCACTGTCCGAACTCACCACGAGCAGTCGCGCATGGCGGATCCAGGGATAGGGATTCTCGACAAACCCTTGCAGGATTAAGCGATCGCCGACGCCCAGTTTGTCAGCCAATGCTTTCAGTTTCTGCGTTGCGGCAGGACTGCCCTTACCCAGCAAAACCAGTGGTGCCGAAATACCACTTTGCGCCCAGGCTTCAATTAAGCGGTCATGGCGTTTGGTTTCATGAAAGCGCCCGACGTGAACCAGATACTCCTGACCAGCAAGGGGACACGGCTGCTGCGCCAACTGCTCAATCGCATCAATATCAAAGGGATTCGGGATGGCTTCGCCCCGCTGCAACGTGATGCCGAAGGCCTGCTGCAAATCCGCTAACACATATTCAGAAACACCGACGACATTGCGATGCTGATAAACATTTTTGATCTTCTGCTGTTTTAACCAGCGTGACAGCCCAGTGCGGTGGCCTAAATAAGAAGCAGAGAAGACACCGTGCAGGCAAAACCAGGTGTTTTGGCGAGACAGTGCGCGGCTACGTGACACGATGCGATCGGTTTTATGCAGATGTGAGCAAACCAAATCAAATGTGCCTTGCGACTGATGACGCGCAATGGCTTTATCCAACTGTCGGGCACGTCGAGAGATTTCAGTGAGCTTTCTGAAAGGATGGCGACAATGATCAGCAACAACCTCATATGTCAAACCAGCAGGCAAGGGATAATCGCAGACGTCGCGTAACGACAGGAGTGTCACCTGATGGTGCTTCGCCAGCATGCCTTCCGCCAACGTGAGCACCACCTTTTCCGCTCCCCCGCCGGGGAGGCCATCGATAATCATTAAAATGCGCATCTATTTCCCCAAAATATGGTGATACAGGCCCACAAGCTGTTGCGATAACTTTTGCGGTGTGGCGGTTAAAATGCGTTCACGTACTCGTTGCCCCATCTCGGAGGATCCTGTTGGTATCTGCATTACCGCCTCTCTAAGTGCCGGAATATCGAGGGCGTTACAGACAAACCCATTTTCGCCTGACACGATAAATTCTTGCCCGCCGCAGGAATCTGAGGTGATTACGGGTAATCCACAGGCCATGGCTTCTAAAATGACATTTGGAAAGGGATCGTAAAGCGTCGGCAACAATAAACCGTCAGCCAACTGATACCAACTGAGCGTCTGGTTTTGCATCCCCACAAAGCGTACACGGGAAGCGCAACCTAACGATTGGGCCAATTTTTGATAACGCTGTTGTTCTTTATCTTTTCCCACCACCACGAGCCAGGCATCATCTTGCGCAATCGCACGGATTGCCGCGGCGAGCCCTTTGCGCTCAAAACCGGAGCCGACATAAATCAAAACCTTAGCATGCTGTGGTAAGTCAGCTTGTTGACGTAAAGCGTGCCGGGTTGCTGCGTCGGCAGGGATAAATTTGGCGCTGTCGATCGCGTTGTAAATAACGTGAATGTTGTTCTCAGCAACACCAAACGTGTCGATGATTTCGTGCTTCACCATGGCAGCATTGCAAATCACCGCCTTGAGATGGGGTGACTGATACATCTCGCGTTCAGCATTCATGACATAACGATGGTAAGGCGAAGCAAACAGCAATTGCTGCCGCCAGCGGGGCAACAGCAGAGAGCGCTGTTCCAGCCAGCGTTGATGAACACCATCGCCTGCCCGGTAGATATCACAGCCCGCAATGCGCTCATGGCTTTGCACAATGTCGAATTGCTCACGTTCCCAACAGGTGCGAGCCGCATCGGCAAAACCGCGCTCCCGGCTAATTCTTCCCCATTTTGTGGGATCACAAAGATGCAGGTGCCAGTTTGGGTTTTTGTCACCTTGCCATTGGCGAGTGATCACATTGAGTTCCAGCTGTTGCTGATCCAGGGCTTCCAGCGCGCGTGAGATAAAACGCTCAGCGCCTCCGTCTGGACGATACTTCTGGCGCACAATCGCCAGGCGTACGGGGTTTACGGCAGCCATTTGCGCGTCGCCTCTATTACTGTATCGGTGGGAATAAGGCTCAGGAAGCGCTGCTGGGTATTGGTATCAATACTGTCAGGGTCGGGGAGTTCGCCATAATCCCCTGCCCAGATCACTTCACCTTTCACCTGCCATGGGCGCCAAAACTGTAACTTTGAGGGGCCAAACAGGGCGATACAGGGTGTCTGCAATGCAGCAGCCATGTGCATGGGAACGGAATCCACGCCGATAAACAGCGAGGCGTGATCGATCAATGCCGCCAGTTCGGTGAGCGTCAATTGCCCTGCGAGCGAGTAAACCTGTGGAGTATCGGCGAAAGCCTGCATTATCGCGGTAATCATGGCCTGTTCACGTGGGTCAGGCCCAGACGTCAGCACAACCTGTTTTCCTCGCGCAGTGAGCGACTGAATAACATCGACAAACTTCTGGTCTTCCCAGCACTTAAAAAACCAGCGCGAGGTGGGCTGAATAACAACGTAGTTGCCAGATTTTATGCCACATTGTTCAAGTTTGTGTTGTGTGTTCTGCCACGTCTGCGCACTGTAGCCCATGGTGACGGTTTCATTTGCTTGCGGCAGATTTAACGGTGCAAGAATCGACACGTTCTGCTCAACAGTGTGCATACTTTGATGTGCAGCCGTGTCGACCAACTGAGTATGGCAATAACGCCAAAAAGCGTTCTGTCGCTTCGGAAACGCAAAACCGATGCGCACTGGTGCACCCGTAATGTAGGTAAGCAAGGCGCTGCGCGATTGATCAGCAAGATTCAAAACAATGTCATAATGCTGTTTTTTCAAGGTAGACAGTAGCTTCAGTTCTTGCTTGAGGGCAAAAATGTGCCCCTGCTTTTTCCAGCGCCGATCAATGGAATAGATTTGATTTATCTGCAGATTTTCCGCCAGCATCGCGCGCGTCTCTTCATATAACAAGACATCAACGGCAACATCAGGCCAGCATGCCTTAAGCGAATTGATCACTGGAGTCACCAACAACATGTCACCGTGGTGGCGAAATTTAATAATCAAAATGCGCTTTGATTGTTGGGGAGTTGAAGTAGATGGCTGAATAATCATGCGTTCTCACGACGGTTTGTGGATCTCAAGATTCTAAAGCAGTGTCGTAACGATGGCTACTGAGGTTATCAATCCCCCCATGAATAGGATTCTCTTTGCCATAGAAAAAGAGTCTCAGTACCATACCTATTAACTGTCTGTGTAAGAGTCAAATATGGAAAAGCCCGCGTTTCTGATAACAATTGACACTGAGGGCGACAATCAGTGGGAAAAAAACACCATCACAACGGAAAACGCGAAGTTTCTTTCTCGTTTTCAGCAGCTTTGTGAAAAATTTGGTTTTAAACCAACTTGGCTAACCAATTATGAAATGGCGTGCGATCCGGCTTATATTGAGTTTGCTGCCGATGTGATTAAGCGCAATACCGGTGAAATCGGTATGCATTTGCACGCCTGGCATAGCCCACCAGAGTACGCATTAACGGCCAACGATCTTCAATATAAGCCCTATTTGATTGAATATCCTGAGTCGGTTATTCGTAACAAAATCAGTACGATGACGCATTTGCTGGAGGATACATTCCAAATTAAAATGCGCAGTCATCGTGCGGGACGCTGGGCGTTTAATGCGTTCTATGCTGCCCTTTTGAGAGAGCACGGCTACCTGGTGGACTGCTCAGTGACTCCGCGAGTGAGTTGGAAGCGCGCCCTGGGCAATCCTCAGGGTAATGGCGGAACGGATTACAGCCAATTTCCTGATGTTGCATATTGGCTGGATCCTGAAGATATCTCGCGTCCGGGTAATTCAACGCTCTTGGAAGTGCCGATGAGCATTCATTACCGTCACCCAAAATGGAAAAGACAGGCCAAACAGTGTTGGGATGCGTTAAGTGGTAAACAACGCAATCCCTCTGTAGATTGGCTGCGGCCGAAAGGCGGTAATCTCGATGCGATGAAGAAAGTGGTGCAGCAATCGCTCGCAGGTGGAGGAGATTATGTCGAATTTATGCTACATTCTTCCGAGTTTATGCCGGGAGGTAGCCCGACATTTCGAGATAAGAAATCCATTGAGCAACTTTATGAGGAATTAGAAGAGCTTTTCACTGAATTAAGCATATATTTAAAAGGAATGAGTTTGCTCGAGTTCCATGACCACAAAGTTGAAGAGATGCCTAATTAGGGGGAATTATGCGAACATTTATTATTAATCTTCCCGAATCTATTTCTCGCCGAGAAAGAATGATTAAGCATTGCAAGGAAATTAATATTGAACCGGAGTTCATTGAAGCTATCTTGGGAAGAGCATTTTCAATCGAAGAAGTAAAAAGAAAATCGAGAGCACTGACGGAGGTACGAACGCCGGGAGAATTCGGATGTGCGCTCAGCCATATTTCTATCTATAAAAAGATGGTTGACGAAAAAATCTCTGTAGCACTTATTCTTGAGGACGATGTTTCTCTAAATGAAAATGCCAGAGACGTTTTAGATATGATTGAAAACAAGATAAGTTCTGATGAAATTATTTTACTTAATTCGGCAAAGCAATATCTTAATCGACCAATTCATAAAATGAATGGCTATACAACATATCCAATCATTGAGGCTGACTTAACATGTAGTTACGTCATTACTCTTGCCGCCGCTGAATCAATGCTTAAATTTCTGTATCCAGTATGGCTGGCTGCTGACCGTTGGCCATTTTTTCGTGAAAATAATGTTGCAAAAATAAGTTTTATTAACCCACCTTTAAGTAATTTGAATGAATTATCCTCCGAAACAACTATTAACGGAAGGGATAGTGAGGATTATATTAGTGAGAATTCAATAATTTGGAAAAAAATAAGATCTCAACGTCCATGGTTTACGAAAATAAAAAACATACTCTGGAAGTTAGTTATTAAGAAATACTACAAAGTTATAAAATTATCTTAATGTTACTGATGAGTTTATAAATACACTGGCATAATATCGATTGATATCATGCCAGCAACGATTATTACTTAGAGTGGTCTTTTATCCATGTTATGCTTAAAAGTACTGCAGATACAAACATAAATTGCTCGAAAAAATGATCAATTAAATTGCGATCTATTAATGATCGACTTAGGAAACCAATGGTAAATATCAGTGAAAAGAGAGCTATTTTGTCATTAGATCGAGTATAAGATCGCCATGCTTGTAAAATAATAATTATATTGAATGTTAGCCATGCAATTAAACCAAATACTCCATATTGCATAGCAAGTTCTAATAAACCACTATGGCTTTGAGATATGTTTATATTTGCAGTAGGGTGGTTTTTTTGCAATAGATTTAGATATACTGACTTTCCGGCACCTATACCCATAGGATAATAAGCAATCAACTCCAGAGCCTGATGTATATAAGCAGGACGACATGCATTCGAGGTATCAACAGGTTCACCGTCACCTCTTTTCAATTGTGGTGACGAAGGGTTTAACTCAAAGCAATAGGATTTCACTGGAGCATCCCAACCTGCTGTAACATCTTCTTTGAGAGTATGCCATCGCGGATCTTTTTTAAAAGAACTGTAACCTAAAATTGCAATTGCAATAGTTATTGCGGTGACTATTATGCTCATTTTAAACAGGTTTTTTCTATTTAATTCTTTTAAAAGAATTAAGAAAATCATTGAAAACATTCCGGCAGTTAGACCAATTGTTCCAAATCTTGTATTTGCCAAAGCAGTCGAGATTCCGATGATAGCTATCATCAACACCAGAGATAAATTATTGAAAACTAAAGCAGGCTGGTGTTTAAAGGCACGACGTAAGGCTTCTGCTATTAAAATAACAGCAATCATATTTATTTGTATGCTTAACTCTGTTCTTGTTCTAAATAAACGAGTTTCTCCCCAAGGAATATAGCTATTTTCGAAGTAAAAAAGAAGTGTATCAATAACATGCAGTGCTGGGCTAATAAAGAAGCATAAAACAATGATACTGATAAATCGCTCGGGAGTGAGCGTAGTAAATTCTCTTTTTAATATAGGATAGATATAAAGGCCAAGAAAGAACAGCATTACAGGTCTAACCCACATTCCATTCCAGTTCTTTAACATCAGCTTGATATTTGGAGAATATAATAATCCTATGATCAGTCCATAAATACTAATTGTGACGAGTATTATAATGAGCCAACGTATTTTTCCACTACGATAATCAACATCTATCTGATTATGAAAATATAATCCCAGTGCAATAATGAACGCAGAGTATATGAATAGATTTCGATGAAAGGGAAGTAACTCATTTGGAATTGGCCACACAATGGCCAATAAGACCACAAAAGTAAATAATACTGAAGTCAAATTACGAATTGAAATCATTTATGACAACCTTGTTTAGACTATTAATCCTTAACTACTTCCGTTAAGAACACGATTCAGTGCTTTATAAGTTTCCGGCGCAGTCAGTAACTCAAGATTTCCATTTTCTGCCTTCAACGATCTCTGATTCCCACCATACCCCCCAATCAATCCTGGATCGGTAGGGCCAAAGAGCGTGATATTTGGGCGATCTAGCGCGGCGGTGAGATGGCTTAAGCCGGTATCTACTGACACCACGGCTTTAGCGCCTGCCAGCTGGCGGGCAACCTGTTCAAGGGTGAGTTTCGGTAACACCTCAACATAATCAAAACCCATTGCCAGGCGTTGTGCGCGCTGATGTTCGTGTTCAGCACCCCAGGGTAATTTAATTTTCAGGCCACTGTCTTTCAGCAGATCGATTAATTCACGCCAGTTTGCTTCCGGCCAGTGTTTATTATCGCGGGTGGTGGCGTGCAAAAAGACCAGATAGCGCCCGGCATCCTCAGGTAATTCCTGCATAAAATGTTGCGCAATCGCATAATCACCCTGCGTTTCAGGCTTTTCATAACCTAAACTTTTTGCAAAGAGTAATCGTGTGCGTTCAACGGCGTGCATCGCTTTTGGAATGTCGTGTCGTTTGTCATACCACCAACTGGCAAAGGGCTCGCGGGCACTTTTGCTGTCCTGGCCATGTTTAATCCCTTTTGCCAGGCGAGTGACCAGCGCTGCGCTTTTAATTAACCCTTGCGCATCAATAATGACGTCATAGCGCTGCTGTTGCAGGCGTTGTTTAAAACGAAAACGTTCTTCACGGGTTTGCGTACCAAACCAGTTCTTCCGCCAGCGACGCAGGGCCACAGGCAAGACCTGATCAACAGCCATGTGCCAAGGGGGGATCTGGGCAAAGCCTTCTTCAACCACCCAATCAAAGCGAATGTCAGGAATCGCCTGCATCGCGTCGGTTAAGGCGGGCAGGGTATGCAGAACATCACCCATTGAAGATGTTTTAACAATCAAAACCTTCATGGGGTCTCCTGGCGTTGGTCGAGTAAGGCAGAGAGCTCGTCAAGCACCCGTTCAGGCTGGATATCAATCAAACTTTGGTGATAGCCCTCTGCGGCATCCCCTTTACGGACTTTGTGATAACCCGTGATTAAACGAATAACACGTGCCCGCTGACTGAGTGGTGGCGTGAAATCGGGACTGCTGGGGCCATAGAGCGCGATCAGCGGTTTTTCCAGTGCGGCGGCAATATGCATTAAGCCGGAATCGTTGCTCACAACGGCGCGGCAAAAGGCGAGCAAAATCACGGCTTCTTCAAGCTGAGTTTGCCCCGCCAGATTATGGCAATGCGCCTGCATATCTTGTGGCAGAGTGCGCACGATTTCATCACCGGTTTCACGATCTTTTGCTGAACCAAACAGTAATACCTGTTTACCTTCGGCAATCAGGCGCTCAGCCAGGGCTGCATAATGGTAATGCGGCCAGCGTTTTGCGGGGCCAAATTCGGCGCCAGGGCAAAAACCAATGGCTTCACGCTCGGCGGGTAAGGCAAATTTCTGCACAACCTGGATAATTTCATCGTCGCTGACGTGTAGCCGCGGCCACAGCAGCGGTTGTGGCAGTTGGCTGGCGCGCTGTACCTGTTGGCTGTCGTACGCCAGTGCAACGTAGCGCTCGACCATTAACGGGTAAGCGGTTTTATCCAATACCCGTAGGTCATTTAGCAAGCCGTAGCGCATCTCGCCGCGCCATCCCGTACGACGAGGAATGTTAGCAAAAAAAGGCACCAGTGCTGATTTGAATGAGCCGGGTAAGACAAAGGCGCGATCGTAACCCTTATCTCGCAAACGGACACCCAGTCGACGTCGTTCCCCAAGTTGCAATGTGCCATGACCCAGTGGCATCGCCAGCGCGTCATTCACTTCCGGCATGCGTGATAAAAGCGGACGGCACCAGGCGGGTGCCATCACATCTATTACGGCGTCGGGATGGAGAGCCTTCAGGGTTCGATAGAGACTTTGCGACATCATCATGTCGCCCACCCATGAAGGGCCGATCACCAATATTCTCATGCCGTGTGCGGTTCCTTACGCTTTACGATTCAGCCAGTGCATATACTCGCCAACGCCCTCTGCCACGGTTTTAAACGGCTTGTCATAGCCCGCTGCACGCAGTTTGGTCAGGTCGGCTTGCGTAAATGCCTGATAGCGGCCTTTTAATTTATCGGGGAACGGGATGTACTCTACGCTGCCTTTATCATGGAAAGCGAGTGCGGCATCGGCGACGGCCTGGAAGGACTCTGCACGGCCGCTACCGCAGTTATAAATGCCGGAGACGCCGTTTTTCCAGAACCACAAATTCACCGCGGCAACGTCCTCAACGTAGATAAAGTCACGTTTGAAGTTATCGCTGCCTTCAAATAATTTTGGATTTTCACCGTTATTCAGTTGCGTATTGAGATGGAAAGCGACGCTCGCCATGCTGCCTTTATGACCTTCACGTGGCCCATACACGTTGAAATAACGGAAGCCACACACGGGTGAGTTAGCTTCTGGCAGGATATTGCGGACATAATCATCAAACAGTTTTTTCGAGTAGCCATACACGTTCAGTGGCGACTCATATTCCCGTGCTTCAACAAAGTTTGCATCGCGACCACCATAAGTGGCGGCGGAAGAGGCGTACAGGAAGGGAATGTCATGCTCAAGACAGTAATGCAGCAGCTCTTTAGAGTACTGATAGTTGTTGTCCATCATGTACTTGCCATCCCACTCGGTGGTTGAAGAGCAGGCACCTTGGTGGAATACGGCTTCTACATCGCCAAAATCTTCGTCTGCCAGAATGCTAATCAGGAAATCTTCTTTATCCATGTAATCGGCAATCTGCAAGTCGACCAAATTAACGAATTTAGTCCCGTCTTTCAGGTTGTCGACCACCAGAATATCGGTGTGACCCTCATCATTGAGCGCTTTAATGATGTTGCTGCCGATAAAGCCAGCGCCGCCAGTTACGATGATCATAAGCATTAACCTTCAATATGTGGGCGAGAAACAGGGCGTTTCAGGCACGAATGTTGACTATCATAACATCTCATTCCCGGTCAGACAGCCAGATGACTCCGTAAGAGAATGTAAGGTGTTCTTTCTGGCGTGATATATGCTGCAAAAATGACATTCTACTCGCGTAATTATCGTCTCTAACCCAGGCTTTCAGTAACATGTGCCCAATTTTTTCGGTGATGGAGAACGAAAATGCCTGCGGATTTTTATCGTCAAATTAACCAACAACTGGCCACCACGCGTGATGAAGGGCTGTTCAAAGAAGAGCGGATTATTACGTCTGCACAACAAGCGGATATTGCGCTGGGTCAGGAAGAGGTCATCAACTTCTGCGCCAATAACTATTTGGGACTGGCGAACCATCCTGCGTTGATAGCGGCCGCCAAAGCCGGGATGGATACGCACGGCTTCGGCATGGCTTCTGTACGCTTTATCTGTGGTACACAAGATATTCACAAGCAGTTGGAACAGCGTTTGTCAGCCTTTTTAGGGATGGAGGATGCCATCCTCTACTCCTCATGCTTCGATGCTAATGGCGGGCTATTTGAAACGCTGCTGGGGGCGGAAGATGCCATTATTTCTGATGCGTTGAATCATGCCTCCATCATTGATGGCGTGCGTCTGTGCAAAGCGCAGCGCTATCGCTATGCCAATAACGATATGGCGGAACTGGAAACCTGCTTGCAACAAGCGCGTGAAGCGGGTGCGCGGCATATCTTGATTGCCACCGATGGTGTGTTCTCGATGGATGGCGTTATTGCCAATCTACAAGGCATCTGCGATCTGGCCGACCGCTATGATGCGCTGGTGATGGTGGATGATTCGCATGCTGTGGGCTTTGTCGGTGCTAATGGACGAGGAACCCATGAGTATTGTGGTGTGATGGATCGCATCGACATCATCACTGGCACGCTGGGTAAAGCACTGGGCGGCGCATCAGGAGGGTACACGGCAGCCAAAAAAGAGGTCGTGGAATGGCTGCGCCAGCGCTCTCGGCCCTATCTCTTCTCCAATTCTCTGGCTCCCGCCATTGTGTCAGCCTCGCTGCAAGTATTGGATGTATTGCAAGAAGGTCAGGGATTGCGCCAGCGTCTCTGGGACAATGCGGCCTATTTTCGCCAGGCCATGACCCGCGCTGGATTCACGTTGGCAGGGGCTGACCATGCGATTATCCCTGTGATGCTGGGTGAAGCGAAAGTGGCGCAGGAATTTGCGCGCTTGCTTCAAAAAGAGGGCATCTACGTAACAGGCTTTTTCTTCCCCGTTGTGCCGAAAGGCCAGGCGCGTATCCGCACGCAAATCTCCGCAGGGCACACGCATGAACAACTTGAGCGTGCGGTTGCTGCGTTTACCCGCATTGGCAAACAACTCGGTGTGATCGCCTAAGGAGCCAGCAATGAAAGGATTAGCCAAACTTAAAGCCGAAGAGGGGATCTGGATGACCGAGGCTCCGATACCGGAACCTGGCCATAACGATCTGCTGATTAAAATTCGCAAAACCGCTATTTGCGGCACCGATATTCATATTTATAACTGGGATGCGTGGTCGCAAAAAACCATTCCTGTTCCTATGATCACGGGCCATGAATATGTGGGAGAAGTGGTGGCCATCGGGCAGGAGGTGAATGGCTTCTCGATTGGCGATCGCGTTTCAGGTGAGGGACACATTACCTGCGGGCATTGTCGCAATTGTCGAGCGGGTCGTACCCATTTGTGCCGTAACACGCAGGGTGTGGGTGTCAATCGTCAAGGCTGTTTTGCCGAATATCTGGTGATCCCTGCGTTTAATGCCTTCAAAATTCCTGACAATATTTCCGATGATTTAGCGGCCATTTTCGACCCCTTCGGCAACGCTGTGCATACCGCACTGTCGTTTGATTTAGTGGGTGAAGATGTCTTAATCACCGGTGCAGGCCCGATTGGCATTATGGCGGCGGCAGTGTGCAAACACGTCGGCGCGCGCAATGTGGTGATCACCGATGTTAATCCGTATCGCCTTGAGCTGGCACGAAAAATGGGCGTGACTCGGGCAGTGGATGTCAGTCAGGAAAAACTGGAAAACGTCATGCACGAACTGGGTATGACAGAAGGTTTCGATGTTGGGTTGGAGATGTCCGGTGCGCCACCGGCCTTTCGCGCTATGCTCAGCACCATGAATCACGGAGGTCGCATCGCGCTATTGGGTATTCCCTCTGCAGACATGGCGATCGACTGGAACCAGGTGATTTTCAAGGGGCTGTTTATTAAAGGGATTTATGGGCGTGAGATGTTCGAAACCTGGTACAAAATGGCGGCACTGATTCAGTCTGGTCTGGATTTAACGCCTATCATTACCCATCATTTTGATATTGATGATTTCCAGCAAGGTTTTGACACCATGCGTTCAGGGCAATCCGGCAAAGTAATTCTTAACTGGCCACAATAGTCGAGATGGCGCGGCAATGCCGCGCCGATTTTCTCATCGTGGAATCATGCGTTGCTGTAGATAGCGCATTGCTTCGCTGTTTGCCACGCTCTCCGCGAGGATCTCAACACCGGTGATATCGGGCATGGCTTTAAGGGCGTGCGGGTTAGGACATACACCGGCAGGCTTAAAGGGATTGCGTGGTTTGCTCACTGGTGGTGAAGATTCTTTAGGCAGGGGAGCCGGATTGACGCGTTGGGGTTCATTGAGCAATTGGCTGGGACGAACCAGCGTCACGTCTGCTGGCAGTGACGGCAACATTTGTTGTAAAACGCGCACGGTACTCGGGTGTGGGTGACCAATCGCGATGGCAGAGCCGTCACGCTGTGCCAGTTTCACCGCACGCGTAAACTGTTTGCGGATCTCTGCCTCATTCTGACTGTCATCCAGGAACACGCGGCGTTTAATCACCTTAACCCCTGTCCCCTGTGCAGCACGTAACGACTGGCTGCTGCCTATCGTCATGCTGTCGAGAAAATAGAGATTGTACTTCGCCAGTGACTGCATCACCTTCTGCATGCCAAACAGATTGGACGTCATCGCGCTGCCCATATGATTGTTCAATCCGACGGCGTGTGGCACATCATTTACCGCTTCCCGAATGATACGCTCAATTTCGGCACTGCTCATATCGGGGCGAAGCGTGTCTTTCTCTAACGGCTGTTTAGAGAGGGGGGCCATCGGCAGATGAATTAACACTTCATGCCCCATTTGGTGGGCTTTGATAGCCATAGCCTTGCCATGAGTGGAATTCGGCAAGACGGCGACAGAAATGGCCTGCGGCATATTGAGAATTTGATTCTCTTCCTTTGGCCGATAGCCAAAATCATCGATGACGATTGCGAGTTTGCCAGCCCAGACGGTGCTGGAGAGCAGCAAACCGGCGAGTAATGCACTGAGTTTTCTGCAAGTAAACAACATTATTTTCCTAACCACGGAAGTGGGTTTACCGCCTGCCCCTGACGGCGAATTTCAAAGTAGAGCGAAGGCGTACCGCGGCCACCACTGGTACCGACTAACGCGATCGGTTCTCCGGCTCGCACCTGTGCGCCGACACTCACCAGGGCGCTTTGGTTATAGCCATACAGGCTCATATCGCCTTTACCGTGTTCGACGACCACAACCAAACCGTAACCTTGTAACCAGTCCGCCATCAGCACGCGTCCATCGGCGATGGCTTTGACTTCACTGCCTTCCGGCGCATTAATCACTAAGCCTTTCCAGCGCAGCTCGCCCTGTAAGGTTTCGCCAAAGCGGTGCTCAAGCGCGCCGCGCACAGGCCAAATTGCCTGTCCGGAGGGGCGACCCAGTCCACCAGTGCGCGCCATCAGCGACTGTTCGCTGGCATTTGGTTTATAGGTAGCGCCTTTACGTTTAGCTTGCTCCTGGCGTTTACGGATCTGTTCTGCTTCGCGTGCTTCACGCTCGGCGCGTGCTTTGGCTTCACGCTCAGCACGGGCAATTTTGTCGCGCAGGCGAGACTCGTTCTGGCGCATTTCAACCAATTGCGCCTGATCTTTTTCCAGTGAGGTTTCCAGCGTGGTCAGTGTTTTCTGACGGGCAACTCGCGCGCCTTCTAACTTCTGCTGCTGTGCGCGTTGTTCACCTAACAGGGCCTGTTGCTGCGATTGTTTATCAACCAGCGAGGCTTTTTGCGTGGTGAGCGCGGTTCGGGTTTGTTCGAGATCGGTGATGGTCTGCTTACGCGCATCATTGAGGTAGCCAAAATAAGCAAGAATACGTTCGCTGCGCTGGCTCTCTTCGCCACTGAGGACTAACTGCAATCCATTGTGCTGGCCTTGACGAAAAGCCGCATCGAGCTGTTGTGAAAGCAGGCCTTCCTGACGCGACTGAGTGTCTTGCAGTTTGCTGATTGAGGCCGTTAAGTTTTTGATATCGCTGCCGAGCTGACCTAATGCGCCTTGCGTTTGGCGTAGTTGACGAGCGGCCTGCGCGATGACTTTTTCCTGGCTTTGCAACTGATCGAGCAATTTGCTGCGCTCAACTTTCTGCGCTTTAACCCGTTGCTCTTTGGCGGCGATATCTTGCTGAATGGATTGCAGTTGTGACTTGTTATCATCAGCGGCCTGCGCAACAGGCAGCAGCAGTGCGCTGGCATAGATGGCACTGGTAAAAATAAGGGCAACGGGAAAAGAACGCATTCTCTGTGTGACAAAACGCGCTTCCGGGATCAATTGTATTAACACTGCCGCTTTTTCCCTCATAAGCAGCGATTATTCCACGTTGAACAGCAGCTTACCAGCCATGCATCGCGGCTTTTCATTTCCATACGTGACATCTCCCACGGCAATCCACCCACTTAAATCACTCATCAGGGCGATTTTGTTTTACCCATTATTCCGGCCCACGTTAATCATGCGCGGTTTCACATCATCCTGCCAGGAAAGAGAAGGAAAAGATTCGTTACAAACGGAAGCTGTAGGGAGTACGCGTTTTGCAACGATCCACGACGTAATATGTCGCTGGCCAGGGGGTGAGATCACTTTTTTTCGTCTTTTGCCGCAGAAATTGCAACAGAGCAGCGCTGGCGACTGTACATGAAAAGTGGCGCAGGTATACTCAGAACCCACATTTTCTCTTAATTAACCCTGTTGGGAGCCGTTACCCCTCATGCAAGAAATTATGCAATTCGCAAGCAATAATCCCATTCTGAGCCTGGCATGGGTTATCTTGCTGGTTTTAGTGATCGTGACTACCGCTAAGGGCATGTTCTCAAAAGTAAAAACGATTACCCGCGGTGAAGCGACACATTTAATGAATAAAGAAGACGCCGTCATTGTTGATGTGCGTGGACGAGATGAGTTTCGCAAAGGCCATATTTCTAATTCTGTGAATGTGCAGGCTGCAGATATCAAAAAGGGCAGCTTTAGCGAGTTGGAGAAATACAAATCTCAACCGCTGATCGTGGTGTGTGCGTCGGGTCATACCGCGCACGAGTCAGCCACCAAATTGAGCCAGGCGGGTTTTGAAAAAGTCTCTGTTATGAAAGACGGTATCTCCGGCTGGAACGGCGATAACCTGCCACTGGTTCGCGGCAAATAATTCAGGAGCTATCTATGGCGCAGATTGATATTTACACTAAAGCGACCTGCCCTTTTTGTCATCGTGCGAAAGCGTTGTTGCAACAAAAAGGTGTTGGTTTCAATGAAATCGCCATTGATGGCGATGCTGAACTGCGTGAGAAAATGATCGCGCGCAGCGGACGGACGACCGTGCCGCAAATTTTTATTGGCGATAAACATATTGGTGGCTGTGACGATCTCCATGCGTTAGATGCGCAAGGCGGTCTGGATCCGTTACTGAAATAACGTCGTTTATCCTTGCCGGGCAAGGATGGTTTATTAACGCAAAGGATAAGAAACATGTCAGAACAAAACAGCAGCGAGATGTCTTTTCAGATCCAACGTATCTACACTAAAGATATCTCCTTTGAAGCACCGAACGCACCGCAGATTTTCCAGAAAGAGTGGGAACCTGAGGTGAAGTTGGATTTAGACACCGCCTCTAATCAACTGGCTGAAGGTATTTTTGAAGTTGTGCTGCGTGTAACGGTAACGGCTTCTGTTGGTGAAGAAACGGCTTTCCTGTGTGAAGTACAGCAGGCTGGTATCTTCTCCATTGGCGGTATCGAGGGTAACCAGATGGCACACTGCCTGGGTGCATACTGCCCGAACATCCTGTTCCCGTATGCGCGTGAGTGCATCACCAGCCTGGTTTCTCGCGGTACTTTCCCGCAACTGAACCTGGCACCCGTCAATTTTGACGCGCTGTTCATGAACTATCTGCAGCAGCAAGGTGAAAACCAGGCACCGCAACAGGATGCCTAATGGTCGCGTATAATGCGTCAATGACCGTCATCGGTGCCGGATCTTACGGCACCGCTTTGGCCATCACATTGGCTCGCAATGGTCACCCGGTTGTGCTGTGGGGACATAATCCTCAAAGCCAGGCTCAACTTGAAGCCGACCGTTGCAATGCCGCTTTCCTGCCCGATGTTCCTTTCCCTGATTCACTGCGCATTGAAACTGACCTTAAGGCCGCGATTCAGGCCAGTCGGGATATTTTGGTCGTGGTGCCAAGTCATGTGTTTGGCGATGTATTGAGCCAAATAAAGCCCTGGTTGAACCGGGATACCCGCATTGTCTGGGCAACGAAGGGACTGGAAAAAGAAACCGGGCGTTTGCTGCAGGATGTCGCACGCGAGATCCTCGGCGAGACGATTCCTCTGGCCGTTGTGTCTGGGCCAACCTTTGCGAAAGAACTGGCGGCAGGGCTGCCCACGGCCATTGCACTCGCTGCAACGGATGCCACTTTCTCTGATGATCTCCAGCAGTTATTGCACTGCGGAAAAAGTTTTCGTGTTTACAGCAATCCTGATTTTATTGGGGTGCAACTCGGTGGTGCGGTGAAAAACGTCATTGCGATCGGTGCTGGCATATCTGATGGTATTGGCTTTGGTGCAAATGCGCGTACCGCACTGATCACCCGAGGTTTAACCGAAATGAGCCGCCTGGGCTCAGCGCTGGGTGCCGATCCAACGACGTTCATGGGGATGGCAGGGTTAGGTGATTTGGTGCTGACGTGTACGGATAACCAGTCGCGCAATCGCCGTTTTGGCATGATGCTGGGACAAGGATTAGATGTTGATGCTGCGCAGGCATCTATCGGTCAGGTTGTCGAAGGCTATCGTAACACCAAAGAAGTGAAAGCCCTGGCCGCACGTGTCGGCGTTGAAATGCCCATTACAGAGCAAATTTATCAGGTTCTGTATTGCGAAAAATCAGCGCGCGAGGCAGCATTGAGCTTACTGGGTCGTGCAAGGAAAGACGAAAATAGCAGTCGCTAAGCAGGATGCAAGTCACCAATAGCGCATCGATGAATACATCGGGCGCTGTTTTTTATGGGGGTAAGGCAATGTCGTCCGAAGAGTTAGAACTGGTCTGGAGCAGTATTAAAGCGGAAGCCCGTGCACTGGCGGATTGTGAGCCAATGCTGGCCAGTTTTTACCACGCGACGTTGCTCAAGCATGAGAATCTGGGCAGTGCCCTGAGCTACATGTTAGCCAATAAACTGGCGACCCCGATCATGCCCGCGATGGCTATCCGCGAGATTGTGGAAGAAGCCTACAAGCAAGATCCCCGCATGATTGCCTCAGCGGCATACGATATTCAGGCTGTTCGCCAACGCGATCCCGCCGTTGATAAATATTCTACTCCACTGCTTTATCTGAAAGGCTTCCACGCCTTACAGTCCTACCGTATTGGCCATTGGCTATGGAATGAAGGCCGTCGTGCGCTAGCGGTATTCCTGCAGAACCAAATCTCAGTCTCTTTTGGTGTCGATATTCACCCCGCCGCGAAAATTGGTTGCGGCATCATGCTCGACCACGCGACCGGTATCGTTATTGGTGAAACGGCGGTTGTTGAGAATGATGTGTCTATTTTGCAATCCGTGACGCTTGGCGGAACGGGGAAAACCACCGGCGATCGTCATCCCAAAATACGTGAAGGCGTCTTGATTGGTGCGGGCGCGAAAATCCTGGGCAACATTGAAGTGGGGCGTGGCGCAAAAATTGGTGCGGGCTCTGTGGTATTGCAGCCTGTTCCGCCCCATACCACTGCTGCAGGTGTGCCTGCGCGTATCGTCGGTAAACCTTCCAGCGATAAACCGTCCATGGAGATGGATCAGCACTTCAACGGCACTATCCCCGGCTTTGAATACGGTGACGGCATTTAACCGCATCGGTTCATGGGCGAGCTTTTCTGCTCGCCATTCCCCGCATTATTTAGCTTTTCAGCAGGGCGCCAGGATAACCTAATTGACGCCATGCTTCATACACCACCACCGACACTGCATTCGACAAATTCATACTGCGGCTGTCGGGCTGCATGGGAATGCGAATTTTTTGCTCTGCTGGCAAGGCATCCAAAATGGTCATCGGTAGACCGCGAGATTCTGGCCCAAACAACAAATAATCACCTGCCTGGTAACTCACCGCGCTGTGCGCTGGCGTGCCTTTCGTGGTCAGAGCGAACAGGCGTTTGGGCTGCTCTGCCTCAACAAAAGCATCGTAATTGGCATGGCGCTGAACCGCCGTGAACTCATGGTAGTCCAGTCCCGCTCGACGCAGGCGCTTATCGTCCCAGGCAAATCCCATGGGTTCAATCAAATGCAATCTGAAACCCGTATTGGCACACAGGCGGATGATATTGCCCGTATTGGGGGGGATTTCAGGTTCAAACAGTACGATATTCAGCATAAAAAACGGCCCTCAAACAGGAGGGCCGCAGCATAGCAAAGAATTACTTCTTAGTAGAATAAAGTGGTAGCCACAACGTCAGTCGTAAGCCTCCTAAAGGGCTGTCATCGGCTTTTACCCAGCCTCGGTGCTGCTGAATAGCGGTCTCTACAATCGCCAAACCAAGGCCGGTTCCCCCGGATTCACGATCGCGCGCTTCATCGGTACGGTAGAAGGGCCGGAAAATCTGCTCACGATCTTCTGCACTCACGCCTGGGCCGTCATCATCGACGTGCAGAGTGATGCCCTGGTTATCAACCGAAAAGCTGACCTGAATATGCGAGTGTGAATAACGCAGCGCATTACGCACGATATTCTCAACGGCGCTGTCCAGTGCATTGGGATTGCCGTAAAGCGGCCATGGGCCGGGAGGGTAGGGTACCTCTAACGTTTTACCCATCTGCTCGGCTTCAAATTTGGCATCTTCCAACACATCAGCCCACAACTGGTTGGCTTTTAGCGATTCGCTCACCAGCGCATTTTTATGTTGGTTACGCGATAGCGACAGCAGATCGTTGATCATGCCATCTAAACGCTGTGCTTCTGTTTCGATGCGTTCCAGCTCTTTGCCTTCACCGTGACGGCGTCGCATTAATGCCGTTGCCAGTTGCAACCGCGTCAATGGCGTGCGCAACTCATGTGAAATATCCGACAACAGGCGGTGCTGAGCGGTCATCATGCGTTCGAGCGCACTCACCATTTGGTTAAAACTCGATCCTGCCGCCAGAAATTCTTGCGGCCCGGCTTCCAGTTCAGGATGTTGCCGCAGGTTCCCCTGCGCCACCTCGTCCGCCGCGTGTTTCAACTTACGTGCGGGTTTGGCAAGGCTCCACGCCAGCCACAGCAGCAGCGGTGAACTGATTAACATCGTCACAATCAGCAGTAACAACGGTCTGTCAAACAGCAGGTTGATAAAGTCGAGCTGTGAACTGCCCGCTGGGCGAATCAAATACAGCTGATAATTATCTTCACCGTCACGCACGGAGAAGGGCCCGACTAACTCATTGCGACCATACTTCTTTTTCTGTGGATGATCTGAGTTATCCGACTGGCCAATAAAGTTGCGGATAATCTGCATTTCATTGTGCTGTGCATTGATAACACGCCCTTCACTGGTGACCAGCAGCAGACGCTGGCCCGGCGGGGCCCATTTATCAATGGCGCGAAAAAGCCGCCGCCACCACATCAAGTCGTTGGCGGGGTCTTGGATCAGTTCAGCTTCCACATGCTGTTCGATCATCATGCCCTGCCGTTGCTCACTTTCGAGCAACGGCGTCATCTGGCGTGAATCGAGCTTGGGTAACATCAATACCAGCATCAGCACCAGTGCCAGCGTGAGCCAGAAAATGGCGAAAATGCGGGTGGTCAAACTTCCAATCATGCTGCTGAAACCATTAAATATCCGCGTCCACGCAATGTTTTAAACCACGGGTGTCCATCAATACGATCCGGTAACTTTCGGCGTAAGTTGGAAATGTGCATATCGATTGCGCGATCAAATGGCGTCAGACGCTTACCTAAAACTTCCTGACTCAGGTGTTCACGTGAGACAACTTGCCCCAAATGCTGAGCCAGCAAATAGAGCAAGGTAAACTCTGTGCCGGTTAAGTCGAGTGGTTCACTGTCAAAGCTGGCTTCCTGGCGACCAGGATTCAATCGCAGATGATCAACTTCCAGCGTGGGCGACGAATTGTCGTTATGTTGCTGCTGCTCACTCCAACTGGAACGACGCAAAATCGCGCGTATACGTGCGACCAGCTCGCGATCGTTAAAGGGTTTAGGTAAGTAGTCATCGGCACCCAGTTCGAGTCCCAGAACACGATCCAGCTCGCTTCCGCGGGCTGTTAACATGATGACCGGCGTTTGGTGCTGTTGACGCAGTTCTTTCAACGTATCAATGCCATTTTTCTTTGGCATCATCACATCCAGCAGCAACAGGTCAACGGAGTTATCGAGTAGGCTCAACGCCTGCTCTCCATCACCGGCAACCACAACGTTAAAGCCTTCCATTTCAAGCAATTCTTTCAATAGCGAAGT
Organism: Enterobacterales bacterium CwR94; assembly: GCA_002837195.1. Lineage (GTDB taxonomy): Bacteria > Pseudomonadota > Gammaproteobacteria > Enterobacterales > Enterobacteriaceae > 1-19. Next base: position 105,624 of record KZ478062.1, read on the forward strand.
GAGTTCGCGATCGTCATCAACCAACAGAATTTTATTCATTGTTTTGGCCCTCCGCAGGCAAAATTACGACATCGAAAGCCGTCAATCCATGACTTTACGTTGTTTTACACCTCCTGACGCATGTTTGCAGCTCGCGCCGTAGACTGGTCCTCGTTGAATCAAGAAACGGAACAAACTGGGAGTACACGATGCGCAAAGTAACCGCCGTCGTCATGGCTTCTACACTGACCCTGAGCTTCAATGTATTAGCCGCCGACGTTACGACGATTGACGAGATGCATCAAAACAACGGATTGGCGCAGAGCAGTATGACGCAAAATCCGGGAAGTCACATGTTTGACGGCATCAAATTATCTGAGCAACAGCGTCAACAAATGCGGGATTTAATGCAACAAGCCAGGGCAGAGCGCCACAACATTGCGCCCAGTGAACTTGAAAAATTGCATGACCTGGTCATTGCAGAGAATTTTGACGAAACGGCCGTAAAGGCACAGATGGAAAAAATTGCCGACGACCAGCTGGATTGGCAGGTCGAGATGGCAAAAGTAAGAAACCAGATGTACCACCTGTTGACCCCGGAACAGCAGGCCGTTTTGAACGCGAAACACGAGCAACGCATGATTGAATTGCGCAAGCTCTCGAACATGCAGCAGGCATCATCGCTGCAGGCAGTGAGTAGTACCGGCAGTAACCAGTAACATAGTATCCCTGTTTTCCTTGCCATAGACACCATCCCTGTCTTCCCCGCCATGATGGCGGGGTTTTTTTTGCCCGCCGTTTGGCCCTGCGTTCATTTAAGTTGCATGCCCCTCGTGTCGTTTGAAATTGAAAGAAATCACGATCAGGAGACTGTAATGAGACTGGACAACCATCTGCCTTACCCTGTTCCTAATCCGCAAAAATCGGCCGCTGGCAAAGCAGAAGCCATCGGAAACCTGGCCGATAGTCAGCGTGAAGCCAAAGCGCTGGCGGCTTCTATGATGACTGATTTACACAAACGCAGTGCGGAGTTGCAGGCGAAAAGTCAGGAAAAGCAAACGGTCAGCGAGCCACAGAAAAAACTGAAATCCTTGCATGAGATGATGAGCATCTTTGCCGCTTCTGGAAAGCGCAGTCGTGGCGTGGACCAAAAATACGGTCAACTGGTCAAGCTTCTGATGAAGGCGACATTGGGCGATCAGGATGTCACGGAAGAGGAAATTGCTGCTCTGATGCGTCAGTTAAAAGCGTTGATGGCCAAAGCGAAGCGTGAAGATGACGACGAAGAGCAGGAAGAGAAGCGGGATAAAGACAAGCCCGAAACGCTTACCAGCGAACGTGTTGAGAGTTTTTTTGAGCGTAAATCTGCAGAAATGATGCGTGAAATGGGCTTAATCACCTCATCATTAGCGGGTGAAGAGAGCATGGCGCGCAGCAAGTCGGCGTTGGCAAAAAAAGCGGAATAATCGCGACGGTTAACTTCATGTGCGGCTTCGCTATACTATCGCCAATGTTGTGAGGAGCCGTAGGATGACGATGACGCAGTATGGGCGCTTAGTGAGCCGTGCAGCCATGGCGGCTACCGCAATGGCCTCTGTTCTACTTCTGATTAAAATTTTTGCCTGGTGGTACACCGGGTCAGTGAGTTTACTGGCCGCATTGGTAGATTCGCTGGTGGATATTGCGGCATCGTTGACTAACTTGTTGGTGGTGCGTTACTCACTGCAACCCGCTGATGCGGAGCACGCTTTTGGTCATGGCAAAGCGGAATCGCTGGCCGCATTGGCGCAAAGCATGTTTATATCCGGCTCGGCCCTGTTTTTGTTTCTGACGGGGTTTCAGCATCTGGCCTCTCCCGATCCGCTGCGGGCACCGTTGGTGGGCATGACGGTCACCGTGATTGCGTTGGTTTCCACGCTACTGCTGGTGACGTTTCAACGTTGGGTAGTGCGTAAGACGCGCAGCCAGGCGGTGCGTGCAGATATGCTGCATTATCAATCGGATGTATTGATGAACGGGGCGATCCTGATTGCCCTTGCACTGAGTTGGTACGGTTTTCATCGCGCCGATGCGTTGTTTGCGTTAGGGATTGGCGTCTATATTCTCTACAGCGCGCTGCGTATGGGCTATGAGGCGGTGCAATCCCTATTGGATCGCGCCTTGCCAGATGCTGAGCGGCAAGCGATTATCGACATTGTCCATCGTTGGCCTGGTGTGCGCGGTGCGCATCAGTTACGGACTCGCCAATCGGGGCCCACGCGCTTTATTCAATTGCATTTGGAAATGGACGATCATCTGCCATTAGTGCAGTCTCACCAAATCGCAGAGCAGGTGGAGCATGCGTTGCGTGAAAAATTTCCGGGTTCTGATGTCATTATTCACCAGGACCCTTGCTCGATTGTACCCAGTGAGCGGCAAGGGCATTTCGAGCTTTAACCTGATGTTTTACTGCAATTATTTTCATGCAGTTTGGGACAGGTCTCGAAACGTGAAAAAATTACCCGATTCTTGCCTGACCTGAATCAATTCAGCATTAAGTCTTTGATATACTATTTGCCAATATGAAGCGGTAAGTGCCTGAAACGGCCAGCCCCTGCCCTGCGGGTGCCCGGATTCCCAATTTGCCTAACAAGTTCAGAGGTTGTCATGATCAAGAAAATCGGTGTACTGACGAGTGGCGGTGATGCGCCAGGTATGAACGCCGCCATCCGTGGCGTGGTGCGCGCAGCATTGAGTGAAGGACTGGAAGTTTCCGGTGTTTACGATGGCTATCTCGGTTTGTATGAAGATCGCATGATCAATCTCGACCGCTACAGCGTTTCCGACATGATTAACCGCGGCGGCACCTTCCTGGGTTCCGCGCGTTTTCCTGAGTTCCGCAATGAAGATGTGCGTGCGGTCGCTATTGAAAACATGAAAAAGCGCGGCATTGATGCATTAGTGGTCATCGGCGGTGACGGCTCTTACATGGGTGCCAAGCGTCTGACCGAAATGGGTTTCCCGTGCATCGGCTTACCGGGCACGATTGATAATGACGTTGCCGGCACCGATTACACCATTGGCTACTTTACGGCACTGGAAACGGTGGTCGAGGCGATTGACCGCCTGCGCGACACCTCTTCATCTCACCAGCGTATCTCAATCGTTGAAGTGATGGGCCGTTACTGTGGCGATCTGACTTTGGCGGCGTCCATTGCTGGCGGCTGTGAGTTCATCGTACTGCCTGAGATTCCTTATACCCGCGAAGAGCTGGTCGAAGAGATCAAAGCGGGCATCGCGAAAGGCAAAAAGCATGCGATCGTGGCGATCACCGAGCACATCTGTGATATCGACGAGCTGGCGCGTTTTATCGAAGCAGAAACCAAGCGTGAAACACGCTCGACGGTGCTCGGTCACATTCAGCGCGGTGGCGCACCTGTCGCCTATGACCGTATTCTGGCATCCCGCATGGGCGCATACTCTATTGAGTTGTTGCTGCAAGGCTACGGCGGTCGCTGTGTGGGCATCCAGAACGAGAAGATGGTGCACCACGACATTATTGACGCTATCGAGAACATGAAGCGTCCCTTTAAGAAAGACTGGCTGGAAACGGCCAAGAAGCTGTACTGATTATCAGCATCCAGGGCGCCAAAACGGCGCCCTTCTTTTGCGCCGCTATATTCCATCCGGTTATTAACAGTTTTTTTTAATTCTTTAATCCTTGCATCACTTTGTGTCACGCTGCATCCATCAAAACTTTGGGGAGAGCGAGATGAAGAAGTGGAGCGTGGGATTAACATTATTACTGGCGTCAACCAGCGTGTTGGCGAAAGATATTCAATTACTGAACGTGTCGTACGATCCTACGCGCGAGTTGTATGAGCAATACAACAAAGCCTTTGCTGCCCACTATAAGCAAGAAACGGGCGATGACGTGACGATTCGTCAGTCTCATGGCGGCTCCGGCAAGCAGGCCACTTCAGTGATCAACGGCATTAAAGCGGATGTTGTTACTCTGGCGCTGGCCTCCGATGTGGATGCTATCGCCGAGCGTGGCAGCATTGATAAAAACTGGATTAAGCGCCTGCCTGATAACTCTGCGCCTTACACTTCAACGATTGTGTTCTTAGTGCGTAAAGGCAACCCGAAAGGCATCAAAGACTGGAATGATGTGATTAAGCCCGGTGTTTCGATCATCACGCCAAACCCAAAAACCTCTGGCGGCGCGCGTTGGAACTATCTGGCAGCCTGGGGCTATGCTCTGGATGCCAACAACGGCGACCAGGCAAAAGCGCAGGAATTTGTGAAAGCGCTGTTTAAAAACGTTGAAGTGCAGGATACCGGTGCACGCGGTGCAACCAACACCTTTGTTGAGCGTGGTTTAGGTGATGTGCTGCTGGCGTGGGAAAACGAAGCCTATTTAGCGCTGAAATTGAAGCCGAATGATTTCGAAATCGTCACGCCCAGCGAGTCTATCCTCGCGGAGCCAACAGTCTCGGTGGTGGATAAAGTGGTCGATGACCGCGACACGCGTAAAGTGGCAGATGCCTACCTGAAATACCTCTACTCGCCTGAAGGCCAGACTATCGCGGCGAAAAACTACTATCGTCCTCGCGATGCGGCGGTAGCAAAAGAGTTTGAAAAGACCTTTGCACCGGTAAAACTGTTTACCATCGATGGTAAGTTTGGTGGCTGGACGGCGGCGCAGAAAACGCACTTTGCGAATGGCGGGACTTACGACCAGGTGATGAAACCTTAAGATAACAGGGCGGCGCTAAGCCGCCCTTGTTGTTTATGTTGGGTAGTGGGCTAGCGCAGCGCCTGCACGACGAGCCGTCACGGGCAGCAGATGCCAGGGGGCAATCCAGCCATCAGGATCAACACACCAACCTTGTTCTTGCGCAGCGGTTAAGATCGCATCGTCCCACCAGATTTTCGTCCGCTCATCCCCGGCGCTGGTCAACGTAAATTCACAATCACCGTTAATAGCACGATAGTGACGCCAGCTGTGCGCCGGAATCGACACCACGGATTTTTCAGGGGCACGCAGCGTCACAGCTTCACCACCGCGATTAAACGTCACTTCCAGCTCGCCTTTAAACACCATAATCACCTGCGTTTGATCGCAGCAGTGATTGCCCCACTGATGATCGTTCTCCAGCGACGCCCACTCCACCGAGAAACCGTGCGGACGGACGATAGGCGTGATGCTGGTACGATCCTGATTGACGCCGTAGCCAATCACCGGTGCCAGGCGACCGCCGTGTCCGGGCAGGCAACTGTCGAGCAGGGCGCGCGATGACCAGGCGCGTTGCTCGCCCGTCACAGCGTATTGTGCCATCTGTTGTGGCGTGTACTGTGGCAATCTGGCCATCTCTTCAGCAGAAATCGCGGGCATCAGTTGATCGCGTTCTGGTGTTGGCGCACCGGCTTCTGTATCAATCAGCTTGTTATCGCGGCCCAGATACAGCCCGGTTTCCTGCGCCGCTTCCAGCACGGAAGGATGCCAGATAATGCCGCCCGTATTATCACCGCCCAACACGGTGAACACCCAGCCATCGGTTTCATTGGGTGAAACGTTGGTAAAGCCCCGGAAAATCCAGGTCGGAATGGTGAGGATGGTCGGCGCACTAAATACCGCTTCGTGCTCACCGGCGGCACCCCAACGGAATTTCCAACTGCCTTCATGAATCAAAAACACTTCAGCGGTGAAATGCAGATGCAAATTATTGGTCACGCCTTTTGGCATCGCGGCGGCGCCAATATTAAAGCTGTGCGGTTCGGGAATATTCACCACCTGGCTGGCGGATTGCGTCACACCCGGGCCAATAAACGAATAGTTCTGTTTCAGGTGCGAGCCAGGCAGGCGGCAATCCACAAAGGCCACCGGGCAAGAGACCATCTCTTCCGGTGTCACCAGGCGTTTACGCGCTTCGGCTTGGGTCAATGTGATCATCATTTCTCCTTAATATCCGGATGCGGAAGTGGCAGGGGCGGCTTCACCGCGTGCGGCGGCGACGGCGTGACGCCCTGCTTTGGAAAGTTGCATTACGTCATTGGCGGGCGTGACAAAATGGAAGCCCTGGCGCAGGCGCTCTGCGGCGGCTTCACCTGAGGTGCAGAAAATCCCGGCCATTTTTTGCGTACGTCGGGTGGCGCTAATCACCCGCTCGACAGCGGCTAACATGGCAGGATGCGTTGATTCCGCGCTGGCCTCGCCGGTGAGGGCTAATGACAAATCATTGGGGCCGATAAAGACACCGTCCAGGCCCGGTACCGCCAAAATGTCATCGAGGTTATCCAGCCCTTGCTGGGTCTCGATCATGGCCAGCGTCAGCATCTCTTCGTTGGCGTGACGCGGATAGTCTTTGCCGCCGTACAGCAGTGCGCGAGCCGGGCCAAAGGAGCGATTGCCCAACGGCGGATAACGGCAGGCAGCGACAAACTGTTGCGCTTGCGCCACCGTGGAAATCATCGGGCAGATAATGCCCCAGGCACCGGCATCCAACAGTTGCATCATTAAGGCAGGATTGTTATCGCTGACGCGTGCCAGCGGCGTGGCAGGCGTCGATGACAAGGCTTGCAACATGGTCAGCGCCGAGGCGAAATCAATCAAACCGTGCTGCATATCCACGGTGACGGCGTCATAGCCCTGGTGACCCGTAATTTCAGCGCTGTAGCTGCTGGGAATCGCTAACCAGCCGTTGACGATAGGCTGCCCATCACGAAAACGCTGTTTTATCGCATTGCTTCGCATTCTTTAACCTCTTCATACCAGGATGTCAGTGCAGAAGCGCAACGGTCGGGCGCTTCCAGCGGCAGAAAATGGCCGCATTGATGAAACTCTTGCCAGCGTGCGTGCGGAGCAAGTTCCGCCAGCGCCTGATGCCCTTTTGCTGGACAGATCGAATCTTGATCGCCACTGAGCAGCAGGAGCGGGCGTTGAAATTTGCGTACGGCTTCCCGGCAGTCATGGCGACGCAGTGACAGCTCTGTCTGGCTGATAAAGGTGTTGATGCCGCAGCGTTCAGCCATGTCTAAAATCGTGTCACGCAACGCGATGTCCTGCAGGCGCGCGTTCGCCACGTAGCGTGGCCACAGTTGTGCCAGCACAAATTCGCGCAGGCCCATCGCCTGCGCCTGTGTCATTACTGCCCGACGCGGCGTCAGGCTATCAGGCGGCAAGGGAAAAGGATTGACGGCCATCAGGGCCAACCCTGCTATCCGATGAGGCGCCAGTGCCAGCATATGCAGCGCCACCATCGCACCGAGGGAAAAGCCTGCCAGGCAAAAGCGCGGTGGAAGCTGCGCTAACAGACGCTGGGCAGTCGCCAGTGCCGACTTTTCACCCTCAGGGATCAGGCAGCGCACCTGACGAATTCGGAGCTGTTTCAGCATCGGCGTCCACAGTTGCGCATCGCACAGGGTGCCGCTCAGTAAGATCAAGGGTGGAGGGCTCATGTGGGTGACAGCGCCGGATCGCGGCGCGCCTCAACCATACGCATGACGTGGTGAATCACTAACACTGACAGAATCGAGGTGATGCCCACCACGAAAAAGCCCTGTGACATCGCAAAGTAGTACTTGATGAAGCCCACCAGCACCGGGCCAAAGAAAATGCCGGCGGAATAGATACTCTGATAGAGGCCCACGCGAGTGGACTGCTGCCAGGCGGGGGTGTGCGTTACAATCAATGAGTTCAGGACGGTAGAAATCATGCCGAAGGCCACGCCTGCCAATGCTTGCAGGCCAAACAGCACCCAAATGGTGGGAGCCAGTGGCATGGCAATCGCCACCACACCTTGCAGCAGGCCGCCGACCATCGCGGTTTTATACAATCCTAACCAGCGATAGAACAACGGAGCACACAGCGCGGTGGCGAGCGCATAGAAAAACAGGTGGATACCGCTGAGCGTGGCAAGCGATCCGGCAGCCATCCCAAAGCCTTCTGCCAACAGCGGCGTTAAGGTATCGCGCGTGGCAAAGGGCACCATCATGACTAAGGCACACAGGCCACCTAACACCCACACGGATTTATCGCGTAACTGAATACTGACCGCTGAGGCGGATTCGCTGGCCGGTGGGCGTTCCGTTTTTGGCTCACGGATAAAGCAGCTCAGCAGCAGGGCAAGCAAGGCGGCACCCGAGGCAACCAGGAAGCTCGATTCCGGGCCAAAGTGACGCGCAATAAATCCGGCGATTGAAATGCCAATAAAGGTGCCAACGGGTGACGTCACGCTGAGTAGTGCCACTGCCGCAGCGGCTTCCAGCGGTGGAAAATAGGCCACAAACATCACGTTATAAATCACCCACGTGGCGCTGGTAACGCCGTCGGCCAGTTTGGCCGCAAACAGCGTTTCTGGCGTAGGATGCAGGTACACCAGCGGCCAGGCGATGATCGTAAACAGCAAGCCGACTTGAATGATGCGCTTACGATTACGCAGGCGATCTGAAATCACGCCGGTTGGAAAACGCAGCAGCATCGAGGCCAGGCCGGTGGCGCCGATGATGATGCCCATCGCGCGCGCCTCAACATTCAGTGACGTGATATAGGGCGCCAGAAAGGGGTCAAAGGCATGAATACTCACAAAAAACAGCAAACTGATAATAAAAAACAGCAACACGTCTTTTGATAATAATTGGCTACGCATACAGACCTCACATTGGCTATCAGGAGGCGGTCCAGCCGCCATCCACCATCAAAGCACTGCCGGTAATCAGCGCAGCAGCAGGTGAGGCCAGAAACACCACTGGCCCCATGATGTCTTCTAACTCTCCCAAACGACCTAGTTTGATACTGCTCATCACATGCTGATGAAAATCTGGGTCGGCCAGCGATCCGGCAGAAAGCTCCGTTTTGATAAAGGTGGGGCACAGGGTGTTGACGCGAATGCCATCCGGGCCAAGATCGACCGCCAGTGCCCGCGTCATGCCTTCCAGAGCGGCTTTTGACGCGCAATACACGCTGCGATCCTTGCCACCGACGTGGCCCATTTGCGATGAGAGGGTGATCACTGACCCTTTCACCTGCGCGGCCCGCATACGTTTCACCACGTGCTGCGTCACAAAGAACGTGGCGCGCAGGTTAATTGCCATCACGGCATCAAAATTGTCTTCGCTCACTTCAGTGAACGGCTGGTGGCGCGCCAGGCCAGCGTTGTTCACTAACACGTCCATCACCGGCAGGCGGGATACGCTGTGCTGCACGGCGCTGTTATCGGTGATATCCAGCGCCACAGCATGTAGCGTCAGTCCGCGTTGTGCGGCGGCGGTGACGGCAACATCCAGCGCATCGGCTTGACGGGCAATGATCCAGACCTCGGCTCCGGCTTCCGCCAGCGCGACCGCTGCGGCCAAACCGATACCGCGCGACCCGCCTGTCACCAGCGCGCGTTGGCCATCAAGTCGAAAACTGGGCGTCGTGGGTAACTGCATGTGATCTCCTAAAACGGCGTTTGCCATCGTGATACATTCAGGTTTGCATACGTATGCAATGGGCGTAAAGTCGGAAATTAACAGAATGTTAAAAATGAGATCACACGCAACGTCGGTGTGCTTATGGCGTCATCAGGCCTCCGGCAGAGCCGGACAGGCATCCCGTGCAGGGCGTTAACGCAGGCCGTTTTCGAGGGCTTGCGCCACGGCCAGTAAGTGATTTTCGTGCTCCGGCGGCATCAACAGTTCCAGGCCGACTGGCAAACCCGTTGTGGCGTATCCGGCGCATTGCGTGACTGCAGGCCAGCCACTCATGGCCGCCAGTTCTGGTGCACAGCCTGGCGGCATTTTCTCCAGGCTGACGGGTAACGCTTTTGCGGTGGGATACAACAAACCCTGCACGTTATGCTCAACCAGCAGCGCGCGCAGGGCGTTTTTCACCTGACGGTGAAACTGGCGTGCCGCATGCCAGTCGCGTTCAACCATGCGTTGACGTTGTAAATGCTGTTGCAGAAAGGGAACAAACTCCGGCAACACATTGCCTTCTGCCACCAATTGCTGAAGCGACACGCGGGCACTGGGCTGTTGCGATAGCCAACGTTGAAAACTGATACCAAATTCATACAGGCTGGCGCACGGCTGCTGGCGGATGGCCTCCAGCAGCGGCAAGTGCACGGTGATTAATGCACATCCCGCCTGGCTAAGGCGGGAAAACGCGCGATCCAGCACCGTGCGTTGTGCCGGGTCATTACCAAACAGCGCGGGGAGAACCCCCAGGCGGAGGCCGCGTAAACGCACACTGGGCAGCGGATCAACCGGTTGCTGGCTCATCACCTGATGCAAGCGCGCAACGTCGGCGACGGAGTGCGCCATCGGACCAACGGTGTCTTTACTCAGCGACAACGGCGCCACGCCACGTAGCCACGCGCGGCGAAAGGCAGGGCGCAGACCCACTAAACCGGTGTAGGCGGCGGGGATGCGAATGGAGCCCCCGGTATCGGTGCCCAGCGCAGCAGGTGCAATGCCTGCCCGCACGGCAGCGGCACTGCCGCCGCTGGAGCCGCCCGCCGTGACGGCAGCATCAAGCGGGTTGCGGACATCACCTCCCAATGAACTGCGGGAGCGCACATCAAAGGCAAACTCTGACAGATTGGTTTTGCCAAGGATCAGCGCACCTGCACTGCGCAGGCGCTGCACCACCCAGGCATCCTGTGTGGCGATGAGATGCTGCAACCCACGGCTGCCGCAGCTCACTGGCAATCCCAGGCAGGCAATATTGTCTTTCACCACCAGCGGAATGCCGTGCAGCGGGCCACGCCACTGCCCGCGCGCTGCCTCGCGATCGCACTGCCTGGCCTCTTCACACACCTGGGGATTCAGGCTGAGCATCGCATTCAGTGTGCGATGGACTTCGGCATTTTCCAGGCAGGATTCAACCTGTGCCAGGCTATGGGAGTGTGGCGTCAGCATGGTTTACTCCCGTGAACGCGCAGCCAGTGCGCCTTTCGGTAAGTGGGAGGGGGCATCGAAGCGGCGCTCTACGCGTTGTGCCGCCAGGGGCAGTAAAAACGCCGCCACCACACACAGCCCGCCAATCACCCAGTAACCGGAGGTCAGGCTGACGTGCTGTAGCATTAATCCCATCAGCACTGGGCCAAAAAACATGCCGCAGGAGTAAATCGTTTGAAACAGGCCCATACGGGTTGTTTGCTCATCCTCTGCGGTATTTACCACACTCAGCGACATCAGCACGGCGAAGGCCATACCAAAGGAGAAGCCGCCGACACCTTGCCACAGTCCTACGCTGAGCAAAGAGTGGCTAAAAGGAATGGCCACGGCAGAAATCACCTGCAACGTAATGCCGAGTACCGCCGTTTTCACCAGCCCGAGACGCTTGTAAAACACCGAGCTGCACAGCGCCACGGCAATGGCATAAAACAGCAGGTGCACATTGCTCAGTGCAGCCAGCGCCCCCGCCTGCGCACCCAGCTGACGCGCATAAATCGGGGTCAGGGTATCGCGGGTGGCAAACGGCACCAGAATCACAATCACCGCCAACACGCCCAAAAACCAAATGGACGGATCGCCTAACTGTCGGCGGGCACTGCGGGCGCAGGCAACCAGGGTCGGCCTGCGCTGCGTATCTTGCTCGTGACGCAGACGAAAGCTCAATAGCAACGCGCTCAGTCCCGCGATACAAGGCACAAAGAACGCGCTGAACTCACCCCAGAAGTGGACAACAACGCCACAAATGGCATTGCTGATAAACACGCCAATCGGGCCAGCCAGCGCCAACAGGGCCACGGCGGCGGGCGCATCCTCGCGGCGGAAATAGCGGATAAACAAGATGTTATACAGCACCCAACTGGCGGCAGTGAACCCGCTGGCCAGTTTGGCGGCAAAGAACGTCCAGGGGCCAGGTAAATACCACGCCAGCGGCCAGGCCAGCACCGGCAATAGCAGGCTCGCTTGTACAAAAATCTTACGGTTGTGCATCACATCCGCCACGATGCTCAGGGGAAAGCGGATACAGAGTGAGGCGAGGCCCGTGGCCCCAATAATCATGCCCATCACCTGGGGGGCGATGCCCTGGTCAATCATCAGCGGGGCCAGAAAGGCATCCACGCCGTTGATGCAGATAAAAAACAGAATGCTCATCAGAAAAAAGAGCAGTAATTCGGGTCGCGTAAACAGTGCTCGTAACATGGTGTTGAACCTCTCCTCACGGATGAGTGATGCCGTTAAACGGCGATACGATGGGCTCTCATTAGGCAAAACGGCACTGTACAACGCGTTCAAAGGGCCGTTATGAATACGTATTCATTTTTTGACGTTACTGAAAGGTTTCAAAATTGTAAAGAACACAAAATACCCAAAAATAAAAAATGTGACGACTGCTTGCATACGCATGCAAAAGGGGTGTAAGAATAAAAAACAGTCACTATGATACCCTCGTCGATGCATGAAATAGCCTGGTCACAGTGTGATAATCCTGTCTGACCTGAACGCATCAGAAAAGGAAAGATGATGAAACGTAAGAGTTTTGCACCTGTCACCTCGCAGCAGGTTGCGCAGTTAGCAGGTGTCTCCCAATCCGCTGTGTCGCGCACCTTTACGCCGGGGGCCAGCATTTCACCCGCCACGCGTGAAAAGGTGATGCAAGCCGCCCGCGAGTTGGGGTATCGGCCGAATGCGCTGGCGCGTTCACTCAACACGGCCCGTTCTCGCATCATTGGTGTCGTCATCTCCTGGTTCGATAACCATTTCTATCCGCAGGTGCTGGAAGTGTTAGCCCAGCAGTTGGACGCGTTGAACTACCACTTGCTGCTGTTTGTTGAAAATCGCGATGGCACGGTGGATAAAATTTTTGACCAGATTATGCAGTACCGCGTCGATGGCATTGTGCTGGCCTCGGTATCATTATCCGATGCGCTGTCGCAGGAGTGTCAGGCGGCAGGCATCCCGGTGGTGTTGTTTAACCGTGCGGCAGACGATGCGCTGACTTCCAGCGTCAATACCGATAATTGTGCCGCCGCGCGGCAAATTGCCGAGTTCTTGCTGGCCGGTGGGCATCAGCGTTTTGCCTATGTTGCCGGGTTGCCCGACTCCTCCGTTAACCAACTGCGTCAACAGGGCTTCAGCGAAACGCTGGCGGCCAGAGGGCTGACGCTACAGGTTGTGCAGGGAAATTACGACCGCGAGCAAACGTTGCAAGCCGCCCGCAGTTTATTTAACCGCGCCACTCCACCCGATGCTGTGTTTGCAGCGACCGATCATATGGCACTGATGGTGATGGATGTCGCGCGCTATGAATTTGGTTTGGCAATCCCCGAGCAGCTCTCCGTTGTGGGTTATGACGATGTAGGCCCGGCAGGATGGCCTTCCTATGCGCTCACCTCCGCCAGCCAGCCGGTGCAGGCGATGGTGGATGCCACCGTCGCGTTGTTAATGAAACAAATCGACAGCGGAACCCTGGCCCCTGAGCAAATACAAATTCCGGCCACGCTGGTGGTACGCCATTCGGCACGGCGACCGCGCGTGGGTGTGGTTGAGAGTGATGGTTACAGCTGGTTCCGCCCTGAGGATGTGAAATGAAAATCCCCGGATTTAGTCCGCAGTTTGATTCGCTGCAACAGTTTATTTTGACGCTCACGCACCAGGTGTGGGAGCAAAAAGATATCGGGCAACTGGCCGATTTCTACGGCACCCCGGTGACGTTTCATACGCCGGAAAAACGTCTTACTGACTTGTCAGATTTTATGCGTCTGACGCTGGAAGCCTTGCACTGCTTTCCGCAGCGGCAGGTGCTGACCGAAGACATTTTATGCAGCCGGGAAGATGAGCTGACCGGCTACGCCACGCAGCGTACTGTGGCGCGCATTCAGCATCTGGGCGACGGCTTTTTTGGCGCGCCAACCGGACGCACGTTGTGGGTGCGCACCTGGGCCGATCGCCTGTGCAGCGACGGGGTCGTCAGTCAAGAGTGGTTATTGCAAGATCGCGCGGCCATCGTCAGCCAAATTGGTATGAATGTGGCAGATTTTGCTCGCCAGCTGGCGATTGTGCGCCGTGAACAGGGGCAAGATGCTGTCGCCCCTGAAGAGTTGGAAGCCCGCTGGGCTGGCGGCCCGGATGGCGACGATGTCGAAGGCGCACTGGCCGCTGTGGTCGAGCGCTATCTGACCATGTGGGCGGGCGGAAACAGCGGCGTGGTGCCGGGCTTGTATCATCCTGCGGCCACGCTGTTCGCGCCGGGACATGAAATGCGAACCGGCGAACAGGACATCAGCAGCTTTTTATCCGGTTATCGGGCGTCGTTTGCCGATGCCGAAACCCAGCTGCATCATATTGTGGTACGCCGTGATGCTGACGAGCCCGTGCGGATTGCGCTGCGCTGGTCGTTATTAACCTGGCACGATGGCTACGGGAAATTTGGCGCGCCGACCCGCAAACCGGTGGCGCTGACCGGGATCTCCCATCTGGAGTTACGCGATGGCGTGATTATCCGTGAATATTTAGGACTTGATGAGTTAGCGATTTGGTCGCAAATCGTTAGCTGATTTCAACCGCGCAATGTAATGCAGGGCGTTCAGGATAAATAAGCCTTTATTTATCCCGGCCACCTGCTGCGCAAAATCCCTGGGTGCGAAATATCGCTGAATCTGGCGAGGGCCTCGCTCACCCAAAAAACGGCAAATGCAGGAGTGAATATGTCTGGTACTGAAACAGCAAATAAGCAATCCGCCACCCCGGAAAAATCAGGTGAGAAGAGCAGCACCCGTCACCCGGTTGAGCCGGTTTTACAGTGTGAGCGTCGCGACTTTATCGATCTGGTGCCTGAAAAACGCCAGCGCGTGCAACCGATGCGCGGGTTCGATCCTTGCTACACCGACATTGTCGATTACATCGTTCGTTGCACCCACAAAATTTGGGATGAGCGTGATGTGGGGCTGATCTATACCCACTACACGCACAATTGCGTGCTGTATAACGCGCTGGGCACCATGTATAACCGCGAGCAAATCGTGCATGACACATTGCAACGTCTGGTGGCATTTCCAGAGCGACGCGGTATGGCGACGCAGGTGATTTGGAATGGCGATGATGTCGACGGTTTTTACACTTCGCACCTGGTAACCGGTTGTGGTCGTCATACGCAGTTTAGCCATTTAGGTCAGCCGACCCATCGCACCTTTACCACGCGCACCGTGGCGGATTGCATGATCCTGGAAAACAAAATCTACCGCGAGTGGGTGGTGAGCGACAACATGGCGCTGATGCGTCAGTTAGGGCTGGATACCGACAAAATCGCCTTTGATATGGCGAAAGAGCAATTCGATAAAGGCTTTCGCGTCACCGACATCGGTGAGAATCGCCGCCTGTTGGGGCAATACCCGCCAGAAAGCGATCCTGATTACACGCTGGCGCACAGCGATACCGAAGCCGAATTACTGGGCTGGCTGCATGAGATCTACAACAAGCGCATGCTTGGCAAAATCAAAGAAGTGTACGCCAGCAACGTGCAGTGGCACGGTCCGCTGATGAAGGAGTTGTATGGCGTGGCGTCGGTAACACACCAAACGCTGGCGCTGATCGGCATGATTCCGGATGGCGCATGGATGCCACAACACATCTGCTCGAACCCGTGTGAAGAGGGCGGCACCAAAGTGGCGGTGCGCTGGGTCATGGAAGGGCACCACTTAGGCTATGGCGAGTTGGGCAAACCCACCGGTCAGCGTCTGTTTGTGATGGGCATGAACCATTACCACATTAAAGACGGCAAAATCGTCGATGAGTGGGTGGTCTATGATCACCTCGCGATGCTGGCACAAATTAAACTGGGACAAATGGCCGAGGCGCAACATGGATAAGTTAGCAAACGTCGAATTTATTAAACGTCCGCAGGGCATGGACGCGGCAGCCGATGCCTCATTAACGCAAACCGTCAGCGACATCGTGGCCGCGGTGCGTGCGCGCGGCGATAACGCCCTGCGTGACTATTCGCAACGCTTTGATGGCGTCACGCCTGCGCAGTTTGAAGTGTCGCCAGAGGACATTGAAAGCGCCCTTGGCGGGCTCGATCCGCAGACGCGCCGCGACAGTGAGTTTGCCATCGCACAGGTACGTAAATTTGCCGAAGCGCAACTGGCAACCATGAAACCGCTGGAGGTGGAAACCCTGCCGGGCGTGCACTTAGGGCATCGCATTATTCCGATTAAAACCGTGGGCTGTTACGTACCGGGCGGACGCTATCCGATCCTCTCCGCGCCGGTGATGTCGATTGTGCCGGCGGTGGTGGCGGGCTGTGACGAAATCATCGCTTGTTTACCGCCTGCGGCCCATCCCGCCATGATTGCCATTTGTCATCTGGCGGGGGCGCACCGCATTTTTAAAGTCGGGGGCGCGCAAGCCATCGCGGCGATGGCCTATGGCACCGAAAGCGTGCCGCCCGTGGATAAAATTGTGGGCCCCGGCAATGCGTTTGTGAACGAGGCAAAGCGTCAGGTGTTTGGGCAGGTGGGGATTGATGCGCTGGCGGGGCCCAGCGAGATCTTTATTATCGCGGATGACAGCGCCGATCCGCGCATCCTGGCCGCTGATTTACTGGCGCAGGCGGAACATGATGTGCGCACCCGCGTAGGACTGGCGACCTCGTCGCCGCGTATTGCGGAGGCCACCCAGCGTGAAATTACGCGTCAGCTCAGCACATTGCCGACCGCCGCCACTGCGGGCGAAGCCTGGCAGCGGCAAGGGGAAATCGTGTTGGTGGCCGATGAAGACGCGCTGATTGCCTATGCTGACCATATGGCGACCGAGCATTTACAGGTTCACACCCGCGATCCGCATGCGACCGCCGCGAAAATTCGCAATTATGGGTCATTGTTTATCGGTCAAAACGCCAGTGTGGTGTTCTCCGACAAATGCTGCGGGACTAACCATACGCTGCCGACCATGGCGGCCGCACGTTACACCGGCGGATTGTGGGTCGGCGCTTATGTGAAAATCTGTACGCATCAATGGATCGATCATCACGGCATTGAGGCCATCGCTGCGCCTGCGGTGCGTCAAAGCCGTACCGAAGGGATGCAAGCCCACCGTCGCGCGGCAGAAATCCGCCTGCGACCGGATGCGCTCAGCGCAATCCTCAACGGCGAGCAGGATTAACATGACAGTGCAGGGCGGAACGTTTTACTCTGCGGGGAGTTCACCGCAGAGAGGCCGCCATGTTGTCACGTACGCGTCGTATTCTTGCAGCAGGTGTTGTGGTCGTGGTCGTCGCAGTGGCGGCGGCCCTGTTCACCTTTCATCAAAACAGTAGCGCATTGTGGAATATTGTTCGTCAGCAGTGCCTGCCGGGACAGGAAAACCGCGGCAATCCAGCCCCTTGCCAGCAAGTTAATGTGGCAGAAGGCTATGTCACTTTGAAAGATATCAATGGGCCACTGCAATATTTGCTAATGCCCATTGCGCGTATTCACGGCATCGAAAGCCCGGAAGTCTTACAACCCACAACGCCTAATTTCTTTTGGCTGGCCTGGCAACAGCGACAATTACTGGCGAATAAGCGCGGTTCACCGATTGCCGACCGGGCGTTGTCATTAACCCTTAATTCCCCGACAGGCCGGACGCAGGATCAACTGCACATTCATATTTCTTGCCTGCGCACAGATGTGCGTCGTGAAATCGATCGCTGGAGTGGCGGTCTAACCGCACAGTGGCAACCGAAAATGCTCAGCGGTAAGACCTGGTACGTGCGGGCTATCACGGCGGCGGAGCTGTATCACGTCTCTCCCTTTATGCGTCTGCATGATGAATTACCGCAGGCTAAAGAGAACATGGCGAAATTTGGGCTGGCGCTGGTGGCGTTGCCTTCGGGGAATTTGGCGTTGTTAGCCATAGAACGGAATTTGTGGACGCTGAATCGCGCCTCGGCGGAGGAGATACAGGATCACGGTTGCGCGATCCTGTAGTGGGCCGGTAAACCGGCCCCGTAACACTTAGGCTTTTTTCGCTGCGGCAGCGGCTTTCACGATAACGGCGAAAGCGTCTGCTTTTAACGATGCACCACCGACCAGCGCACCGTCGATGTCAGGCTGTGCAAACAGTTCCGCGGCGTTTTTATCGTTAACGGAACCGCCGTACTGGATAATCACTTGCGCAGCCACGTTCGCGTCTTGCTTGGCGATGTGGTCACGGATGAACTTGTGAACGGCCTGTGCTTGCGCAGGCGTGGCGGATTTGCCAGTACCGATAGCCCAAACAGGTTCGTAAGCGATAACCACGCCGTTGAAGGCTTCAGCGCCCTGGGTGTTCAGCACCGCGTCGATTTGACGTGCGCAAACTGCTTCCGTCTGACCGGCTTCGTTTTCGGCTTCGGTTTCACCGATGCACAGTACAGGCACCAGGCCTTGTGCTTTCAGCACTGCGAATTTCTTGGCGATAAACTCATCACTTTCTTTGTGATAAGTACGGCGCTCAGAGTGACCGATGATGATGTATTTCGCACCCACGTCTTTCAGCATTTCAGCGGAAACTTCACCGGTGAATGCGCCAGACAGGTTAACGTCAACGTTCTGTGCACCCAACACAATGTGGCTACCCGAAATAGCGTGTTTCGCCTGATCCAGGTACAGCGCCGGTGGGGCGATGGAAACGCCGCAGCCGTCAACGCCGCTCAGTTCTTTACGCAGGCCGTCGATCAGCTCGTTTACCATCTTCTTGCTGCCGTTGAGTTTCCAGTTACCCATAACTAAGGGATGTCGCATTCTATCCTCCACGCTAACGTGATTGTAAAGTGTACTGCCGAAGCAGTAGGGTCTGCCTGACAGTATAGAGATCAAAAATGTGAAAGGCTTTGCTTTTCGTCATCTTCTGCGGCGTCGGTTATTCCGGGCCGAGCGACAGTTTGATGGGTTCAACGGCAAAGGTAATGCCCTTTTCGCCGTTGTCGGAAACCACAAAACGCAGCGGCCCTTCCGTTTGGCTGTAATAGCGTACGCCATTGCCTTTTTCGAGCAGCATCGCGACGCGCTGTTGTGCTTGCTGTGGCGTTAACATCGGCGCCAGGGTTTCCACCAGAGCGGCCATATAGGCCAGCGCTTTTTGGCGCGCGGCTTTGGCTTCCGCACCCTGAATCGGCAACCAGGTGATTTGCAGCGTTTTAATTTTTCCGCTGCCGTGTTCCAGTGCCGTTGATGTGTAGAGGTTTTCATTGATCTTGCTGGCGGCGCGCGTAAGGTTTTCCCCTGCGCTGGCGCTGATGGCGCGATATTCAGCAATCGGTAAATCGGCGTGCGCAGCGTTATATTTTTCGCGGAACTGACTGATTGTCATATCAAAACTGGGCGCGCCCGCCATCAAATAGGGCGCGGGTGGCAGTTGTTGGGCGCGATCGGCTGTGTCGGCGCGTGCGAATGCCGCCGTCAACAGTAACAGCGCTATCCCTGTACTTATCGCTGTATTCATTTTGTGCGCCCTAACAAGTAAACTCTGCAGCAGATTAGAACGGTTTTTACCCGTCAAAGTCAAAAACTGCGGTGCGTTCGCCGTCTTCTGGGGAAAAAATGACGATACAAGAATGGTGTTTTTCATTACAAGGCCGCCTGAACCGTAAGGACTTCTGGATATGGCAGGGTGTCTGGCTGCTGCTGATGCTGGTGTTGTTCACCCTGGCGGGACAGGGCTGGATGGATACGCAATTTACGGCCTTCTGCATTGTTGCCCTGTTATGGCCGAGCAGTGCGGTGATGGTTAAGCGCCTGCACGACCGGGATAAAAAAGGCTGGTGGGCACTGCTGGTTATCCTGGCGTGGATGCTGGCGGCAGGCAATTGGATGGCGGTGATGCCACCACTGTGGAGCTGGGCGCTGGGCCGCTTCCTGCCGATCTTGATTGTGGTGATGATGTTTCTCGACCTGGGCATTTTTCAGGGCACACCGGGCGAAAATCGCTTTGGACAGGCGGCTCGCCCCGTACAATTTCGCCGCAGTTTATCTCACCAATAATGCTCGCTGGTCATATGACCCGGTTTGCGGCGCAGATGTTTGCGCATCTCGCGGGTCTCTTTCAGCAATTGCTGCGTGTCGCGCACCATTTGCGGATTGCCGCACAGCATCACGTGGCTGGTAGCGGCATCCATCTTCAGCCCAACCGCAGCTTCTAACGCCCCACTTTCGATCAAGGCCGGTACGCGGCCCGTTAATGAACCGGCCAGCGTTTCACGACTGACCACGGTTTGAATGCGGAGTTTATCGGGGTAACGCTGTTGCAGCTCTTGCATCAAAGGCAGGTAGCTGAGGTCGCGTGCGAAGCGTGCCGCGTGCACCAACACAATATGCTGAAAACGATCCAGGTCGTGGCCTTGTTGCAAAATGGACAGATAGGGGCCAATCGCGGTGCCGGTCGCCAGCATCCACAACGTCTCACATTCCGGGATCTCGTCGAGCACAAAGAAACCCGCTGCATCTTTGGTGATCATCAGGGTATCGCCCGGCTGCAGGGCGCGCAGGCGTGGACTAAGTTTGCCTTCGGGCACTTCAACCAGATAGAACTCATGATCCGGGCTGGAGGGTGCATTGACGAACGAGTAGGCGCGCTGCACGCGTTCTCCGTCAATCTCGAGGCCCAGTTTGGCAAACTGGCCCGCTGTAAAAGCGGCGACGGGTGCATCAACGACCAGGCTGAATAAGCCATCCGTCCAGTTTTCAACCCGTTTTACGGTTGCATTTACCCATTCCGCCATGATGATGCTCCTGTATTACCCTGATGAATGTCCTGTTTATCTTCGCGATAAAAGACGCCTTTTGCCAGTCGTCCTAAGGGGCTAACGCTCAGATTAACAAATTGAGGGCACGTGCGGGCACAGGTGTAAGCCTGAATTTACACCGCTGGAGGCCAGCGGTGTCGATGGTCTTAGATAATCCACGGATGCAGCGCGGCATCTTTGCGATCCAAATAGTGAATCGACTGGATGCGACGAATAGTGCGCGATGTTCCGCGAATTAACAGGGTTTCGCTGGTGGCGACGTTGCCCTGGCGGGTAATGCCTTTCAGTAAGTCACCGCTGGTAATGCCGGTGGCAGCGAACACCACGTTGTCGTTACGGGCCATCTCTTCCAGTGTTAACACGGTATCAGCCTGAATGCCCATCTCCTGGCAACGGCGCAGCTCGTCTTCGCCCAGTTTGCGGTTTTCCGGCGTGTCGCCTTTTACCTGATGACGGGCCAGCAGTCGGCCGTGCATATCACCATCTAATGCGCGGATCACCGCAGCAGAAATAACACCCTCTGGCGCGCCACCAATGCCATACATCACATCCACTTCGCTGTCTGGCATACAGGTGAGAATAGAGGCCGCTACATCACCGTCAGGAATGGCGAACACGCGCACGCCCAGCGCTTGCAGGGCTTTGATCGTGTCATCATGGCGTGGCTTGGCGAGAATGGTCACGGTAAGCGCGGAAAGCGGCTTATTTAGCGCCTCGGCGATGCGTTGGAGGTTGAGCTCCAGGGGCTGCGCTAAATCAATCACGCCTTTTGCGCCGGGGCCGACGATCAGTTTTTCCATGTACATATCGGGCGCATTTAAAAAGGTACCGCGATCGCCCACGGCGAGCACCGCCAGCGCATTTGCCTGGCCCATGGCGGTCATACGGGTGCCTTCGATAGGGTCCACGGCGATATCCACAGCGTCGCCTTCGCCAGTGCCCACTTGCTCACCGATATAGAGCATCGGCGCTTCATCAATCTCGCCTTCCCCAATCACGATGCGGCCATCGATCGCGACCTTATTCAGCATGACGCGCATTGCATGCACGGCGGCACCATCGGCGGCATTTTTATCCCCACGACCCAGCCAGTTATAGCCCGCTAGGGCGGCAGCTTCGGTGACGCGGGAAAATTCGATAGCCAGTTCTCGTTTCATGGGACAGACACTCCTTAGCGGCGAATCAGGCAGCTTTGCTGCGAATCAACGGAGTGTATCAGGAATGCATAGCAGGGATAAGCGGCCCGCGATGGCTCGCGGGCCTGCGGGCTTACTCCTGGTGGTCTTCCCAGGATTGCGCACGAGTGACGGCTTTTTTCCAGCCGCTGTATAAATAGTTACGATCGGTGGTTTCAATGCCCGGACGGAACTCACGCTCAATAACGGATTTTGCGCGAACTTCATCCAGATCTTGCCAGAAGCCCACCGCCAAACCGGCCAGATACGCCGCGCCTAATGCGGTCACTTCACGTACTTCAGGGCGCTCAACGCGCACACCCAGAATGTCGGATTGGAACTGCATCAGGAAATTGTTCGCCACCGCACCGCCATCGACACGCAGCGATTGCAGGCGCGTATTAGCATCATTCTGCATCGCTTCCAGCACGTCACGGGTTTGATAAGCGACAGATTCCAGCGTGGCACGAATAATGTGATTGGCGTTAGCGCCGCGCGTCAGGCCGAAAATCGCGCCGCGTGCATAGGGGTCCCAATAGGGTGCGCCGAGGCCGGTGAAGGCAGGCACCATATACACACCGTTGGTGTCATTCACTTTGCTGGCGAAATATTCGGAGTCAGCGGCATCGCTGATCAGCTTCATCTCATCGCGCAGCCACTGAATCGACGCGCCGCCAATAAACACCGCCCCTTCCAGTGCGTAATTCACTTCGCCGCGTGGGCCACAGGCGATGGTGGTCAGCAGTCCGTGGGTCGAGGTCACCGCTTCTTTACCGGTGTTCATCAGCATAAAACAGCCGGTGCCGTAGGTGTTCTTCGCCATCCCCGGTTGTACACAGAGTTGGCCGTACAGCGCTGCTTGCTGGTCGCCCGCAATACCGGCAATAGGAATACGCGTGCCGCCTTTGCCCCCGATATTGGTTTGCCCGTAAATCTCGGAGGAGCCTTTGACATCCGGCAGCATTTCACGCGGGATATCGAGGATCTCCAGCATGCGTTCATCCCACTGTAACGTGTGGATATTGAACATCATGGTACGTGAGGCGTTGGTGAAATCGGTGATATGCACCCGTCCCTGCGTCATTTTCCACACTAACCAGGAATCCACGGTACCGAACAGCAGTTCGCCACGGCGCGCACGCTCACGTGAGCCTTCCACATGATCCAAAATCCATTTCACTTTGGTGCCAGAGAAATAGGGGTTAATCACCAGGCCCGTGGTGTGCTGAATATACTCTTCCAGCCCCTCTTTCTTCAGTTTGGCGCAGTAATCTGCGGTGCGCGGATCTTGCCAGACAATGGCGTTATAAATCGGTTTGCCGGTCTCTTTGTCCCACACAATGGTGGTTTCACGCTGGTTAGTGATACCAATCGCGGCAATTTCATCGGAACGGATATCGGCATGGGCGAGAACTTCGACCAGCGTCGAGCTTTGAGAAGCCCAAATGTCCATGGGATCGTGCTCTACCCAGCCGGCTTTCGGATAGATTTGCGTAAACTCACGCTGTGAAACGGCCACGATATTGGCATCGTGATCGAGGATCACGGCGCGGGAGCTGGTTGTGCCCTGATCGAGTGCGACAATGTATTTTTTTTCAATAGTCATTTTCATTTCCTGGAGAAAAGATGAAAGTGCGCCTCAGGCGGCACGATCGGTACGGGCAATAGGCTTTTCCGCGGTTTCTTGTTGAGAAACTTCGCACGGAAGATGACGGCTAATCAAGCTGCGATAGCCCCAGGCCCCCAAACATGCGCCCAGGATCGGGCCGACAACCGGCACGAGGAAATACGGAATCTCGCGGCCACCGGTAAAGGCGACATCGCCCCAGCCTGCAAGCCAGGCGAACACTTTTGGCCCGAAATCACGTGCAGGGTTCAGCGCAAACCCCGTTAACGGCCCCATCGACGCACCGATGATCGCAATCAGTAAACCAATCAGCAGCGGTGCCAGCGGGCCGCGCGGCAAACCGTTGCCGTCATCGGTCAGCGCCATAATCAACGACATCAGCACGGCCGTGATGACGGTTTCGACCAACAATGCCTGCATCACACTGATATTCGGGTTTGGATAAGTCGAGAAAATACCGGCCAGATCCAGGCTTTCTGTACTGCCACGCACCATCTGATGCGACGCCTCGTACACAAAGAATAAATTGTAGTAGAGCGCGTAGACCAGTGCGGCGGCGGCAAAGGCCCCCAGCAGCTGTGCAAGGATATAAGGCAGGACTTTGCGCTTATCAAAGTTAGCGAACAGCGTCAGCGCAAGGGTCACGGCGGGATTCAGGTGCGCACCGGAAATCGCGGCACTCAGGTAGATGGCCATGGAAACACCCAGCCCCCAGATAATGCTGATTTCCCACTGACCAAAGCTGGCACCTGCCAGTTTCAGTGCGGCGACGCAACCGGCGCCAAAAAAGATGATCAGTCCGGTACCCAGAAATTCGGCAATGCACTGGCCTTTCAGTGTGCTTGTTGCTGTCTGACTCATGATGATGTTCCTGCGGCGAGAAAAAGTGTAAGTGACAAATCTCATCCATGAACCTGCCCGTATCATTTTTGTAGGGCTGCTGTGAATTTATCGTTAACGAACAGAAACGAGAAATAACGAAATCAAAACTTGTGCGCTAAGTCATAAAAATGCGCGTTTTCGCGTATCATGGCGGCGTTAAACGACCATTTTCCGCGCGCGTTTTGCTGAAAAGTTACACAAGTGCGCAACAATAACCTTCTGGTTGGCAGGGATAATGGGGTCTGAATCGGATTGCGCCGGAAAAGTGTTACAGACTGCGCCCGTCGGGGCGTGATCGCTGGACACTGAGGGCTGGGCTACTTACAATCGTGGGCATGCGATGCACGTTTTGCAATCAGGTAGATAACGGGCATCTTCAACGCCTTGCGATTAGGAGAAGTGTTACATGTCATTTGAAGTATTTGAGAAACTGGAATCGAAAGTTCAGCAGGCGATTGACACCATCACTCTGCTGCAGATGGAAATTGAAGAGCTGAAAGAGCAGAACACCACGCTGAATCAGCAGGTGCAGAACGCGCAGGGCAATCACGAAGCACTGATTCGTGAAAACCAGCAATTGAAAGAAGAGCAGGGCGCATGGCAGGAACGTCTGCGCGCACTGTTGGGCCGCATGGAAGAAGTGTAATCTTCTTTACCGGCAGCAAAGAAAATGGGGTGCCAGGTGCACCCCTTTTTTTATTCGATATCCAGCGCGTCTTCCGACAGGATGATGCCGGTGTTATCGGCATACAGATGATCGCCGGAGAAAAAGGTGACGCCGCCAAAATTGACGCGCACATCACTTTCACCCACGCCTTCGCCCGCAGCGCCAGCGGGGATCGCGGCAATGGCCTGTATGCCAATTTCCAGTTCTTCCAGCTCATCAACCTGACGAACCGAACCGTAAATCACCAAACCTTCCCATTCGTTTTGCACGGCCAGACGGGCCAGCGCAGCATCGACCAGCGCGCGACGCACTGAACCGCCGCCATCAACCAGCAGGACACGGCCACGCCCGTTCTCCTCCAGCAGATCGTACAACAGCCCGTTATCTTCGAAACATTTCACCGTGGTGATCTGCCCGCCAAAGGAGGTTCGGCCACCGAAATTGGAGAAAAGAGGTTCTACAACGTTTACCTCTTCGTGGTAGATGTCGCAGAGTTCTGAAGTATCGTATTTCATAGGGATGTCATTCTGTTTGCCACAGGAGTTATAAGTATATCGCCTTCGTGGGGTTGTTGGCAAAATCATCAACGGCTAATTGTTGCGCTGGATCAGGGAGTTGTCGATGGGCGCCTGCTTTCTCTCCTCTGTCGCATGAAATGCCCATCGAATCGCTTCACAGCACCAACACCGCACGCACATCATTCACATTGGTCAGCGTGGGCCCGGTGATCACTAAATCTCCCAGCGCGGAAAACAGCGAATAGCTGTCGTGACGCTGCAAGAAATCCGCCGGTGCCAGCCCGAGTGCGTCAGCGCGGGTGAGCGTGTCAGGCGTGACCCACGCACCTGCGGCATCTTCACTGCCATCAATCCCGTCGGTGTCTCCTGCGATGGCCCACACGCCGGGTAACCCTTTGGCGGCACAGGCGAAACTGAGCAGAAATTCGGTATTGCGCCCGCCTTTGCCGGCCCCCGCTTCACCGAGTGTCACCGTGGTTTCTCCGCCGGAAAGCAGCACCACCGGCGGCGCGAACGGCAGCCCTTTTTCTCTGATCGAACGGGCGATGCCTGCCATAAAAATACCCAGTTGTGCACTCTCGCCTTCCAGCGCATCGCCGAGAATCAGTGGCGTAATACCTTGTTCACGGGCGGCTTGCGCGGCGGCCTCCAGGGCTGAGGAGGGTGTCGCAATCAGGCGGATATCCTGTCTGAGGTCAGGCTGTGGTGGCGGCACCTGTTCCAGCAGCGTATTGACGGCATCGCTGACGTGAATGCGGTAGCGCTGCAAAATGGCACGCGCATCGAGTGCGGGCGCGGTCTCCAGCACCGTGGGGCCGGAGGCGATGTCGGCAGGTGCATCGCCTGGGATATCGCTGATGGCCAATGTCACCAGACGCGCGGGCTGCGCGGCGAGTGCCAGTTTGCCACCTTTGACTGCCGAAAGCCGCTTGCGAACGGCATTCATCTCATGGATGGTAGCGCCGCTGCGTAACAACTGCCGGGTGATTGCCTGCTTATCCGCCAATGTGATGCCTGCGGCGGGCAGCGCCATCAGCGCAGAACCCCCGCCGGAAATCAGTGCCAGCACCAGGTCGTCTTGCGTCAGGCCTTTTAGCGCGTCAAGAATCAGCAGCGCGGCCGTTTCGCTCATCGCATCAGAAACCGGATGGGCGGCTTCTAAGATACGGATGCGTTCCGTCGGCACGGCATGCCCATAGCGAGTGACGACGACGCCACTCAACGCCACATCAGGCCAGGCCGCTTCGACCGCCGCCGCCATCGCCGCAGAGGCTTTGCCCGCACCGATAACAATGCAGCGCCCGGTGGGTTTAGCGGGCAGATAAGGGCCGATTGCCGGGCCGGGTTTGGCGCGTTCAACGGCAGCCGCAAACAGGTGGTGAAGCAGGCCACTGGCCTGCTCAGGCGTTACGCTGCGCATTACGCAGGCTCCGTCACATTCACCTGAATGGCGGCAATCACCGCATCCGTCACCTGTGCGCTGGTGGCTTTGCCGCCAACATCCGGGGTCAGTATGCCCTGTGCGCTGACGCTCTCAACGGCCTGCATCAGCAGCGCGGCAGCTTCGCTCTCTCCAAGGTGATCTAGCATTTGTGCCGCAGTCCAGAAGCTGGCTATCGGGTTGGCGATCCCTTTGCCGGTGATATCAAAGGCTGAACCGTGGATGGGTTCAAACATGGAGGGGAAACGGCGTTCCGGGTCAATATTCGCCGTCGGTGCGACGCCCAGACTGCCCGCCAGTGCACCTGCCAGGTCGGAGAGGATATCGGCATGCAGGTTGGTGGCAACAATCGTGTCCAGGCTTTGCGGATGCAGCGTCATGCGCACCGTCATGGCATCCACCAACATTTTGTCCCACTTCACGTCCGGGAACTCCTGCGCCACTTCGGCCGCAATTTCGTCCCACATCACCATGCCGTGACGCTGAGCGTTGGATTTTGTTACTACTGTCAGTAGCTTACGCGGACGAGACTGCGCCAGGCGGAAGGCATAACGCATAATACGCGTGACGCCAACGCGGGTGAAAATCGCCACTTCGGTGCCCACCTCTTCCGGCAATCCCCGGTGCGCACGGCCGCCGTTACCCGAGTATTCACCTTCTGAGTTCTCTCGCACGATCACCCAATCCAAATCACCAGGCCCGCAATTGCGCAGCGGCGGCGTAATGCCCGGCAGAATTTTAGTGGGGCGCACGTTCGCATACTGGTCAAAGCCCTGGCAGATCGGCAGGCGTAAGCCCCACAGGGTAATGTGGTCAGGCACATCGGGCGCCCCCACGGCACCGAAATAGATCGCATCGAAATCTTTCAGTTGATGGAGGCCGTCCTCCGGCATCATCACGCCGTGTTGCTTGTAATAGTCTGAGCCCCAGTCAAAGGTTTCCACCTGAAAACGCAGGTCGCCCACGCGTGCGGCCAGTGCATGCAGCACGCGTACGCCTGCGGAGATCACTTCGGGGCCGATGCCGTCTGCGGGAATCGCGGCGATAGTATAATTACGCATAGAAAACTCCTGATTAATGGGTATTAAGCTGCGAAGCGTCACTGACGTTGGCGCTGCGCTTTTGGTTATGGGAAAGGAACAGAACAATCAGTGCTGAAAGCGCCAGTAAGCTGGCGACAAACCACAAGCCCCAGGTGTAACTGCCGGTTTGCTCTTTGATAACGCCGATAACCACCGGGCCAACAAAGCCGCCCAGGTTACCGATAGAGTTAATGGTGGCGATACCGGCGGCCGCTGCCGAGCCAGACAAAAACAGAGTTGGCATGCTCCACAGCGGCGGTTTAGAGCAACTGATACCGATATTGACCAGCGTCAGGGCGAGGATCACTGCCAGCAGGGTGGAGACGTTGCCCGCCAGCCACAGCCCAAAGGCGGCCAGTAAGCAGGCCCCGATCACATGCCAGGTGCGTTCATTGGTGCGATCCGAGTGGCGTGCCCACCACACCATGGCAACCACCGCGACCACGGCAGGAATGGCATTTAACAAACCCACCTGGAATGACGGCAGACCAAACGACTTGATGATTTGCGGTGACCAGATACCCAAGGTGTAGAGTCCGGCGGAGGTACCGAAATACACCAGCGCCAGGGCGAGGACGCGGACATCCAGTAAGCCACGCCATACGCTATGGTGCTGAGCCACGCCTTTGCGCGCCTGCTCTACAGCCATGGTGGTCACCAGCCAGGTGCGCTCTTCCTCATCCAGCCAGCGGGCTTTCTCGGGTTTATCCGTCAGAAAAAACAGCACCACTACGCCCAGAATCACGGCGGGAATGGCTTCTAACACAAACATCCATTGCCACCCGGCGTAGCCCCACAGGCCGTGCATTTCCAGCAGTGCGCCCGAAATCGGTGAGCCGAGGGCCGTAGAGAGCGGTGCGGCAGCCATAAAGATCGCCGTGACTTGCGCGCGCCGTTGGGCAGGAAACCAGTAGCTGAGATAGAGGATGATGCCGGGAAAGAAACCCGCTTCCGCGACGCCCAGTAAAAACCGCAGCGTATAGAAGCTGGTGGTGCCTTGTACAAAGGCCATCGCACCGGAAATCAGTCCCCAGGTGATCATCACGCGGGCGATCCAAATGCGCGCGCCCACTTTGTGCAAAATCAGATTGGAGGGCACTTCAAACAGAAAGTAGCCGAGAAAGAATATCCCAGCGCCGAGGCCAAATATCGTAGGGGAGAAGCCCAGATCTTCATTCATCGACAGCGCGGCAAAACCGATATTGACCCGATCGAGAAAAGCAATGAAGTACAGCAGCATGATAAAGGGCACGATGCGCAGCGTAATTTTACGCAATACGCGGGTTTCGAGATTGCTGACCATAACGAGGTTATCCTCTGTTGTTTTGTGTAGGGTTGGTCTTGCAGGTGACGCTTTTGATGCTCTAGTGATGCTCATCCCAGTATGCGCAGTCGTGCTGACTTATCATCCGCATTGGTTTATACAAAAAATTGCAATAATCCCTGAGGGCCTGCGGATGGAGTTACACCAGTTACGCTGCTTTATCACCGTTGCCGAGGAGCTGCACTTTGGCCACGCGGCGCAGCGATTAAACATGTTGCCCTCGGCATTGGGGCGGCATGTGCGCTTACTGGAAGAGGATTTGGGTACGCGCTTGCTTAGCCGATCGACACGTAACGTTGCGCTGACCAGTGCAGGCAGTCGCTTACTGACAGAGGCGCGGGAGCTGGTGGCGCAGGCGGATGCCCTCTCAGCCAGGTTTCGACTGGCCCAACGTGAGCAGGCGCAAACGCTGCGCATCGGCGCCATAGACAGTGCTGCCGTCGGGCTGCTTCCCACGCTGTTGGCGGCATTTCGCGAGCGTTACCCACAGGTTGCCGTACAAATCAGCGAAGAAAAGACCCTGCGGCTGTTACCCAAACTGAAATCTGGCCGCCTGGATATGGTGCTGATCCGCCCGCCAGAGCGCCCTGAGCCGGGGTGCGAAATGCAGATGCTCCTGCGGGAGGAAATTGTGGTGGCGCTGCCCGCCAGCCATCCGTTGGCCGATCGCGAGGAATTGACCATGGATGCCTTGCGCGATATGCCGATGATTGTGCCGGAACGCCGTTCGCGCCCCCACAGCTATGACTTAACGATGGATCTGTTTGCCCATGCCGGTATGCCTGTGCGCGTATCGCAGGTGGCAGACGAGAAACAAACGATTGTTAATCTGGTGGCTGCCGGACTTGGACTGGCGATTGTGCCCCGCTGGACCAGTCGCATTGCGGTTGCCGGCGTCACGTACTTACCGCTGCGTGAGGGGCGCGATCCTGCCTTACGCGGCTTGCCACTGGCTGCGGCGTGGCTGAGTGATTGCCGCGATCCGTTGCGTGATGCCATGCTGGCGCTGTTGACCGGGATGGGTAATCGCGGGGAATTTTAGTACCCTGTGGCAAATTTTTGAGAGAGGCACTGCCATGACGGTTAAACAGGTTACTTTTGCTGCCCAGCATCATCAGCTCACCAACATCAATGTCTGGACGGCAGACAGTCAGTGGCTGGTTTACGATGTCCGGCCGTCGGGGGCCTCTTTTACCGGCTTAACCCTTGAACGCGTCAATGTGCACAGCGGTGAGGTTGAGGTGTTATATACCGCACAGCATGGCGCACACGTCGGCGTAGTAACGGTGAGTGCCCACCTGCCGCCGCGCTACGCGTTTATCCAGGGGCCGGAGCATCCTGATGCCCAGTGGCAATATGATTTTCACCATCGACGTGGCGTGATCCTGATGGATGGACAGGCACACAATATGGAGGCCTGTGATATTACGCCGCCGTATACCCCCGGCGCCCTGCGCGGAGGATCGCATGTGCATGTGTTTAGCCCGGACGGTTCGCGCCTGAGCTACACCTACAACGACCATGTGATGCACGAATGGGATGCGCGTGAGGATTTGCGCAATGTCGGTGTGGCGGTGCCTTTATGCCCGGTAACACCGCCCAAGACGCACCCACGGGAGTGTGATGGGGATTACTTTTGTGTGCTGGTCAGCCAAACAACCGCACAGCCTGTGCCAGGCAGCAATGACATTAATCGCGCCTATGAGGAAGGTTGGGTTGGGGATAACGGCTATCGGCGCGCTGACGGCACGCAACAACGTTGGGCGTTGGCGTTTATTGGCGATACGCTGAATCTCGCTGGCGAGAAGCATCCCGAGGTGTTTATCGTGGACTTGCCTGCCGAATTGGCCGCTTACGCGCAGGAAGGCGATGCGCCGCTGGCCGGCAGCGAAACGCGTTTGCCCGCTCCGCCCGCTGGCGTGCAGCAACGTCGCCTCACTTTTACGCCGCAAGGCATTGCATTGCAGCCGCGTCACTGGTTACGCAGCTCGCCGGATGGCAGCCGCATTGCATTTTTAATGGCAGATGCTCAACAGGTTGTGCAACTGTGGACCGTGTCTCCCAACGGCGGTGAGCCGCAGCAACTGACGCACAGCGCACACAGTATTCAGTCGGCGTTTAGCTGGCATCCGCAGGGGACGGCGTTGGCGTTTATTTGCGATAACAGCGTGATGCTGTGCGACAGTCAGTCGGGTGAACTGACAAGATTGACCGTGTTCACCACCGCCGCGCCCAGTGGCGATGCAGTGGTGTTTTCACCGGATGGTCAGCAGATTGCCTGGATGCAGGAGGTGGCGGGTTGGCGTCAGTTGTTTACTGTGACGATCCGCTAGCGGCCTGCGGGGCGGCGGGGGCCGTCATGGATGGGGTGTTATTCTCTTTTTCGCTGCGCAGCACCCGCTCGCGCGGCGATTCACTCAGCGGATCTTCATCTGAATGCGCGTAATCCCACGGCAGCAGCAGCGTATCTAAAACCGCGGAGAAAGGCAGGTCGATCAGGGCCAGCGGTTTCAAGACCCAACTGGTTTCACTGTCGGTCAGCATATGCGCGCTGGCGCGCGTGCCGGGATAATAGCCTTGATTTGGGCCGGTGTGCGACATCATGCTTGAGCATCCTGCCAACGTCATTACTGTTGCTGTAGTCAAAAAAACCGTCAAACACGTTTTCATCATTGCTTTCATTTCATATCCCTTCAGTCAAGGTCGAACTACGCCTGCTGATCTGTTTATCGCTTATGGCCCACTCTGTGGTGTGCTCATCTGGAAAGACAATGCCAATCCAGAGTGTAGCCATTTGAGCACGAAACGCTCAAAAAATTCCCTTTTTGCCTCTTGAAAGCGGCAACAGCATCACCATTTTAAATGCAGGCTCACAAAAAAGCATGCCGGAAGGGTGCTTGCAGTGGTGCCACAGCCTGTCCGAAGGAGGGCTGAACCTTTACTTACTTGCTGATTATCAGGAGTTTTACACGATGCGTAATTTTGACCTTGCCCCGTTATACCGTTCTTCAATCGGTTTTGATCGTCTGATTAACCTGCTTGAATCGAACCAAAATCAAAGTAACGGCGGTTACCCTCCGTACAACGTTGAGTTGACCGGTGAAAATCACTACCGCATTACCATTGCCGTGGCCGGTTTTGCCCAGAATGAGCTGGATATTACCGCGCACGACAACCTGCTGACCGTTCGCGGGGCTCATGCTGAAGAGCCGAAAGATCGCACCTATCTGTATCAGGGCATCGCCGAGCGTAATTTTGAACGCAAATTCCAACTGGCTGAGCATATCCAGGTGCGTGATGCCCGATTGGAAAATGGCTTGCTGTACATTGATATGGAGCGCGTGGTGCCGGACGAGGCGAAACCGCGTCGGATTGAAATTCTGAAATAAAGCAGCGTGATGCAGTAGACAGAGCCGGCAATGACCGGCCCTTTTTGCATCTGGTGTGCTCAGCGTTCGGTGTTCTCGTCGCCGCCCAGGAACCAGTAAGCCAGTGGCACCGAGAACAGCAGCGTAAATACCGAGCTGTAAATGGTGATCATAAACGACTGCATCATGTACATCTCGATGTCCCAGTCGGCCAGTGGAATATTGTACTGCTCAATAACGCCGCCAATCATTGCGCGAGTCATTACGATAGCTGTCAGGACAAACACCACTAATACCGCGACCATAAATTTCTTACCGTTGCGGGTTTTCAGTTTTTCTAAAATCACACCGTCTCTCCTTGCTGATACAGGATTTCCAGTTCTTCCGCCAAAATGCGGATGCCTAACTCTATTTTATCCGCATCTGGTACATAATTCATACGCATACATTGATGCGTGTGCGGCCAGGCTTCAGGCAAACCTGGAAAGAAGAAGTGGCCTGGCACCATTAACACACCGCGTGCTTTCAGGCGCTGATAAAGAATCTCAGTGGTGACGGGGAGATCCTGGAACCACAGCCACAGGAAAATAGCCCCTTCTGGTTTGTGGATCAGGCAGCGATCTTCCGGTAAATAACGGCGAATAATCGCAATCGTGTCCTTCACGCGCTGTTGGTAGAACGGGCGAATCACGTCATTGGACAGCCGAAGCAGGTCACCACGGGAAATCATCTCTTTCGCAATCGCCGGGCCGATACTGCCCGGTGCCAAACTGATAATGCCGTTCATGTTGCCGATCGCCGAAATCACTTTTTCATCGGCAATGATGATGCCGCAGCGAGAGCCCGGCAGGCCCAGTTTCGACAGACTCATGCACAAAATAATATTCGGGTTCCACAGCGGGCGCGCTTCACTAAAGATGATGCCCGGAAACGGCACGCCATAGGCGTTATCGATCACCAAAGGGACATTGTGCTGCTGTGCCAGCGCATCCAGCTTGATCAGTTCTTCATCAGTGATCACATTGCCGGTCGGGTTAGTGGGGCGTGAAACGCAGATCATGCCGGTATCGTCGCCGATGTGCAGGTGTTCGAAATCGACGTGATACTTAAATTGGCCCTCGGGCAGCAACTCAATATTCGGTTTGGTTGAGACAAACAGGTCGTCATCCAGCCCGGCGTCGGCATAACCCAAATATTCTGGTGCCAGCGGGAAGAGAACGCGTTTTTTGCTGCCGTCTGCGCGGCGTCCGGCATACAGGTTAAACAGGTAGAAAAACGCACTCTGGCTGCCGTTGGTCAGGGCGATATTTTCAGCGCTAATCGGCCAGCCAAACTGCTCGCTTAACAACGCGGCCATCGCTTCGCGCAGGGTATTCTTGCCCTGCGGGCCATCATAATTACACAGCGCGTCCGCGAGTTTGCCTTCATCGTGCATCTCTTGCAGCAACTGATGAAAATACTCATTCATGGCAGGTATTTGGGCGGGATTACCGCCGCCCAGCATTACAGCACCCGGTGTGCGCAGTCCCTGATTCATATCTTCCATCAGACGAGCGATGCCTGTATGGCGCGTAAATTTGTCACCGAATACGGAGAAACTCATAGCATAAACTTCATTTTATTAGCAGGTGGACGCTCACCTTAACGCCGGGCCTGGAGGGATGCAAGGAAGGGAAATAGATTGATAAAAAAAGCCCGATTACCACGGGATGTGCGCAGTCGTGTGCTGTTACACAGTTTGTTCTCCCTCTACAGCAAAGGGCGTATTGCCTGTTGGTCGGTCATCTGCATAACAAAAAACCCGCGTAGTGATCTACACGGGTTGAGATGAGACTGTTATTCAATAATGTCCGTCTGCGTCATGCTTATTTCACACAGACATAGCCTGTGCCAGGCCCACTGGTTGTGGCACCTACTGCGGAAGACGCGGAATGGAAATCACCGGATGTGGTTCCCCACGTGCCGGAAAGACTGTACCAATTGTTGGCAAATTCTCCTGTGACAGACATGCGGGCAAAATCGCCGCCGCCACTGGCGAAGTTTCTTAAATCGGTCAGAGATGCTGCTTTACCGCCACCATAACGGGTGCAGAGAGTATCGGCTGTGGCCTGACTGGTTGCACTGTGTTGGCTATACATCGTCCAGTAATAGGCGGAGCCCGCCTTAATCACCGCTCTGATAACGATTGACTGCGTTTTCCCCCCATCGACAGTCACGGTTGCTGTCCCATCTCGCGTTGCCACATGCGTTGGCGCTGTCAGGATGGCGGTGGCTTTCCCATCAGCACCACTGACGCCATTGCCGACAAGGGTGCCTTGATCGCTCGTCCATGCTGGCGTAAAGCCCGCTACCGCGTTGCCATGAATATCCGTCACTGTTGCTGTCAATGTGGTCGTCTCACTACCCGACCCCGTGATTTTTGCTTTGTCTGCACTCAGGGTATCGACTTTCGCCGTTGTGATGTCCGCAATCAGGGTGACCGATTTACCCGCGACCGCAAAAGGGCTACCGCCGACGCTGACAGTGATATTCGTCACACCCGCTTTGGTGCCGGTCAGGCTGGCGGTGTAGGTGCCATCGCCGTTATCGCGCGCGGCGCCTGCCGTGGTGTCGGTCAGTGAACTGTTAAAGACCACGTTCAGGCCGGGAACCGGGTTGTCGTTTTTGTCCTTCAGGGTCAGGGTGAGGGTGGCTGCTGCCGTGCCGTCCGCGACAAGGGTGGTTGGCGCGGCATCCAGCGTGGATTTTGCGGTATCCAGATTGGTGGCGTCTGCGGTCAGGGTGACCGTTTTACCCGCGACCGCAAAAGGTTTGCCGCCAACGCTAACGGTGATATTCGCCACACCCGCTTTGGTGCCGGTCAGGCTGGCGGTATAGGTGCCATCGCCGTTTTCTCGCGCGGCGCTTGCTGTGGTGCCGCTCAGAGAACTGTCAAAGACGACGGCCTGGCCGGGAACCGGATTCTCGTTTATGTCCTTCAGCGTCAGGGTCAGAGTAGCGGCTGCTGTCCCGTCTGCGACGAGGGTGGTTGGGGCGGCATCCAGCGTGGATTTTGCTGCATCCAGATTGGCGGCGTCTGCGGTCAGGGTGACCGTTTTACCCGTCACCGCAAAGGGATTACCCCCGACGCTAACGGTGATATCCGCCGCGCCCGCTTTGGTACCGGTCAGATTGGCGGTATAGGTGCCATCGCCGTTGTCTTGCGCGGGGCTTGCCGTGGTACCGGTCAGTGAGCTGCTAAAGACCACCTTCTGGCCGGGAACCGGGTTATCGTTTTTGTCCTTCAGTGTTAGGGTGAGGCTGGATGTGCGGGTACCGTCTGCCACGATGGTGGTCGGGGTCGCATCCAGCGTTGATTTTGCTGCATCCAGATTGGCGGCGTCTGCGGTCAGAGTGACGGTTTTACCGGCTACCGCAAAGGCGATGCCACCGATACTGATGGTGATCGTTGTGGTACCGGCTTTGGTGCCGATCAGATTGGCGGTATAGGTGCCATCGCCGTTATCTTGTGCGGGGCTTGCCGTGGTGTCGGTGAGCGAACTGTTAAAGACCACGCTTTGACCGGGTACCGGGTTATCATTTTTGTCTTTCAGACTCAGGCTTAAGGTGGATGCTGCACTGCCGTCCGCAACGATGGTCGCTGGAGTGGCATTGAGGGCGGATTTCGTGGCATCCAAATTACCGGCATCTGCTGTAAAGGTCACCGCATCGGCGTCCAGCGTGCTGGTGTTGACTGACGCGCTGACCCGAATTGGCACCGCCTGAATACTGGTTAACGCAATGCGTGCGATACCGTCGGGGCCCGTCACGCTGGCATCGGCGCTCAAGTTACCCGCATCCGTGCGCCAGTTGACGTTAATGCCGCTAATCGGGTTGCTCTTGGCATCCACGACTTTTGTGCGGTAGGTGATGGTGTCGTTGCCGTCGGCAATGGCGGTGATACGATCTGCGGTCAGGCTGCCATCCGCCAGCATGGCCGTTGTGGCGTCCGCGATAAAGGTGGCATTCACTTTTGCGTTGCCGCCATTCGAGGTACTTACCGCTACGCTGACGGTTTCTGCCACCGCGTCGGTAAACTGCAGGGTTGCCACGCCGTCAGCATCACTGATGCCACTCAGGCTACTGCCTGCTGCCACCTGTGCTGAACCGCTCAGGGTAAAGGTGACGGCCACTCCGGCAACCGGGTTGCCGGTGGCATCGGTAACCCGTGCCTGCACGCGGCTTTCTGCCTTGCCGTTAGCCACAACATTATCCAATAGCAGTTTCAGATCACCTTCCCGAACGATGGCGGTGGCGGCATCACTGATTTGCTTCACTGTCGCGGCCGCCAGTGCCACCTGCTCCAGCGAGGGAGTGATCACCGCGGTGGCCGGGCGATTGGCGGAGGTCAGTGTCAGATTGTATACGCCTCCAGGTTGCTCAGTGATTTTGCTCAACGTAGCGGGTTGTGCGGGTGCCTGTGCGGTTTTCGCTTGTCGGGTTTCAGCGGTGTTGGCTTGTTCTGCCAGGGCGACAGCCAGTTCACTGGCAAGCCCGGTGACCGGCAGGCCTGTTTCATCACGTAGCGTGATGGAAATAAGCGATGTGGTTTTGCCGTCCGCAATAATGACGTCGTGGGAAGCCAGCGTGGTGCTGTTTTTCGCACTCACTGCGGGGCGGGCGACGGTGACCGTGGTGGTCGACACTTTGGAGATATTGCCGCGTACATCATGCGCCGCTCCACTCAACGTGTAGGTGTTTGCGGTGCCCGCCACGAATTTGGGCAGCGTAAGCTGATAGCCTCCAGCGCCCTGACCGGTTATTTTTCCTCCGGCTGCCACGATGGCCGCATCGTTCCACACGATGTTCGCCAGACCGTATTTGGTATTCACCTGGTAGTGAATCGGCTGGGTTGTCCCGCCTTCGCCGCTGATCGCGTTTGGCAGAACCAGCTCAATCACCTGCTGTTTGCGGTATTCCAGCACGATATTGTTGTTACGTTCGACGAGATCCATACCGCTGCCCGCGAGTGTGCGTTTCAGGCTCACGTTTGCCGGGTCAAACTGTGCGGCGAGCGACTGGCCAAGCTGCCAGGAGACTTGCAGACCGAAGGCGGTTTCAGACTGGCTGCCACCTTTTTTATGATCGGCGGTTAATGAGATCAGGGGAACCGGGGTCCAGCTCAGGCCGGCGGTGACGGCATTTGGATTACGCTGCCGTTGGTCTTTGCCAAACAACGCGACCTCTTCACCGTAATATTGTTCATACATCAGACGGCCACCGAGGGCGGGATAGGCCGGGAGCCAGGCTTCAGCGCGCAGGTCAAAACCGTTAGCCGGGCGCGCATCGTAATCTTCTACATCGCCGGAATCTCGCCAGCCGGAGAGTCGCCAGTAGCCGTTGCCGGTTAATTTTAAATAATCGCGCCAGGCTTCCACGCCAGTGCCGAGGCGTTTGTGTCCATGGCTAAAATTCTGGTCATAAAAGGCGTTGTAGCCAAACATCCAGTCGCCGATAAAGTGGCGTTGGCCGATACCCATGTTTCCGGTGAATTGGCCGTCGAGGTTGCGTAATCCGTTTTGGGTGAACAACAGGCGGGAGTCGCTTTTATACAGCGGCAGCAGCAGGTCTGCGGCTCCGGTTCGTGGTTTGAAATGACCATCGGTGCCAAGCTCAATACGCGCGGTACCAAAGCCGTTGAGCCACTGCTGAAGTTGCTGGGTGGCGACACCCGTGGCCTGTTGTGCCGCGAGACCGCTGAGGCTGCCCGATTGTGCGGCCTGGCCAAGGGAATTCAGTGTGCCAGCGGTGGCGTTCATAAAAGTGCTGTCCTGAGGCTCAGTGATGGCGGCTTGCACCGTACTGGCCCAGAACGGAGTGAGTGCCATACCCGCCTGCATGGCGATTTGGGTGTAAATACACGTTCGAACAAGGACGGACTTTTTGTTCTGATACAGAGAGCGTAAACGCATCGAAATATTCCAATTAAGTGAATTAATTCGCTCGCCTCAGGCAGAGAAAAGCCTGCACGCGTCGTCATATTAATGAGCATGAAAGAGGTGAGCTTATTTTGAATAATCTCTCTCGGAAATAGGATGGCTCAAGGGCATAAGCAGCGAGCATCCCCCCAGAATACATTCCGAGTCAGGATTATCATGTGAAATACGGCAAGCGGCGTTACAGTAATCAAGAATAAAAAATATGGAAATATATTTCCAAATAATTCGGAGTTATTTCTAATAAAAGTCCTAAAAAATTAATCAGGTAAGAGGATTAATGCGTTTTAAGGGAATTGCTATTTTTAAATAGAGTGTAGTGGCGGGGTTTTATTGATTATTTCTTTGGGTGTTAGGTGGTGAATATAATGATGAGGCTAATCTTTTCTCTTTGCATTAATACAAGAAAATATAATCCCTCCCCCAAATAAGGAGGAGGATAAGAAAGTACCCTTGCGGTTAACTTATTTCAAAACCTGCGGGTTTACGCAATTTTTCTCAACCTGGCCCGTTAGCGCCGCAATCAGGTTATCCACCGCATCGCGCGCCATGCCATAGCGCGTTTCATGGGTAGCAGAACCAATGTGCGGCAGCGCCACCACGTTAGGCAGTTTCAGCAGGGGCG
Organism: Enterobacterales bacterium CwR94; assembly: GCA_002837195.1. Taxonomy (GTDB): domain Bacteria; phylum Pseudomonadota; class Gammaproteobacteria; order Enterobacterales; family Enterobacteriaceae; genus 1-19. The sequence goes on from KZ478062.1 coordinate 144,967, forward strand.
AATTGACGTCCAGAGGTTCCTGTTCGAACACGTCCAGGCCCGCGGCGTGAATGTCGCCGTTTTTCAAGGCTGCAATCAGCGCCTCTTCATCCACCACCGGGCCACGGCCTGCGTTAATCAGGATGGCGCTGGATTTCATGATCGCAAACTGTTCACGACCGATGAGATGATGCGTTTCTGCGGTCAGTGGCAGACTGATACAGACAAAATCAGACTCTTTTAGCAGGGTATTCAGGTCGCAATACTGCGCATTAAAACGCGTTTCGGCTTCCGGATGATGTTTACGGGCGTTATAGAGAATCGGCATGCTAAAGCCAAAATGCGCACGCTGCGCCAGTGCCAGACCAATACGGCCCATGCCCAGGATGCCCAATTTTTTATGGTGTACGTCAATGCCAAACCAGTCGGCCCCGATACTGCCTTGCCATTCACCGGCTTTGACCCGTTCGGCGAGGTCGGTGACGCGGCGCGCACTGGCCAGCACCAGCGCCATCATGGTGTCGGCCACGGTTTCGGTAAGCACGGTTGGCGTATGCATCAATACCACGCCGCGTTGATTTAACGCCTCAACGTCAAAGTTGTCATAGCCCACGGAAATCGTCGACGCGGCACGTAATTTGGGGGCCTGCTGCAAAAAGTCGGCATCCACTTTGCCGCCAGAACCAATCAAGCCTTCGGCATTGCGCAGGGCATCAGCGTGTTGGGCCAGGGTTTCGGGCGTTAAGCCTTTTATTTCGGTGACGTCAAAATGGTCATCCAGGCGTTTGCGCAGGTCGTCGGGTAGCGATTTGTAGAGGACTACAGCAGGTTTCATTACGGTCTCCCTGTTAAAGAGGTGAGGGCCGTCATCGCGGCCCCGTGAAATTATGCGTGCTTTGCGTCTGCGGCAGCCGCCGCACTGCGTTTATTCTCTGCTGGATGCACAATGATGGTCAGCCAAACAGAGGCCAGCAGCGCGACCGCCATAAAAATGTAGGAGGCGCTGGGACTGCCCGTCGCTCCATTAAGGTAGCCCACAATCCAGGAGCCGACAAAAGAACCCAGCGCGCCCATGCTGTTGATCAAGGCCATGGCCCCGCCCGCCACGTTGCGCGGCAACATTTCAGGAATGATGGCGAAAAATGGCCCATAAGGCGCATACATCGCGGCACCTGCGATCACCAACAACGTGTATGAGAACCAGAAGTTGCTGGTGCCTACCAGATAAGAGCCAATAAACGCCAGCGCACCAATCAGCAATAACGGCCAGACAAACAACTTACGGTTTTGCAGCTTATCCGACAGCCAGGAGACCACCACCATCGCAATGGTCGCCGCTAAATAGGGCACCGCCGACAGCCAACCGGCTTCGACCATGCCCATTTCCATGCCGCCGCGTAAAATAGACGGCAGCCACAACACAAAGCCATAGACACCGATACTCCAGGCAAAATACTGCATACACAGCAGAATCACGTTACGTGATTTAAAGGCTTCGCCGTAGTTGCGCACGGCCTTAATGCCCTGCTGCTCTTTTTCCAGTTGTGCCTGCAGCGCCGCTTTCTCTTCGTCACTCAACCAGCGCGCTTGTGACGGTTTATCGGACACCATAAACCACCAGGCCACGGCCCAAATCACCGCCGGGAAGCCTTCGATAATAAACATCTCGCGCCAGCCAAAACTTTCGATCAGATAACCCGAGACCACTGACATCCACAGCACGGTGACGGGATTGCCCAGAATCAGGAAGGTATTGGCACGCGAACGTTCAGATTTGGTAAACCAGTTGCTGATATAAATCAGCATGGCGGGCATCACGGCGGCTTCTACTACGCCTAACATAAAGCGGATGGCGGCCAGCATCGGAATATTACTGACCACACCTGTTAAGGTGGCGCAGCCGCCCCACAGGATCAGGCACCAGAAAATCAGCTTCTTCACACTACGGCGTTCCGCATACATGGCGCCAGGGATCTGGAAAAAGAAGTAACCGAGGAAAAACAGTGCCCCCAGCAGTGAAGACATGCCTTTGGTGATGCCCAGATCCTCATTGATACCCGCCGCAGAGGCAAAGCTGAAATTGGCACGATCCAGGTACGCCATGCTGTACGTGATAAACACGATAGGCATGATGTACCACCAACGTTTTGGAGCAATGGTCTTAGTATTCATGGTGTTGACCTCTGTTGAGGGAAACGGTTGTAGGGTAAATCGCTATTATCGTTATAACTAAAAATCACCGAGTTGCTGGCGGGTCGGTAGCCCTTCACTGTCGCCGGTCACTTGAATCGCCAGCGAACCAATTTTGTTGCCGCGCGCAATCGCCGCTGGCAGGGTTTTCCCTTCCAGTAAGGCGCTGATCACACCCACGGCAAAGCCGTCACCGGCACCCACGGTATCCACGACGTTATCGACGCGTATCGCCGCGACCTGACCTTTTTCGCCGTCTGCGGTTTTGTACCAGGCACCCTCACTGCCGGTTTTCACGATCACGGCTTTCACACCGCGATCGAGATAGAAATCGGCAATCGCTTCCGGTTGGGCATAACCGGTGAGGATTTTGCCTTCACTGATCCCCGGCAGTACCCAATCGGCGTACTCGGCCAACAGATTGAGCTGACGCGCCATTTCCTTTTCACTTGACCACAGTACCGGGCGCAAATTGGGGTCGAACGACAGCGTTTTTCCGGCGCTTTTCATCTGCCGGGCGAGGGTATGCAGCAGCGCGCGTGAGCTGTCGGAAATGCCTGCCGCCACACCACTTAAGTGCAGATGACGCGCACGCGAGACGTAGTCGGCGCAGAAATCATCGGGAGACAAGTGGCTGGCTGCCGATCCTTTGCGAAAGTATTCGACGCGCGGGTCACTGCCGTCGGTCTCTTTTGATTTCAGTTGGAAGCCTGTCGCAAAGCGGCTGTCAGTGGCAACACACTCTGCGTTAATGCCTTCCTGTTCCAGCACATGGCGAATAAAACGCCCGAAGCTGTCATTGCCCACCCGGCTGATCCAACCCACCTGCAAGCCCAGCCGCGCCAGGCCAATCGCCACGTTGAGCTCGGCGCCCGCTGCGCGTTTGATAAAAGATTCTGCCTGCGCCAAATCGCCGGTTTGCTGGGCGACAAACATTGCCATCGCCTCACCGCTGGTAATCACATCTAATGCACTCATTGCGGTTGCTCCTGACGCAGTAACTCGACGTAGTGACGGGTGACGGCCACCAGGTCATCTCCCTGCAATGGAAACTCGATACCACAAGGCACATGGGCGGGCAGGTGTTGCAAGGTGTCTCGCCACAGATTGTCGGCCTCGTCTAACGGCACGGCACGCCAGTGCTGCTGGTGGGGGATGGCTGCTTTTACATGGATATAGTGCACCTGGTGGGCCAATTGTGCGGCGGCTTGCAGCGGATCGTCGCCGACCCACAGCCAGTTACCCATATCAAAGGTCAGAGCCGAGGTGAGCGGCTGCTCGCCCTGATGATGACACCAGGCGGCCATCGCTTGCAGACGTCCGCACGCGGTTTGATCGTTCTCGACCACCAGTTTTACAGAGGTGCGCTGCAGGCGATTGACCAGCGCGTGGCAGTCGCTGCCTGGCCGGTAGTGACCCAGTGAAAATTTCAGGCCTACCGCATTCAGTTGTTCCGCTTCTGCAATAAGCTGGTCGAGTTGGGCATTGAGTGCGCCCTGGGCGTCAAACAGCGCCTCGGGAACAGAGTACCAACAGTGCAAACCGGCCTGGGCGATCTGTTGACGCAACGAGTCGAGCGGCAGGGGTGACGGCTGACAGAACAGCTCGCGGCGGATTTCAATGCCATCGGCACCGGCGGCCGCAATAATAGGAATCAGGGCGGATTGTCCCCCCAATGCGTTGACCTGTTGTTGGCCGTAGGCGGCAGTGACAACAATGATTTCACGCTTCATTCACTCCTCCAGAAAGACACCTTGTCTCTTTTTTACGCTAAATGGAACCGGTTCCAAATAAAAGCGACAGCTTACGGTTTTATGATCGTGCTCACGGAGTTTGCGGGAGAAGGTAAGAATCTGGTGCGGGCTTAAACGGCGCGACGGCAGGATACTCTGCAGGGTTTCAATGCGTTATAGGACAAGTGCTCTGCCGGGTGACGCTGCGGGTATTGCAGGTCACCGTCGGCAGAGGTCAGGTGAAGGAATTAGCGTGAGGATGACACAAGGTCATGCGTATCGATAACAAACAGTGACTCTTTGTCACTGTACCTGGTGTTGACGCTCCATTCGCCATCCGGGAGCACAAAATTGTTTACGCCCAATGCCTTAAATGCATCCAAAGTATAGGTCCAGCCGATGACCGTTTTATCTTTGCTGGCATATTTGTCTTCCTGACCGGCGGTCACCAGTCGCAGGTCAATGCCTAACTTCTGATAAAATTGGGCTTCCCAGGTTTTGGCGGTTGAAAAGATGTCGTCCGTTTGTGGCGTATTATCTTGTGCGCTGGCTCCGTCACTGGCATCCATATCATTAACGCGCGTGGAGGCTTCACCGCCATGAAAACCAATCACTGAATCTTTGTGGATGATTTTTTTATTACCGGCCGTGAATACATAATTTGCCGCCGAGGAAAACACTTTGCCGGTGACTTCAACATCCAGGTTATTTTCATAAATAAATTCGCCTAAACAGAGACCCAGTACCGTGACGCCACCGGGGGAATTTATTTTTACACGCTGGATATGGGGATTTTTATTATAAAGCGCGTCAATCTTAACCAGTGACTGATATAACAGTGGGCCGCTATACACCAGGCTGTCACCCTCGACACGCACCGAAGACAAGGTGGCCAGGTCAACATTTTCATTGCGGTAGAAGGCTTGTTTATAAATATCATCCGCAATCTGGCCTTCACGTTGCGTTATTTTAATGTTATTCCCACAGTGTAGATCGGTTGACGGTTTTTTTTCGTGACACCCCATTAATGTGAGTGAAGCCAGGGCAATCAGCCCGGAGGCACTTTTTCCAAACGGTATTTTTCTCATCGCTATTCCTTGTCATTGATGGGGGTGTTCTGATTAAAAGTCTCGCATCATCTCGCGGTTGTCTTTGTCATCAAATACGTTTCGCTGCAGGTGAAACTCTTTCAGGCAATCCGCATATTTATCGGTGCCCGGCTGATAACCAAATTTTTCACACTGTGATTTATCGATGCTAAGTTGTTGTTCCGGGCTGACGCAGCCGGCAACCAGCAAAACAAATAATAATGCGGAGAGTCGAATCACGATAAATGTTCCTTTAGGTTATAGCGATAGCGCTGTGCTCATTCAGTGTAGTCAAAGAAGTAATAGAGGGGAGGTATTAGACGGGTTCATTTAGCGATATTCAAGAGTAAAGATGAACGTCTATTAAACTGGACGAAATTTTATAATGAGGTGAATTTAACGAAGCGTAGCGAGTAATAGTGTCTGAATAAGATAATTCTTTAGGTGATTATATTTCTTATTTATTCCTTTTCTTATGCCAGTGACGTAGAACCCCGCACCACTAATTCACCGGCGAAAGCCTGCTGGCAAATGGCATTACGATCACCATCAATGCGACGAATAAGCTGCGCGAGCGCGTGATAGCCAATCTGGCGCGTGGGCTGTTTCAACGTAGTAATACCGACGCCCGCCAGTTCAGACCATTCCAGCTCATCAAAGCCCAGCAAACCCAAATCAATGCCCCAGTGCAGATGCAGACGGCGCAAGGCACGCGCAACCTGTAACGTGAGTGCGCCGTTCACCACCATCACCGCACAGCGTTTTCCGGCCTGCTGCTGCATAAATGCGGTGATAAGCGCATCAAGGTGCTGCGGTTGGCTGAGTGTGGTTTCCTGATGCTCAGCATGGACGTGGGGAAAGCCAGACGCGGTATGGTGGAAAGCGTTCACGCGCTCTACGCGCGTATTCACCACGCCCATCGGTTCGGTGATAAACAGCAGGGATTCAAAGCCTTGTTCAATCAGGTGAGATGTCGCCAGTGTGGCGGCCTGCGTGTTGTCGAGTCCCACCATATCGCAATCAAATTCCGCGATTTTGCGGTCAATCAGCACCATCGGCAGTAGCGATTGTTGCAACATATTCAGCGCTTCTTCGCGCATACCGACTGCATTGACCACAATACCTTCGACCTGGTAACTACTTAATAGCTCCAGATAGTGGCGCTCTTGTTCCACTTCGTTATTGGTATTACACACCAGCAGCGTAAAGCCTTGCTCGCGGCAGGCCGCTTCGATACCACACAGAATATCGACGGAATAGGGATTGGTGATATCAGCAATAATTAAGCCGATGAGACGCGTGCGTCCACGCTTCAAGCCACGCGCCATTTGGCTGGGGCGATAATTCAGTGCGGCAATGGCCTGTTCAATGCGTTGGCGTAATTCCGGAGAAAGCACGTTGAATTCGCCGTTAAGATAACGGGATACGCTGGTTTTACCGGTTTTCGCCGCTTTGGCGACATCGCTAATAGTGGCTCGATTTGCCGGACGATTCATAACGCTCTCTTCCCGATGATTTTGAAGAGACTACCACAGCTTTAAGCGAAGCGGGGAGTTTGGGCTGACCCGCGCCAGCCCATAGCGATCACTGCAGTGGAGAAAGGGTAATTTCTACGCGGCGGTTCTGCGCTTTGCCTTCTTCCGTGCTGTTAGACGCAATCGGGTTGGCAGGGCCCATGCCTTGCGAACGGATACGGCCAGCCGCCACACTTTGCGTGATCAACGCACTGGCCACGCTGTCGGCACGCTGTTGTGATAAGCGCTGGTTAAGGGCTTGCCCACCTGTGCTGTCGGTATAGCCCAGCACATTCACCGCGGTTTTCGGATACTCTTTCAATACCATTGCAACGCCTGTCAGCGTATTGGCACCTGCCGGTTTCAGGGTGGCGCTGCTGCTGTCGAAGGTCACGTTATTGGGCATATTAAGGACAATATTGTCGCCCTGGCGCGTCACACTGACGCCGGTGCCTTTCATTTTTTCGCGCAATTTGGCTTCTTGCACATCCATGTAATAGCCCGCGCCACCGCCCAGCGCCGCGCCTGCTGCGGCACCAATCAGTGCACCTTTACCGCGATCTTTCTTCGAAGAAGACAGCACACCCACGCCAGCGCCGACCAGGGCACCGAGGCCTGCGCCAACACCTGATTTCCCCGCCTCCGATTCACCGGTATAGGGATTGGTGGTACAGCCAGACAGGGCCAGGGTGCCGCACAGCGCCAGCGAGAGCAACGTAATCGATTTTTTCATAATGATTTCCTTTCACAGTTCAGGCCCGACGGGCGTGTTGGCGGCATTATGCCGCCAGAATGTGAGGGAAATACGTAAGAGTTTGCTGAAAATGTAAGAGAAGGTTATTTCTGATTGTCGGGATGGCAGAAGCAGGCGGTAGTGTGATCATTAATTAATCCGCATGCCTGCATAAAAGAGTAACAGGTCGTGGGGCCGACAAACCGGAACCCGCGCTTTTTCAAGGCTTTTGACAATGCTTCGGACGTGGCGTTGGTCGTGGGGGCCTGGCGATAGTCAGCGTAATGGCTGACCTGCGGCGTTGCGTCAACGAAATCCCAAATAAAGGTGACAAAGTCTTCCCCCGCGGCTTCCATCGCCAGTAATGCTTTGGCATTAAGAATAATGGCTTCCAGTTTGCCGCGATGGCGAATGATGCCGCTATTTTGCAGCAGTCTTTCAATATCCTTCTCATCAAACTGCGCCACTTTTTCAGGAACAAACTGGGCAAAGGCTGCACGGTAATTTTCGCGTTTTTTCAACACGGTAATCCATGATAAACCCGCCTGTTGTCCTTCCAGGCAAATCATCTCATACAGGTGTTGCCGATGCGTTTGTGGAATGCCCCATTCCGTGTCGTGGTAGGCGATATAGAGCGGATCAGAGGTCACCCATTCACAGCGCTGCATATGTCATTTTCCTTATTCATGAGCCTGCCAGCAGAATATCACCGACCTGTACTTGACGTTAGCACCACAGCAGCAATAGTTAAGCAAAAGGATGTATAAAAAGCACACAACAGGACAGATTCTTGCAGGCTCTGTTCGGAGTCGAAAACAATGATGAAAAGCTGGGGCATACGCAGCCGTTTATCGCTTGGGGCGATAGCGGTGGCGGGCGCATTATTGACGCCATTTCCCGCCGTGAGCTGGGATAATTTGACCGTATTCGGCGACAGCCTGAGTGATGGTGGCAACAATGGCCGCTACACCTGGGATGGCGCGTCACGTCCTTTGTATAACGACATCCTGGCTGAACGTATTCATCAGTCTCTGCAACCCTCTTCGCAAGGCGGCAGTAATTACGCCGCAGGGGGCGCGGTTGCCATACCGGCCCTGAATCCCGAGGATAATACGCAAGATCAGGTCGCAGCCTATCTGCGCCGCCATAACGGACAAGCTGATGGCAACGGCCTCTACATTCATTGGATTGGCGGTAACGATCTTGCGGCGGCTGCGCTCAATCCCCTGGCGGCTATCGACATTGTTGATGGCAGCGCTTTTGCTGCGGCCTCGCAGATTCGTGCCCTGCAACAGGCCGGTGCTGGCACGGTGATGGTGCCCACGGTACCCAATATTGGTGCGACGCCCGCGATTCTGGAAGGGGTGATTCAAGTGGGACTGGCTGCCGTGGCGGATGCGGCATTGAACGCTGCCTTTCAATCCCTTAACAGCGCCAGCACCCCCACAGCGGCGGCCAGACAGCAGGCGATAGAACAGGCATTGTCGGCGGCGGCAGGCCAGGCTTCGGCGATCCCGGCAGTGCGTGAGGCCATCGCCCAGCAATTGATTCAGGCCTGGCAGGCATTAAGCAGCCAAGCCTCGGCGCTCACCGAGCGTTATAACCAACAGGAAGAGGCGGCACTGGCAGCGGCAGGAGGCAATATCGTCCGCGTGGACATCAACGGATTATTCAATGAAGTGATCGCCGATCCTGGACAATACGGCCTAAGCAACACGGCAGGCATGGCCTGCCCGCCGGGCGTGTCTGCCGCGGTGTGTACGTCAGCAACGCCAGGCTTTGCCAGCGGCCAGGACTTCTTGTTTGCTGACCGTCTGCACCCAGGCCCGGCGACCCATGCGCTGATTGCCGATTACATGCAATCCGTGCTGGATGCACCCGTACAGGTGGCGACCTTAAATCAGGCCACTTTTGCGATGGCGCGCGACATGCGCAATAGCCTGGACGGACGGTTGCAACAACAGCGCGTCAGCAACCCGGAAGCGGGTACGCTCGCGGTGTGGGGCGGCTACGCCGGGCAGCATGATGATTATAAAGGAAATCTGGCCGCCGGTGACGGCCACGCCACAACGCACAATCTGACGCTCGGGGCCGATTATCAACTGACGGACGCCTGGTTGGCCGGTGTGCTGGTCTCGGGGTCAAATGACCGTCAGCACCCGACGTCTGATTTTGATTACCGTCAGCGCGGCGTGCTGGTTTCGGCCTACAGCCAGCTCACCCTTTTTGAACAGGGCTGGGTGAATGCCGACCTCCACTATGCTGATTTGAATTTTGACAATATTGACCGCCGCGTACGGCTTGGCCCAGCGACGCGCAGTGAGCAAGGGGAAACCAGCGGCAAACAGTGGGGGATGCGCATCACCAGCGGCTGGGATTTTCCGGTCGGTGAGCGTGTCACCACCGGGCCGGTAGTGCAGTATGCGTTGGATTACAGCCGCGTAGGAGGCTACCGCGAGCAGAGCGACAACAGCACGGCAATGCGTTTTAACGACCAGACGGCGCACTCGCAGGTCGGTGCCGTGGGCTGGCGTATCGACAGCAAACTCGGCCTGGTGAATCCGTGGGCAGAAGTCAGCTACAACCATCAGTTTGGCGATAACACCTCGCGGGTTAGCGGTGGATTGAAATCAACACAGACGACGTTCACGCGGGAAGCCGCGACGCAAGACAGCAACTGGGTGGATGTTTCCGTGGGGGCGCACATGCCGCTGGGCGACACGCTCTCGGCATTTGCATCGGTATCGCAAACCGGTGGTTTGAGCACCGGCGAGCAATTTATGTATAACTTCGGTTTGAGCGCCAGTTTTTAAGGCAAAAACAGGCCATTATCGCGCAACAGATGGGTATTGCCTTTGCGGCGGGTAAACCCACTGCGGTCAAAAAACTCCAGTATTTGCACCGCCAGTTTACGCCCGATCCCCAGACGGTCGCGGAAATCGGCGGCGGTCGTCGCATGGCCCTGCCGATCGCGTTCTCGAATGAGATCGGCAAAGATCTGCACCTGTGCGCTGCGATAGTAGCGATCTTTGACGATCGCCGTGAGATAGCCAAGCTGTGCGGCTTTGCGCAGCAGCGCGCGCGCGTCCTGTTCTTCCAGATTGATGTGTTCAGCGATATCACGCACCCACCAGGCCTCCTGGTTCATCACGGCATCCACTTTCTGCCACTGCGCTTCTTCTGCGGCGTCGAACTGCAGGATGTATTCCGGCAGGTGCAACAGCCCTGCGCTGTTCAGCAGCTTTGCATCGGCAATCAGTTGACCAATCAGTGCCTGCACCAGGGGCTCAGGTTGCGCGGGCAGCGCCATGCGACCGAGGCGCGCGCGACCCACACCACGCTCATCGCGATGCTGTTGATGCCAGTTTTCCAGCGTGGTCAGTAAGATGTGCTGCCACTCTGCGGCCTGTTGATTATCCAGCAACCAGTCAGCGGCCTGCAGCGGATGCAGCGAAGAGAGCGCATCATCCAGTGCCGCCGCCGTTAGCTGTCGCGCCCAACCGAGTGCGCTGCGCTGGCAGGCACCGCGCTGTAAGCGATGGGCAATGGCGGCGCGATCATCGCCACCGCAGTGAGCCTGCCCGGCCAGCCACTGTAAAAAAACAGGCTGGCGTTTACCCCGACGCGGAACGTCCAGAGTGACTACCTGACAGCCCGCAACGGTATGTTGCGCACCCGCATCACGCACAATCAGGGTGTCGTTCTCTGCCAGCCATAACGGGGTATCCAGTACCAACTCGGCCAGCGATGCTGTCAGTGGCGATAAACGCCCTGTGATGTGGCGGGCGGCATGGTGAATGTGTACCGATTGCCAGTTATGCAGCGGTTGCAGCGCGGTGAGTGTGACCAGCACGCGTTCTGCGGGCGAGGGCGGCGGAGCATCCAGCAGCCAGTCACCCCGCGAAATCGCACTTTTTTCAATATCCCCCGCCAAATTAATGGCGACGCGTTGTCCGCCCGTGGCGGATTCAGCGGGCTGATTTTGTGCATGCAACCCGCGAACGCGCAGAGGCGTATCCGTCCCCGTCAGCCACAGGCTGTCGCCAGTGTGCAAGGTGCCGGAGAGTGCGGTGCCGGTAATCACCACACCCGCGCCTTTTAGCGTAAATACGCGATCGACGGCGAGCCGAAAACGTTTCCCGCTGGCCCGCGGCTGTGGCGAGAGCGCCAACAGATGATTTTTTAGTGCCGCAATGCTCGCAGGTTGCGTTATGCTGGTGACCAAAAACGCCAAATTCTGCCAGCCTAAGGCCGTCGCCAGTTCGGTCACTTGCTGACGAACGGTATCGACTCTGTCTGCTGAAACGCGATCGGCTTTGGTGAGCGCTACCGTCAGTTGCGGCTGGCCGCTCAGTTGAAGCAATTGCAGATGTTCGCGCGTTTGCGCCATGACGCCGTCATCGCAGGCCACCACCAGCAAGGCATGATCCACGCCGCCAATGCCGCTTAACATATTGGCGAGAAACTTCTCGTGCCCAGGCACATCGATAAACCCCAGCACGCGACCATCGGCTTGTGGCCAATAGGCATAGCCCAGATCGATGGTCATGCCGCGTTTTTTCTCTTCCGGCAGACGGTCGGCATCCTGACCCGTAATGGCGTGTAACAGGGCCGTTTTGCCGTGATCGACATGGCCAGCGGTGACAATAATCATACTGACTCACCCGCCAGCAACTGCGCATCCTCGTCCAGGCAGCGTAAATCCAGCCACAGCTTACCGTTCTGCAAACGCCCAATAATCGGTAGGTCGCGCTCACGCAGCGTTGCGCAGAGCGCCGACAGGCTGGCGCTTTCATCACGCGGTGTAAAGACAATCGCCGCGCTAGGCAGACGGTCAACCGGCAGGGAACCGCTGCCAATTTGTGACCAGCAACTTTCGACCGTGAGTTGCCACTGCGCGGCAAAGCGTTGTTGTAACGCGGGCAGCACACGGTGCGCCTGGGCGGCGATGTCAGCTTGCGAACGCGTTAACAGCCGTAGCGTGGGCAATGCTGCAGCCAATTGCTCAGGGTGACGATACAGTTGCAGTGTGGCTTCCAACGCCGCCAGCGTCATTTTATCGGCGCGCAGGGCTCGCTTAAGAGGATGTTGTTGCAGCTTCGCGATCAATTCTCGCTTACCCACCACAATCCCGGCCTGCGGGCCACCCAGCAGCTTATCGCCGGAAAAACTCACCAGTGACACGCCATCGGCAATCAATCGCTGCGGCATTGGTTCGGCGGGCAAGCCATATTGCGTGAGATCGATTAAAGAGCCGCTGCCGAGATCCACCACGAGCGGCAACTGCTGCTGTTGCGCCAGCGTAGCCAGTTCGGCCTCATCCACCGCATGGGTGAAGCCTTCAATCTGATAGTTGCTGGTATGCACTTTCATCAGCAGGGCGGTGTTGTCATCGATAGCCTGGCGGTAGTCTTTCAGGTGCGTACGGTTGGTGGTACCGACTTCCACTAACTGACAGCCGGCCTGGCGCATAACGTCTGGGATACGAAACGCGCCGCCAATTTCAACCAGCTCGCCACGAGATACCACCACGCCTTTGCCGGGGGCCAGCGCGGCCAGCATCAGCAAGACGGCGGCCGCATTGTTATTGACGATGCAGGCATCTTCCGCCCCGGTCAGTTCACACAGCAAGGTGGCCAGTGCCTGGTCGCGATGGCCGCGCTCGGCGTTATCCAGCGAATACTCCAGCGTCACCGGTTGGCGCATCACGCTATTGACCGCCTGCACGGCGGCCTCACTCATGCGGGCTCGCCCTAAATTGGTGTGCAGCACCGTGCCGGTCAGGTTCACGACCGGTAACAGCGCACTTTTAAGCTGGTTTGTCAGGCGTGCTGCAGCCTCCGTGGCCCAGTCGTCATGCCAGTCAGGCAATTGTTGATGCTGGATGATGTGGGCACGCGCGTCGGCCTGCAATTGGCGCAGTTGGCGCGTGAGTTGTTGCGTACCGTAGCGCTGATGCAGCGCAGCAAAACGGGCATCGCGCAGTAAGGCGTCGATGCCGGGAAGTTGGTTAAACAGGGTTTTCATCTCAGGCAGCGGAAGGAACGGTGCGGGCAAAGCTGTCGCGTTGCAGCATTTTTTCAGCCAGTTGGATCAGGGCAGGGCGGTCAACACACCAACCCGGCGCAATGCGACGGAAGTTGAGGTAGCCCAGCGCGCAGGCGGTGGCAATATCGGCCAGATTCAGCTCGGCGCTGCTCAGGAATTCACCCTGTGCGGCGGCGGCTTCCAGCGTGTCTAAACCGCGGAGAATTTTTTCGCGCTGGCGCATCAGTTGTTCTTCAGACTGTTGATCGGCCGGGCGCATTTGCTCACGCACAATCAGCAGTCCGGCTTCTGCAACGCCATCGGCGGCCAACGCGAGTTGGCGAATTTTCAGCGCCCGTAAGCGATCGGCGGGCAACAGGGGCGGCGTGGTGTTTTGTAGCTCCAGATAATCCGCGATGATCGCCGAGTCATACCAGGTATGATCGTTATCGACCAGCACAGGGACTTTGCCCAACGGATTAAAATCAGGAACGTGGCTTTCTGCATGCCAGGGAGATTCATTGACGAATTCGAACGTGATGCCTTTTTCCAGCAGAATGACCGAAATCTTACGCACAAACGGGCTGGTGTAATTACCGATCAGTTTCATGCTCTTCTCCTTGATATGAGTAAGGTGTGACCTGCTTGATGGCGTGTGCGGTTTGTCCCCCATCCCGGCCTTCCCCCGTAAACGGGGGAAGGGGAAAAAATACCCTTCCCCCATAAACAGATGACGGGGAAAAAATAGCCCTCCCCGGTTTACGGGGGAGGGTTGGGAGGGGGACAGACAACGCCTTTCCAACCCTTCTTCCGTATACGGATGACGGGGAAAAAATAGCCCTCCCCTGTTTACGGGGGAGGGTTGGGAGGGGGGCAGACAACACCTTTCCAACCTTTCCCCCGTAAACGGATGACGGGGAAAAAACAGCCCTCCCCGGTTTACGGGGGAGGGTTGGGAGGGGGACAGACAACGCCTTTCCAACCCTTCTTCCGTATACGGATGACGGGGAAAAAATAGCCCTCCCCGGTTTGCGGGGGAGGGTTGGGAGGGGGACAGACAACACCTTTCCAACCTTTCCTCCGTAAACGGATGACGGGGAAAAAATAGCCCTCCCCGGTTTGCGGGGGAGGGTTGGGAGGGGGGCAGACAGCACCTTTCCAACCTTTACTCCGTAAACGGATGACGGGGGAAAAATAGCCCTCCCCTGTTTACGGGGGAGGGTTGGGAGGGGGACAGACAGCACCTTTCCAACCTTTCCTCCGTAAACGGATGACGGGGAAAAAATAGCCCTCCCCTGTTTACGGGGGAGGGTTGGGAGGGGGACAGACAACACCTTTCCTACCCTTCCCCTGGAAACAGGAAAGGATTCAAGCTGCTGCGCGCGAACCCTTCTTGCTCCATACGTGCATCCAACACCAGCGAGGCGAGATCATCCGCGACCGGCTCCACGGCAGGGTCTTTTTCCTGATACAGCATTTTCAGGTAAGTGCCACAATCTCCGCAGCTTTCGGCTTTTATCGGCGCAATTTCTGTCTCCAGCGACCAATAATGCAGGTCACGGCCCTGCTCACAGTTGGTACATTTGGAGCGCACCACGTGCCATTCACTTTCACATAAATTGCAGTGCAAATAGCGCAGACCCGCGCTGTTGGTGCCCATATGCACCACGCTGGCGACGGGAACGCTGGCACACACCGGGCAGAACTGGCGTTGTTCGCCATATTCCGCACGGGCTTTGCCCGGTATCAGTGCGGCCATTTGCGCCCAGCAGACGGAAAGTGCGGCCCAAATAAACGGCGCTTTATCACTGCTGACGTGTGCAAAATCGTCATTAAACAGGGCGTCAGCCATGGCATCCAGTTCTGGCACCGAGGCCTTTTCCAGATTTTCCAAAACCGACAATGCCTGGCCTGTCATCTCTGGCTTGAGTTCGGCAATCAACGAATGCAGTAACTGCTGCCAATGTGCCGGGCGCGGCAAACTGTGAATATCCAGCGGTGGCTTACCTTGCGCGTTGGATTCCACTAAACGCGGATGCAAGTCCATCACCAGCGGATGATCATAGAGAATGATTTCCTGCGCTTCTGCGATTTTGGCGGCAAAACGCAGATAGTCACCCAGCGGATTTTTCTCCGCCAGGTCACGTAAACGCGCTGCGCGACGGCTATACAGATTTTTCAGTCGCGGGAAAAGTAACGGCGGAATCGCGTCCGCCGTTCTCGCTTCACCCTTAGCCAACTGCTCCTGCGGGATTATGCGAATACTCATCAGGGCCCTTTATTCGGTTGTTGCGACGTCGATTGTTTGGCTTTCACGGCGCGATACCAGCGCGGATGGTGCTTCTTCGCCCATGCGCTGCTTACCCAACCTTCAACCATCGCGGTGAGGGTGCCTTTCACCCAAAGTGCTGCATAAATGTGTACCATAATCACGATGATTAATGCCACCGCAGACACCGAATGCACCACCAGCGCGATGCGAATCAGCGGAATGCTAAAGTTACCAGCAAAATAGGGACGCCAGATAACAATCCCGCTGATCAGCAGCAACACCAGGCTGATAATCGCCAGCCAGAACACACACTTCTGACCGAAATTATAGCGACCGGTGTCGCCGACCTCCTGGTTATTGGCGATTTTATGAATATTTTTCGCCCATTCCAGGTCGCTGCGCTCAATCAGATTATGTTTCCAGTAACGGAAAAACATGATCATAAAGGCGGCAAACATCACCACACCGACAAACGGGTGCAGAATACGCGCCAGTTGCGGTGTGCCCAATGAGTGCATGAGCCAGTTAAAGGACGGAAAGAAAAAGCCCAGACCACTGAGGGCGGCCAACACAAAACAGAAGGCCACAATCCAGTGGTTAATCCGCTCAGGCGCGGAGTAACGAACAATGCGATCGCGCTTTTTCATTATTGGCGTTCCTCATGGTCGTGCAGATCTTCCTCGTCTTCATCTTCAACGCGGTTCGGCCCAATGCCCACATAGTGGAATACCGAAGCGGCGAAGGTCGCGGCAAAGCCGATGGCGGCCAGAGGTTTCCAGACACCCTTCCAGAAAGTAATGGCAGGGCTGATGGAGGGATTATCCGGCAGGCCGTGGTAGAGCTGCGGTTTATTGGCGTGATGCAAAACGTACATCACGTGTGTGCCGCCAACGCCTTCCGGGTCGTACAAACCGGCGTTGTCGTAGCCACGCGTTTTCAGTTCATCAACGCGGGTGCTGGCCAATTGCTTCATGTCTTCTTTGCTGCCGAAATGAATCGCACCCGTTGGGCAGGTCTTCACGCAGGCAGGCTCTTGACCGACATTGACGCGATCAACACACAACGTACATTTGTAAACCCGGTTGTCCTGTGGGTTCATGCGCGGCACATCGAACGGACAGCCCGCAATGCAGTAGCCGCAGCCAATGCACTGTTCGGACTGAAAGTCGACGATACCGTTGGCATATTGAATGATCGCCCCCTCTGACGGACACGCCTTCAGACAGCCCGGGTCCGCGCAGTGCATACAGCCATCTTTGCGGATCAACCACTCCAGCTTGCCGTTCTCTTCCACTTCCGAGAAGCGCATCACCGTCCAGGATTTGGCGGTGAGATCGGCGGGGTTGTCATACACCCCGACGTTGTGCCCCACTTCATCACGAATGTCGTTCCACTCTGAACACGCCACCTGACAAGCTTTGCAACCGATACAGGTGGTCACGTCGATCAGTTTCGCGACCTCCTGCTGGTGGTCACGTGCGCGCGGGGCGGGTGTCAGGCCGTTGGTGGCGGAGCGACGAATAATGTCTTGCGATTGATAAGCCATAATTGCTCTCCGTTACACCTTTTCCACATTCACCAGGAACGCCTTGAACTCTGGCGTTTGGGTATTGGCATCACCCACAAACGGTGTCAGCGTATTGGCAATAAAGCCTTTTTTCGCTGCCCCTTCGTAGCCCCAGTGAATTGGAATACCAATGGTATCCACTTTCTTACCGTCCACATCCAACGTGCGAATACGCTTGGTGACCACCGCCTTGACTTTGATATAGCCGCGGTTGGAGCTCACTTTCACGGTATCGCCCTGCGTAATGCCCAGTTGGCTGGCGAGCTTCTCGCCAATTTCCACAAATTGCTCTGGCTGCATGATGGCGTTGAGCAATGCATGCTTGGTCCAGTAGTGGAAATGCTCAGTGAGACGATAGGTGGTACCGACATACGGGAATTTCTCGGCGTGGCCCATCGCCGCCAGGTCGTCTTTAAACACGCGCGCGGCGGGGTTAGAGACCACATTGGGGTGCAGTGGGTTGGTGCCGAGCGGTGTTTCAAACGGCTCGTAGTGCTCCGGGAAGGGCCCTTCTGCCATCTTATCGAGGGCAAACAGGCGTCCCAGACCTTCCGGTTGCATGATAAACGGCCCGACATCGCTGCCTGGTGCAGATGCGTTGTAGTCTGGAATATCATCCCCGGCCCATTTGGCACCGTCCCAATGCAGGATGGCGCGTTTCGGGTCCCAGGCATTGCCTTGTGGATCGGCAGACGCGCGGTTGTACAGAATGCGGCGGTTCAGCGGCCATGCCCAGCTCCAGTTTGGCGTGTTGCCTAACCCTTGCTTATCGGTATTGTCGCGTTTCGCCATCTGGTTACCGTCTGGCGTCCAGCTACCGGCAAAAATCCAACAGCCACTGCTGGTGGAGCCGTCATCGCGCAGATGGGCAAAGGTGCTGAGTTGTTGGCCTTTTTTCGCCAACAGCGTGCCTTTGTCATCATAGAGATCGGCCAGTGCACGCCCGTTGCTTTCCATCGCCACTTCTTCTGACGCAGGGTTGTCAGGCGTCAGATAGTTCCAGCTCATGTTCAGCACTTGCTCTGGCACGGCGCCGCCTTCACGGGCATACATCTCGCGCAGACGCAGGAACACGCCCGCCAGGATCTCGCCATCGTTCATCGCTTCACCAGGCGCATCCTGACCTTTCCAGTGCCACTGCAACCAGCGCGCGGAGTTAACGATCGAGCCGTTCTCTTCCGCAAAGCAGGTAGAGGGCAGACGGAACACTTCAGTCTGAATATCGGCAGGGTTAACGTCGTTAAACTCACCGTGGTTCTGCCAGAAATTCGATGTTTCGGTGTTCAGCGGATCGATGGTCACCAGGAATTTCAATTTCGACAGTGATTTAATGACCTTGTTCTTGTTGGGGAACGAAGCCACCGGGTTGAAGCCCTGACACAGATAGCCGTTGACCTTGCCCTGCGACATCATTTCAAAGTACTGCAAGACGTCGTAGCTCTTGTCCCATTTCGGCAGCCAGTCGAAGCCCCAGTTGTTCTCTTTCTGCGCTTTGTCGCCGTAGAAGGCTTTCATCATGCTGACGAAGAACTTGGGATAGTTGCTCCAGTAGTTTACCTGGCCTGGCAACAGCGCTTTTGGCGTGTTGGCGGTGAGATAGGTTTGCAGATCGGCCTGCTTTTCTGATGGCAGCGTCATGTAGCCGGTCAGACTGGTGGACAACAAGCCGAGGTCGGTCAGCCCCTGAATATTGGAGTGGCCGCGCAGGGCGTTAACGCCGCCGCCGGGCATGCCCATATTCCCCAGCAGTAGCTGGATCATCGCCATGGTACGGATGTTCTGCGCGCCCACGGAGTGTTGTGTCCAGCCCAGGGCATACAGGAACGTGGCAGTACGGTCGGCCACACTGGTTTCCGCAATCATTTCGCACACCTTGAGGAAGTCCTCTTTTGGCGTGCCGCAGATGCGGGTGACGATTTCCGGCGTGTAGCGGCTGATGTGGGTTTGCAGCAGATTCCAGACGCAACGTGGATGGCTCAGCGTGACATCGCGTTTTGCGAAGCCGTCATCGCCCATCTCGTAGTTCCAACTGGTTTTGTCGTACTTGCGGGTTTCCGCGTCATAACCCGAGAACAAGCCGTCGTCGAAGCTAAAGTCTTCGCGCACAATCAGGCTGGCGTTGGTATAGGACTCAACATACTCGCGGTTGAATTTGTTGTTACTGATCAGGTACAGCAGTACGCCCGACAAAAAGGCGATGTCGGTTCCTGAACGGATAGGCGTGTAAAAATCTGCTACCGATGCAGTACGGGTAAAGCGGGGATCAACAACAATCAGCTTCGCGCCGTTGTGGATCTTCGCTTCCATTGCCCAGCGGAAGCCAACAGGATGCGCTTCAGCGGCGTTGCCGCCCATCACGATGACCAGATTTGCATTGCGGATGTCGACCCAGTGGTTGGTCATGGCACCGCGACCAAATGTTGGAGCAAGACTTGCTACCGTTGGTCCGTGTCAAACGCGCGCCTGGTTGTCGACCGCCAGCATGCCAAGCGATCGGGTGAATTTTTGTGTTAAATAGCCGGTTTCATTGCTGGAAGCCGATGCGCACAGCATCCCGGTGCTTAACCAGCGGTTAACGGTAACGCCAGCGTCGTTTTTGGCGACGAAGTTAGCATCACGGTCGGCTTTCATCAGTTTAGCGATGCGGGTGAAGGCATCATCCCAACTGATGCGCTGCCATTTATCGGAACCTGGCGCGCGATATTCTGGGTATTTCAGGCGGCTTTCGCTGTGGATAAAATCGACCAGACCTGCGCCTTTCGGGCACAGTGCGCCACGGCTGACAGGATGATCGGGATCGCCTTCGATATGGAAGATGGTTTGTTTGGCGTTACGTGCGCCATCACCCAGGCTGTACATCAAAAGTCCACAGCCTACTGAGCAGTATGTGCAGGTATTTCGAACTTCTTTCGCCCGCAACAGTTTGTACTGCCGGGTTTCCGCCAGTGCAACTTCCGGCATAAAGCCGAGGGCCGCAGCAGTGGTACCCGCCATACCGCCAGCGCAGATCTTGAAGAACTTTCTTCTGCTGACGTTCATGATATTTCCTTATTACGACATTGCCCGGCTACCGCTCATTGTCGGCAGCCTGATGAATTATTTTGCGGTGAGCACCGCAGACGTTCACAATGAATAGCGGATTAATAATACCAGTTTTTAAGTGGTCTTGTGATGACAGCTCGAAATGAAATGCAACCTGCACCCGGAGTTCTTGCGGCGAATGTGAGCGAGATCGCGGCGAAACGCCATACCATTTGGCGACGCGACGACTTGCAACAGCCTGCGGAAGACTGGCTGGCAGAAGAAGTGCCGGTGGCGCTGGTGTATAACGGCCTCTCGCACGTGGTGATGATGACCACGCCGCGTGACCTGGCGGCTTTCGCCTATGGTTTCTCGCTGTCGGAAGGCATTATCGCCTCGCCGTCCGATATCTTTGGTCTGGATGTCGTGCCGGGACCGCAGGGCATTGAAGTACAGATAGAGCTGTCCAGTCGCCGTTTTATGGCGCTAAAAGAACGCCGTCGCGCCATGACCGGGCGCACCGGATGCGGCTTGTGCGGCATCGACCAACTGGCCGAAATTGAACGTCCGCTGCCCACCTTGCCGTTTACGCAGACCTTTTCGCTCAGCCATCTTGACCGGGCGCTTAGCCAACTTCGCCATTTCCAGCCAGTGGGGGATCTCACCGGCTGCACACACGTTGCCGCGTGGATGACCGCGCAAGGGGAACTGACGGCAGGCTATGAGGATGTGGGGCGGCATGTGGCGCTGGATAAACTGCTCGGTGCGCGCAGTCAGCAGACGTGGCCCGCAGGTATGGTGCTGGTTTCCAGTCGCGCCAGTTATGAAATGGTGCAAAAGGCGGCGATGTGCGGTGTAGAGATGCTGTTTGCGGTTTCTGCAGCGACGCAGTTGGCCGTCGCGCTGGCGGAGCGCTGCCATTTAACGCTGGTGGGATTCAGTAAACCGGGCAAGGCCACGGTGTATACCCATCCTGAGCGGGTGCAGCCATAAAAAAACGCCTTCCGGGCAGAAGGCGTTCAGTTGCCGCTTAAGCCGCTTACAGGCTGGCGGTTTCGCGTTTAAACGTCTCTTCCATGATATCCCAGGCTTCGCTGACGTCATCGGCCAGATTGAACAGCCCGGAGGTTCCAACGATAAACACATCTACGCCGGATGCCGCGATCTCTTTAAAGGTTTTCGCGTTGCAGGAGCCATCAATTTCCGTCAGGAAGTTGAGTCCCAACTCTTCGCGCATCGCAATCAGTTGACGAATTTTATTCAGCGTTTGCGGAATAAATTTTTGCCCGGCGAAGCCTGGGTCGACTGACATTACGGTGACTTTATCTAACAAATGCGCGTATTCGCGAATGCTGTCGGCAGGCGTCGCTGGGTTTAATACCACGCCACATTGGCAGCCTGCGTCTTTAATTTCGTTCAGCAAACGGAAGATTTTATTATTTGCGGTTTCCGGGTGGAAGCTAATTACATCGGCACCGGCTGCGATACACATCGGAATAATATCTTCTGGATGGTTCACCATCAGATGCACATCAATCGGCACATCGGTCAGCTTACGCAGGTTTTCGATAAAGAAGGGCGATAGCGTAATATTTTTAACGTAGCTGCCGTCCATAATATCGACGTGGTAATACGCCGCACGGCTATTCATTGCGGTGATTTGCTCGCGAAAACGCGTCAAATCCATACACATCAGTGAAGGATTAAAGCGGGTGCCCATGGTGTGCTCCTGTCAGCAAAAAGGCGGAGTTGCCACCGCCTTTCGATATTAATGGAAGAAGTTAATGATATTGCCAAGAACAATGCCGACGATACCGAAGTCTGCGTCGCCGAAGGTGGTGGACGCGAAGCCCATGTCACCCAGTACCGGCAGCAGAATCGCAGGCAGGAACGAAATCAGCAGGCCTTGTACAAAGGAACCGATAATCGCGCCGCGACGTCCGCCCGTGATGTTGCCGTAAACCCCAGCGGTTGCGCCGCAGAAGAAGTGTGGCACCAGGCCCGGCACAATCACGCTCAGACCAAACAGCGGGCAGAGGAACATGCTAATCAGGCCCGCCAGGAAGCTACACAGGAAGCCGATGATGACCGCGTTCGGCGCGAACGGGAATACTGTCGGGCAATCCAGCGCGGGTTTGGCATTTGGTACCAGCTTATCGGCAATGCCTTTAAAGGCCGGCACGATCTCTGCAATCACCATACGGACACCGGCCAGGATGATGTACACGCCTGCGGCGAAGGTGATGGACTGAATAATCGCAAACACGATGTACTGCTGGCCGCCGCTGACGGTTTCGGTGAACTCTTTACCGGCAATCAGCACCAGAATGATAAACAGAATCATCATGGTCAGTGAGATAGCGACCGAGGAGTCACGCAGGAAATTCAGCGTTTTCGGAACTTTCAGCTCTTCGATGGACGGGCTGTCTTTGCCCACCACTTTACCGACCAGTGCAGACAGCAGGTAGCCGGTTGAACCGAAGTGGCCGAGCGCCAGGTCATCGGAGTTGGTAATTTTGCGGGTGAACGGCTGCAAAATCGCCGGGCACACCACCATCATGGTCCCGAGGATCAGCGCACCAATAATCACCAGCGGTGCGCCAGAGATACCGCCAGTCGCCAGGATCACGGCTAACATCGCGGCCATATACAGCGTATGGTGACCGGTCAGGAAGATATATTTCAGCGGCGTGATACGCGCCAAAATAATGTTCACCACCATACCGAACACCATGATCATCGCGGTTTCGGTACCGTAATTTTTCTGTGCTAACGCCGCCATTGCGTCGGTGTTAGGTACTACGCCCTGAATGTGGAAAGAGTGCTCAAAAAGCTGGCTAAAAATAGTCAGCGTGGAGGCAATCAGACCCGCACCGGCAGTCAAAATAACGAAACCCATAATGGTTTTCATTGTGCCGGAAATAACATCCGACACGGCTTTTTTCTGCAGTAATAAGCCGAGCATGGAAAACAGGCCGACCAATATCGCGGGTGTTCCGAGAACATCCTGAATAATAAACTGAAGCATAAAAGGCTCCGAAATTTAAATTATAAGTTCTCGATGAGAACGTCTTTGATTTTTGCGTTATCTAACAGATTGGTTAAGCCCACGACTTTCGCGCTGTGCGAGCTTAAATGGTCAGCAATATCTTGCGCAGCCAGAATAAGGTCGGCCTGCTCAGATTTGGCAGAGGTTAAATCGCAATGACCGACTTCTGCTTCTTTGCCTAATTCTTTAATGATTTTTTTAACGTTCATCTCAACAATAAAGCTGCTGCCCAGACCGTTACCACAAACGATTAATACCTTTTTCATTTTCTACCTCGCATTACTGTTGTTCGATAACCGCCTGAATAGCGGGAAGGGTGGAAGCGTCCAGCAACTGTTGCAGGCGTTGCTCGTCACTAAAAAGTTCTGCCAATTCGGTGATCATCGCAATGTGCT
The DNA here is from genome assembly GCA_002837195.1 of Enterobacterales bacterium CwR94. Lineage (GTDB taxonomy): Bacteria > Pseudomonadota > Gammaproteobacteria > Enterobacterales > Enterobacteriaceae > 1-19. The sequence goes on from KZ478062.1 coordinate 168,535, forward strand.
CATCACCCGACAGGGCGCACAGCATGATGATGACTTTCACCGGATCGTTTTCATTGCTTTCAAAGCTGACGCCGTTACGCACGTGCAGCAAGGAGAGACCGTTTTTCTTTGCGCCCTGTTCAGGACGGGCATGCGGCATGGCAAGACCCGGTGCCAGTACGTAGTAGGGGCCCATTTCCAGATGCGAAGCGATGATGGCATCGACATAGGCTGGCGTAATCGCGCCCTCGGCCAGCAGTGGCTCGGCGCTGAGGCGCACGGCAGCTTGCCAGTCGGTGACGCTGTCGGTCACATTGATTTTTCCAGCGGTTAGCCAGTCGGTAAGCATCGTCAACTCCACATCGTTTAATTGAGCGTGCACTGTAGGTGAAATCTTCACCTGTTTTCTGTGATGTGAATCGCAAAGTTAGCGCTAACATTAAAAAATGTTAAAAAACGCGTTATCGCTAACATTCTGTCACATCGAAATTGCAAAGCCCGTCAGAAGTGCGCAGGATGGCGGCAGCCCGGCGATCCCCGCAGAATAAAGCGGGCGTGGGTTTTTGCCCGTTGTTGTGGTTTTGCCGTGGCGGGAAGGGGGGAATCGCATTAAGCTGCGTCCTTTTACAATGTGATAACAACGGAGAGACGATGAAAGAGAGACGGCGACGCAGTACAGGGAAAAGTACCTTGGCAGATGTGGCCAGATTGGTGGGTGTCAGCACCATGACCGCGTCTCGTGCCCTGCGCGTGCCTGAAAAAGTCTCTCTCGCGTTGCGTGAAAAAATTGAAGCCGCCGTCAGCGAACTGGGTTATGTGCCCAATCTGGCGGCCAGCGGATTGGCATCGGCCAGCTCGCGCTTGATTGTGATGGTGGTGCCTTCACTGGCGACCGCAGGCTGCGCGCAGGCTTCAGAAGCGCTGCAATCGGTACTCAAACCCCACGGTTATCAGATGATGCTGGCGGAAGCCAATACCGCCGCGGCGGGCGAAGTGCCCTTAATGGAGATGCTGTTGGCCTATAATCCGGCGGCCATCGTGCAATTTGCCTTTGAGTGTGGTGAAGAAGGGCGACGCTTGCTGGCCAACGTCGGCCTGCCGGTCATTGAGATGGGGGCGGTCAGTCGGGACAGCGCGGGGATTAGCGTCGGCGTCGACTATGCGCGCGCCACGCGAGATCTGGTTGAGGGCGTGGCGGCGCGCGGTTTTCGCAATATCGCCCTGCTGTGCACGCAAAATCACCCTACGCTGTTTCGCCAAATCATGGCGGGCTGGCACAGCGGCATGTTAGCGAAAAACTTCTCTCCGCACCGCGTCGTGACCAGTGCGGAACCCTCTTCGGTCGCTACGGGTCACCGCTTGTTATCGGATATCCGCCTCACCTGGCCAGAAATTGACGCATTAATCTGCACCACCGATGAAGTGGCCTGCGGCGCCCTGATGGCCTGCCATGCCGAAGCGATTGATATACCAAGTCAACTGGCACTGGCCAGCCTTGGCGGCGGGCACCTGTCAGCCGTCTGTTCTCCCCCGTTAACCAGCGTGGCATTGCCGTGGGAAGAGATCGGGCGCACGGCGGGATGGCGGTTGCTGGAAGCCCTGCGCGATGAAGAGACCATCGAGACTTATAACCCGTTGCCTGCGAAATTAATTTTGCGCGCCAGTACCGGAAAACATTGAGAACAATCTGTTATGGGTTATTGCCAGGTGCAATAAGTGCCTGTTGTGGCGGGTAAAACACCAATTCCACAATAAAGTAAAGGCATTGTTATCCATATGCAAAGCGCGTTATTTATCTATAATGACCTGACTGCTTACGCGGTGCCGCGTGATGAAGGTGCCGCTATTTTACTAAATGGAGATGATGAACATGAGTTATTCGCTGCCATCCCTGCCTTACGCATACGACGCACTGGAACCGCATTTCGATAAAGAAACGATGGAAATCCACCACTCTAAACACCATCAGGCATACGTGAACAACGCGAACGCAGCGTTGGAAGGCACTGAGTTTGCTAACCTGCCGGCTGAAGAGCTGATCACTAAATTGGATCAACTGCCAGCAGATAAAAAAGGCCCACTGCGTAATAACGCGGGCGGTCACGTTAACCACAGCTTCTTCTGGAAAGGCCTGAAAACCGGCACCACCCTGCAAGGTGATCTGAAAGCGGCAATCGAGAAAGAATTTGGTAGCGTTGACGCTTTCAAAGAAGCCTTTGAAAAAGCCGCAGCAACCCGTTTTGGTTCTGGCTGGGCGTGGCTGGTGAAGAAAGACGGTAAACTGGCTGTGGTGTCTACCGCTAACCAGGACAGCCCGCTGATGGGTGAAGCGATTTCCGGGACTTCCGGTACGCCAATCATTGGTCTGGACGTGTGGGAACACGCGTACTACCTGAAGTATCAAAACAAGCGTCCAGACTACGCGAAAGCGTTCTGGAACGTAGTGAACTGGGACGTGGCAGCAGAGAACTTCGCGAAAGCGTAAGATTTCTGGTGAAACCCCTTAACCGACGGCCTGGCCGTCGGTTTTTTTATGCGTGCTCTCTGGTGTTTCCTGCTAACTATTCTCCACTATCTGGCGTAACCTTCTTAGTCTGTTGCACATCCCTCCGAGAAAATTCTGATATGTATGGATGTCTGGATGGCTAATAAGTTTTTGTGCTAGCTTATACCCTTTGGTTCGTTGCCTGCGCAGCAGAATGCGTAAAAAATGCGACAACCTGTCTGTATCTCACCGGGAAAAGTATGATGACGGCGCTTAATCGCCTTGAAATGCGCACGATCTCCATCGCGTTTGGCGGTTTTTCGGCGTTAACACACGTGGACTTCACCCTGGAAGGGGGATCGGTGCACGCGCTCACCGGTGCCAATGGCGCGGGTAAATCCACGTTAATGGCGGTGCTCTCCGGGGCGCATGACCACTATCAGGGCGACATCCTGCTGGATGGGCAACCTGTTTCGATTCGCTCTCCCCGCGATGCTAAGCAACTGGGGATTCACCTGGTGCAGCAGGAAGTGGATGTGGCATTGGTGCCCACGCTCTCAGTGGCGGAAAACATTCTGTTAGACCGCATGGCGGAAGACGGACACCTGTGCAACTGGTCTGCCATCTGGCGCGATGCCCGCGCGTTGCTGGCACGCCTGAAGGTGGATATCGATGTTAAACGCCGTATTGAACAGTGCAGCCTGGCGGAGAAGCAGCAAATCTTGCTGGCGCGCGCGCTGTCCCACCACTGCCGTTTCCTGATTCTGGATGAACCCACCGCACCCTTAGATCAACACGAAAGTGAACGTCTGTTTGAGGTCGTGCGCGGTCTGCAAGCGCAGGGCATCGGCGTGGTCTTTATTTCACACCGTATTCATGAACTGAAAGCGATTTGCGATCAACTCACCGTGTTGCGTGATGGCCGACTGGTCGAAAGCGGGTCTATGCAAGCGCTGTCGGGCGAGCAAATCGTTGAAAAAATGCTTGGCCATCAGTTAGACGATATCTATCCACCGCGGCGTCCGCCGTTTAGCGACGACATCCTGTTGCAGGTGGAAGGTCTGCACGACGAAGCCCTGTTGCAAGATATCTCGCTGACGCTGCGCAAAGGCGAAATCCTCGGTATTGCCGGTCTGGCGGGCGCGGGGAAAACCGAACTCTGTAAGGCGTTGTTTGGCGCCACCCAAAGCCGTACTACCCGTGGTGAACTGCACGGTAAGCCCTGGACGCCGCGTTCGCCCAGCGACTCGGTCGCGCGCGGTGTGGCGCTGGTGCCAGAAGAGCGCCGCAAAGAGGGCATCTTTGTCGATGAAACGGTGGCGATGAACCTCAGTGTCTCCGCTGACAACAGCTTTTCCCGCTGGAGCCTGTTTGGGCATCGTCAGGCGTGGCGTTGGGCAGAAGAGGTGATTGCGCGCCTCGGCGTGCGCACCACCGGCCCGGCACAAACTTTACGCCGCCTGTCTGGCGGCAATCAGCAAAAGGTGGCGATTGGCAAATGGCTGCGTAATAACGCCGATGTGCTGATATTTGATGAGCCGACCAAGGGCGTCGATATCAAAGCCAAAACCGATTTGTTTACCCTGATTGACGGTCTGGCGCGTGAAGGGCGCGGCGTGATTTACGCTTCCGGCGAATTCGCCGAACTGACCGGACTGTGCGATCGCATCTGTGTGTTATGGGATGGTCGCATTGTGGCCGAACTGCGTGCTGATGAAGTTGATGAAGAAACCCTATTACTCTACTCCACCGGAGGAACCCCTGCGTGAGCAGCAAAGCCTTAACACCCACTAGCACGCCCTCGCTGCGTCACCAGTTGTTCGATTTTCTCTATAAATGGGGCATGTTGCTGACCGTTGTCGCCTTGATCGCGCTCTTTGGCCTCACGACCGACAGCTTCCTGGAACCGAATAATATCCTCAATATTCTGCGCTCGATTGCCATCGTAACGGTGATCGCGATTGGCGTTTCCATCTCGTTGACCGTCGGCGGTTTCGATCTCTCCGTGGGTTCTACAGCGTCGCTGGCAAACGCGCTGGTGATTTCCCTGTTTGTCTGGCACGGCTTTGGTACTACGGAAGCCATCGTTATTACGCTGTTGCTCTGCACGTTGGTCGGGCTGTTCAATGCGTTCCTGATCGTGGTGCTGAAAATTCCTGATATGTTGGCCACGCTGGCCAGTTTGTTTGTGATTCAGGGCGTTGCAATGACCTACAGCTACGGGGGCTCGATCACGGAAAACATGGTGCTGCCGAGTGGCGATATGGCAGAAGGTGCCATTCCGGCCGGTTTCTCGCTGTTGGGTCAGGTGCCAACCATCGTCATCATCATGCTGGCCGTGACGCTGATTGCCCAGTTGGGTTTGTCGCTGACCAAACACGGTCGCCGCATGTACGCGCTGGGCGGTAACCCGGAAGCCGCGCGTTTATCGGGGATTCGCACGCATCGCTATCGCGTTATCGCCTATGTACTGGCTTCGCTGCTGGCGGGTCTTGGCGGTATTTTGCTGGCCTCGCGTATCGGTTCATCGCAGGTCAATGCGGGCAGCGGCTATTTAATGGATGCGGTAGCGGCAGCGTGGATTGGTCTCTCGCTGGCGGGATCGGGTAAACCCAATGCGCTGGGTACGTTACTGGGCGCGGTGATTCTGGGCGTGTTACAGAACGGCCTGGTCATGCTTTCTGTGCCGTACTACGCGATGGACATCATTAAAGGGCTGGTGCTGGCGGTTGCACTGGCACTGACTTACATACAGCGCCGCTGATGGCGTGTTCTTCTTCTGACTGGGCATGATAATGAAAAAACTAACGCTTTCACTGCTGGCAGCCAGCCTGCTGACCTCTTTTACCGCCTTTGCCGCACCGACACCGGTGCCAGCGGCTATCGCCAATCATGATGGCCCGATTCGGGTTGCGGTGATCCGTAACCTGGGTTCCGATGACAACACCACACAGTTTGTGGCTGGGGCCATCCAGCAGGGAAAAAAACTGGGCTTTGAGGTGAAAACCTTTTTAAGTCAGGGCGATGACGCCCGTTTCCAGGATCTGGTCAGCCAGGCGATCAGCCAAAAATATGACGCCATTATTCTGTCGCACGGTAAAGCACCTTACGCAGAAGGCCTGGTGAAACGCATCGTGGATAGCGGTATTAAAGTGTCGGTCTTTGATACGCCGGTTAGCCAACCGCTGCCGGGTGTGACGGTGACGGCACAAGATGATGCGTCATTAGCGGCCCTGTCGATGGGCCAACTGATCAAAGACTTCAACGGCAACGCGAAAATTGTGAAGCTGTGGGTCGCAGGCTTCCCGCCGATGGAGCGTCGTCAGGTGGTGTACGAGAAGTTGCTGAAAGAGAATCCCGGTATTAAACAACTGGAATCCATCGGCGCTGTTTCAACCGACGTACAAGGCGACACGGCCAACAAAGTGGGCGCTATTCTGGCTAAATACCCGAAAGGCCAAATCGATGCCATTTGGGGCGCATGGGATGCCTTTAGCCAGGGCGCTTATAAAGCGTTGCAGGAGAATGGCCGCACAGAAATAAAACTCTACAGCATCGATGTTTCTAACCAGGACATCCAACTGATGCGTGAGAAAAACAGCCCGTGGCAGCAAACGGTGGCGGTCGATCCCAAACTGATTGGTGCTACCAACATGCGTTTAGTGGCGCTGAAACTGGCCGGTGAAGCGACGCCAGAAAGCTATCAGTTTAAGGCGGCGTCCCTGTCTCAGGCGCAGCTCAATGGTCAGCAGGACGCAGTGAACATGGGCAATCTGAACAAAATTGTGCCCGGCTGGGGTGAGTCAACAGACTTTGTTGCTCCCTGGTTTGCCACATTAGAAGCGAAGTATAAGAAGTAAGCGCGAAGTGAGAAAACGGCGTCTGGCGTGTTAGCGGATGCCGTTTATTTCTGAAACACTTTGCGTAAACGGATATGCGAGATGTATTCGGTCAGTGACAGCACTAAGGTGGAGCGTACCATCTGCAAGTAGCGGTGTTGCTGCATGGCGCGCAGGGCGGCATCTTCGCCGGAATAGACAGGTGCGGGAGGAAAGACGGCGACGCAGTGCAGTTCGCCTAAGGGCCCCAGCACTTCGTCATCGGTAAAACGGAAATCACTGGGATCGTCATCCAGGGCTTCACGCAGTGCCAGCAGCAGTTCGGCATCCTCATACTCGTTACGGCTGAGGACGCCAAGACCGTAAATCAGTTTCAGCCGCACGGATAAATCGCCAAGCGGGCCATCGCCCAGCAGCAGCGGCTCAACGGCGTATTTTACGGCGTAATCATCTTTACGAAAGACCTGTACCACCAGCGTATCAACGGCTTCCGCCAGCAACTCCACGGCATTCATCAAAAAGGCGCGCACATTCCTGCCTGTGTTCAGACGTTCCAGCACCTGATTTTCAAAAGCCCGTTTTTCTTCCATGGTTGCCTGTGCTCGTGAGATGACTCTCAGGGGCACGGTCACACCGTGCCCTGATAGCTTTCCACCGGAGGGCGGTAGCGTTCGCATTATGCCATGGCGTCGTAGGCTTTCACCACGTCAGCGACGATCTTGCTGTCGGCATCGAGGCCAGAAATCTGTACCAGCGCTGCCTGTGGTCCTTTTTCCTGCAACAGTACCGCCAGTTCCTGGGCCTGCGGATCTTCTTCGCTGCGATAATGCATGGCAGCGGCAATCCCGGTAACCAGGTTGGCATGTGGCAACCCATATTCCAGTGTTCCCAGCGTGGGCTTGATCAGACGATCGCCGGCGCTCAGTTTACGCAGTGGCTGACGGCCAACGCGCTCAACGTCATCTTTCAGGAACGGATTCTCGAAACGGCCGAGGATCTTCTGGATATACGCACTATGTTTATCGGCATCAAATCCGTAACGCTTAATTAATACCGCGCCGCTCTCTTCCATCGCACCCTGCACCACGGCGCGGATCTGCTGATCGAGGATGGCATCACGGATGGTGTTTAAACCGGCTTGTACGCCCAGATAAGCGGTAATGGCGTGGCCTGTGTTCAAGGTGAACAGCTTGCGCTCGACAAATGCCATCAGATTATCAGTGAGTTCCATGCCTGGAATGTGTGGCAGCTCGCCGACAAATTGGGTCTTGTCCACAATCCACTCGCTGAAGGTTTCTACGGTCACTTCCAGTGGATCGTTATTGCCTGCTTCTGACGGCGGCACGATACGGTCAACCGCCGAATCGACAAAGCCCACATGTGCGTCAACCCAGGCGTGATACTGCTCTGGCAGTGCCTTCATCACATGGCCTTTCAACTGGCTGGTACCGCGTACCATGTTTTCACAGGCGATGATGTTCAGTGGACGTTCGATACCGTTATCACGGCGTTTGGCTAAGCCTTTCGCGACGCTGCCCGCGATACGCTCAAGAATTTGTGGGCCAACGGCGGTGGTCACCAGGTCGACTTCTGCAATCAAAGTAATGATGTCATCGCTGGTACTGTTGACTGCGCTAACGCCGGTCACGATTTCAGTTTTCTCTTGCTCGCCCACTACGCGAACCGGATATTCACCGCGAGCATTCAGTGCGTCCAGCACCACCTGGTTAACGTCGGCAAACACCAGTTCGATGCCCGCGTCTGCCAACAATTTGCCAATAAAGCCGCGCCCAATATTTCCCGCGCCAAAGTGTAATGCTTTCATCGTTTTTTCCTCTGCAGGGACACCACAGGATCCCCTGAATAGAAAAGGGCCGGATAATCCGGCCCAACCTTAATTATGCGTTTTTCTCGCCGGTTAGGAGGTTTAGCACCTCCTGCACATCGGTGGTATTCGCCAGCTTCTCAATCACGCTGTCATCATCCAGCGCGTTGGTCAGGCTGGTTATCACCTGAATGTGCTCATTATTACGTGCGGCAATACCAATGACCAGACGGGCGATATCGTCGGCTTCTTCACCGAAATGTACACCGGCCGGATACTGGCAGAACACAACGCCGGTTTTCAGCACGCGATCTTTCGCTTCAACGGTACCGTGTGGCACTGCGATAGACTCGCCCAGATAGGTCGGGGTCAACTTCTCGCGTTCCAGCATCGCATCAACGTATTCCGGCTGTACGTAACCGCCTTTCACCAGTTGCTCACCGGCAAAGCGAATCGCCTGCTCTTTGTTGGTGGCTTGCAAGCCAAGGAACACATTGCTGGCACCCAGCTTAAACAGGTTATCGCCGCTGGTGTCGTAGCTGTCGCCCAACGTGGTTTCCACTTTGGCACGGTTGGCTTCAGAACGGTTGGCATCGACCAGGCGTGTGGTCAGATCGCTGTACAAGCCGCTGTCCAGGAAGTTAGACAGTGAAATGTGCTGTGCCTGAGGCACCTGGCGCATTGCACGCTCCGTTAAGTCACGGTGGGTGATCACGATATCCACATCGCCTGGCAGCGAGTTAATCGCGCTGTTGGTGACAGAGATATTGCTCAGACCCGCATCCTGTACTTTCTTACGCAGCACACCGGCACCCATGGCGCTGGAGCCCATACCGGCATCACAAGCAACGATGATCTTACGCACGTGGCTCAGATCGCCATTCAGGTCAGCAACCGCAGTGGCTGCGCCCGTGGCGGCCGCTGCCTGGCCTTTCGACTGTGCTTTCATATCTTGCATGCGACGGGTCGCGGCTTCGATATCGTCTTCGTCTTTCACTTTGCTGGTTTTCAGCAGGATAGCTGACACCACGAAGGAGACTGCAAAAGCCGCAACGATCGCCGCGATGTTAGCGAAGTAGGCGCCTTTTGGCGTCATGGCTAATACGGCCAGGATCGAACCTGGAGAAGCAGGAGAAACCAGACCGCCGTTCAGCAGAGTCAGGGTAAACACGCCAGTCATACCGCCCAGAATAACCGCCAGCAACAAGCGCGGCGCCATCAGGACATACGGGAAGTAAATCTCGTGAATACCGCCCAGGAAGTGGATGATGGCCGCACCGCCCGCTGACTGTTTCGCGTTACCGCGACCAAACAGCATGTAGGCAATCAGAACACCCATACCTGGACCTGGGTTAGCTTCAATCAGGAAGAAGATGGATTTGCCTGCTTCGCTCGCCTGCTGGATACCCAGTGGTGAGAAGATGCCGTGGTTGATGGCATTGTTCAGGAACAGGATTTTAGCTGGCTCAACGAAGATAGAGGTCAGCGGTAACAGGTTGTTCTGCACCATCAGGTTAACGCCGGCCGCAAGGATATGCGACAGCGCTTCTACCAGCGGGCCAATGCCGAGGAATGCCAGAATAGCCAACAACATACCGATGATACCGGCAGAGAAGTTGTTAACCAGCATTTCAAAGCCGCTTTTGATTTTGCCATCAACCATCTGGTCGAAGGTTTTGATGGCCCAGCCGCCCAGTGGGCCTGCAATCATCGAACCGAGGAACATCGGCATATCAGCACCGACGATCACACCCATGGTGGTGATCGCACCGACCACGCCGCCGCGGTCACCGCCAACCAAACGCCCACCGGTATAACCGATCAGCAGTGGCAGCAGATAAGTGATCATTGGGCCTACCAGCTTGGCGAGTGTTTCATTTGGCAGCCAGCCGGTTGGAATGAACAGTGCGGTAATGATACCCCAGGCGATAAATGCGCCAATGTTGGGCATCACCATATTACTCAGAAAGCGACCAAAGCTCTGAACTTTGACCTTGACTGATGATGACATAAAACACACCCCTTATTGATACGCGCCAACAATAAGAAGCGCGCAGATATTTTTGTTAAATACGACAGAGGGAACCGTCGAATTACTGTATGCAGGCGGACTCTACCACCAGTTTATGACGCTGCGTAGAGAGAGGGCTAAATGTGATGCAGATCACGTTTAATTTGGGTGTACAGGGGGGTAATGCGTGATCTGGATCACATTAAGGGTTCGCTTCACCGCATTGTCGTTGAAAAAAGCATCAAAGATAGCCCTTAAATGTGAGTTAAATCACTTTCTTAGGTGATATCTTTGTTATTAAAGTGTGATCTGCATCACAAAGTATTTTGCTCACAAATGCGGCAGATCACAGTTCGTCGTGGCCGCAGATCCTTTCAGCGCGGCGACCACGACCTAAGCATAGATTAATTTTCCTGAACTAACTGCTTGGCCTGATTTAATGCCTGGCTTTTGGAGGCCAGATTAGACATCAAGGTATTGTATTGCTGTGCCTGTTGCTGAGTAGGAAATTGCACGCTGCCATTATTATAGGAAACGCTCGTGCCCTGTTGGCGCAGGAAGTCGCCAGCCTGCACCACGTCTTGACTGAGTGACTGCAAGGCCGGTAACACTGGCGACAGTTTGCTGGCGGGCGTGGTCACCACATTGCTGTAAATGCGGTCATACACGGTTTTCAGTTCGTCTGGCTGTTTTAACGCGCCTTTCGCCGTATCGGCCTGGGTTTTTGCCGCCTGAATTTGTTGCGCCATCACCGAGAGGCTGCCAGTGGATTGGCTAACCGCATCGCGTTGCGTCAAATAATCTTGCGGTGTACGGATAGTGCCCAGCGAAGCAATCGCAGGTTTCAGGCCCTGATCCACCGCCTTATTCACTTCGTTCGCAAAGGTATACAAGATGGTGTAGTCATTGGCGTAAGGGCCAAACTGTTTCTTCTGATCTTCACTCAGGCGAGGAAGCTGTTCACCGCTGCGCGCCACCGTGGTGTTGAGATAATCGATAAAGGCTTTGCGCTGGTCGGATTCGCTGTCGCCACATCCGCTCAGAAGGGCAGTGGCCACCAGGGCCAGTGCAGGTAAGGAAAAGCGAGAGATTCCCATCGTCATGTCGTACTCCTGTAGGGGCCTATCAAACTGATTTCGAGCTAAAACTTGACGAAAGAATAGTCGAAACACTCTGATATAGATAGCAACTCGCCGCAGAGAAGTCAGACTCCGATCGGGATCGGAGTCTGAAAAGGGGCGGGCGATGATCAGAAGCTGACTTTCATGCCCAGATGACCGCTATAGCCCTCTAATCCCTGTTGTGTGAAGCTGCGTTGATACTCGGCCTGGCCGTAAATGTTCACATTATCCGTCAACGGATGGCTAATGCCTGCGCTGGCTTTCCACCAGGCGGTGGGCAGATCTGGCGCTACGCTGAGTCCGTCCATGTTCGCCCCTTTGACCTGGCCCATGCGCTGCAGAACATCAAGTTGAACAAAGGGTTGCGCGTTTGCTGCGTGATAACCTAAGCGCAGACCGGCACGCGCCAGACCCAATGCCTGGTCTTGCTGTTTTACGTTCACGCCAGCGGCACCCGTTGCTCCGCTGTGCAACCACTGACCTGTAGCCTGGAGCTGCGGCACCAGCGTAAAGGCATTGCTGAGCGGGAGCGGCATTCCCCACTCGACGGACAGCAGTGTACTGTTGCTGTTTTGCCGCGCCTGACTGGCACTGTGGAAATCGGTACGGAACAGCGTTTCCTGCAACACGGTGTCCAGATAGGCACCCTGCGGTGTGATCAGGGTGACATAGCCACCGACGCCAAACGCCTGGGTTTGCAGAGTGCCGGTGTCTGTTGCCAGTCCGGCACGCAATTGACGAGCCTGATCGGCAGCCTGAGTGTTGATATGCCCAAGGGTACCGATGACGCCTGCGCTGGCGCTGAGTGTCTCCGTGAGCGAGCCTTGCCACAGGTCGCCACCCAATTGCATAAAGAACGTCTTGCTCTGGTAATCAAAACGTCCACTGTTGAGACGATCATACTGGCCAACAACGCGGCCCCAGGCAGACTGGCCTTGCTGCATCACACTCTGGCGCTGATGCCAGTTGCCCGCGGCAGTAAACGCATACTGGGCGTTTAACCACGGTGAAATTTGGTAGCCAGCAATTTCACGGCGCAGCGTAGGCTGAGGCTTGGGTTTTGGTTTCGGCGTTGGATTGGGTTTCTCACCGTTGCCGTCTCCCTCTTCGGGATCGCCAGGCGTTACCGGATCCACCGGCTTGATGGGATCAACAGGATCAACCGGGTTCACCGGATCAACAGGGTTGGGATTGTAGCTGGCCTGCAAATACCATTCATTGGCATTCACCTTATTTAAAAAGTATTCGTAGTGATCAATCGCGATCTCACCCTGTTGAGTGAAATTGGCCGCAGAGGCATCTTTCTCGACCAAAATCAACGGAATACCCTTCTCGGGGATGGCCCCTTTCCCGCCCTGGTTTTTCACTATCACCTGATAGTTGCCCTGTGCGCTGCCTTTCACATGCAGGCGGTCGGTGGGGGAGTTATCGTCGCCCAACTGCGTATTAAAGGTGAAGGTGCCGTTACCGGTGAGCGATTGATTGACGGTGAGCGTTTTAAAACCGGCACTGTCGGGTTGGAAAATAATATCGCCTGACAGGGCAAGCTCATCGACGTTGGCATGCCCACTTAATAACCAGCGGCTGCTGTTATCAATCGTTACCCGCTGAACGTTGTCGGTTGCGCCGTTAAATACCGCGTTGTTCGACAGGGTCAGCGCTATCCGACTGAGAGTGTCGGCGCGCAGATTGCCAGTGATCAGCGCGTTGTCTGCTGCGTTAATGTCAACGTTGCTGCCCTGCTGATTTTTATCCTGGTAGGCATACAGAGCTTCTTCCTTGCCCGAAAGCTGCGTACCGTTGAGCAGGTTCAGGGTCAGGCGAGCGCCTTCGGAATTGACGGCGCGGCCCTGACTTGCGTCAGCCTGCGTGTTGTTCAGTGTCACGGTGCTGGCTTGGGTAGGGTGAAAACCCGTGGCATTCACGATCACCGCTTCTCTGCCTGTCGCATTGATCTGGCTGTCGGCAAGCGTGATGGCACCGCCATCCCGCACGCGGAGCGCCGCGCTGGCATCACCGGCAATGGCGAGATCAACGCCTTTACCGCGCAGCGTGCTGTTGAGCAGTGCGGCGAGGCCCGTGCTGGCTTCGCCTTCCGTATAAATGGCGGAGTCGGTTAACTGGATATTACCGCCGCGCGCGGCCATCACGCCGGTATTCGACTTGCCCAATGTTTGAATCGTGAGGCCACTGCCTGTTGATGCGCTTTCGCTGTACAGCGCGGTGCTGCGGTTGCCCTGGGCAATCAGCATGCTGTTATGCAGGGCGAGGTTAACGCGTCCCATTGCGTTAATGACATTGGCACCGCCGCCATCACCGGTGGTGGTAAATTCTCCGCCACGCGCAACTAAAGAGGCACCTGGCGTCAGCATCACGCTGCTCATGCTGCTGGTATAGTTGCCGTTATTAATTTCGACCTTTCCATTGCCATCGACATACAGGGCTGAATTCTTTTCGCTGCTGATAACCACATCATCCAGCTGTGCCGCGCCTTTCCAGATATGCAGGCCCACGCCATTTTCCGTATTCAGCGTGCTGTCTTTCAGATGCACAGCGTGGTTGGCACCGTTGTCCAGCACAATCCCCACCGTGTTACCACTCGCGCGGATATTCAGTTGAGTTGCCTCGACATCGCTGTCTTTAATGCGCAGGGCATCAAAACCGTTGGGATTATTTAGCGCAATCACAACGTCTTCCAGCACGGCCCGTGAGCGAACTAAATGCAGGCCGCTCATCCCCCCGTCCGACGTGATCGTGAGACCTTGTTTCGCGGTTAACTGGCTGTCTTCCAGATAAATACCGCGCGATAACGGGCCTGCATGATTGATGGTCAGGGCTTCCAGAATCGTCAGCGTAGAACGGATAGCCGATATGCCATTTGATTGCTGTCCCTGAGTGGCAATGGAACCGCCGCGTACATTCACCGTGGCTGCATTGGCTACAATGCCGTGAGAGAGTGCACCTTGTGTCTGCACATTGACATTATTTAACGACAGCGTGGCACCTGCGCTCACCGCCGTCGCAGAGGTGCGATCATCTTTGGTTGAAAAGCGTCCGCGCTCGGCAACAATCTCAGTGCCTTGCTGCGATGCGCTGAGCGGGATGTCGCCTTCTGTTTCCGAATGATAACTGCCCGAGACGTCATGGCGTTTGCCATCGCTAAATTGCCAGGGAGAAGCGGCAAAAGCGTTCGCGCAGAGCAGTGATAAGCTGAGAAGACTCAGTGTGAAATGACGATGTTGTGTTGCCACAGTTTTCCCTTCCATAGGTTTCCAAAAACGGCCTGCAACCTCTTAGTGGGCTGCAAAATCGCGGGAAAAATAACCTGTGCAAGAGAAAGTTGAAATCGCATGCAAATGAATATTGGCAAACGACGTTATATAAGTGGAAAAGCATCGCTGAATTCAAATCAGCGATACTTTTTTAAGTGAGGCAGGGCGGTTTTATCGCAGCAATCAGAATTCGGTACGCGCGAAGCCCGTCATCTCTTTCAGGCCCATTTCACGGCCCAGGGCGGTCATGGGATGCACCACCACAATGCCGCGCACTTTTTTCTTCAGCGTGCCCATATCGGCCTGCTCTTTTTTAGTGATAGCGCGCTTGAAGGGCATGCTTTGCAGCTTTTGCGCTTCTTTACTCAGCGTTTGATCACGTGTTTCACGCAGCTTAGCGAGTTCAGCTTCAATGGTTTCTTGCTCGCGCACTGCTTCACCGAGTTTCTCAGCATCGCCACTCTCCAGATAGGAGGCCGCGCGGTGTCGGAGGATATCCAGGCGATCGCTCAGACGTTTAATTTCGTTTTTTACCGGCTCTTTCATTACTGAAACCTGTTTGTTGCAGACAAATTTACGCTAAGGATACACGAAACTGGCGCAGGGTGCTGGCGAGGTTCTGAAAGTAAAAAATTATGCCGTGAGTAAGTCAATGAAGCACAACGCAAATGTTGCATTCGATAAGAAACTTTTGATTATTTGCATTAATCTCGGTACTAATTTTCACCAAAGTAGCCATACTTAGGGTCTGGCGTTTTTTGCACCCCTCACGTTGTGATGCAGCGGTGCCACTCCTGCCAGGCTTTCCTGTCCGTTCGTTGGACAAACTAACCCTCTGTGTTCTCTGGCCGTATGAGTGTGAGGAGTTCTTATGGAAGAAAACGTTCCTGTGAGCGATGTGCTCAATGATATCGAAGCGATAGTATTTAAAAATGCCGAATCACTTTCTGTGTGTATGAGTGCGCCAGACATTGTGCTGCTGCCTGAACCGCAGCAACTTCGTGAGATGGCCGGTCTGGAAGTCGACGAATTTGCCCGCGCAATGGGAGTCAGCGTTACCGCCGTCAAACGGTGGGAAGCAAAGCGGACAAAACCGTCAGCCACAGTGCAAAAGCTCATGCAATTGCTGCATGAGAATCCTTATCTCGGCAAGCAGTTACTGCAGTAAATCTCGATAAGGGGCGGCGCAGATGCCGCCCTTTTGGTCTCTCTTTCCCGCCTGACTTTCCTGCTGCGAACACCGTGATCCTGCCGCACCGTCGGCGGTGAGCGCACGTATTCACGCGACAAAAAAAAGGCCAGACAAGCGTCTGGCCTCAGAGAGTTACGGCAAAGTTACTGCAGAACGGAGATATCCGCGACCTGCAGGAACAGGTTGCGCAGTTTTGCCAGTAAAGTCAGGCGGTTGATGCGGACAGCCTCTTCCTCGGCATTCACCATCACGTTATCGAAGAAGTTATCCACCGCTTCACGCAGTTGCGCCAGCTCCACCAACGCATCCTGATAACGGCCTTCAGCGTAATACGGCTGCAGTTTGCTGGTCAGCGCGGTGACATAGGTCGCCAGCGTGATTTCCGCATTTTCTTTCAGCAGGGAGGCTTGCACACTGTCGCTCAGCGTTTCAGTGGATTTTGCCAGGATATTTGAAACGCGCTTGTTAGCCGCTGCCAGCGACGCCGCTGCGTCCAGAGAGCGGAAGTGGGACACCGCTTTCACGCGAGCATCGAAATCGGCCGGACGGGTTGGACGACGCGCCAGCACCGCCTGAATAGTATCCACGCTGTGACCTTCTTCCTGATACCAGGCGCGGAAACGGCCCAGCATAAAGTCGATCACATCATCGACCACCTTGGCATTAGACAGCTTGCTGCCGTACAGGCGCACCGCTTCTTCGGTCAAGGTTTGCAGATCCAATGGCAGGTTCTTCTCAACGATAATACGCAGCACGCCCAGCGATGCACGACGCAGAGCAAAGGGGTCTTTATCGCCTTTAGGATGCTGACCGATGCCAAAGATGCCCGCAAGGGTATCCATTTTATCGGCAATCGCCAGTGCGCAGGCGACCAGGCTGGACGGCAGAGCATCACCGGCAAATCGCGGCTGATACTGCTCGTTCAGGGCCACGGCCACGTCTTCTGCTTCGCCATCATGACGCGCATAGTGCATGCCCATCACGCCTTGCGTGTCGGTGAACTCGAAAACCATGTTGGTCATCAGGTCACACTTAGACAGCAAACCGGCGCGGGTGGCGTGATTCACATCGGCGCCAATCTGCGCGGCAATCCAGCCCGCCAGTGCCTGAATACGGTCGGTCTTGTCGCGCAGGGTACCCAGCTCTTTTTGGAACAGCACGGTTTCCAGACGCGGCAGGTTATCTTCCAGACGCTTTTTACGGTCTGTATTGAAGAAGAACTCGGCATCCGCCAGACGCGGACGCACCACTTTCTCGTTGCCCGAGATAATCTGCTGCGGATCTTTCGACTCAATGTTGGTCACAAAGATAAAGTTCGGCAGCAGTTTGCCGTCTGCACCATACACCGGGAAATATTTCTGATCGCCCTTCATGGTGTAAACCAGCGCTTCGGAAGGCACCGCCAGAAACTTCTCTTCGAATTTTGCGGTCAGCACCACTGGCCACTCGACCAGCGAGGTGACTTCTTCCAGCAGGCTTTCACTGAGATCGGCAACGCCGCCAATCTGTTTTGCTGCGGCTTCGGCATCGGCCTTGATTTTGGCTTTACGGGCCGCGTAATCGGCGATCACTTTACCGCGCTCTTGCAGGATCTGCGGATACTGATCGGCGTTGTCGATAGTGAATTCGGGCTCGCCCATAAAGCGGTGACCACGCAGAGTGCGGTCAGATGCAACGCCCAGCACGGTGGCCGGGATCAGTTCATCACCCAGCAGCAGCGTGACGGTATGCACCGGACGCACGAACTGCACGTCACTGGCGCCCCAGCGCATCAGTTTTGGCACGGGCAGTTTTGCCAGTGAAGTGCTGATCATCGCAGGCAGCAGCTTCTGCGCGCTCTCACCTTGAACCTGAGCGCGATACACCAGCCATTCACCTTTGTCGGTGCTCAGACGTTCGGCTTGATCAACGGTGATCCCACATCCGCGCGCCCAACCTTCGGCGGCTTTGGTGGCTGCGCCACTGGCATCAAAGGCGGCGGCAATTGCCGGGCCGCGTTTTTCGACTTCGCGATCCGGCTGTGCAGCACTCAGCTGAGCGACTTTCACGGCCAGGCGGCGCGGCGCGGCAAACCAGCTTACGTCGCCGTGTGTCAGGCCCGCGGCATCAAGCTCTGCGGTGATATTGGCGGCGAAAGATTCTGCCAGGTTGCGCAAGGCTTTTGGTGGCAGCTCTTCGGTGCCGATTTCCACCAGAAAAGTTTTATCAGTCATGGCTGCCTCTTATTTCTTCTCGTTGTTGCACATCGGGAAGCCCAGCGCCTCACGGGACGCATAGTAGGCTTCAGCCACGGCTTTGGTCAGGGTGCGAATGCGCAGGATATAGCGCTGGCGTTCGGTCACGGAGATGGCTTTGCGCGCGTCCAGCAGGTTAAAGCTGTGAGCGGCTTTCAAAATACGCTCGTATGCGGGCAGCGGCAGAGGTTTTTCCAGCGCCAGCAACTGTTGTGCTTCCTTCTCGTACTGCTCGAAGCAAGTGAACAGGAAATCCACATCGGCGTATTCGAAGTTATAGGTCGATTGCTCAACTTCATTCTGGTGGAACACGTCGCCATAAGTGGTTTTACCCAGCGGGCCGTCGCTCCACACCAAATCGTAGACGCTATCAACGCCCTGGATATACATCGCCAGACGCTCAAGACCATACGTGATCTCGCCCGTTACCGGTTTGCACTCCAGGCCGCCAACTTGTTGGAAGTAGGTGAACTGCGTCACTTCCATGCCGTTCAGCCACACTTCCCAGCCTAAGCCCCATGCGCCCAGCGTTGGGTTTTCCCAGTTATCTTCCACAAAGCGAATATCATGGATGGTCGGGTTCATACCCAGCTCTTTCAACGATCCGAGATACAGCTCCTGGATATTGTCCGGGGAAGGCTTGATGATCACCTGGAACTGGTAATAGTGCTGTAAACGGTTCGGGTTTTCGCCGTAGCGGCCATCGGTCGGACGGCGAGAAGGCTGAACATAAGCCGCGGCAATCGGCTCGGGGCCCAGTGCACGTAAACAGGTCATCGGGTGTGAGGTGCCTGCGCCAACTTCCATATCCAGTGGTTGAATAATGGTGCAGCCCTGGCGCGCCCAGTAGTCCTGCAGTGTCAGGATCAGGCCCTGAAAGGTCTTGGTATCAAACTTTTGCATGTTGAATTCGCACGCGAGTTGAGTGGCTAAAAAAGTGTGCGCCAGTATACCCTTTGCGCAGCGTTTTCCCCAAATGCAAATGGGCAGGGCGCAAAGCAGATTCAGAATCCTGTGCTGGCACGGTCACATATCTGTCACTACGCTAATTAACGTGTTGAAGCAGAAGCATTTCGAGGGAAGCATGGCGCAAAAGATCAGTTGGCTGGATAACCTGCGGGCCGTGGCGTGTTTGATGGTTATCGTTATTCACACCACCACCTATTACGTCACCACCGGGCCGGAAGTGGGGGCCGTGAGCTGGGATATTGCCAATCTGCTCAACTCGGCATCTCGCGTCTGCGTGCCACTCTTTTTTATGATTTCTGGCTACTTGTTCTTTGGCGAGCGCAGCGCCCAGGGACGACATTTCTTGCGCATTGTGCTTTGCCTGCTGTTTTACAGCGCGGTGGCGCTGGCGTATATCACCTGGCTAACACCGATCAACGAAGGGCTTTCAATCCGCAAACTGTTTGAAAAACCCATTTTCTATCACCTGTGGTTCTTTTTCGCGATTATCCCGATATATCTCTTTTCGCCGCTGGTGCAGGTTAAGCCCGTTCAGGCGGGATATCTGGCGCTAATGGCACTGATTATCGCGGTGATTGCCAACCCGAATACCGTCGATCAATCGATTGGGCCAATGCACTGGTTGCCCATTAATCTGTATATCAGTGGCGATACCTTTTTCTACTTGCTGTACGCGATGCTTGGCCGCGCGATTGGCACCATGACGATAGCCCGGCGCGGGGTGAGCTGGGCGGCGGGCGCGCTGTTCGTAGCCTGCGTGTTAGGCATTATGATCGGGACGAAAAAGCAGCTGCACATTAACGGTGCCTTTGCCGATACCTGGTATCTGTATTGTGGCCCACTGGTGTTTATTGCCGCCATTAGCCTGTTTGTGTTGTTTAAAACCGCGCTCGACAGACCCAATGGCCTGCTCTCTTTTTTGGCGCGTTACTCACTGCCGATTTACGGTTTTCACGCGCTGTTTATCCACTTTATACGCACCCACGACTACGACTTCCCGCAATATCCGCTGGCGGATATCGTCATGGTATTTAGCATCACACTGGCGGGCAGCATTCTGCTGGCCATGGGATTACAGCGTCTCGATAAGCATCGTTACATCAGCTAGTCCGTTGGCTGACGCGGCGCCACTGGCGGGCGGAAGAGAAACCGGCGGCCAGAGCGGCACGCTCCTGACTTTCGCCCTGACGGATACGCTGCTGGGCAATCGCCAGACGCAACGCATGATGATAATCCAGCACGCTGATCCCCAATTGCTGTCGAAACAGACGGGATAAATGGCGCGGGCTGACGTGCGCCTGCGCGGCCAGCGCCTCCAGCGACCAGGCTTTTTCGGGATGGGTAATCAACGCATCCTGGGCGCGGTGAATCGCCGGATGCTGATGATTGCGGTACTGCAACCAGGGTGAAAGTTGCGGATCGTTCCCCGTGCGGCGAAACCACACCACCATTTCACGCGCCACCTGTAGTGCCTGCTGCGGGCCACACAGACGATGAATCACATGCAGCGCCAAATCGATACCCGACGTAATGCCCGCGCTGCTCCAGATATTGCCATCCTCAACAAAAATGCGGTTCTCCTGCACTTTGGCGGCAGGTGCTGCGGCTTTCAGCCGCGCCAGCACTTCGTGATGGGTGGTGCAGGCCACGTTATCCAACAGACCGGCTTTTGCTGCCAGAATCGCACCGGAACAGACACACATCAGACGCACATCGCCGCGGTGAATGGCCGGTTGCTGACGCATCAACCAGTGCAAGGTGGTTTTGGCTTCCGGGGTATCAAACTGCCAGCGTGAATCGCTAACGCCCGGCAGCACCAACAGGCTCCCTACCGGTAAGGTTTCCGGTAGCGGCTGAATATTACCCAGCGTTAACCCAATCGAGCTTTCTACGCAGGCAAGCGGCCCGATATAGCCTAAGGCAAAGGCATCGCCCGCCAACGCGAGGGTTTCTGCCGGGCCGGTGAGATCCAACGCCATCATGCCGGGTAACGTGACAAAGCGAACCGGTATCTGCATAGACGAGACTACTCCGCAAACAGGCTGGCCACCGTGTGAATATCGGCAAAGCGGTTTGCCAGCACCGCTTCGGTACGTGTTCTCAAATCGTTAACGCTAAACGTTTGGTCCTGCCATGTCAGCGGCATGGTCAGCGTGGCTTCGGTAATAAAAGACACCTGATACCCCAAGTCCGAGGCCACGCGCGCCGTGGTTTCACAGCACTGCTCGCTGCGCAGACCGCTAATAATCAACTGATTGATATCGCGCTCGCGCAACCAGCGATCAAGCCCGGTATCGGTAAAAGCGTTGTGCACATGCTTATGAAACACTTCTGCCGGCTGGTGGGTAAGAAATGGCAGACGCTGCACCTGCCCAGAGGCAAAGGAAAACGGTCCTTCGGCCTCGACATGGAAAATATCCACCACCGGAATCTGCCGCTGCTGACATTCAGCAACTAACTGCAACAGGCGTGCTTCAAACAAGGGCGTTTCAGGCAGCGTTTGGTAACCACGGGCGTTGAATGAACACTGCACATCAATAGACAATAGCGCGATTCGGGACATTTGAGGACTCCAGTGCTAAGGGTTAAGCACTATCCTGACAGCGATCGCGCCCAAGAGAGAGGGCAGATACGGACATAACCTGTAGCATCAGGGACAGATTGCGCGGGCTGGGATTTTAGGTAAAGGGTGATATACTCAGCGCCTCCTTGCGCAGAGGAAGATCGTCGTCTCCGGTGAGGCGGCTGGACTTCAACTCCAGTTGGGGCCGCCAGCGGCTCCGGGCAGGTTCGACTCCTGTGATCTTCCGCCAAATATCATCTTCTGAACGCTCCCAGCGTCAACGAAACCCTTCGCTTACGCCGCAGAAAGTGCATTTCCCGTTTCTTACGGCCAACGGCCAACATGGGTTGCACTAGCCGCGTCGTTAGCTGAGATCGTGTAACGCTTTTCCCAGCGGAGCCGTGAGAGAAAACTCGCTAAAGCGAACCTGCAGACCGGCCCGTTGCGGTGTACAACACATCGCGCCGATCCTGTGGCGCACGCTACCGGGAAAAGGGCAGAGCCGCAGTAGCGGCCATTCCTGACCATCTGCGGAATATTGTAGCCGCAACACGCCGCTTTGCAGCGTGGCTCGCATCCAGAATCGATGGGGATTACCGTGAAAAACGCCGGTAGCCCAGTCTGACTGCTGATCGGTCAATACGCTGCTCATCAGGCAGCGATCATCGGCGTACTCAATACCGGCTTTGCACCAATGTTCAGCGTCCTGCTCAATCATCAAACCGGCCTGGTCGTAGAGCTGGTCAAACTGCGCTTCAATGCACAACTGAAAGGTGAAATCACCTTCGACCTCGCAGGCAAAAAAATGGCCGCTGTGGCGGATAAATCCGTAGTGCGTTTCCCGCCAGAAATCGGTATTCAGTCCGGTGGTTACCTGTAGGACGTCGCTGTCCAGCGACCATGTCGGCGGTTCATTGGTCCACAGTCCCTCTTGAAGATGCATGTCGTTTCCTTTTTCAAATGATGTCGTGCGCGTTGACACCTCAGGCTGCTATCTCTGGCGCATGATGTTGCTGCACAGCGGCAGACAGAGAGACAATACCGTGACCAGAATGAACGCACCTGCGAGGCTGTAAAGATGAGCAACGCCCCCAATCAGCGCTGGCCCCAGTAGAATACCGGAGTAGCCAATGCTGGAGATCGCTGCAACGGCCAACGCGCCAGGCATCACATGCTGCTGTCCCGCTGCGGTAAAGAGAATGGGGACCAGGTTGGAGAGCCCGCAGCCGATCAGGAAAAAACCCGTCAGCATAAGCATCAGGTGTCCGCCGACGACGACGCAGCTATAGCCCAACGTAGCGATCAGTGAGCTGAAGAGAAAAACCCGAAAACGGCCAAAGGCCTTAACCAGGCGATCTCCAGACAGCCGACCTGCCGTCATGGCGCAGGCAAAAAGAATATAGCCAATACCCGCATGTTGGGCGGTGACGTGTTCTTCGCTGGTCAGCAGAATACCGCTCCAGTCTAGCATCGCCCCCTCCATAATGTAGGCAATGAAGCACAGGAAGCCGAGGAGAATCACGATCCCTTTTGGCCGCACAAACAGTGGAGCGTCGGTGGAGTCCGACTCCCGCAGCAGGCGGTTGGCGGTGCGTAACAGCAGCAGCAGGATGCCAGCGATCAGCAGACTTACCGTGAGCAGCGGCGTAAGGCCGTAGCTCAATAGCAGGCTGACAATACCCGAACCGGCGATACCACCGATACTGAACAGGGCGTGAAAGCCTGACATGATGGGGCGCTCAGCCAGTTTTTCTACCTGCACGGCGTGAATGTTGACGACCACGTCCATGGCGCCGATACCAGCACCAAAAATAAACAGGGACGTGGCCAGAGAGAAGGGCTCGTCAGTGAGCACCAGCGCCGGAAGCGTGGCCAGCACCAGTCCCGCTGCGGTCGTGAAAATCAGGCGGCAGCCAAAACGTGCGGCCAATATGCCGGATAAAGGCATCATCAGCAGGGAACCCAGGCCAAAGGCCAGCAGCACCAAACCCATCGTGCCATTGTCTGCCATCATTCGGTCTCTGGCCAGTGGAATCAGGGGGGCCCAGGCGGCGAGGGTAAAGCCAGCGATAAAAAAAGCCCTGCGCGTTGCCCCGATGGCGTGTGTAAGTGAATGGGATGTTGCATCTTTCATCATGATTAATACGCGCTCTGCAAACGAAAGTATCCGGCGCTAAGCGCCGGATAACGATGAGGATTAGGCGGATGTCGCCAGCACTGCCTTGAAGGGGGCGATGTCGTTCAGCGTCTGGATCACGGCGTGTGCCTGTTGATAGCGTTCGCTCCCGGACAGGGCATGCGGCCAGGCATAGACTTGCGTGATGCCGGCTGCCGTAGCGGCCTGAATACCTAAGTCAGTATCCTCAACCACGATCGTCTGTGCGGCGGTGACCTCAAGATGCGCCAGCATGGCCAGGTAGGGATCGGGCCAGGGTTTGGTGCGGGTGATGTCGTCGCCCGCAACCAGCGGTGGCTCCTGCGCAAGCGCCAGTGTGGCCAGATTAGCGAGGCAAATATCCCGTGGCGCGGTAGAGACAAACCCGAACGGAATACCTTGTTCGCTCAGTCTGTGAACAAGATCGCGAATTCCTGGACGCAGATAGCGGGGCCCGAGTGAGTCCTGATACGCCTCGACAATACGACGTGTCAGATAGGCATGCTTTGCGGCATCGATTCCAATCTTTAAAAGCGTCTCTTCCAGGCTGAGGCCGATCAACTGCTCGGCTGTCACTCCGCGGGTGTGGTCAGGAAGCAGTTTGGCGAGGACGTCATAGTGCAGTTGCTCGCTGTCAACCACAACGCCGTCGATATCGAAAATGACACTCAGCGTGCTCATGCTTGTTCCTCCCTGGCCTGGGAACGAATGCGCAGCATCACCTTACAGCCCGGCTCGGTAATCGGCCGCGGTGTTTTTCCATCGATATCACATCCCACGGTGGCAAAAGCCAGGCGATAGTCATCAAAAGGAAAGCAGTGGCTGACCAGCTTCTCTGCCGGGATTTTTCCGTCGCGGATTAACGCATAGGCGCGTTCAAAGCTGTTATTCAGAGAATCAATCGATCCAATTATCGAGAGGCTTTTATCGGCAATTTTCAGCACGTCCAGTTTTGCCGTCGCGTCTTTCAACGCCACATTCAGCAGTTTTCCTCCCGGAGCCAGTCGGGCAAAAACGGTTTCAGTGAGATAGCCCGTGGTATCGACGCAGAGATCCAACAGCGCGTCGTTGCCATATTCGCAGGCCATTGCTTCGGCAAAGTCCGTATACCGGCGGCATCCGTCGGGTAAAACACCGCGAGCAAACGCGAGGCGATGGGGGTTTTTTTCTACCAGAAAGGCAGTGATGCCGCGCAAGTGCAGACTCCACAGATACAGCAGTCCCATTGGGCCAGCACCGATGACGGCGGCGCGTAGTCCGCTGTGCGTGATGTTCAATTTATCCACGCCAGTCAACGTACAGCTCAGGGGTTCTGTCAGGGCACCTGCTTCAAAACTGACGTGATCATCCAGCGCCAGCAGGGCACTCTCTTTGGTGAGATACTGGTCAGCAAAGGTACCATCGTAGGAGACACCGGCTTCCGTACCGTGTTTTTGCTCACAGTGGTTCAGATTGCCAATCTGGCACATGCGGCAGGCACCGCAGGAGTAGGTCGGATTGATCACCACCCGATCACCCGGTTTGAAACGGCTGACATCGCGCCCGATTGCCAGCACTGTGCCGGTTGATTCGTGCCCCAGCGTGGTGCCGGGCACGGCGACCGGATAGTCACCGGTGATGATACCCACGTCGGTACCGCATATGCCACACACTTCAATCGCGACGACCACGTCATCAGCATCAATGCATTTAAGCGAGGGCACTTCAACGGGAGTAATATCCCATACGGTGTTAAATTTTAGGGCTTTCATCAAATGGCCTCCTGCATCGCGTGATCCGCGCTTTCCAACTTGGTGAAAGCGAGGTCCAATTTTTGAATAATTTCGTCGAGATGATGGCGTTCGCAGATCAGCGGCGGGCGCACCTTAATTGCGCTGCCTTTACCGTAGCGCGATCCCCGAATGATCAATCCCTCGCTGGCAGCCAGCTCAATCGCCTGTGCGGCGATTTCCGGGCTGGGCGTATCAAAACCAAACATGTATCCCAGCCCCCGGACGCGGCTGATTGACGGATGCTTCTTCTGTAAATCAAGCAGAGCATCGCGCAGATATGCTTCGTGGCGCTGTACATTGTCTAGCAGCTGCTCATCTTCAATGATCGCAATGGTTTCATGCAGCGCCGTCAGCGATAGCGGATTAGCACCGGAGGTATTCGAGTGCTCATAAGCGGCTAACACGTCCAGCTTCTCTTTCATTAGGATGCCTCCCGTCGGAATACCGATTCCGCCGGCGCCCTTGGCAAAGACAATAATGTCGGGCTGAAGCGCGTTGGCGTAGCCTGTGCTGGCAAAGAATGTTCCCGTCCGACCAAATCCGGTCTGAACTTCATCCGCAATCAGCACAATGTCATGCCGAGTGCAAAACTCGCGGATCTGGCGATAAAAGGCGACCGGCAGGACGACATTACCGCCATTGCCCAGCACGGGCTCCATGATCAGGCATGCCACATTCCCGCTGGAGCTGTAGCAGAAAAAATCCTCCAGCTCCGTAATAAAGTCTGCGCCAGAGCCTTTGGCATCAGGCGCGTCGGCTAGCACGCTATCTGGAGCAGGGATTTTTAATGACCCCTCAATATGAGTAGCAAAGTGTTCCAGACGAAAGGCATTTCCAGAGATGGTTGCGGTGGCCAGCGACTGACCGTGATGTGAGGCGAACAGTGAGATTACGCCTGAACGGCCGGTATATTTTTGTGCCATGCGGATTGCCCCTTCCACCGCCCCTGAGCCCGAAACATCCCTCAGCCAAATACGATTAATTTCGGCGGGTAAATAAGGCTTTAATCGTGTCAGAATAATTTCTGCTATCGGCTTGGTATAGGCTGAGCTTAAATGCGCACAGCGTTCTATTTGCTCTTGTAGCTTATTTGTTAAGCGCGGGTGTGTATACCCAAAGGGCAGATTGAACGTCCCGGAAGCTGCATCAATTAAAGTGGTTTCACCATCATGCAAATAGGGGCCTTCTCCCTTAAAACGGCCGATCATTGCATCAAAATTGTCACAATTACTATTCATAATAACCATCCCGTATAATTATGTTATTAACATTTTTCACCTGCAGGGTATGAGGCGTAAAAGGCGGCGTACACACCGCATTGTTATTATTTTCATCGCTATATCATTCGTTTTTCGTTAAAGACGTAGACTTATTATCAAGCGCAATTATCCTGAAATGACCGTTTTACCGCGGCAGACAATGTGCTGTTAACGCCATATTGTTCCCAACGGAAAATGGCTCTTTCCAGCATGCGTTTACATTCGACGTCGCGTTGCCGCAGCGTTAACGCTGTATCGCTGCTTGATCTGTGCGACGTGACCGGCAGTCACGCTTCCTGCTGTGAGGGAGCGGTCGTTAGCGCAGAGAAAAACCACATCATTGATTAGTTTTTCTTCACTTATTTTTGAGCGACTTTTTTTCATCCTGATCCCCGAACGCACTGTTCTATTCCTATAACCGCTTGAGTTTGATCATTATATGATCAAGATCTCACTTTTGGAATAGTTTGGTGCTCTCGTTTAGGATACGTATACATATCACCAGATCTTATTACTTTAGTGATTCTGTTGATTTCTGATTGAGGGGCGGAGGGATAACCTGCCCGACAAGATACCCTGCGTGTACCTGGAGGATCCTTCTCACTATGTCAGTCACAATGCGACAACAGTGGCTAAAGGCAAAAGCCTGCCGGTTGCGTAGTGGCACAGTGAATTTGGCCACATGAATTTCGTCCCGAAGCTGCCTGGTTTAAACGCGATCGGCATGACACCGTTGCCGCTGCTGCCACGACAATGACCGTTGTGGATAAGTGGGTTCCTCAGTGGAAAGAAGAACCAGTGGGAAAATCACCTATAGTTTCACCCATGACGCTTGGGCAGAGTGAAATACACCCACTAAAGAAAATATTTCAATATTTTGAAATGGGATGAGCGTTATTGAAAGGGGCTACCGCATTCTTGATCTAAGATTCCCTGAACCGTTTTTATTAGTTAAGAAACGTAGTGCGCAGTTTTTGTTGCCATTGGCTGCAATGTGTTTGGGGCTCATCGCAGTAGCTATAAATACGGGTGGAAATCTAGGGAGATTGAAAGCGTGGTGGGTGTCGAATAATGCATACGCGAATTGTAGTGAACTCAGCGCAGCGATAACCAATGACTTCAGAGGATATTACAGACAGCGAAGTTTGACGTTATTTATTAACCTGCATTTCGTTGGTATGCACAACTTATTTTATTAAGAGGCCCTCTTCTGGCATAAAAAAACCGCCCTAATGAGAGGGCGGTGTATTGAGTCATTAAACGAATTTTGCCAAAGGATCGGCGGCGGCAAAGGCCACCTTGCGATCCGCTGCTGGCGGATAAATAAGTTCGTTAGTGATGGCAATTTTGATTTTCTTTGCCTCTTCACGCACAGATTTTACTTCCTGCTCCCAGCCTTCGGTATAGACCGCGCCCCAGGCCCCTAAATCCAGGCATGTCACATAATTGACCTGCCGATAGGCGTAGGGCTCGATATTTAACAGGCTTGCCGCCGCGTTGTGTCCCGCGAACTTACCAAGCTGAATGGCGTGCTGGCAGGTCATTAAGGCGGTGTTGCCTTTGTCATCGGTTTTCGCGTGGGCAGTATCACCGGTCGCGTAAACATGTGGATGGGTTGGCAACTGCAGGTTGTCATTGACGCGTAAGCGTCCCTGCATATCGCGTTCACTGCAGATATCATTTGTCAGCGGATGCGCTTCCACGCCAGCGGTCCAGACAACGGTCTCCGATTCAATACGTTCGCCATTTTTAAGCGTCATTCCGCTCTTATCAACCGCTTCGATTTCGCTGTTTAAACGCCATTCAATACCCAGCGCATGACTGGCATCTTCAATGACATTACGCAGTGCTTCGCTATACCGTCCACCGATTTGGTCGCCGCGATCAACTACGATAACTTTAGTCTGAGTATTTTCGCCAAAACGTGCGCGTAGTCGGGCTGGCAGTTCTGTTGCCAGTTCAATTCCGGTAAAGCCACCGCCACAGACAATCACGGTATTGCGGCCAGGCGTGGAGGGCTGTAATGCCAGCGCATCTAAATGCTTTTCTAATTTCTGGGCTGACTCCAGTTGGTCAACATCAAACGCATAGGTATCGAGGCCCGCGATGGCTGGGCGCTTGACCTGGCTGCCGGTTGCGAGGATAAGACGGTCATAATTGGCAAAGGTAGCGTGCCCTTTTTCGTCACGATACCAGACGATTTTTTCTTTAGTATCAATGCGCTCTGCTTTGCCCTGCAGGAATGCAATGTCCAGTTCAGCAAATAATGCATCCAATGGCGCAACAAAACCGGAAACATTTTCCTCATAAAAACGCGGACGAACACGTAACTCTGGCTTGGGTGACAGCACGGTAATTTGCAGTGTGTCACTGCCTGATTGTTCCGCCAGGCGTGCTGCGCTGACTGCTGCCCACATACCGGAAAATCCGCTGCCCAGAATTAAAATATGCTTCTTCATGTTACTTCCCTTCTTCATGTTGGGTCCCAAAGTGAAATTAACTCGGATTCTACATGTCGGAGTATGGCGCGGCAATATTTTTTGATTTTATGCGCACTAGAGTGAGGGTTTTTGATTTAATATCTTTAAAATCATTGTGTTATGCTATTGGTTTTGCTGGGGCTATTTTCTCCTGATAATTAGAGGCATAATTACCCGGAATAAATGATGCGGAGTTAAACATGGCTTTTTACAGTTCTGGTGTGGAGTACGGCATCCATAGTCTGATGTGTATGGTGGACACCAGAGGCAACGCGCGTGAGATGAGCGTCAGAGACATGGCTGCTTTACAGGGTGTGCCTTATGAATACCTTGGTAAAATTTTTACCCGACTGTCACGCGCTGGACTGGTCACCAGTACGGAAGGCAAAGGCGGCGGATTTAAGCTGGCGCGTCCTGCAGAACTCATTTCCGTGATGGATGTTGCGCATGCCATTGATGGTGAAAAGAACATGTTTGAATGTCGGGAAGTCCGACAGCGCATGGCGGTGTTTGACGGCAATCCTCCCGAGTGGGCCTGCGACGGCCCTTGCGGCGTGCGTTCCGTGATGATTGGCGCACAACAACGCATGGAAGAGGAATTATCACGGCACACGATTCTCGATTTGGTGCGCAAAATGTATCGAAAGGCGCCGGATACTTTTCAAATAGAAGTTCAGGATTGGGTGGCTGAAAGGCGCAGTACGCCATAACAAGCGGGAGTTGAAACCGCCGCGTTTGTACCTACTCACGCTATTCATACCTGTAGTAATATTTCAGCTCAGCATCCAGCCGTTTTGCTTTATCAAGGACAAAAACCATATAGGTGAGAACCGCAATGAAGGGCAGAACGCCCAGCAAAAAACACAGTAAAAAATCGTTCTCTGCCGCCCAGCCTGCCTGGTAACTGGCGTAGGTCAGTGCCAAAGACAGTGAAAATAAAAATGCGCAGCCAACCGTGCGCAGCAGTTTATTCACATAATGTTTGAATACGTCACTGTAACTCTTTTTTAGCTCCGCAATGTCACTGTTCATCTGTAGAAACATGATCTGCTCTCCGCGGCTTTCCCGCGCGGCAATCATCTGCCCTCGCTGCCCATTGCGAATCGCCTGGGCTGACCATTCCAGCATCAGCCACGGATAACCACTAGCCCAGGTATTGGCAAGCCGCATATGTTGCCAGCTTCGGACATTGACGCCGGTCTGGTTTTCTTTCAAGGAGTCCATCAGCAAGTGGAGGCTCTCTCCCTGTAAATTGCCGGTCCAGACATGGCGCAAATCGGCGGGGGCAATCTGTTCTGCCGCCAGCAATACATTGAGTTTTTCTCCAAGATGATAAACCTCTGCGTTCATGCCCTTAAAGCAGCAGACAGGCACCCTGTTACTGGTAATTTGCCGATGGCGGGAAAAAAGCAGGGCGCAGGCATATTCACAAAAATCTCGCTTATCACCCTCATGGAGTTCAGCGATCAGTAATAAGCGAAATCCCGTAAACGATTGATCGGTCCAATCTTGCACCAGAGACAGCTGCGGCATGTCCTCTAAAAAATGGAAATGGTCAGGTTTAAAGGCCGCATGCCCTGCCTGCAGCGCGGTTGCGACGTCTGCCCTTACCGTTTCCGTCGCATTTTTGATGTACAAATAGAGCTCAGGTCGCTCACTCGCTGCATCAATGTGTGTCAGATCCAACTGTGCCAGCAACTGCTGCACCACGATCTGGATGCGGCTCATACCTGAGGTTTCATCGTCCTCTAAGGCCAGTCGACGCGGGATATCGGCATCGGCAGGCATTTCACCTTCCAGCTTCAACATTTTGAGTGCCGCGTTATCCACCGGAAAAATCGACGCGTGTTCCGCCAGGCGTATCCAGTCCGCCGCCTGAACTTTCCAGATGTGCTCAATACCGGCGTAGGTCAGCTGTTTTGATTGCCGCCAAAAGCAGAAGCAGTGAAAACAGACACTGCAGAGTAAGAAGAGGGTGACACACATCGCCATGGGCAGCGCCAGCAGCCGCCAGATAAGCAGGCTGAACATCAGTTGCTCACTGTCCAGCGTAACAGCACCGGAAATAAGCGTTATCATCCCCGCTGTGATACCCGTCAGGGCGGAAAACAAGCGCGGAAAAGGGATCTCCGTCGGCATGGAATAGGTTTGCAGAGGCTTCCAAAAATGCTTCATTTACTGTGCCCCTGCTTCTGCAAGCGACGTTAACAGCAGGCATCCACAGCCCGTTCTGCAGCGGTCGATAACGACGTTTCTGCCGCTCATGGTCCAGGTCGGATGCCCTTCCGCAGCAACGGTAGGGCCGTGCTGGCTGCACAGTGCGCTGTCACCGACCAACATAACGGCTCTGCCATTGAACATCTCCCCGGAAGCGGCAGTAACGCTACCTCCCTGCGACAAGCGGTCGCCCAAACGAATCACACCATCCATGTTTTTCTCCTTCAATAGTCCTTTTAAGGGGTCACAATGTCTGCGAAATGCCGATCACAGCCCCGCCCGCATATCGCACTGCATATGCGTCCAGCCGGTGTAGCCTTTTACCTCTGGCACACGGGTCGGCAGGTTCTGGAAGTTGGCGTAATACTGATAGGTGAGCTCTGGCAAAATCTTGGGGTCAACGTAAAAAAGTCCCCAGCGTGAAACGTTTTCATTTTTACCTGCTTTAATCGCATCAATTCGATAGTGGATTACCTTCCCTCGATGGGTGAAGGTGTAATCGATACCTGATCCCCCTGGCATAATGCGCGGGTCATCAAAGGGCAGGGAGGACATATAAAGATGTCCCTGCTTTGTAAGCAGAAAGCCCTGGTCATTTACGATAGTGAGTGAGGCGATGTTTTTATATTCGGGAGAGTCAGATCCAGCTTCATCGTCTTCACGCCCTTTTATTGTTGAGGGCGTCCACGTCCGACCATAATCTCGGGAAACAGTAAAATGTGCAGAATCCCAGCCGGGAACGGCAATATAACGCTCAGAAGCGTTGATATAGGGTTTGGTAAAGATGCGATAAAAGTTAGGCAAAACTTCACTGCGGATATCGCGTTTCTCATCCACAAACCATAATGTCCCTTGACAGGCAACACCATGCAGTTCGAGTCGGCGATGCTCATCAAAGCGATATACCACCTGCACGGGTTTCTGACGTTTTTTTAATGGATGTATTTTGCAACTGCTGAGGCCCAGCACGAACAAAATAGCCATTACCGCCGCGATAGTTTTCTTCTGATGGTGTAAGCGCATTACAAACCCGCCTTCATATCGCACTGCATATGCGTCCAGCCGGTGTAGCCTTTTACCTCTGGCACGCGGGTTGGCAGGTTCTGGAAGTTGGCATAATGCTTAATAACAAGCCTGTGGAGTATCCGTGGGTCAACGTAAAAAAGACCCCAGCGTGAAACGTTTTCTCCTTTACCAGGGCGAATTGCTTCCTGTCTGTCATGATAAAGCCGCCCCTTAAAGGTGTAACTGTAATCGATACCTGATCCCCCTGGCATAATGCGTGGGTCATCAAAGGGCAGGGAGGACATATAAAGATGCCCCTGCTTTGTTAGCAGAAAGCCCTGGTCATTGACGATGGTGAGTGAGGCGATATTTTTAGATTCGGGGTAGTCAGACCCAGCCTCATCGTCTTCACGCCCTTTTATTGCTGAGGGCCTCCACGTCCGGCCATAATCTCGGGAGATGGTAAAGTGTGCAGAATTCCAACTGGGTACGGCAATATAGCGCTCAGAGGCGTTGATATAGGGCTTTGTAAAAATGCGATAAAACTGTGAAGAGACTTCACTACGAATAGCGCGTTTCTCATCCACAAACCACAGGGCTCCCTCGCAGGCGATACCGTGTAACTCCAGCCAGCGATGTTCATCAAAGCGGTATACCACCTGTACGGGTTTTGGGCGCTTTTTTAACGGACGTCCGTTGCAGCCGCCCAAGTTCAGGATAAACAGGGCCACTAGCACAGCAGTAATATACTTCTTGTTGGAAATCATGATGTGATCCCCATTGTTTCCGCCTTCGGCACGTCCTGGTAGCCTGCAGGTTCCGGCATTTCCCACTGGTATACTGCCACCTCTCTATTATGAATCTCCGGATGGCGTGCAGGCTCCACCCGTATTCTCGGTCCGTAATCATTTACCACGCCATATATTCCGGTAGGTAAAATAGCATCCGGTTTGTGCATGAATTTTTTTGTTAAATCATCATTAAGTACACCCGTTTTGTAATATTTCTTTGTATTAGCATCAGGATTAAACTCATGCCGCCAATCCGCGCGTTTGCGCAGATTGAGCCAGAAGGCGGGATCTTCAAAAGCCATACAGTTGCCGATGGCTAAGTCATAGGCCACCGCTTTTTCCTGCACGTTCGGGTCCATAACGATCGAGGAGTGCTGACTGAATGTCACCGGTTCGCCGTGTTTTTCCATTTCGTTAATTTCCTTATCCGTTTTGCGGCGCTGCAACTGATAGCGCTGTGATGTTCCCTCTCCCACCACGCGACCCTTCACAAAAGCAGTGCCGTAATGCCGGTTAACCTCGGCCAGCTCATTGGCTGAGAGCACTTGCCCAGGACGTTGTGGATAAGCCAGTCTGATGGGCGGGCGAAACTCGGTGACTTGCCAGGCGTTTTCGTATTCGCGGGCAGAGTAGTCGATGTAGCGATCCTCGCCGCTAACGCCGGTTTTGTACTGCATATTGCCCTAGTTATTCTGCCCCATCAGGGTCAGTTCCACCGTTTCGGGGAGCGCTTCGGCATTTTCGGTGACGCCACTGTTATGCGGATAGGCTGCATTGGTTGGCCAGCCGCCATAGTTAAAATCACCGGGTTGAGATGCGGGCCGTGCGAACGGTGCGCCAGTCGGGGGACTGCCGGTGGCGTGGTGCTGACAAAATGCGCGCTGATACAGGTTCGGAATACGGTGGGCCAGCGTGTCCGGAATACCGCGCCAGCCCATGCCCTGCACATTGGACAGTGAAACCGTGCCGTCATCCGGACAGAAGTAGTTATATACCCGACCATAATTGTTGCGGCTGTAGCGCGGATCGCTGTCCCAGCGGTGCGCGCGCCACAGTGTGGCATCGTTATACATCGCTTTCACAAAATCAGGACGATAGCTGCCGGAGGCGGTGTATTTCGGGTTGGTGGCCATCAGGCGGCAGAAGTTGTGCAGCGTTTCCTGGCGGCCGTGGGCCGTCTGCTGTTTGCCGGGCAGCATATTCTCCATCATTCGCGGCTCCAGCGCGTAGGGCGAGTGGCTGAAAATCGTGCAGTCGGCAATCGGGTAGTCAGGTGCTTGCTGCCTGACCAGCATATTGGCCAGCATGGTGATAATCGTCCCCTGGCTGTGCGCCACGATATTAATCGTATCGTGTTTGGTGTTTTCATTTTTTCGGATCTCCAGAATTAAATCCGCCAGACGTTGCGCGGCGAAAAACTGGTAGATGCGGTGCGGATTGCCATAAATCGGGTGGGTAAAATCGCCGCCGTTGAGCTTGCGGCTGTATATGCCCGCCATCCAGGTGGCGCCGCCGTTTGCCCCGGGCCCCAGCATATCGGGAATGCAGGTGGTGGCGTTGGCGAAGGTGCCGCCGTTTTTTGCCACCGCCAGGTTGAGCACATTGCCAAAGTTGTCGTTAAGGAAGCCGCGTCCTTCGGAATTCAATTTTTTCAGCCGCTGGGGATCGTCTTCCTGAAAGGCATCGTAGGGCAGTATGGTATCCAGCCCGAGCCGGGTGACCTCGTCGCGATAGCGTCGCTGGTCTGCATTGTAAGTCTCGTGATCCACCGGGCGATAACCCCAGTAGAAGGGGATAACGGGCGAGCGGCCGCTGGCCGTGATGCGTTTCGGTGCCCCTTCAAGGTCGGTTAGCCCTTTTATTTCACTCCACTGGTGGGCATACATGTCATTGCGCGCCAGCCGGGTATTGAGCCCGGCGATAATCCCTTTTTCCTGCGTCTCGTAGGCTTCACCGATGTCGTTAACACCATGCACGAGGATCACAATGCAAGGCAGAGGGCTCGTGACCGGAAGGTCCTGCATCAGCATGGCACCAGCGGTATCGCGGTTGAGGCCGATAAAGCTACCCAGTTCAGGATCGTTAAAGGCGCTGTTTTTGGTTTTTTCACTGTTCATTGCTTGGCTTCCTTGATGAGCGTAACGGTGAGTTGTTCAGTTTCTGCGAGATCCAGCAGCGGTGAGCGTCCAGTATCGTCAGTGATGCCGTTCTGGGTGCTGCCGTCGGGGCGGGTTACGCGGAAGGGCTGATTCGCCAGCGGATGTTCTCGGTCACCGTTGCGAAACAGACGAATGCCGCGGGTCAGCGGGTTATCCTTAAAGAGCGGATCAACAATTTTCGCGCTCTCGCCTTTCTGGTAACTCAGCGAAGGGGCTTTTTGCTCAATGCGCGCGGGGGAGAAAATTTCAACGCTGCCGTTGGGGTGCAGGCGAATGCCACCGCCGCCGCAGTGCAAATACAGGCCCTGTTTGGCGCTGATCTGCAATTCGCCGTTGACGCTGGTAATCTGCATGTTTTGATCTGACAGCGCCGACAGCTGACCGCGCTGGGCCTGCAGGGTGATATCGCCCGAGGCGGCAATCAGCTTGATGCCCAA
Organism: Enterobacterales bacterium CwR94; assembly: GCA_002837195.1. Lineage (GTDB taxonomy): Bacteria > Pseudomonadota > Gammaproteobacteria > Enterobacterales > Enterobacteriaceae > 1-19. The sequence goes on from KZ478062.1 coordinate 204,300, forward strand.
CCGGCGAACGAACGCCGAAATCCCCTGACCTGCGGCCAGCGACAAGGTTTTAAAGATACTGATGCTGCCGTTGTTGCCCGCCGTGATCACCGCATCCTTGCCCGCCGCCATATGGAGGCTTTCTGGGGTGGCCTGCGCGATCCCGGCCTCGCCCCAGGCTAAAATGCCTGGCTTGCTCAGCCCGGAGAGTGCCTGTTGCAGTGCCTGCTGTGGGGCGGTGTCAACGCCCTGAGCCCCTGCCTCGGTGGTGGCAGATTGCAGGCGATAAGCAATGCTCAGCGCCTGTTCAATATGTGTGATGGTGGCGGGCATATCCAACTGCTGACCCTGCGCACCTGTCTGTGCGGCGGTGGTCAGGAAAATGCCCTCTCCGGCACGCACTGCGGCATGGCGATCGGTACGCAATTCTGCCCCTGCGCCGCGAGCGTCACGATTGGCATCGACCAAATGGCCAAGGTTGAGCTGTGTCTTGCCAAACTCAGTCGCCACCTTGATGTGCTCACGGCTCTGCGCATCTTCGAGCCGGATCTTATTTTTTCCCTGGGTGCGAATAACATTGCGCGTGCTGTTGAGGTCGTTTACCACGTCAGGGTTGACTTCATCATGCAGCACATGGGCGATATAGGGCCGTTCGGGATCGCCACCTTCAAAGGCGATAGCCACCTCCATGTTGTCGAGCAACGGGAAGTGCACGCCAAATTTATCGCCGGCGTAAATGCGTGCCAGGCGCACGGGCATGCTTTCCTGGCCTTTCTCCCAGCTATCGAGATCGAAGCAGAACTTCACATGGTAACGGCCCAGTCGGTCAGGGCGGGCGAGTCGGTCGTTAAGTGCAGTGCCAGAGACGCGAGCGGGCACCGTGCCAGAAATCACCGGGCGGGGAAGGCGTTCAGGCCGGAATACGGCACGCTCACTGTATGGGATGCCTGTTATCTCAGCCTGAAAACCGCTGCCGCGCCCGCCACGGCAGACGCTCTCAAGAACAAGAAACCCCGGTGCAAAGGCTGCTGGCCGCTCACCTCTGATTTCCGCCACCCAACCGGGTTGCAAACTGGGATCGTCAGCAATCGCCTCCAGGCGCGTACGTTCCGATAAGTCGCGCTCGTGCCGAATGCGGGCATAGTGCCATGCGGTTTCGGCCTCGCCACCGTGCTGGCTGTTCCATGGGTTGCCTGTGCCGCGTTGGATATCGGCGTAGTGATAACCTCGGCCAGTGGTGTAAGGTGCTTCGCCGCTCATGTCTGCGCTGTGTTCCGGGGGGATTTGCTTGCTTTCGCGGTAATCGTAGTCGCGCACATGAACTGAGGCGGGCACGACGGCGGAATGACTGCGCAACTGCCGGATCGTCATCGCCTCACCGGTCAGGCCCGCCTGCGGAAGCGACAGAATATGGTAACCGAACAGGTAGGCAGATTGCTGATCGCCAAATACGATGACGACAACGCGCTCAGCGGTGTCGTGTTGGCGAAACCGAAACCAAATTCCGACCTCTGACAGCAAACGCTGAATGAAGCCGAGGTCGGTTTCTCCCCACTGGACAATCATTTCCCGTTCGGGATAGCGCCATCGCAGCAAACTCATGTCAATTTCATAGCCTTTGAAATCATGCGATTTCAGCAGCGACGTGACCAGATCAGGCACCGACATATGTTGATAAATCGCGTAGCGCCGTGTGCGGCTTAACAGGGCAAGAGGGTGCTCCAGCACGACTTCGTAGAGCGATACGTCAGCGCTGGTCGACAGGCGGGAAAAGCGCGTGATCACGCCCTGAATCTCTCGCAGAGCCTGCCATGCAGCCTGATGATGCGCGAGGCTGATCGCCGCGTTTGCCGGTGCCCGCATCAAAAAGACCGCCGGTTTCATCATCACCGCGTCAGGTGCGAGGTCCGGTTGAGTGGAGTGAAAACGTAACGTGAATCGATAAGGTTTGCTAAGTGATTCTTGTCCGTTAAAGGATTCAACGTCAGCATCAATAGCCTCGTTTTCAAACGTCAAAAGATAGCGATTTAGCGAATCCGCAGCGGCGGAAGAGCCCGAACATCCTGTCAGGGTCATATCTGTCCTTACTGTGTGCTTGCACAAAAAATAGGCATGAGTGTAAAGAACAAACGCAAAGGCGGGAACGGAAATGTGTCTTGCTGATGATTTAAAAGGCTGTTGTATCAATGCGGTTTAGGTTTTCGGCGGCGCGTAATTTTTATTTTTGCGGTCTTTTTCTGCCAATCCCAGTGGTTTGCTGGCGGCGATGGACGTTGTCGGTGATACCACTTTCAACATCCACTAAAATGGCGGTGGCGGGGTAATGTGCAACGCATTGGTGCGCAATCGCGTCGCGCCTGAAGCGATCATAATGACCTCCGGTATCATTAAAATTAATTGAACTACTTACGAGGCGTTTCACTATCGTCTGTTATAACCCCAACCAAATTCCCCCCTCTTCATTACCTTGTGCCGCAGGTTGTGCACAACACAGCAACACCTCATCTTCTGCCACGCTGGCGCTGGGGGGTGACAAGTAGGTGACTTTTCCTTTTAACAGTGGCGTTTTACAGGTGCCGCAATGCCCGGCACGGCAGCCATATTCCGGACTGAGTCCGCGCGCTTCGGCCAGCGCCAGCAGCGAACCCGATTCGGGTGTCCAGCGTGCTTCTTTCAGTGAACCCATAAAGCGGATCGGCACGGCGTCACGGGCTGCGGGAAGCGGTGGCGCGACATCGGTGGCGGTTTCGGCTGTGCGTTGCAGCGAAGAGGGGCCAAAGGCTTCCGCATGAATGCGGTGATCGGCAATGTTGTAGGCGCGCAGGCCGTCGTACAGCATTTGCGTAAACTGCGCCGGGCCACACAGATAAAAATCATAATCATTAAAGGGTAAAACTTGCGTTAGCAGGGCCATATCAATACGGCCAGCCCAGTCGAAATCAATACCTTGCCGCGCTTCACCCGGTTGGCTCAGTATGCGCCAGTGTTTACCTGTCGATGAGTGGGCAAACAGGGTGTTGATTTCTGCGCTAAAGGCCAGCTCATCGTGCGTACGTGCCGCTTGCAGCAGATACAGCGGACGCAGAGGCGGCTGATGAGGATCTGCAAGCAGGGCGTGACGCAGCATCGCTAACATCGGCGTGATACCGACGCCCGCAGCCAGCAGCACCGCCGGACGCGGAGTCGTGGTATCCAGCGTAAATGTGCCCGCTGGCGCACGGGCTTCCAGACTGTCGCCTGTGGCCAGGTGCTGATGCAAGTATTGTGATACCGCACCCTCGCGCTTTACGCTGATGCGGTAAAAGCCGTCGGCAGGGGCCACCGATAATGTGTAAGTGCGGATTGTGGGCTTAGGGTCACCGGGCAAGGTGACGCGGATCGGTAAGTGTTGCCCGGCAAGGTACGGCAGTAAATCTGCTCCGTCGCTGGGCTGTAAATGAAAGGAACGGATTGTCGGGCTTTCATCGACAATACGGGTCACCGTATAGCGCCGCCACGCACTCGCTTGTGCCGAAGCACGTACGCGATCGCGCGCCGTCTGCCAGTCACCGGTCAGTAATACCTCGGGCGATGTGCCTTCTGATTGCGCTGTCCAGCGTAGCGCCAGCGCTGCGCGACGGCGCACAATGCGACGCGCGCGGAAGGTCCACAACCGTTCAGCACCTTCAAATGCCGCTATTTCGGGAGCGTCGAGAATCACCTCAGCGTCGCCGGTCATTTGCAGCACGTCGCCAGTGGCATCATCGGTCCACAGTAAGCCCGCCTGGCCGTTGAGTAAGATATTGCCGAGCGTGGAGAAAAACAGATTGCCATTGAAATCGGGAATGGTCAGCAGGCCATCCTCGTCTACCCGCACAAACCCGGCTTTGCCTCCGCGGTGCGAGACATCCACTTGCTGTTCAGCATAGGTCGCGACATAAAAGGTCTCTGCCGCCGCGATCAGTGCGCGTGCCGCGGGATCTAACGTGGCTAACACCTCTGTTTCTCCGGCAAACGGCAGCGTCGGATCGCGCTCAAAATGCGCATCACGCAGCGGAATATAGCGCGGGCAATTACCGAAACTTTGCTCGACCCGCAGGCGGAGATCGCCATTGTGCGCGCTGAGGACGCCGTTTAGCCGATTGCGACGCCGCGTGTGCAGCTCAATCCCCAGTAAGCCAATGGCGGCGCCGGGCTGGAAACCGGCGGCGGCGGGATCGCCCGTGTGCAGATGCGCGTGAATATCTAACGCCTCAGGCACTGGCGAAGTCAGAAAGCCGGGCGGCCCTTCTAACAAGGTGGCCCAGGCATTGCCATCGGCGTCCACACTGCCGACCACCACAAACGGCAGTTGTGTAAAGAACGTGCGATGTTGATCGGGCATATGGTCACGCACCACGCGCTGCCCAACGTCCGCCATGTGCTCTGCCACACCGGCATGCTGTTGCAGCTGTAATTCACCGTGATGCCAGACCGGACGCTTTTTATCCATCGTGGCTGACTCAGGCGAGGCTGCGCAGACCCGCGGCGGTCTGGGGAAAAGGCACAAAGCCTGGTAAGTTTTCAATCCGTTGCAGCCACGCGTTGACTGCCGCATAGGCGGAGAGATCGACATTGCCTTCCGGCGCGCCAGCGACGTAGCTGTATAGCGCAACATCCGCAATCGTTGGGCCGTTGCCGACCAGCCAGTCGCGGTGTTGCAGAGCGTTTTCGATCCGCGTCAGGATGATGTGCGCGCGCTCAATCACTTCTTGCGGATTGAATGGCGCACCAAAGACCGTAATCAGGCGGGCGGCAGCAGGCCCATAGGCGATTTCACCGGCGGCCACGGAGAGCCAACGCTGCACCTCGGCAGCGCCCTGCGCATCTTCCGGGAGCCATTCGCGGCGGCCCGTTTTTTTGGCCAGGTACACCAAAATGGCATTGGCATCGGCAATGTAGACGCCCTCATCATCCAACACGGGCACCTGGCCGAAAGGATTCATGGCCAGAAAGGCGGGCTGTTTGTGTTCACCGGCTTTTAAATCCACATCAATCACCTGATGTGGCACACCCAGCAGTGACAGAAACAGGCGTGCGCGGTGGGCGTGACCCGAAAGCGGAAAATGGTAGAGCTTCATAAGGCGATTCCTTAGCAGGAGGCCGGGAACATCCCGAGCCGTGCTATCAGGTTCGCACAGGACGATTTTCGGTAGAATAGCGCTTCAGGTGAAATGATTATTGCTTTAAATGGGATAATCGTCCCTGGCCTGCCGCCAGGGCACGATGACCTTCACGCGTGCAGTGATGAGATGCGGGTGAATTTTTTACGTTACAGCCTGTTCTGTTGCTGCAACCACGGCGATTCAGTGCTCCAAAAAATAATGTCGGCACCTAAATACTGTTCCGCAAATTGCGTGAATTCGTCACGGCTGAACTTTTGTTTGGTTCTGGGATTGGTATAGGTCAGCGTGGGCTCTTGTACGGCCATCGCGACCAGCGGCAACTTGCCTTTGTACTGGTTAAAAAACGGATAGGCGTTTTTCATATGAGAGGCCTTATTCGGCACAATATCCGGGCCGCCCAATCCGATGTTTTCCGCTTCTGCGGTAGCAAACAGGCGCGACATATAGTGATGATTGTCATTCCACTCGCAGGGCCAGAAATTCACATACTGCACCACGGCAGAGTGGGTGAATGCTTTACGCGCCGCCTGCATATTTTCGAGGGTGGCGGCAAAATAGTTATCGCAGGTAAAGCCCTTAGCGGCCGCCTGACGGCTGTCCAAATCAATGGCGGTTTCAGGCAGGTTGATCCCCGCAATTTCACCGTCAAAGTGTTGACCTAATGCGGCAAGCAGTGCCTGGTAACGTTCACGCACCGCCGGGTCCCATTGCATGGCGACCCAGCCCTGCGCCTGAGGTTTACCTTCGCCGGGGTTATCGATCTGCGCAATCAGCCCACCGTGATAGGCACTGTCGTTCAGCAGGTAGGCGGGCACGGAACGGGCATTGACGTCAAAAAACCGATCCTGAATCTGAATAAATAACTTTTTACGCAGCCGTTTTAATATCGACAGATCGTGCTCGATGGCTGAGAAGTCATACTCGCCCTTTTTCGGTTCTAACTGTTTCCAGTTATACACAATCTGCACGCCATGAATGTCGCTACGTACCACCAAGGATTGGATCTGATTGAGTGCGCCTGAGTGGGTATAGAGATAATTTTCTGGCTGGGCCGCGTGTACCTGGACGCCCATCAGCATCAGCAGCGCGCATAAAATTCTCATTAATTGCATCCTCGCAAAGTGTTATCCACCGCATTGGATGCAATGAAAACCAAACAGTTTCCTGAAAATCGGGCGGATAACGGAGGTAATCGATTTCATCCCTTAAGGTTTAGGAATCATTTAACTTTCTGGCTGAAAGCCATTAACACCGCCGAAGTCTGCTGCCGCTCTGGGGCATTCCCTGCCCACACGGAATTAATCGTGGAGCTGAGCGCGTTTGTGCAGTTGATAGCTGGCAGGCAATGAAAGGATCAGAAACAGGGCGAAACCCAGCAACCATGCCGTGCCAGAGGGTATCTCCAGCAGTGAGGAAGCCAGTATACCGACGATAACGCTGACCGCCAGAATGGCACCGAAAATCCATGCCGGATGCAGCCAGAACCGCCGCGTGAACACCTTACTCATTTTAAGACCCCCTTTTATCGTTGTTTTAAGACATTTGATGCCATCCCGATAAAGGGTTTAGTTAAGTTTTATTGATATATCAATCTGATTTCTCAATTATTCAGAAACGAAATGGGAATTTACTTCACTTAAAATTGGACTTAAGTCAGCGCTGGCAAGGCGTGAAGCCACTGCTCTTACCAGCATGGAAAAAAAACGGTGTGGAGGTTAAAGCGGCGTAATCATTCCAGATACGCACTGAAAGTGTCGTGTGCTTAGCCTTGCTGTGTGCGTGAAGGAGCCAGTAACAGACCAAACACTTTAGAGTCTGAAATTTCACCACCCACGTCCCAGCGCTCGCGCAGCAGGCCTTCCAGCTGGAAGCCCAGGCGCAGCAACGTTTTCTCTGAACCCAGATTATCGGGATGGATATCGGCTTCCAGGCGGCGGATACCTAACTGTGTCTTCAGCCAGCCGATAAAAGCCTGCAGGGCTTCTTGCATATATCCCTGGCCTTGCGCATCGGTGGCCAGGCAATAGCCAATTTCTCCGCGTGCCGAGCTTTCATGGTGCCCGAAGAAAATAACCATGCCGATCAGTGTTTGATCGGTTTCGCGCACCATACCCAGGCGTAGATATTCACCGCGGATCATATCGCCGACTGACTGCGCGATATCTTCCTCCGCCTGCTCCCGGCTGTACCAGGGTTCATGGCTCCAGTGACGCAGCAATGCAGCATCGCTCATCATGCTGAACCAACGATCGACATCAATGGCAGAGAGCGGACGCAGGCGTAAACGGGGTGTGGTGATCTGAACGTGAGTGTAGTCCATGGGCATCCTTTCGGTCAGCGAGGGGGAAAGCAGTGTACCCTGATTTGAGGACTAAAGGGGAAGTTCAGGACGCGGCGGCTGGGGGCAGGGACAACAGACGGCCCAGGCTAGGTTCGCCTGTTGGCCCTGATGCAGGCAGACGCCATCAGGGAGGCTCAGCTCGGCTGACATTGCCCACACGCTGTCACCGCGCTGTTTCAGTGCGGCTTCACGTGCTGTCCAGTGTGGCCAGAACAGGTGTTGCTGTTCAATCGCGGAGAGTGAGGCAAAGCGGGTTAATTCTGCGGCAGGCAGCACGTGCGTCAGCAGCGCGTTACGCCAGAGCCGCGTGCGCATCTGCTCAATATCGCACCCCACTGCGCCCCGGCTGCAGATCGCCAACGCGATATGATCGCCACTGTGGCTCAGGTTAAAGGCGGGCAGTGAGGTGTCGATAAAGTGGGGTTTGCCCTGCGCGCCAAAGCCGATTGCTGGTAAACCCGCAAACTGTTGCGCCAGTAACACGCGCCCTGCGAGCCAGCTCGCGGGGCGGCCCTCTGCATCTGCACGGGTTTGCAACCCGCGTGGAGCCTGCTGGCAGAGCGTCGGTATATGGCCCAACAGCAGGCGCGCCATCTTAGGGCCAGCGACGGATCACGATGGAGGTGTTGATACCGCCAAACGCAAAGTTATTGGTTTGCAGGTATTCGCAATCAATGTCGCGCCACTCGCCCATGATGTAATCCAGTTTGCCGCACTCACTGTCGGGCTGATGCAAATTGAGCGTTGGCGCAAAGCGGCCTTCACGCATCATCTCCAGTGCCATCCAGGCTTCCAGCGAACCGCATGCGCCCAGCGTGTGACCAAAATAGCTTTTCAGCGAGGAAATCGGCGTTTTATCACCAAAAATGGCCGCTGTCGCTTGTGTTTCAGCGATGTCACCCCGATCGGTGGCGGTTCCGTGTGCGCAAATATAGCCAATATCTTGCGGTGTCAGTTTCGCCATCGTGAGCGCTTTTTCGATGCAGATCTGCATGGTTTCACGCTGAGGTTGCGTAATGTGGGCCGCATCGCAGTTGGTGGCAAAACTGACAATTTCACCGTAGATGGTCGCACCGCGTGCTTGCGCGTGATCCAGCGCTTCCAAAATCAGCGTCCCCGCGCCCTCACCAATCACCAGTCCGTCGCGCGCGGTATCGAATGGTGAGGGGGTTGTGGCTGGCGCATCGTTGCGTTGGCTGGTGGCAAATAAAGTATCAAACACCGCCGCTTCTGACGGGCATAACTCTTCTGCGCCGCCCGCGACCATCACGGTTTGATAGCCGTGGCGGATGGCTTCCCAGGCATAGCCAATCGCCTGACTGCCCGACGTACAGGCGCTGGACGTCGGGATCACGCGTCCGCGCAGGCCAAAGAACAAGCCGGTATTCACGGCAGTGGTGTGGGGCATCATCTGGACGTAGGTTGTGCCGGTAATGTTATTGGTGTGCTTTTCGGTCAGCATCGTCGCAAATTCGCTGACCGGCCCGGTGCTGCCGGTGGATGAACCGTAGGCAATACCGGTTTCACCGTTGGTGAGCACGGGATGATCGAGCAGTCCCGCCTGTTCGAGTGCCAATTCGGTGGCGCGGGTGGAAAGCAATGAAACACGCCCCATCGCGCGAATGCGTTTGCGCGTATAGTGCTCGGGCAGGACGAAATCATCGATCGGTGCGCCGAGCAAGGTGTGCAAGCCGTCATACACCTGCCATTCTGGCATTTTGCGAACGGCGTTTTTTCCGGCGCGCATGTGGCTGGCAATCTGTTGCCAGTCGTTGCCAAAGGCGGTAACGCCGCCCATTCCTGTGATCACCACACGACGGGTCATAGCATGCCTCCATTAATAGAAATAACCTGACGAGTGACATAACCCGCCACGTCGGACATCAGATAGCTGGCCAGTCCGGCCACTTCTTGTGCCTGACCCATGCGCTTCATGGGAATCATCGCCATTGCCTCTTTTAGCGCGGCTTCTTCCATGGCAATCATGCCGGTATCAATTAAACCGGGCGCGATACAGTTAACGGTAATTTTGCGTTTGGCCAGTTCGATCGCCAGGGCTTTGGTGGCACCGATAATGCCCGCTTTGGCAGCGCTGTAGTTCACCTGGCCCCGGTTACCCATCACACCGGACACCGATGACAGCGTAATGATACGTCCTCCCTGGCGCAGGCCAATCATTGGCATGATGCAAGGATGGATAACGTTATAGAAGCTGTCGAGATTGGTGTGGATGACGCTGTCCCAGTCTGCTTCGCTCAGGGCGGGAAACGCGCCATCGCGGGTAATGCCCGCATTACTTACGACGCCGTACCAGGCCCCGTGCTGTGCCATGTGCTGTTCCAATACCTCGCGAGACTGCGCGCGATCGGCGATATCAAATTGCAGCAGATGGCCCTGACCGCCCGCTTCAGTAATCTGCGCCAGGGTGGCGTGAGCACCTTGTAGATCGTGATGATAGTGCACCCCCACGGTGAAGCCGTCGCGGGCCAGTTGACAGGCAATGGCCTGCCCAATTCCTTTGCTGGCCCCGGTGACCAGAACTGAACGACTCATACTGAGCCTCCTTGTTGAAAAAGTTGTGCCAACGCCTCAGCATCGGGCTGAAAAGTGTTGATGCGCCCCGTTGCGACGATGTTGTCGTCCGCACTGATTTGCGCGTCAAAGCTGCCAAAGCGCTGATCCTGCATCAGCAGGGTGACAGTGATCTCCAGCGTGCTGCCCGCAGTAAATGCCGGTGTGCTGGTACTGAGTTCGCGCGCGCCGAGCACCATGCCGAGTTCACTGGCGGTATCGCCCTGTTGCCTGCGATGCCATCCTGACCACACGCCCACCGTCTGCGCCATCAATTCCAGCGCGAACCAGCCAGGTAAGGCACCTTCGGCGTTGAGAAACGGGGCCAGCACGCCATGCGCCTCCACCGTTACGCGGCAGGTCGCTTGCTCGTCGGTGACGGACAGGACGTCTTGCAGCAGGAGCATCGGCGCTTCATGGGGCAAGTAAGCGCCAGGTGAAAGATAATCGGTCATGGCAAGGCTCCTACAATCAGGCTGGCGTTATTGCCACCAAAGGCAAAGGAGTTAGAAAGAATGATTTTGCGCGCGAGCGGTGTCGGGGCGCGTAATACGCCACAGGCAGGCAGCGTCTCATCCCAGGGCGAAACGCTAAAATCCTGAGCGGGCAGCGGGAGATCGCGCTGCAGTATCAGCACACTCAATGCCGCTTCGGTAATGCCCGCCGCGCCCAGCGTGTGTCCGGTTAAATGCTTGGTGGAACTGCAGGGTACGCGTTCGCCAAATAACTGATGAATAACGTGCGATTCAATCTGGTCATTCAGCGGCGTTGCGGTGCCATGCAGGTTGATATAGCCAATGTCTTCTGGCTGCAAGCGCGCGGCGCGCAGGGCCATCTCAATCGCGCGGATCGCACCCGCGCCTTCAGGATGGGGAGCCGAAATATGGTATGCATCACTGGATTCGCCGACGCCCAACAGCGCGACAGGGTGCGGCTCTCGCGTCAACACCATCAGGCCCGCCGCTTCACCAATGGTAATGCCCTGGCGATCGCGGGCAAACGGCAGGCAGCGTGACGGTGACAGCGACTCAAGGCTGTGGAAGCCATTAATCGGCATGCGGCTGAGCGTGTCTGCCCCTCCAACAATCGCCACATCGACCATGCCTGCGTTAATCAGGCGTTGACCGCTGATTACCGCACGAGCACTGGAGGAGCAGGCCGTGGAGAGCGTAAACGCAGGGCCGGTGGTGTTTAACCAGGCCGACAGAAAGCGCGACGGATCACCCAGCTCCTGCTGATAATAGTGCCAGTCAGAGGAGGTGCCATCGTGCTGCGCCTGCACGTGGGTATCGCCCTCATCCAGCCCAGAGGTGCTGGTACCGAGAATGACGGCAACGCGATCGTGACCAAAATGGGCCAGAGCGGCGTCCACCTGCGGTTGGATTTGTGCCAATGCGGCCAGCAGCAACTGATTATTACGGGTGTTATGTGCAGCAAAAGCCGCAGGGATCGGCGGCAGTTCGCTGTCTACACCACCCAACATGATCGGCTGACTGGCTTGCAGCCACCCCTCGCGTAAGCGCATACCGGGCGCGTGCTGCTGGCGCAAATTGTCAGCGATGTCATCCAGATGACTGCCGAGTGCATTCACCATGCCGACGGCGGAAATGTAAATCATGTTAGTCATCCAGATAGCGAATGGTGATGTGATAGTTAAACGCGCGCTGCTCAATGCTGACGGGCTCGCGTTGCCCTTTGCGCTGCAAATAAGTGATACGGGTAATTAATGTTCCCTGCGCATCGCGCAATTCACGGCGATCCGCCACATCTTGCAGTGTCCAGCCCTGTGGCAATTGGGGTAACCAGGCTGCAATCGGCCAGTGGCTTAGCATCACATCAGCCAATACCTGACTGGCGGGCGGCAGTTGCGGTACCACGATCGATTGTTCCGTGTGGATACCCTTTTCATCATAGGTCAGCAGGAACAAACGGATACCCACCGATGACAAACCGGCCAGTGACAGCTTGTGCTGATCGGCGTGCAACATCACCAGCAGAGACTGTGTCTGGCCCTTGAAACTGCCGCTTAACAGCTGCTGCGTATTGAGCGCAGGCGCAATGCCCGCGGGCGGTAATTGCACGCGTACGCCGGGTTTCAGCCAGGCTTGCGGGCGTCCCGGCTGGTCGGGCTGCGTAGGCTGTGCGCAGCCACTCAATATCCATACTGCCAGCCAGGGCAATACGCTGCGGATGAGGCGCTTCATTGGGGCTTCCTTTTCGATTTGTTCGGCATCGCCAGGGGGGAAAGCAACCAGGCGGTGAAGATGCCACTGCACAGCACGATGCCAAAACTACTGATTGCCTGTGTACTGCTGAAAATCAGCATGCCCAGCGTCAGTAAAGTGGTGATCATCGCCAGCGTAATGGCCAACAGTGAGGTCAGCGGCGTACCGCGAGGGTTGCTAAAAAACAGCGTGTAATTGACGCCAATACCCAGCACCAGTACCAGTGCCAGCAGAGAAAACAGATTGACTGCGTGACCCGTGGCGGCCAGCACCGCCAGACCACAGGCCAGCGAGAGGACAGAAGGCACCAAACTGACGGCACCTTTGCGCCAGCCCAAACGCAGCATTGCACCGCTGGCGATCACCGCCAGGGCAATCAACAGCAGGGCGGTCAATACATTGCGATAAAGTGAAAACAGATGGTCGAATTGGATTTTGCGATCGACCCACGCCACGCCGTTATGCTGTTCAGCCAGCGTACTGAGTGCCGCGCTGTTTGCGACACCTTCCACGGGAATCAGTACGCCGCTGCGCTGATCGGGCAAGCTGAGCCACAGTAAACGCCAACCTTCACTGGCCGGGCTGTTAAGCCAGGCGGACGCCGTAATGGTCATGGGCTGCGTATCGACCTGTGGTGCATTGAGTCCGGCATCGCGAAAGGTTTTTTGCAAAGCCGGTACCGCCGCCTGGATCAACGCGAGATCGGCCTGTTGGCGCGCCAGCGAGTTGAGGGGCAGACTGCGCCAACTTTTGAGCCAGCCTTGCTGCCGAGCCTGCGAGAGGGCGGGACTAAAGGCCTCTAACCGTTGCAGGGTCTCTTCGGGCGTGTCGCCATAAACAACAAACCACTTTTGATCGAGCCCTTGCCCGGTCAGCGTAGTGATCGTTTTCTCCTGCGCCAGCAGTGAAGCGGGCAGTGCCTGTAGCTGACTGATGTCGTCATCCACACGCAGATGGCTCAGGCCAACGGCGGCCAGCAGCGCCAGCGCGGCAGGTAAGCCAATGCGTAGCGTTGAATTGCGTCGCCAGGCTGCCAGCCAGCGGAGCATCAACGTCATGGCGGGCACCGGACGCACCGGTAAATGGCGGCACAGCCACGGATGCCAGAACAGCACGGTCAGGCAGGAGGCGCTGAGGCCCGCCGCGGCAAACACCGCCATTTGGCGAATACCTGGAAACGGTGCCAGCATCATAATCAGGTAAGCCGCGACGGTGGTGAGCAGTGCCAGCACCAGGGCATTACGCACTTTACGCAGGCTGTCCCAGCGGCTGACATGTTCACCGTGTACCATGCGTTCGGTGAGGTAGTACAAGGTGTAGTCGGCTGAAATGCCCACGATGCTGATGCTCATCACCAGCGTCATCAAATGCAATTCACCCCACACCAGCAAGACGCTGACGCAACCGGCCAGCGCTCCAATACCTATCGATAGCAGGCTTAACAGTAGCGGGCGCAGAGAGCGGAAGGTGAGTACGATCAGCAGCAGCACGCCGATGACCGTGGCTACGCCAAGCGTTGAGACATCCTGTTTAGCCTGCTGGCTGGCGTAATCGCTGTAAAAAACGGTCCCGCGCGACAGCACGTCGGCCTGTGGATACTGCTGCTGTAATTGCTGCTGCGCCGCGTTCAATGCGCTGACTAAGCGGTGAGTTTGCTGCATATCAAATGACGATCCGCGCAATTCACCATGCAGGAAATACCAGTATTGGCCCTGTGCATCTTTGGCGACTAACCATCCCTGCATCAGGCTTAACTGGCTGGCATTGCTGGCCTGCGCCATTTGCGCTCCGCGCACCAGCATCAGGGGATCGTTTTTCAGCTCAGCGCCACTGACCCCGGAAAAGGCAGACCATATTTGGCCCAAAATCCACTGGGCTTGCGCTTCTCCGCCGGTTGCCAACCGCGCGCGCGTGGCGGCATCCAGGTTGCCGTTGCGATGGTTGAAATAGAACGCGCCCCAGCGCTGTTGCTGTTGCTCGCTCATCGGGCCACTGACACGTTCGATGCCGGGCACGTTGCGTATTGCCTGTAGCCACTGCGCGGCAACCTGCGGATCGGCCTGTTTGCCAGGGCTTACCATCCACACCACCTGGCGATCCAGCCGCTGCATAAAGCCGTCATTCAGCGCAGGCGGAATGGCACCCAAGGTTTGCTGTGGCAGCAAGGCCAACACGCTGGCGTTCATGCGCGCCGAAGGCAGCAGGGCCAACAACGTCGCGACCATTGCCAGGCAGCAAACCAGCCAGATAAACGCGTTGCGGCGCGCGGGCTCAGCGGGCGAAAAGCGATTGTTCGTCATGGGTCAGTTGTGCTGGTGTCAGGCGGTGCTGGCTAAACGTGATGTCTGTGCGGTCGCCCTGTTTGTCATTCAGGCGAATGCTATCGAGATACTGGTTGCCCTCAAGCGTGAGTGAGGAAAAGATTTTATCCAGCGGTGTGGTCACCGGTGTCATGGTGAGTGCCCAACTGCCGTTGCCGCGATCCTGAAAATCAAGGCGGAAGTTCTGCTCCAACACGGTTTTATCGGCCTGGAACAGCGCGCGCAGCAAATGATTGAACTGGAACATCTGCGGGTTATTTTCCGCCGTGATGGTCTGGGCGGGTTGACCGTTGATCTGCTGCACCATGCGCGTGTCATCCAACAGCAGTGTCATGGCAAACGGCGTGGTTTGTTGCCATAACAAGCCATGATCGCGCGCGATAATCATCTCACCCTGAGATTTCAGCGACTGCGGCAGATCTTTGATTTGACGCACCTGCTCAAAGTGGGCGCGCACAACAGGTTGCTGGGTGAAACGCTGCTGTAATGCATCCAATGTCACGGCCTGTACAGCATGACCGCACAGCAGCATCAGTAACAAAAAAGCTCTCATGGCTTGACTCCCATACGGTCAAACAGCACTTGCGGACTGACAAAACACATCTCTTTGCTCTCAGCCTCGACGGCGACCTGAATGGTGTAGGCGGTAGTGGTGCGTTTTCCGCTGCTGGCATCAAACAACTGATAGCCAATTTTCAGGCGGTTTTCGTACTCTTCCAGCGTGGCGCGCACCATAAACGTTTGTTCGAACGTCAGCACGTCACGGTATTTCACGCGGCTGTCGACCACGGGCCAGACATAGCCGGAATCACGCATCTGACGATAACCATAATCAAACTGATTGAGCAGCGCCTCACGGGCAATTTCGAAATAGCGAAAATAGTTGCCGTGCCACACGACGCCCATCATATCGACGTCGTGAAACGGCACTTTCAGTGTGACTTCAGCAGTGAAGCGAGGATCGGTGAGCAACGGTTACTCCTTGTCTTTTTCAGCGGAAGTCGGTTCTGGTAATTGCCAGAAATCGAAAAAATTAAACCAGTCCAGCGGGGCTTGCAGAGCGTAATGGCTCAACCGGCTGGCATAGCGATCAACCGCGTCCTGCAACGCCTGTTGGCGTGTCGCACGCGGCAAGGTAAGAGGATCGGCGAAGGGTTCGCAGTGAATCACGATATTGTTGGCTTCACGCAGTGCAAACAGCAGCACCACCGGACAGCGCAGCGCCGCCGCCAGGATAAACGGGCCTTGTGGAAAGGGGGCTGGCCGCCCCAAAAACGCACTCCACACCACGCGATAATCACCGCCGCGTTGTCGATTGACGGCTACGCGATCGCCGACGATCGCGACCCATTCGCCGCGATCGAGCTTTTCCTGTAACAGCATGGCGGTTTCTGGCCCCATCTGCGTGACGGGGATCAGATTCACGCCTGCCTGCGGGGCCATTTCCGCCATGATTTGCTGGAAACGTTGCGCATTATCATGAAACACCAACGCATTGATGGTGCGATGGCCTTCGCGGGCGGCAAGGGCACGACACACTTCAATATTGCCCAAGTGGGAGGCCAGAATCAGCTTGCCGCGTGTCGGCGAGGAACGCAGCGTGTCTTCTGCGCCCGGCGCCATCACCAGCTGCTGACCTAACTGCAATTCACCCTGCCAACTGGCGATCTTATCCAGCATCGCACGTCCAAAACTCAGGAAATGCTGGTAGCTGTTGAGGCCGGGCGGCAGCGGTTTTTGCTGTTGCTGCAATGTCGTCGTCACCTGGTGCAACCACTGCTGTGAAGCCTGCCGCGCGCGGTGTCCGCTGAGCCAGTAAACGCCAATCACCGGACGCAACAACAGTTCAAACGCTGAACGGCCCAGCGTTTTCCAGACGCGCAGCATAATACGCATGCCGGTTAAACCGCGGGCTTCCTGGGTACGGGCCCAGTGGCGCTGCGGCGAGCGAAACAGCAGGCGAGGCGCACGCGGTAACATGCCGAAAAACAGCCGTGTGTGCATCCAGGAGATACGCAGGTTGTCCTTCAACGCGTCAAAATGCGACAGCCCATCTGCGGGATAGGTGACTCGGGTGGGCAGGAACACGCTGGGATGGCCCTGCCAGTACAGACGCACCATCACTTCGGTGTCGAAGTCCATACGCTTGCCGAGTGCAACGCGCTCAGCCAGCGCCAGCGTGGGCGCTATCGGATAGACCCGGAACCCGCACATGCTGTCTTTAATGGACAACGACAGAGTTTCAATCCAGACCCACACGTGGGTGACCCAGCGGCCATACAGGCGACTGCGCGGAATGGAGTCATCGTACAGGGGTTGCCCCGAGATCAACGCTTCGGGCTGCTGTGCCGCCAGCGCCAACAGCGCCGGAATATCTTCAATCGCATGTTGACCATCGGCATCCACCTGCACACCATGGCTGTAGCCCGCTTCGGCGGCGGCGCGTAAACCCTGTAGTACCGCTTCCCCTTTGCCGCCGTTGGTTGGCTGACGAATCAGGCGAACGTGCGGGGAGGACGCTGCCAGCGCGGTTAGCTGCTGCTGAGTCGCGCTGTCGCTTCCGTCATCGACAATCACAATCGGCAAGCCGCAGGGAGCCAGACGTGCCAGCACCGAGGCCATCATGGCACCGTGGTTATAGCAGGGGATCACCACGCAGGGCGAGAAGGCTACAGGCATAGTCGCAGTTTTCCGCTACTGGCGGTATGCAGACTGCCATCAGCGGCTTGTCGCTGGTAGCTAAATTGCAGATGTTGGCGTGCAGTGTCCCAGTTCAGGGTGAGCAGCACGCGGTTGTCAGGCAGCAGCGGCGCTTGAAACTTCACGTTTTGAATACTGTGAAATTGGTGCGCAGGCACCAGCAACTGGCGTGCGTAATGCATGACCCAATCGAGTTGTGCCACGCCAGGCAACAGGGGCTGCACTGAGAAATGCCCCTGAAACCAAAACAGCGACGGATTAAGCGTGAGCTCAATTTCCGCCTGGCTGGCGGTGGGTTGGCGAATGGCGTTTTCATGCGCTCTCATCAAACAGCTCCTGCAATTGGGGATAAACGCGTTTGTTCATGCTGTTTACCGGGATCCTTTTGACTACGCGCCAGTAGCGGGGCAACGCCACCGGCTCTAACCAGGCCTGTAGGGCGTTGCGCCAACGTCGTTCCAGCTTGCGGCCTTCTTGTTGCCAGCACAGGTACATTTCATTATCTAATGCCAATAGCGCGCCAATCGCCTGGCGGCCCGCGCGAGTGATGGGCATTGCCGCCGCATCAGTGACACCCGGCAGCGCCATCAAGCGACGCTCGATTTCGGTCAGGGAAATGCGCTTTTCTTCAATCTTCACGACGCGTCCCTTGCGACCCAGCAGATGAAACTCACCGCTGTCTTTTATCACCAGCCGATCGTCCAGCAGCCAGCCTTCTGGCTGCGGGATCAAGGGCGACCAGACGCGCCAGTCTTCACGTTCAGCCTGAAAGGTAACGCCCGGGAAGGGCTGCCACGGGCGCTGATCTTCATCCCGATGACGCCATGCAAGAATGCCGGTTTCGGTACTGCCATAGATCTCATCGGGTGTGATACCCAGCCACTGCTGGCTTTGCATCACACACTGCCAGGGCAAGACGCCGCCGGCAGAGAGAATCATCGCCACGGGCGGCGCGCTTAATTTCTCATCCAGGCGCTTAAGAAAGGCTGGGCTGCTGATAAACAGATAACGGCGCTGTGTCTCTAAGGCGGCGAGTTGTTCAGCGTAGTAAATCATTGGTGCATGCAGCGGCAGCCCCAGTGACATGGGCAGCATGATGCGAAACGTCAGGCCGAACATATGTTGCGGCACCACTGAACCCGCTACGCTACAGCCTTGCAGGCGGGTGCCAAATTTGTCTGCCAGTAACTGCGTTTCATGATTCAAGCAGGTGATCGGTTTGATGACCCGACGCGGTTGGCCTGTCGAGCCTGAGGTAAACAGCTCTAGCGTGGCGTCAGGAGCAATGTGGTTAAACGCAAACCCTGCCGCTGTTGTGCCGCGCACGCTTTCAACCCTCAGTGTCTGGCCACCCCAATCAATCAGGCGTTCAGCCAACAGAAGATCAAAGTTTGCACGCTGTTCGTGCAGCAGTGCTTCCCGGCTATGGCCTGGGATAACCGGTGTTTTATGCGCATGCAGGGTGGCTAACAGCGCCACAATAAACAGGTAGCTGTCATCAAAACACAACGCAATACGATGGCCGTTTAACGCAGTAAGGCGCATCACCAGTTGAGCCACATCAAACCTAAGCTGACCCAGGGTGAACTGCTGCTCACCGCGCCAGGCGATAAGCGTGTCGGCAGGACGCGGCTCACTGAGCCAGCGTTCAAGGGGAAGAGGCAGCATCGTCAGGCATCTCGCTTTTTCACGCGCTGGCGAACCAGCCACTCCGCGGCCATCAGCAGTGCCATCGCGACATAGGAGAGCATGCCATTCCACAAGCCCCACCATGTCATGTTGCCGACCAAACAGGTTGCGGCGGCCATCGCGCCATTGAGGATAAAAAAGCCGCACCAGACTTGCGTAACGCGGCGGGTATAACGCACTCCCGCCGGGGATAAATCGGGTTCCCGCAGGCGCGCCAGACGTTCAACCAGCGGCATACCTCGCCACAGTGAACCGCCAAATGCCGCCAACATAATCATGTTGACCGCAACGGGATACCACAGCACCCACTGATGCTGAGTGAACAGCAGGCTAATCAGGCAGAGCAGTACGCCAATCAGGGCTCCCGCAGGGGCGATTTGGCGCAAGGGGCCACGCTGCTGACTGCTTAGCAGCAGGCGACCCAGCATCAGTATGGCCATCAGTGGTAACAGCCAGCGTAACTCGTCATGGGTCACGCCATACCAAATCAGAAACGGCCAGGCGAGCATGATAAGGAGCGTCGTGCCCTGCGCCAGTCGTTGTCCTGTGAGCGACATCTGAAATCAGGCCTTGGCCATCAGACGTTCAACCGCTAACACCACATCCTTGACGGTGCGGACGGTTTTAAACTCTTCCGGTTTGATCTTCTTACCGGTCTTTTTTTGCAGGTGCACGATCATGTCAACGGCATCAATGCTGTCCAGCTCAAGGTCCTCGTAGAGCCGGGCATCGGGTGTGATATCAGCAGCGTCACACTCAAACAGATCGACGAGCAGGCCGCTGATTTGCTGGTAAATCTCTTGTTGCTGTTCTGTCATAGCAGACTCTTCATCAGGCACGGTGGGATTGGATAAAGTTCGCCAGTGTGGCAACGGAGGTGAAATGCTGGCGCATCTCTTCACTCTCCGATGACAACACGACACCAAACTGATTTTTGATGGCGAGGCCCAACTCTAACGCGTCGATAGAGTCCAGCCCTAAACCGTTACCAAACAGTGGCGCATCGGTTTCAATGTCGTCCGGCGTAAGCTCCTCCAGATTGAGCGTGTTGATGATCAGATTTTTAATTTCAAGATAAAGCGTTTGCATCTTCCATTCCTGCCAGAGACTGAGGTGATCGGGATAATTGTTGTAGCAGGTGCCGGTTTAACTGGCGCGCGGCCAATGAAGGCGCGGCATCCGCTGCGTTGTCGATAAAGGTGCGTGTGTGAATTCGTTCACGTACCTGGAGATGAAAATGGGGTTTGCGCGGTGGAATATCGTACCAACGGCTCTGCTTATCCAGCAGGTGTTCGGTGCAGTGGATCGTCACGACACGCAAATCGCATTGACAGCGCACGGCGATATTGGCCGCGCCGCGCTGTAACGTCATGGGTTCTCCAGGGCGTGTTCGGGTGCCTTCCGGAAAAATTAACACGGTATCGCCGCGTGCCAGACGCTGTGAACAGTCGCTGAGCAGCGTTTCGGATTGGCTGTTGATCAGGTAATCCGCTGCGCGAATCACCCCGCTGACAAACGGATTCTTTAACAGCGCGCTTTTCACCAGGCAATCCGTTTCAGGCATCACCGATGCCAAAATCACGTAATCGATCAGCGTAGGATGGTTGGCGACAACCAAACAGCCCTGTTCGCGTTTCAGGATATCAGCACCCTCAACGTGGTAATCCAGCACGCCTAACACTTTCGTGGTGCGCAGAAAAAAGCGAAAGCTGGCTGAGATACTCTGGCGCGCGATGCGGCGGCGCCGTGCGGGATCGCGCAGCAGAATAAATAAGATGTTGAACCACAGCATCGATAACAGCAGGCCGCCCAGCCCAAACAGCACAAAGCACAAGCCGGTCATCACCAGCCGCCATGCCTGTTCTACTCTTGCATATCGACTTGTCATGCACGGCTCCAGTGCCAGTCAAGGCGCTCACCGGGCACGGTAAACGCGGCTTGTTGCCGCAGCCAGCAGCCTAAAAACTGCAGTGCCTGCGGCAAGGCAGGCTCATGGGCGGGTTGAGCCGCGGCGGTGGTGGAGCAACTCAGGCTATCGCCCGCTTCCAGTAACAAACCCAGCGCCCATGGCCAGGTTGGCATCCCGGCGGGGAGATCGGGGTGGTAAAAGTCGGGGAGTGTTCCGTCGAAATCTACCAGCAGGACGCGCGAGTAACCTGCGTGCAGCAAAGTGGCGGCTTCAATTAACCCTTGCTGAAAAGTATCGATTCCCGCAGACAGGGAAGAAGAAACCAACGGCTGTTGGGCGGCGATAGTGAGGTTACCCACCGCGGAATTGTGCACCGACATCGCAAAGTCAGTGGGTGACAAGGGTTGCTGATGGGCAAGGGCGTGCAGAATACGGCAGTTACGCTCGAGTTCACCGTGGCGGCTGGTAAACAACACGGCAGCGGGCTGTTTTTCACGCAGCAGTTGCAGACCGCACTCCACGGCCAAACGACTGCCAGAATTAAGACGACGTGCAGTCATCATCGGCAGTTGAGTCAGTTTGGCCTGCGGTGCAGCAGGATCGATTTCCCCAGTACTCTCGGCCCAGGTTTGCCAGTCCGAGGCCTCACTAAGGCCCGGGGCTCTGGCTGTCCAGCCGGTAATCTTCAATGCAAAATTCATACGCGTGCATCCGCGACCCAGTGTGACGCCGGACCTGCCAGCAGGCAGATCATTAGACTCACTGATCGTCGCAGTTCTTATTTTTTATGACATATCAGTAAGGTGTGCCCTACGCCTAAGTTATCGACCTGTTTTTCAATGGCAAAACCGGCCAGTTCCAGATAGGCGGAGAACTTTTCAACGCTGTAAAAGCGGCTGTTTCCGTTCGCCATACAGGTGAAATAGAGCGAGGATGCATTCAAGCTGAATGCGCCTGCTTCATACTTCTGACGATCCCAAAACAATTCCAGAATGCACAAACGTGCATTGGGTTGCATGACTCGCGCAATGTTGCTCAGGATATCGACAATTTGCTGGGGTGAAAAACAGTCCAGAAACTGGCTCATCCACCAGATATCGGCTTCGCCCGGTAATGGCTGATTCGCCAGCATATCCACTGGGTGAAAATGGATACGTTCTGCGAATCCTGCATCGGCAATCCGTTGGGTTGCCAGCGCTATCTGCTGCGGTAAATCAAGCAGCGTAATACTAACATCTTTATCATACTCGCAGCAGCGAATTGCCCATTTTCCCGTATTGCCGCCCACATCGTAGAGCCGAGCGGGTTGCAGCGAAAACACATGAGGAAGGGCGGCATCAAACGCGCCGTCGGAATAGTAGTGATCAAAGGCAAACCAGCTGCTACGCGCAGGTTCTGGCAACTCGGACAGCGCCGGGTAAATGGTGGGCCATTCACCAAAGACTTTCAGGCCCGCTGGCGTGCCTGCCGATAAGGCTTCGCGCAGATGAAACATACCCTGGTAGCAAACGTCCTGCGTGAAATCCATATTTACGCGGGTCATGGTATCGTGAACCAGGAAATGTCCTATTTTTGCCAGGAAATAGCGATCATTCGAACAATAAACAATACGACCACTCAGCCCCATGTCGATTAACAGGCCAGTCGCATATTCATTAAGTGCGCAATTATCCGTAATCTCTTGTAACGTTGCGCCCGTTTTTCCCTGTGAATCAAGATATTTCAAAATGCCGTAATCGCGTAAATTGATCGCGGCTTGAAATAACATTGGTGCGAAAGCAATACGTTGCGCTTCAGTGATCGCGTCTAATGCTGATAGCGTATCGTGTTGATAATCTGTGCGCATACTCAATCCTTTAATATGGCGAGAATGCGCTCCCTTCGTTGGGGAGCGCATGTAATAACAATTACAATCCAGAAGCCGCCAGATTTAACTGGATGTTTTTATCCAGATTATGCACCCAACGGTTGTAGCTTTTGTGAATCTTGCCGTCAGCAGCTTTCAGATTGGTGCTGCCAACATAATTAATGGAGTAGCCTGTTGATGTATAAGGAATACGGATATCGACAGAGTGTCCACGCTGCAACAGGCGGCCATTAATAACGCCAGGGCCAGCTTCCGTCATCACCCAGTCACGCTCCAGACCCGCTTTCAAAATGGCGGTTTTTACCTGTAACGCAGAGTGAGAGCCGCGGGCAACCGTCTGAATATTATCAACAGGTGCCGTGCGTGCACATCCGGCCAATACTGTAACCAACATTGCGATTGAAAGGCATTTAACAATAGCTTTCATTGAGTCTCCTAATTTTAATTCAATACCGGGGTAAGTGAGTATTTTTCAGAAATTTCTGGTAAATGCTTTGTGGGTAAATGTTTCCAATTTATGACACAAACTAGCGCTTCCTTTTCAGGAAATCATTTGGGGTGTACATTTTTTCGCGCATGCTACGCCTGAGAACGTATTTGTCAACCTGTTTGATAATTTCTGTGAGGTGTTATCCCGCATCATTACGCTGAAAAGGCAATATAAAAAAGGATGGCCTTTATTCTTTTCCCTGTAGCAAGAATAAGACGAGCGTGATGGAGAGGGAGTTTCTGCTGATGAGGTAATATTTTTCAGCCAGACAACATGGTGACTCGTTGTAATTAGCGACATATTGTTCTGCCTGTGAGCGACTGAGTTATTGATTGTTGTCGCTGTATTGATCTCGTTAGGTTATATCAACAGTATTTATCGTTATGATTTTTGTAATTTGTTTTACAGGTCATACCTGCAATTCGCAGAATTCGCCACGAAGATATTTTGTTTGACCTTTAATGGACGTCGTTAAATATCTCTCAACGCGTATAAAAACGTGGCGAACATTAATTCAATAAACGGCTAATCTGCCCGAATAAGGTAGAGGGCGGGCTTTTATTTCCTATTGGTTTTTCATCCGATACGTGAACGCCCCTCGCTTTCTTATTCTTGATAAAAGGAATTGCAGTGATGAAATCATCCAGCTTCAAGCTGAGCGCGGTCGCAATCTCGATCCTCGTTGGCTTTAGCGGTGCAGCAAGCGCAGCAACGCTCCCCGCGGTTACAGACGTCGCGGGCTTAGGGAAAAACAGTGCGGGTTATTATACCGGCGGTGGCGCAGTCTTTATTGGCGGCCATGATGCTTCCATTATTAAAGATGGCGTGACCGGAGGAAATTGGGAATCGATTAACACAGATACTTCCGGTTTCTGGGCGCTGGTAAATAGCAGCGGTTACAAAGCCTATTTAGATGCACAGGCAGAAACGCTGTCTGCCGATGAGCACTATTTTATCGACGAGAGTTATGCGCGTTTTGTTCATGGTCAACGTCTGGCGAATACCGTGGGCGAAGGCAGCTTGTCAACGCCTGCCAATATCGTGACGGGCCTGAAAATGGGCGCGTTGGATAATCGCTACGTTAAAACCCAAAAAGTCAGCTTCTACGTTCGTGATGCCAGCGGCAACATCCAATATCAGAAAGACGCCGAAGGAAAAGATCGCGTAGATGAGAAAGGCAATCGTATTCCGCTGACCGTCAGCAAAAACGTGGTGCTGGATCAGAACGCCGATGTTTACATCAAGCCTGCACACACCCTGGGCGGTGCATTTGGTTTGCAGAACAGCGCAATCTACAGCCAGGTGAAAAGTGTTAAAGGTGATGTGGCTGCCGTGAGCATGAGCGGTGACCTGCGCGAAACCAACAACGCTAAGCGTGCCCGTGATGTTTTCGTGGTGAAAAACACCGTGATTGATAACACTATCAATGCGGATGCATTGGCGAATGGCGCGTCTGGACACCCGAAAGACGAAGAGCATAAATATCAAGGCGAAGAGCATCAGTATAAGGCGCGCCCATGGGCGACTGGGCTGAGCATCAATGCCACCAGCAAGGACTACCTGACCAACAGCGAAGACAACACGCTGGCCACCCACCGTGTGGCAAAAAATCCTAATGTCATTGTGGATAACGCTGTTATCACCGCGAAAAACCTCGCTGCTGTGCGTCGTGACAACCACGATGCCCAAAAAGGTGAGCAATATGACGCGTTGGCAGATAAAAAATCCACGGCAGTGAGCATCACTGGCTCTGGTCTGTTTGTGGCGATCAACAAGTCCACGCTGACCGGCGGTATGAACAATGCCGGTAAATCACTGAAACTGGGCGGCCACGCCAACCGCGTTGATGTGAGCAACAGCGTGATGAACGGTGGTGTGGTTATCACACATGATGGTCATGAGCCCGTGATTAAAGTGTCTGTGAATCGCGATAAAAACGGTGATTACATTGCCACCGGTGCCAGCATCACTGACCATGGTTTAGTGAGCCGCGAGCGTAACGGCACAACCTTGAACCTGACGAATAACTCCGTGGTTAACGGTGATATTACGGCTTCAGGCGTCACGGGTTATCAGATCCAATTGGTCGATACCACCAACCCAGAATCGCATGCGATCCTCGATCCTGAGACCGTGTCCGGTTCACTCACTGCAAAAACGATCTATGACAATGCGATCGCCAGCGTAGCAAACACGCTGCTGACCAATGCCAATGGGGCGTATACGCCAGTGACGGTGAATGTGGATCACAGCACCGTGAATGGCGCAGTAAAAGGCATCACAACGGTAAATCGTCCTGACGAATATGAGCGTGTGCTGTCATGGAACCCAGACCTGAACCTGAAGAAGGGGGCTGTCTGGAATGCAGCAGCAACGGCCAACGGTGCCAGCGGCGTGCGCAGCGATGTGCATGATCTGAACCTCAGCCATTCAACCCTGAATCTGGTTAACCTTGAAACCAACCGTCCCACCCTTGGTGATCAAGGCCGTTATGAAGATCTGGGATCGGCTCGAGTGGTTGTTCATAACACCCTGACGCAGGACAAAGATGAGAAAGGGCGTTATCAGGCCTCGCACATCACGGTAGGTAAAGCCGTGGTTGAGCCTTTACTGGATATGGGCGGACGCTATGCGTTGGGCTCACTGCAGGTGAAAGGTGCAGTTAAAGGTGACTACCAGTTGCACATTGCTAACTCCGGCGTTGAGCCGTATGTGAAAGATGGCTATCTGGCGAGTACCGGTGCGGGTGCCACCAATCCACACAGCTTCGTGAACTATCTGGATAAAAACAGCGATGCGCGCTTCACTGGCCGCACCGAGTTGGGTGTTTATCAGTACGATGTGGTGAACACGCTGAACGATAAAGTTCACGGTGAGCGCAATGTGTACTTCAAAAACAACGGCCAGTTGTCTAACACAGCGTCTCTGGCGCAGAGTCTGCAAGCCTCTGACGTTAGCATCGCTAACATGGAAACCGAAGCACTGCAGCAGCGTTTAACCGCTTCTCGTCACGTGCAGGACAATGGTGGCGTGTGGGCAGCATGGTACGGCGGTACTGAGCGTAACCATACCGTGTCTGGCGCGGGCTACCGTGTACAGAACAATGGCCTGATTGTGGGTACGGACACCAAAGTTGACGCGCAGAATGGCGGTAACTGGTTGGCGGGTCTGGCATTTACCACCGGTAAAGCCAAAGTGAACAGCATGAACAGCAGCGCCGATGTGAACAACTACGGTATGCAGTTCTACGTTTCACGTCGCTGGGACAACGGTGTGTTTGTCGATACTCAGGCGCAATTCAGCCACAACAGCAAAGATGCTCACGTGCAGATGCTGGATGGTCAACGTGCACAGGGTACTGCCTCTAACAACGGTTTCGGTGCAGGTATGAAACTGGGTTACACCTGGCAGCGTGAAGGCTTCTTCGCTGAGCCGTATGCCAAAGCTGCTGCACGTACCTTTGATGGTGCTGCATACACGCTGAGCAATGGCATGGTGGTGCAAGGTGGAGACTACAAGTCCATGATCGCTGAACTGGGTGTTGATGTCGGCTATACCTTTGATTTCTCAAGCCAGCGTTTCGTTCGCCCTTACCTGCATATGGCAGGCCTGAACGAATTTGCCAGCAACAACACAATGCGTCTGAACAATGTCATTGTTGATGACAGCATTGATGGCGCTGCGATGCAAATCGGTATGGGAACCGAAGTGGGCTTAATGAATAACCTGGGCGGTTACGCTGGGTTTAATTATACCGGTGGCAGCAACATCGAACGTCCGTGGCAAGCGAACGTAGGTGTGAATTACACCTGGTAATTTTGGCAGGGCTTTTCCCCCTTTCTGTTGCTCGCAGAAAGGGGGTTTTTTAATTTTATTTTTCAAGGGAACAGGCGGATGAGTTTGACCAAACAGACGCTAAGAATGAGTCGGGAAAAACCGATTGTACAAAAGAATCATGCAGGCTGTGTGGTACCTGCTTCAGTAAAAAAATGGGCACACTTGCCGATGTATCAGTTGATCGCACTGTGGTGCTTGCAGCAAAAACGCTGGGTCGATCGTGATGAAATTGCGGATGCTTTTCGCATAGATAAACGACGCGCCTCATTTTTAATGTCGTATATACTCGGCCGTCCTGCACGTATTCACTGTCAGGCCCGTGAGATCCCACGGGTGGATTCACATTACAGCCTGCATACTCTGCTGGTAGAGAATGTGATTCTTGATGAGGTGCCCGCTCCGGCCAGAACGCCTATCGATACCACGCCGAAATGTCGGCGCGTGGGTAACGGTGCCGCAGAAGACTGGCAATGGTTATTGCGTCGCGCGCCACCCAAATAGCGCTTAGCTTTCTGTTTGCGGCAAGTCAGGAAGGCTGGCTTGCGGCAGGCGTATTCTAAACAGTGCACCGCCTTGCGGGCGGTGATGCGCAGTCAGCGTACCTCGGTGCATCTCCACCAGGGTTTTGCAAATCGCCAGACCCAGTCCGACCCCCGGTATCGCGGATTCTTTATCGACGCGGGTGAATTTTTCAAAGATGCGTGAAAGGTCATCATGCTCAATGCCGGGCCCGCTGTCCCAGATGTCGATGGTGACTTCACTGCCGTCTCCCGATGCCCGAATCCCCCGCTGGGCATTGTCGCCGGCATACTTCAGGCTATTCTCCAGGATATTGGTGACTACGCGTTCCAGCAGTGTGCTGTCGCCACGGATCAGCAGCATCTGATCGGGCAGATCCAGCGCGATCTCATGGTGTTTGCGCAGTGGCGCAATGGCCTGGAGTGCGCTGCCAATCACTTCTTCCAGCGGCACCCATTCATCGCGCACATTGAGTCCGCCTGACTCAATGCGGGCCATATCTAACATGTTGCTCACTAATCTCACGGTACTTAGCGTTTGCTCGCGGATTTGCCCGGCCTGCTCTGCATGTGCGGAGCCCTCTTCTGCCAGTTCCATCATCAGCATTTCCGCCTGTCCAAACAGCACGGTTAAAGGGGTACGCAAGTCATGTGACAGCGCGGAAAGCAGCGTATTACGCAGTTGTTCACGTTCAGCCGCCAGTTTGGCGGCGGCGGCATTCTGTGCCAGCGTAATACGCTCTAACGCACTGGCCAGCAGTACCGTGAACGTCTCCAGTAAGCGTTGTTGTTCAGGGATCATTAGCTGGCGCAAATTCTCTGGCTCAATGACCAGTAAACCCAGCGTCTGTTCACCGCGCCGTACAGGCAAAATTTGATAAGGCACGGCGGGCAGGGTGTCAGTGCCTGCACCTGCGGGTTGTCCACGGCTAAAACTCCACTTCGCAATGGCGTGATCGGGCGGCGAGTGCAGCGCCTGTACCTGGCTAAATTGCAGCTCACCCTGTTCATCGGGCAATAGCAGGACGCTGCGGGCTTGTAACGTGGCTGACACCACGCGGGTGCTGGTGGCGGTAATGTCGTCCGCGGTTAAGGCACTGGAGAGTGATTTCGCCATTTCATACAGCGTATGGGCGCGCTGTTCTCGATGCCGCGCCACACGGGCCTGATAGCGCACACCGGCGGTGAGATTCCCGGTGATGATCCCGACGGCGAGCATTACGCCAAAAGTCACCAGATATTGTGCGTCTGAAACGGCCATGGTGCCTGTCGGGGCGACGAAAAACAGGTCAAAAGCAATGATATTTATCACGGTGGCGAACACCGAGGGCCAGCGTCCATAACGCAGGGCGACCACCACCACGCCGAGCAAATACAGCATGACCAGGTTGGCTGCGTCCACGCCGGTCAGAAGAAACTGGCCTGACAGTGTGACCGCCAGGCAGAGTGCGCCAGCCACCAGTGAACCACGCAGCGTGGTGCGCCATTTATCACTTTGCTGGCGGCTCTCGCTCAGCGCGGCAGATTCCGTCAAGGTGGCGGGAGAATCAACGGCCACCACCACCAGGTCGATGTCGGGCCCCCATTCACCCAGTCGATGCGCAAAGCTGTCACGTCGCCACCATTTTGGCGGTCGTCGACCAATCACGACCTTGCCAAGATTGTGCTCGCGGGCATAACGCAGAACGGCGCGCGCTTCATCGGGATCGGACAGGGTGGCGGTTTCTGCACCCAACGTCTGTGCCAGTTGCAGCGTGCGCAAAATCGCGCGGCGACGGCGCTCAGGCAGCTTATACAGACGCGGTGTTTCAACGTACACGGCATGCCAACGGCTACCAAAGCGGGCTGCCAGTCGCGCGGCGGTGCGCACCAGTTTTTCGCTCCCGCTGCCGTCGCCAATGCACAGCAGAATCGCATCGCGCGTATGCCAGACCCGCTCCTGGCCTTGTCTGTCACGCCAGGCGCGAATTTGATCGTCCACGCGATCAGCCGTGCGGCGCAGGGCTAACTCACGCAAGGCAAACAAATTACTTTTGCGAAAGAAATTCTCAATGGCGCGTTCAGCGCGATCGCCAACGTAGACCTTGCCTTCTTTCAGGCGCTGGCGCAGGTCATCCGGCGGCAAATCAACCAAGACCACCTCATCCGCGCTGTCGAAGAAGGGATCGGGGACGGTTTCGCGAACGCGGATGCCGGTTATTCCGCTGACCACATCATTCAGGCTTTCCAGATGCTGAACATTGACGGTGGTCATGACATCAATGCCCGCCTCCAGCAGCTCCTCAATATCCTGCCAGCGCTTAGGATGGCGAGCCCCGACGGCGTTGCTGTGGGCTAATTCATCGATCAGAATCACCGCGGGATGGCGTGCCAGCGCGGCATCCAAATCAAAGGCGTCATAGCGCGACGGGCCGTACTGACGGCGCGGCAGCAGGGTTAATCCTTCTAATAATTGCGCGGTTTCCACCCGTCCGTGGGTTTCCACCACGCCAACCAACACATCAAGTCCCTGCTCGCGCAGGCGGCGTGCTTCCTGCAACATTGCCCATGTTTTACCGACGCCCGCACAGGCACCAAAATAGATTTTTAACTTACCGCGATGCGCCTGCAGGCTTTGTAGTAGCAGGGCATCCGGGTTGGGGCGATGGCGTTCGTCGTTCATGGGCTTCCGTTATCGCGGCTGTGCGTCCGTTAAAGAGTGAGGTTGCAGGGCATCCAGTGCCAGATTGAGTTGTAGCACGTTTATGACCGGCTCGCCGAGGAATGGCAATAGCGGACGCTGGGTATGAGCGGCAATCAACTCGGCCACTTTCGCGGCCGGCAACTGGCGTGCGGTGGCAACACGCGGTAACTGCCACTGTGCAGCGGCGGGCGAAATATGCGGATCCAGGCCGCTGGCGGATGCGGTGACGAGATCCACCGGCACGGCACCTTGTGCCTGTGGATTGGCGGCCTTCAGTTGCGCCACCCGCTCAGCCACTGCCTGGTCGAGGGCAGGATTGCTGCCCGCTAAATTGCTGCCGGAGGACGCCGCGCCATTATAGGGGGCTTCGCTGGTTGCTGATGGACGCCCCCAGAAGTAGTCAGCGCGTGTGAAAGACTGGCCAATCAGTGCGGAACCCCTGACCTGGTTATCACGTACGATCAGCGAGCCCTGCGCGTTGGCGTGGAAAAACCACTGGGCAAGCTGCGTGGTGAGCAGTGGATAGGCGACGCCTGTCAGCAGCGTCAGCAGCACAAACAGGGATAAGGCAGGTCGTACTATATTCATGGTGGGCCTCCTCAGGCCAGACCGCTCAGGGTCAGAATCAGGTCAATCGCTTTGATGCCGATAAAGGGCACAATCAGGCCACCGACGCCGTACAGCCACAGGTTACGACGTAGCAGGGCAGCGGCACTGAGCGGGCGATAGCGCACGCCGCGCAGGGCGAGTGGGATCAGGAATACGATAATCAGGGCGTTAAAAATCACCGCCGACAGGATGGCCGAAGCCGGTGAGTGCAACTGCATGATGTTCAACATGTTCATCTGCGGCCAGGTGGCGGCTAATGCCGCCGGAATAATGGCGAAGTACTTGGCGACGTCATTGGCAATACTGAAGGTGGTTAACGAACCCCGCGTCATCAGCATTTGCTTGCCGATATGAACCACTTCCAGCAGTTTGGTTGGGTTGGAGTCAAGATCGACCATGTTACCGGCTTCTTTTGCGGCCTGAGTACCGGAGTTCATGGCGACGGCCACGTCAGCTTGTGCCAGCGCCGGGGCATCGTTGGTGCCGTCACCGGTCATCGCGACCAGCCGACCTTCCGCCTGATACTGACGAATCAATGCCAGTTTGGCTTCGGGCGTTGCCTCTGACAGAAAATCATCCACTCCGGCTTCGGCCGCAATCGCCGCTGCGGTCAGCGGGTTATCACCGGTTATCATCACCGTTTTGATGCCCATTTTACGCAATTCGGCAAAGCGCTCGCGGATGCCGCCTTTAACGATATCTTTTAAGGCCACAACGCCGAGCACCGTGGCATCTTCGACCACCACCAGTGGCGTGCCGCCCGTGCGAGCGACGGCTTCAACCTGTGCGTCGGCTTCTGCGGGAAAGGTACCGTTATTCGCTGCAATGTGTTTGCGCACGGCATCGACCGCGCCTTTACGAATACGGCGATGCTGAATATTCACGCCGCTCATGCGGGTTTGCGCCGAAAAGGGGGTGAACGTCGCGCCCAACTGCTGTAAATCGCGTTCACGCAAATTAAACCGTTGCTTTGCCAGCACCACAATGCTGCGTCCCTCTGGCGTTTCATCGGCCAGTGAGGCGAGCTGTGCCGCGTCTGCTAACTGTTCCTCACTCACGCCTGCCACCGGCAAAAACTGCGTGGCCTGGCGATTACCGAGCGTAATGGTGCCGGTTTTGTCCAACAGCAGGACATCAACGTCGCCCGCGGCTTCCACGGCTCGCCCGCTGGTGGCAATCACATTGGCCCCTAACATGCGGCTCATACCGGCGACACCGATCGCTGATAACAAACCCCCGATGGTGGTGGGGATCAGGCACACCAGCAGAGCCACCAGTACCGTCACGCTGACGGGTGTTCCCGCCCAGGCGGTAAACGGCCACAGCGTTGCGGTGGCGAGTAAAAACACCAGGGTCAATGAAATCAATAAAATAGTCAGTGCAATTTCATTGGGTGTCTTCCGGCGTGAGGCGCCCTCCACCATGGCGATCATACGGTCGAGAAAGGTTTCGCCCGGATCGGTCGTGCAACGCACCACCAACGCGTCTGACAACACGCGCGTCCCGCCCGTCACTGAGGCAAAATCGCCGCCGGATTCACGGATAACGGGTGCCGATTCACCGGTGATGGCGCTTTCATCAACCGATGCGCCTCCTGCAATCACTTCACCGTCACAGGGAATGATATCGCCCGCTTCGATCAGCACGACATCGCCTTTGCGCAGCGTATCGGCGACCACTTGATGATGCGGAGCATCAAAGCGCGGTTCCGTGAGTTTTTTCGCGTAGTTGGTTTTGCGCACGCCTTTTAAACTGCTGGCTTGCGCTTTGCTGCGCCCTTCCGCCAGGGCTTCAGCAACGTTTGCAAACAGCACGGTAAACCACAGCCAAACCGCGATGGCAGCGGTAAAACCCGCAGGGCCTTCCAGCACACCACTGGCCATAGCCATCGCCAGCAGCGTAGTCAGGGCGCTGCCAAGGTACACCAGAAACATCACGGGATTACGGAACTGCACCGCAGGTGACAGTTTCTTAAAAGCCTCACCGATAGCCGTGCGAATGAGCGACGCGCTAAACAGCGGCATTTGTTGGCGACTCATGAATTCTCTCTCCGGAAATTAACGGGAAATCTGCTGTAAGTGCTCTGCTACCGGGCCAGAGGCCAGTGCAGGAATAAACGTCAGCGCGCCCACCAAAAAGACGGTGCCGATAAGCAGGCACACAAACAGTGCGCCATGTGTCGGCAGGGTGCCGCTGCTGGTTGGCTGGACTTTTTTCGCGGCCAGCGATCCGGCAATCGCCAGCACCGGGATGATCACGCCAAAGCGCCCGGCGGCCATGCAGAACGCCAGCAAACTGTTCCAGAAAGGGGTATTCGCACTGAGGCCAGCAAAGGCACTGCCGTTGTTATTGGCGGCTGATGACACGGCATACAGCACTTCGCTAAAACCGTGGGTGCCGGGGTTTGCCATGCCACTGCGTCCTGCGTCGGTGAGCATCGCCAGTGCGGTGCCGAGCAGAACCAGCGTCGGCGTCACGAGGATGGCAAGCGCCGTTAATTTCATCTCGCGCACTTCAATCTTTTTACCCAAATATTCGGGTGTACGGCCAATCATCAAACCGGCAATAAAGACTGCCAACAGCACAAACAGCAGCATGCCGTACAAGCCCGCGCCGACACCGCCAAACACCACTTCACCGAGCTGCATTAACCACAGGGGAATCATGCCGCCCAGCGCGGTAAAGGAGTCGTGCATGGCATTGACTGCGCCACACGAGGCGGCCGTAGTAACCACGGCATAGAAGGCGGAATTCAAAATGCCAAAGCGTGCCTCTTTGCCTTCCATATTGCGTGCGCTGTCGGCGCCCAGTTGCAGGAAGTGTGGGTTGCCTTGTTGTTCAGCCCAGACGACCACAATGACGGCGGCGACAAACATGATCGACATCGCCCATAGCAGCATATGGCCCTGGCGGCGATCGCGCGCCGATTGCCCAAAGGCAAAGCACAAGGCGGCAGGGAGAATAAAAATGGTCAGCATCTGCACGAAGTTGCTGAGCGCCGTGGGGTTTTCAAACGGGTGCGCGGAGTTGGCATTAAAGAAACCCCCGCCGTTGGTACCCAACATCTTAATGGCTTCCTGCGAGGCAACAGGCCCCATCGCCAGCGTCTGCTTAACGCCTTCCAGCGTGGTGAATGACTGATAGCCATCCATGTTCTGAATAACGCCCTGGCTGAGGTTGAACAGGGCCAGCAACAGACTGCCTGGCAGTAAGATCCACAGCGTGATACGCGTCAGGTCGCGCCAGGCGTTACCGAGTTGCTGCGTTTCGCGGCGGGTAAAGCCGCGAATCAGTGCAAAGGCAACGGCAATGCCGGTGGCGGCAGACAGGAAATTTTGTGTGGTTAAACCCACCATCTGGCTGAAATAACTGAGCGTGCTTTCACCGCCGTACGACTGCCAGTTGGTGTTGGTCACAAAACTCACTGCGGTATTGACCGCCAGATGCCAGCTCAGGTTAGGTAACTGCTGCGGGTTAAGCGGCAGTGCGGCCTGGTTCATCAGCAGTGCGAGCAGGAACAGCAAGCCCAGCAGATTAAACAGCAGTATTGCCAGCAGGTAATGTTGCCAGCGCATTTCGCGTTGGCCGCTGCCCGTAAGGCGCCAAAGCGTGTTTTCAACGGCGGGCAGCAGCGGGCGATCGGCAATAAAACGCGCCAGCAAAGTCCCTAACGGTTGTGCCAACAGCAACAGGATTGCCAGGAAAGTGGCAATCAGCAGAAAAGCGGAACTGGCCATCAGAAGGCCTCCGCATTGAGCAGGGCGTAGACCAGATACCCCAGTAACAGAAACACCAGCACGATGCCGGCAATCAAGGCTGCGCTCACAATCCTCTCCAACAGGTTTTCAGTAAGAGGGATTGTGAAAAATCACGCGTAAAATCGGTGTCAAAATTGCGGGGCGAGATATAAAAAAAGTATAAAAATGGCGATGAAACAGACCGTTTTTAGCGCGCGTTGGCGTAGCGCTGTTCCAAATCCTGAAACCATTGCGCAGAGACTCGCCAAGGCGCGCCTTGCAGTTGCTGAATACCGCTGTCGATAATTTGACGTGCCTGCGCCAGCAGGGTGGCATCGCCCTGGTGCAGCAGCGCAATCTGGATGCGCTTTTCCACTAAATACACGCGGGCGAAATCGGGATCCACGCGCACAATATTGCGCGTGTTATCAATGATATCAGCGAGCTTGATCGTTTGTGCCGGCGCGGAGGCTTCTGCAGTGTGGCGAAAATGTGCCATCTTGCGCGCCAGGCGGTTTCTGGCTTGCGGTTGCTGCGCATCGGTCAACATCTCAACCAACCCTGCCACATCCTCACCAAAGCGTTCGCGGACATCATTAAGGGTGGTGAGCGTGTCTTCCACGGTGTCATGCAGCCAGGCCGCCAGCAGCATGGCTTCCGTGTGCGGCACGCTGCGCACTAATTCCACCACGGCTGCCGGATGGACAATATAAGGCTCATCGCTGTATTTACGCCGTTGACCGGCTTCGGCATGGGCTTTTGTCGCATAGCGCCGCGCTTGTTCTTCCGCTGTTTGCATGGTTATCGAGCCTCTCAGGTAAATATTGTTTGCAATTATATCGTGCGCTATTTAAATTGACGGCTATGACTTCACACCACGATGACAAAAAAGTGCCAACGCCGCCACTGTTGCTCGAACAGCAGGTGTGTTTTGCGGTGTACTCCACGCAATTGGCACTCAACAAACTTTATCGGCAGTTGCTGGCACCGCTGGCGCTCACCTATCCCCAATATCTGGTCATGCTGGTGCTGTGGGAACAGGATGATGTCACGGTGTCTGAGATTGGCGAGCGCATGTTTCTGGATTCCGCGACCCTGACGCCCCTGCTAAAACGTCTGGAAAGTGCCGGACTGATTGACCGCGTGCGTTCACGGCCTGATGAACGGCAAGTGGTCGTGACGCTGACCGAAAAGGGCAGAGCGCTGTATCAACAGGCGTTGGGTATACCGGACGCTGTGCGTTGCGCTTCACACTGCGATATGCAGTCGATGTTGGCGCTAAAGGCGCAACTGGAAGCGCTGCGCGAAAATTTGTCGTCATAAATCCGTGGTACGGAAAGTATGGCGTTTATCCCTATAAATAGCGCACGATTTAATCGTGTATTCATCTGCAAGTCACAGGAGTGTTTTCATGTCTTTAGAACAAGTCGTTTATACCGCAAAAGCCAAAGCTACCGGTGGTCGTGATGGCCGCGCTACCTCTTCTGATGGCGTACTGGATGTGAAATTGGGTGTGCCCAAAGAGATGGGCGGCATGGGCGGCGAAGTGACCAACCCAGAGCAGTTGTTCGCTGCGGGTTACTCTGCCTGCTTCCTCGGCGCGATGAAATTCGTCGCTGGCCGCGACAAGTTCACCCTGCCAAAAGAGGCGTTTATTGAAGGCGAAGTGGGCATTGGCCCGATTCCCAACGGCTTTGGTATTCAGGTCACGTTGAACATCAACCTGCCGCAAATGGATGCGGCAGAGGCACAGAAACTGGTGGATGCGGCGCATATCGTTTGCCCATATTCTAATGCCACCCGTAACAATATTGATGTCACGCTGAATATTATTACCGCGTAAAAAAGTGAGGGCGCATTGATGCGCCCTCTGTTAGGAATATTCGCAGTTAACTCAATATATTAGCGCTTTCGCTACGTAATTTTCCCCGTCTCTGGTCCTTAAGATTCATCCTTTTCCGTAATAATACCGCCATATTCTTGCTATCCTGGCGAACTCTGCTAGCCACACAGGGTCTGAATTCACCATGAACACCTTGCGCTTGTAATCAGGAAAGTCGTTTTAATGAATCTAATAAAATCGTTATCGCAACAGAAACTCTCACTTCTGCTTGCGCTTTATATCGGCATTATTTTGAACCTGCCGATTTTTTACCGTCGTTTTAACCCTTTTCTGGTGCAGTTTGATGCCATGCAGTGGCTTTCCGCGCTGGCTGAAGTGGTTGCGACCTTCTTACTCTCATTCTTCCTGATGCGTTTGTTATCGCTCGGCGGGCGTGTTTTCTTCCGCATAATGGCGACGCTGTTGGTGGTGATCTCCGTGGCCGCGGCGTATTACACCACGTTCTTTAACGTTGTGATTGGTTACGGCATCGTGGCATCGGTCATGACCACCGATGTGGATTTATCCAAAGAGGTGGTGGGTTTTCATTTTATTGCCTGGATGATTCTGGTCAGTATTATTCCGCTGTTTTTGATTTGGTATAACCGCCTGAACATGACGCTGATTGAGCAAATCAAAACACCGGGTAACCGCGTGAAGCCGTTGCTCATACTGGTGTTGGCGGTTGCCATGGTTTGGCTGCCAATCCGTTATTTTGACCAGCGCCAGTCAGCGCATGAGCGTCAAACCAACGTTGATCTGCCCAGTTACGGTGGCGTGGTGGCGCACTCTTACCTGCCATCCAACTGGCTTTCTGCATTGGGCCTGTTTGCGTATACCCGCGTTGATGAAAGCCTGGACAGTGCTGATTTGCTCGATCCCTCACAGAAGTTCACCTACAACGCGCCTGCCGGGTTGGATGATACCTACGTGGTGTTTGTGATTGGTGAAACCACGCGTTGGGATCATATGGGTATTCTGGGGTACAACCGTGACACCACACCGCGTCTGGCGCAGGAGAAAAACCTGGCGGCTTTCCGGGGAGAATCCTGTGATACCGCTACCAAGCTGTCACTGCGGTGTATGTTCGTGCGGGAAGGGGGAGCGAAAGACAATCCAGGCCGTACGCTGACGGAGCAGAATATCTTTGCCGTGTTAAAGCGATTGGGCTTCAGCTCAGAGCTATTTGCCATGCAAAGCGAAGTCTGGTTCTACAACAACACCGACGCTGACAGTTATGAGTTCCGCGAGCAAATTGGTTCTGAACCGCGCAATCAGGGCAAGGCCGTGGACGATATGCTGCTGGTGCCAGAATTGAAAGACTCGGTGGATAAGCATCCTCGAGGCAAGCATCTGGTGATTCTGCACACCAAAGGCTCACATTACCTTTACTCACAGCGTTATCCGCGCGAGTTTGCTCGCTATAAGCCTGAATGCATGGGCGTTGATGATTCCTGTAGCAAAGAGCAGTTGATCAATGCGTTTGATAACTCGGTGCTGTACGTCGATCACATGTTAGGCAGTGTGTTTGATGAATTACGCGATAAGAAAGCGATTGTTTTCTATGCGGCCGACCACGGTGAGTCGATTGATGAAAACATGCACCTGCACGGCACACCACGTGACGTTGCGCCTCCTGAGCAGTTCCGCGTGCCGATGTTGGTATGGGCATCTGACAAGTATCTGCAAGACGCGGACAATGCGCGTGGTTTCTCGCGATTGAAAGCGCAGGCAGAGAAAGGCGTGACCCACCGTCATGTTGAACTGTTTGACACCATTATGGGTTGCCTGGGGTATACCTCGCCAGACGGTGGGATAAAAGAGGCCAACAACTGGTGCAACAAGCCGTAAAAACAGGCAAAAGCAGCAAACTACGCCTGATAAAGGTGAGAAAACAAACAAATAAATGCGCCAGGATAAAAAGGCGTTGACGGTCTGGAGGGGGAGCAGTAACATGCGCACCGATTCGGCGAGTAGCGCAGCTTGGTAGCGCAACTGGTTTGGGACCAGTGGGTCGGAGGTTCGAATCCTCTCTCGCCGACCAGATTTGAAAAACCTGCTTTTTAAAGCAGGTTTTTTTTCGCCTGTAGATCGGCGTTGTGAGTCCCCAGATCGGCGCCGTTAGTCCCCCATCCCGGCCTTCCCCCGCGAGCGGGGGAAGGAGATGCGCCTGCCTCACTGTTCCCCTCCCGCGTGCGGGAGGGGTTAGGGGAGGGACAGCGTGCACCAGTCTACCCCGGCGTCGTTAGTCCCCCATCCCGGCCTTCCCCCGCAAGCGGAGGAAGGAGATGTGCCTGCTTCACTATTCCCCTCCCGCGAGCGGGAGGGGCTAGGGGAGGGACAGCGCGCACCAGTCTACCCCGGCGTCGTGAGTCCCCCATCCCGACCTTCCCCCGCGAGCGGAGGAAGGAGATGTGCCAGCCCCACTATTCCCCTCCCGCGTGCGGAGGAAGGAGACGTGCCAGCTTCACTGTTCCCCTCCCGCGTGCGGGAGGGGGTAGGGGAGGGACAGCGCGCACCTCAGCAAAATATTTCGCGGCTTCATCATCCACTCGCATCAAAACAGCTTAATTCGCAGCACGTTCTACTTATGTTACTCATGACCTTGTTGACCATTACTTATGCGAAAAACGCAGAATAATTAACTAACCTGGCGCTATATAACGAAATATATTGTTCAACTCTTCGCCATTCGCAGAGAGAATGAAAATGTTTTTTAGTGGTGATTCTCACTGCGTAGCCTCCATTAATTAGCGAATGACACTGCTGTTTCATTTTCGTTTAGCTGCAATCACTAATTTCGTTAATGAAATGTTTTTTTTATATTTGCTTGCTCTTTCTCACACTCTGTGTAAATACCTGCACTCTGTATTGACGTTCTTTGCATCTGTTGACAAATTGAAGCCTCAGTGAACGGGATGAAGTGGTTTTATCTGAAAAATTCCACGGTCTCAGACGAAAGCATCAGGCTTCTCCCCTCCACGCGCCTTCGGGCAATCGCGCATAGAGACCACCACAAAAAACGGTCCGGCGCTATCAACACACAACACACATCACGATGGAGCATAAGCATGACGATTTCCCTGGCTAAATCTGGGATGCTGAAGTTTGGCCTGAGCGCAATCGCGCTGATGATGGCCGCCAGCGTACAGGCGAAAACACTGGTTTACTGTTCTGAAGGTTCCCCGGAAGGCTTTAACCCGCAACTGTTCACCTCTGGCACCACGTACGATGCCAGCTCCCGTCAGATTTATAACCGTCTGGTTGAGTTCACTGTCGGTACAACTGAGTTGCACCCAGCACTGGCTGAGAAGTGGGACATCAGCGAAGACGGCAAAGTGTATACCTTCCATCTGCGTACCGACGTGAAGTGGCACACCACCAAAGATTTCAAACCGACCCGCAATTTCAATGCGGATGACGTCGTGTTCACCTTCGAACGCCAGCTGGACAAAAACAACAAGTACCACAATGTTTCCGGCGGCACTTACGAGTACTTCGAAGGCATGGACATGCCTAACCTGATCAGCAAAGTAGAGAAAGTGGATGAGCATACCGTTCGTTTTAC
The DNA here is from genome assembly GCA_002837195.1 of Enterobacterales bacterium CwR94. Lineage (GTDB taxonomy): Bacteria > Pseudomonadota > Gammaproteobacteria > Enterobacterales > Enterobacteriaceae > 1-19. The sequence continues at coordinate 244,370 of KZ478062.1, forward strand.
GCTGAGCCGTCCAGAAGCGCCATTCCTGGCTGACCTGGGCATGGACTTCGCCTCTATCCTGTCAGCGGAATACGCCGACAATATGCTGAAAGCCGGCACCCCGCAGAAAGTTGACCTGAACCCGGTCGGCACCGGTCCTTTCCAGCTGCAGCAATACCAGAAAGATTCTCGTATCCTGTATAAAGCCAATGCGGATTACTGGGGCGAGAAGCCAAAAATTGATCGCCTGGTGTTCTCCATCACGCCAGACGCTTCCGTGCGTTATGCCAAGCTGCAAAAAGGCGAGTGCCAGGTTATGCCGTATCCAAACCCGGCAGACATCGCGCGCATGAAAGAAGATAAAAACATCAACCTGTATGAGCAGGCAGGCCTGAACGTCGGCTATCTGTCATACAACGTTGAGAAGAAACCGCTGGATAACCTGAAAGTTCGTCAGGCGCTGACCTATGCGGTGAACAAACAAGCCATCATTGATGCGGTGTATCAGGGCGCGGGCCAGCCAGCGAAAAACCTGATCCCACCGACCATGTGGGGCTACAACGACGACATCAAGGATTACACCTACGATCCTGAGAAAGCCAAAGCGTTGCTGAAAGAAGCCGGTATGGCTGACGGTTTCAGCATTGATCTGTGGGCAATGCCAGTACAGCGTCCTTACAACCCGAATGCCCGTCGTATGGCGGAAATGATTCAGGCGGATTGGGCGAAAGTGGGCGTGAAAGCCAAGATCGTCACTTACGAGTGGGGCGAGTACCTGAAACGTGCGAAAGCCGGTGAACACCAGACCGTAATGATGGGCTGGACGGGTGATAATGGGGATCCAGATAACTTCCTGGCAACCTTGTTCAGCTGTGCGGCAGCAAAAGACGGTTCTAACTACTCTCGCTGGTGCGATAAGTCGTTTGAAGATCAAATCCAACCGGCGCGTGCGGTGGCCGATCAGGACAAACGTATTGCCTTCTATAAGCAAGCTCAGGTTGTGATGCACGACCAGGCGCCTGCGTTGATGATTGCTCACTCCACCGTGTATGAGCCTGTCAGCAAAAAAGTGAAAAACTATAAAGTGGACCCATTAGGTGGCCACTACTTCGCCCAGGTGGATATCGAAGAATAAGACCTGAGCAACCCGGAGCGCCCCGATACGGCTCCGGGTTTTTTGCCTTCTTTACTGGAAAGAGTAAAGGCGCAGCGTGCTGCGTCGCGGTCGGTTTTCGCCGATCATGAGCAATAATAAACCTGCCAGCTAAGGTTGGTGGGACAATAGAGAATCCGGATTATGTTGCAGTTCATACTCCGACGTCTGGGGTTAGTCATCCCGACGTTTATCGGTATTACGTTATTGACCTTCGCGTTTGTTCATATGATCCCGGGCGATCCGGTGCTGATTATGGCCGGGGAACGCGGTATTTCTCCTGAGCGTCACGCACAACTTCTGGCGGCGCTGGGACTCGATCAACCTCTGTGGAAACAGTATCTCACCTACATCAACGGTGTCTTGCACGGTGACTTAGGGATGTCACTGAAGAGCCGTACGCCAGTCTGGGACGAGTTCGTTCCGCGCTTCAAAGCCACACTGGAACTGGGCATCTGCGCCATGATTTTCGCCATCTCCGTGGGTATCCCGGTTGGCGTGCTGGCGGCGGTTAAACGCGGTTCCATCTTTGATCACACCGCTGTGGGCATCTCGCTGACCGGTTACTCCATGCCGATTTTCTGGTGGGGCATCATGCTGATCATGCTGGTCTCCGTACAGTGGAATCTGACGCCCGTTTCGGGCCGCCTCGGCGATGCAGTGTTCCTTGATGACACGATGCCACTGACCGGGTTTGTGCTGATCGACACCCTGATTTGGGGTGAGCCGGGTGATTTCAAAGACGCGGTCGAACACATGATTCTGCCTGCCATTGTGCTGGGCACCATTCCGCTGGCGGTGATTGTCCGTATGACGCGTTCTTCCATGCTGGAAGTGCTGAGTGAAGACTATATCCGTACCGCACGCGCGAAGGGCTTGAGCCGTATGCGTGTGATCATCGTGCATGCGTTACGTAACGCGATGCTGCCGGTGGTCACCGTGATTGGTTTGCAGGTGGGGACGTTGCTGGCAGGGGCTATCCTGACAGAAACCATCTTCTCCTGGCCTGGTGTGGGCCGCTGGTTGATTGAAGCGCTCCAGCGCCGCGACTATCCGGTGGTGCAAGGCGGCGTGCTGATGGTGGCGACGTTAATTATCCTGGTAAACCTGTTGGTTGACCTGTTGTACGGCGTGGTGAATCCGCGCATACGTCATAAGAAGTAAGGGGGCCACATGTCTCAGGTAACTACTGGCAGCCCCGTTGCTGCACCGACGCCAATGACGCCTTTCCAGGAGTTCTGGCACTATTTCAAACGAAACAAAGGCGCTGTGGTTGGCCTGGTTTTCGTGGTGTTAATGATCCTTATCGCCATCTTTGCCAACGTGTTGGCACCGCATCTGCCGTCTGAACAGTTCCGTGACGCGCTGCTGCACCCGCCAGTCTGGCAAGAAGGCGGCAGTTGGAAATTTATTCTGGGTACCGATGATGTGGGTCGCGACATTCTGTCGCGTCTGATGTACGGCGCACGCCTCTCCCTGTTAGTGGGCTGTTTGGTGGTCGTGCTGTCGCTGGTGTGCGGCGTGATTTTCGGTTTACTGGCCGGTTACTGCGGCGGCGCGGTGGATGCGGCGATTATGCGTCTGGTCGATATTATGCTGGCGCTGCCAAGCCTGCTGTTGGCTCTGGTACTGGTAGCCATTTTTGGTCCCTCTATCGTCAATGCATCGCTGGCGCTGACCTTTGTAGCGCTGCCGCACTACATCCGTCTGACGCGCGCAGCCGTCATGGTCGAAGTGAACCGCGACTACGTCACCGCATCCAGCGTGGCCGGTGCGGGTGCGCTGCGTCAGATGTTTGTGAATATTCTGCCGAACTGCCTGGCACCGTTAATTGTGCAGGCATCATTGGGCTTCTCCAACGCGATCCTCGATATGGCCGCGCTGGGCTTTCTCGGAATGGGCGCGCAACCGCCAACGCCGGAGTGGGGCACCATGCTCTCCGACGTGCTGCAGTATGCGCAAAGTGCCTGGTGGGTGGTCACCTTCCCTGGTGTACTGATCCTGCTGACCGTACTGGCATTTAACCTGATGGGCGATGGTTTACGTGACGCGCTCGATCCGAAACTTAAGCAGTAAGAGGCACCGATATGGCATTACTCAATGTAGATAAACTGTCGGTGCACTTCGGCGATGAACATGCACCGTTCCGTGCGGTAGACCGCATCAGTTATAAAGTTGAACAGGGTCAGGTGGTCGGCATTGTCGGCGAATCTGGCTCTGGTAAGTCCGTCAGTTCACTGGCGATCATGGGGCTGATTGATTACCCGGGCCGCGTGGGCGCTGAAAAGCTGGAATTTAACGGTCGTGATTTACAAAAAATCTCTGAAAAAGAGAAGCGCCAGTTAGTGGGCGCCGAAGTCGCGATGATCTTCCAGGACCCGATGACCAGCCTGAACCCCTGCTACACCGTGGGTTATCAGATCATGGAAGCCTTGAAGGTGCATCAGGGCGGCAATCGCCGCACACGCCGTCAGCGCGCCATTGACCTGCTGGAGCAGGTGGGTATCCCCGATCCCGCTTCGCGGTTAGACGTCTATCCCCACCAGTTGTCGGGCGGAATGAGCCAGCGTGTGATGATCGCGATGGCGATTGCGTGTCGTCCAAAACTGCTGATTGCGGATGAACCAACCACCGCGCTTGATGTGACCATTCAGGCACAGATCATTGAACTGCTGCTGGAATTACAGCGTCAGGAAAACATGGCGCTGATCCTGATCACCCACGATTTGGCTCTGGTCGCGGAAGCGGCGGAACACATTATTGTGATGTATGCCGGGCAAGTCGTGGAAGTCGCGAAAGCCACCGATATCTTTAAAGCACCGCGCCATCCTTATACGCAGGCGTTGCTGCGGGCGCTGCCAGAGTTTGCGGCAGACAAAGCCCGTCTGGCCTCTCTGCCGGGTGTGGTTCCGGGCAAATATGACCGCCCGAACGGCTGTCTGCTCAATCCTCGCTGCCCGTATGCCACCGATCGTTGTCGCACTGAAGAGCCTGAACTGAAAGAGATCGCGGGGCGTCAGTCCAAATGCCACTTCCCACTGGATGATGCCGGGAGACCGACTTATGAACACTAATCCCACTACCGGGCAGCCGTACCTGTTACAGGCGACTGACCTGAAAAAACACTATCCCGTGAAGAAGGGCTTTTTCTCGCCTGAGCGACTGGTCAAAGCGCTGGATGGCGTCTCTTTTAACCTGGAGCGCGGCAAAACCCTGGCGGTGGTCGGTGAGTCCGGCTGTGGTAAATCCACACTGGGTCGCCTGCTCACCATGATTGAAACGCCGACGGAAGGTGAGCTGTATTGGCAAGGGCAAGATTTGCTGAAGCCCGATCCTCAGTCGCAGAAGCTGCGCCGCCAGAAAATCCAGATTGTGTTCCAGAACCCGTACGGTTCGCTGAACCCACGTAAAAAAGTGGGACAGATTCTGGAAGAGCCGCTGACCATTAACACCACGCTGACGAAAGCCGAGCGTCGTGAAAAAACGTTGGCGATGATGGCGAAGGTTGGCCTGAAAACCGAGCATTACGATCGCTATCCGCATATGTTCTCAGGCGGCCAGCGTCAGCGTATCGCCATTGCGCGTGGGCTGATGCTCGATCCTGATGTGCTGATTGCGGATGAACCGGTGTCGGCGCTGGATGTGTCGGTGCGTGCACAGGTGTTAAACCTGATGATGGACTTGCAGCAGGAACTCGGGCTGTCGTACGTGTTTATCTCGCACGACCTGTCGGTGGTGGAACACATTGCAGATGAAGTGATGGTGATGTACCTCGGCCGCTGCGTGGAGAAGGGCACCAAAGAGGCCATCTTTAACAACCCGCAGCATCCGTATACGCAAGCCTTGTTATCTGCAACGCCGCGTCTGAACCCTGATGACCGTCGTGAGCGCATCAAGCTAACGGGTGAACTGCCCAGCCCGCTGAATCCGCCGCCGGGCTGTGCATTCAGTGCGCGTTGTCGCCGCCGTTTTGGTCCCTGTACTCAGTTGCAACCGCAACTGAAGCAGTACGGTGACCAAATGGTCGCCTGCTTTGCCGTTGATGAAGACCAAAAAGCCTAAGTCAGTCTGTCCCCCATCCCAGCCTTCCCCCGCAAGCAGGGGAAGGGGCTTAATCCCCCTCCCGCAAGCAGGGGAAGGAACTTAGTCCCCCCTCCCGTAAGCAGGGGAAGGAACTTAGTCCCCCCCTCCCGTTTACGGGAGGGGGCAGGGGGAGGGACAGCGCTCTCCATTCACAACCAGCCTAAAATGTAGATCCCCATCACAATTCCGCACTGTTACTCATAAGATTAATTGAACAGTTAATCCATTGCGAACTATCATTCTGGATAGTGCCACTCCTTCTGTCTCGGCGATGACCGGGAATCAGGGCCAGCAAATAGCGGGCTTTGGGCTGAGATTTTTCTTAACTGTTTCCGTGGCGTATTAAATAACATTTAATCGCGTATTTCGCGTTTATTAATTAATAACGGAATTAAAAATTAACCCGGAAAATAGTCATAGAATTAGGTTAAGCAATAATTTGATTTAAGCAGAAAGTTTATTTTTATCGTCATGAAAATAAACTTTCGCTTTAAATATTCTGTGATATATTGCCGAAAAAATACCCACTCGCGCGCGTATTCCTATGAAAAGCTATGATGACCTTCAGCGTTTTAAAGAAAAGACGCAACATAACCATATCGCATTCAAAGATATGTCCGAGCAATCGCGCGCTGATTCGGCGACCAATTGGGCAATCATCAAACAACTGATGCAGGCCCCTTCAGACAATGCGCTGGAGGGCTTACAGTCTGTTTCACAGAGTGTGCCGGAAGCCGTTGACCCCCATGCGTTTACTGCGCCGCCTGCAACCCCTGCGCCTGTGGCTATTCTGCCCGACGCGCCGGTGCGTGCTGCCGCGCCCAGTGCCGCGCCAGGCGGCGGCTTGTTAAATGCTCTGGCCGCCGCACTTCCTGACAAACCTGCTGCTGTGGCCCCGACGAGCCCGGCCGTGACCACGGAATCGAAAGGGGCTGCTTCGCTGCTGGCGTCAATGCCGCCTCCGGCAGCTCCTGCGCCTGCGCCCGTCGCGACGGCACCCGTTAGCCCAGCGGCATTCAGCGCTCCGCCCGCTAGCGCGCCTGCGCCAGCCAGCGAAGGCCGTTTCCGTCAATTATTTAGTGCGCAGGCGGCGTCTGTATCGTCCGCGCAAGCCGAATCAAAACAGACGTTGCTGCAACCCCTGTTGGAGAAGATTGCCTCATGCCGTTAGTTTGTGTCTGCTCGCCGAAGGGAGGCGTTGGCAAAACAACCCTCACCGCTAATCTGGCCTATTCACTGGCGCGGGGCGGAAGTAAGGTGCTGGCAATTGATTTTGATGTGCAGAATGCCTTACGCCTGCACTTTGGTGTGCCCTTGAGTGATGCCCGTGGCTTTGTCGCCAAATCGGCGGAAAACCCGGACTGGAGCCAGTCTGTGCTCACCACGGGCGGCAATATCTTTGTATTGCCATATGGAGATGTCACCGAAGATCAGCGGGTGGCCTTTGAAGATAACCTGGCGCACGACCCGCAATTTTTGGCGCGAGGTTTAAATACCCTGCTGAATTATCCGGGTTTGGTGATCATTGCGGATTTCCCACCGGGGCCGGGCCCCGCGTTGAAAGCGATGGCGGCACTTGCCGATTTACATGTGGTGGTGATGTTGGCCGACACCGCGTCAGTATCACTGCTGCCGCAGATTGAAAACCACCGCATGATTGGCGGCGAATTAAATCACCGTGCTGGCCACTATTTTGTCTTAAATCAAAGCGATAGCCGTAGGAATATCAGTCGGGACGTCACCGCCTTTATGGAACAGCGATTGGGAGATAAGTTGCTGGGTGTCGTTCATCGTGATGAGAGCGTGGCAGAAGCCAATGCCTCTCAGCAGAGTATTTTTGATTTCAGCCCGGTCTCGGCCGCGGCATTTGATATTGAATTAGTGGGGAAAAAAGTTTCCAGTTTATTAAATATTAAAGTGGGTACTGGCGAATTCCACGGCCAAATAAAGAACTGGTAAATATGTGGGAGGCGCAATGCCTCCCTGAATAACACAAAATGATGTAGCAGGGTTCAACATGAACAAGTTCCTGTTTTACCTCTCACTGCTGGTGGTGTCTCCCATCGCAGCGGTGATAGTGATCACACCCATGGACAGCCAGAAGCAATATATTTTTGGCTTAATCAGCATTGCGATTTTGTTTTTACTTGGCGTCAGTAAGAGCCAGAAAATCTCAATGATCATGATTTTCCTGTCGGCACTGATGTCCACGCGTTATATCTGGTGGCGCGGGACAGAAACCCTGCATTTCAATTCAGAAATCGAAGCGATCTTAGGTATTGGTCTGTTTGCGGCGGAAGTGTATGTCTGGATAATCCTGCTGCTTGGCTATCTGCAAACCTCCTCACCGCTGAAACGCACCATTGAACCCTTGCCGGAAGACACTGCGCTGTGGCCGACGGTGGATATCTATGTGCCCAGCTATAACGAAAGCCTGGACGTGGTGCGCGATACGGTGTTAGCGGCGCAATGTATTGATTACCCGCGCGATAAAGTCAAAATCTATCTGCTCGATGATGGTAAGCGTAGCGAGTTTGCGGTGTTCGCCGCCGATGTCGGCGTGGGCTACATCACGCGTGACGACAACCGCCATGCCAAAGCGGGCAACCTTAACCACGCGATGAAAATCACCAAAGGTGAGCTGATCTGCGTGTTTGACTGTGACCACGTGGCAACCCGCGCCTTCTTGCAGGCCACCGTAGGGCCGTTCCTCACTGACCCGAAACTGGCTTTGCTACAGACGCCGCACTACTTCTACTCGCCCGATCCGTTTGAACGCAACTTGCCTGCCGCACGACACGTACCCAATGAAGGCGCGCTGTTTTACGGTCCGGTGCAACAGGGCAACGACAACTGGAACGCCACCTTCTTCTGCGGCTCTTGTGCGGTGATTCGTCGTTCCGCGCTGGAAGAGATTGGCGGCTTTGCGGTGGAAACCGTGACCGAAGATGCGCACACCGCGCTGAAAATGCAGCGTCTGGGATGGAAATCTGCGTTCCTGGGGATCCCGCTGGCGGCAGGGTTGGCAACCGAACGTCTGGGATTACATATCATCCAACGTACGCGCTGGGCGCGAGGGATGACGCAGATTTTCCGCGTGGATAATCCGCTGTTTGGCCGTGGCCTGACCTGGCAACAGCGCCTGTGCTACCTGAATGCGATGTTGCACTTCCAGTTTGGTTTGCCGCGCGTGGTGTTTCTGACCGCACCGCTGGCGTACCTGCTGTTTAACCTGAACATCATCCATTCATCAGCCAGCCTGATTTTTGCTTACGTGCTGCCACACCTGGTGATGTCGTTATATATCAACTCGCGGATGAATGGCCGTTTCCGCTACACCTTCTGGGGTGAAATTTACGAAACGGTAATGGCGTTCCACCTGGTCATCCCGACGCTGTTAACCATGATTTCGCCCAAACACGGCAAATTTAACGTGACCGATAAAGGCGGCCTGCTGGATACCGGCTTTTTTGACTTCAACATTGTGCGCCCGCACCTGATCTGCGCCTTGCTGCTGCTGGCGGGCATTATCTACGGCATCGTCCGCGCAGTGGGCCACACCTGGTTTGGCGTTGACCCCTGGGTTATCGCGCTGAACGTCGGCTGGGCGGTCTTCAGTTTGATTATCCTGATGGCGGCGATTGCCGTAGCGCGCGAAACCAAACAGATCCGCAAAACCATTCGTATTGATGTGGCACTGCCAGTGGTACTGCACTACGCCAGCGGTATCTCGTCGCGCACCACGACCCGCAACCTGTCAATGGGCGGTGCAAGGGTGCTGGCACCGGATAACCGCCACGAAAACGATCCCATTGAAGCCATCGACCTGATGCTGCAATCCGGGGCAATCAGCATTCCTGTGCGCCTGATCGGTGCGGATGACGAAGTGATTCGTTTGCAGTTCGACGAAATCCCGCTGGCGCGCCGCCGCGAGTTAGTGCGTGTGGTGCTGGCGCGTGCGGATGCCTGGATTAAACCGCCGGCTGCGCAGGATCGTCCGTTGCTCTCTTTACTGACCATTATTCGCACCATCTTTGAACTCTTTTGGCTCTCTGGCAAAGCCCGCCGCGCGCGTAAGCAAGCGCAAGCCGAAGCACGTAAACAGCGGTCAGGAGAGGACGCGGCAGTATGAAGAAAAGCGTTATTGCGTTAGGCCTGTTACTGGCTGTTTCGGCTCAGGCAGAAGAAGCTACCACACCTGCTGCACTGCTCTCGGCGCTGCCTCCGCCAACGGATATGATTTCGGCGGCTGAGAATGCCACTTCCGCCCCGCTGGCAACACCGGCAGAGCGTGCACCAGCGCTTGAAAACGATGCCCCGCCAGCCGCCAGTGAGCAACCGGTGACGGCGGCCCCAGACGTTGCGGCCCCCGAAGCCCCGGTAACGTCATCGCCGGTAACGTCATCGCCGGTAATGCCAGCGGCAGAAGCCAGCGCAGCGCCGGTGGATTTCCCGCCGGTTAACGTCCCGGCTCCTGAAAATGCCCCTGCAGCGGCGGCCTTTAGCACCAGCCAACCGGTGAGCAGCAAGGTCACCGTGGCTCAGATGGGCCAGACACAAGGCATCACTTTGAGTGGCGGCCAGTTGCAATCTGGTATCGTGTTTACCCTGCCGGGCGATCAAGTGGTGACCAATGCACGTCTTGATCTGACATTGAAAATTTCGCCAGCGCTGGCCGCCCGCAATACTTCATTGCAACTGATGATGAACGGCCAGCCGTTGGGCACGCTGCCGCTTAGTGCATCCGATCGTGACACCGCGGATTACCAGTTGGATATTCCGTCGGCCATGGTGGTCTCGACCAATAACCTCAGCTTTAAAGTGAATGACGCTGAGCAGTTGGTGTGTGAACGCGACGGCGCGGACAACTACCAACTGACCATCATGCCAAACAGTGCGCTGTCGATGGAGGGCTTACAGCTTAATCTGGGCAGCGCCCTGAATCTGTTCCCGCGTCCGTTTATCGATCCGCTGCGCATGAGTGACTCCACCGTGCCGATGGTGTTCAGTGCTGCGCCAACACCGGGTGAAGTGAGCGCTGCCAGTATTGTTTCTTCCTGGATGGGCATGCAAAGCGATTATCGCGGTGTTCATTTCCCGGTGACGCGTGACCTGTTACCGGAAGGCAGCGCCATCGTGTTTGGTCGTCCTGGCGAAACCGTGGGCGGCGTCACGCTGCCGCAATCCGCGCAGCCAATGCTGAAAATGATTGATCACCCCGGTAATCCGGTGTGGAAACTGCTGTTAGTGGTGGGGAACAATGACGATCAACTGCGTCAGGCCGCCTGGCGGTTAACGTCGCAGCCGATGCCGGACGCGGGGGACAGCCTGAGTGTGTCGCCGCAGTCGATGGCGATACGCCAGCCTTACGATGCACCGCGTTGGATTGATACCCACCGTCCGGTGCTGTTACAGGAATTGCTGCGTAAAGATCAGCGTCTGGTCAGTACTGGCGTGGCGCACGATGCGCTGAGCGTGAATTTCCGCGCCGCCCCGGACCTGTTTCTGTGGGATGGGGAAACCTTCCCGCTGAAGCTGCATTACCGCTTCCCGACCGAAAGCTGGCTGGATGAAGACCGCTCATATCTCAGCGTGTCGATGAACAACACCTTCCTGCGCAACCTGACGGTGAATAAGCAAGGCATTCTGGAGAACATCTGGCACCGACTGGGCGGCGATGCGCGCCAGGAGCAGGTGACCATGCAGCTTGATCCGTATTTAATCTACGGTGATAACCAGTTGAAGCTCTATTTCAACATCAAGCCGAAAGAGAATGCGCCGTGCAGCGTATTGTCGAACGACAACATCAAAAGCCAGATCGAGCAGGATGCCGCGATTGACCTGAGTAACACGCGTCACTTCACGCAGTTACCGAACCTGTCCTACTTTGTCGGCGCGTCTTTCCCGTTCTCCCGCCAGGCGGATTACGCGCAAACGGTGATGTTGCTGCCTGAGAAACCCACGGATACCGAAATCAGCACCTTGCTGAGTCTGGCGGCCCGCTCGGGGAGTGCAACCGGCGTGGCGCTTAACCACAACACCGTGACATTTGGTGTGCCGCAGGGCGGCGCACTGCGCGGCCGCTTGCAAAACAGCGATGTCTTAGCGGTGTCGACGCTGGGACAAGTGGCGTTTAACCAGGCCATGTTGGCGGATACGCCGTACACCCTGAACGACAGTCACGCATTAAGCGTTAAAGCCCCGGATACGCTGGGTAAAGCCCGCGCCTGGCTAAATGGCGACTGGGGACGCCAGCCGCTGGAGGCCGATCGTTACCTCTCTTCCAATCAGGAGTGGCGTGGGTTCTTGAGCTATCGCTCACCGTGGAACGATGCGCGCGTGGTGGTGATGACCATTGCGACGGATGATCGCCAACTGTCGCAGTTGGGCAATGATTTAGCCAAAGCCAATATCAACGCCGGGGTGCGGGGTGACACCTCAATCATCACGGATGAGAACGGGATTCGCAGCTTCCGTGTTGGTGCGCAGTTCCCAAGTGGGGAAATGCCCTGGTACATGATGCTGATTTGGTACGCCAGCCAACACACCGTGTTACTGGCACTGTTGGCACTCACGATGTCGACCTTAATCGGACTGGGCTGCTGGTCGCTGATGCGCCGCCACGCATGGCGTCGCCTCAACCCGCAACAGGATAAAACTTCAGCGTCGGGCAAAAAGAAATGATGAAAAAACAGCCCCTTAATCGCCTGAACGCCCATGTGCGTCAGGCACTGGCTCTGGGCAGCGCGCTGTTCTTTGCACTGCCTGCCACCGCCGCCAGCACCAACCCTGCGGTGCAAGCGCTGCTGGACCAGGCCAATTACTGGCACCAGAAGGCGCACGACGATCTCGCCCGTCAGTCACTGGAAAAAGTGCTGATGGTGGAGAGCAACAACCCCGACGCGCTGTATTTAATGTCGCTGTGGGCGCAGCAACGCGGCGATCAGGTGACGGCCAGCCAGTGGCGTAACCGACTGGCGCAGACCTCGCCGCAAGATGCACGCCTGAGTGATTTGGAAAACGCCCGTGCGCAGCAGGCGATTCCGGCAACCCAACTGGCTCTGGCGCGGCAACAGGCGCGCAGCGGCAACATCAGCGCGTCATTGCAGACCTGGCGTAATCTGTTCCCGAACGGACAGCCGCCCGAAAGCGTGGCGGCAGAATATTACCTGACCATGGCGGGTGATCGTACGTTACTGCCGCAGGCGGTGGATCAACTGCGTCAGCTCTCTGCTTCACGCCCGCAAGACAACAGCGCCCGCTTAGCGCTGGGGAAAGCGTTGACCTATCAGGAAGCCACGCGCCGCGAAGGCTTGCAGGTGCTGTCTGAGATGGCGGATGGCAACAAAGAGGCCAACAGTGCGTTGCGCCAGGGCTTGTTGTGGCTGGGGCCAAAACCGGAAGATGCCGCGCTGTACCAAAACTGGCAGCAACGTCATCCGCAAGATAATGAAGTGCTGGCGCATTACCGCAAAAACGTCGGCGGTGCCGAAAAAGGGGCTGGATTTACCGCCCTGAACAGCGGGGATACCGCCACGGCACAAACCCGTTTTGACGCCGTGTTACAAGCGAATCCACAGGATGCGGATGCGTTGGCGGGCCTTGGCTATGTCGCACAGCGTAAAGGTGATTTTGCCACGGCAGCGGATTACCTTGATCGCGCGGCAAAACTGGGGGGAGACAACAGCACTCAGCGCCAGCAGCAGGCCGACGATGCGCGTTTCTATGGTCAGCTTGCGCAGGCGCAGGCCGCACAGAAAGCCGGAGATAATGCGCAGGCGCTAAGCCTCAGTGAATCACTGGCCAATGCCAGCGGCGAGAAAGGCGTCGCCGCCAAACTGTTCCGCGCCGATGTGCAGCGCCGCAGCCAGCAGTTAGAGGCGGCCGAGCAGAGCTATCGGGGCGTATTGCAAGCTGAGCCGGATAACCGCAGCGCGAAAGAGGGGCTGTTCTACGTCCTGCGTCAGCAAAACCGGGGCGCTGAGGCCAATACGCTGTTGGCTTCTCTGCCCGACAGCGTAAAAGCCGCAGTGGCACCGCGTGGCAGCAGCGTTGACCCGATTCGCCGTCAGGCAAAACAGGCACTGACGGCGGGCAACAGCGCTCAGGCCATCAGCCTGTTGCAATCCGGTATTCAGCGCTATCCCAACGAAGGTTGGCTGCGTTTGGACCTGGCACGCATCCTGTTACAGCAGGGCGATCGCCAGCAGGCTGCCACCGTGATGCAACCCACGATGCGCAGCGGTGCAAGCCGCGATGAAGTGATGGCCGGTGCGTTATTCGCCAGCGAAGCGGGCGCCTGGCAACAGGCACAGAGCCTGCTCAGCCGTATTCACGCGGGCAGCCGCACTGCCGATCAGCGCGAGCTGGCTGCACGGGTGAATTTCAATTTGCAAATGGCCGTCGCCCAGCAATATTTGTCGCAAGGCTCCACGGCGGCTGCGGCCAATACCTTAAAAGCGCTGGCGGTTAATCCCCCTTCCGCACCTGCGGATGTCGGCAATTTAGCCAAGGCGCTGGCGGCAGCAGGCGACACCAACACGGCGGTATCGCTGGTACGCGGCAGTATGCAGCAGGGCGTTAAAGGCAACGCGGGCGATTATGCGGCGCAGGTGGCCGTCTTGAATCAGGCTGGATTGGGCAGTGAAGCGCAGCAGTTCCTCAGCAGCCCTGAGTTGCAGGCGCGCAGTACGCCAACCCAACTGGCGGGCATTCGTAATGGCTATGTGGTGAATGAAGCTGATCGCCTGCGCGAGCAGGGCCAGTATGCGGCGGCCTACGACAAACTGATTCAGGCGATGCAAAGCGATCCCACCAATAGCGATTTAATGTTCGCGATGGCGCGTTTGTATCAGTCCGGCAAAATGAATAAAGAAGCGGGCGTGGTCTACGACTACCTGATTACGCGCGATACGCCGACGCAAGACGCACGTGCAGGCGCAGTGGATGTCGCGCTGGCACAGAATGATGTCGCCAAAGCGAAAACGCTGTCAGCGGGGTTCACCGGCGAACAAACGCCAGACCGCCTGCTGTTACTGGCCCGCGTTGCGGAAGCGGACGGCGACCGCGATCAGGCGCTCAGCTATTTGCGCACCGCGCGTGGCAAGATGATTGGCCTGGAAGGCGTTGCACCGGGACAAGCGCCGATTGTGGGCGGCCTGGCGCTCAATGATAATCCGTTTATCAACCGCACCACGCTTTCGCAGCGCCGCACGCCGTCGACCTATGGCAACGTGATGCCGTGGCAGCAGGGCAAAGTGGGCAGCACCGCCGCCGATCTCTCTTATGCGGGTAACGTCGACCCCTCTGCGATGGCCGAGAACCGTACGCTGCGTCAGATCGACAGCATGATGGACAATCTGCAAGATGAAAGCGGCACCTGGGTGCAGGGAGAAATGTCGGTGCGCAGCCGCGACGGTGAAGATGGCCTGAGCAAGCTGACGGAAGCCAAAGCGCCACTCACCTGGTCAAGTGCGCCATTTGGTGACACCCGCTTTAACTTCACGGTGACACCGATCACTTTAAGTGCCGGTTCAGCGAATGCCGATGGTGCACGTCGTTTCGGCGCGGGCGAGTTGGCGCAGGGCGTTTCTTCACTGGTTTCTACGATCAACGGTGAGATTGACGACTTTAACGCCGATCCCGATAACACCACGACGTTGCCGCACATTGGCTTTGACGACCTCAGTCCGTTCAATGCGGATGGCTATAACGCGTTGATGGCGATTAACAGTTCCACCGCCGTGAAAGAGGCGCTGGCCGCCTCGACGCACAAACCCAATGCCAGTGAATCGCTGGTCTCTTCTCCAGGCTCCCAGCAGGCATCGGGCGCGGAGTTGAATCTGGCATTGACCGGCAACAACTTCAAAATTGACCTCGGCAGCACGCCGCTGGGCCAGGATCTGACAACCTTAGTGGGCGGCATTAGCTGGTCACCGAAACTGACCGACTATCTGACGCTGATCCTGACCGGCGAACGCCGTCCGGTGACCGACAGCCTGCTGTCTTATGTCGGCGCGCGTGAATCTTATTCCGGTATTAAATGGGGCCAGGTCACCAAGAACGGCGGTAGCGCACAGTTGAGCTATGACAACGGTGACGCCGGCTTCTACGTGGGCGGCGGGGCCTATGCGTATCGCGGTACCAACGTCGCGGACAACGAAAGTATCAATGCTAACGCGGGTATTTACGTTCGTCCGTTCCGCTATGACGACCGTCAGTTGCAGGTCGGCGTGGGAACCAGTTGGATGGATTTCTCGAAAAACCTGAGCTACTACACCTACGGCCATGGCGGTTACTTCAGCCCGCAGAACTACGTCAGTGTGTCGGTGCCGGTGGAATATACGCAGAAATATGACGACCTGGCGGTGCGCCTCGGCGGTTCCGTTGGCTACCAATCCTATTCTCAGGATCGCAGCGCCTACTTCCCCACCGATCCGGAAGCGCAAGCCATGCTGGAAGAGTTTGTGAAATACGGCTTTGCCAAGAACGCCTACTATGAAGGCGGCAGCAAAAACGGCATTGGCTACAATCTGCACGCGGGTGCGGATTACAAAGTGAATAAGAACGTGACGGTCGGCGGACAACTGGGCTATGACACCTTCGGCGATTACAACGAAAGCACCGCGAAGCTCTACTTCCGCTACCTGCTCGGAGACAAGTAATGACAACGGATTTTGATCAACTGACACGCGATTACTACCGCCAGCAGCAGTATCAAGCGGGCTGGTTTGATTTACTGAGCGTGATGATCGACGGGATGTTTAGCAACGCAGGTGATGCAGAAAGCCATGCTTTTTTGCAGCAAATGGGCGAACAACTGGCGCAGCGCTACCCGATTGCCACCGCCAGTACGGTGGCTGAGCTGGAACTGGCCTGCAATCAGCATCTGGCGCGCTTCCAGTGGGGACAGGTGGATATCCAGCCGTATGAAAATGCGCTGGTGTTAACCCATTACGCCCTCCCGCCGGGCGACGGTGTGATGAGCAGCGCACGCTGGCAAAATGCGCTGTCGGCCGTGCTGCAAGGCGTCTATGCCGGTTGGATCCGTTCGCAGGGTGGGGCCGCTGATGTGGCACTGTATGCGGAAGCCACCGGACGTGAAGACATGCTGCGTTTTCGCTATCAGAGGTCATGATGTTGAAGAATATGGTCAACGCAGGATGGCTGGTTGTTGCGATGATGGTGGGCATGGCGCAGGCGCAAGCCGCAGACGGTTGGAGCAGTTTCAAAAGCCGCTACCTGGCGTCTGATGGGCGTATTCAGGATACCGGCAATAAAAACATCAGCCACACCGAAGGGCAGGGCTACGCGATGCTCATGGCGGTCGCCAATAACGATCGTGACAGCTTTGAACGGATGTGGCACTGGACAGAGCAAACCCTGAAGAACCCAAACAACCAACTGTTTTACTGGCGCTACACCCCAGGCGCAACACCGGCGATCACCGATAAAAACAATGCTTCCGATGGGGATGTCCTGATTGCCTGGGCATTGCTCAAAGGCGGTGAAAAGTGGCGGGAATCACGTTGGTTAAAGGCGTCTGATGAGATTCAGCGGGCGATTTTGGCGCACAACGTGATCACGTTTGCCAATGTCACCGTGATGTTGCCTGGCGCGCAGGGCTTTAATAAAAACAGCTATGTGGTGCTGAATCCCTCCTACTTCCTGTTTCCGGCCTGGCGCGATTTTGCCCGGCGCAGTCATCTGCAAGTGTGGAATAAGCTGATTGATGATGGCATGGCGCTGCTGGGCGAAATGCGCTTTGGTGACAGTGGCTTACCGACGGATTGGGTGGCCCTGAATGCTGACGGTTCGATGGCACCGGCCACCAACTGGGCACCGCGCTTTAGCTACGATGCGATCCGCATTCCGCTGTATGTGGCCTGGTATGACAAACAGAGCCTGCAACTGGTGCCGTATCAGCATTTCTGGATGCAGTTCAACCGGATGCAAACGCCCGCCTGGATTGATGTGCTCAGCAACAACAAAGCGCCCTATTCGATGGCAGGTGGCTTGTTGGCGGTCAGAGATTTGACGCTGGATAACGTCAGCGGATTAACCGACAGGCTCGACCCGCAAGAGGATTACTATTCTGCCAGCCTCAAGCTGTTGGCGTGGATGGCGTACAACGGTTTATAAGTTTTTTTGATTTGGGGGCGCGCTGTCCCCCATCCCAGCCTTCCCCCGCAAGCAGGGGAAGGAGCCTGTATTCCCCCCTCCCGCAGGCGGGAGGGGGTTGGGGGGAGGGACAGCGCGCACCTCACGTATCACTTCCGAGCACGCTGTCCCCCATCCCAGCCTTCCCCCGCAAGCAGGGGAAGGGGCTGTATTCCCCCTCCCGCTGGCGGGAGGGGGCAGGGGGAGGGACAGCGCGCACCTCACGTATCACTTCCGAGCACGTAGTCCCCCATCCCGGCCTTCCCCCGCAGGCAGGTGAAGGAGCTTTATCCCCCCTCCCGCTGGCGGGAGGGGGGTTAGGGGGAGGGACAGCGCGCACATCACGTATCACTTCCGGGCACGCTGTCCCCCATCCCGGCCTTCCCCCGCAAGCGGGGGAAGGGGCTAAATTCCCCGCGGCAGTGGCAGCAGCCTGTATTCCCCCTCCCGCTAGCGGGAGGGGGTAGGGGGAGGGGCTGCGCGCACCATGTACCACACACCACACGGGCTACTGCGGATAGGCGACCCAGTCACCGCCGTTCAAGCGGATCCACGGTTTCCCCTGATACATCACCACCACCGCATTATCATTCTCAGACACCACCGGCGTTTGCGGCAGGTTGTCGGTTAGCGCCGAGAGATTCACACTTGCCGCCGAAAATACTTTGCCATCCACCACGCGCGAGACGATTTCTGATATCGCCAGCAGGCTGGTGGGCGTATTCACGGTCACAGGCTGTCCCTGGTGCGGTGCTTTCATGCCGACTAACTTGATACCCACCGGAACATGCGTGATGTCCGGGCTGGGAATATCCCGCAGGCCTGACATCTGCATTTTATCGCCCAGCAGTGCTGCACCGTGCTCAGGCACCACCATCACCAGCGTGGGACGCCCGGATTTTTCCAGATTGGTCAGGAAAGTATCGAGTTGGTCAAACAGCATTTGCGCGCGCGGTTTGTAGTCGGCGGTTTTGATACTGCCAAGATTACGCGTACCGTCATGCAGCGGGATCATGTTGAAAAACGTGGCGGTGCGCGCATCACTGCTGTGCAGGCGGCCGTCGAGCCAGCGCTGCATGATTTGCGCATCGTTAAACACCGACGAACCATCAAACGACGTCAGCTCTGGTGCAATACCGGCCTGCGACATGAGCGGCGCCTGTAAACCCCCTTCCTGGCGCAGCTCCTGCAAGTAGCCACCAAATTCGCCGGTGTGATCCATCATCAACTGCTCTTTGAATCCGAGCTTCGCCAGGTTGTCGAACAGGTAGCATTGCTGATCCGCCGGTTGATAGAGATTCGTGTGCGAAGTCTGCCCACAACTGGCCCGTAATAAACGAATGCCTGCCGGACCGCTGTAACCCGTGGCGGCATTGTAGTTGTTGAGCACAATATCAAAGTGCTGCCATAAGGGATGTCCGCGCAGGCCCGTGGCATCAATATCCGACCAGGCCAAAGAGCAGATATTAATGATCAGCACATCAAAGGGCTGTGCATCGGCGGGCAAGGCGGCAGGGAATTGCGTCACCCGCTGTTTTTCCTGCTCGTAAAAACGGTTTAACCAGGCGGTTAAATTGGCGTTGGTTGGCGGTGCCGAATCATCCAACCCACCGGCGGCAGGGTTTTCAGCCTGCGGTGCAGACGTTGAGACCGTCGCTGACACGGTTTCACGCGTGGGGAGCAGGGCAAACGACGGGCCTGCCAGATTGATCACGTTGAGCCACAACATGGCGGCGCAAACCAGCACGGTGACGCGTACCCACTGCGCGATAAACAGATACAGCACCAGTAACACAAACAGTGCGCCCACCATCTGCCAGTTGATAAAGCGGTTGAGCAAATCCACCAGATAAGCAGATGAAAACGCGGCCAATTGCCCGCCCTGGCTTAGCAGCGTTTGTGGGCCCGGCAGCCAGGTATCGTGCCAAAGCAGCGCCAGCCCCAGCGGTATCGACAGCCAGTGGCGCAGGCGGTGCAGCCGAATGGAGGGCATTGGCAACAGCAGCCAGGCAAGAAACACCAGGTTGGTGAGGGGATGAAAATTAAGATAGCCAAACCACAGCAGGCCAAATTTCAGCAAAAAGTAAAAATTCCAACCGCCGAGGCCGCGCCAGGCGCTGGCGAACGGAGATGCGTGTGGGTCGTTCATGGCTTATCAGTATCCGAATCAGTATTACGTTGCCAGGTGCCTTCATATTTCAACGAGCGTGCAGGCAGCACGCGTTGCAGCATGCCGTGCCATTGACGCGGCAGCCAGCGCGACCAGACGGGTTTTAAAATCAACAGTATGACCAGCAGCAGAATCAGTATCTGCACGCCTTCCATCAACGTCATCGTGACGATCCTTTTGCAGGGGTGTCGGCCAGATTAATCGCCTGCGGTACCTGAGCAACATGGGCTGGCGCAGCGGGAGCCGGTGTTTCGGGCAGCGTCATGGCGGCGACGTCACGCCAGGCGCTGGGCAGGCGCGTTTTCATGTGACGCACTTCCGAGAGAATTTGCTGATCCTCGTACCACACCAGACGATTGGAGAAGATCTCATCGTGCGGCAGACTGAAAATAAACTTCAGTGCGGTATCCAAATCGTTATAACGGCAGGCGGACAGAAACAGATAAAGCCTGTCGTCCAGCACCGTCACCAAATCGCCAAAGCGGCGGGGTTTGCACAAGGTTAATACCTGTTGCGGTTTGAGTTCCGGCACCGGACGCAGGGCGACCAGTAGCCCTTTGCTGTTTTCTGGCATCAAGGCGTTATTGATCAGCAATCCCACGTAATTACAGAAGCGATCCAGCGGCTGGTAGCCCTTTTCCTGCAACGGCTGCGAACCTTTTAGCAGGGTCTCCAACTCTGCCGGTACGTGGCGGCTGTGAATTTGCCCTTGCACGCCCTCCAGCAGGGTGAGGAAGCGCGAAAGGGGCGCGCCAAAAGGCACAATCGCATTCACGCCGCACAACATTAACAGACGTTCATCGCTGGCGCGCAGGCTGGTTTGCATCTCACGCACCACGATTTTCAAACGCGCGCCGCGCGCACGACGCAGGCTGTGGATGGCGGCGGCTAAGGCCGTAATCTCGTCGTTGCGGTGCAGGCTAAAAATCACTGTCGCCGCGCTGGCCTGTTGAGCACGAGACAGCAAATCGCCATTCTCTGCGTACAACTGCCACTGATCTGAGAGTGGCGGCGCGCCTTCCAGCACCTCCTGCATCGCCAGGAACAGCGTGTCATCATTGGAGGTCAGTGACGTGTTCTGCGGTTCAGCATTTAAATGTGTTAGCCGGTCACGGTGATATTCCAGGCGCAATTCGCGGTCGGCAAACATGCCATGCACATTCATCCACCAATTAATACGGTAATTAAAACTGTCTTGTTGCCATTCAAGATGTGATAACCCTTCCAAATGGCGATAAAAAGTTTGCAGATGGTTGCGAAGATTATTAATCCCCGATCCGGCGGTGATAATTAACAGGGTGGATTGTTGTGCTGCTAACCATTTATTTACGTGAGTAAGCCAGTTGATTAAGGCGCGAGAAGGCAACTTTTCCCATTGTTCTACGGCGGTATAAAATAAAAGCATCCGTGGCTTGGGGGATAACACACGCGTTAAATCCTGGGTAAAGTCTGCCAGCGCGCGAGGGTGGCCCGGAAAAGAGAACATCGGTATTTTCTCTGGCCCTGTTTTCAGGTGCGGTGCTAGCAATGTTTGCGGCGAATCTACTGAGCTTATCAGCACCAACTGCCGTTGTGCCGCGATGCATTGTCGGGCCACTTTTCGTGCGTCTTCCTGCCGATGTGTCGTTATCCAGTAGCAGCCTGGCGACGTCATCTGCATTAATTCATCACGAACGTTATCCAGTCCTAAGGTCAATGAAAGCGTCATAAGAATTTTCACAAAAGGGAAAATACGCAGCAATCCTGGAGGATAAATATATCCCTTTCGCTACGAATACTGCAAAGATAGCCGGATTATTTAAAATACAGAAGTTTTCTCTCAACATTCTGCAACAATTGTGGCTAAATTATTTTTATCACCTCTCTGGGTTACAGTAACGGGTAATCATGGAAAGTAAAAACGCACGGGTTATGGCGCTCGCCACCGGTCAGCATGATGATATTCGCGCGCTGGAAGATGCCTTTTCATTAAACGCTTTTCAATATGTTGATGTTTCACGTCAGGAACGACTGGCGGCAATCGTCACGCGCTGGCCATTAATTGCCGAATTGCTCGCCGGGCAGGGTGCACCATGCCCGTAATTGCCCTGCAGGGGCTGCGCGGTGGCGCAGGCACGACCTCCTTAACGGCCGCGCTGAGTTGGGCCCTGAACGCGCTCGGCGAACGCGTGCTGGCGATTGATTTTAATGCCAGCAACCATTTGGGGCTGCAATTCAATCTGCCGCTGACGGAAGCCCGTGGCTGGATGCGGGCGCAGCAAGAGGATCAGGACTGGCAGCAGAGTGCGATGCGCTATCTGCCCGGCCTGGATTTTCTGCCTTATGGCCAGCAGAGGCACGCCGCTCCGCCGCAATCCGCTGTGATCAATATCGGTGAATGGGCTGGCAGACTGGACCGGTTAAAAAAACAGTATGCGTGGATATTGCTGGACCTGACGGCCGACGATACGCAGATGGCGGCGTTGGCCAGTCGCACGCTGCGCGTCATGACGGCTGATGCCAATAGCCATTTGCGTCTGCATCAACAACGTTTTCGTGAAAACACGCTCTTCCTGCTCAATCAATACAGCGCGACCAGCAAATTGCAGCAAGACATTCATCAACTCTGGCTCAGCCAACTGACGTCGCTGATTCCGTTGATGGTGCACCGCGATGAAGCGGTGGCCGAGGCCATGATGATGAAGCAGCCGTTGGGTGAGGTAATGCCCCATTCGCTGGCGGCGGATGAAGTGATGACGCTGGCAAACTGGTTGCTGCTCAATGTGCAGGAGGCCGCGTGAATCCGCTGCGTTGGTTGCTGATGCCCGCCGTTTGGCAGGCGTTGCGCCAGCGTTATTGCGGTTATCGCCGCCATCAGGCCAGCGTGTTCACCGCCACGTTACACTGCATTTTTGTGGCCATGTGTTGGGCCGTGTTGCGGCTGGAAACCCCGCAGTGGCAGGCACTGCGAACACAGCGGCGAACGCTGTTTCCGCATATTTCTCCGGAGCGCCCGCGCCCGGCGGATGCGTTGCGCTATCTGACGCAAAGTGTCTGGCTGCTGTTGGTTATGCCGCTTACCGCCAGCACGGACAATGCGGCGCGGCATCGCAACGCATTAAGCGGCCTGGGTGCGCTGCGCCAACGCCTTTACGCAGGATTAGCGGCGTTGCCCCAGCGCCCGCAGGCGGCAAGTCTTGCTCGTCGCAGCAGTCGCTGGTTGGATAATCTGACGCCACGCGTGCGCCAACTGCTGTTTATCGCGCTGTCTGTGTTTGCCAGCGGCATGGCGCTGCTGTGCATCACGCAACCCTTCGATATTTTTACGCAATTTATCTTTGTGCTGCTGATTTGGGGCCTGGCGATGGTGGTCCGTCGCATTCCTGGTCGCATGGCAACGCTGATGCTGATCGTCTTGTCACTGACCGTATCCTGCCGCTATCTCTGGTGGCGCTATACACAAACGCTAAACTGGGACGATCCGCTAAGCCTGACCTTTGGTTTGCTGCTGATTGCCGCAGAAACCTACGCGTGGATTGTGCTGATCCTCGGCTATTTTCAAACGCTGTGGCCGTTGAATCGCCAGCCGGTTTCCATGCCGCAAGATATTCGCAGTTGGCCCACCATTGATCTGCTGATCCCAACCTATAACGAATCCCTCAGCGTGGTGAAACCCACGGTGTATGCGGCATTGGGCATCGACTGGCCACGCGACAAACTCAATATCTGGATTCTGGATGACGGCAATCGCCATGAATTTCGTGACTTTGCCGCCAGTGTCGACGTGGGCTATGTCGCGCGTCCGACCCATGAGCATGCCAAAGCGGGCAACATTAATTATGCCCTGGCGCACCACTGTCGGGCGGAGTATGTGGCGATCTTTGACTGCGACCACGTGCCGACACGCTCGTTTTTACAAGTGGCGCTGGGCTGGTTTATTAAAGATCCGCGACTGGCGGTGCTGCAAACCCCGCACCACTTTTTCTCTCCTGACCCGTTCGAACGTAACCTGGGCCGTTTTCGTAAAACGCCGAACGAAGGCACGCTGTTTTACGGCCTGGTGCAGGACGGTAATGACCTGTGGGATGCCGCGTTTTTCTGCGGCTCCTGCGCCGTAATACGTCGCAGCGCGCTGGATGAAATTGGCGGTATCGCGGTGGAAACGGTGACCGAAGATGCGCACACCTCTCTGCGCCTGCATCGCGCGGGCTATACCTCGGCCTATTTGCGTATTCCACAGGCGGCAGGACTGGCGACAGAGAGTTTATCGGCGCATATCGGCCAGCGCATTCGCTGGGCGCGCGGCATGGTGCAAATTTTCCGTCTGGATAACCCGCTGTTCGGCAAAGGGCTGAAACTGGTGCAGCGTTTGTGTTACGCCAATGCCATGTTGCACTTTCTGGCCGGAATTCCGCGCCTGATTTTCCTGCTGGCCCCGCTCGCCTTCCTGCTGTGCCACGCCTACATCATTTTTGCTCCTGCGCTTGCGATTGCCATTTATGTGCTGCCGCACATGCTGCATACCAGCCTGACCAACTCGCGCATTCAGGGGCGCTGGCGTCACTCCTTCTGGAGTGAAGTGTATGAAACGGTGCTGGCCTGGTATATCGCGCGTCCGACCACCGTGGCGCTGTTTAACCCGCACAAAGGCAAATTTAATGTCACTGCCAAAGGCGGGCTGGTAGAAGAACGTCATCTCGATTGGGTGATCACCCGTCCTTACATGATGTTGGTGATGCTGAACGTGGCGGGCGTGATTGCTGCGGGTTTTCGCATTGCCTGGGGGCCGCCAACAGAAATCATGACCGTGCTGGTGAGCCTGATCTGGGTGCTTTACAACTTGATCATTTTGGGTGGCGCGGTGGCGGTGTCGGTGGAAGCACGCCAGATTCGTGAAGCCCATCGCGTGGAAATTGCCATGCCTGCCGCGCTGATGAAAGCCGACGGTCATATGCTGCCCTGCACATTGCGCGATTATTCCGACGGCGGCGTGGGTGCGGAGCTGCGCGTGGAGCATGAGTTTGAGGAAAACGAAGAGGTCTGGCTGTTGCTGCGGCGCGGCCAACAAGAGTTCAGCTTTCCCTGCCGCGTGCAGCGCACCTTTGGGCGGCGCGTGGGGATCCGCTTGCATGAATTAACCAAAGCGCAGCACATCGAATTTATCCAGTGCACCTTTGCCCGCGCCGACACTTGGGCACTCTGGCAGGACAGCTTCCCGGAAGATAAACCGGTGCAAAGCCTGATGGATATCGTGGTGCTGGGTTTCAAAGGCTATGTGCGGTTGGCGGAGTATGGGCCGCCACAATTTCGGCAGTTGTTTGCCGCCTTCACGCGGTTAGTGGGCTGGCTGGCGTCTTTCTTACCACAAAGGTTGGGGCGGCCATCGGCCCGCCTGGCAGGTGTAAAACAATGAACAATATGATGAAGCGGATAACGCAAATCAGTGGCGCGACGGCACTGGCGCTGGCGCTGATAACGCCCGGCGTGGCAGCCCCGAATGCGCCTGTTGCCAGCAACCCGATGCCAGAGCGTTCGGCACCGGTACCACAGTCGGTGCCAGTCTACCCTGACGCGCCGCTGCGTCAGGTGGATCTGCCTTTTGCGCGTATCGCCCCGGCACCGGGCACCTTTAATTTAAAAGGCAGTAGCCCCATCGGGCAGATTGAATTTGGTGTACGTAGCGACGAGGTGGTCACCCGCGCGGTGTTAAATCTGCACTATCGCCCGTCTCCCGCGCTGCTGCCGACGCTGTCGCACTTCAAGGTCTACCTGAACGATGAAATGGTCGGTTTGGTCACCTTGACGCCGGAGCAGCTTGGCAAAGAGGTTCAAACCCAACTTGACCTCGATCCGCGCTTTATCGGCGATTTTAACCGTATTCGCTTTGAGCTGGTCGGTCATTACACCAATGTCTGTGAGAATCCGGCCTACAGCAGTATTTGGCTGGATATGGGGAAAGAGAGCACGCTGGATTTAACGCTGCAAAAGCTGCCGCTGCAGGATGATCTCTCCTATTTCCCGGAGCCGTTCTTTGACAGCCGCGATAATCGTGCGCTTAACCTGCCGATGGTGTTTGCCGGTGCGCCCGACGTGGCGACCCAGCGCGCCGCCGCGATTTTGGCCTCGTGGTTTGGCGTCAAAGCCGCGTGGCGTGGACAAACCTTTCCCGTGCTGTATAACGCCTTGCCGCAGCAAAGTCCGGCGATTGTGTTTGCAACCAATGACCAGCGCCCGGATTTTCTGCAAGCCTATCCTGCAGTCAGTAAACCCACCGTGAAAATCCTGAATCAGCCCAATAACCGTTATCAAAAGATGTTACTGATTCTGGGGCGTGACCAGAATGACCTGGTAACGGCGGTGCAGGGCATTGCCCAGGGAGACATCTTGCTGCGCGGGCAATCGGCCAGCGTGGAAGCCGTTACCTCGCTGACGCCACGTCAGGCTTACGATGCGCCCAATTGGGTGCGCACCGACCGCGCCACACGCTTTAGTGAACTCACGACGTTTGAGGGGCAATTGCAGGCCGATGGTATGCAGCCGTGGCCGATTGCACTCTCGCTGAACTTGCCACCGGATTTGTTCCTCGTGCGGGCGCGCGGCATCGATATGAATATCAAATACCGCTACACCTCGCCGCTGCAAAAGGACAACGGTTCGCGGTTAGCCATTCATCTGAACAACCAGTTTGTGCAGGATTATCCGCTACAGCCCAAAGGCGAACGCGGCACGCAACTGCTGCGTATTCCGCTGATTCAAGGCTTGCTGGACAGCGGGACGCAACTGACGATCCCTGCGCTGCAACTGGGCGTGGTTAATGAGCTGCGTTTTAACTTTGACTATGCCACGACCTTTATCGGTGGCACGGCAGATGGACGCTGCGAAACGGTGACGCCGGTCAGCAACCATGTGGTGGTTGACGGTGATTCCACAGTCGATTTCTCCGGCTATCGCCATTACATCGAAATGCCGTCACTGCGTGCCTTTGCTAACGCGGGGTTCCCGTTCAGTCGCTATGCGGACTTGTCGCAAACGCTGGCACTGGTCAACGACAAACCGCCCGCCGCGCAGGTGACCACCTTGCTGAATACGCTGGGGATTGTCGGAGCGCAAACCGGTTATCCGGCACTGCATGTGCAGATGACCAGCGACTGGGCACAGGCGAAAGGGAAAGATCTGGATTTACTGATGATCGGCACGATCCCTGCCGATCTGCGTGAAGATTCGCGCATCGCGGCGCTGGTCGATGCGGCGCAGAGTTGGGTGAAAAAACCGTTGCGCCAGCCTGCGCTGGATAACGTGCGCACGCCCAGCCATGACCGCGTGGCGGAAACGCAAACCACCATTCACTCTGCGGGGCCGATGGCCGCGATAGTCGGTTTTCAGTCGCCGTTTGGCGAGCAACGCAGCGTGGTCGCCCTGTTAGCCGACAGCCCGCGAGCGTATGAACTGCTTAATACGGCACTGGTGGATACCGGCAAACGGGCGGCAATCTTTGGCTCCGCCGCCATTATCCGCGAATCAGGCGTACACAGCGTGCGGGTGGGCGAAATCTATCATGTGGGCCACTTGCCCTGGTGGGAGCGTTTGTGGAATCTGTTAGCCAGTCACCCGGTCTGGCTGGCGATTGTCGCCGTGGCCGTGGTCATGCTGTTTGCCATTATGTTGTGGCGCTTAATGCGCGGTATACGTCGTCGTCGCCTGCGTGATTTGGACGATCTGTGATGGCCTTACGCAAACGCAGCCTGCTGGCATTGAGCGTGGCCAGTGCGCTCACTTTTAGCTACTGCCTGCTGGCGGCGCCAGAGGTAGCACCGGTGGACTGGCTGCTGCGTCAAATTCGTGCGGGGGAGGCCACCAACAAATATGAGCTGGTGGCTCAGGCACTGTATCGGTTAGAGAAAATCGACCCGGATAATCCGCAAGTGCTGGCAGCGAAAGTGCGTCTGGCGCTGCATCAGGGCGATCAGGCAAAAGCGCAGCAGTGGTTATCGGCGCTGCAAAAAGCAGCCCCGGATGCGCTGTATACCCGCGAAGCGGCGGCGGATGTGATGCTGATGACCGCCGAAGGACGACAAAAACTGCAACAGGCACGTTTGCTGGCGACCGCTGGACGCCTGCAAGACGCGCGTGAGCAGTATCAGCGGCTGTTTAACGGCCATTTTCCCACGGTCGAAACCGCCCTTGAATATTGGCGGCTGGTCGCGCGTTTGCCCGATGGGGAGCGCGAAGCACAACTGGCGCTGCAAAAGCTGGATGAGCGCTATCCCGGCAGCATTGGTGTCCGTATGGCATTAGCGCAGTTGGCACTCACTAACAATCAGCAGACACAGGCTGTGACCCAGTGGCAGCGGGTGGCTGCCGATCCGGCGGGGCGTCAGCAGGCGGCAGAAAGCTGGCTGGCAAGCATCACCTCGCGCCCCGTTTCACCGCAAACCCTGGCCGAGTTAAAACAGTATCTGCAGACGTTTAACAGCGGCGATGCGCAAAGCAATGGGCAAAAGGCGTTGCAGCGTCAGCAAACCTTGCTGGCCGATCCCGCCTACCAACAGCGCCTACGTGGGCTGCAACTGATTGAGCGTGGCGCAGGCGCCCAGGCGATCCCGTCGTTACAGGCGGCACTGCAAGCGGCCCCCGAGGATGGCGAGCTGCTGGGGGCTATGGGACAAGCGTTGTCGCGCAGCAACCAACGTGCAGCGGCAATTGGCTACTATCAACGGGCGTTAAAAGCGGATGCCGAGAGCTATCGGCTCGACAAATGGCGCAGCTTACTGAGCAGCGATCGCTACTGGCTGGCGATTGAACAGGGTGATAAAGCCCTGGCCAGTAAACAGGTGGCCCGTGCACAGCAGTATTATCAGCAGGCGCGCCGCCTGGATAGCCGCGATGCCTGGGCGCTGATTGGCCTGGGCGATGTCGCGTTGGCGCAAGGCGATAAGCCCGGCGCGGAGCGCTTCTGGCAGCAGGCGCTGCGTTTAGATGCTAATAACGGTACGGCAGCGGGACGACTGGTGAATTTGTATCAGCAGCAATCGCCACAAAAGGCCATGGCCTTTATCCAAACGCGTTCTCCGGCGCAGCAGCGGGCGATGGGCGAGACCTTTAAACGCCTGCGCAGCGACGTGTTGCGCAGTGAGGCAGAGGCAGTGGCAACAAAAGGCCAGTGGGCGCAGGCTGCCGTGCTGTATCAGCAAGCACAGCAGGATGCCCCCGAGGATATCTGGCTCAATGTGCGTCTGGCAGAGGCCCTGCGTGCGTCAGGACAGGTTGCACAAGCCGATCGCACAATGACGGCAATGCAGCAGCGGCATCCGCAGGATCCGGCGCAAGTTTATGCTTACGGACTGTGGTTATCGGGCACAGATCGTACTGAACAGGCCATCACAGCCATTAATCGGTTACCGCAGGCGCAATGGGATAGCAGCCTGCGTGACCTCTCTGCACGTCTGCAAACGGAGGTGTTGATTAGCCGCGCAAATCAACGCCGTGAAGAGGGTGATGAGCCTGCGGCAGAAGCGTTACTACGTCAGCAACCACTCACTAACAAAACTCAATTACTGCTGGCTGACTGGGCGTTAGCGCGCGGGGATGCCGGGCAGGCGCTGGAGGGATACCGCGCTGTCAAACAGCAGCCCGCAGAGAGTGGCGATGCGCAACTGGGTGAAATCGAGGCGTTGATCGCCCTGAAACGCGACGCCGAAGCCCGCCAGTTGCTGGTTGCCTTGCCGGAGGCCGTGAGCCGCGCCAGCCTGAACGCGGGGCGTCGCGTGGCGAATGCCTGGCAGAGCGTGGGAGAAACGCAGCGGGCACAGAGGCGCTTTGCCGAATTAAAAACGCAGGCCAGGCCGCCGGAAACCGCGCAAAACCGGGCGTTGGTCTGGCGTGATGCGGCGCGATTGGCCCGCGAACAGCAGCAACCGCAACAGGCACTCGCGGATTATCGGCAGGCGATGGCCGCCAGTGGCATCAGCCAGCAGGTTCCTCAGCAGGATGCTGCTTTTTCCCGCCTGACCCGCAATAAGGCCAGTGATGACTGGCTGAAGCGCGGTATCCGCAGTGAGGCCGCCGATCTCTATCGTCAGCAGGACACCAGGATTACGCTGGAGCAAGACGCCTCGCGTAACAAAGGCACGGGCGGCTATTCAGATGTCACCGGCCATACCACGATGCTGCAAATAGACACACCGGTGGCGGCGGGCAACGGTTTCTTACGTGCCGATCAGGTTTACCTCGATGCCGGGCGGTTCACACCGGATGCCGAGGGCCGCTATAGCGCCAATTATGGCACTTGCGCTTTGGTGAGTTGCGCGTCGGATTATCAGCAGAAAAGCACGGGCGTGAGTCTGGGCGCGGGGTGGAGCAACGCGCGTTGGTCAGCCGATGTGGGCACCACGCCGCTGGGTTTTGATGTGGTGGATTGGGTTGGCGGGCTGACCTGGAACACTGATATTCAGGATGTCGGCCTGTCGTTGACCGCCTCCCGTCGGCCGATTTCCAGTTCTCGGCTGGCGTTTGCCGGGGCTACCGATCCCAATACCGGTATCACCTGGGGCGGTGTGCGGGCGACCGGCGGCGCGCTGGGCCTGAGCTATGATACCGGCGGCGCTCATGGTGTATGGGCTGATGTGAGTGCCCACCAACTTACGGGGAAAAATGTTGCCGATAATAGCCGCGAGCGACTGATGGCGGGCTATTACTACAAAGTGATTAACGAAGACAATCGCCGTGCCACCGTGGGTTTAAACAGCATGGTGTGGCATTACGCGAAAGATCTCAGTGACTATTACCTGAGCCAGGGCGGTTACTACAGCCCACAGCGCTATTTTTCATTGGCGGTACCCGTGAGCTATCGCCAGCGTCTGGATAACTGGTCGTTTGAGGTCGGCGGCTCGGTGTCGTGGTCGCGCTCACACACCGATGGCGGTCGTGATTATCCGCGCAGTGACTGGGTGCCGGGAAATGTGTTGGCGCAGCTGCAACAACGGGGAGTGGATAATGACTTCGCCAATCGTGGTGAAGTGGTGAATTTTATCGATGGCCTGACGCACACCGGCGGCACCAGCAGTGGTTTTGGTTATACCGTCCGCGCGATGGTCGAGCGCCGCGTGACCGCCCACTGGACGCTGGGGCTGGGACTGGATATTCAGCAAGCCAAGGATTACACGCCAAGCCACGGTTTAGTGTATGTCCGCTATGCGATCGCCGGGTGGGACGGTGACCTGGATCTGCCTCCACAACCGCTAACGCCTTATGCAGACTTCAAATAATTCACTCAGGTTCAATCTGAAAGCCGGAACCTTCACGTGATTTGGCGCTAACTTCATATATACTCGGAAAGATTTTATGCCGCCCGTTGGCGGTTCCGGGAGAAAGCGTTGCGCGTCAGCCGTTCATTAACGATTAAACAGATGGCGACGGTCTCTGGACTGTCGGTGATTGTCATTTCCATCTTTATCGTCATCCAGTTATTCCACTTTGTGCAGCAGCGCAGGCTCGACTACGCCACGCAAATGGAAAACATCGCGCATACCGTTCGTAAACCCCTGTCTGAAGCGGTGTTAAAGGCCGATATTCCACAGGCCGAGCGCATATTAGATTCGCTCAAACCGGCAGGCGTACTCTCGCGGGCTGATGTGGTACTGCCGAATGCCTTCCAGGCGCTGCGCAGTGATTTCGAGCCGGAAAAAGAGGTGCCGCGCTTTGTTGCCCGGCTGTTCGAGCTGCCGGTCCAAATTACCGTGCCACTCTACTCAGTCGAACCACCGAATCCCAAACCGCTGGCCTATCTGGTCTTACAGGCTGATTCCTGGCGCGTTTATCAATTTATCCTCAGTGCATTAGCGACCATGGTGACCACCTATTTACTGTTGGCGCTGATTTTGTCGGTCTCCATTGGCTGGTGTCTGAACCGCATGATGGTGCACCCCATTCGTAACATTGCCCGTGATTTACAAGAGCAAACGCCACACACGGTGGCGGGCCACCAGTTAACGCTGCCCAAGCTGCATCGTGACGATGAGTTAGGCATGTTGGTGCGCAGTTATAACCGTAACCAACTGGGACTGGCACGGCTGCATGAGGATTACTCGCGGCTGGCAACGCACTATCCTGCCAGCGATCTGCCGAATAAAACGTTGTTTTTAGCCCTGCTGGAACAGCACCTCAGCAGCAGTCTGGCGCTCGCGCCTTTTTCGGTGATGGTGGTGCGTGTGGAGGCCTGGGACAGCGAACACCCTGCAGTCACCGAGGCGCAGCGTGAAACGGCCTTGTTGATGATGGTTGAGCGGTTGCGTGCGGTGTTAGATGTGAGTTGCCTGGTGGCACAAATCAGCGACACCGATTTTGCGCTGCTGGCCCGCCGCGCAGGCACCCCGTTCCGTGCGATGCAACTGGCGCGCACGCTGGCGCATACCTTATCGCAACCGCTGCACTTATCGGGCGTGCGGTTGCGCCCGCGCGTTAACGTTGGTATTGCTCAGCGCGACGGCACGCAGAATACGGCAGAGGCCCTGCTGCGTCGCGCCAGTTCGGCCATGATGAGCGCCCGGCATCAGGGCGCGAACCAGATTCTGTTTTTTGACCCGCAATTGACCGATCGCGCCCGCAATCGCCTGACCATTGAGCACGATATTGTACAGGCGCTGGAGCAGGAAAAATTTGTGCTGTTTCTGCAACCGCAAGTTGATATGCGCACTGAGCAGTTGGTGGGGGCGGAGGCGCTGCTGCGCATGCAACTGCCTGATGGCAGCTACGGCTTGCCAGAAGACTTGATCGCCAATGCGGAAGAGACCGGCATGATTGGCGAGCTGGGCCGCTGGGTGTTAGAGGAGTCATGCCGTTTGCTGGCAGGATGGCAGTGGCAGGGCATTGATTTGCCCCTCAGCGTCAATCTCTCGGCCTTGCAGTTACGTGATACCGGCATGGTCAGTCACCTGCAAGATTTGCTGCAGCGGCACCGTATTCAGCCCGGACGGCTGATTTTGGAATTAACAGAAACGGCCCAGGTGGGCGAACCTGAACAGGCGCTGACGTTATTGCAGCAAGTACGCGAGGCCGGTGTGGCTATTTCATTGGATGACTTTGGCATGGGGTATGCCAATCTGCACTGCCTGAGTCAGTTCAAATCACTGCCGATTGAAAAGCTCAAGATGGATCGCAGCTTTGTCGCCGCGTTGCCGGATGATGATTCGATGATCCGTATCGTGGCGGCGATTGGGCAAATCACCGGATTGCGGGTGATTGCGGAAGGTGTGGAAACCGCTGAGCAACGCGACTGGTTGTTATCGCGGGGGATTACGCTGGCACAAGGTTTCTTCTATGCTGAACCGCTGAACTGGTCGCAGTTCAACCAGCGCTATTTTCCCGATGTCTGGCGCGACCAGACCACCGATTCGTGACTATCACGGCGGTTATCATAGATTAAGCTGAAGCGTTTCAGTTCATGAATTTTGGTTATAGTTCCGGCGTTTTGTTTCAGAATGTAGGAATCCTATTAACCCGATGTTATTTTTCTGCCCTGATACCGACTATAACTAAAGTGGCCCTGAGCCACCCTCTCTTGTCGTACTATGGGCACCTGTCTATGAAAACCTCACTGTTCAAAAGTCTCTATTTTCAAGTCATTGTTGCAATCGTGATCGGCGTATTGCTGGGCCATTACTATCCCGATATCGGCGCACAGATGAAGCCGTTGGGTGATGGCTTCGTGAAGCTGATTAAAATGATCATCGCGCCGGTTATTTTCTGTACTGTGGTGACGGGCATCGCCGGTATGGAAAGCATGAAAGCGGTTGGGCGTACCGGCGCGGTCGCGCTGCTGTATTTTGAAGTGGTCAGTACGCTCGCGCTGATCATTGGTTTGCTGGTGGTCAACATCGCACAACCGGGTGCTGGCATGAACGTTGATCCCAGTACGCTGGATGCCAAAGCGGTGGCGGTTTACGCCCAGCAGGCTGAGCAGCAAGGGGTGATCGCCTTCTTGCTGGATATTATCCCGGGCAGTGTGATTGGTGCGTTTGCCAGCGGCAATATTCTGCAAGTCTTGCTGTTTGCGGTGTTGTTTGGCTTTGCACTGCATCGCCTCGGCGACAAAGGCACGGTGATTTTCAACGTCATTGACAGCTTTTCGAAAGTTATCTTTGGCATTATCAACATGATCATGCGTCTGGCACCCATTGGGGCATTCGGTGCCATGGCCTTCACCATCGGTAAATACGGTGTGGGCTCGCTGGTGCAGTTGGGACAACTGATTATCTGTTTCTACATTACCTGCGTGCTGTTTGTGGTGGTGGTGCTGGGACTGATTGCCCGTTTCGCCGGGTTCAATATCTTCAAATTCATCAACTACATCAAAGAAGAGTTGCTGATTGTACTGGGCACCTCCTCTTCTGAGTCTGCGCTGCCGCGTATGCTGGATAAGATGGAGCGGCTGGGCTGTAAGAAGTCCGTCGTGGGTCTGGTTATCCCCACCGGGTATTCCTTTAACCTCGATGGCACCTCGATTTACCTTACGATGGCGGCGGTGTTTATTGCGCAGGCAACCAATGCGCACATGGACATCATGCACCAAATCACCTTGTTGATCGTGCTGCTGCTCTCCTCAAAAGGGGCGGCAGGGGTGACGGGCAGTGGCTTTATCGTGCTGGCGGCAACGCTGTCTGCGGTAGGGCATTTACCGGTTGCCGGACTGGCACTGATTCTGGGTATCGACCGCTTTATGTCAGAAGCGCGTGCATTGACCAACCTGGTCGGCAACGGTGTGGCCACGGTGGTGGTAGCGCGTTGGGTCGGCGAGTTGGATGAAAAACAGATGAAAGAGACGCTAGCCAACCCCTCGAAAGCAAAAAATTTGGTCGAAGAGAGTCATTAATCTCTTTTCTGCCAGAAATCTCTGCATAAATGCCCGTCGCGACTTGCCCTCGCGACGGGCATTTGCATAATAAGCCCCTCTTAGGGCGCTGATCCCGAACATTTTTAGTATTGTGGTGTGACATCCGCCAGGAACTGTGGTCTAAATCCTGATTAGGGATACCGCCGCGGCGCATGACCGCTGCGCGGTGCACATTGCACTGACTTTTTTTATTTTGCTTTTGTGATGATTAGGGGTTCACATGCAGGGCACCAGAATGCGTCTGTTAGTGGGTGGGTGGTTACTGGCGACGGTCAGTGGCGCTGTGCAAGCGGAAACACTGCAACCGGATCCTGCCTGGCAGCAGGGGAAACTCGGTAACGGTTTTGGCTGGCAGGTGCTAAGCACGCCCCAAAGACCCAGCGATCGTATCGAATTACGTCTGTTAGTGAATACCGGTTCACTGGCAGAAAGTGGCCAACAGATAGGCTACAGTCATCTTCTTCCGCGTTTGGCCCTTGTTCACAACGCCAAACTCGATCCCGCGCAGCAGCGTTCGCTTTGGCAACAGGGGATCGATCCCAACCGCCCGCTTCCGCCTGCGGTCACCTCGTATGATTTCACCATGTTTAACCTTAGCCTGCCGAACAATCGCCCGGAGCTGATTAAAGAGGCTTTGAACTGGCTGGCGGCGACTGCCGGTGAAATGGACATCAATGAAGAAACGATCAACAGCGCCGTGACGGCGGATGATCCGGTGGCGACCTGGCCAGCGAATCCGCAAGACGTCTGGTGGCGCTATCGTTTGAAAGGCTCCACGCTGTTGGCGCACGACCCGATTGAACCGCTGCGTGTGCCGGTCGATGCCGCCGCGCTGAAAGCGTTTTATCAGCAGTGGTACACACCGGATAACATGACGCTGTTCGTGGTGGGTAACGTGGATAGCCGTGGGCTCAGTGAGCAAATCAATAAAGCGTTTTCCGGTTTGCAGGGCAAGCGCGAAACGCCGGCTATTTTGCCAACGCTCTCTCCGCTGCCGCACCAACCTGTGAATTTGGTGAACAGTGCCTTGTCGCAAGACCGGCTTTCGCTGATTTGGGACACGCCGTGGCAGCCGATTCGCGAGTCACAAAACCTGCAGCGCTACTGGCAAGGGGATTTGGCGCGGGAAGCACTGTTTTGGCATGTTCAACGCGTGCTCAGCGACAATAAAACGCAAAACGTGCAGGTGGGCTTTGACTGCCGCGTGTTGTATCAGCGTGCGCAGTGCGCCATCAATCTGGATACGGCCAACAGCGGCTTGGTCAGCAATTTAACGGCGGTAGCCCGCGAGCTGGCCAATATTCGTGATAACGGCCTGCCGCAGGAAGAGTTTGATGCGCTGATGGCGCAAAAAACCACTGAGTTGAGCAAGCTGTTTGCCACCTATGCCCGCACGGATACCGATGTCTTGATGAGCCAGCGTTTGCGTTCGCAGCAAAACGCGGTGGTGGATATCGCGCCAGAGCAGTATCAGCAATTGCGTCAGGAGTTTTTGAGCAGCCTGACGTTGCCCATGTTAAATCAGGAGTTGCGTCAGCAGTTGTCGCAGGAATTAACCATGGTGTTGATGCAGCCGCAGGGTGAGCCAGAAACCAACGTGCGCGTCTTGCAGGAAGCCTGGCAAAAGGTGATGACGCCGCCAGAAACGGCTGCGCCAGCAGTGAGTGACGATCCGCGTCCTGAAGTCTCGGATATTCCAGCGCCACCACAGTCTTAATTCGTTTTAAGTTTTGAGTGGTCTGCCCCTCCCCCTAACCCCCTCCCGTAAACGGGAGGGGGGATAGAGTGCTGCGTGTAAGGTTTAGCCCCTTCCCCTGTTTACGGGGGAAGGCTGGGATGGGGGACAGGCAGCTCAATCTTAACAATGCCGCGTATCCCAATACGCGCCACCTGATTCATTTTGTGCCGGGTGTAAGGCAGGGCGGGAATGTAGCCCCTTCCCCTGTTTACGGGGGAAGGCTGGGATGGGGGACAGACAGCTCAATCTTAACAATGCCGTGTATCCCAATACGCGCCACCTGATTCATTTTGTGCCAGGTGTAAGGCAGGGCGAGAATTTAGCCCCTTCCCCTGTTTACGGGGGAAGGCTGGGATGGGGGACAGACAGCTCAATCTTAACAATGCCGTGTATCCCAATATGCGCCACCTGATTCATTTTGTGCCAGGTGGCATTCCCGCTCGCTCTCCTGCAAGTTCGCCAATAACTCCGCGCGTTGACACTCTTCATCTACCGTATCTGCCGGCACCTGGTCCGGGGGATCGTTGCAGGGAAACAGCTTGCCCATAGGTTACGTCTCCAGAGGGGAATGAAGCGCCAGCATACCCACGGCCAGCGCGCAGATTCAAACACTCAGACTCAATTATGAGTAGGCACTCACTTTTTCGCCAGTGTTCGTGGCCGCAACCACTCATTCACCAGCATTGGCCAACTGGCTAGCGCACTGTCAGCCAGCGAACGCAAGCCGAAACCGTGCCCGCCCTGTTGGTAAAAATGCGCTTCCACCGGAATGTTTTTGCTGCGCAAGGCGCTAAAGAACTGCATGCTGTTTTCCACCGACACGCTGGTGTCATCCACCGCATGGATCAGCAACGTGGCAGGCGTATCGTGGCGCACGCGTGTTTCCAGTGAGTAGCGATCAATCATCTCACCGGTGGGGAACTCACCAATCAGGCGTTGGCGCGCCCCCTTGTGCGCCAGATTGTCGCGCATGCTGATAACCGGATAAATCAACACCAGAGCATCCGGGCGTGCGGTGTGTTGTTCAATACTGTCGCGCAGCGGACTGATTTTCTCCGCAAAGCGCGTGGCGGCGCTGGCAGCCACATGCCCTCCTGCAGAGAAACCGAGCATCACAATTTGCCGACCATTCAGCCCTTGCCTGGCACGCTCTCGCAGAACGCGGATTGCGCGTTGCACATCGGCCAGTGGCGCATCGGCACCTTCGTGGTGTCCCTCATGCGGCAAGCGGTAAGTCATTACAGCCAGCGTGTAACCCATGGCGGTGAAAAAGGTGGAAAGTGAGCTGCCTTCACGGTCAATCATGACGCGCTCAAAGCCACCGCCGGGTGCCAC
Organism: Enterobacterales bacterium CwR94; assembly: GCA_002837195.1. Lineage (GTDB taxonomy): Bacteria > Pseudomonadota > Gammaproteobacteria > Enterobacterales > Enterobacteriaceae > 1-19. The sequence continues at coordinate 281,853 of KZ478062.1, forward strand.
CAACAGCGTGATGCCATTGTCATCTTCTGGATACCAGAGGGCGATCTCCGGGCAGCGCACACCGTAGGCTGCCCGGTCGTAGGGTTCGTAAGGTTTGGCCTGGTCAATGATGCGCGGCTGCGCATGTGCATCGCTGGCACCGGGCGCTTCGCTGCCAGGCCAGACATTAATAATTTCTGTTTTCATGGTGTTTCCTGCCGCAACTTGTGGTTGTTATTTTCAGTGAGCAACAGGGTAATCATGGGCGCGAAAGCGCCTGAACGTCCAGCAAAGTGCGCGCGTTTTGCACAGTTTCAGACCAGGACTATACGGGCCAGCGCTAAGTCAAATTTGACGCTATCAGGTCTGGTGAGCGGTGGTATCAGGCGTTGACGTGCTGCTAAAAACGAGGGCCAATGCGGCCCTCCGGGAAGTGAGGTTCAGGATGGCGAATATTTCAGTTCGTCATAGGAGACCATCACGTGCTGGCGATAAGCCTCGCGCTGGCCCAGACGCTGATAATAACGCTGCAAACCTGGCAGGTCGGCGCGCGGCATGTCCAGGCTGTAGTAACGGTACAGTAAGTTACCCAGTTGGATATCGGCCATCGTGAGATGATTGCCCACCAGGTAGTCATGCTGTTGCAGGCGGTTATCCGCAATCATCAGCACTTTGGTCAGGTTGTCGATGGCGAGATTCAGTGCGCTAAGGTCGCGTTCGGCCTCGGGGACGCGAACCAGCGGCCAGAAAACGGGCTTGGTAAAGCTAAGTGAAACCGTGAGTTTGGCCCACTCGGCCCACATATCGACCTGGGTGCGGGCGTCTAAATCTTGCGGCCAGAAATCATCATTGCCGTAGCGATTAGCCAGATAACGCACAATCGCACCCGCCTCAAACAGCGGGGGTTTATCGCCGTCTTTAAGCACCGGTACCAGGCCATTTGGATTCATCGCCAGAAACTCAGGCGTGTTGTTACCACCGTATTTGTGGCCTACATCGTAACGCTCAACCGGTTGCTGCAACTCAGCCAGACACCACATCACCGCTTGTACATTGGATGACGATTTACGTCCCCACACCTGAATCATTTCGTGCCCCTTATGGCATCGCTTCTGGCGGAATAATGGCGCCGCGATGCTGAATCACATGACTGGCAATCAGGTGGCCCTGTTCAGCAGAAGCCTTTGGCGAGCCGCCCAGCAGGCGTTTTGCCAGATACCCTGCGCTAAAGGCATCGCCCGCGGCTGTGGTATCAACCACTTGCTCGGCACGCAGACGCTGCGCGGGAACCTCAACCTGCTGGTTGTTGGCTGACACCAGACAACTGTCAGCGCCACGCTTTATCACCACCTCGGCAACGCCCGCCGCATGCGTACGAGCGATTACCGTTTCCACCGAGGCTTCTCCCCACAACAGCGTTTCATCGTCCAGCGTGAGGAAAGCGATATCGGTGCAACTCAGCATAGCGCGGTAGGCGTCTTGCGTCTGCGCTTTATCGTGCCACAGGCGTGGACGGTAATTGTTATCGAACAGGACTTTGCCGCCGTTCGCGCGGACGCGTTGCAGCAGGGCCATCAGTTTCTCGCGACTGGCGGGCGGTAAAATGGCCAAACTGATGCCGGACAAATAGACATAATCAAACCTTGCCAGCGCTTCGCACACGGCTTCTGCACTCTCGCGCTCCAGCCAGTAACGTGCCGCGGCATCGTTGCGCCAGTAGGCAAAAGTGCGCTCACCTTGTGCATCCGTTTCAATCACGTATAAGCCCGGTAATTTGTCGCTAAAGCGTTGAATCAGGTAGGTATCAACGCCTTCCTGCGCCCACTGGTCGATCATCTGCTGGCTGTAGGCGTCGTCTCCCATGGCTGTCACGTAGGAAACGGCGAGCGGCGTGCTGGCGGTTTGGCGTGCGAGATACACGGCCGTGTTAAGCGTATCGCCACCAAAACCGCGGCGAAGTTGGTCTTGTTGCCCGGAAAGCTCAATCATACATTCGCCGATAATGGCTATGTTCTGCTGCATCGTAACGATCCCTGATGAGGTTTTTTCCAGTTTCGTCTGTCGCGCTGGCAGCGTCAATATTTTTAAAACACCGTTTTATTATTTTGCGAGGCACTATCCAAATTTGCAATGGCAGAGAAAAACGCCTGATCTTTACGCTGTTACACCGATTGTTAGCCGGCATGACGGGTAGCATTGGCTCTCCTGGAGCCCATAAAGTTATGCCTGGTGATGCCGATAATCGCATGACGGGAGGCCGACGGCAGTCTCATCATTTAAGGATGCAATCATCATGATGCTGAAGTACATCAGTCATCCCTTGCCTTCCGCAGCGAGCTTGCAGGCGCAGCAGGAAGAGCGGATGTACTGGAGGCAGTGTCAGCGTATTTACACGTTCCAGCCTATCTATTTGACCAGTGGCGCGCTGATGGCAATCGAACTGCTTACCGCGGTGTGGCATCCCTCCGCGCCGGAAAAGCGACTGTCACCGGAACTCTATTTTGCACGCATCGATATTGCGCAGCGGTTAGTGGTGGTGCGTGAACAGCTTGCGCTGCTGCTGGAGTGGAACGGGTATTTTTGCAATCACGGGCTGCTGGCCTCGGTGAATGTAGATGGCCCCACGCTGATGGCGCTGAATAAGTGTGCATTGATTCGCGGCTTGATTGCGCGTTTGCCCTGGGTGCGCTTCGAACTGGTGGAGCATCAGATACTGCCGCAGGATGAAATCTTTGCCCAGATGCCGCAGCTCGGCCCATTGTGGCTGGATGATTTTGGGTCGGGGATGGCCAATTTCTCGGCTTTGCGTGAACAGCGCTACGACCATATCAAACTGTCGCGTGAGCTGTTTATGATGCTTCGGCGTTCAGAAGAGGGCCGTTCGCTGTTTTCAATGTTGCTGGCCCTGATCAACCGCTACTGCAAAGGGGTGATCGTGGAAGGCGTTGAAACGCGTGAAGAGTGGGAACACGTGCAAAATTCACCGGCTTTTGCCGCGCAAGGCTACTACTTCGCCCGCCCGCAGCCGTTTGATCAACTGGAAACCTTGCCGCTGAACCTGACTGAGGTATAAACCTGCTCCGTATCGACTATCTTTAATAAAGCGTCGAATCACGGAGGTAGGTATGTCACGCACGGGAAAAGTGTTTAGTTGGACAGGCGGGATTTTATTGTTGTTGGTTGTGGCGGTGGTGATTTTCATTGCCACTTTTGACTGGAATCGCCTGAAACCAACCATCAACCAGAAAGTCTCGACGGAGTTAAATCGTCCGTTTGCCATTCGTGGTGATTTGGGCGTGAAATGGGAACGGCATCGCGACGAACCCGGTTGGCGCAGTTGGGTTCCCTGGCCGCATGTGCATGCGGATGACATTGTGCTGGGCAATCCGCCCACCATTCCAGACGTCACCATGGTGCAGCTCCAGCGCGTTGAAGCCACGCTGGCCCCGCTGGCGCTGTTAGGTAAGCAGGTGTATATCCCGTGGATCAAACTCACGCAGCCCGATGCCCGCCTGATTCAAACCGCAGATAAGCATAATAACTGGACTTTTAACCTCGCCAACAGCGATGAATCCGCGAAGGATCAGCCGCCGTCGGCCTGGTCTTTCCGTCTGGATAACGTGGTGTTTGATCAGGGGAACATTCGCTACCGTGATGCCATCAACAGGGCTGACGTGCGCGTCACCGTGGACCCGTTGGGTAAACCCGTGCCTTATGCCCAGCTTGCCGGGGGCAAAGGGGATGAAAAGGGGGCTGCCGACTTTGTATTCGGTTGGCAGGCCAGCGGAACCTACAACAATGAGCGGCTGAGCGGCGACGGTAAAATCGGTGGCATGCTGGCGCTGCGCAGTGATGCGCATCCTTTCCCGGTGGCGGCCGACGTGCGCAATGGCACCACGCGTGTGCGTGTCGAGGGGACGGTCAGCGATCCTCTTAATCTCGGCGGGCTCGACCTGCGTTTGCGTTTCTCCGGCGATACGCTGGCCAACTTATATGGTCTGACCGGTGTGTTGCTACCTGATACACCGCCCTATGAAACCGACGGCCACCTTACCGCGCGCTTTCGTGATGCGGGCGGCATGCGTTTTCGCTATGAGAAATTCAACGGCCACATCGGCGACAGCGATATTCACGGCACCTTAACCTATACCCAAAGCAAACCGCGCCCGCGCCTGGAAGGGGAACTCACCTCCCGCCAACTGCGGATGGCCGATTTAGGGCCGCTGATTGGCGTCAATTCGGGCAAAGGCAGCGAGAAAACGGAAAAAGCCAAAGCCGCGCGCGGTGATAAGTCTACGCAACCTGCCGACCGTGTCTTGCCGCACGACAAGTTTGATACCAAAAGCTGGGATGCGATGGATGCGGATGTGAAATTCCGTGGGGCGCGCATTGAACACAGTGACAAGCTGCCGATCAGCGATCTGTATACGCATCTGATCTTGAAGCAGGGCGATCTGCGCCTCGATCCGTTGCGCTTTGCCATTGCGGGCGGCAGCCTGAATGCCAGCATTCGTTTGGAAGGCAATCGCTCGCCAATGCAAGGGCGTGCCGATATCCACGCGCGCAATCTGCGGCTGAAACAATTGTTTGCTGATGTCACTGCCATGCAGAGCAGCCTGGGGCAGATCAACGGCGATGCAAAGCTCACCGGCAGCGGTAATTCCGTGGCCGATTTGCTGGCTACCAGCAATGGCGATCTCAAAGTGTTGATGAACGATGGCTTGATCAGCCGCAGCCTGATGGAAATCGTCGGCCTTAATGTGGGCAACTACGTGGTGGGCAAGCTGTTTGGTGATGATGAAGTGGCGATTAACTGCGCCGCTGCCGATTTAGATATCCGCAACGGTCTCGCCCGTTCACGTTTGCTGGTGTTTGATACCGAAAATGCGGTGATCAATGTGACGGGTACCACCAACTTTGCCAATGAACGTTTGGATTTGTCGATCGATCCGGCGAGTAAAGGCATCCGCATTATTACGCTGCGTTCCCCGTTGTATGTGCGTGGCACCTTTAAAAATCCCGACGCGGGCGTAAAGGCGGGGCCGTTGATTGCGCGCGGCGCCGCTGCGGTGGCATTGGGTGCGGTGGTAGCACCGGCGGCTGCGCTGTTAGCGCTGATTTCGCCCAGCGAAGGCGACAGCAACCAATGTACCAACGTGTTACAACCGAAGAAAAAATAGGGCAGGCGACGCCCTCTCAGCGTGGTGAGAGGGCGTCGTATTGCGATCAGTACAAGGTTTTGTGCTGAGTCTCTTTACACAGAATCAAGGCAATCAGCGTGAGCGTCGCCATGGAGGCCAGATAAACGCCCACCGCCCACAGGCCGTAGGTGCTGTTCAACCAGGTCGCAATGTAAGGGGCAACGGAGGCACCCAGAATGGACGACAGGTTGTACGAGAAAGAGGCCCCGGTGTAACGTACTTCCGTTGGGAACAGTTCAGGCAACAGCGCACCCATCGGGCCAAAGGTCAGGCCCATGATGCTCAGGCCGAGCAACAGGAACAGCATGACCACTGTCTGGCTGCCGGAACCCAGCAGCGTCGGGAACAGTAAACCAAACGCGATGATCAACAACGTAATGGTGATCATCGTTTTCCGCCGTCCAAAACGATCCGCCAGGACACCCGCAATCGGCACCATCACGCCAAAACCAATCACGGCCACCATCAGCATCCACAGGAAACTGTTGCGTGAAAAACCCAGCCCAGCCGGTGCAGGTGCCGTGCCGTAGCTCATGGAATACACGGTCATGATGTAAAACAGCGTGTAGGTTGCCAACATGATAAAGGTGCCGAGAATGGTCGGTTTCATGTGGTGTTTAAGCAGGGCGCCCATCGGCACACGAACCTGCTTATTCTCTTTCTGCACCTTGGCGAATACCGGTGTTTCATGCAGAGAGACGCGCACATACAGACCGACAATCACCAGTGCCGCAGACAGGATAAAAGGCACGCGCCAGCCCCAGCTCATAAACTGGTCGTCAGTCAGCAGCCAGGAGAGCAACAGGAAGGTTCCGTTGGCAAAGAAGAAGCCAATCGGCGCACCCAGTTGCGGGAAGGAACCGTAAAACGCCCGTTTTTTGGCGGGCGCATTCTCGGTCGCCAGCAGGGCGGCACCGCCCCATTCGCCCCCTAAGCCCAGACCCTGCCCAAAGCGGGCCAGCGCCAGCAGTAACGGTGCCCAAACGCCAATGGTGGCGTAGCCTGGCAGCAGGCCGATCACCACGGTGGAAATCCCCATGGTCAGCAGCGAGGCAACCAGCGTGACTTTACGCCCAACGCGATCGCCAAAGTGACCAAATACCGCAGAACCAATCGGACGTGCCACAAAGGCGATAGCAAAGGTCGCCAGTGATTGCAGCGTGGCAACGGTGGGATCGCCCTGTGGAAAGAAGATGTGTGGAAAAATAATCACGGCGGCAGTGGCGTAAATATAGAAATCGAAAAACTCGATGGCTGTGCCGACCAGGGAAGCAACAAGCACTTTACCGCGTGAGTTGACGGGAGCAGCATCCTGCTCGTTTTCTAATGGGGGTGCGATGGTGGCTTGCATAACTCATTCTTATATGTAAATAACAGTAAATAGGCATATTACGCAGTGAAAATGCGCGATTCAATGGTGAAAAATGGCGCTTATCGCAGCAAATCACGGCGAAAAGTCGATAATTTTCATAAATCTGAGGTTTGTGGGGGATGGCAGGGTAAAAGCAGGGTTTAGTGGCGTGATTCACTACAAAAGAGGGAAATAAAAGTACGAGGTTGAGCGTTTATCCTGTTTTCTGGATAAATAATCGCCAAACAACAGATTTTTCTGCGGTTTTGAACGGAAAGCAGGCCACCTCGCGGTAGCCTGAAGTCTCACGGTTTTTCGCCAGGCGCATGCACTTGCGGATCGTCTTTGTATTTCGCCGTGGCGATCCACGCCGCGCAGAACAGCGTCAGACGGGCAAAGAAGTAGAAAAAGGCCATCAGTCCCAGCACGGAACCAAAGGCGGCACCGGAAGGAGAACTGGCGAGCTTAGGCAACGTCAGTGTCATCACAAACTTAATCACTTCAAAACCGATTGCTGCCAGCAAGGTGCCCCGCAACAGCGCTTTTTTACGCGGTTTGTGGCGTGGCAGAATCCAGAAGATCCACAAAAACAGCAGATAGTTGGCAATAATCGAAATGGTCAGCGCAATCAGCGTCATCGCAGGGCGAAGCCATTCAATATCTTGTAATCCCAGCGCATTCACGATAGCGGCTTGGGCGGCCCCGGCAACGGAGGTCAGGCTGAGTGTCACCACCAGCGCCAGCATCAGTCCGATCAGCGAGACCACATCACGCAGATACTTTTTCCAAAAAACTTCTTCATCTTCGGGCGCACGTTCCCACACATCGCGAGATTGCGCGCGAATCGCCTCGCGCAGATTGCCCATCCAGTTAATACCGGAATAGAGCGCAATCGCCAGGCCGGTCAAACCCACGGTGGTACGCTGCTGTACGGCGGTATTCACGGTGCTTTTTAGCGTATTGGCGAGGCCCGGATCGCTGATGCTGCCGACGATCTTATCGATCAGCTCGGTTAACAAGGTTTCGTTTGAGGCCAGCACAAAGCCGACGGCGGCAAACGACACCATTAAAATAGGGATCAGTGATAAAAAGGAGAAGTAGGTGATCGCGGCACCAAACTGGCTACCCAGACGATCGTTAAAGCGGTTGAGGGCGCGAATAAAATGGGCGACCGCGTGGATCTCTTTAAACCAACTGACAAAGCGAGAGATCAACGTGATCGAGTGATCGACCCGTTTGACACCCGTTTTGATATTGATAAGCGGCTGCTCCGCCTGGTCTTTCTCCTGATGATTGTCCGTCATGAACTGATAGCGTCCTGTTAAGTCGTCAAAATAAAAGTATAGCCTGCTCAGCGTAGGTAGTGTTTTAACACCTGGCTCAGCCACTCCATAAACACATGCACGCGGCGCGCCAAATTGCGGCGGTGTGGGTACAGCAGAGAGACCGGCATGGGCTTGGCACGAAAACCCGGTAATACCTCAATCAACGTGCCTTGTTGCAGTGCCTGGGCAACGCCGATGCGTGGCACCTGAATAATCCCTAATCCTGCCAGACAGGCTGCGCGGTAAGTCTCTGTGCTGTTTACCGTCACGACGCCTCCGCTGGTCAGAAAATGGCTCTGTTTGCCATCGAAGTATTCAAAGCCTTCCGTGGCCACGCCCAGATGCTGGCTGTAATGCACCAGCGCGTGCTGGGATAAGTCTTCCGGGGTTTCCGGATACCCAAAGCGCGCCAGATAATCAGGGCTGGCGCAGTTCAGCATCTGCAATTCCCCCAGTGAGCGCAATATCAGCCCGGAATCTTTGGGGGTGCCAACGCGCACCACACAGTCGAACCCTTCGCGGATCACATCGACCAGACGGTCGCTGCTGCTCAGCTCCAGCTCAATGCCGGGATACTGCTGCAAAAACTGTGGCAACTGCGGGATCACATGTTCGGTGGCCACGCTGACCGGCATATCCACGCGCAATCGGCCGCTCAGGGTCTTGGGATCCTGACGAAACAGCGAATTCATTTCATCCAGCGTCGACAGGAGATCGCGACAGCGCTCGTAATAGACCAGCCCATCCTGAGTAAGTTGCACACGGCGGGTGGTGCGATGCAGCAAGCGCGCACCTATGTCGTTTTCCAGCGCCACAATTTGCCGCGAGACACTGCCTTTCGGGACGCCGAGGCTGTCTGCCGCGCGGGAGAAACTTTCCATTTCTGCCACGCGCACAAACATCTGCATTGCATGAATTTTATCCATCGAAAAGGCCCATTGTTGTTGCTGATGAAACAGTGAAGCGCATTTCAGCTTATTTATCGCCTAATTTGATTGCAATATGCTGTCAATCGCACGTTATTCACTCAATGGAGATCACCATGACACGTAAAATTGCTTTGATCACCGGCGGCAGCCGCGGTTTAGGTAAGAGCGCAGCGCTAAAACTGGCTGCAAAGGGCACGGATATCATTTTGACGTGGCAATCGCGTCAACAAGATGCGTTGGCCGTGGTTAGCGAAATTGAAGCCTTAGGTGGCCGTGCCGTCGCGCTGCAACTGGATGTCGGCGACAGCAGCAGCTTTGCCGCCTTTCAGGTGGCGGTGCAAGCAGCACTGCGCAGCGTATGGAATCGGGAACGTTTTGATTATTTATTGAACAATGCGGGCATCGGTATCAATGTCCCGTTTGCCGAAACCAGTGAAGAACAGTTTGATACCCTGATGAATATCCATTTAAAAGGGCCCTTTTTCCTGACGCAGAGCTTGTTGCCGCTGCTGAATGACGGCGGACGCATCCTGAATGTCTCAACCGGTTTAGCGCGTTTCACCCTGCCAGGCTACGGCGCTTATGCTGCGATGAAAGGGGCGATGGAGGTGCTGACGCGCTACCAGGCGAAAGAGCTGGGCAGCCGTGGTATTGCCGTCAATATCCTGGCCCCTGGCGCGGTTGAGACCGATTTCCGGGGCGGACACGTCCGCGATACGCCTGAGATGAATAAGCTGATTGCATCACAAACTGCGCTGGGTCGCGTTGGCCTGCCGGATGACATTGGTGATGCCGTGGCGCTGCTCCTCAGTGATGAAGCTGGTTGGATCAATGCGCAGCGCGTGGAAGCCTCTGGCGGCATGTTCCTGTAAAGGAAACTGAAGGCGTGTAAAAAAGGGTCAATCCGGGTGTGGCGATGTTTCAATGTGCTAGGTTTTCAGGGGCTTAATTTAACAAGGAACCTGCACATGAAACGCCACGTCCTATTGTTACTGACCGCACTTCTTCCGCCTGCCTTCGCGCAGGCGGCACCCCCTTCGTACAATGCAATGCTGGAGGGATTCACCTATCCCTGGCCGGTGAACGAATTCACGTTCGAATCGCAAGGCAAAACCCTCAGCATGGCGTATATGGACCTCAAGCCGCAGCAGCCTAACGGGCAAACGCTGGTGCTGATGCACGGTAAAAATTTCTGTGCAGCCACTTGGGAAAACACCGCACGGGAGCTGGTTGCACAGGGATACCGTGTGATCCTGCCGGACCAAATTGGTTTTTGTAAATCCAGTAAGCCAGAAGGTTATCAGTTCAGTTTTCAGCAGTTGGCGCTAAATACCCACGATCTCCTGACCCAGCTTGGCGTTGCGCAGGCCACGGTCATGGGCCACTCGATGGGCGGCATGTTGGCAACGCGCTATGCGCTGATGTATCCCCAGCAAACGCAGCGCCTGGTGTTGGTGAATCCCATTGGTCTTGAGGACTGGAAAGCCCTTGGCGTGCCGTGGCAGAGCATCGACAAATCTTTCCAGGGCGAGCTGAAAACCACGTTTGATTCGATCAAAAAGTACCAGCAATCAACCTATTATGCTGGCGAATGGAAGCCGGAATACGATCACTGGGTGAATATGCAGGCGGGCATGTACAACGGCCCGGATAAAGAAGTGGTGGCGTGGCAACAGGCACAAACCACCGACATGGTTTATAACCAACCGGTGGTGTATGAATTCCCACATTTGAAAATGCCTACGCTGTTACTGATTGGCGATAAAGACAATACCGCGATCAATAAAGCCCTGGCACCTGATGCATTAAAGCCTTCACTGGGGAATTATCCTGAACTGGGTAAACGCGCGGCGGAAGCCATACCGCATGCCACGCTGGTGAATTTCCCGCATTTGGGGCATTCGCCGCAAATTCAGGATCCACAGGCGTTTAATCGGGCGCTGCTGGGCTGGCTCAAGCAGGGCTAAACGCAAAGGGTGGGGCGTGCCCCACCCGCTTAGGCGCTCAGGGTGCCGTTAATGACCGTCACCGTGTTGCCGCCAATCCAGATGCCATCATCACGGTAGCTCACCTGCACGCGACCATTGCGCTGTAAGACGGTGCCCTGACGTACGCTGTAATCCCGTTGTTGGCCCTGAGCGGCAAACCAGCGTGCCAGACACGCATTGGCGCTTCCCGTCACCGGATCTTCCACCAGCACGCCCGCTTCAACAAACAGGGCGCGGAATTCATAATCGATCTCACCGCTGTCATGGGCACCAAACAGGGCCACGCCGTTGACCTGCGCATGTTTTTGCAGACGGGCCAGGTCGTTGGCATCTGCGCGCGCTGCCAGCACGGCGGCTGCGCTTTCCATCGGGACCACCAGCCAACGAATGCCCATATCGACAATACAGGCTTCACCGCGGATGGCATCACTGTTCATGGCCGTGGCAAGCAGGGCGTCGTTAAACGGCTGCAAACTGGCGTCCGGTGCGGCAAACGCCAACTGCGAATCTGCGCTAATGCGCACGGTGACCAGGCCCAGCGCGCACTCCTGCACCAGTTTTCCCGCTGTTTTTGGCTGCAATCCCGCTTCCAGCAATGCGTGTGCGGTGCCCAGCGTAGGATGGCCTGCAAACGGCAGTTCACCACCGGGGGTAAAAATGCGCACGCGGTAATCGGCGTCGGCATGGGTGGCGGGCAGCACAAAAGTGGTCTCTGACAGATTGGTCCAACGCGCAATCGCGGCCATCTGCGCATCGCTCATCTGGCTGGCATCCATGATCACCGCCAACGGATTGCCCTGAAAGGCGTGGGAAGTAAACACATCAACTTGCTTAAACGGCAGGGGATTCATCATCACTCCAGGGTGTGGGTTGTGGATTCAGTGCTGGCAGGGTATCCGCCGAGTTCGCAGGCCAGTTGCCCGGTACGGCGAATTGCCCAGACATAGCGCTCATCAAACGGATAGCAGCAGGAAAGGCGCAGCGCGTGATTACCGCGCTCACTGAGCGTGTAAAGCGGGCCGGGCGTGACGCAGATTTGCTCCTGCAACAAACGATGGAACAGCGTGACGGTATCGACACTCTCCGGCAGTTCGACCCAAAAGACAAAGCCGCCGGCGGGGAGCGTCGCCCGCGTGCCCGGTGGAAAATAGCGCGCAATCAGGCCGCGGGCTTCATCCAACTGGCGCGCATAGCGCAAACGCATGCGACGCAGGTGGTTATCGTAGCCACCGCTTTCCAAAAATTCCGCCAGCGCTTCTGAGAGCAATACCGATTCGCTCATCGAGGACACGCTTTTCAGTTGTGCCAGCGCAGGGGCAAAACGGCCCGCCGCCATCCAGCCAATGCGGTAATCCGGTGCCAGGGTTTTGGTGTAACTGGCGCAATAGATGACCCAGCCCGCGTCATCAAAATGCTTCACCGCAGGAGAGAGGGGCGTCGTGAACTGTAATTCACCGTACAGCCCATCTTCTATCAAGGGGATCTGGTGTTGATTCACCAGCTTGGCCAGCCTGCGCTTATGCTCTACCGGCATGGTAAATCCCAGCGGATTCTGCACGGTAGGCATCACCAACAGCGCCTGAATGCGTTTTTCCTGCAATAACAATTCGACGGCATCCAGTGCAATCCCCTGCTCGGGATGCGTAGGGATTTCAACGGTTTTCAGGTCCAAACTGGAGAGCAGTGGAAACAGAAAAAAATACGTAGGGCTCTCGACTCCCACGCAGTCACCGGGCTGCGTCACGGCACGCAGCGCCAGTTGCAACGCCTCCATGCAACCGTGGGTCAGGGTGATGTCATCCCCTTGCAGCGACATGCCCAGGGTTTGGGCACGGCGCGCTATCTCGGTGCGCAGTCGCTGACTACCGGGTGGCAGGGCATATTTGCCGATCAGATCGGGCTTGCGGCGCAGCAGTGAGGCCGTGATACGTGCTAATTTCTGCACCGGATAAAAATCACTGTTTTGCGGGCAAGCCAGCGAGATATTGGTGTAGTCCGGGTGGTTCTGGGCGGCAAAAACCGTCTCGATCAGCTCGCGGCGCTCATTGCCAGGCGTGGCAACGCGGGCTTTTTTCTGACGCGGAGCGGTCAACGCGGGCAGCACACCGCGCACGTAATACCCCGATTGCGGACGGGCTTCAATCAGTGCCCTGTCTTCCAGATGGCGGTAGGCCGCCAATACCGTATTGACGCTGACATCATGGCTGGCGGCGCAGCGGCGCACGGCAGGCAGGCGACTGCCGGGTAATAAGGCGCCTTCATGGATCGCTTGTGCCAGCGTTTCCGCCAATTGCAAATAGCGCGTTGCGGTGTTCTCAAGGACGGTCACACTTCACCCCCGATTCAATGGGTACAGTTTAGGTAACAACTGAATTGTATCCCTGACAATATCGTTTTTTTGTCACTGTTACCATTAGAGGTTGCAAGATAGTCTGAGTGCATGATTTCAAGACTCTGGACGCACCCATGTTGGATCCCACGTTTTACAGTTACGTCACCGTGATGTCGATCACGCCTGGCCCGAATAACCTCCTGCTGGCCAGTTCTGGCGTGAATTTTGGCCTAAAGCGTACCTTGCCGATGATGCTGGGCATCATTTGTGGGTGTGCGCTACAAACCTTGCTGGTGTGGAGTGTGCTGGACGTGCTGCTGGCCTGGATGGATAGCCTGCGTTTACCACTGACGCTGGTAGGCGGGGCGTATCTGTTGTGGCTGTCATGGAAACTGTTTCGCGCTGGCGCGCCCAAGGTGTCTGGCGAAGCAAAACCCATGAGTTTGGCGGGGGCCGTGTTGTTCCAGATGCTCAATCCCAAAGCCTGGGTCATGTGCAGTAACGTGGCCTTATTGTATTCCGCCAGCGGGATTGTGACCGTGATGACAGGTTTCTCGTTACTGAATTTCCCCTGCATTTTTCTGTGGGCGCTGATGGGCGATCGCATGGGAAAACACTTACAAACCGAATGGAAACGGCGGGTATTTAATGGCGTGATGGCACTGTCGCTGGTGCTGACTACGCTGTGGATGATGATCGGTGCACTGCCTTAATTTTGTGACGCATCGCACACTTTAGTCAGCTCTCTCTGTCGTCGTGCGCGCGCAGGTCAAATACTGTTCCGCTCTTTTGTCCACAGGGAAGCAACATGAACGTTGAGTTGTGGCTGACAACGGCGGTGGTGGCGATCACCATCCTGTTATGGGCGACATCACTGTTGCCGGAATTTATCACCGCACTGCTGTTTTTCGCTGCCGCCATGGTGTTTAAGGTTGCCCCTGCTGACACCATCTTTAGCGGTTTTGCTTCCTCGGCGTTTTGGTTAGTGTTCAGTGGGTTTGTACTGGGCGTTGCCATCAAGAAAGTGGGGCTGGCAGACCGGTTAGCGCAAAAACTCTCACGACATCTCACACAGAGTTGGCCTACGATGGTCGGCGGCGTCATGCTGCTGAGCTACGCGCTGGCGTTTGTTATGCCTTCTAATATGGGGCGTATCGCCCTGTTGGTGCCGGTTATCGGGGCAATGGCAAAGCAGGCTGGCATCGCGGAAGGCAGCAAAGGCTGGATAGGTCTGATGCTGGCGGTGGGATTTGGCACCTTTGCGTTGTCAGCCAGTATTTTGCCCGCCAACGTGCCCAATTTGGTGCTGGCTGGGGCGGCAGAGAATGCCTGGCATCAGCACCTGACATTTATGCCCTGGTTGCTACTGCATACGCCTGTTACGGGCTGGCTGAAAGGCGGGCTGATTACGCTGTGCATTATCTGGCTGTTCCCCGCCAGACCGCAGCCAGTCCATGTTGCTGCAGTGGCTGCTCCGCTGCGTCGTGATGAGCGGCGTTTGCTGGTGGTGTTACTGCTCACACTGCTGTTGTGGGCCACAGACAGTTGGCACGGGATCTCTCCTGCGTGGATTGGGCTGGTGGCCGCCTGCTTCTGCCTGCTCCCGCGGGTAGGATTTGTGAATGGTGAAGCCTTCGCGAATGGCGTTAACTTTCGCACCTGCTTGTATGTCGGCGGTATTCTTGGTCTGGCGGCGCTGGTGGTGCAATCCGGGTTGGGCCAGCGTGTCGGTGATGCCGTTCAGCATTTTGCCCCGCTCAGCCCGCAGCATCCCTGGCTGAGTTTTCTGTCGTTAACCGGCATTACGTCGGTCTTAAACTTTGTGCTGACCGCTAATGGTGTGCCAGCGATGTATACGCCGATGGCAGAGAGCCTGTCGCAAGCATCCGGTTTTTCACTGATGACCGTCATGATGATTCAGGTCTTTGCCTATGCGACACCGCTGTTGCCTTATCAGGCATCACCAATAGTGGTCGCGATGGGGCTGGGGAAAGTGCCTGCCAAAGAGGGCATTCGCTTCTGTTTGATTGTGTCCGGCTTATCGATGTTGCTGCTGTTACCGTTGAACTATCTGTGGTTTTCCCTGCTCGGTTACGTATAAAAATTCAGGCCGGTGTCACCGGCCTGAGAGATTAAAACGCCGTATAGGCTGCATCAGTGACCCGATAGTGGTCGTCGACCAGAGGCAAATAACGCCATTTATCAAACGCGGTGCAGGGATGGGAAATACCACAGCCTACCCAGTCACCGGGGGCGAGCGGATCGCTCTCCGGCACCCGCAGATACGCATGCTGATCGTTGACATCGCTGATGTGCATCCCATCGGCTTTGCGCGGTGCGCTGCCGTCTTCATTGCGAATTGCATGCGGTATCGGCATATCTTGGTCGAACGGTACATCGCGGCGACCAAAATCAAGCAGTGCCAGCCCAGGTTCTGGACGTGACAGCACGCGGCCCCAAATCTCCAGCGCGGAATGCAGCTGATAAGGCGAATTGGGCTGAGCGAACGGCGCAATACGTGCATACAGCCCGTCATCGTGCGCCATATACGCTCCGGCACGAATCAAGATAACCGGTGGCTGCGGCAAGTTGGCTGCCTTGAAGCTGCTAACCACCACATCAAAATAGGCACCACCACCGGCGCTAAGAATCGGGGTATCGGTGGCGAACAAGGCGTTGTCCGCCAGCATCGTCGAAATGTCGCAAAGTTTCTGGCAATAGGTACGCACAGTGGTCAGGGCGGCTTCATCACGTCCGGCAGCAATGGCCCCTTCGTAACCTGCGACGCCCACCAACGAGAGGTGCGCGCTGGACTGAACGGCTTGGGCAATCGCCAGCGCTTCGTCCGCGGTACGACAGCCTGTACGTCCACCGGGTTGCGACACTTCAACCAGTACCGAAAGCGTCACGCCAGAGGCCGCCAAATGGCGATCCAGCAGCGCCACTCCTTTCAGTGAATCGACGTAGCACAGAAACTGATGCTCGGGATGTTGACGCTGCCATTCGCCGATCCACCGGATCCCCGCGGCATCCACCAGTTCGTTTGCCAGAAACACATTACGTACGCCAAAGCTGCGTAATGCGCGTACCTGAGCGGGCGTCGCGGCGCTTAATCCCCACGCGCCAGCGGCAACGGCCTGACGCAAAACAGCCGCCGACATTGAGGTTTTACCGTGCGCCGCCAGCAACACGCCTTGTTCGCGGCACCATGCGGCCAGCGCCTGCTGGTTGTGTTGGATTGCCGACTGTTTGATCAGCATCAGCGGCGAAAAGACCTGCTCACTGCTGAAGATCTCGCAGCCGGTGTCCAGCGGGCGGTTGCCGTCTCCCGCGACCGATTTAAATTGGGGCTGCGCGGTGGGTGTATCCAGCCCACCCGTGGCCTGCAGAGGAAAGAGTACCGACATCGTGGCTCCTTAATGCTCCAGTACGCGTGATAAAAATTGGCGTGTGCGCGGGTTCTGCGGCTGCACAAACAGCTCATTGGGGCTGCCTTGCTCTGCCACCACGCCTTGATCCATAAACACCACGCGGTCGGCGGTTTTACGGGCAAAGCCCATTTCGTGCGTCACCACCACCATGGTCATGCCTTCGCGCGCCAGACTGCGCATCACTTCCATCACTTCACCCACCAGTTCAGGGTCGAGTGCGGAGGTGGCTTCATCAAAAAACATAATTTTGGGTTCCACCGCCAGCGCACGGGCAATCGCCACGCGCTGCTGCTGCCCGCCGGAAAGCTGTGAAGGATAGTGGTGTGCGCGATCGGCCAGGCCGACTTTTTCCAGCGCAGCCATGCCACGACGATTGGCCTCTTCCGTTGACAGCTTGTGCGCTTTGACCAGCGCCAGCGTCACGTTGCCCAGGGCACTTTTATGTGGGAACAGGTTGAACTGTTGGAACACCATGCCAACGTGACCGCATATTTCGCGAGCGCGTTTGCGGTCATGCAGTGGCACGTCATTAACCCAGATTTCACCGTTATCGGCGGTTTCCAGCCCGCTCATAATGCGCAGTACGGTACTTTTGCCGGAACCGGATGCGCCGATTAACACCAGGACTTCACCGGGGTTCACTTCCAAATCAATGGTTTTCAACACCTGCGTGGCGCCGAACGATTTTGTAACGCCGCTGAGGCGGATGGCGGGTTGGCTCATAGCAGTGCACTCCGGGTTGAATGGTGTTGAACCCAACGGGATAACGGATAACAAATGGCAAAGTAGAGCAGGGCGACCAGGCCATAGATCACCACCGGTTCACCGATGCGATCGACAATCGCCTGACCCTGATGCATCAGCTCCGACATGCCAATCATGCTGACAATCGAGGTATCTTTGATCAGTGATAACCACTGCCCGACAAGGGGCGGCAGCACGATCTTGCGCGTTTGCGGCAGGATCACCGAGAAGAACGTTTGGCTTTTGCTGAGGCCCAAAATCCAGGACACCTCACGCTGTCCCTTGGGGACGGCTTCGATCCCGGCGCGAAATACTTCGGCGATATAGGCACCCTGATAAATGCTCAGGCCAATGACGCCAGCGGCAAACAGGTTGATGTCATAGCCGAAATACGCCACGCCAAAATAGATAAACATCAGCGTGATCAGCACGGGTGAACCGCGGAACAGTTCGATGTACAAGCGCGCAATCTGCGAGCCGACAGGGATCTTACTGGTACGCAGTACCGCCGCCAGCAGGCCAATCAGCGTACTGCCGATAATGGCTGCTACGGACAGGCCGAGCGTGACCACCAGACCTTTCAGTAACAGCGGCAGACTATTGATAATCAGTTCGTTCATAAGGCCCCCCGACGTTTTGCGGGATTAAAGAGATTCATCGCGCGGAACATGACGGGCTTTTTTACGATGACCACCTGCGACGGCGTAAACAGCCGACGTCCCATCCAGTTGCCCAACCAGGAGAGCAGATTGCTCAGGAACAGGTAGGCCAGCAGCGTCACGCTGAATGTTTGAATGTAGAGCAGGGTGCGCGAGTTAATGACGGTGGCGGTCCCGGTCAATTCAGGCAATGCAATCGCTGACAGCAGCGAGGTGCCCAGCAGCAGTTGAATCAGGTTGTTGATAATGGCGGGCCACACGGCTTGTGCCGCCTGCGGTAACACCACGGTACTGAAAATATGCCAGCGGCTCATGCCGAGGATCCACGCCGCTTCTAATTGACCTTTGGGCACGGATTGCATCCCCGCGCGAAAGGTTTCGGCTAGATAGGCGCCTACGTTGATGCCCAGTGCCAGCACGCCCGCGGTGGTAGCATCCATTCGAATGCCCAGCGAGGGTAAGCCGAAGAACACGATAAAGATCTGCAGCAGCACCGGCGTGTTACGAATAAATTCGATATAACAGCCGCTTATCAGGCGCAGCGTGCGGAACGGGCTTTGACGACACAGCGCGGCGACCAATCCCAGCACCACCGCCAGTGCAAACGCGACCAGCGTGATTTGCAGCGTGAGCCAGGCCGCAGTGACAAAATCACCGGCGTAGTTCCACAAGGTTAGCCATTGGTAGCTCATGGTAAGCTCCTGTTAAAAAGGGGCAGGCGAACCTGCCCCGGCCAATCAGTACTGCGGATTCAGCGGGTAGCGAGGTTTGCTGCCGAACCACTTCTCATACAGCTCCGCGTTTTTGCCGGAGGTGCTCATTTCAAACAGGAATTCATTCAGGTAGTTGGTCCACACCTGGTCACCCAATTTCACGCCGAACGCGTTGTACTCAAGGGGCACCAGCGCTTCATTGGTGACGGCCAGTGACGGGTCGAGCTTGGCCTGATAGGCGAGGAAGTTATTGTCCTCAATCATGGCATCGGCCTGACCTTGTTTAACAGCCAGAATGGCGGCTTGTGAAGAGTCATACTCTTGCAGTTTGACGTCGATATTCATGGCGCGAACGGCATCACCGTTGGTAGAACCTTTGACGGTGGCGATGGTTTTACCCGCCATGTCTTTCGCCGATTGAATTCCACTCTCTTTACGAACCAGCATGGCCTGGCTGGCCACCACATACGGGGCGGTGAAACCAATTTCTTTCGCACGCTCCAGATTACGGGTGAAATTACAGAACACCACATCGACTTTATTGGTTTGCAGGTTAGGAATACGGTTGGCGCTGGTGGTATTCACCATTTCCAGTTTGACGCCCATCCGCGTGGCTAATTCTTTTGCCAGGTCAACGTCGTAACCGTCGGGATTGCCTTGTTTGTCGTAAAAACCAAAGGGAGCAAAGCTCAGGCAGTCACCCACGCGCAGCGTGCCGCGTTGCAACACATTTTGCAGCGCAGACGGCGCCGCCGCCGTTTGCCCGTCTTTGGATTCGGTGGGGGTGCAGGCGGTTAATCCTGTCAGGCTGAGTGCCGCTAACAGGCAGGCTGCCTGCATTTTATTTTTCAGCAGTTTCATTTTTATTCTCTCTGGTTCGCGTTATTTAACAGGACACCGTTAATTAATGTCCTGATGCAGCTAGGTAATAAAAGCGAGTGACTTACCTTAGATTATTATTTATTTCAGTTTCCGATCGGCGCGGAAACATTTCATATCGACTTCTACTTTGCAGTCGACCACTAAATCCTGCACGCTACAAATGCGCGCGGGAGGGTTATCTAAAAAGATTTCGGCAAACACTTTATTGAACGAACTAAAGTAACGCGCGTCAGTTAATACCGCCGTCACGTGAACCACGTCACTTATTTCATACCCGGCTTCCCGCATGATGGTCAGGCAATTCTCGAATGCCAGACGCGTCTGCTCTATGATACCGCCCTCAACGACTTCGCCATCGGTCATTGGCGTTTGGCCAGAGATGTACAGCCAACCGTCGGCTTCTACCGCGCGGGAGAATGGCAGACGCTGACCACCGGTGCCGGTGCCGCCTTCGCTACCGTAGCGTTTAATCGTCATAAATCGGTTCCTCTGGGGGCCTGTGGTGTGAATTTTGTTGTCCGATATATCGGACGGTTGTCTGTGATACTGGATGTTTTTCAGATTTGCATAAGTTATTTTTTTTTGCAAGATGGCGAATCGCAAATAATCTTCAAAGCGTGTGCCGGGCGAAAATATTGCGATGTTGTCTCAGGGTTTTTAAATAAAACTGTGAGAAAGGTCGCTGTTTTATTTTTACCAATAATGATTTATTGCCTTATTTTGGGGCGCAATAATAGTGCGAATAATGTGTAAATAATGTCATGTTTATTGCGTGATATTTCGCTCGCAGGTGGGGGATCTCTCTGTGTATCATGCCGCTATGGCGTCGCACGGAGCGTGCACGATTTGCCCTGTGAATTCTGTTTTATATAAAAGGAAGAAAGCGTGACCAAGCCTGATGAAAAGCCGTCGCGGGCCCGGGGAGTTGACCGCGTAGTGGACATTTTCCGCCAGTTACATCTTGCGCGCCAACCCATGTCGATGCGCGATTTGATCACCACCACGGGCGCCCCGCGTTCGTCGGTCTATGAGTTAGTCAGCCTGTTGTCTGAGGCTGGGCTGCTCACCCTGACGCCAGAAGGCAATGTGCATTTTGGGCGTGAGATGCACTACTACGGTGCGGATTATATGGCGCACAACGATCTGATTCGCCGCGCGCACCAAATGATGGTTGAGCTGGTGGCGCGTCACGGTGAGACCGTGCAACTCTGTATGTTAGAAGGCAATAAGTACACGGTGGTGCTGTCTGAAAGCAACGCGCATCCCTTTAAAATCAGCTCGGATATCGGGGTGCGGGTGCCTATCCCGTGGACGGCGACCGGCCGTTTATTGCTCAGCGATATGCAAGATGATGAAATTCTGGCCTTAATCCCGGAAGAGGATTATCAACTGGCCAACGGGAACCTGGTCGATAAAGCCCTATTTATGAGTGATATTCGGAAAGCGGGTCACCAGGGCTATTGCATGACGGAAGGGTTGTCGGAGAGTTTTACCTGTTGTATGGCTGCGCCGATTCGTTCGCGGGCGGGGCAAGCCGTGGCGGCATTTTGTTTTATGGTGAGCCGCGATACGCCGATGGCACGTCGACAAATGCTGTTGCAAGAACTGATTCACTGCGGACAAAAGCTGTCTGATTTTTCATGAAAGGTGTTGATGTTGGCCTTGGCGCTGTCTGTCCCCCATCCCAGCCTTCCCCCGCTGGCGGGGGAAGGAGCAAAACCGCTCCCATCCTGTTGATATGAGAGGTTGGGGAAGGTATAAATTTCCCCCTCCTGTTCACGGGAGGGGGTTAGGGGGAAGGACAGACGGCACCCATCCTGTTCATATGAGAGGTTGGGGGAAGGAGCAAAACCGCTCCCATCCTGTTCACATGAAAGGTTGGGGAAGGGGTAAATTTCCCCCCCCCGTTCACGGGAGGGGGTTAGGGGGAGGGGCAGACGGTACCCATCCTGGCGGACAAAAGCTGTCTGATTTTTCTTGAAAGGTGTTGATGTTGGCCTTGGCGCTGTCTGTCCCCCATCCCAGCCTTCCCCCGCTGGCGGGGGAAGGGGCGAAACAACCCCATTCTGTTCATATGAGAGGTTGGGGAAGGAAGTAAATTTCCCCTCCTGCTTACGGGAGGGGGTTAGGGGGAGGGACAGACGGTACCCAACCTGGCGGACAAAAGCTGTCTGATTTTTCTTGAAAGATGTTGATGTTGGCCTTGGCGCTGTCTGTCCCCCATCCCAGCCTTCCCCCGCAGGCGGGGGAAGGAGCAAAACCGCTCCCATCCCGTTCATATGAGAGGTTGGGGAAGGGGTAAATTCCCCCCTCCCGTTCACGGGAGGGGGTTAGGGGGAGGGGCAGACGGCATCCATCCTGGCGGACAAAAGCTGTCTGATTTTTCTTGAAAGGTGTTGATGTTGGCCTTGGCGCTTTCTGTCCCCCATCCCAGCCTTCCCCCGCTGGCGGGGGAAGGGGCGAAACAGCACCCATCCTGTTCATATGAGAGGTTGGGGAAGGGGTAAATTTCCCCCTCCCGTTCACGGGAGGGGGGTTAGGGGGAGGGGCAGACGGCACCCATCCTGTTCATATGAGAGGTTGGGGAAGGGGTAAATTCCCCCCTCCCGTTCACGGGAGGGGGTTAGGGGGAGGGGCAGACGGCATCCATCCTGGCGGACAAAAGCTGTCTGATTTTTCTTGAAAGGTGTTGATGTTGGCCTTGGCGCTTTCTGTCCCCCATCCCAGCCTTCCCCCGCTGGCGGGGGAAGGGGCGAAACAGCACCCATCCTGTTCATATGAGAGGTTGGGGAAGGGGTAAATTTCCCCCTCCCGTTCACGGGAGGGGGGTTAGGGGGAGGGGCAGACGGCACCCATCCTGTTCACATGAGAGGTTGGGGAAGGGGTAAATTTCCCCCTCCTGTTTACGGGAGGGGGTTAGGGGGAGGGGCAGACGGCACCCAGCCTATTCTTTTACTGCGCGATACTTTGTTGCGCTGTGGCTTCGTCGTTAGCTGCTTCGGCTGGCTGGTAATCCAGTTGCAGCACACGGCTGGTTTCTGACAGTTCGCGCTCGGTTGCCGCCACGTTACCGTTCAGTTTGCTGCCATAGGAAGGAATAATGTCTTTCAGCTTGGTCTGCCATTCCGGCGTAGTGACTTTGTCTTTAAACACTTTTTCCATCAGGTGCAGCATGATCGGCGCGGCCGTAGAGGCACCCGGAGAAGCGCCGAGCAGGGCAGACATGCTGCCATCTTCTGACGTGACCACTTCCGTACCCAGCTTCAACACGCCGCCTTTCTCTTCATCTTTTTCAATGATTTGCACGCGTTGACCCGCATGTACCAGGCGCCAGTCTTCTTTCTTCGCTTCCGGGAAGTACTCTTTCAGCGCGGCGTAGCGGTCATCATCTGACAGCATTACCTGGCTAATCAGGTATTTCACCAGATCAAAGTTATCCAGGCCCACATGCATCATCGGAAGCACATTGGCGGTGGTGATGGAGCCGAACATATCCCACAGAGAACCGTTTTTCAGGTACTTGGTGGAGAAGGTGGCAAACGGGCCAAACAGCAGCACTTGCTTGCCATCCAACATACGGGTGTCGAGGTGAGGAACGGACATCGGTGGTGCGCCAACAGAGGCTTTACCGTACACCTTTGCCAGATGGCGTTTGACCACCTCTGGGTTCTCCGTGACCAGGAATTCACCGCCAACCGGGAAGCCTGCGTACTTCTTCGACTCAGGAATGCCGGATTTTTGCAGCAGAGGCAGTGCCGCACCGCCTGCGCCGATAAACACATATTTCGCGGTGATCACGTGGTCGGCGTCGTTTTTCAGATCGCGCACCGTTACGTTCCAGCTACCGTCGGCATTGCGCGCTAAATCACGCACTTCATGGCCCGTTTGCAGGCTGAATTTATTGCTCTTCTGCAATGAGGCAACCAACTGGCGCGTGATTTCACCGTAGTTCACATCCGTACCGATGTTGATATGGGTTGCGGCCACTTTCTGGTTGGGATCACGTCCTTCCATCACCAGCGGCACCCACTTTTTGATCTGCTCTGGATCCTGGCTGTACTCCATGCCGCGGAACAAGGTGCTGGCTTTCAGCGCTTCGACGCGCTTTTTCAGGAACTCAACATTCTCATCGCCCCACACAAAACTCATGTGTGGCACGCTGTTGATAAAGCTGCGTGGGTTGCTCAGTACGTTACGCTGCACCTGATGCGCCCAAAACTGGCGTGAAACCTGGAATGCTTCGTTGATCTCAACGGCTTTTTTAATTTCTACCGACCCGTCGGCTTTCTCCGGCGTGTAGTTCAGCTCCATCAGGGCTGAGTGACCGGTACCGGCATTGTTCCAGCCGTTTGAACTCTCTTCTGCGACCGCATCAAGACGTTCAACCATATTAATCTGCCATTCAGGTTCCAATTCTTGCAGATAGGTTCCTAAAGTGGCACTCATGATGCCGCCGCCAATAAGGAGGACGTCGACATTTTTTTCCTGTTCAGCGATGGCTTGCTTGCTGACGCCGATGGCGTTCATACACAGAGCCAGAAGTACTGCGATCTTGCGCATGGGGGAATTCTCCAACGTTTACATGCAACACGGTTTTGCAGGTGTAACAGTCTCACCTCTGACGGGCATTTCACTGTTTACGGCGATTCAAACGGGTACTCACAAGAAAAACCCACGCCAGGCGTGGGTTAACTGCTCGTTATACAAGCGGAGGGAAATATAACATTTCAGTAATGAAAATAAAAAAATTGTTGAATTTTTATAACCTTATTTTAAATGTGGAATTTTCTGGTGGTCCTGTTTGCGCACTTAACGCGGCGCGCTGTCAGGCAATTTTTGCAGGCTGATCGCCATGCGGTTGTAGGCATTCATCAGGCCAATCGCAATGTTAAGATCGACAATCTCTTTTTCGCTAAACTGCTGCTGCATTTCAGAAAACTGGGCGTCAGTAATGTGCTGGTTGGCAATCAGCGTCAGGGATTCAGACCAGGCAAGGGCTGCACGTTCGCGCGCATCAAACCAGTTTCCGGCTTCGCGCCAGGCCAGCGTGAGCGTAATCTTTTCCTGCGGGACGCCGGATTTCAGCAGATCGCGTGTGTGCATGTCCAGGCAGTACGCGCAGCCGTTGATTTGTGAAACGCGCAGGAACACCAGCTCAATCAGTGTCGGGCACAGACCACTTTGCGACACATAGCTGTAGACGCCGCCCAGCGCTTTCATGCCATTGGGTGATGCTTTTGTATAATCGATACGTTCGCTCATGCTGTACCTCATCGTCATCATTATGTGGACCAGTGAGAACTTCACTGGCGATAGCGTCATTCTCGCCGCGCTTATGGGATAGCAACAGTGCCAAAAAACGACAATCTTACTGGTCCATTCGATCTCCGAGCCTTGCCGCTTGACCGTCAGCAACCGCGTCAGCTCAGCGAACAAATTCGTCTGGGCATCACCGCGGCAATTACCGAAGGGCGTTTGCTGCCCGGCAGTCGCGTGCCCTCGTGCCGTGATCTGGCGGTGCAACTGGGCGTGGCGCGAGGGACTGTGCGCCTGGCGTATGACATGTTGGCGGAAAGCCAGCTTCTGGTTGCCAGAGGCGCAGCGGGCACCTATGTGGCGCGGCGTCCTCACACAGCACCGGTGCCTGCAACTCGGCTCAATATCGCAACGCCGCTCAGCGATGTGGTGTATGACTTCGATGCGCCGCCGTTAACGTTTCAGATGGGCGTGCCTGCCAATGATGTGTTCCCGGCCAAAGTGTGGGCGCGCATCCTGAGCCGCGAGGCGCGTGCCATGGTCAGTGCCCCCGTGAGCTATCCCGATCCGCGCGGCAGCGTGATTTTGCGGGAGGCACTGGTCGGTTATTTAGCGATGACGCGTGGACTGCACTGCGATGTGTCGCAGGTGTTTATCACTAACGGCTATGCGGGTGCACTGGGTATTACGCTGATGTCGCTGGGGCTGTATGGCACGCAGGGGTGGATGGAAGATCCCGGCTATCTCATTGCGGAAAAAGCCTTGCGCCTGGCGAAGG
Organism: Enterobacterales bacterium CwR94; assembly: GCA_002837195.1. Lineage (GTDB taxonomy): Bacteria > Pseudomonadota > Gammaproteobacteria > Enterobacterales > Enterobacteriaceae > 1-19. The sequence continues at coordinate 307,421 of KZ478062.1, forward strand.
TGGATATTGTTGCGGTGCCGGTTGATGAGCAGGGCTTGCAGGTTGAAGCGGGCATTGCGCTGGCGGAAAACGCGGCGTTTGCACTGGTGACAGCCGGGCAGCAGGCTCCCCTGGGCACGACGCTGTCATTGGCACGCCGTCACGCCTTGCTCGAATGGGCCAATCGCGGACAGCGCTGGATTATCGAAGATGACTATCTTGGCGAGCTGCAATTGCAGGGCCGCGCTGCGCCTGCGCTGGCGTCGCTGGATACCGAGGGCCGGGTGATTCATATCGGCACCTTTAGCAAAACCCTCAGTCCGACATTGCGGCTGGGCTATATGGTGGTGCCGCCTGCGCTGGCGGCGTCGTTTGGCGATAACATTGCGGCACTGGCTCCCGCTTCAGCGTTTGTTTTACATAACGCGGTCGCCGCTTTTATGAAGGAAGGCCACTTTCTGCGTCATTTGCGCCGCATGAAACGGGTTTATGCCGAACGTTTAGCCATGATGTTGCAGAGTTTATCAGTGCACTTTGCACAGGTGCAGCAATCGGGGCTGGCGGTCATCGTTCGGTTACCTGACGACAGTGATGATCGTGCCATTGCCCGCGAAGCCTTAGCCTGGGGAATGGCACCGTCACCGCTCTCGCTTTGGTATAAACAGGCGTCAGGGCAAAAAGGGTTGCTGCTTGGCGTCACCAATATGCCGCCAAACGGATTCGACCGCTGTGCCGATCAGCTCAAGGCGCTGTGCGATCGCTACGCCTGATCTTGGACCAGTAAAAACGTGCATTCTTGTCACTGGTGACGATGACATTGCCTCAGTAAAGTGGCCGCCAAACCACTACTGGAGCGCAATCTGATGAAACTGTTACACGTTGATGCCAGCCCAAAAGGTGAAAAATCCAACTCCCGCATGCTGTCTCGTTATTTTGTCAGCCAGTTGCAGCAGCACATTCCTGCTGTCGACATCACCTACCTCGATCTGGCTGAAACGCCGATTGACCATGTGACCGGGGAGTTCGTTAAGGCGACCTACACGCCAGAAGAAGATCGTACGCCAGCCATGCGGGCGGTGTTGGCACCCTCAGACGCACTCTGTGAACAACTGCTGAATGCCGATGCCCTGTTGTTTGCCATGCCAATGTATAACTGGAGTATGCCTTCAGTATTTAAGGCCTACATTGATACCATTATCCGTACCAATCTGACCTATACGTTTGGCGCAGAGGGCAACATTATTGGGAAACTGACGCGTCAGAAAACCCTGTTCCTGACCACGCGCGGCACGGACTCAAGTCCAGGTTCGCCCTTTGCCGGGATGGATGCCTTAACGCCAGCCTTGCGGGCCGCGTTTAAATTTATCGGTGTCGAACATCCTGATTTTGTGAACGCAGAGCCGATGGAGTTTGTGAATCAGGCCGCCCGTGCGCGCGGAATTGCACGCGCTAAAGCAGAATTAGAAATACTGGCCCTGCAGTGGTCTGTGTAAGAGAATTCTCGTTAAGACCCGGTTTAGGTTGATGTGGTTATAATTTGGCCCGTCATATTTACAGGAGAACCCCCTTGGACAGTCATCGGTTATCACAACCCGTCTAAGGCAGGCCACATTTTGTTGCCTGCCCAATTTCTGGCAGGCAATGCATTAATTCCTTTCTTAATTAGCGCATAGCTTTTGCTTTATATCCGTCTTCAGGAGAGCGGTTATGCGTATTCTCATGAGTTATCAAGGTTTGTTCCCTCCCGGCGAGTCGATGTCTGCGTAATGCACTGACTTCGCGGCGTGCTGTGTCACGTCGATCTTCTTGCTAAGGCGCGCGATCGCGCCACAACGGAGAGCCTCCCATGGCATGGACTCCTTTTATCATTCATCTGGCGCTGGCAGTGTTGCTGGGCGCTGTTATCGGTGCTGAGCGTCAATGGCGTCAGCGTATGGCAGGTGTGCGCACCAATGCATTGGTCGCGACGGGCGCCGCCATTTTTATTCTCAGTTCTGTAACGACCTCGCCGGACAGCCCTGGCCGCATCGCGGCACAGATTGTTTCCGGTATCGGTTTTCTGGGCGCTGGCGTGATTATGCGCCAGGGCATGAGCATCAGCGGATTGAATACGGCAGCCACGCTGTGGTGTTCGGCTGGTGTCGGGGTGTTATGCGGGCTAGGGCAGTTTGCCAACGCCGTCGTCGCGACGCTGGTACTGCTGTGTGCGAATGTCCTGCTGCGTGAAGCGGCATCGCGTATTAACCTGCACCCCAAAACGGTAGATAACGAAGTTGAGCAGCGCTATCGCCTGAGCATCGTGTGCGGCGGCAATGATGAAATCATGGTGCGCACGCTGATTCTGCAAGCGTTGAATGGCGCGCCGCTGCGCCTGCAGGCACTCACCAGTGCGGACACCAGTGATGGTGAGCGCATGGAAGTCAGCGCCGATATCCTCGCTTATCCCGCTGCACAGCGTGATATCGAAAACATTGTTTGCCGTATTAGCCTGGAAAAAAGCGTCAGTGCAGTGAACTGGCGTGTGGCCCAACCACAACCCGTAACCTGTGAATAGGGAGACGAAAATGAAAAAGCTCGATATCTACAGTGTTGTGATCATGTTCTTTATTGGCGTGGTGATCCTGAGCAACGGATTGCTGATGATCATGGCGGCCTGAGCGGTCGCCACACAGTAAGAGGCCGGATAATCCGGCCTCTGTTGTTTTAGCGGTTGGCGCGACGCCAGAGAAAACGAATCACCCAATACTCCACCGCACCCAGCAGTAAAAACCACAGGCAAAACACCAGCGTGTACATCTGATTCAAATCGCTAAAGTGGAACATCGCCATCAGCGATTTACTCAATGCGATACCAAACTGCGGCGCGGGTAATAGCAGCGCGGAAAGAAAACCCAGCATCAGTGTCCACATCGGGAACAGCAGGGTATCAAAATGGCTTTTCATTAGGCTTATCCTCTACAGAGCGGGCATTGTCAGGCAAAGCCGGGTTCAGGGCAAGGCCAGACGCGCAGGCATCTGCTGTTGCAAAAAGGCAATAAAACTGCGGCGCTTGGGCGAAGGATGCGTATCTTGCTGCCACAGGATGTGAATAGGGCGCGGCGGCGGCAGTGCATCGTCGAGTACGCGGACCAATCGACCGGCAGCAATGTCCTCTGCCAGCAAAACCAGCGGCTGTAGGATCATGCCTGCCCCTGCTAAGGCCGCCTGACGCAGCGCCTGTCCATCATTGGTGTTGTAGGTGGTTTCACTGGGCCACAGCGGGATTTCCCCCAATCGCCAGGCATTCTGCTTATTCCACAACATATTGCCGAGGCAACGGTGCTGGGACAGTTCAGACGGCGTCTGTGGCGTGCCATATTGCGTGAGGTAAGCGGGTGCCGCGCAAATCACCATCTGATACTCGCCTAAACAGCGGGCAACCAGCGGGCTGTCTTCCGGCAGGGCACCCACGCGCACCGCCACATCAAACCCTTCATCAATCAGTGAGACATAGTGATCGCTGAGTGCCAGTTCAATGCGCACATCTGGCCATTGTTGTTGATAGCGTGCGGCGAGCCCGGCAATCAGCGTGCTGCCTAGCGTCGTGGGGGCCGTAATGCGCAGGCTGCCAGAAGGAAAGCGCTTAAGGTTATCGATGCGGCTACGCGCCCACTGCAGTTGCGCTAAAATTTGGCGTGCTTCCTGATACCAAATTTCTCCCGCCTCGGTGAGATGCTGGCGTCGCGTATTACGCTCCAACAAACGCACGCCCAATTCCTGCTCCAGTTGGCGTACGTACTTTCCGACCATCACCGCGGTGATATCCAGTTTTTTTGCTGCTTCACTGAAACTGCCCGCGTCAACGGCGGCAATAAAAGCGCTGAGTGCGCGTAAATTTTCCATTATTGCTAACTTTTAGTTAGAAGTGAGCGAAATTATTGCGCATTTATCTGCGGATTGCTTTTGTTAATGATAGTAATCCTGAACACTTATCCGGAGATCCCGATGAAAATCTTACTTGTTGGCGCGTCAGGTACTGTGGGCCAGGGCATTGCGACTGAGCTTGAGAAAGACAATGAAATTATCCGCGTGGGAAAAACCTCGGGGGATTATCAGGTCGATTTAACCCGCGAAGAGAGTGTACGTAATCTGTTTAATCAGGTGGGAAAAGTGGATGCCATCGTGTCTGCCACCGGCGGCGTGCATTTTGGGCCGCTCACCTCAATGACCACCGAACAGTTTAATTTGGGTCTGCAGGACAAATTTTTAGGCCAGGTGCGGTTAGTGCTGATTGGGCAAGATTTCCTCAGTCCTGGAGGCTCGTTTACGTTGACCACCGGCATTCTGGCGCAACAGCCCATCGCGCAGGGCGTGAGTGCAACCGCCGTCAATGGGGGGTTGGAAGCCTTCGTCCAGGCTGCTGCCAATGAACTGCGTCAGGGGCAGCGTATTAATGCGGTGAGCCCGACGGTGTTAACCGAAGCGCTGGAGAGCTACGGCCCGTTCTTCCCAGGTTTTGAAAGCGTGCCCGCCAGCCGGGTGGCTTTGGCTTATCGCCGGAGTATTCAAGGCGTTGAGAGTGGGCGTGTCTATCGCGTCTGGTAAATAACGCATTGTAGAAACGCCTATTTTTGCGTCACCGATAGCCGAGGTTAATTAATATAGCCTTGGCTATACTTAAATTGCTGATTTTAAATGCTTTTTTATTTCGATGTTTTGTGCCAGGATACGCGCTCTTTTTCGCTACTGACAAACTTTGCCATGCGTTTTAGCCCTTTTGGCTAAGCATGTGATTATCAGGCACAAATCATGACGTTCTATGCAACCCTCATTTTAGCCTTTGGTATGTCGATGGACGCTTTCGCTGCGGCAATCGGTAAAGGCGCTGCGCTACACCGTCCCAGCATCAAAGAAGCCCTGCGCACCGGGATCATTTTTGGCTGTATAGAAGCGATCACACCGCTGATTGGCTGGGCGATTGGCCTGGCAGCAAGCCAATACATTGTGCAATGGGACCACTGGGTTGCCTTTACCCTGCTGTTTATTCTCGGCGCGCGCATGATTATGGAAGGCGTGAAAAAAGAGGCGCAAGAGCCGGAGGAAGCGCCGCGTCGTCATGGTTTCTGGTTATTGGTGATGACGGCGATTGCGACCAGTCTGGATGCGATGGCTGTGGGTGTCGGTCTGGCCTTCCTGCAAGTGAATATTGTCACCACGGCACTGACCATTGGTGCGGCGACCACCATTATGGCGGCGTCCGGCATTCTGCTGGGGCGTTTTCTCGGCGCGGCAGTGGGAAAATGGGCCGAGATTCTGGGCGGCGTGGTGCTGATCGGGATCGGTTGCTCTATTTTGGTTGAGCACCTTAACTTGCTGTGATTATGTGATCTGGTTCAAAAAATATTGCGTGAAAAAGCGCCGATCGGTATACTTTTTTTGCAATTTTCTACTCTTTTTGAACCAGGCCAATGAAAAAATTCCGCAAAATAATGAAGTCCGTGTTCCGTTCTTATGTTGAAACGTACAAGCACGTACCGCCAGGTGCGATGAGCTGATCATCGGCCCACTGTGGCGACAACCCTTGTCGCCACGCGTATCACGGTTTTTCCAACACTGCCATCAGGCGCGAAAGCGCATCATTTAATGCCGCCAGCGTTTCCGGCGTCAGTTCTGCTAACAGTTGCCGCTCATTTTCAACGTGCGCTTCCACCGCTTTATCAATCAACGCCAAACCGCTGGCTGTCAGTTGCACCTGCATACTGCGCGCGTCCTGCTCATTGGGCAGGCGCTGAATCAACGCCCGTTTTTCCAGCAGCTTTAGCCGGTGTGTTAGGGTGCCGGATGTCACCATCAGCGTGGAAAAGAGCTGGGTGGGCGTCAGGATAAAGGGCGCACCGGCGCGGCGCAGTGTCGCCAACATATCAAATTCCCAGCGCACGAGATCAAAGGGTGCAAAAGCGGCGTCTACGCGAGGTGCCAGCAGCATTTCACAGCGTTTGATACGGCCAATCGGCCCCATTGGGCTACAGTCTAAATCAGGGCGCTCTTGTTGCCACTGCGCCAGGATGGCGTCCACGGCATCCATTTGTCGGGTTGTGCTCATGTGGCTCCATTTATCTTGATGTCAAGATAGTTGCGTTTCATAGTATTACTTTATCTTGATATGAAGGTAATTGCATGCGTAACGCCCTCGCTCGTAGCACCGTTGCAGATATTTTTCTCACCGCGCTCGCCCCGATGATTTGGGGCTCAACCTATATTGTAACCTCGACATTTCTACCACCAGACCGGCCCTTCACTGCGGCGCTGATCCGCGTTCTGCCTGCGGGATTGCTGCTGGTTGCACTGTTTCGCACGCTGCCACCGCGCGGTCAGTGGGGCAAAGTGATGGTGCTGAGTCTGTTGAATATTGGTGCGTTTCAGGCGCTGCTGTTTGTCGCGGCTTACCGTTTGCCCGGTGGAGTGGCCGCAGTGGTGGGGGCAATTCAGCCCTTGTTAGTGATGCTGCTTAGCTGGTCGGTTGATCGGCGTCAGCCCGCCGTCGTGGCCATTCTCGCTGCACTGGCAGGCGTAGCAGGCATGGCACTGCTGTTATTGTCGCCCAACGCGCAATGGGAGACCGTTGGCGTGTTGGCGGCCTTTGGCGGGGCCTGTAGCATGGCGCTCGGTGCCTGGTTAATGCGTCGTTGGCAGGTGCCGTTGCCCGCGATGGCGATGACCGGCTGGCAGTTGCTGTTAGGGGGCGTGATGCTGGCACCGCTCGCCTGGTGGCAAGATGCGCCTTTACCCGCGCTGACCCCTGTGGCGATTGCCGGTTATGTCTGGCTGTGCGTCGCCGGTGCCTTGATTGCCTATGGCCTGTGGTTCCGTGGCATCACGCGTTTACCCAGCGAGGCCGTCACCGCGCTGGGCTTGCTCAGTCCGGTAACGGCCGTGGTGTTGGGATGGATTTTTCTTCATCAGGCGTTACGCGGCAGTGCATTGGCGGGATTGCTGATTGTCTTGATCAGCGTCGTGGTCATTCAGCGCGCCAGCGTACAACCGCGCGTCAGCGCGAAGAAGCCCTGACGCCGTGCGGGCAGGCGACGGCGAAAAGTGCGGATCCGTCGTGGCCTGCGTTTCATTGGCGACAAAATGCACTATCCTATTGTCTTTAGGCAAGAAAATGGACGCGCTATGTCTTTCCGTCGCTTTGAAAATTTTATCAATATGTTTGGCCCAGCGCCGGCAACACCGCCACCCAATCGGGTTGGCCCGTTCTATCTCTATTACTTGCGACAAGTGTGGCCCAGTTTTGCGGCACTGCTGGTGGTTGGGCTGATTGGTGCACTGATTGAAGTGTCGCTGTTCAGTTATCTCAGCCGTATCATCGATCTCGTTAACCAAACCAGCGGTGAGCGCCTGTTCCAGGATCACGGTGGTGAACTGCTGTGGATGCTGGTGGTGGCGCTGCTTTTACGGCCACTGTTTATTGGATTGCACGACGTGCTGGTGCACCAAAATATCAACCCCGGCATGACCGGGATGATTCGCTGGCAGAACCACAATGCCATCCTGAAACAGAGTCTGAACTTCTTCCAAAGTGATTTCGCCGGACGTATTGCGCAGCGCGTGATGCAAACCGGTAATTCACTGCGTGACTCTGCCGTGCAGGCGGTGGATGCCATCTGGCATGTGTTGATTTACACCATCACTGCGCTGTTGCTGTTTGCGGAAGCCGACTGGCGGCTGATGTTACCGCTCACGGTGTGGATTTTCTGCTATGCCTTTTCGCTGCGCTATTTTGTCCCGCGGGTGAAAGCCCGTTCGGTGGCGGCATCGGAAGCGCGTTCTCGTCTGATGGGCACCGTGGTGGATGGCTATACCAACATCGCCACGCTGAAATTGTTCGCGCACAGTTCACTGGAGCAGTCTTATGCCCGCGAGGCGATGCAGGACAACGCTGACCGTGCGAAAGCCTCAGGCCGGATGATCTCGGCGATGGATGTCACGCTCTCGGTGCTTAACGGTTTCCTGATCGTGGTGACGACTGGCCTTGCGCTGTGGCTGTGGTCGCAGGGTGAAATCACCGTTGGGGCGATTGCGTTAGCCACGGGGCTGGTTATTCGTATCGTGAATATGTCGGGCTGGATCATGTGGGTCGTGAACGGCATCTTTGAAAATATCGGGATGGTGCAAGACGGTTTGAAGACCCTGACGCAGCCGCTGACGGTGATGGATAAACCGGATGCGCATGCGTTGCAAGTCACGGAAGGGGAAATCCGTTTTGACCACGTACAGTTTAATTACGGCGGCACACGTGCGGTGATCGACGATCTCAATCTGACCATTCGTCCGGGAGAGAAAATCGGTTTGATTGGCCCGTCCGGTGCCGGGAAATCGACGATGGTGAACCTGCTGCTGCGTCTGTACGACCTGAACGGCGGTGGGATTTTAATCGATGGGCAGGATATTGCGAACGTCAGTCAGGAGAGCCTGCGTTCACAAATCGGCATGATTACCCAGGATACGTCACTGCTGCATCGCTCGATTCGCGACAACCTGTTGTACGGTCGTCCGGGGGCTTCGGATGCTGAACTGGAAGCCGCTATTCGCCAGGCGCGTGCTGAGGAGTTTATTCCCCTGCTGTCGGATATGCATGGCCGCTTTGGCCTGGATGCGCACGTTGGCGAACGCGGAGTCAAACTGTCTGGCGGTCAGCGCCAGCGTATTGCGATTGCCCGCGTATTACTCAAAGACGCGCCGATTTTGATCATGGATGAAGCCACCTCCGCGTTGGATTCTGAAGTGGAAGCGGCGATTCAGGAGAGCTTAGAGACCTTAATGCAGGGCAAAACGGTGATTGCCATTGCGCACCGCCTGTCGACGATTGCCAAAATGGACCGTCTGGTGGTGCTGGAAAAAGGGCAAATCGCGGAGATGGGCAGCCACGCGGAACTGCTGGAAAAAGGCGGCTTGTATGCGCGCCTGTGGCAGCATCAAACCGGCGGTTTTGTCGGCATGGATTAACGCCGATACGGCAGTAATTCTGCCGCCTCTTGCGCCCAGGCTTCGACGGCTGGGCGCTCCTGTTGCAAAAAGTTATCCACCGCCTGCGCGAGACCCGGATGACGCAACAAATGCCAGGAGTGAGTGATCACCGGCTCAAAGCCGCGCAACAGCTTGTGTTCCCCCTGCGCGCCCGCATTAAAGTGTTGTAAACCCTGTGCAATCAGCCCGTCTACGCCTTGCCAAAAGCAGGTTTCAAAGTGCAATCCCTCATACTCTTCCAGGCAACCCCAATAGCGTCCGTAAAACGTACTGTCGTCCACCAGGCTCCACGCCATGGCGACCGGCGCGTCATGGCGCTCGGCAATCACCACGCGCACGGCGTCCGGCATCCGTTCCGCCATCAGGCTAAAGAATGCCCGTGGCAAATAGGGCTGGCGACCGCGCACCTGGTAGGTATTTGCATAGCAGCGATAAACAAAATCCCATTCCGTTTCAGTGGCCTGCGCAACGTCTAACCAGCGAAATGTAAAACCCTGTGCCGCCACGTGTTGGCGCTCTTTGCGGATCTGCTTGCGTTTGCGCGAAGTCAGCGTATCGAGGAAATCCTGAAAATCGCGGTAACCGCGATTGTGCCAGTGATACTGACAGCCCAGCCGCGACAGCCACGGTGACTGGGTCGCCAGCGCCTGATTCGCCTGTGGATTAGTGAAGTTAATGTGCGCACTCATCAGCCCTTGTTGTTCGAGAAACGCCGGGAGCGCGGCTAACAAGGCGCTGGCATCGCCCAATGTGCGCGCGCCGGTGATCGGTGAAAACGGCACGGCACTTAACCATTTGGGATAGTAGGGAATGCCCGCGCGTTCGCTGGCTTCGGCCCACCCTTGATCAAACACGTATTCACCCATGGAATGCCCTTTGATATAGCCCGGCATGGCGGCTTTTACCTGTCCCTCTTCCTGCCACAGTAAATGGCAGGGGGCCCAACCCGAGCGTGGGTTGATGGCACCGCTCTCTTCTAAGACGGCAAGAAAGGCGTGACGCAGAAACGGCTGCTGAGTGGGCAACAGGGCGTCCCAGTGGGCTGCGGGCAGGTCATTGATTCGAGTCAGGGGAACAAGCGGCATCACAACGTCCGATTGGGCAACAAAGGCTTCACGTTACCCGATTGCAGCGGGCACAGATAGCCGTTTTAGGTGGTAAACATAAAATGAAACGTATAATTCATTTTTTCAGATTGTGATACAGACGATAACTTTTCATTGCGCCGCTTGTCAGGAAAATAAACCTGCTATACACCTGTAGCTAACCAATCTGGTGGGAAACTTCTGGCTCAGATTGGGAAAAATAAAATGAAATTTTTATTCTGTCTCTCTGCTCTGGAGCCGCTGCTGATGAAATCGTTCAAATCCTTACTGCTGGTTACTGCCCTGGGCTTTTCTCCTGCGTTGCTGGCGGAAACCATTGGTGTTTCCATGGCCTATTTCGACCAAAACTTTCTGACAATTATCCGCCAGGCGATTGATAAAGAAGCCAAAGCGCGCGGCGTCGATGTGCAATTTGAAGATGCCAAAGGCGATGCGGGTAATCAGTTTACGCAAGTGCAGAACTTCATCAGCGCGGGCGTCGACGCGATTATCGTGGATCCGGTGAACTCCGAGAGCACGCCAGCGATGACCAAACTGGTCACCAAAGCCAATATCCCCACGGTGTATGTCAACCGCACGCCAGGCGATAAAACATTGCCTGCGGGCGTGGTGTTTGTCGGTTCCGATGAGCGTGAATCGGGCAAATTGCAGATGGAAGCGCTGGCAAAACTGGCGGGAGAGAAAGGCAATGTGGCGATCATGATCGGTAACCTGAGCGATGCCGGGGCGATTCAGCGCACCAAAGATGTAGAAGCGGTGGTAGCAAAATATCCCAATATGAAAGTGGTGAAGAAAGAGACCGCCAACTACTCGCGTGATGAAGGCTTAACGCTAATGACCAACTGGCTGACCAACGGCGAGCAGATTGACATTGTGGCGGCCAATAACGATGAGATGGCGATTGGGGCGGCACTGGCACTGCAGCAGGCGAAAAAAGAGAACGTGTTGGTGGGAGGCATTGATGCCACGCCTGATGGGTTAAAGGCGCTCAGCGATAACCGCATGCAAGTCACCGTGTTCCAGGATGCGGTCGGCCAGGGCAAAGCCTCTGTGGATGTCGCGCTACGGATGATCAAAAAAGAAAAAGTGGAGTCCTATGTCTGGATCCCGTTTGAGCTGGTGACCAAAGAGAACATGCAGACCTATATCGACAAGGGCAAGTAAGGTTTTACCGTCCCTCCCGCAGGGGAGGGACAAACTAAGACCGCAGTGCGGTGTAATCGTAAATTAATACAATAACGATTCTCATTATCAAAAAAACGACGTATTCTCTGTGCCCTGTCTTATCACTGTTATTTGATTAAAGGGTCGATATGTCTGCCGTTCGAAGCTACCGTCTTTTCAACGTTACGCTGGCGCGTAAAGAAGTGATCTCTTCCTCTATGCTGAGCTGCGTGTTTCAGGGCGAAGAAATTAAGAAGATGAAGATGGATGCACCGGATCAGCGCATCAAGCTGCTGTTTCCGTCCGAAGATGGCACGCCTTCTGCGATGAGCGAAGAGGGTGAAGGCCTGTGGTATGAACGTATTTTAAAAATGCCCAAGGAAAAGCGACCCCAATCGCGTACCTATACTCTGCGTTCCCTCGATGTGGATAACGCGCAGATGACAGTGGAATTTGTGATGCACGGTACGGAAGGCCCGGCATCGGCCTGGGCGCTGCTCAGCGAGCCGGGTGCTGCATTGCAAATGGTAGCGCCAAATGCGGATTTTGCCGCCGACAGCGGAGGGTATGAGTGGATGCCTTCCAGTAGCACCGAACAAGCGTTGCTGGTGGCGGATGAAACTGCGCTGCCTGCCGCGCGCGGCATCCTCGAAACGCTGGCGCAACAGGCCAATCCGCCGCGTACACAGGTGTTTCTGGAAGTACCGAAAGCCGCTGATTGCGTCGATTTAAGCGAGTTTACTTTTGCGGAGATCCACTGGTTGCCACGTGAAGGCAGGGACGTCAAATACGGCGAATGCCTGTTAGAAGGTGTGCGTAACCATATTGCGTTGCCGCAGGGTGATGCAGCCTGTGCCATTGAGTTAGAAGAAGAAGCGGAAGGGCAACTGCTGTGGGATCGTGCCAAAGAGGGCGCAAGTTGCCGCTTTTACGGTTGGGTGGCGGCGGAATCTTCGGCCGTGAAACACCTGCGCCGTTACCTGATCGGTGAATGCTGCATACCGCGCGAGTGCGTCAACTTTATGGCGTACTGGAGCCAGGGCAAGCACCACTGATTTCTGCGTTCTGCGTTCTGCGGGTCCGCGCGACCCGCAAAGGCAGATTACTGCACCAGCCGTTTCGCCGTCGGATAATCCACAATCAGTACGTTAATGTAGCCGCCTTTCAGCGCGCCTAAGATTGCATTGGCTTTTGCTGCGCCGCCCGCTAATGCGACCACCTGGCTGCATTTTTTTACCTGTTCCAGCTCCATACCAATCACCGGATCTTCTTCGGCGGTCAGTACCGGTTTGCCTTCCGCATCGTAGTAGTGCAGGCAGATATCCCCCACGGCACCGCGTTCAGCAAGGATTTTTAGCATCTCTTCATCGTAATAGTTGCCAGAGTTGCGCAGGAGCTGTGACGGCTCTAACTCACCAATCCCGACAATCGCCACGTTCACTTCATCAAATTTGCTTACCACATCAGCAACATCGGTATTGCTGGTTAAGCGTTCGCGCTCATCTACCGAGCGTTCAATGCTTTGTGACGGCAGTAGCCAGGCCGGAGCATTCAGATGGGCGGCCAGCGTTTGGGTCAAAATGGTGGCTTGCACGTTGCCGTTCGCACCGACACCGCCCAGCAGTTGAATCACGCCCTGCGCTTTGACGCTTTGCGGGTGCAGTTCATCCACCATCGCGCGAATGGTGCTGCTCCAGGAAGAGATGCCGACCAAATCGTCCACCCGAATACGGGTTTCCATATAGTGCGCGGCGGCGGAGCCAATCGCCTGTTTGATTTGAGTGGCGTTGGCGTCTTCCGGCACATCCACCACCACGGCTTGTTGAATGCCAAATTGCTTTTCGAGCTGCTTCTCCAGCGCGGGAAAAATATTGGCAGGCTGTACCACACTGATCTTCACCAGCCCCTCTTTCAGACAGCGGGTCAACACGCGCGACACAAAAGATTGGGAAAGATGGAGTGACTTTGCGATGTCCGACTGCTTCATGTTTTCTGAATAGTAGAGCGTGGCGACTTTAATCATCAGCCGCTGTTCATCCTGCTTCGACATAGATCCTCCTGCACAAGTCCCATCATTGTTATTCAAGGTGCGGTAAATAACAACATGCAGCAGTTGCTGAAAAAACACGCACAAAATGTGATCTTTTTCGCTTTTCGCGATAGTCATTGTGGACAGGGTTACGCGGCGAGCGCATAGTCATAGAATAATAAATCACAGATGAATATATATTCACACTGGAGCATAAACCATGAAGCGTACCCTGTTAAGCATCACCCTGTTTGCCGGCATGATGGCGTTTTCCTCTTCGTTGCTCGCAGCGGAGAAAGGTTTGATTGCAATTATTACTCCTTCTCACGACAACCCGTTCTTTAAAGCAGAGGCCGATGGCGCCAGCCAGAAAGCCAAAGAGCTGGGTTACAGCGTCTTAGTGAACTCACATGATGACGATGTGAGCAAACAAAACCAACTGATTGAAACCGCCATCGCGCGTAAAGCCAAAGCCATTATTTTGGATAACGCCGGTGCAGAAGCCACGGTAGCCCCGTTGCAAAAAGCCAAAGACGCGGGCATCCCGGCTTTCCTGATTGACCGTGAAATTAACAAAACTGGCGTGGCCGTAGCGCAAATTGTTTCCAATAACTATCAGGGTGCGCAGTTGGGCGCTGAGAAGTTTGCCAAGCTGATGGACGGCAAAGGCGATTACGTTGAACTGACCGGCAAAGCCTCTGATACCAACGCAGGCGTGCGCTCGCAGGGCTATCACGATGTGCTGGATGATTACGGCGACATGAAGATGGTGGCGCAACAAACCGCTAACTGGAGCCAAACGGAAGCCTTTAGCCGCATGGAAACCATCCTGCAGAAGAACCCGAATATCAAAGGGGTGATCGCCGGTAACGATACGATGGCAATGGGGGCGGAAGCCGCGCTGAAAGCCGCCGGAAAAAATGATGTCATCGTGGTGGGTTTTGATGGCAGCGATAACGTGCGCGATTCCATCCTCAATAAAAGCAACATCAAAGCCACCGTATTGCAGCCGGGTTGGGCGCAGGCGCAAATGGCAGTGGAGCAGGCGGACTACTACCTGACCCACGGCAAAGCGCAAAAAGAAGAGAAACAGTTGATGGACTGCGTGCTGATCGATGACAGCAACGCCAGCAAGCTGCAAACCTTCAACCTGGCGAAGTAACGGAGCTGAGCATGATGGTGACGCCTTATCTGAAAACGATTATCGCCTCCGCTGCACTGTTGCTGTCAGCCTGTACGGTGGTAGATCTCGATGCGGACGGTAAACCCATCATTCCAAAAGACCCAAATGCCCGACAAAGCTATGCCGATCAAACCCCGCAGCAGGTCGCGGAGGAGAGTTGGGACAGCAAAGTCATGGCGACGGCCAGTCAGCATGCGCTCGACTGGCCAACCGCGAAGCAGAAAAGCGCCACCGTGGCAGAAGGGAAAAGCGAAAGCGTGTTCGTGAAGGCGGCTGGAACAGTCACCGCCTTTAATCACACCAACGAACGCGAACGCAGCCTGACATTCAGCGTCAACGGTGAGCCAGTCACGGTGCAGTTGGGGCCGGTGATCCGCAGCAATGCCATCCGTGATGCGGCGGGCTTTAATTTCGAGGATTTCACCAACCAGGTGCAGTACGCGCAGTTAACGCGCGCCCTGAACCGCCATGCGGTGAAGCTGCTGCCGCAGGTCGATGAGAGTTGGGTCAACAAACCGGTCAGCGTGGTGATGGCGGTTTCGTTAAAGACCAACAAGGTCGATGAGGTGATTGCCGTAACCCTGAAACAGGAGACGCCCTGATGTCCAGAATCTCGGGTACCGATGAGCAGATTATTCTGCGCGCGCGCGGTATGTCGATGCTGTTTCCGGGCACCAAGGCGCTCGACAACGTGGATTACAACGTCTGGCGCGGCAAAGTGAACGTGATTATTGGTGAGAACGGCGCGGGGAAATCCACGCTGATGAAAATTCTCGCTGGCGTTCAACAGCCCACCACCGGTGAAATCACGCTTAACGGTAATGTCGTCAGTCTCAGCAGCACCCGAGAAGCCTCGAAATTGGGGATCGGCATGGTGCATCAGGAGCTGAATCTGTTTGAAAACCTGTCGGTGGCGGAAAACATCTTTTTGGGCCGCGAGTTGCAAAGCGGCATCAAACCGATTGATGAAGCCAGCCAGGAAGCCCGTGCGGCAGAACTGATGCAGCGTCTGGACCAGCCGATTTCGCCGAAAGAATTAGTGGGCAGCCTGAAAGTCGGCCAACAGCAGTTAGTGGAGATCGCCAAAGCGTTGGCGGAAAACGCCGACATCCTGATTCTGGATGAACCGACGTCGGCCCTCAGTAAAACCGAAGTGGCGATCTTGTTCCGCGTGATCCGCGAACTGACGCAGCAGGGCGTTTCCATTATCTACATCTCGCACCGACTGGAAGAGCTGATGGCGATCGGCGACATGATCACTATCCTGCGCGACGGACGTTTTCAGGCAGAAGCCCGCGTCAGTGATATCGATGTGCCGTGGATTGTGCGTGAAATGCTGGGCAGTGAACCGGTCAGCAGTTTTCTGCAACCGGGCCGCACCTTTGGGGCACCGATTTTGGAAGTGGAGAACATCACCTGCGTGGGGTCTAACGGCAACTGTGTGGTGGATGATGTCAGCTTTCAGGTACGTGCCGGAGAAATTGTGGGCATTTATGGGCTGATGGGGGCCGGGCGCACCGAGCTGTTTGAGTGTTTGCTCGGCACGCAGCGTAACTATCTGGGCAAGCTGTGGCTGGATAGTAAGCCGGTGCCCGCGCGCCTTGCCACGTCAGAACGCATCCGCATGGGCATGAGTCTGGTGCCGGAAGATCGCAAGCGCACCGGGATTTTCCCTGTGTCATCGGTCGCCAGCAACTTAACGATCGCCAGTTTGTGGCGGCGCCTCAGCTATCGGTTTGCCATCGCTGAGCAGCATGAACAGACGGTGGTCACCGACACCATTGGCAACCTGTCGATCAAAGTCTCGTCACCGGATGTCGCGATTAACGCACTCAGCGGCGGCAATCAGCAGAAAGTGGTAATTGGCCGTTCATTGCTGACCAACCCGCGTCTGTTGTTGCTGGATGAACCCAGCCGCGGCATTGATATCGGTGCAAAAGCGGACGTGTTTCGCATGATGGTGAAGTTGTCGCAGCAGGGCATCGCCGTTGTGTTCTCCACCTCCGATCTGAAAGAAATTATGGCGGTATCTGACCGCATCCTGGTGATGTCGGGCGGCAAACTCACCGCTGACATTCCGCGCGAACAGGCGGAAGAGTCGGCTCTGGTTAAAGCGAGTGCTCAGGGGTTTTGATGATGAAGAACCAACAGAGTGTGGCACTGGCCGGCGCGCCAACAAAAGCATTTCAGTCGCGTGAAGGCCTGATTCTCCTGCTGTTAAAAATGCGTACCTTTATTGCGTTGATCCTGATTGTCGGTTTCTTTTCGGTCACCGTGCCTGATTTTCTGGCCGTGGGCAGCATGGTGATCATGATTAAACATATCGCCATTAACGCCTTTCTGGCATTGGGGATCACCTTTGTGATCATTACGGCCGGCATCGACTTGTCGATTGGGGCCACGCTGGGCCTGTGCGGCATGATTGCCGGATGGATGATTACCAAGGGCATTATCCTGCCGATGTTTGGCATTGCGATTTTCCCCAGCGTTTGGGTGATTGTGCCGCTGGTGCTGTTGATTGGCGGGCTGATTGGCGCGGCGAACGGCTGGATTATCACCCGTTATAACGTGGCACCTTTTATCTGCACCCTGGGCACCATGTACATCTTACGCGGCGCATCGATGCTGATATCCGGCGGTGAAACTTACTCCGGGCTGGGGGGGAACGAGCAGCTCGGCAATACCGGGTTTGAAGTGATTGGTGCCGGGTATTTCCTCGGCCTGCCGTGGGCGATTTGGATGATGATCGTGCTGGCGCTGGTGATTGCTTATGTGGCGCGTCGCCTGCCGTTTGGCCGGCAGGTGTATGCCATCGGCGATAACGAACGTGCGGCAGAGTTATCGGGCGTCAACGTGAAACGCGTCAAGATTTGGGTTTACACCATTTCCGGATTCTGTGCGGCGATCGCGGGCATTGTGGTCTCTTCACAGTTGGTCGCCAGCCATCCTGCTAACGGCACCTCCTTCGAGATGAATGCGATTGCGGCGGTGGTGTTAGGCGGCACGTCGCTGGCCGGTGGACGCGGCACCATTATTGGTACCTTGATTGGTGCTTTCGTTATCGGCTTCCTGGCAGACGGCCTGATTATGATGGGCGTCAGCGAGTTCTGGCAGATGGTGATCAAAGGGGTAGTGATTATCATCGCGGTGATTATCGACCAAATGCAAAACCGTATGCAGCAGAAGGCCGCAGTGGTCGCGCAGAAGACATTGTTAGAGAAGGGATGATGTGCACTCTCCCTCACCGCGGTGAGGGAAACAGACACAGGCAAATTTTTTTAGACCAATGGAATAAATATTCCATAACGATTTTAAATTCAGAGGTAGTGCTATGAATCCGTTCACATTATCAGTGAAAGAACTGGAAACCAAAGCCCGCGCCATTCGTCGACGCATCATCAGATTGAACGCCGACAGCCCGGCGGGCGGGCATACCGGGGCCGATCTCTCGCAAGTTGAGATCCTGACGGCGCTCTATTTCCGCATCCTCAATTGCGCGCCTGACCGCACAGCGGATCCCTCGCGCGATATCTATATCCAGTCGAAAGGGCACGCGGTAGGCGGTTATTACTGTGTGCTGGCGGAAGCCGGATATTTCCCGCTGGAGTGGCTGCCGACCTATCAGCACAGCGACTCGCATCTGCCAGGCCACCCGGTAAAACACAAAACGCCGGGCATTGAGCTTAATACCGGTGCGCTGGGGCACGGTTTGCCGGTTGCCGTCGGCATTGCGCTGGCAGCCAAAAAAGATAAGAGCAACCGTACCGTGTACGTGGTGACCGGTGACGGTGAGCTGGCGGAAGGCAGTAACTGGGAAGCCGCGCTGGTCGCCGCCCATTACGGACTCGATAATCTGGTGATTATCAACGATAAGAACAAGTTACAACTGGCCGGTGCCACGCGCGACATCATGAACACCGATCCGCTGCCGGAAAAATGGAGCGCGTTTGGGATGGAAGTGACCCAGTGCGCGGGTAATGACATGGCATCGGTGGTGGAGGCGATTGAAAACCGTCCGCGTACCGGCAAGCCGAATGTGATTATTGCCAACACCGAAAAAGGCTATGGCGTCTCCTTTATTCAGGGGAAACCGGAGTGGCACCACCGTGTGCCGAAAGGCGAAGAGATTGAGAAAGCGTTAGAGGAGTTAAGCGATGAGTAATGCAACGCATCTGGCAGAAGTAATGGTGACCGCGTTTATCGACGCCGTGAACCGTGGTGTGGATCTGGTGCCGGTTGTCGCCGACTCGACCTCCACAGCGAAAATCTCCCCTTTCGTGAAGGCGTTCCCCGATCGTCTGGTGAACGTCGGTATCGCAGAGCAGACGCTGGTCGGTACGGCGGCAGGCCTGGCGATTGGCGGCAAAGTGGCGGTGACCTGTAACGCGGCCCCGTTCCTGATTTCTCGCGCCAACGAGCAGGTGAAAGTCGACATTTGCTACAACAACACCAACGTGAAGTTGTTTGGCCTGAATGCCGGTGCCAGCTATGGCCCGCTGGCCAGCACGCACCACAGTATTGATGATATTGCGGTGATGCGCGGCTTTGGCAACATCGAAATCTATGCGCCATCCTGCCCGATTGAGTGCCGTCAAATCATTGATTATGCGTTGGAAAAGCAAGGCCCGGTCTATATCCGTTTAGACGGCAAAGCCCTGCCGGAATTGCACGACAGCAGCTATCAGTTCAAACCGGGCCACATCGATGTGCTGCGTGAAGGCAAAGACATCGCCCTGGTCGCGATGGGCTCAACGGTACATGAAATTGTCGATGCGGCAGCGGCGTTAGCCGACGAAGGGATCAGCGCCGGTGTGATCAGCATCGCATCGATTCGACCTTGTGATACGCAAGCGCTGCAAGACCTGTTAAAGCAGTATCCAGCGGTCATCACCGTTGAAGAACATAACGTGAATGGTGGCGTGGGTAGCCTGGTCGCTGAAGTGCTGGCGGAAGGCGGCTGCGGTATTCCCTTAAAACGTCTTGGCATCCCGGATGGAGAGTATGCGATCGCAGGCGATCGCGCCTCTACCCGTGCGCGCCACGGCATTGATGCGCAAAGCGTCGCCCAGCGTGCGCGGCAGATGTGTAAAGGAGCGTGATATGACAGGGCCGGTGATTCTTGCCATTGACGAAGGCACCACTAACGCCAAAGCGATAGCGGTCGATAAGCAGGGCAATGTGGTCGCGCGTGGCAGCCAGGCGTTGGATATTGCGCATCCACAGCCGGGTCTGGCGGAGCAAGATCCCTGGCAGATTTGGCAAGGGGTGCGTGATGCGGTAACCACTTGCCTGGCACAGTGCGCGGGTCGTGAAGTCGCGGCGGTGGCCATCAGTAACCAACGCGAATCGATACTGTGCTGGCAGCGCAGTGACGGCCAGCCGTTAACGCCGATTGTGAGCTGGCAAGATCGCCGTTCTGAAGCGCTGTGCGCCGAGTTACGGGCTGCCGGACACAGCGGGCTGATCAGTTCGCGTACGGGACTGGCAATCGATCCGATGTTTCCGGCGGCGAAAATCACCGGGCTGTTAGCGGCGATCCCCGATGGCTTTAACCGCGCTCAAGCGGGCGAGTTGGCGATTGGCACGGTCGACACCTGGCTGACCTGGCAACTCACCAACGGGGAAAATTTTGTCACCGATTACGCCAACGCTGCGCGTACACAACTGTTTAATATCCACAGCGCTCAGTGGGACAACGCCTTATTAGAGCTGTTTAAGATCCCACGTGAGGCGCTGCCGACGGTTGCCACTTCTGCCGGTGAGCACGGCGTGGTGGTGCGTAACGATATTCCTGGCTTAAAACCGGGCACGCCGATTTTGGCACTGATTGGCGATTCGCACGCGGCGTTGTATGCGCAGCGCAATTTGCAGGCGGAAGTGATCAAAGCCACGTACGGGACAGGTTCGTCATTGATGATGTCGATGGCGAAGCCGGTATTAACCGACAACGGGCTCAGCACCACCGTGGCCTGGCACGACGGTCAGTTGCGCTATGCCTTTGAAGGCAATATCACGCACACCGGATCGGGGGCGGCCTGGCTGAGCAAGATGTTAGGCATTGGCGATCCGCAGCGTTTAACCGCGATGGCGGCCACCACCGAAAGCAATCAGGGCATTTACTTTGTGCCCGCGCTGTCGGGCTTAGGCGCACCCTGGTGGGATTTGCAAGCGCGCGGCATGGTGTGCGGTTTGACCGATGCCGCAACGCCAGAAATATTGGCGCGCGTGGCGCTGGAATCCATTGTGTGGCAAATCGCCGATGTGTTCTTTGCAATGGAACAGGCCAGTGGGCAGCAATTGGCGGAACTGTGCGTCGATGGCGGGGCCACGCAAAACGACTGGCTGATGCAGTTGCAGGCCGATGTGCTGCAACGTCCGTTGAAGCGTGCGCCTACGGCAGAAGTGTCGGCGTTAGGGGCCACGTTACTAGCAGGCAAACGTCTGGGCTGGTGGCAGCAAGGCAGTGATTTACAGGCATTAACGGGCGGCACCACGATTTACCCACGTGAGGCACTCGCGCAACAGGTTGAAGAAAATTACAAAGGCTGGGTGGCTGCGGTTGCACGCTGTCGTTACCAACCTAATTAAAAAAAACCGTTTACCGGAGCAGAGCAATGTCAAAGATACCCAGGCAATTAACCCTGGCGGTTATTATTGGTAACCGCGGCTTTTTTCCAAGTTATCTGGTCGGCGAAGCGCGAGAGCAAGCCGTCGCGCTGTTCGACAACATGAATATTCGCACCATCATGGTGGATGAAACGCAAACCAATCTCGGTGGCGTGGAAACCCGTGAAGAAGCGAAGGTCTGCGCGGAGTTGTTTCGCAAACACCGCGACGAAATTCACGGCATTGTGGTGTTGCTGCCTAACTTTGGCGATGAAAAGGCGGCAGCCGAAGCCATCCGTCTCTCAGGTTTGAAAGTGCCGGTGCTGATTCAGGCCGAGGAAGACGCGCTGGATAAAATGGGGCTGGCGACACGCCGCGACAGCTTCTGCGGCAAAATCTCGCTGTGTAATAACCTGCGCCAGTACGGCATTCCCTTTACGCTCACCACCCAGCATGTTTGTGCGTTGAGCGGCGAAATCTTCCAACAAGACCTGCAGCGTTTTACGCAAATCTGCCGCGTAGTGAAAGCGATGCAAGGCGTGCGCGTGGGCGCGATCGGTGCGCGTCCGGCCGGGTTTAATACCGTACGCTACAGTGAAAAGCTGTTGGAACAGTGGGGCGTCGCTGTTGAAACCCTCGACCTTTCGGAAATTTTCACCCGTATTAAACACATTCGCGATGACGATCTGCGCGTGCATGAAAAACGCCGCATTCTGGAAGACAACGCTGATGCCAGTGGCATCCCCGCTGACAAGCTGCAAACCATGGCGAAGTTGTTTGTGGTGATCAGCGAGTGGGTGATCGCCAACGATATTGATACTACGGCCATCCAGTGTTGGACGTCGTTGCAGGAAAACCTCGGCATCAACGTGTGTTCCATTATGAGCGTGATGTCCGGCAACCTGATGCCAAGCGCCTGTGAAGTGGATGTGATGGGTGCGCTGTCGATGTATGCGCTGGCAAGCAGCAACCTCAGTCCGGCTTCCATTGCGGACTGGAACAACAACTTTGGCGACGATCGCGACAAATGCGTGCTGTTTCACTGCGGTAACTTCGCCAGTGAAAGTCTGGAAAGCCCGACCATGGGCACCGCCGACATTATTGGTACCACGGTGGGGAAAGAGAACACCTGTGGGGCAGTACACGGGCGGTTGAAGGGCGGTCCATTGACCTATTTCCGCCTGTCGACCGATGACTTTAGCGGTAAAATTAAGGCCTATGTGGGAGAAGGGCAGTCGATCAATGATCCGTTAGACACGCCGGGATGCCGCGCGGTGATTCAGGTGCCGCAACTGGAAAAATTGTTGGCCTGGATCTGCAATAACGGCTTTGAACACCATGTGGCGATGAACCACGCTTCCTCAGGCGCGGTGCTGCACGAAGCCTTTACCAAATATATGGGCATTGATTGCTACCATCATCAGCCCTAAATCCCACGCCCCTTGTCACAAGGGGCGTCACTTCCTGCCTGCCAGCGTAAATATGTTTAAATTTCCGCGCTTTTCCCCCCTCGCGGCTTGCTAAGCCTTCAAATGCTTACGTTATACTGTCGGCCGTGTTGAACTCCTGACTGGGAAACTATGGAACGCTTTGTCGAAAATCTGATGTACTCCTCACGCTGGCTGTTAGCGCCGGTGTATATCGGTTTATCTCTGGGTTTACTGGCGCTGACCATTAAATTCTTCCAGGAAATCTTTCATATTCTGCCAAACATCTTCTCAATTGCAGAAAGTGACCTGATTCTGGTGCTGCTGTCGCTGGTGGATATGACGCTGGTCGGTGGTTTGCTGGTGATGGTGATGCTTTCGGGTTATGAGAACTTTGTTTCAAAGTTAGATATCGCCGAAAACAAAGAGAAGCTGAGCTGGCTAGGCAAAATGGACTCCGGCTCGCTCAAGAACAAAGTGGCGGCGTCGATTGTCGCCATCTCCTCTATCCACTTGCTCCGCGTGTTTATGGATGCGCGCAATATCGCGAACGACAAGCTGATGTGGTACGTGATTATTCACCTGACCTTCGTGCTGTCAGCGTTTGTGATGGGCTGGCTGGATCAAATGTCACGTAACGAAAAAGCCACCAAAACGCAGGCAACGGACTGAGTCTGCGCCAGCCCTTTCCGCCGGGTTGGAAAGGGCTGCGGCCGCTACGGCCGGAAACTATCCGGTGTCAGGCAAAGCGCGCGAAGCGTTTGAGGGTGGCGGGGCTGAGCAGCGCCATGACCAGCAAATACACCACGCTGCCGAACGCGGTATGCAGGAGCAGGCTCAGCAACGTGGTTTGCTGTGGCAGAAAATGGGCAAACTGCGTCATGGCAAGGGCCATTAACAGGCAGCCGATGATGCTGGGAAGCAGGTTTTTGATCATCATCAGCGGCGAGCTCTTCATACAGTTAAACACCACACAGGTACATATCGAGACGTAGGCCAAATTGGCCACCAGGTAATAGCGTACCAGTTCAGTGATGCCGTTCAGGGTGCCCGCCAAAAATGCCATGATCATCAGGGTGGCATTCAATACCCCCATCCAAAACAGCAACCGCGTTTCACCTTTCGCAATAAATACCGTGCTGGATGTGCTGTTGATAGCCTGCAACATTCCGGCGGGAGCCAACCATAACAGTAACTCTGCGGTCAGCCCCCATTGCGGGCCAAACACCACCGTCACAAACGGCTCACGCAGTACCATGATGCCGGTCATCAGTGGAAAAGCCAGAAAGGCGATCCCTGCCGTGGCGGCAAGAAAGGTGGTGGTCACTTTGGCACTGTCCTGATGATCGCGGCTCAGCACCGGTAGCAGTGAGCGGCCGACCACAAAGGTCAGGGTCTGCATCGGCAACATCATAATGCGCGTGGCAAGGTTATAGGCCCCGAGCAGGGCAGAGCTCATGTAGTAGCTGATAATCCAGGTATCGGTATTGCGCGCAAGGTAGATAATGAAGTTAAACGCCGCCAGGTTGCCGCTAAAGGAGAAGATTTCGCCTATCGACCCTACATCTCTGGCTTTTCGCCAACTGGGACGCCAGGCCGAGGCCAGCCAGATCTGCACCGTCGACAGCAAGGCGTTGCACAGTGCCTGAGCGGCCAGACTGTAGACCCCCCAACCTGCCAGTGCCGCCATCACACCAACCACGGTGGCGATCAGGCTGGAGCTGGCCTCAATACCGGCGATTTTTTTAAACTTCGAGTCACGTTCCAGCAGTGCCAAATGACTGGATGCCGAACTGGCAAGGGGAAACGTCAGGGCCAGCAGGCACAGAACGGGCGTCAGACGCGGCTGACCAAAGTAGTGTGCAATAAGCGGCGACAGCAGGATGATCAAGATGGCGACCGCCGCCCCCATCAGCAGGTTAAAGGTGAACACGGCGTTTTTCAGTGCTTCGGTAATGACCGGGCGCTGAATCAGTGCCGCCGCAGTACCAAAATCACGAAACAGATAACCAAAATTGACGATCACCGTTGCCATTGCCAGCAAGCCATATTCCGCGGGCGGTATGATGCGGGCCAATAAGACTAAACTGATCACTTGCGCTGAGATTTTTGCCGCCTGAGAAACGGCGACCCAGCGTGTATTATTTACCAAACTCATAGAGGGTGCCTTTGACATAAGGAGTGGAGTCGATATTTCGACAAGCCAGTCGTGGTTAAAATACGCATCCGTGCAGATCATTACCGTGGCAAAAATAGGCGATAAATATTCTCTCAACGTCAATGAGAATAAGTGAGCGTCAAATAAAGAAAGGGTTTTCGTCTTATAAAAAAACGTCTTTTAGTTTGTTTTTATTTGCAGGTTTTTTTAAAAAAAAGCCAACAGCGGGATAGTGTTAAATTAAGGTATTAGCACATAACCGGCGTGGCGACCGGGCGCAAATGCCAGGCAATATGCCGCGCTTCAGTGACGACGACGCTGGGTGAGTCATTAACGGCATGGGCAAGCTGTAATACCTGCTGTAGCACCTCATCGACCGGGCGAGCGCTTTGCAGAAAATACTCTTTCAGCGGTAAATAGAATGCATCACCTTCCGCATTGGATAATAGCGATGTAAAGGCGTTATCCGTCAGTAGCGCATCGAGTTGTGTGTAATCATCATAAGTCGCGTGTTGTAATTCAACGCGGACAATATATTTTTTCATTATGCGATTTGCGGTTAATCATCCCGGCACAAAGAATATGGGGTAAACACAGGAGACTCAATCACTTTTCAATTGTGTGGTTAAAACGCAACAAATTTGCGAGAAAAAAGAAAAAAAGCAGCCCGTAGGCTGCTTAATAACAGTATTAACTGGCCCGCAATGGGGTTTGGCGGATTGGGGCGTCGCCCGCAACATAGTAATCCGCCGTGCTGCGCGGTAACGGCTGCTGGCCGCGAATCACATCGGCCAGCTTTTCACCGATCATAATGGTGGTGGCATTCAGGTTGCCGGTGATGATCAGCGGCATAATCGAAGCATCGACTACGCGCAGGGCTTCAACGCCATGAACGCGGCCTTCCGCATCGACCACGGCCATCTCGTCATTACCCATTTTGCAGGTGCCGCACGGGTGGAAGGCGGTCTCTGCATGATCGCGCACAAACGCATCCAACTGCTCATCGCTCTGACACGCGATGCCAGGGCTGATCTCTTCACCGCGATAGGCATCCAGCGCCGGTTGGTTGATGATTTGACGCGTAATGCGGATCGCATCGCGGAACTCTTGCCAGTCTTGTTCATGCGCCATGTAGTTAAACAGAATGCTCGGATGCTGGTGTGGATCGCGAGACGTTAACTGGACGCGACCACGACTCGGTGAGCGCATGGAACCCACGTGGCACTGGAAGCCGTGCTTGTTTACCGCGTTAGAGCCATTGTAGTTAATCGCCACCGGCAGAAAGTGGTACTGAATGTTCGGCCAGCTAAACTCTTCACGGCTGCGAATAAACCCGCCGCCCTCAAACTGGTTGCTGGCGCCAACGCCGGTGCCATTGAACAGCCACTCGGCGCCAATCTTCGGCTGGTTCCACCATTTCAGTGCGGGATACAGGGAAATCGGTTCCTTGCACTCATACTGCAAATACATCTCCAGATGGTCTTGCAGGTTTTCACCCACGCCGGGCAAATCATGCACCAGCGGAATATCGAACTGCTTTAGCAATGCCGCCGGACCCACGCCGGAACGTTGCAGAATTTGTGGTGAGGCGATGGCACCCGCACACAGCAAGACTTCACGACGGGCAGTGGCCGTCTGCTTTTCCTGATGATCGCCGCGCAGATATTCCACGCCAACAGCGCGTTTGTTATCAAACAGAATGCGGTCGGTGGTGGCGTGCGTCACAATCGTCAGGTTCGGGCGCGGCTTGGCTTGATCCAGATAACCACGCGCGGTGCTGGCGCGACGGCCTTGCGGTGTGACGGTACGATCCATCGGGCCAAAGCCTTCCTGCTGATAACCGTTCAGGTCATCGGTGCGCGGATAGCCAGCCTGCACACCGGCTTCAATCATCGCGGCGAACAGTGGGTTATTGTTGGCTTTTGGCGTGGTGACAGACACCGGGCCATCGCCACCATGATAATCATTCGGGCCGATATCGCGGGTTTCTGCTTTACGGTAGTAAGGCAGGCAGTCGAGATAGCTCCAGTTTTCCAGGCCCGGCGCTTGCGCCCAGCCATCCAAATCCATCGCATTACCGCGGATATAGCACATGCCGTTGATCAGCGATGAGCCCCCCAGCCCTTTACCGCGACCGCACTCCATGCGGCGATTGTTCATGTGCGGCTCTGCATCGGTGGTATACGCCCAGTTATAGCGCTTACCTTGCAGAGGGAATGCCAGTGCGGCAGGCATTTGCGTGCGGAAATCCGCGCGGTAATCCGGGCCACCGGCTTCTAACAGCAAAACGCTGACGTTGCTGTCTTCCGTTAAACGGGTTGCCAATACGTTGCCTGCGGATCCTGCTCCAATAATGATGTAATCAAATTCCATAATTGCTCCTCAGGTTAACTTAAAAAATGGACTGGAAACGGTCGAGTTCCAGCTGTACTGATTTCACCTGGGTGTAGTTTTGCAGCGTCATGATGCCGTTTTCACGGCCAATGCCGGAATGTTTGTAACCGCCGACGGGCATCTGCGCCGCCGATTCACCCCAAGTGTTGATCCAGCAAATGCCGGCTTCGATCTGGTGGATCACGCGGTGTGCACGATTAAGGTCGCGCGTGACCACACCCGCGGCCAAACCAAAATCGGTATCGTTGGCGCGCGCAATCACTTCGGCTTCGCTTTCGTAGCTCAGGATCGACATCACCGGGCCAAAAATCTCTTCGCGGACGATGGTCATTTGGTCATGGCAATCGGTAAATACCGTCGGTGCCACCCAGGCACCGTGATCAAAGCCTGCGCCGGTCAGTCGTGAGCCGCCGCACAGCAGGCGAGCGCCTTCACTGACGCCACTTTCGATCAGGCGCATCACGTTATCGCGGTGTTGGAAACTCACCATTGGGCCAAAATTGGTACGTTCATCCATCAAATCACCGGCACGGATACGCGCCACGCGCGCCACGATTTTTTCTTCAAAGGCGGCTTTCAGTGCGGTAGGGATAAAGACGCGTGTGCCGTTGGTGCAAACCTGACCCGAGCTGTAAAAGTTGGCCATCATGGCGATATCGGCGGCGAGATCGAGATCCGCATCGTCAAAAATGATCAGCGGTGATTTGCCACCCAGTTCCATCGTGACGTCTTTCAGGGTCGAGCCTGCCGCATTCGCCATCACTTTTTTCCCGCTGGCCACGCCACCGGTGAAAGACACTTTGTCGATACCCGGATGATCGGTCAGTAACTGGCCGGTAATGGCACCCGGGCCATTCAAGACGCTGAACACACCAGCGGGGACGCCCGCTTCGGTATAGATTTCTGCCAGTTTCAGCGCGGTCAGCGGCGTGACTTCGCTGGGTTTAAAGATCATGGCGTTACCGGCGGCCAGTGCAGGTGCGGATTTCCACAGCGCAATTTGAATCGGGTAGTTCCAGGCGCCAATTCCGGCGACCACGCCCAGTGGCTCGCGGCGGGTATAGACAAAGGCGGTATCGCGCAGAGGAATTTGCTCCCCTTCCAGTGCGGGGATCAGGCCAGCATAGTATTCCAGCACGTCCGCGCCCGTGACGATATCGACGCTCACGGTTTCGCTGTAAGGTTTGCCGGTGTCCAGCGTTTCCAGGGCCGCCAGTTCATCGTTGCGCTCACGCAGAATCTCTACGGCGCGGCGCAGGATGCGTGAACGCTCCATTGCGGTCATCGCCGCCCAGATTTTCTGGCCGTGTTTCGCAGCGGCCACGGCACTGTCCACTTCGTGTTGCCCGGCAATTTGCACCTCGGCCAGTACTTCGCCATTCGCGGGATTGTGCGTTTGAAAATGCTTACCGCTTTTGCTCTCGACATAGCCGCCGTTAATGTACGGGCGCTGTTGCGTTAATTTCGTCATCATTTTCTCCGTTAATCGGTGTGTGCGTCCGCCAGGTGCTGGCGGATAAAGTGCGTGGTTACGGCAATGGCCAGCGTTCTGTCGAACGGTCTGCCGCTCAGGGCGGCGCGTAGCCACAAGCCATCAATTAAGGCCGTCAGGCCATAACCCGCAACGCGTGCCTGCGCTTTAGGCAGATCACGTCGAAATTCCGCCACAATGGTTGATTGCAGCCGACGGCTGCTGACCTGTTGTAAGCGGTTGAGCATCGGCTGATGCATGCTGCTGGCCCAAAAATCGAGCCAGGCTTTGGTCGCCGCGCTGTTCACCTGCGTATCATCGAAGTTTCCGGCCACGATGGCGCACAGTCGCGCTTGCGTATCGCTGGCGGGCAGGGCTTTCAAACGGCCTAACACCGCGTCGCGCAGTTGCGTGGTGATGTCTCGCATGGTGGCCTCTAGCAGGCCATTCTTATCCTTGAAGTAGTGACTGATAATGCCGGTGGACACCCCAGCCCGACGGGCGATTTGCGCGATGGTGGCATCGTGCAGCCCCACTTCATTGATGGTGGCCAGCGTTGCGTCAATCAGCTGTCGACGCCGGATCGGCTGCATACCTACTTTCGGCATTACCTCAACTCCCTGAATCCTGGTGATGCGTTTTATTTAAACTTTTTTTAATTGAACGTTCAATCAAAAAAGAAAAATTGTTATAGTCTTGTGCGATAAACGTTGCAGCCACGACTGCGATCTCTTGTGCTCATGCGAGTATTCGTCACTGAAACCAGAGGAAAAATAATGAATCATCCACCTGCTCAAGAAGAAAAAGACAAAATCAATCCCGTGGTGTTTTACACCTCCGCTGGACTGATTTTGTTGTTTTCCTTGATGACTATTTTCTACACCGATGTCTCGGCGAACTGGATTTCGCGCACGGTGAACTGGGTGTCTGCCACCTTTGGCTGGTATTACATGCTGGCCGCAACGCTGTACATTGTGTTTGTGATTTTCATCGCCTGTTCCCGCTTTGGCTCGATTAAACTTGGCCCGGAACAATCTAAACCTGAATTCAGTATCCTGAGCTGGGCAGCCATGCTGTTTGCCGCTGGTATCGGTATTGACCTGATGTTCTTCTCGGTCGCTGAGCCCGTGACGCAATATATGCTGCCGCCAGAAGGGGCGGGCGAAACTATTGAGGCCGCGCGTCAGGCAATGGTCTGGACGCTGTTTCACTACGGCCTGACCGGCTGGTCGATGTATGCCTTGATGGGGATCGCGCTGGGATACTTCAGCTATCGCTATAACTTGCCGCTGACCATTCGCTCGGCGCTGTATCCGATTTTTGGCAAGCGTATCAATGGCCCGATTGGGCACACCGTGGATATTGCGGCGGTGATCGGCACCATCTTTGGTATCGCCACGACGCTGGGGATTGGCGTGGTGCAGTTGAACTACGGCCTCAATGTGCTGTTTGATATCCCGGATAGCATGGGCGCGAAAGCCGGTCTTATCGTACTTTCTGTCCTGATTGCCACCATTTCGGTGACCTCCGGCGTGGATAAAGGTATCCGTATTCTCTCTGAGTTGAATGTGGTGCTGGCGCTGGGGCTGATTCTGTTTGTGCTGTTTATGGGCAACACCGAATTCCTGTTGAATGCGCTGGTGCTCAACATCGGAGATTACGTCAACCGCTTTATGGGCATGACGCTCAATACCTTTGCGTTTGATCGCCCGGTAGAGTGGATGAACAGTTGGACGCTGTTCTTCTGGGCCTGGTGGGTTGCCTGGTCACCCTTTGTTGGCCTGTTCCTGGCGCGTATCTCGCGCGGGCGTACTATCCGCGAATTCGTGTTGGGGACGTTGATCATTCCCTTTACCTTTACGCTGCTCTGGCTGTCGGTGTTTGGCAATGCGGCACTGTACGAAATCATGCACGGCGATGCGGGCTTTGCGCAGGATGTCATGGCGCATGCTGAACGGGGCTTTTATAACCTGCTGGCGCAGTATCCCGGCTTTACCTTTAGCGCCTCGGTTGCCACCATCACCGGCCTGTTGTTCTACGTTACCTCCGCCGATTCCGGTGCGTTGGTGCTGGGGAATTTCACCTCAAAGCTGAAAGACATTAACAGTGACTCTCCAAGCTGGCTGCGGATTTTCTGGTCTATCGCCATTGGTATGCTGACGATGGGGATGTTGATGACCAATGGTATCTCCGCCTTGCAGAATGCCACGGTGATCATGGGGCTGCCGTTCAGTTTTGTGATTTTCTTCGTGATGGCCGGTTTGTATAAATCACTGAAAGTGGAAGATTATCGCCGCGCCAGTGCCGGACGCGATACGGCGCCTTATCCGATGGCTGGACAAGATCGCCTGAGCTGGAAAAAACGTGTGTCGCGCCTGATGAACTATCCCGGCACGCGCTATACGCGGCAAATGATGGCGACCGTGTGTTATCCCGCAATGGAAGAGGTGGCGAAGGAGCTGGAGTTGCGCGGCGCGCGCGTTGAGCTGCAAAGTCTGCCACCGGGCGAAGAAGAAAATCTGGGGCATCTGGAATTGATGGTGCATCTGGGCGAAGAGCAGAACTTTGTCTATCAGATCTGGCCGCAGCAATATTCAGTGCCGGGCTTCACCTACCGTGCACGCAGTGGCAAATCAACCTACTACCGTCTGGAAACCTTTTTGCTGGAAGGCAGTCAGGGCAATGACCTGATGGATTACAGCAAAGAGCAGGTGATTATCGATATTCTCGACCAGTATGAGCGGCACCTGAACTTTATCCACTTACACCGTGAAGCGCCGGGGAACAGCATTACCTTCCCGGGCGTCTAACGGCCATCGGCTCTCTCTGTGCTGGGCAGAGAGAGCGTACTTTTCTTGCGGTTCTGCACCGCATCGCACGCAAACCTCGAAAAAACCCGCTACGGTTAACTGTTCTCAGGCCGATGCCACGTTTAACTACAGGGAGTCGTATGAAGAAAATTCTCAACACCTTTCTGCCGCTCTACACCACCACTTTACTGATGCTGCTGGGTTCCGGTTTGCTCACCACCTGGGTTTCGCTGCGGCTGGCCCATGAAGCCGTCAGCGGGACGTTGATTGGTGCGATTACTGCCGCCAACTATGTGGGATTGGTGATCGGCGGCAAAGTCGGTCATAACCTGATTGCGCGCGTCGGGCATATTCGTGCCTATGTCTCTTGTGCCGGGGTGATCACTGCGTCGGTGGTCGGCCATGGTTTAACCGATTACATCCCGCTGTGGATCTTTCTGCGCCTGATCATCGGGCTGTGCATGATGTGCCAGTACATGGTGTTAGAGAGCTGGCTGAATGATCGTGCAGAGTCGTCACAGCGCGGCGTGATCTTTGGCTTATATATGATTGCGACCTATCTGGGACTGTGTGCCGGGCAGGTCATATTAATGGTGCAAACCGGTTTTGGGATCAGCACGTTGCTGATTGTGGCGCTATGCTTTGCGCTCTGTTTAGTGCCGATTGCTCTGACCACGCGAACCAATGCACAACCCATGTCACCGGCCCCGATGGAGCTGGGTTACTTTTTTAAAACCATTCCGAAATTACTGGTGGTCACGCTGGTGACCGGGATGGCGGTCGGCGCGTTTTATGGACTCGCCCCGGTGTATGCCAGCCAGTTAGGTTTCAATAACTGGCAGACCGGCTTGTTTATGGCGGTCACCATTTTTGCCGGGCTGGTATCACAGTTCCCGCTTAGCTGGCTGTCAGATCGTTATGACCGCCACCGCCTGCTGTTTTGGACAGCGTTGATTTATGCCGTGGCGGCACTGCCGCTCGCCCTGTTACCGACGCTGAATTACGCCTGGTTACTGGGCGTCGCGTTTATTGCCAGTATGATGCAATTTTCCCTGTATCCGCTGGCGGTGGCACTGGCTAATGATCGCGTTGAACCGGATCGCCGCGTGTCGCTCACCGCGTGCTTACTGATGGCGTTTGGCGTGGGGGCCAGTATTGGCCCGGTATTAACCGGTGCCTTTATGCAGCCGCTGGGGGCACGCGTGCTGTACCTGTTTTTCGCGCTCTGCGCCGTGGGGATTGCGGCCTTGAGCTGGGTGCGCCAGCGCGTGCCGGAGATCATTGTGGATGCGCCTTTGCCACACGTTGTGATGCCTGACAGCCTGGCATCATCGCCACTGGCGGCGGCGCTGAATCCCACGCTGGATGAAGAGGTGATCAACGAGGTGATGGTCAATACGCCCGACGAGACATCGGCGGAGGAAGCACCGGAGGAAGGTGAGCAACCTCCGCGTGCCGACACCGTTTAGGCATGCTGTAAGTGCACAAGGGGATAAGGACGTCCCTGACCATCGAGCGCGGAACGGCCCGTCTCGCGAAAGCCCAGGTGCTGATAAAACCCCAATGCCTGGGTGTTTTGCGCGTTAACGTCGGTGGCTAAATGCGGTTGCGTTGCCAGCGCGAACATCACAAGTTTTTTCCCCACGCCTCTGCCGCGCGCCTGGGCTGAGACAAACAGGGCTTCCAGTTTATCGCCCTCCAATAGCATAAAGCCCTGCACAGTGTGGTGCGCGTCGACCGCCAACCAAAGCGGGGCCTGCGGCAAAAAGGCGTGCACTTCGGCTTCAATCGCGACGCGATCGTCCGGGTGTAAGAAGTCATGGGTCGCGTCGACGCTGCTGCGCCAAATGTCCATCAGGCGGTCGGCGTCGGCGGGGGTCGCTTGACGCAGGTGCAGTGTTAGGTCGCTCATCGTGTCATCCTGTCGATATAAAGCGCCATTATGCGACGCTTTGCGATTTTTGTGCACAGCTTTGCTGTTTTCGTTGGTTGCTTAAGCGGCACGCTTCACGCAGGTTGGGCGCAGATCAATCACGGGTGAGAAAGACCATGGCAGCAGACTATTTGCATGATGAACAGCGGCGCTGGCTGCAACAGCAAGCGCGCAGTTTCCGCTGGCGGACACAGTGGCCGACGGTGTTATTAATGGTCGCGGTATATGGGGGATGGTTTGCCACGCTGTACTTCTGGCAAACGCTGGGACTCACTGCCGCGACGCTGCTGCTGATTTGGTTTACGACCTGGTATATGTCTTTTCAGCATGAGTTGATTCACGGTCACCCAACGCGGTGGCCGCGCGTTAACCAGTTACTCGGTACACTGCCGCTGGCGGTGTGGTATCCGTATGGGCTGTATCGCGATTCGCATCTTAAACATCACCGTAATGATCACCTGACGCACCCGGAAGAGGACCCGGAAACCTACTATTTTTCTGCGCGGCGTTGGCAACAATTGACGCCTTTCCAGCGGCGATGGGTGCGTGTGCGCAATACGTTTCCCGGACGGCTGTTGATTGCGCCGGCGTGGGATATCATGCAAACCCTGCGGGGTATGTGGAAAGCGGTGGTGCACCGCGAGTGGGCGTCAATTGGCATGTGGTTGCTGCATATCACCTTGCTGGTGGTGTTGCTGCGCTGGATGCAGGCGCAGCAGTTTCCGATTGGCTGGTATCTGCTGGGCGTGACCTATCCGGCGCTGAGCCTGACGAAAGTGCGTTCGTTTCTGGAGCATCGCTATGCGGAGGTGCCCGCTGCGCGTTCAGCGATTAACGAGGCCGGTTTAGTTTGGCGTTTGTTGTTTCTGAATCTCAACTATCATTCAGTACATCACCACCTGCCCGCGGTGCCATGGTTTGCGTTGCGGCAGGTTTATCAGCATGATAAGCACGGCTGGTTGAAAAATAACCACCAGTTTTGGGTCGCGGGCTATGGTGAAGGGTGGCGACGCTATTTTCTTTTGGCTGTGCCCGTTGAGGTGCACCCCGAGCAACAAAGCGAGATACGCCATGAGTTCAGTCGTTGCGCTGCCAATGTATGTGATCAACCCGCCGGATGTCGATGCGCTGTGGCAGACCCTCTCGTCGCTGCTTGCCAGACGCGACATTGAAACGCCCCAACAACTCAGTTGGCCTGACGATCTGCCTCGCCACTGGCAGGATACGCAACTGCTGTTGAGCCAAACCTGTGGCTGGCCCTTAGTGGCGACGCTCCCCGAGGTGCAAGTAGTGGGCTGCTTTCATTACAGCGCTGCCGGG
The DNA here is from genome assembly GCA_002837195.1 of Enterobacterales bacterium CwR94. GTDB lineage: Bacteria > Pseudomonadota > Gammaproteobacteria > Enterobacterales > Enterobacteriaceae > 1-19. The sequence goes on from KZ478062.1 coordinate 342,010, forward strand.
TGCGATGCCTTTGGTTACCGTAGCTTCCTGGTGACGCGCCGCAAAGAGCCGGGCCAAATGTTGGCGGATTTTGCGGGACGCGTGGCGGTGTGCAACAGCGCGGATTCACAGTCGGGTTACCACTCTTTACGGCGGTTAACGGGCTCTCCGGAGACGTTTTTTTCACAGGTGAATTTCAGTGGCAGCCACGTGAATTCATTGCAGTCTCTGCGCAACGGCGATGCGGATATCGCGGCCATTGATTGTGTCACCTGGGCGCTGATTCAGCGCCATCAACCAGGATGGTTAGCGGGATTAACCGCCATCGGCGACACGCCTTTAACGCCGGGTTTACCGCTGATTACCAGCCCCTCCACGCCGCCTGAAACGCTGCAAGCATTACGTGATGCGTTAAAACAGTTGGTGCGGGAGCACAAAGATGTGTGCAAGGCGCTGTTGATTCATGACTTTACGCCTGTTCCGCGGCAGGCATGGGACATGCTGTTACGCCCGCCGCAGAAAACGTCACCAGCGCCCTGATCCTTAGGTGGCCGGTGTTGAGAGACTCCAGCACACCACCGCCGGGCTTTCACGCAATGCGCCGCACTGCATAAAGTAGAGGCGCGTCATATCGTTAAGCCAGCTTTTCAATGAGGTGCTCTTCAGTACCAGCATATATTCATCGCTGGCGCATTGTGGGTTCAGGCGTCGGGCATAATCCAGCAGCCCTTCGTGTAATTCTGCGGCCTCTAAAACAGGTTTTGACACCATCACAGAGCAGGTACCGGCCAAGCCTAAATAGATTTTTTGACGCTCTTGTCGGCTGTCTTGCCAGATAACCATCAGAATGGCTCCTTGCAAGCACAGCAAAACCAGCAAAATGGTCAAAAATTTCGGCCTCGCGATGCGCGGCTTGCGAGATGAGGACGCGACCTGTGCGGCAGGTGAGTTGAGCAGTGGCACTATTGGGATAGGGGCGGCTGACAGCGTCTTCGTGGGCACCACCTCAGGCTGCGGTTCATCCGTTAGCATTTCTGCAGGGATCTGCTCGCGCCACATAAAACCCAGTTTTGGTACGGTAGCGATTGCGTCGTCTTCCATGCCTAAATCACGAATGACGCGGCGCAACTTGCTAATGCATTGATTCAAATTGTTATTGCTGGAGACCATACCAAAATCATCCCAGACTTTGGTAAACAACAGTTCGCGGCTGACCGCTTCGCCTTGATGCTGAATAAGCAATAATAACAAACGTTTAGTTGGATTAGAGATTTGAACCGTCTGCAGATCAGGATGAATAAGGGAGAGTGTGCCTGCTTCGGCATCAAACGTTATTAGATTATTAATGAGGTATTTCATGTCATTGGCTCGTTTTATTCCCGGGTATATCAAAAAGCCTTTAAGTCAGATAACCGTCTCAATAGCCGTAAAAAATAAGAAATTATTAAACTAATGTTATCGTTAAGGAGGCGTTCGTAAAATATAAACAGTGTTTTTTTGTTTAACTTAGAATTAAATTCTATTACTGAGGTGTTCTTAGGCGTTGATGACTTGTTTCGATGCAAGGTTTAACCTTTTATAAGAAAGTGCCGCTGTGGAAGAAGGGTCTTATTAACCTTAATGCATGTGTCCGTCGAATGCCCCACGAAGGCGACCTGCGTTGTGCAACGGTTTATCCGATAAATACGCAAAAAAAAGCCAGGCACAATGGCCTGGCGATGCCGTTCAGCGGGATTAACGCATGGTGACAAACTCTTCAGCAGCCGTTGGGTGAATGGCGACCGTGTTATCAAAGTCTTTTTTGGTGGCACCCATTTTCAGTGCCACAGCAAAGCCTTGCAGGATCTCATCCATACCAAAACCGATGCCGTGAATACCCACAATTTTCTCTTCCGGCCCGACACACACCAGCTTCATGCGGCAAGGCTGACGGTGCTGTGTCACTGCGGTGTACATCGCCGTAAAGGCGGATTTATACACTTTGACCTGATCGTCGCCGTATTGCTCACGCGCTTGCGGTTCGGTCAGACCCACGGTACCAATCGGTGGGTGGCTAAACACCACGGTCGGCACATTGGCGTAGTCCAAATGCTCGTCCGGCTTGTTGTTAAACAGACGCTCTGAAAGACGACGGCCTGCGGCCACGGCAACCGGCGTCAGTTCTACTGCACCGGTGTTATCACCGACCGCGTAGACACCCGCAACTGACGTGTTCTGGAATTTATCAACGTTGATATAGCCTTTGTCGTTGAGTGCCACACCTGTGGCCTGCAAATTCAGGTTGTCGGTCATCGGCTCACGACCAATCGCCCAGATCAGGCAATCCACCGTTTGCTGTTTACCGTTTTCCAGCGTCAGCGTCAGGCTGCCATCGGCATTTTTGGTCACCGATTGCGGAATGGATTCGGTATGCAGCGTGGGGCCTTCGGTGTTAATCACTTCCAGTAAGGTGTCCACAATCAGCGGATCAAAGCTGCGCAGTGGCGCATGTTTGCGAACAAACAGATGGGTTTCTGCACCTAACGCATTCACCACACCGGCGATTTCAACGGCGATATACCCTGCGCCAACGACCGCGATACGGTTTGGCAGGGCATCCAGTTCAAAGAAACCATCGGAATTAATACCGTATTCGGCACCGGGAATGTTGGGTTGGGTAGGGCGGCCGCCGGTGGCGATCAGAATGTGATCGGCGGTGATGGTTTCGCCGTTCACTTCAACCGTATGCGCATCAATAAAACGCGCAAAACCGCGGATCACATCAACGTTATTTTTACCCAGCACGTTGTCATAGGAGGCGTGAATACGATCGATATAGGCCGTGCGGTTTTTGATAAGCGTTGACCAGTTGAACTGGTTAACCGTGGTATCAAAGCCGTAATCCGGGCCGTAGTTGTGAATGGCCTCGGCGATCTGCGCCGCATGCCACATGACTTTTTTGGGCACGCAGCCGACGTTAACGCAGGTTCCGCCCAACGCTTTGGCCTCAATCAGCGCACATTTTTGTCCATACATAGCTGCGCGGTTGATGGAGGCAATCCCGCCGCTGCCACCGCCAATTGCAAGGTAGTCGTAATGTTTGCTCATCGTTGCGTCCTGTTCATTATTCACAAAAAAATGGGCATCAGTGTAACGCTTCGCGGCGTCTTGCCGCAAAGATTGCATCTATGGTTGTGATAGGAGAGAGATAATACCCGTTACTGGCCCATGATGGTCGCCAATCTGTGCCTTTACCGCTACTCTGACGTCTTCCCCCATCCTCACAGGCAATGCCATGGAACTCCTTTTTTTGGGCACCTGTGCTGGCGCTCCCAGCAAAGCCCGCAATGTCTCAAGTATTGCGTTTAATATTAAAGGCACGCGCAATACGCACTGGCTCTTTGATTGCGGTGAAGCCACGCAGCATCAACTGCTCAACACGCCCCTGCGCCCTGGCAAGCTGGAGCGCATTTTTATTACGCACTTGCATGGCGATCATATCTTTGGGCTACCGGGACTGCTGACCAGCCGGTCAATGAACGGTGTGACGGAACCCCTTACGCTATATGGCCCACCGGGATTGCAGGTCTTTGTGGAAACCGCGCTGCGCGTCAGCGGTTCCTGGGTTTCGTATCCACTGGAGATTGTTGAAGTCCACAGCGGATTCGTGCTCGATGATGGGCAGTTTCGCGTCACGGCATTTCCGCTCAATCACGTGATTGAATGTTATGGCTACCGCATTGAAGAGCATCATCAGCCCGGTGGCTTAGATGCGGCCCGGCTTGCTGCCGACGGTGTACCGCCAGGGCCAATTTATCAACAGCTAAAACGGGGCGAAACGGTGACGCTAGCGGAAGGGCGGGTGATCAACGGCGCGGATTATCTGGGAACGCCGGTACAAGGGCGAACCGTTGCCATCTTTGGTGACACGGCACCGACGCCAGTGGCATTGGAACTGGCCGCGGGTGTCGATGTGATGGTACATGAGACAACACTGGAACATGCCTTGCAGGAGAAAGCCAACAGCCGTGGACACTCGACCACCCTGCAAGCGGCCACGGTAGCTAAACAAGCAGGGGCAAAACGCCTTATTGCCACACATTTTAGTGCGCGTTACGGTATCGGAGAGTGTCAGCGATTGCTGGCGGAGTGCCAGACCATTTTCCCCAATACCGAGCTGGCGTATGACTTTGCCGTGTTTGAGATCCCACTTACTCCGGTGTGATCCAACTGATCTTGGTGTGTCCGGTGCCTGCGGGGACCAGCACTTTATGCAGCCACGGCAGCAGCGCAGTCATCTGCTGCTCAAGTTTCCACGGTGGGTTAATCACAATCATGCCGGATGCCGTCATGCCGCGCTGATCGCTGTCGGGGCGTACGGCCAGTTCAATCTGCAAAATACGACGAATACCGGTCTCTTCCAGTTCGTGCACCATGCGTTTGATTTGCTGGCGCAGCACCACGGGATACCACAAGGCATACACGCCGGTGGCAAAACGCTTGTGACCCTCTTTGATGCCCGCGACCACCGCCTGATAGTCGGTTTTCATTTCATACGGCGGATCGATCAAGACCAGCCCACGACGCTGCGGCGGGGGCAGCTTGGCTTTTAACTGCTGATAGCCGTCACTGCGATCCACGGTCGCGCGGTTGTCTTTGGCAAACTCCTGACGCAGCAGCGGGCAATCGCTCGGATGCAATTCGGTCAGTTGCAGTTTGTCCTCGGCGCGGAGCAGGTGGCGCGCAATCAATGGCGATCCCGGATAATAACGCAGGGTGCCATTTGGGTTCATGGCCCGCACGGCATCGAGATAGGGCTCTAAGGCTTCGGGGATATCGTCTCGCTGCCAAATACGTGCAATGCCTTCCAGATATTCACCGGTGCGCTCTGCATGCTCGCCGCTTAACAAATAGCGACCCGCACCGGCATGGGTATCCAGGTACAGGTAAGGTTTATCTTTTTCGTTCAGCGCAGTAATGATCAGGCTTTGCACGGTGTGCTTGAGTACGTCGGCATGGTTGCCCGCGTGAAAACTGTGGCGATAGCTGAGCATTATTTTTATCCTGTTGAATTTATAAGGTTTTAATTGATGGTGAATCAATTTAATACAATTATTACCCCACGGATTACCCCACAGAACAGCGCACAGCAGCAGATGCAGGAAAAAGCATGAGAACCAATCGGGCGCGAGTATACCAGTACTTGTCACACTGAAGGAAAGGGTGTGGTCATATCACCATAGCTTGTAGGAGGAGGGGATACCCAAATTTGGACATCCCTCCGAGGTTTATCGCTGCGGGGATTGCGGGGCGCGTCCAGGTGAAAGTTGAAGCAGCCGAACGTGTATAACTTTCACGTCTGAGTGCCACTTTTGAAGATATACATGAAAAACATAAAGAAAACCCCCGTCAGAGACGAAGGAAATCGCGGATAAACATGAGTACGGATAACGTACAAAATGATTAATTTTATCGCTCAGTCATACAGCCAGCGGCCTGCTTTAGCTGATTCAGCAAACATTCTGACCGTTAGCGGTTTTCTGTCAGAAGATGATTTTTTTTTCCCTTCCGGGAAGTAGTTAGCCATATCAATGACAGAAGTATCGATATTGAAACGCTTACTATATTCTTCCAGCGCATCGGGTAATTCATCATTTTCTGCATAATCCTGTAAGCACGTATCCAGCTCAAGGGGTATCTTTTTAAGTCTCCACGTTACAGGTATAGACAGTTCATCGCGGAAAATTTTTAGTACGGCATCATCAGTTACCATATTCTGTCTTCCATTCTGGCAATTCGGTTATAGTCCCTGACCGATTTGTAAGTTATTTCGCTTACATCTGACGCCAGAATTATCCACCCTACGACGGGAACAGCACGACCAACGAAAGCCCCTAATTTGTTTGTCATGCTGATCCTGAGTGTTGAAAGAGGATAGCCGCCAACTAAAGTGGGTAACCTCATGGGGCGAGGAAACTTCGCTTTACCAAATATTCTACGTGCCCCACGCGACGCGAGGGATGTATCAGGGGTCGCACCTTTTGGTTTGCCAGATACAGGTAAGATATTCAGACCAGACCCTCGCTTAGGGGCGTGTCCACATTACGTGGATAGGATCAAAATTGGTTATTTACTCACCTTCACTCAATAAATACACTATTTACAGGGATTTACAACGACATAAGGAAAAAAGAACATGGCTATTCCCGGTAATATGTGGCTCTACGACGATGGTGGAGCACTAATTAAAGGTGGTTGTGATGTTGCAAACAGGGAGTTCAGTATAGAGTTTAAAGGGTTTCACCATAATCTCTCCATTCCCACGGATAATGCCACTGGCAAACCTACTGGCACTCGTCAGCATTCTCCAATGATCATCGTTAAAGAATTCGATTATTCTAGCCCATACCTATATAAAGCAGTTGCTACTGGTCAAAACCTGAAATCTGCTGAGATAAAATGGTACAAAATCAACGATGCTGGTCTGGAAGTGGAATACTTCAACATGCTACTTGAAGGAGTTCGGATCGTATCAATCTCCCCTACGATGGCTTCCCCTGAAGACAAGAATAACAACCATCTTGAATCTGTGGAGCTAAGGTATGAGAAAATCACCTGGAAGCATTGTGATGGAAACATAATTTTCACCGATGCCTGGAATGAACGGCAAACAGCCTAGTAGGTGATTGAATGGATACGACGGAAGAACTAAACGGAACCTACTTCTACCACGGGCAATCGAATCTGTCAGCAGGTGAACTATTTGATGTGATTTTCCTTGAGCAATTTTGTGATGAACTTGGTATTGGCATTGAGTCAGGTGCTGCTATCCTCGCTGGGCAACCGTGGTTAAAAACCAGAACGAAACCGGGAGAGGCAATCAAAGGAACAAGCGTTATTTCCAAGTATGGGAGAATACTTTTGCGAAATGCACGAACTCCTTTTGGTATTAGAGTTCCTACACCAGTTGGTGTAAGAATGCGAAAAACAAATAATCTTGCCGCAGTTATAGCACGATATGTTCCGTGGTTAGGCTGGGTTGGTCTTGTGAATTCAATTTACCAAGTATCAACGAAAACTCAGGCAAAATATAACCTAATAGCACGCCCTAAAGATCGTATACAATGGACATCTTTTTAATGGACACAATTCAGCAAGAAGTGTTAGCACTCTTCCGTGAAGAGATTTCCGGATATTTAGACAGCAACTGGAAAGAAATTCCTTTAGAACTTGATTATGATTTGTTTGAAGCTCCAGGCGATGACCTGCATGATGCTTTCGATAAATTTGAAAAAAAATTTAATGTAGATTTATCACAAGTTAAATGGTCGTATTATTTCCCTTGGGAGAATACTCCAATGCTTACACGATGGTTTAAATTAAAACGGGAAGATGTAGAGCGAACTCGTAAATCGTTAACCATCAGAATGTTTTCCGAATCAGCGAAAGCAGGAAAGTGGCTTTATGACTGATATAAATATCACATTGAACCGCCACGGATAATCTAAACACTTCTGAACCGTTGATAATATTGATTTTCATACTACGTCGGTGACATCTGATCACTCGAACCCTGCCGACGCTTAGGATTATAAACATGTCGATGTCATCAAAAATGGCGTTCCCAAGCGCATCGTAAAGCCAAGTTTACCTCATTGGCGCTTAGTAACAGCGATCTACAAGATTCAGGTGTCCTGTGGACACCAAAATGCCCATCATCAGAGATGATGATGGGCACAGGGATTAGCGCTTTTCCAGGGCTGAAGGAGCCTCGATATCAGGGCGATCGTGCCGCTGCGTTTTCTTCAGATGCCAGGTTTCCATCATCTCATAAAACAGCGGCAACAGGAGCAGGGTTAAGGCGGTAGAAGTCAGCAAGCCTCCCACCACCACGGTTGCCAGAGGACGTTGTACCTCCGCTCCGACACCGCTGGAGAGCAGCATCGGGATCAGACCCAATATGGCGACGGTGGCGGTAATTAACACTGGGCGCAGCCGTTGAACGGCACCTAACCGAACGGCTTCCTGAATGCCGGCCCCTTGTTGCCGCAGCTCATTAAAGAAAGACACCATCACGATACCGTTGAGCATCGACACGCCAAAAACCGCAATAAACCCCACGGAGGAAGGCACTGACATGTACTGGCCGCTTAAAAACAGGGATAAAATTCCGCCGGTCATGGCAAAAGGCACGTTAGCCATGATCAATACCGCATGCCGAAGCGTGCCGAAAGCGGTGTAGAGCAGGATAAAAATCAGTCCAATCGTCAGTGGCAGGATCACGGCCAGTTTACCCATTGCCCGCTGCTGGTTCTCAAATGCGCCGCCCCACGTGCTCCAGTAACCTTCCGGTAACGGCGTATTTTGTTCGATGGCCTGCGTGGCTTCTTTCACAAAACCATCAATATCCCGCCCCTCGACCTCCATCTGCAAGACCACATAGCGCTGTAGCCCTTCCCGGCGCAGGAACGCATAGCCTTCAGCACGTTCAATATCGGCGACCTGGGACAGATAAATCTGCTGGCCCGATGCGCCACGTAGCGGTATCGCGCCAATGGCGGCAACGGATTCCCGCCACGGGGCACTGAATCGTGTGACCAGATCGATGCGCGCGGCACCTTCCGTAATGGTCGAAACACTGGCGCCACCAATGCCTGCCTCTACAACGTCCATTATGTCGCTGACATTAATGCCATAGCGGGCCGCCTGCTCCCGATCCACACGGATCACCACCTGGGGTTTTCCTTTGTTAGATTCCATGGACAGCTCATCCACACCCGTAATGTTCGCCAGTGTGCCCTGAATTTGCTGGCTGAGCCGATCGAGTGTCGCACTGTCCGGGCCATAAATTTTAAGGGCCAGCGTCGCGCGTATACCGGAGATCAGTTCATCAACGCGCATTTGTATCGGTTGTGTCGCACTAAACTGCGCACCGGGATTTTTTTGTTCCAAAACGGTCTGAATGCGACTGGCCAATTGCGCGTAAGAGATGTTGTCTGGCCAGTCATCGCGTGGGGTTAGGGTGAGCAAGATTTCCATGGAGTTGACATCCGCCGTTTCCCCTTTCTCTGCTCGTCCAATATTGGCTACCACCTCTTTCACTTGCGGGAACTGTTCGCGAATTTCAGCGGACACTTTGCGCGACAGCGACAGCGTGGTATCCAGCGACGTCGAGGGAATGGAGGTGACACGGAACATCAAATTCCCTTCCTGAAGCTGGGGCATAAAGGATTTGCCCAGAAAAGGGAACAGGGCCAGTGATAACAGTAGTGCGGTGACAGTGATCGCCAGCGTCCCTTTCCTGTGCGCCAGCACCAGGTTGAGGAGGGGCTGATAACCTGCGCTAATCCACCTGACAATCCGCGTTTCATTTTCATGGGCGGGTTTTAGCCACAGGGAAGACAAGACCGGGACAACCGTTAACGACAGGATCAGCGATCCCAACATGGCAAAACTGATGGTCAGCGCCATGGGACGAAACAGCTTGCCTTCCAATCCATCCAGGGTGAGAAGGGGAGTGAAAACCACAACGATGATCAGAATCGCAAAGGCCACCGGCGCGGCCACCTCGCGCGCGGCTTCCTGGATCTGTAACGGCAGGTTGTTCTTTATGCCGCGGGCATGATTGATGGCCAGTCGGCGATGAATATTTTCAACCATCACCACGGCACCATCCACCATCATTCCCGTGCCAATGGCCAATCCCGCCAGCGACATCAAATTGGCCGATAAGCCAAAATATTGCATCAGAATAAAGGCTAACAGCATTGAACCGGGCAGTACGATAATCACGATGGCGGCGGAGCGCAGCTCCCCAAGAAATAAAAACAAGACGATGGCCACCAACAGCGCGCCTTCCAGTAACGCGCTTTGCGCCGTTTTGAGGGCCAAATCCACCAAATCGGTGCGGTCATAGACTGTTTTCAGCGTGACGCCCTCCGGCAGCAGAGTATTCACCACGGAGGTAATTTTGTCCTTCACGCCATTCACAACCTGGCTGGCATTTTCATTAATACGAGCCAGCACCATGCCCATCACAACCTCTTGCCCGTTTTGCGTAACGGCACCCGAACGCACTGCTGGTGTGAACTCCACGCGGGCAATATCACGGATAGAGACCGGTCTGTCGCCCGCATTGGTCACGCGTAATGCAGCAATATCGGCAAGGCTTTCCAGTTGCCCGTAACCGCGAACGAGGTATTGCTCTTCACCGATATTGATGCTCTGACCGCCTGCCTGGCGATTGTTGCCTGCCAACACGCGGAGGACATCGGCGAGCGTAACGTTGTACTGCAGCATTTTGTTGGGATCGAGCGTGACCTGATATTGCTTTTCCTCGCCTCCCCAGGACACGACATCATCCACGCCAGGCACCGTTTTCAGGATCATCCTGATGGTCCATTCCTGGAGCATGCGCAGTTCCATGGTATTAAGACCGGAATTTCCGGCGTCTAACGTGTACCAGAACACTTGCCCGAGACCCGAAGAATTTGAGCCTAAAACCGGCGGAGGGTATCCGGCGGGCAGTGTGTCACCTATTTCCTGAAGCTTTTCACTGACCCATTGGCGGGCCAGATAAATATCAGTGTTGTCTTTAAAATTGATGCTGACATAGGAAAGCCCCGCCAGCGACATGGAGCGGATCTCTTCCACGTTGGGCAGACCCGCCATATTGCTTTCAACGGGGATAGTGAAGAGCTTTTCAATATCCTCAGCCGCGAGGCCAGAGGCTTCGGTATAGACATTGACCTGCACCGGCGTCACATCCGGGAAGGCATCGACAGGCACATTTTTGTAAGCCATTACGCCGTAGCCCATCGCCGCCAGGAACAGCAGGATAATGAGCAACCTGAATTTCAGGGATAACGTTATCAGGGTACTGAGCATCGCTATCTCCTTAGTGTCCACCGGCCGTTTCTGCAATCAGCAGTCGGGATTTCAAATCATAGGTTTGGTCGACCACCACAGCGTCTCCCGCTTTCAAACCCGCGGTAATTTCGGTTCTGCCGATCCCTTCTCTGCCGGTTGTCACGTTAACCGGTTGATATGTCTCCCCGCCAATGGCAACAAAGACGGCAGGTTTACCTTCTATCAGCGTTAGCGCTGAATGGGGGACGCTGAATACCGGGGTCGGCGAGGTGTAATGAATTTTCGCGCTCACCAGCATCTCGGGCTTCAGGCGAGCACGCTGATTATCGACCTCTATGTGCACCGCCAGCGTCCGCGAAACGGGATCGAGCGTACCTGCGGTGTTGACGACCTTGCCGTTGAAAGAGGTATCGGGCCAGGCACTGGACTGGATACGTACCGCTGCGCCAGTGGTGAGATAGCGTATTTGTGATTCTGGCACCTGGGCAATGACCTGTATTTTGGTCAGATCGCTGAGTGTAAACAGCACATCGGCAGGGGTCACCGCCTGCTTTTGACGTAGCGTTGCGCTCATGATGGTGCCAGTGAAAGGCGCTTTTACCGCGACAGTGGACGATGTCGACCTGGCGTCTGTGCCGAGCAGCAGCAGGCGGGACTGTGCTGCCTCAAAGGCCGCTTTCGCCTGTTGCCAGTCGAGCGTTGCCGCCGTCAGTTCGTTACGGGAGATAATTTCTTCCTTCATCATCTTCTGCTTACGTTGGAGGACCACCGTGGCAGCCTGCAAGGCGGCTTGCGTTTGCATAACGGCGCGGCGTTCATCGTGAAGCTGTGGGCTTTCCACGGTGGCCAGGATGTCTCCCTCCTTAACATTTTTGCCAGGCAAGACATTGACGGCGCTGACCCAGCCATCCAGCCGGGATGACAGGGTGGCCGAATAGCGAGGATCCTGCTGTAAAGTCGCCAGCACGCTGAACTCCATGCTCAACGGGCTGGGGCTTAAGGTTTCCAGTAAAATGGTTTTATCGGAAGACACGGTTTCAACTTCTTCGGCGGTCTTGGGAGAGGCATGAACCCACGCAGGTGTAAAAAGAGTGGCAGACAGCAGGAAAGTCAATAAGTAAGGGTGCGTGTGCAGGTTCATTATTGCGCCCTCTCAGCAGGCCAATTGGCGAGATTTTCCAGCGCCAGACGTGTGGTTTGATAGTCGAGTAACGTGTCCAGGCGATTGCGCTGTGCGGTGAGGATTTGCTGGCTGGCTAACAGGATGTCAGGCAGGCTGCTTTGACCATATTCCTGTGCGACGCGCGTCAGGCGTTTGTTCATTTGCGTGACAGGTAATACTTGGTCATTGAGGATAACGGCCCGTTTTTTCAGGTTGTCCAATTTACTCCACTGGTTTTTCAACTGTTGTCGTTGTTCATTTTGGAAATTATCTAAGGCCAGTTGTGAGCGAGTCAGTGCTGTCACCGCAGCGCCGATGGCTTCTTCATTGCGCTGAAAGAGAGGGAGTGGGACAGAGACTGACAGCGTGGTGAGATCTTCGCGTTGGTTGCCGGGGCCATCCTGGGAGTAGCGGATACCGAAGGTGATATCTGGAACCCTGGCGGCTTTTTGCAGCTTTAACTCAGCGGCAGCTTGTTTTTCCTGCCAGGCGAGTTGACGGCGTTTAGGGGTGTTTGCCAACTGCTGTTCCAGAACGTTATAGGTGTAAGGCAGCACGCTCGTGGTCGCGTCGAGTTCACCTTGTAACTCAGGAATGATGTCCTCTGAGAGAAGTAAGAAGCGGGCCAATTCGCTTCGGGTATCCTGCAGGCTCTGGCGTGCCACCAGCAGTTGATTTTCGGCAAGATGGCGTTCAATGGTGGCCAGGTTGTTATCCAGCCGCGTTGCACTGCCCGATGTTATCTGTTGCGAAACCAGTGCTTCTGCGCGTGAGTACAGCGCAACTGCTTCATTCTCTAAACGCACCTTTTCCTGTAGCGCCAGGATTTTATAAAACAGGGTTGCGGTGATTAGCCGCAATTCATTACGCGTATCCAGTGACGCTGCCTGGAAGGTATTCATGCTCAAATGGGCAATGTCTTGTCGGTATCCCTGTTGACCCGCGATTTCAAAGGTTTGCGAAATGCCCAAACCCCATTCATTTTGCTGCACCTTTTCAGGATTACCCGCTGCAGGCCCTTTTTTTCCGCCGCTCCAGTCAATGACGGGATTATTAAAGAAAGTGGCTTCTGCGGATTGTGCTTTTCCTTCCAGCGCATTCAATTGCGCCTGTTGCGTTGGATAAAGCGCATTGTTCTTCATTGCATATTGCAGTAATTCGGGAAGCGCAGAGGGAGGAGGTTCTGCCGCTAATGCTGCACCGCCGGAAGCCGCAGAGAAAATAAATAAAAAGGGTAAAATTTGCATAATACTCTCCATTCCATCACTGGAATTATCATTGTTAAAAGCGTGAGGAATTATCGGGTCTTGTAGATAACGGCATTAGCGCTCCATTTATTGCCATCCCCAGATGTGGTCAGGCGGATGACTGAAAAAACATCTGCCCCGGCAATATCAGTCTTTCTGTGCAAGGCCAGCATCGCCTCCTCTGCAGAATGTTCGCCAGACACGGAAATATGCCCTGCGTGTTGATATTTTTCGGTTTCACTGCGTTTTATTTCTGTAGATGAAAAAGCGGAAAAGGAAGTGAGCGATAACAAGGTTATCCATCCTGCTGCACGTATCATGAGCGTATTCTCGTCTAAGGGGAGTAGATTGCATAATAAACTCTGGACTTGACTCCAGACTCAAGAGCTCACACTTTTCATTTACCTAATATTACATGCTAAGGGATATTGGAAGGTCGAATGTCATTATTTTTAGATGAGGGTAGTGCTCATCATAATAATATTAAAGAGACGATACAGAGAACACCTGATAATGGAGTGCTGGTTGTCATGAATTGAAAATAAGCGAGTGTCATTCTTCAGGATGATTAATTTACGTTAAAGGGACGGGTTGTACATTGACTCTGGAGTTGGCTCCAATGTTAATTTGAATGCGCAGTAAATTAAAAAATAAAATCATTCTGGAGAGTATAAAATGTTGAATAAAATTATGTTCACGCTGGTGGCTGCTGTTTCTGTTGCCTCCTTTCAGGCGTCTGCGGCGACAGAAATTCCCTTGATGGAGACCGATAAACATACTCATGTCGGCGATGTTTCAGTGAGTGGCAACGCTTTCTCCTACGAGGATGCCGCCGTACTGATTAAGCAAGAAGCCGAAAAAAAAGGGGCTGACCATTTTTATGTCAGTCGTTTTGCGATGAGTAGTCGTGGATTTGGTGCCAATGTCGTGCTCTACGATGATAAAATAACGGATACCGCGCCAGAGTAAATATCTCCGTATTTTACGGTATTCACCGATCCAAAAATCCTGTGTGAGTCGTTGTTATTTTATCCAGCATAGTGTTATCACTTTTTAGATTAAGTGTCATGTAATGGTAAAATATGCCGCCCGTCGGTTTTTGCCTTAATGAACGATGGCCATGGAGAATACACTTCCATGGCTTTATTTTTGCCTTCTCGTTATCCTGGCACGTGTTCGGGCTGGAAATGCGCTCCTGAGCCTGTGCACATGATGAGCTATTTTCGCAGCCATGGCCTGTCAGTTCCGCGGCTGTGTGCTGGAGAGCGTCATGCTGCTATTTTTTCGCGACAACCGCCTTCAGGTTATGCGTTTGTTACTGTGATTTCGCCTTCTCGATCGCGCCACGATTCCCGGTTTTTCTTACTTATTGTTTTTATTTGAATTAAGAATCTTCTTAAGTTGATTTTTAATTTTTTCAGGCTGGGTGCCGCTTTAACAGAAAACACTTGGCGATCGTAACGATCGCGGGTGATTTTTTACTTTATTACAGGGGCTTCCTGGCTTATAAACAGTCAGGAAAATCAAGGACACGCGTAGCGGTTGATGAACTTTTGGCCCGTGATTTTGGCATCGTCAAGGGCATGCGATATATCTCAACCGCGCATCAACGCGACAACAAAAAAATATATTTGGTGATAACGAGATGAAAAAAATAGCAATTATTGCGCTCAGCGCAGTTGTGCTAGCAGGCTGTGCGTCCAAACAAGCTCAGCAACCGCTGGTCACGACATCTCAGAGCGTCCCACAGCCTGAACCTCACTTCGAGAAACCGAGCGAAACGGTGCCGTTGCCGTCTACTGAAACTCAAAACTTTAGCCATTCGCAGCCCAGTAATGATCTGGAATCCACCAATAAAGTGCGCGTGCAGCAGTGTCGTAAAGAGCTGGATGCTATGCGTATTTACAGCAAAGCCTCCTATGATAAGTATCTGGCGGAGTTTCAGCGTGTCGGCGCGCAGACCAACAAATATCTGCAAGTCAAAGATGCCATTGGGGCCGATATTGTCGATTTGGTCACACCGCGCTATCAGTTCCAAATCCGTGAGCTCTGTTTCCGCATTAAGAATCGTTTGTCGCAGTTAATTATCAACGCTGCAGCATCCTGATTTTCTCACCAGGGCGGCTTCGCGGTCGCCCTTTTGCTCTCCTTACGCCCCGCACCATTGATTTTCGTTTCTGCTGCCCCCATGCTGAAATAATTACGCGATTCGCGTGACCTTTCATACTGATTAAGGACGGCGCTATGACCAATCCATTACTCTCATCTTTTACGCTTCCTCCGTTTTCTGCCATTCAACCTGAGCATGTGGTGCCTGCGGTCAAAGCGGCGTTGGAAACCTGCCGTTCAGCGGTGGAAAAGGTGGTGGCGCAGGGCGCACCTTATCGTTGGGAAACACTGTGCCAGCCGCTGGCCGAGAGCGATGATCGTCTGGGACGTATTTTTTCGCCGATTAGCCACCTCAATTCCGTTAAAAACAGCCCAGAACTGCGTGAAGTGTATGAGCAAGTCCTGCCGCTGCTGTCGGAATACAGCACCTGGGTTGGCCAACATGAAGGCCTGTATCAGGCGTATCGCGATCTGCGTGATGGCGAGCATTACGCGGCGCTGAGCGTCGCCCAGAAGAAATCGGTGGATAACGCACTGCGCGATTTTGAACTGTCGGGTATTGGCCTGCCAAAAGAGAAACAGCAGCGCTACGGTGAAATTGCAGCGCGCCTGTCTGAGCTGGGTTCGGCCTACAGCAACAATGTGCTGGATGCCACGATGGGGTGGAGCAAACTGATTACCAACGCTGCCGAATTAGCCGGCATGCCAGAAAGCGCACTAGCCGCTGCGGCGGCGCAAGCCGAAGCCAAAGGGCAGGAAGGCTGGCTGTTAACGCTGGATATCCCCAGTTATCTGCCCGTAATGACCTACTGTGACAATGCCGCGCTGCGTGAAGAGATGTATCGCGCCTATTCCACGCGCGCCTCAGATCAAGGCCCGAACGCCGGGAAATGGGATAACACGCCGGTGATGGAAGAGGAACTGGCACTGCGTCATGAACTGGCTCAATTGCTGGGCTTTGGTTCGTTTGCCGAGAAATCACTGGCAACCAAAATGGCCGAAAATCCGCAGCAAGTGGTGGATTTCCTCAACGACCTGGCGAAGCGCGCGCGTCCACAAGGTGAAGCGGAGCTGGCGCAACTGCGGGCCTTTGCGAAAGCCGAGTGTGGCGTGGCGGATCTGCAGCCCTGGGATCTCACCTATTACGGTGAAAAGCAGAAGCAACATCTGTACACCATCAGCGATGAGCAATTGCGTCCTTACTTCCCGGAAGAGCGCGCTGTTAATGGCCTGTTTGAAGTCGTTAAACGTATTTATGGCATTACCGCCAAAGAGCGCAAAGACGTGGATGTCTGGCATCCCGACGTGCGTTTCTTTGATCTGTTCGATGACAGCGGTGAATTGCGTGGCAGCTTCTATCTGGACCTCTATGCGCGTGAGCACAAACGCGGCGGTGCCTGGATGGATGATTGCGCGGGCAAACTGCGTAAAGCCGATGGCAGCCTGCAAAAGCCTGTAGCGTACCTGATTTGTAACTTTAACGGCCCGGTGAAAGGCAAACCGGCGCTGTTTACCCATAACGAAGTGACCACCTTGTTCCACGAATTCGGTCACGGCTTGCATCATATGCTGACCCAAATCGACACCGCAGGCGTGGCGGGCATCAGCGGTGTGCCGTGGGATGCCGTGGAGCTGCCTAGCCAGTTTATGGAAAACTGGTGCTGGGAACCGGAAGCGCTGGCCTTTATCTCCGGCCATTACGAAACCGGAGAGCCTTTGCCGCAGGCACTGCTGGATAAAATGCTGGCGGCGAAAAACTACCAGGCCGCGCTGTTTATTTTGCGTCAGCTGGAGTTCGGCCTGTTTGATTTCCGTCTGCATGCGGAATTCAATCCTGAACAAGGTGCCCGCATTCTCGATACGCTGGCCGAAGTGAAAAAAACGGTTGCCGTGGTGCCAAGCCCGGCGTGGGGACGCTTCCCGCATGCCTTTAGCCACATTTTTGCGGGAGGATACGCCGCGGGTTACTACAGCTACCTGTGGGCAGATGTGTTGGCGGCCGACGCGTATTCGCGTTTCTCCGAAGAGGGGATCTTTAATCGTGAAACCGGTCAGGCGTTCCTCGACAACATCCTGACGCGTGGCGGTTCAGAAGAGCCGATGGCCCTGTTCAAACGTTTCCGTGGTCGCGAGCCGCAGTTAGATGCGATGCTGAAAAACTACGGCATTGTGGAACCGACCGCCGCGTGAACATTGCCTTAATTGATGAAACAGGCGCCGATGACGGCGCCTTATCTGTTTTAGCCGCGCGCTGGCAGTTACACCATGATGCCGACAGCGTGATGGCGCTGGTGCTGACGCCTGAGCATTTAGAATTGCGAAAGCGTGATGAGCCTAAGCTGGGTGGCATCTGGGTGGATTTTGTTGCCGGTGCGATGGCACACCGCCGTCGTTTTGGCGGCGGGCGCGGTGAGGCAGTCGCGAAAGCCGTGGGGATCAAAAGTGGCTATTTACCCGATGTGGTGGATGCCACCGCAGGTTTAGGCCGTGATGCGTTTGTGCTGGCGTCTATTGGTTGTCGCGTACAGATGCTGGAGCGTAATCCAGTGGTGGCGGCGCTGTTGGATGATGGTTTAACGCGCGGCTGGCAGGATGCCGAGATAGGCGGGTGGCTGAAGCAGCGTTTGTCGCTGTTACATGCTTCAAGTCTGGAGGCCCTGGCAACGCTCACTGAGAAGCCTGATGTGGTGTATCTCGATCCCATGTATCCCCACAAGCAGAAGAGTGCGCTGGTGAAGAAAGAAATGCGCGTGTTTCAATCGCTGGTGGGCGCGGATCTGGACGCTGATGGGTTGCTATTGCCCGCAAGGCAACTGGCGAAAAAGCGGGTGGTAGTGAAACGTCCCGACTACGCACCGCCGTTGGCGGAGGTACCTACCTCCAATTTTGTGCCGACCAAAAGCCATCGCTTTGATATTTACGCACCACTGTAATACGGAACGCTTTCCCCAGCGTGAGGGAAAGCGTTAACGCTTCACTTATTCGTCATCTTCGTCTTTCAGCGGCACAATCAGCATATCAACGTGAACGGTGTTGATAAGCTGGCGGGCTGAGGACATCAGCTTGCTCCAGAAATCTTGATGGTGACCACACACCACCATATCGACATCATATTTTTTAATCGCGTCTACCAACACCTGCCCCAAATCGCCACTGCCGCTTAAGGTCTCTGTGATCGGGTAGCCCGCGCTGGTTGACAGCTCCGTCAGTGCGTTATGGGTCTCTTCCGAGATGCGCTTTTGCATGTCTCCAAGGTTCACATCGATTAAACCGGTGTACAGATCGGAATAGTTTACGTCCACGTGAATCAGCGACACTTTCGTTATGCCTGAGTGCGCAATCGAAACGGCTTTTTCCACCAGAATTTTGCTTTCCGGAGAGAGGTCTACTGCAATCAGGATGTGCTTGTAAGCCATGATAAAACTCCTTCCATTAGATACGATACCGATGCGATGGTCGCAGGGGGTTGGCGTAGGTCAGGTTCCACCTGTCCAAAGCCTGTTGTTATGGGTTAAGTATAGCGGTAATTGTTAACAAATGTGCCTGTGGCCCATGGCGTTTGCGACTCGGATCAACATGAAAGTTTTTCGTTTTTGCCTTAACAAGTAAAACATCGCTGGAAAATTTTTGAACATATCTCCTACACTGAAAGTGAAGCATCCCGCACCCTGTGTGAAGGCGATATTCACGTAATAACAAAACACTGTTTTCTTCATGGTTGGCGAACCTACGCGGAACGTTTCGGCGCTTCCTGCCGTTGCTTGTCTCTGCGGTTTATGCCGGGAGGGGATCATGACTATTAGCACTGTTGCGCTGTTTTGGGCTTTGTTTCTGGTGTGTGTGATGAATATGGTGCGGTACTTTTCGTCGCTACGTGCGCTGCTCGTGGTGCTGCGCGGCTGCGATCCGTTGCTGTATCAATATGTTGATGGTGCGGGCTTCTTTACGTCGCACGGGCAACCCAGCAAGCAGATGCGGTTGGTCACCTATATTTGGTCACAGCGCTATCACGATCATCATGACGACGAGTTTATTCGCCGCTGTGAACGTGTCCGGCGCCAGTTTCTGCTCACCAGCGCCCTGTGTGGTTTAGTAATTATTAGTCTTATTAGCCTGATGTTTTGGCATTAACGGTTCCAGACCCAGCCCTCAGGCTGCGCGCGAAAACCGTTGTGCTGCATAAAAGCCGCAATCACACGGTGATCTTCAACACCATCACTCGCCATCAGCCAGTGGCTGATGGCCGTGTTGTCCTGCAACACTTCTTGTAGCAAATAGTGACCGACACCGCGTCGGCGTGTGACGTCACGCACCACCAAATGTTGCAAATACCCTGATACACCCTCAATGCGCAGCGTGATAGCCGCCAACAGGCGATCGTTAAAGCGTGCGGCGTACAGGCGTTGATTCTCATCCAATGTGCTGAATAACGCGGGAAGCGGGATGTCTGGCCAAATTTTTTGCAGATCAATCTGGTCCTGTGCGGTCGGTTGCGTGATGCGCTCGATAGTGAGTTTCATGGTCTCTGCCTGTCTGCAATTAGAAGGGATATTGTAGCGATTATGACCAGATGATGACGTGTAACTTTTTATGTACAAAAACAACGCAAACTGTTTTTAGACGAGGGAATTATCCGAGCAAATACTTATCTGTATGCCGATTAACCAGCATAATTCGCTATTATTAGCTTAATAGTTGTCCGAAAGTGCCAGGTAATTGTGCTGTGCGAGGCGTTATTTTATCAATCTGTTAGTTGATTTACAGCAGAAAACTCCTGTTTAATAACCTGAAAAATAACGTCTTATTCTAAAAAAATGCCGTTAATCAGCCTAACTCGTTATTCCTAAACGGATTTTGCAGAGCCAAACGGTAATAAAACCAGCAATCACAACAGATGGGGAAGTTCGCATGAAATTCAGTAAAGGGCGCGCGTTAGTCGCAGGCTGTATTGCATTAGCAATGAGCCACTCCGTATTGGCGAAAGATATCAAAGTGGCGATTGTCGGTGCTGCAACCGGCCCCGTTGCCCAGTATGGTGACATGCAGTTTACCGGTGCCGCACAAGCGATTAAAAACATCAATGCCAGCGGTGCATTGAAGGGTGACAAACTGGTCGGCGTTGAATATGACGATGCCTGCGACCCTAAACAAGCGGTCGCGGTGGCCAACAAAGTGGTCAACGACGGCATTAAGTATGTTATTGGTCACCTGTGTTCCTCTTCTACCCAGCCTGCGTCCGATATCTACGAAGACGAAGGCATTCTGATGATCACCCCTGCGGCCACCGCGCCGGAACTGACATCACGTGGTTATGAGCTGGTGCTGCGTACCACCGGTCTGGATTCTGATCAGGGCCCTACCGCCGCGAAATATATCCTGGAGAAAGTTAAACCTCAGCGTATTGCTATCGTTCACGATAAGCAGCAATACGGCCAGGGGCTGGCCACTGCAGTGCGCGACAGCCTGAAAAAGGCGGGCGGTAATGTGGTGATGTTTGAAGGGATCACCGCAGGCGATAAAGACTTCTCTACGTTGGTCGCAAAACTGAAGAAAGAAAACGTCGATTTCGTTTACTACGGCGGATATCACCCTGAGCTGGGACAAATTCTGCGCCAGGCAAAAGCGGCTGGCCTGAAAACCGGCTTTATGGGACCAGAGGGTGTGGGTAACGCAACCCTGTCAAACATTGCGGGCGATGCTTCTGAAGGTACGCTGGTAACGCTGCCACAGCGTTATGACCAGTTGCCAGAGAACAAAGCCATTGTTGATGCCATCAAAGCCAACAAGGAAAGCAACCGTAAAGATCCTACCGGTCCGTTTGTCTGGACAACCTATGCTGCACTGCAATCTCTGGCTGCGGGCTTAGAGAAAGCGGACGGCCAGGAGCCAGCGGATATCGCTAAATACCTGAAAGCCAATACCGTACCGACAGTGATGGGCAACCTGAGCTGGGATGAAAAGGGCGATCTGAAAGGCTTTGAGTTCGGTGTGTTCACCTGGCACAAAGACGGCTCTTCAACGGTAGCGAAGTAATCAGGCGTCATTTGACCTGTTTAAGAGCCGAGGGGTGTATAACGCCTCGCTCTCCCTCCTCTGCATACGGGGGAGGGTGTTTAAAGATTCACTCCCTCCGTCTGTCCACTTAGGGCAGACGGAGTCAGTTTAGCCCAGAGTAGGCCCTCATTATGTCCGAGCAGTTTCTCTATTTTATTCAGCAGTTGTTTAACGGGGTTACCCTCGGAAGCACCTACGCGCTGATTGCCATTGGCTACACCATGGTTTACGGCATTATCGGCATGATTAACTTCGCCCACGGCGAGGTGTACATGATCGGTAGCTATGTCTCCTTTATTGTTATCGCTGGCCTGATGATGCTGGGCATCGACGTGGGCTGGCTGTTAATTACCGCCGCGTTCATCATGGCGATTGTGATTGCCAGCGCCTATGGCTGGAGTATTGAACGCGTTGCCTACCGGCCAGTGCGTTCCTCCAAGCGCCTGATTGCGCTGATCTCTGCAATCGGGATGTCGATATTCCTGCAGAACTACGTCAGCCTGACGCAAGGTTCCCGTGATTTAGCCCTGCCAAGCCTGATTACCGGGCAATGGACGCTGGGTGAAAGCAACGGCTTTGCGGCAACGCTCTCCACCATGCAACTGGTCATTTGGGTTGTTACCTTTTTAGCCATGCTGGCATTAACCCTATTTATTCGTTATTCGCGGATGGGTCGCGCTTGCCGCGCCTGTGCTGAAGACTTGAAAATGGCGAGTCTGCTGGGCATCAATACCGACCGCGTCATCTCGCTGACCTTTATTATCGGTGCCGCCATGGCCGCCATCGCGGGTGTGTTGCTGGGGCAATTCTATGGTTCTATCAACCCGTTTATCGGCTTTATGGCCGGGATGAAAGCCTTTACGGCGGCGGTGTTGGGCGGTATCGGCAGTATTCCAGGCGCCATGATTGGTGGCTTGATTCTGGGTATCGCAGAAGCGCTGACCAGTGCCTATTTCAGTACGGAATATAAAGATGTGGTGTCATTTGCGCTGCTGATTGTGGTGCTGCTGATTATGCCTACCGGTATTCTGGGCCGTCCTGAGGTGGAAAAAGTATGAAGCGCCTCAATGTGGTCAATGCGGTGATCTCCTCGGTGATGTTGCTGATTCTGGCGGCGTTCTTTATGGGGATGCGGCTCGATTTAGACGGCACCAAACTGGTGGTGGTCAACGCCGGAGAAGTGCGTTGGAACTGGATTTACGTGGGATGTGCGGTGGTGTTTTTATTCCAACTGCTGCGCCCGCTGTTTGACGGTGTCTTTAAACGCAATGGCAAAGGTTTTGTGCTGCCCAGCTTCGACGGTTCTACCCCAAAGCAAAAACTGCTGATGCTGGTAATTATCATCGCGGCAGTCGCGTGGCCGTTTCTGGTGTCGCGCGGCACGGTGGACATCGCTACGCTGACATTAATCTACGTGATGCTGGGGCTGGGCCTTAACGTCGTCGTGGGCTTATCCGGTTTGTTGGTGCTGGGCTATGGCGGTTTTTATGCTATTGGCGCTTACACCTTTGCGCTGCTCAATCACTATTACGGTCTCGGTTTCTGGCAGTGCTTACCGTTGGCGGGCATCGTGGCGGCCCTGTTTGGTTTGCTGCTGGGGTTCCCGGTGCTGCGCTTGCGTGGCGACTATTTGGCGATTGTGACGCTGGGCTTTGGCGAAATCGTGCGTATTTTGCTGCTCAATAACACTGATATTACCGGTGGGCCGAACGGCATAGCGCAAATCCCGAAACCGTCCCTGTTTGGCCTGGAGTTTGGCCGTCGCGTAACCGATGGCGGTTGGGATACTTTCCACAACTTCTTTGGGCTGAAATACGATCCCAGCGATCGGGTGATTTTCCTCTATCTGGTGGCATTGCTCTTAGTGGCATTAACGCTGTTTGTGATTAATCGCCTGCTACGTATGCCGCTGGGCCGAGCCTGGGAAGCCCTGCGTGAAGATGAAATTGCCTGCCGCTCACTGGGCCTCAGCCCAACGCGCATCAAGCTGACGGCGTTTACCATTAGTGCGGCATTTGCGGGTTTTGCCGGTGTGCTGTTTGCCGCGCGTCAGGGCTTTGTCAGCCCGGAATCCTTTACCTTTGTCGAATCCGCGTTTGTGCTGGCGATTGTGGTCCTCGGCGGTATGGGATCGCAGTTTGCGGTGATCCTGGCGGCGGTGTTGCTGGTGGTTTCACGCGAAATGATGCGTGACCTCAATGAGTACAGCATGCTGGTGCTGGGCGGATTAATGGTGCTGATGATGATCTGGCGTCCACAAGGCTTACTGCCGATGAAGCGTCCGCATCTGAAATTGAAAACAGGCAGTAAAGGAGAGCAGGCATGAGTCAGCCTTTATTAGCGGTTGAAGGGTTGATGATGCGATTTGGCGGCTTACTGGCGGTCAACAATGTCAAACTTGAGCTCTTCCCGCAGGAAATTGTCTCCCTGATTGGCCCGAATGGGGCAGGGAAAACCACGGTCTTTAACTGTCTGACCGGTTTCTACAAGCCGACGGGCGGCACCATCCGTTTGCGCGATAAGCATTTGGAAGGGCTGTCGGGTCAGGAAATTTCGCGCCTGGGCGTGGTGCGTACTTTTCAGCATGTGCGCCTGTTCCGTGAAATGACGGTGATTGAAAACCTGCTGGTGGCTCAACACCAGCATCTGAAAAGCGGGGTCTTTTCGGGCTTGCTGAAAACCCCGTCCTTCCGTCGGGCAGAGAGTGATGCCCTCGATCGCGCAGCGGTCTGGTTAGAGCGTGTAGGCTTGCTGGAAATGGCAAACCGTCAGGCGGGCAATCTGGCCTATGGTCAGCAGCGCCGTCTGGAGATTGCGCGCTGCATGGTGACTCGCCCGGAAATCCTGATGTTGGATGAACCGGCTGCTGGCCTTAACCCGCGTGAAACCCATGAATTGGACGAGCTGATTGCTGAGTTACGGGGTGAACACAAGGTTACGGTGCTGCTGATTGAACACGATATGAAACTGGTCATGGGTATTTCTGACCGTATCTATGTGGTCAATCAGGGAACGCCACTGGCGAACGGTACGCCGGAAGAAGTGCGTAATCATCCGGATGTGATCCGTGCGTATTTAGGAGAGGCGTAAGATGGCAAACCCAATTTTGACGTTGAACAACGTCAGCGCGCACTATGGCCCGATTCAGGCGTTGCACAATGTCAGCATTCATATCAATCCGGGCGAAATTGTGACGCTGATTGGTGCTAACGGTGCGGGAAAAACCACGCTGCTCGGTACGCTATGCGGTGAACCGCGCGCCACCACCGGTGAAATCACCTTTGACGGCAAAACCATCACCGACTGGCAAACGGCGCGTATTATGCGTGAAGCGATCGCCATTGTGCCCGAAGGGCGGCGTGTGTTTTCACGCATGACGGTGGAAGAGAACCTGGCAATGGGCGGCTTCTTCACGCAGCGCCATGAATATCAGGAGCGTATTCAACGCGTTTATGACCTGTTCCCCCGTTTGTTAGAGCGTCGCGTTCAACGTGCAGGCACCATGTCTGGGGGCGAACAACAGATGCTGGCCATTGGTCGCGCGTTGATGAGTCAGCCGCGATTGCTGCTGCTGGACGAGCCGTCATTAGGGCTGGCACCCATCATCATCCAACAGATTTTTGACACTATTGAGCAACTGCGCAAAGAGGGAATGACCATTTTCCTCGTTGAGCAAAATGCCAATCAGGCGTTAAAGCTGGCCGATCGCGGCTATGTGCTGGAAAACGGTCACGTGGTGATGGAAGACACCGGCGACGCCCTGTTGAGTAACGAAGCGGTACGTAGCGCCTATTTAGGTGCCTAATCTCCGGTATTCTCTGGCCCCTTTTCGTTAAGAACAGGGGCTTTTTTCTGCGTTTTTCGCCGTCATTCGGCTGTCACCCTTCTGTCATCCCGCAGTTATCTCACTGTCATTTTCCCGTGTCATGTTACGACGCAACGTAAAACACACAGGAAAAATACTATGTCCACGCTTGCACTTCGTCGCCCGGCTCTGGGTGTATTACTGGCTATCTCCTGCAGCGGTCAGGCGCTGGCGGTGACTGAGATTCCTTTTTGGCACTCAATGGAAAGTGAGTTAGGGAAAGAAGTTGATTCGCTGGCAACGCGCTTTAATCAGAGCCAGTCTGACTACAAAATCGTGCCGAGCTACAAGGGCAACTACGAGCAGAGCCTTGCTGCGGGTATCGCCGCCGTGCGTACCGGCAATGCGCCAGCCATTCTGCAAGTTTACGAAGTGGGCACGGCAACCATGATGGCATCAAAAGCCATCGTGCCTGTGCATGAAGTGTTCCAGAAAGCCGGTGTGGCCATGGATGCTAAACAGTTTGTCCCTGCGGTGGCGGGCTACTACAGCGACAGCAACGGACAGCTGATCTCCCAGCCGTTTAACAGCTCAACGCCGGTGATGTACTACAACAAAGACGCCTTTAAAAAAGCCGGTCTTGATCCTGAGCAACCCCCAAAAACCTGGCAGCAATTGGCAAAAGACACCGAAGCATTGCGTAAAGCAGGCATGAGCTGCGGTTACGCCAGCGGTTGGCAGGGCTGGATCCAAATCGAAAACTTCAGCGCCTGGCATGCTCTGCCTGTCGCCACCAAAAACAACGGTTTTGACGGCACAGATGCGGTACTGGAATTCAACCAACCCGTGCAAGTACGTCATATCCAGATGTTAGAAGAGATGAATAAGAAAGGGGATTTCACCTACTTTGGTCGTAAGGATGAATCCACAGAGAAGTTCTACAACGGCGACTGTGCGATCACCACAGCCTCTTCTGGCTCGCTGGCCGACATCCGTCAATACGCCAAATTCAACTATGGCGTGGCGATGATGCCGTATGACGAAACCGTGCCGAACGCACCACAGAACGCCATCATTGGCGGTGCCAGCCTGTGGGTGATGAAAGGCAAGGATGAGGCGACGTACAAAGGCGTGGCGGAGTTTATGAAATTCCTGGCTAAGCCTGAAATCGCTGCGGAATGGCACCAGAAAACGGGTTACCTGCCGATCACCACGGCGGCCTATGAGCTGACCAAGCAGCAGGGCTTCTATGAGAAAAACCCCGGTGCTGATATTGCAACGCGTCAGATGTTAAACAAAGCGCCACTGGCCTACACCAAAGGTATGCGTTTGGGCAACATGCCACAGATTCGTACCATCGTGGACGAAGAGCTGGAAGGTGTCTGGACAGGTAAACAGCAGCCGCAAGCCGCACTGGATAATGCGGTAAAACGTGGCAACGAACTGCTGCGCCGCTTTGAGAACCAAACCAAGTAAATCCTGGAAGCTCTCCCCCCGTGAACGGGGGAAGGCAAAACAAAAGCCCTCCCCCGTTTACGGGAGAAGGTAAACAAGGCCCTCCCCCGTTTACGGGGGAGGGTTGGGAGGGGGACAGACAGCTTCTATCTAGACAGCACCTAATCTAGACAGCACCTATCCCCCCTAACCCAAAGCGCCGACTCCGCTCTACATCACACTGGAACACCTATGTCCGCACACCGTATCGGCTTTCGCCTCAGCCCGCTGCCGTACTTATTGATGCTGCCGCAGTTGCTGATTACCGTCATCTTCTTTATCTGGCCAGCAGGCGAAGCGCTGTGGTATTCGGTGCAAAGTGTCGATCCTTTCGGCATGTCGAGCACCTTTGTTGGGTTAGAAAATTTTACCCGCCTGTTTCATGACAGCTACTACCTGGACTCTTTTGGCACCACCATGCTGTTCAGTGCCTTAGTGGCCGGAAGTGGCCTGACGATTTCATTATTTCTGGCCGCCATGGTCGATCACGTGCTGCGTCTCAGCCGTCTGTATCAAACCTTGCTGTTGCTGCCGTATGCCGTGGCCCCAGCGATTGCCGCAGTGCTGTGGATGTTCTTGTTTAATCCCGGTCTCGGTCTGATTACCCATGCGCTGAGTCAACTGGGCTACAACTGGAACCACGCGCAAAACAGCGGTCAGGCGATGTTCCTGGTGGTGTTAGCCTCGGTGTGGCAGCAAATCAGCTACAACTTCCTGTTTTTCTTTGCCGCGCTGCAATCGGTGCCGCGCTCTCTGATGGAAGCCGCGGCGATTGACGGCGCGGGGCCGGTGCGTCGCTTTTTCTGTATTTCCCTGCCGCTGATCACACCGGTGAGCTTCTTCCTGCTGGTGGTGAATCTGGTGTATGCCTTTTTCGACACCTTCCCGGTGATTGATGCCGCCACCGGCGGTGGCCCCGTGCAGGCGACCACCACGCTTATCTACAAAATCTATCGTGAAGGTTTTGCCGGATTGGATCTCTCTTCTTCTGCCGCCCAATCGGTGGTGTTGATGCTGCTGGTTATCGTATTGACGGTGCTCCAGTTCCGCTACGTCGAACGCAAGGTGCAATATCAATGATCGAAAATCGCCGTGGGCTGGATATTTTTTGTCACGTTATGCTGCTACTGGGCGTGCTCACTATCTTGTTCCCTTTGTATGTGGCCTTTGTCGCGGCCACGCTGGATAACGCCTCGATTTACCAGGTACCGATGACCCTGGTGCCGGGAACACACTTATTTGAAAACATCCGCACCATTTGGGTGGATGGCGTGAGCCGTAACAGCGCGCCGGTCAGTCAGTTATTGCTGAACAGCTTGCTGATGGCGCTGGCGATCACTGCGGGCAAAATCACCGTGTCCATGCTGTCGGCGTTTGCGCTGGTGTGGTTCCGCTTTCCCCTGCGTCAGACGTTCTTCTGGATGATTTTTCTCACGCTGATGCTGCCGGTGGAGGTGCGTATTTTCCCAACGGTGGATGTGATTGCCCGACTGGATATGCTCGACAGCTACAGTGGACTCACGCTGCCTTTGATGGCGTCAGCCACCGCGACATTTCTGTTCCGTCAGTTCTTTATGTCGCTGCCTAACGAGCTGATTGAAGCGGCGCGCGTTGACGGGGCCAGCCCCATGCGCTTTTTTCGTGACATTGTGCTGCCGCTGTCAAAAACCAATCTGGCCGCCCTGTTTGTCATCATTTTTATCTATGGCTGGAACCAATATTTGTGGCCGATTCTGATTACCAGTGACCCCAAAATGGGCACTGCCGTGGCAGGGATCCGCACCATGATTTCCAGCGGTGATGGCTCTACGCAGTGGAACCTGGTGATGGCGGCGATGTTATTAACGTTAATTCCACCGGTGGTGGTGGTCTTGGTGATGCAACGCGCATTTGTGCGTGGTCTGGTGGAGAGTGAAAAATAAATGGCGGGTGTAAAATTACAGGGCGTCACCAAATCTTATGACGGTAAGCACACGATTATTCAGCCGCTGAATGTGGCGGTGCGTGACGGCGAGTTTATGGTGATGGTGGGGCCATCGGGCTGCGGTAAATCCACACTGCTACGTATGGTAGCGGGGCTGGAGCGCGTAACCTCCGGCGATATTTATATCGATAATCAACGCGTCACGGAGCTGGAACCCAAAGATCGCGGTATCGCGATGGTGTTTCAGAACTATGCGTTATACCCGCATATGACCGTCGAAGAAAACATGGCCTGGGGCCTGAAAATTCGTGGGTTTGGTCAAGAGCAAATCCGTCAGCGGGTATTAGACGCCGCCCGCAGTCTGGAATTAGATGCCTTATTGACCCGCCGCCCGCGCGAGCTTTCCGGGGGCCAGCGCCAGCGTGTGGCGATGGGACGCGCCATTGTTCGCGAGCCGTCAGTGTTTCTGTTTGATGAGCCGCTGTCGAATTTAGATGCCCGCTTGCGTGTGCAGATGCGCCTGGAGCTTAAGCAACTGCACAGCCGCTTACAAACCACCAGTCTGTATGTGACCCACGATCAGGTTGAAGCCATGACGCTGGCGCAGCGTGTGATGGTGATGAACAAAGGCATCGTCGAACAATTGGGGACACCGGTTGAGGTCTACGAACGTCCGGCCTCGCGCTTTGTGGCCAGCTTTATTGGGTCGCCCGCCATGAACCTGCTGGAAGGGCAGATTAACGTCGATGGCCTGCGCTTTGTGCTTTCCCCCCAGCAGGCTCTGCCGCTGGCGCAATCGCGTGCGAAATGGGCAGGCAAGAAAATCACGCTGGGCATTCGCCCGGAGCACTTTATTCTTTCCACGCGCGAAGCGGGTGGCGTACCCTTAGTGGTCGATACCCTGGAAATGCTGGGCGCGGATAATCTCGTGCACGGGCGCTGGGGAGAGCAGCGTGTGGTTGTGCGTCTGTCGCATACCCTGCGCCCACAGCCTGGAGAAACGTTGTGGGTGACCTTACCGGAACACGCGCTGCATTTCTTTGATGCTAACCATGGACAACGTTTGGAATGACTGCGAAATCATGGCCTTACCCGACTATTGTTGCCCACCGCGGCGGCGGTCATCGGGCGCCGGAAAATACGCTGGCCGCGATAGATGTCGGGGCGCAATACGGGCATCAGATGATTGAATTTGATGCCAAGCTCTCCGCGGATGGCGAAATCTTTCTGCTGCACGATGACACCCTGGATCGCACCAGCAATGGCTGGGGTGATGCAGGCAAGCTGAACTGGGCCGAGCTGGTCAGTTTTGATGCCGGTGAATGGTTTAACGATGCCTATCGGGGCGAGCGTCTGCCGCTGCTGAGTCAGGTGGCCGCAAAATGCCGCGAGCACAGCATGATGGCCAATATCGAAATCAAACCTTCGCCTGGCGTGGAAGCCAAAACCGGACAAGCCGTTGCGCTGGCCGCTCGCCAGCTCTGGCAAGGGCAAACGGCGCCGCTGCTCTCCTCTTTTTCGTATGAGGCGCTGGCAGCGGCACAGGCGGCGGTACCGGAACTGCCGCGCGGACTGTTGCTCGATGCGTGGCAAGATGACTGGCCTGCGCTGACACAGGCGCTGGACTGTGTGTCTATCCATCTCAACTATCGCGTCTTGACGCCAGCGCGCACGGCATTGCTGAAAGCGGCGGGGCTACGCGTGTTGGTCTATACGGTGAATCAGTCTGACAAGGCGAGAGAACTGCTGAGCTGGGGCGTCGATGCCATCTGTACCGATGCTATCGATACGCTGCTGCCTGACTTCCGCTAAACACGGGGGCTTGCGCCCCCGCACGGCTAGGGTGCTGTCCGAGGCTGCGTGTTACCCGGTTGCGACTGGATAATGCGCTGATTCGCCGCATCGCGCTGCTCCTGCATCTTACGTTGCAACTCCTGACTCTGCTGCTGCTGATCCTGACGTAATTTATTCTGCTGTTGTTGCTGCTGTGTCCGCATTTCCGTCTGCAAACGCTGCTGGCTGGGGTTATAACCCGGCTGCTGTGGGTTGTTGTTATTGGTGTTATTTAACATATTCGCCATCCCGCTTAGCGGCACCAGGGCGGCGATAACAATAAGCCATTTCATATACGATCCTCCCTATGACTGACCTTTTAAGTCTAACCTGGCGCACAACCTACGACTCTCAGAGTAGACCGAAACCTTTTTTTCTCCTTAACTGAGAGAGGCTTAACACGACAATAATGTGAAACAGGACGGACTATGCAACGAGAACAGGGCAGAACCCGGCGCTGGCTGAGCGTCATTACAGTATGTTTATTTGTTTGGACAGGTCAGGGCTGGGCGCGCAGTGAAGCACCGCCGGTTTCTTACGGCGTGGAGGCCGATACATTTCATCCGGTGCGCGCGAAGCACGGCATGGTCTCTTCTGTCGATGCGCTGGCGACCCACGTGGGTGTCGATATTTTGCGTCAGGGCGGTAACGCCGTGGACGCGGCAGTGGCGGTGGGCTTTGCACTGGCGGTGACGCATCCGCAAGCCGGAAACCTGGGCGGTGGCGGCTTTATGCTGTTACGCACGGCGTCAGGGCGTACCACGGCGATCGATTTCC
Organism: Enterobacterales bacterium CwR94; assembly: GCA_002837195.1. Classification (GTDB taxonomy): domain Bacteria; phylum Pseudomonadota; class Gammaproteobacteria; order Enterobacterales; family Enterobacteriaceae; genus 1-19. The sequence continues at coordinate 373,242 of KZ478062.1, forward strand.
GCGAAATGGCACCGGTGCGCGCCAGCCGCGACATGTTTTTGGATGCCGAGGGCAATGCCGACAGCAAACTGTCGCTGACGTCACATCTGGCGTCTGGCACGCCGGGCACGGTAGCCGGTTTTGCGCTGGCGGTGCAAGAATACGGCACGCTGCCGTTGTCACGCCTGCTGGAACCTGCCATTACGCTGGCGCGCGAAGGGTTTATTGTTAATGATTCACTGGCGGGTGATCTCGACACCTACGGGCGTGAAGTGCTGATTAACCATCCCAACAGCAAAGCCGTGTTTTTTAAACCCGATGGATCTGCCTATCAAACCGGCGATCGTTTGGTGCAGCGTAATTTGGCGCGCAGTCTGAGCCTGATTGCGAAACAGGGGCCGGATGCCTTCTATAAAGGGGAGATTGCGGATGAGATTGCCAACGAAATGGCGCAACACCAGGGCTTGATCAGTAAAGCGGATCTGGCGGCATACCGTGCCGTTGAACGTGAGCCCGTGAGTGGCACCTATCGCGGCTATGAAGTGTTTTCCATGCCACCGCCGTCTTCTGGCGGCATTCATATTGTGCAGATCCTCAATATCCTCGAAAACTACGATTTGGCGAAAATGGGCTTCGGCAGTGCAGATGCCATCCAGGTGACGGCAGAAGCGGAGAAATATGCCTATGCCGATCGCTCTGAATATTTGGGCGATCCTGATTTTGTCAAAGTCCCGTGGCGCGCACTCACCAGCAAAGCCTATGCGAAATCGCTGGCTGAGCAGATTGATATCAATAAAGCCCGCGCCTCCAGTGAGATCAAACCGGGCAAGCTGGCACCGTATGAAAGCAATCAAACCACCCACTTTTCCGTGGTGGATAAAGAAGGCAATGCGGTTGCCGTGACCTACACGCTGAATACTAACTTTGGCAGCGGCATCGTGGCGGGCAAGAGCGGCATTCTGATGAACAACCAGATGGATGACTTCTCGGCGAAGCCGGGCACGCCCAACGTCTATGGTCTGGTGGGCGGCGAGGCAAATGCCGTGCAGCCTTACAAGCGTCCGCTCTCCTCGATGTCACCGACCATTGTGGCAAAGGACGGGAAAACCTGGTTGGTCACTGGCAGTCCGGGCGGCAGTCGCATTATCACTACTGTGCTGCAAATGGTGATGAACAGCATCGATTATGGGATGAACGTGGCGGAAGCCACCAATGCCCCGCGCTTCCATCATCAATGGTTACCGGATGAATTACGCGTAGAAAAGGGCTTTAGCCCGGATACCCTGAAGCTGCTGGAGAGCAAAGGTCAGCATGTGAAAGTGCAACCGGCGATGGGCAGCACGCAGAGTATTATGGTTGGCCCGGAGGGTGTGCTGTACGGCGCATCGGATCCGCGCACCCCTGGCGATTTAACCGCAGGCTATTGATGTGCATCGCCGTCCCCTGCTCGGTAACGGACAGGGGACGGGATGCGGTGTTTTATGCCCGGCGTTTATCCGTACACTCCTGTAAGCGCTGATTAAACACCGCCGGTGACCACTTCTCTTTCAAGGCGAGTCTGAGCAACTGCTGTTGGGTTTGCGGTGCCAGTCCGCCAGCCGGAGGATCGGTATCCAGATTCGTGGGAAAGGAATAGCCTTCCGCAGCAGCGGCAATCACCGCCTCCTGCTCGGCTGCTGCCATGACGCGCAGGCGCAGAGACGGATAAATGTGCTCCAGCACCTTTTGCCGATTGACCTGCTCCATCGCTTTGCCGAAAGACGAGGAGATCTGCAACAGGTTGGCCGTGCGAATATGATCCTGCGTACTGTTGGTGCCCGCCGCGTGGAACAAGGCAGGATTGAAGAAAAGCCCGTCGCCTTTGCTGAGCGGCAGTTGGACATAATGTTTCTGGAAATGCTCAATAAAACGCGGATCGCGCCAGGCCAGATAACCTGCCTGATAGTGTTGTGACCAGGGCAGCAATTGCGTTGGGCCCGAGGCAAGCGGCATATCACTGTGGGCCACCGCGCCTTGCAGTGTCAGGTATTGCGACAAAATTTGCAGCGGCAGCGGGAAGCGTTTCACCACCTCATTTTGCTGGAAACCCAGATGATAATCGCGGTGCGGTTGCTGCGCTTTGCCACCGGGGCGCACTTGATTCACTTGCGCGGTCATTTGATAGCCGGGCCCCAGCCAGGCCTCGCAAATCAGCGCCAGCAGGGGATTCGCATAGTAATCAATAAACGCATCGGCATCGCGTTCGGCCACTTTCTGTAAAGCATTCCAGATCCGCCCGTTGCTGCCCGCAGTCGCAAAGTGATCTGCGCCGGAGTGCGTGGCGGACTCTTCTTTGAGTAGCGTCTCAAACAGTTCACTGTTGCGATCTATCACCGCCTTATCGCGGTATAACCCTTGCACCACAAACACGCCTGGCCCGCTCGCCAGCAGTCGGTGCAATTCACTGAGCATCTGGGGTTTGTCTTGCGTAGCGGCCTGCAACAAACGTGCGGCCTGATAAATCACCACGTTTTTTTCTACGCGCTCAGCCAGTGGGTAGTCGGCGATTGCGGTTTGCTGTGCGCACTGACTGGCAAAATCATCCAGTGAAAGTGCATGTTCGTCGATAAAAATGGGTTGCATAGCGATGACCTCACAGTGAAAGGGGAGCAATGGGTTGGGGTGTGCCGTTATCGCCACAGCCCACAACGCCTTGGTCAAAATCGATCACGCTGCCTGTCATCATTCCTGATTCGTCAGACAGCAAAAAAGCAACGCCGCGAGCGACTTCTTCCGGTTTTAACAGCCTGCCAAATGGCTGCTGCGCCTCCGCGTCGGCTAACCAGTTTGGGCCTGCCTGGTGATACTGCTTTTGAATTTCATCTTCATGTGGGGTATCCATCCAGCCGATGTTGAGCCCATTGACGCGAATGCGATTACGCATCGCGCTAAAGGCGACGTTTTTGGTCAACGTAACCAGGGCACCTTTGGAGGCGGCATAGGGGGTCAAAAAGCTCTGTCCGCCATGTGAGGTCATGGTGATGATATTGACGATGCTGCCTGCTACGCCTTTGGCGATCATCAACTTGATGGCTTCTTGCATCAGAAAGAAAGGTGCGCGCACGTTGACGGCAAAAATGGCATCGAAGCGTTCTGGCGAGGTATCCAAAATGGTGCCGCGATCGGACATGCCGGCGCAATTCACCAGCCCGTGCAGGGTACCGAAACGTTCACCAGCGCAGTCGATCACCCGGCGGCACGCGGCAGGATCGCTGATATCAGCACTGACAAAATGGGCATCGCAGCCGAGCTGGCGTAAGAATTCTTGCTGGTCGGCGCCGCTACGTGGGTTACGTCCACAAATCAGCACGCCTTTCGCGCCGCGTTCAGCTAACAGCCGCGCGACGGCCGCGCCTAAGCCTTGTGTTCCGCCCGTCACCACATAATAGCGATCGGTAAAATGGGCATAGCTGGGTGTGTTCATCTGGCCTCTCTTTATTCGATGTTTGGGGGAAATCAACGGCGTTGCTCGCACTCGGTTAGCCTTTATCCTGGCATTAACATTACGTTTACAACATGGTCAAAACACCTCAAAAACACCTCATTGAGGCATCGATGTGAAGAGCAAGAGTATTTGTAGGCGGAGCGTAATCCGCAGGAAAGAGAGTCTTTGTGGGTAAGGTGGGCTGGCAAACAGACGTTTTCTCCGGTGGCACTGGGCAAATTGCCCTCTCTGCAGCGTAGAAAAGACAGGCGGTAAGTTACTGGAAAGAGGAGCACTGGAAGAGGCAGTGCTCGGTTTCTAAATTTAAATTAATTTTTTTATAATCTGACGTCCCAGTAAAACAAAAGCGAGCAATGAACTGATAGTGATAACGAGTTTCGATAGTTCAGTTGACGGTGTGAAAATGAAGAATTCGGGAAAAATACCTGCGCCACTGAGAAATAAAAATCCGATCAGTATCGATAAGAATAAAACAATGTTTTTTAATAAAAATTTCAATTGATGTTCCTTAATGCCTGCCTAAAAAAGGGGGCGAAGAATGCTTTATTGGCTGAAGGAATGACGGTTAGCGTTTCCAGTGAAGCTCTTGCTTGCAAAGGTGCCATCTGCAATGCCTACAGACGTATACATCGCGCGAAATTGATTCTCAACTTTTTAGTTGGTTAGCAATCGGAAAGTATCGGTGTTTTTTGTTTTCGTTGTCTTTATATTGATTGTTCGTGATGTCATGGAGTTTCTGTTGAAGGATTTCCGGTTAATACAAAAATGAATATTTCAGTAGAAGGAGAAGGCGAGAGCCTTCTCCTGGCACAACGGTCAGCGGGCGGCGGGTTTTAAACGCGCCATATACAGGGCGGCGACATGTTTGCCTTCGCGCATGGCAAAGCGCTCTGCACGTCCTTCGGTGATAAAGCCAAAGCGTTCGTACAGCGCGACGGCACGACTGTTATCAGCAAACACCGTGAGCTCGATACGTTCAACCTGCACCCAGTTATCACACAGTTCGATCATCGCCTGCATCAGTGCCGAGCCGATCCCTTTGCCGGTGTGATGTACATCGACAGCCAGCCCAAAGGTCGCCGTGTGTCGGCGGCGGGCGCGTTCGCTCACTTCCAGCGTCAGTTGCCCCACCAGTTCCCCGTCCAGCGTGGCCGCAAGCGAGTGTAAGCCTGGGCGAGAGGTTTTGAGTTTTTCTTCCCATAGCGTCACGGAAGGCCAGGGCAGTTGTAGCGTATCCGCCATAATCGCATGCTCATTAAACAGGCGATGAAGGGCGGCTGCATCCGATGGCTCAGTGTGACGTATGATGATATCTGACATGAAAAACTCCCTCTTTTGGACTTATCCCCTTGACGTGTATGGGGATTGTTACTGGTTGTGTAATGAAAATTATTCTCAAAAACGCTTTACAAGTGCGAATGATAATGATTATTATTGCTCTGCGTTCTGAGTAAGACCTCCGGGACTTGCGAAGAAAGCACGACATTGCTCACATTGCTTCCAGTATTTCTTAGCCAGCCTCGGGTGCTGGCTTTTTTTTTACGTATCGTTGTTCCTGACAGGAGCATTATCACAGCCGGTAGCAAGATGAAAGTGCGCTGATAAGGTCCCCTCAATTTTCAGATTCTGATCGCAGAGAAACGGGTGGTTTAGAATACTTTGCGAGAAGCGCCTGCTCTGCTGTTCAATTTACCCTCTATTTTATCTCACTCAGGTTATACCCACAGCCTATAAAATAAGCGAAATCACTTTATTCTGATTTATTCTGTGATGTGTCGTGAATAAATGAATTTACAGAAGTTATTACGCATGAATCGCTAAAATATAAACGGTGGTATCAAAACCAAAAACGGAATTATCTGGTTTTTGTTGAAGCGAAAAATAGGAAAAACCTTCTACCATGGGCAAGTCAGTATTATAAAAACCCAAAAGCAATAAAAGGCGTCTTTTTTTAATATTTTATCTATTTTGGTTCGTGTTAATTTTATTTCGCCATCAATAGGCGATATTTAATATTTAATTTAAAAGGGTTTTAAAATGGAAAACAAAGAAACAGCACAATTGTCCTTGAATGACTGGATGGAAGAAGAGCAACACCAGGATTGGGTTGAAATGATGCAAGAAAGCGCAGTGATTCCTTTTGCTACAGCGCTGTGGGCATAAAAGAGTATTTTTAATTTGGCGGGTTGTCATGACCCGCTTTTACGTTTTAAAAAGTACAATGGTGATAGTCATGGAGAAGAGTGCTAGGAATTTCCTTTCTTGTGTGTATGGACATCCTGCAATGGCGCAAAAAAAGGGATGCAATGCAAAAATACTCATTGCCTCAGATAATAGTCAAGAGAGCACGGCAAGGGCGATATCATTATACTGTCCAGACGAGTTTGACTATTCGTTTACTTATCTTAATCTCGAAAGCGAAAAAGCAGAGAAAGTAAATGAATATATTGAATCCAGTGACTTATTTATCTTTATGTATGACTCGTCCATCCGCTCAGATATTAATCCTCATGGCCCTGCGTTTATTCCGCCTTTAAAGCAAAAAATGGCCGAACATTGGAAAAAATCCGTGCTGCTGCGCGAGTACGGCGAATTTTTCAAAGAGGCGTTTTCCGAAGATATCCGGCTGATCTCTGCCAGAAACCAGCAAATTATTCAGGTTGCCAAATCTGCTCAGCGCATTGCTTTTCAGGATGGTTTTGGTGGTGAAATCAAAGGTACCCTGGCACCCGATCAAGCCTGGAAAAGTCTCGATGGCTGGGATCATTACGATTTGATGCCGGGTGAAGTCGCCACGCGGGTTGAGGATCTTTCTGGCAGCCTGACCTTCGGCGGTACTTTTCTGAGCACCGTTCCCTTTGCAATCAAATATGGTGTGATTGAGCCGGTTCTGCATATTGATATTGAGAACAGCAGAGTGGTTAACGTGCGCTCGAACAATCAACAACTGGAAGATGACTTTAACCTGTACCTGAATCGGTGTGAGGGAAATCGGGTTGTGGAAGAGTTTGGTATCGGCACCAATATGCACGTCAACCTGCATGGGCGTAATGCCAGCTTTGAAGAGCGTCATGCGGGTGTGCATCTTGGTTTAGGCGGTGGACAACGCGCCAGCCACCATCTGGATTTGGTCTTTTCATCAGGCAAATTACTGTTTGATGATCACGTTATTTTTGACGGCGAATTCAATTTCGGTGCCTAAGCCGCTGGGCATCATATCGTCGTTATGATGCTCATTTTTCACCCTCACTTGCCGGTGTGACGTTGCCAGAACAGCACGCGGGTCACTCATTATGCGTGAACAGATTGGGATAGAAATGCGTGATCCAGAACAGCACCTGCGTGATGCGATAGCTGCCTGTCAGCAGAGGCCACATTGCGTGGAGAAGATAAACGCCGTTTGCGAAGCCCTAAGCGCCCTTCATCGCAACGAGGAGATGTTACCTTGGGCAGAACAGGCACTTGCGATCTCTCCGCAGGATGTGGCGTTTCTCGTACGTCGTGCGGATGCACTCTATTTGTTAGGGCGTTATCGCGAATGCGTGGATGTCTGGAATAGCCTGCCCGTAGAGCCTAACAGGCTTGCGCTTCGTTTGTTGCGACTGGGCATGAGCACCATGATGACAGGGGATCTCTTGCAGGCGCTATCGCTGCTGGATACAGCCCGACAGCGCGCGCTGACACATGAGCCCACACTTATCACGGCGATCGAATTTACGCTGGGTGAAGCCATGCTGAAAGCAGGGCGGGCGGATGGCTTTCCCCTTTGGCTGATGCGCAATGCCGTGCCGCATTTAACGGCCTGCTATTGCCCACAAGGCATACCGACGTGGAATGGCACAGACGATGTCCGTGGCAAACGCGTATTGGTGACGCACCAGTTAGGTTTTGGCGATAACTTTTTGCTGTTGGCTTGTGTGCAAACGTGGCTGGAAGCCGGGGCGAAAATAGTGCTGACGTGTAATGCGGATCTCCTTCCCTTGATGCGCGCCTCGTTACCGCAGTGTGACGTGATCGGTGCCGTTAATCCCTCGCACTCGAATGCGCCGCTGCCTGCGGCGTTGCAGGCACAGGTGGAGCACTTCAACCCTGACTTGCACGCCACGCTTTTGCATTTGCCGGTCTTACAAAGCCAGCAGCCCCCTCGTCGTGGGCCTTTTTTTACCCCTTATATCCAGCCTCCTGCGTTGAACGCGCAGGTGGCAGAGGCCTGGGCGCAACACCTGCGTGCTCAGCACCCGGGCAAGAAATTGGTTGGCATTTTCTGGGATTGCGTACAGCGCCATTGGTCAACGGTGAGTGCCGTGGTGCGCTGCTGGGCGAAACGACGCAGCCTGCCACTGGACTGCGTTAATGACCTGATCCTGCCGCCTGCGGTTTCTGACGCGATTCATTTTGTGGCGCTTCATCATCCGGCGGCCGCCGCACTGGCGGGCATGCCCGCAGGCAATATCAGCGTTTACACACCCGGCATTCGCGATTTCAGCGACACGGCGGCCTGTATGGCGCAGTTAGATGCCGTGATTGCCGTTGACTCCGGTATTGCGAACCTGGCCGCCATGATGGGGGTAAAAACCTGTGTGCCGACCCACACCGCAGGCGACTGGCGCTGGGGAAGTGCAGGCACCAGCACACCCTGGTTGCACAATGTCACGGTGTTTAGACAAACCCAGGAAGGCGAATGGGGCGCAGTGGTGAGCGATATTCACGCGTGGTTACAGGAGATCTAGCCTGCATGAGCGGGCATTGGCCTGCGGTGCGAGTGCAACGTGGCGCTCGGTTTCACGCATCCCATCCGCTCGCGATCACGCTCTGTCATTTGATAAACACCCTATCCCTTATAAAGGCCATGTTATGAGAAATGAAATTATCGTGTCAGACAGCCTGCAAGCGCAGGATCTTCGAAGACTTTTTAGCGGAGAGGCGTTGGCGATTCATATTAAAAAGTATGCAGATGCTGACTTGTCGAATGCGTTGTCAGACTTTTTAATTTCCCATGAATCCCTGGAGTGCTACCCGCACGATATTAAAAAAGGCGATGAGTTTGTTTATATCGATTATGGCGTAGACCGCGCCGGTATTTCTTACAATACAACCTTTGGAAAATCGAAAGACAGCGATTGCTACAAACGATATTTCGATAACGCGCTGGCGACTATGAGAAATGTCAGGGAGTTCTGCGCGCCCTTATTAGCGCCCTTTGACCGCTTTCGCCTGGAGTTAGATGAAATATGGCCGGCGGGTGCCAGCATTGCGAATTTCGAAGGGAAAAAGATGCATGCCGGTATGGCCAGAGTGATGAAAAGGCCTGAGCTCTCTGCGTTAGGGGAAAAGCAGCCCCACGTCGATGGCCTGCAGGAGCAATCCGTTATCTTGCAAGGGCAGTTTGCGGTCAATATCTACATTAAGCCTGCCGCGCAGGGGGGAGAGCTGGAATTGTGGGATGTGCCTCCTTTACCGATCACCGCGTTGGTCGAAGAGGATTCCGAGTATGACTGGCGAGGAGATCTGCCCGATTCTGTGCTTATCAAGCCAGAGCAGGGGGATTTAATCATTATTAATACGCGGAAACCGCACACCATCCGCCGCTTTCCTGATGACTGCAGGATCTCGTTGCAGAGTTTTATTGGCGTGTTAGAGAACGATCACTTAATGCTCTGGAATTAGCACAGGTGTCTTGTTAATTAGCCGCCCGGTTTTATCTGGCAGAAGAGGATGTTCCCTATGTTGTAATCGCGTATTCATTAAAGAGCTGTTCTTTTTCATGTAGCGTTTCATCCCGTATTGACTGCGGGCAACAGCATGCAGTCAATACGGATGAGGTGAGACGAATAATCATGCCGTCGCCAATTAATGCACAGGCGGTAAATCAAACAGCAAGATCTCAGCATCGGTCTCCGCTTGCAGCGTAATGGTCTGCTCATCAGCAATGGCGAAAGCGTCACTGGTGGTGGCTGATTGGCCATTCACCTGAACATTGCCTTTCACTACCTGAATCCAGACGTTACGTTTGTCTGCGATCTCCACCCGGTCGGTTTCTCCGGCTTTAAACGCCCAACGCGAGAGCGTCATGTCCTGATTCACCTTCAGTGAGTCGTGACGCGCATCCGGTGTCAGCACATACTGACGTCCGCTGATGTCTGCAAAGCGGCGCTGATCGTAACGTGGCGTAATGCCTGCACGCTCTGGAATGATCCAGATCTGATACAGATGCAGCGGATCGCTCTGGCTGGCATTGTATTCCGAGTGGCGTACGCCCGTTCCCGCACTCATGATTTGGAACTCACCCGCCGGGATCTGCTCTTTATTGCCCATGCTGTCTTCGTGCTCCACGGTTCCGGAAAGCACGTAGGTCAGAATCTCCATGTCTTTGTGAGGATGGGTACCAAAACCTTGGCCCGCATCGATCACGTCTTCGTTAATCACGCGCAGTGCCGAGAACCCCATGAAAGCCGGATCGTGGTAGTTGGCAAATGAAAACGTGTGCCAGCTATCGAGCCAACCATGATTAGCATGGCCGCGGTCTTGTGCTTTACGTAAGTAGATCATGTTCAATCCTCCTCAATGTTTTTTTGTAGTGTCTGCCGGATTGAGGTTGGATGATAGCGGAGAGAATTGACTGCTCTGTTCAAAAAAAGTGAAGGTCTTGAGCCTGCCTGTGACAGGCTCATTGACGGGTGCACGACGAGGAGAGATTTACAGTGACAGATAGGCTCTGACGCCATCTAAAAACATCTGCGTGGCCAGCATGATCAAAATCAGTCCCATCAGGCGTTCCAGCGCATCCACCCCTTTATTGCCCAACAAGCGCAAAAACAGCCCTGAGCTGAGCAAAATAAGCACCGTGATGCCCCAGGCCAGCAGTAAAGCGCCGGTCAGGTGACCGATCTGTCCTGGGTATTGGTGCGACAGCAACATCAAGGTTGCCAGCAGAGAAGGGCCCGCCACTAACGGGATTGCCAGCGGCACCAGAAACGGCTCTTCCCCGGCGGATAAACCACTGCTGTTGTTCTCATGGGACGGAAAGATCATTTTGATGGCAATCAAAAACAGGATCAGGCCGCCGGAAATCGACACCGTTTCGGTCCGCAGATTCAGAAACGCCAGAATGTGTTCCCCGGCAAACAGGAACAACAGCATCAGGACCAGCGCGATCAACATTTCACGGATCAGCACAATGCGCCGTCTTTTAGGCTCTAAATGTTTTAACACCGACATAAAAATCGGCAGGTTGCCCAGTGGGTCCATGATCAACAGCAATAAAATGGTGGCTGAAATAAGCTCAGTCATAATGGTTTATCTCGTCTCGTTACCCTTGCCAGCCCGCATTCGCTGGGCATATTAGACATACTGTATAAAAAATCTCGCCCATCGATTTAATTCACTTGCCACCGGGCGCACAATTGGTAAGTTGGTCAGCTATCAATAGAATATTTTACATGGTTAAAACCGGACGTCATCGTGCGGGTAAAACCGTTTGTCGTCAGTGATAAGGGTAAATGATGAAATCTGTAGGTTTGATTGGTTGGCGCGGTATGGTGGGCTCAGTCCTGATGCAGCGCATGGTGGAAGAGCGCGATTTTGATGCAATCAAGCCGGTCTTCTTTTCTACCTCGCAGCATGGCCAGGCCGCACCCGCCTATGCAGGCAGTGCCGGTACGTTGCAGGATGCCTATGATATCGACGCGTTGAAGGCGCTGGACATTATCATTACCTGTCAGGGCGGCGATTACACCAGTGAGATCTACCCGAAGCTGCGCGAAAGCGGCTGGCAGGGCTTCTGGATTGATGCGGCTTCTACGCTGCGCATGAAAGATGACGCCATTATTATCCTCGATCCGGTCAACCTTCACGTGATTAAGCAAGGCCTCGACAGCGGCGTGAAAACCTTTGTCGGTGGCAACTGCACCGTGAGCCTGATGCTGATGTCGCTGGGCGGCCTGTTTGCCAACAATTTAGTGGAGTGGGCTTCGGTTGCCACTTATCAGGCGGCGTCTGGCGGCGGTGCTCGTCATATGCGTGAACTGCTGACGCAAATGGGTCAGTTGCATGACAACGTGGCGGCCTCCTTGCAAGACCCGGCCTCTGCCATTCTGGAGATCGAACGCAGCGTCACTGACCTGACGCGCAGTGGTGCATTGCCTACCGATAACTTTGGCGTCCCGCTGGCCGGTAGCCTGATCCCGTGGATCGACAAGCAACTCGATAACGGCCAAAGCCGTGAAGAGTGGAAGGGCCAGGCGGAAACCAACAAAATTCTGCGTACCAGCAGTGTGATTCCGGTGGATGGTCTGTGCGTGCGCGTGGGCGCATTGCGTTGCCACAGCCAGGCGTTCACCTTGAAATTGAAGAAAGACGTGCCGCTGACGGAAATCGAGCAGATGTTGGCTGCACACAATCCGTGGGCAAAAGTGGTGCCAAACGATCGTGACATCACCATGCGTGAACTGACGCCTGCTGCGGTAACGGGCACGCTGACAACGCCGGTTGGGCGTCTGCGCAAATTGAACATGGGGCCTGAGTATCTCTCTGCCTTTACCGTTGGCGACCAACTGCTGTGGGGTGCTGCTGAACCGCTGCGCCGCATGCTGCGTTTACTGGTCGACTAACGTTGTGATGCAGGTCAGCGCGGGCTGGCCTGCAAGCTGCGGATGTCTTATGCGCGGCAATCTTTCTCTTTCTTACCGTTACCCTCTGTCTCACCCACGCACCGATCCCCTTCTGAATCGATAGCGGCTTTTCGCGGCTTGTCGCGTCATATCGCCTGAATTGATGCTTTTTTGTTCGCTTTTTTGACCTGACTGCGGCTTTTGCGTATTCGTCTACGGTTTTAATCAGCCCTGGCTATGCTTAATAAGTTGTACCTGTTGCTGGTTCTATTTTTGCACGTCGTCTGACTGTATTGCGTATGGCTGGGAGCACGTCTCGGCTATCGCGCGTTAGCTCAATGATGAGCAGAGCATGCATGTGCATCGCCTGCCGCAATAACAGGGTGTGTTATGTCAGAGCTTCCCGATCGTCACGTTATTGATACGCTTTTTTCCGGCCATTCAGCCGATCCCTTTTCCGTGCTGGGGATGCACCAAACAGACGCGGGCATCGTGGTGCGTACGCTGCTGCCGGATGCCAGCGAAGTGTGGGTAGTGGAAACGCAAACCGGTCGTCAATGCGCCCAACTAACCTGCCATGATTCTCGCGGTTTTTTTTCGGGCTTGATGAAATGCGATAAACCCTTTCGTTACCAGTTGGCCGTGACCTGGCATGGTCAGCAAAACCTGATTGATGATGCCTACCGATTCGGCACCTTGCTACAGGAAATGGACAGTTGGTTGCTCAGTGAAGGCACCCATCTGCGGCCATATGAACACTTAGGCGCACACGGCATCACCATTGATGGCGTTATCGGCACGCGTTTTTCGGTGTGGGCACCCAACGCCCGCCGCGTTTCGGTGGTCGGGGAGTTTAACTTCTGGGATGGACGTCGCCACCCAATGCGCCTGCGGCGTGAAAGTGGAGTATGGGAACTGTTTGTGCCCGCCGCCTGCAATGGGCAGTTGTATAAATTTGAAATCACCGATGCGCAGGGTGCGTTGCGGATCAAAGCCGATCCTTACGCCTTTGAAGCACAGATGCGCCCGCAAACGGCCTCCATGATTACCGGGTTGCCGCCCAAAGTGGCCCCTTCTGAGGCGCGGCAAAAAGCCAATGGCTTTGATCAACCGATCTCGATTTATGAGGTGCATCTTGGCTCCTGGCGGCGGCACACCGAGAACAATTTCTGGCTGAGCTATCGAGAGCTGGCAGAGCAGTTGGTGCCCTATGTGAAAGAGATGGGCTTCACCCATATCGAGTTGATGCCGATTAACGAACATCCGTTTGATGGCAGTTGGGGCTATCAGCCGTTGGGTTTGTATGCGCCCACGCGGCGCTTTGGTACCCGCGATGATTTTCGGGATTTTATTCGCGCAGCCCATGACGCCGGCTTGAATGTGCTGCTGGATTGGGTGCCGGGGCATTTCCCTGACGACGAGTTTGGCCTGGCGCGTTTTGATGGCACCGAGTTGTATGAACACAGCGATCCGCGCGAAGGGTATCACCAGGACTGGAATACGCTGATTTATAACTTTGGCCGCCGAGAAGTCAGCAACTATCTCACCGGCAACGCCCTGTATTGGCTGGAGCGTTTTGGCATTGATGGCCTGCGGGTCGATGCCGTGGCGTCGATGATTTATCGTGATTACAGCCGCGAGGCGGGACAATGGGTGCCCAACCATTTAGGCGGGCGCGAAAATCTGGAAGCGATTGCCTTCCTGCGTAACACCAATCGCACCCTTGGCCAGGTGATTCCCGGCGCGATTACCGTCGCCGAAGAGTCGACCGATTTTCCGGGGGTATCGCGGCCTCCTGCGTCAGGCGGTTTAGGCTTTTGGTTCAAATGGAATCTGGGGTGGATGCACGACACCCTTGATTACATGAAATTAGATCCGATTTACCGCCGCTTTCATCCCAACTTGCTGACCTTCGGCATGCTGTACAACTACAGCGAAAATTTTGTACTGCCGCTGTCACACGATGAAGTGGTACACGGTAAGCGCTCTATCCTCGGCCGCATGCCCGGTGACGCCTGGCAGCAGTTTGCCGGATTGCGTGCTTACTACGCGTGGATGTGGGCTTTTCCGGGCAAAAAACTGCTGTTTATGGGCAACGAGTTTGCGCAGGGCAAAGAGTGGAACCACGACATCAGCCTCGACTGGCATCTGTTGGAAGGGGAGGACGGCTGGCATCACGGCGTGCAGCGGCTGGTCAAAGATCTCAATCATACTTATCGCCGCTATCCGGCCATGTGGCAGCAAGATTTCGACCCGCAGGGCTTTGAATGGCTGGTGGTGGACGACCACGACAATTCCGTCTTTATCTTTGTGCGCCGCGATCGGGCGGGTAACGAAGTGATTGTGGCCAGTAATTTCACGCCCGTTCCCCGTCATAACTATCGCTTTGGCATTCATCAGCCAGGGCGCTGGAGTGAGGTTCTCAATAGCGATTCCGGTCACTATCACGGCAGCAACAGCGGCAATTTAGGGGCCATCGCCAGCGAGGAAATAGGCAGCCACGGGCGAGCGCACTCACTGAGTATCAGCTTACCGCCGCTGGCAACGCTGTGGCTGGTGCGGGAGGCGCAGGATGCATAACCTGACGCTGGGTGCTACCTGTGACGCTGAAGGGGTGAATTTCGCGCTGTGGTCAGCGCATGCTGAACGCGTTGAGCTGTGCTTATTTGATGACGCGGGCACAGAGACGCGCTTGCCAGTCACGCAATGTCATGACGCTATTTGGCATCTGCATGTCGCGGGCATCGGGGCGGGTCAACAGTATGGCTATCGGGTTTACGGGCCGTGGCAACCCGCGGCGGGACATCGCTTTAATCCGGCCAAATTGTTGGTCGATCCCTGTGCCCGTCAGGTGATCGGCACGGTGACGGACGATCCCCGTTTTTATGCGGGTGAGTGGCAACGGTCAGAGGAAGATAACGCCGACATCGCGCCGAAAAGCGTGGTAGTCAGCGATGATTTTGACTGGGGATGCGATGTGCCCCTGCGCACGCCGTGGGGTGAAACGGTGATTTACGAGGCCCATGTTCGCGGGCTGACGCAGCGACACCCGGAGATTCCCGAAGCGCTGCGCGGAACCTATGCGGCGTTGGCCCATCCGGTGATGATTGCCTATTTACAACGGCTGGGCATTACCGCACTGGAATTGCTGCCGGTGGCGACCTTTGCCGATGAACCGCGTTTACAGCGTAACGGCTTGCGTAATTACTGGGGCTATAACCCATACGCACTGAGCGCAATTTCTGCACGCTATGCCGCCAGCGATAACCCGCTGCGCGAGTTTCAGCAGGCGGTAAAAGCCCTGCATGCCGCCGGTATCGAAGTGATTCTGGATGTGGTGTTTAACCACACCGCAGAACTGGAAGAGATTGGGCCGACGTTGTCGCTGCGCGGTATCGATAACAAAAGCTATTACTGGCTTGATGAGCAGGGCCGCTATCACAACTGGACGGGCTGCGGTAACACCTTGAACGTCAGCCATCCGGCCGTTATCCGCTGGACGCTGGATTGCCTGCGCTTTTGGGTAGATCACTGCCATGTGGATGGCTTTCGTTTTGATCTTGCCACCGTGTTGGGGCGCACGCCTGATTTCAGCGCCGATGCGCCGTTGTTTCAGGCGATAGCGGCCGATCCCATACTGTCGCAAAGCAAGCTGATTGCTGAGCCGTGGGATATCGGCCCCAATGGCTATCAACTGGGGCACTTCCCGGCCCCCTTCGCGGAGTGGAGCGATCGTTTTCGGGACAGCCTGCGCCGCTTCTGGCTGCGCGATGACCCCGGACTGGGCGAACTGGCCTGCCGCTTTGCCGGTTCCAGCGATCTGTTTGCACATCATGCGCGTGCCCCCTCTGCCAGTATCAACCTGCTCACGGCGCACGACGGTTTTACCCTGTGCGATCTGCTCAGTTTTAATCACAAACACAACGAGGCCAACGGTGAGGAGAACCGCGATGGCCATAACGGCAATTACAGTTACAACCATGGTGTTGAGGGCACCGAGGCGGACGCGGACGTGATGGCGGCGCGACGCCAACGTGCGTATGCACTTCTTACCTCACTGTTGCTGTCACAGGGAACGCCGATGCTACTGGCCGGAGATGAACAGGGACATAGCCAGCAGGGCAACAACAATGCGTATTGCCAGGATAACCACGTGACCTGGCTTAATTGGCAACACACTGACCAGGGCCTGCTGGCGTTCACCGCCGCCCTTATCCATCTGCGTAAGCGTATTCCCGCGTTAACTGAGGATCGCTGGTGGCAGCCGGGAGATGGCAAGGTTGAATGGCTGAATGGTCATGGACACCCGATGACGGCCGCGGATTGGGAACAGGGGCCACGTCATCTGCAAATCTTGCTGTCTGGTCTCTGGCTGGTCGTCATCAACGGTGAATCCACCTCCTGCGCTTTCACGCTGCCTGAAGGGGCGTGGCAACAGGCGATTGCACCGCCCAGCGGAGACGCTGAAACCATCCTGTTAGCGGTCTGGCATGGTCCTGCGCACGCCACGTGCGTCCTGCAAAAGCGATGAGGAGTCGGACATGGTCAAATTAGAAAAGAATGCGCTGATGTTGGCGCGTCAATTGCCCTCACAAACGGTTGCCCTGATTCTGGCGGGGGGACGCGGTACGCGCCTGAAAGACTTAACGGCGAAACGCGCGAAACCCGCTGTGCACTTCGGCGGCAAATTCCGCATCATTGATTTTACCCTTTCTAACTGCCTGAACTCGGGCATTCGCCGTATTGGCGTCATTACGCAATATCAATCGCACACGCTGGTGCAGCATATCCAGCGCGGCTGGTCTTTCCTGAATGAGGAGATGAATGAGTTTGTGGATCTGTTGCCCGCCCAGCAGCGATCCACCGCAGAACACTGGTATCGCGGTACCGCCGATGCGGTGGCGCAAAATTTGGATATCGTGCGGCGCTATGGTGCGCAATACATTCTGATTCTGGCAGGCGATCACATCTATAAAATGGATTACTCGCGCATGCTGATCGATCACGTCGAAAAAGACGCCCTCTGCACGATCGCCTGCTTGCCCGTGCCGCTGGAAGAAGCCAGCGCGTTTGGGGTGATGGCGGTTGACGAGGAAAATCGCGTGACGGCGTTTGTCGAAAAACCGTCGAACCCGCCACATATGCCGAACGACGAGAAGAAAGCGCTCGCCAGCATGGGGATTTATGTCTTCAACACCGATTACCTGTTCCAACTGCTGGAAGCGGAATTGATGAAGACCGATACCGATCACGACTTCGGTAAAAATCTGCTGCCGCAAATTGTCGCCAGCGGTCAGGCGTATGCCCACTCGTTTGAACTCTCCTGCGTGCAGGCGGATGAAAACTCGCCCGCTTACTGGCGCGATGTGGGAACGTTGGAAGCCTACTGGCGCGCCAATCTTGATCTGGCCTCGGTGATGCCGGAACTGGATATGTATGACCGCCATTGGCCGATCCGAACGCATATGGAGCCGTTGCCACCCGCGAAATTTGTTCAGGATCGCTCTGGCAGCCATGGCATGACCATGAACTCGTTGGTTTCAGGCGGCTGTGTGATCTCCGGTTCGGTGGTGGTGCACTCGGTGTTGTTTTCCCGCGTGCGCATCAATTCCTTCTGCAATATCGACCATTCTGTGCTGTTACCCGACGTGATTGTCGGGCGTTCCTGCCGTTTGCGAAATTGCGTGATTGATCGCGCCTGTGTCTTGCCGGAAGGCATGGTGATTGGGGAGAACCCCGATGAGGACAGCAAACGTTTTTACCGTTCGGAAGAGGGCATTGTGCTGGTCACGCGTCGCATGTTAGCGGTGCTGGAATCAGCGGCCGACAATGGCAATTAGGCACAACGTTGTGGTGCCGCGGACCGGCACCTGCTCAGGTTAAGGAGACGCAATGCAGGTATTACATGTCTGTTCCGAGCTGTTCCCACTGCTGAAAACCGGTGGTTTGGCCGATGTCGTGGGGGCGCTTCCAGCCGCACAGATCGCTGACGGTGTGGAAGCTCGGGTTTTGATACCGGCTTATCCGGAGATTAAAAAGGGCATTCCCGATACGCAGTTAGTGGCTGAAGTGCACTCGTTCGCGGGTGTCTTGCAACTGCGTTTTGGGCATCTGAACGGCGTGGGCATTTATATGATCGATGCGCCGCACCTGTATCAGCGGGCAGGGAGCCCGTATCACGACGAATCACAACATGCCTATGTTGATAATTTTTTACGCTTTGCCGTGTTGGGTTGGGTCGGCTGTGAGCTGGCGTGCGGGTTAGATCCGTTTTGGCATCCGCATGTGGTGCATGCACACGACTGGCATGCGGGCCTGACACCTGCGTACCTGGCGGCGCGTGGGCGTCCGGCAAAATCGGTGTTCACCGTGCATAATCTGGCCTATCAGGGGCTGTTCCAGGCGCACCATCTGGAGCAGATCCAACTGCCGTGGTCTTTCTTCTCGATGCACGGGCTGGAGTTCCATGGGCAGATCTCATACCTGAAAGCCGGATTGTATTATGCCGATCATATTACGGCAGTCAGTCCGACATATGCACGTGAGATAACCCGACCTGAGTTTGGCTACGGCATGGAAGGGCTGCTGCAACAGCGGCAGCGGGAAGGGCGGCTTACCGGGATATTAAATGGCGTGGATGACGCGATTTGGGACCCGGCACATGACTTACTGCTCAGTGCGACCTATACCCGTGAAACCCTGGACCACAAACGGGAAAACAAACGGCAGTTGCAGGTCGCCATGGGCTTGAAGGTGGATGATAAGGTGCCGGTATTCACGGTGGTCAGCCGTCTGACCAGCCAAAAAGGATTGGATCTGGTGCTGGAAGCGCTGCCTGGCTTACTGGAACAGGGAGGACAACTGGTTCTGTTGGGCGCGGGGGATGCCGTATTGCAGCAAGGTTTTCTGGCGGCGGCGGCGGAACATCCCGGTCAGGTCGGGGTACAAATTGGTTATCACGAAGCGTTTTCGCATCGCATTATCGGCGGCGCGGATGTGATTTTGGTGCCCAGCCGTTTTGAACCCTGCGGATTAACACAATTGTATGGCCTGAAATATGGCACTTTGCCGCTGGTGCGTCGCACTGGCGGGTTGGCTGACACGGTCAATGACAGTTCTTTGGAGAATCTTGCTGACGGTATCGCCAGCGGATTTGTGTTCGAAGACAGCAATGCCTGGTCGCTACTCAGAGCGATTCGGCGTGCTTTTGTTCTCTGGTCCCGTCCTTCGCTATGGCGTTATGTTCAGCGCCAGGCAATGTCGATGGATTTTAGTTGGCAGGTCGCCGCCCAGGCATACCGCGACCTCTATCAGCGACTGTTGTAGGGAATAATGACGATGAATGCACCGTTCAGCTACACCGCGCCCACGCTCTCAGTGGAAGCCTTGAAAAACTCAATTGCCTATAAATTGATGTTCACCATTGGCAAAGATCCGTCGATTGCCAATAAACACGAATGGCTTAATGCCACCTTGCTGGCGGTGCGTGACCGGATGGTCGAGCGCTGGCTGCGCTCGAACCGCGCCCAACTGTCACAGGAAGTGCGGCAAGTCTATTACCTGTCGATGGAGTTTCTGGTGGGGCGGACATTCTCCAATGCGCTGCTGGCGATGGGGATCTACGACGATATTCGCACGGCGCTTGAGGACATGGGGCTGGATTTAGAAGAGTTGATCGACGAAGAGAATGATCCCGGATTGGGGAATGGCGGTCTGGGGCGGCTGGCGGCCTGCTTCCTCGACTCCCTCGCGACGCTGGGATTACCCGGACGGGGCTACGGCATCCGTTATGAATACGGCATGTTTAAACAGAACATTATTGATGGGCGGCAGGCCGAGTCACCGGATTACTGGTTGGAATACGGTAATCCGTGGGAGTTTGAGCGGTTTAACACGCGCTATAAAGTGCGCTTTGGCGGCCGCATTCAGCACGAAGGCAGCCGTATGCGCTGGCTGGAAACCGAAGAAGTGCAGGCCACCGCCTACGATCAAATCATTCCCGGTTTTGATACCGATGCGACCGCTACGCTGCGTTTGTGGGGTGCGCATGCCAGCAATGAAATCAACCTCGGCAAATTTAACCAGGGCGATTACTTTGCGGCGGTGGAAGATAAGAACCATTCGGAAAACGTTTCTCGCGTGCTGTACCCTGATGATTCCACCTATTCCGGCCGCGAGCTGCGTTTGCGCCAGGAGTATTTTCTGGTCTCGGCCACCGTGCAGGACATTTTACATCGTCATCACCGCCAGCACGGCAGCCTGGCGAATCTGACAGACAAAATTGCCATTCACCTGAACGATACCCATCCGGTATTGGCGATCCCCGAACTGATGCGTTTGTTAATTGATGACTATAAATTCAGTTGGGATGACGCGTTTGAAATGACCTGTCAGGTGTTCTCCTACACCAACCACACCTTGATGAGTGAAGCGCTGGAGACCTGGCCGGTGGATATGCTGGGCAAGATATTGCCGCGCCATTTACAACTGATCTTTGAAATCAATGACTACTTCCTGAAAACCATTCAGGAGCAATTTCCCGATGATGTTGATTTGCTGCAACGCATCTCCATCATTGACGAAGGCAACGGTCGCCGCGTGCGTATGGCGTGGCTGGCGGTGATTGTTAGCCATAAAGTTAATGGGGTCTCGGAACTGCACTCTGATCTGATGGTGCAATCGCTGTTTGCCGACTTTGCGCATTTGTTCCCGATGCGTTTTTGCAACAAGACCAATGGCGTGACACCGCGTCGCTGGCTGGCCTTGGCGAATCCCTCACTGTCAACGGTACTGGATGATGCGATTGGCCATACCTGGCGCACTGATCTGAGCCAACTGAAAGATATCGAGAAAAATATCGATTATCCGAGTTTTATCCGCCAGGTGGCGGATGCCAAATTGGAAAACAAACAGCGGCTGGCGGTGTGGGTGGCAAAACAGATGGACATTGTGCTCGATCCCCATGCGCTGTTTGATGTGCAAATCAAGCGTATCCATGAGTACAAACGCCAGCTCCTGAATGTGCTGCACATCGTGACGCTGTATAACCGCATTAAAGCCAACCCCGAAGCGCACTGGGTACCACGGGTCAAAATCTTTGCCGGTAAAGCCGCCTCTGCTTACTACATGGCGAAACACATCATTCACCTAATCAACGATGTGGCGAAGGTGATCAACAACGATCCCTTGGTGAAGAACAAGCTCAAGGTGGTGTTTATTCCCAACTACAGTGTCAGCATTGCGCAGATCGTCATCCCCGCCACCGATCTCTCCGAGCAGATCTCACTGGCTGGCACCGAAGCATCGGGCACCAGTAACATGAAGTTTGCGATCAACGGCGCATTAACCATCGGCACGCTGGACGGTGCGAATGTGGAAATGCAGGAGCATGCGGGTGAAGAGAACATCTTTATTTTTGGTAACACCACGCCTGAAGTCGAGGCGCTGCGGCGGCAGGGGTATCAGGCGCGTCGCTATTATGATGAAGACGCGGAATTGCAGCAGGTGATGAATCAAATCGCCACCGGCGTGTTTAGCCCTGAAGAGCCTAACCGCTACCGCAATATTTATGATTCGTTGGTGAACATGGGCGATCACTATCAACTGCTGGCGGATTATCGCAGTTATGTGGATACCCAGGATAAGGTGGACACGCTGTATCAGCAGCCGGATGAATGGACGCGTAAGGCGGTGATGAATATTGCCAATATGGGGTATTTCTCGTCAGACCGTACGATTCAGGAGTATGCCGACGACATCTGGCATATTTCTCCGGTCCGCCTGTAAAAATGCTGCGCGCTGCCAGAGGGCAGCGCGCAGTATGGAATCAGTAGTAGGAGTGTTCGCCGCGTTGGTGCTCGGTCAAATCACGCACGCCTTTCAGTTCAGGGAAGCGGGCTAACAACTGCTTTTCAATGCCCTCTTTCAGGGTGACATCGACCATCGAGCAGCCGTTACAACCGCCACCGAATTGCAGAATGGCAAAGCCTTCTTCGGTAATTTCCATCAACGACACTTTACCGCCGTGACCGGCTAACTGCGGGTTCACTTCAGCTTGAATCAGGTATTCAACGCGCTCAATCAGGGGCGCGTCATCTGACACTTTACGCATTTTGGCGTTCGGGGCTTTCAACGTAAGCTGAGAACCGAGGTTATCGGTGACGAAATCGATTTCCGCGTCTTCCAGATATGGCGCGCTCAACTCATCAACATAGGCTGACAGCTTGTCGAATTCCAGTTTGGTGTCAGAGGGTTCAACCGCATCTGGCGGGCAATAGGAAACACCGCATTCAGCCGTTGGCGTACCGGGATTGATCACGAATACGCGAATTTGGGTGCCTTCTTCCTGATTAGAAAGCAGTTTCGCAAAGTGTTCTTGCGCAGAGTCAGTAATACGGATCATGGCATTCGCTCAATAGTTGACTTAAATACTTGGTTATAATACGCCCATCATCCCCTGCCTACAAGGTACGACACAGGCACCAGACCTGGACGCTGGCTGCGCCTGCAGCCCGCAATATACGGCTAATTTCCCCGACCGTACTGCCGGTGGTCACCACATCATCGATAAGAACGATATGTGCCCCTTTCACGCCAATATCAACCCGAAAGGCACCGCGTAAATTGCGCCGTCTCACCATAGCAGGCAAACGATGCTGTGGTTTGCCGGTGCGTAAGCGCGTCAATCCATTGACGGCATAGCGAATATTCAGCCAGCGAGCCAGTTGCTTCGCCAGCAAATCGGCTTGATTAAAGCCGCGCAGCAGGGCGCGTCGATGATGCAAAGGCACGGACATTATGCAGTCAGGACGGGGGGATAACTCACCTGTTTGCGTTAGCAATAAGCGTAACAGGATTAAGCGTGCGAGAGGAGCAGTGAGTGCGGTTGTGGCGTTGAATTTTAATCGATTCACTAACAGGCTGAGCGGAGGGGCATAGTCGCTGACGGCAAGCATGCTCTGCCAGTGCGGAGGATGACGTAAGCACCGCCCGCAGGCGTGTGTGGGATGACGCGAGGGCAATCCACAGCGAGGACAACCCCGCAACGGGGCGATCGCCCGGACGCAAAAGCTGCACAATCCATGATGCGCCATGCGCAGCGGCATTTGGCATAGCCAACACAGGGCGGGCATTGGTAGCATGAGCGCCTCCTGATACAAAACCGGAATCCTAACGCATGACAACGCTTTACTGGCAGACCCTGGGTGAGGGAAATGATGATCTTGTGCTGCTGCACGGCTGGGGACTGAATGCGGAAGTCTGGCGGCAGTTAGTTCCGCGACTCAGCCCGCATTTCCGTCTGCATTTGGTGGATCTTCCGGGTTACGGACGCAGCCAGGGATTTGCCGCGATGTCACTGACAGAAATGGCGGAGGCGCTGGTGGCACAGGCGCCGCCGCAGGCAACCTGGCTGGGCTGGTCGCTGGGCGGATTGGTGGCTACGCAGTTTGCACTGACTTATCCCGCTCGGGTTAGCGCGCTGATCACCGTGGCATCGTCACCGTGCTTTGCGGCCAGCGATGAATGGCCGGGGATCCAACCGGAGACGTTGAGCCAGTTTCAGCAGCAACTGAATGACAACTACACGCGCACCGTGGAGCGTTTTCTGGCACTGCAAACCCTGGGAACGGAGCATGCGCGTAGCGATGCGCGCCAGTTAAAAGAGGTGGTGCTGTCGCAGCCACAACCGCCAGTGGCGGTGCTGGAAGGCGGATTAGCCATTCTGCGCGATGTGGATTTGCGCCCCGCGTTGGCACAGGTGGTGCAACCGACGTTGCGTCTTTATGGGCGTTTAGATGGTCTGGTACCGCGAAAAATGGTGCCGTTACTGGACGCACAATGGCCAGCCAGCCAGGCGATCGTGATGGAGAAAGCGGCCCACGCGCCGTTTATTTCCCACCCGGATGCCTTTGTTGAACACTGTCTGAGGTTTACAGGAAAAGCCTGAAATAACCCTGCCTGATAGCAGGCAGGGTTAACCTGAGTTAGCGCTTTTTACCAAAGGCGGCGGCCAGCGCATCACCCATCGCGCTGTTGCCCGCGCTGGAGGTTGCTGCCGGGCGCGGACGCGCTTTATTGCCGCCAGCAGGACGCGCGTTATCACGCGCAGTGCCGCCGTTGGCGGGGCGTCGTGCATTCCCTTCACCCGGTTGTTCATCCAGGCGCATGGTTAAGGCGATGCGCTTACGCTGCAAATCGACTTCCATGACTTTCACCTTCACGATATCACCGGCTTTCACCACTTTGTGGGGATCGTCGATAAACTTATCGGACAGTGAAGAGATATGCACCAGGCCATCCTGATGAACGCCGATATCAACAAAAGCACCAAAGTTGGTGACGTTGGTCACGGCACCTTCCAGGATCATGCCCGCTTGCAGGTCGCTCATCGTTTCGATGCCCTCAGCAAACTGGGCGGTCTTAAACTCAGGGCGCGGATCGCGACCCGGTTTTTCCAGCTCTTTGATGATATCGGTGACGGTGGGAACACCAAAACGCTCATCGGTGAAATCCACCGCACGCAGGTTACGCAGTGCGCTGTTATCACCCATCAGCGCCTGTAAGGCCTGTTCGGTTTTGGCCAGAATGCGCTCAACAACCGGATAGGCTTCCGGGTGAACCGTTGAGGCATCCAGCGGATTGTCACCGTGATTGATGCGCAGGAAGCCCGCGCACTGTTCAAAGGCTTTTGGCCCCAAACGGCTCACTTTTAGCAGTTGCTGGCGATCGCGGAAGCGGCCATTTTCATCACGCCAGCCCACGATATTTTGCGCCATCAGCTTGGTGAGACCCGCAACGCGCGTTAACAAGGCCACCGATGCGGTATTCAGATCCACACCCACGGCGTTTACGCAGTCTTCAACCACCGCATCCAGCTTTTTCGCCAGTTGCGATTGGCTGACGTCGTGCTGATACTGGCCGACACCGATAGATTTCGGATCGATTTTTACCAGCTCTGCCAGCGGATCTTGCAAGCGGCGGGCGATGGAGACGGCACCGCGCAGCGACACATCAAGATCGGGAAACTCCAGCGCTGCCAGTTCAGACGCGGAATACACCGAGGCGCCTGCTTCGCTGACAATCACCTTTTGCGCAGTAATTGCGGGGAATTGCTTCTGCACATCGAGGAAGAAGCGTTCGGTTTCGCGTGAGGCGGTGCCATTGCCGATGGCGACCAGTTCAACCTGATGCTTAGCACAGAGGGCGGCAACCGCGGTGGCCGCCTTGGCTGCCTGACCGGTGTGTGGATAAATGGTGTCGGTGGCGACCAGTTTGCCGGTGGCATCGACCACGGCAACTTTGACGCCGGTACGTAAACCTGGATCAAGGCCCATCGTCGAACGCATACCGGCAGGGGCGGCCATCAGCAGATCGCTGAGGTTGCGCGCAAAGACGTTAATGGCTTCTTCTTCCGCACGTTCGCGCACGGTGCCCATCAGCTCGGTTTCCAGATGCAGCAACACTTTAATGCGCCACGTCCAACTCACCACCGCTTTGCGCCAGCCATCGGCGGGTGCGTTGTTCAGGCGCAGGCCGAGATGGTCAGTGATGATCTGCTCGCCATGGCTTTCGCGAGGCGGCTCATCGAATTGGGGATCAGGGTTCAGGGCGAGTTGCAAAATGCCTTCGTTACGGCCACGGAACATCGCCAGTGCGCGGTGAGAGGGCACGCCAGAGAGGGCTTCATGGTGATCAAAGTAGTCGCGGAATTTCGCGCCTTCTTCTTCTTTGCCCTCTACCACACGGGCGACCAGGTGCGCCTGTTTCCACAGATAGTCACGCACTTTGGCCAGCAAACCGGCGTCTTCTGCAAAGCGCTCCATCAGGATATAACGCGCGCCATCCAGTGCGGCTTTAGTATCTGCAATGCCGTTGTCAGCGTTAATGTAACTGGCCGCCAGCGTTTCTGGTTCCTGTGACGGGTCTTGCCACAAGCTCTCCGCCAGCGGTTCTAAGCCCGCCTCAATGGCGATTTGCCCGCGTGTGCGGCGTTTTTGCTTATAGGGAAGGTAGAGATCTTCCAGCTCGGTTTTGTTCATCACGCCGTTAATCGCTTTGGCGAGATCGTCGGTTAACTTACCTTGCTCATCGATCGATTTCAGGATTGACTGGCGACGCTCTTCCAGCTCGCGCAGATAACCCAGACGGGTTTCCAACTGACGCAGTTGCGTGTCATCCAGTCCACCGGTGACTTCCTTACGATAACGTGCGATGAACGGCACGGTATTCCCTTCATCCAGCAGGCGTACAGCAGCTTCAACCTGTTCTGCACGCGCCTGGAGTTCACTTGCGATAATACGGCTCAGCGAATCTTTCATTGTCGTCGTCTGTGTGGCTAAAAACTGCCGACAGTTATACGGATTGCGACTCAAAATTGCCAGCCAACTGACCGATATTCGCCTTTTTCTGAGCGTTTGAGTCGCTATAATGCACCTTCTGCAGACAGGAGCCGTATTGTGAAAACGCAACTGATCACCCGTGAGGGATACAACAAACTGCGGGCCGAACATGACCATCTGTGGAATGAAAAGCGGCCTGAAATTACCAAGATCGTTTCCTGGGCGGCGAGCCTGGGCGATCGCTCAGAAAACGCCGATTACACCTACAACAAACGTCTGTTGCGCCAAATCGATCGCCGTGTGCGCTATCTGCGAAAATGCCTGGCAGAGCTGAAAATTGTGGATTATGCCCCTCAGCAAGACGGCAAAGTGTTTTTTGGCGCCTGGGTTGAGATTGAGAACGACGCCGGAGACATTCGCCAGTTTCGTATCGTGGGGCCCGATGAGATTTACGGCGATGCGAAGGGCTATATTTCTATTGATTCGCCGATGGCGCGGGCGTTAATTAAAAAAGAAGTGGATGACGAATTTGTGGTGCAAACACCCGAAGGAAAGAAAGAGTGGTTTATTAATCGCATCCAATATCAGCAAGGATTCGATTAAAAAAAGTGGGGGCGTAAAGCGTGACTTTACTTTCCCCCAGAGGCGAAAAGGATAATGCAGAGAGCGTTATTTTAATGAAGTGCTACGAGGGTAATAGGGTATTAACGGTTGGGTGTCGTCGATGTCGTGGTACTGGTACCGCCGCCATCATGCCCACCCATGGTTGCCAGCGCGACGCCCAGCAATGCAGCAACAGCGGTAACGCCTTCGGCGTCTGACTGCCCTTTGGCGCTGCTAAAGGCTTGCGCGCCCGCTGCTTCACCGGTCGTCGGCGTGGCCGCCATACTGGCTGATGAAATAAATAAGGCGATGAGTGCAGATGTCATAATTATTTTTTTCATAATATCCCCTGGTGTTGTTGACGACGGGGAAATCATTGCCTGTCCAAATATAATTAGAAAGTGAATTTTTTAACCCGTAATATTCAATAAAAGAGTGGCCCGGTCTTAATTTGTCTTCGCTCCAATAATTCCTAAAGCGCTTTTCTGACAATTTCCGCCTGTCTGGATTTTTATGCTGCCGATTCGATTTTGTGCGCCGCTTTCGTCGATTGCGCACGTGCGTGGCGGGCCGCCTCACAGTGCGTTAACCATAACGTAATGAATTTTATAGATTATTGTGGCAACTTCGCGGTCAGATCCACGGCTTAACAGAAACCAGGCACAGAATTCAGACTAATTTCAGCCCGCGCGAGTCGAGATAACACAATGTCCTCACAGGCTTTTTTCCCCGCGCTGTACGCTGAAAATTAAATATAACCCCCTGTTTTATATGCTTTGTAACAATTTCGGCTAGAATATAAACCAATAATGATTGTCAGATGTAAGCAAACTTTTGAGAATAGCAGGCACGGGCAATCGCGCCTTTGGGAGTAGAAAAATGCAAGAGAACTACAAAATTCTGGTCGTTGATGATGATATGCGTTTGCGTGCGCTGCTGGAGCGCTATCTCACCGAGCAGGGCTTTCAGGTGCGCAGTGTTGCCAACGCTGAACAAATGGATCGTTTACTGACGCGTGAGTCCTTCCATCTTATGGTGCTTGATTTGATGTTGCCCGGTGAAGACGGTCTGTCTATTTGTCGTCGCCTGCGCAGTCAAAGTAACCCGATGCCGATCATTATGGTGACGGCGAAGGGAGAAGAAGTGGATCGTATTGTGGGCCTGGAAATTGGCGCTGATGATTACATTCCCAAGCCGTTTAACCCGCGTGAACTGTTAGCGCGTATCCGCGCAGTGCTGCGTCGCCAGGCGAATGAACTGCCCGGTGCGCCGTCGCAGGAAGAAGCGGTGATCGCCTTTGGTAAATTCAAGCTGAACCTCGGTACGCGTGAGATGTTCCGTGAAGATGAACCTATGCCACTGACCAGCGGTGAATTTGCGGTATTAAAAGCGCTGGTTAGCCACCCGCGTGAGCCCCTGTCGCGCGATAAGCTGATGAACCTGGCGCGTGGTCGTGAATACAGTGCAATGGAGCGTTCCATTGACGTACAGATCTCGCGTCTGCGTCGTATGGTTGAAGAAGATCCGGCGCATCCGCGTTACATCCAAACCGTGTGGGGTCTGGGTTACGTGTTTGTCCCGGACGGCAGTAAAGCATGAAGCGATTGCGCTTCTCGCCACGCAGCTCATTTGCCCGTACTCTGCTGCTGATCGTGACCTTGCTGTTTGTCAGCCTGGTCACCACGTATTTGGTGGTGCTGAATTTCGCGATTCTGCCCAGTTTGCAGCAGTTTAATAAGGTGCTGGCGTACGAAGTGCGCATGCTAATGACCGATCGCCTGCGGCTGGAAGATGGCACAGAGTTGGAAGTGCCGCCGGCGTTTCGGCGTGAAATCTACCGAGAATTAGGGATTTCCCTGTATACCAACGCGGCCGCGGAAGAGAGTGGCCTGCGTTGGGCGCAGCATTATGAATTCCTCAGTGACCAAATGGCACAGCAACTGGGTGGCCCCACCGATGTACGCGTGGAGGTGAATAAAAATTCCCCAGTGGTTTGGCTAAAAACCTGGTTGTCGCCAGACATCTGGGTGCGTGTGCCCTTGACCGAAATCCATCAGGGAGACTTCTCTCCGCTGTTCCGCTACACGCTGGCGATTATGCTGTTGGCGATTGGCGGGGCATGGCTATTTATCCGCATCCAAAATCGACCCCTTGTGGATCTGGAGCATGCCGCCGTTCAGGTCGGTAAAGGCGTGATTCCGCCGCCGCTGCGCGAGTATGGTGCATCGGAAGTGCGTTCTGTCACGCGTGCGTTTAACCAGATGGCCTCGGGCGTGAAGCAGTTAGCCGATGACCGCACGCTGCTAATGGCCGGTGTCAGCCATGACCTACGCACGCCGCTGACGCGCATTCGGCTGGCAACGGAGATGATGTCGCAGGAAGATGGCTACCTGTCTGAATCCATCAATAAAGATATCGAAGAGTGTAATGCGATTATCGAGCAGTTTATTGATTACCTGCGCACCGGTCAGGAAATGCAAACCGAGCGTGCCGATCTAAACGGTGTGCTGGGTGAAGTGGTGGCGGCTGAAAGCGGCTATGAGCGTGAAATCGAAAGTGATGTGATGGCGGAAGAGCTATTATTGGATATCAATCCGCTGTCGATTAAACGTGCCGCCGCGAACATGGTGGTCAATGCTGCACGTTACGGTAATGGGTGGATAAAAGTCAGCTCGGGCTTTGAACTGCAGCGCGCCTGGTTCCAGGTGGAAGATGATGGTCCTGGCATACCGCCTGAACAGTTGGATCACCTGTTCCAGCCCTTTGTGCGGGGAGACAGTGCGCGTAGCACCAGTGGCACGGGTCTGGGGCTGGCGATCGTGCAGCGTATTATTGATGCACACCACGGCTCACTGGATATTGGTCGCAGTGAAAAGGGCGGGTTGAAAATCCGCGCCTGGTTGCCGCTGCCGCATGACAATGAGAAGGAAAAAACAGTACAGCCGTCGTAACGGCTGTACTGCTGTGGCTCTAGCGTTGTGGGCCCGCTTTCACCAGCGCGGCACCGGCGGCAGTATCGGTATATTTTTCAAAATTGGTGATAAACCGCTGTGCCAGGTCAGTTGCCCTGGCCTGCCAGTCCGCCGCGTTGGCATAGGTGGTGCGTGGATCAAGTAATGCGCTATCCACACCCGTGAGCGCCGTTGGCATCGCCAGATTAAAGATCGGCAAATTCACGGTCTGCGCGTCGGACAGCTCACCCCGCAAAATGGCGTTGATGATCGCCCGCGTGTCACGCAGTGACATGCGCTTACCGCTACCGTTCCATCCCGTATTCACCAGATAGGCTTCCGCGCCCGCAGCTTGCATGCGCTGCACCAGCACTTCGGCATACTGTGTGGGATGCAGGGTCAAGAATGCGGCACCAAAGCAGGCGGAGAAGGTCGGCGTGGGTTCGGTGACACCGCGCTCGGTCCCTGCCAGTTTGGCCGTAAAACCGGACAAGAAGTGATACTGCGTTTGGTCTGGCGTCAGGCGAGACACCGGCGGAAGCACGCCAAAGGCATCGGCGGTCAAAAAGATGACTTTTTGCGCATGGCCTGCTTTGGAAACGGGTTTGACGATGTTGTCGATATGGTGGATAGGATAGGAAACGCGGGTGTTTTCCGTTTTGCTGCCGTCGTCGTAATCGACGCTGTTATCGGCACGTACCACGACATTTTCCAGCAAGGCATCGCGGCGAATGGCCTGATAAATTTCCGGTTCCGCATCGGCTGACAGCTTAATGGTTTTCGCGTAGCAGCCCCCTTCAAAGTTAAACACGCCGTCATCATCCCAACCGTGTTCATCATCGCCAATCAGTTGACGTTTAGGATCGGTGGACAGCGTGGTTTTACCGGTGCCAGACAGACCAAAGAAGACCGCGACATCGCCCGCTTCGCCAACGTTGGCTGAGCAGTGCATAGAAGCAATGCCTTTCAGCGGCAACAGGTAGTTCATTACGGCAAACAACCCTTTCTTCATTTCTCCGCCGTACCAGGTGCCGCCAATCAGTTGAATGCCCTCTGAGAGGTTAAAGGCGACAAAGTTCTCCGAGTGTAAGCCTTGTTCCTGCCAGTGCGGATTCGTGCATTTCGCGCCGTTCATCACCACAAAATCAGGTGTAAATGTGGCTTGTTCACTGGCCGTAGGCTGAATAAACATGTTCTTCACAAAGTGTGCCTGCCACGCCACCTCGGTGATAAAGCGCACCGCCAGACGGCTGTCGGGGTTGGCACCACACCAGGCATCGACGATAAACAGACGTTTCCCGGAGAGCTGTTCCGTGACGCGCGTTTTGAGCTGCGACCAGACTTCAGGCGAGAGAGGCTGATTATCGTTTTTGCCCGTGCCCTGATCGGCCCACCACAGTGTGTTGCGCGTGGTCTCGTCGCGCACAATGTATTTATCTTTAGGCGAGCGCCCAGTGAAAATGCCGGTATTCACGGCAACCGCGCCGGATTCCGTCACGATGCCGCGCTCAAAGCCTTCCAGCTCTGGGCGGGTTTCTTCCTTAAACAGGCAGTCATAATCAGGATTATGAACCACCTCAACCGTATCAGTGATGCCGTAAGCTACGAGATCCTGTGGCGTCAGGCCGTTAGCGTGCATGATACTGCTCCTTTGTCTTTGGGGACGTTTTATCAATGTAGGGTAATCTGCGATGTTGTCTTTACGCCCCGGCCGTTGCGACAGCCGGGAGCGCAACGATCGCGCGCAGTGTACACCCGACGTGCCTGAGAAACAGCGGCAGGCAGCAGAAATGCGAGGCAGTACAGAAAAACGGGATAAAACGAAACAATTCGGACAAGGTTTATCGCGGAAAGGGTGACGAATAAGGTGGATTATCTGGAGAGGAGGGATTCAGGTCTCAGTCATTCACTGAAAATGTGCTGAATCGTGGCAGTTTTGGCGGCACATGTACGATGTGCCGCCAGGCAAGCATCAGTGGACCTGATCGTCTTTTGGCGCGGCGTCATTGCGAATGGCCGCAATGTCTACCGCGTCAAACAGATAGTGCGAGTTGCAGTAGTCGCAGTGCATATCAATCTTGCCGTCTTCTGCCAGAATTTGATCAACTTCGTCTGCGGCCAGGCTTTTCAGCACGTCGCCACAGCGCTCGCGCGAACAGGTGCAGCGGAAGATAACCGGCTGCGGATCGTAGACCGTAACCTCTTCTTCATGGTACAGACGCCACATCACATCGGTCGCCGGCAGGTCGAGCAGCTCTGCGGTTTTAATGGTCTCGGTCAAGGTCGCAAGGTGATTGAAATCTTCACGATCGCTGTCCTGCGCGGGTAACACTTGCAGCAGAATGCCTGCGGCACCCGGTGCGCTGCGCTGCAAATCGCTACGAATAAAAATGCGCGTCGGCAGCTGCTCAGAACGCATAAAGTAATCTTCCAGACAGGCCGCCAGCGTATCCCCTTCGAGGCCGACCACACCTTGATAGCGCTCACCCTGCAGAGGGCTAATGGTGATAACCATGTAGCCATTGCCCACCATTTCGTGCAGGGTGGCTTCATCAGCGATATCGCCTTCAATACGGGCAACGCCACGCATTTCCTGCAGGTGATTTCCGTTAATGACCGCCATTTTCAGTGGGCCATCACCTTGCAGTTGCACCGTGATATCACCTTCAAATTTCAAGGTGGCGGTCATCAGGCTGGTGGAAACCAGCAGCTCAGCCAGCAGTTTTTTGACCGCCGGAGGATAGTCGTGACCTTTCAGCATTTCGCGCCAGGTGTCAGAAACGGTCACCAGTTCGCCACGCACGGCGTGCTTTTCAAACAGGAAACGATGAAGTTGGTCTTGCTGAGTCATAATTTTCTCTCACGTTGACGACGACGGGTCGCCAGAATTTTTAAATTTCATCAGGTCGCGGCGCTCTTTTTTGTCCGGACGACGATCGGGATGCGGCATGCTCAGTGCATTCATTTTGCGTGCTAAGGCCACGTTTTCCCGTTTAACGATGCTCGCTTCCGTTTCGCTATACATCTGTTGTGCTTCGCTGGCGGGGCGGCGCTGATCCGTAATCTGGGTAATCACCACGGTGCGTTCATCGTTGCCCTGGCGCAGGGTCAGGGTGGCGTTGAGTTCCACGCTTTTGCTGGGCTTGCTGCGCTGGCCGTTGTAATGCACTTTGCCGCCTTCCACCATTTCACGCGCTAATGCACGCGTTTTGTAGAAGCGTGCGGCCCATAGCCACTTATCGAGGCGAACACTGTCGGCGGTTTTCTCTTTCATCACAGCCTCTCATGTACTGATGGCAATCAGATGGCGATAGTCTGTCACGGCGGCATGCTGCGCAAAGGTCTTCAGGCCCAAACCGGAATCCGGGTTGCCGACGCCAAGGCAGTAGCGAATTCCCCATTGTGTTGCGGCCTGCAAAACCGGTTCGCTATCGTCAATAAACAGCGTGCGCGTTTTATCGAACCCGGTTGCGGCGTGAACGGCCTGCCACAGCCGCGCATCCTCTTTCGGATAACCAAAGGTATGGGTGGAATAGAGAAGATCAAGGTGCGGAGCCAGTCCGGTTTGCTGTAATTTGACTTCCAAATTCCAGGGATGCGCGTTGGTCAATAAAATCAATTGCTTATTCCAGGCGCGGAGCTGATGCAGAAAGGGCAATGTGTCATCGCGCAGCACGGCACGCTCACGCTGCTGCCAGGTCATATGGCGAATATCCAGCCCCAGTGCTTCACTCCAGTAGTCCAGACAGTACCAGTTTAGCGTATGTTGCACCGCTTGATACTTTGCCTCAATCAGCGCCTGCGCAGCGTGCAGCGGAATGCCTTGTTTCTCGCTGACCTGCTGCGGCACCAGCTCAAGCCAAAAATAGCGGTCAAAAGCGAGATCCAGCAAGGTGCCGTCCATATCCAACAAAACGGTGTCGATACCAGACCAATCGAGAGCGACAGACATGGAGCCTCATTGCTGCTTAAAAAAGGGGCGACAGCGTATCACATCAGAACAGCGAACGGATGTTTTGCACCGAGGGCAAAGACTGGTTAAAGCATTTTTCGTAATACTGCTGAATGGCCGTCTGGCGTAAACGGTCGCGGTGCGCACGTTGCAAAGCGAGGATGCCGTTGACCACGACGCTGATCAGCAAAATAGCTAACAGCAATGTGGTGCCAAGATAGCGCGCCAGCGTCAGGGAGTCGGGCGCGCCGTGGATCGCCACATGTTGAGTCCCGTTTGCGTCAATGCTTAACGCGGTGATCACACCATTGGCGACAAATGGGGTATGCAGCAGCAAACCGGACAGCCGCTGTAGCTCGTGCCATTGATCGAGCGGATCAAAGTCATACAGCGACAGACCCGGCTGGGGCTGGCTAACTAATTGCAATCCCTCATCGCTGTAGATCAGGAAACCACCGGGCGGCGGGCTGTTTAACGCTTCTGCTGCGCGATGCGTTTCGCGCTGGAAGAAGGAGGAGGTGGCGGTATTGACCAGATTCTCCAGAGCCTCAGCACTGACCGGGCGCAGCAGCACATTGGTGCCATTTAAGGTGCCGGAATCGGCGCGTTTTACCAATGCTGCCCAATCTTTTGCGTTCCCAAGATTCACCAACGCATTTTTCAACCGTACGCAGTCCTGGCTTTCGCTACACAAATCCTGGGTGCGCAGAATGATGTCGGCAAAATCATCCAACAAAATCATCCCGGATTTTTGAATCGCGGTGGCCAGTTGCGGGTTAATTTTCGGATCGCTGGCGGCCTGAGGATGCAGTTGCTCACGCGTGGTGGTGAGCAGCGCAGCCGCTTTATCAATAATATCGGACTGCGGCGGCGGCAGGGCGCGCGCGTTGTTCCAATGCACCGCGGAGCAGTCAAACGGCATAAACGCATAGGTGCGGCTGTTTTGATAGTTTGCGGGCACCGAGCACATGCCCGTGCCTTTTACCGTCAGCATATCGCCCACGCGCAGCGAGACTTTTTCTAATTCGTTTACATTGGTGACGTTGATGTGATCGCTGCCCTTGGCCCAGGCCAAACTCAATTTCAACGGCATTGTCATGGGGATCCAGGTGACCAGCAGCAGGAGCACCAGCAGCGATCCCAGTGCCAGTACCACATTGCGCCGCCAGCGTTGGAGCGGGAAATGGCGTACTTCATCATGCAGGGACAGGAAACGCCCCTGACGCACCACCTGGCGATTCAAATAAATGTCGACATCGGTCTGTTGACCTAAATCTTGATTCACCCAGGGTTGCCAATGGGCGGGATAGATGAGGTCAATGATACCGAGGGAGATATTGCTGAGCTGGCCCTGGTTTGATTCCCCAAACAAGCCCCAGCGCTTAGGCGAGCCGCGCAGGCAATGAATATCACGCAGTGACTTTTGCGAAGGGCGTTTATAAAGAAAGAACAGGCTGACGGCGAGGATCGTGCCGCCGGCCATCAGCAGCCAGGGAACTAACATTGCCGGGGCAAGCAGTGAAAAGAAAAACAGCAGCAGGGCGACGCTGATGGCAACCGCTTCTCGCGTCCCTTCGGGACGGCTCAAACTGACCTCTTCCGCGCTTTCTTTCCGCACTTTCAGCAGTTCAATGTGTTCGGCTTCTTCCTGACGGATCGACGCGCGAGGGGCCAGTGGCTGCGGCACGGTAGGGAAGGGCACTTGCTCCTGTGCATAGTTGAGCAGCGTGTGCCCATTAAGTGAGATCACCAGCGGCATGGTTTGCGTGCGGATGATTTCAACGTAGTTCTCTTCTGCGATGTACTGTTCCCACAGCGGCGGCAGATGAACTTCAATGGCATCCAGGTAGTAACGCCATTTATGCGGCTCATCGGTCGACAGGCCGTAACGCGTGATGGCGCGGGTCACCGGATAGACATTATTGCTTTGCGAGGTCAGTGCTAATTTTTCTGGCGGCTTGCTGGCACCACCGGGCAACACCGTGGCGGGGGCATTGGCCACAGTATTCACGTAGCGATCAATGGCATCACGCTCTTCTGACGTCAGTTTACGCCAGGGGGGGCTAATAAAGGGCAGCGGGCGGGCAAGTGGCGGGCGATGACGCATGGCATACCAAAAGATACAGCCTGCAGCCACAGAGCAACCTAACAGGATCACCAGAACCATCACTAAGGTATTCATGATGTTATCCTGCCCTGCGAGGCGGGTTGGAGCCTGTTGTAAGTTGTGCTGCGAGTCCCCGTTGCAATCGGTTCGCCTGTGTAATCATAAAATAGCGCATTAAATCAATTGGTTAGTTTTATAGCTAGCCTTGCAGAAATCTTATCGGTCTTTTTTATCGTTAAGTATCGGCATACTCTGATTTTTTTACCTTTTCCTGGCGCGACTTAAAACCCTTTTTTTAGGCTGCGCGTAATTTGTTATAAGAAAGGTGTAAAAAACGTGCAATCATTGGCTTCGCAAGTCGAGCAAGGCACAATGTTGCCCTAATTAACGATTTCCTGCGCGGTTATCACCTGTTTTCACGGCTTTTTTCATGGGGCCATTATGACCAATCCGTTAGAAAAACCCAAAATTCTCCATGTAGAAACGGTAGCGCGCTCTCGCCTGTTTACGGTTGAGGCTGTCGATCTGGCATTCAGTAATGGCGCGCGTCGCGTCTACGAGCGCATGCGTCCTTCAGACCGTGAAGCCGTGATGATTGTGCCGATCATTGATGATCATCTGCTGCTGATTCAAGAATATGCCGTGGGGCTGGAGTGTTATGAATTAGGCTTCCCAAAAGGGCTGATAGATGCTGGCGAAAGCGTTCATCAGGCGGCAAATCGTGAGCTTAAAGAAGAGGTCGGGTTTGGCGCGACGCAACTGCAAACGCTGCGTAAGCTAACCATGGCTCCTTCATATTTTTCCAGCAAAATGAATATCGTGGTGGCGGAAGGGCTGTACCCGGAAAAACTGGAAGGGGATGAACCTGAACCGCTGCCGGTCACACGCTGGCCGCTGTCAGAAATGATGACGCTGTTGGAAAAGGGGGATTTCAATGAATCCCGCTGCGTCAGTGCGCTGTTTCTGGTGCGCGAATGGCTCAGACAGCAAGGTCGGATGTAAAAAAGGCGGGGTATTCCCCGCCTCTGACTTAATCAGAACAACTCTTGCGATTCACCGTTACTGATTACGGTCGTGCCTGCATCGCGCACCGAATACTCTGTCGGCTGCGTGCCGTCAATAAAGTATTCCTGACGCGTATTGCCGCCGCCGTTTGCCAGTTTACCGGTGCCACGATCAATGGTCACCGAGACCACGCCTTCCGGCGGCGTCAACGGCTCTTGCGGCAAGCCATTAAGCGCGGCTTTCATAAAATCGTCCCACGCAGGCTGTGCACTTTTTGCCCCACCTTCGTAGCCCGAAATCTGGTTCGGAATAGCCCCGGATGCGGTGGTACGGCCAAGATCGCGGCGGTGATCGTCAAAACCAATCCACACCGACGTCACGGTCTCCGGGCCATAACCTGAAAACCAGGCGTCTTTCGAACTGTTGGTGGTACCGGTTTTACCGCCGATATCGTTACGTCCGATATCGCGTCCGGCACGCCAACCGGTGCCCATCCAACCCGGTTCACCAAAGATGTTGCTGTTGAGCGCACTTTTAATCAGGAAGGACAGCGGTGTGTTAATCACGTGCGGCGCATACTGTTGCTGCGCCTGCTGCTGTGCCTGGGCATTGGTGATTTGCTCCAACTCTGGCTGCGGCACGGCGCTGTTCGGCGAGTGTTGCGACACTGCGACGTTTTCCACACTCTCTTCACTCAGGGCAACTGCTTTCTGTGTTTGTCCGTAAATCACGGGCAAGTTACAGCTTGGGCACGCGATCTTCGGCTTGGCTTCAAACAGCGGTTTACCCTGTTCGTCCTCAATCTTAGCGATAAAGTACGGATCCACCAGGAAGCCACCGTTTGCCATCACCGCATAGCCGCGTACCAACTGCATCGGTGTAAACGAAGCGGAACCCAGTGCCAGTGATTCGGTGTGCACGATGTTTTGCGCCGGGAAGCCAAAGCGCTGCAAATATTCTGCGGCGTAATCGACGCCCATCGCACGCATGGCACGAACCATCACGACGTTCTTCGACTCACCCAAGCCCTGACGCAGACGAATAGGACCATCGTAGCGGGCAGGCGAGTTTTTCGGGCGCCAGTCGGAGCCTGCGCCCGCATCCCAACGAGAAATAGGCACGTCGTTCAGGATGGAGGCCAGTGTCAGTCCGCGATCCATCGCCGCAGTGTACAGGAATGGCTTGATGTTTGAGCCCACCTGACGCAGTGCCTGCGTGGCGCGGTTAAATTTGCTCTGGTTGAAATCAAAGCCACCAACCAGCGCTTTTACCGCACCGTTGGTTGGATCCAGCGAAACCAGCGCTGAATTGACGTCAGGGACTTGTGCCAGCCACCATTCGCTCTCTTGTTGACGTACCCAAATCTGCTGACCGGGCTGTAGCACCTGAGAGACGCTACGTGGCGTTGCCCCTTGTGCGGTATCGGAGCGGAAAGGGCGTGCCCAGCGGACACCTTTCATGCTGAGAGAAACCGTGCTGCCATCGCGCATCAGCGCGGTGGCTTCGTCGGTTTTTGCACTGGTGACCACCGCCGGATACAGCGGTCCATACACCGGTAACGCTTTCAGCGTATCCAGTATTTGATCTTGCGACCATGCGCTCTCACCCACTTTCCACAGCACATTGGCGGGGCCACGGTAACCGTGACGCATATCGTACGCCAGGACATTGTCTTGCACTGACTTTTGCGCGGCTAACTGGACTTTGCGGGTGATGGTGGTGGTAATGCGATAGCCATCTTCATAGGCATTCTCACCATAACGCTTCACCATTTCCTGACGCACCATTTCGGTCAGATACGGCGCTGAAAACGCAATTTCTGGCGCGTGATAAGAGGCATCGATTTTTTCGCTACGTGCCTGGTCATACTGCGCCCGTGTGATATCACCCTGGCTCAGCATACGCGACAGCACCACGTTACGGCGGGCAAGCGCGCGCTCTGGCGAATAAAGCGGATTAAAGGTGGACGGTGCTTTTGGCAGGCCCGCGATCATCGCCATTTCACTGAGCGTCAGGTCATTGACCTCTTTGCCAAAGTAAACGTGTGCTGCGGCCCCGACGCCATAGGCGCGATAACCCAGATAGATCTTGTTCAGGTAGAGTTCCAGGATCTCATCTTTATTCAGCAATTGCTCAATACGAATCGCCAGAAACACTTCCTTGATCTTACGCACCAGCGTTTTTTCGGGGCTTAAGAAGAAGTTACGTGCCAACTGCTGTGTGATGGTACTGGCACCTTGCGAAGCATGACCTGAAACCAAGGCGATGCTGGCGGCACGGAAAATACCCACCGGATCCACACCGTGGTGTTCATAAAAACGGCTGTCTTCGGTCGCGATAAACGCTTTGACCATCAGCGGAGGCGTTTGCGCAAGCGTCAGCGGAATACGTCGCTTTTCGCCGTATTGCGCAATCAACTCGCCATCGGCGCTATAAACCTGCATGGGGGTCTGCAGCCGCACATCTTTCAGCGTGGCGACATCGGGTAACTGCGGCTCAATATATTTGTATAAGCCATAAACCGAGCCAGCTCCCAGCAAAATGCAACAGATTGCAAGGATGAATAAATACTTTACGAACTTCACCTGAGAATTCCCATTTAATGTCATTTGGGCAGTTTATAAACAACCGCGCAGTAGTATAAAGGCAAGTCAGACGCTTGGATACGTCCGCGGCAATAAACTGACGCCAGGGAGAGGGCAAATGGCTTACCGCACATGGCAAGTGGGATTAGATATTCAGAATGGTCAGCTCTGCGCCGTCGCTGTACAACGCTGCCGGCGCGGCTGGCAGCTACGTCATTGGTGGCGGCAATCGCTTCCTGAACTCAAGGTCCATAACGGCGTGCTGTCCCTGACGGAACCGCTGGTCACCGCGCTGCGTGACTGGCGGCGTCAGCTACCGCGCCACGTATCATTGCGGGTTGGCTTTCCTCCCCATTCGGTGCAACAACACCTTTTAACTTCCCCGGCGCTTCGCTTGTGCGCGGCAGATCGTAACAATTACGTGATGGCCAGTGCGAGACGATTATTCCCAATTGAGCTCAACGCGCTGGCACTGGATTACCGTGCCGCATCGCACACGCAGCCCCTCTGTCTGACCGCCACGCGGCGGGAAACACTGGACAGTTGGCTAACCGTGTTGCATGCCGCGGGAATCGTCCCGGAGGTTATGGAACTGTCACCCAATGCACTGCGTGCGCTGGCTTATGCGCTTGACCTGCCGACTGATGCCGCGTTGGTGTTTCACACGTCGGATCATTGGCTCTGGTACTGCCCGTCAAACGGTGCGCCTGCCGGGGGATGGCACGATGCCACGGATTTTGCGGCGTTGCGTGAACAAACGTTTCCTCATGCCCGCCACGTGTGGTTCAGCGCCGCGCAGCCAATGACGCAGCCGGAAGGCACGCAACCGTTGTTGCCCTTTCAGGCACTGGCGGTTCGCCATCTGCCGTTACCCAGGGAAGAAGGCCCGTTTTCTTTAGCGGTTGGGCTGGCATTACGCCCGGAGGACAGCTAATGGTCTGGGTCAATTTTATGCCGTGGCGACAGCGGCAACAGCGCCAGCGCTTACGCCATTTTTGCGGGTTACAGTTAGCGCCCTTTCTCGGTCTGATGCTGGCGTTAAGTCTGCTGCAGGGGCGTGATTATGGGGAGCGTGAACAGCAGCGTAGTCAGCATGCGATATGGCAAGAGGCAACGGCACTGCTGCAGCAGCGGCTGACAGAAGTTGAGCAAGAACAACGCCTGCGTGATGAGGTGCAGGCAAAGTGGCGCAGCTTGCAGGCGCGTCGCGAGCAGCGTCTGCGCCAACTGGCTGCGCTAACGGCACTGGGGGCCTCGCTGCCCGAGACACTGTGGCTGACTCGCCTCGCATGGCAAGCAGGGCGTTTGACGCTGCAAGGGCGCGCACTTGCCCCGGAGGCGGCTGAAAACTGGCGACAGACGCTGACTTCGCATTATCGCGTCGGGCCACTCCAGCAAAATGCGCCCACCGCAGCGATGTATGATTTCACCCTGAATGTGGCAGAAATCCATGAGTAGCGTTATCTGGCGACGTTTTAGATGGCCACTGGTGCTGCTGGTGACGGCTTGCTGTCTGACGGGCGCGAGTGTGCATTGGCAGCGGCAGGCTAACCAACAACTGCAGCAACACACTCTGCATATACACCAGCAGTACGATGCCGTTCACCGTGCGCTGCTCGCGATGCCTTCGCTCACCGCGTTACGTGAGGAGCATCTGCGGTTACGTCAGCAACTGGCGGCGCAGGCTGATGGCGAGCAATTCGCTGTCGATGTAAAGCGCATGGAACAGATTGAGGTGCTGGCCTGGCAACAGGATACCGAGGTTATTCATACCCAGATTGCGCTGAATTGGGCCTCGTCGCTGCAGGTCCTGCAAGCGTTTACGGCGCAGTTATTGGCCTGGCGTCTGCAGCAACTCACATTGCGTCTCGCTGATGCGCAATTGCTGATGGAACTGGAGTGGCGTTATGTGGCGCCTTGAGCTGTGTTTCATCGGCTTCCTCGCGTCGGTCAGCGTGCAAGCCAGAGATCCTTTTACGCCACCCGTTGCCCTCCGCTGCCTCACCGACACGCAGCCGTGGGCTCAATGGCGTTTGCTGGGGATTAGCCAGAGCAGCGCGCAAACGCTGGCCTGGTTTGTTTCGCCGCAGGGAGAGCTCACCGGATTGCGGGCCAGCGAGCCATTGGGCGAAGACGCCTGGCGCATTGTCAGTGTGCAGCGCTATGCGGTGGTGCTACAGCGCTTTGCACCCTGTGAGAACCAATTTCATGTTTTACACCTGCCAGGAGGCAACGATGAAAAGGATAGCGACAGGCAGCCTGCTGCTGCTCGCGCTGCTCGTGCAACCGCTGAACGCCAAAATCTCGCTGGTGTTCGACAACGCCCCGGTCGATAAAATTTTGCAGGCGTTGGCGCGCCATCAGGGATTAAATCTGGCGATTGCGCCGGGCGTGAGCGGCGAGTTATCGCTAAATCTGTTGGCGGTTCCCTGGTCACAGGCACTGCGGGTTGTCACGCGGATGACCCAACTGGTCAGTCAACGAGAGGGCGAGGTACTGCTGATTTGGCCGCAAAGTTGGCAGCGCGAAGCCGTGGCGCAAGAGAAAGCCCGTAAGGCAGCGGCATTAGCCCGTCAACCCATGGAAAACCAGCGTATTGCACTGCGATGGGCTGATATTCGCGCGGTAGGCGACAGCTTGCAGGCTGAGCGCGATAAGTTGATGACACCCGGCGGCAGTATCACGCTGGACAGTCGCACTAATGCGTTACTGCTGCGCGACACCAAAGCGGCTTTGAAAAGAGTGGTTGCCTGGGTGAATGCACTGGATGTGCCGGTGGCGCAAATTGAACTGGCAGCGCATATCGTGGCCATCAGCTCAGATCGCTTGCATGAGCTGGGTGTTAGTTGGGGATTGAGTGAGAGCACCGCCGCTTCACCTGCATCTGCATATGCGCCCGGCGTGAGCGCCGCAGATGTTGGGCTGGCGGTTAGCAATCCCGCAGGACGGTTGGGCATGAATATTGCGCGCATTGAAGGACGCCTGTTAGATCTGCAATTAAGCGCGCTGGAGCGCCAAAACCAGCTTGATATTATTGCCAGCCCCCGCCTGTTTACCTCGCACCAACAGCCCGCCAGCATCAAGCAGGGCACCGAGATCCCCTATGAAGTCTCCAGCGGCTCGACGGGGGCCACCGCCATCGAGTTTCGCGAAGCGGTACTCGGCATGGCGGTCACGCCAGTGGTGCAACCGGATGATCGTATTTTGCTTAAACTGCATATCAGCCAAAATTTACCTGGGCGCAGCATTCGTGGTGATGAAAAAGAGCTACTGACGATTGATAAGCAGGAAATTGATACCCAAGTTGTAGTGCGCAATGGCGAAACGCTGGCGCTGGGTGGCATTTTCCAGCAGCAAAAAATGCAGGGCCGCGAAGAGGTGCCAGGCTTAGGGCAGTTGCCCCTGATCGGCGGGCTGTTTCGTCACAGCGTGAAAGAGCGAAAACGTCGCGAACTGGTGATCTTTATCACTCCTCGCTTGGTGAAGGACGACGTGAAAATGGTTTCGCAAGGTGAGTAGTTTCTGAAGATAAGACGCTAATTGAACCTGTTAAGTGGATCAAATTTGACGTGAGGCACGAATTGGCTTACAAGGTTTAGCGATTTTATTACCGAATTATGTCGTCATAAAAGATGGCTGTGTTTCAGTAAAGCCTTGTGGCTCTTACTGCGCGCCGTGATGGCATTGTCTGGATCAGGGACCAGGCGAGTCGGTAATGGCTTAACCGTGCGGATTCCGGTTGCCAAACGGCCTTGAGTGTTGAGATAATTTTCAATCTGACTCTCGCACTATCGCTCATGAGGTTTCAGTTCATGTCCCATCCACGCAAATGCGTTTTAGGGTGGGGATTCATCAACGAATTGTCTTAGTAATACCAA
The DNA here is from genome assembly GCA_002837195.1 of Enterobacterales bacterium CwR94. Taxonomy (GTDB): domain Bacteria; phylum Pseudomonadota; class Gammaproteobacteria; order Enterobacterales; family Enterobacteriaceae; genus 1-19. Next base: position 416,734 of record KZ478062.1, read on the forward strand.
AAAAATGGCAGAGAAACGCAATATCTTTCTGGTTGGACCCATGGGTGCCGGCAAAAGCACTATTGGTCGTCAGTTAGCTCAACAACTCAATATGGAGTTTTTCGACTCCGATCAAGAAATTGAGCGACGTACCGGAGCTGATGTGGGCTGGGTTTTCGACGTTGAAGGCGAAGCAGGTTTTCGCGATCGCGAAGAGAAAATCATTAACGAACTGACGGAAAAGCAGGGCATTGTGCTGGCCACTGGCGGCGGCTCTGTAAAGTCTCGTGAAACACGTAATCGCCTCTCCGCGCGTGGTGTCGTTGTCTATTTAGAGACCACTATCGAGAAGCAATTAGCGCGCACGCAGCGTGATAAAAAACGCCCACTGCTGCAGGTTGATAGCCCGCCGCGTGAGGTGTTAGAAGCGCTGGCTGACGAACGCAATCCAATGTACGAAGAGATTGCAGACGTCACTATCCGCACCGATGACCAAAGCGCGAAAGTGGTAGCAAACCAAATTATCGCCATGCTGGAAAAGCGCTGATCCTGGCTCAATCCCCCGGCTTAACCGTTTAACAAGGTCTCCACGTCATGGAAAGCATCACCGTTTCACTGGGGGAGCGTAGTTACCCCATCAATATCGCTGCGGGACTGTTTCAGGACTCGACATCCTTCTGGCCGCTGAAAGCGGGTGATGCCGCCATGATCGTGACCAACGAAACGTTGGCACCCCGTTATCTTGACAACCTGTGCTCACTGCTCAGTGATGCCGGTGTGAAAGTCGATCGGGTGATCCTGCCTGACGGCGAGCAATACAAGACGCTGGCGGTGATGGAGCAAGTCTTTACCGCATTACTGCAAAAACCCCACGGACGTGACACCACGTTAATCGCGTTGGGTGGCGGCGTGATTGGCGATCTTACCGGATTTGCCGCCGCCAGCTATCAACGCGGTGTCCGCTTTATTCAAGTGCCTACGACACTGTTGTCACAAGTTGACTCCTCTGTCGGCGGCAAAACGGCTGTCAACCATCCGCTCGGCAAGAACATGATTGGCGCGTTCTATCAGCCCGCTTCGGTGGTTATCGATCTCGATTGTCTGAAAACCCTGCCTCCACGTGAGCTGGCATCCGGACTGGCTGAAGTCATTAAGTACGGCATCATCCTCGATGAGGCCTTCTTCTGCTGGTTAGAAGAACACATTGATGATTTGCTCGCCCTGGAGCCCAAGGCCATGGCCTGGTGTATTCGTCGTTGCTGCGAGCTGAAAGCGGAAGTGGTGGCGGCGGATGAACGCGAAACCGGTTTACGTGCCCTGCTTAATCTTGGTCATACCTTTGGTCACGCTATTGAAGCGGAAATGGGTTATGGCAACTGGCTGCACGGTGAAGCTGTCGCTGCGGGCATGGTGATGGCCGCGCGCACTGCGGAGCGTCTGGGTCAATTTACCCCGGCTCAAACGGATCGCATCAAAGCACTGTTAACGCGTGCCGGTTTGCCGGTCAATGGCCCTGCCAGCATGACGGCAGAAGCCTATCTGCCGCACATGATGCGCGATAAAAAAGTGCTTGCAGGTGAACTGCGTTTGGTTTTACCCCTCACTATCGGTACAGCAGAAGTGCGTGGCGGCGTAGCGCATGATATTGTTTTAGCCGCGATAAAAGACTGCGCAGCGCAGTAATGTTTTTAAAAATGCAGTGAAGATCGACTCAGGATTGAGGTGATCGGCCGCAAAGGGGAGGTGGTGAAATGGATGAGTTTAAGCCGGAAGACGAGTTAAAAGCTGATACCAGTGATCGCCGCACTTCGCGCTCACGTCGTTCCAATACCGCGCCCAAAATGCCGGTATCACGTCAGCACATGATGATCGGCATCGGTATTCTGGTGCTGCTGTTATTGGTGGTGGGTATTGGTTCAGCCTTAAACGGGCCAGACAAGAGCAAAACCGGTGCACAGCCTACGCCAGCGACGAGTGGTGAGAAGAATATCGATCTTTCAAACTCGTCTTCAATGAGCAACAATTCGGCGTCCGCGCCGGAAAATGCTGCACCGTCACAACCTCCTGCGGATAACGCACAGAATCAGCAAAATATCGGCTTACCGCCGGTTTCTTCGACGCCAACAGAAGCACAGCCCGTCCCGACACCTCCTAATCAGCAACGTGTTGATCTGCCGGGTGACTTAAATCAGGCGCTCAGTAACGATCAAGGCGCGGTGAACTCGGTGGCATCAGGGGCGCAAGAGAACGCGGGCTTGCCAACGGCTCCGGCTACCGTCAGCGGTGGGCGCAGTGAGAATGTCGAACCGGTGAAAAAATCGGAACCGCGTCAGCACGCTGCAACGCCTGCGAAGAAAGAGAGCGCGCCGAAACCGGTGGCGACGAAACCTGCTGCCCATGAAACCCAGCCCGCGCGTAATACCGCGTCGGCAGGCAAAGCGGGTGCACTTCCTTCTGGCAGCTACACGCTGCAACTGAGCAGCGCGTCGCGTTCAGACACGCTGAACGCGTGGGCTAAAAAGCAAAACCTGTCGGGTTATCACGTGTATAAAACCACGCGTAATGGTCAGCCCTGGTATGTCTTAGTGAGCGGCTCGTATGCGTCGTCGGCCGATGCCAAACGCGCGGTGTCCACGCTGCCTGCAGAAGTGCAAGCGCAGAAACCGTGGGTAAAACCCGTCAGCCAGGTGAAGAAAGAAGCACAGTAATCACGCTGTCAGCATCATCATGAAGTGGCACGTAAGCGGGTTATCTGACCCGCTTTTCAATATAAAGCGCAATAGGTTAGCGGTAGCATCCGCAGCGATAAAGAGAATAAAGTTAACGCGGCATGAAGAAAAATCGCGCTTTTTTGAAATGGGCAGGCGGCAAATACCCTCTGCTGGAGGATATCCGTCGTCACCTGCCTGAAGGCGAGTGTCTGGTTGAACCTTTTGTGGGTGCCGGCTCGGTCTTTCTGAATACGGATTACCGTCGCTATGTCCTTGCGGATATCAATAACGATCTGATTAATCTGTATAACATCCTGAAAATCCGCCCGGATGACTTCATTCGTGATGCTGCGGGTTTCTTTACGCCTCAGATGAACGATGCGGAGGTCTATTACTCCCAGCGTAAGGCGTTTAATCTGAGCCGCGATCCCTATCAGCGCGCGCTGCTGTTTCTCTATCTCAATCGTCACTGCTATAACGGGCTGTGCCGCTATAACCTGAGTGGCGAATTTAATGTGCCTTTTGGTCGCTATACGCGTCCCTACTTTCCCGAAGCCGAGCTGCACCATTTTGCCGAGAAAGCGCAAAATGCGATCTTTGTCTGCGAATCGTACGATGTTACGCTGAACAACGCGTTGCCGGGCTCGGTGGTGTATTGCGATCCACCGTATGCACCGCTGTCGGCGACGGCAAATTTTACGGCCTACCATACAAACAGTTTTAGTCTGCGCGAACAGCAACACTTGGCGAGCTTGGCACAGGATTTGTCGCGTCAACGACAGATCCCGGTCCTGATTTCCAACCACGATACGCCGTTGACGCGTCAGTGGTATCAGGATGCTGCGCTGAATGTGGTGTCCGTGCGGCGTTCAATTAGTCGAAGTGCTGAGGGCAGAAACCGAGTAGACGAGCTATTGGCGCTCTATTCCGTGTGACCGGCTCTGCAGCGTAACCCGCACTGACGTGCAAATTGGGAGAAACGGATGAAACAATTTTTGATTGCCCCTTCAATTCTGTCTGCTGACTTTGCTCGTCTCGGAGAGGACACCGCGAAAGCGCTGGCTGCCGGAGGGGACGTTGTGCATTTTGACGTGATGGATAATCACTATGTGCCGAACCTGACCATGGGGCCGATGGTGTTAAAAGCCCTGCGCGATTACGGCATTACAGCGCCTATTGATGTGCATTTGATGGTGAAGCCCGTCGACCGTTTGATTCCCGATTTCGCCAATGCGGGCGCCAGTTACATCACCTTTCACCCCGAAGCGTCCGAACACGTTGATCGCAGCCTGCAACTGATTAAAGAGCACGGGTGTAAAGCGGGCCTGGTGTTCAACCCAGCGACACCGCTGAGCTACCTCGATTATGTGATGGATAAGCTGGATGTCATTTTACTGATGTCCGTGAACCCCGGTTTCGGTGGGCAGTCCTTTATCCCGGCGACCCTCAACAAGCTGCGTGAAGTGCGTAAACGCATTGATGCCAGCGGCTACGACATCCGTCTGGAAGTGGATGGGGGTGTGAAAGCCGAGAATATCCGTGATATCGCGGATGCGGGTGCCGATATGTTTGTGGCAGGTTCTGCCATCTTCGGACAGCCAGATTACAAAGCCGTTATCGACCATATGCGCACCGAACTGGAGAAATCACGCCATGGCGCCTTTCACTGAGTTACGTGCGCTGGCGTTTGACCTGGATGGCACTCTGATTGACAGTGCGCCGGGTCTGGCAGCGGCGGTAGACGGTGCACTTACGGATTTACAACTGCCTGCGGCGGGTGTGGAGCGTGTTGCAACATGGATTGGCAACGGTGCCGATGTGATGATCACGCGTGCGCTGACCTGGGCATTAGGCCATGCGCCTGCAGACGATATGCAGCACGATGCACGTGGACGCTTTGACCGTCACTATGCGCGCACAGTCGATGCTGGCAGCACCTTGTTTCCTGGCGTGAAAGAAACCTTAGCCGCACTGGTTGAGCAGGGTTTTCCTTTGGCGATCGTGACCAATAAGCCCACGCCTTTTGTGGCACCGCTGCTGCAGTCGCTGGGCATTGAGCACTATTTTTCTCTGGTGGTGGGCGGCGATGATGTTGCCGTTAAGAAGCCCCATCCTGCGCCGCTGTTTTTGGTGCTGGGCAAATTAGGCGTTTTGCCAAAAGAGTTACTGTTTGTGGGCGACTCCCGCAATGATATTCAAGCCGCACAGGCCGCAGGATGCCCCTGTGTCGGGATGACCTTCGGCTACAATTATGGCGAACCGATTGCTGACAGCCAACCGGACGTCGTACTGAGTCAATTTAATCAGCTTATGCCCCTTGTCGGGCGGTAATTTATCAGGATAGAGAAATGAGCAAACCCATCGTATTTAGTGGCGCACAGCCCTCAGGTGAACTGACTATTGGCAACTACATGGGGGCGCTGCGTCAGTGGGTACAAATGCAGGATGATTTTCACTGCATCTACTGCATTGTTGATTTGCACGCCATCACCGTTCGTCAAGATCCGGTCGCGCTGCGCAAAGCAACGTTAGACACGCTGGCGCTCTACCTGGCCTGCGGTATCGACCCGCAGAAAAGCACCATCTTTGTGCAGTCACACGTACCTGAACATGCGCAACTGGGCTGGTTGCTAAACTGCTATGCCTATTTCGGCGAGCTCAGTCGCATGACGCAGTTCAAAGACAAGTCGGCACGCTATGAAGAGAACATCAATGCGGGCTTGTTTGATTATCCCGTATTGATGGCCGCCGATATTTTGCTGTACCAAACCCATCAGGTACCGGTTGGCGAGGATCAGAAACAGCACCTGGAATTGAGTCGTGATATCGCCTCACGCTTCAATGCTATCTACGGTGACATTTTCAAAGTGCCTGAACCTTTTATTCCGAAGTCGGGTGCGCGCGTGATGTCCCTGTTGGATCCGACCAAAAAAATGTCTAAGTCTGATGAAAACCGCAATAACATCATCACCCTGCTGGAAGATCCGAAATCGGTGGTGAAGAAGATTAAGCGTGCGGTGACTGACTCCGAAGAGCCACCTGTTGTGCGTTACGATCAAAAGAACAAAGCCGGCGTCTCTAACCTGCTGGATATTTTGTCGGGCGTGACCGGTAAAACTATTCCTGAGCTGGAAGCAGAATTTGAAGGCAAAATGTATGGTCACCTGAAAGGTGCGGTGGCGGATGCCGTGTCTGACATGCTGACTGAGTTGCAAGCGCGTTTCACGCGTTTCCGTAACGATGAGGCCTATCTGGATCAGGTGATGCGCGACGGTGCAGCTAAAGCGCGTGCACAAGCGGGTGAGACGCTGAAAAAAGCCTATGAAGCCGTGGGTTTGGTTGCCAGCCCATTGGCCTGATTGCCGACGGTAGCAAGAGAAAAAGCCACTTCATGATGAAGTGGCTTTTTTAATGACAGAAATTAAAACCAGCGCAGTTTTTCACGCAGTGCCACGACTTCACCAACGATGATCAACGACGGGCTCTCGACCTGGGTTGCCAGTGTGCCGAGTTCAGCCAGCGTGCCAGTGACCACACGTTGCTGCGGCGTGGTGCCTTGCTGTACCAGTGCCACGGGCATCGCCGCAGACATCCCGTGCTGTTGCAGTTGGCGTGCAATCTCTTCCGCTTGGGTTAATCCCATGTAAAACACCAACGTTTGCTGGCTGGCGGCGAGGCAGGACCAGTCCATCTCGCCCTCTTTTTGCAGATGGCCCGTGACCAGGCGCACGGATTGTGCATGATCGCGATGGGTCAGTGGAATGCCGCTATAGGCAGAGCAACCCGAAGCGGCAGTAATGCCCGGTACGACAGAGAAGGGGATGTCGGCATCGACCAGTGCTTCCAGCTCTTCTGCACCGCGCCCAAAGATAAAGGGATCGCCGCCTTTTAAGCGCACGACGCGTTTACCGTCGCGAGCAAGATCCAGCAGCATTTGATTGATTTCATCTTGGGGTACGCAATGATAACCCGCACGTTTACCCACAAAGATGCGTTCGGCATCGCGGCGTACCAGATTCAATACGGGCTCAGATACCAGACGGTCATACACTACCACATCAGCCTGTTGGATCTGTTGCAGTCCTTTCAGCGTCAGCAAGCCCGCATCGCCTGGGCCCGCACCGACCAACACCACTTCACCCCGTTTTTCCAGCGGTTCGCTGAACAGCGTTTCAATGAGTGTTGCGACGCGCGTGCCGTCGTGGTTTGCCAGTGACTGCGCCAGACGGTCGTGGGTGAATAGTTTTTCCCAAAACCGACGGCGCTCGGCCATGCTGGCTATCTGTTGTTTCACGCGTGCGCGTAAGGTGCCCGCCAGGGTGGCAATTTGCCCCAATTGCTGAGGTAAGATCGCTTCCAGTTTCTCGCGCAGTAAACGCGCCATCACCGGGGCATTACCGCCAGAAGAAACCGCGATCAGCAGGGGTGAACGGTCGATAATGGACGGCATAATCACGCTGGCTTTTTCGGGCGCATCCACCAGGTTACAAAAAATTTGCCGCGCTTCTGCTGCGGCAAACACTTGCTGATTCAAACGATCATCGTCAGTGGCGGCCACCACAAGCCAGCAGCCATCTAACATAACGGAATGAAAAGGCGAGGCGATAAGGGACACTTTTCCCGCTTGCTGCCACTCGTCGAATGCCGGTGTAAACGTGCGGGCGCAGACGCGCAGGCGCGCACCGGCTTCCAACAGCAAACGCGCTTTGCGTTCGGCGACAACACCACCACCGACCAGCAGGCAATCACGCCCACGCAATTGGCAGAACAGCGGGAAATAGTCCATTACAGATTCACCTCAATCATACCAGCAGTGACGCGCACCGGGTAAGCCGCAACGGAATGGGCCTCATCTTCCATACACAGACCGTCGCTCAGGCGAAAGCGCTGTTTTTTCAGTGGGCTGGCCACCCACAGCGCCTGCTGGTGCTCCGCAATAATGCCGCGTGACAGCACACTGGCTTGCGCGAACGGATCAATGTTGCTGATGGCAAACACTTCGTCATTGGCGCGCGGGCGGAACAGGGCAATCTGCTGCGCTTCTACCAGCGCACAGACGCCGGTCGCAGGCAGGATGGCATCAAGCTCACATACGGGATACCACTGGCTCATCAGACTGTCTCCACATCAACGAGGGTTACGGGAATACGCTCTTCCGGGCGTGCCGGGCGATGCTGTTCACGTTCCGTGACCACTTGCACATTGGGATCGCGCAGTGGGCTGTTAATAAAGTGTGCAAAGCGGCTGTGCTGAACCGGATCGTTGACCGCTTCCTGCCATTCGCAAATCACGTTTTCACGCAGGCGCGCGATCTCCGCTTCCAACTGTGCATTGAGGCTCAACTTGTCGTCGATGATGACCTTGCGCAGATACTCGATGCCGCCCTCCAGGCTTTCCAGCCACAGCGATGTGCGCTGCAGTTTATCGGCAGTGCGGATGTAAAACATCATAAAGCGATCCAGGTAACGCACCAGCGTCGCTTCATCGAGATCGGCGGCCAGTAAATCCGCATGGCGTGGCTTCATGCCGCCGTTGCCGCAGACATACAGGTTCCAGCCTTTATCGGTCGCGATAATGCCAACGTCTTTGCCCTGCGCTTCAGCACACTCGCGGGTACATCCTGATACGCCAAACTTCATTTTGTGCGGTGTGCGGATGCCTTTGTAGCGGTTTTCTAACTGCACGCCGAGGCCAACGCTGTCACCGACACCAAAACGACACCAGGTGCTGCCGACACAGGTTTTTGCCATACGCAATGCTTTGGCATAGGCGTGACCGGTTTCGAATCCAGCTTCAATCAGTTGCGTCCAGATGGCCGGTAAGTCATCTTTTTGCGCGCCAAACAAGCCGATACGCTGGGAACCGGTGATTTTGGTGTACAGGTTGTACTCACGTGCCACGCGGCCAATTGCCACCAAGCCTTCCGGCGTGATTTCACCGCCCGCTGAGCGAGGGATAACCGAGTAGGTGCCGTCTTTCTGGATATTGCCGAGGAACACATCGTTGCTGTCTTGCAGTGGCGTGTGTTGTGGCTTCAACACATATTCATTCCAGCAAGAGGCGAGCAGAGAACCCACGGTAGGTTTACACACTTCACAGCCATAGCCTTTGCCGTGTTTGGCCAGCAGTGCATCAAAGGTGCGGATCTCTTCAACGCGGATCAGGTGATACAGCTCCTGACGAGAGTAAGCGAAGTGTTCACACAGATGGTTATTGACTTCAATGCCCTGGCGACTGAGCTCAGCATTGAGCACTTGCGTGATCAGCGGTACGCAGCCGCCGCAGCCGGTACCCGCTTTGGTTTCCGCTTTCAGTGCTGCAACGGTATGGCATCCCCCTTGTACCGCTTTAACCAGATCGCCTTTCGTCACATCAAAGCAGGAGCAGATTTGTGCGGTTTCAGGGAGGGAATCCACGCCCATGGTGGGTTTTTCGCCACCGGCGTGGGCTGGCAGGATCAGGCTATCGGGATGCTCAGGGAGCTCAATGGCGTTAAGTGCCAATTGCAGCAAATTACCGTAATCGCTGGTATCGCCGACTAACACGGCACCCAACAGGGTTTTGTTGTCGGCACTGACCACCAGGCGTTTGTATTGCTCGCGGTTTTCATCGAGGTACACATAGCTACGGCTACCCGCCGTGCGGCCTTGTGCATCGCCGATACCGCCGACATCCACGCCCAGCAGTTTCAGTTTGGCACTCATGTCTGCGCCGCTGAACATGCTCTCTTTGCCCAACAGGTGCTCAACGGCCACCTGCGCCATTTTGTAGCCCGGAGCCACTAAGCCAAACACGCGGTCGCGCCAGGCGGCACATTCGCCAATGGCATAGATATCAGGATCGCTGGTTTGGCACTGATCATTGATCAGGAAGCCGCCGCGTTTACCCAGCTCAAGTTGGCAGGAGCGGCCCAGTTTGTCTTGTGGGCGAATACCAGTGGAGAAGACAATGAAATCGACTTCCAGCTCCGTATCATCGGCGAAATACAGGGTTTTGCCTTGTGCACCGTGATGCACGATTTCACGGGTGTTTTTGCCCGTGTGTACGCGAACACCCATGCGTTCAATTTTGTTGCGCAGTTGCTGACCACCCATCACATCAAGCTGTTCTGCCATCAACACTGGGGCAAATTCAACGACGTGGGTTTCAACACCGAGGTTTTTCAACGCGCCAGCGGCTTCCAGACCCAGCAGGCCGCCGCCGATAACAGCACCCCGTTTCGCACGGCGTGAACAGGCTTCAATGGCGTTGAGATCTTCGATAGTGCGGTAGACAAAGCAGTCCTGGCCTTCAGAACCTTTGATCGGGGGGATCCAGGGATAAGATCCGGTCGCCATAATCACTTTGTCGTAAAACACTTCACGACCGGTATTGGAGTGAATGACTTTTTGTTCACGGTTAATGGTGATCGCTCGCTCGCCAATCAATACCTTAACGCCATGTTTTTCATAATAGCCTTCACGCACCAAAGAGAGTTCTTCAGTGGTGTGATGGGAAAACCAGGCGGAAAGGTGGACGCGGTCATAAGCAACGCGCGGTTCTTCACAGAAGATGGTGATATCGAACTGACCAGGGGCAGATTTTTCCAGCAGTTCTTCGACGAAGCGGTGGCCGACCATGCCATTGCCGATGACGGCGATTTTGAGCTTGCTCATTTTGGCCTCAATTTTATAGGAGATGCCGCCACAATAACGCGCGCGAAATCGGGCTTATTGATGTATATCAAGTTCGCCTTTATATACCTCTTATGGGGTATGTGGTGGGTCGGTGAGAGATCAGGCTAAGTGAGTGGAATTGTTCAAAATTCAAGCTGAAACGGTTCAGGTGAATATTTTTCACCTGCGGCAGACGAGGTCGGGTACTCGAAAGAGTGAGCTGGGGGAAATGCCGGGAGGATGATCCTCCCGACAGTGCATATCAGTGTCCGGCGTGACCGTGTTGGCGGTGTTTTGTCACCAGGCCCAACAACGCACACATGATAAAGACCACGGCATACAGCCCGTTTGCCGTTGCCAATGCGGCATGCGCACCGCCTTTAGCCACGATAGGCCCAGTGACAACGAAGGTCAGCATGGTGCCGACGGTACCGCAGGTCAGAATAAAGTTCACCAGTTTGGGGGAAGAGACCTTGGTCTGCTGCGAGCCCAGCGTAATGATGGTGGTGTAAATGGCACTGGAGCTGAAACCCAACAGGATAATAATCCATTTCAACATGCTGGCGTCCTGGCTACTGACAAACCAGTACATCATGGCTGTTGCGACGGCTGCGAGCACCATCACAATACGCTGGAGGTCGAAAAAGCGCAGAACCACGCTGAAGACCCACATGCCAATCATGTAAGACGTCCAGAAGTTACCGACGAGGGTACCGGCCTGCAGAATATCCATCCCCATGGTTTTTGTGGCGTATTCCGGCACCCAGGCGATAAAGCCCAGTTGGCCGAGGATATAGCACATGGCGGCGATCGACAGAAACAGCACGCCAACGCCCCATTTCTCTTTCTCGACCGGGGTATTTTCCTGCGGTGCTTGCTTACCCAGCACAGGGAATTCCACGCGTAAGGTCAGAATAAAGATCGCGACATACAGGATGCCAATACAGGCATAGACCCAATACCAGGGCAAATGGCGCGCCAGCAGGGCAGCGGCAATAATCGGGAAAATCATCCCGGCCATACTGAAGAACGAATCGGTAAACAGCAGACGGGAACCGCGTTGACGGCCGTCATAAAGATGCGTGATCAAGAAGGTCCCGATCGACATGGTAATGCCGCTGACCACGCCAAGCACAAACATACACAGCGAGAAGACCGAAAGGCTGTGCGTGTTCATGAGTCCCAATACTGCCAGCACCATCAAGACAAAACCAAAAATGAGCTGACGCTTGAGAGGGATGATTTCCATCAACCACGCATTGAGAAAAATAGACACCAGGATCCCGGCGTTGAGGAAGGTAAAGGTGTTGCTCATTTCTGATACTGGCAGCGAGAAATACGCGGCGATATCACCCATCACCATCCCTGTGACGATCACTAAAGCACCGGTCAGCGCATACGAAAAGAAGCTGATCCAGGTGAGTCCAATGCGGTTTTTATCAGTCATTGTGAAACCTGTGTGAGGAAAAGGAGTACCTTGCCAAAATGCCCGAAAAGTGTAGCGACAAATGAGACTCTTACCTAAATTTTGTGAAATTCATTTGTCAGGATTCATATAAAATGTGATTTTGATCACTTTTCATGGCGTGGGATAACCGATGTTAAACCTAAAGCGTTAAGCAGCCCACTTCATACTCTGTAACATCGTTGTAAAGTAAAATTAGGTAAAACGCTGGCTCTTGTATAACGGCGTCTTTACAATCAAAACGATATCAGGCTCATGCCCTTTAGTAAGGAAGATTTCATGTTGAAACGCACTTTGACTGCGGCCGTTGCCGCGCTGGCGATTTCCGCCGCTTCATTCTCCGCTCAGGCCGCAAAAGGCGATCCACATGTGTTATTAACCACCTCTGCAGGCACTATTGAGCTTGAACTCAATAATCAAAAAGCCCCAGTGAGCGTTAAAAACTTTGTTGATTATGTGAATAGCGGTTTTTACAACAACACCACGTTTCACCGTGTGATTCCTGGCTTCATGATTCAAGGTGGTGGCTTCACTACGGATATGCAGCAGAAACAAACGAATGCGCCAATCAAAAACGAAGCCGACAATGGTCTGCTGAACAAGCGTGGCACCATCTCGATGGCGCGTACGGCGGATAAAGACAGTGCGACCAGCCAGTTCTTTATTAACACCACTGACAATGCCTTCCTCGACCACGGCCAACGTGATTTTGGTTATGCCGTGTTTGGTAAAGTTGTGAAAGGGATGGAGGTGGCTGAAAAAATCACCCAGGTGCCTACGCAGAATGTCGGCCCCTATCAAAATGTGCCGGTAAAACCGGTCGTTATCTTATCGGCTAAGGTGCTGCCTTAATCACCTCTCACCGCTGGCTGTCTTGATGCGGTGACATTGCCTCCCGGCAACGATGGAATTTGCTGCTTATACTTAGTGCTCATTCCAGACTGGCGGGAGGTTTTATGTCACGCTCACTCACGGACAAGCAAAAACACACGCTGTGCCAACAACGCCGCTCGGCTAATTTTCAGGCCAGTAGCCGTCTCGACGAAATCGACACCCCACTCATCACACTCAGTGAAACGGCGATTCAGGAACGCATTATTGCGCTAAGGAGCCACTATGAGCGCTAGTGCGATGAGCGAATACGATCCCTACCAGTGGAAGGCGATCAACGTTTTGAAAAACCGCCTGAATATTCGTGAAGCCGCGCGCCTGCGCGAAGCGGAAACGGAATTCACCGCACTGCGTGCCGCAACCATTGCATTGGGCCCTCCAGAGCCGGGATTACCGCATCTGCAAGCTATTCACCGCACGTTATTTCAGGATCTCTTTACCTGGGCTGGCGAGTTGCGTGAAGTGGATATCTATCGAGAAGACACGCCGTTTTGTCACTTTGAGTATCTGGAAAAGAATGGCAATAAGTTGATGGCTGAACTGGCGGAAGAGCACTTTTTAACGGGCCTCGATCATGAAAAATTTGCCGCCCGTTTAGCCTATTTCTACTGTGAACTCAATGTGCTGCACCCCTTTCGTGAAGGGAATGGACGTGCGCTACGCATTTTCTTCGAACACCTGATTATTCATTGCAGCTATGAGGTTGACTGGTCTCTTGTTGAACGAGAAAGCTGGATTGCGGCGAACAAAGCGGGTGTCAACGGTGGCTTACAGGGATTAACGGCTATTTTCAGCAAAGTGGTAAAAGCGGTAGGGGAAAAAGCGTAGAATAGCGGCCCCACGTGACGTACCGGATTTGCCATGCTGCTTATCATCGACAACTACGATTCCTTTACCTGGAATCTCTACCAATACTTCTGTGAATTGGGCGCTGACGTACAGGTGCATCGCAATGATGCGATCACGCTCGAGGCGATGATTGCACTGGCACCTGAACGCCTGGTTATCTCTCCGGGCCCTTGCACCCCTAATGAATCAGGCGTTTCGCTGGCGGCGATTAGCTACTTTGCCGGTAAGATCCCAATTTTAGGGGTGTGCCTGGGGCATCAGGCCATTGCCCAGGTGTTTGGGGCGAATGTGGTGCGCGCGCGTGAAGTGATGCACGGGAAAGTGTCGGCCATTTGCCACAATGGACAGGGCGTGTTCCACGGTTTACGCCATCCCTTAAACGTCACGCGCTATCACTCCTTGATTGTTGAGCGCGACTCGCTGCCAGAAGCATTTGACGTTACCGCCTGGACGCTCCGTGACGGCCAACCTGATGAGATCATGGGGTTCCGTCATCGTACGATGTCGCTGGAAGGCGTGCAGTTTCATCCGGAAAGTATTCTGAGTGAGCAAGGACATCAGCTACTGAACAATTTTTTGCAGCAATGATCGGTTGCCTTTTTATGATTTGTTATGCATATTTTGTGAGTATATTTTCACATTGCAGGCAAATATTAAAAGGCGAGGTTGGCAATGGCAGCAGAAAAAATGGCGGTAACCCGGTCAACATTTGATGAAGTGATTCTGCCGGTTTATGCACCTGCGCAGTTTGTACCGGTAAAAGGCCAGGGCAGCCGGGTGTGGGATCAGCAAGGAAAAGAGTATATCGATTTCTCCGGTGGTATCGCCGTCACCGCACTGGGACATTGCCATCCGGCGCTGGTTGATGCACTGAAAACGCAGGGTGAAACGCTGTGGCACGTCAGTAATGTGTTTACGAATGAGCCCGCCTTGCGCCTGGCCTCGAAACTGATTGCCGCCACCTTTGCCGACCGGGTGTTTTTTGGCAATAGCGGGGCGGAAGCCAATGAAGCCGCCTTTAAGCTGGCCCGTTATTACGCTTCACACAAACACTCACCTTATAAAAGCAAAATCATCGCCTTTCACAATGCCTTTCACGGGCGCACATTGTTCACGGTTTCCGTTGGTGGGCAACCAAAGTACTCCGATGGCTTCGGGCCAAAACCCGCAGATATCATCCATGTCCCCTTTAATGATTTAGACGCTGTGAAAGCGGTGATTGACGATCACACCTGCGCCATTGTGGTCGAGCCGATTCAAGGTGAAGGCGGTGTGACGCCAGCCACACCGGCATTTATGCAGGGCCTGCGTGAACTCTGTGATCAACATCAGGCATTGCTGGTATTGGATGAAGTGCAAAGTGGTATGGGCCGCAGCGGTAAACTGTTTGCTTATGAACACTACGGTGTGACGCCGGATATCATCACAACCGCCAAAGCGTTAGGCGGCGGTTTCCCGGTCAGCGCCATGCTCACCACCAATGAAATTGCCTCCGTGATGGCACCCGGCGTGCACGGCACGACCTACGGCGGGAACCCGCTGGCCTGTGCAATTGCAGAGGCTGCCCTGGATATCATTAACACGCCGGAAGTGCTGGCCGGTGTCAACGCCCGGCGCGAAGCGTTTGTTGCCGAGCTGAAAGCGCTGGATGCTCGGTTTGACCTGTTCAGTGAAATCCGCGGGCAGGGCTTGCTGATTGGGGCGGCATTGAAGCCACAGCATGCCGGTAAAGCGCGCGATATTCTCAATGCTGCCGCAGCGGAAGGTGTGATGGTGTTGGTCGCCGGGACGGACGTGCTGCGTTTAGCCCCGTCTTTGGTGATTGATACCCTGGATATTCAGGAAGGCATGGCGCGGCTTGGGCGTGCCCTGCAACAAGTGCTCTAACGCGCCTTCGCACGCTTTCCTAAGGTTCTTGTCAGCCAGCGGCCGTGATGAGGTCGCTGGCACCATGTCAGTGATGAGATGGTATGCATGGCGTTAAGGTGGCTCAAAATCCGCTTCACATGGCGTTCCAAAATAGTGACGGGCCCTTCATGCATATCCTGCGGTGCTTCCAACACATTGGCATTGTTGCCAGGCCCATCATATTCCAGTCGCTGCTGACAACGTTGCAGGGCGATTTCACAAGATTGCAAATAGCCCTCCGCCAAATTCGGCGTCAGCATGGTGTGCTCGCGCGCCAAAATAGTCATCGCATTGACATGCTCGACAATGTATTGGCTGTGCGTCACCCACAGTTTCATGTCATTTAAATAGTTAGCGTTAAATCCCGGCTCCTGCATGGCCTGGTTAAGGGAGTTGAAGAGCGCGTTGTGCGCCTGATTGACGCGAATTCGCTGGTAAGCCAGTTTGGAAGGATCGTGATCGTCACTTAACAGCAAGCGCAGGGCTTCTTGATCGGCCTCTAAGGCATCGTGCGCATTCTGGCGCAGTAATCCACTCTGCCATTGTGGCCACAGCCACACCATGCCGCCAAAGGCAATCATGCAGCCCATCAGGGTGTCCAGCAGACGCGGTAACAGAAATTGCGCGCCATTGAGCGTCAGCAGTTGCAGTGTGTAAACCGCAGTGACGGTGAAGCCGATGGTCGCCCAACCGTAATACTTTCGAATAAACAAATAACTGATTAGCGTAATGGCTAGCATCAGCAACAGCACCCAGCTTTCGGGGACATGAAACTGCAAGGTGGCAGCGGCGATAATCAGTCCGGCGAGCGTGCCGAGTGCACGGTGTTGTATGCGCACGCGCGTCGCACTGTAGCCATTTTGACTGACAAACATCACCGTCATTAAGATCCAATACGGCTTGGGAATATTGAACAACATGGCGATCTGGCTGGCGAAGGCTAACATCACCGCAAAGCGCGCGGCGGTGCGTAAGGCGGCGGATTTAAAACTCAAATAGCTGCGCAAAGCGGGCAGCAACGGCAGCCGACGCTGGCGATCGGCCATCAGATCGCGCTGAAACAACGGGCGCTGGGTTTTTAGCACGCGGGCAATGCGGCTGAAATGGTAATAGCAGAAGCTGCCGACAGGATTGTCCTGATTTTGGCGCGCAATTTTCTCCAGTGCTGAGAGCGGCTTATCCATATCAAACGCCGGTGGGAATTTGTGATACAGAATATCGTCTGCCAACTCGCGCAGGCGGTCGGCGATCGTTTTGGCGTTCCAGCGGATCACCGCTTCGGCGTGGCTTTGCTCAACCAGTCGCTGAACTTCATCGGGTTGATGCAAACTTACGGAGATGTGTTCCTGCAAATCCAGCGCAACCTGGAAAGCGCGCGTCAGACGCTTGTAGTGCGTATCGTTATTGGCGGCCAGCATGTGCATTTGCTGGTAGCAAAGCGTGATCAAATCCACCACTTTTTGCTGACGGGCCAGCAGCGGCGGCAGCGCTTTTTCAGGATCGGTCAGCTCCGTCAGCAGGCTGTATTTGGCATCGCAGTAGTCCGCCAGTTCTCGATACAGCAGGCTCAGGGTTTCCCGCATCGGCTGTTCTTTCCACAGCCAGAACCAGAAACCGTTAAATAATCCGTACCAGATGGTGCCCAAAATATACAACACCGGTGCTTCCCACAGCGGTGCGCGTCCTATCAGACTCAAGGTAAAGATGGCCGCAATCAGAAACGCCGGGAGCAAGCGGCCATGCAAGGGGCTGATTTCCCCGGTGACGCCCAATAGCAATGCCAGACCCACCAGAATTGCGGGCAGCGGTACCTGATAAAGCGTCAGCCATTGCAGCAGGATGCTGCTGATCGCAAACAGCGAACCGCCGATAATCAGCCGTTTGAAGAAGCGTTTATGCGGGGTATCGAGGCCAGCAATATTGCAACAGGCCGGTACCAGTGAGAAAAGTAGCCCTTTTTGCAGGTCACCCAATAGCCATCCGATTGCTACTGGCAGGCACAACACCAACGTTTGGCGCAGTGCGTAGTTGACCTCAGGGTGATAGATGATTCTCCGCCACATGTGAGATTTAGACATAAAAAAAGGCGCGACAGTCCACTGTCGCGCCTGGGGTGAGCGTTATCGTGTTCCGTAGACCACGATGGTTTTACCGTGTGCAGAGATCAGGTTCTGATCTTCCAGCATTTTTAAAATACGGCCAACGGTTTCACGTGAGCAGCCAACGATTTGACCGATCTCCTGACGGGTGATTTTAATCTGCATACCGTCCGGGTGGGTCATCGCATCAGGCTGTTTTGCCAGATTCAGTAAGGTCTGCGCAATGCGGCCAGTCACATCGAGGAAGGCAAGGTTGCCCACTTTTTCGGATGTCACTTGCAGGCGGCGTGCCATCTGAGACGATAAACGCATCAGAATGTCTGGGTTCACCTGGATAAGCTGACGGAATTTCTTGTACGAAATTTCTGCCACTTCACAGGCGGTTTTCGCACGTACCCAGGCACTGCGCTCCTGACCTTCTTCAAACAGGCCAAGTTCGCCAATGAAATCACCTTGATTCAGATAGGAAAGAATCATCTCTTTTCCTTCTTCATCTTTGATCAACACTGCCACCGAACCTTTCACGATGTAGTAGAGCGTTTCGGCTTTTTCACCCTGATGGATGAGGGTGCTCTTGGATGGATATTTGTGAATATGGCAGTGAGACAGGAACCATTCGAGTGTAGGGTCTGTTTGTGGTTTGCCGAGAACCATTCGCTGTTATCCTCTATTGTAATCGTGCCCTAAATACAGGGGCAGAGTTCCCTGCCAGGCGTTGAAATAATCAAGCGTTTCCTTTCAGGAAATGACGCGGGCCTCTAGGGTACAAAGCTCTTCGTGTCGTCCCGTTTTTCATCATGCGCCATGCGCAGACAAAATATTGCAACCCTGTTTGTAACACAGCTTTCCTTAAGTGTCTCCTGTTGTCTCGCTTCAGCATGATAAGCATCATCTCAATTGCTGTTTACAGTCGGAAAGCGTAGTCTGGCCGAAAATTGCCGGGGGAAAGGAGAGTATGATGCAGGCGCGAGTGAAATGGGTGGAAGGGTTAACCTTTTTAGGAGAATCCGCATCAGGACACCAGGTACTGATGGATGGTAATTCTGGCGACAAAGCACCAAGTCCGATGGAAATGGTGCTGATGTCAGCAGGAGGCTGCAGTGCGATCGATGTGGTTTCGATTCTGCAAAAAAGCCGACAAGACGTCACCGATTGTGAAGTAAAGCTGACCTCTGAGCGCCGTGAAGAGGCGCCGCGTATCTTCACCCATATCAATTTGCACTTCATTGTCAGCGGTAAAGCGTTAAAAGAAGCAGCGGTTGAACGTGCCGTCACGCTCTCGGCGGAGAAATACTGTTCTGTGGCGATTATGCTGGGCGCGGGGGTAACCATAACCCACAGCTTCGAAGTGATTGCCCTGTAAAGCAGCGAGGCGCGCAGGCGCCTCAGTATTATTCGATGCGACGTCCTTCCATCAGGCGCTTCACCAGCGGCATCATTATCAACTCCATGGCCAGTCCCATCTTGCCACCCGGCACCACCAGTGTGTTGATGTGGGAAATAAACGATCCCTGCAACATCGCCAGCAGATACGGAAAATCGATATTTTCCAGGTCGCGGAAGTGAATCACCACAAAACTTTCATCCAGCGAGGGAATGCCGCGTGCGGCAAACGGATTGGAGGTGTCAACGGTGGGAACGCGCTGGAAGTTAATGTGGGTGCGTGAAAACTGCGGTGTAATGAAATTGATGTAATCTTCCATGGACCGCACCACGGAATCCATGACCGCTTCACGCGAATGCCCGCGCTCACTGGTATCGCGCACCAGCTTTTGAATCCACTCCAGGTTAACAATCGGCACCACGCCAACCAGCAAATCGACCTGACCCGCAACGTCATGTTGATCGGTCACGACGCCGCCGTGTAAGCCTTCATAAAACAACACATCCGTTGGCGTAGGCAGCGGTTGCCACGGCGTAAAGGTGCCCGGTACCTGATTCCAGGGAACGGCTTCGTCATAGGTATGCAGATATTTACGCGATTGGCCTTTCCCGCTGCGGCCGTACTCCGCCAGCGTTTGCTCCAACAAACCAAAATCGTTCGCTTCCGGGCCAAAGTAGCTGATATGACGGCCGGCATCGCGGGCTTTGCGAATCGCCATGTCCATTTCTGGCCGCGTGTAACGGTGGAAGCTGTCGCCTTCAATTTCGGCAGCGGTTAAATCCAACTGCTGGAAAATTTTACGGAAGGCGAGGCTGGTGGTCGTGGTACCTGCACCACTGGAGCCCGTTACTGCAATAACCGGGTGTTTGGCCGACATGAGTAACTCCTTGAATTAAGTCATTGACCCATTGTTAACATGAGTCAGCAAGTGGAGCAAACTCAACCGCGAAACGCTGTGCGCGGCATAATATTTACTGTTTCATGTAACTCAGACCACACCAGTACGGCATCGCCCCGTTGAAGCTGGCTGCGCACGTCATCGACTTTTTGTGCCAGCGATCGTTCTTGCTCACCGTAGTCGGTGCCTTCGCGTAACACAAAGGCCTCAATCAGGTTATTGAGCGTTTCGGCGTCAAGATCTTGACAGGGAATAATCATTGTGTGTCCAACCAGTGAGAAAGCCAATCAGGTACGCGGCGCTCTAACCACATTTCAGGCTGCATCAGTGTGCCGCCAACGAAGCCCACGTGACCGCCATAGGCACTGAGCTGGTAGGTAATGCAATCCGATAACTGGGCCGGTGAGGGAATGACGGCATCGGTCATAAAAGGATCGTCGCGGGCATGCAGAATCAGCATGGGTTTGCGTACGCCCTGGAGCAGCGGCATTGCACTGGCACGCCGATAGTAGTCTGTGGCGTCACTAAAACCGTGAGCACGTGCGGTAATGGCATCATCGAACTGGCGCAGCTTTTTGATTTGGCGCAGTTGCAGTAAGTCGATGGGCAACGTGCCCGGGAAAGCATTCAGCTTCCGCGTGGCATTCTTTTTCAACAGACCCAGCAGATAGTGCTGATAGAAGCGAGAAAAGCCCTCTTCTAACCGAGCGCTGCAAGGTTCCAGCATCAGGGGCGCAGAAATCACCACGCCTGCATCGAGCAGGCAGTCATGGCCCTGTTTCCCCATCAGGCAAGCCAGCATATTGCCGCCCAGAGACACGCCGACGGCGGCGGTAGGGACATCGCCCCAGGTGGTGCGTAACCACTGAAGAAAGAAGGCAGCATCTTCGGTTTCACCCGAGTGATAAATGCGCTGTAAGCGGTTAGGCGCTCCGCTGCAGCCGCGGAAATGCATAATCACGGCCAGCCAACCGCGTTGCTGACAGGCATGCATTAAGCCGTGGGCGTAAGGGCTGTCGACGCTGCCTTCCAGCCCATGGAACAGTACCATGCGCGGTTTATGGGCGGCTTGCGCAGGATCTTCGCTCCAGGCGAGATCCACAAAATCGCCATCGGGCAGATCCAGGCGTTGCCAGTGGGGACGGAGTAAATTGCTGCGGCGCAAAATGCGCGGCAGCAGCGTTTGCAAATGCGGATTACGAAAACCACGCAGCGGGATGAAAGCCTCGCTGGCGGCAGGAGAAAAATTCATGTCTAAAGGGCTTGTACGATCCATATCACACTGTTAATTTTTTCAAGTTTGCTAGCTATTTGGCGCGAGGATGCCGCATTCATGGAGCTGAGTCTGTTTTTATCGATGTTGGGTTTTTTGTGGGTCGCGGCAATTACGCCAGGTCCTAATAATATGTTACTTACCGCTTCCGGTGCGAACTTTGGTTTTATTCGTTCGATTCCACTGATGATTGGCATCATGATCGGTATGCAAATCGTGTTGATTTTAGTGGCATTTGGCGTTGGTGGTTTAATACTGCTTTATCCGTCGTTGCACCTCTTTCTGAAAATTGCCGGTAGTCTGTATTTACTCTGGCTGGCCTGGAAAATCCTGACTGCGCCTTATGAAAAACTGGAACCTGGCGAGGTGCCTGCGAAAACCATGCCGTTTTGGCAGGGCGGTCTGTTGCAGGTGATTAACCCCAAGGCCTGGTTAATGGCGTTAGGTGCCGTTGCCAGCTTTAGCCTGGTGGGAGACGCCTACCGTGGCTCGGTGATCGCAATCAGCTTCGGGATGTTGTTGGTGAATCTGGTGGCCGGTATTGCCTGGCTGGGCTTTGGTTCATTGATTGGCCGCTTACTGCAAAGCCCCCGTGCCTGGCGTTACTTCAATGTGGCAATGGGGCTGTTAACGGCAGCCTGCGTCCTGTTAATTTGGCACTAACCTGATGCGCGTGTGACCAGGCGACAGCGAAGCTGTTCATGTTGTAAGGGCGCATGAGGCTGGCGAATGCGCGCCAGTAACAATTGCACACTGCGTACGCCGAGTTGGTGCATGGGTTGTTCGATGGTGCTCAGCGGTGGCGACATCATGGCGCCCCATGGCAGGCCATCAAAGCCAATCACCGCCAGTGATTCCGGTACTGCCACACCGCGTTCACGCGCGGTGTGCAGCACACCGACCGCCAGCACATCTGAGACGGTAATAATGGCATCGGGCGGGGTCGGCAGTGCCAGTAAACGCTCCAGTGCTTCGCTTCCCGCCTGACACTCCACGTCATGCGCATATTCGATATGTGACCAGGCTAAATTGGCATCATCCAATGCTTTGCGGTACCCCGCTTCCCGCTGCTGCGAAAAGAGATAGCGTGGATCGCCGTTGATCAGGGCAATTCGCTGCCGACCGCGCTCAATCAGTGTGGCCACGGTCGCCATCACGGCTTCATAGTTATTGACCGTGACGGATGCTCCCTGATCGTTGGGATCGCCCTCAGCGCACTGCACCCAGGGATAGTCGCCAATCAGTTGCCGCAGGCTGGGCAAATTGCTGATGGCATCCATGGTGATCACGCCATCAACCACTTTCCCGCTCAGCAGAGAGAGATAGGCCGCTTCACGTTCCGTCTGTGATTCTGAATTGCACAACAGGATGTGGTAGCCGTTCGCTTCCGCCTCCGCTTCAATGCCGCGTACCACCCGTGAACAGAACGGATTGGTGATATTAGAGACCAGTACCATCAACATGCGGCTTTGTGAGGTGCGCAGTTGCCGTGCCAGCAAGTTGGGTTGGTAATGGCATTCTGCAATCACCGCCAACACTTTTTCTCGTGTCGTGGCTCTGACACCGGGATGATTATTCAGTACGCGTGAAACCGTAGCGGTAGAAACACCGGCGAGGCGGGCCACTTTTTCAATCGACATAAGGTTCCTTCCTGAGTGCGCGAAACGTAGGGATGCTGATTTGACCACATTGCGCAATAACCGTTTGTCACTAATAGTGAAAAATTCCTAAAAATAGCGGTGAAAATGTAATCCCATTTCATTATCTGTTTTAGTTATTAAAAATAATTTTTAATTACTTTATTGTTCATGACTGCCTCATGTACAACTCTCCTCATAACAACACACAGGGGTGAGCAAGATGATGGCGGGCAAATTCAAGGTTTCTGTAATCGCGGCAATGCTGTCTTTCGTAACGCTGAGTGCGCATGCGCTGGACGTCACCGTGGCCTATCAAACCTCCGCAGAGCCAGCCAAGGTGGCGCAGGCGGACGGGACTTTCGCGAAAGAGAGTGGGGCGACGGTTGACTGGCGTAAATTTGACAGTGGGGCCAGCGTATTACGCGCACTGGCTTCAGGCGATGTGCAAATCGGCAATATTGGTTCCAGTCCACTGGCGGTCGCGGCAACGCAACAGTTGCCGATTGAGGTGTTCTTACTGGCCTCACAACTGGGCAATTCCGAAGCGCTGGTGGTGAAAAAAGGCATCGCGTCACCCAAAGATCTGATTGGCAAGCGCATTGCCGTCCCCTTTATCTCAACCACCCATTACAGCCTGCTGGCTTCGCTCAAACATTGGGGCATTGATCCCAAGCAACTCACCATCGTCAATCTGCAACCGCCAGCGATTATCGCAGCCTGGCAGCGCGGGGATATTGATGGTGCGTATGTGTGGGCACCTGCGGTCAACGAACTGGAAAAAGAGGGCAAGGTCTTAGCGGACTCAGAGCAAGTGGGGAAATGGGGCTCTCCGACGCTGGATGTGTGGGTGGTGCGCAAAGACTTTGCTGAAAAACATCCCGAGGTCGTGACCGCCTTTGCCCGCAGTGCATTGGAGGCGCAAAAAGCCTATCTCGACAATCCTGAGGGCTGGCTAAACGCGCCAGATAACCTCAACAAACTGGCCCGGCTGAGCGGTTTGCCAAACGAGCAGATTGCGGGGCTGGTAAAGGGCAACACTTACCTGCTTGCTCAGCAACAGATTGAACAGCTTGGCGAGCCCGTCAATAAAGCCATTGTGGATACCGCGAAATTCCTGAAAGAGCAGGGCAAAGTGCCCGCCAGCGGCAGCGACTATCGCGAGTATGTTACCGATCGTTTCGTCAAACCCCTCGTTCAATAAAGGAGCGTCTTATGCTGAGCCTTAAACACCTGACGGCACGTTACGACGATCACCTCGCGCTCAGTGATATCAATCTGGAGGTGGCGCAGGGTGAATTGCTGGTGGTTTTAGGCCCCTCCGGATGTGGCAAGACAACGTTACTGAACCTGGTGGCGGGATTCCAGCAACCGGAAAGCGGTGCCATTACGCTTAACGGGCAGGCCATCACGGGGCCGGGAGCCGATCGCGGCGTGGTATTTCAACATGAAGGGTTGCTGCCGTGGCGCAGCGTGCTGGACAACGTCGCCTTTGGTTTGCAACTGGCGGGAATTGCCCGCCCGCAGCGGGAGAGCATCGCGCAACAGATGCTGGCGCGCGTGGGGCTGGCCGGTGCTGAGCAGCGTCAAATCTGGCAACTCTCGGGCGGTATGCGCCAGCGTGTGGGGATTGCGCGCGCACTGGCCGCCGATCCTGAACTGCTGTTACTGGATGAACCTTTTGGCGCGTTAGACGCCTTCACCCGTGAGCAAATGCAGGAACTGTTACTGAATTTGTGGCGCGATAGCGGCAAGCAGATTTTGTTGATCACACACGACATTGAAGAAGCGATTTTCCTCGCCAGTGAGCTGGTGCTGTTGTCGCCAGGGCCTGGCAGAGTGGTTGAACGATTGAAGCTGGACTTTGGACGTCGTTTTGCCGCCGGTGAGTCTTGCCGCGCGGTGAAGTCAGATCCGGATTTTATTGCCTGCCGTGAGCATGTGTTAAGCCGCGTGTTTCTGCAGCGGGAGGTGTTTGCATGAGCCTTATTTCCAGTGAAAAAACGGCGGTGCCGCGTGTGGCTCGCCCGCGACGTTGGCTACCGTCGCGCCAGTTAAGTATTAGTTTGCTGACGCTGGCCGTGCTGCTGTTTATCTGGTGGGGGATCACCGCACTGCAGTGGATTGGCCCGCTGTTTTTGCCTGCGCCCCAGCAGGTGTTACATCAACTGTTGGTAATTGCCAGCCCGCAGGGCTTTATGGATGCCACGCTGTGGCAGCACCTGGGCGCCAGTTTGCTGCGCATCCTGGTGGCGCTCTTGGCGGCGGTCGCCATTGGCGTACCCGTCGGTATCGCTATGGGGCTAAGCCCAACGTTGCGCGGCATTTTAGACCCGTTGATTGAGTTGTATCGCCCGGTACCGCCGCTGGCCTATTTACCGCTGATGGTGATTTGGTTTGGCATTGGGGAAACCTCGAAAATTTTGCTGATCTATCTGGCGATTTTCGCACCCATTGCGCTCTCCACGCTGGCCGGGGTGAAAAGCGCGCGCCAAACGCGGCTGCGCGCGGCGCAGTCACTCGGTGCCAGCCATTGGCAGGTACTGCGTTATGTGATCCTTCCCGGAGCATTACCCGAAATTTTAACCGGCGTGCGCATCGGATTAGGTGTCGGTTGGTCAACGCTGGTGGCCTCTGAACTGATTGCCGCTACGCGCGGATTGGGCTTTATGGTGCAGTCTGCCGGTGAGTTTTTGGCAACGGATGTGGTGCTGGCGGGGATCGCGGTGATCGCGCTGGTGGCTTTTATTCTTGAGCTGGGTCTGCGCGCCTTGCAGCGACGTCTGACACCCTGGCATGGAGTGGAACAATGAACGAACGTCTTACCATTACCCCATTGGGGCCTTATATCGGTGCCCAGGTCAGTAATATCGATCTTGCGCGTCCCTTGAGTGATGCGCAGTTTGAGCAGCTTTATCACGCTCTGTTGCGCCATCAAGTGGTGTTTTTACGCGATCAGCCTCTGACGCCACAACAGCATCGTGCGTTGGCGGTGCGCTTTGGGGATTTGCATATCCATCCGGTATACCCGCAGGCCGAGGGTGTCAAAGAGATTATTGTGTTGGATACGCACAACGACAATCCGCCCGATAACGACAACTGGCATACCGATGTCACCTTTATTGAAACTCCGCCAGCGGGAGCGATTCTGGCGGCCAAACAGCTACCTGAATTCGGTGGCGACACGCTCTGGGCGAGCGGTATTGCCGCTTATGATGCGCTCTCTGAGCCATTTAAACAGTTGCTGAAGGGGTTACAGGCGGAACACGACTTCACCAAGTCTTTCCAGGAATATAAATACCGCAAGACGGCGGAAGAGCATGCACGCTGGCAAGAAGCCGTCGCGAAGAACCCACCGTTACTGCATCCGGTGATCCGCACGCATCCGGTCAGTGGCAAACAGGCATTGTTCGTCAATGAAGGATTTACCACGCGCATCGTGGGATTAAGTGAGAAGGAGAGCAGCGCGCTACTCGCTTTCCTGTTTGCACATATTACTAAACCCGAATTTCAGGTGCGCTGGCGTTGGCAGCAACATGATGTGGCGATCTGGGATAACCGCGTGACGCAGCATTATGCCAATGCGGATTACTTGCCTGCCCGACGCGTGATGCACCGCGCGACGATTTTAGGGGACAAGCCGTTCTAATATTCACATTAATTCACTTTCACAGGAGGGAGGCCAATGCTTCCCTCCTGGTGACGGTTATTCGGCGAGCAGGGCTTCCAGATGTTCCTGAGCCTCCAGCCACGCCATCTCACACTCTTCTAACGCCGATTTCGCCTCGGACTGTGCTTTTAACGCGTCAGTCAGCTCCGCTTTGCGGCTTTGCTCGTAAATGGCGCTATCAGCTAAGCGGCTTTCTGCCTCACTGAGCTGTGCATTCAGCTTTTCCATCTGCTTTTCCAGCTTTTCAATTTGCTTGCGCACTGGCTGGGTTTGCGTGCGACGCTCTGCTTCACGGCGTTTTTGATCCTTACGCGCTTGCGCACTGTTTGCGCCATCTGCTTTTGGGGTGCTATCGCGTGCCGCATCCTGCTTTTGGAGCTCGCTTAGCCACTGCTGATAGTCATCCAGATCGCCATTAAAAGGTTCGACTTTGCTGTCGTGGACCAGATAAAGATCATCGGTGGTCGAACGCAGTAAGTGTCGATCGTGCGAGACCACCACCAGTGCGCCCTCAAAATCGATCAGCGCCTCCGTTAAAGCCTGACGCATATCCAAATCAAGGTGGTTGGTCGGTTCATCAAGCAGCAACAGATTCGGGCGTTCCCAGACCACCAGGGCCAGCACCAAGCGCGCCTTTTCACCGCCGGAGAAGCGTTCTGTTTGTTCTGTAACTTTGTCGCCACGGAAATCGAATCCGCCGAGATAATCCCGCAGCTTCTGTTCACTCTCTTTGGGCGCCAGGCGTGTCAGATGCTGCAACGGGGATTCGTCGGCGCGTAAAAACTCCAGTTGATGCTGTGCGAAGTAGCCCAGTTTGATGCCTTTGGATAAGCCAATCTCGCCTTTGAGCGGCGGCATTTCACCGGCCAGCAATTTGATCAGCGTGGATTTACCCGCGCCGTTACGACCCAGTAAGCCGATCCGTGAACCCGGTACTAAGTTGAGTTTAATGGCATCCAAAATCACACGCTCGCCATATCCGGCGCTGATTTTTTCCATTTTCAGCAGGGGATTGGGCAGGCTTTCTGGCGGGCGAAAGCTGAAACTGAACGGATTATCGACGTGAGCCGGCGCGATTTTTTCCATGCGTTCGAGCATCTTAATACGGCTTTGTGCCTGCTTGGCTTTACTGGCTTTGGCTTTAAAGCGATCAATAAAACTTTGCAGGTGAGCCACTTTCAGCTGCTGGCTTTCAAACATGGATTGCTGTTGAGACAGGCGAGTTGCGCGCTGAATTTCAAACGAGCTGTAGTTGCCTGTGTATTCAAACAGCGACTGCTGTTCGATATGCAGAATTTTATCGACCACCGGATCAAGAAAATCACGGTCGTGCGAGATAAGAATCAGCGTGCCAGGATAGCTCTTTAACCAACGCTCCAGCCAAATGACAGCATCCAAATCCAGGTGGTTTGTCGGTTCGTCCAGTAACAGCAAGTCGGAGCGGCAAATCAATGCCTGTGCCAGATTAAGGCGCATACGCCAGCCGCCCGAAAAATCTTTTACGGGTCGTTGCAATTGTTCCTGGGAAAAACCTAATCCGTTAAGCAGGCTGGCGGCGCGAGCCTGTATACTCCAGGCTTGAATGGCATCCAGTTTGCCGTGCAGTGTCGCAATCGCATGACCGTCATTTTTTTCGTTAGCGCGTTGCAAATCAGAATCAAGCTGACGATATTCTCTGTCGCCATCAATAACATAGTCGATAGCGGGCTTATCCAGTGCGGGTGTTTCCTGATTCACCCAGGCCAGCGCCCAGTTGCTCGGAAATTTTGCGCTTCCCGCATCAGCACTCATCTCATTTTTGAGCAGTGCCAAAAGCGTGGATTTACCACAGCCGTTTTTACCCACCAGGCCCACTTTTTGGCCCGGATTGATGGTGGCGGTGGCATTGTCCAGCAGGACGTTGGTGCCACGGCGAATTTGCAGGGAGGAGAAGACAATCATAAAGCGCCGTATCGTGTTAAATTAGCGTCTTATTCAGACAGGATAAACGCCATTAAGGCGTAGATTATTGCGTCGCATGGTAACCAAAAAAAACAGCCATGACGACGATTTAGCAAGGGGGAATGATGTCACAGCCACCAAAAGTGTTGCTGCTGTATGCCCATCCGGAATCACAGGACTCCATCGCAAACCGCGTCCTGCTACAACCGGCTCAGCAATTAAGCAATGTCACTGTGCATGATCTTTATGCGCACTATCCCGATTTTTTCATCGATGTTCATTATGAGCAGCAACTGCTTCGTGAACACCAGGTGATTGTTTTTCAACACCCTTTGTACACCTACAGTTGCCCTTCACTGTTAAAAGAGTGGCTGGATCGCGTGCTGTCTCGGGGCTTTGCCAGCGGCCTGAATGGCAATGCGTTAGAGGGAAAATATTGGCGCAGTGTGATTACCACCGGTGAACCTGAAACGGCCTATCACCACAGCGGACTTAATCGATATCCCATGTCAGATATCATGCGTCCGTTTGAGCTCACTGCCCAGTTGTGCCGCATGCATTGGATGTCGCCGATGATTATTTATTGGGCGCGGCGACAAAATCGCGATGTGATGCAAAATTTTGCCCGCGCTTATGGCGACTGGTTGTCTGCTCCGTTGCCACAGGGAGGCGTGTAGCATGGAAGGGGATACTTTACTCACCGCCGGGGTGATTTACCTTTGCGCGGCGGTGATCGCTGTGCCATTGGCCGCACGGCTTGGCATTGGGGCAGTGTTAGGCTACTTGATCGCCGGCATTGTGATTGGCCCGTGGGGGCTGCGCTTTATCAGTGATGTTGATGAGATACTGCACTTCTCAGAGCTGGGCGTCGTGTTCCTGATGTTTATCATCGGCCTTGAGTTGAACCCCTCAAAGCTGTGGCAGTTGCGACGATCTATCTTTGGCGTTGGTGCGGCACAGGTGATCTTCAGTGCCGCCATTTTGGCCGGGCTCTTGTGGTTTACCGACTTTTCATGGCAAGCCGCGCTGATTGGCGGTATTGGCCTGGCCATGTCCTCGACCGCGATGGCATTGCAATTGATGCGCGATAAAGGCATGAATCGCAATGAATCGGGCCAACTCGGCTTCTCGGTGCTGTTGTTCCAGGACCTGGCGGTGATCCCTGCGCTGGCGTTGGTACCTTTGCTGGCTGGCGGGGACAGCGGGCATACCGACTGGATGAAAGTCGGGATGAAAGTGCTGGCCTTTGCGGGAATGTTGATTGGTGGGCGCTACTTATTGCGGCCTATCTTGCGCTTTATTGCTGCATCGGGCGTGCGCGAAGTATTTATTGCCGCTTCGCTTTTACTGGTGCTGGGTTCTGCGCTGTTTATGGACGCGCTCGGGCTTTCAATGGCACTGGGCACCTTTATCGCGGGGATCTTGCTGGCAGAGAGCGAATACCGTCACGAATTAGAAGTGGCCATTGAACCTTTCAAAGGGCTGCTACTGGGACTGTTTTTCATCTCGGTCGGTATGGCGCTCAATTTAGGTGTGTTGTATACGCATTTGCTGGAGATTTTGATCGGTGTCGTCGCGCTGGTGTCGATTAAAGCGTTGGTGCTATATGCACTGTCTCGTATCTACGGTTTACGCAGTTCAGAGCGCTTACAGTTCTCCAGTGTATTGAGCCAGGGAGGAGAATTCGCCTTCGTCCTGTTCCAGGCCGCATCGACAGCCAAATTGTTCAGCGGCGATCAGCTCCCGCTGCTGTTAGTGACCGTTACACTGTCAATGATGACCACGCCGCTATTAATGCAGGGGGTGGATCGCATTCTTGCGCGTCGCTTTAATGAAAGTGAGGATGACGGTGAGAAGCCATTTGTTGAAGATGATAAGCCACAAGTGATCGTGGTGGGATTTGGGCGTTTTGGTCAGGTGGTGGGGCGTTTACTGATGGCGAACCAGAAACGTATCACGGTGCTGGAACGTGATATCAGTGCGGTCAGCCTGATGCGTCGCTACGGCTATAAAGTATACTATGGTGATGCAACTGAACTGGAAATGTTGCGCGCTGCCGGCGCGGAAAATGCGCAATCTATTGTGATCACCTGTAATGACCCGGAAGATTCCATGACCATCGTGGAGTTGTGCCATCAACACTTCCCACAATTACAAATTTTAGCGCGTGCGCGGGGCCGTGTGGAAGCACATGAGCTGTTGCAAGCGGGCGTCACACTGTTTACTCGCGAAACCTTTTCCAGTGCCCTGGAGTTGGGCCGCAAATCCTTGATCAGTCTGGGTATGCACCCGCATCAGGCATACCGTGCGCAACAACATTTCCGGCGTCTGGATATGCGTATGTTGCGTGAATTAATGCCGAATCATGCCGATAGTGCGCAAATCTCACGTGTGAAAGAAGCACGGCGTGAATTGGAAGATATCTTCCAGACAGAGATGCAACATGAACGTCGTCAGATTGATGGATGGGACGACGAGTACGAATAAGGGCCTATCATGCGTAAACGTTTTATTGCCGGTGCCACCTGTCCGGGTTGCCAGGCCACTGACACTCTCGCCCTGTGGCGTGAGAATAATGTTGATGTTGTCCAGTGTGTTAAATGTGGCCATCAAATGCGAGAAGCGGATAAGCAAGCGCAAAAAAGTGTGCGTGAGCAGGAGCAGGTGATCGGTATTTTCCGTCCTGAGTAGCGTAATCACCCAGCTTTTTTTAAGCTTATCCATACAGCAGCGTTGATTTCCGTTACAATCGGCGCCATATCACTTCAGCTAGCGCGTTCAGGCGTGCTAACGGAAGGTACACAGAGTTTAACGCTTAGGAGATATCATGAAAGTAGCTAAAGACCTGGTGGTCAGCCTGTCTTATCAGGTGCGTACAGAAGACGGTGTATTGGTAGATGAGTCTCCGGTAACTGCGCCGTTAGACTATCTGCACGGTCACGGTTCTCTGATCGCAGGCCTGGAAAAGGCGCTGGAAGGTCACGTTGCTGGCGATAAGTTTGAAGTCAACATTGCTTCCAACGAAGCCTACGGCGACTACGACGAAAACCTGGTTCAGCGCGTACCGAAAGATGTCTTTATGGGCGTCGATGAACTGCAAGTGGGTATGCGTTTCCTGGCGGAAACCGATCAGGGCCCGGTGCCTGTTGAAATCACTGCCGTTGAAGATGAGCATGTTACCGTTGATGGTAACCACATGCTGGCAGGCCAGAATCTGAACTTTAACGTGGAAGTTGTCGCGATTCGCGAAGCCACGGAAGAAGAAATTGCTCACGGTCACGTCCACGGTGAGCACGGTCACGACCATGACCACGATCATGACCATGATCACGGCCAGAGCGGATGTGGAACCGGTGGTTGCGGCTGTAAGCACTGATCAACCGCGACGCATCACTAAAAGCCACCTTCGGGTGGCTTTTGTCATTCTGGTCTATTAATAATGCGGGGGCGGCGTCTCTTCCGACTGATCGGCAATCATCGACGGTGCGGCGGATTTTAATTTAGTAATCACCAAACGCATTTGTTCCCGCAACTTCGACATTTCCAGTTCATGTTGCACCACGGTTTGATTGAGCTGATCAATCGTATGCTCCTGGAATGCGACGCGACTTTCCAGTTCTTCCAGGCGTTGTTCCAGGGCGTGTTGCATTTTGTTTCCTTATATTGCTATGGACTCGCTCGGGCGATGCGAAAACGTTATTTTAAAAGGAATTGCCGCGTATCGCGACAACGATAAGCGCTAATTTCGCCACTGCGCTTGAAAAGTGGCAGGTCAGGCATCATCTCTGTTGTGAAACTTCCCAGCATTGTCGGGGTCAGACCTGTACTCAGCGAGTGCAGCATGATTCTCGCTTACAGTTCGACAGTCCTCTGGACTGCACATTGATTTCCCGGGTGAGAGGCTTCGGGTATGGAGAAAATGGATGAAAGCATTATTTAAAGTCACAATGTTAGCTGCTGTTATGGCCACCGCATTCACTGCGCCGTTGGCGAACGCCGCAGAAACTGCCGCACCGGCTGCTCAGACTGCACCGAAAAATGCAGCATTTAAAGACACGGAGCAGCAATCTGCTTATGCGTTGGGTGCTTCATTGGGACGTTACATGGAAAACTCCCTCAAAGAGCAAGAGAAGCTGGGCATCAAACTGGAAAAAGCACAGTTGATCGCCGGTGTTCAGGATGCGTTTGCCGGTAAGAGCAAACTCTCCGATCAGGAAATCGAACAAACGCTGCAAGCCTTCGAGACCAAAGTGAAGGGTGCTGCACAGGCGAAGATGGAATCTGATGCGAAAGAGAACGCCACCAAGGGCGAGGCTTACGCAACCAAATTCGCTAAAGAGAAAGGCGTGAAGAAAACCGAATCCGGTCTGCTGTATCAGGTAGAGAAAGCAGGAACGGGTGAAGCGCCTAAAGACAGCGATACTGTTGTGGTGAACTACAAAGGAACGCTGATCGACGGTACTGAGTTTGATAACTCTTATACCCGTGGTGAGCCCCTCTCTTTCCGCCTGGATGGTGTGATCCCTGGCTGGACCGAAGGTCTGAAGCAAGTGAAGAAAGGTGGCAAGATCAAGCTGGTCATCCCACCAAACCTGGCTTACGGCACCAATGGCGTTCCGGGTATCCCTGCGAATTCTACGCTGGTATTTGATGTTGAATTGTTGGACATCAAACCTGCGCCAAAAGCAGATGCGAAGGCCGATGCACCGACCGCTGACGCAGCAAAACCAGCCGCTAAATAAGTCGTATCCCGCCACCTCCCGGTGGCGGGCTTTTCTCAACTTCTGGATTTTCCCTTTTCGCCCAATGGACATTTATCCCATAATGTAGCCACGGCGGCCGATGTGTTTCACATCATCAGTTACACCGAAAAATCATGGGGGCGGCCCCGAATGCTGCGTGCCGTGTACCTTGTTCTGTCATCTGGATGGATTTTTCATGTCTAATTCGCTTTTGCCCGGTGAGTATCCCGACACCGAGGTGTTGGAGTCACATCCGTTCGATGTGCGCGACCACGAAATACTAAAATCATATGAAGCCGTGGTAGATGGCCTGGCCATGTTGATTGGCTCGCATTGTGAGATTGTGCTGCACTCGCTTGAAGACCTGAATTGCTCTGCTGTGCGTATTGCCAATGGCGAGCATACGGGGCGTAAAATCGGCTCTCCGATTACCGATTTAGCGCTACGCATGCTGCATGACATGAGAGGCGCGGACAGCAATGTGTCCAAAGCCTATTTCACCCGTGCGAAGAGCGGCGTGCTAATGAAATCTGTCACCATCGCAATCCGTAACGGTGAACAGCGAGTCATTGGCCTGTTGTGTATCAACATGAACCTGGATGTGCCTTTCTCACAGATAATGGCCACTTTTATGCCTCCAGAGCAGCAAGATGGGGCTTCATCCGTTAACTTTGCCAGTTCGGTTGAAGATTTGGTGATGCAAACGTTGGAGTTTACGATTGAAGAGGTCAGCGCCGATCGTAACGTTTCAAACAATGCCAAGAATCGCCAAATCGTTCTGAATCTCTATGAAAAGGGCATCTTCGATATTAAAGATGCGATTAATCAGGTCGCCGATCGTTTGAATATTTCTAAGCACACGGTGTATCTCTACATCCGTCAGTTCAAAAGCGGCGATTTGCAGGGGCAGGATCGCTGATGCGCTATACGTTGCTGGTAACAGGCCCGGCATATGGCACACAACAGGCGTCGTCGGCCTATTTGTTTGCCCAGGCCGCGTTAGCGGCAGGGCATCATGTAGAGAGCGTTTTTTTCTATCGCGAAGGCGTGCTCAACGGCAATCAATTGACGTCTCCTGCCAGCGATGAATTTGATTTGGTGCGGGGATGGCAACAACTGCACACTGACCAGGGCGTCATCTTAAATATTTGCGTCGCGGCGGCGTTACGTCGCGGTGTCAGCGATATTCATGAGGCGGAAACGCTCAAGCTGCCCGCAGCGAACCTGCAACCGGGATTTGCACTGAGTGGGCTGGGTGCGCTGGCTGAAGCCACACTGATGTGCGATAGGGTGGTGCAATTCTAATGAATTCAGTCGCGGTTGTTTTTACTCAGCCACCGCATGGCAGCAGTGCTGGGCGTGAAGGCCTGGATGCGGTCATGGCGCTGTCGGCATTAACGGACGGTATTGCGCTGTTTTTCATTGGCGATGGCGTGTTGCAGCTTTTGCCCGATCAGCAACCTGAGCGAGTACTGGCGCGCAACTATATTGCTACGTTTGGTGTACTGCCGTTGTATGACGTTGAAACCTTCTACCTGTGCCACGACTCACTCATTGAGCGTGGGCTGGATCCCTCTCTGCCCTTTGTCTTGCCGGTTACGCCACTCTCGACATCAGCCTGGCGTGAGCAGCTCAATCAATACGATATAGTGATGACATTTTGAGGCGTTATGCTGCATACCCTTTTTCACTCTCCCGCACAATGTGACTTTGCCTTACTGCTACGCACCCTGAGCGCGGATGATCACCTGCTGCTACTGCAGGATGGCGTGCTAGCGGCAATGGCAGGAAGCCGCTATTGGGCTGCTCTGGAAAACGCGGGCATTCCGGTTTCAGTGTTGGATGTTGATGTGGCGGCGCGTGGGCTATCTGCTCAAATTTCGAACAGTGTGAGTCAGGTAAGCTATAATGATTTCGTCATGCTGACTGAGCGACATTCGCAACAAATGTCCTGGTGATGTCGGAAACCTGGTTATTTCTTGACACCTATGATACTCAGCCCTAGAATTCTGCGTCCTCGTTATAATGCGAGGTGGATTTATTACGTGTTTACGAAGCAAAAGCTAAACCCAGGAGCTATTTAATGGCAACAGTTAACCAGCTGGTTCGCAAACCACGCGCACGCAAAGTTGCAAAGAGCAACGTGCCTGCGCTGGAAGCTTGCCCGCAGAAACGTGGTGTATGTACTCGTGTATATACCACTACTCCAAAAAAACCGAACTCCGCACTGCGTAAAGTTTGCCGTGTTCGTTTAACCAACGGTTTTGAAGTTACCTCCTACATCGGCGGTGAAGGTCATAACCTGCAGGAGCACTCCGTGATCCTGATCCGTGGCGGTCGTGTTAAAGACTTGCCAGGTGTGCGTTACCACACCGTTCGTGGCGCGCTGGACTGCTCAGGTGTTAAAGACCGTAAGCAGTCACGCTCCAAGTATGGCGTGAAGAAGCCAAAGGCTTAATGGTTCTCCGTTAAGTAAGGCCAAACGTTTTAACTTAAATGTCAAAATAAACTCGTAGAGTTTTGGACAATCCTGAATTAACAACGGAGTATTTCCATGCCACGTCGTCGCGTCATTGGTCAGCGTAAAATTCTGCCAGATCCTAAGTTCGGATCAGAGCTGCTGGCCAAATTTGTAAATATCCTGATGGTAGATGGTAAAAAATCTACTGCTGAAACAATCGTTTATACCGCGCTGGAAACCCTGGCTCAGCGTGCTGGTAAAAACGCACTGGAAGCTTTTGAAGTTGCCCTGGACAATGTCCGCCCAACCGTGGAAGTAAAATCCCGTCGCGTTGGTGGTTCAACTTATCAGGTTCCAGTTGAAGTCCGTCCGGTTCGTCGTAATGCTCTGGCAATGCGTTGGATCGTTGAAGCTGCTCGTAAACGCGGTGATAAATCTATGGCTTTGCGCCTGGCGAACGAACTTTCTGATGCTGCAGAGAACAAAGGTACTGCAGTGAAGAAACGTGAAGACGTTCACCGTATGGCTGAAGCCAACAAGGCGTTCGCACACTACCGCTGGTAACAGTCGCGTAGTTGTTAAACCAGCGGGCGCTCACAAGGCCAACCCGCTGGGGTCGACTTATTTTGAACGTCCGAAAAACCGAGGAATAAAATGGCTCGTAAAACACCCATTGAACGCTACCGTAACATCGGTATCAGTGCGCACATCGACGCCGGTAAGACTACAACTACCGAACGTGTTCTGTTCTACACCGGTGTAAACCACAAAATCGGTGAAGTGCATGACGGCGCAGCAACCATGGACTGGATGGAGCAGGAACAGGAACGTGGTATTACCATCACTTCCGCTGCGACCACCTGTTACTGGTCTGGTATGGCTAAACAGTTCGAGCCGCACCACGTAAACATCATCGACACCCCGGGACACGTTGACTTCACCATCGAAGTTGAGCGTTCTATGCGTGTGCTTGATGGCGCGGTAATGGTTTACTGTGCAGTTGGTGGCGTTCAGCCACAGTCTGAAACCGTATGGCGTCAGGCTAACAAATATAAAGTTCCACGCATCGCGTTCGTTAACAAAATGGACCGTATGGGTGCTAACTTCCTGAAAGTTGTTGATCAGATGAAAGTGCGTCTGGGTGCGAACCCAGTACCATTGCAGCTGGCTATCGGCGCTGAAGACAATTTCACCGGTGTTGTTGACCTGGTGAAAATGAAAGCCATCAACTGGAACGAAGCCGATCAGGGTGTGACCTTCGAATACGAAGACATCCCAGCTTCTATGCAGGAACTGGCTGACGAATGGCGTGCCAACCTGGTTGAAGCCGCAGCTGAAGGTTCTGATGAGCTGATGGAGAAATTCTTCGGCGGTGAAGAACTGACTGAAGAAGAGATCAAAACGTCTCTGCGTAAGCGCGTGCTGAAAAACGAAATCATCCTGGTCACCTGTGGTTCTGCATTTAAGAACAAAGGTGTGCAGGCGATGCTGGATGCGGTAGTTGAATACCTGCCAGCACCGACTGACGTGACCGCGATCAACGGTATGCTGGACGACGGTAAAGACACACCGGCTGAGCGTCATTCTGACGACAACGAGCCGTTTGCTGCACTGGCGTTCAAAATCGCAACCGACCCATTTGTGGGTAACTTGACCTTCTTCCGCGTTTACTCTGGTGTAGTAAACTCAGGTGATACCGTGTTTAACCCGGTTAAATCTGCTCGTGAGCGTCTGGGCCGTATCGTTCAGATGCACGCGAACAAGCGTGAAGAGATCAAAGAAGTTCGCGCAGGCGATATCGCTGCTGCTATCGGTCTGAAAGACGTGACAACGGGTGACACCCTGTGTGATCCAGACAACGTCATCATTCTTGAGCGCATGGAATTCCCTGAGCCGGTAATCTCTATCGCGGTTGAACCAAAAACCAAAGCTGACCAGGAAAAAATGGGTCTGGCTCTGGGCCGTCTGGCGAAAGAAGACCCATCATTCCGCGTTTGGACTGATGAAGAAACTAACCAGACTATCATCGCAGGTATGGGTGAGCTGCACCTCGATATCATCGTTGACCGTATGAAGCGTGAATTCAACGTTGAAGCGAACGTCGGTAAACCACAGGTTGCTTATCGTGAAGCGATTCGCGCTAAAGTTACCGATATCGAAGGTAAGCACGCTAAACAGTCTGGTGGTCGTGGTCAGTACGGTCATGTTGTTATCGACATGTACCCACTGGAGCCGGGTTCAAACCCGAAAGGCTACGAGTTTATCAACGACATTAAAGGCGGCGTGATTCCTACTGAATACGTGCCTGCAGTTGATAAAGGTATCCAGGAGCAGCTGAAATCTGGTCCACTGGCCGGTTATCCGGTAGTAGACTTGGGTGTTCGTCTGCACTTTGGTTCTTACCATGATGTCGACTCCTCCGAACTGGCGTTTAAACTGGCGGCATCTATCGCCTTTAAAGATGGCTTTAAGCGTGCAACTCCAGTTCTGCTTGAGCCAATCATGAAGGTTGAAGTAGAAACTCCAGAAGAAAATACTGGTGACGTTATCGGTGACCTTAGCCGTCGTCGTGGTATGCTCAAAGGACAAGAATCTAACGCTACTGGCGTTCAGATTCATGCTGAAGTTCCGCTGTCTGAAATGTTCGGATATGCGACTCAGTTGCGTTCCTTGACTAAAGGCCGTGCTTCTTACTCCATGGAGTTCTTGAAGTACGATGATGCGCCGAACAACGTCGCTCAGGCCGTTATTGAAGCTCGTAGCAAGTAAGGCTACGGTTTAAAATGTGAACAGATGCCTTCATCAATGATGAAGGCATAACAGTAAGGATGATCGCCATGGCGAAAGAAAAGTTCGAACGTACAAAACCCCACGTTAACGTAGGTACTATCGGCCACGTTGACCACGGTA